>NZ_FWXL01000045.1 GCF_900176395.1 Novosphingobium sp. B1 | reverse complement strand
TTGACTGCTCGATATCCACTCGCAAGGCCTCCATTTGCCCCGCGAAATCTACGCCATCCCAATCCTGCGCAAGGCCGGGTTCCGGCGGCGCTTACCATCAGAAGCCGAGCAAGGCAGAGAGCTTGCCCACCGCATAAAGGCTGCCCTGCTAAATGCTTTTGGACCAACCCTCACCTGTTCAATCGGGATCGGGCCGTCCGAACTGCTCGCAAAAATCGGGGCAGAAATGCACAAGCCCGATGGACTGGTTATTCTGCGTGAGTCCGAATTGCCTGACTCTATCGCTCACCTTAAGCTTTCGGACATTCCAGGTATCTCTAAGGGCATGAGCGCGCGTCTGGAAAAGGCGGGTATCACCGACGTGCCGGCGCTTTGGAAGTTGGGCGCCAAGGAGGCGCGTGGTCTGTGGGGCAGCATCGAGGGTGAGCGGTTTTGGAATGCGCTTCATGGCTTGCCCTATGAGCGGCCGGTAAGCGAGAAACGCATGTTTGGCCACAGCCGGATGCTGTCCTTCGACTGGCGCACGCCCGAGCGGGTCCACGATTGCGCGCGCCAACTGTCGCTTAGTGCGGTGCGCCGGTTGCGCCGCACCAAGTTAAAGGCAACGCAACTAACCCTGAGTGTGCGGGGTGGTGGCTCCCGCACTGATACCGCGCGTCGCTCGGATCACCAGCGCTGGAGCACCGAGATGCAGTTTGAAGCGATGCGTGACGATGCGTCTACGCTAGAACAGCTTGCGGCAGCCATTGCCCACTATCGGCGCGAGGTTCAGCACGAGGTGCAGCTGCGGGTCTTTGAGCAGATGCGCTACGCCTATAACCCAAGCGCCGATGCCATCCGGCGTATGGTGGCGAGCGGTTCCATGCGCGGCAATGACCCAATCGCGCTGCTGATCGGCGAAGATGCCTATGTGGCCGCTGGCGGCAAGATCGAGCGCGACCTCTTCAGCGAAGCGGCAGATGATCGCTGGATCGACATCGAGATCGCGCACAGGCTTGCGGCGGAGAAAATGGAAGCCGAAGCCCAGCGTATCACTGCCGAGACGGGCCTTGCCTGGATCAGCCCGGTGGCGTCGACCAATTCATGGCAGGCACGCAGCGAAATGGGCGTCAATGCGGTTCGCCTCCCGCCCGCGCCGCTCTCCGTAGAAGCACGAGCCCGAATTGACGCGATCGATGCTCGCATGGAAGAAATCAGCGCAATCATCGACGAAGGCGATGACAGTGGTGATGAAGGCAGCGAGGCCGACTTCGGACAGCTCGAGGCCGAGTACGAGGATCTCGATGCTGAGCGCAGCGACCTCAATAACCCGGTGCGCGAACTGCCCGAAGAATGGCGCAGTGAGGCCGGACGCTTTCTGGTTCTCACCACCCGCGGCGAAATGGTGCTCGAGGCCGATTACTACAGCGAAAAGCGCCTGTCGTTCGAGACCGATGAGAATGGCAAGGTGACAGCGACGGCCGAAGAGCCGGTGCCAGATTCCACCAAGCGCGGCAGCGCTGCGCCTTCCAGGCCCGAGGCAGTTGCGCCGGGCACGGAGAAGCCGATCAGCGCCCGCCTCTTCGACGAGCTTTCGGTTCAGCGCCGCAATATCCTGTCGGCATCGCTGCTAACCGATCCGGGGCTCGCGCTCGACTTCGCCGTCTTCGCGCTGGCCGACAGCCGCAGTTATGAAAGCCGCGGCACCTCGATCAAGGGCGGACGACCTAGCGATCCTGCGACCGGAGAACTTTCGCAGTCCACAGCTGAAGGGATTCTCGCCGAGGCCGAAAACGCGCTCGACACGGCATGGCAGGAACATGGCTGTGCACGCGCGCACTCCGTCAGATCGCAGCAGGGATCGGGCTCGATCACGCCGATTACCGCATCAGCTATTACACATCACAGGAACAGCTCGCGGGCGAGCATGTGCTGGAAGCCGAAGGTATCTATGTCCGGATCAGCCCGGAAAGGTTCGGCGAGCCGGGTCTCGCCTGGCGCAACCCGTTCTGGAAACCGCCTGGCGCGGTGATGCGCAAAGCTCCGATCACCGCCCTTGCAGACATTCCCGCACTCACGGCGCGGATCGCGCGCGAATTGAAGATCGCACCTCCGGCGCAGCCGGGGCTCATCTGAAGGAGAACACGCATGGGCTGGCTTTACATGCACCGTGCCGGAATGGGGGGCTTCGACACTCCCAAGGCCTATCTCGACAATCAGCTCACATGGGAGCGCGAAAATGAAGAAACCGGCACCTTCGAAGGATGCCGGGTCATCAGAAGCGTGTCCACAACCCGGGCCTATTACGCGGCTGTCCAGCGCTATGGACCGAACAACCAGACCCACGCCATCTCCGCGGTAATCTGTCTGGTCCGCTGGAACCCCAAGGCAGCCGACGGCCTCCTGTTCGGCTACAAGGACATGGATGAAAACTCCGGGCCGGTGGAGGCCGGGTGTCCCAGAAGTATCCTCGAGGAACTGGGGCCAACCAGTCACCCTTATGCCCTCGACTGGCGCAACCGCTGCTACCGCCATCTGCGCCTCAAGGAACGCAAGATCGCCGATGGCGACATGATCCGGCTGCCTGAACCCATGAAGTTCACCGACGGGAGCGAACACGCCGAATTCAGGGTGACAAAGCGCGGCGCGAAGATTGAACTCAGCACGCCCGATGGGCGAGGCCGGTTCCGCATCAGCAGATTGATGGAGCGCCGGTTCGAAGTCGTGCCCCCCAAGCGTGCGCCGCGCACATTCTTCCCGGCAACGCCGTAACGCACGGGAGGTGACCATGCTGCTTCAGAGCCTCGATCCCAGAAGGGCGGTCCTGTGCGGACGCGCAAATGCCGAGCGCCTCGCCATCCGGATGACAGCAAATTCCGGGCAGAGCCATGCCGTGGTGAGGACGGACAGCAAGCTCCAGCCCTTCTGCGTTCTGCCGGCAGAAGAGGGCCTTCCCGGTGCGATCGAGCTTCAGGTTGTTGTCCTGTAGGCTATCTCGAACACATGGGCTCTTTCCCTTCATCACTTGTTCACGCTTGCAATTGTACCAATATCAGTACAACGTTCCGGGAAAGGATGAAGCCATGGATGTTATCACCTACTCAGAAGCGCGCGCCAATCTGAAAGGCATTATGGATCAAGTGGTCAGTGACCGGACACATGTCGTGGTCACGCGCCAGAAAGCAGAGTCGATCGTGATGGTCTCGCTCGAAGATTGGAACGCGATCGAGGAGACCATGTACCTCCTTTCGAACCGCACCAATGCCGACCGCCTACGGCAGTCGATCGAGCAACTGGATGGTCAAGGCGGCAATGAGCGCGGGCTGATCGAGCCTTGAAGCTGGTCTTTGCTGACAATGCCTGGGAGGATTATCTTCACTGGCAACAAGCCGATGACAAGGTTCTCACCCGGCTCAACGATCTCATCAAGGAATGCCAGAGAACACCTTTCAAAGGGACCGGAAAGCCTGAGCCTCTCAAAGGCTCCCTCGCAGGCTGGTGGTCGCGGCGGATCACCAAAGAAGACCGTCTGGTCTATCGCGTCACTGGAAAAGGAAACGAGCAACAGCTAGAGATTGCCCAATGCCGGTTTCACTATTGAACTGAGGCTCCTGGATGGAATCCGATCGCGGTGCGGACAATGGCGCGCGTGACCCGCGCACACTGATAGCGAAGCTGGGGACAACCGGCAATGAACTTGCACGCACGCTCGGTCTCGACAAAGATGATCCCCGCCGGATGGAGTCAGATGACATTCAGCGCCGCATCGGCTCGATGATAGAGGTGCTCAGCAAGGTGGAACCGCGTTTCGGTTCTGTCATCATGGCCTATGCCTGGTACCGTTCTGAGGCGCTTTCCGGTTTTTCAGGCCAGACTGCGATGGAACTTGTACGCTGCGACCGCGTGCAGGACGTGCTGACTTATATTGCTGCCGTGGACGCAGGCGTGCATGCCTGAGCACCGCGATGGAACCGGAATATCTATTCCTCGATCATCCCTCCAAGGCCGGGATCGAGATACCACGATGGGCCTTCGGTAAAGTCGGCATTGCGGGCAGGAACAGGGCCATCGGGCTCTGATGATACGTAAGGGTTGACCATCGGCGCAGGGTGCTGGCCCGAGCGCAGAATGTGCCCCGACATCTGGCACCGCGGCCCGAGGAGCTCGAAGAGCCATTCGAGATCGTCAAGCATCTGGACAACCCCGCGCCCTGCCAGGGCATAGTAGAGGCAGCGCTGATAGTCATCGCAATGGCAGGACAGGATCTGCGTCAGCCGAGCCTTGGCATTGGGCAGGCCCTGAAAGACGCCCTGTAAGGTCTCATAGAGCTCGCACGCCGAGTAATAGGCATCGAACGGCTCCACTCCGATCGAGGCATTGGCGAGCATGCGCTTGGTTGGACGGCAATTCGGATCAAGTGCCGCGTCGCGCAGCGTGACATCGAGGTCGAACTTGCCGATATCAAAGACCTTGTTCATTATTCATGGGCTCCTGCAGATTATGAACATACCGTGAACAAACCACAGGGTCAAGGCGTCATCATGCATGTGGCTGGTAGGTAAGGACACCACAGGAAAAACCGGCAGGGTCGCCATCAGCGACGAGCTGAAGGCTGCGCTGGTGCGGTGGTATACAGGCCGGGGCAGCGAGGCCGACCACCGCGCTTCGGTTTCACTGGTCTCGACCACGCGAGAGAACCACAAGTGGATCGCCTGCGACTGCCTTGGGGCAGAACATTCGCCGCCGCTGATGAGCGCGGCCTATCTCAGTTTTCAGGAAACGTATTACCTCCGGCGTCTTACTTCGCGGCCAGGCCACGAGCCAGGATGCCCGTTTCATCTGCCGCAGGCGCCACCGCGCATCCGCGAGACCGTGAAGGAATCGCTCTATGCCATCGGCATTCCGAAAGGCCTGTTCAGCGCGCACCAGAAGGCCCCGGAGAAGCTTGCACAGAGGCCAGAGGACATAGAGCCTGACGACCGCTCACGCGGCGTCGCTATCCCGCGCCTCGGCAAGCTGCTCTGGTTGTTGCTCGAGCGCGCAGGGTCGAACATTCTGCGCGAATTACCGCCCACCGGCAGGCGCGCAGGCTCGATCAGCGAAGAAATGCGCCACCTCAAGCGCGCCGCTCAGGGCCTCGAGATCGCGCCGGGCATTCGGCTGTCGGATCATCTCTACACCAACGCGATCGATTACGAGAAACGGCGGGTCCATGCCCGGTTACGTTCTGCTGCCAAGACCTGGCCGCCCGAGTTTGCACCGCAGGCCTTTCTGCTTCTCGAAGCGAGCGAGGTCACATCCAGCGAGGTGGTGACGGGGCTCGGAACTGTCGAAATCCGCAACCGTATCCAGCATACCGGGATCATTCGCGCCGAGGTCGAGCCACCCTTTCTGGTGCTTGCTGTCGTTGGCGAGCACAGCCGGCGCGAAGGATACCTGGCGCTGCGCGCCTATGCCCAGCCTGTGCTCAGCGGAAACCAGTTCGTGCCCGCCGAGCGTGACCATGATCGCGACGTGCTGCGCGCGCTCCAACAGGCCCAATATGAATTGCGCCGCCTCGGTGTCAGGATGGCGGTCAAGAAGGTCCTCTTTGACATCACGCTGGCTGCGGGGTCGGCGAGGCCGGATTTCCTGGTGGCGCTGCTCGATGAGCATAGCGGGGTGGAATGCAAGTTCGCGCTCCAGATCCTGCAGTCTGATGATGCCGACTATCTTGAGCTGCGCAGCATCGAGCGCGAGCGTCTCGGTCAGGCCGGGCTTGTCGTATCCATGGCCGTCAGCAGCGTGACGCCTGAGGCAATTATCAGCGAAGCCCGCCGCATTCTCGAGTGAAGGGGAGGGGGAGGATGTGAGCGAACCTGAAGAAGGAGAGTTCGCTCATGACATGCTTTGCTCCGTCGCCGCGCCCATCGACATCGATCTGGGGTGCTGTCCAACAGGCCGATCAGCTTGGCCCCGGGATTTGGTCGGTGATGACCGCCAGCCACGGCGGCATCATTCTGTCCGATCAGAGACAGGCCGCCATGCCGTCGGCGCTACTGATCGAGGGCGGCTCCTACGAGGAAGACTGCGACTGGGCGCTCCCGATCCTTGTCTTCGCCAGCGAGCTTGAACGCCAGCGCTCCTGCTCCGCGGGCTTTCTGCAGCTTGCCTGCGATACCGCGCGGTGTTGGCACCCGGACCGCTTCGGTGCCTTTACCGGCGAGGCCGTCGAGGAGAATGCGTCCGCGATCCTGCGGACGCGCAAGGCCTATATGGCCGTGATCGGCGAATTCTGCGTGACCACCGCCTGGGGTGATTGGGCCGACTGGGTGCCGGACGGCAAAGTCGGCGTGATTGCCCGGCAAGTCGAGCGCGTCGATCACCTTGGCCGGCCAACTTATGGCGAGGCTGAGGTCTGCGCGCTCACCCGCAAGCTTGCCAGCGTCTCGGAGAGCCTTGGCGGCAAGACCTACCATGCCCGGCTCGATATCGGGGCCACCCCGGGCCTTGCCCTTGTGCTCCCGGCGCGCAAGGAATTCGTCGAGAACGCCGCATTTGCGGCGCTGCAGGCAGCGTGCAAGCGCACGATCTATGCCGCGCTGGCGCACAGAGGCCAGCACCGGCTTTCCTTCGAGAACTGGAAGGAAGCCCGCGATCTGGGGGTTGCCCTGCCGGAGGCCGACCCCTGCCTGCCCCGCTGGCATGCGGCCATCGCGGAGAGCGACAACGTCAATGTCGAGTATGAGGAGGTCGCGGCAGGTGCGGACACGATCCTTGTCGCGGATCTTGAGCCCGATATTGCACAGGGACTGGAGCGCGCGCTGCGCGAGCACCCTTCGCGCCCGCACCTCGTCGAGAACCATCCCGCCTACGCTGGCTATGGCTGGTATGACGCGCTGCATCAGCTCGGCAACGTGCGCTTCTATGTTTCAGCCGGGGAGCAGAGCCACGTCATCGCCGAGAACGGCAGCTTCCCGCCGCTCGATGACCATGTTCGAGCCGAGACGATTAAACTGAGGTTCTGTGTCTTTCACCGCGCCAGCGAAACGCAGCGCGAGGAACGGATCCCGGCAGACGTCGCCTTCGCCGTAAACGAAGATGGGTGGTACAGCGGTGTCGACCAGATCCGTATCGCTTTTGTGCCGGGTCCGGCGCTGACCCCCGAAACGCTGGTCGATCTGATCGAGAACGTCTGTTTCTGCGCGAGCGACGACAGCGAGGCCGACTCCTGGGACACCCAGCACGAGCACTTCTTGCGCGATGCGCGCGAGCTCGCGGCCCGGGTGCTGCTCGGCGAAGACGAGGCCATTGCGGCACGTATCCGCGACACGCTCGCCGGCATCCTGTGGGTCATTCCCAAGGATCGGCAGGTTGCCATTACCGTCGCCCCCGGGAGCGCGATCAATGTTCAGCTGTCCGCTTGTCAGCCTGCGGGCTGAGTCCAGCGAGGCCGTCCGGTTCCCCGCTGATCGCCCCTTTGATCGGGAGAGACCTCCAATGCATGACACCTCCGACCTCTCTTGCGCTCGGCAGCGTACCGAGCGCATCGCGCTGCTCAATGATGCCGCGCGCGAGGGCCGTGAGCGCACGGCCCGCATCGTCATGAGCTCCGGGCTTCTTGCAGAATTCAGCGGCGACACGGTGGCACAAAGTATGATGGCACAGGCTCGGCTGATGGCCGCTCTGCGCCATTGCACCTTCGCCCCGGATTCGCCCGAGCGAGACTTTGCAAGCATGGGTGTCGATGGCATCAAGGTGCTGATGAAAGTCGACTTGTATGATCCGGGCCTTGTCAAGATACCATTGAACGGTTCCTTTTGATGATGGGCTGGGGGCCCCCACACGCAATGCTCAAGGATTGGC
>NZ_FWXL01000068.1 GCF_900176395.1 Novosphingobium sp. B1 | reverse complement strand
GCATGCTGGTGTTCAACATCTTCGGCTCGCTGGCCCAATTCGAGCGTGACCTGATCCGTGAACGCACTCATGCCGGCCTCAAGGCCGCACGCGAGCGGGGCAACAAGGGTGGTCGCCGGCCTGTCGTTACCCCCGACAAACTACGTAAAGCGCGGGCGCATATCGCAGCGGGCCTCACTGTTCGTGAGGCGGCGGCCCGGCTCAAGATCGGCAAAACCGCCCTATACAAGGCTCTGGAAAACGCGTGAAACCGCTGGCGATCAAGAACTCGTGGGTGCTGGTCACAGGGGCTTCGACCGGTTTGGGCAGAGCGTCCGCCCTCCGCTTGGCGGCATCGTACCAGGCCAAGCCCCTGATTGTTGGACGAAGGCTCGACAACTTGCGGGAGCTACAGACCGAAATTGACGAGCGGTTCAATGTGCCGTGCGAGATTATAGTGGCTGATCAACGTGAAATCGAGGGCAGGGAGAAAATCGCGGCTAAGGTTGCAGAATTGCAAGTAACAGCCGCTTTGTTGGTTGCCGGAATGACGAGCGTTGGTTCATTTGATGCAGGCCGTGCCGACACTTATGCCGAGGTAATTGAAACAAACATACTCGGTTTCACGGATTTGCTGGCTCGCCTGATTGCGATTTTCAGGGAGCAGCCGTTTGAATCCTCAGTAATCGCCGTGTCGAGCCTGGCGGGCGAAACATCCGTGCCCTTCCAAGCGGTCTACGGCGCGTCGAAAGCCTATGTGAGCACCCTCATGCGAGCGCTTTCCGTGGAGCTTGCCGGGACGGGAGTGAGTGTTGGGTCTTTTGCACCCGGTGGAATCGACACAGACATGGCTGCCCTCAGCGATTTGAAGTGGGGGAGGTTGGGTTTGATGGACGTTGACCGGTGCGCGGCCCATGCAGTCCACGCTCTGGTTTATCGGCAATCCTTCGCCATACCGGGGATGGGCAACCAGCTCACATATTTGGCGAGCAGGGTTCTACCTCGATCGTTGGTCAATCGGATTGCCGCCCTCCCATATCGGCGCCCGTAGGGCGGCACCACATAAAAGGGGCAGGAAA
>NZ_FWXL01000042.1 GCF_900176395.1 Novosphingobium sp. B1 | reverse complement strand
AACAGGTCGCCCTGCCCTGCCCCTCCCCGCTTCCGCTGTGGGACCCGCACAAGGATGGGGTCAATGGGAGGTGGAGCGGCCGACATCGCCACACCGATAGTCTCTGATCGCGCCTTGGGGAGAAGTTGCAGGACTTCGGGTTTGACAACGTAGACCACATTGCGCCCTCCCCCCTGGTGAACATGATTGGTGGCAAAGCCCTGATAGAAGCGGCTTACGATCCCGGCTTTGACCAGCTCTGAAACAGCGCGACTGACGTTGGCACGGCCGACGGCACGCACTTGATCATCAACGGCCTGCTCGATGCGCTGCGCATCCAATTCAGCATTGCCTGAAAGCGATCCGGCGAGCTCTCCCTCGACTCTTCGCCGCAAGGAGGCTCGACGACCAGGCCGCTCGCTCATCGGCAGGAGCTGATCGCACAGCCATTCACGCAGCAGGACCGCCCTGCCCTCGGTTTTGACAAACGGACCAGCGTGGCCGCGCTCGTCGGCGAGCTCAGCGATCAATTGCAGGACAAGGAACGCGTAGCGCGGTCTGCTCGATGCTTGCGACAGCAGTTCGTATATGCCGCCTAGCCCGGGTTTATGCGTCGAATGCTCCATGGATCAGTTTTGAGCACAAAAGGTGAATCCTGTGAATCCCCCATGTCGCGTGACCTGCGCTTTGTCATTAGTGACATCTCGTCCGCCGAGGCGAAGTGTCATTAATGACAGCAAATTGAGGCAGCGCGTTCCTGCGTCTTAGCGCGCAAAAAGAAAGGCCAGCCCGTAGGCCAGCCTTGGAAAGTTTGGGAGAGGATGCCTGAAAGGCAAGGCGGCTATGATTCGTAAGTCCGAATGCTGCAAGTGCGAAAATTGCTAGGGGAGATGCAGAATTGTGCGTTCAGTATGCGCTGGCGGCAGCTAAAATTGCCACCGCTAATCTACCATCGTCATGCCAATTGATCGCATGTTAGCCCAAACAGTTCGCGGTCGTCACGGTGACCTCCCCTACCCTCTTCCACCCTGCACCCACGTACCGGGCCCTAATAGTCGCTCCGCCTTGCAGCAGAGGTGCAAAAGCCCGGCGAGTGCAAATCGCCTTTGTCGCCGCCGCCTTGGTATAGTCTGAGAATGCGCCCGTCCCCTGAGGTACTGCAGCGGTCAACAGCAATTCGTTGCCGGAGGCGGTAAATTCGCAAATGACCGTACCGTCGTCGAGTTCGTGAGGCCGCTCCTATAAAGGGCAGTTTTGGATATCAAAGCACCGAGATCAGGCTGCCTGGCGACGGCGTTGACAGCCACTGGCGGTGCCGGCAAAGGCCGGGCTGCCGCAGGCGCAATGGCCGTGAAAGCGGGTGATGGCGTACCGGGCTTAGCAAGCTGAAATGCGAAGGGGTACTGCTCGCCGTTCCAGTTGACGACGATCGAGACGCGCTCGGGCCGCTTGGTAGATGTAACCTTCTGCAACACAATCTTCCCTGCATAGCTCTGACCGGGATCAAGGGGCGTAGTCTGGATTACAGTTTCCCACCATGACCATCGAGTAGGCATTGCCCCACTCTTCTGTAGGGCGCCAAATGCCTGCCACCATAAAGACGTCTTGTCCCGCGACTGAATACCAGGTCGGGGTCATCTCGCCCTTATTGCCCTCGGCTTCAGCCCATGCGCTGACGGGGATCAGACATCTGCGACGCTCAAAACTTGGTTTCCAGAAGCTCGACCCTAGCTTGTCTTCCCGGGCATTGTTTACCGGCTTTGGCTTTGGTGGCTGTCCGGATTTCCATTTTAACGATAGAGGGAAGCCCCAAACCATGGTCTGTGCTGGTCCGTCAGCAATGACCAGACCCGAGTAGCCTGGATAGACCTCAGCTCCAAAGTTGGTCCCCCCGACTGCCTGCACCTCAAAAAGCGACCCGATCTCGGCCGCCGATTTGCTCATGCGATAGAGGTTGCACATTCTCTTTGCTCCGTGATCGTCACAGGGACGCTACGCCTTTAGCACCTTCGGTCTTGCGCTTTTGTTCTATTTATGTTCTCGAAAGGCATGACCAGAATCGATCCGACAATGCTTGCCACGACCATACTCGAAGCGCCGGACTGGGCGCGAGTGGGGATCACGGCACCTAGCCCTTACATGCGATATGATGCGGCGATGGAGCTTGCCTTGGCTATCGCTGCGACCGTCGAGGATAAGCTAGAGCTACCAAGCGGCAACCAGAGCGCGCTTGATCTGTAGCGTTCCAAGTGGTGGGCCCGGCAGGATTTGAACCCGCGACCTAGCCGTTATGAGCGGCCAGCTCTAACCACTGAGCTACAGGCCCACTTGGTGCGGACGGCGGGACTCGAACCCGCACGAGCATGGCCCAGGGGATTTTAAGTCCCCGGCGTCTACCATTCCGCCACGTCCGCTTGCAGGCAGCCGGTTGCCAGATGTCAGCAGGCTGCGCAAGCTAGCCGCTCCCTGGACCGGTGCTAAGTGACAAGCACTACGACTGTGGAAGATCCGCCGAATGGCCTTGTCCTCATGCTTAGTTTTCCTCACGGCCTTCGCCCCTCTAACAAGAGGGAATCATTGTGAAATCTTACTTTTTCGTGGCTGTAGCTGCGGCTGTCGCCTTGCCTAGCACGGCGTTGGCAAACTCCGTGGCCTTGGAAGCCAATGCCACCCAGGCCGAGAGCATTTGGGGTGGCGAGTTGGGCGTTGGCTACAACCTTTCGAAAGGTCCTTTCACCCTTCGACCCATGGTGGGCGCATTCATCTACCAGCGGGACAACAACCGCTATTACGAACAAACCACTTCTACTGGGCAAACTATCTGCCGCGACAGCACGAATGGCCAGTTCGCAGCATCGGAGCGCTGCGATAACACCGCCGTCAAAGCGTACGGAAAAATCGAGGCAACAGTTACGCTAGTGGGCATCGCCGAGGTTGGAGGCGGTGCAAGGTACAGCGGCGACAAGGTGCGCCCGTATGGCACTGCAGCCTTCAGCATTCTTCCCAAGCTCAAGGTGAAGGCAAACGCCGGCGCTGAGTATTACGCAGTTGGCTTGCTCGCGAGCTTCTGAATGAGCCGCCTGCTGGAAGTGCGCTTGTACTTTCGGCAGGCGCAACATCATGGATCATGCTGCGCCGCCGTCTCGGTCGGCCCTACATAGGTCACCTGCATGCTTCCTCTTCAAAGGCGTCAAATCAGGGCCATGGTCGCTTCGTCCAGCTCACCCTTAAACCACCGATCATTGGCTGCTTTGAAGATCGGGCGATCAGGGCACGCTAAAGTGAACAGCGTCAAGCATGAGTGCAGCTTCATGGCATCGACATCACCAAAAACGGCCGTTGCATTGGCAGTCGGCAGATCCTGTAAAAGGTCGACGCACTCCAACAAGCGAGGTCCGAGAACTGGGTGGGCCGCATAGGCCCGCGCTTCCTCCAGCGATGCCAGAGCATACTTCTTGGCCATGTCGCTTCTGCCAAGGCCGGCAAGCTGCGGAAAGATGAACCACATCCAATGAGTTTGCTTTTGCCCGTGCCGCAACTCTGTGGTCGCGCGGCGGTATGCGTCGCTTTGAGCCTCGACGAAATGCTGGAAATCAGTCCGCATACCGTCAGCCTTAGGCGATCTCTGAGAATTGGCGAGGACGGATAACTCCTGCACATCTAGCTTTGATGATCGTTTGCGTACATCAACCACGCTTGATGTAACCCAAAGCCTGTTTCACGATCATCAAATGCTGTAGGTGTAGATAGACGATCATCAACGTCGAGTCAGCCGACGTGCACCCTAGCTGAGACGCCGGACGGAGAAACGCTTGCCTGTTGCCTACCACGAGGGACGCTTCCCCCCTACCGCACTCGATCTTGGCGAGCTGTTTCCACTTGTTGGCCCGGCCAATGCAGCCATAGCTCGGTACGAAGGCGTTCTGTCAGGCATTCCCAATCCTGAAATCCTGTTGTCGCCTCTGACAGCGCGCGAAGCTGTGCTTTCCAGCAAGATCGAAGGCACGCAGGTAACGCTTGGAGAAGTGTTGGAATTCGAAGCGCAGGGTCACTTGTTCGACGAAAGCACACCGAAGAAAGCTGACGCGCGCGAGGTTCTCAACTACCGCGCTGCACTGCGTGAAGCGCAAGCGCTCATGTCCGAACTCCCGCTATCACAGCGTCTCATAAAGGCGACACACCGCGTGCTGATGGATGGCGTGCGCGGTCGCCACAAAGACCCCGGCGAATACCGCCGCATTCCCAACTGGATTGGCCCGGAAGGCTGCAGCATCGAGCAAGCCCGCTTCGTGCCGCCTGGGGCCGACCGCATTGAAAGCGCAATGGCCGGATGGGAGGCCTACATTCATGGCGACGCGCCAGACAGGCTAGTACAGCTCGCAATCGTTCACGCAGAATTCGAGGCCATCCATCCCTTTCTTGATGGCAACGGGCGCATTGGACGATTGATAATCCCTCTGTTTCTCTACGCACATGGGTTGCTCTCACAACCGAATTTCTATCTGTCGGAATATCTCGAGGCTAACCGAGAAGAGTATTACGATCGGATGCTTGCTGTCTCCCGCGATGACAACTGGACCGGATGGGTAGCTTTCTTCCTCCGTGGGATCATTGCTCAAGCTGAAGCAAATACTCAGAAGGCCCAAAGGATACTGGAACTGCATCAGGCGAAGCGCGATTGGGTGGTTGAAATCACCCATTCGCAGTATGCGGTGCGGGCTCTCGACTGGATCTTCCAGCGGCCTATTTTCCAGACACCGGATTTCATCGCGTCTGCTCAGATTCCGCCTGCAACTGCACGCAAAATCATCCGCGACTTACGCAGCAACGGCCTGCTTCGGGAGCTTATGCCTGCTTCCGGCCGAGCGCCGGCTACGTTCGTTTTTTCGGAGCTATTAAACATCGCCGAAGGTAGGAAGGCATTCTGACTTAGGCATGGATTTCCGGCCATGTCCAAGACCGCCATCGGACATGGCCCGAATTGACTAACCTTGTGCAGGTTGGCATACCTGTCCCGGATTGAGGGGTTTTTTTCAGCATTTTTCACGAACCTCTGCTGAAAAGCTCCGACAACAGGGACAAATCGATGCTGTCTGGCCAGATTCTTGATTCGATGATCACATCGTGCGTGAACGCCAAGAGTGTTTTGCGCCAAGCAGCCATTGATCCATCGGACCGCAAGACCCTGAATATCACGATGGGCGCGTCAGTCGCGGCGGAGTTCCTGGGGCGCACACCAGAAGCTTTGTCTAAGGCCGAGGCTCGGGGGCGTTTACCCGCCCCAAAGACTGCCTCGAATGGTCGCCGCGTCTACACAGTCGATGACCTCATCGCGATCCGCGAGGCGCTCGGCATCAAAATGGGCAAGCTGCCGTCAGAACGTGCGGTTGTTGTCGCTGTTCAAAATTTCAAAGGTGGAGTCAGCAAGTCTACGACCGGCAAGCATCTTGCTGATTATCTGGCACTACGAGGGTACCGGATCCTTGTCGTCGACTGCGATCCCCAGGCGTCGATGAGCGTGATGTTCGACGTAAATCTCGAAGCCTTGGTGGAAGAAACCCACACACTTTCGAACTTCCTATCCCCGCGCATCGACGAGGCTGACTCGCTTCGGAAGACCATTCAAAAGACTGCTTGGCCAAATATAGATATCTGCCCAGCGAACCTCGGCCTTCAGGATACCGAATGGGAATTGACGGCCACGATTGAAGAGGGCCCGACTGCTATTGCCGGTGCGTTCCGCATGCTGCGGATCGGCTTGGAAGAAGTGCGGTCCGAATATGACGTCATCATTCTTGACCCTCCTCCAGCCATGGGTTTCTTGGGCGTCAACACGCTGACGGCTGCTGACGGATTGATCATTCCCGTACCAGCGCGGCAACTCGATTACCTGTCGACGATCCATTTTATGCAAACCTGCCGAGAAGCGATGGACCTTGTGTCGCGTTTCGATTCGACGATCGACTATGGGTTCATCCGGGTAGTTTGCACGATGTTCCAGCCCAGTCGCACCAACGAAGCCCAAATGCTTCAGGTTATGGAAAAGACATACGCCGGGCAGATGCTTTCGACCCCTATCCTGCTCTCTGAGGAGATCAAGAATGCGGGACTGGCAATGTCGTCGATCTACGAGATCAATAAGCCCTATGGCTCTCACCAGACCTATGTGCGTTGCAGGGATAACCTCAACATGGTGTTCCGAGAGATCGAGAAGGACATCTGCAAGCAATGGCCATCAAGAATGGCCCAGCTGGGCACCGACCGGTTGACGGAGGCAGCATGAGCGGCGCGGGAGGCAAACGGCGAAGTCTTCTCGCTAATGCGATCGACAGTCTTGGCACGACCCCTCAGCCGATAGCTGAGCCGGAGAATATTGCTAACGCGCGTGAAGAGGAAAGACCGGCAGAAGAGCCTGTCGCTCCCTCCTTCCTGGAACGTCGTGGGATCGCCTTCGACGAAATCGCTCGTGCAGTTAAAAAGCTAACGATCCGGCTGAAACCGTCGGAGTGTTCGATTTGGCCGGGTAACGCACGCGATCATGCGGCACTGAATTATGGGCGCTGCGCGTCGCTTATTGAATCAATTCGCGAAGAAGGGACTAACCGTGAACCGGTCGTGGTCCGGCGCACGCTAAATGGGAATCTGCCTTACGAGCTCATCGTAGGGACTAGACGCCATTTTTCGGTGTCTTGGCTTAACGCGAACCATCATCCAGAAATAGAGCTCATTGCCCGCATCGAAACGTTGGATGACGAAGCCGCCTTTCGGCTCGCAGATCTCGAAAATCGCGAGAGGGAGGATGTTACTGACCTTGAACGCGCCCGCAATTACCGATCTGCTGTCGACACATACTACAACGGTGTCAGAACGCAGATGGCTGAACGCTTGGCAATCCCAAAGCAGAACCTGCATAACCTCCTTCAGCTGGCCGAACTTCCAGATGAAGTGGTGGCGGCTTTCGCAGATCCAGGCGACCTGAAGGTCAGGCACGGTATGCGCCTTTCTCCTTTGCTAAAGGACGAGCGCTATCGGGATAATATTATTGCTGCTGCTTCGGCATTGGCACGGGAGCAAGCCGAACTCAAAGCCGCCGGTGGCCTGCGGATCGAGGGAAGCAAAGTTTGTGAGCGGCTAGCCGCCGCAGCTCAGCGTAGCCCATCGCCCACCCCGACCAAGGGCAGAGCAAAGCTAATCGGCGCTTCGGGCAAGGAGCTTGGACTGGTTCTTTCGGATACGAAGGCGAAGGGTATTACGCTCAACATCAACCCCGCGGCACCAGCTTCAGTTGACGAGATCCTAGAAGCTTTGCGTCCCGTTATTGAGGGCGCGCGGTTTGGTCGCGCATGATCCAGTGACATTTTATTTATAGAATTCAATAGCTTATACTGCGGTAAAACGCGTTTTACCGCAGTCAATAAGGTGATCGATGGCACGGGATTCTCACGACGAAGGTCAAGTAGACCTTTTTCTGCCGCAACTGACGGCACTCCCCCTCCGCGACCAGCGGGAGACGATGGAGCGCCCCTTCTTCTCATTGTCCAAGCGCAAGCGCCTTAAGCCCATCGACTATGTAAGCCCGGATCGGAAGACGACTGTCCATGTCTCTGCAAACTCGGAGTACGGGCTAGCGACGATCTATGATTTGGATATCTTAATATACTGCGCGTCAGTTCTGATTGAGCACAAGCGCCGCGGATCGAACGACATCCCGCAAACGCTCAATGTAGTGCCTTATGATATGCTTCGAACGCTGAAGCGAGAAGTAGGCGGGCGCGCGTACGAGTTGCTGGGCAATGCGTTGGATCGGCTGCAATCCACCACTGTAAAGACCAATATCCGGGCTGGAGATGCCGTTGAGACCACGTTCTCTTGGATCGACAGTCACAGCCAATTAAAAGATCGAGCCGGTAACGTACGCGGCATGCGGATTACCCTCGCTAAGTGGTTCTATGACGGAGTGCTCATGGAGGGCGGGGTTCTAGCAATCGATCCCGCCTACTTCTCACTGACCGGCGGCCGGGAACGTTGGCTGTATCGCGTCGCACGTAAGCATGCTGGTGGCGCGGGAGCAGATGGTTTCGCCATCTCTATGCCGACGCTTTACGAGAAGTCTGGCGCTGAAGGCGACTACCGGCGCTTTAAGTTCGAAATGAGCAAGATTGCCAAAGAGAACGCTCTGCCTGGTTACGCGCTGTCGCTGGAAACGCGTGACGATGCGGAGCCGCTCCTCCGAATGATGAGGCGTGACCGGAATCAGGAGGAGGCGACAAGGCCATCCCCCACCCCTTCCCCTTCCCCTTCCCCCTCACCGTCCACATCTCGAGCAAACTATCGCGACGAAGCCATCGAGGAGTTGTCGATCAACTTCCCAGACAGCGGCCACATTGCGCATACTGCTTTCGGGGCGATTGCGAGAGCGAACCTCCCCAGTCCTCAGCGTGATCATGGAATGATAGCGGACGAATTCCGCGCCTTTCTCCGCCAACGCGACATTGCGTTCGATGCGAAAAACATAACCCAAATTTTTGCGACCTTCTGCGCAAAGCAGCGTCCGGCGACCTAGCCGTCGGCACACGTCTCTTTGTCGGTACAGCAGAACGGGCAAGCGCAACGCTTGAACGCGGCATCTTAGTGCGTCAGCTCGTCTTCCTTCGCCTGTTCCTAAAGTACCATGTCTAGACTTGCCCCCTTACCCCTGCCCCGGCAGTCGCCGACTGCACGACAGCGCCTGAGTATCAGGGTCCTTCACAGTGGCCCAATCCGAGAACGTGGCGCTCGCGATGTTCGGTACTTTAGGAACAGCCCCATCGAATTTTTGAGAGCCGTTCGCTTCCCTCACATAACGTGCCGCTTTCCTAATTAGCCGGTGGATGGCTAAGCGTTACCAAGTCTGTGGCTAACCTACGGTTTCAACGCGTTCCTATAGTACCGTGGAAGGCCGCAGAGACAGGTCGCAGCAGCTCTTACATAGCGCGGCCTTCCAAACTTTGAGCGTTCCTGAAGTACCCTGTTCTTTGCCTGCGACCCTGCTGAAACCACGGAAAGCGTGCAGATCAGTAAGCCCCCATAGACAATTTGACATGGGAGCTGGCGGGCGCCGTTCCTAAAGGACCGTCTTTCGTTCGCATCGCTTTTGATAGGGACGCTCTCGCCTCTCGCAAGCTAGAGTCGCTCTGATTAGCCTCCTCGTGAGCCTCGCGGAACGGTATCAACAGCTCCAAATGCCCCAGAAAAGCGCCATTTTCCGCGCCAGTAAAACGCGTTTTACTTGAATCGATGCCGCCACAGACAGGGAAGGGCAGCACGGTCCTTCAGGAACGCCCCTCGGTACATTGGGAACCGAATCACGGTATTATGAGAACGGGCCTCAGGGTACTTCAGGAACGGGGCAACGGTACATTGAGAACAGCACGTTCCGGCCGACTCGCGGTGGACAGGCGAGTCGCATTACCTTCATCCACAGCCTAACTTTCTAGACTCATTATTAAAGGAGCTAACCGCCTGCGGCGGGCCTCTTTCCTTGAAAATTTGCAGGGAAGGGGGATCTAGAAAATGGCTGTGCCGACCCAAAGAGAAGAAGCACAATGTAAGCTCGTCGTGGCTATGCTCTTGCACGGAGCATCCGAAGTGACCGCCTTCGGACGCGCTTTGCGAACCACGTGAGGACCGCTTGCAGACTGAGAGCTTTGGGGGGGGGCAGAAAGCAAACGATGCGTCATGACATTCCTTGTCAGGACCTTTGTGCGGAAAACGGCCCTGGTCGAGTGCAGCCCCAGCGCGACGCTCGAGGTTCAACTAGATTGGCAGGACGCAGCAGCCAACGTTTTGCGGCGGAGTATCTGGTAGTTAAAATGCAGATCCGAAGCCACAGATCGCGGCATGGGTTGGTTCGGTGAGAGCGCGACTGGCCCTTAGGTAAAATAGAGTATGCCAACCTCGCTTCCAGTTTGAGATAGGTTAGAGCAAATGCCTTTACGACGCTGATTGCAAGAATTTGCCCTCAGAAGCTCGCTGAGCGGTTTCCCGGGTACTGCCTGCACTAGGAAGTCCATCGCGTGTTTGCCGCTTCTGCGAGGCCCTGCAGGGAAGAAATTTTTCGCCTCAAGCCCGGAATTCGTCGATCTCGAACATCGGAGCGATCTCCAGTTTGGTGAGCTTGGCACTGATAGCGTGCATTTCGTCGTCGAAACTTGCGAGGATTTCGCGGACCGGTTTTGCGTCAGTTGCCGCCAATCGTGGGCGGCCCCGCACAGGGGCCACGAGACCAAGCGTAACGGCAAGGTCTGCACTTACATACGCCCGCCAGGTGGTACGCCCAGAAACCTCCACCAACATGCCAAGGCTAGAAGCGCGTTCCAGCAGCTTGCCGGCACCAGAGATTGTTAAGCCCAACTGTGCAGCTACGTTCCGACCTGCCAGTAGGGGATGGGCGAGGGAGAGGCGTACAAGATCCGCGAGCTTGCCTGGACGACGCTCAAGACTAAGCGCTGCCGCACCACGCTGCACATACCTCTCAAGACGATCGACCACCACAAGGCCATGATCAGCAGATCGGGTAAACTGCTTTAGCAGTCGTTTGAGCAGGGCAGGTCTTAGATCAGACGCAAGACGCTGACCGGCGTCACCGACAACCAGGCAGGGCAGGGGAGCTACTGTGATCCCCATGCGACGAAGCACGGTCGGCAATCCCAGCCACGGCGCCATGGTTCGATCATGGCGCGCCCAAGCATCAACCAACGCCAGGGCCCGAGCGAGGGCAGGGGCCTTGTCCCATGCCTCAGGCAGTTCGAACGTAAATGGTAGGTCCTCTCGCCAGTGTCTCCCTTTCTTCTCTACTAGACGAGCTTGCCAGGGTGCGAGCGCAGCGAAGGGGTCAGAAGCAGTCTCCAGAAGCGCTCGCCCAGGCAGGGTTAGCCCGCACGCGTGAGAAATAATGTCAATTTCGTCGATCTCGAAGGCTTGGAGGCGAAGGGCTGCGGCATAGCCGGTCCAGCTGGCGCGTAATGTCCACGCCGGTGCCAACGAACTCGCGCAAATCCGCGCATCGAGGCGGGCAATGGCGGCACTGGCATCGGCGAGCGCCACTGCCAGATCGGGGGTCCAACTTAGCGCTGTCAGGGGGAGGGGAGGGGCGCTCATTTCCAGATTGTAGACTGAAGTGCCGTCTACAGTCCACGTGCTATCTGATGTAGTGTTGATAATGGATCGTTATCACCACTCTATGCATATGAGATTGGCCCAGCTATCATCGCCGCCATGCCGAAGAACCCTCCCGCCACCGTTGCCAGACGCGCCCTCATCAAACGGACAGTGGTGCCGAGTGACCTTGTGGCTGACGTTCGCACGCTGGTCGGCGCCGGCGTGCGCATCGACGAGGCGCTGCTCGATGCCGCCATGCGCGGATGGTCCGACAACACCCGCCGCGCCTTCCGTTCGGACCTGACCTTTTGGGGGCAGTGGTGCCGGGGGCGGCAAGTGCAGTCCGCTGCTGCAGGACCTGCCGACGTTGCCGCCTGGATCCGCGCGCTGGCCGGTACCGAAGCGACGGACCTCAAGACCCGCGCCATGGCGACGATCGAGCGTTATCTGGTGCATGTGGGCTGGGCCTACCGCATGGCAGGGCTTACCGATCCGACGTCAGACCCCTTGGTCAAATTCGAGCGCAAGGCGGCACGCAACCAACTCGGGGTTCACCAGCGACAGGCTCGCGCCATTCGCTTCAAAGGCGACATTGCCGATCTCGACAGCCCGGCCACGGGCGTGTGTCTGGCACACCTGCTCAAGGCTTGTCGTCGCGACGATCTGGGCCTGCGCGATGCCGCGCTGCTGCGCATCGCCTACGACACGGCAGCCCGGCGGTCCGAGCTGGTAGCCATCGATGTATCGCATATTGAAGGACCGGACGGGGAGGGGGCAGGTCTGCTGCACATCCCCTCAAGCAAGACTGACCGCAAGCAGGAAGGCGCTGAGGCTTATCTGTCACCGGCGACCATGGCGGCGATCGCGCGCTGGCGTAAGGCAGGTGAGTTTGACAAGGGCCCGTTGCTGCGGCGGGTGGCGACGCATTTCGATGGATCGGTGAAATCCATTGGGACTGAGCGTCTGCATCCCAACAGCATCACGCTGATCTACAAGCGCCTGATCCGCGCCGCCTGGGAGAAGGGTCTGCTTGGGGAGATGGGCGAAGCTGAGCTCGAGCGGTGGCTCAAGAGCGTATCGTCACACTCGATCCGCGTGGGCGTTGCGCAGGACAATTTTGCAACGGGGGAGGGGCTTCCGGCGATCATGCAGGCTTACCGTTGGCGTGATGCACGCACCGTCTTGCGTTACGGCGCCAAGCTTGCGGCCAAAAGCGGGGCTAGCGCGAGGCTGGCTAAGCGCTTCTCCGATCAATGACGTAGAGTGCGGACAGACCGGAAGGGCAGCTTACGGACCGCGAAACCAGGTTAGCGGCCGTTTAAACGAGGCGGCACCAACGGTGGCTTCCGACCCAATTCACGACCTTCAGTAGCCGTGCTGTGGAGACAGTCCGTGCCGAAAGCTGCCACCAGATGACGGAGCTTGTCGGGATTACGAACTATATAAATCGCCGCGATGCGCCCATCGCGCACGTCGAGCGCGGTGGTCTGGAGCACGTCACCACGATCAATGCTTACGTAACCGGGCAGGCCGTTGATCGTCGCGGTGCGCAGCAGCGTTGGCGCCGACGTGTACTTGCGACGCAGCCCGGCGAACAAGCGAAGCGCTCGCTCGATCCCGCGCACCACATTGGGGTGACTACACGAAAGTGACGTATCTGCACGCTAAGGGCGAACAAATCCGGTACGATGCCAGCAGATGCTATTCGCAGGCTTTCCTGCCCCTTTTATGTGGTGCCGCCCTACGGGCGCCGATATGGGAGGGCGGCAATCCGATTGACCAACGATCGAGGTAGAACCCTGCTCGCC
>NZ_FWXL01000041.1 GCF_900176395.1 Novosphingobium sp. B1 | reverse complement strand
ACCGCTGCGCGCCGTCAACTCCCTACTTGCCGCGTGACGTTCGCTATCCGTTCGCCCTTTCCGTGCAGATACGTCACTTTCGTGTAGTCACCCCTATGTGGGTGTGTCCTACGACGCGAAAAGCGGCCAGACCGCCCGTTACGCGCGCGACGACGGGGAAGATCCGACAACGACGAGTTTTGTCGCTGGCGTTCGAATCTGGTTCTAAGCGCTCACCAAGGGCGTGAGGCGGACTGATATCCGGGCGGGACCGACAGGAGAGTGAGATGGACCATTCGCAGAACGCAGGCAGCAAGCTGAACGGCTATTTGAGTCTTGCCGTACAGACCTTGATTGGCGCCGTCATCATGTACCTCGTGATGTTCGTCATGATCGATAGCCTCGACAGCTTCTACAACAATCTCAACATGCTCTACATGACGCTGATGATGGTAGCACCCATGGTGGTGCTGATGATTCTGGCGATGAAGCACATGTTTGCGTCGCGCTCCGCCAATCTTGCGATCATCGTCGTATCGGTGACCGTGTTCTTTGGGTCATTCGCGCTGATCCGATCCCAAACGACAATCGACGACGTCGCCTTCCTGCGTTCGATGATCCCACATCATTCGGGCGCCATCCTGATGTGCCGCGAAGCAGATCTCCGGGATGCAGAGGTCAAGCGCCTGTGCGGTGAAATCCGAAACTCTCAGCGCCGCGAGATCGAACAGATGAAGGTCATCCTTGCGCGCCTCAATTGACGCGCGGCATATTTCGAGGGGTTCTTCTCCCGACCGCGTATAGGCAGATGAAGGAATGAGGACCGAACATGCTGAAGCGCCACCTGCTTGGAGCCGCATTGATGCTTTTGGCAACCGCTGCAAATGCGGCGGGCCCGATCATGGTTCACCGCGACCCGGGATGTGGGTGCTGCGAGCAATGGGCCGCACAAGTCCACGCACAGTTCGGGCGGCAGATCAGGATGGTAGACGATCAGTCTCGCGCCACTTTCCAAGGCACGCGCGGCGTTCCGGCCTCGCTGTCCTCCTGCCATACCGCAGTCATCGACGGACTGGTCTTCGAAGGTCACGTTCCCATCGCAGACATGAAGCGGCTGCTCGCTCAGCGCCCGAAGGGCGTCACTGGCCTTGCCGTGGCCGGCATGCCGGTGGGATCGCCGGGCATGGAGGTGCCGGGGCGTCGCGGCGATCCCTATGTCGTTGTCGCATTCGGTCCGTCAGGCACACGAATATTTGCGCGCCATAAAGGATAGATGGCGATTGTCGGAAAGATTAGGCTGAGATAGATAGAAACGTCTTGAAACGCTTGCTCGCCTCTCTGCTCTTTGTCGGAGCGCTCTTTGGCCTCTTCGGGGCGCAGCTGGCCTATGCGCACGGCGTGCCCGTCGCGGCGCGTGCGCCCACAGCGATGGCGATGGACGCCGATTGCATGGCAATGATGGCCAAGCAGCAGCCCGCCCCAAAAGAAACTCCGTGTAAGGGGCTTACGCTCGACTGTATCGGAGCGATGGGATGCGTTGTGCCAATCGTGCTGGGTAATGCAGTGCCCGCGCCCGCATCGCCATGGATTCACAACCAGGCTATGTTCTGGACCTCCGTAAGCGTCCTGCAGGGGCACGAGTACGCACCCGAGCCGGAGCCCCCCACTCTTCTTGGCTGATTGAACAATCGCGCCCGTCAGGCGCGCGGCTTCTTGTCGCGTCCAGACGCCCGCGATGCCTCTCCATACAGTCAAGGATATTCGTGATGATCAAGAAGTCGATTTTGGCCGCCCTGCTGGCGGTCTTCAGCCTCGCCGCGCCCGCATGGGCTGCCGACCAGAGCAGTGCGCCGCAAGGGCGCTGGGAATGGAAGTCGGTGCCGCAATATGGGCCGCGAGCGACCGGCCCGGCGCAGAAGCGCGTGTGGGTGCCCGACAGCGCGCAGATGGCGAACTGCGCCTGCGACATGATGAAGACGAGCGCGGCCGATTGCATGAAATCCATGCATGAAGGCAACATGTCGCCTTCGGCCGGCTGAGCCACGGTTCCCGGCCGATAGGATAGAACAGTGAGGCCAGGCGCGTCGCGCCGGCGCGGGCAAGAGACCGCGTCGGCGCGCGTTGGCACTCATAATTTGTCCTTCACGGCCCGGGATCCTCTGCAATGGGAGTCCTCCATGCGTACCTTCTTCTTAGCCGTCCCTGTGCTCGCTCTGACCACGAATCCCGCGCTCGCCGGGCAGCTTCGCTTCGAGGAGGCGCTCGCCCGAGCCGAGGCACAGGCTCCCTCGCTTCGCGCCAAGGCGCTGGAGGCTGATGCGCGTCGTTCTGCGCTGCCCGCCGCAGGGCAGCTTCCTGATCCCAAGCTTGGACTCGGAATCGACAATTTCCCGGTGTCGGGTCCGCCAGCGGGCAGCTTCGTCGAAGACAGCATGACGATGGCGCGGCTAGGGATCTCGCAGGAGGTCCCCAACGCCGCCAAGCGACGTGCGCGCTCAAGCAGAGCGCGGACTGATGTCCAGGCGGCGGAAGCAACCTTTCTGTCCGAGAGCAGGCGGGTCAAGGTGGCGACGGCGCTGGCCTGGATCGATCTCGCCTATGCGGAGCGTCGTCTTGCCGCCCTCAACGGCATAGTTTCCCGGCTCGCCCCCCTTCCCTCCGCGGCAAAGTCGGGTGTTGCCTCGGGCGCGGCCCGCCCCGCACAGACGCTGCAGGTTCGGCAGTCGCTCGCGGTGCTGGAAGACCGCCGGAGCGAGCTCGCCGCCGAAGTGGGACGTCAGCGCGCGCTCCTTTCGCGCTGGACCGGCGAGTCGGCGCCTGAAACCGTTGGCGACGTCCCAGCGCTCACGGTCGATGCAACGACTTTGCGAGCCGCATTAGCGGAGCATCCCGATCTCGGCGCCGCCAGTGCCCGGGTCGCCCAGGCCGAGGCTGACGTTGCCATCGCCCGCGCCGATAAACGTCCCGACTGGGGCTTCGACGTCGCCTATCAGCGCCGCGCAGACCGTTATGGCGACATGGTCTCGGCCGGCGTCACCGTCAGCCTGCCCCTTTTTGCCAAACGGCGGCAGGACCCGATGATCGCCGCCAGTACCGCGAACGCCGCCGCGGCGATGGCTGAGCAGGAGGACATGCGCCGGTCGCTGCTCGCCGATCTCGAAGCCGGCCTTGCCGACCATGACATGCACCATGAGCAATGGATGCGCGCACGCGACACGCTGCTGCCGCTCGCGCGCAATCGCGCTGAGCTCGAGACGGCCAGCTATGCGGCGGGTCGCGCCGGGCTGCTCGACGTGATCGAGGCCCAGACCATGCTTGCCGACATCGAACTGCAATTGCTCGACAGGGAGGCCGAAGTCGCGCGCGATGCTGTGCGGCTCGTCTTCACCTTTGGGGGGAACAGCCAATGAAATTCGACACAAGCTCGCGCGCGCAGCTGGGCATGGCCGCCGCGGCGCTCGCACTCGCGGCGGGTGGCCTCGGCTATGGCCTCGCGAATTGGCGCCATGAGTCTCCGCCTGGAGCAACAGCGCAAAGCGGACGCAAGATCCTCTACTGGTACGATCCGATGGTCCCGAGCCAGCATTTCGACAAGCCGGGCAAATCGCCTTTCATGGATATGGAGCTTGTCCCCAAATATGCCGACGAAGCGGCGAGCGGCGAGACCGGCGTGGCGATCGACCCAAGCCGCACGCAATCGCTTGGCCTGCGCATCGCGGAGGCGCGAACGGGCACGCTGGGATCGAGCCTCGCGGCGACCGGTACGATCGAGTTCAACGAGCGCGACATCGCCATCGTCCAGGCGCGAACTGGCGGCTTCGTCCAACGGGTCTATGCGCGCGCGCCGGGCGATGTGATCGGGGCAGGCGCCCCGCTCGCCGACATACTGGTGCCGGAATGGGCAGGCGCACAGGCGGAATATCTGGCCGTCCGGCGGATCGGTGATGTGGGCCTCGCTCGCGCGGCCCGTCAGCGCCTGCTCTTGCTGGGCATGCCCACCGGAACGGTGGCCGCAGTCGAGCGGAGCGGGCGACCGCACAATGTGATGACGATTTCGGCGCCGACCGGCGGCACAATCAAGACGCTCGGCGTCCGGGCCGGGATGACGGTCGCGAGCGGTCAGACACTCGCCGAGGTGAATGGGCTCGGTACGGTGTGGCTCAATGCCGCCGTGCCGGAGGCGATGGCCGGCAGGCTTCGCCCAGGCCAGAGCGCGACCGCGACCCTCGCCGCCTATCCGGGCGAGCGCTTCACCGGCCGCATCGCCGCGATCCTCCCAAGCGTCGCCGCCGAAAGCCGGACGCTCACCGTGCGGATCGAACTTTCCAACCGAGCCGGGCGCCTGCGCCCTGGCATGTTCGCCTCGGTCGATCTCGGCGACGCTGCGCGGCCGGCACTGCTCGTCCCCTCGGAGGCGGTCATTCGGACCGGCAAGCGTTCGCTCGTCATGCTGGCGCTGGCGCAAGGGCGCTATCGGCCCGCCGAGGTGCAGACCGGCGCCGAGTCAGGAGGCCAGACCGAAATCCTTGCCGGCCTCGCCGAGGGGGAGAAGATCGTCGCTTCCGGCCAGTTCCTGATCGACTCCGAGGCCAGCCTCTCGGGAATCGAGGCGCGCCCGATCGGCGGGGCAGCCCCAACTCCGCGACCGGAAACGACATCCAACGGCGCCTATCGCGCGAGCGGCCGGATCGAAAGCATCGCGGGCGACCGGATTACCCTCAGTCACGCCCCTGTCCCCGCGCTCAAATGGCCCGCCATGACGATGACGTTCAAGCTGGGGAGCCCGGCGCTCGCGCGCGGGCTCAAGAAGGGCGACCGCGTCGTCTTCGGCTTCGACCAAGCGGCGGAAGGTCCAGTTGTTCGCACGCTGAGCCGCGAGGCGGCGCGATGATCGGCCGTCTCATCGACTGGTCGGCTAACAACCGCCTGTTCGTAGTGCTCGGCGCCCTGGCGCTCGTCCTCGGCGGACTCCTTGCCTTGCGCAGCACGCCGATCGACGCGCTGCCCGACCTCAGCGACACCCAGGTCATCATCCGCACGAGCTATCCGGGCCAAGCCCCCCAGATCGTCGAAAATCAGATCACCTACCCGCTCGCGACGACGATGCTGTCGGTGCCCGGGGCGAAGACCGTGCGCGGCTATTCCTTCTTCGGCGACAGCTTCGTCTATGTCATTTTCGCCGATGGGACCGACCTCTATTGGGCGCGCTCGCGCGTCCTTGAATATCTCAACCAGGTC
Source organism: Novosphingobium sp. B1 (assembly GCF_900176395.1). GTDB lineage: Bacteria > Pseudomonadota > Alphaproteobacteria > Sphingomonadales > Sphingomonadaceae > Novosphingobium. The sequence continues at coordinate 7,901 of NZ_FWXL01000041.1, read as the reverse complement.
CAGGGCCGCTTGCCTGACACCGCACGCAGCGCGATCGGCCCCGACGCCACCGGGGTGGGGTGGGTCTATCAATATGCGCTGGTCGATCGGACCGGCGGACACGACCTCGCGCAGCTGCGGTCGCTCCAGGACTGGTTCCTCCGCTACGAGCTCAAGAGCCTGCCTGGGGTGGCCGAAGTCGCCAGCATCGGCGGCATGGTCAAGCAATATCAGGTCGTGCTCGATCCGGTGAAGCTTGCCGGTTACGGCATCACCCACGCGCAGGCCGTCGCGGCGATCGGGCAGGCCAACCAGGAAACCGGAGGCTCGGTCCTCGAGCTGGGCGAGGCCGAATATATGGTGCGCGCTTCGGGCTATCTTCAGACGCTCGACGACTTCCGCGCCATACCGCTGCGCACTGCGGCCGGCGGCGTGCCGGTAACGCTCGGCGACGTCGCGACCATCCAGCTTGGCCCCGAAATGCGCCGCGGTATCGCCGAGCTCGACGGCGACGGCGAAGTGGCGGGCGGAGTCGTCATCCTGCGTTCGGGATCAGACGCACGTGCCACTATCCAGGCGGTGCAGGACAAGCTCGAGCTCTTAAAGAAGAGCCTGCCGCGCGGCGTCGCGATCGTGCCGACCTATGACCGCTCGCACCTCATCGATGCCGCGATTGAGAACCTCACGCACAAACTTGCCGAAGAGTTCGTGGTTGTGGCGATCGTCTGCGCGCTGTTCCTCTGGCACGTGCGCTCGGCGCTTGTCGCGATCGTCACGCTGCCGCTTGGCGTCCTCGCCGCCTTCATCGTGATGCATTTCCAGGGCGTCAACGCCAACATCATGTCCTTGGGCGGGATCGCGATCGCGATCGGCGCCATGGTCGACGCCGCGATCGTGATGATCGAGAACGCCCACAAGCGGATCGAGCAATGGGAGCATGATCATCCCGGTGAAGAGCTGGCCGGGGGGGCGCGCTGGACGGTGATCACCGACGCGGCGCGCGAGGTGGGTCCCGCGCTCTTCTTCTCGCTCCTCATCATCACCCTGTCCTTCGTGCCCGTCTTCACTTTGGAAGCACAGGAAGGGCGTCTCTTCGCGCCGCTCGCGTTCACCAAGACCTACACCATGGCGGCCGCGGCGATCCTGTCCGTGACGCTGGTTCCGGTGCTGATGGGCTGGCTCATCCGGGGCAAGATTCCTTCCGAGCAGGCCAATCCGGTCAACCGCGCGCTGACGCGGGCCTATCGTCCCGCCATCGACTGGGTGTTGAAGAAACCCAAGGCGACCCTCGTCCTCGCGGGGCTGGTCTTCCTGACGACCGCTTGGCCGCTGTCCCGGCTCGGCGGCGAATTCCTGCCGGCGATGAACGAGGGCGATCTTCTCTACATGCCCTCGGCGCTGCCGGGGCTCTCTGCCGCCAAGGCCTCGGAGCTGCTTCAGCAGACCGATCGCATGATCAAGTCGGTGCCTGAGGTCCAGAGCGTGTTCGGGAAAGCGGGGCGCGCGGAGAGCGCGACCGACCCCGCCCCGCTCGAGATGTTCGAGACGACGATCCGCTTCAAGCCGCGCGAGCAATGGCGGCCCGGCATGACTCCGGAGAAGCTGGTCGAGGAGCTCGACCGCACCGTGAAAGTACCCGGCCTCGCCAACATCTGGGTGCCGCCCATCCGCAACCGGATCGACATGCTGGCGACCGGCATCAAGAGCCCGATCGGGGTCAAGGTCTCTGGGTCGGATCTTGCCGCCATCGACCATATCGCGCGCGAGGTGGAACGGGTCGCGAAGGGAGTGCCCGGAGTGAGCTCCGCACTCGCCGAGCGGCTGACAGGCGGGCGTTATGTCGATGTGCAGATCGATCGGATCGCCGCCGCGCGATATGGCCTCAACATCTCCGATGTCCAGGCGATCGTCGCGGGCGCGATCGGCGGCGAGAATGTCGGCCAAACCGTCGAGGGGCTGGCGCGCTATCCCATCAATGTCCGCTACCCGCGCGAGTTGCGCGACAGTCCGGACGCACTGCGCGCTCTTCCGGTGCTCACGCCATCGGGCCAGCAGATCACGCTGGGCAGCGTCGCGCAGATCGCGATCAGCGACGGACCGCCGATGCTGAAGACCGAGAACGGACGGCCATCGACCTGGGTCTATGTCGACGTCCGGGGACGCGATCTCGCCTCGGTGGTCGATGATCTGCAGACTGCGGTGGCCCGCGAGGTCAAGCTCTCGTCGGGTGTCAGCCTCGCCTATTCGGGCCAGTTCGAATATCTCGCGCGCGCGATCGACCGGCTGAAGATCGTCGTGCCGGCGACGCTCGCGATCATCTTCCTGCTGCTGTACCTCATCTTCCGGCGGCTCGACGAGGCAGTGCTCATCATGGGCACACTCCCCTTCGCGCTCACCGGCGGTTTCTGGATCCTCTACCTGCTCGGCTATCACCAGTCGGTCGCGACCGGCGTCGGGTTCATTGCGCTTGCCGGCGTCGCCGCCGAGTTCGGCGTCGTGATGCTGATCTATCTCAGGGATGCCCTCGAGGCGCGGGGCGAGAGGCCGTCGCACGAAGATATTGCAGAAGCGGTGCGCGAAGGCGCGCTGCTCAGGGTCCGGCCCAAGGCGATGACCGTCGCCGTCATTATCGCGGGGCTTTTGCCGATCCTCGTCGGCTCCGGCGCCGGCTCGGAAGTCATGAGCCGGATTGCCGCACCCATGGTCGGCGGCATGCTGACCGCGCCGCTTCTCTCGATGTTCGTCATCCCCGCCGCCTATCTGCTTCTGAGGCAGCGGTCTTCTCAACCCTCGATCCCAATGAAGCACCACGAAAGGAACCTGCAATGAAAGTTCACGCTCTGTCCGTCCTGGCCCTGACCGCTGCCCTTGCTGCATGTGGCTCGAAGACCGAGACCAATGAGGCGGCAGCGACGAATACGGCGGCACCGGCGGCTACCGAAACCAACGCGATGGCGGGCGACATGGGCAATATGGCGATGTCCCCTACAGCAAAGATGGCCAAGGGCACCGGCAAAGTGACGGCCGTCGACAAGGCCGCCGGAACGATCACGCTCGACCATGGCCCGATCGCCGAGGCCAACTGGCCGGCTATGACGATGGCATTCAAGGCCGCGCCGGCGCTCATCGACAGCGTGAAAGTGGGCGATGAGGTGAATTTCGAGCTGAAGCTCGACGGCAATGCCGGCGAGGTGACCGCGATCACAAAGCAGTAGTCGATTCCAGACCTGCTCCGGGCGGGTCGCCGGAATGCCGGCGGCCCGCCATGGCCAACGATCGTCAGGTGCAGCAGGAGGCGTCCGGCCCGGCGAGTTGGATCGGCGGGCACGGCACGGTCCCGTAGGAGCAGAATACGCAGCAATCGCCGGTCTTCGGCCGCAAGACCGCTCCGCAACCGGTGCAATCATAGAAAAACTGGCAGGCGTTCGTCGGCATCGTCTCCGTCTTCGTCGTGCCGCACAGCGGACAGGTGAGGACCGATTGAGGAACGAAAACGCGCTCAGACATAGGAATAGCCAAGCCAGAACAACGTCACTCCCAGCAGCAAGCCAATGAAAAGGACCGCGCGCACAGCAGGCGGTGTGCAGACGCCCTCGGATGCGCAGGTCATCGCCACGCGCTGCTGCCGCCAGAGCATGATCGCGCCGCCGATCAGGAAGAGCGCGCTCAAGCACAGCAGGAGCATCCGATACGGGCTGGCCGCCAAGGCAATGCCGCCGAGCCATCCGGCACCCAAGCCGGCGGTGGTGAGCAATATGGGCAGCGCGCAGCAGGATGCCACGGCGAAGGCGGCCGCGATTCCGCCGACCGTGAGAACAGCAGCGCCCTCCGCTCCCAAAGAACGGCGCAGTTCAGGCGGTTCGGACATGATGGGCGACTCCTTGTGATCAACGGAATCGCATCCTACCGTCTGTAGCCGCTACAGACTCAACCCCCAATTTTGAGCAGAAGATGACGACATCGGAGATTATCGCAATCGGGGAACTGTCGCGGCGCACACGCTGCAACATTGAGACGATCCGCTATTATGAGCGGATCGGGCTCCTGCCCGAGGCGGCGCGGCGGGGCCGGTATCGGAGCTTCGGCCCCGCGGACGTGGCGCGGCTGCATTTCGTTCGGCGCGCACGGGAACTGGGCTTCACGCTCGACGAGATTCGCGCGCTGCTCGGCATTGCCACCGCCGATGATGTCTCATGTGACGATGCCCGCGAAATCGCGACCTTGCATCTGACGCAGGTTCGCGCGCGGATCGCGGATTTGAAGCGCATGGAGCAGGTCCTTGCCGACACCGTGCGGGCCTGCAATTCCGGCGATCATGTCGGGTGCCCGCTGATCACTACATTATCTGCGGCTCGCTAAACTCCGCCTGGGCGACGCCTTCTGTACGCCGAACTCCTGCCCATACTCTTCGGGTCCGGCCTCCGCTTGGAGGTCATGAGCGGCATCGCTGCGACCATGGTCGACATCCTGAAAGTCGGCGATCAGGTGAATTTCGAGCTGAAGCTCGACGGCAATGCCGGCGAGGTCACCAACATCAGCAAGAAGTAATTCGATGAGGGCTTCGGGAGGCACTGTGGAAGCGCCTCCCGAAGAGTTCCGACAAGTTGGGACAGGCAAATGTTTCGCCAAATCCATGATCGATGGCGAGGGCTAGTTAGCCCCTCGCCATCACTTCACGGCCTCAGCAGACATCGCTCCCGTCGACCCAAACGCGGACCGGTCCCTGCAACGGCGCGCGCGGACCAGGAGCTTGGGGTTGCCACTCGCATTTGACGGTGGCCGGCTTCTCGACATCTGCCTGGGCCAATGCCGGAACCGGGGCGGCGACGAGCATTGTGAATGCGGCCGTGGCGGCGGTGAATATCAAGGTTTTCATGATTTCTCTCCTCGGACTGAAGGTGCCGTGGGCAAACTGGCTCCGAGGGGCTGGGCAGCCTATGGCCGTCCAGCGCTTGGGAGGGTTCGCCTGGCGAGTTGTCAGGCCAAGGTGTCGGGTGGATGCTGTTCCGGCGGAGCCGACCGTCCGTGTAGCGCTGGATAAGATGGAAAGACGACAAGCACATCCGCGCTCACTGTTTCAGCTGCGAGGGGTCCCCGGCTCTCGAGCGCATATAAAGGGAGACACCCCATGCCTGCCAGGCAAGCGAGCGTCATCCGCTGACAGGGGAGTGGTTTCTCGCCATCGTCCTGCGTCATCCCGACACAGTCCATGGGCATCGTTGCTGCCGCGTTCGCGCTTATGGCGGTTGCCACAGCGGGACTTGCGGCAACTGTGGCTATCTGTCCAAACAGGCCGAGAAGGACGCCTAAGATCAGCGCAAATTTGTGCGCTTGTCTCATGTCCGCAATCTCTGCCTGATGCTGAATTGAGTCAAGGTTCGGCGCCCGAAACCGGTTATTCTGCAGCGCGTGGGACGTGCGATTATCAGCCGGTTTCCGCGTTCGGAGCGCCACGTCGGTCATGCCAAGGGTTAGAAGCATGATCGAGCCTCCACTTCTCCTCCGCCATAGATCACTGCGGCAGCGAGCGGTTGCCCTCGCTCGCGTAACCTGAAGAATATTGGAGTTCTGTACTGCTACCCGACTCGATGTGAGACGAAGGGTCTGCTCACTAAAGTGGGCTACGGACGCCCTCCAGCCACTTAATCAGCGACAGCGTGTTTTGCCGCTTGATCCTGTGGGGACTACAGGATTATGATGCGAATAATTCTCAACTAGAGGTTATTAGATGCGCCTGTCCTTCGGTCCTGTCCGCCCCTGCATAAGAGCCGTCGGAAAGGGGTGCCGTTATATGTTCGTATTGCTGCTTTCCGCGATTCTATCGCAAATCGTGCCGGGTCAGGCGCTCGCAAGCGACACGGAAGTCCAGACCGTATGGCGGCTGCTCGACTATGTCGCCGTCGACTATGCTGGTGCTGTCTCCGGAGGACGCGTTAGCAGTGAAGCCGAATATGCGGAGATGGTGGAGTTCGCGGGCCAGGTAGAAAACAGGCTCGGATCTTTGCCCGACAAGAGTGGCAAGGCCGATCTGTTGCGCCAGACTAGGGCGTTGCGCGCGGCGATCGCCGCCAAGGCGGCTCCCGCTGGGGTCGCCACACAATCAAAGGCGCTCGCATCCGCCCTACTCGCTGCTTATCCCGTGCCACTCGCCCCAACGGCACCGCCGGTCCTCGCGCGCGGGTCCGCGCTCTACGCTCAGAATTGTGCATCCTGTCACGGCGCAGCGGGCGACGGACATGGCCCAGCTTCGGCCGGGCTTGATCCACCGCCGATCGCATTCAAAGATAAGGTTCGCGCCGATCAACGCAGCCTGTTCGGCCTCTACCAGGTCATCACCCAAGGTCTCGACGGTACGGCGATGGCCGGCTTCGATTCGCTTCCGGAGCAAGATCGCTGGGCGCTTGCGTTCTACGTCGGCACCTTCGCCTATCCGACTTCGGAGACAGGACATGGTCAGCGGCTGTGGCACGAGGATGCTTCGCTCCGCCAGAGATATCCCAATCTGGCGGCGTTCGTCGGCGCGACGCCAGCGTCTCTTGCCGCCGAAATTGGTCCTGACAAGGCTGAGGCCGTGACTGCCTATCTGCGCCGTCATCCGGACATGGTCACGGCGCGCGCTAACGGTTCACTTGCACTTACGCGCGAACGTCTCGATGCGAGCCTCAAAGCCTATGCGGCTGGGAATCGGCAGGCCGCCACCGACCTCGCCTTGTCCGCCTATCTCGACGGCTTCGAGCCCGTGGAACCGATGCTCGCCGCTCGCGAGCCGCAGCTGATGGCGAGGATCGAACAGGCGATGGGCGCGCTTCGGGCGGCGATTGGCAAGGCCCGGCCGCTTGCTGAAGTCCAAGCAGCCAATCAGGAGCTCGCAGGCCTCTTCGGTGAAGCTGAGGCCGCGCTCGCGCCCGAAAAGGCAAGCAGCGCATCAAGCTTCCTTGGCGCGTTTGGCGTCCTGCTGCGTGAGGGGCTTGAGGCGTTGCTGATCGTGGTTGCGATGATCGCCTTCCTCCGAAAGACGGAGCGCACCGAAGTGCTCGGCTTCGTTCACGGTGGATGGGTGGCGGCGCTTGCCGCCGGCGTCGCCAGCTGGTTCATCGCCACTTACTTCATAGGTGTCAGTGGGGCTTCACGAGAGCTTACCGAGGGATTTGGCTCGCTATTCGCTGCGATTATCCTGCTTACGGTCGGAATCTGGATGCATGGGAAAAGCAACGCGGAGGCTTGGCAGCGCTATATCAAGGAAAAGATGACGCACGCTTTGTCCAAGCGCTCAGGGTGGTTCCTCTTCCTGCTGGCTTTCATTGTTGTCTACAGGGAAGTATTCGAAACTATTCTTTTCTATGCCGCGCTTTGGGCCCAGGGAAACGGATTGGCGATGCTGGGCGGCGCGGCGGCGGCGGCGGTGCTGCTCGCTATGCTGGCCTGGATCATGCTTCGGTACAGTACCCGTTTGCCGATTACCCAGTTCTTTTCGTGGAGTGCTATTCTCATCGCGATCCTTGCCGTAGTCCTTGCCGGAAAGGGAATAGCGGGTCTTCAGGAGGCAGGGATCCTGGGAGTGGTGCCGCTGCCGGGGGTACCGCGCATACAGATGCTTGGACTGTTCCCCACGACGGAGACAGTGCTGGCCCAGCTGATCGCCGTGGCAATTCTGGTTGCGGGTTTCTGGCTCAATCGCAAAAGTGCGGTGCGGACGACCTGATGCGATTGCTTGCAGCGATAGCAGCACTGACCCACGCGCCGCCCAGCTTGCAAAGCTGGCCCTGCGGGGCCGGTGAGTCCACCGAGACGCGCCCGACAAATAGGGGTCAGCGTCTCAGGCGTATCGTAAGCGCCGCCGGAACCCGGCCTTGCGCAGGATTGGGATGGCGTAGATTTCGCGGGGCAAATGGAGGCCTTGCGAGTGGATATCGAGCAGTCAA
>NZ_FWXL01000067.1 GCF_900176395.1 Novosphingobium sp. B1 | reverse complement strand
GGGACTGTCAGGATTTCCGTGTGCGGCCGGGCGGTTGATCATCAGGCCGCCATGGCTCTGATGAAACGTTCGCCGAAGATCACGGCAAATTGCGCCTTCGCCATGGTCCACTCACGTGGTGGCATCTTCCACTCTTTCTCCGACCGATTCAAGATCAGGTAGAGCAGCTTGGTGGCGGCCTCGTCGCTGGGGAAGTGTCCCCTGGCCCTGACAGCCCGCCTGAGCTTCGAGTTCAAAGCTTCGATGGCGTTCGTAGTGTAGATGATCCGGCGGACCTCGTCGGGGAACGCAAAAAACGGGATCACCTCGCCCCAGGCGCGCCGCCAGCTCTGGCCGATGGCGGGATAGCGCTGCCCCCAAGGGCCAGCCTCAAATGCTGTCAGCGCCTTTTCGGCGGCATCTGCGTCGGTGGCACGGTAAATCTCCTTGAGCGCGCTGGCGAGGTTCTTTCGGTCCTTCCAGGAGACGAAGTCCATCGAGTTGCGCAGCAGGTGAACGATGCAGGTCTGGACGATCGCATCGGGGAACACTGCGGTGATCGCATCGGGAAAGCCCTTCAGGCCGTCAACGACGGCCAGCAGGATGTCTTCAACGCCACGGTTGCGAAGCTCGTTCATCACCCGAAGCCAGAACTTGGCACCCTCATTCTGCTCGAGCCACAAGCCGAGCACCTCCTTTGCGCCGTCGGCGCGGACGCCCAGCGCAATGTGGATCGCCTTGTTGCGCACCATGCCCTCGTCGCGGATCTTGACCCGGATCGCGTCGAAGAAGACCAGCGGGTAAACCGGATCGAGCGGCCGCTGCTGCCAAGTGGCGACCTCATCGAGCACGGCGTCGGTCACCGTGCTAATCAAATCGGGTGAGACGTCGATGCCGTATAGATCGTGCAGGTGCCTGGTGATCTCGCGGGTGCTCATGCCGCGCGCGTACATCGACACGATCTTGTCGTCGAAGCCGGGAAAGCGGCGTTGATACTTGGCGATCAACTGCGGGTCGAAGCTCGACTGGCGATCGCGCGGCACGTCGATCGCCAACTTGCCGGTGTCGGTCATTACCGTCTTCCGACCGTAGCCGTTGCGCATGTTGCCGGCGCCGTCTTCGCCAGCGAGGTGGTGATCCATCTCCGCATTCAGGGCACGCTCTGTCAGCGCCTTCTTCAGCGAATCGAGCAGACCGCCCTGCTCGAAGGCGGCACTGGCAGCGCCGCCCGCCAAAAGCTGATCGAGAAGCTCATTCGGTATGGCAGGTTCTTTGCGTCGTGACATAGTGGGACTCCTTGTTGCCCATTATGCCCGGCCACACACGGAAATCCTGACAGTCCC
>NZ_FWXL01000040.1 GCF_900176395.1 Novosphingobium sp. B1 | reverse complement strand
CTTCTGAAATGCCGCATTCAAAGGCCTGACAGAAGACCGCACTCGATCATTTGCTCATTCAAGCCGAAAGCCTCTTGCGCAACGGACGGCAACCATAGAAGTGCCAGATTGCTGCGTTTTACGCATTTGACAACCTTAGCTCCTGCGTGATGCAGGATTGACGTCGGGAGAAGCTATTTGAATTTGTGGGATAGACCCTGTCCGGTCCTGCGGAAAGCATCGTTTAAGGTATGCCGAGTGATCAATCCCCGGAACGTTAACGATTGCCATTGTTTTTCCTGGCGCAGTCGTTAAGCCGCGCGATGCATGGCTTTGAAGTTGAAAGAACGTGGCGTCAAAAGGCTTGCTGCCGCATACTTGACGGCATCAGCACATCTGGATGCATTTTTCCTTTCCCCCGGAGCGTATCTGATTGCCACTAAATGGTGGATCTTAGGCAAGCGGGTGAGGGCTCATGGGCAATTTGCGCCTTTGTTGAGCAAATCGCCAAAAGCGTACAGCCTATGGGCAATGAAGCAAGGCCGGGTCGTTTTTGAAGGCTGCTCGTACGCAGACCAGTTTCCTATCACAGCGTTCGTGGACGTTAAAGACGACGCAAGCGAGGCTGATCTTTCTGCAACTGCCCAATGTCTCGCGAGGGAAGGCATTAGCGCCTTCTGGATTGGATCGAAAGAAACTCCCAGTGTGTTGTCAGCCGCATCTCGGGTTGATTGGAACGATCGGCCGGGATTGATGGTGCTTTCACCAGGAGACACACTCTTGAATGGCGCGGCTTCGCGCTATCGTCATTGGATGGCTAAAAACCCCGCTGCTCGAGTAATCTACGCAGACGATGACATCATGGCAAATCACCGGCGGGACAAGCCGCATTTCAAACCCGATTGGAACGCAGAGCTCTACGGCCACTTTGACTTTTTGAGTGGTTCGTGCATTCTCCGTCCGTCGTATGAAGACCTAGAGGCGGTTTCACTCTTGCCAAACTGGGTGGCCAGTTTGACTTCCAGGCTTGTCGCTGCCTCGGCTCCCCTCCATTTGCCTGAAATCCTCCATCATCGGAGACAGAGGCCACGGCCAAAGCTACCAGTGCAACCGGTACACATCCAATCTGGGCTACCCACTGTATCAGTCATTGTACCAACCCGAAATCGGGTGGATTTGCTCCGAACTTGTTTGGAGGGTTTGGGTAAAGTTACATACCCCGACACAGAAGTTATCGTTATGGATAACGACAGTGATGAACCGGAAACCATACGATTTCTGAACAAGTTATCTCAATCCGGAACCAAAGTTATAAGTCATCCCGGCCACTTCAACTACTCTGCGATAAATAATCATGGTGTGAGTGCGGCGACAGGTCATTTCATCTGCCTTCTTAACAATGACATTGAAATGCTTGATGCTGACTGGCTAGCAGTGTTGGCAACCCAAGCTACTCGGAAAGAGGTTGGCGCCGTCGGTGCCCAGCTTTTGTATCCTGATGGCCGGGTGCAGCACGCTGGGGTGGTTATCGGTGTCGGAAATGCTGCAGGTCATGCTCATCGCTTTTTGAAGCCTGATGACGAGGGATATTTCTTCCGGCATCGGCTGCCCCAATTCACAACTGCTGTAACAGCTGCGTGTCTCGTGGTGCAGAAAGATAAGTTTTTGGCCGTTGGTGGGTTGAATGAGCAAGAATTTCCAGTTGCTTTCAACGATGTGGATCTGTGCCTGAAGCTTAATGAGCGCGGATGGCAGTCCTTTTATGAACCTCGAGCAACTTTAATCCATCATGAATCGGTTTCGCGTGGGTTCGACAGAGACCCAGTCGGCGCAGCGCGCTTCGCGTCTGAACTTGCTGCCTTAAAGAGACTGTGGGGGACGGATTGGCGGTTTGATCCTTTTCACCACCCTCAGCTTAGTCGCGCTAGCGAGCAATTTGCTGTAGCATTCTGATATGAAGCATAATGGAAAGCGTCTGTCGCGTTTAGAATTGCCTCAGGTCACACTGTGTGCTGTTAGCTCTGTGAACTTAAAGGCAACCGTCGCAGCTTTAAAAAAATGTCTTTTCGAAGCAAATTTTTCATCAGCACTTTTATTCACAGATGCGGAGATATCTGATCTTCCGGAAGAAATTCGTCTGGTTAAGATACCAAAATTGAATTCATCGCGTGAATATTCCGAGTTTATTTTACTGCGACTGTGTGATTTCATTTCAAGCGAATATTGCTTAGTGGTTCAATGGGATGGTCACATAATCGATGCGACAAAGTGGTGTCCCGATTTCTTCAATTTTGACTACATAGGCGCTAGTTGGCCTCAGTTCTCTGACGGCTTTGATGTCGGCAATGGGGGGTTTTCCCTCCGAAGCCGACGAATGATGGAACTTTGCCGTCACAATGATTTCCAAATCTGCCATCCAGAGGACATAGCTATAGGTCGAGCAAACAGGAAGTGGCTGGAGGCTAATAATGTACGCTTCGCACCCCGTGCCGTCGCGGACCGTTTCTCCACGGAGCGGTCAGGCGATCTGGCTAACAGTTTTGGATATCACGGTGTATGGCTAATGCCTCAGGTTTTGGGCATTGAAGAGTTTTGGTCGTTATACAGCGATCTGGACGAACGAGGAACGATCCGCCATGATTTCGCTGGGATTGTCAGGCAAGCATGGAAGGGTCCTGGCGGCTGGCGACGAGCATTCCGGTTAGCATTGGATCAGACCAGGTTAAAAGCCTGACGCCAGAGCGAGCTGATCTGCGAAGAATCAAGAAGGACGTACCGCTTGCAAAACCTCTTTCCCGGCATTCCAATCGTCGAATCTCCTCTTTTCGAGTCACTTGAGCGTGAGCTAAGCCTGAGTCCCGAGGAGCGACGAATTGCGGATGCATTAAATCGCAAAGGCTTCGCGGTTCTCGATTTTCCTGATGAGAATTTGGACCATCGCATTGAGCGAATTCGCAACCGTTTGGCCCCGAGTTTTGGAATCGATTTCTCAAGCGTAGAAAGTGACAAGACTACCGGCGAGCGCCGCGTACAAGACGCATGGAAGTTTGACGAGGACGTAAAAGCGATTGCGGCAAATGAAACCATCATAGGCCTGCTTACCAAGTTGTATGGCCGTAAGGCATTCCCGTTCCAAACGCTAAATTTCCCTGTTGGAACTCAGCAGGACGCTCATTCTGACTCAGTGCATTTTTCCAGCTTGCCTCCAAGATTTATGTGCGGCGTTTGGCTTGCTATGGAAGACATAAGTGCGGACGCTGGCCCACTGTTTTATTATCCTGGTTCACACAGATGGCCGATAGTGACCAATGAATTAATAGGCCGACGTGGAGCAGGCAGTGACTTAAATTCAGCCCAAGATCCTTATGGCCATGCTTGGGCGGCGCTGTGCGATGCGAATGATGCTAAGCCTGAAGTATTTTTGGCGCGTAAGGGCCAAGCCCTGATATGGTGCGCAAATTTACTACATGGCGGTAGTATCCAGAAAGACAGTAGGCTGACGAGGTGGTCACAGGTTACTCATTACTACTTTGACGATTGTATATACTACACGCCGGCTTACTCTGACGAGCCGGTAGGCCGACTAGATTTACGCAGTCCACAATCCGTGGTGGATGGCAGTTTGCATCACAGCAAGTACCTCGGCGAAACAGTGGATTTTGTGGGGGCGCGGGTCGGAGCTCGGACCAATCGCCAGCCACCCAGTGTAGTAAATGCAATCATTCGGAAAATTTTAAAAGGCTCAAAGAATGTGTGACCGTCAGAATAACATTGCATGTGCCTTCGAGCATAATAGCCGACTAGCTGACGAAAAGACTTTTCTAAGGCTGACTGTTGGTCAAAGTGCCCGAGATTACTCCTTTGCAGATATCAGGGAAAGTGCATTCTCTTACAATGCATATTTCCGCAAGTCCGGGTTAAAGCCTGGAAGCGTCTTGGCGATCATTCTGACGCATAGCGTCGATCTTTATTCCGCATTTCTAGGAAGCATGATGGCTGGGCTTACGCCAACCATAATGCCGTTTCCAACACCAAAGCAGGATAAGGAAAGCTATTGGGCATCTCATCAAAAATTATTCGCTGTTTCAGGTATTGGTGCGATCTTTACCTACCGTGAAAATCTTGAAGACATTGCGCAATACCTTGGAGAGCACCTGCATTTTGTTGGCTCGAAAGAGGCCGTGGACTTCACAGTTAAAGATGAACGTATTACTCACAACGAGATAGCAGTTCTTCAACATAGTTCGGGCACAACGGCCCTAAAAAAAGGCGTGATGCTAAGCCATGAGGCGATATTTAATCAAGTTAATAGCTACAGCGCTAAGATTGGACTAAATTCAGATTCCAAGATTGTAACATGGCTTCCGCTTTATCATGATATGGGTTTCATTGCATGTTTCCTAACGCCTATTGTTCTAGGATGCGAAGTTGCGCATCTGGATGCATTTATTTGGAGCGCGAAGCCAACTATATTGTTAGATGAGATTGAACGGACATCAGGAGAGTACATCTGGTTGCCAAATTTCGCTTATAATCATATTGCCAACAGCGTTCGCTCTTCGAAAACTTGGGATCTTAGTTCCGTTAAAGCTATCATTAATTGCTCTGAGCCATGCAAGCCAGAAACATTTACTGCCTTTAAGGCGCTGCCGCAGTTAATCAACTTGTCCGAGAGTGCGCTACAAGTTTGCTATGCCATGGCCGAGAACGTGTTTGCGGTCACGCAGACGGATATCACAAAGGCACCTCAAGTGGTTTATGTCGATGAGCAGACCTTCCGCGGTGGCAAAGCGATTAACATCAGTGATGATCGCACTGGGGTTCCTGTGTTATCGTGTGGCGAGGTGATAGAGGGAACACAGATTGCCATCGTTCTGGACGGTGTTCCGTGCCCTGGTGTTGAACTAACGCTCGGAGAGATCGCGATATCAGGGGCAAGCTTGTATTCGGGATATTACAAACGACCTGAGATCACCGCAAAGAAGCTGATCGACGGCTGGCATCATTCTGGAGACGTAGGCTTTATTTATAATGGCGAGCTATTCGTAACCGGGCGTATAGATGACCTACTGATAATTCGAGGCAAGAATATCTACGCTCACGAAGTTGAGGACCTAGTAAACTCTCTAGAAATGACCATTCCAGGTCGAGCCGTCGCCTTTTCCGTCTTCAAAGGCAACAAAGGTGAAGCAGCCTTGGTGGTGATGGCCGAAAGTGATGATATCTCAGCTGAGAAAGAAGTTCGTTTAACCATTAGACGTGCGATCGAAGCAAACTTCGGGGTAAGCTTAGGTGACTTCAAGCTTTTGCCTCCTAAGAGCCTTCGCAAGACCACTAGTGGTAAGCTCAGTAGGTCTGAGAACAGTCGCCTCTATCTGGAGCTAATTTGATGTACAGTCGTGACGAAATCCGCCGTATAGTTTTTGAGAGCGTTTCTCAGACCTTCGACTTTCCAATAGCCGATATCCGTGAGGATATGAACGCCGGCGATGTGAGTGGTTGGGACTCTATCAGCACATCGTACCTGATTATGGACATCGAAGAACGCTTTGACCGTGAATTCTCTGTGGAAGAGGTGCTCGAGACGGAAAATATAGGACAGATGATTGACTATATTTGCGGTGCGATTTGATTGGAGGGGCAGTATGTATAGTGATAATTTTGAACCTCTTGGATCAAATTGCGAGTTCGGCTTTGTTCTTCAACGGGTCGAAAACTACACACCTTCGCTATTTCGTTGGACGTCGATCCAATTAAACGATCTTGCCCGATTGTTGGATGCTAACTTTTTAGGTGCTTTCGAGCGCTCGAAGATAAAGCCCCATACAGATGACATGGTTTTGGACGTGGAGTTCCAATGGGCATTTCACAGCGCGCTAAAATCGGAAAATGGCGCATTCTCGATCGAGGCGCCTAAGCTGGAAAAGCTCTTCAGGATCGAGCGCTCGCGCGTCCATCAACTCATCGAAAGATTTCGTTCTCGCCTTCAATCAGGCGAAGTGCTTTGCGTCTTCAGTGCCGACGGCTTGGAGGACGCGCAGGTCTTGGGCCTGAAGGCTGCGATCGATCGAGTGGCGGGTAACAACGACAATGGGCTGATTGTAGTGTCTGGTGACGAGGCAGCAGAAGCGCCACCTGGACACTTACGCGCACTCTCAGATAGAACCTGGAGAGGCAGAGTAAGTCAGTTGGCGCCATGGTTCCAAGCGGATGCTGCTGATTATGATAATTGGCAGTCGGTACTTACAACTGGTTCAGACCTGTACCTTGGAATTTCCCAACCCCCGACGGACCAAGCTTCGTAAAGCTAGCGATATAATTGATAGGATTTTTCATGGGTAAATTTTCATGGACGAAGCTCCAAGGAATCTTCGGCCAGTTCCAGCATAGAAGGGTGGACATCTCAACTGACGAAGAAGCATTTCTACGATCGATCTTTTGCGCCCAGTATTATGCTAGGGTGTCAGGGAAAGCGACACTATCAGAAGACCAGTTATTCGCGGACTTTTTGAAAAGCGGGCTTGGTCTCGACTTTTCACCGACACCACTTTTTGATAAAGAAATATTCTTACGACAAATTGTCGCGGGCACAGACAATACGCCGGCGATCCTAAAATGGTATAGATCCCCTCATAATCGCCGGTTAATTGCGTCTCAATTTTTTGACGCTGAGTATTACAATGATGTTTATCGGGACGTCGCGACTTCAGAAGTTAGTGGCTATGAGCATTATTTATGTTATGGAGAGCAGGAACGCAGGCAACCTAATGCCCTGTTTGATCCGTTTTGGTATGACCTAATTGCTGATCGGTCTCCTGCGGAATCTCAAATGACGCCGCATGCACACTTCATTACGTTCGGGATAGAGCGTGGCGCAGCACCCTGTGCATCTCTACTTTCAGTTTTTGCACGAACGTCTACGGCACGGCTCAAGCCGATGGAAACATACGGCCGAGTTGTAAGGGCGACCGCCCCGTGGTTTCGTAAGATCGGACAAAATCAAACCCATTTAGCACTTCAGCTATTTCATCCCGAGCATTACGAGGCCGCCGGTTCCTTAATTTCAACCGCGAGCGGCTTGGAGCGTTTGGAGCACTACCTAGAACTAGGGTTGATAGCCGGCTACAATCCAAGCCCATTATTTGACAGCGTATTGTATCAAGAACGTCTGGGGCTGGAAGCGACGACCTCTGACAACCCCCTTCTTCATTTCCTTGAGAATGGTCCGAACAATCGGATCGTGCCGACGAACCTTTTTGATCCAGACGATTATCTTTCCGCATGGCCTGATATTGCTGCCGCGAACCTATGGGGGTTCGGTCATTTTGTAGCACATGGCATTTTTGAAGGCCGACGGATTGATGGGTCCGAACGAGTGGGGCATTGGGCTCTGCCGGCGGATTCAGCTGGCGGCCAGTTGCACAATTGGGAGCTTTTTTGGGCAGAGGCTGCTTCAAATGGCGACACTCCTAATCTGGCTGCGCCGACAGAGGTTTCAGCGTTGGCTCGGGTTGAGCCCCAGCACCTTCCGTTGCTGAAGGCGCTTTTTTGCGCCCCATATTATGCTCAAAAGATGAATTTGAGCCCACAAACGCCTGAAGATCGTCTTTTCCAAGATTATCTTGATCGCGGCTTGAATCTTAACGTTCCGCCAGGACCGTTGTTTGATCCTGCAATGGCAAAGGCACTCGTCGGCGCGTCTGAGGAGCCAGTCATCATTGCATGGCTCAATAAGCGGCAGCCTCATTGGCGAGCTCCGACGAGCTTCTTTGACAAAAAATACTACTTGTCGATTTATGAACGTGAATTCCAAGGCATGGCTTTGGACCTGTTTGAGCACTTTGTGCTCCACGGTGTACATGAAAACAGGCAGCCTTGCGCCATTTTTGATCCGAACTGGTATCTTGGCGCGTATCCCCGAGAGGTTGGCGAAGAATCCCTGCCAGCCTATCTTCATTATCTAGTATACGGCTTGCAAAGGGGTAATGCGCCTTGTCAGCTACTACTCGCTACATACGCTTTGAACGGAAGCGATAAGTCCTCGCGCCTTGAGCAGTTTGTTGCAATCAACCAGTCGGTTAGTCGATGGCTTGCAAAGCTGGATGGGCATAAAGTGCAAGTACTTCTGGCCATGTTCTCGCCCTACTTTTACGACGGGGACGGCCGCCTCGCTAAACGTTCATCAGGCGCTGAGCGTTTGATCGACTTTTTGGACCGCGGTTTAGAAGCGGGAATTGCGCCAAGCCCATTGTTTGATCCATCTTGCTATGAAGTATCTGGGCTCAGCTCAGACGTGCCATTTTTGCATTATCTGCGACATGGTTGGAACAAGAAGATTGTACCCACGAAGATCTACTGCGAGGCGTCTTACCAGAACGCGCACTGGGACATCCAGCAGCATAAGATCTGGGGATTTAAGCACTTTTTGTTTCATGGTATATATGAGGGACGGAAAGTCGATGAAAGTGCGAAGCTGACAATATTTGTTGACACAACTATACAAAGCGATCTGCAGCTCAGTAACGTGAGACTTTTTTGGGCAGCTAACGGTGCGCCCTTAGCGTTATTAGGATTACCGTCACGCATTGCAAATCGCCAAATCAGGCTGAATGAAATCCTTAAGTCGAAGTCGTACGCTAAGTCTGTGCGGCGGGCGCTCGAACTTGATCCTAGCATCGGAGATATTAAAAAAGGTCAGGGATATCACGCGCCACCGTCACATGAGCCAGCATACCCAGCCATTCAGAAACTTTACGATCGCGTACCAAACAAGAAATATGAAACGATCGTTCTGGTCCCGTGGTTGCGTACTGGTGGCGCCGATCTTGTGGCTTGCCAGATTTCGTCCGCGTGCAAGCGCGCAGCTTCGGGTGGCAACGTTTTGCTACTCTTAGTAGACCAGCCAAACCTCGAACGGCCGGATTGGATTTCTGAGGGTGTTGATGTGGCGCACGTCTCGGATATCTTACAGTCATTGCCCGCCCAGACCGCCGAGAGACTGTTGTTCGTCTTGTTTAAGTCCCTCGCGCCTAAGCGGATAATAAATGTAAATAGCTTCCGAGGTTGGAAAACACTTGAGCGGTTCGGTAAGCGACTTCGTCCGCATATGGATCTGTATGCGTACATGTTCTGCTGGGACCAAACTAAAGATGGCTTCCGTGTTGGCTACCCGTCTTTGTTCTTTGCATCAACCGCTCCAGTCCTATCTGCGCTATTCACTGACACCGAGTATCTTCGGAATGAGTTAATGCGGATATACAGCCCTCCAAAGGCGATCGCGGATCGCGTCCGGCCGTTGTATACGCCGTCACGCACTCTCGCCCCGAAGAAATCATTTGCCGCGATGTCGTTTGAGCAACGCTCAGCGCGTCGGCCAAGGATTATTTGGGCTGGGCGGCTTGATATGCAAAAACGCTTCGACATGGTGCAGCTTGTTGCCCAGAAGATGCCCGATGTTGATTTCCTTTGCTGGGGCGATGCAGTTCTCGATACGCCGCCAGATCAATCCTCTTCGCCAAGAAATCTCATTTTGAGACCCGGATTCAAGAGTTATGAGGAGCTTCCTCTGCAAGATGCCGATCTGTGGCTATTTACATCTGCTTGGGAAGGCATGCCGACGATCTTGATCGAAATTGCCGTAAGAGGAATGTCCGTGGTTGCGTCAGCTGTAGGCGGTGTTCCTGAACTTATTGATGAAAGTACCGGTTATCCGGTGACGGACGCTGAAAGCGTTGACGCATACGTGAGCGCAATTCGGACAGCGCTTGCGGACCCAACTGAGCGAATAGCACGCGCAAACCGCCTCATGGATAAGGCTGCTCAGCGTTTTTCAGAAATGCAGTACGACAGCGCGCTGCGCACGATATTCTCCAAGGAAGATCAATGACTAAGATTACAGCTGTCATGAATGCCCATCGTGAGGGGCTGTTATCTGGCGTTTCTATTGCCAGCTTTAACGACGCATGCGAACATGCTCGCACTAACGGTTTCGAAGTAGATGGAATTTTTATTCTCGACCGTTCTGACGACATAACGAACCAGACAATTCGGCATGGCGCTCCAAAATCAGTCCAAGTTTTTGAAACAGACTTTGGCGATCTTTCGAGTGCGCGCAATTTTGGGGTTCATCACGCCACGGGTGATTTTGTCGGCTTTTTAGATGCTGATGATCTTTGGAGTATGAACTGGCTGACAGAGGCAGCCCAATTCTGCTTGGCGCAAACTAAAAAGATTGTAGCGCATTCGGAAGTAAATGTTATCTTTGGGGATGCGGAAAATCTATGGATGCATGCAGACTCTGAAGACGAGGATTTCGATCCGCTGTTTCTCACGATCGGTAACTACTGGGACTCGATGAGCTTTACCTGGAGAGAGGTTTACGAAAAGTATCCTATACAAAAGAATGAACTAAAATTAGGCTACGGATACGAAGATTGGCATTGGAACTGTGTTACTCTGCTCGAGGGTATCCCGCATCGACCCGTCCCAGACACGTTGCACTTTAAACGGAGGAGGGGCGGCTCACTCTTAGCTAGCAGTGCAGACAGCGACGTAGTGATTGCTCACACAGGCATTTATGAAATGGCTCGGGAGTTATGGGCGCTGCGACAAGGCAGCAACACGCATGTTGCGTAAGTGGTCCTTTGTCATCGCGTTGGCGCTTTGCGATCAGGCTGCCGCGCAAGAAACGGCAAAAGAGGGCGTACAAAGAACAGGGAATGTCGATCGGTCACCTAGTATCGTGACATCTGCCCGCGACGGCGTAGCGATTTCAAAGCCACAGGCGCCGGCGTCGTTTCGAGCATTTCGTTCGCAGCCGAACGGGGAACCAGTAAACATCTATCAAGCCATGGTTCTAAACGGCACGGTCATCGAATCGACGCGCAAAAATTTCCTCGCGACTGCGACACCAGACAACGTCGCATTCTCCGGCTGGGGAATCCGAGGGGGGACCGGATCAAACCCACTTGTCGTGTCGAACTTCGGTGCGTGGTTTGAAAATAACACTGGGATCGTTTGGGCTCAAGAGGTTGATGTTAATAACGAAGGTTCTACGCAGGCTGAAGGGTCAGACAGTGGGGGAGTTGGAATCGCTCTCAACACTGGTTCAACCTATTCTCCGGACACGGCAATATCTATCCGACGGACAAAAGGTGCTGGAAGCGGACCGGGCTTTCTTAGGGGGCTGGTGATAGAGGGTGTCCGGAATACTGGCATTCGAATAATAGCCATGGACAATAAGACCTACCCCGACCTTAAGCCATCCGCCACCGGCCGCATTCTGGCTTTGCAGATTGCCAAAAGTAGCGACGGGCAGTCTCGCATGGCAATTGATGAAAATGGCACAATCAATTGGGGAGATGGGTCAAACAAACCTGACGTTGCGATCTACCGGACCGCTCCAGGAGTGCTTAGTATAAGTGGTGCAATTAATGACTCTGTGACTTGGACAGATTACTCGCCATCGTGTGCGGTGAAAAATGGAGCACTTGAAAAATACGAGGCGAGAGGTCGTTTTAATCGCATCGGAACGCGGGTATTTTTCACTATTAACATTCAAGCCATTAAGAATGGTAATAAAGGTGCCGCGATTGTATGTACGTTGCCTCTGCGGGCTAAAACCGATCTCGTGCAGACGGCAAGTGGTGTAGAAACCGGATCGCGAATCAGAGGAATTGTCGCAACTTTAGCGGATAAAATCTCTATATTCTCATCCACTGGCTCTTACCCTGCTGTAAACGGCTCACTTCTGGCGCTTTCTGGTGTCTACGAAGCAGAGATTGAATAGTTTATGTTATATTCGATCTCCAAGTGCGATTCTCGCAGCCCTCATTAAGCAATGTCGATTTGAGCTTTGTTTTTTATAGATCTAATGCTTTTTTCAGAAAGGATGTACGCATCCGTTGAGAGCCGCCTTGTCTGTAGGATGACGGACCGGTCTTAAGTTCGCACTTATTTGCGAGCTTAGGAGCGGTTGTTGTGGGCCGGATCACGGTTTTCGGTGGACCTGAACGTCGCCGCCATTGGAGTTTGGAGGAGCGGCGGCGCATTCTGGAAGAATGCCTTTGCCCCCGGTGCGTGCGTTGCGCGTGTTGCGCGTTGCCACGATGTTTCCACGGCTTTTTGGTTTATACCTGGCGGCGCAAGCTGAGCGCGGCGCTTGCTGCAGCTCAGGAGAACCAAGGTTTCGTCGAAGCTGTCGTATTGGAAGAGAGCAGTTCTGTGCCAACACCTGGGCAACCGGCGATCATAGTTGAGCTCTCTCACGGGGGCCGGGTGAGCATCTACAATTCGGCGTCGGCGACGTTGGCACAGACCGTCGTCAAGGCATTGGCCCGATGATCCCGATCCCAAGCGGCGTGAGGGTGTGGTTGGCGCTTGGGCACACGGACATGCGGCGGGGAATGCGTTCTCTGGCCCTGCAGGTCCAGCAAACCCTGAACAAGGACGTGCATGCCGGCGATCTGTACGTCTTCAGGGGGCGGAGCGGATCGCTGTGCAAGATCTTGTGGCACGACGGCCTCGGGATGTCGTTATACGCAAAACGCTTGGAACGAGGACGTTTTGTCTGGCCATCTGCAAAGGATGGGACGATTGCGATCTCGGCTTCGGCGATGGCCTGCTTGCTCGAAGGCGTGGATTGGCGCAACCCGCAGGAGAGCTGGCGACCAACGCAGGTCGGATGATTCTGCCCCGTTGCAAAACTGGGTCTTCAGTCGAGAAAATACCGGTGAATGCTGGGTTTGAGCGGGCTTTGCGGGTATAATACTGCATGGTCCCCGGCGATGCCCCCGATGAGCTTTTGCAGCTTCGTGCCGAGCTGGCCTTGGCACGCGAGCAGGCCGAACAAGCTCGGGACAAGGCACTGGTGGCCGAGGCCGAGGTTGCCAAAGTCTGGGCGATCAATGCCGACCTGCTGGCCCGCAACGCCCATCTCGAACTGATGAATGAGCAGATGCGCCGCGACAAATATGGCGCGCGCTCCGAGCGTAGCCGGCGTCTGCTCGATCAGCTCGAACTGACCTTCGAAGAGCTCGAGGCCAATGCCAGCGAGGCCGAACTGCTTGGCCAGATCGCGGCTGCCAAAACCACCACGGTCCAGGCCTTCACCCGCAAGAGATCCACCCGCCGCGACTTCCCCGCCGATCTTCCGCGTGAGCAGGTCACCATCCGCGAGCGCACTTGGCGGGCTACACCGGGATTCTCCAGGTCGACAGGTATGCCGGCTTCAATGCCCTGTTCGAGGACGGCCGCTCGGACAA
>NZ_FWXL01000063.1 GCF_900176395.1 Novosphingobium sp. B1 | reverse complement strand
CGGCGTGCAGCTGGATGACATTTTTCGCCAAGTCCACGCCGATCATGATAGCCTTCGTCACGGTTGCCGTCCTTTCCATCAGTGGCTGTTGACGCAACATCTTGGCACATCACGATGCCGTTTGGGGCGGACGGCAACCACCCCATCTACTTTGGCAGAAGTGTAGACGGGCTGGGATTGAACGAACCCGCTGACGCGGGAGAGTGTGGCGTATTGGCTGGAATGGCCTCCTGATGGGAAGGTTTGGTTGCTGAGACCAACCTGCAACCAGAAGACCATCCCATGACTGATGTCACGGCAGCGGTAAGCCCGCTGCGCCGTCGTATGATCGACGATATGAGCCTGCGCAACCTGTCACCTGCGACGCAGCGATCCTACATTCACGCGGTTAAACGGTTCAGCCAATATCACGGTCGCTCACCGGATCGGCTTGGCCTGGAAGATGTCCGTGCATTTCAGGTCTATCTGGTGTCGCAAGGCGTGTCATGGGGCGCGCTCAATCAGACGGTCTGCGCCCTTCGCTTCTTCTATGGCGTGACATTGGACCGTGCGGAGATCCCGGAGCGGATCGCGTATGCACGCACGCCGCGCAAACTGCCGGCGATCCTGAGTGCCGACGAGGTGGTTAGGTTTCTCGAAGCGGTGTCATCGCTCAAGGCGCGTGCCGCGCTGACAACGGCTTATGCCGCAGGGCTTCGCGCCGCCGAGGCGGTTAGTCTGAAGGTCGCAGATATCGACAGCGACCGGATGTTAACTCAGATCCGCCATGGCAAGGGCGCGAAGGACCGCACGGTCATGCTGTCGCCGCAGTTGCTGAGCATTTTACGGACCTATTGGCGACTGGCGCGCCCTGAGGAATGGCTATTTCCTGGTCGTGGCGACAAGCCGATCGATGTTCAGGTCCTGCACGCGGCGTGCCGGTTTGCGACCAAGGCGGCAGGCCTGGTCAAGCGGGTGAGCGTGCATACGCTTCGGCACAGCTTTGCGACGCATCTGCTCGAGAGCGGCACGGATATCCGGATCATTCAGGTTCTGCTTGGGCACGGCAACTTGTCGACAACGGCGCGCTACACCCATGTGGCGACGAGCACGATCGCCGGTACACAAAGCCCGTTCGATCGCTTGACCCTTGAGGTTGTACCACCAGCCTGAGGGGCGACGGTGCGTTCTGATCTGGAGGTGGCGGATATCTTCCGCCGCCACGGCCGCGCTTATCGCGATGCTCATGACGGCCACATCGGCCGCGTGGAACGCCGCGTTATGTCGGCGATCGAACTGTGTCGGACTTCGGCGCTCGGTGGTCATATCGAGGCCTGCGAAGACTGCGCGCATGCCCGCGTCGCCTATAACTCCTGCCGCAATCGGCATTGCCCGAAGTGCCAGAGTGCGACGCGCGAACGCTGGCTTGCCGCCCGACAGGCCGATCTGCTGCCAGTGCCCTATTTCCACGTCGGTCGTTTAATCGCACCTCCTTCGTCAAGCCCCCAACGCATAGGTGATCGTTGCATGGCTGAGGCCCGCCATTATATTCAAGCGAATG
>NZ_FWXL01000037.1 GCF_900176395.1 Novosphingobium sp. B1 | reverse complement strand
GACCTCGACGCTCACCAGTCTCGCCAATGGCCACCCCGCATCGCGGATCGACGAGCTCCTGCCGCACGCCCACGTGGGCTGAAAACAGCGCTTACCCTTGATGCGCACAATCGCCAGCCTGACGACATTCGCAGAAGCGTTGCAGTGCGTCGAGGATGGGCCGCCTGATAAAGGGTTTCGCGATAACTTCGGCATATCCGCAAGCCTTGGCGCGCCGCGTCAGGTCATCGCTGCAATAGGCCGTAATCAAGATGGCGTCCCCGTGCCAGCCGGTTTTCCGGAGCGCTTGGAGTAAACTGAGGCCATCGATATCAGGCATGTTGTAGTCGGCGATGATGCAATCGGCCGAGCGCGCCTCGTGATCTGCCAGTAAGGCAGACGCGGTGGTGTAACAGTGCGCGTCGTAGCCCTTCGCGTGCAGCAAAAGTTGCAGCGATCGGCGAATGCCAGCTTCATCGTCGGTGACGAGAACCTTGAGCCGCTTAACGTCGAGATTGATGAGTCCGTCGGACATGGGTTCCGAGATTGTGAAAATCGATACCAGCGACAGTCGCAGAGTGCGCGAAAGCAGTCCGTACGTAGATATCGCAACCGCGGCTCGAATCCGCTAAAGGCCCGCTGCAATCGCTATTCGCAGAAGATCGGAAAGGCTGTGGACGTCCAGCTTCTGCATCAGGCTCGCCCTGTGCACTTCGACCGTGCGGGACGAGCAGCCAAGGTCATATGCAATCGTCTTGTTCGGGTAGCCCTTGGCGAGGCCTTCGAGAATTTCCCGTTCGCGCGGTGTCAGCGCTGCAATCTTGGTGCGAGCCTCCCGCTCTTCAATTTCACGCTTGTCATGCTGCTCCAGTCGCCCGAATGCGCGCTCCAAAGCATCGAGTAGTGAGGCCTTTTCAAAAGGCTTTTCGAGAAACTCGACGGCGCCGGCCTTCATGGCCTGCACAGCCGTGGTTACATCACCATGTCCGGTCAGAACGATCACCGGCATGTTGATCCCGCGATCGGCCATCACCCGCTGAACCTCGAGCCCATCCATGTCCGGCATCCGCACGTCCAGCAAAACGCAGCCAATTGGAGCGTGTTTTGCTTGCTTGAGAAACTCCACGCCAGAATTGTGGGGATGAACCTTGTAGCCGGCTCGGGAGAGTACAAACCCGGCTGATTTCCGGATTGCCTCCTCGTCATCCACAAGGTGCACAACGCGGTCAGCGTTCATCATCTTCCTCCGCATTGGCATCGATCAGGGTGAACTTGAAAATGGTGCCGCCATCGTCCGGATATTCTGCTGCAATGCGTCCACCGTGGGCCTCAACGATCGTTCGGCAAATCGATAGCCCCAGCCCCATCCCGTCAATCTTGCTGCTGACGAAGGCTTCGAAAAGGCGAGGTCTGATTTCGGCGGCGACACCCGACCCGGTATCCCGAACGCTGATTTCGATGAATCCGTCGGGACGCTTGCATGTTGCGATATGAAGATCCCGTACTGTTGACGAGGCCATCGCTTCGACAGCGTTTCGGAGCAAATTGACCAGGACTTGCTGGATCTGGACCTTGTCCACCAATACATGCTTGGCCAGCGGATCAAGATTCACGAGCGTGCGAACACCCCTTTCCTTGGCGCCCGCAAGCGCCAGCTGGGCTGCGTCGTCGATAACTTGGCTTAGATCCTCAACGTTCTTGTCGACTTCACCGCGCGCGACAAATTCCCGCAGACGCCTGACAATGAAACCCGCCCGAAAGGTCTCCTTGGCTGCCTCCGACAGTGCCTCCTGAACTATGGCCATCGGGGTGCCTTGAGGATCGGAGAGAATGTCTCTCGTTTCCTCAAGGTAATTGGCAACTGCTGTCAGCGGCTGATTCAGTTCATGCGCCAGGGTGGATGCCATGGTCCCCATCGCGCTGAGCCGCGACACATGGATCAGTTCGGCCTGCAGCTCGCGCATTTTGAGATCGTCGCGTTCTTTCTCAGAGAGATCACGAATGAAGCCAGTAAAGACGCGGTCTCCGTCATGCCCGGCGACGCCGACCGAGAGATGCATGGGAAAGTCTGTTCCGTCACGACGACGGCCTGTCACCGTGCGTCCGATCCCGATAATACGAGGCTCTCCTCCTTCGCGGTAATGCCGGATATAGTCGTCATGCCGCTCCTTGTCGGGCGCAGGCATTAGGCAGCTCACATTGCAGCCCACGACCTCGCTTTCTTCATATCCGAAGAGGCGCTGTGCGGCGGCACTGAAGGATACGATCAGTCCGAGTTCGTCGATGACGATCATCGCGTCCGGGACGGTATCCAGGATCGACTGGAGGTGCTGCTCACGCGTGTCGTTCACCGCGCGAATGGCCGCCTCGTGCGTGATATCCCGGGCAATGACATGGAAGCCGTGCAGAGTGTTCTCATGTCGCAAGGCCGTAATCGTCATTCGCGACAGATATTCGGTGCCCGAGCGCCGCAAACGCCACATATCCCGCTCGTAGCCATCCTCGCGCGCCGCTGTGGCCAGATCAATATCGGGCAGGCCCGCGGCCATTTCTTCAGATGAATAAAACAACTCGTGCGAGCTGCCCACGCACTCGGCAGACGCCCATTGGTCCGCTCGATGGCCTTCGCCATTGAGCGCGAGGATCTTTCCGTGCGGATCGAGAATGAGCTGAACGTGCTTCGCCGATTGCGCAAACGCAAGGCGCACAAGATCGCTCAGTTCCGCATTGCCGCCGGCAATTTCATCCATGCCCCTTTGTTCGCCTCCAGATTAAAACCAGAACCGCACGCCCGCCACGAAGCTTGTGGCGTGAACATCTTCCCCGCGAGCCCTCGCGTAGCTGGCTGTGTCTCCAAGTTTGCGGTAATACGAAACGCCAATGTAGGGCGCGAACTGACGCTTGATCTCGTATCTGAGCCGCGCGCCGAGTTCGACATTTGACAGGCCAGAGCCAATCGCAATCTCCGGAATGTCCTGCGCGGAGAAATTGATCTCGACGCGTGGCTGGAAAACGAGGCGCTGTGTGATGCGCTGGTCGTAATAGCCTTCGACCCGCCCAATGACCTCGCCCTTGTTCGACAGGAAGACGCCGCCTTCGACCTCGAACATCCCGGGAGCCAAGCCCTCAAAACCAATGGTTGCATAGGTGCGGCGCGGCGATGGTCCTATATCCTGCCGTACACCGGCCTGCAGATTGAAGTAGGGGTCGATGGCATGGCTGTACAGAAGTTGCACTTCGCCACTGTCCAGACCACGGCGAAGCTCGCCTTCACCTTCGCTCTTGATCCACAGCCTATTGATGTCGCCGCCGTACCAGGCCTCACCATCCCATCGATAGCCATCACGGCCGCGATGAGCCTGATATTCTGCGATGTTGAGAAATGCCGCGCCGAAATTGAGCCCCCCGCTCTCCTTCATCATTTCCGCATGAGCGCGCGCCATTTCGTCGGGAGGGAATTGACGGTCGGCATAGCGATCCGTTGGGACAGGGGGTGGCGGCGCACTTCCAGCAGGCAATGCAGTGCCCGACATGGCCATGCCTTCTGGGGCCGCTTCGCCTTCCGCAGCTGGCATCGGCATTTCGCCCATTGTCCCATGGTCCATCGCCCCATGGTCCATCGCCCCATGGTCCATCACGGCGTCGCTTGTTGGTCCGTGGTTCATTTTGCTGTGATCGACCTCAGGTGCCGCAGGCAGGGCTGCAGGTACCGGGGGTTTCTCGACGGGAGCAGGCGTCGCTCGCTTTGGTTTTGCGGGAGACGCCTTGGCTTTTTTGGGGGCTGCCTTTTTTGGAGCCGGCATTTCCATGCCCGGCATGTTGTCCATCGAATGGTCCTGTGCCCACGCCGGAACGGACAGGCCTAAGGTGGCCGCCGTTATCAATGCTGTGCGAAGCGTGCTCATGCCGCGTCTCCCTTGGGACGGACACTGACAACGCGCATC
Source organism: Novosphingobium sp. B1 (assembly GCF_900176395.1). Lineage (GTDB taxonomy): Bacteria > Pseudomonadota > Alphaproteobacteria > Sphingomonadales > Sphingomonadaceae > Novosphingobium. The sequence continues at coordinate 10,037 of NZ_FWXL01000037.1, read as the reverse complement.
ATGCCAGCATGCATGTGGTAAAGGAGATGACAGTGGAATGCCCAGTCCCCGACTGCATCGGCCGTGAAGTCCCAAGTGGCGATCCCGCCAGGTTGCACGATAACTGTATGCTTTCGCGGCGCGCGGTCGCCATGGCCGGTGACCAATTCGAAGAAGTGTCCATGAATATGGATGGGGTGCGCCATCATGGAATCATTGATCAGATTGACGCGCACCCTCTCGCCTTCGGTGAAAGGGATCGGCTCATGAACGTCTGACATCTTCCGCCCGTCGAACGACCACATAAAGCGTTCCATGTTCCCGGTAAGATGGATATCGAGGCTGCGCGACGGAGCCCTGACGTCGCGATTTCGCTCGAGTGCTATAAGGTCTGTATACACGAGCACCCTGTGGCCGACATCCTGCAGGCCCTGTCCCCGGTCCCCCATGCGATCGACTGGCATGGGGGAGATTGTCTGGACTCCAGGGTCACGCTTGACTTGCGGCGCATTGCCGAAGTCGCGCATCTTCATTGATCCCATCTGGTGGCCTGAATGGTCCGCCATCCCGGACGCTCCGTCCATTCCCGCCATGCCGCCATGGTCCATGCTGGCCATCGAGGAGTGATCCATACCCGACATGTCTGCGGGGCCGGATGGCCCACTCGTGGTCCCCATCTCCATCGCCGATCCGGCAGCGGCAGCGGCAGCAGCCGTTGCCAGACCTGCGGACGCGTTCTGTTCAGCGGTTGGGTCGACTCCGCGACCCTTCATGTCCATCCCCCCCATGCCGGGCATGTCCATTCCCATGTCCTTCATCGTCGCCAATGGGCGCTTGCGAAGGGCCGGAACCGCAGCGCTCATGCCTGGGCGCGGAGCCAATGTGGCACGGGCCATGCCGGAACGATCAACGGCTTCGCCGACAAAGGTATAGGCCAAGTCTGCGGTGGGGCGGACGACAACGTCGTAGGTCTCGGCAACCCCGATTTGGAACTCGTCAACATCGACAGGCATGACATTTTGCCCGTCAGCCTGCACAATTTGCAGGGTGAGACCCGGAATTCTGACATTGAAGGTGGTCATGGCTGACGCGTTGATTACCCGCAGGCGCACGCGCTCGCCCGGTTTGAAGAGCGCCGTCCAATTGTCTTCCGGTCCATGCCCGTTGACCAGGAATGTATAGGTCGAGCCGGTCACGTCAGAAATATCGGCCGGATCCATGCGCATCTGACCCCAGTCGAGACGCTCCTTGAGGGGCTGATCCTTCCCTCCGAGCAGGCCTGACAAGGTCTGACGTTGAAAGTTGAAATGGCCCGGATTGGCCTTCAGCCGACGGAAGATCGCAGCAGGAGAAAGCGGGCTATGATCCGCAAGCACAATGACATGCTCCCGCTCATATTGGACAGGATCCATCCCCGCCGGATCGATCACTATCGGTCCGTAATGGCCTTCCTGTTCCTGCAGTCCCGAGTGACTGTGGTACCAGTAAGTGCCGTTTTGCTTTACATCGAACTCATAAAGATAGCTTCCGCCTGGCTTGATGCCGGGGAATGACACCCCGGGCACGCCATCATGTTCCGGTGGAACGAGCAGACCGTGCCAGTGGATCGAACTGTCTTCCTCAAGCTGGTTGTGGACGTGCAACCGCACCCGCTGACCTTCGCGCAGCCTGATCAGGGGCGCTGGAACCGTGCCGTTCACACCGATCGCGCGGAACGCCTTCCCGTCAATCATCATCGATTGGCGGGCGATTGTGAGCTTGATGTCTTCACCGCTGACGGTGGGAAGCGGCGCTGCGATGCCGGAAGATACAGGTTTGGCCCATGCCGGAAAGAACGAGGCAAGGGCGATACTTCCTCCCACCAGGGCTGAGCCACGAAGGATTTCTCTACGTCCGACAATGACTGTCATGAGGGTGTTTCTGCCTATGAGATCGGGGCCGCTGTCATTGAATACGCAGCCCGTTGCTCGACCCCTCAAATTTTTTTGAGTTTGTCCGTCAAGCGTGCTCGCGCCCGATAAACTCTCGCTTCGACAGCCTTCTCGCTCAACCCCAGGATCTGCGCGGTTTCCGCCTGTGTGTGCGCATCAATGGTCCGGAGGATGAGGGGTTCGCGCAATGAAGCGGGCAATTCGGAAATTGCCTTCAGGGTCACTTTTAATTCGGATCGGTCGGAGGCCGCTATGTCAGCTCCTGGAGCCGGATCAGCCACTTCTTCAGCTTCCGTCAAAGGGGCTGCTGCAAGCATAAACCTGCGCACCAGCGCACGCCGCCTCCAGTCCTTGCACTTGTTCAAAGCAATACGAGCCAGCCATTGCTTGAAAGGGCGCGCCCGATCGAAGCAGTCAAGGGCGCCAAACGCCGCGATGAATGCCCCCTGTGTGACATCCAGGCTTTCATCCGCATCGCCGATCTGCGCGCGAACAAGCCTGTACACCCAATCACGATGCCGGCGGACAAGCTCGCTACAAGCGGTCTGGTTTCCGCCGATGGCTAACGAAGCCAAGTCCTGATCTTCAAGCTCAGAGAGTTGCCCTGTCACCGCTCCCTGCCTGTGAGCGCCTTGACGATCGCCCGGTCAAATTTAGCCGCCTGTTCCGGGGTCAGGACGGATCGCATCGCAAAGATATGTTCAAGCGTTTCTTTCTGCATCTGCCCCATCGCATCGTGCGACCGGTCGATTGCCTCGGACACCTTTGGGCCATATCCATGCTCGGACTCGATCGCCTCGGCGAGACGTGCGTTGTCCGCGCGAAGTTCCAGTTCCAAAGCCTGGCGACGCACTGCAAAACGCTGCTCGATTACTTCGATCTGCGCTTCCTGTTTGGCATCGAGTTCGAGTTGGTGGTGCAGCATCTCGTGCAACTCGCTTTCCGGCGAGGCAGTTCGGATCAAGGCCTGACCCGCAAGTGCCCCGATAACCGCGAATGCGAATGCAACAAGCGCGAAAACGAGGGTCTTTCGCCAAGCCATGTCAGCGCGACATCAGCAAGGTTGAAGGCGCCAAAGCGGCCGGAACGCCGAGAGGGGAAATGGGTGCGGCGTCGGCAGGTGCACCGGACAACATCGAACCACCAACCCCGATGAACAAAGCGATCGCTGCCGCGAGGCTGAGGCCCGTACGGTTGATGGGAACGATGGCCCGCCGTCTGGCGAGCTCCGTCATGACCGCGTCGTCGATCAACGCGAGGCGCGCGGGCGGCGGCTCGTTGCGCAGTCGTTCCAGAAGTTGATCAAGGTCCGTCATGGCTCATTTCTCCCATATCCATGGTTGAATACGCAGCAAAGGTGAAATGCCCTCATATGGACGCAGAAATTTTTGAGGGGTGTCCAAGCGCGGCGCGTATTCAACACGGGCAACCTGAGCCCGCGAAGGAGCCATTCATGAAAAAGTTTCGCAGTTTGATTGCAAGCGTTCTGGTCGCCGGAGCCGCGATTGCCACGCCGGCGCTCGCCCATCCGAAGCTCGTGACGGCACAGCCGGCCGACAAGGCCGCCACCGCCCCGACCAATCGCATCACCCTGACGTTCAGCGAGCGCCTTGTCGCCGCTGTTTCGGGCATGGAAGTCACGATGACCGGCATGCCAGGCATGCCCAACCACAATATGAAAATGACCGGATACAAGACCTCGGTCAGCGAGGACGGCAAGACCCTGGTCGCTACATTCGGGCGGCCCCTCATGGCAGGAACTTATAGCGTGCAGTGGCACGTCGTCTCGAGCGATACGCACCGCATCAACGGCACTCTCGCTTTTACTGTGCGCTGATCGCGTGGAGGACTGGGGGATCATAGCCCTGAGATGGGCGCTGTTCGTAAGTCTTGGCCTATTGTTCGGGCTGACCGCATTCAAGCGCCTGTCACTCGGCAGTGATCGCCCGTCCGATGCAAATGTCCGACATGCGGTGGCATTGCTGATCGTCGCAGCTTCGGCGGCGGCGCTGTCGGTTCTTGGCTTCGCCGTGCAAGTCAGCAGCATGGCCGGTGTACCGTTTGCCGAGGTGGACAAGGCCACTGTTCAATCCCTGCTTGGGGAAACAGCTCTAGGTCTGGCACTCAAGGTCCGCCTCGTCGCTCTATTGGCAGTGATTATCATGGCTGTTGCATCCGCCCTGTGGCGTTTGTCCAGTTCGGCGGTCCAGGCATTGGCAAGCGGGGTGGCTTTGGCCACCCTAACCTGGTCCGGTCACGGTGCGGCGACCGATGGGACGGTCGGATGGGTACATTTGGCAGCCGACATACTTCACCTCCTCGCAGCCTCCACCTGGATCGGCGCATTGGCAGGATTCTTGTGGATGCTGTTTCGCGCAGGAAGTGGTCAAGTTGGCGAGGCAAGGCAGACGTGCAGGGTGCTTGCCGAATTTGCAACTGTTGGATCTTCATTGGTTGTGATTTTGCTGCTGACGGGTCTCGCAAATGCTTTTTTCATTTTGCGCGACGGAGATCCCTGGGCCGCTTTGGCGGCACCTTATGGCCAGTTGCTGGCCCTGAAAATGGTCTTGTTTGTGGGCATGCTCGGGTTGGCCGGAGTGAACCGGTTGCGGCTCACGCCGGCCCTCTCCGCAGCCGTCGAGAGTGGTGATCCTGAGCGAGCGCTAAAGCCGCTGCGACGGAGCATTGTTCTGGAATTTGGCTTGGGGATCGGGATACTGGTCCTGGTAGCATGGCTCGGGACGTTGGCACCGAACACAACGCCGGTAGCATCGTGATGCCTTCTGATGAGCGCGGCAGCTGGAGAACAGACACATGACTCCTAATCAATCTGGCGGCCATCAGCATGGCGACTATGGAATCGCTGCAAATCACCAACCGGATTCTGTACGTGATCCTGTTTGCGGAATGACTGTCGACCCGTCCGCGACCCTTCATCATGCACATCATGGTGATCAAGAGTGGCACTTTTGCAGCGCCAAGTGCCGCACCAAATTTGTTGCTGATCCCGAGCAGTACCTGACACCACCCGAGCCCGTCGATGCGCCTGCTGGGACGATCTGGACCTGTCCGATGCACCCCGAGGTGCGGCAGGATCGCCCGGGGGCTTGCCCGATCTGCGGCATGGCACTTGAGCCTGCCGAAGTCGGTCTCGACAGCGGGCCCAGCCCCGAACTGATCGACATGACCCGGCGGTTCAAGATCGGCCTTGTACTGGCGTTGCCCGTACTGGTGCTGGAGATGGGCGGTCATATCTTCCCCGCGCTTCATCACATCGTACCGATGCGGCTCTCGACCTGGATCCAACTCGTGTTGGCTACGCCGGTCGTGCTTTGGGCGGGTTGGCCCTTTTTCGTGCGGGGTTGGGCATCGCTCAAGACCCGAAACCTCAACATGTTTACCCTGATCGCGATGGGCACCGGGGTCGCATGGGTCTACAGTATGTTCGCGGCGCTTGCGCCTGAGTTGTTCCCACCGGCGTTCCGCAATGCCGATGGGAGTGTTGCCGTCTATTTCGAAGCCGCCGCGGTGATCACCGTGCTGGTTCTCCTGGGCCAGGTCCTGGAACTCAGGGCCCGCGAGCGCACTTCTGGCGCAATCAAGGCATTGTTGGGCCTTGCTCCCAAGACCGCGCGACGCCTTCTTGCCGATGGCAGCGATGAGGAGGTCAGCCTCGAAGCTATAGGGGTCGGTGATCGCTTGCGTGTCCGTCCTGGCGAAAAGGTGCCTGTCGACGGAATTGTCGAGGACGGCCGCTCGTCGCTTGATGAATCCATGGTGACCGGCGAATCCATGCCCGTTACCAAGGCTAAGGGTGACGCCGTTATCGGCGGGACGCTCAACCAGACTGGCGCATTGGTGATTGCCGCAACGAAGGTTGGCCGCGATACCATGCTCGCCCGCATCGTCCAGATGGTCGCTGAGGCACAGCGCTCTCGGGCGCCGATACAGCGCATGGCCGATCAGGTCTCGGGCTGGTTCGTGCCTGTGGTGATTGCTATCGCCGTTCTTGCCTTCGTGGGATGGGGCATCTGGGGACCAGAGCCGCGCTTTGCCTATGGCCTGGTTGCGGCGGTCGCTGTGCTGATCATCGCTTGCCCTTGCGCACTTGGCCTCGCCACGCCGATGTCGATCATGGTCGGCGTAGGACGAGGCGCTGGCCTTGGCGTGCTCATCAAGAATGCCGAAGCGCTGGAGCGCATGGAAAAGGTCGACACGCTGGTGGTCGACAAGACCGGGACGCTTACGATGGGGCGTCCTGCGGTCACTGCAATTGTGCCCTCAGCCGGTCACACAGAAGAGGACGTTCTGCGTCTTGCTGCGGCGGTCGAGCAATCGTCCGAGCATCCGCTTGCGCTCGCCATCGTCGACGCAGCAAAGGCGCGCAGCCTCGTGCTGGCGCAGGTTGCCGAGTTCGACTCCCCCACCGGGCGCGGCGCTCTGGGCACAGTCGAGGGCAAGCGGATCGTACTCGGCAACGCACGTTTTTTGACGGAGCAGAACATCGACACGGCTGCGCTTACGGCAGCAGCGGACGATCTGCGACGCGAGGGCGCGACGGCTATCTTTGTCGGCATTGATGGACAGGCCGCTGGTGCCATCGCGATCGCCGATCCGGTGAAGCCGACGACACCCGAGGCACTTGATGCCTTGCGCCGCGAAGGCATCCGCGTGGTCATGCTGACGGGTGACAACCGGACCACGGCAGAGGCGGTCGCGCGCAGGCTCGGGATCGACGAAGTCGAGGCGGACGTTCTCCCCGATCAGAAGAGCGCTGTTGTCGCGCGCTTGAAGAGCGAGGGCCGCGTGGTTGCCATGGCAGGTGACGGCGTGAATGATGCCCCGGCGCTTGCGGCGGCCGACGTTGGGATCGCCATGGGCTCAGGGACTGACGTCGCCATCGAAAGTGCCGGCGTCACGCTGCTCAAGGGCGATCTTATGGGCATCGTTCGCGCCCGCCGCCTGAGCCAAGCGACAATGTCGAACATCCGCCAGAATCTGGTGTTTGCCTTTATCTACAATGCCGCCGGCGTGCCGGTGGCGGCAGGTCTTCTCTATCCGCTGTTCGGCATCCTTCTCTCACCAATGATTGCGGCGGGAGCGATGGCGCTGTCATCCGTTAGCGTCGTGACGAATGCGCTTCGACTTAACCGGGCCACCATTTGAGCAAGCCGCGACAACAGGACGTCAGATTTTCATGAGATCCCTTCGTACCAGAGTGCATTTGACAGCCAGCCGCATGCACAAATGGCTGTCGCTGATCATTGGACTGCAGGTCCTCATCTGGATGACGAGCGGCCTTGTGATGAGCGCTTTGCCCATAGAGCGCGTGCGCGGAGAACACCTTGTCGATCGCAAGGCCCAACAGTCGCCAATTGCTGGCATTTCGGCTGTGCGCCCGCTTGGCGAGTTGCTGAGCACTATACCCGGCCCAGTCGAGGAGCTTACTCTTCGCATGCACCACGGCCGCCTGATGGCCGAAGCGAAGACAAACGGAAGGACCTTGTTGTTCGATCCGTCCACCGGCGTCCGAATGCCAAGGATCGCTATGGATCAGGCGGCTGAAATAGCTCGGGAAAGCTGGAAGGGTGGCGGAAACCCTGCGCTCAAAGTCACCCAGGTCGAGGACCTTTCACCGGAATTTCGGGGACCGTTACCCGCCTGGCAAGTTGCCATCGATGGTACAACGCACGTTTATGTTTCGGGTGAGACCGGGAGGATCCTCGCGGTCCGGACCAGCACCTGGCGAGTCTACGACTTCTTGTGGGGCTTGCACATCATGGACTGGAAGGAGCACGACAATTTCAATAACATCTGGCTGGTGTCATTCGCTGCCTCGGGCATGATTTTTGCTCTCACCGGCCTCGCGCTCCTCATCATGCGATTCCCGATCAAGATAAGAAGGCGCCGGGCGACAATTTGACCCAGTTCAAGGTGAAAGTTGTTCTTGTGATTAATGGATCACGAATGATTGGAGGTACGAAGTGAAATCAATAATTCTGGGTTTGGCTTTGCTTGCGAGCCCCGCGCTTGCCGCAAGTGATGTGGTAATGCACCGTGATCCAGGTTGCAGTTGCTGCGAAAAGTGGGCGGCGCAGGTGAAAAAGGCCTTTGGTCGCAATGTGAGGGTGATCGATGATCGCAACAGGGTGGCCTTCCAACGCAATTCCGGCGTCCCGAGCGCATTGGTATCGTGCCACACCGCCATTATCGACGGGATGATCTTTGAAGGCCATGTGCCAGTTTCCGACATGCAGCGGGTGCTCAAGCTGCGGCCTGCCGGAGTTAAGGGCTTGGCTGTTGCGGGGATGCCTCTGGGGTCTGCGGGAATGGAAGTTCCGGGCGTTCCGGCCCAGCGATACAACGTCATCGCCTTTGGTGGCGGCGGGACGCGGATTTATTCAAGTCATTGAGGGGCGAAGCAGCTCGTAGAGTTGCCTTTGGCGCGTCAAAGTTCTGTTCAGCTGCTCGATTTTCCGGGTCTGCGAGGCGACGATATCTTATTCTTGTGATAGCAAACGTTCGGGGCCAAGCAGCATCCAGAAGAGAGGATCGCTGATGCCGAAAAAACACTTTCCGATCATCTGCTCCATCTCTAGGCAGCGCGACACATCTGTCGTTGAGGCGCTGTTTGGCTCGCCTGATGGGTTTACGCAGAGATTGACTCTGCTTTCGATCTTTGATTTTCTGATCCCGCGCATTCCCGATCAGATCCGCACGCCACCTTGGAAGGGTGCGTCGTGATTTCATCCAATTGTAGTTTGATCGTCGTTGCCGCAATGATTTGCGTCTCGGCCGCGAAGGCTAGGGAAGTCGATCTTGTCCATTTTTCTCCGTTTGCCGCTACCGCCAACAATGAGCAGGGGGCCGTCGGAGTCGCGTTGAGCACCCACTTTGAAGGGTTGGTTGAGCCGGCCGATGCGCGCCGCGTCAGTGAGAGAACCCACGCTTTCGGCGGAATCGAACCGTCAGGACTTTTCGAACCGAAACATTCGGCGATCATGGCGCCTTCCACCTCGTCATCGTGCCTGCAGAATGGGTATCGCCCGACTTGGTGGTTGTCTCCTGAGGTGGAGAACCGCCGAGTAGCTTATTTTGCAGCGATGTCCGCAATAGCTTGCGAAAACGGACTTCCTGAGAGCCTTCTCGATGCGGTCATTGCTCAGGAATCAGGATACAAGGCTTGGGCACTAAGTGGGGCGGGTGCGATGGGCATGATGCAGGTCATGCCGGGAACAGCGAGAAATCTAGAGCTATGGAACCCTTGGGATGCGCTGGCCAACATGAGGGCGGGGGCACGCTACCTTCGTCAGCAGCTTGATCGCTTTCGACGCGTCGATCTGGCCTTGGCTGCATACAATGCGGGGCCAGAACGTCGTTCACTCGCGCTGGGCAGCATTCCTGCAATCCCGGAGACCCGTAATTACGTGCAGGCCATCACAACCAACTGGGTGCGCCTCACTAAACTTGGGAGCCCAAATTCGATCGTTGCCGCGCGGGCTATGGCGGCCAACCTCGCAGTACAAGCCTCAGGCTACCGCGAGGTATCCCTCATAACCTACGTGGGCACGAATGCTGCGAACCCGATATAGTGCGCATACAGGATGGCGATGGCCAGAATGCTTGGAAACCCGCAGAGGTAGCTAAGTTGAAAATGTAGCCAAACTTTTGGGAACCACAGCAACCAGCGCAGCACTGAACCCGTCGGCGGCGCGATTACTCCCGTACGGATGTCGTAGATCGTCTTGAGGAGCGCACACCCCGAGCAAATCGTAGCGAGCAGCCCAACCGCGGCATAGAGATGGGTCCACGCTGCGATGTTCTCGGGTCCCATGCGTACTCGATCAGGCCTGAAGGGTCTGGCTGTTCTGCATGACGCGCTCCTGGTGCGAGAGAAGCAAGTCATATGCACGCCGCGCGGCTTCGTGGATTACAGCCGGCCGCAGATCGACCTCGATCGAGCCTCGCCGGCAGGTCAGTACCTCGAGGTAGAAGCTCTTAAGGCTCTCTGTTGCCAGGAAGACGGACTGTTTGTGGATCGGCGTGCAAAAGGGACCCCGTTAGCGGGGTGATCGGCGTCTAAAAGGGACCCCTCATTCCGATGGTGTAGCGGGCTGCCTGGAGTTG
>NZ_FWXL01000015.1 GCF_900176395.1 Novosphingobium sp. B1 | reverse complement strand
GCGCAATTTGCCGTGATCTTCGGCGAACGTTTCATCAGAGCCATGGCGGCCTGATGATCAACCGCCCGGCCGCACACGGAAATCCTGACAGTCCCCCGGATTGATCGGCGCTCCCCTCCAACGTTGCGCTGCCTGAAATCGCTGCCTCCAACGGCCCCGTATCGGTGCTGAGGAGCAAATCTGTCGCCACGCTTTCGGAAGCCAACAACAGCGGCTCTGTTGTATCGAGGAGGCTGGGCGACAGCAGATCAGTGGCCGTTTCAGTCAGGCTGGCTCCCGCAATATCCGACGTTGCAGCCACCTCCGCTGACGCAGAAATGTCACCCACAGTTACACTTGCCGAGGCCAGGTCAGCCAAGGCATCGAACACATCGCCTTCAAGCAACGCGTTCGCTTCAAGATCTGAAACCAGTGCGACGTCGATATCGGTGCCCAACAGGTTCTCGACAGGATCAAGCGTGACATCGGCCTCCACCAGCGTCTCGCCGGTGAGCGGCTCGGTCATCGCTGACGTGCAGAAAACCTTCAGATCAGAATGGAATTTCGGCGCCATCCCAGGCGAACAGGCGCCCGCTGTCTACTGTGTCGAGGCCAGCTATCACCTGCAGCAGTTTCGCCGCCGAGATCTCGGGCGTGAACAGCTTGCCTTCTGCAACATTACGCTGGAACGGCTGTGATAGCGGAGTGTCGACAGTACCAGGGTGGAGCGTCACGGCTACCGCCCGGGGATTGGTCCGGCCCAATTCGATCGCGAAATTGCGCACGAGCATGTTCAGTGCTGCCTTGGACGCCCGATAGGAATGCCAGCCGCCCAGGCGATTGTCGGCGATCGATCCAACCTTGGCAGAGATGGCGGCGAACACGGGCTTGCCCTGCTTGCGCAACAGCGGGAGCGTGTGCTTGGCGATCAGGGCAGGGCCGATGGCATTGATCGCATAAAGTTCGGCCATGGCATCGGCATCGAGCGTTCGCCACGATTTCTCCGGGCCATCGCCGCTTTCGCGGGTCAATCGACCGGTGGCGACGAGTACGAGATCGAGCGGCTCACCGATCGCTGCACATGCCTTGGCAATGGAGGCTTCGCTGGTCAGGTCGAAACGGTGGGGGATCGCGCCTGAGGGCACTCTTGCCGGATCGCGAGCGATTCCATGCACCTCGGCCACGTCGGCCCGCGCGCAAAGCTGCTCTGCCAGCGCTGCGCCGATCCCACCACTGGCGCCGAACACGGCGCATCGCAGCCCGTTGCTGTCTGACGGTTCCATGCAGCCGTTCATGGATCGGTGCCGTCTGTCCGTCGATACGGCCTTAAGCAAGTAGAGCCATGCAGCGATGCTGTGTTGCGTGCATAAGACAGCTTGCGCCGCGACGCGTCAGGCACCATGTTGCCGGTTGCCCAATAACGGAAAGTTCGATTGCGATGGCCTCCACCCCGACCGAAACCGCCACGATGAGCCCGATCTCGCTGACACCGCCCGAACCGGTGCCGGTTGTCGCGCCTGCTCAGGCCGCAGGACTGGTGCCGGTTTCGCAGGAGAATCGCAGCAAGCTCGAAGCCAAGGTCGATGCGTTCGTCGCCGATCTCGTATCGGTCGATGCGCAGAGCCCCGAGTTCGGCAAGAAGGTCGATCAGTTGACCAACATGGGCCGCAAGGAGATCGCCGCAGCCGCCGGCATGTCGAACCGCTTCCTCGACCGGCCAGTTCGCGCGATGGACAAGGATACGGGCGTGGGGTCCGACCTTGCCGCGCTGCGTCGGACAGTGGAAGAACTTGATCCGGGCAAGCAGGGCAAGCTGTCCACCGGACGGAAGATCCTCGGCATCATTCCGTTTGGCAATTCGATGAAGAAGTACTTCGACGGTTATTTTTCGGCCCAAGGGCACATCAAGGCGATCCTCGAACGCCTTGCCTCGGGCAAGGACGAATTGCTGATGGACAACGCCGCGATCGACGTCGAACGGCAGAAGCTGTGGGAGGTGATGGGCAACCTCGAGCAGATGATCCACATTTCGAAGACGCTCGACGGGAAGCTTGAAGAAGCAGCAGCCGATCTTGATCATTCGGATCCGGCGAAGGCCAAGGCGATCCGCGAGAGCGCCCTGTTCTACACCCGCCAGCGCACGCAGGACCTGCTGACGCAGATGGCCGTGACGGTGCAGGGTTATCTTGCGCTCGATCTCGTAAAGAAGAACAATGTCGAACTGGTCAAGGGCGTGGATCGCGCCAGCACAACCACCGTGGCAGCCCTGCGCACGGCGGTGACCGTGGCGCAGGCGATGACGAACCAGCGTCTGGTCCTGCAGCAGATCACCGCGCTCAACACCACGACCGCGAACATGATCGATTCCACCGGCAAGCTGCTGCGCGAGCAGACAGGCAAGATCCACGAGATGGCCGTTTCGAGCACGATCCCGCTGGAGACGCTGCAGCGTGCCTTCCAGAATATCTACGACACAATGGATACGATCGACACGTTCAAGCTCAAGGCATTGGATGCCATGAAGCAGACGGTGGACACGCTGTCGGGCGAAGTCGAGAAGTCGAAGGGGTATATCGCGCGGGCTGAAGGTGCGGCGCAGGCCAAGCTTGCCGGCCCCGACACATCTCCTTTGCTGACGCTGGAGGGCTGAGCGGTCGATGGCCAATTCCTCGGCACATGACAGCGATCGCATACTTGCCGAAGCGCGCTCCTCCTTGGTGCGCCAGCAGGCGGGCGGGCGGCGCAGCATTGGCAAGCGTTCGGCCGAACTGAAGCGCCAGCACTTCGGCAAGAAGGCGGCGCGCATGGCAATGTCGGTCGGCGTGCTGCTGGTCGGTGCGATGGTCGCCGGGATGATCCTGGATGGCATCGGCATAACCGGTGTGATGGTGCTGGGGCTGGCCATGGTCGCGGCGCTGTGGTTCTTCGCGACGTTTCCGAAAATGAAGGTACCTGATCTTGCCGCCCTCAATAGCGGCGATGTTCGCACGATGGTTGGGCGGACCGAACTGTGGCTCGAGGCGCAGCGGCCGGCCTTGCCGGCACCTGCAGTGCAACTGGTCGATCAGATCGGTGTCCAGCTTGATGGGCTTGGCGTTCAGCTGGAAGGCATCGACCCGGGCGAGCCTGCCGCGGTCGAAGTCCGCAAACTGGTGGGGGAGCACCTCCCCGGCATGGTCGAAAGCTATCGCAAGATCCCGCAGCACTTGCGGCGCGAAGAGCGCGGCGGGCTCAATGCCGATCAGCAACTTGCCGACGGTCTCGGCAAGATCAGCAAGGAAATCGACGAGATCACGCGCCAACTGGCCGCTGGCGACCTTGATGCCCTGGCCGTGCGCGGGCGTTATCTGGATTACCGCTATGGCGAAGGGCTTGATGCCGCGCCCCAACTCGAAGCCCCGAAAGCCTCCTGATGCGCATTGCCATTCCCCACTCGCTCGATCGCGACGAAGCGCGTCGCCGGCTTCGCGAGAAAGCCGGACAGGCCGCAGCCAAGGCTGATGGCATGGCTACCGTGACCACGACGTTCACTGACGACGACCACATGGTGATGACCGTCAGCGCGATGGGCTATACGCTTGATTGCGGGGTCGAACTGGCGGAGAAGGAGCTGGTGGTCGACGTCGATCTGCCCGCCAGCCTCGGCTTTGCCAAGCGCATGATCGAAGGCATCATCCGCGAAAAGAGCGGCAAGCTCTTGGCCTGATTTCTCGGCCCGGATCTTCGGCCCGAGCGTCAGATCTCGCGGTCGAGCTCGAGCAGTTCCTGCGGCAGGCGGAGCGAACTTGCCGCAATCCGCGTTTCGAGCAGCAGATAGACCAGCGCGATCATCAGCAAGGCGATCGCGGCGAAGAACGTGATACCGGTCAGGTTGCGCAGTTCGAGCCCGGCCATCTCGCCGATGAAAAGCGAGCCCACCGTCACGCCGATTGCCAGGCCGGATATCACCAGCAACAGCAAGGCGCGCCCGATCAGGTGGATGCGCCGATCGACGTAACGCAGTTCGATCACGACCACGTCATGTTCGCGACCGGTGGTTTCGCCGTGCTGTCCCTGCAACGTGCGCGAACGATCGACGATTCGGCCAAGCCGGGTAGTCAGGATGTTCATGATATTGCCGATGGCGACGAGCACGAACACGGGTGCCAGCGCAAGCTGGATAGTCTGGGCAATCACGCCTGTATGAGCGGCATTCATCTGGATCCTCGGATTTTGCGACAGCCATGTGGCATGCCGCTTCCAAGGCGGGCAAGCAGGATACGTTTGCGCCTCGGCACGGCGGCAGCGCTCAGAACCACATCCTCAGGCCGATGACCGCACTGAGTTGCGACGGGTTTTCTCCGTCGACACGTGCCAATCGCGCGGTTTCGCCCAGCTTTCGCTCCCAGTGAACACCAACATAGGGTGCGAACTCGCGGACGAATTCGTAGCGCAGGCGCGCTCCCAGCTCGATCTTCTCGAAGCCCGAACCGATGTGCAGTTCGGGCACGTCCTGGGCTGCAGCATCAAGCTCTACCGATGGCTGCAGGATGAGGCGCTGGGTCAGGCGCATGTCGTGTTCGGCCTCCACACGAAAGTGCACGTCCCCCTTGTTCGAGACGAACGCGTGGGCGCCAACCTCGAACCAGTAAGGGGCAAGGCCCTCGATGCCGATAACGCCATAAGTGCGGTCCGGCCCCGCCGCGAAGTCCTGTCGCACGCCGAGTTCGAAGTTCCACCACGGGTCGAGCGCGTGGCGCCAGGCGGCGCGCACTTCGCCGGTTTCCAGCGGGCTGCCAAACGCGCCATCGCCCTCGGTTTCGACCGCAAGCCGGTCGATGTCTCCGCCGATCCATCCCATCGCCTGCCAGGCATAGCCATTCCTGCCGTTGCGCGGGCGGTATTCGAGCCGGTCGAGGATCAGGGCATTGCCGAAGAAGCGGCCTTCACTGGCGAGATCGGCGCGGGCCTGCACCATGCGCTGCCTGTCCCAGAAGGCGTCGGCGGGGTGATCGGTCGGGGCAGGTGGGGGAGGCGCGTTGCCGACTTCGCTGTCCGGCACGGTCGGCATGGTGTGGCCCATATGAGCCGAATGGTCCATCGGTGTGGCATCGGCAGAACCGTCTGTGGCGGCTTGTGCGTGCATGGAGTGATCCATGCCCTCCATCGCCTGCTCATCGGCAGCCGCGCCGCCGGTTGCGCCCATATCGTGCCCGGAATGGTCTATGCCCTGCATCTGGGACATGTCGTGGCCTGCGTGCGGGTCCTGTGCTTCTTGCGCAACTGCGGGCGTGGCCATCAGGGCCGCTGCGGCGAGCATCATGTTTCTCATGCTGCCCCTCCATCGGCACGCACGGTGACGACACGCATCATCCCGGCATGCATGTGCAGCAGCATGTGGCAATGAAACGCCCAGTCGCCTTCGGCATCGGCGGTCAGGTCGAAGCTGGCCTTGCCACCGGGCAAGACATTGACCGTGTGCTTGCGCGGGCGGTTGACCGGCTCGCCCGTGACCAGTTCGAAGAAGTGGCCGTGCAGGTGGATCGGATGTGGCATCATCGTGTGGTTGATCAGGTTCACCCTCACGCGCTCACCTTTGCGGAAGGGGATCGGCTTGGCCCCGTCAGAGATGGTCTCGCCATCGATGGACCACATGTAGCGTTCCATGTTGGCGGTAAGGTTCACGTCGATCTGTCGCGATGGTTTGCGAAGGTCCGGGTTGGCTACGCGCGAGCGCAGGTCGGCGTAGGTCAGCACGCGGTGATCGACATCCTCGAGGCCGGTCGGCTTGTCGGCAAGACGATCGGCGGGCATCGGCGAGATCGTGGCTACGCCCGGTCCCGCCTTGACGCCGGGCGCGAGAGACAGGTCGCGCATCTTCATCGAATGGCCCGCCATGCTCTCGTTTGCGGGCTTGGACAGATCGATTTCGCCGCTGCTGCCCATGTCCATGCCACTCATGTCCATGCCCATGTCGCGCATGGTGAGGACGGGACGGGCGCGCCGGGCAGGAATGGCACCGGCGAGGCCAATCTGCGGGGCCAGCGTGGCGCGCACAAGCCCGGACCGATCGATTGCCTCGGCGATTATGCCGAATGGCGCAGAATCGTTCGGCTGGACGATCACGTCATAGGTCTCGGCGATCGCGATCTGGAATTCGTCGGTTTCGACGGGCTGGACGTTGCAGCCATCGGCCGCGACGACTGTCATCGGCAGCCCCGGGATGCGAAAGTTGAAGTTGGTCATCGAAGATGCGTTGATGATGCGCAGCTTGATTCGCTCGCCGGGGCGGAACAGCGCCGTCCAGTTCGCGCCGGTATCGTGACCATTGATGACATAGGAATAGGTGGCGCCAGTCACGTCCGAAATGTCGGTCGCGTCCATGCGCATCTTGGCCCATTCGAGCCGTTCCTTGAGGCTCTGGTCCTTGCCCTTGAGCAAGCCGCCGACAGTCTGGCGCTGCCAGTTGAAATAGCCACCCATGGCCTTGAGCTTGCGCAGTTGCTCATGCGGATTCATCGGGCTCCAGTCCGCCAGCATCAGCACGTATTCGCGATCGAACGGGGCAGCGGCGTCAGGCTCTGCCGGGTCGATCAGAATGGGGCCATAGAGCCCTTCGGCCTCCTGCATGCCCGAGTGCGAATGGTACCAGAACGTGCCCGAATGTGTGATCGGGAACTCATAGGTAAAGGTCTCGCCCGGATCGATGCCCGGAAACGAAAGGCCAGGCACGCCATCCATCTGGAAAGGCACGAGCAACCCGTGCCAGTGGATCGAGCTTTGTTCTGGCAGCGTGTTTGTGACAGCGATGCGTACCTTCTGCCCTTCGCGCAGGCGGATGAGCGGCGCCGGGATCGATCCGTTGACGGCCACGGCAGCACCGGACCTGTTGCCCACACCGAACTTTGCCGCGCCGATCGAAAGCGCGATGCTCTCGCCCGATAGCACACCACCGGTGTTGCGGCCTGCCGGCGCACCGGATTTTGTGGCGTGCCCGCCATGGCCGCCCATGTGCCCCGATTGGGCCCAGAGCGGAAACACTGGCATGGTGGCTAGTGCGCCTGCTCCCATAAGCAGGCGGCGGCGATTGAGGATGAGTGGTTTGTCCATTTGCTGCCTTTACGCAGCAGGATGGCTTATCCCTCAAGCAATTCCGTCAATTTCTGTCGCGCCCGGTAGATTCGGGTCTCGACGGCCTTTTCGCTGATTTCCAGCACATGCGCCGCTTCGGCCATGGAAAGACCTTCGAGGCGGCACAGGATGAGGGGATCCTTGAGGTTGGCAGGCAGCGCTGCAATCGCGGAGGTCACGCGCGCCAGTTCGCGTGCCGAAATGGCCGCTGCTTCGGGGTCCGGACCGGCATCGGCAATCTGGATGGCATCATCAAGCGGCCGAGCCATGCGGAAGAACTGCCGCACCGCGCGTCGCCGTGCCCAGTCCCGGCACTTGTTAAGCGCTATGCGCAGCAGCCACGCCCGGAAGGGTCGGGCGGGATCGTACCGCGCAAGGGCTGCAAAGGCCGAAACGAAGGCTTCCTGCGTGACGTCCAGTGCCTCGCTTTCGTCACCGACATGATGGCGGGCCAGGCGGAACACGGCGTCGCGATGACGCGCAAGGAGCGCGGAATAGGCGGGCTGCTGCCCGCCTAGCGCACGCGTCACCAGATAGGGGTCCTGATCGCCGGTGTCTCCAGCACCAAACACTGGTCAGCGATGGTCGGGCGCGGTCAGCGCGCGGGCGATTTCACGGTCGAAGATCGCCTGCTGCTCAGGCGTAAGGACGGCGCGCATGGCAAACACGTGAGCCAGCGTTGCCTTCTGCAGTTCGCCCATCGCCATGTGCGATGCATCCACCGCACTGGTAACCTCTGGGCCAATTCTGTGTTCGGTCTCGATGGCACGGGCAAGCAGCGCATTGGAGGCTCGCAGCTTCTGGTCGAGAACCGTTCGTTGCTTGGCGAAATCCGCCTCGATCCGGTCAATCGCCTGCTGTTGCGGCGGGGACAGGTCGAGCCGGTCATGCATGAGCTGGTGCAATTCGCTGCCATGGTGTTCGGGCATCAGCCCGCGCGCGAGGTGGCTTGCTCCCAATGCCACCGCAGCCGATACCAGCGCCACGATCACATACCGCAACATGCCGCCCATCAGTCCACCAGCAGGTGCGAAGGCGCGCCCGACGGTACGCCGAAAAGCGGTTCCGCCTGTGCCGGTGCCGATGGTGCGACCGATCCGGCCATGCCTGCCAGGGCGGCAATGCCGACCGCCATCATCATGCCGCGTCTGGCCTGCAGGCGATCGCGTCGCTCGGCCAAACCTTGCATCACGACACCGTCAAGCGCGGTCAGGGCATGCGGGGATGCCTTTACGGCCAGTGCATCAAGGAGATCGTCAATCTGTGCCATTGCTGGCTGTGTTCCTTTGTTTACGCAGGCCATAATACGCGCGTTCAATGCAAATCCCTCAAGTCAAAAAATCGTGCGAGTGTCTGAGGGGTAGGCAGCAATAGTGCGTAAAGCCCTTCAGATCCCAACCGAAAGGCCCCGTCATGCGTCGTCTCGCTCTTCTTGCCGTTCCTGCGCTCGCCCTGTTGGGGCTCCCGGGAGCCGCGCTCGCACACCCGAAGCTTGTCGCAGCGAACCCCGCCGCCGACACGGCCGTGGCCAAGCCCACACGCCTTTCGCTGACCTTTTCCGAAGATCTCGTTGCCCCGCTCACCGGCATTGATCTGGTGATGACCGGAATGCCTGGCATGGCCAATCACGCTCCGATGCCGATCAAGGGCTTCAAGACCGACGTCAAGGGCAAGGTGCTCAGCGTCAGTCTCCCGCGCCCGCTGCCGGCGGGAACCTATAACCTCAAGTGGCATGCCGTCGCGGGCGACCAGCATCGCATCGAAGGGCAATACGCCTTCACAGTCCGCTAAGACCTTGGAAAGTTCAGCGCTCATCGCGGCGCGAGCGCTGTCGTATGTGACGCTGCTGCTCGTCGCCGGCTTGCCATTGTACGCTCTTGCCAATGGTCAGCCGGTTTCGGCGAGGGCGCGCGGCATGCTGGCAGGTATGGCGGTCGCAGCGGCAGCGGCGTCGGCATGGTGGGCGCTTGAATCGATCGCGGCCATGGCGGGAATGGCTCTGTCCGCTCTCGACCAGCCCACAGCCGAGGCCGTGCTGGCAGCCACGCCGCTTGGTGCGGTGATGGAGTGGCGGCTTACGGCCCTTGCCGCCGTCGTTGCAGCAGCAGTCGTGCCACTCAACGCCCTGCGCGCGCCGGCGTTGGCCGTGGCTGGCTCGGTGGCTCTGTGCTCGATCGTATTTACCGGCCACGCCGGCGCAAGCGAAGCCGCGCTGCACCGTTGGGCCGATGGCCTGCATCTTCTTGCCGCAGCGCTTTGGCTGGGGGCGCTCGCCGCGTTTCTCGCCGCGGCGTTGCGAAACGACTCGGACGGCCAAGCGCTTGCACGCTTTGCCCGCACCGGCAGCGTCGTCGTCGCCGTCCTCGTGCTGACCGGAGCGGTGAACACGCTGGCCATTGCCGGATGGCCAATTGCCTGGTCGACCTTCGCGCACAGCCGCTGGGCGGCGCTGCTCGTGGTGAAGCTGACTCTATTCATCGTCATGCTGGCGCTCGCCGCCGGCAACCGCTGGCTGATCGTGCCTGCGTTCGAGCAAGGCGAAGACGGAGCGCAAGCCCGCCTGCGCCGCGCGATCCTTGCCGAATTCGCGGTCGGCCTGGCCATCGTCGTCATCGTTGCCGCGCTGGGTGTACTCGATCCGGCCGCATGAGGCCTTCTGGCAACAAAGAATTCCCGTCCGGGCGCTTGACCGCACGACCCAGTGCCTTAGCTCTCTTGCCGCTGCAACTCGTCAACGGGAGAGAGCTATGTTCAGCCACGTCATGGTCGGCGCCGACGATATCGACGCTGCCAAGGAATTCTACGACGCCACCTTCGCCGCATTCGGCGGCCCGCAAGCGATCACCGATCCCAAGGGCCGGCTGATCTATCAGCACAGCGGCGGGCTGTTCATCGTGACCAAGCCGATCAACGGCGAAGCGGCATGCGGTGCCAATGGCGGCACGATCGGCTTCCGCATGACCCCGGAACAGGCCGATGCCTGGCATGCTGCGGGCGTTGCAGCGGGCGGCACTGCCTGCGAAGACCCGCCGGGACCGCGCGAAGGCTCCCCCTACTATCTCGCCTACCTGCGCGATCCTGCCGGCAACAAGCTCTGCGCTCTGGACATCATCGCCTGATGCCACTCGAAACGGTCTCTACCTCCAAGTCGCACGGCGGAACGCTGGGCGTCTACAAGCACGAGTCCACGTCGACGGGGACAGGGATGACCTTTTCGGTCTTCCTGCCTCCGCAGGCGGCAGACGGGGCGAAATTGCCCGTGCTGATCTACCTTTCGGGGCTGACCTGCACCCACGCCAATGTCACCGACAAGGGCGAGTACCGCAAGGCATGCGCCGAACACGGGATTGTCTTCGTCGCGCCCGATACCTCGCCGCGGGGCGACGGCGTGGCCGATGATCCGGCAGGTGCCTATGACTTCGGTCTGGGAGCGGGGTTCTACGTCAATGCCACGCAGGAGCCTTACGCTCAGCACTACCGCATGTGGGATTACGTCGCCGAGGAATTGCCAGCTCTGCTGGGCGCGACCTTTCCCGTGGATCTTGGCCGCATGGGCATAACCGGCCACTCGATGGGCGGGCATGGCGCACTGACGCTGGGATTGACGTATCCTGACCGCTTCCGGTCGCTGTCCGCTTTTGCGCCGATCGTTGCGCCGGGACAGGTCCCCTGGGGCCACAAGGCGCTCGCCGGCTATCTCGGGGACGATCGCGCATCATGGCGCAAGCACGATGCCGTGGCGCTGATCGAAGACGGTCACCGGCCGGCCGGCGCGGTGCTGGTCGATCAGGGCGATGCCGACGGCTTCCTTGCCGAACAACTTCGGCCCGAACTGTTGGACGCGGCATGCAAGGCGGCGGGCGTCGATCTGACCCTTCGCCTGCAACCTGGCTACGACCACAGCTACAACTTCATATCGACCTTCATGGACGATCATGTCCGCTGGCACGCCGAGCGGCTGAACGCCTGAAGATAACGCCGCGAAGAATCAGGCTGCGGCGCGTCCTGCCCGCAGCCATTCGCGTGCCCGGCGCTGCGCTTCGGCAATCTCGCGTGCCGTCATTTCATCGGCGATGTCGGCGCGACATTGTGCCGCCTCCTCATGTCCGCCGACCGCGGCCAGATTGAACCACTTGTGTGCCTCGATAAGGTCGCAGTCCACGCCATGGCTGCCCGTCGAATAGGCCACGCCCAGATCGAACAGCGCATTGCTGTCGCCGCCGGCGGCCGCAGCAAGGCAGGTGGCCACCAGATTGTCCGCATGGTCGTTCGAACGAGTGCCTGATTCGGTTTCGCCTGTGTGGCTGACCAGCTTGATAAAGCTCTGAGTCATTTACCATTACCCCCGTTTGTGAGGCCTCTTTCATGGCCACTCAACGAAGCACAAGGTCACCAATCTTGGTCAACAAATGGTTAATCTGCCGCGAGTCATCATTGCGGATCATTTCGTGTCGAAAAAAGCCTGTGCGGCACAGCACTGTTGCCGCGCCATTTGTGTATCATGGCCGCCTAAGCGCTTGTGTGCGTCACGGGCCAATCCTATAGGCGCGCGAGCAACAAAGCCTGCGCGTCCATGTGGGAAACCACGTGGGAAGAATGTGGGCGGGGAGGGGCGGAAGCTTGCAATGCGGAGGGCCGAATGGCTGGGGTCTTGAGTGACGAGATTGACGTTCTGGCAAAAGCGCGTCGTGCGATGCCGAGCGATTACGTTCCAAGTGACGACGAACCTTACATGAACGAAACGCAGCAGGACTATTTCCGACGCCTGCTGATGGAATGGAAGAAGTCGATCCTCTCTGCAGCCGCAGGTACGCTTTCGGCGTTGCAGGACGGCCCGATCCGCGAGCCCGATCTCAATGACCGTGCTTCAAGCGAGACTGACTGGGGGATCGAACTGCGCACGCGTGATCGCCAGCGCAAGCTGATCGCGAAGATCGATTCTGCAATGCGGCGCATCGATGAAGGGGAATATGGTTACTGCGAAGTGACCGGAGAGCCGATCGGCCTTGGTCGCCTCATCGCTCGCCCCATCGCAACGATGACAGTAGAAGCGCAGGAAGCGCATGAGCGCCGGGAAAAAATCTCGCGCGACATGTGATCATTCTGGATCGGGCAAATGCCTGAAACAGGCGAGGCAAAGGGTTAACGGCTGGCGTCAATAACGCCCCGTTAACCTTTGCCGTTTAGGAAAACAGTACGAATTTCTGCGATCTGTCCTCCTGCACATGCGCGCATGGCTGAGCGGATTTGAGACTCTAGGCAACGGCGGACCCTTTGGTGACTGACATCGACCATCGGCAACTGGGGCGTGATAGCCTCTTCCTCATGGCAGAGGTGCGCATTGCCGGTACTGATGCCGAGCATCGCGTAAAGGTCCGCAACCTCTCCGCCGGCGGCATGATGGCCGAAGGTCCGATGAAGGTTCTGCGTGGCACCCAGATCGAAGTGAACCTGCGCAACATCGGCTGGGTGTCGGGCGTCGTGGCGTGGATCCAGGACAACCGATTCGGCATCGCCTTTGTCGAAGAAATCGATCCCAAGCTTGCTCGTGAACCTGTCGGCACGGGCCCGTCGACCCCGCGCTTCGTCAAGGTTGTAGCGCCCATCCAGAACACAGGGCCGCTTCGGAAAATCTGACTCGGATGGTCTCGTTCGCAAGGCGGAGCGCATTTGCCGCTTACTTTCTGGACCTGCAGGAACGCCTCGCCTAGTCTGCCTGCGATGGCTCGAAAACTTGCAGCAATCGCATTGCTCCTGGCCGCTGGTGGATGCGGGCAGGATCATGGCGGTGCCTTGCCGGTGGTGGTGATTGGCGACGGCGCCGCGCTCAAGGAGCGCGGTCCACGGCTGTCCCCGCCCGCCCAGCTTCTGCGCGCCGCCACTTTCGAGGGACTTGTCGGTTTTGACGAACAGGGTCGGGTCGTGCCGGCACTGGCCGATCGCTGGATCGTCACCGACAACGGCCGTAGCTACATCTTCCGTCTGCGAGACGGCGCGATGCCTGACGGCAAGCGCATTTCTGCAGAAGTCACCGTTGCGCTCCTGCGCAAGGCAATAGCCAATCTCAAGGGTACGGCACTCGGACTGGACCTTGCAGCCATCGACGAAGTTCGCGTCATGGCAGACCGGGTGATCGAAATCGATCTGGGCGCGCCAGTGCCCGAACTGCTTGCGCTTCTGGCACAGCCGGAACTCGCCTTGGCTTTTGGCGGCATGGGTACCGGTCCGATGGCTTTGACCCGGCAGCCCGATGGCACCATCGTGCTTGGTCTCATTCCCCCGAAGGCGCGGGGCCTTCCCGAACTTGCCGATTTCGCGCAGCGTGCCCGGCCGCTTACCATCACCCTCGCGCCGGCCGGCAAGGCGGTCTCGCTGTTCGACGATGGCTATGCGGATGTCCTGTTGGGGGGGCGGATCGATACGATCCCGCTTGCCGGACGCATCGGGCTGACGCGTGGAAATGTGCAACTTGATCCAGTGATCGGGCTGTTCGGCCTTGTCGTTGACCGGACCAGCGGCTTTCTTGGCGCGGCCTCCAACCGGGAGGCATTGTCCATGTCGATCGACCGCGCAGCGCTACTCGCGCGGTTCAACATCGGCGGCTGGCAGCCGACCACTCGCATTGTCTCCCCCGACGTCGAGGACGATCTCGGCACGATCGGGGAGCGCTGGGGGGCGATGTCGCTCGACGAGCGGCGAGCGCAGGCGGCCACGCGCGTAAACGCCTGGAAGGGTTCGGGCGGGGCAATCCCCACGCTGAACATTGCCATGCCTGATGGCCCGGGTTCGGCCTATGTGTTGGAGCAGTTGCGCGCCGATTTTGCCAAGATCGGTCTTTCGGTTCGCCAGGTGGGCGAGAACGATCGTGCCGACCTGCGGCTGGTCGATATCGCCGCGCGCTATGGCCGGGCCACGTGGTTCCTGAACCAGCTCTCCTGCACGGTACAGAAGGCCGTATGCAGTCCCGCAGGCGACGAGCGCACTGCCGAGGCGCGCCGCGCGAACGACCCGGCCGAACGCGCTGCGCTGCTGGCCGAGGCTGAGGCCGAGATTACCGCCGCCAATGGCTTTATCCCGATAGCCCGGCCGATGCGCTGGTCTATGGTGCGCGGCAGCGTCAGCGGTTTTGCAGCGGTGCCGTGGGGCTGGCATCCCTTGCCGCCGATGGCCTGGCTTCCCAGATAGGATCCATGACGACCACCTCTTCCGCCCCCCGCCCGCAACCGCTGCGTCCTGAACTTCCGGGGCTGGGCAACGATCCGGCATCGGTTCTCAAGCGCGTGGAGATGCTTGAGCGCGTTCTCGAACGCAGCTTTACCATCCCGGGCATCCGCCGCGATGTCGGGCTTGATGCGATTGCCGGCCTCGTGCCGGTCGTCGGCGATCTGGTCACAGCGGCGATGGGCGCCTACATCGTCTGGGAAGCGCGCAATCTAGGCCTGCCGAAGTGGAAGTTGTGGCGCATGGGCGCGAATGTGGCATTCGATACTGCCCTGGGCGCCGTGCCGGTCGTCGGCGATGCCTTCGACCTGTTCTTCCGCTCGAACTCGAAGAACCTGAAGATCCTGCGCAAGCATCTCGACAAGCATCACCCGCAGGCGCGCGTCATCGAAGGCTGACAATCAGAAATCGATCGCGATTCCGTTCTTCTCCCAATCGCCGAAGCGGGTGGGATCAAGGCCGTCAGGATCGTCGCCGCGCTCGATCGCCATGGGCTTAGGCGCGGGCTCGTTGGTCCAGTGCGCTGGCTGCGTGAAGTCTGCCGGACGCTTGGTGGCGCGGGGTGTGGGCTTGTCCATGGGGTTCGAGATGGGCGCTCCTGCGCCGAACTGCAATTGCATATTGGGGCACAAGCGCCGATAGGCCGCTGTCATGGCCCGATCCACCGCTCCCGATGAAGTTCCCGGCGTTCCCGCCCGCCGCGCCGCGCTGCGCCTGCTCGATGCCGTTCTGCGCCGCGGCGATCCGCTCGATCAGGCAGCGCCGCCAATCCTGCGCGGGATCGAACGCGGCGACGATCGCGCGCTCGCACTGGCTATCGCGCAGGAATCGCTACGCTGGATGGCTGATCTTGATGCCCTGATCGATGGCGCGACCCGGCAGGTGCTCCCCGAAGACGCCAAGGCGCGTTCGGTGCTGCGCATCATGCTGGCACAGGCACTTCGCCTGGGACTGCCGGGCCACGCCGTTGTCGCCACCGGCTTGCCGCTGCTGGTCGGTGGCCCGCGCCGTCTCGCGCATGGCGTGTTCTCCGCGGTGACCAGGGGCGGAGCCGCATTGCCGCCTGCACCCACCTTGCCGCCCCCCGTCGCGGCGCGCTGGAGCGAGGCGTGGGGAGATCGGGTCGGTGTGATCGCGCAAGGGTTGGCCGAACCGCCGCCGCTGGACCTTACGCTGCGCGATCCTGCTGAAACTTCGCTTTGGGCAGAAAGACTTGGCGGGCAGTCCCTCGCACCGGGGCACATCCGCATGGCGCGTGCAGGTTCGGTAGAGGTCTTGCCAGGGTTCGGGGAAGGTTCGTGGTGGGTCCAAGACCTTTCGGCCAGTGTTCCGGCACGTTTGCTGGGCGCTGGCGAAGGCCGTCGCGCGCTCGACTTGTGCGCCGCGCCGGGTGGCAAGACGATGCAACTCGCAGCTGCCGGCTGGAAGGTCACCGCGCTCGACAAGTCCTCCCGCCGGACCGAGCGGCTGACCGAGAACTTGCGCCGAAGCCGGCTCGAGGCGGAGGTCGTCGTTGCCGATGCGCTGACATGGCAGCCCGATGCCCCATTCGATGCGATCCTGCTCGATGCGCCGTGCAGCGCCACTGGCACTTGTCGCCGTCATCCCGATGTTCTGCACCGCCATGCCGCGCTTGAGGAACTGGTGGCATTGCAGGCGGCGATGCTGCAGCGGGCGGCGGGCTGGCTCGCGCCGGGGGGAACGCTGGTCTACGCGGTATGCTCGCTCGAGCCTGCCGAGGGCGAGCTTCAGGCTGCTGCTTTCACGGGACTTTGGCAGGTTCCGGTCATGGATGAGGAACTGCCGGCAGGGCTTTCCGCCCAGGATGGGAATTTCCGTAGCGATCCGGGGATGCTGGCGGACAAGGGCGGGATCGACGGCTTCTTCGCCGCGCGCTGGCGAAAGATCTAGCGCGTCTTTCGGAACACGATGTAGACCGCGCCTGATCCACCGTGGCGGGGCTGGGCCGGGCGGACGGCGGCAATGCGATCGGCATGGGGGCTGTGTGCCAGCCAATCGAGCAGCTTGGCACGAATGACACCGCGCTGGTTGCCACGTGCGTCGCGCTCCTCGCTCGAGCGCGGCTTGCCCGCGATCAGCAGCATGACCCGCGCCCCCATGGCCAGCGCCTGGGCTATGCCACCGTTCAGTCGTCCATGCGCCGCATCCAGGCCAAGGCCATGCAGGTCGATCGTCACGTCGGGTGCGATCGCGCCGTGGGAAAGCTTGCGATCCCAGCTTGAATCGAGGCCATGGCTTTCGAGGGGCCGTGACACAGGGCGCGGTGGCGGGGGAGGTGCCGGGGGCTGGGGCACGCGGCCTTTTACGCGCCGCACTGGCAGCGCAGGCGTTGGCGCCGCGCTGACGACTGCAACGACCGGCTTGGCCTTGGCACGGGGTGGGTGAAGCGGCGTGATTGTAGCCGCCACCCTGTTCCACAACGCGGCTTCCTCGGCCGAAAGGCCGCGCGGCGCCCGTGCCATCAGCGGCCGCTCACTGCCGGTTGAGACGCGCCAGCGTCCCCTTGGGCAGGAGAATCAGGGCGCGGCCGCGTGCGCTCATGCCGCCGGCTACGCGCCTGGCCTCGGCCCCGGCACCCCAGAAACTGTCGAAACGGTTGGCGCCCTGGATCGCGCCACCGGTGTCCTGCGCCACCCACAGGCCGCTGGCGTCATTGCGATCAAGCTGGAGCCAGACCGGTGCGCCGAGCGGGACGAAGGCCGGATCGACTGCAACCGTGGCGCCCGGCGTGACCGGCACGTTGAGCGCGCCGACCGGACCAGCGCCGGTCATCTCGCGGAAGAACACGAAGCTGCGGTTCTGCTGCATCAGCCGGCGACCATCGTCGGGGAAATCGCGCAGGTACTGCTGGATGCCCTGCATGGACCCGGAATACTGGCCGGGCGATGACCCGATCAGGCCCCGTTCGCGCATCAACGAGCCGATGCCGGTGTAGGCATAACCATTCTGTCCTGCAAAGCCGAGCCGGATTACCGAACCGTCAGGCCCTCGCAGCCGGCCAGACCCCTGGATCTGCAGGAAGAACACCTCGACCGGATCGGCCGCCCAGGCAATTTCCAGACCCTTGCCGGCAAGTGCGCCAGCCTCGATCTGGCTGCGATCGTAATAGGCGGTGAAGACGCCCGCTTCGTCATAGCGGCCAAGCGGCATCCGCCCATCGGGAAGTGGCGGCGCATCACCGGGCCTGGCCCGTACCAGATCGGGCGGCATGGCATAGATGGGAACATCAAAGCCCGGTTGCCGCTGGCGCACTCCGGAAATTTCGGGTTCGAAGTAACCCGTCACGAAAGCCGAACCTTCGCCGACTTCGGCCGTCTCGAAGTAAGCGGCGAAGAAGCGGGGGGCATCCGCTTCGGGCCACGTGCCCACGGCAGAGCAAGCGGGCTGCCAGTCCTGGGGCTGGGTCAGCCCGGAGTTGTCCGCCCGCTTGGTGACGCGTGCGCACGATCGCGCGAACGTACGGAGTGCGGCAATCGCATTGTCGCGCCTGAAGCCGAGTCCTGTCGCCATTGGTCCGGCCTTTACGCCCAAAAGCGCGGCGGTGGGTGCGGTCGTTGGGGGAGCAGGAGCTGGTGCTTGGCCTTGTGGCAGCGGCTGCGGGCGCGGGCCGGATGTTTCCGGCACAAGGCGGACACAACTTCCAAGCAGCAAGGCGGCCAGCAGCGTCGCAATGCTGCTTCTAGTCCGACCCCTCATCATCGTGCGCTCGTTGCCCCGAGGTCTGCCGTCAGGCTTCGTCGGTCTCGTCGAGCAGCCAGTCCGGATCGCGCGAGGTCAGGTCGCGGCTGAAGGTCCACAAGTCACGTGCTTCGATTGCGTCATCGAGCGATCCGGCAATCACGCGGCCTTCGCTGTCGCGCGTGACAGATGCAATGTCGGCCAGGAAGCGGACGGAGATGCGGGCCATCTTGCCTTCGATCGAAGCAGCAACAATGCGCGCTTCCTCGACGCGGATGACGCGGGCGTCGATCGTTTCGCCAGCTTCGACGCGCGCGTTGATGGCGGAGGTGAAGCCCTCGAGCACATCGGCATCGCAAAGCTGCGTAAGTTCTTCCTTGTCCCCGCGCCAGAAGGCTTCGAGGATCATGGCATAGGCAGCCTTCGAGCCTGCAAGGAACTGCGCCACATCGAAGCGGGGATCAGCAGCGATGATCGCGCGAACGCCAGCTTCGGCCGAATTGTCGAAAGTGTTTACCTCGGGCACGAGCTGCTCACGCGAACGGCCAGCGAGCGACCCCGCCTCTGCCGCGCGAGGGGCAATGGGCTGCTGGGTCCGATTCGAACCTGCCGGGTTCTGCGCCGACGGATCAGGCTGCTCGATCCTGCGACGCATCGGTTCCTCGTCCCGCTCCGGCCGGCGGCCGAGAACAGAATAGAGTCGCAGGCCCAGAAAGGCTGCAATCATCGCCAGGATCACAATTTGAACAATCACGCGCAAGATTCCCGAACTGTCCATGGCCCAGGTTCGGAAGACCAGAGCTCACGGCGTCATTCCAACGTGCCTCAAATAGGTACGGATTACAAATGAACAACGCGTGCATGACCCTTTGGGCTCATCCCTTGGCAAAGAATCTCGCCCGGTTGTTGCTCACCTGCGCCAGAAGAGCGCGGCAGACCGCATGGACACGGGCACAGCGAAGGCGGATTGCGGCCTTTCGGGCATGATGCTAGGCGCGCGGCCAAGGGAAACCCACACAGAAAGCACGTGTCTCATGGCCGACGAAGGCAACATCATTTCGAATCTCAATCTCGATGGTCCGGTGCCCAATGGCGAAGACACCTCGCCCGCGATCGGCCTGATCTCGCAGTACGTGAAGGACCTCTCGGTCGAGAATCCGAACGCGCCCGAATCCTACCAATGGACCGAAGCGCCCGAAATCGGCGTGGATTTCAACATTTCGGCTCGTCTGATCCAGCCTGAAATCCACGAGATCGAACTGAAGATCAATGTGACCTCGAAGGGTGCGCAGGGCACCGCGTTCATCGTCGAATTGGCCTATTGCGGCCTCATCGGCATGCGCAACGTGCCCGATGACCAGGCCCATCCGTTCCTGTTCGCCGAAGGCCCCCGCATCCTGTTCCCCTTCGCCCGTCGCATCGTCGCCGATGCCGTGCGCGATGCCGGCTACCCGCCGCTGATGCTGGAACCGATCGATTTCAACGGCCTGTATATGCAGCAACTGGCGCAGGCCCAAGCGACCGCGGAAGCCGAACCCGCAGGCAACGCCTGATCTGATACCTGATCCGGTGGCCCGAAGGATGCGGCTATGAACCTCCTCAAGGCCACCGGTTCAATCGGCGGGCTGACGTTGCTCAGCCGCATTCTCGGGCTGGTGCGTGACAGCCTATTCGCGCGCTTCGTCGGCGCAGCGTTCGCATCCGACGCGTTCCTTGTTGCGTTCCGGCTGCCCAACATGTTCCGCGCCCTGTTCGCGGAAGGGGCGTTCGCCAGCGCCTTCATCCCGATGTTCAACAAGAAGGTCGCTGACCCCGAGGGCAAGGGCCTGCGCGACGGGCTGGACTTTGCGGAAGCGGCGCTGGCCGTGCTGCTGCCGGTGCTTCTGTTCATGACGGTGGTGCTCGAGATCTTCGCCTGGCCGGTGACGCTGCTTTTGTCGGGCAAGTTCAACGGGGTCAGCGCGGAGCAGTTCGCCTATGCGGTAGAGCTTTCGCGCTGGACGATTCCGTACCTGATGCTGATCAGCATCGTCTCGCTGTTCGGCGGGATTCTCAACTCGCTGGGCAAGTTCTGGGTCAATGCAGCGGCGCCGATCCTGCTGAACCTGACGCTGATCGTTGCCCTGCTGGGCTTTCATTCCGACGATCCGCTGGTGACCGCGCGCAATCAGGCGATTGCCGTCTCTGTCTCGGGCGCGCTGCAACTGTTGTGGCTGGCGTGGGCCTGCCGCAGGAATGGGGTGCGGCTACGGCTGCGACGCCCGCGCCTTTCACCGGAAGTGAAGCAACTGCTCAAACTGATACTGCCGGCGGCGGCGGGCGCGGGGGCAGTGCAGATCAACCTGGTGATCTCGACGGCCCTTGCCGCATCGCTGCTCGATCACGGTTCGGTCACCTATATCTACATGGCCGACCGGCTTAACCAGTTGCCGCTGGGGCTGATCGGCATCGGGCTTGGCACTGTGCTGCTGCCCACGATCTCGCGCCAGTTGGGCGGGGGCGAGGAAGCGGCGGCGATGGAGACGCAGAACCGCGGCATGGAACTGGCGCTGCTGCTGACGTTGCCCGCCACGGTTGCGCTGGTGCTGTGCGGCGAGCCGATTGCGGCGGCGCTGTTCGGCTATGGCAAGTTTGACGCGCAGGACACGCACTTTACCGCGCAGGCGCTGGCCGCGTTCTCGATCGGGCTGCCGAGCTATATCCTCGTCAAGGTGCTTACGCCGGGATACTACGCGCGCCAGGATACGAAGACGCCGGTGCGCTATGCCACGATATCGATGGTGGTGAACCTGGTAGGCAACCTCGCGCTGATCGTGCCGCTCAGGCACATGGGGCCGCCGCTGGCAACCGCGATCGCCTCGACCGTCAACGTCTGGCTGCTCTATCGCACGCTGGTGGGGCGCGGACATTTTGCCGCCGATGCACGATTGAAGCGGCGGACGGTGCGACTGGCGCTGGCAGCGCTCGCGATGGGCGCCGTGCTGTGGGCGGGGCAGGGACTGGTCATGCCCTATGTCCATGGCACATGGACCCTGCGCATCGCGGCCATGGCATCTCTGGTCACCGCTGGGGTCGTCGTCTATGGCCTCGCTGCCGTCCTGACCGGGGCTTTCCGGGTGGACGACCTCAAGCTTCTCCTGCGGCGTCGCCGCTCCAACTGAAGGCACTGCAATGCGTATCGTTTCGGGCATCCAGCCAACCGGCAATCTCCACCTCGGCAACTACCTGGGTGCGATCCGGAACTGGGTGCGCATGCAGGACGAATGGTCGGCCAAGGGTGGGCAGTGCCTCTATTTC
The DNA here is from genome assembly GCF_900176395.1 of Novosphingobium sp. B1. Taxonomy (GTDB): domain Bacteria; phylum Pseudomonadota; class Alphaproteobacteria; order Sphingomonadales; family Sphingomonadaceae; genus Novosphingobium. The sequence continues at coordinate 47,038 of NZ_FWXL01000015.1, read as the reverse complement.
CTGGCTGACCTGCACGCGATCTCGATGCCGCATTCCCCCAGCGAGCTGGCGGCAAACACGCGCGAGATGGTGGCGGCGCTGGTCTCGTGCGGGATCGATCCCGACAAGTCGATCCTGTTCAACCAGGCGCAGGTTCCCGCCCATGCCGAACTGCAGTGGCTGCTCAATGGCACCGCCCGAATGGGCTGGCTCAACCGCATGACGCAGTGGAAGGACAAGGCGGGCAAGAACCGCGAGGGCGCGAGCGTTGCGCTGTTCACCTACCCCGTGCTGCAGGCGGCCGACGTGCTGCTCTATCAGGCGACGCACGTGCCGGTGGGCGAGGACCAGAAGCAGCATCTCGAACTGGCGCGCGACATCGCGCAGAAGTTCAACAACGACTTCTGCGCCGAGGACGCCCCGCTGTTCACGCTGCCCGATCCGATCATCCCGCCCGAGGCTGCGCGGATCATGTCCTTGCGCGATGGCTCGGCCAAGATGAGCAAGTCCGATCCGTCTGACATGAGCCGCATCAACCTCACCGACGATGCCGACGCAATCATGCAGAAGGTGAAGAAGGCCAAGACCGATCCCGAGCCGCTGCCGGGCACGGTGGAAGGCCTTGCCGGGCGTCCCGAAGCGAACAACCTCGTCGGCATCTATGCGGCAATGGCAGGGACCACGCCGGCGGACGTTCTGGTTCAGTTCGAAGGCAAGGGCTTTGGTCAGTTCAAGCCGGCGTTGGGCGAACTGCTGGTGGAGACGCTTTCGCCGATGGCGGCGCGCTATCGCGAATTGCGCGTCGACGGCGAGGCGCTGGATGCGATTCTGGCAAAGGGTGCGCTGAAGGCGCGCGATCTCGCCGCGCCAACACTGGCGAAGACCTATCAGGCGCTCGGCCTCGTAAGGGGCTGATTTTCAGCGAGACTGATGCAAAACATCACGAGCCTGCAACATATGTTGCAGGCTCCATTCAACGTGCATTCAGCACTTCCTGTCCAGAAAGAGCCCATGCTAAGCATGGAATGCGACCGGCATCTTCGTTGCGGGCTCGAGAGAGTTCGCACGCGGCCGAAGGGACGGGGGCCAGGGGCGCGGATCGCATGTTAGGAGTCGCAGGATGAATACGCCTTTCAAGAACACGCCACGATCGCCCGCCCGGCGCCGCTTGCTCGGGCTCTCGGCGGTTTCGCTCATGCTGGTCTCGCTTGCGGGGTGCGCAACGCCGTTCAAGGCGGACGTGAAGCGCTTTCAGGCGCAGCTTCCGGCGCCGGCTGGCCAGACCTTTGCGGTTGTTGCCGACGATCCGCGCGATGCAGGCGGCCTCGAATTCTCGCAATATGCCTCGCTCGTCGGGCGCCAGATGGAAAAGCTGGGTTATCAGCCGGCCAGCCCCGAAGCGGCCGACCTTCTGGTCAAGTTCGACTATGGCATCGACGGCGGACGTGATCGCGTTCGCTCCACCGGCTTTGCCGACCCGTTCTGGGGCGGTTGGGGTGGCTGGGGCGGCTGGGGCCCGGGCTGGGGTGCCGGTTACGGGCGTTGGGGCCGCCCAGGCTTCTATGGCCGTGGCGGCTGGGGCTATGGCTGGTATGATCCGTTCTTCTACGGCGGTTCGGGCTTTGGCGCCGGCGGCGTGGACGTGGTCACCGTCTACACCTCGATGATGGATCTCAAGATCGATCGCCGCGTCGATGGCCAGCGCCTGTTCGAAGGCAAGGCTGAAGCAGCCTCGTCGTCGAACCGCCTGTCCTATGTCGTGCCGAACCTGGTCGAGGCGATGTTCACAGACTTCCCCGGCCACAACGGCGAAACGGTGCGCATCTCGATCGCACCGGAAAAGAAGACGGTGAAGAAGGTCAACTGACCTTCACGACTTCAGGATCAAAGGGGCCTCGCAGCAATGCGGGGCCCCTTTCGATTCAGCCCTTGAGCGCGGAAAGACCGCCGGTGGAGCCGAAGCCACCTTCGCCCCGTGCCGTGTGGTCGAGTGTCGCGGCTTCAACCCAGATGCCCCGCGTGACGGGTGCCACGACAAGCTGGGCGACGCGGTCACCCCGGCGGATCGAAAACACCTCGCTACCAAGATTGATCATGATGACCTTGAGTTCGCCGCGATAATCGCTGTCGATCGTGCCTGGCGTGTTAGGCACGGTCACGCCGTGCTTGAGCGCGAGGCCCGAGCGCGGGCGAACCTGGATTTCGTACCCGGCCGGGATGGCAACGGCGAGTCCTGTAGCGACGGCATGGCGCGCGCCGGGGGCAAGATCGACATCCTCGGCGGAGACGACGTCCATTCCGGCTGCACCATCTGTGGCATAGACCGGCAGCGGCAAATCCTCGCCGTGGGGCAGGCGCTTCACGAGGACGGGAACTTCAGGCGAGTGCATCGGCAATTCTTTCGATCAGGAGCGCAGCAGCGGCATCCTTGGGGAGTTCGGGCAGGCTTTCGACGCCACGGGCGCTGACGATATGCAGCCCGTTGACCTCGCCGCCCATCTGGTGCGTTGCGACATCGTTGGCGACGATCCAGTCCGCACCCTTGCGCGCAAGCTTTGCCCGGGCATGATCGAGCACGTCGTTGGTTTCCGCGGCAAAGCCGACTACCAGCCGCGGGCGACGCGCGGACTTGCACAGCGTGGCGAGGATATCGGGGTTTTCAACGAGCTGCAGCGGCGGGACTTGGCCGGACCCGTCCTTCTTGATCTTCTGCTCGGACTCTCCGGCGCTGCGCCAGTCGGCCACGGCGGCGACCATGATGGCGACATCGGCGGGCAGCGCGGCATCTACGGCGGCGGCCATCTGGCGCGCGGTTTCCACGTCGATCCGGGTCACGCCGGGCGGTGCCGGCAGGTTGACCGGGCCGGATACGAGCGTGACCCTGGCTCCGGCGCGGGCGGCAGCGGCGGCGATGGCGAAGCCCTGCTTCCCGCTTGATCGGTTGGCGATGTAGCGAACAGGGTCGATCGGTTCGTGCGTGGGGCCGGCGGTGATGAGGACGTGCTTGCCGGCGAGAGGCTTGGCCTCGCTGCCAAGTTGGCGCGCGATCTCTGCGACGATTGCAGGCGGCTCGGGCAGGCGGCCGGGGCCGAATTCGCCGCAGGCCATCGCCCCCTCGTCGGGCTCCATCACCGTCACCCCATCGCCGCGCAGTGTGGCCACGTTGCGCTGCGTAGCGGGGTGCTGCCACATGCGTACGTTCATGGCAGGCACGGCAAGCACCGGCTTGTCGGTGGCGAGGAGCAGCGTTGTGGCAAGATCATTGGCAATGCCACCCGCCATGCGGGCCATGAGGTCGGCCGTGGCCGGGCATACGACGACGAGATCGGCCTGTCGCGACAATTGGATGTGGCCCATCTCGACTTCGTTCTTGAGGTCCCAAAGCGTGGTGTGGACGGGGTTCTCCGAAAGCGCTGCCAGCGTCATCGCGGTGACGAAATGCGCAGCTCCTTCGGTCAGCACGCAAGTGACCTCGGCACCTTCCTTGCGCAGCAGGCGGACAAGTTCGCACGACTTGTAGGCCGCAATGCCGCCGCCGACGATAAGCAGGATGCGTGTTCCCATCATGGCTGCGGCTTGTGCAATGGCAGCGACAGCGGCGCAATCCTTTTGCGCAGGCAGCACCGTTCGGGCACAGTCTTGTCCAAACCATAACGGGGGATCGAGTGATGAGACTGATACTGACGGCGCTGGTATTCCTGGCGGGGCTGTTCGACCTTTTTCTGGCGATCGGCTTCCTGACCGATCCCGTGCAGCAGGCCACCGGGTTCGGCATTGCCGCCAGCGGCGTCGGCGGCATCTCGACCATCCGCGCCGACTTCACCGCGTTTTTCGGCGTGGCAGCGTTCTGCATGATGTGGGGCGCGTGGCGCCGCAATGCCGACCTGATGCTGGTCCCGGCACTGCTGTTCGGCACTTCCTTCGTCGGCCGCGCGATCAACCTGGCCGCAATCGGGGCTTATCCGGGCTGGCAACTGCAGATGGCCGTAGAGGCTGGGCACGTGCTGCTGATGCTGGCGGCGTGGCGGATGTTGCCACACCATCGCCTGCAGGACATCGCCGCTTGAACGCCGGGCCGTTCGTGCTGGGCGAACACTTTGTGCAGCTTGTCGGCCCTGGCAAATGCCTGCCGGTGAAAGTGGATGATGTGTTCTGGGAAACGGGGATCACCCAACTGCCGCCGGGCCGCCTCGTCACCATGTTCGAAAGCGCCGAAGACTGGCAGGTGTGGGAGCGGCATCCCGGAGGCGAAGAGCTGATCTTCCAGATCGACGGGGAAATGACACTGGTGCTCGATGAGGACGGCACGGAGACGCGCGTTCGGCTGCATGCAGGCGAATTCGCAGTCGTACCTGCCGGCATCTGGCATTCTGCCGAGGTGGCAGTGCCCGGCCGCGCGCTGTACATCACGCCGGGTGAGGGCACGGAAAGCCGGCCCCGGCACTGAAGGGCTCGGCGGGAAAGGACATTTCACATGGTTGCCATAACGCTGCCACGGATCATTCGCATCGGGGGAGGTGCGCTGGCGGAACTGCCCGAAGCGATGACGCAGTGCGGCCTGAGCCGCCCATTTGTGGTCACTGATGGCTTTCTGGCGCAGAGCGGGATGGTCGACCGGCTGCTTGCGGTGCTGGGCACAGCCGGCATCGTGGCAACAGTCTTTGCCGAGACGGTGCCGGACCCGACGGTGGCCGTGGTCGAACAGGCGCTCAAGGCTTTGCGCCTGAGCGGCAGCGATTGCGTAATCGGCTTTGGCGGTGGCAGCCCGATCGATACGGCCAAGGTCATCGCCGCCCTCGCGCTCGAACCGCGCCCGGTGCCGACGTTGAAAGCGCCTGTCACCACCGATGCCCCAGGCCTCCCGATCATAGCAGTGCCGACCACGGCAGGCACGGGATCGGAAGCGACGCGCTTCACCATCGTGACCGACGAGGTGACGAGCGAGAAGATGCTATGCGCAGGGCTGGCCTTCCTGCCGACCATCGCCGTGGTCGATTTCGAACTGACCATGGCCAAGCCGGCGCGCCTCACCGCCGACACCGGGATCGATTCGCTTACCCACGCAATCGAGGCCTATGTGTCGAGGCGGGCTAACGCTTTCTCGGACGCCATGGCGATCTCGGCGATGAAGCTGATCGCGCCGAACATTCGCACCGCCTGTGCAGAACCCGGCAATCGTGCAGCGCGCGAGGCGATGATGGTCGGCGCGCACCACGCCGGCATTGCCTTTTCCAACGCCAGCGTGGCGTTGGTTCATGGCATGAGCCGGCCAGTCGGCGCGTTTTTTCACGTGCCGCATGGGCTTTCCAACGCGATGCTGCTGCCGGCGATTACGGCGTTTTCGGCACCGGCTGCGCTGCCGCGCTATGCGGCCTGCGCAAGAGCGATGGGGATCGCGTCGGTCGAGGAAGGCGATCAGTCGGCCGTGGCAAGGCTGCTGGATGAGCTGGGCGCGCTCAATCGCGATCTGTCAGTGCCGACGCCGCAATCCCATGGCATATCGCGGGAAAGATGGTTCGAGGTCATGCCCGAAATGGCGCGGCAGGCGCTGGCTTCCGGATCGCCGTCCAACAATCCGCGCGTGCCTGACGCGGCGGAAATCGAACGGCTCTATGCCGAGGTGTTCGGATAAAGCGGAATCCCCTCCGAACGGATTGTCCGGAGGGGAACGCGTTTATCAGTCAGCCAGTGCTTCGATCAGCGCCTTCGAGAAGGCCGGAATGTCGTCCGGCTTGCGGCTGGTGATGAGGTTGCCGTCAACCGCGACTTCCTGATCGACGACATCGGCGCCGGCATTGGCGAGATCGGTCATGATCGAGGGCCAGCCGGTGACGGTGCGCCCATCGACGACATCGGCTTCGACCAGCAGCCAGGGGCCGTGGCAGATCGCGGCAATCGGCTTGTCGAGGTCGTCGAACTCGTTGACGATATCGACCGCGCGGTCGTCCATGCGCAGGATGTCGGGGTTCATCTGCCCACCCGGCAGCAGCAGCGCGTCGTATTCGCTGGCGTCCACTTCATCGAGCGTGATGTTCACGGCGACGGCATCGCCCCAGTTCTTGTCCTTCCAGCCAGTGATCGACCCGGGCTTGAGGCTGGCGACGACAGTTTCGATACCGGCGTCTTCGAGGGCCTTCTTCGGGCCTTCGAGTTCGGACTGTTCAAAACCATCGGTCGCGACGATCAACACGCGCTTGCTCATGGGATGCTCCTTGAAAATGTCGGGGGGAGTGCTTGCATCCTAGAATTGCCGGGGACTGCGGTTGTTCCGTGACTTTCGCTCCACTCCTCGTGTTGCTAGGACGTTCCGACCATGGCGACAGACACGACCGAGCCCGATCCTTTCGACGCAATTGTCGATGCCCCGTTCGATTCCGCGCTGTCGGAGCGCTACCTCGTCTATGCGCTGAGCACGATCACCGCGCGCTCTCTGCCCGACCTGCGCGATGGATTGAAACCGGTGCACCGCCGCCTGCTCTGGGCGATGCGGCAGTTGAAGCTGAACCCGACTGACGCCTTCAAGAAATCGGCCCGCGTGGTGGGCGATGTCATCGGCAAGTATCACCCGCATGGCGATGCCTCGGTCTATGATGCGATGGTCCGCCTCGCGCAGGACTGGTCGCTGCGCTATCCGCTGGTCGAGGGACAGGGCAACTTCGGCAACGTCGATGGCGATAACGCCGCTGCCTACCGCTATACCGAGGCGCGGCTGACGCGCACCGCGATGCAGCTCATGGCCGGGCTCGATGAAGGCACGGTCAACTTCGTGCCGACCTACAACGGAGAGGACGAGGAGCCGGAGATCTTCCCCGGCCTCTTCCCGAACCTGCTGGCCAACGGCTCCAGCGGCATCGCAGTGGGCATGGCGACCAACATCCCGAGCCACAATGTGGCCGAGATCATCGATGCTGCCCTGCTGCTGATCGACAATCCACAGGCCGAACACAGCCAGTTGATGGAAGTGTTCCATGGCCCCGACCTGCCCACCGGCGGCGTGATCGTCGATAGTCCGGCGGTCATTTCCAACGCATACGAGACCGGGCGCGGTGCGATCCGGGTGCGCGGACGGTTCTCGACCGGACGCGATGAGGCAGGGAACTGGGAAGAGACCGGCATCGAAAAACTGGGAGCCGGGCAGTGGCAACTGGTCGTGTCCGAAATTCCCTACATGGTGCCCAAGAGCAAGCTGATCGAACAGATCGCACAGCTCATTGCCGACAAGAAGCTGCCGATCCTCGAAGACATCCGCGACGAATCGGATGAGCAGATCCGGCTGGTGCTGATCCCGAAGAGCCGGAACGTCGATCCCGACCTGCTCAAGGAATCGCTCTACAAGCTGACCGACCTTGAGAACCGCTTCGGCCTCAACCTCAACGTGCTGGATTCGCACCGCACGCCGGGCGTGCTGGGCCTGAAGCTGGTGCTGCAGGAATGGGTGATCAGCCAGATCGACATCCTGCTGCGCCGCTCGCAGCATCGGCTCGACAAGATCGCCAACCGGCTGGAACTGCTGGGCGGCTACATCATCGCCTATCTCAACCTCGACCGGATCATCGAGATCATCCGCACCGAGGACGAGCCCAAGCCAGTGATGATGGCCGAGTTCGAGCTGACCGACCGCCAGGCCGAAGCCATTCTCAACATGCGGCTGCGTTCGTTGCGCAAGCTGGAGGAAATGGAACTGCGCAAGGAGCGTGATGCGCTTCTGGCCGAGCAGGAGGAGTTGCAGAAGCTGCTCGACAGTCCGGCCCGCCAGCGCACCCGACTGAAGCGCGATCTCAATGCCCTGCGCAAGGACTATGCCGAGGATACCCCGCTCGGCCGACGCCGCACCACCATCGCCGAAGCCGCGCCAACGCGCGAATTCAGCATGGACGCGATGATCGAGAAGGAGCCGGTCACGGTCATCCTCTCCGCCAGGGGCTGGATCCGCGCCGCCAAGGGCCATGTGCCGCTTGATGGCGATTTCAAGTTCAAGGAAGGCGATGGCCCGGCCTTCGCGTTCCACTGCCAGACCACCGACAAACTGCTCGTCGCGGTCGACAACGGCCGCTTCTACACCGTGGGCGCCGACAAGCTGCCCGGTGCGCGCGGCTTTGGCGAACCGATCCGCACGATGGTCGATATCGACAGCGACGCGCACATCGTCAGCGTCACGGTCTACAAGCCCAAGGGCCAGTTGCTGCTGGCGGCCAATACCGGCCGGGGATTTGCTGCCGAGATGGACGAGCTCCTCGCCGAGACGCGAAAGGGACGCGGCGTGGTTTCGACCAAGCCCGGCGTCAAGCTTGCCGTCGTGCGCGAGATTGCGGCCGAGCACGATCACGTCGCGGTGATCGGCGAAAACCGCAAGCTGGTGATCTTCGCCCTGTCCGAAGTGCCGCTGCTCGCCAAGGGGCAGGGGGTGACCTTGCAGCGCTACAAGGACGGGGAGATGTCGGACGTCATCACGCTGAAGCTTGAAGACGGCCTGACCTGGACGATGGGCGGCGAATCCGGTCGCACCCGCGTGGAGAAGGACCTGCTGCCGTGGAAGGTGGCGCGTGGTGCTGCCGGAAGGCTGCCGCCAAATGGCTTCCCGCGCGACAACCGGTTTTGAGACTCTCGGCGGGTTGCGGGATTTAACGGATCAGTTAAATCGATCTCCTGCAAGATGAGGAGAGGATCATGGAACGCCCCCGCTATTCGCTGGAAGGCCGCATCGCGCTGATAACCGGCGCCTCGTCCGGGCTCGGCGCGCACTTTGCGCGGCTCTTTGCGGCAGCGGGCGCTGCGGTGGTGATCGGCGCGCGCCGGGTCGATCGCGTGGCCGCGCTGGCTGACGAAATCAACGCCAGCGGTGGCAAGGCTCTCGCCGTGGCGCTCGACGTTACCGACGAGGCATCGATCGTCGCCGCCTTCGACGCGGCTGAAGCGGCGGTGGGGGTGCCGGACGTGGTTGTCGCCAATGCCGGGATCGTCGCAGCAGGGCGCTCGGTGAATCTGGCGGCTGATGCCATGCGCCGCGTCGTCGACACCAACTTCAACGGCGTGTACCTGACGGCGCGCGAAGGGGCGCGGCGCATGATCGCCGCAGGATCGAAGCAATCGGAAAGAGGGCGGATCATCCTGACCGGATCGATCACCGCGCAAATGACTGCGACCGGCGATGCCGCCTATGCCGCGACTAAGCTCGCCGTACAGCATCTCGGAAGGCAGTTTGCGCGCGAATGGGCGCGATTGGGCATCAACGTGAATGTGATCCAGCCAGGCTATATCCGCACCGAAATCGACGGCGAATGGTTCGACAGCGAGGGCGGCAAGGCGCAGATCGCTTCGTGGCCGCGCAAGCGGCTGACCGAAATCTCCGCGCTCGACGATATGATGCTCTTCTTCGCGTCCGACGCTTCGCGGCAGGTAACAGGCACTTTCATCTCACTGGACGATGGCCAGTCGCTCTGAGCTTTACCCGTTCGGCAATCCCGCGAGCAGATCCGGCGTCAGCACCTGCGGCAACTGGCGTGCTTCGCCTCCGCCTGCGGGATACCACAAGTAGAGCGGCACACCCGCCGCGCCCTGCGCGGTAAGAAATTTCGTGATCGCCGGATCGCGGCGGGTCCAATCGCCTACCAGCACGACTACGCCCGCCTTCTCGAATGCGGCCCGGGTGCTTTCGCGCTCGATCGAGGTGCCTTCGTTGACCTTGCATGACAGGCACCAGTCGGCAGTGAAATAGGCAAAGACGGGTTTGCCTGCCTTTCGCGCCTTGGCAAGCGCATCTTCGCTGAAGGGCTTGGCGCCAAGCACGCCGCCGCTTTCACCTGCCGTCTGCGTGGCGATCCGAGGTGCCCCGGCAAGGGCAGTGGCGCCAAGCAGCAGGGTGGCGGGCAGAGTCCATGCCATCACCGCACGTCCTCGACGCTGGCCCTTGCCGGCAAAGGCCAGCACCACGACCAGCGCTGCAGAAATCGCGATTGCGGCCGCAGCGAAATTCGCCCCGCCGACCCGCCAGGCGAGCCAGCCAAGCGCGAGCGCCGTCAGGCCCATCGGCAGTGCCATCGCGCGACGAAAGCGGTCCATCCACTTGCCTGGCTTGGGCAGGAGGCGGCGCAAAGCGGGCACGAAGCCCAGCAACAGGAACGGCAGCGCCAGGCCGAGGCCGAGCGCCGCGAACACCCCAAGCGCGGCCCACACTGGCAGGACCAGCGCAGCACCCATCGCTGCGGCCATGAACGGTCCGGTGCAGGGCGTCGCCACGAAAGCGGCCAGCAACCCGGTTCCGAACGCGCCGGAGTTGCCCGCTCCTCGCTCCACGGAAAGGCCCGGCAGTTCGTAAAGTCCGGCAAAGTTGGCCGTGATGGCGACAGCCAGCAGCAGCAGCACCGCGACCACGCCCGGTTCCTGCAACTGGAACGCCCAGCCCACCTGCTCGCCGCCTGCGCGCAGTGCAAGCATCACCGCGCCAAGGGCAAGGCAGGCAAGGACTACGCCACCGGTATAGGCCAGTCCCTCGGACTTGGCGTTGTGCGAATTGCCCCGCGCCAGGGCCAGCCCCTTGAGGCTGAGGATCGGAAATACGCAGGGCATGACGTTGAGGATCAGCCCGCCAAGGAATGCTCCGAGCAACGCAAGAGCCAGCGTCGCCACCGAAAATGCCGCAGTGCCGCCCACTTCAGTGCCGCCATCGGGCACAGCGCCCGAAGCCGTGGTAAAGGCGATCCCTCCGGAGTCCTTGCCCATGGCCAGCACGCCTTCGATTTTCGGCCCGGCCTTCGGGGACTTCGCCAAAGGCGCCTCGACGATCAATGTGTCGCCATCGCGGAAGAAACGCTGCGGCGCGGCATAGTCGATCAGCGCCTCGGTCGACAGGAACAAATGCGGCGAATCGAGTGGTGCCGATGCCGGAAAAGGCAGGGCAAGGCGCAGTGTCTTGGCGGTGACGGCAAAGGTTCCAGCGCGGTCAAGCGGGGCGGGCAGTGCCGCGCGCCAGCCTTCGAAGCGGGCGTCCTTCGCGCCCTGTCCCACAGTGATTGTGCCCTGCAGTTCGGCGCGTTCGGGGACGCAGATCTCGTTGGTGCACACCAGCCATTGGGCCTTGACCGCAATCGGCAGGAGCGTTCCGGGCGTGGCATTGGCTGGCAGCTTCAGCGGCACGAGCACGGCATAGTCATGCTCGTAAACGTGGTTCATCAGGCCCTGGATCAGCAGCGTCTGCGGCACCGGATACTGCAATGCGCCGGTGCTGGCGCCCTTGGGCAGTGTCCATTCGAGATTGAGGCCGTACCCGGCATCGCCGGGGTTGGACCAATAACCGTGCCAGCCTTTCTCAGGCTGCATCAGCAGGGCAAGCGTCACTGTCTCGCCCGGCGCGGCAGGACCCTCGGCAACAAGGCTGGCGCGCATGTGATTGGGCGCGGCTGCAGCCGGGAACGGCGCAGTCAGGGCCGATAGCCACAGCAGCGTCACAAACAGGGCTATGATGCGCAAGGTCTTGATCCCGGCTATTTCGCGTTTCGGCATCTCGGGCGTCACCGGTCCCAAATTGGCCCCTTGAACGGGAGCGCCGGGCGGGCCATGCGTAGCGCTCTTGGGCGTCCTAAGGCTGGCCTTCCCTCAAGTCCAGAGCACGTGCCCACAGGAGTATGTTTCGCGTGAAGACCTTGACCCGTTACGCTGCTGCAATTGCGGCGCTGGCCCTGCCGCTTGTTCCCGTTGCCGCGCAGGATGCCGCGCCTTCTCCCGCCGTCAGCCAGGCGGTGCCGGCTGGCGCCCCCCGTCTGATCGTGGCCATCTCGATTGACCAGTTCTCGGGCGATCTCTTTGCGCAGTATCGCCAGCACTTTACCGGCGGCTTTGCCCGACTGACCGAAGGCGGCGTGTTCCCCGCCGGCTTCCAGAGCCACGCGGCAACCGAAACCTGCCCGGGCCACTCCACCATCCTGACCGGCAACCGCCCGACGCACACCGGCATCATCGCCAATTCGTGGATCGACCAGTCCGTGACCACCGGGCCCAAGGTGGTCTATTGCGCCGAAGACGTTTCGAAGCGCACGGCGGGATCGAAGGACTATGTCGCCTCGCCCGTGCACCTGCTCGTCCCCACGCTGGGCGAATGGATGAAGAAGGCCAATCCGGCAGCGCGCAACATCGCGGTTTCCGGCAAGGATCGTGGCGCGCTGATGATGGGCGGGCATGACATCGACCAGGTCTATTGGTGGAAGGGCAAGCAGTTCGTCACGCTCGCCGGGCGCGAACTCGGCCCCACCGCAGTTGCCCAGAATGCCGAGATCGACAGGCTTCTGGCCAAGGGCGCGGGCGAATTCCCGCTGCCCGCATACTGCCGCCGTGCGGATCGTGCGGTGCAGGCGGGCGACGTTTCGGTGGGCAACAGGCACTTTGCCCTGAAGGCCGGTGACGCCGAAGGCATCCGCGTGTCGCCCCGGCTCGATCGCGCCACGCTCGACCTTGCCGTAAAGCTGGTCGACGAGCAGAAGCTTGGCCGCAACACCGTGCCCGATCTTCTGGCCGTGAGCCTTTCGGCGACCGACTATGTCGGCCACGCGACCGGCACCGAAGGCGCGGAAATGTGCATCCAGTTGATGCAGCTCGACCTTGCGCTTGGCGATTTCTTCGCCAGCCTCGACAAGCGCGGCATCGACTATGCCGTGGTGCTTACGGCTGACCATGGCGGGTTCGACATCCCTGAGCGCCTGCATGAACAGGCCCTGGAGAAGACCTCGCGCGTAGGGCCCGAAGTTTCTGCCGAAGCGCTCTCTGCCACGCTCGGCAAGCGCTATGGCCTTGAGCCGAAGGGCCTGATCCTGTCGGACGGACCGGCGGGCGACTACTGGCTGCGCAAGGATCTCGACGTCGGTCTCAAGGGCAAGATCATCGACGATGCCAGCGCCATCCTGATGAACAGTCCTTTTGTCGAAAAGGTGCTGTCCGCCGCCGAGATCGCCGCGACACCGATGCCGCACGGCTCGCCCGAGACCTGGTCCCTGACCGAGCGCGCCCGCGCTTCCTACAACCCGCTGCATTCGGGCGATTTCGTGGTGATGCTCAAGCGCGGCGTGGTCGCCATCCCGCAGGCGCGCAAGGGCTATGTCGCAACGCACGGCAGCCCGTGGGACTATGACCGCCGCGTGCCGATCCTGTTCTGGCGCAAAGGCATGACTGGGTTCGAACAGCCCAGCCCCGTTGAAACCGTGGACATCGCGCCGTCACTCGCGGCACTGATCGGCCTCAAGACCCCCCAAGGGGCATTTGACGGACGCTGCCTCGATCTCGATGGTGGCACCGCAAACACATGCGGAGTGATGACCAAGTGAACGAGTCGCAAGCTGACGTCGTTATTCTGGGTGGTGGCCTCGTCGGCATGACGCTGGCCATCGGCCTCGCCAAGGCGGGGATAACGTCCCACGTGGTCGACAATTCGGACCCTGCGGCGCAGACCGCCGAAGGGTTCGATGGTCGTGCCTCGGCAATCTCGACCGCCAGCTGGAACCTCTACACCAACCTCGGCATGGCCGAGGAACTGGCGCCCAAGGGCTGCCCGATCGCCTCGATCGCGGTGACCGACGGGATGAAGCCGGGCCGGATCGATTTCCAGCCCGGTGAGGCAGATGGCTCATTGGGCCGCATGTACGCCAACCGCGATCTGCGCATCGCGATGTACGGCGTTGCGGCGCGGGAAGAGGCGATCACCTTCCACCCCAACAGCCACGTCGTCGCCCGCGAACGCGGCGAGCATGGCGTTTCGGTCACCCTGTCCGATGGCCGCCTGCTCAAGGGGCGGCTCATGGTTGCGGCAGAAGGGCGCAAGAGCCCGACGCGCGACGAAGCCGGGTTCACGCCCGCCAAGTGGGACTATGGCCACCGTGCGATCATTGCCGGGCTGACGCACGAAAAGCCCCATGGCAACGTGGCGTGGGAAGTGTTCTATCCGGCAGGCCCGTTCGCGCTGCTGCCGCTGCTTGATGAAGGCGGCAAGCACCGCTCCGCGCTGGTCTGGACCGTGGCGGAAAAGGACGCCGCTGCCGTGCTGGCCATGCCCGAGGCGATGTTCCTGAACGAGGTGGCGAGCCGGATGCACGGCATCTTCGGCAAGATCGAACTCGCCAGCCCGCGCACGTCCTATCCGCTCAACTTCCACCACACCGCGCGGATCGTCGAGGACCGGCTGGCGCTGATCGGCGATGCCGCGCACGGCATGCACCCGATCGCGGGACAGGGCCTCAACGTCGGCCTGCGCGATGTCGCGGCGCTGGTCGAGGTGCTGTCCGATGGCTTGAGGCTGGGGCTGGACGTCGGCGATGCGCAACTCCTCGCCCGCTACGAACGCTGGCGCGCCGCCGACACCTTCATGGTCGCCACCGCCACTGATGTTCTCACCCGCCTGTTCGGCATCCCCGGCAAGCTGCCCTCGGCGGTGCGGCGCCTCGGCATGGCCGGCGTCCAACGCGCCGCGCCCCTCAAGCGCTGGTTCATGGACGAAGCACGCGGCATGAGCGGAGACCTGCCCAAGCTGCTGCGCGCGGCGTGAGTTGGGCGGCAGAGCGCCGCCCCTGACCGCCTTCCCCTAATCGTCGCCCCGTGCTCGACACGGGGCTTGGCTCCTACTTCCAGCCCAGCGCTGAAGAAGAAAAGCCAAGTCCGGATGAAATCCGGGACGACGGGATTTAGGTTTGCAAGACTGGGTCTTGATTGGCTGCTTTGGGGTGGGAATCGGAACCAGAGACCTCAGGACAGCTCACGGAAATCCTACCCCGTAACTCCAACTCAGATACATTATTCTGCTGCCTGAGCTTACAACGCACAATGTTCCCCTTCGCCAACTGTCGTCGAACCACAATTGAAGATTTTGGTCCTCAGCATAATCGAAGCCATGGCAAGATCGCGCCTTCGTCAACTCGACCTTTTCGAAGCCCAACGCTGTGAATTTGACCTCAATGTCTCTCGGATTGTTGCCGATGGAGACCCCGAACTTCTTGCCTGTATCGATCCGCCCGCTTGCTCCTGCGAGACCTGCACGGTTGAATGATGAGTGGGGCGAGATCGCAAGGGTATAGGTTGCCCCAAGGACAAAGATCGCGATGAGCAACCACAAAATTATTCTCCACATCGGGAGAGGGTGGCAGTATTACACAGCGCCAGCAACGGGGTCGAATACTGAACGGCAGCCCTTGGTGTGAAAATCGCAAAAGCGGACTAACCTACCGTTCCTGACTTCCACCTCATATCTGCGGCGTAGACTCCGCCGGTAGCGCCGGCGGCACTGCAGGCGATGCGCTTGCCGTTGGCTCCGGCGCAACCGCCTGCGCAGGTGCGGCAACCGGCTGCGCGCCCATCAGCGCCGCAGCTTCTAACTGATCCAGCGCCCGCTGCGTCGCCATGTAGTCGCGCGCGCGGACGAGCCAATCGGCGGCGGCCTCGCGACCGGGCATCTTCTCGACCTCTGCCGCAGCCGCCTCGATCTTGCCGCCCGCAAGGAAGGCGCGGGCGCGTTGCAGGCGACTTTCCGGCGCGGGCGAAGGCGAATCGTCGTGGCGGATCACGAACAGGTCGGAAACCTGGCGGCTGAGCCAGTCCAGGGTGCCTTCGTCCGTCTTGCCGCCAGCCAGCACCGGCGCCAGCACCTCGAACTGTTCGCCAAGCTGGGCGAGGGTCACCGGCATGGCGCCGGCGGCGGTCACGCGATCAACCGCGGCGCCTTGCGTCTCGCCGAAGCGGGCGCGCAGTTGCGCCTCGATCCAGCCCAGCGGCTGCCCGCGCTCCAGCGCGCGGCGCGCGGCAAAGGCCAGCAGCAGCGCTTCGGCGTGGGTCGCATTGCCCGATGCAGCGATGGCCTGCTGGTTAAGTTCGGCCAGCCGCTGTTCAAGCATGGCGATCTTGGCGGCCGTGCTGTCAACCTGCGCGCCGATCTGCGCCTGCGTGGCGGCGACTTCTGCGGCAGACGCGCTGGGCGAGGGCGCCGCAGAGGGTGAAGTGACCAGTTGCGGAACGCCCGAATCATCAACGCGCACGTCGATCAGGCCGTTGCGCCAGCCCAGCCAGGCCGCGCCCGCCGCGCCAGCCAGCAGGCATCCCGCCACCAGCGCGGCGACCGATCGCCCGCCAATGCCGGTTCGCTGGCCCGCTCTGCGCGGACTATAACCCATTTCCTCCATGCGTTTTCGCTTGTCCTGTCGCCCCGAAGTCACACTGTCTGGCACATCCGGTGCGCTAGTTCCAGAACCTCGTTATCGGTCCTGCCCGCAGCCACCGCTACCGAGCCCCAGCCACTGCCGGCGAGTTCCGCAATACGAGGGGCAAGGCAGGCGAGATGGAGATTTTCCTTCCGGATTCCAAGTCTTTCGCATTCGCGTGCGAAATGGCGGGCCGCTTCTCCGGAGTGCAGCAGGACCACCGCCGGTTGCGCCAGCACGCCTTGCAACTGTGCCGGGAAGGCACGTTTGAGCGCGGCGTAGACGACTGCGGTTTCGATTCGCACGCCTTCGGGCGGGTCCAGAATGACGCGATCTTCACCTGCGATTCGGATGTAATTGCCCGGCGCAAGCGTCGCGACGATCGGCTGGAGCCCCCCTCCACCGATGCGTGCGATCGCAAAGCCGGCTGCGCGGGCCTCGGCTGCGGTCGTCTCGCCCACGGCGATCACCGGAACATCGGCGAAACGTGCCAAGCCCGGACCGCCATGGCGAAAGACGTTGGCGCTGCCGGCAAGGATGGCGTCGAAGTGCATGGCCGGTACATCCCATTCTACCGGCTCGATTTCGAACAGCGGAGCGCCGACAGGTTGCAGCCCCATCTCGCGCGCTGCCGCGCACGTCGCGGCATTTCCCGGCTCTGGCCGGATTACCACCAGCGGCAACAATTCCGAGGCGCTCATTCGCCCGAGAAGTGCACCGTCACCGATTCTGGCGCTGCCGACAGCAAGCGATGCGCAAGACGGCGCGGCCCCTCCTTGTCGGCAGGCGCAAAGGTTTCGCTGGCCTCGATCCGTTCGGCACCATCAGGGCTGTAGATCGCCGCGCGCACGGTCAGCGAGGAATCGTGATGCGTGGTCAGTACTGCAATCGGGCTGTGACAATTGCCGCCGAGTGCCGCCAGCAAGGCGCGCTCGGCCAGCACCGCCTCGTGCGTCGGCCGGTCGTCGATGGCGCCAAGCCAACCGCGGACGTCCTCGCTTGCCACAAGGCATTCGATGCCGATGGCACCCTGCGCCGGGGCAGGCAGCCATTCGAATTCCGAAAGCGGTGTGCCCACGCCGGTTTCGCCCAGGCGCTGCAGGCCTGCGGCGGCAAGCAGGGTCACATCGGCCTCGTCAGCCTGCAACTTGGCAAGACGCGTGGCGACATTGCCGCGAAAGCCGACGATCGTAAGGTCCGGGCGGGCGTGCAGCATCTGCGCGGCGCGGCGCGGGGCACTGGTACCGACGCGCGCGCCGGGTGGAATGGCATGAATGGAGGCCGCACCCACAAGCACGTCGCGCACGTCGGCGCGGGGAAGTACGGCGGCAATGCAGAATTCTTCAGGACGAAGCGTTTCGACGTCCTTCATGGAATGAACCGCGAAGTCGATCTCGCCATCGAACAGCCAGGCGTCGAGTTCCTTGGTCCATAGGGCCTTGCCGCCGATTTCGGCGAGTGGCCGGTCAAGGATCTTGTCGCCACTGGCGGTTACCGGGACGATCTCGACCATGTCCGGTCCCCAGCCGTGGGCAGCGCAAAGCCGATCGCGGGTTTCCT
Source organism: Novosphingobium sp. B1 (assembly GCF_900176395.1). Taxonomy (GTDB): domain Bacteria; phylum Pseudomonadota; class Alphaproteobacteria; order Sphingomonadales; family Sphingomonadaceae; genus Novosphingobium. The sequence continues at coordinate 29,333 of NZ_FWXL01000015.1, read as the reverse complement.
CGGCTTGCGCCATGGCTAGCGGCGAACGGCGGGTGCCGAGCCTCAGCGGGCGTTCAGGCTTGGCGGCTATGGGCGCGGCAGGTTGTGGCGATGTGTTCATGCACTGCTTGCCGTAAACGGGATTATCACTAGAGGAAAGCGCCAGATGGCCCTGATCCTTGGCATAGAATCAAGCTGCGATGAAACCGCCGCCGCGGTGATCGACGGCAATGGCACGACGCTGGCGGCGCGAATCGTCGCGCAACGCATTGCTTCGCAAGACGAAGAGCATCGCCCTTATGGCGGCGTCGTGCCCGAAATCGCTGCGCGCGCGCACGTCGAAGTGCTGGGTCCGATGATCGAGGCCGTGCTTGCCGATGCAGGGCTGGGGCTCGATGATGTCGATGCGATCGCCGCGACGGCGGGCCCAGGCCTGATCGGCGGCGTCATGGTTGGCCTCATTACCGCAAAGGCGCTGGCCATGGCGGCTGACAAGCCGCTGGTCGCCGTCAATCATCTTGAAGGCCACGCGCTTTCGCCACGCCTTGCCGATCCGGCGCTGGCCTATCCCTACCTTCTGTTGCTGGTCTCGGGCGGGCATTGCCAGATTCTTGAAGTGGCCGGTGTGGGTCAGTACCGCCGCCTTGCAACGACCATCGACGACGCGCTGGGCGAAGCCTTCGACAAGACGGCCAAGATCCTCGGCCTTGGCTATCCCGGCGGTCCGGCGGTGGAGCGTCTCGCGCGTGAGGGCAATCCCAAGGCCGTGCCCCTGCCGCGCCCGCTGGTCGGCAGCGGGGAGCCGCACTTTTCCTTCGCGGGGCTCAAGAGCGCGGTGATGCGGGCGAAAGATGCCGGCGTTCACGCCGACGCCGATATCGCCGCCTCATTCCAGCAGGCCGCGCTCGATTGCGTCGTCGATCGCACGCGCATCGCGCTGGGTGCCGCCTCACCGGGGATGACCGCGCTTGTCGTGGCAGGCGGGGTTGCTGCCAATGCCGCGCTGCGCGGCGCGCTCGAGGCGCTTGCCCAAGGCCACGGGTTGCCGCTCGTCGCCCCGCCGCCGAAACTGTGCACAGACAATGCCGCGATGATCGGCTGGGCTGGCGCCGAACGCTTTGCTCTGGGATATACCGACCCGCTCGACGTGGCGGCGCGCCCGCGCTGGCCGCTAGACGACAATGCCGCGCCAGTGCGTGGCGCAGGGGTGAAGGCATGACCGCAAGGGTTGGCGTGGTCGGCGCAGGGGCCTGGGGCACCGCGCTGGCGCAGATGCTCAGCAGCGACGGGCGCGAGGTGCTGCTGTGGGCGCGCGAGAGCGAACTTGTGGCCGAGATCAATTCGGCGCGGACGAACAGCCTGTTCCTGCCGTCGGCTCGCCTTGCCTCGTCGATCCGCGCGACCAGCGATCTTGCCGAGATGGCGACGCTGCCGGTGCTGCTGATGGTCACACCTGCGCAGTTTCTGGCCAGCGTGCTCGGCGCAATGGGGCGCACAAGTGGCGACGTTGTCCTGTGCTCCAAGGGGATCGAGGCTGGCACCGGCCGGCTCATGGCCGACGTTGCCCGTGATGCTGCGCCGGGCGCGGACATTGCCGTGCTTTCGGGGCCGACCTTTGCGCACGAAGTTGCAGCCGGCCTGCCTACGGCGGTGACCTTGGCCTGTGCCGGCGGCGAGGCGCAATGGCAGCGCCTGTCAGATGCCATCGCCCGCCCGACCTTCCGTCCCTATTACTCCGATGACGTGGCGGGGGCCGAGATCGGTGGTGCGGTCAAGAACGTGCTCGCCATCGCCTGCGGCGTGGTCGATGGTCTGGGCCTCGGCCAGAATGCCCGCGCGGCACTGATCAGCCGCGGCTTTGCCGAGATGCAGCGCTTCGGGCTGGCGCTGGGCGCGCGGGCCGAAACCCTTTCGGGTCTTTCCGGGTTGGGAGACCTCGTGCTGACCTGCTCCTCCACCTCCAGCCGCAACTTCTCGCTTGGCAAGGCGCTGGGCGAAGGGGCGAGCGCGGCCGAAGTGCTAGGTGCCAAGAACTCCGTGGCAGAGGGAGCCTTTACCGCTCCGGTCCTGGCCGAGATTGCACGCACTCGCGGCATTTCCATGCCGATCGTTGAAGCCGTCGTGACACTACTCGAAGGCGCTGCGCCTGCCCGCGATGTGGTGGCTGGCCTGCTTTCGCGCCCTCTCAAGGCGGAATCGCTGCTTGTCTGAAACACCGCCCCGCCAGGAGGACATCGCCGCGCTCGCCAAGGGTGGGCGCACGAACTTCCTCGGTTTCCTGCTGCGCCTGCTGGCGCGCATGCCGTTCCTGTTCATCGCCAGCCGCCTGTACGGTGCACCGGCGATGGGACGCTTCGCCTCGGCATTGGTCATGGTCGAATTTGCCGGGATGCTGGCAACGCTCGGCCAGAAGCGAGGCCTGGCGCAGCGCCTTGCCGAGAATGACGAGCATCCCGCCAATGTCGTGGGCGATGCCGTGCTTCTGGCCATGTCGCTGGCGCTTGGCATGGGGGCGCTGATCTACCTGTTTCCGCAGTCGATGTATCCCAGCGGCAACTTCACCCTGGCCGATCGCCTGCTCGTGCTGGCGATCCCCGGTCTTGCCCTGGGCGATCTGGCCTTGGCCGCGCTGGCCTACCGCTTCGATGTGGCGACGACCGTGCGTGCGCGTTCGGTGGTGGAGCCTTGGACCATCTCCATCGCCGCCGGTGCGTTCTTCTTCGTCTGGCCCTCCTCCGGCTTGAGCCTTGCCTATCTCGCCTCGGTCTGGGCGGCGACGGGCGTGGCCGTCTTCGTACTTTTGCGCACTTATGGCTTGCCCCATGTCTGGAAGCCACGTCCTGGCCCACTCTGGCAGATTGCCCGCCGCAACATCCCGTTGGCCGGCGCCGATGCCGTCGAATGGGGCACGCGAAAGCTGGACGTGTTCATCCTGCGCTTCTTCGTGGGCGAAGCGCCGGTCGGTATCTATTACTTCGCCCAGCAGTTCGCCTCGTTGCCGCAGAAGCTCAAGACCAGCTTCGAACCGGTGCTCGGTCCGGTAATCACGCGCAGCGTCAAGGAAAAGGACTATGCCGCGATCGCCAAGCAGGTCTGTCAGGTCGGTTTCTGGATCGGCGCGGCGCAGATCGGTATTGCCATGGCGCTGGGTATCCCGGGTGAGGGCCTGATGGGCCTGGGCGGGCCTGCCTTCGTTTCCGGCACGGCAGCCCTTGCCTTCCTGCTGATTGCCGAGGTCGTGGCGTCAAAGGCGGTCGTGAGCGAGGCCGCGCTGGTCTACCTTGCCCGCATGCGCAACCTGTGGATCAGCCTTGGCACGATAGCCCTGCAGGCCGTCCTGACGATTGCGCTCATTCTCCTTGCCCGCAATGCCGGGTGGGGGCCGATGTACGTTGCCGCTGCCGCTTCGCTGGCGCTAGCACTGTCGCTGGGGCTGTCTTCGGCGGTGAAGTCGCGAGTGCTGGCGCGCCTGCTTGGTCACTCGATCAGCAACTGGCGTTGGGGCCTTGCCTGGGCGATCGTTCCCGCGCTGGCTGTCGGCATCGCCATGACCTGGCTGCCCGAATGGGCTGAACTGGCGTTTGGCATTCCTGCGATTCTGGGTATTTATTGCTACATGCTGTGGGTGCGCGCGTTCGGTCCGGAAGACCGCGTGCTGTTCCGCAAACAGAAGCCGGCCTGACGGGCCGCATCAATTCTCCCTGGGGGTTTGCACATGCTCGAGTCCATCCAAGGCAACCAGATCGCACTTGCCGCCATCGTGCTGCTCGTCGCTTTCGTGGTATGGTGGGTATGGGGGCGCACCAAGCCCAAGCCGCAAAAGCGTGAATATCAGGACGTACTTTCCGAAGGCGCTGAAAAGGCTGCCCGCAACACAGCATTGATCGATGCGCCAAGTGCCGCAACGCTGGTCACCCCAGCACCGGTTGTCGGCACGATGGCAGGCGTTGGCGAGGTGGTTGCTGCCGCCGCCACCGAAGAGGCAGTCGAAGCTGCGCTCGCCCATTCCGCATCCGGCGACGATCTTGGACGCATCAAGGGCGTCGGTCCCAAGCTCAAGGCCCTGCTGCATTCGCTCGGCGTGACCAGCTATGCGCAGATCGCGGCCTGGACCGAGGAGGACATCGCGCGGATCGATGCACAGCTCGGCAGCTTCGCCGGCCGCGCCACGCGCGACAACTGGGTCGAACAGGCGCGTCTCCTGGCCAGCGGCGATACCGCTGCCTACGAGGCACGGTTCGGCAAGGTCTGAGCTATTCCGCGACCTGCGCCGGCGCGATGGGTGCGGGCGCGGTTGCCGGGGCCGAACGCCGGCAACGTGCGATCAGGTCGCGCACCGGGTTTCCTGCGGCAACCTTGATCATGCCGGCCCCCGGCAGCGTGCCGGTATAGGCACCGCCGAGCACCTTCACGCGGGCATCGTCGGCGGCAAGCGTGCCCTGCCAGACATAGCCGCGCTGCCCTGCAACCGGGGTGGCATCCACCGGCAGCCGCATGATCCCCTCGCTGCCGACCAGCGCAAACAGCGCCTGCGCTCCCACCGGTGCTGCCGCATGGCGTGTCACCACCAGCACGCCCTGCCGGCACGCAATGGATTCGAGCGGCGGCTCCCCGGGATGGCCGAAGCGCACTGACTGCTGGTCGTCCGAGAGCGACCACTGCGGGCTTGATGCGCTATCCCTGATCCCCGGCAAGGCCTCGCCCTCCGGCATGGCCAGCCGCACCGCGCTCTCCGGCGCGCCCTCGCGCGGCTGGGCGGCCGGTGTCTTCGAACAGGCGGCAAGCGTGAGGGCTGCGGCGGTGACTAGAACTGTCTTCACAGAAAATCAGGCTGCGCGGGGAACGATGCGATCAAGATCGGACTGCAGCGATCGCTTGGCTTCGCGCAGTTCGAACTGGTCCTGCAGGCGAAGGAAAAAGCCTTCCGACATGCGGAAATAGCGGGCAAGCCGGAGATCCATTTCTCCATCGACCCGCGTGTTACCAGTCAAAAGTGCAAGAACGCGTGCCACGTCGATCCCGATCGCCGAAGCAAGCGATGCAGCATCCAGCCCGAGCGGCTCCATGAATTCGGACGCAAGCAGTTCCCCGGCATGCGGGTTGTGCAGCCATTCCTCGTCAGTGGTAATCGGTGATCTCGACATTGTGGGCATTTCCGTCTTTCCAGACGAAACATATGCGCCATTGCTTGTTAATGGAAATGGAATGTTGCCCTGTGCGATCCTTCTTGAGGTCGTGAAGGCGATTGCTCGGCGGATTTTTCAGGTCATCCAACTCACCAGCCGCATCAAGCATCGCCAGCTTGGCAAGGGCACGTTGCTGGATTTCGGCAGGCAGCTTTCGACTGCGCAGGCCGGACCAGACGGCCTCGGTTTCCTTGTTGGCAAAGCTGACGATCATGGCTGTATAATATTACGCAGATCTCCTTTGCGCTAATTTTCAACAATCTGATCTGGAAAGATTCTTTTGCAAAGCTGTGGAAACAGATTCCGAAAAATGACTCACTTCCCCCACTTCGTCTTCTGGCTCTTCCCATATCGCGTCTTGCGCGTACCCGGCTTGCCTTCGTTGCTCCGCCCCACGATCGGCGCCTTGCGCTCGCCTTCGGGCAAGCCTAGCTCTGACGCCTCCAGTTGCCTGATCTCGTCGCGCAGGCGGCCAGCAAGTTCGAACTCGAGATCCGCCGCGGCAGCGCGCATCTTCTTCTCGAGTTCCTCGATATAGCCGCGCAAGTTGTGGCCTACGAGGTTGTTGGCGCCGTCTGCGTCGATGTCGACCAGCACCCCATCGCGGCTCGCCGTGTCGGCGACGATATCGTGGATGTTGCGCTTGATCGTCTGCGGGGTGATGCCGTGTTCGAGGTTGTAGGCCTCCTGCTTGGCACGGCGGCGGTCGGTTTCGGCAATGGCGCGTTCCATGCTGCCGGTCATGCGGTCGGCATAGAGGATCACGCGGCCATCGACGTTGCGCGCGGCGCGACCGATAGTCTGGATCAGCGAGGTCTCGCTGCGCAGGAAACCTTCCTTGTCCGCATCGAGAATGCACACCAAGCCGCATTCGGGGATGTCGAGCCCCTCGCGCAGCAGGTTGATGCCCACCAGCACGTCATAGACCCCCAGCCGCAGGTCGCGGATCAGTTCGATGCGCTCCAGCGTCTCGACGTCGGAGTGCATGTAGCGCACCTTCAACCCTGCTTCGTGCATGAACTCGGTGAGGTCCTCGGCCATGCGCTTGGTCAATGTCGTCACGAGCGTGCGATAGCCGTTGGCGGCGGTCAGCTTGCACTCGTTGATGCAGTCCTGCACCTGATCCTCGACCGGGCGGATCAGCACCGGCGGGTCGATGAGGCCAGTGGGGCGGATCACCTGTTCGGCAAAGACGCCGCCCGCCTGCTCCATTTCCCATTGCGCTGGCGTTGCCGAAACCGCGATGGTCTGCGGGCGCATGGCATCCCACTCGTTGAAGCGCAGCGGGCGGTTGTCGATGCACGAAGGCAGGCGGAAGCCGTATTCGGCCAGCGTCAGCTTGCGGCGATGGTCCCCGCGCGCCATCGCGCCGATCTGCGGCACCGTCTGGTGGCTTTCGTCAAGGAACAGCAGGCAGTTGTCGGGCAGATATTCGAACAGCGTTGGCGGCGGTTCGCCCGGCAAACGTCCGGTGAGAAAGCGGCTGTAATTCTCGATGCCCGCGCATGATCCGGTGGCAGCGATCATCTCCAGATCGAAGTTGGTGCGCTGCTCCAGCCGCTGCGCCTCAAGCAGCTTGCCTTCCTCGACCAGTTCCTTGAGCCGCTCGGTCAGTTCGAAGCGGATCGCCTGCGCCGCCTGCTGCATCGTCGGCCCGGGGGTGACGTAGTGCGAGTTGGCATAGACGCGCACGTTCGAAAGCTTCGCGCCGCTCTTGCCGGTCAGCGGATCGAACTCGACGATCTCCTCCACCTCGTCGCCGAAGAAGCTCACGCGCCAGGCAGTATCGTCATAGTGCGAGGGGAAGATTTCAAGATTGTCGCCGCGCACGCGGAAGTTGCCGCGCGCAAAGCCCGCGTCGTTGCGCTTGTACTGCAGCGCCACAAGCTTGCGGATGATCTCGCCACTGTCGACCGTCTGCCCGACCTTGAGGTCGAAGATCATCGCCGAATAGGTCTCGACTGAGCCGATGCCGTAGATGCACGAGACCGAGGCGACGATGATCACGTCATCGCGTTCCAGCAGCGATCGCGTGGCCGAGTGGCGCATGCGGTCGATAGCCTCGTTGGTCGAGCTTTCCTTCTCGATATACGTGTCGGACCGGGGGACGTAGGCTTCTGGCTGGTAATAGTCATAGTACGAGACGAAGTACTCCACCGCGTTCTCGGGGAAGAAGCTCTTCATCTCGCCATAGAGCTGCGCAGCCAGGATCTTGTTGGGCGCAAGGATCAGGGCAGGGCGCTGAAGTTCCTCGATCACCTTGGCCATGGTGAAGGTCTTGCCCGACCCGGTCACGCCGAGCAGGACCTGCGTCTGGTCACCATCGCGCGCCGCAGCGACCAGATCGGCAATCGCGGCGGGCTGGTCGCCCGCTGGCTCGTATTCTGACACGACCTTGAAGCGCTTCCCGCCTTCGACCTTGTCGGGGCGTTGCGGCTTGTGCGGCACGAAAGTGCCGGAAGTGTCGGGCTCTTCGAGTCCCCTGCGAATAACGAGTTCGGCCATGAGTGCGATATGGGGAACAAACCGCGTCCGTTCAACCGGAGTGCGCGGGCGCACTGGCGCTTTCCATGCAGGGTGTTAGCCTGCGCGTCGGAACAAGAGAGGAATGTACGATGCGTGCTGCAGTTGTCCTGGTCCCGCTGGCCTTGCTCGCCGCCTGCAACGATGGCGCAACGGTCGAGAAGAAGAACGCCAGCACGGCGGAAGTGGCGAAGTCTGTGGCGGACGCAGGCATGAAGCTCAATCCCGGTCGCTGGGAATTGACCATGCAGTTCAAGAAGTTCGAAGTGGAAGGCATGCCGCCCGAAGCCAAGGCGGCGATGCAGAAGATGCTCGGGGAAACCCGCACCTTCGCGTCGTGTCTGACCAAGGAGGAGGCGGAAAAACCCGGCGGCAAGTTCTTTGGCCAGCAGGGTGAGGACTGCAAGTACGACACCTTCACCATGGGTAATGGCAAGATCGATGCAACGATGACCTGCAAGGGCACCGGCGCTGACACTGGCAATGCCGCCACGATGACGCTCACCGGGACCTACAGCCCCGATACCTATGACATGACCATGGATCTCAACGGCACCGCGCCCAACGGCAAGCAGATGGTGATGCAGATGGGGCTGACCTCGAAGCACCAGGGCGATTGCAAGGGCGACGAGCAGAGTTGACTGCCCTTTCTTGACGCGAATTTGAAACAATTGCCAAATGCTGGCGTTCATCGGCGGTTAGGTCGATAGCGCGCAGGCAATGGCAATGATGTTCAATCTTCACGAGCGTGCGGCGGGACTTGGGCAGGCGACGGCGCGGCTTTCGCTGCTGCGCGAGGAGATCGCGCGGCGCGGAAGCCTTGCCCTGCAGCCACGCCCGGCCGACGTTCGCGGACCGAAATGGCAGGCGCTGCTGGGTGAATTGCGCACCCCGGTCGAACATTGGCAGGCCTCGCGCCGGAACCGTGCGATGGATGAGCAAGCGCCAGAATCGCGCGCTGTGATGTTGCTGCCCGGATTCGGCACGCATCCGGCACGGATGAAGCCGTTGCGCATCGCCTTGGAGGCTGCCGGGCATCGCGTCAGTGACTGGGGGCTGGGCTTCAACTTCGGTCCCACCGAGGACCGCTTCGACCGCCTGTGCGAACGGGTGCTGACGATGGCGCGGAAGGAAGGCGAGCCGCTGGTGCTGGTCGGCTGGAGCCTCGGCGGCATTTTTGCGCGCGAAGTTGCCAAGCGCCATCCCGAAGCCGTGCGACTGGTCGTCACCATGGGCACGCCCTTTTCCGGTGACCGCCGTGCCAACAACGCCTGGCGCGCCTATCAGCTGATCGCTGGCCATTCGGTGGACGAGCCGCCAATCGGGCAGGACATGGCAGCCAAGCCGCCCGTGCCGACCGTGGCGCTGTGGAGCGCCCGCGACGGCATCGTCTCGCCCCGGTCCTCCTGCGGCCGCAAGGGGGAGCGAGACCTCGCGATTCCAATGCGTTGCACGCACCTGGGCTTTGCCGCACACCCCGATGTCGCGGCAATGCTCAAGCGGTTGGTGGCGGCTTACTAGGCAGCCGCTTCGACCTCCACCGCGATTCCGCTGAGCGCGGCGTTGCCGGAGAGGGGGTCAATTTCATTCAGAGTCAGGTCGTTGACGCTGACGCCCGGTTTGCCGAGCGCGTTGGCCATGGCGACGCCGGGGCGGCCGTGGCCCCAGCCGTGTGGGATGGAGACGGTGCCGGGCATCATGTCCTCGGTCACTTCGGCGGAAAGCTTTATTTCCCCGGCACTTGAACGAACCGTGACGGCGGCGCCATCAGCGATGCCGCGCTGTTCGGCATCGGTCGGGTGCATCATCACCGTGCAGCGATCCGGGCCCTTGATGAGCCGGCGGCTATTGGCAAGCCAGGAGTTGTTGGTGCGCAAATGACGCCGGCCGATCAGACGCAGCGAGGTGTCGAGGGGGTTGATCTCAGGCACTTCCACCGCAGAGAGAGCCGCCATGAACTCGTCCACGGCGACATCGATGGTCTTGTCAGGGTTTCGCAAGGTCTCGGGTAGGTGACCGACAGGTGGCGGGCCCAGATCGATACCTGAAGGGTGGGATTCGACCTGCTCGAGCGTAAGTGCATAGGGACCGGTGCGGAGAAGCCCGTCAAGCGCCTCGCGCGGGGTCGGCGCCTGCACCGGTTCACCACTGATCGCGCTCGCGAGGCCTCGCAGGATCTCCCAGTCGTGCAGCGACCCATCGCTCTGGGGAAGTGTCGGAGGTGAATAGACCGCGATCGTGCGGGCGGCCATCGGCAGGAGGAACAGGCCGTAGTGATCGCGCTCCAGCGGGCCGGTCGGGGGCAGGATGTAATGGGCGTGGGCGCTGGTCGCGTTGCGGTAGATGTCGATGGAGACCATCAGTTCCAGCGACTCAAGGGCCTTGGCCAGGCGGGTGCCGTTGGGCGTGGACAGGACCGGGTTGCCCGCGACCACGAACAGCGCCTTGACCTGTCCATCGCCCGGCGTCTCGATCTCCTCAGCCATCGCGGCGGCGGGAAATTCGCCGAGGACGGAGCGATGGCCCGAGACGCGCGAGGCGTGCTTGCCGATGGAACCGGGAGGCAGGGCGCTGAGCGTGTCGACCGCCGGCTTGCCGAAGACCCAGCCGCCTTCACGGTCCAGTTGACCGGATGCAATGTTGATCAATGAGACAAGCCAGGCGTTGAGCGTGCCATGCGTCTGCGTGGCTGTGCCCATGCGGCCATAGAGCACGGCGGGGCCGCTGGCGAAGCGATCGGCAAGGCTTTCGATTTCGCCAAGCGGGATCGCGCAGGCGGCGGCGCAGGCTGCGGCATCGAAGCGGCCGATCAGCGCGCCGACTTCGGCCAGGCCGGTGACGAAGTCCTGCACCGGGTGGTGGGGCTTCCGGGCCATGACCGCCTTGAGCAGGGCAACGAGAAAGAATACGTCGGTGGCCGGACGGATGAACAGGTGGCGGTCGGCGATCTTTGCAGTTTCGGTGCGGCGCGGGTCGATCACGACGAGTTCGCCGCCGCGCGCGCGCAGGTCCTTCATGCGGGCGCGGAAATCGGGGACGGTCCATAGCGAGCCGTTCGAGGCCATCGGGTTTCCGCCGAGGATGACCAGCGTCTGCGTGCGGTCTGCATCGGGGATCGGGAACATGCTGGCGTGGCCCCACAGGCGCAGGTTCGCGACCTGGTGCGGCATCTGGTCGACCGTGCTGGCCGAGAACTTGTTCTTCGTCCGCAGCGCCTTTTCGAGAAAGCCGATGTTGAGCGCGTTGCCATAGGAATGGGCGTTGGGATTGCCGACGTAGATCGCCGAACTGGCAGGATCGCGCGCGAGGATGGCGCGCGTCTTCTCGCCAATCTCGGCAAAGGCCTGTTCGAAGCTGATTTCGTGCCATTGCGATCCGACACGCTTGAGCGGCTTGCGCAGGCGGTCGGGATCTTCCTGCAGATCCTGCAGCGCGGTGCCCTTGGGGCAGATATGGCCGCGCGACAGGGGATTGGCAGGATCGCCCTTGATCGAGAGCACCTTGCCCGCCTCGACCTCTACCAGAACGCCGCAATTGGCTTCGCAGATATGGCAGGTGCGGTGATGGACCTGAGGCATCGCTGTTTCTCCCGGCACTTTTAGTTGAGCGATTAAGTCTCATTCCGGAGCGCTGCAGGCAAGTGGAATTGCTTGGCGGATCATCACCGTCACAGTGGTGCAAAATTATTTCGCAGGTGCAGCATGGGCGTGCTTGGCAAAGCGGATGCGTTGTGCAAGCTTGGGGCACAGACGGGATGTGCCTATGACAACAAACTCGCCCTCGTCCTATGACGAGATGCTTAACGCCGATGGCTCGGTGCGGTCTGCCTACGCAGGGTACTGCAACTGGTACGACGAGCAGCCGCCGGATCTTCTTAGGCGCAAGGGCAGCGAGGCCGAGGCCTTCTTCCGCCGCACCGGTATCACCTTCAATGTCTATGGCAACGAGGACGCAGAGGAGCGCCTCATTCCCTTCGACATGGTGCCGCGGATCATCACTGCGCAGCAATGGCGCAAGCTGTCGCGCGGCATTGAACAGCGGGTGCGCGCACTCAACGCTTTCCTGCATGATCTGTATCATCGCCAGGAGATCGTGAGGTCGGGCCGCATGCCGGCGCGCCTGCTCAGGAACAACGAGGCATTCCTGCCCGAAATGGTCGGCTTCACGCCGCCGGGCGGGGTCTATACCCACATTGTCGGGATCGACCTTGTCCGCACGGGCGAGGATGATTTCATGGTGCTGGAAGACAATGCCCGCACACCGTCCGGGGTCTCCTACATGCTGGAGAACCGCGAGACGATGATGGCGATGTTCCCGGAACTCTTCACGCGCGTGCGAGTGCGCGAGGTGTCGGACTACCCGCGCCGCCTGGCACGCAGCCTGGCCGCATCTTCGCCGCCGGCCTGCGACGGCAAGAAGCCGGTCGTGGCGGTGCTGACGCCGGGCATCTACAATTCCGCCTATTTCGAACACGCCTTCCTGGCTGACCAGATGGGCGCGGAACTGGTGGAAGGGAGCGATCTGCGCGTCGAGAATGGCCGGATCGCGATGCGCACCACCTGCGGCTACGAACCGATCGACGTGCTGTATCGGCGGGTCGACGATGAATACCTCGACCCGCTCTCGTTCAATCCAAGCAGCGTGCTGGGCGTGCCGGGCATCATGGATGTCTATCGCGCCGGCGGCATCACCATTGCCAATGCGCCGGGCACCGGGATTGCCGACGACAAGGCGATCTATTCGTTCATGCCCGAGATCGTCGAATTCTACACTGGCGAAAAGCCGATCCTGCAGAATGTGCCGACCTGGCGCTGCGCCGAACCGGAATCGCTGAAGTACGTGCTCGACAATCTAGCCGAACTCGTCGTCAAGGAAGTTCACGGTTCTGGCGGCTACGGCATGCTGATAGGGCCGACCTCGTCGCGCAAGGAACTGGCGGCTTTCGAGACGAAGCTGCGCGCCAAGCCCGAAAACTATATCGCGCAGCCCACGCTGTCGCTGTCGACGGTGCCGATCCTGACCAAGGCCGGGCTTGCGCCGCGCCATGTCGATCTGCGCCCGTTCGTTCTGGTCAGCCCCAATGGCGTCGATATCACGCCTGGCGGGCTGACCCGCGTGGCACTCAAGAAAGGGTCGCTGGTGGTGAACTCGTCGCAGGGCGGCGGCACCAAGGACAGCTGGGTTCTGGACGACTGATGCCCAAGGATTTCGCATGTTAGGACGGTCTGCAAACGGCATTTTCTGGCTGTTCCGCTATCTGGAGCGGGCGGAGAATATCTCGCGCCTCATCGAAGCGGGCTTCCGCATGGCGCTGACGCGCGATGCTTCGGACGCTTCGGATGAATGGCGGTCGCTGATCGTGACGCTTGGTCTTCGGCCCGGCTACGAGACCCGCTACGGAACCGAATATACCGGCGCCCACGTCTTCAATTATATCCTGCGCGACAAGGACAACGCCGGCAGTGTCCTGAACATGACCGAGATGGCGCGCACCAATGCGCGCATGGTCCGTGGCGGCATCACCCGCGAGGTGTGGGAATCGGTCAATGACGGCTGGATGCGGCTCAAGGAAGCGCTGGCGCGGCCGGTGTCGGAGACGCGCCTCGGCGATGTGCTCGATCTCGTGAGGCGGCAATCGACGCAGGTACGCGGCGCCATGGAAGGCACGATGCTGCGCAACGAGATCTACAATTTCGCGCGGCTTGGCAGCTTCATCGAGCGGGCGGACAACACCGCGCGCATTCTCGACGTGAAGTATTACGTGCTGCTGCCGTCGGTATCCTATGTCGGATCGAGCCTCGATAACGTGCAGTGGGAGAACGTGCTGCGCTCTGTAGCGGGCGAACGGGCCTATCGCTGGCTCAACGCCGGTCGCATGGACCCGCGCGGTATTGCCGAATTCCTCATCCTGGACGGGCGCTTCCCGCGCAGCCTGGCGTTCTGCTATTCCAAGCTGCGATCGAACCTTGCCAGCCTGGCGCGGGAATACGGCACCGAGATGCATTGCCACGAAATCCTGCGCGATGCCGATTGCCAGTTCCACCAGATCACCATCGATGCGATCTTTGAACAGGGCCTGCATGAATTCATCGGCACGTTCATTCGCAACAATACCGCTCTGGCCATGCAGGTGCAGCGCGATTACCGCTTCATCGACTGAGCTTCCGGAAAAGACAGCCCATGCGCCTCGCCATCGATCATACGACGCACTATGTTTTTTCCGGCCCGGTCGCGGCAGGTCTGCAACGTCTGCGGCTCAAGCCCAAGTCTTCTTCCGGGCAGCGCATCCTTGACTGGCAGATGCATTTCGAAGGTGCCCGTCTGCAGGTCGAATATGACGATCCCAATTGCAATCACGTCTCGCTGATCTCGTTTGAGCCGGGCGTGAGCGAGGTGACGATCCGCTGCGAGGGAGTGGTCGACACCAACGACCAGTCCGGGATCATCGGCAAGCACGCCGGATTCCTGCCGATGTGGCAGTTCGTCGAGCAGACTGACCTGACCAAGGCAGGGCAACGCATGCGATCCCTGCTGTCAGGCCTTGCGCAGGGCGGCGATACCCTGCCGATGCTCCACGCGCTTTCGGCGCTGATCCGGGAACGGGTGGAGTATTCGACCGGCCATACCGATGCCGCGACGACCGCCGAGGGCGTGCTGGCGGCGGGCCGCGGCGTGTGCCAGGACCATGCGCACGTGTTCATCGGCGCTGCGCGGTCGCTGGGGATTCCGGCGCGCTATGTCAGCGGATACCTGATGATGAACGACCGCGTTGAGCAGGACGCCGGCCACGCCTGGGCGGAAGCGTTTGTCGAGGGACTGGGCTGGGTGGGCTTCGACATCTCGAACGGGATCAGCCCCGATGCCCGCTATGTCCGTGTTGCCACGGGGCGCGATTATCGCGACGCGGCGCCAATCACGGGGATAAGGTTCGGTGCGCGCGGCGAAAGCCTGCATGTGACGCTTGCCGTCGAGCAACAGCGTGTGGAACAATAGCTCCTCCCGGACTCGATAGCGGGACCGGGCGGAGGAAATCGGGGCAGGCGATGACGTATTGCGTGGGAATGGTGCTCGACAAGGGGCTGGTCCTGATGAGCGACACCCGCACGAACTCCGGCGTCGACAACATCTCGGTGTTCCGCAAGATGTTCCACTGGTCGGTGCCGGGCGAGCGCCAGATCACGATCATGACCGCCGGCAACCTGGCAACGACGCAGGCGGTGATCTCGCAGCTTGAAGAACGCAACAAGGCGCCGAGCGACAGGCGCCCGTCGATCCTCGAGACGCCGACGATGTTCCAGGTGGCCACGACTGTGGGCAATCTGCTGCGCGGCGTCATAGAAGGGCGGCAGGAGGGCGGCATGCGCGGCGAGGGACCGCGCTTTACCGCGTCGATGATCGTGGCCGGGCAGATCCGCGACATGGAACCGCGGTTGTTCATGGTCTATCCCGAAGGCAACTTCATCGAGGCCAGCTTTGACACGCCCTTCTTCCAGATTGGCGAGACCAAGTATGGCCGGCCGATCCTGTTGCGGGGCTATGACCGGTCGATGAGCTTCGAGGATGCGGTCAAGCTCATGATGGTCTCGTTCGATTCAACGCTGGCGGCCAATCTCTCGGTCGGCCTGCCCTTCGACCTGATGATCATGGAGCGCGACCGCTTCGAGCCTCTGCACCAGCGCCGCATCCTTGCCAGCGATCCCTACTTCAAGGCCATTTCGTCAAGCTGGAGCGAAGCCCTGCGCCAGGCGTTTCATTCGCTGCCCGACTATTCCTTCGGTGCGGATGGTGAACGGGAAACGGGCCACTGAACCGCGAATCGGCCAATTCAGCCCCGGCATCAGCGCCGATCATAGTTAACGCTAGCTTTCCAGATTGGCCCGCTTTTGCCGGTTTAACCATCTGATTCTATTTCGTGCCACAATGGCGCAAAACCAATCACAACGATTGCATCCGTTCCCGAAGCGATCTTCCTAAGGAGAATCCTGTACCAAGGGCATGCGCCAGTTCAGTTTCGGTTCATTCCGAAACTAACCCTTGTGGTCATGCGCGGGTTTGACAGCATTAATGCCACCCATGGTTGATCGTGTCACACTCCACATCCTTGATGAGGATTCCGCCCGCAGGGCCCAGCTCGCACGCCTCGCGTTCGCAGCCGGGCATCATGCCGAGATCTATTCCAGCGCGGATGAGCTGCTGTCTCACGCGCCGTCCGGGGGGCTGGTCCTGGCCCATGACGAGCCGGTCGGCGAGGGCATCGCTCATCTGATCGCTTCGATGATGCGCGCCGGGCAATGGCTGCCAGTGGTAGCCATTTCAGAGGCACCGCGGACCGAAGCCGTGGTGAGCGCTATCAAGGCGGGCGCGCTCGATTACCTCGCCATGCCATCGCAGATCGGCCCGCTCAACGAAGCCGTGGCCCGCGCGGCGAAGGAAGCGGATGCCTATCGCGCCCAGCGCGCCCGTGCAGCCGAAGCCCGCCAGCGTATCTCCCGCCTGTCGCTTCGCGAACGCGAAGTGCTTGATCGTCTTGCCGAAGGTTGCAGCAACAAGGCCATTGCGCGTGAACTAGACATCAGCCCGCGCACCGTCGAAATTCACCGCATGAAGATGATGGGCAAGCTTGGTGCCCGCCATGCCGCAGAAGCCGTGCGTCTGCGTATCGAAGCTGCCGGACTGGACGACGTCGCCGCCTGAGCAGCTACGCAGATCAACCGTTCATCAAGGCGGGGCAGAAATGCTCCGCCTTTTTTGTTGTCAACGGCAGAAGGGTTTGAGGCCACCAGGTTCGAGATGCAGGTGATCTCGATGGGCGGCATTGTAATCGGGCGTGAGGACCGTGCCGAAACGCTTGCAGGCGCTGTCGCGGACCGTTCGCAGAAAGGCGCGGATCTGCGGTGAAGAGGCATTCCAGTCAGCCGCAATGGCAATGCGCCGACCATCGGCCAGACGAAACGCGGCGACATCGACGGCATTGGCGGTCGCATGTGCCGAGAGGCGGTTGGTCCCGGCCACATTGCGGCAGGAGTAGCTGCCCATCGTCTCGATCCGCACGAGCGGACTGCCCAGGATCTGCCGGGCGGCGCGATCGACACCGAAGCGGGCCCAACCCTGCAAGGCCGCAGCGACGGGGCAGGTTACAGGGCCGAGGTTCGCAATATCCAGCCGCCCATCATCGCCCTGCAAAGCCGCAAGCCTGACAGAGCCCAGCGTTGAACAACCCGCACCGTAGTACTGGTCGGCCAGCGGGGTAAAGCTCGCCCGCGCCTGGCCAAGGCTGGCAAGGCAGGCGCGCCCTTGTGGGGTCTGGGTTATCGCAGCGGCGGTGCCGCGCCCGGGTTTGCCGCGGGGCGGTTCGGGCGAACCGATGCACCCTGCCAGAAGGGCGGTAAGCCCAACGATCGTGATCGCGCGCCATTCCATGCCAAAAAATTGGCAGGCTATGGTTTCCAGAACGTTAACGCTGCGGCGAGGCGTGCTGGATGAGGTGGGCGGAGAAGAAAGGGATGCCGGGAAATGGTGGGCGCTGACGGGCTCGAACCGCCGACCCTCTCGGTGTAAACGAGAAAACGCCATCTGAAACGCCGACAAACCGTCATCTGACGGAAAGACGGAGCGTGAATCAATGGCGAACAAACAAGCATTTGCTGACCATTTGCTGACCACTCGCGGCCCTTGGGTTGGCCCTGAGGGGTACTGCTATTTTTGGGGCGCGCCGAGCCGCAGAATTAAAATCGGATCGACCGGCAATCCTCGGCTGAGGGAGCGCACCTTACGCCATCAGTACGGCATGCCATGCATCAGTTTTTTAGCCGTGGTGCCGGGCGGTAGTGATCGCGAGTCCGCCTACGCCCTTCGCTGATCACGTTCTGGGAAATGATCTCTTGGGTGTCACCGAGCGCACCGCTCTGCGTCCAGCCCTTGATCTCGGTCCAAGCCGCTTCTTGAGCGGTGAAATCAGCCAGAGAAACGGCCGACTTCGGCGCAACGCGCGTCCCGATGTAGATCTTCGACCCTGCTACAGCCTGCAATGCCATGTTCAACACTCCTGTGGCCCACATCACGTCTGGGCTGCTCCATCGTGACCGAACATTACAACACAGGCTAGGTTTACGCAATAGTTGTGCGCATTGTGGTAATATTAGTTCGTGACGCGCATCGATTGGACAAGCTCCACGCGATGGGGAAGTTTGCAGCAAAAATCAGGAGTCGTTAATGGGATTTGTGTTGATTGCGGCGGCGGTGCTGACTGTGCCCATCATATGGGGCGTGCTCCGGGCGGGTAATGGCGCCCGTAAGTTTCAGAAACTCGGCGACATTCGAGGCATGCCCATGAAGGATATCGTTGCCCGCGTCGGCTATCCCAACTCGATATCAGTGACTGCCGAAGGTCGCTTGTACCAGTGGATCAAGACCTCTGGCCGGTCCGGTTACCACTATGCAATCCTGTCGGATGGCAAGGGTAACGCAGTCGGGTATACCCATCAGTTCGTCAGATAACGTTACGCCGCATCGATCTGGCGCACCTTGAGGCAGCGCTTCTGGAGCTTCTCAACATAACGCCCCGCCAGCTTCTGGCTTACGGGATGGCGGTAGAAGAGCTGCATGGTTGAGACAGAGCCATCGGCTCGCACCTTGTATCGCAGGATCGGCTCGTTCGTGGTTGTGCCAAAAAGCCCGCCGGGGCTGAAATCAATATCATTGCCGCCGTCCACGGGTAGTACCAAAACCGAGCCTTCGCGATCCATGGCGCGCGCAATGCATGCAGAAGCATCCGCAACACTCATATCCAGAGTAGCAATCTTTCCCCAATTGCGGTGGGGAAAATCAGTCTCTGGCCCGGCAACCGAAGCTGTCGAAATCAATGCGATAGCGAGGAGCGGAGTCGATTTCATCGCGCATAGATGCCATCACGCGCCTTGCTTGGCCACCCGTCAAACTGAACGCCAGGACACCCGAACGATGCTGACCCTGTAGGCCCCTTCGACGTAGGGCTGCACGACGGTCGCGTCCTGCTGTACTCGAAGCTTTGAAGAGCCATAGCTCATACGGGTATCTGCGCTGAAATGGGCAGCGATTTGGCCCGCCACCTCGCGCAACTGCGCATGAGTTACTGGGCGGGCAATAGGCCACTGCACTGTGAGTAGAAGGGTCCCGGATCGGATATGATCGACACCCGACTCTCCGCGAGCCGAGATGCCAATCCGGACCGGATCGTTGACGATGTCAGAGACCAGAATGAAAGGGGTGGGGCCAGACGCGTCGCTTGGTGGCGTCACCAATGCGCCGGGCTCGAACCACGACATTTCAGGAACGGTCACAAGGCCATCAAGGCGCGCCTTAATGGCCAGCCAGTCAGTTGTCTCGATCGATGGCATCACTTGCCTCCCAATGCCGCCGCCTGCCTAGCAACAATCGCTGGCCATTGGGCTGCGGCAGCTTCTGCAAAGCCAAAGCCTGCCTGGTTGTAGACGCGGCCTAAACTGTCGGCGCCGACGAACCCGTAGTTCATGCGACGTGAGTACGCCGCCTGCCAGCCAACGTAGACGGTCTCGCCGGGTTTGATGTTCGCGATCCCGAGCGAATAGTCACCAGTCGCAAGCCCCTCAATCACTGTGGGCGGCTTGTTATCAACAACCACAGATCGCGCCAGATTGCCCGTCTTGACTGGAACGTTGCCGCCCTCGGGAATGGTCTTGGCGGCAACCTGTGCCAGATCCTGCACGCTGTTGCGTAAAAGCGCGGTCAGGAGCCTGTCGGTCTGCTCTGCCCAATCTGACGGGTTCTTGCCCGACCACGCTGATGCGCTCATTTACTTTGCCTTCGCTGCCGTCTTTGCCGGAGCGGATTCGTCGGCCTCGCTGTCGGCATCAGCCGTCTTGAAACCGATCATCTCACGCAGGCCGCCGACCGTCAGATTGACCGCCTCCGCCATCTTGCCATGCATAATGGCGTCACGCAGTGCCTTGCGGCGTTCCTCGCAATCAACACAAACCATCGTCATTCTCCTCAGTTAAGACCATGCGCAAAGTCGATGAAAAAGTCGGTATCGCAGCGGCAATTGACGTTGTTCCGGACGCCGCCTTGTGGATCGTGACTGTGAAGCATCACGGTACCGTCAGGCATGAAGAACGGGGTATCGAGCCCGACCACCTTCTTGCCGTTCATGCTTAGATGCCAGTCACGGGCATGTCTGACGCCGCCTCGATGTCGCCAGGTCTTGGTGACGGCATCAGAAGTCAGCCCTTCCTTGTCGAGAGCCTGTTGCGTCGCCTCGGCCCGAGCGGCCATGACGCCCTGCGCTGTCTCAGTACGCCCGATATCCTCGGCGCGGCGGGCGAGCAGCCGGTCAGAGTACTTCGCCGCAATCTCGTCGATCTTGTCGCGCGACAGAGGGTTTGGCTTTCCAGCAGCAATGTCACTGATGGCCTTCTTGATCGAGCGGTCGAAACGGCGGTCGCGCAGCGTCATGCCGGTGCCCTCAACCCATTTCCCGTCCTTGAAGCGGCCTAACACCTTGAGTATCTCGTCCGGATCACCGGACAACAGTCTGGTCCGCATGCTATCCACGTACTCGACTTGCGGATCCGATAGACCAACGATGCCGCCTTCTCGGCGTCCGGTCAGCGGGTTGACCCTTCCAGCGATGTCGGTGGCAATGGTCTGCGGCCCTTCGCCGCGCGCGAAACCGTCAGCGATGACCTTACGGGCTGTTGCGACTTGCTCGTCAACATAACCGGCGATGCGTGTCGCTGCCTCGGTGCGGATGCGTTCCTCGGCGCGAGGATTGGTCATGTCGAAACGGAAAATGACCTCTCCGCCACCTGGTGCCGTCAGTGTAGGCGGTGCAGGCGGCTCAGTTGGGCGTGATGGACCAGCGGGTTCGGGCGGCGTCAGGATCGGAGACCGCAATACAGGCATGGACCTGTCGCGCTTTGGCTGCGCTGCGGCCCTTTGTCTGGTGATCTCGGCGGAGACCTTTGTACCAGCCTCCGCAAACGCGCTCTGGCGTTCAATGACATATCGCGAGAAGGCGGCTCGATCGATGTTCATCGCAGTTATCGCGGCATCGATGTCACTGGCGCGAAGAGCTTCCTCAAGCGCCTGGTAGTTGATTCCGCTCCTAAGGCTAAGCATGGCCTCAAGGAAGGCGGCACGCAGGCGCGGCTCCAGAAGCGCGATAAGGGCGAGAATAATCTCGGTCATCGGCGCACCACGAAGCGCACTGCGCACGTCGTACCAACCGCAGGAATGCTCTCGACCTTGAGGATGGTCACCGGTTTACCGTCGAGCTCGAGAACCTGGCCTGGCTCAACCTCACCACCCCACGGGGCAACAATCACAGTGAGGTCATTGGACACGATCTGGCCGCCGTTCTCGACAGGCGCGCCGATCAGTTCCTTGCCCACACCACGTGCCGCCCCATTCAGAGGGGTGACTTCGCGCGAGGGTGGGGCAGGCAACTCCCATGGCTCGAACTCTGTCTGAGAGGTGTAGCGGACGAGGGCTATGGTGCCCTGCCCAAGCCCATCCTGATCAGTTGGAGCAAGGATATCTCGGGCAACGTCTGCCATCTCCGAATAGAAGTCGGGCATGGTCTGCGTACCCCGTCCTAGCTACCGAGCGAGAAGATGAATGCGCCTGCGCTTCTGTCGCAAATGAACTGTCGCAACAGGCTATCGATGATCGGGTCTATGAACGCCGTTGCCGATCCGACTTTGGCCGCGCCATCGTCAAAGAACTCGCGCTCGATTGAATCCACCTTCTGCCGTTTCACCCGCTTGCCAGGTGTCGTGACCGGACCGGCCAAAACGCCGGGGGTTTCCACTTCAAGCCATGCCGCACGGTATGAGGCAGTGATCACAGCCGGCGGAATTGCGTCAGCCGGTACAGCGGTGATGCAATTCATGAAGGCATTGACTCGTGGCCAGCCCAGTTCCTGCATGGCGCCACCAGCACGGGAGCCAGTCCAGTAGACCTCGTAGCTGTCCACATAGGTGCTGCCCCGCGCGCGCAGGACGGCAGGAAACACCCCAGTAGGCAGCCTGTAACCTTGCTCGTCGAGCCAATCCGAAAAGCCTTCGTCGGTGCCGTAGGCTGCCATGGTCTAGCTTTCCTGCGATTGGGGTGGAACGAAGAAGGCCGTGGCGCCCGCGACAGCTATTGGGTAGTGTCGTAGGGCCACGGCCTTGCTCCTGTGACGAAAGGATTATGCGGGGCGCTTGGCGTCCGGCGCAGCCTCTTCGATTGCCTTGCGGGTGACGGCCTTACCGGTCAGTTCCGCAACTGCATCAACTGCAGGCAGACCCGCAGCGGTCCAGTGTGCGTCCGTCTTGGCGTCGAGCAGAGCGATGGCCGATGCGATCTCTTCCGCCGTGGCGGCATCATTCGCTTCGCTGGCCTTGAGCTTGAGGTTCAGGGCCTCGATCTGCTCATTGGCAAGCTGCAGATCAGCCTCAGCCTTGTTCGCACGGGCTTCAAGAGCCTGCACCTGGGCGTCGTAGCTGCTGCGAATGCGCTTGAACTCTGCCTCAGCCTTTTCGATGACCTCGCGACGGGCCTTTCCCACATCGCTGTCATCGTTATCGTTGACGACGAATTCTGAGCCTTGCTTGGGTTCTTCGCCAACGATGACAGCACGGCCAGCCCATCCAGCGGGCAGGTCGGAGGCGGTCTCGAATTCATATCCGATCGGGTACTCTCCGGTCGGATTGTCTTCGGTGGGGTTACCGAAAATTCCGGATCCAGTGATGCGAATGGTCTTCATGGCCCACCTCAGACGCTAATGCTGTAGAACACGCCGCCACGACCGTTGTAGTCGGTGCGGATTTCCAGACCGAGAGCACCTGCCAGTTCGAACTGGTAGTTGCTGCGCGGGTGGGTGCGCGGCATGGCGATTGTGTTGACGGCCATGCCAACCAGCGGGCGGATGTACTCGGCGTTCGGCACGAACCCGAAGAATTCGTTGCCGCTCAGTTCGTACGAGACATCGATCTTGTTGATGCGGCGGTTCGTGGCCAGGAACTGCATGATGGTGCCGTTCTTGAAGCCCGATGCGCCAGAGTAGGCCTTGTCCCATGCTCGCGCGATGTCGGGCGAGATGTAGATGTTGACCTTGCCGGTGATGTAGTTGGCATCGAGCATCGCGCCAAAAGCACCGGTGAAGAACGCGTCGAGCTGGTCGGCCGTCGCGGTGGTGAGGTTGATATTCGCGCCACCAGCGCCGATGTTGATCGACTTCGAGAGCGGGTGGTTGCGGATGCCCCAGCCAGTGTAGCCCTGAAACACGATGGAGGTATCGCCGTTCAAGACATAGAGCGCCTGGTCGCGCTTGATCTTGGCGGTGTGCGCTTCCTGATCGTCTGCCAGAGAATCGAAGTTTTCCGACTGCTGGCTGTTCCATTCGCGCCATTCGCGGCCATATCCGGTGTGGAACATCGGAACGACGGTGCCACGGTAGTCGTAGACCACCTTGTCGAGCGGAACCGGGACCTGACCCGACATGCTGCGAACTACCGTGCCGGCATCGGACGAGACGCGGTTGAGGTGTACGAGCTTGCCGATGTTGACCGGCTTGGCCAACGGCATCAGGTCGTTCATCCATACGGCACCCTCATCTGCACGCATGACGCGGCGAGTGATGTTGTCCATGTCGAGCCATGCATCGCGCGGCAGGACAGAGGCGGCGTTGGAAACAGCCGCAAGGGCGTCCTCGGTCTGGTGGAAGAACTCGCGCTCGGCGCTGACATCGTCCCACCACACGCCGTGCTCGCGGGGGTGGTTTGCGATCAACTGCTGATCGAAGTAACGCATTTCGCTTCCCCCTTAAGCTGCGGCCAGCATGTTCTGCGCACGACGTGCACGAACAAGCTGATCCGAACCGGACGTGTTGTTGTAGGCCTCTTCCGCGACCATGATGACGCGCTGGCCGGTCGTGGCGATCACGAACTTGCCGGCAGAGTTGGTGGTCAGCAGCGATCCGCGTGCGACGTTGGTGCCGGTAGGCACGCGGACATTGAAGAACAGCTCGTCGAGCGTCTCCATGCCGACGATGCGGTCACCAGCAGGCCACGCGGTGTCTGTGTCCTTCTGCGCGAGATAGTTGTCCTGCGCGATGTAAACCTTGCCAAGCGCGTTGGCGCCAGCCTGAGCGAATGCGGAACCGTTTTCCACCAGAGCGGTGCCGGGAAGCACGGCGGTCGGGCAGATACGCTCCTGAACCTGCGGAAGGTTCTCCTGCGCCGGGCCTGCAAAAATCTTGTTGTAGCGTGCCATGTCAGATCACTCCGCAGCAGGCGCGATGAACGCGGGCTTCTTGTCAGTCGACGGCTTGTAGGCACCGTTGACGCGGAAGGCGGCCTTGGGCTTGGCAAGCAGCGCGTTGAGCACTGGCGTCGAAGCTTCATTGGCGACTGCCTGTTCGAGCAGACCGGCCTCAACGACCTGGCTTACCAGAGCGAGACGGTCTGCCTCGGCCTTGTCGGCATCTGACTTGGCCTTGTCGGCATCTGACTTGGCCTGTGCAGCCAGAGCATCGGTCACAGGCTTGAGCGCGTTGCCGACGATCTCGACGACCTTTTCTTCGGTCAGCCCCGGACCAGCAGCGGCAAGGGCGTCCACCTTAGCCAGAAGCGCATCAAACTGAGCTTTATCCATCTCTTCATGCTCCGAGTTCAGGGAAACGCCCCCGGTGGTGTCGGGCATCGGGTCGCCCTGAATGATCCGCATCATAAAACTTTTGAGTTGTTCTAGCAACGGTTTTTGTTCTTTTCTTTCAACAGCGCGCAAGATGCTTTCTGCCGCCCACGTCACCTCCTGCTCGATGGCGTCATCTAAGGTGTTGTTTATCACCTCGATTTCGTCGCCAGCGGCGTTCACGAACATGCCGACGCCTTGCTCTGGGGTGGCCGCACCGGGGGTCGTCAGCAGGATTGCGTCGTGGTCGAAGATCATGTCGCGCGCGATGAACTGGTGGTCGGCGGCGTTGGCGACTTCGAGCATCATCAGGATGCCGGTGCTGGTATGGATCGGCTGCTGCTTCTCGATCGCGGCCAGCACGGCCTTGCCGCCCGCCGACTGGTTGGCGACTTCGACATCGATGACCTTGTCGAGCAGAACGCGGCCATTCTCACGGCGCACGTTCTCGTTCCAGGCACCGATCCAGCCCTGCGTCAGTCCCTCGGGATCGCGGGCTGACACGAACTTGCCATTGACCGTTGGGTGACCGAGCGGGGCAGGGGTGCGTTCCAGACCCTTGTACGACTTCTCGATCTCATCCTTGGGGTACAGGATCGAGCCGCCGCTGCCGTTCATCACGATGTTGTCGGGCAGAGTGGCGCTCGGCACGATAATGACGTCGCGGCCGTTGCGCTTCTCGCTGCGAATCTTGCTGGCGTTGACGACAGTGCTGAGATTCAGGCGGACTTGCTTGTTCATGACTGAGCTTCCTGTTGCTGTTCGGTTCCGCTTGGGTCCGCTTCCGTCATCGCGTCCTCGGCGCGACCCTCACGCTCAGCGAGGTATTCGGCAAAGCCCTCGACATCGTCGGCGGACTTGAACCCTGCGGTCTCGCGGATTTCGTCGGGCAGGAATGCTGGCTCGTTTCCGAGCGTCGAGTTGATGGTCGCCATCTTGGTGGCGAGGTCCATTTTCTCGGACGGCGAGGATTCGGTAAGGTCGGCCCAGCCCACAACCCAGTCACGCTTTTCGAGCACACCCCACCTGACAAGGCGGTCAACGAACTCGTGCAGGATGGGCAGGACGCGGTTCTCGCGGCGAGACATATTGGTCTGCGCCCATTCCCGCGCATCTTCGGTACTGGCACGCTCTCCAGTCACGTTGCCGATGAGGACCTTGACGGGGATGCTCATCGATGCCGCAAAGGACTGGACGCACGGCTCCCAGAACTCCTTGGGCTGGGGTAGCGAGATGGTGAGCGGATTGACGCTGAAGCCACCGAGCATCAGCATCTTGTCGAAGCCGGACTGAAAATCGTCGACTTGCTCGTTCAGCTTGTCGATGACCTCGGCAGGCGTTGCGGCATTCAAGCCGCGCTGCACGTCTTGTGCTGACACGCCCTTGGGGGCCTCGATGATCGGTGCACCGCGCGCCGACTTCCAGAAGCCTTCGCCGCCGGCGCCCTTGATCTTCTCTGCATCGGTGAGGTCATTGAACCCCGGCTCCAATGCCGAGCGGCAATTGACGGTGCCGTCATCCGACCAGATCAGGACGCGGTCACGGTGGATGCGGACCTGGCCCTTACCGGTCGCCTGATTGCCGCAGACAGCCTGCTCATCGAACTGGAAATAGAGCGGCTCGCCATAGGTGTCGCTGGTTTCGAGGGTATCCCACTCGACGACGGTCAACTGACCCTCCCAAGCTGGAATGATGCCGACGACGCTTTGCACGCCCTTCGCCAGCGCGCCGACCGGCTGATCCAGCTTCTGGCCGTCGCGTAGCAGGATGATGGCACCGGCATAGCATCCGACCATCGAGCGCCGGTCTGCATCCATCAGTGCCCGCCAGATCTTGCGTCGGGCAAAATGCTTGCGGATGGTCTGCTCCATCTCGCTCTCGGTCGGCTCGTCCGATTCCCAGAGCGCCGGCATGGTCTGCCATGTCTTGGCAACAGTCTTGTCAACGGCAGCGGCGGCGAGACCGGAACGCGAGTACATGCGGTGGAAGTGGCGGAAGTCGAGCTCCTCGGGCCACCCATAGTCCGCGGCGTAATCGTGCTTCGAGTTGGCACCGTAGGCCCATGGAAAAGCACGCTGCAATCGGCTGCGGACAACCGACGAGACGTTCGAGATGATAGAACTGTGCGCAGCCATGCGCTATGTGTTACGTTAAATTGCGCCGCGGCGCAATAATATTACCTTGTGAGGAGCCAGCCAGCAGAGGAGTTTAATTCTCCAAGCATGTCGGCGATGGCATCCATGAGGGGGTCGACCTGGTCGTCCCATCCGGTACCAAGCCCGTCGAACATCTGGAGTTCGGATCGCAGTGCTGTGGTCCACGGTTCATTTGCAGGAAGGTGCACCATGCCTGTCGCGATCCATGGTGCCGCATCGAGACCGCGAGTGTACTTGTCCTTGGCTCGCGGGATGCCGATCGTGGGCACGCCCTTTTTGCGCAGGGCTTGAATGAGGCCGGTACCGGACGCCTTGTCCTCGATGTTGAAGCCGCGAACGTTCTTGCCCCTGTGCTTGGTCCAGAACGTGAGTGCCGTTTCCTCCAGCTCAGGCGCGCCCCATTTCCCTCTGACCTGGTCGACGAGATAGATACCATGCTCGGCACGGCCCCAGAGTTGGATCACGGAGAAGTCGTTGCGCTCGCCCGTCTTCTGCGCCGTATCGGCATAGACCGAGTAGTAGTCGAAGACCGGCAGGTCGTTCCACCACTTGAACCCGCCCATATCGAACAAAGCGCCCTCGATCGATACCGGTCGCTGCATGTACTGGCTGGCAAAGGTGTAGGCGTCGGCCTTGAGCACTTCGATTTCCGCCTCGCTGTGCTTCTCGCTCCAGAGCGGCCCGTCAGGCAGGTTGTGCTGTATCGGTATGCCGTGCGTCCACTCGGCGGGGTAAGGCTCAGCATTGTTGATTAGTACCGGCAGGTTGAGGTGATGCCATTTCTCGCCGGTGCCGCCTGTCAGCAAGTGCCCGGCAAAATCATCGCTGTGCAGGCGCTGCATGATCGCGATGATCGGGACGTCATCATGGGCGAGACGCGATCGGAACGTGTTGGTCGCACGCTGATTGACCGTCTTGCGTTTCGTCGGCGAGAACGCATCGTCTGGCTTCAGAGGATCGTCGATGACCAGCGCGCCGGTAAAGATCGAGCGATCCATATAGCCTGCACGAAAGCCTGTGATGGGACCGCCCGCCGCCTTTGCAAGCATCCCACCGCCCGCCGTTGTCTTCCAGCGATCCTTGGCGCTGCTGTCATGCCTGATCTCGACCGGCTTGACCGACTGATAACCTTCGATCCCGATGAGCTGCAGCACCTTGTCGCTGTTTTCGCGGGCAAGGTCATCTGAGAACGTGGAGTGGATGAAGCGCGCCTTGGGATTCACATGAAATCCCTTGGCGATGAAGTTCACAACGGCCGCCTCGGTCTTGGTGTAGCCCGGCGGCACGTTGATGATAAGCCGTGTGATCTCTCCTGTCAGTACACGGTCAAGGGTGTCACCGATCACGCGGTGATGCGGCCCCTCGATGAACTCCATGCCTTCACGCTCCGGGAAGTACCAGCGCGTGAAGTCGAGCAGCTTGCCTTCGGGTGCTAGCGCGACGGCCTTGCGCTTGGCCACGACAGCCGAGAGTAAGGACAGGCGTGCCGCACGATCGTCAGAGGCCGAGCGAGGCAGGGTCGATCCCAAGGCGCTTTGCCTCCTCAATCAGGGTCGCTGTGGTCACGTCCTCGGTCTGGATCGGACCGCCATTCTTACCGGTATGTTCGTTCCTAACCCTCTCGACAAACTTCTCAGGCCGGTGTGCCTTGAGGAGTATCTCAAGCATGCGGTCGGAGTATTCCTTGTAGGTCGCCGTGATGACGCCTTGAAAGGTAACCGGCTTGTCTGTGCCATCGACAGCTCGACGCCATGCCTCACGCTCCAAGCGGTCTGCAGCGGCCTCCTCGGCGTCCTTCCAGGCAGCCGCAAAGTCAGCGTCCTCATCACGCCATTGGTAGGCAGCACTGCGGCTGATGTTCGCAGCGCGGCAGGCTTCCGAGACATTGCAGGTCTGAGCCAGCATCTCGATGAACGTCTCGCGCGCGCGATCTGTCCGGATGGTCTTCATGCACTCCTCGCTTCATTCGCGTCGATGATCTGTGCAGCAAGCTCAGGCGGAACCTTGCCGCGGTATTCGGGCCAGCGTGTGCGCATGGCTGTGCGGTCCGTGGTCTTCGCTTCGGTCGTGAAGGCGAAGATGGCTTGCGCGGCTTCGAAGGGGTCGGTGTGGGTGGACAGGTCAGCGTCGACGGGGCCGGTGTAGTAGGCGTCGGGGTTGAGCCATTGGGTGAGGTGGGTCATGCGCACACGACCTCGACGGAGACCTTGCGCCGCCGCTTGCCGCTAACTGGTTTTCCGACGCGCTTACAGCCAACACACCGGCGGTTGATCGCATTTGCTTTCAGACCGCTCTTGACCTCAAAAGTGCTGGCACATCCGGGGCAAGTCGATTCCCAAACGAGCAGCGTCGATGGTGTGCCATCCAGACGGAAATACGGCTCAACCCGCACCAGCTCAAATTCTTGGCCGTCGAGCTTGAGCACGGTTCCGATGTTGGGTGTGGTTGTGAAGATGATCACCGGCCACGACCCTTCATCGGACAGGCCCGCCGCTGCCAAAGGCGGGGCCTGTCTATGTATGTAATACATAGGGGTGTGTTTGCGGTCGTTTGCGGTCGCGTTTGCGGTCGTTTGCGGAAATGGTCCTGAAGTGTGTTTGCGGTAGGAAAACCGGGCTTTATTAGAACATCGTAATATGCGTTTGCGGAAATCGAGGGGTCGTTTGCGGAGCGTTTGCGGAAACCTATCTGGTTCATATCAGCCCACTCCATTAGGGTTGCCAGAGACGAAACGGAGCCCGTGATCGTCCCTGCCTTCGCCGCTGTTGCGCCACAGGAATCCGCGTTCAATGCGGCC
>NZ_FWXL01000036.1 GCF_900176395.1 Novosphingobium sp. B1 | reverse complement strand
CACCAGCTTGACCCAAAACCCGCTCTGCGGGACATACCATCACCCGGGTCAATTCTCGATGGAAATACCGGGTCAATTCTCAGCGGAAATCTACACTTTACCTTCAACGCCACAATCGATCTTACGCTCGTCGATGGAGACATGGGCAAGGTGTCGGTTCACCCCGACGTTTCCTACCAATCCAGCCAGTTCTTCGAGGTGCTGAACGTGCCGCGGCTTCGGCAGACGTCATATGCCTTGGTTGGCGGCCACATCGACTGGGAGAGCGCTGACGGCCGGTTCAATGCCTCAGTGTGGGGCAAGAACCTGACCGACAAGTTCTATTTCACGTCACGCGTCGATCTGCTGGCGGGCTTCGGCTTTGATTACAACCACATCGGCAACCCGCGCACTTACGGTGTGACGGTAGGCGCGAAGTTCTGACAATCTGATTTTGAAGGCGTGAATAACCGCCGGGAGAGGACCATGGCTGACTACAAGCTGCTGATCGGCGGCGATCTCGTCGATGGCGAAATGACGATGGATGTGATCAATCCTGCCACCGGAAAGGCCTTCTGCAAGGTACCTCGGGCGTCGGCTTCCCAAGCCGATGCGGCCGTCGCCGCGGCGAAGGCTGCGGTTCCCGGGTGGTCTGCGGTGCCATGGGCGGATCGACAGGCGAAGCTGATCGAGCTTGCTGATGCGATCGCCGCGCGCAATGACGAAATTGCCCGCGCGCTGACCATGGAGCAGGGCAAGCCACTGGCTGAAGCCATGGGTGAACTCGCCTGGACCGATGGTTATCTTCGCCACTACGCCACGCTGGAATTGCCCGAGCGCGTGATCCAGGATGATGACAGCGGCTATATCGCGGTCAGGCACCGCCCGCTTGGCGTGGTCGTCGGCATCATTGCGTGGAATTTTCCGCTGCTGGTCGCGTGCTGGAAGATCGGGCCGGCAGTGCTTGCAGGCAATGCCATCGTGCTAAAACCAGCGCCTACGACGCCCGTGTGCGCACTTATCCTTGGGCAGATCTGCCGCGATGTCTTCCCGGCAGGCGTCGTCAACGTGATCACCGATGCCAACGACCTCGGCTCGCATCTTACCGCGCATCCCGATGTAGCCAAGGTTGGGTTCACCGGATCGACGGCCACGGGCAAACGCATTGCTGCAAGCGGCGCCGATACGCTGAAGCGCGTCACGCTGGAACTCGGCGGCAACGATCCTGCGATCGTGCTGGAGGACGTCGACGTGCGCGAGACCGCGCAGGCGATTTTCGGCAATGCCTTCCTCAACAATGGGCAAGTCTGCTTGGCGGTAACGCGCGCCTATGTTCATGCGGACATCTATGACGCGATGTGTGGCGAAGTGGCACGTCTGGCCGAAGCCGCCGTGGTCGATGACGGATTGCAGCAGGGCACGCAGATCGGTCCGATCCAGAACGCGACGCAGTTTGAAAAGGTGAAAGGCTTTCTTGAGGCGGCGCGAGAGGAGGGAACCATCGTCGCGGGCGGCGACGTGATGGAGCGCGCCGGATACTTCATTCGCCCGACAATCGTGCGCGATGTCACCGATGGTGACCGTATCGTTGACGAGGAGCAGTTCGGGCCGATCCTCCCCTTGATCCGTTTCGATGACATCGAGGACGTCATCGCCCGCGCCAATGCCTCGGAATACGGCCTGGGCGGTTCAGTCTGGTCGAAGGACGTCAAGCGTGCTTCGGAAATTGCCTCGCGCATCGAAAGCGGGCAAGTCTGGGTCAACCAGCACATTGCGATCGGTCCACACATCCCGATGGCTGGCTTCAAGTCCAGCGGGCTCGGCGTTGAACAGTCGATCGAGGGGCTTGGCGAGTATACACAGACGCAGGTGGTGAATATCAAGCGATGACGCAGCTTTCCTACGCCAAGGGCACGACCGACGAGCCCCTACTTGAGAAGACCATCGGGCAGGCCTTGCGCGATGCAGCACAAGCCTGGGGCGATGAACTGGCCCTTGTCTCGCGCCATCAGGACCTGCGCTATTCCTGGGCGCAGCTGGATGCCGAAGTCGATCGGATTGCGACTGGCTTGCTTAAGCGCGGGGTAGAGAAGGACGACCGTGTCGGAATATGGGCTCCGAACCGAGCCGAATGGGCGGTGCTGCAATTCGCCACGGCGCGCATCGGCGCGGTGCTGGTCACGATCAATCCAGCCTACCGGACCAGCGAGGTCGAATATGCGTTGAACAAGGTCGGCTGCACACTTCTGGTGACGGCAGCCAGTTTCAAGACGAGCAACTATGTGGCCATGCTGCGCGAACTGGGGCCGGAAAAGCTCCCGCATCTGCGTAGCATGGTCGTGCTGGGTGGTGAGACGCAGGAAGGGTTCGAAGCGTGGCAATCATTGCGCGCCGAACCTGATCGCGAACGCCTCGCGGCGGCAGAGGCAACGCTCGACTGCAACGATGCGATCAACATCCAATTCACCAGTGGCACGACCGGTTTTCCCAAGGGCGCGACGCTGACCCATCGCAATATCCTCAACAACGGTCACTTTACGGCCCGCGCAATCAAGTTGGACGTCAAGGACCGCATCTGCATCCCGGTCCCGCTCTACCATTGCTTCGGCATGGTGCTGGGCAATCTGGCGGCACTGACCAGCGGTGCGGCAATGGTCTATCCGGGCGAGGCGTTCGATCCAAAGCTGGCGCTGGAAGCTGTCCAGGCCGAGGGATGCACGGCGCTTTACGGCGTGCCGACGATGTTCATCACGATCCTCGCGCAAGACGACCTCGATAGCTACGATGTCAGCACATTGAGAACCGGCATCATGGCCGGATCGCCTTGTCCGGTCACGACCATGGAGCAGGTCATGGACCGGTTGAACATGACCGAGGTTACGATCGGTTACGGTATGACCGAGACAAGCCCGCTGACCACGCAAACCGCGACGGACGATCCGATTGCCGAACGGGTCGGCACCGTCGGGCGGGTCCATCCCCACGCCGAGGCAAAGATTGTCGGCCTTGATGGAGAGACCCTGCCGATCGGGGAGCAGGGCGAATATTGCTCGCGCGGCTATGCCGTCATGCTTGGCTACTGGGACGATGCCGCAAAGACGGCCGAGGCTATCGATGCCGACGGCTGGATGCATTCTGGCGATCTCGCGACCATGGACGAGCACGGCTATGTGCAGATCACCGGTCGCATCAAGGACATGATCATCCGTGGCGGAGAGAACATATATCCTCGCGAGATCGAGGAATTCCTGCTGACACACCCGGCAATCCAGGACGCGCAGGTCTTCGGGGTGTCAGACGAAAAGTTTGGCGAGGAAGTGTGCGCCTGGGTCATTGCGCGAAGTGGTCATTCCCTGTCGACTGACGACGTTCTCAGGCACTGCAAGGGACGTATTGCCCATTACAAGGTGCCCCGTCACGTCCGCCTCGTCGAAGCATTTGCCATGACGGTGACGGGCAAGGCGCAGAAGTTTGAGATGCGCAAGATGATGGAAGCGCAATTGAAGATTACCGAGGCGGAGCAGGGCGGAAGCAGCATCCGCGCTCCCGCCTGACGGGCGAGGGGCCTGTGCTTTCAGGCGACGACCGTGCTCAGGAAACCATGCGAGATCGCGACAGCTGCGAGCCTGTCGCGCTCGAAGGGAGGCTCCTGCTCAACAAAGTAATGCGAAACGCCCGCAGCCTGTGCTGCAGGCAGAATGCGCGACCATTGAAGGCGCCCTGATCCCACTTCGGTGGGCACCTGTTGCATGATGTAGTTGGTACTTGTCGTCGCCTTCACGTCCTTGACATGGACCGCCGCAACACGCCCCTTTAGGCGTCCCAGTTCAGTCACGGGATCACGCCCGGCCGCTGACACCCAGCCGAGGTCCAGCTCGAAATTGACCAGCGCCGGATCTACCTCGCGCAGAAGTACGTCCCAGCCCGTCTGGCCATCAGCGAGAGGTTGGAATTCCATGTTATGGTTGTGATAGCCCAGCCGGATGCCGAACGGTCGCAGCGCGGCTGCGCGTTCGTTGAGGATCTGCGCCGTGCGCTTCCAGTGATCGGGACCCGCTGACAGCAGCGCGTCGCCAATGGCCTTTTGCACATTGCCGCCGGTCGGAACCGAAAATGCCTCGGGCAAGGGATACAGCGGAAGGAATGCCTGATAGATTCCGAGCGTGTTGAGCGCATCGGCAAGTTCCTGAGGCGAGGTCAGCAGATTGATCGAGCCGCCGTTGAACGGTCCCGGCATGTTCAGGTGTATCGAGCTGAAGCGGACACCCGCCTTGTCGCCGGCTGCCCGAAGATCCTTGGGTGTGCGGTTGTAGAAATTGGGCAGCTCGATCTCGGAAAAACCAATTTTCGCAACGCTGGCAAGCGTCCCCTCCAGATCCTTCACCGGCAGATCGCCAAGCGTGTATAGCTGGAGCCCTATCGGTTTGCCGATCCGCTTGAAGAACGGCTTGCCCTTGCCTGCAAGGGCCGATGCGGGGAGCGCGAGGGATAGTCCTGCAGCACCCAGTCCGCCAAGGATCGTTCGACGGTCAGCAATCATCATGCAGTCTCCACTTCGTGGTCTGGGCCATGGGTTTTGGGCCGGAAGGCCAGCAGCAGGATCAGCGCGCCAAAGGTCGCGAGACCGGCCGGGACCAGAAAAACCTTTGAATAATCGGTCATGCCATTTGCATCGGTAAGGCGGGTAACGAGAGCCGGGAAGGCGAAGCTCGCGACCACGTTGCCTGCTCCAAGGATCAGCAGGTTGAAGAGACCCTGCGCGCTGGAGCGCACGTCGGACGGGAAGGCTTCGTCGACGAAGATGTACACGGTGGCGAAAAAGAATGCGTAGCAAATCCCGTGCAGTAGCTGGATAGCAATGATCGCAGGCACGGAATCCGCGAGGAACGCGAAGGCAAGGAAGCGGGCCGCGTGGCCCATGATCCCGATGATCATCGTCGTACGCCAGCCCAGCTTGGCCAAGACCCGGCCCAGAACCAGCATGGTCAGGATTTCAGCCACCTGGCCGAGGCTGAGCACCAGCATCGACAGGTTGCCGGCGATACCCACGCGCTTGGTAAGGTATGCGTCTGACAAGACGAAGTAGCCGTTGTGTACGATGGAATCGATGAACGTCACGGCAAAAAGCACCGCGATGACCGGCGTACCCAAAAGGCGGATGGCGCGGCGCCAGGCGAGCTTGTCGACGCTGTCGCTCGTACGTGGCGGCGTATGTGGCAGAGTGAGCGAAAATAGAGCCATCGCGAAGGAAATCGCGGCCGCCACGAAGAAGATGGATCGCACTTCATGAGCATCGGCCTGAGCGCCGAGAAGGAACACGAAGGGCCAACTGGCCATGATCCAGCCGACCGTGCCGCCCGAGCGCACGGTGCCGAAGTCGCTGGGCTTTTCGAGATTGGCAAAGGCCATCGTATTGGCGACCGAAAGCGTCGGGACATACACCAGGCTGTAGATCATGTAGCAGATGAAGAATGGGACGAATGATGTGCTGAGCGCGACCCCGATCAGCGCCATCCCGCCGATGGCGTGGCTGCCCGCAAGGAAACGCTCAGCAGAAAACGTGCGATCCGCGAACTGGTTCGAGAAAAAGATCCCGACGATTGAGGCGATGCCCCAGCAAGTGCCGACAAGGCCCTGCTGCGCAGCATCGAACCCCAGCATTCCCATGTAGGGAAAAAGCTTCGGCGCCCATGCCCCCCAGACCGCGACCTGCAGCGCCATCATGATGAATAGGCGCAGCTTCAATGATAGCGTTGACAATCTGTGATTCCCCATCCCATACCTGTTTTGACAACGTTGCCAAAATTTTCGGACAACACAACAGTTGATCGGCGCGGGAGAGATATCGATGCAGACGTCAGCGTTGAATCGCCGTGAAACCCTGGGCGGGCTGGCCATGCTTCTGGGTGTTTCCATCTTGCCAGCAGATGTCTTGGCGAAGGCGGCAAAGGCGCAGGCGCAACTTCCTGGCCCAATACATTCGCTGGCCGCCGCTTATGCCGATACCCTCATACCGAGGACAGACACTCCTGGCGCCGTCGATGCCGGCG
The DNA here is from genome assembly GCF_900176395.1 of Novosphingobium sp. B1. Taxonomy (GTDB): domain Bacteria; phylum Pseudomonadota; class Alphaproteobacteria; order Sphingomonadales; family Sphingomonadaceae; genus Novosphingobium. The sequence continues at coordinate 8,098 of NZ_FWXL01000036.1, read as the reverse complement.
TTCCTGCGCTTTTTGCCGCCTTACTTGCCGATTGGGCATCGCCCCAGACCCGGGCAAGCCTGCTTGATGCCTTGCGGAAGATCGATGCTGCAGCAGGCGCGGGCGGCTTCGCAGCGAAAGCTGCGGCGCAACGCAAGGCAATCCTCGCGCCATACGATCAGGCAAACTTTGCTGACTCCGGCTATCGCCGCCTGCGGGAACTGATGCTGATTCTCTATTACTCCAGCGAACCCGGGGCGACGGTCGTATTGCGTTATGAACATGCGCCGGGCGCGTTCGAACCGTCGGTGCCCATCACCGCACAGACTCGCGCCTGGGCTGGCGCCGGATATATTTGAGGGGGAGGGCGGAGCAATGTTTGACGCCATTGTAGTCGGATCAGGCATGAGCGGCGGCATCCCCGAAGAGGAACTTGCGCGAGACTACCCGATCCAAAGACAGTGCTACGCCGTTTCTACGGCCACCCAGCAATACTGGGTGAAAGACAGCGAGCATCCCTACGAGACGCCTGAAGGAAAACCTTTTTCGTGGATCAGGGGCTATCACCTCGGTGGTCGCTCCATCATGTGGGGCCGGCAAACCTACCGCATGTCGGAAATGGACTTTCAGGCCAATGCGCTTGACGGACATGGTTCGGATTGGCCGATCCGTTACGCCGATCTCGCCCCCTGGTACGATCATATCGAGCGGTTCATTGGTGTTTCTGGCTCGAGCGAAGGGCTCGATCAATTGCCGGACGGACAGTTCCTTCCCGCCATGCCGATGAATGACGCGGAAAAGCTGTTCAAGGCGAAGGTCGAGCAAGCCTTCCCGGACCGCAAGGTCATCATCGGCCGCTGCGCCCACCTTACCGAAACTCGTCCGCATCATGAGGAGTTGGGGCGTAATCCCTGCCAATACCGCTCACTTTGCGAGCGCGGCTGTTCGTACGGCGCCTATCACTCAAGCCTTTCGTCGTCCCTTCCTGCTGCCGAGCGCACCGGCAACCTGACAATCGTGACCGATGCGATCGTCCATTCCGTGATTACTGACCCCAGGACTGGGAAAGCCACGGGCGTGCGGGTGATTGACCAGAATACGCGCGAGGCCCGCACATATGACTCCCGCATCGTGTTCCTGTGCGCCTCGACAATCGGCACCGCGCAGATCCTGCTGAATTCGCGCTCCGACGCCAATCCCCGTGGGCTTGCAAATTCATCCGACATGGTCGGGCGTAACCTGATGGACCATATCTATGGCGTGGGCGTATCGGGCACCGTGCAGGGACCGGACACCTACTATCGCGGGCGCCGTCCAAACGGACTGTACATTCCACGCTTCTACAATCTGCCCGGCAAGCAGAGCGAGGTCGACTTCATCCGCGGCTTCGGCTTCCAGGGCGCCATGCAGCGCGTGAACTGGCGTCAGATGGCGACGTCTCAGCCCGGCGTGGGTGAAGAACTTAAGGCGCGTGTGCGCAAGCCAGGCCCGTGGATGGCATTTTTCGGCGGCTTCGGGGAAATGCTGCCCAATCCGGATAACCGGGTTACCCTGTATGCCAGCAAGGTGGACAAGTGGGGGATACCGCTGGTCAACATCGACTGCACTCACGGTGAAAACGAGAAGAAGATCGTCTCGCGCATTCTTGTCGATGGCAAGGCAATGCTCGAGGCCGTGGGCGCCACCAACATTCAGGTGCGAGACAAGATCAATCCGCCCGGCCTCGGCATCCATGAGATGGGCACCGCTTGCATGGGCAAGGACCCGCGCAAGTCAGTCCTCAACGGGTACAATCAGGCGCACGATGTGCCGAACCTGTTTATAACCGATGGTGCGGCCATGGCTTCCAGCGGATGCCAGAACCCCTCTCTGACCTATATGGCCCTCTCGGCACGTGCTGCCTTCCACGCCAGCGAGGTTTTGAAGGCTGGAAGTATTTAGCCGGACGCCATGACGCCCTGATATAACCAGCCCCTCGAAAATCACTGCCGCGCGACTGGCGCACTCGTCGACGATAGTTATGCGCATGGCCGCCTGGTGCGCGGGGCTAGGAGACGTCTTGAGAGGTTCATGCTCATGGCAGCTTCCGTCAGGCCAAGTGCCGTTCGCCGCTAGTGCTCTTAATTACCGATAAGTCCCGGATCTGCTCTTTCAACCTTTTAGGGGCAGTGTGAATGTATGGCCGTTCTCGATACCCTCACCAATGGGGGGCGAACATCGGATCTTAACGCGGTTGCACCCAACCCGAATAAGTGGTCCGCTCAAACTGCGGGAGCGTCGTAATCTCGGAAATGCAATTACGCCTGCTGCATCACCCTGTCTGGCATAATCACATCCGATCTGCCTCACTTAGTGAACCGCCATTGCTTAATTAGAATCATTATTCTATAAGCTTTGCTTCAAGCTGGGTCGATGAATGCTCAAGGGTAGAGGCGCGTGGACAAGATCAAGTGGCAGTACGCCGATCACTGGCGAACGGATTCGCCCAAGGGGCCGGTCAACCAGTTTGCCTCACGTGCAGAAATGGACCGCTTCATCAAACAGATCGCTGCGGTTGGTCTTAGTGGCGTGGGCATGTTCGCCTGGAACCTCGGCGCAGTCTCGGCGATGTTTGGCGGCCTTCCGGCCTACAAGACCTTTCTTGAGGAGCGAGGGATCGAGAAGATCGTCGACCTGTTCTGGTGTCAGCCGCAGGCAAGCCGGGGCATGACGATCCACGATCCGGAGCACAAGGGCCGCGTGATCGGCATGCTGGATCATTTCGCCGGGCTTGCCGCCGGGCTGGGCGTCGAAAACCTGATCGTCATGCCGGCTCATTGTTATTCCGACACCGAACCGGTGACAGTTGACCGCATCCAGGTGCTTGCCGACCTGTGGAACACGGTTGGCCGCATGTCCTTGGAAAAACACGGAATGAAGCTTGGCTGCCACCACGAATTCTGGTGCGGCATCCGTTCGCAAGGCGAGATCGACCAGTTTTATGCGCTGACCGATCCGGCATATGTGAACCTTTACATCGACACCGCCCAGCACGTGATCGCAGGCGTCGATCCGGTAGCTCTGTTTCGCCAATATGCGCACCGCGTTAACGGCTTTCACTTCAAGGATACCCGCCACGTCGACATGGTCGAAGACTATCGCAGCCAGCCCGACCCCGAACTTTGTGCAAGCACTACGCCGCGCTGGTTCTGGGAAATGGGGACGCCCGGTGGTCTGGTCGATTTTCCCGCCCTGATGCAGGCCCTGAAAGATCACAATTATGAAGGCTGGATCGGCGTCGAACACGACAAGGCCGATATTGGCGGCGGGAACTATCCCGAAAGCACAGCACTGGCCATGTGGTACGCGCGCAACGTGCTTGAACCGATCTATTACGGAAAGGCTGCGGCATGACCTTGCGCTGGAGCTACGCGCTCAACCAGTGGAACAACGGCCATGACCGCTTCGTGCTGCGCGAGGCGCACACAAATGCGTTCAAGACGCTGGCGGTCAGCGGATTCAATGCCGTTGAAATTCCCTGCGGATCCGGCCGGTGGGAACCATTGGGCCGCAAGGACTGGATCGAGAAATTCTACGGTTCAGTGGATGCGCTGCGCACTGAGATGACGAATTGCGGCATCAACGCCGTTTCCAGTTATTACTTCAACCCGGCAGAACCGATCTTTGAGGAAGGGGCTTACGGTCTTTCGGTTTTGAACCCGGCTGATCACGGCCGCATCCTTGGCACTCTGCGCCAGTATGCCGATTTGCTGCCTGCGCTTGGTGGCGATACGCTCGTGGTGCGCGCGCTGCCGAACTGGAACGACAAGACCACAGTCGACGTCGCAACAATGCAGGTGGCTGCCGATTGCTGGAATGCCGTTGGCGCGATGCTGTCACCAGCCGGCGTCAGGCTTGCGCTCAATTTCGACTGCCTGACCATGGCCCGGAGCGAGCATGACATCACCCTACTGGTCGATCTTTGCGATCCGGCGACGGTCGGCCTCTCGCTCGACACGGCAGACGCAGCGATCATGGGGCTCGATCCTGTGGCTATGATCAACCGTTTTGCCGCCCGTCTCATCCATGTCCAGCTAAAGAATGCGCTCGAGCGCGATACGCTGGATGAATACAAATTGGCCTTTCCCGACAAGTTCATGCTTGCCGGCGGCGGCGCGCGCCGCATTGCACGTTGGTACTGCGAGTTGGAACATGAGGGCGGCATCGTGGATGTCAGCAGTTGTCACCGCGCGCTGGTGGCGCAGGGCTTTTCCGGTTGGATCGTTGTAGAAAGTGACCAGAGCCCTGTTCCTGCGACTAGCGCGATGCTGAACGGCTGGTTTGTGAAAAATGAGCTTGAGGCGATTTCTGGCATCACTTTGGCAGAAGTGTAGACGGGCTGGGATCGAGCGAGCATCCGCAGTGAGGGCATTGCAATGGTGGAGAGCGTGACAGGCAGTCAATAATGGCTTGGCGCACTGCTGTCAGGCTGGGTTGCGGCGGCGGGCCACAGACCCTTTTTTTCCGGCCCGCCTTGGGCGATCCGGCGGAATTGCAAGAAGGCATAGGCCATCATCGTCATCAATGCGTTGCGATGGAGCCCGGTCCAGGACTGGCCCTCGAAGTGGTCGAGGCCGAGTTCTTTCTTAAGTTGCTGATGGGCCTGCTCGCCAACCAGCCAAGCTTCCTTTCCCGGCATGTGCTGGGCTCCAGCGGAGCCGATCCGCTGGGGAGCTCCGTCGGCGATGCGCACGCGCACAACAGCAAAGCGTGCGCTCAGGCGTCCCTTCGTTCCCTTGCGCCAACTGATCTGACGCCACTTCACGTCTTCAAGCATGGCGTGTGCAGCGCGAGACTTGGCGTCTGGCACGTGCTGAACCCGCGGTCGCCCGCGAGCCGCCACCGGGAAGATCAGGTGCACATTGGACAGGCAGACCTTTTGGTGCCGCGGGATGCCGACGGCCCAGCAAAGGCCGCGCTCGCTCAGTGCCTGCCGGAACGGAGCCGACAACCCATAACCAGCGTCTGGCAGTTTGCGTTCTTGCCCAGCGCTGTAGCGTATTGCGGCGCGACGCCAACCGACGCCGTGCCCGTATTCGGCAACGCGGTGTCGTCAATGATCAGCCAGGCTCCGTCACCGCCCACCAGCTCATCCGGCTGACTCCACAAGGTCGCTTCCAGCGGCGCGCTGTCCCACAGGCCCGCCCCGATGAAATAATGCAGCCGGTCATAAGCGATGGCGTCAGACCGGGCTGCCATGGGCTGGATACTCTTGCGATCACCCGACCCAATCAGCCCGGCGATATAGGCCGGACACATCCGGCGCTGCGTCTTGTTACCCAGCCAGCCCATATACGGCTCAAGCCACCGCTCCAGGTCCGAACGTCAATCCTCGTCCATCGCCAGCCTCCGTCAAAGCTGGCTCCCCAAGAATTACGCATTACGTGCCAGGGAAATTCCAAAACCACACTTTTGCCAAAGTAGTGTTAGAACAAGGCGCTGCCGCAAGAATCTTGCATTCTGGTTCGCCGATACGCTGTATTGGGCCAGTGTTTAAAGCATTCGCTAGCGGCTGCTTCGTAGATACTGTCTCGATCCACCTGCGCTGGCCAGAGGCAGCTTTCGGCGCAACCTGACTTACACCGGCCAATGAGCTATCGGTCGCTTTGTCCCAGACCAAGTCTTCCACCGTTCGGAAAACCCAATGAACCAACGGCATCAATCGAAAATGTCACACTGAAGCGCGAACGTCTTGAATCAAGGCGTCTTTCCCACGTCCATCGATGGAAGCAGCCGACCAAGCCGGTGTTAGATCGAGACGAGACCTGCCGAAGGCCGCTCGAGCCTGCGCTCATTGCAGGGCTTCCCGTATGGTCGCGGTCAGCGGAGCAGGACTGAGCTGACGATGTGGCTAATGGCTTGCTCAATGGCCTTGCTTGACAAGGGGTCATGACTGGTAAACTGACGGATCAGCTCGGAATTGCCGAAGGTCACCAGGGCTGACCCGATCATGGTGAAATAGGCAAGCTCTGGTGGTGTCCCGCGCAAGTAGCCTGCCTCGCCGAGTTGCTCGAACAGGGGGCGGAGCGCGGCCCATACCGGCCGGGCGAAATGGTTGGCCAACCAATCGCTGCGATCCGAATCTACGGACATCTCCTGCAGCATGAGCCGTGTTAGCCCTGAGTTCTGGGCAAAGCACCGGAGCAATTCGGGCAGGACAAGCCGCGCCGCAGACGCCGTGTCCAGACCGGCCGAGGTTGGCAAGACGGCCTCCACCCGGTGCAAGGGCTCGGACGCGAAGGCTTCGACCACCCCGCGCCACAACGCAATCTTGGTTGGGAAGTAGTAGGTCAGATGGCCCTGCTCGATCCCCGCTTCGGCCGCGATCGTGCGGACGCTGGCGCCGGCGAAACCGACCCGCGCGAAAACCTGCAGTGCCGTCTCGAGCACCCTCTTGCGGTTCGCGGCACCGTCGTAGCGCGGTGGGCGGGGCATCGCCTTGGTTTTGGCCGCAATTGTCATTGCAGAATTGTGCCTAGGCGCGGGGCAAACCACAAGGGTTAAGTTTGATATTTGACAAAGAATGAGTTTGTCATATGACAAAGCCGAGATTCAAGCCGGGAGACCACCATGTATCCGCTGTCCGTTGACCAGCCATATCCTCGTGAGCAATGGTGGGTCGCGGCCTACTCGTCCGAAGTCGGACGTGACGTGCTGGCGCGCGACATCCTCGGCGAGCCGGTCATCCTGTATCGGACCGAAGCCGGCGAGGCTGTGGCACTGGCAGGCATTTGCCCGCATCGCGCATTTCCGCTCAGCAAGGGCTGCCTGGTCGGCGATGCCGTCCAATGCGGGTACCATGGCTTCCGGTTTGGTGCGGACGGCAAATGCCAGCACGTACCGAGCCAGACGGGGGTGCCGCAGAACGCGCAGCTCCGCGCCTATCCCCTATTCGAGCAGGCCGGCCTGATCTGGCTGTGGACCGGCTCGCCGGGGCGCGCCGATCCAGGACTTGTTCCTGATCTGCACAGTTTGGGCCTGGGTCGCGACGACTGGGCTGTGGAGCAGCACCCAGTTGTCACGGTTGCGGCGCGCTACACACTGCTGATCGAGAACCTGCTCGACCTCAGCCACGTGACCTTCATTCATCACAGCACCATTCCGGCGGGCGAAAAGGTTGCCGCCATTCCGGTCGACGTCATCGAGACGGAGGCCAGTTTAACCGTTCAGCGGCGGGGGGAGAACCTGCCGCTAAATCCACTGCTCGCAACACAGTTTCCGGGGCAACTTGGTCCGTTCCATCAGCACTTCGATGCTGAATATCTCGGACCATGTCTGATCCGCACTGGCGGGGCGATGTACGATGCTGCCAGCGGAAAGTTGCTGGGCGTGCAGAACTACCTTCATCTGCTGACGCCCGCAGGTCCCTCGCGACTGCACTACTTCGTAAACACCGCGCGCAGCTTCGGGATCGATCGCCCCGAACTGGGCGAGATGCAGGTCGCCATGGGTTCGCGGATCCAGCCGGAAGATATTGAGGCCATCGAGGCGATCGAACAGGTTCTGCAGTCACGTGCGACCATGCCCCGCGAGATCAGCGCCCGAGTGGACACCGGCGCGCTGAAGGTCAGGCGCCGTCTGGAAATGCAGATCAGGTCGGAGAGCCAAGGCGTGGCGCGACACGGCGAGTGAGAAGGGGCGAATCGCGCAGGGCTGAATTCCTCACGGACGGCCCGTCTTCACGCCGCCAGCCAGACACAGGAAGGAATAAGGAGATGTGACGATGCGCGACCAGCGCGGGGTGGTGCGAGATGGGGGGAAGGGCACTTCGCTACACGCCGGCTCTCAGCCCAAAAAGCCCACTGGCAGACGGATCAGGAAACCCTAGCAACCGCCTAAGCACTGTCCTTCAGAATTGACTCAGCGAAGGTAAATGTAAGACCGGTTCCAACGCCGTGTTTTGGGCCGATGAACTTCGACTTTTAACGCGGCAGTTTGCCATGCCTCTGGTTCCATTTACCCCCGGGACAGCCGCCTGATCCAAAGCACTCAGCCAGCAATGCCGAAAGTAATCCGGCGACGCTCGAACTTTTGATCAAAGGCACTGTGCATCGCCATCTCTCGAACAATTAACCGGCAT
>NZ_FWXL01000035.1 GCF_900176395.1 Novosphingobium sp. B1 | reverse complement strand
TGAGCTTCTTGCCGTCTTCGAGGCAGACGATGTAGTCGGGCTTGATCGAAGCGCGGACCGAAACTGCCGGTTCCGGGCGAACTTCTTCGACTTCGACCGGCTGATCAAGGCCGGCAAGGGCCCCGTAGACCTTGGAAATGAGCGTGGGAAGATCGCCAACAGCAACGCTGTTGTTGCTGACATGTGCGGCAACAATATCAGAGGTTAAGGTAATAAGCGTTTCCCGCGTGGCGGTAAAATCATCGGACATGTAAATAGCGACTCCAGATCTGATTTTTGACTTTAGAGCTTTAGTGTTATGCTAAAAATCTGGCATTTGCCAGTACGCATCAATATCTCCTCCAAAATCCTCGAAGATCTGGCTGTGATGTGATCACTGGGTGCTGTGGGTGTTGGGTCTTATCCGCCAAGGATTTTCCAGTGCGGCGGCCCAGGTCTGGTTGGTGCTGATACTTCATTGAAGGGGGTAAGAAAGCAGTGCCATCTATGCACAATAGCAGTGGCGAGGGCGGCTAACCTCTTTACCCCAAGTTTCTTTTCCAGTGGCGTTGCCTGCCGGGAGACCGGCAGGTAGCAGGCCGATGAAGTCCGCCCGTCTGTAGCCTTGGCGGTGCGGACTTCACCCCTGCCATCTCCCCTGCGCATTGCCGAACGTTGGGAAGTGCGCCTTGTTAATATTTCCGATGGTATATAGGACCTATTCAGCCTTTAGTCTCTGATGGATAGAGTGCATTGGCGAAGTTTGTGGCTGCTGTTTCGTAGTCTTTTTCGCGGATGTCTTGCTTTAGATCTTCAAGAAGATTAATGAACTCGTCTGCAGAAGTCTTTTGCAGCCTGTGCAACACCATTTCTTTGGCGCTGTAATTTGCTAGTGTGTCCCAATATTCAGGGTTGAAGAAGCGCCTTGCACTTGTTGTTTTTGGGGCCACGTACTCTGATGGTCGACTGAGAGCTTCCGCAGCGCCTGCGGAAACGGCTTCAAGAGGCGGATCCTTATCTAACCCCGCTTTACGATGCGCTGCATTTTCATTTTCCATTTGTCACTCCAATCTGCTTCGAAGTAATCTGCTCGTGGGACGAGCTATCTCGGAAGGCAAAAATCACCTTTGCGGCACGCTTCGATCATCCTGCCACGATGGGCGGCGCGCAGTGTCTGATGAAGCGGTCCGAGTTCTCAGACGACCTGCAATTTTCAGGTTGCGGAAGCCCTGAACATCTGTGCGATAAGGTCAGCTGGGCGGAAGCGTTGTATGATTTGCAGCCAGCCAAGCATCACAAAGGCAGCGCTTTCGTCGCCGTCTTCGAGACAAAAGTAGGGATCGTTTCCGACGATCTCTTTGTAGCAAGCGTTGCCTATGAGCCAATGGAAGGCCTTGGAGCGCTCGCCACACAAATCGATCAAGATTTCAAGGATCTGGATGAGCGTCAGCAGTCGGTCCGTGCTCGCATCCGTATAGTGCCTGTTCGGGCCTATACCGAGCATAGCCGTAAGGATGTTGCCGCCGCCAAACTCCTCGATGGCGAGATGCTGGAAGTCGTCGAGCAGCTGTAGCTGCTCAGCCGTGAGCTCGCGGTCGATCGTTTCGCTCATGACGACCTCCCCGTCACCGCGAAATGTGGGGCAATTTGGCAGGTTGGGTTGAGGTTGGCCGCGTCTAGCGGGCTCCCCGCTGATACAGGTGGATCAAACTGAGAAGGCATTACCGGCGCTCCTTTTTCCGAAAGAGGCGCCGGTCAAGCCGGGTGTTCGAAACCTGCTTACAGACAGGCGCATGCGCCTTTATCGGCAGAGCCGACTGGACATGCGCGCATGCCACCCGGCCACCAGAATTGGAGACCGAGTCTTGTAAGCAGAGGTTTCGACGCCTCTGCGCCGGGACTGACCGACGCACCTTTGAGGCTTCCACAGCAACGGTGAAATGGCAAGGTGGGGCGCTTCAGCTATCCCCATCCTTGATGGCTGACGGCTCGACTGAAATGACCGGGGTTGCGGACTGACCGGAACGGCTACTCTGCCACGGGGATTGGCCTAAGCCGCCCTTCGTTCATCGGCACAAACATCGGCGCGAGCATGCCAAAGGGTGCAGACGCTGAAGACTTTCCAGCATCCGGTGCCTGATCGTCTAGACTGCCCTTCGTTAAGCCGATTGCGCCTATGGTCCCAAACCAGATGCGCTACCAGGCTGCGCTACTCCCCGACCGGGAGAAACCCCTGCTTCCGGGGGTTTTGGGTTTCGTCAAAGATGCTGCATGAGTCACGATATGCACCTTGTCAGGCGTAATCTGGACGTAATGAAGCGGCCTTGATCGTCTCGATTGCGGCCAGCCAATGTGGCGGCGCCCGGCAGGTTGAAGCGGGCGCGTCAATTTGTCTCATCTCATCGTGATGAGGGCTCACAGCATCAAGTGCCGCTGGCTGTGCCTGTTAGTCTTCCGGCGCGATCCGCAAAATCATGCCGTGCATTGTTTGGTCCAGCATGATCTGACATGAAAGACGTGAATTTTCCTGCTTGTGGTCTGAGCTGTCCAACAGGTCGTCCTCGTCTGCACCGTCCACTTGATTGGCTCCAATTGGCCCGGCCTCAACATAGACATGGCATGTGGCACAGGAGCAGCAGCCGCCGCAAAGTGCCAGCAGCTCGTCCAGGCCATTGTCTCGCAGTGCCTCCATCACCGAGCAGCCTGGGTTTGCCTGTATGGAGAGTTCGGTGCCGTCGCGCTTCACGACTTTCAGATCGATCATAATTTGCCTACTGAAAAAAGGGGTGAGACTGAGGAATCGCAGGCTCAGGCCATTTCGAAGCCTTCGTAATCGCAATAGGCGACCTGCTCGCAGCGGCGGCGATACTCTGGGCCTCCGCCTACATATACGAGCGTGCGTCGAACCACGCTGCCGTCGGGCTTGTGGGTGACCTTGATCCACCAAGCGTTTGTTTCGGCCATCAGCGTCCGTTCGAAGTCACGGTAGATTGCCTCGGTCCATGCGGCTTCCGCCGCTTCGCTCGGCTCGGCAGTCTCGAAGCCACGCGCCGCCATATAGAGCAGCATCTGCGTGACCCATTCAGCCTGCAGCGCACCACAGACACCGACGTTGCAGAAAGCCGAGCCGTTGTGCGGCCCGACAAGCGCGAAGAAATTCGGGAAGTTGCGCGTCTGCAGGCCCAGGTAGGTCGTCGGCCCGTCGGCCCAGGCGTCGATCAGTCGTTGGCCCTGGCGTCCACGGATGTCTATCCGGTCAAGCGAGCCGGTAACGCCATCGAAGCCGGTTGCGAAAATGATCACGTCGACCTCGAGCAGTTCGCCGCCGATGATCACGCCGTTTTCGACGAACTCGTCGATTGGCGCGGCCTTCAGGTCCACGAGATGCACGTTCTCGCGATTGTACGCCTCGTAGTAGTTCGTCTCCATCGGGACGCGCTTCGAGCCGAATGGGTGGTCGGTGGGAATGAGCTTTTCCGCAACCGTCTGGTCCTTGACCCGCTGGCGGATTTTCTTGGCTACGAAATCGGCAAGGAACTGATTGGATTCACGGCTCAGCAACAGGTCGCGAAAGCCACTGAGCCAGATGCCGTAGCCGGGCTGGTCATACAGTCGTTCGAAGAACTCCTCGCGCTCTTCGGCTGAGACCTGAGATGCCTTGCGCGGATCGCGGTGATACGGGAACGCGGTGTCGGTAGTTTTCACGTATTCGAGGATGGTCGGGTAGCGGGTGCGGATCAGGTTCATGTCCTCGTCGCTGAGCGGTGTATTGCCCAGCGGCGTGCACCAGTTCGGATTGCGTTGCAGCACGAACAGCTCGCCCGCCGTCTCCGCCACGATCGGAATGATCTGCACGCCGGTCGCCCCGGTGCCCAGCACTGCAACGCGCTTGCCGGCGAAGTCCATGCCTGCAAGATTGCCCTGGTCATCGCGGGGCCAGCGCGAGGAGTGGAAGGCCTGGCCCTTGAACAGGTCGATGCCCTTGTAGTCCGGCATCTTCGATGCCGAAAGCGGACCGGTGGCCGAAATGAAGAAGCGTGCGTGGATCGTCTCGCCGCTGTCGAGCGTGATCTTCCACCGCTTCTCGTCGTCCAGGAAGTGCGCGCTCAGCACTTTCGTCTTGAACCTGTAGTGTCGGCGCACGTCCATCGCATCGGCCGCCGCATTCACGTAACGCAGCATCTCTGCCTGCCCCGCGAAACGCTCGCTCCACTTCCAGTCGGGGATTATCCCCGTCATCGCAAAGTAGCCGTAGGCGTAGCTCTCTGTATCAAGGCGGCAGCCCGGATAGCGGTTCCAGTACCACGTTCCACCAACGTCGTCGGCGGCGTCCACGCCGAGAACCGACATGCCTTTCCGGTGCAAGAGATACGTCTGGTAGATCCCGGTGACACCCGCGCCGACAACGACCGCATCAACCACGATAGGACTATTTGAATCTGACATTGGCGTTCCTCGGCCTTGTTCGGGCGCAGGGGCGTGCGCTTCTGACGGTACCCCTGAATCGCTGAATCCAGCCTAATTAAAATTAGGTTAGATGGCAACACGATTTGAAGAGTGTTTCAAGATTCTCGGAAATATGCCTGATGATGGGAGATATTTGAGCAAATCTGGCCCGCGAAAGCGCGGGGTTTGGTGAAATGCACTCTAACCAATCTTAGGTTAGTTGCTTACATGCCGGTCCAGTGCGGGTTCCGGCGCTCGGACCACGCGCCGATTGCCTCGGTGCGATCGCCGCTATCGGCATAGCGGCTGATGCCGGGGTAGGTGCGGGAAAGCGCCTCGGGAAGCGAGCCTTCCAGCCCTGCGAGGGCGGCTTCCTTTGCAGCTCGTGCCGCAAGGGGCGAGCAGGCCAGCAGCTTCTCCGCCCAGCGTGCCGTCGCCTGTTCAATGCAGTCGGGTGCGACGACTTCGTTGACGAGCCCGTATTGCGCGGCTTGCACGGCATCCAACGGCTCGCTGGCGAGGATCATCGCCATGGCGACATGGTGGGGCAATTGCCGCACTGCCCGGTGCACCACTCCGCAGTGTTCGATGATTCCCGCGCGAGCTTCGGGAAAGGCGAATCTCGAGGTTGTGGCAGCGACGATGATGTCGGCGCACATCGCGATCTCGAAGCCAAGCCCCAGAACGTGGCCGTGCGTTGCACAGATCACCGGTTTGGAGATCGGTCGCAGCCGCCCCCCAATGCCGGTGATCCCGCCTCCGAACGACAGGCCGCTGCTGCCCGTGGGCGGTGCGTGCATGTCACCCCCGGCGCAGAACGCGCGTTCGCCGTTGGCGCGCAGGACAATGACCCAGATTCCGCTCTCGGTCTCGAACTTGTCCCACGCTGCGCCGAGAAGCTGGTCCATCTCCTCGTTGATGGCGTTGAGCGCTTCCGGCCGGTTCAAGGTAATGTAGCCGACGTGCCCGGCGGTGGATGTTTCGATCAGCGCCATTTGTCCGATCCTTCCCCGGTTCCCGCCCGAGCCTCGTTTCGTCTTTCTCAGTGGGCCAGCATGCCGGCATCGACGAGGTGCTCCGCGCCCGTGATGTAGGAAGCCTCGTCCGACGCCAGGAACAGCACCAGATTGGAAACCTCGGACGGGTCGGCGATGCGGCCGAGGGGGATCTGCGACAACGCATCACCGCCCACCTCGTCTGTGGCCTCGACCATCATCGGCGTCTGGATGAAGCCCGGGTGCACGGAATTGACGCGGATGTTGTACTTGCCGAATTCCACGGCAGTCGCTTTGGTCATTCCGCGCACGGCAAACTTGCTGGCAACGTAGGCAAGGCTGGGAAAGCCGTAGTTTGCGGCCATTCCGGCAATCGACGAGATGTTGACGATCGAGCCTTTTTGCGCCTTGACCATGACGGGCAGGACCGCGCGCATCCCGAAGAAGACCGAGTCCTGGTTCACAGCGCAGACCTTGCGGTAGCCGTCGTCGTCAAGGCTGTCGGTCGCCGCCATGGGGCCAAGGATGCCGGCGTTGTTTACGAGGATATCGATGGTCCCGAATTGGCGGACTGCGGCTTCGACGATGCCATCCCAGGAGCCGGGATCCGTCACATCCTGCTTCAAGAATATGGCATTGTTGCCCAGTTCCTGGACCAGTGCGTGGCCTGCAGCTTCGCTGAGGTCGGTAAGGACGACCTTTGCGCCTTCCCTTACGAAGGTGCGGGCATGCGATTCCCCCATTCCCCGCGCGGCACCCGTGATTATTGCGGTTTTGCCTGCCAGCCTTGCCATTGTGCGTCTCCTCTCGAACGTCGCTACCTAATCATGATTCAGGTAGTGCTATCAAATTTTTTCAGAACGACAATGGCTTTTGTTGAGGGAGATCCCGGCGCTTGTCGCTAAGCGGAACTTAAGAAAGGCCGTAAAAACGGGGATTTTTCCGCTCTGCGCGCTTGCATCTGTTCGCTTGAGGCATTGCTGTCGCAGGCGGAATCAATCCTATGGACTAATTGTGATTAGTTGGATAACGTCTCTGCAACGAAGGAGCTGCGAGGGCTTCCGGCGGCTTCATGTCGAGAGGAGATGACGGATGAAGGGCAGGGCAACGGTCCTGGTTGAGACCAACCGCCTCGAAACCTGGGAGGTGAACGTCCATTCTCCCGAACCGGGCGGCGCGCTCGTGCGCACGGTGCTGGGCGGCGTGTGCGGCAGCGATGTCCACATCATGACCGGCGAGGCAGGCGAGATGCCTTTTCCGATCATCCTCGGTCACGAAGGCGTCGGTGAGATCATCGAGCTCGGCGCGGGCGTATCCACTGATTACGCAGGCGTGCCGGTCAAGCCCGGCGATCTCGTCGTGTGGTCGCCCATCGCGCTGTGCCACCGTTGCTACTCCTGCACGATCCTTGAAGAGACGCCGTGCGAGAACAGCCGCTACTTCGAGGATGCATCGAAGCCGAACTGGGGCAGCTACGCCGATTTCGCCTGGCTTCCCAATTCGATGCCATTCTACCGGTTGCCGGATGGCGCCATCCCCGAAGCGGTTGCTGCGCTCGGCTGCGCGCTGCCAACCGTGCTGCGCGGCTTCGATCGCTGCGGACCGGTGCGCTTCGGCGATAGTGTAGTCGTGCAAGGCGCCGGACCGGTCGGACTTTCTGCGGTGCTGGTTGCGGCGCAGGCCGGTGCCCGCGAAGTGATCGTGATCGATGCTGCCCCCGCCCGGCTTGAGGCCGCGGTGAAGCTCGGGGCAACCGCAACGGTGTCGCTCGGCCTGCCGCAGGAGGAGCGCAAGCGGATGATCTACGATCGCGTCGGCAAGCAGGGCCCCGACATCGTGATCGAAGCGGCAGGCGCATTGCCCGCCTTTCCCGAGGGCGTGGACCTCAGCGGCATCCACAGCCGTTACATCATCCTCGGGCTCTGGGGCGCGATCGGAACGCAGCCAATCTCGCCGCGTGACCTGACGCTCAAGAACCTCACGGTCGGCGGGGCATCGTTCCCGGCGCCGAAGAACTACTATCACGGCATGCAGTTCGCCGCGCGCATACAGCACGAGGTGCCGCTCGCCGAACTGGTCAGCCATCGCTTCGGCATCTCGCAAGCTGCCGAAGCGCTTCATGCGACCAAGACCGGCGTGGCCACCAAGGCGGTGATCGACCCGTCGATCAGCTGAACCTTCGGCTCCCAGACCAGAATTCAAGGACAGGACCAATGAACGCCGAAACCTCGACAGCACTCGAAAAGCACCGCGTTTCCCCGCCGCCCCACGTTCCGGCCGACCTGATACGCGAGATCGACGCCTATGATCTGGATGGACTGGAGGAAGGTTTCCACGAAGCATGGAAGCGGGTGCAGCAGCCCGACACCCCGCCGCTGGTCTGGACGCCCTTTACCGGTGGCCACTGGATCGCAACGCGCGGCGTGGTGATAGATGAGGTCTATCGCAGCCCCGAACGCTTCTCGAGCCGGGTCATCTGGGTCCCGCGCGAAGCGGGTGAAGCCTACGATATGGTGCCGACCAAGCTCGATCCGCCCGAGCATACGCCCTATCGCAAGGCCATCGACAAGGGGCTGAACCTTGCCGAGATCCGCAAGCTCGAAGAGCAGATCCGGACCATTGCGGTGGAGATCATCGAGAGCTTCGCCGATCGGGGAAGCTGCGACTTTGGCAGCGAGTTTTCAACGGTCTTTCCGGTGCGGGTCTTTCTCGCACTGGCGGGATTGCCGATGGAAGATGCACACAAGCTTGGCCTTCTCGCAAACGAGATGACGCGCCCGTCAGGCAACACGCCCGAGGAGCAGGGCCGATCGCTGGAAACGGCAAACCGCGGCTTCTTTGAATACGTGGCGCCCATCATTGCCGAGCGCAGAGGTGGTAGCGGGACAGATCTGATCACCCGCATTCTCAATGTCGAGATCGACGGGAAGCCCATGCCCGACGACCGGGCGCTCGGTCTCGTGTCGCTCCTGCTGCTCGGCGGGCTTGATACCGTGGTCAATTTCCTCGGTTTCATGATGATCTACCTCGCTCGACATCCGGAAACGGTGGCTGAAATGAGGAGCGACCCGCTCAAGCTGCAGCGCGGGGTTGAAGAGCTGTTCCGCCGTTTCGCCGTCGTTTCCGATGCCCGCTATGTCGTTGCCGACATGGAGTTCCATGGCACGCAACTGAAGGAGGGCGATCTCATTCTCCTGCCGACGGCCCTGCATGGCCTTGACGATCGACAGCATGCCGATCCGATGACCGTCGACCTCTCCCGTCGGGACGTCACCCACTCCACTTTCGCGCAAGGGCCGCACCGCTGTGCAGGCATGCACCTTGCGCGGCTGGAAGTGACTGTGATGCTGCAGGAATGGCTCGCTCGCATTCCCGAGTTCAGGCTCAAGGACGGGGCGAGGCCGATCTACCATTCGGGCATCGTAGCGGCGGTCGAGAACATTCCGCTGGAGTGGGAGCGGCAGAAGGTTCCCGCATGATGGACGACATCAAGGCATCTTTCCGCAAGGTCCTCGGCCATTATCCTACCGGGGTCTGTGCAATCACGGCAATGTCCTTGGATGGCGCGCCCGCCGCGATGATCGTTGGTTCGTTCACGTCCGTTTCGCTCGATCCACCTCTTGTCGGCTTTTTCCCCGACAAGCAGTCGAGCAGTTGGGGCGCGCTGTCCCTTTGCGACGGGTTCTGCGTGAACGTGCTGGGTGCGTCCCAAGAAGATATCTGCCGCAAGTTGGCGTCGAAGGACCCGCGCAAGTTCGAAGGCATAGCGCACTCCACCTCGCCACGTGGCGCTCCCTTGATCGACGGGGCACTCGTTTGGATCGATTGTTCGACGCACTCCGTAAGCGATGCGGGGGACCACCTGCTGGTTCTCGGTGCTGTCGAAAGCTTCGGCGTCGCAGGCGAGGGCGATCCCCTGCTGTTTCACAAGGGAAGCTACGGCAAGATTGCATCCCTCCTGCCTGCAGCCTGATCGTCCGAATGCCGGTCGCGGCCCTGCACCCGGGGCGGGGCCGAGTTACTCGTTGGCAAACCCGTTCAAGGCGAGGTCCGCAGCCTGCTCCGCGATCTGGGCAGGTGCAAGCTTGCCCGGCCGGTACCATGTGGCGCAGGAGTCGAGCATCGCGATCAGGAACTTCCTGACGACCGTCGGATCAAGGCTGCTTCTTGCAGAGCCATCGGCTTGCGCGGCGGCTATCAGATCCCGCCAATAGTTGTCGAAACTGGAATAGGCCGCCAGGACCCGGCCCTTCATCTCCGCAGGCAGATCGTCGAATACGCGGGAAACCGCCGACGAATAGTCATCGCCGGTCAGGAGAAAGCCGATATGTGCTTCGATCGCCGCCCGCAGCCGTTCCAGCGCGGTCGCCGATGGCCCAAGCACTTCAACCTGAGCCATGATGTGGCGATTGTTGCGGTATATGCCTTCCATCATCACCGCCTCGACCAGATCGTCCTTCGAGGAGAAGTGATGATAGATGCTGGGCGCAAGCATCCCGGCACCGGCCGCAATCTCTGTGAGTTTCGCGCCGGCAAGGCCCTTCTGTCGAAGGGCGGTCGCCGCCGAATCAAGAATGCGCGTCTTGCCGTTTTCAACTTGTGCCATGATCAATCTTCGTTTGGTTCAGGCACAACTGATGCACCGGGGCTTTGTGATCAACCTGCAAATGGAACGTTTGGCACGCCAGCGGCAGGGGGATCAAGAATTTCGAAAAGCCCGCCGGCCAAAGGCTGCTGCGCGAACTGGTCGGCGCCGTACCCCTGTGACCCGGTGATCAGGAACAGCCGCGAATAGTCCGTGCCGCCAAAGGCTGGGCGAAGGCCGCGCCTTACCGGCAGGCGGCGCTCTTCCAGCAGCGTGCCGTCCGGAGCAAACCGGCGCAGCATCCAGCTTTCGTAAAACGCCATCCAGATGCAACCCTCGACGTCCACCGCCATCCCGTCAGGATAACCGTCGTCCGGCTTGAAACGGAGAAAGTCGCGCCGGTTCGAGAGGTTGCCGTCAGCATCGACGTCATAGGCCCAACTCACCAAAGGCATCGAGTCGTTGACGTAGGCGGTCCGGCCGTCGGGGCTGAAGGCCGGACCGTTGGCCGTCACGATGTTCTGCTCTTGCGACGACACGGTTCCGTCCGCGTCCAGGCGGTAAAGCTCGCCCGTATTGCGCGCGTCGAGATTGCCGAGCGTGCTTTCCTTGTCCTCGGCCGTGGTGCTTTCGTCCCACTGGCTGCAATCACACGAACCTGACCAGTAGCGACCGCTGCGATCGACCACGCCATCGTTCAACCTGGCGATGCGCGGATCGGCAATCGGGTGGACGAGCGGATGGTAGGTTCCCGCTTGGGGATCGATATGCACGAACCCATCGGCCGAAGAGGCAATGAACCCACCCGACGATCTGGGCGCTAATGCACTGACCCATTTGGGGGGAACCCAGGTGCCCTTGCTGCCGGTCTCGATATTGAACCAGTTCACGCTCGGCGCTTCTATGTCGACCCAGTAGATGCAGCCATCGCGGTCATCCCAGATCGTACCTTCGCCGAGGATAGCCTTGGCGTCCCAGAGGCAGCGCCACCGTTCACCTTCCATCATCGCATCATCCTGTCTCGAAACGTCGAACGCTGAGCCCAGCTGTTCGAACTCCTTTTGTCCAGCCTAATTCAGATTAGTCTGAATCGGCAACTCTTTTGTCACCTCGGTCGTGGTTCTCGGCGCCAACCCGATGGCGGCGGAAGATTTCCTGCGAGCTTTCGCCGGCGTAATCCTTGACCACGGCCTTCAAGTCCTCGCCCTTGAGGCGGTTTCTGATACTCGAAACCTCGGGTTCGAGGTGGAGAAGCGCGTCGCTTTCCGCAACTGCGGAGAGGGCTGCATGGAAGCCCGCTGCTTCCATGGCCCGGTTGATCGAGCGCTTTTTCATGGTGAGAACCGCAGGTGGCACGAGTTTTATTCGCTCGGCGAGGCTTTCGCAGCAGGCGATGAGTTCCGACGCGGGCACGGCGCAGTTCGCCCATCCCCATTCGGCCGCTGTACGCCCGTCGATCCGGTTGCCTGGAAGGAACGCGAATTCCTTGGCCCGCCGCGAACCGACATGGCTGGCCCAGGTGGGGGCGATAAATCCGCCGCCGATCGGAATGGTCGGCTCGCTTATCACCGCATCATCGGCCACCACCACGATGTCTGCAAACGAGGCAAGTTGTGCCCCAACACCAATGCAATAGCCGTGCACCGCCACGATCACCGGCTTGGGGTGCCGCCAGAGGTCGAGCCAGCGTTCGACATAGGAGGAAAGCCTCAGCACGTCGCTCGTCGGGCCGCTCGTCGCGCTGTATTCGCCAAGGTCCATTCCGGAACTGAAGCCCCTTCCGTTTCCGCGAATGCCCAGAACCGGGGCGCCCCTTGTCTGACGGTCCTTCACCAGCGCGGAAAACTGCTCGAGCACCGCTGCCGAGAAGGCGTTTGCGGCTTGGGGCCGATTGAAGACGATCCAGTCGATCGCCTCGCCTTCCTCAAGGGCAACTCCATCCACGTCCATCGTCATCTCCTGTCCGGACACCGGTCCGGGTCATCCTGCCAGCAACGCCCCTCGGACCTGTGGCGCCACGCGCCGACCGGTCGTTGCATCTCGTTGGCCTCAACTGTTTACACGTGGCTTAAATTAGGGCAAACCTAAATCTCGTTAGGCAGAAGTCTTGGTGACGAAGCCAGGATCCATGCCTTAACGGATATTTGCGCTCTGACCGGCTAGACGTCGGAATGCGCATCGGGAGAGACGACTGACATGTTTGCGATGAGTGCAGATGACCGGAGGCACGCGATTGCCGCTCGCCATCCTGCCTGGGCGTGGAGCAACCTCCATGGCTATCTCGATTGGAGCACGAACGATTTCGGCAAGCGTCCGCTGGTCATCACCGATGAGGACGTACTGACCTACGCCGACGTTGCCCGCCAGTCCGTTGCACTTGCTGCCGGTCTGAAGGCGCGGGGCATTGCCAAGGGCGAAAGGGTCGGGCTGATCATGGCCAACGATCCCCTGACTGTCCCGCTGCTGTTCGCGATCTGGCGCGCCGGTGCGATCGCGGTGCCGCTCAATACCCTCTACAGGCCCGACGAGATCAGGTTCGCGCTGGCCGAAGCTGGTTGTGCCCTGCTCATCGCCATGGACAGGTTCGGCTCGCGCAGCTTCGAACAGGAACTCGACGACGGTCTCCCCGGCTGGCAGTCGGGTACGTGCGGCGACCTGCCAGAACTGCGCGGAGGTCTGATCTTCGACCGCGCCGATCCTGCGCGTCTGGTCAGGCAGCTCTCGGGAGCGGTCCCTTCTGACGAAGGCAGCGGGGACATCGCGGCAGACGATACCGCGCTTATCCTGTTCACCTCGGGCACCACCGGCTCTCCGAAAGGTGTCGAGATCACGCACGACAACTTGCTACGGGCGATGTACGCCGGCGCCTATCATCAGGCGTTCGAGGATGGCCGCCGTGCCGTCTTCTCACTCCCCCTCTACCATGGCTTCGGCCTCGTCGTCGGCCTGCTTTCGGGCATGGTCGCGGGCGGCGCGATCATTCCATTGCTACGATTCGATCCGCACCAGATCCTCGATGCCACGCAACGCCATCGCGCCACCTACCTGATGGGCGTGCCCACGATGACCATCGCCCTGCTCGAGCAGGCCAAGCGACAAGCCTACGATCTGTCGTCGCTCAACACGATCCACAGCGCTGCGGCACCCACGCCGAGCTGGGTGTGGGAGGACATCCAAGCCACTTTCGGCTGCGGTGAAATCATCACCAGCTATGGCCAGACCGAAGTCACCGCGACGGTGATCTGTACCGCGCCTGGAGATTCAATCGAGATCGTATCGGAAACGCAGGGTCGCATCGTCGAGGCCGGGGTTGCAGGCATGGCCGATCAGGACGGCCGGATCGCGCAGTTCAAGACGATCGATCCCGAAACCGGGGCAGACCTGCCTTGGGGCACGCCCGGCGAGCTGTGCTGCCGAAGCCCGATGAATAGCAAGGGCTACTTTCGCCGACCCGAGGCGACCGCATCGCTGTTCCTCGACGGAGGCTGGATCAAAATGGGGGACCTCGGCCAGTTCCGTCCGGACGGAAACTTGTTCCTGACCGGGCGCACCAAGGAACTCTACAAGAGCAAGGGCGAGCTTGTCTCGCCCAAGGAACTCGAACAGATCCTCACCGCCAATCCTGCGGTCTCGCAAGCCTTCTTCATCGGCATGCCGGACAACCAGTTCGGCGAATGTGGGTGCGCCTGGGTCGTGCGTGCAGAAGGCAGCGCGATCACCGTAGAGGACGTCATGGCCTACCTTCGCGAACGTATTCCCGCGTTCAAGATGCCGCGCGACGTCTGGTTCACGACCGACGAGGCGCTGCCTAAGACCGGGACGGGCAAGGTGCAGAAGGCAGAACTGCGCAAGATCGCGCTGGAGATCCTCGCCGAACAGAAGACTGTCTGACGATGCGACACCATCCGGCTGCACGAGAACCGAAGGAATGCCCGCAATGACCGAGGCCGAAATCTCCCCTATCGAGGATATCATCCGCGAAGCCGTGGAAGGCCGCCCGTTCATCCTCGTCGATGCCGACGACCGCGAGAACGAAGGTGACATCATCATCCCGGCGCAGTTTGCAACGCCGGCGCAGATCAGCTTCATGGCCTGTCACGCCCGCGGGCTGATCTGCCTTGCCATCACGCAGGAACGCTCGGCAGAGTTGAAACTGAGGCCGATGGCCCCGCGCAACCAGTCCGGTTACGGCACGGCGTTCACCGTGTCGATCGAAGCGAAGGAAGGCGTTACCACCGGAATTTCTGCGCACGACCGGGCGCGAACCATCGCCGTCGCTGTCGATCCCACCAAAGGTTCAGACTGTAGATTTCCGCTGAGAATTGACCCGGTAGGGGCATAAATTTCCACTGAGAATTGACCCATGTTTGAACCCGCCCCTGGCTGACCAGTCTGGGG
>NZ_FWXL01000034.1 GCF_900176395.1 Novosphingobium sp. B1 | reverse complement strand
TTGTCCGAGCGGCCGTCCTCGAACAGGGCATTGAAGCCGGCATACCTGTCGACCTGGAGAATCCCGGTGTAGCCCGCCAAGTGCGCTCGCGGATGCTCACCTCCACGGTCACTGGAGTAGTAACTTAGCGCCACCGGTGGCGCCGTGCCACCGAACGGTCGATCATCGCGCACATAGCCCCATATTCGCGCCACGCTGGTCTTGAGCTTAGCCAAAAGCGGGACGGTGGTGTCGTCAGCATGCAGCACCACAAAGATCGGATCGATCTTGAACTTGCGCTCCTGTTCCTTTTCTGCTGCTACCTCCGGCAATCGACTGATCCCGTGCGTTGAAGGAAGCGATGCAGAGATGCGCGGGTCAGGCGGGGGACCGTCGCCTGACCCGCGCAAAGGTAGTTATCCAGTGGCAGCAGCGTGGGCTTGCAGAAAGCGACGATGATCGCTTCTTCCTCCATGCTCCAGCACCGTCGAATGCGCTTCCTTCGGGCCGGGCGGCATATCCCTGATTGCCGTTCGCCGCCTCCACTTTGCGACAGTCTTCTAACTGATGCCGTGGAGCTTGGCCAGAACCCTGAGACTATCTTGACTATGCTGTATCGTTCGACCGACTGCCTCTGTCTTGCGGGCGCTCCCGTGTAAAATCTGCCCCATAGCACATCCTTCCATTTCTGCCGAATAATGCACCATCAAATGCTGGGACTAAACATATAGTTCCATCACTACAACACCATCCACCCGCATCGCGCCCTCGGCTACCTCGCGCCCCGCGAATACATCACCCAATTAACCATTGAAGAACAGTCAGGGAATTAAGGGCAACGACAAAGGCCCATCAGTCACTTGCTTCACTGCTAACCTCGGATTACCCTTTACACCGCTGAGTTAGACTTGGGATATGCCATGAAATCTGAGATAGAAGCCGGCGCTGGAAAGGCGTTGGTGTCAAGCTGTGAGAAGATTAAAGTTCTTCAAGTTGTTTCCCACCTCGAACTTGGCGGTGCCGAGGGAGTCGCTTTGCAACTCGCAACCGGCATGCGCGATGCCGTCGATCCCATAGTATTTGCTGTAAAGCGTGCGACGCGAATGACTGAAGTCGGCCGTGCGATGCGCCAAAAGTTAGATTCTATTGGTGCAACTCAATTGGAAGGAAGTTCCATTTCTTTCAAGAGCGGGGGATGTATTATCGCTGCGTTGAAACTCATTTCAGCAATTAAGACCTATAAGCCCGATATTGTACATCTACACACAGAAATTCCTGAGCTTACGTTTGCGATTGCTTTATGTATCAATCCCAATTTGCGCAAAATACCTTTGGTAAGGACGGTACATAACAGCCGTCTTTGGCAAAGTTGGGAGTCTATTGGCATATGGGTGGCAAAAAAACTAACATACGCCACAACAATTGCGGTTTCGGAGTCTGCCGCTGACGCAAGTCAAAAGTTATTTAAACCGAGTAGTGTTTTAAGGCCCCGCGTCATTCTTAATTCAGTTCTAGGATCAACAAATGCGAAGGTTGCCGAAGAACATCGGTCACCCGTAAGAGTTCTGTTTGCCGCTAGGTTTGTGCACCAAAAGGGTGCAGACCTGCTTCCGAAGATTCTGTTGTTAGCTAGTTCACTATCAAAATGTGACAACGTCGATGTAACGATTGCCGGGGAAGGCCCCCTCGAGGAGAATATTCGTAATGGCCTTAGTAACATACGCACTAGGTGGAATTTCCACATAAGAGGTCCGATCGCGAATTTGTCAGAGAAATTGGCAGATTTTGACTGTGTTTTAATGCCATCTCGCTTCGAAGGCCTTCCTTTGCTTCATTTAGAAGCGCTTATAGCGGGGGTTCCAATTATCACTTTTCGAAGTCCGGGTGTGGACGAAGTTATGCCCGAGACTTATCCTGGGATATCTGATGTTGAGGATGTGACTGCGATAGCGATTTCCTTATCAGATTGTTTGGATAACATTTATTTGCGCACCCTTGCTGTAAATATTTATTCGGTTATTACTCGACGAAGATATGCATCCACGCGAATGTGTGATGAATATTATACAATGTACCGTTCGTGTCTAGAGCGAGAAAGATATTGAAGAATTGTACATAAAGCGGAGGATTCACTGATCACAGTCAGAAGAGCACGGTGGCAGCTAGAGCGGGTGCGAGGAAATAAACGGTCGGGCATCAGGTATCGGTTATAGCGAGTTGCCACGCGTCGCCAGTCATTAAGGCGGCGGAACATGATCTCGATGCGGTTGAGGCGTTTTTGTCGGAGCTTGTCGTAAGTGACGGCGATGGAGCGGTAATCGCAGCGGGGATTGCAAGGCTTAATGCCCTTTTGCTTGAACGCGTTCCTGAACCCTTCGGCATCATAGCTGCGATCGGCCAGGATCTAGCACCAGGAAGGTAAAGGCGATCACAGAATCCGCCATTTCGTTGGTGCTTTCGATGACGCTGAGGCACCCGAGTTCAGGTGCCTTAGCATCGCTGTTCGTGGGTTCCCACCCCGGTGGTGAACGCGCGGCGATGATGTACAGCTTCTTCGGCACCGCACGTCTCAACGACGTCGATCCGCTCGTCTGGTTTACGAACGTCCTCTCCCGCATTGCCGACATCCCACAAAACCGACTGCACGAGCTGTTGACCGGGAACTGGAAGGCTGCGCGAACGGCGCCAATCACCGAGCTCGCAGCCTGATGCAGCGAAACAAGTTATACCAATCTGCATTGATCATGACCCACGCGCCCACTTTCGGCCGCCGATCGTCATGATGTGCCAAGGCTGATCGATGAGCTTGTTCCAAGCCTCGCAGCAGTGGTCGATGATGTTGTCGTAGGAGGTGAAGACGCGGTTGGAGAGCCAGTTGTCGCGCATGAACTGCCGGATATTCTCGACCGGGTTGAGTTCGGGGCACTTAGCCGGCAGCGCGACGATGCTGATGTTGGCGGGCACGTCGAGCTTGCCAGTGGTGTGCCATCCAGCCTGATTCATCAAGACGACTGCATGGGCGCCCGGTGCGATGGCGAGCGAGATCTCGGCGAGGTGCAGGGCCATGGTTTCGGTATTGCAGAAGGGCAGGACGAGCCCGGCGGCCTTACCATGGTCCGGGCAGATCGCGCCGAAGATGTAGGCTGATTTCGTCCACTGATCCTTCGGAGCCGAGGGCCGGGTCCCGCGTCTCGCCCAGCGCCGCGTAATCTTGTTCTTCTGGCCGACACGGGCTTCGTCCTGGAACCAGACTTCTATGGGCGTGCCCTTTGGGAGCTTGGCCCTGACCTTTGCGAGCTCGGCAGCAAAGCCCCCTTTTTGAAGGCCTCCCATCGCACGTTCATTCTGGGCATGATGGCGAGGCCGCGCGCTGAGCTTCACGTAGCCCAGCTTCTTCAATTCGCGGCTGATTGTGGTCTCATCGAGCGAGACCGCACATTCGTCATGAAGCCATTGCGCCAAATCGATCAGGCGCCACCGCACCACCCCGTGGATCGCCGGGGTCGGGCCGCTCTCGACAACATCGACCAGCGCCCGCCGCTGCGCATCGTTCAACCGCGAACGCGGGCCCGGCGCCTTGCCGTCCAGCAGTCCATCAGGACCGCGGGCATTGAACCGGATCACCCAGTCCCGCACGATCTGAAGCCCCACGCCGCCGATCCGCGCCGCTGCGCTCCGACTGCCGCCGTCGTAAATTTCAGCCAAGGCCAACAGTCGACACGCCTGGTTCGCACTTTTCGTAGTTCGCGACAATCGGCGCAGAGTCGCACCATTGAAATCTTCCCGCAAGCCGATCGCTGAACCCGTGGCGCCGCACTCCAAAGCCAGAGCGACATAGATTCAGATTCTCGCCGCCTTGGGAATCCCCCGTGAGTCAGGCACCGCGCAGATTGGTATTATACGCCGCGACGCCGATGGCTCAGGTAGCAATCTAACTCGGCGAAGATGAGAACTTCCTCTTCGACCTGACTGATAAGATGGACACCGAGGACGGCGTCATCTGGGTCTACGGAACCGAAGATCGAGAGCTCGTCATCACGCTATCTAACGACGGCATCGACTGCCTACGCGACATCATCGCAGAAGATCTGTACGCATCCGATAGCGGCCGCTGGGCCATCCGGATTGCGGCGCTGGAGCGTCAGTCGAGGAACGCTTCGAAGCCGTCCTGAGCGAGTGCTCTTCTGAACGCGGCGTCTGCCTGGCGATCAGTCTCGAACAGGTCTTCCCAGACGGTTGAAGTGCTCTTGTCGTTGACCACCTCGAGCGACCAGCCTGGTTCGGTTGCCAACCGGACGACGTTGACCTTCACGTGTCTGCCGTTGCGCTCGATCGACCAGCCTAAGGGAGAGTCGATCAGCTCTTGTCGCATTGCCTCATGATCGAAGTTGCTAAGCAGATGCCGTTGCCTCACGTAGAATGTTACTCTGGGCGCACGAAGCGACATGCCATGCGTCCCGGTTAGAAGGGTGGCGCGATGCAATCACCAATGACGCATGCCGGGCGGGTGGAGTTAGCTAATGCGATCAGAGATCGATATGCCAACGCCAGAGGTAATGAGAAGCAAGCGGTCCTCGAAGAGTTTGTCGCAGCGACTGGCTACCAAAACGTATGGCCCGCCCCGTCTGCAAGGGGGATTTTGAAGTGTTCTGATCAGTCTGCGTTAACGTATGCGGTCTCATGGGGGACCCCATGGCCAAGCTGGACATCCGCACGTCTGGAGCCACAATAAAGACGCCGGCAACGAGTGCCATTTTTTTGGCCGGGCTTTCCAGACGCCGATCGACTGTCAGGCCATCTTCACTATCCTTCCTGCAAACATCGTTGGCCTATGCACGAAGATGCGTGCGGCCGATCTGGTTATGCCGCGACTGGGTAGCCTCGTTCGAACGTCGCGTCCTTGCGCAAGGCCGCCCATGCGATCCGCGCCAGCTTGTTGGCCAGCGCGACGACGATAGCATTGCGGTGGGCTCCTCGCTCGATCATTCCTGTCAACCAGCGCCCCAACGGGGTCTCGCTTCGCGCCAGCGACAGCAATGCTACTCGGGCACCGTGGATGAGCAAGGTGCGCAAGTAGGTGTTGCCTCGCTTGGAGATGCCGAGCAGCCGCGGCTTGCCGCCGGTAGTATGCTGACGGGGCACCAGACCGAGCCAGGCATCCAGGTCTCGGGCTTTGGCAAAGCTGCTGGCATCGCCCACGGCTGCAATCAGGGCTGTTGCGTTCAGCACCCCGACGCCGGGGATGGATGTGAGCCGCCGGGCAGCCGCGTCATTGCGCGCCAGCTCGACAAACTCGCCGTTCAGCGCTTCCACCCTGGTATCGAGTTCGCGCCATTCGGCACGCAGTTAGGCCACCAACTGGCGCAGACGCAGTGACAAGTTCTTATCCTCATCGGCCAGCAGGGCATCGATGCCGAGTTCCAGCTTGCGCCGCCCAACCGGGAAAATGGTCCCGCGCTCCAGCAGGATCGCCCGCGACTGGTTGGTCAGGCTCCTGCGATCAGCCACCAGGCGCGAGCGAACCCGGTGGAGCGTCTGGATGTCCAACTGCTCCTGGGTCTTGAGTTCGACGAAGCGCATCGTTGGACGCGAGGCGGCCTCGGCGATCGCCTCGGCGTCGCGGTCATCGTTCTTCTGTGCTTTGACTAATCACGAGGTGCCCATAATGCGGAGGAACGCGGCCTAATTGGCGGATTTCTGCCGTTTTCGGATCGACTTGCTTTGCATTATTTGGCGCCGAACCTCTGCGGGTCAATCGACCAGCAGAGGAGTCGCCAATGTCGGATAACCGTCACGAGTTAATCGCCTCACTCAATTCCAAGCTTATTGGTCAGCGATATAGCCCCGTCGTAGCGAGGAATTACTGCACCTACGCATCTGGGTTTCTCGATCATCTGGGGCAGCGACGCATCCCGGTTGCGGACGCGAGCGACGTGCAGGTGGAGCAGTATCTGCGGCACGCGATCGTCCTGTTCGAAAAGCAGCGTGGTCGACGCCCCAGCGCGCGCTGGCACGAGGTTCCACGCTCCGGCATTCACGCGCTGCTCCGGCTTGTTCACGGCCAATGGCCGCCAGCTATCGAGCCTACTTGCGCGGCCGATGAGGTCCGATTTTCAATCTGCGCCGAATACGAAATCTGGCTGCGTGAGGAGCGTGGGTTGGCTCGCGCGAGCATCGCGGCGTTAATATGGGAAGCCCGGAACTTCCTTGCCTGGCAGTTCGCTCACGGGATCGATGGCTTGGCGGGTCTGAGCGTCACTGACGTTGACCGTTACATGGATTTGCGCGCGCCGAAACTGACGCGCTGCTCGCTGAAGTCCGTGGCAGAACGGCTTCGCTCACTGCTGCGCTATCTCCACACCACAGGTCGCGTCGCGACGGACCTGTCGGGGCACGTGATAGCGCCAATGCTATATGCATATGAAGGAGTACCTTCGGTCCTCGACCGCGGGCAGATCATCGCCGTGCTGGAGAGTGCCAAGAGGGACAAAACACCGGCGGGGTTGCGGGACCATGCAATCCTGCAACTCCTTGCGATTTATGGATTGCGCTCAGGCGAGATCCGCCATCTCCGGATCGAGGACATCGACTGGCGAACAGACACCATCCATGTTCGTCACAACAAGACGCGAGCCAGCACATTGCTGCCACTGCTTGCGCCGGTCGGCGAAGCTGTACTTGCTTATCTGCGTTCCGGGCGTCCCGAGACCGACGCCAGGGAAATCTTTATCCGCACGCGTGCGCCCTATCGCATGCTCGACAAGCTCTACAGTGCGGTTCGCCGGCGGCTCCGTGACGCTGGCGTCCAACCGCCTGGTAAGTGTGGCCCCCATATCTTCCGTCATGCACGCGCGGTCGAAATGCTGCGGGCCGCTGTTCCTCAAAAGGTCATCGGAGACCTGCTCGGACACCGTTCGACAGGATCGACAGCGCCCTACCTCAAGCTCGCGACCGAGGACCTCAGGGCCATTGCGCTCGACGTGCCGGGAATGGAGCTGCTGCCATGAGCGCTCGCTGGCCCGATCCCAACCGCGCGATCATTGACCGCTTTGTCGCGAGCCTTGATCTGCACAGCACGAAAAGCCGAACCTGCAACGCTCAAGTCTTGCACAGCTTCCAGGATGTCGCCGAACGTTACCACGTGCTCGATCAGGAGGTGCTGCTGGTTTGGCTTCGAGAATCAGCCGTGCGCCGAGCGTCGGCCACGCTCTTGCACCGCACACGCATCGTTGATCGGTTCCTCGAACGCCTGGTGGGAATCGGCGCGCTCCAATGCAATCCCGTCGTCGCCCTGCGCGATGAATGCAATATCAAGCAATGCATGCCGATCTGGCGGGCCTTGGCGTCGCGAGATCCGGATCAGGCTCTTGCCGAATTGCGCCAGCCCAGACCGTTCGGCAGCGTGCTGGGCGAAATGATGGTCGAGCATGTCGCGATGATGCGGCGCAGAGGATACAAATACACATCGCAGCCCCCGTTGCTCCTGCGGTTCGACCGGTTCCTGCAGTTGCATCCGGGACCGGAAGCTGAACCGTTTAGCGCCATGATCGATCGATGGGCGGCAACGAATGTCACGAGGCACCACGCGGAGGAATGTGAAAAGCTCAAGCGCGTGTTTGCGAAAATCCTTCGTCACCGCGACCCGTCGATACCTGTGCGGCGACCGGACCCGAGACCGAGGAAGGAGGCGGCGAAACAATGGCGAAAGCCCCATATTTACTCGCCTAGCGACGTGCGGCGGATGCTCGACGTTGCCTGCGCCTATCCGTCTCCCCGGGCGCCGCTTCGACCGCTGAGCATGTACACTATGCTACTCCTTGCCTATTGCGCGGGCTTGCGGCGCGGCGAACTCGCCCGTCTTGATCTTGGTGATCTTGACCTGCGCGCGGGTACCATCACCATCCGGCAGACCAAGTTCTTCAAGACCCGCATTTTGCCGCTACCGGACAGCGTTGTAGTCGGGCTTCGGGCCTACATCGATGCACGGCAGCGGGCCGGTGGGTCACAGGACGCGCGATCGGGTCTATTCTGGCACGAGCGAGGTGACGGCCATTACACGCCGGAAATGATCACATGGCTGCTCTCGGACGTCATACGCCGTGCCGGATTGAAACCATTGCGAGGAAAAGCGGGCCCGCGCGTACATGACCTGCGCCACTCGATGGTCGTGAACAGAATCCTCGAATGGTACCGAACGGGCATCAATCCACAGGATCGCCTGCCGTTTCTCGCAACCTATCTCGGCCATAGGGATATCAACTCTACCCTGGTCTACATCACCGTGACGCAGGAGCTGCTGCACCTCGCCAAAGAGCGGTTCCGGGCAGTCGGCGCACAATGCCTCAGTCCGGGACGGGAGGCGCAGCCATGAGCAAGGCCGACCCGTTCCCGAACCTGCTGCGCGCGTTCTTCTACGAATGGCTGGTCGAGCAGCGTAACGCGTCCATCCATACGGTTCGATCATACCGCGACACCTGGCGGCTATTGCTGCGGTTCATCGCGCAGCGTGCCGGAAAGAAGATGGCTACGCTCACTCTGGCCAATCTGACCGCCAGCGAGGTGACCGCGTTCCTCGGTCATGCCGAACATGAACGCGGTGGAACGATCGGCACGCGCAACTGTCGGCTTGCCGCGATCCGTAGCTTCTTCCACTTCGTGGCAACCAAGGATCCCGCGTCGATCGCTCAATGCGTCGAAATCCTCCACATCCCGATCAAGCGGGCTCCCGTGTCGGAGCCGAGCTATCTGGATCCGGCGGAAGTGACGGCGATCCTCGCTCAGCCAGACCGTTCGACCGTCGAGGGTATGCGCGACCATGCGCTGCTCTCGTTCCTCTACAACAGTGGCGCACGAATCCAGGAAGCGCTCGATCTGTGTCCCGAAGCGATCCGGTTCGAAAGCCCGAGCTGTGCGCGCCTGACCGGCAAGGGGCGGAAGGAACGCATCTGCCCGCTATGGCCGGAAACAGTCATGTTGCTGAAGAAGCTGCTTGAACGGCAACCACGGGCGCCGGACCAGAGACTCTTCGTCAACCGCTATGGGGAGCCGCTCAGCGCCTCAGGGGTCCGCTTCAAGCTCGCCGCCTACGTGAAGGCAGCGGCCATAACCGTGCCGTCACTGCGGGCTAAGCATGTTACGCCCCACGCCTTCCGACATGCCACCGCCGTGCATCTCATCTCGGCAGGCGTCGACGTTACAGTGATCCGAAGCTGGCTCGGTCATGCGAGCCTCGACACGACCAACCACTATGCCCGGGCCAATCTGGAAACAAAGCGAAAGGCACTGGAGAAGGTCGCCGTTCCGACCACACGCGGCGGCCAGCCATCGTGGAAGCGCGATGCAAGTGTGCTCGCCTGGCTGGACACGCTCTAAGATAATGTGGAGGAAACATGGACAGAAACGGCAGAAATCCGCCAATCAGGCCGCGTTCCTCCGCATTATGGGCACCTCGTGATTAGTGAAGTTATGTCCACCTGCGCATAACTTCACATACGGCCGTACGTACTCCGGCGACATCAGCCGGATCTCATGTCCGTGCGCGGCGAACAGGCGCCCCAGATAATGGGCACCGCAACATGCCTCCATCACGACCACGCACACAGGAAGCTTGGCAACGTAGTCGACCAGCGTCTGGCGCTGCATCGACCTGCGTACGACGACAGCTCCCGCCGCATCCACGCCCACCACACTGCAGGCATTCTTGCCCAAATCAACGCCAAGGATCACAATAGACATCGGTCCGCTCCTTTCCTCTTCAAGCAACAGCATCATATCCGATGCCGGGGAAAAGGGGCGGGCCATCCCATAAAGACTGGCCATGCCATCGAGCAGGACCGGCCCGACAACCTGAAGCAGCGGCGGGAGTGGTTCGACGGCCAACTCGACCTCGAACCCGAGCGGCTCGTGTTCATAGACGAAACGTGGACCGCCACCAACATGACCCGCAGTTATGGCCGCTGCCCGAAAGGCGAGCGGCTGCGGATGGGCTTCCCGCACGGTCATCGCAAGACCACCACGCTGGTCGCGGGCCTGCGCATGGCTGGTATGGTCGCGCCGGTGGTGCTGGACGGGCCGATCAACGGCGACTGGTTCGAAGCCTACGTCACCGAGGTGCTCGTGCCTGAGCTGCGCCCCGGAGACGTGGTCATCATGCACAACCTCTCGAGCCATAAGCGAGCGTCGGTGCAAGAAAAAATCGAGGCCGCAGGCGCAACCCGGCGCTTCCTCCCGCCCTGCAGCCCTGCTTTCAACCCGATCGGAAAGGCGTTCTCACGATTGAAGGCCATGCTCCTAAAGATCGGTGAGCGCATCGTAAGCGACCTCTGGGACCTGATCGGCAGGCTCGTCAATATCTTCAAGCCCGATGAAAGCGAAAACTACTTCAGCTCGTGCGGTTATGACCCAGAAGGATCGAAAAACGCTCTAAGCGGACCTAGGTGAAGATCGGCCTCGCCAACATCGCGTTTAACTTTAAACGCTTCCTCTACTTCGAAACCCGAGCGAACACCGCTTGTTCACGCAGCTAAGGCCCTGAATGGTCCGCTAAGCCTCGTCAGCAACCAGAAAACTACCGATTATGGCACCCGATACCGGTAGACCGCTCACCGTCAGGTCAGACCAGACATCATGAGCGGGTAGATCAGAGTGTCCAGTTGAACTTTATTACCTGCAGCATACCCAAGATCACTCGACGTTCGTCGACTAGTCACGCTCGAACTCGTTCTACAGCAGACACGGTCGATCGTCAGTCAGGATTCATCCAGCAACCAGAACAACGAACGCGACATCGAAGGAGACACCAGCCAACATCGAGACCCACCGAATCAACCTTAGCGTATAGTTCAAGAGGCTGATTGGGTTTTGATCCTAGGCTTTATTCCTTGCAAGTAAGCAAGTATTGGGGCCTCGGCCCAACGATACCAAATCAACGCGAATAATATAGACATCGCGAAGGCTAAAGGGACTGTAAACCAAGCCGAGATGGTAGCAGGCCAGACGATTGCCAAAATTGGGCCTGTTGCCGCAAATACTATTGGATGTGACAGATACAAACCGTACGAAGCATTTCCTATCGCGTGGGGCAATTTGCCAAATCTCGGCATTTCGGGGTAATTTTCTTCCATTGCCAAAAAGCTCGTCAGCAATATAGAACTGGTGACCGCAAGGATAAAGACGCGAAAAATTCCTAATGCCCCAAACGGTTGCGTGGGTATATGACCACCATAAAAATACTGTACTAATAGACTTGCCGAAACAAACCCTACGATGCCAATAAGAAACGTGATTTGCCAAGAAATAATCGTAAGTCGCCCTTTAGCTCGGAATAAAACTAATCCAGCAAGAAACTCAACGTGGTAGGGCGATAGCAAATGGAAATCATTCTGCAAAAAATCGATTGGAAGAAATAGATGGGCGGCCACGCTGACCGCAGATATTCCAACCATTACCGGCAAAAACAAATCTTTACGCTCACATACCAATAAGACTGTGGCTACTGCGTAGAAAATCACCTCATGTTCTAGAGACCAACCGACACCCAAGACGGGATAACCCTGTTGAGGGAGAGACAACAGGGAGAAGAGTAAATTAATTACGCTCGGCAAAGGCTTACCACTGACGGCTAACATAGCCACCCAGACAAACGTAAAAAATGCAAGAAAAGGCAAAATGCGTAGCGCTCGGCGCTTCAGAAAATCTATTGCCCCTATAGGTCGCTGTAGCACCAAGGTTATTATGTAGCCGCTGATTACAAAAAATAGATCCACACCCGTTGAAAACGGTAACCAGCCATCCAACTGCAGGCCGATGTCGTTAGTAACAGCGCCGATGTGGGCTAAAACCACGATCGAAGCCGCTAAAGCCCGACCAAACTGGATAGAGTAGTGCTGCCCGTGCATCAGGCGGCTAATTACTTAAAGTACACCAAAAAGTCAAAACAGATACGCATTGCCTTCATTTTCGGCTTTCTCGGCGGCGTAGACAGATTTGAGCCGGTATCTGGCGGTGGCGAGATGGACCATTTCGAGGAGGCTGGACGGTTCGAAAAACTCTGACGTTTGGTGACCTGACCTGATTCACTGCCTTTGTGGATGAGCGGAGGCGATGATGGCAGGACAGCCCGGTTTCTTTGATCTTTCGGACCGGTACGAGGCGTTGAGCGCAGCGGGTGATCCGCTTGAGCGGTTGGCTGGGGTGGTCGACTTTGAGGTATTCCGTGGTGCCTTGATTGCCGCTCTGCGCCGTAGCGTCCGTGGCAAGGGCGGCCGACCACCGTTCGACCGGTCCTGATGTTCAAGATCCTGGTGCTGCAGGCGCTCTATTCGCTGTCGGACGAAGCAACGGAATTCCAGATCAAGGATCGCTTGTCGTTCCAGCGCTTCCTGGGCCTTGGGCTCGATGGCACAGTGCCCGATGCAACGACGGTGTGGCTGTTCCGCGAGTGCCTGGTGCAGGCCAAGGCGATCGACAAGCTCTTTGCCCGCTTCGATGCGGCTCTAACTGATCATGGCTATCTCGCGATGGGTGGCCAGATCATTGATGTCACGGTGGTGCCCGCACCCAAGCAGCGCAACACCGTGGATGAGAAGGCCGCGATCAAGGACGGCCGGATTCCGGAGGCATGGAAGGCAAAGCCAGCCCGGCTCCTGCAGAAGGATCGCGATGCCCGGTGGAGCGTGAAGTACACCAAGGCCAAGGTGAAGGAGGGTGCCGATCCCAAGGCCTTCAAACCGGTCGATCTTGCGATCCCGATGTTCGGCTACAAGAACCACATAGGCATCGACCGGGCTCACGGGCTAATCCGGACCTGGGACGCCAGCGCCGCAAACGCCCATGATGGTGCCCGGCTGCCTGACCTGATCAGCACGAGCAACACCGGCTCGGGTGTCTTGGCCGAGCCGGCCTATCGCTCGAAGAAGAATGAGGCCTTCCTCGAAAGGGGCATGTTCAAGAGCCACATCCACCAGCGCAAGCCGAACCACCGTGCCATGCCCGAGCGCATCGCCAGAGCCAACGCGAAGCGCTCAGCCATCCGCTCGGCAGTCGAACACGTCTTTGCAGGGCAGAAGCATCGCATGGGGCTGATCGTGCGCACGATCGGCATCGCCCGCGGCCGATATACTTGCGGACTGTCTTGCGGTCGATGCCCACTTGCCGGGCGATGGCGGCGATCTTCACGCCTTGGCCGTGCAAATCCAGGATCATCATCAGATCTCCAAGCTTCTTCATCGCAGCACCGCCTCCCACCAGGAGAGCTATGCCGGATTTTTGGAATTTGACCCTTGTCAATGGACACCCAGTTTTACGAGCTAAGGCGACACCCAGTGTTACGAGGTGTCGCGCTGCATGAGAGGTATGATTTCAGGGGTGGGGAGCATGCTCCCCACCCCTGAAATTTCTTCGACGAGGATTGGCGGTCAGGCCTTGAAGGCGTCCTCGAGGTCGCGCAGGCGGTAACTGCGGCCTTTGATGTTGAGGACATGGGCGCGGTGGAGAAGCCGGTCGAGGATGGCGGTGGCGAGGACTTCGTCTCCAGCAAGCAGTTCGGTCCAGTCGCGGATGCTTTTGTTGGTGGTGATCATCATGGCGCCCCGGCCATAGCGATAGCTGACGAGACGGAAGAATAGGCTGGCTTCCTCGCGGTTGAGCGGATCGTAGCCCATCTCGTCGATCAACAGCAGCGCGCTCGACATGTATTTACGCATCTTGATGCGCGGCGGTGGCAATTGGGCGTCGTGGCGCAGCGCGGCCATGAGCTCGTCGAAGCGGTAGTATTGGACCGAGAAGCCGAGTTGGACCGCACGGATGCCCAGCGCGGCGAGCAAGTGCGACTTGCCCACGCCAGGCGGCCCCTGCAGCAGGACCACCTCGGCGTTGCGTATCCAGGTGCCAGTGGCGAGTGTGTCGATGCGTGAGCGCTCGATTGCGGGCTGGAAGGCAAAATCGAAGTTCTCCAGCGTCTGCCCCGACGGCAGCTTCGAGTTCTTGAGCATGACCCGCACACGCCGCTCCTCGCGGCCAGCAAGTTCGGTCGTGAGGAGCCGGTCGAGGAAGACGTGCGCACTGATCTCGTCACGCACCGCCTTGCCAATCATGTCATCGAGAGCATCTGCGGCATGGCCACAAGCAAGCTGACACAGCTTCTCGCGGGTGGCATCGATATCGAGCCTGATCCGGGGCGTGTTCATCGAGCCACCTCCGCGAGGCGCGCATAGAGGTCGAGAGAGCGGTGCTGGACACCAGCGCTTGCAATCTCCTGCAGTTTGCGGCCCATCCGGCCCAGCGGCAGCGGCGCAATTACCCGGGGCGTGCTCGGACCCTCGAAATGGGCGGGGTCAATGACGACCAGCGCCTCGGTTCCGCGCGGATGGTCGGCGACAACTTCGCAGTTCTTCAGGAACAGTACCCTGCCAGAGACTCCATGCACCTCGACGTCCTGTCGGATGAAGCGGAAGGGCACACTGTATTGGCGGCCTTCAAAACTCGCCATGCAGTCATCGCCAACCTGGCGACGCACAGCAACGTCGAACGGCTCGGGCAGCGTCTCGGGGAGCCGGGTCAGCAGGAAACGTTCCTGCTCCCAGGCCTGCATGACCTTTGTGCCGGTCGCGGGGCAGCGCAATTGGCCTGAGCGTTCGGTCATTCGCTCATCCGTCCAGGCCTGTAGATCGGCAAGGTTGCCGAAGACACCGCTGTAAGGATCGAGGTACTCGCGGCAATCACGGACCGAACGTTCGACCTTGCCCTTCGCGCGGGGCTGACGGACCTGGCACGCATCGACATGAAAATGCATCTGGCTGGCGAAACGGCGGTAGGTCGGGTTGATCTCTCCCCAAGCGCCCGCGCCCTTCGACAGAGCCGTCTTGACGTTGTCGATGCGCATCACCGCCGCAACCCCACCAAGGCGCTGAAAGCAGGCCAGATGGCATGACTGCCACGCCAACGCATCCTTCGAGCGGGACCACACGATCGCTCGCTTGCGGCTCCACGATAACGTCATCACCAGTGCCGAGAGGTCGACTACTTCATTGCCCAGCACCATGCCAGGGAACTCGGCCCAGTCGACTTGCGCCTGCGCTCCCGGCGGCGTCTCCACCCGGCGACGCGCGCGCATCACAGGGGCTGGAAACGTCCGCGACCAATAACGCTGCACCGACTTCAGGCTCCCGGTATAGCCATGTTCGCGCGTCAGCCACTCATGCAGCGCCGCGATGTTGATCGCACCATCCCCACGGCCGCTGCGCCAGTGCGCGATCGCTTCAGCATATTCGGCCGCCTTGCCGATCTGCCGGCTCCGCCCATCCACCGCACCCTCAGCGCGCCGGCGGCGGTGATAACGGACCGCGCCCTCTGTAATCCCAAGCAGTCGCGCAACCGCACTCTGCGTATGCCCTTGCTTCAACAGCACACTCATCGCCGTCAATGCCTCGCCATCGAGACCCAAGTTGGACAGTGGCCTCGGAACATGCGTAGAACATTGCTTCGCAAGTGATTGAATTTGTGTGGTGCGGGTTTGGCGCTGGAAAGGGGTG
>NZ_FWXL01000033.1 GCF_900176395.1 Novosphingobium sp. B1 | reverse complement strand
GTCAAGGAGCCGTTCTTCTCGGCCGAAGACCTCTTTGGTGACGGCAAGATCCAGGCGCTCGTCGACAAGGTCAAGGATGGCTACGACTACGTCATCTTCGACACCCCGCCGATCCTGGGCGTAGCCGATGCCCGCACCATCGCCACCATGAGCGATGCCGTCATCGTCCTCGTGCGCTGGAACAGCACGCCAGTCAAAACCCTCAAGGCTGCGCTGTCCTCGCTCGTCCTCGATAACGCACCGGTCCTGGGCGCCGCATTCACCATGGTCGACCCCAAGTCCGATGCCCTGGGCGCAAGCTACTACTCAGCTTACTACTCCAAATACTACGAACAAAAGAAAGCTGGGTGATGACCAAGAATGCGCCAGCCCTTCAGGCCGGGGTGTCGATTGCGCTGTTTTGCACGCTAATCATTGCGTGCTTTAACGCGTGGTCAGAATTCCAGGTGTCAAGGCTTTCAGCGCAGCGTAGCCGGATAAATCAAGCGCCGCTTAGCCGGGGCGACTACTATGAGCTTCTTTCCTCACAAAGCTATATCTCGTCAGCGCGAGGCGCGCTTTTAGCGGGATCGATGCTTTCGCACGCATCCGAAAAAGCTCGGGGCAATGAAGCGATTATCTATGGCGATAGTGCCCGAGCATATTTGGATCAGGCTGAAATCCAGCGGCCAGGCTGGGCGCAAGTAACACTTGCGCGTATTTATGCGTCGCGCACAGCTGCAGCGGCAAACAAATTTGGGACCACCGGCTCGCTTTTGCGCCTTAGCTATCAACAGGCACCGTTTCTGACGAGTGAGGGGCCCTGGCGCGTCAACCAAGTGCTCGGGCATTGGAACGAGACTGACGAGTCCACGCGCAAATCTGCAGCCGCTGAGGCAGTTTATCTGTCCAGCCTGTCGCGCGCGAACCGGGTACACATGCGTTTGATCTATAGCCACACTCCACTGGCGCCCTATGTGGCTGCTGCTCAGAAAGCTTACTAGCTTTCGATTAGATATTGAGCCGTGAGATGTTACTCGGCCGCATGTCTTGGATAGTCAGAATACGATTTGTCGACAGCAAGTTCGATTGGCGACATGCTGTAATCACCGGGCTCACCTTGAACGCTCAAGTACCGTCGTTCATTTGCATCAACCGCCACAGCAGTTAAGCGACCGGTCCGGTAGGCGCCCGTATCAATACCAATCCGGAATTGGGTTTCATCGACTTCCGAGGAGATGGAATGTCCATGAATGACAACCCCCGGAAACTCCCCGCCAAAACCAGTAAATTCCCGCCTGATCCAACGAAGATCGGACAAGCGCTGCTTTTTGAGTGGGACGAAGGGCTTCAACCCTGCATGAACGAAGACGTGATTGGCAAAGGTTACCATGTCTTCAAACGAGCTGACGAAATCAAAGTGCTCCTTGGGGATGCGATCGTACATCCACCGGATCAAAGTTGCACCATCCATTTCATCACCAAGCGCCGGATCGAGACCATAGCTCATCAGAGTTGCGCGACCGCCGATCTGATAGAAGAACTCCGCAGCGCGTTGGTCGCCGTTCATGGCGCTCAAGAACAACTCCTCATGGTTGCCCTTGAGGAACATCAGCTTCTTGCTGGACTTTGATAGTTGCAAGGCCCGCGTGATTATCCCAGCCGAGTCTGGGCCTCTATCTATGAGGTCGCCGAGGAACAGGATCTTGAAAGTCTTTACCGGATTCTGAGTGACGTCATCTCCAATCTCCTTGAGGATTTTTTCAAAGAGATCAAACCGTCCGTGGAGGTCGCCCACAGCATATACGCGCTCGCAACGCTTGAGTGCGACTGGGCGGACTATATTCCGTTTTTTCAGAAACTTGAGCATTGCGTGACCGATATATGCCCTTTCGAGATAACGAACTATGAACAAGCTCACAGCAAGCTGCGAAAATGGTCCAAAAAGAAGCGGATCGTTGTGCCGATCGCCCCACCCTTTGACCTCTCACCCAAGTCTAATTTCTCTGAACACTCGACCGATGATCCGGTTTCTGACCTAACCAATCCTTTCTGAGTCTCTTGTTTCTCAAGAGCCAAATGCACCGTGAACCCAACTGACCGACCCGCACTACGGCATCTTGCGCCGCCGGCAATACGTTGACGCACGCACCTACGATACGCGCTAAAGACAGCTAGCGAAGCTCCCCGAGCCTTCGTTCCCAAGCCAGCGCATGAGCAATGATGGTGTCTAGATCGGCAAACCTCGGTTGCCACGGTAACGTTGATCTGATCCGATTGTTGTCGGAGATCAGTGATGCCGGATCGCCGGCGCGGCGACCTTGCAATTCGCGTTCGATTCGCAGGTTCGTGACCCGATCGACGGCATCAAGCACTTCCAAGACCGAGAAGCCTTGCCCGTAGCCACAATTCATCGTGAGCGACTCTTGGGGTCGTGCGGCTAGCGATTCAAGCGCAAGTACATGGGCATCGGCGAGATCCGACACGTGGATGTAATCGCGGACACCCGTGCCATCAGGTGTATCGAAATCCGTGCCGAAAACTCCCACCGATTTGCGTTTACCCAAGGCCGCCTCAACAGCCACCTTGATCAAGTGGGTTGCGCCAGCGGTGGATTGTCCGCTCCGGCACTGTGGGTCGGCTCCAGCTACGTTGAAGTAGCGAAGCGCGCAAAAATTTATGGGATGGGCAGCGGCGACATCGGCCAACATCATCTCTGTCATCAGCTTGGACATGCCGTAGGGGTTGATTGGCCGCTTGGGTGAGTCCTCAGTGACCGGCGAGACTTCCGGCGTACCATATGTGGCGGCGGTTGATGAGAAGATGAAATGCGGCACACCCGCCTCAACAGCAGCCGCAATCAATGCACGGCTCTTAGCCGTGTTGTTGTGATAATACTTCAGGGGGTTCTCAACCGACTCGGGTACGATGATACTCCCTGCAAAATGCATGATGGCACGGATGCCCTGCTCGCTAAAGATTTGGCGCAGGAGGTCCGCGTCCTCGATATCACCCTCGTAGAACTGAACATCTGCAGGAACTGCAAAGCGGAAACCTGTCGTCAAGTTGTCAATGACAGTGACGGGATACCCTGCGTCCAATAGAGCCAAGACGGCATGGCTCCCAATGTAGCCTGCGCCTCCAGTGACGAGAACCGGAAATTTTGTCATCTTGCCCCTAAATATCACTTTTACGATTGAACATGATCGCTCGTCACAGGATTAAGCAATTTTACCCTATGGCGATACGTAATTTCTTTCAGCCACGGATGCAACGGAACTGCCCTCGTAAAGTGACCGCTTTCCAATTGTGGGACACTCAGGCCAAGGCAAGCGGGGCCCCCAGTCGGAAAATTGCTCGGCGTCCACAATATTCCATGATGATCTAGATCATTCGTTCGCGCCCAACAGCTCATATACGAAGAATTGCTCTATAATACCGATACTTAATTCGTCCTGCAGCGACAAGGTCGCCAGTCGGTCTGAGCAATAAAAAAGTTGAATCAGGCATTAACCATGGTATCCGCGCTGGGAGATTTTGGCGGACACAATGAACCTCTTGCGACGGCGAAAATCCACCGCTGACACGCGTAAGCGCTCGCCCCGCGTGCCCGCTGGTACACGTGTCTACGCGATTGGCGACGTCCACGGCGAGGGACTACTTTTGCAATCGCTTCTCAGCGTCATTCACGACGATCTTCGCCAGCGTCCCGCTCTTAGAGTAGAGCTCGTGTTCCTAGGCGATATCATTGACAGAGGGCCTCATTCGGCAACCTTGGCCCGGGCACTCTATCAGGCCAGAGGCAAGGGCCTGACCGTCTTGCGCGGTAATCACGAGGACGCTTTAGTGTCTTCGTACAACGGCGATGATCGTGCCTTGAAGTTCTGGATGAACTTTGGTGGCCGAGAAACTCTGGCCAGCTTCGGTATTGATGCAGAAGATGCCGAGCCGGATGCAATTCGATCTCGCATGCATGCCGCCATTGAACCTGAGTTGGTAGACTGGCTGGCACAGTCTCCGACCAGCTACTCGATTGGGGACTACTTTTTCGCTCACGCAGGCGTGCGCCCCGGCGTGGACCTCGACGCCCAAGATGACGAAGATTTGATGTGGATACGAGAACCCTTCCTCGAAAGTGACGCGGACCACGGCCAGGTGATCGTGCATGGCCACACGATCACATCCGACGTAGCGCTCAACGGTAACCGCATTAGTCTCGACACTGGAGCGCATGAACATCGCAAACTGACCGCACTCGGCCTTGAAGGTGGGGATCAGTGGGTTTTGCAGGTGTCGGGTCGAAATCTACGTTCAGCCGATTAGGTCGAATGCCCAGCCGCACGAGGCTAGATATACCACAAAGTTAAGTTGCCCCCTGCATGCCACAGTGTGGCGGCATAAAGCCTTCGCGCCCCAACCGTCCCTTCATGGAACAATGCGCGTTTTCCGACCCTGCAGGCGTGAAAGCATGATAGAACATTATAGCGACTCTATAACTTTCGGGATAGCTTATTATGATGCGCTTCAAGGGCCTTGAGGGGGTTCGGGCCTGGTTGTCCTGCGCTGTAGCATTTGTGCACTGGACCATGATCACAGGCCTTGCTGCGAACGGCTATATCCCCAAGCTCAACACCCTCGCAGACCAGGCTGTATTAGTTTTTATCGTCCTTAGCGGGTTCGTAATTAGCCACCTGATAACTGAGAAGAAGGAGAGCTATCCTCAATACATAATCAGGCGCTTCATGCGAATTGCTCCGTTGTATTATTTTGCCTTCTTTGTTTCCATATTTACTGCGACTTCGTTCTGGGACTTCACAATGTGGGCACCTTGGGGAGATGTAACCCCGCAAGTTGCGCGCAGCCAAGAGTTCTACTCGCATGTCCGGCAGTTTGGCTACTTCCCGTACATCGCGAGTCACTTGGCACTGTTCCATGGGGCAATCTCTGAAACTATCCTTCCGCGGGCGCCGCTGATGTTCCTGCCGCCTAGCTGGAGTCTTTCTCTGGAGTGGCAGTTTTACTTGGTCGCCCCTATTATAATCGCCGCCCTCGCAAACCGTCGGACAGCACTCCTTCTCGTTCTGTCTGCAATTCTCTTGAATTGGGCTGCGCGCAAAGGTGCGTTTGGGCAGATGGGGTATCACGACAGCCTACTCCCACTTGCGGCTTTTACTTTTTCTCTTGGCGTGGGTTCACGACTCTTCCTTGCGAAAGCCGCACCGTTTGCAAGCTATCCGTTTATACCAGTTGTGATGATCGCTGCCTTCCTTGCGCTCAATGCCCGCGAACATCTCTACATCGGCTGCTGGATCGCGCTTTTGCCATTGTTAAAGCAGGGCGATTGGCAGGATCAGCCGAGCAAGTCTCTGAGTTCCTTGTACAAGTACACCTGTCAAAGCCGGATCGCTAACTGGGTCGGAGACAGATCGTACGCGATCTACATCCTGCACTATCCACTCTTCGAAGCGCTTGTCGTATTGTTCGGGCAGCATTTGAGGCTGAGCTATGGGCAAAGCGTGCTGCTTACAGCACTCACAGGAT
Organism: Novosphingobium sp. B1; assembly: GCF_900176395.1. Classification (GTDB taxonomy): domain Bacteria; phylum Pseudomonadota; class Alphaproteobacteria; order Sphingomonadales; family Sphingomonadaceae; genus Novosphingobium. The sequence goes on along the minus strand of NZ_FWXL01000033.1, from coordinate 12,111 downwards.
TTCCCGCCTTGCTCCTACTTTCCGACTTGGCTCATCGTTTCATTGAATTGCCTGGGATACGCCTAGGACAGCACCTGACACGCTCGGTAAGTCATGCCAGACCCGCGACTGGAGGTTAAACGGCATAGATTGAAGTTTGGCGGTGGCGGCCGCCACCCAGTGAGAAAGGTCGCGACTCTACTCGTTTGAATGTTTCGTCACGACCAATGACGAATCTCACATCTAACGTCTTGTTAACCATTTATCTCCATTGACATCCAAGCAGAAGCTTGGGGCGGCTGGAGTGCAAGAATGAGTCCGGGATCAGGAGCGAACGCCCTCAAAGGTGGGTTATCAATGGCTGCAAAGTCGTCTGCCCTGTCTCGAGCGCAGAAGCGTGTTCATCTTGCTGTAGCGCAAGTACCCGTAGACCTGCTGGCGATCACTGGCGGCTTCTGGGCAGCAAATGCGCTGGTACCCAAACCAAGCCATTTTGACTTTCTAATCGCCCTTCAGGCAGCAGTTACACTCTTATACGGCATCTGCGCAGCAGTTGTTCGGGCATATTCTGCTGACGCGCTGCTCAGCCGCAGCAAATCGGTCTTGCGTGCGTTGGCAGCCCTTGCCCTCGCAACAGCGCTTTTTACCTTTCTGCTTTTCTTGCTCAAAGGCCAGACGAGTGTCTCTCGTGCCGAATTCCTCGTTGGCACCAGTCTTACAGCAGCACTCTTGATCGTCTTGAGGACCTGCTATGTAAGCTTCACGCTCCATTCCCTCGGGGGCTCGCTTTACACCACAACGATACTTGTCGACCGGTCACTGGGACACGCTCGTGCTTCTTCTACAGAGCAGCCCGGCACAACAATTGTTGATATCACGGACGCCTTTGACCCGGCTCTAGCTGGACCGGACGAATACGACTCGCTTGCCAGACTGATCGGCAAGTCAGACCGGGTCGTGATCAGTTGCTCTGATCAAAGGCGCGTTCACTGGGCCTATGCTCTGCAAGGCATGAACGTCCATGCCGAAGCGCTCGCCCCAGAACTCAAGTCGCTTGGCGCTTTGGGCATCGGTCGGCATGCAGGCCAAACGACACTCATCCTCGCCCGGGGCCCGTTCGGTCTTCGTGCTCGGGTTGCCAAGAGGCTCTTTGATTTTGCCTTTGCCGGCGTCGCCGTCTTTGCGCTTTGCCCTCTCCTTGTGCTGACCGCGCTTGCCATCAAGTTGGATTCTCCGGGCCCCGTGTTCTTCCGCCAACCCAGGATTGGACGGCAGAATCGTGTGTTCAATGTGCTGAAATTCAGAAGCATGCACGTGAACCAACTCGATACGGGCGGGCGAACCTCGACCAGTCGGGGCGATCCAAGGATCACTCGTGTGGGACGATTTATACGGGCCTCCAGCATCGATGAGCTGCCTCAGCTTTTGAATGTATTGTTCGGCGACATGAGCGTTGTCGGACCAAGGCCCCACGCAGTCTATTCGACAGCTGAGCAGAAGCTGTTCTGGGAAATCGATAGCCGGTATTGGCATCGGCACGCCTGCAAGCCCGGCATAACTGGGCTTGCTCAGGTAAAAGGTCTGCGCGGCGCTACAGAAGTCGAGAGCGATCTGACCAACCGCGTGTCTGCTGATCTGGACTACATGGCTAACTGGACGTTCACTGGTGACATTCTGATCATTCTGCGGACCTTCGCGGTGATCTTCCACCGTAACGCATACTGAAGGCGGATAGCCAAAAGCGGGCTTCGCAGAGACATTTTCTTGGAGTAACGGCTGTCTCTGCGAGGTCCGTTTGACGACGCGCAGACTGCCTGGTCATTGGTTCGCAGCGCCAGTCAGCTTGCCAACTGATTGTGCACCCTCCCTGGTGCAAACCATGACCTCGTCTCCATCCACTACGACGACGAGGTTAGAGGCTCCTACAACCGAAACTCGTGGTCCATCGGTTACGACAAGCACATTCGTACAATCGAGAAATTCCACATGGCCTTGCGCGGCATTTCCGTCGGTGTCCTTTGCGCATGCATCCTGAAGGGCACTCCAGTTGCCAATATCTGACCATCCCATCTCGGCAGGGACCATTGCGGCTTTCGTCGTATTCTCCATGACTGCGTAGTCAACGGACTCGCTCGGAACACTGGCAAAGGCTGACGGACAGGGGTGGAAGCATTTTCCAGAAGAATGCCCGTTCTCGAATGCCTGTTCGACAGTCCTGAGTATGTCGGGGCGGTGGCGGCCGAGTTCCTCCAGAAACGTGCCTGCCCGGAAGCAGAAAATACCACCATTCCAAGCAAAGTTTCCTGTCGCCAGGAATTGCATCGCCCGATCAAGGTCCGGCTTTTCGACAAAACGAGACACTTTGAAACCCGCTGATCCGGGAATCGCATCACCCTTCTCTAGATACCCAAATCCCGTCTCTGGCGCAGTGGGCACAATCCCGAAAGAAACCAGCCATCCCTCAGCTGCCAGTAGAGCCGCATTGCGCGCTGCAGCCGTGAACGCCTTCTCGTCATTTATGTAATGGTCGCTGGGGCAAACCAGCATGACGGTATCAGCTTCCAATGATAGCGCGGCCAAGGCAATTGCTGCTGCCGTGTTTCGAGCCTCGGGCTCGACGATGATCGTGGAGTGATCCGGATCAACAAGCTGGCTCTCCACATGTCCTACATGCTGGGTACCTGCCACGATTATCGGATCGCTAAAGCCCTGCGAGCTTGGGCAACGCAGCAGAGTAGCAGTAAATAATGTGTCGCTGCCAACTAAAGGCAGAAAGGGTTTAGGCATTTTCTTTCTTGATCGGGGCCATAACCGGGTTCCGCTACCACCACAAAGCACGACTGGAACTATCAAGTGCATGAAAATTCGCTTTGCTCCACATGTGCGGTTCGCCCGCGGTACTCGCCATTGGTTGCCGCAAGCATTAGCAGGGCCAGCTCATACAGTGTCTACGTTGAATTGCGATGACATTGTCCCGAAAGTGGCCACCGACCGCCGAACTCAACTGCACTGTAGCTCTCTATGACCAACCATCCAACCAGCTGTGGCATATGCCTCCATCTTTGAGAATCGGCAGGACCGATTCTGTAAAATAACCATTTTATATACGGAAAACAGCGGGTTGCGGTGATCAACCGATCGTTAACTGATACGTATTATTCCTTAGGACAAGGGCTTAGGGATCGGTCCTTCGGCTCTGCAAAGAGGCCTTGGCCATTGGCCAGCTTGGTCCCAAAAAAGGGGTCTTTGAGATGAAGTCGATTGTTATTGCATCCGCCGCTGCTCTCTTGTTCTCGGCTCCGGCCATGGCCGCAGGTAACAGTGATACGCAGCAGGGCAGTGCAACTGCCACGGTCGTTGCACCCATCACGCTGCAGCACACCAGCGGCGCAGCCATTGGCTTTGGCAAGTTCACGACGGGCACTGGCGGCTCTGTGACGGTCACTCCCGCTGGTTCGGGAAGCGTGTCGGGCGACGTGACCTTCGTTTCAGGCAACGCAAACACTGCAGACGCCTTCACCGTTGCAGGTGAGGCGAACCGGACCTTTGCGATTTCGACCACGGGTGGCACTGTTTCGAACGGAGCTGTTTCAATGAGCTTCGCCACCACCGCTTCGAGCGCCACCGGCACTCTCAACAACGCAGGAGCAGCATCGTTCACTGTTGGGGGAACCCTCACGGTCCCAGGTACCGCTACGGCCGGTAACTACAGCGGCTCGTACAACGCTACTGTCACGTACAACTAAGCTGTCCAGCGCGGTTGGGAATGCGTGCCACTCCCGCCGCGCTACCCCCTCTCGCGATGGCTAAGCAGATGGCTGACTTCCACAAACATCTCGGCATGATATCAGGTGTCCTTGCAATAGCTGCACTGGCACTCGCGCCGGGCAAGGCAAAGGCGCAGACGACGGCCAGCCAAGCTGGCGCTGGACGCGCTGAGGTTGTCGGCCCGTTGACCTTGCAGCCAGTGCTGGACCTTCGTTTTGGACGTTTCTACCGTCCATCTGGCAATGGCAGTCTGACCATCACTCCCAATGGCACCGTTACCGGAAATGGCAGCTTGTCCCAGGAGGTTACAACACCTCAAGAGGTCAACGGACGGGGGCCAGCAAGCTTCATTGTGCTGGGAGATGCAAGTCGGGTCTTCCGGGTTTCGCTGCCAAGTCGGATCGACATAACAAACGGCACAGCGACAATGCGGGTGACGAATTTTACCAGCAATGTCCCAGCGCGCGGAATAACGCTCAATGCCAATGGCCGCTTCGACTTGTCCATTGGAGCAAGGCTTCAAGCTTTCGCGAACCAAGCTCCAGGTGCTTATAGCGGTCGCTTTCCGGTTACTGTGACCTACGACTGACATATTGCCAAATACGGGAAAACCCTTAGATTCACCCGGGGACGTGCTCGGGGGACATTTAGAAATGCTGGGGTTTTGGCGGCTTTTAAGCGCAATGGTGCTTTTATGGCCCGCGCTTTGTGGACATGCCGCCAAGGCGCAATCACGCCCTCCGGCTTCCGAAACAGCCCAGCCACCTTCTGGCTCGGTAGGGGGATTAGGGGACATAAACCTCTACCCCAAGAGACTGGTTCTGACCGACCGAGATCGGGTCGGCGCTATAGGCTTGTATAATCGCAGCACCGCCACTGGCGAGTATGAGATCACGATAGACGACAAGGTCATGTTGCCTGACGGCAACATAGTTGAACTTGATGCTTTGGGTTCCAACTCCGTGCCGTCTGATTACAAGCCTGCAAGCGCTATGATCAGGTATTCGCCGAGAATGGTCGAACTGCCTGGCAACGAATCCCAGACGGTTCGCATCATGCCCAAACTTGCCCCCGGTATGCAGCCTGGTGAATACCGTACCCACTTTACGGTCACCGCCCTTCCCCCACTGGACTCGCCGGACTCGATCAATAATCTTGGCGGTGCTCGCAGCAACGAAGGCATCGGCGTACAGATTTTGCCGCGGTTCGGTATTTCAATTCCTGTGATCCTCAGGATTGGCCAGACTTCTCTCCATTGCGCCCTCAAGGAACTGAAACTCGAAAAAACGTCCGACACCGAAGCAATGCTGGTAATCACTCTGAGCCGCGAGGGAAACAGATCCTCGTTCGGTGATGTCGTCGTTTCAGCTCCTGGTGTATCAAAGCCCGTCGCGGTCCTCAGAGGCGTTGGTATCTACACCGAGGTGCAGAGCCGCACGGTCCAATTGCCAATTACACTCAAGCGTGAAGGCTCCGTGCTCAAGAGCGGCTCGACACTCACGGTCAGCTATGTCGACGATGATGTGAAACCTGGCGATGTATTGGCCAAACAGGATATCCGCATTCCGTGAGGCGGCGGTGGCTGCCCAAGGCCGCTCTTTTGACAGGTACCGGTACTGTCGTAGTCTCAGCGGGATGGGCACTCAATCAGTTTCCAAAAGGTCAGAACAGTCTGGAGCCAAGCGCGCTGCGGACAAATGAGAAGCGCGCACATTTCCTGCCGGAGGTTCGTTTCCAAACACTTCCGCGCCAAAATGATCATCTTGATAGCGCACCACCGGTTCGCACCAGTCTCTCAACTCCCGACGCCCCGTCAATCCTGCGTCCGGCTCGCAAGGCCGATGGCCATCAGATATCGAAGGATAGCTCTCAACCATCCGGCAATCTTCTTTCTACCGAGAAGTTCGACAAAGAAGTCATTGCAAAGCTGGAGCCCCATTTCCTCGCCGAGAAACCTGGCGAACAGATCCTTCGCTCGGCCACCCCAAAAGCCGTGTCGCAAAGTTGCTCTGGTGAAACCAGCGAACGCTCGACGGCCGGCGCTAATGCACAGATCGGGGTTTGCGAGCCAGTAGAACGACACATTGCTGTTGCTGACGCAAACCAAATGAGTGGTAAGGCAACCCAATCCGGGCTTCCTGCATCTACTGATGATAATGTGTTGGAGCTGGTTGAACCCACAATCTCGGCAAATCCAGTCGATTCAGTCCTGCCTGAGAACGAGGTAGCACCCGGTCTGTGTGACATAAAAATCGAGCGCACCGACCATCAACTTTGCCAGGATACTGGCTCTGTCAAAGACCAGATGCCCTTTTTGACTGTTAAGAGCCCCGCCACATCATCCGTTCCGGCTGATGGCGAAGCCCTAATATCCAGACGTCAGGCAACGCAACCCGTAGCTAAGAAGGTAAACTCCACTCCAACTCAGTCCACCGCAGCGTCTGATAAAGTTGAACTTGAAAGCCCTCCGTTGGACGATCTCGCCGTAAGCCCATCGCCCATCGGTGCAACGGCGCACAGTTCCACTTTGCCGGTTCCTCAATTCGGTCACCTTGCGCCTGATCTTGAGAAGTCTGACGCTTCTTGCAGCGGCTCGTGTAGTATAGTGGCAACTCCAGCCGCTGCCCATGCGCCAAACCTTTCTCGTGCCAACAACGAGCCTGGGAGCCTTGGCGTAACTTTGCTGTCAGATGATGCCCCAAAATTCTCCCCTAACGATGAATTGGTGCTTTCTCTCAAAACATCATCTGGCGACATTGACGAGATCATTACTGCCTATGGCTCTCGCCTTGGTGTTTATGTTCCGATCGGAGAAGTCGCGCGCATTCTGGATCTTGCGGTCAAGATATCTGACGAAGGACACTATGTAAGCGGCTGGATCGTATCGCCGGGCCGCGCAATCGCCTTGAACTTAAGATCTGGGGAATGGCAGTTAGGCGGCCAGACGCTCGATTTGCCGCGAGGGGCGTTAGTGAGCTTTGAAGGTGAAGCTTACGCAAAGGCCGAAGTTCTGCCGAAAATACTGCCTGTCGCCGTAAAGGTCGATCTTCGAGACCAGGCGATTATCATTACACCGACCGAGACCTTGCCGTTCCAAGCGCGGCGGCAGCGGGAGCGCGAGCGGGAGCGCTTGGCGTCACAGAACCGGTCGCGAACAAAAGAGCAACTGCCGTTCGAACCATCTTCCTGGAAGATGGTCTCGCTCCCCCTCAGCGACATTGAGGTCCGTGCAGTTGCCGATGACACCTTCGGCATGCGCACAGAACTCGAGCTACGGTCGGCAGCAGACCTTGCGTTTTTGACCGCGCGAACCTTCTTGGAGGTCACGAGCCGTGATGGCGTGACCGGTGCTAGACTGGAGTTGGGTCGCAAAGATCCGTTCGCAAGATTGCTTGGCCCTCTCAAGGCCACACAATTTGCATTTGGCGATGTCGCTAATGTTTCGCAGCCTATTGGATTTCGTTCTGTTGCAGGGCGCGGCGTAACGATCAGCAATGCCCCGATCGACGAAAGTTCCGTGTTTGACCGACTGGATCTCAGAGGCCCCTTGCCTGATGGCTACGAAGTGGAGCTATACCGCAACAACATCTTGGTTGGCTCGTCGAAGAGTGCAATAAATGGCCAGTACGAGTTTCTTCAGGTGCCACTGGATTATGGTGTAAACGTCCTGAGACTAGTCTTCTTTGGTCCGCAAGGACAAACCAGGGAAGAGGTTCGACGCTTCAACGTTGGCAGTGGAAGGATACCGCAAGGGTCCCTTACTTACAGCTTTAGCACAGTTCAAAAAGATCGGCCGCTTTTCGATGCCCGTCCGCCATCGTTTGTGCCTTCCGAAAATGACGGGCAGTGGCGCGTTGCTTCGAACATCGCATATGGGCTTTCGAGCAAAGTTACCGTCGCTGCGGGCCTATCAGCAGCATGGGGCGGCGAGGACAAGTTTCCAACTTGGCTCGCGAATTTGGGCATCCGCACCGAGTTGCACGGTTTACCTCTGCGGGTGGATGCAGCGACGCAGGAGGGGGGAGGATACGGCCTGCGCACAGCGCTCGCCGCAAAGCTCGGTTCGCTTAGCTTGGCGGGTTCTCACGCAGAGTATCGAGACGGCTTGCTGGACGAGACACAAGCGTTCGAAGGAGCGGCCCTGCAACGTACCACATCCCTGGATGTAAATGGCCTCGTTCGCGCTCCATTCGGACAACTGCCATTAACCGCACGCATCTCTCGCGTCGAATTTGAGGACAGCAGGACGGTCAGCACCGCTTACCTCCGCACCTCCTTGAACCTTGGCACGACGCTCCTCAGCCCTTCCCTCGAATACGTAAGCAGCACAAGCCGCCAATCGGGCTCGAACAGGCTGGTCGCGGGCTTTGATCTAGCGCTGTTTCCCTCTCAAAAGACAAGGCTCAGACTCTCGGCGAATGCTGACTTCCTGCCACGTCCCGCATTCGGTCAAGTATCAGCACAGCTCGACCACTCGTTGTCGCCGCGAGACTCCTTTCGCCTCACCGCGGCACATTCTATGCAATTTGGCCAAACACAGGTTGGCGGCGCTTACAACCGTCGCTTCAAGAACTTCGTTCTGTCGGCCGACGCGTCGCTCGGATTCCCAAGCAAATCATATTATGTTGGCTTACGCCTTTCCGCAGGGCTCTTCAAAAGTCCTTTTCGCAGCGCAATGCAATTCACGCGCCCAGGAGTTACAAGCGGTGGTCTCTTGGCTTTTCGCGCCTTTAAAGACTTGAATGCTGATGGGCAATTTAACACTGGCGAGCTTCCTGTGCCGGGGATTGCTGTGCAGGCGGGTGGACAGGGGACCGACGCCGATCGCGATGGTGTAGGGTATCTGTATGGCCTCGGCGACAGCACTCGGACAGTCTATCAAATTGATCAGAACACCACTCCCGACATATTCTCTGCTGCTGCCAAGGAAGGAGCGATGTTCGTTCCTCGAGCAGGTTCTATCCATAGCGTAGACATACCTGTGGTGTCCCTGTCGGAAGTTGAAGGCACAGCTCTGGTGCAAACCCGGTTCGGCACAAAGGGCATATCGGGTTTACTGCTCGAACTTGCTAATGAGAAGTCTGGGGAACGTCGAACGTCTAAAACACGAGCCGGAGGGGCCTTTGCTTTCGAAGGCATTCAGCCTGGTCGCTATCGCTTGAACATTTCTTCCGAGCAAGCAGAGCAATTTGGAATTGCGGTCAGTCCAGGGAACGAAATAGAGATCGCTGGAGAGTCAGACGTTTACAGAACCGAAATACTGTTCACCAAACTCGAATGAAAAATCGGCTTATGAATCAATTATTTGGTTACCCTATATCACTGCGCAAAGATCTCTTGTGAGAGGGTTGGCAAAGCTGTAAGAAGCCAGATATTTTGATTTTCGCCTATTAATTGGCTTTTTGAGGCCGCGCTTACACATTTGGAGTATAGGCGAATGCCTAGTCATCTAGCTTTAAAGGACATGGACGGCGACTTACACGCAAAACGCATGACTGGCGTGGCGAACCTGTTGACCAAGGGCATTGAGACAGAGTGCAACGAACTTCCTCCCTTTCCGGCGATGGATCCACGCTGGCGCATCCTGATCGAGATATACAAATCACGATCCGTTGCAGCGTACACCTCGGTATCTTTTATTGCGACCGCTGCAGAGATCCCGGACACCACGTCTCTAAGACTGCAGAAGGCCCTTCATGACGATGGCATGATAAAACGCTGCGCCGATCCGGCCGATAAGCGGCGAATCTGGGTAAGTTTGACGCCAAAGGGTGTCGCGATTGTCGAGGCAGCTTTGGCAGGTTTTGCAGAAGCATTGGACCGAAGCAACCTGTGACGAGACGGCACCTGCAACGCGCTCAACCAATAATCTGCAGAAATTCAAATACTTCTTGCACACATACCGGCGGGAGCGGCTCTCGACTACCCGTAGCCTAACGGACACTGGAGCCGTATTGCGCCTTCGCACTCGAAGGGTTAATCTACGTCCAAGAAAAGGTCGCAAAGGACGAGAGGATGAGAACCAGTCAAGTAGTCCGCGGAATTGCGGTCGCCACCGTGCCCTCGGCGCTAATCTGGATGGCACTTGTAACACTAGCGAGAGCCGTCCTGATCGTTCTGGACTGACAATCGGAAATTCTGCACCATTAAAGACGCTATCGCCCGCGTGACCTGTTTGCGCCAGCTTCTCCACCAGCTAATACGGGCTCGCCAAATTTTACACATATTTTCAATAATTTGGCCTTTTGGCGCATCCTATCGCGCCATTGGAAGTAATGATTGGACCACGCGCCGACGCCGGTAGTTGATAATCTATAACATCATTGACCGACTTATGTGCATTCACTCTAACCCATTGATCCGTATGGTTAGTTTTTAACATCAACTTGAGAGGCGCGCGGGAATGTACGTAGTATAAGTCGCGCAGGCATTTAACCACACTATCCTATGACGCTCGCAGCGCGGAGATCTGGTTCGATCTTTCTTGGCGCTCTGAGCGGTACGGAGAAGTGACGTGAGAGCAGGTTCAACGTTGAAGCGCTGGTTCTCTAGCGCAGATGAAGAGGTGGAGATCGTCCCATCCTCGGCTAAAAGCGAACGTCCTGCTGTCACACTCGCTGAGTTTGCTGAGCGCGAACTCATGGACCGCATTACGGAATTCTTGTTTTCCAACGACCTGCGGGTGTCACGCAACAATCTGCTTGTAGCTCACGCTGCATTTTCCGGCGAAGCACTCGGGCTTGCAAGGACGATCGGGTCGACTGTAGCTAGCGGAGAAAAGGTTTCACAAGAATGGATCGACAGCGTCGCTGAAACTTTAGCGCCCTCCAAGCCAAATGAAGCGATGACGCAGCTGAGCCAAAAGCTTGAGCGCAGCATCTTGTTATTTGAGCAATCAAGCTCCTCTGCACACAAATCGACACATGATTACGGCGTAGCGCTAAACAACCACGTTGGCGAGATCGAACAGGCGAACGTAGCGGGCGCAGTGATGCACAACCTGGCTGAAATCGCCCGATCAATGATCGAACGGACCAATCGTATCGAGCATGAGATGGAGCGGAGCCAAAACGAGGCATCCGCTCTTCGCAAGAGTTTGGAAAAGGCCCGACGTGAGGCTGAGTTAGACCATTTAACTGGATTACCAAATCGCAGAGCATTCGAAGGTGTCTTCGAAACTCAATTTCGTCTGGCACAGGCAGACATAGAGCCTCTAAGCGTCGCATTCTGCGATATTGACCATTTCAAGCGTATCAATGACGTGCATGGCCACGACACCGGCGACCGAGTGATCCAGGCCGTGGCACAAATGCTAGCTCGCATTTCCAGTGATCGATGCCATGTCGCACGGCATGGAGGCGAGGAGTTTGTGTTGCTCTTCCGCGGCCTGACACTGACTGAGGCAAGAGACAAGTTGGATGAGACGCGTGAGCAACTCGCTCAGCGGCGCTTTGTAAATCGCGAGAACGACGAGCCCATCGGATCTGTGTCTTTTTCAGCCGGCGTCGCTAATGTTTTTGCATACTCTGACAGGCGCGAGGCACTCAAGGCAGCCGACGAGGCGCTTTACAAAGCCAAGAACAATGGCCGCAATCAGGTTCTCTCAGCATAGGTCTGCCAGACATTTAGCGTAACAACTCCGTTCGCGCATGGCCCTTGGCAAGACATCTTTGGCGTCAGACCGTGTGGTACCTTGGCTCCCAGCGCTTTTCGGTTACCCAGCACAATGCCCTTGGTGTTACGTAACTTTCATTCAAGTGGCGACGTCAAGGCATTCCGAAATGTTGAGGAGTTTGGTATGCAACGCGAATGCCAGACCTTGTCGACACTTGCTTTGAACCTGAGACCGACATCGCAGCGTTGTCCATCAAGCAACGACAGGTGCTAGATCTCGTTCTCGAGCACAAGAGCAACAAGGAGATAGCGAGGATACTCTCGATATCGCCGTCGGCGGTGGATCAGCGACTGGCTTTGGCGAGAATGAAGCTGGGGACGAAATCCCGAGGCGAAACAGCCCGAGCCTACGCAAGTATGCGAACAACCTGTGTGAAACACACAGGTTTGTCTGCACAGGTAGCCACTGGAGAGATCGACGGTAATCGTGACCTCGAGGACGAAACGGTCGACAGCCTGGAGTTTGCAGACATTGGCATCACTCATGAGATGCCGATGTGGGCTAACAACGGGTTAAGCCGGATCGATCTCCGGGACGTTGCTGTTCCGGCGAGCCCCTGGGTGCGCCTTGGTCTGATCATCTTATTCGCACTGCGGGACTGTCAGGATTTCCGTGTGCGGCCGGGCGGTTGATCATCAGGCCGCCATGGCTCTGATGAAACGTTCGCCGAAGATCACGGCAAATTGCGC
>NZ_FWXL01000046.1 GCF_900176395.1 Novosphingobium sp. B1 | reverse complement strand
ACAAAGCCGTGTCAGCGATCGTATGACATCACGGATGGCCGGCTTTCCATTTTACCGGAATACGCAAGTAGGTGACACCGTTCGCCTCCGCCTGATCGAAATGGCCCGCGCGGATGTTGACCTGGATCGAGGGCAGCAGGAGCTTGGGCACGGATAGCCCGGCGTCACGCTGCTCGCGCATGGCGACGAAGTCGTCCTCATTCACACCGTCATGGACGTGGACGCTCGACCGTCGCTGCTCGCCCACCGTCGTCTCCCAGCGATAGTCGTCGCGACCCGGTGCCTTGTAGTCGTGGCAGAGGAACAGTCGCGTCTCGTCGGGCAGCGCCAATAGCCGGCGGATCGAGCGATAGAGCGTCCGCGCATCCCCGCCCGGGAAGTCGGCGCGGGCGGTGCCATAGTCGGGCATGAACAGCGTATCCCCGACGAACGCCGCATCGCCGATCAGATAGGTCACGTCGGCCGGGGTGTGGCCGGGGACATGCAGCACCTCGACCGCCAGCGCCCCGATCGCGAACTGGTCGCCATTCTCGAACAGGCGGTCGAAGTCCGAGCCGTCCGTTTTCAGATCATCCATCGCGAACACGGGGCGGAAGATTTTCTGCACGTCGCGGATATGCGCGCCGATCCCGATCCATGCGCCTGTATGCGCCTTGATGAAGGGTGCGGCCGACAGATGATCGGCATGAGCGTGCGTCTCCAGCACCATCGCGATCCGCCAGTCCTGCTCGCGGGCGAAGGCGACGATCCGCTCGGCCGAGCGCGTGTCGGCGACGCCGCTCGCCATGTCGAAGTCGAGGACTGGATCGATCACCGCCGCAGTCCGTGTCGCGGGATCGCCGACGAGGTAGCTAATCGTATTGGTCGGCTCGTCGAAAAACGCCTCGATGAGGGGCTGAGTCATGATTTTCTCCGTTAGCGCTTGCTAATATATTAGCTGGTGCTACATAAGCAACACCTAATGGAGTGGCGATGATGCTCAAACCGCCGATGGACCTGGCGACATTCGAGGCGAAGGCCGGGCAGGTCGCCGACACGCTGAAGGCGATCGGCAATGCTCGCCGGCTGATGCTGCTGTGCAAGCTGGTCGAGCATGGCGAGATGACGGTCGGCGATCTGGCCCGTGATGTCGGCTTGTCGCAGTCGGCCTGCTCGCAGCACCTGGCCAGGATGCGCGACGAGGGTCTCGTCACCTACCGGCGGGAGAGCCAGACGCTCTGGTACGCCATCGCGGATGCCCGCGTCGAAACGCTGCTCGGCACTCTCTACCAGCTCTACTGCAAGGATTGATGCGATGACGCTCGCGACCCTTTCTCCCGACGATACCCGTGCCGCGATCGATGCCGGTGCGCGCCTGATCGACATTCGCGGTGCCGACGAGCATGCGCGCGAACGCATTCCCGGCGCGATGAACGTGCCGCTCGACCGGATCGGCGATCTCCCGCGCGACGATCGTCCGGTCGTCTTTCACTGCAAGTCCGGGATGCGCACCGCCGCCAATGCGGCGCAGCTCGGCGCGGCAGCGGGTGGCGCGCCGGCCTATATCCTGGGCGGCGGCATCGATGCGTGGCGGCAGGCAGGACAGCCCACCGTCGCCGATCGGTCGCAGCCGTTGGAAATCATGCGGCAGGTGCAGATTACCGCCGGTGGGCTGGTGCTGATCGGCGTTCTGCTCGGCACGTTCGTCGCTCCCGGCTTCTTCGGGCTGTCGGCGTTCGTCGGGGCGGGGCTGATGTTCGCGGGCGTGACGGGGTGGTGCGGCATGGCCAACCTGCTGCGCGTCATGCCCTGGAACCGGCGCGCGACAGCCTGAGGCGATCGTGGACACCGCTGCCACCCTTGCCGCGCTTGCATCGGGCGGCGTGATTGGCCTGATCCTCGGCCTTGTCGGCGGAGGCGGGTCGATCCTCGCCGTGCCACTCCTGATCTATGTTGTCGGCGTCGGATCACCGCACGCTGCGATCGGGACGGCCGCTGTCGCCGTCACCGTCAATGCGCTTGCCAGCCTGGTCGGCCATGCGCGAGCGGGCCGCGTGAAATGGCGGTGCGCCAGTGTCTTCGCCGTCTCCGGAATGATCGGCGCGGCGCTGGGGGCGGAGTTGGGCAAGGCGTTCGACGGCAAGCGACTGCTTGTCCTGTTCGGGCTTCTGATGATTGGCGTCGGTTTGTCGATGTTGCGCAAGCGCCGCACGGCGGAAGCGCCGGACGTGCGACTGACCCGCGATAGCGCCTCGACGCTGCTGCCGCGCTTGGTTCCGATCGGGCTGGGCGTCGGGCTTGCCGCCGGCTTCTTCGGGATCGGGGGCGGCTTCCTGATCGTGCCGGGGCTGATCCTCGCGACCGCGATGCCGCTGCCCTTCGCGATCGGCACGTCGCTGGTCGTCGTCAGCGCGCTGGGGTTGACCACCGCCTTGTCCTACGCCCTGTCGGGGCTGGTCGACTGGAGCGTGACCGCGATGCTGGTCGTGGGCGGCGTCGCTGGAACGATCGGCGGTATTGCATTGGGCAAGGTTCTCGGCACCCGTAAGGGGCTGCTCGAACGTGGCTTTGCCGCCGTCGTGATTGCGGTAGGAACCTACGTTACGGCATCGTCGCTCTGAACCTGAGCAGCTTCAGCCGACTGCTATCGGCGCCCTCGCGCCAACAGCTTTTCACCATCGGGCCTGATCTCGCCCTTCGGCGTGACGTGTCGGTAGAGTGTTTGGCGCGTCACGCCGAGTTCGGCGCATAGCTCCGCGACCTTGGTTTCCGGTTTGCCCATCGCGGCCTGGGCGAGACGCAGTTTGGCCGGCGTCATCTTGAACGGACGCCCGCCGTGCCGACCGCGTGCCCGAGCGGACTCCAGACCGGCGCGCGTGCGCTCGACGATCAGTTCTCGCTCGAACTCGGCGAGGCCGGCGAAAATCGCGAAGATCAGCCGACCGTTGGCGGTGGTTGTGTCAATCGACGCGCCTTCGCCCGCCAGCACCTTCAACCCGATGCCACGCTTCGTCAGATCACCAACCGTATTGACGAGGTGGCGCAAATCGCGGCCGAGCCGATCGAGTTTCCAGATGACCAGCGTGTCGTCGCGGCGCAGCGCCTTCAGGCAGGCGTCCAGTCCCGGTCGCTTGTCGAGCCGGCCCGATGCGGCATCCTCATAGATATGCTCGGGATCGACGCCGGCCGCGACCAGCGCGTCGTGCTGCAGGTCGTGGACCTGGCTGCCGTCCGCCTTGGACACCCGCGCGTAACCGATCTGCGTTGTCACATATACGTCCGTTCACGTGACGGAGCGGCATTGCCCGTCGATCAATCGCGATAATGTCACATAACCCGTCTTCTGGTCTATGCTCCATGAACGGGTACGCTTTCCTGTTTCGTGACGAACAGGAAGCCGATGCCGACCAAGACCATCCTGTCGCCCGCGCAGCGTGCTGTGATCTTCGACCCGCCTGCCGATCGCGCGACGATCGAACGGCTCTATACGCTCGGTCCCGACGATCTGGCACAGGTGGCGCGACGTCGGCGCGGGGCGAACCGGCTCGGCTATGCGGTGCAGCTTTGCTACCTGCGTCATCCCGGTCGCAGGCTACTGACGGGGGATGCGGTGCCCGCCGCCATGCTCGCGCTGCTCGCCGATCAGATCGGGTGCGTAGCCGACGACTTCACCGGCTATGCCACGCGCCCCACGACATTGCGCGAACACCGGGCCGAGATCGAAGCTCTGCTCGGTCTGCGCGCCTTCGCGCGGGTGGATGTACGGGCGATGCTGGCGCTGGGATCGGAGATTGCCGCTTCGACTGATAGAGGTGAGACGATCGTCACAGGCATGGTCGATCGCTTGCGGGCGGACCGGATCGTACTGCCGGCGACATCGACGCTGGAACGGCTCGCCCTCATCGTGCGGACACGGGCGCGCAAGGCGGCCCATTCCAATCTGATCCGCGACTGTTCGACCGAACAGGAAGCCGCACTCGAACACATGATCGCCTCCGACGATGATGGGCGCACCCGGCTAGGATGGATACGCGAATGGCCGGAAGCACCATCGGCCGCGAACCTGAAGGGAATCGTCGAACGGCTCGACACCGTGCGCGGCATCGGGATCGCGGCTGATCGAGCACGACGTATCCATGCTGCTCGCTATGCCGTCATTGCGCGGACCGCCGGCATCGTCACCGCCCAGCACCTGCGGCGTCTCGAACGTCCGCGCCGGCTCGCCATGCTCGTAGCTTCCGTGATCGAGATGGAAGCGACGTTGACCGACGCCGCGCTGGTCATGGTGGAGAAGATGGTGGGCGCGCTGTTCCGCCGTGCCGACCGCACCCGCTCCGATCGGCTGCTCGGCCAGGCACGGATGCTGAAGGACACCGCGCGTTTCCATGCCCGGCTCGGTCGCCTGCTGGTAGATGCTCGTGCGAGCGGGCGCGATGCCTTCCGCGCGATCGACGCGAAGATGGGCTGGGATCAGCTCGAACGCAGCATCCGCTTTGCCGAGGATCTGACGCGCTCGGCCGATGACGGGCTGGAAGAAGTGGTCGAACGCTATCCCGCCGTGCGGCGTTTCGCCCCGACGTTTCTCGCCGCTTTCACCTTCCGCACCGCGCGGTTGGCTGATCCGCTGCTCGGCGCGATCGAGGTGCTGCGCACGATGTACCGCGACGGTCGATCGGTCCTGCCGAAGCGAGTGCCGACCAGCTTCATCAAGCCGCGCTGGCGCAAGGTCGTGCAGCCGGCGGAAGGGACGATAGACCGGCGCGCCTATGAGATCGCAGTGATCGCCCACCTGCGCGAGCGGCTCGGCTCGGGCAGCATCTGGGTGGACGGCAGCCGCGCCTATCGCACGCTCGACGACTATCAGCTGCCCATGCCCGCCTTCGAAGCGATGCGCGCGAGCGGCGATCTGCGCCTGGTTGTGCCGACCGACTTTTCCAAATGGTACGAGGAACGCCGCACCCTGTTGGCCCGGCGCATGACGGAGGTGGAGCGCGCAGCCGCAGCGGGCGAGCTGGTCGATGTGACGATCGAACGCGGGCAGTTGCTCATATCGTCGATCCGGCGATCCCCGTCCGACGATGCCGATGCGCTAAAGGCCCGGCTCTACGCGATGCTGCCGCGCGTCCGAATCACCGATCTGCTGGTCGAGGTCGCCGCATGGTCGGGATTCGCCGACCGTTTCGTCCATGCGCGCAGCGGCGCCCCCGCCTCCGACCAGTCCGCGCTGATGGGTGCGATCCTCGCCGATGCGACCAACCTCGGCCTGGGCCGCATGGCCGAAAGCTCGCGCGGGCTGACGTTGTCTCGCCTGCGCTGGACGGCGGAATGGCATGTGCGCGACGAAACCTATCTGTCGGCGCTGGCGGCGATCGTCGATTGCCATACCGCGCATCCGCTCGCGGCGGTCTGGGGACCGGGCGATACATCGTCGTCGGACGGGCAGTTCTTTCGTGCCGGTGGTCAGGGCGAGGCCCGCGCCGATCACAACGCCCGCTATGGCACCGAACCAGGCGTGCTGTTCTACACCCACGTCACCGACCGCTTCACGCCGTTCCACACCAAGGTCATCGCCGCCAATGCCGGCGAGGCCGCGCATGTCCTCGACGGCCTGCTCGACCATGAAAGCGAGCTGGTCATCCGCGAACATGCGACCGATACCGCCGGCGCGGTCGATCATGTCTTCGGCCTGTGCCATCTGCTCGGCTTCCGCTTCGCGCCCCGCATCCGCGACCTCAACGAGCGCCGGCTCTACAGCCTGTCGCCGCTCGACTCGTGGCCGACGCTGCGCCCGCTCGTCGCCGGTCCGGTCAAGATCCGCGCGATCGAGGAGAACTGGGACGAAACCCTGCGCCTTGCCGCCTCGATCCGCGCCGGCACGGTGAGCGCCTCGGTCATGCTCCGCAAGCTGGCGGGCTTCCCGCGTCAGAACTCGGTCGCCCGCGCGCTGCGGGAGATAGGTCGGATCGAACGCACCCTGTTCATGCTCGACTGGTTCGATGATCCCGACCAGCGTCGTCGCACCGGCAGCATTCTCAACAAGGGCGAGGCCCGCAACGCGCTCGCCCGCGCCATCTTCTTCAACCGCCTCGGCGAACTGCGCGACCGCACCTTCGAGAACCAGCGCCATCGCGCCTCCGGCCTGACCCTCGTCACCGCGGCCATGACGCTCTGGAACACCGTCTATCTCGACCGAGCTGTCCGTCATCTGCGCGGCAGCGGCGTCGACGTGCCCGACGAGCTGCTCGCCCACGTCGCCCCTCTGGGCTGGGAGCATATCGGCCTCACCGGCGACTATCTCTGGGGCGAGATCGACAAACCTCGCGAGCGGTTCAGGCCGCTGCGCCTCCACCAGCAAAGCCGGGAC
>NZ_FWXL01000031.1 GCF_900176395.1 Novosphingobium sp. B1 | reverse complement strand
TGAGCTTCTTGCCGTCTTCGAGGCAGACGATGTAGTCGGGCTTGATCGAAGCGCGGACCGAAACTGCCGGTTCCGGGCGAACTTCTTCGACTTCGGCCGGCTGATCAAGGCCGGCAAGGGCCCCGTAGACCTTGGAAATGAGCGTAGGAAGATCGCCAACAGCAACGCTGTTGTTGCTGACATGGGCGGCAACAATATCAGAGGTTAAGGTAATAAGCGTTTCGCGCGTGGCGGTAAAATCATCGGACATGTAAAGAGCGACTCCAGATCTGCTTTTTGACTTTGAAGCTTTAGTATTATGCTGAAAATTTGGCCTTTGCCAGTACGCATCAATATCTCTTCCAACATCCTCGAAGATCTGGCTGTGATGCGATCACTGGGTGCTGTGGGTGTTGAGTCTTGTCCGCCAAGGATTTTCCAGTGGGGCGGCCCAGGTCTGGTTGGTGCTGATACTTCATTGAAGGGAGTGAGAAAGTAGTACCATCTATGCACAATGGCAGTGGCGAGGGCGGCTTACCCCTTTACCCCAAGTTTCTTTTCCAGTGGCGTTGCCTGCCGGACCACCGACAGATAGCAGGTCTATGAAGTCCGCCCGTCTGTAGCCTTGGCGGTGCGGACTTCAACATTCGAAGGCTGCGAGGGTGGCTTCGTGGCTATCCCTGAGCGTGTAAAAGGCTTATTCAGCCTTTAACTTCTCAAGGATAAAGTGGGCTTTTCGGATAAAGTGCGTGAGCGAAGTTGCTTGCTGCAGTTTCGATACCATTTTCGCGGATGTCCGTTTTCAGGACTTCAAGAAGCTCAATGAATTCGTCAGCAGGTGTCTTTTGCAAGGCGCCTAGCACCATGTCGTTAAATTTGAAATATGACCATGACTCCCAGTAGCCTGGACGGAAACAGTGCCTGCCAGTTATATTTTTGTGGACAATAGGGTCTTGTCGCGGCCGACTGAAAGCTTCTGCATAGCCCGCGGCAACAGCTTCAAGAACCGCTTCTTTGTCAAAACCTGCTTTGGCACGAGGTTTACGGCGCGTAGTCTTTTTGTTTTCCATTTGTCACTCCAATCTGCTTCGAAGTAATCTGCTCGTGGGACGAGCTATCTCGGAAGGCAAAAATCACCTTTGCGGCACGCTTCGATCATCCTGCCACGATGGGCGGCGCGCAGTGTCTGACGAAGCGGTCCAACTTCACGGACGCACCTGCAGTTGTCAGGTTGCGGAAGCCCGGAACATTTGCGCGATCAGGTCGGCAGGGCGGAAGCGTTGTATGATTTGCAGCCAGCCAAGCATCACAAAGGCAGCGCTCTCGTCGCCGTCTTCGAGACAAAAGTAGGGATCGTTTCCGGCGATCTCTTTGTAGCAAGCGTTGCCTATGAGCCAATGGAAGGCCTTGGAGCGCTCGCCACAAATCGATCAAGATCTCAAGGATCTGGATGAGCGTCAGCAGTCGGTCCGTGCTTGCATCCGTATATTGCCTGTTCGGGCCTATACCGAGCATGCCCGGAAGGATATTGCCGCCGCCAAACTCCTCGATGGCGAGATGCTGGAAGTCATCGAGCAGCTGTAGCTGCTCAGTCGTAAGCTTGCGGTCGATCGTTTCGCTCATGACGGCCTCCCCGTCACCGCGAAATGTGGGGCAATTTGGCAGGTTGGGCTGAGGTTGGCCGCGTCTAGCGGGCTCCCCGCTGATACAGGTAGATCAAACTGAGAAGGCATTACCGGCGCTCCTTTTTCCGAAAGAGGCGCCGGTCAAGCCGGGTGTTCGAAACCTGCTTACAGACAGGCGCATGCGCCTTTATCGGCAGAGCCGACTGGACATGCGCGCATGCCACCCGGCCACCAGAATTGGAGACCGAGTCTTGTAAGCAGAGGTTTCGACGCCTCTGCGCCGGGACTGACCGACGCACCTTTGAGGCTTCCACAGCAACGGTGAAATGGCAAGGTGGGGCGCTTCAGCTATCCCCATCCTTGATGGCTGAAGGCTCGACTGAAATGACCGGGGTTGCGGACTGACCGGAAGGGCGGCTTATGGTCGGCGAAACCGGGATAGCGGCCGTTGAAAGGAGGCGGCATCAGCGGTGGCTGCCGACCACCTTACGTCGTTCGCCGATCGGGTTTTAAGCGGCAGCTTCCGTCTAAAAGCCTATTCACTCAGCCTAAAGCCGTCTTTCAGTAATGCGCCCGCATTGCAGCCGCTCAGGGTTTTCGAAGCCGTGCCTTAAAGCGGTCGTCAGTCGGTCGGGGTCCGGCAGCGGTCGCGGCGCTCCCGAGCTCCGTTAAACGAGACTTGGTGCGCCGAGGAGACCGCCGACCACCAGCAGGAAAAATGAAACGCGGCCAACAGATCATTCTAAATTAATCATCAATAGTGATAATGCTCATGTACGCAAAAAATTAGCTACTTTTATTTTTCACTAATTTTTCCATATTTAACTCAAAAGCTCTAATAATTATCTATATTTCGGTTTAAAATATTATAGTTTTATTTATTACCCCTAATCTGAAATTTCAGGAAGGCATTCGCATCTAAACAAGAACCTCGCGAAATTTTGACGTATTCCCATAACCCTGCTCTGGTCAAGCTCGGGCGCTACCGCTACGGTGGCGGATATGAGCGGATTGTCAGGGACTAGAGTCATGCAAGTCGAAAAGCGCGCATCCGTCGCAACTGATATCGTGTTGAGCAGCACCGCCCTCACGCGCGTTATCGCCGAAGTTCGTGCCGGGGCCCCGCAGCCTGTCATGGCGGCGTACAACCGGACCTATAACCGGCACAATCGGTGAGCTTCGCGAGGGGTGGCGTTCACCAGCTCGACACCGTCCTTCTCAAGGTCGCGAGCCGGTGCAATCTCGATTGCAGCTATTGCTATGTTTATCACATGGGTGACGAGGCGTGGCGTGACCAGCCCAAGCGCATGTCTGATGCGGTGGTCGACCAGATCGCCGCGCGTCTGGCGGCGCAATTGGCAGTGCAGGAGGCGCCGTTCAGCGTGGTGCTGCACGGCGGCGAGCCGTTGCTGCTGGGTGCCCGTCGGCTCGAGCGAACCTGCGAGACGCTGCGTGCGGCGCTGCCGCATCCGTGCGGCATCCACATCCAGACTAATGGCGTCCTCCTGAGCGACGCGATCATCGACATCTTGGTGCGCTATGATGTCGGGGTCTCGGTCAGTATTGATGGTCCCCAAGCGGTGCATGATCGCTTCCGCCGCGACCATCAAGGCAAGGGATCGCATGCTCAGGTCAGCGCCGGCATCGCGCGGATCATGGCGCGCGAGGACGCCCGGCCGCTGCTTGCAGGCGTGCTTGCCGTGATCGATCCGCAGAGCGATCCGGCCGAGGTCTATGCTGCGCTGAAGACCACTGGCGCGCCGAGCTTCGATGTGCTGCCACGCGATGGCAATTGGGACACGCTTCCCTTTGGCAAGGCTGCGCCCGATAGCGTCGAGTTCGGGACTTGGCTGTCCGGTCTGCTCGATGCTTATCTTGCCGATCCCACTCCCCCGCGCGTTCGCCTCCTTGACGATATGCTGCGTCTGACCCTGGGCGGTTTTGCGATGAAAGAAGGGGTAGGCGGTGCAGATTATGGCATCCTCGTCATCGAGCCCGACGGCAGCGTCGAGAAGAATGACACCCTCAAGGTCGCCGGCAGCGGGGCCGATCGCTTTGGCTACCGCTGGTCGGTATTCGAGCATAGCTTCGCCGAGATCCTCGGCAGCGACGAATTCCTTGCTTACTATCGCCAGCAGCGTCCTTACGCCGCTGTCTGTGCCGCATGTCCGGACCTTGGCATCTGCGGTGGCGGGATGGTCGCGCACCGATGGAGCAACGCGCGCGGCTATGACAACCCAAGTATTTTTTGCGCGGATCAGCGCTTGGTCATTGCACGTATGCGCGCGCTGGCCGATGCCGCGAATGCCTCGCAGGCCGCCTGAGGAGAATAAGCATGCGTATCGATCCCGTTGTGAAGTCTATGGAAAGCGCGGCAAGCGAGCTTGACCTGCCGATCCAAAGCGTCGCGCTGCAGCGCCTGATCGCCGAAGTGCGCCGGTCAGACGATCCGCATGTGTTCGACGCGACCGCATATAACCGCACCTACCACCGCCATAATCGCTGACCCATGGCGATGCTTACGACGCACGACCCTTATGCGCCGCTCAACCCTGCGGAGTGCGTCGAGCAGCCGTTCCGCTATTTTTTGGCCGAGCGCTGCCTCGCTCCCGAGAGCGCGGCGGCGTTGCTGGAATGGCTTGAGATCGACGCGCCATGGACCCTCGTCGAAACCGATTTCTACGAGCAGTTCGAGTTCGATTTGCGCGATGTCGTGCTTCCGCCCGCGCTCGCCCCGCTGGTCGATCCAGCAATGCTCGACCGGCTGCGCCACAAGATGGAAGCAACGCTGGGCGATTCCTTGAGCGAACATGTCGAGGTCGTTGCGCACCGGCTCGATCCGGGCCAGCGGATCGGCATCCATAACGACATGCGCGAGGGCGGTGAGACCCACCGGCTGACCGTCCAGCTCAATCGTGGACTTGCCGACGAGGATGGCGGGTTCTTCATGCTGTTCAACAGCGACAATGCCGAAGATATCCACCGCATCCTCCGCCCGGTCTCGGGAAGCGCGATCGGCTTCGCAATCGGCCCGGATTCGCATCACGCCGTCTCACGCCTTCATAACGGCGTGCGCTACACCTTGGTCTATTCCTTCCATGCCGCTGGCAGAGCTTGACCTCGAGGCGGCGCTTGCTCCGCGTATCGCTTCGCTTGAGCCGTGCTGGTTCGCCGGTTTGTCCGGCGCACTGGTAGATCGCTTCTGGGCCAAGCCGCGCACCATAGCGTGGGCGCGCTATTCGACGGCGTCATGGTTGGGCGAGCCAAGTGGCGGGCCGCGCATCGCCATCCCCGGGGCGGCCGACTGGTGCCTCGAAGCCTTGCCCGCGCGCTTTGCCGGGCGCTTCGAAGCCGCGGCGGTCGCATCGACCGCCGCGGCGCAGGCCCTGGCAACGGGGCTGGTCTGTCTGGAGGCTGGCGGTGCTCGCGATACCGTCGCTTCGCTGATCCGCTCGGTTCATGCGGTCGCAGCGCGCGGTCCCGGCTACGATTGCAGCCATTCCGAGCCCGATATTCCGTTTTCGGTGCTGGTCTCGATTCCCTTGGGCGAACGCTATGCGACGTTGCGCCTTGCTGAATCGCTGCTGCATGAGGCGATGCATCTTCAGTTGACCCTGATCGAGGGGCATCTGCCAATCGCGACCGACGGTGCGGTTGGCGCGGCCTACTCGCCCTGGCAGCAACGCCTGCGCCCCGCCAAGGGACTGCTGCACGGGCTTTATGTCTTCGCCGCGATCGATGCCTGGTTGGCGGCGGTGCAGGATAGTGCTGCGATCGGCGCTTCCGATCGCCTTTATGCCGAGCGCCGCCGGGCTGAAATCCGCGAAGAGATCAGCATGGTATCGGACCTGCCGACATCGATTGGCTTGACTCCATTTGGGCGCATCTTGGCGGCCGGGTTGCTGGCGCGGCTTGCGGTCGCTGGCGCGGAGGGCCGCAGATCGGTGCAGTCAGCCTGACGCCGTGGCGGTATCGCTGGAGGGCTTTTCCGCTTCGGCAAGCGACGCGGCCGGCGCGGGCAGGTCGGCACCCAGCTTCTCGGCGCATTTCAGGAGAACGACCCGCGTGATCCGTTCGAGCCCGATAAAGGTCGGTGCGCGCGCGAGCATGTCGATCATATTCTTGTCAGGCAGATAGGGTCGGCCATTTTGCCGCTCGGCATTATCGAACCGCGGCGCCACCCAGCTGCCAAAGCTGGTGCCGGTGTGGACATATTGACTTCGCAGATCATAGGCGGCGGTCGCCGCACGCGGAAAGTCGGCGGCTTGGAGCGCGTCCCAACCGCCGCCCGATTCGGTGCGCTCGAAAAAGCCGGGATCGAGATGGGTGTGGATCAGCGCGGCAAATCGTCGACGCAATTGCCGCATGCGTTTGCTGAACAGCCGCACGATCCGCTCGCCCTTGGGAACATGCTGCCTGATCTGCTCGAACGCGGTGCGGATCGCCGCTTCATGCTCGATGCCGTCGAGCGGCGCGATCTCGGCTAGCCGTTCGCAGGCCGTGACCAGATGGAGATAGGCGATCTCCGCATCGCGACCGACGGTGCGCAGCGAGCGCGCATAGAAGATCGCAGCCGTCTGGAACGCTGCGCTCAATTTAAGATCAGCCGGCTCCTCGACGATCAGCCGCTGAAATCGTGCGAGTTCGCGCAGGTCAAGCGCAACGGGATAGTCGGCGCGTAATTTCGACCCGTGATAGGGTCGCGCCCTGTCGCATGGCTCGCTCGCGCGATCGAGATTGGGAACATAGAAGCTCCCGGTCATCTCGATCGCGCCATGATGGTCGAAGCGCTTGCCGAACAGGACCGCCATCAGCGCGCACATGAAGTCGCCGGTCGGCGAATAGTTCGGGACCACGACCCCGGCGGCCTTGCTTTGTGCCTCGGTCGTGAACGACAGTACGAAATGGCTGCGGAAGAGCGAGGAATGCGAGTCATGCCGCTCGCGGTCTGACCAGGCATGGGTGAGGACGACGTCGTCAGTCTCATATTCCGCAATGAAGCGCGCCGGGCTCGATAAGAGCAGTTTCTGGACGGTTTCGCGTGGCCGTAACATGGGATGCTCACTTTGCGGGGCGCCGGTCAGGGCAGGGCACTAGGCGTTACGCGCGATCGCCGGCGCCCACCCTTTGTCGGCAAGATAGTCGCGGTTCATCGATGTGAAGATCGCGGTCGGCTCGAGTGCTGCATGGAGTTGCGCGAGCGCATCCTCGCGATCCTCGGCATGGGCGCGGCCCCGTAAGGCCGCCAGCCGCAGCATCGCGTTGAGATGTTTGATCTGGCTGAGCCTCGGGCGTTCAAGATCAGCGCGGTCGAGCTTGAGCACGCGTATAGTCGTCGCGCCGCGCTCGGTCTTGGCGACCGGGGTCGTCAGGTTGAAACCGATATGCTCGCGTGGATCGTCGCGCGATGGATCGACCAGTTGCGCGCCTTCGAGGTTGCGGCCGGGCAGATCGATCGCGCGGTGGACGGGATCGGCGACCGGAAATTGCTCGCCCTTAGCCGAGGCGTTGCACATATAGCAGGCGAAGGTGAGATTGCTCCAGCGATAGGCCAGCCAGAAATAGCCCGGATAGACGAGCGGCTCGCCGCGCGCCTGCTGCACGCGCGCCTTTGGCCGGAAATGCTCGACGTCGCCCGGATAGTTGCCGGCGAAATAGTTCTCGCAGAAGCAGCATTTGTCGAACTGCGCGGCTCGCAGCCGCGCCTTGATTGGCTTGGCGCCATAGACGCTTTTGCGGAATGCCAGCGGGTGCGCCTTGGATTGGCCTAGCAGCGGGTCATCCGCTCGCGCCTGATACAGGGCCTGAGTGGCGGCCTCGCCGTTGGGGACAAAGCCGACACAGCCGGGCGGACGCTGGATCCGGATCATCGCTCAGTCCGTCAGCAACCGCCGTGCCGAGCGGCGGATGACGCGTATCGCGGTGTCGTCGGCCGGCGCATCTTCGGTCGGCAACTCTAGCATGCGCGCTTCGATCGCGCGCAGCTCGCGGCGTTCGTCAGCGCTCAGCCGTGCCTTGCGGGCCAGTCGGGCCTGGGTCGCGAGCAGCGCGTCGAACTCCGGCGGCCAGGGGGATGCCAGGCCGAACAGGTCCGAGGTGACGATCTGGTCGACGCGCCAGTCGCGGATCGCGACCGGATCGTTGACGATGATCGAATGATCGCCCTCGCGGATGACCACCGCGAGATTGGCGTCGAGAAACGCCTGAGCCATCAGCGGGCTGTGCGCGGTCGCGATGAACTGCACATTGGGGAAGTGTTCGGTCAGCAGCGCACGTATTGAACGCTGCCATTTGGGATGGAGGTGCAGGTCGATCTCGTCGATCACTACGATCGCCGGAGCGTGCAGTGGGGCCTTGCTGGTCGGATGTTCCGCGAACAGCCGCATCGCGATGTCGCCGATCCACGCCATCATCGTCTGATAGCCATAACTCAGCTGCTTGAGCGGAACCGCGCCGTCGCGGGTATGGACGAACACGCCTTGCCTGGTCTTCTCGCCGATCGCGGTCGCACCCTGGATGACGATATCCTTGCTTGAGCGGACCTCGGGCAGGAAGGCGGCGATCGTCTCCACCAGCAGCTCCTTCTGGCGCTTGGCGGTCACCGCCTTATCCGGCAGCGAGGCATGATGGAGATGGAGCAGCAGTTCCTCGGCGTCAAAGAGCTCGGCCTCGGATTCAAGTAGCGAATCCGTGCTCTCGGGCACTGCGTCGAGATCGAAATTGCCGACCCCCATGTGCCGCCCGGCGCCATAGGTCAGGATTAGGGGATCCTTGAATTTTGTCTGGCCATCCCACTGCGATTCGAGGATTGGGCCGCTCTCCGGCCAGCTTGAGGTCACCAGATCAAGATTGCGGCCTTCGGCGTGTCGAAAGGTGACTTGGGTCGTGAGACTATCGACGCCAGCATGCTGGTCGAGCATCGCATCGGCAACGAAGGTCGCACCGGCCACGCAGTCGGTGGCGCCGGTGCGCCGGAGCGAGAAGATGGCATCATTTTCGGCCCAGGCAATGCGGGGTTGGAGGTAAAGGTTGGGTTCTTCCTCGCCTTCGCCGGTGTCGCTATTGAACACTGGCGTGAGCTGGGTCAGGCATTCTAGCAAGGTCGTCTTGCCGACACCATTGTCGCCGAGCAGCAATGTCCAGCGCGCCGGATTTCCTTTTTCGTCGGTCAGGTCGAGGCGTTGCGCGCCGGCGAACGATTTGACGTCGCGAAGCTGAAGTTGCGTCACAAAGGTCGCCCGCCGCGATCGTGCCATTGCCTCTGCCCTACCCTCGCTAGTCGACGCCCTGTATCGGCCCAAGCCGCGTCATCGGCAACTGCCGCACAAATTTTTTTAGCCGGAAGGCCGCGCGTGATTCCTGCCGCACGCCATTCGCAAAGAAGAGGACGCTCTGCTACTACCGCCGTGCGCAAAAATCGAAGGTAGGTCGACCAGCGCGCGAATCCGGGCCGATGTCTGGAGCAACATTACGCGGTCATGCTGGCACGTTTGATGTCTGCTTTTCTGATTTGGTCGTCGAAGGCTGTTAGCCCGCTTACGGCCCATTCCCTGTTATCTTGCGGTCGGGTCCTGGCAGATGGCGAATGACCGCTGCTGGCTGATCTCGCCGTTCGCTGAGTCGCTATGGATGGGCAGAAAAGTCCCAGACCAAGTCCTTCGCCCTTCCCGAGAGCCTGATGAACCAACGGCAGGAAACTGTAACCCCAAACTGAAGCGCGAATGTCTGGGTCGTCAGCGGGCAGCGTCAGAGACTTCTCACGAAACGCAGTAGTTCATCACCCATCAGGAAGCCACAAGGCCAATAGCCATTGCCGCCTGAGTGTTCGATGGGCTGGACTATCCGCGCTGAGACCAGATAGGCGGCCGCCGCGTTGAAGCGGCGGGCCCCCCAGCCAAGCGCCTGATCCACCTCCTCGGCATCGGCCTGGTCGGTGTCGAGATTGATGAGCCGAACCGCGAGATCACGGGCGTCAATCTCGGGATCCCAGTCCATGAATACGCCATCGAATGTCGCGAACAGGTCGCCCTTCGGCCAGATATGCGATTCTCCGCCGACATTATCTTCCTTTTCCAGAAGTCCGGCGCCGACAAGATCGAGCACCCCGATCCGCACATCAGGCATGGGCAGTCCGGTCGCCACTTGGATCGCCGCATAATTAGCCTGCGGATCCATCGATTGGCCCTGCTCACTGTTGCGCACGAAAAATTCTGCGACGACGCGCGCAGACGATGACCAGGTGGAGCCAGACTCGTGCTGTTGCACATAGCGGGGTGTCTGACCGAGCGGAGGCTTTCTGCTGACGCCGAAAATCTCAGCAGCCAGCGCTTCGATGCCGTCTTCTCCGGGGCGATATTCGGGAGTGAGCCGGGTCTTGAGAAACCGCGATACAGACGACAATGGCAGGTCATGGCGCAGGCCGATGAACTTCGCCGTCCCTTCCACCGCGCTCATCAGCCCGGCGTCGATTTCTTCATTGACCCACGGCTTGGCAATCGAAGTCCCGGTCAGCAGGACGACGAAATGCGTACAGTTGCCGAGGCCTTCCTCCATCTTGCGACGCAGACTGTCGCCATATCCGATTTCCCAATTATCATACCAAACATCGATACCGCGCTGCATCAAGCCTTCGGCCAGAGGCTTCACGATGGGTTTGTCTTCGGATGCGTGTGCGAGATAGACCAGTCGTTCGCGATCTGCCGGTTCATTCATGCCGTGGACTTCTCCTCTGTCGAGCCCCAATCTTTGTTCCAGCGCCCGCGCGAAAGCAGGCGACCCGCTGGTGAAGACGGTCCAGCCCTGTTTCCCGATGCGTCGCACGAAGACCGGTGTGTGTTTACCGGTCTCTGGATCGACGACCGAAGCCGCCTTGCCGTGCACCTCTTCAGCAAAGCTATTCATGACCTCGTCGAGCGCATCATCCATCATGCCCTTGAAGAAGTCTCCGCTGGATATCTTGCGGCCGCCACGCTGGAACTCGATCGCCATGATGCCCCCGTCAGTAAGCTATTCGCAAACCGTCATCATCGCTATGCCATAGGCGCCGATGACATTCGATCTCTTTTTGTTCTTTTTGGAGATGTGCTCACTAAGGCGTATCCCCCGGCAGCGGGCGGCCACGCTCAACGTCGCCAGGCCTCACCGGGCTGACGGAAGGGCCTGACTGGCTTTCCGTGGCTACGAAACTTGCTGCTTGGAGTCGCTGGGAGTTCGAAGGAATGACCGCACTGAACGAAGGGCGGGTTTCAACGGTGCTCTCGGAGCCGGTGAACGGCGGCTATTAAGGCGGCAATTGCCGGTAGCCTTGCCGGTTCCGTAACGGTCGCTCGCGACCAGAGCACGAACCCGCTGCGCGGGAGAGTCGCTTGGGGTAATGTAGCGTAGTATTGTTCAGGCTTTGCGAGCGGCGATGTCGCCTGGCGAGCGTGGAGTTCCTTCAACGGAAAGGGACTCACCATGGATACTATCACGACCGCAATCCCAACCCATTCGCTGCGTGAGCGGATGTTGCAGGACATGACGATGCGTGGCTTCGGGGCGCACACGCAGAATGACTATATCCGACATGTCCGGAACTTCGCCGCGTTTCTCGGCCGCCCCCCGGACACGGCTACGGTGGAAGACCTCCGGCGTTATCAGGTCGACCAGCACGAGCGCGCCGTGGGGCCGGCCACGATCAATGGTGCCGTGTCGGCACTGCGGTTCCTCTTCGGGATAACCCTCAGGCGGCCGGAGATGGCGCTAGGGCTGGTCGTCGTTCGCTTCACACCCAAGCTGCGGGTGGTTTTGAGCGTCGAGGAGACAGCGCGGCTGCTCGAGGCAGCGCCAGGCATAAAGTACAAGGCAGCCCTCAGCGTTGCCTATGGCGCGGGCCTGCGGGTCTCGGAGGTCGCCCACCTCAAGGTCGATGACATCGACAGCACCCGGATGTTGATCCGCGTCGAGCAGGGCAAGGGGCGCAAGGATCGTAACGCCATGCTCTCAACGCACCTGCTGGACTTGCTTCGACAGTGGTGGCGCGAAGGCAAGCGGCGCGGGGTTATGTTGCCGCATGGTTGGTTATTCCCTGGCCGTAGCGGCACGGATCCAGTCTCGGCTCGCCAGTTGCACCGGGTCGTGCAGGAATCGGCCGAGCGCGCAGAGATCCACAAGCGGGTAAGCCCGCACACATTGCGCCACTCGTTCGCTACTCACCTGCTCGAGCAGGGTGTCGATATCCGCGTAATCCAGGTCTTGCTCGGACACGTGAACATCAACACGACTGGGATCTATACTCAGGTTTCCAGCAAGACCATGCGGGCGGTGGCCAGCCCGCTCGACCAGATCGTTGCCGTGATGGAAGGCAGGGCACCTCCCGGTTGAACCGTGCGCGCCTCACTCGAGGTCGCCGACATCTTCCACAGCGCCGGGCCCGCCTATCGCGCAGCCCATGCCGGGCATCTCAGCATCGGCCAGCTCAAGGTCATGACGGCGATCGAGAACTGCCGCACCGCCGCACTGGGCGGTCACGTCGAAGCCTGCGATGATTGCGGGCACTGGCGGATCGCCTACAACTCCTGCCGCAACCGGCACTGTCCCAAGTGCCAGGGCGCTGCTGCGCGCACCTGGCTGGCCGCGCGCGAGGCCGATCTGTTGCCGGTCGGCTACTTCCACGTCGTGTTCACGGTGCCTGCCGAGATTGCCGACATCGCCTGGCAGAACAAGGCGGTGGTCTATGACCTGCTGTTCCGCGCCGCTGCGGACACGATGCTGACCATCGCGGCCGATCCCAAGCACCTCGGCGCGCGGGTTGGGATCACTGCCGTGCTGCACACATGGGGATCGGCGCTGACCCACCACCCGCATGTGCACATGATCGTACCTGGCGGCGGCATCGCGCCCGACGGTACGCGGTGGATCTCGTCACGCCCCGCCTTCCTGTTACCGGTGCGCGTGCTGGGCGCGTTATTCCGCCGCCTGTTCCTCACTCGCCTGTTGGCATTGTTCGATGCCGGCAAGCTCGTCTTCTTCAGCACCTTGGCGGGCCTAGCGATACGCAAGGTCTTCCTGCGGCATCTGTCCCCGATCCGGAAGAAGCGCTGGGTGGTCTATGCCAAGCCGCCCTTCGCCGGGCCGCAGGCGGTGCTGGCCTATCTCTCGCGCTACACCCACCGCGTCGCCATCTCGAACCGGCGGCTCATCGGCTTCGACGAGACCGGCGTGACGTTCCGCTACAAGGACTATCGCCGCGATGGCGCCGAGCGCCAGCAGGTCATGACGCTGGCGACCGACGAGTTCATCCGTCGCTTCCTGATCCACGTCCTGCCGCGCGGCTTCCACCGCATCCGGCATTATGGCCTGCTCGCCTGTTCAGCGCACAAGGACACCATGGCGCTTGCACGCAGGCTGCTGGGCGTCGCTGCACCTGCCGAGGAGCCCGAACCCGGCGAGCAGCCCGATCATCGCCCGCCATGCCCATGTTGCGGCGGGCACATGACCATTATCGAAACCTTCGCTCGCTGGTGCCAACCACGCGCACCACCAACCGCAGCATTCCCAGCCCAGAGACACGCGCCATGATCTGGCATGGCCCATCCTGCATGACGGTCACGCTCATGGCGCATTGGCCGATGACCCAGCGCGTACCCATCCCGGAATTACGTCGGGCCCAGGGCAAAGCGAACTTCATAACAGCCGTCGCTCGCGGTCTGACGCTGCACGAAATCACGCTGATCCGGCCGGCGAGTACACTTCCGAAGCGGAAGCGCTTACCCTCCAGAACCATCCCAAAGTCGCTTTACCCATAGACCAGCGCGTGGGGCCCGCGGGTTCCTGCACTGGAGGCTTTCGTACGCAAGCGCCCGAAACCCTTCACACACCAAGTCCTCCACCGTTCCCAAAAGCCCAATGAACCAACGGCAGGAATCGATCACGACAAACTGATGCTCGAACGTCCGGAATTGCTAAGGTTTTCGGGCGCTTGCGTACGAAAATCTGTGAGGCAGGAACCCGCGGGCCTCGTGCGCTGTGCTATGGGTAAAAGGGCTTTCGGATGGTCTCAGACGGGGGTGGCGCGTCGATGCTACGTGAGGCGAGG
Organism: Novosphingobium sp. B1; assembly: GCF_900176395.1. Lineage (GTDB taxonomy): Bacteria > Pseudomonadota > Alphaproteobacteria > Sphingomonadales > Sphingomonadaceae > Novosphingobium. The sequence continues at coordinate 7,496 of NZ_FWXL01000031.1, read as the reverse complement.
CTTGCGTAATCGGGTGTCTTGGGCACGAACGGCGGGCCGGCGCTATCCATTGGAGCCGAATATCGGGTGATCTGTGCAATGTGCCGGGGGCCAGGCACGAGGGATCCCGGTGACCGCAGCGTGTGCACTGCGGTCATCATGCATTGTGGTGCATGCCGGGTCATGGCGCCAACTCCCGGATCTGTGCGGAGGGTTGGGGCGGTGCGCGCGGCTGACACGAACGCGCGAAGGTCTCGATGATGGTCATGTGCCAACCGCAGCATGGGCACGGCGGACGCGTATCGACAGGCGCATCGGGTCCGGGATCTTCGAGTGATAGTGGGGCATCCAGCAGCCTGCGGGCAAGTTCGAGACTCTGCTTGCGTGCGGCGCTCGACAGCAGGCCATAATGGCGAATGCGGTGGAAGCCGCGTGGCAGGACGTGCAGCAGGAAGCGGCGAATGAACTCGTCGACACTGAGCGTCATTACCCTCTGACGCCTAGGCCCGTCGCGACGATAGTCTTTGAAGCGGAAGGTGACACCGGCCTCGTCGAAGGTGATCAAGCGACGGTTCGAGATAGCAACACGGTGGGTGTAGCGTGCGAGGTAAGCCAGCACTGCCTCGGGGCCAACGAAGGGTGGCTTGGCATAGACCACCCATGCCTTCTTCCTGACCGGCGCAAGGTGCCTCAAGAAGGCACCGCGGTTGGATAGATGGGCCATGCTGCCAAAAAAGCACAGCTTGCCCGCGTCGTAGAGCGCCAGCAGCCGACTAAGAAACAGGCGGCGGAACAGCTTGCCCAGCACCCGGACCGGCAGGAGGAAGGCGGGGCGCGAGGATATCCAGCGCGTGCCATCCAGCGCGATGCCGCCACCCGGCACGATCATGTGAACGTGCGGATGGTAAGTCATCGCCGAGCCCCAGGAATGAAGGACTGCGGTGATGCCGATCCGTGCGCCAAGGTGCCTGGGATCAGCGGCGATGGTCAGCATCGTCTCGGAGGCGGCACGGAACAGCAGGTCATAGACTATAGCCTTGTTGTAAAAGGCGATGTCGGCGACCTCGCCGGGCAGTGTGAAGACGACATGGAAATAACCAACCGGCAGCAGATCGGCCTCGCGTGCGGCCAGCCATGTACGCGCCGCAGCGCCCTGGCAGCGAGGGCAGTGCCGATTGCGACAGCTATTATAGCTGATCCGCCAGTGCCCGCAGTCGTCGCAAGCTTCGACATGACCACCAAGCGCAGCGGTGCGACAGGTCTCGATAGCCGACATGACTTTGAGCTGATGAAGGCTCAGATGTCCGGCATGGTCGGCCCGGTACCTTGGGCCGGCACTGCGAAAGATGTCGGCGACCTCGAGGGAAGAGCCCACGGGCTCAGCCGGGCGGCGATGTTCGCTCTGAGCCTTCCATCAGCGCAATGACCCGATCGAGCGGGCTCGCCACGGCCTGAATAGTCTTGGTAGATACCTTGGTATAGATTGTGGTGGTCTCAATATTAGCGTGCCCCAACAACACCTGGATCACGCGGATGTCGACATCCTGCTCAAGCAGATGGGTCGCAAAACTGTGGCGCAGGGTGTGCGGGCTGACTCGCTTCTTGATGCCGGCGACCTCGGCCGCCTCCTGAAAAGCGCGATGCAGCTGCCGTGAGGAGATCGGATCTGTGTAGCTGCGTCCCGGGAACAGCCAGCCGTGCGGGAACATGACTCCGCGCCTCTTGCCCTCGTGCCACCAGAGCCTCAGCAGTTTCAGCAGATGAGGTGAGAGCATGGCATTGCGGTCCTTGCGGCCTTTGCCCTGCTCGACGCGGATCAGCATGCGCTTGCTGTCGATGTCATCAAGCTTGAGATGCGCCACTTCCGAAATGCGCAGGCCCGCGCCATAGGCCACTCCCAGCGCCGCCTTGTACTTGATACCGGGCGCTGCCTCGAGCAGGCGCGCGGCTTCTTCAACCGTCAATACCTGCGGAACGGTCTGTGGGCGACGTACGGGAACGAGACTGCGCGCAAGATCCCGCCGGCGGAGTGTTACGCTGTACAGGAACCGGAGCGCGGACACCGCACAGTTGATCGTTGCGACGCTTGCGCCATGCTCATGTTGAGACAGCTGAAATCGACGCAGATCCTCGGCCGTTGCGGTGTCGGGTGGGCGGCCCAGAAACGCGGCGAAGCGCCGGACATGGCGAATATACCCCTGTTGAGTATGCGGCCCGAAACCTCGCATGAGCATATCATGCTGCATACGCTGGCGAAGCGGGTTGACTGGGGCGGTCGGCGAAACGGTGTTCATGACAAGTTCCTCTCAGTTGAAGGAACCTGCAGGGGAGCGCTGCTTACTTCTCCCCGCTCAAAGACCCTGAATTACTACACCACATCTCCGCACGCGACTCTCCCACGAAGTGGGTTCGTGCTTTGCGGCGCCAATCGACGTTTCCGCTTACGCTCGCTGAAAGGCAGCAGGTCGACCGTATGTGTTCGCAGCAATAGGTGAGTTAACTACCAAGAAGACATTGTTAACTCCCGAAACTAGGTAGTGATATGAGGTCCATAAGACAGATAAGTTTATCTGGTTCATTTGGCGGCGAAAAAGCTTCATAGACGTCGATTATATTATCTGGAAGGATAGGGATTTCCACCGTAAATGCACTGCAAAATAATATACCGTAACGCCCCTTAATGGCATTCTTGTTGGCATGGTGTGCTTGAATTACCTCCGAATCATGGATCATTAAATCGCATATCGCAATTCGAGCGCGTGTATCGCATTTTTTCCACGCTAGCTCCGCGTACATCAGCCCGCGTTCGCCGTAGATATCTCGAATGACTGGTGCTGCCTTCTCAGGAACACCAAACTGGAAAACTGTATAAAGAAAGTCCTTTCCGTCTATCGCGACATTGTGAATCGGACTTTCAAACTCAACAATAACGGGACAACGCTCTGTTGGTCGGCTATGACGCCAAGCGTAATAAAGTGCGCCCTCGAGATTGCCACAGGCACATGCTGCAGGGACGCCAGAAATTTCCTTTGGGCGGGTGTCGTCCAAAGATAGGTTGATTTTCTTTATTAGTCCCCCGTCTGGCCTGAAGTGTTCTGTTCGCCAGTTCCAGATGTTGCTGACGATACCCTTTTCCCGTATTTGCCGCAGAACCCCTTCACACTCAGTAGATGCTACAGACAGACCTCTATAGAATTTCATAGTGCCCCAAAAATGAACTAACTGCTTAAAATCAGCAGAACTCGCTCGAATTCGTCAATCTCATCATGACTTAACGTCGAACTATCCCTATCTGCGAAATGAATGTCGAACACATCCCGCATAAATTCGACAAATTTTTTCACTTCCTGTAGGCTTTCGGATGTAAGCTTGTCGCTTGCCAAATCTTTGGCGAATCTCAGCTTAGCCATGCTGTCAACATCCAAGCCTACCGCACGGAGGTTAATGCGACGCCCTATCGCCAACTGCCTGAGTCCTGTTGGAAAGAAATCTAACAGACGTAGAAACGCGCCAGCCTTCCCTTCAGTTGACACGAAGCCCACCGCAGTGTCTCGCCGCAGTCAAATTTTGCAATGTGGCTACGTTGCACAAGCCCATGTGTAAGTTCATTCAGCGCTACTATCAAGAATTTGAAGAATCTTGGAGAGTTGCGCAATACTCACGACGGCGTTGTGCTGTATTAACGCTTCTATAACTAACTGAGCACCAGGCTGCACAATAGCGTTCATCTTCACACGGTATCGGCCGTCGAATTGCTTCTCGATGGCGAAACCTTCGGCAAGATCTTGTGCTCCTGGCCGCAGGTCTCTTTGGACAAGGACATCTGCATCTAGATTGAGCGCTTTAGCTATGGCCACTAAGCTCTTTTCACTTAGCAGGTTTTTGCCCAGAGCTGCGCGATTTATCGTGTAGGTCGGCAGGCCGGTTGCATTTGCGAGATCGAGCTGGCTCCAGCCCCGAGCGCGAAGTGCTTGAGTGATCAAGTCAGCTTGTCTCTGCTTGGCCGTGTCGCGGTTGGTCTGGGTCAAAACTTCGGCAACCACAATGTGTCTCGCTATTTCGTAGCCGCGATTTGATCCCCCGTGTCCCAAAAGTCAACGAGGGCAGGGAGGCTATCCTACTAGCATTTTCGGCCGCTCTCCGACCCAAAGAGAATGCGAGCAACTTGCGAACGATGTTTATCGAACTGACAATTTCCGTGGGACAAGCGTGAAATTTTTACAGCTTTTGACAAGGGCGCAAACCTATGGAGCGTTTCCGATGAGAAGGTGCGGAATTCCTCGTTTCTTGGGCTTTCCAGCTATATCATACGTTTCCCTTGAGTGGCGTCGTCAACAAGGTAGGCGCGATTCAGAGCCGGAAATTTCGTATTGAGATTAAAAAACCGATTGCACGACGCTTGCGATTGAGTATTTTTGTGCAATCAAAACACAAACAAGGATTATGCGGTGGCACATAATTTCGGACATAAGGAATCTAAGCCTGACCAGAAAATGGGCAGGAAGTTGATGTGCTTAGATGGCCCGAGAGCGGCCATCCGTGATTGGGCTGAAAATTTGGCGTCAAAGGGGCTGGGCGTGCCGGAGAGCACCGGCAAGCGTGGTGCGCCAAATTGGAAGCAGATTGAACAGGACCTTGGCTTTCGCAGCGGGCTTTTCGCCTTCAAGGTAGAGCTTAAGCAGAGGATGTATAAGGTCGCTGAAGAACTCGGTTTGATGAAGACGAGCGAATACTGCGAGGCGATGGGCCTGCCGATGAAGTCCCCGCACCGGAACAAGGGGCGGGAGTTACTCTGTCTTGATGACCATATCACAGCCATTACCGCTTGGGGTACCAAGCTGGCTTCCTTGGGCTTGGGGGTGCCGGAAAGCGAACGCAAGGCGGGGGAGCCAAATAAGTCTTTGATCGAGCAGGAGCTCGGGTTCCGGGAGAAGATCCTTAAGTATAAGCCGGAGCTTTTGGCCCAGATTGGCAAGCTGGCTGAAGAGCTGGGCTTTGTTAAGACGGTCGACTACTGTGCGAAGATGGGCTTACCTGCACGGCGTGGTGCGTTTGCGGACCGTGCGGAAGCGAAATCCCAGAAGCTCGATGCACTTCTGAACGAGAAGTACATATCGCAGTCGGCACCGCTACCCGAAGCGATGCGTGCGCTTGGAAAGCCTGCCTATCGTGAAATCCTGCGCGAGGCAGGGATCAACTTCTATGGCTATAAGCGGGACCTTCAGTTTCTGCGCCAGATCGACGAAGCCGCGTATCTGGTCGGCATCGGTAAGGATGCGTTTCGTCCAGCGCGCGTTGCCGAGCCCACGTTCGGGGATCTGCTGCGGCTCGGCCAAGTTCGGTATCAACACGATCTTGGGGCAAAGGCCGCTATCAGTTGGAAGCGGTTCGAGAGCGCACTTCGTCGTTTCATGAAACTTCGCGATCTCACCGAACTGGATTTGTGTTCAGATGTTATGGTGCGGCTGCCGCAGTTTGTCGAAACGATGGGGAAAGCTCACTTTCAGAACAGTGAGACCCGGCGGAGGTGGCTAGCAAATATGGCCATTTGGCAGAAGTACGCGCGTATGCTCATGGTGCCCGTCGGCGACGCAGCCATTCCTTCCGGCTTCAACGCAGCTTTGACATACCTTCTCCGTGTCAGGAAATTCGAGAATGTTTATGACGCGTTGAAGGAAGGTGGTTTGGACTATGTCGCCCGACGCCTGCCCGTTTGGTTGAAGCTCGATCAGGAACCGATCAAAGAAGATGTTTCGGTCGTTCATGATCTTGAACGCTTTCTCGAGGTGCCAGTTGGCACGCTTGTCAGCCGCATGCGGACGTCTGTTCATAGGACTCGTCAAGCCTTCCCAGAGCGGATCTGGCCGCCCTCTCTTGACACCGCCAAGCTTCGCGCACTCGCGGCGCCGCTCCTGCCGGCAGACTTTGCAAGCCTGTCCGAAGACGAGCGTGAGAAGTTGGGGCTTTCGATCCGTGAAGAGGCTACAAACACGACGGAGTACCGTATCGCCCATCGAGCCAGGAAGCGTTGGCGCATTAAGCCTACTCTTGTCCTGCAAAATGAATTCGATGCTCTGCACGAGTACAAGACGTCGAAGTTTCCTGCTCACCCTCGCGAGAAACGTTGGCGGGAACCCTCATTCCAGATGTATACAAACTGGATTCTCGAGTTCATGAGCTTTCTTGCCTTATCACCGGATGAGGGGGGGTGCGGCGTTGAGGAAGCAAGCCTCACTGTCGCGCTGCTTGCGTGTCTGCCGATCGTTCGCCGGTTTTTGCAGTGGAAGTTTGATCAGACGGCTGACGAACCGCATACCGGTGTTTCATCATTTATCGGCGTTGTTGCTCATCTGACCAATCCGCTAGTCCCGCAGGATCGGCGCACACAAGCCCGGCGTCCAGAGGTGGTGAAGGGCTGGCTACACTATCGACCCGATCTCGCAGCGCATTTAGTTTCAATTCCAGCGCTGCTCTGTGCGGAAGAGATTGAAGTGCTTAATTCTCCAGAGGGCTGGTCTAAGAACCTTTGCGAAGTTAATGAGTTTCTCTGGAAGACGTTCTACGAAAACACATTTGTTAACTCACGAAATCCTTTTGAGGCGATTGAGCCTATTCTTGACATGGATCGTCCACGTGATGTGCTGATTGATTTGCTTGACGAACTGCGGCTTGAGATGGGCCACCATAGCCCTTACAGGCGTGCTATTGCCATGCGGCGGTACGTGGCAATCATGATTACGATACATACGGCCCTTCGAGTGCGAAATGTCGCAGAGCTGACTATTAACTGTAAGAAAGCGAAGTTCTACAAGCGAGGCAACCAATGGATTATTCGCATTCCTGCGCGTGAATTCAAAAATGAGGACGGTTCATTTTTCAAGAACGGTGGCAATGCTTCTGCCGGCGAAAATGATTTCATATGTGCTCTTCCTTTGGAGGAAACGGCTTACATTGACGATTACGTCAGTGTTGCCCGACCATTATTGATGACCGGAGTGAAAGAGCACGATCGTCTTCTGGTTACCCGTTCCGGTTTGCCGATTGACGGTGAACGCATTAGTCGTGACATGGATTTTGCAACGTGGAAGCATGTTGTTCATCATGAGGTGACCGGCTCTGGAATTGTGGGAGTCTGTAGCTTCCGAACGCATGCAGTGCGCGATATAACGGCGACACACATTCTTAAGCAGACCCACAATATCGACATGGCTGCAGACGCTCTGCAAGACAACCCAATGACGGTGAAAAAGCATTATGCGAGCTTTTTCACCGAAGATAAAACGAAGAGTGTGATGAGCTTTTTGCAAAGTGACATGCATAAGCGGCCTAGCGATCCACAGATTGAATTGTAGCTTGCGCAAGGCAGCGCGACTACATGTCGCGCTGCCTCAGCTATATAAACATTCTACAAAAACGCACCCTGACCCAAGTTGGACAGTGGCCTCGGAACATGCGTAGAACATTGCTTCGCAAGTGATTGAATTTGTGTGGTGCGGGTTTGGCGCTGGAAAGGGGTG
>NZ_FWXL01000038.1 GCF_900176395.1 Novosphingobium sp. B1 | reverse complement strand
GACCTCGACGCTCACCAGTCTCGCCAATGGCCACCCCGCATCGCGGATCGACGAGCTCCTGCCGCACGCCCACGTGGGCTGAAAACAGCGCTTACGTCAATGCAGGGGGGCGGCGGCCTGAACGGTACGAGTTCTTAGCTGGCAGTCTTCGCGATCTAGTCCCGATACCGCCGTCTGGCTCATGCTCGCCTGGCACTTGCTAGGCGTCGGCACGACCATAAGCTGGTGCGTGAGGCGGCGGTTTACGTGGCAATCCGCTGGTGCTGTAGCTTCGGTATTACCGGACTGCGGCCAGATAACTCAAGCTTGCCTCGGATACAGCAACGCTGGGCCGACCAGCGCTTTGGTTGCATTGTCGAGCATACCGTCAGGAGCCCAAGATTAATTTTGCTTTTATTGAGGGGGCAGTTCTACTCACAGATGTAACTTAAGCACATCCTATCCCTGCAAGGCCTATCGGCGAGCCTCCAGTCGCAAACAGCAAGGCTAGCCCGTGAAATTTCAGGTGTTCCATGATCCGACGGGAGTCCGTGGTCGTCTGATGAGATGGCTGGGAGCAGGAGTAGTGATTTCGATCACGCTGTGTCTTGCAGCGTTCGCATGGGCCTTGGGAACTTTCGAACGGCGCCCCGCTCCGCAGTTCCCTAGGGCAAGCGCCGGACAGCTCGCGCGCCCTGTCTCGCTCAGGCACAGCACTGCTCACAATACCGCAGTCGCTTGGTTGCCTAATATGGCTAGCCCAGGGGCACAGCGACTCGGAGATGAAACTCTGGGCTTCTACATGCCTTGGGATGAGGCAAGCCGCCGCTCCCTGCGCGCCAATGTTGACAAGCTATCGTGGGTTGCCGCTGGCCTCGTCTCGGTTCGCGGGCGGGATCACCAATGGATCGAGGCTTCCGACTGGTCGCTCAAGGAGATCCTGAACGGCAGCACTCGGGCCAAGCTGTTGCTGATGATCCAGAACGACGGCGAGACCGGCTGGGACGGCGCCAACATGGCGCGGCTTTTGGCCAGTCCGCAGAGGCGTCGTGCTCTACTCGACAAGGTTGCAAAGGTCATGGTCCGGCTCGGCGCGGCGGGTGTTTTCTTCGACATCGAAGACCTACCCGTGTCGGCGCACAATGACTACCGCGCGCTTCTCTCCGAAGCGCGCGAGCGGTTGCCGACACTGTCCGGTTCCAAAGCGCCAACGGTGATGCTCGCTGCCCCCATTGCGGATGAGACTTGGGATCTTGGCGCCTACGCCCGCGCTGCCGATCGCGTCGTCCTGATGGCCTACGACGAACACTGGCAATCCGGATCGCCCGGACCAATCGCTTCGCAGGCTTGGTTTGCCCGGGTCGTGGAGAGCGCAGTAGCGCGAACCGGACCTGAGCGGGCGATCGTGGCCATCGGGAGCTATGCGTTTGACTGGTCGAAGGGGCAGGAGCTGGCGGATTCAATTACCGTCGAGCAGGCCTGGGCACGCGCGGAACAGGCCGGCGCTCGCCCGCAATTCGATGCCGGCAGTGGCAACACCGGCTTTGCCTACACCCAGTCGGGCGCTTCGCATGAAGTCTGGATGCTCGATGCCTTTAGCGCCTGGAACCAAATATCGGTGCTGCGCCAGCTGCACCCGGCGGGCGTGGCGGTTTGGCGCCTCGGTAGCGAGGATCCCGGATTTTGGTCTGTTCTCGCGGCCGCACGACGCGGCACGCGACCGCCGGTCGAGGCTTTGCGGGCACTGCCTGGCGGGGAAGGGGTTGATCTGCGGGGCACGGGCGAAATCCTGCGCTTGGGCAGTCCGTCGACCAGAGGTTCGCGCAAGATGTCCGTCGATGCGCGCGGGCTGATCCGCTCAGCCAGATATGAAACGCTACCGCATGGCCATATTGTCGAACGCAGCGGGAACATGCCGCGTCAGATCGCGCTCACTTTTGACGATGGGCCTGACCCGCGCTGGACGCCCCAGGTTCTTGACGTGCTTGAGCAGTACAACGTTCCAGCGACGTTCTTCGTTACAGGCACGCATGTGCTGGACCAGCCAACGCTGACACGCCGGATTGTGGCACAAGGATCGGAGCTGGCCAACCATTCGACCACGCACGCGAACCTCGACCAACTCTCGGATGGGGCCGTAGAACTGGAAATCAACGCGACGCAGCGGTTGGTCGAGGCATACACGGGCCGTTCTATGCATCTGTTCCGCGCGCCATATCTTGGGGATGCGGATCCCCATACGGCGGCGGAATTGCGAGTTGCGCAGATCGCAGCGAAGCTCGGCTATTTAACCGTGGGTCTCAATGTCGATCCGCTGGATTGGCAGACCACAGATGCCGCGACAATTACCGCGCGCACGATCGCCCAGATCGAGAGCGGCGGCGCTGGCAACGCCCGGCGGATCGTGCTCCTGCATGATTCGGGCGGTGACCGCAGTGCGACCGTGGCTGCCCTGCCGACCATCATCCGCGAACTGCGTGCCCGTGGGTACGAATTTGTTCCTGTCTCGACCCTTGCTGGGCTGACCCGCGACACCGCTATGCCGGTGCTAGCGCGCGGCGGCCAAGCGCAATCCAGTCTGCAGGGTGCACTGTTCAACGTGCTTCGGGTGGGCCGCAAGGCGATTGGCTGGCTATTTATGGCGGCCGTCATACTTGGGTTGCTGCGTGTCCTGCTGCTTTCTGTACTGGCCTCCTGGCAAACCCGCCGCATCAAACAGGGGCATCATCGCCCGGAAGCGCCAGCGCACCTCGTGCCGCACTTTGTTTCCGTTCTGATTCCCGCCTTCAACGAGGAACGCGTGATCGAGGCATCGGTGCGCCGGGCACTCGCCACTCAAGGCATTCGGGTGGAGATCATCGTGATCGATGACGGTTCATCTGACCGAACGAGCGAGATTGTCCGGAATGCGTTCGGCCTTGATCCGCGGGTGCGTCTTCTGACGCTGGATAATGGCGGGAAAGCTAGTGCGCTCAATCAAGGGCTGGCCATTGCCAAGGGCGACGTGATTGTCGCGCTTGATGCAGATACCCGCTTCGAACCTGACACCATCGCGAAGTTGGCAAAGTGGTTCGCAGACCCAACCGTTGGTGCGGTGGCCGGGAATGCGAAGATCGGCAATCGCGTCAACTGGCTCACCAGATGGCAATCCGTGGAATACATCACGGCGCAGGCGCTTGAGCGGCGTGCGCTGGAGGCACTCGGTGCAGTAACGGTCGTGCCGGGTGCTGTTGGCGGCTGGCGCCGTGCGGCGCTCGATGCAGTGGGCGGCTATCCTGCTGACACCTTGGCCGAGGACCAGGATCTGACCATCGCCATCCAGCGTGCCGGGTGGCGAGTGGCCTGCGAACATGAGGCAATTGCCTGGACTGAGGCGCCAGAGACCGTGGGCGCGCTATTCCGTCAGCGCTATCGCTGGGCATTCGGCACCTTGCAGTGCCTGTGGAAACATGCAGCCGTCATTGGTCGGGGGCAGCCGCGCGGGCTAGCCTGGTTCGGGTTGCCGCAGGCGTGGTTGTTCCAGATCGGACTCGGCCTGCTTTCGCCGTTCATCGACTTGGCCTTGGTTGTTGGTCTGATCGATACGGGCTTGCGGGCTATAAGCCATGGCTGGGGCTTGATGTCGGACGATTTCACCCGAATGCTGGCATTCTGGCTTATCTTCTCGGCGGTGGAGTGCGCCTGCGGTGCACTCGCCTATCGTATCGATAGCCGTGAGGGCCGTTTGCCGGCGTTGCGCCTGCTGGCCATGCGCTTCGGCTATCGCCAACTACTCTACGCCGTCGTGGTTCATGCAGTCGCCTCGGCACTTCACGGCATCACGGTCCGATGGGGCGTGCAGCAGCGAAGCGGAAACGTCACAGCCCAAGCTCGTGATCCTTTCACGCGAGATGGAATGCACATCAGTTACAATAAAGTGGGGCAGCCTGATGAGCGCGGGGATGAGAAACTACCGTCGATTCCTGTTGCGGCCTAAGGACACATCGTTTGTCCTTCTATTTTGCGTCACCAGTCAACGATCGCCTGGTGTCCGGGATTGAGAAAACCCTGCTGCTTAGTCCTCTTACCAAGAGCTTCCAGTGGTAACCGCTTCAACCTCGCCAGATCTCACGGTTAAGCGTGGCGATCTGCTCGTCGAGCTCAGCTAGGAGGTCGATCATCAGCTTGAACATCGGCCGCACAGTTTGCGGCAAGCTTGATGCCATGTCCCCGTCTTCCAGCAGGTCAGCCAGCAGCGTCATGGATGCGGTGCCTCGCGGCGTGACTCAGCCATACTCGGCCAAGTGTTCGCGGATCGAATTAATGAGCTGGGTGCGCTGGCGCACCATCAGATTGCGGGTGCGGAACACGAGGCCGGCAGCCAACTACTCCTCGCTCTTTACCGCCACAAAGCGCATGCCTGGGCCCTGTGCTGCCTCGCCTGGCATGCGTACCGGAACGCCTTCTCCCCAAGCGTAGAGCGTCACGCGACAATGGAATGACCGGGTTCAAGTCGTTTGCAATTGGGTTTGCGCGATGAACAAAGGTCAATCCTGAGCAAATCAACGCTTATCTGAGTGCACCTAAACGGCAGCTCTTTTTAAAACCCGCCATTTGTTTGTGGACCAGTAAATTAAGTTTGGTACGCAACGGTTTTTGCACTTGTCTGGTTGGAAACCTCTCTCGGAGATTGTCGATCGGCGTGATAGCGGTAAGTAAAGGCAGGCTATGGCGACCGTTGTTATAGCCCTGCGTGGCACGACGCTCATACTATTGCGGTATAGCCCTGTAATTAGTGATCCGCCCGACACATTTCTGCCCATGCTTGTTGCATTGGTGTTTCGCCTTGGGGAATAACCTTTGGTTGGGGAACGTTATGGGCACCGTGTCTGGATCGGCACGGTGGAGGGAAGGGGGAAATATGAAAAACGTATTGGGTGCAGGTTCGTTGGTCCTCAGTGGCTTGGGATTTGCAGGCGTTGCTGCTGCGCAGGAAATGCCTGCGACAGCTGGAGGCCAAGAAGCCCCGACCGTATGGCGAGCGAGTGCAGGCGTAAACTACTCCGAGGGCGACTACGGCGACACGCAATCGACCAAGGTCGTTTCGGCTCCTGTGGCGCTCAAGTATCGCAAGGGCGGATTTTCCATACGTGTTTCGGTGCCTTGGGTGCACATTGATGGCCCAGGGAGCATCCTCGACACGCCGCAGGGACGCGATGCCGGGTTCGGCGACCTTGGCGTAACCGGCGACGATGGCGGAAGCAGCGGTGGAAGCGATGACTCGTCGGGTTCGGGGTCCAGCGGTTCGAGGTCCAACTCAAATTCGGGCAGTTCGGGTTCGGGGAATTCGGGCTCTGGCGGTTCCGGTTCTTCAGGCGGTGATGATGACAGCGGCAGTGGCGGGGTGATTGCTCCGCCGACACCCGGAACGGTTTTGTCCAACAGCCGGGGCGGGCTGGGCGATGTTTCGGTGGCGCTCGGATATTCGCTCGAACTTGGCCGCTCGACTTGGCTGGATTTTGGTACGCGCTTGAAGTTGCCCACGGCCTCCCGGGCAAAGCGGCTTGGCACGGGCAAGGCCGACGTGACCGTCAGCGGCGATCTGGTGCAGGACATCGGGCGCTTGAGCGTTTTCGCCAGCGCGCGCTATCGCTTCCTTGGCAAGCCCGCCGGATCGACTTTGCGCGATACCTGGGGGGCAGGGGGTGGTGTGAGCTATCGCCTGCCCGGCGGCACGATCGTCGGCGCGGACTATGACTGGCAGGAATCGGCAACGCCGGGGCGCATTGCCAGCAGCGAGGCGACTGGATGGATCAACTTCGGCCTGACACGCAAGCTGCGCGTGCAGGTCTTCGCCTCGACAGGTTTCAACGTGCGCAGCACCGATTTTGCAGGCGGCCTGTCGCTGAGCTGGCGTCTGAATTGATGGCGTTTAAAAGAATTTCGATGCGGAAGGAATAAGCGCGAGCGGACGTCGTTGTCGCCCCGATTGAATGGAAGGGGTGAGAGACGATGTTGCAGGATCTGCGAACGCTCGAAATGTTGCTGACTGGCGCAGGCGAGCAATCCGCCACGGCCCCGCGCAAGGGGCGCGTGTTGCGCGATGATCGCCGCGCGGCGGCCAAGCGCGCTTTCACCACGCGCCGCGTCAATCTGGATATTGCAATGCGCTTGCGCAGCGATCTGCGCCCGCGTGCCGGAGACCTGGTGCTGGCCCGGGTGGCCCAGCTTGGCCAGCACCAGAAGCTGGAATCTCCGCACGGCCGTCGTGCGCAGCTTTACGAAGGTGACGAGATCATCGTTGCTTTTGGCGAGCGTTATGCGCCCGACCAGTTCGAGGCGGTGGTGCCCGAGGACCTCTCGGTATGCGATCTTGTGGCGGCCGGCGGCGTTGCGGGAAAGGTGCTGAGCCGTCACGCGAAGATTCGCGCCGCCACACGCATCGAGCCCATCGGTCTGCTGGCGGATGAAACTGGCAAGGTACTCAACCTGGCGCGGTTTGCTCTACCTCGTGCGACTGCAAAGACGGGGCTGCCGCCGGTGGTTGCGGTGGTGGGCACGTCGATGAATGCGGGCAAGACCACGGCGGCGGCAGGGTTAATCCATGGCCTCGCGCGCGCCGGCCTTGTAGTTTCGGCTACCAAGGTGACCGGAACTGGATCGGGCGGCGATCTGTGGACGATGCTTGATGCAGGGGCACGCACGGTGCTCGATTTCACCGATCATGGCCATGCCTCGACGGCGGGGTTGGCGCAGGAACGGATCGAAAGCGTCGCGCTCTCACTCATTGCGCATAGCGCGGCGGCGAAGCCTGACGTGATCGTCGTCGAAGTGGCTGACGGTCTGCTGCAGCGGGAAACCGGCGCGCTTCTGCGCTCACCTCGCCTGCGCGATAAGCTGCACGGGGTGCTGTTTGCCGCAGGTGATGCGATGGGTGCGGTGGCGGGCCATCAGTGGCTGGTCGCGGCTGGGCACCGGGTGCTCGGTGTTTCCGGCCTGCTCAGCGCCTCGCCGCTCGCCACGCGCGAGGCAGAGGCTGCGCTTGGCCGACCGGTGCTGACGCTGGCGGAATTGCGCGATGCGATCACTGCGCCAAAGATCTGCTTTGCGGGCGGAGAGGTCTCGTGCGTCGCCTGATGATGGGGTCAGCCGCCTGGCGAATGGCGGCGCCTGTTGCCGTGGCTGCGGCGCAGGCGGGTTCCACGCTGGTAGGTGCGGCGCTGTTGCATCGCACAGGCCAGAGTCCGGCCGGCCTTGTGCCGATCGGCCTTGCCGTGGCGGCGCTCGGTTCCACATTTGCGCTCGAAGTGCTGCGGCGGCGGCTGTGCGAGGCGATTGGCTGGCGCGAGGTGGCGCAGGTGCGGGCAAGGCTGCTGCGGCGCGTGCTGCGGGCGGACCGGGCCAAGGTGGCCCGTCGTCGCCATGGCGCGATGCTGCAAGTGTTTGTCGGCGATCTATCGGCGCGGCGGCAGTGGTGGAGCGACGGCTTGCCGCGTGCGGCGACTGCGCCGGTCCTGCTCTTTGCGCTGCTGGCCTGGGCGGCGTGGCAATCGCCCGTAATGGCAGGCTGGATCGGTGCGATGCTGGCGCTCGGGATTGCGGGTGGCGCGGCTCTGCTGCGACCGATGGCGCGGGCGGTTCGCGAAGTGCGGCGCAGGCGCGGGCAGCTTTCGGCTTTTGCTTCTGACCGGATTGCCAGAGCGGCAACCTATGGTCCTGTAATCAATGAGCGGGCCGAGATGCGGCGACTGAAGCGGCGGACTGATGCGCTCAACCGGGCTGCCTTGCACCGGGCGTGGTTTACCGGATCACTACGGGGATTGCCGCATCTGGTGACAAGCCTGATCCTGCTCGTCGTGCTGCTGGGGGGCGGGCAGTTTGCGGGTACGATCGTGGTGATCGGCACAGCAGGGCTTGCCCTGTCCGACCTTGCCCGCGCGGCAGAGCTGTGGCTCCCGGCGCGCATTTCGGCGAGGCGCATTGCCCGGCTGATGCAGATACCGCGAGCCCGGAACGGTGCGGTTCTAGTCGATTTCCCGCAAGCTCTGCGCAGCGTCGAAAGCGACCGCCCATGAGCGCGCTTTCCGTTTCACCCTTGACGGCGACACCGATGCCCTTGCCGCAATTTCTGCCGGTGCCCGACGCACAAGGGCGCCAGTATTATGCCCTGGTCCCCGAGACCCTGCGCCAGGATGCGGTGCCGCTAGTGGTCGTTCACGGCATATCGCGCAATGCGGCAGAGCTTGCCCTGCGCTTTGGCGAATGGGCGCATGCCGAGGGTACGCCGGTGATCGCGCCGCTTTTCGAACGAGCAAGGTTCGGCATGTACCAGCAGGTTTGCGACCGGACAGGGGTGATTCCTTGCGACGAGGCCTTGGCTGACATTCTGGACGATGCGGCGCGCAGGTTCGGGTTCGAAACGACGCATTTTAACCTGTTCGGCTTCTCGGGCGGGGCGCAGTTCGCGCACCGCTACGCGATGATGCACCCCTCGCGCGTGCGGCATTGCATTGCGGCGGCGGCGGGGTGGTACACCATGCCCGATACCGCGAGTGCATGGCCGCTCGGGCTGGCCGATGCGCCGCGTCGGGTTGACCGGGCGGAACTTGCGCAAGTGCGGTTCGACATCATCGTCGGTGCGTTGGACCGGCAACAGGACAAGGCGCTGCGCCGCTCGCCCGAAATTGATTCAGTGCAAGGCACCCATCGGCTGCAGCGCGCCCGTCGCTGGCATCGCGCGATGCGCAAGTCCGGTCTGCGCAGCAGCCTGACGATAATCCCTGACTTGAGCCACGCGTTCGGTGACGCGGTTCATCTCGGCCTCGTCCCGCTCGTTTTTCAATTGCTCGCCACGCATCGAGCCAAACATGAGGAACCCGGAACATGAAGCTTTCCGCAAAGGCCTTTGCGCCCGCTGTCGCTCTGGTTGCCCTTCCGGTGCATGCTCAGGAGGTGAAGGCGGACGAGAAGGGGCTGACGCTTGAAGCCGGGCCGCTGCAATTGAATCTTGGCGGACGACTGCATCTTGATGCCAGCGTGTTCGACGAGCCTGACGTGCCCCGCACCGGGACCACAAGCGGAGATGTCCGCCGCGCCCGTATCGAGCTTTCGGGCCGAGTGGCAAAAGTCCTGCGGTTTCGCGTCGACCGCGAATTTGCCGGAGCAAAAGGCTGGCGCAACGTCTGGGCCTCGATTGAGCCGGTGAGCAACCTCGAGATCAAGGGCGGCAACATGATCGTCCCGTTCTCTTTGGAAGACCTGCAAAGCTCCAACGTTTCCCCGTTTGCTGAGCGTTCGATGGCGTCTGCCCTGACCGGCGGGTTCGGCTTTGGTGGTGCGGTCTTCACAGGTGGGCGGAACTGGAGCGCCAGTGTGGGCTATTTCACCGATGCTCTGGCAAATGATGAGGGCCGCACGACCGAGCGTGGCAAGGGCGTGCTCGGGCGCGTGACTTTTGCCCCGGTGCGCACGCGCGATACTTTGCTGCATCTTGGCTTCGGCGGCGAGCGGCGCTCGTTTTCGGCCACCGAGCGCGTGCGCTTTACAGCTGATCCGGGATCGGTTTTCGCGCCCAACGTCATTTCGAGCGGGACACTCGGCTCGCTCGATACGCTGACGGCGTGGAATGGTGAGGCGGCCGTCTCGTTCGGACCGGTGCTGTTGCAGGGGCAAGCCATCGCGCTCAAGCTGCATCGCTCGCTGTTCGATGATCGCAGCTTCAATGGGCAGACGGTATCGGTTGGCTGGATCGTGACTGGACAACGCCATGAATACAGCGGGTCATCGGGCGTATTCGGCGGGCCAGACCGCCGCAAGGGCGAGGGTGCGTTCGAGATCGCAGCGCGTTACAGCCGCCTCGATCTGGTAGACGGCACGTTCGATCGCGGGATCGGCCGTGCGCTCAGTGCGAGCGCGATCTGGACGATCAGCACCAATCTGCGCGTGCTTGCGACATACACTGACAACCGGGTGCGCTTCCCCAATGGCGGACTGCCGGCGAAAAACCGCGTCGGTGTGCTGAGGGCTCAACTGAGTTTCTAGTGCGGAACCTTCGGGTTGGCTTTCGCCGGGGCGGTCACTTGCTGGAGTGGCCGCCCCACTTCTTTGCGATGAGCGCTTGCTCCGCCTCGGCACTGACGGGATCGGCGAGCTTGAGGTGCGCCTGGGCTGCGTTGAGCGCGGAATCGTCAGCGCCTGAGGCGACGGCAAATTCCGCGTTGTCCACAGGTGCTGCGCCCTTGCCCTTCGCCTCGATGATCCACGAACCCTTGTCAGCGCGGCAAGCGAGGGCAATGCTGCTGCCATCTCCAAATTCGCGGCACCAGCGCCCGTCTGCAGCCTGGGCGGTGAGCATGGGCGTGATCTTGCGGCCATCGGGCAGGTCGGCCTGCGCAAGTGAGGGCGTCTCGTCCAGTGCGCGTGATAGAGGATCGCGGGCATCGCCACTACTGCGCGGCGCGACGACCAGTATGGCGACGAGGCTGGCGGCAATCGCGCCGCCCAGGGGCAGGGCGTGGCGCTTCCACCACGGGGAATTGTCGTTTGCAGGTAGAGGTGCCAGCCTTTCGGCAAGGCCCAGTCGCTCCAGCATAGCCTGATCGATCGGCGCTTCGGCTACTGGCGCAAAGGCACCTGCGATCAGACTGTCGTTGGCCTTCCATTCCTCAGCCAGGGCGGCAAGTTCCGGATCGGCGGCAAGCTCGGCCTGAAAGGCGGTGAGGTCATCACCGGTCAGCTCGCCATCGAGCCATGCGGCAAGCCGTTCTTCGCGGGATAGCGTCATCGTCCGGCTTCCTTCTGCGCGTCTTGCCGACCGGCAAGCGTTTCGGCGATCTTGCCGCGGGCGCGGGCAAGGCGGCTCATGACCGTGCCGATGGGCAGGTCCAGCGCCTCGGCTGCGTCGCGATAGCTGCGGCCTTCGATCACGACCATGGCAAAGACGGCGCGCTGATCTTCGGGCAATGCCTGCAGGGCGCGCTGTGCGGCGGCAAGGTCCGAGCGGCTTTCGACCAGCTCGCGTCCGTCGCTTCCGGCAAGGCTGTGCAGTACCTCGACGTCAACCGCTGTGCCGCGCCGCTTGGCCGCGCGTGCGCCATCAATGTGCAGGTTCTGCGCGATGCGGAACATCCAGCTGTCGAGCCGCGTACCCGGCTCGAACTGGCCGGAGCGCAAGAGCGCGCGTTCAACCGTAGCCTGCATGAGATCGTCTCCATCGGCAGCAGAGCCCGCCATGGCCGCGCAGAAGCGGCGCAGGCGCGGCAGCACGGCGACAATCGCCGTACGCATGCACTCCGCACCTTGCCCTACCAAATACATCCATGCCCTCACAACGACTGCTGCGATCAGGTATTCCAACCGGCCTGCACGCACGCTACAAAAAAATACCATGGCCGGCGCGGCACCTGCGGAATAACGCGGGCTTGCAGACGTTGTCAGCGCGTATCAAGCAGGATTGCATCCATGACCAAGCGCGCCATCATTGCTGGAATAGCCATAGGGGCTCTTGGCGTTCCCGCTTCTCCGCACGACCGTGATCCGCCCGAACCCTCGCGCGCGCAGGAGCGGTTGGAGCGTGAGCAGGACCGCGCGGCCCAGCGTGCCGAGGAGCGCGCCGCACGGTTCGAGGCGGATCGGGAGCGGATCGAGGAGCGCGCTGTGCGCGAACCGGCCAAAGCTGCAGAAGACCTTGCCAAGCTCGAAGCGGATCGGGTGAAGGAAGAAGTCAAGGCCTCGGAGGATGCCGACAAGGCCGAGGCTGATTACGAGAAGGAACTGGCCGACGAGGCCGAGGACGCGCTTGAGGATGCTGCCGATCTGGCGGAGAAGGGTGCAGACAGCGCCGAGGTCGAGCATGGCAGCAGCGCCGAAATGCACGACCTTGCTGATGGCGAACGTGCCGAGCATGATGAGCGCGGCTATCCCGTTCGGCGGGGCGAAGTCTTCGCCATCGACATGCCCGAACCTGCGCTGGCCCAGCTGCGAGGGGCGGGTTTCAAGGTTATCGAACGCATCCGGTTGGCCGCGCTCGATCGAGACATGCTCCGTGTTTCGGCGCCCGATGGCGTCAGCGCCGTTGCTGCCAGGGACCAGCTTCGGACGCTTGCCCCTACTGCCACGGTGGACGTGGTCCACTACTACGGGCTTGATCTTACCGCGGGCATGAAGCCGCACAAGGCGCGCGAGAAGGCCATGCCCTCGCGGGCACAAGCAAGCTTTTCGGTCGGCGTGATCGACACCGCGATTGCCCCGCACCCGTCGCTGGTTAAGGCAAGGATCGTGGCGTGGACCGACGGCGCTTCGGTTGAGGCTCCGGCGGGTCACGGCACGGCAGTGGCCTCGCTGCTGGCCAGCGAGGGACGGCCCACGATCTACAGTGCCAATATCTTTCGCGGACCGGCAGGCCGGCCTTATACTTCCGCGGAAGTCATCGCATCGGCGCTGGAATGGACACTCCGGCAGAACGCGCCGGTCATAAATATGAGCCTTGCCGGTCCACGCAATGCCATTCTCGATCGCCTGATCCGCGAAGCTGTGGCGTTAGGCAAGGTCGTTGTTGCAGCAGCGGGGAATGGCGGTCCCACAGCCCCACCGTCCTACCCGGCCGCCGTCCCGGGGGTGATTGCCGTAACCGCGGTCGACAAGGACCGGCACGTCTATCGGCTGGCCCAGCGCGGACGTCACATCGCGGTGGCGGCCTATGGCGTCGATGTGCTCGCCGCCGATGCGCGCAACAATCTCGCCCGGTTCACCGGCACGTCGTTTGCAACCCCGGTGATTTCAGCGTGGCTTGCGCGGTGCCGGGCAGGTAGCAAAACCACAGCCCAATGCGGCCATCAGTTGAAGGAAGCTGCCAAGGATCTTGGCGCCAAGGGATTTGACGAGGTTTATGGCTTCGGCCTGATCGAATGATACAAAAGCTTCAGAGCGTCCTTCCCGCACTCCAAACCTTACATTGGTGGAAGTGCGGGCCGCTCCGCGCATCTCCATGGCCGCCGCACATCAGCCCCTGCGAGCGGTATGTTGAGTGGCGGGTTATGGCAAAGAACCGTCGCTAAGCCCGCCGAGCGCGAATGTCTGGAAATGCCAGCCAACGTCTTTCAGCATTACGGTGGGAGGATGAATGTAAGGCCGCTTCCGATGCCGTGACCAAGGAGTCCGAGCGTCCGGAAAGAAAGGCGAAGCCGGGACTAATCTGCCCTTGCGTTGCACAGCGGCAAACTTGCTTTGAATAAGGCACCTGAATGCAACAGATGATGTTCTGCTTCGCCCCCTAGCGTGTTGGTCAACATGCGTTGCATTGTGCGCAAGCCAAAGCCTTTTCTCTCGGTGGGTTTGACCTGAGGACCGTCTTTTTCGACCCATTCGAAAGACAGCCTGTCACGGTCTTCGTCGACGACTCAGGTGACATGGACGCTACCCTTGTCTGCAAGGAGGGCCTCGATCCTGTCGGCGATCATACGGAGCAAAGGCCCGAAGCCTTGAGTATCGTGGCTTTGCCCAGGCGTCAGCACGAACCCGAGTGGGCGACCTTTGGCATCGCATCGGGCGTGGAGTTTGGTGCTGAATCCCCCTCGCGATCGGCCAAGAGCCTCGGTTTCCTGAGTCCCTTTTTTATGCCGACTGCACAATGATGTGCCCGGACCACGGTGCTGTCGATCATG
>NZ_FWXL01000010.1 GCF_900176395.1 Novosphingobium sp. B1 | reverse complement strand
CCATAACCGCTTAGCAGCGCTGGCAAAGAAATGGGCGCCGCGCCCGCGGAAGGCCAAATAGACTTACGTCAACGCCGCCTTCCGTCGGCGCTTACGGCGTATCGCAGGCTTGGGCCACAATTGGCCCATTTCGATTTCGCTGACGCGGCGATCGTCTATGGCGTCGCTGTCCTCATGGTAGGAAAACTATGGGGCGTCGGATTGACCGGGAGAGTCGCCGAGCACTTCGATAATCCGGCAAGTCGCGACTTTCCCGTTGTCGCACTCCTGAACCATCCGGATGAGCTCGGTCCTAAGCCCGAGTAGCCGGCGGATCCGGCTTTCGACGGCTTCGAGCTGATCGGTAGCGATCTGGCTTACCTCCTGGCACGATGCTTCAGGCTCTTCCTGCAGAGCGAGCATCGTCTTGATGGCCGAGATGTCGAAGCCGAGGTCCCTGGCATTGCGGATAAACGTCAATCGCCGAACGTCCTCCGCCCCGTAGAGGCGTCGTCCGCTGTCGGTTCGGGGTGGTGGAGGTATGAGTTTGATCCGCTCATAATAGCGGATCGTCTCGATATTGACGCCCGTGCGTTTGGACAAGGCTCCGATCGTGATCATCATAGAGTAATTCTGTAGTGGCTACAGGACATGGGTATAGCAAGGGGCCAGGGGTATGTGAACCCCGCCCACCTAGGACGGCAGCAAGAGGGCCACTGGTTCAGTCCGAGGGCGTGTTGACGCGCAATTCCTCCAGCCATAGCCGGGCATTGCCGTCCGATGGTGCGCGCCACTCACCGCGCGGGGACAGCGATCCGCCTGCGGTGACCTTAGGCCCATTGGGAGAGGCCGAGCGCTTGAACTGGCTGACCGTGAAGAACCGGTAGAGAAACACCTCCATCCAGGACTTGATTGTCGCCAAGTCATAGGCTCGGCGGCGCTCTTGCGGGTATTGGGGTGGCCAATCGCCAGTGGCGGCGTCGCGCCAAGCATGGAGGGCGAGAAATGCTATCTTTGACGGTTTCAGGCCATAGCGCGTCAAATAGAACAGCGTGAAATCCTGCAGTTCATAGGGTCCGATTTTCTCCTCCGTGCTCTGCAACGCGCCGCCAGCTCCCGCGGGCACAAGCTCAGGTGAGATTACGGTGTCGAGGATCGAGAGCAAGGTGCGGCTTGTCTCCTCGTCGAAAGCGTCCGACTGCGTGACCCATCGGATGAGATACTGGATGAGTGTCTTGGGCACCGAAGCGTTGACGTTGTAGTGGCTCATCTGGTCGCCGACGCCGTAGGTCGACCAGCCGAGCGCGATCTCCGACAGGTCGCCGGTACCAAGCACCATCGCGCTTCGCTGATTGGCGGCGCGGAATAGGATGTCGGTGCGCAGGCCCGCCTGCACATTCTCAAACGTCACATCGTAGACCGGATCGCCCTGTGCGAAAGGGTGCTGCAGAACCGCCAGCATCTGTAGCGCTAACGGCTTGATGTCGATTTCCTCGGCGGTGATGCCGAGACTGCTCATCAGCGCCCAGGCGTTGGTTTTGGTGGATTCGCCTGTCGCGAAGCCCGGCATGGTGAAGCCGAGGATGTCGGACCGCGGCCAGCCAAGCCGGTCGAACGCCTTGGCGGCCACGATCAAGGCGTGAGTGGAGTCCAGGCCGCCTGAGACGCCGATACAGAGGCGTCGAATGCCGGTGGCCTGCAGACGCTTTATCAGTCCCTGCACCTGGATGTTGTAGGCCTCATAGCAGTCCTGATCGAGGCGCGCCGGATCGGCCGGGGCGTAGGGGAAGCGCGCCATTTTCCTATGAAGCCCGAGATCGGCCGTCGGCGGCTCGAAGCGAAAGCCGATTCGCCGGAACCGATCCCCCGGCATGCCTTGGGCGATCGCCGCCTCGTTGAACGTACCGGTGCGCAGGCGCTCCAGCCTGAGTCTATCGACATCGATGTCGGCGGTGGCCATCTGCGAGTCCTGCGGAAACCGGTCGGTTTCCGCGAGGAGCGCGCCGAGCTCATAGATGCACGCTTGACCGTCCCACGCCAGATCCGTCGTCGACTCACCCGGGCCGGCCGCAGAATAGATGTAGGCGGCCCAGCACCTCGCCGATTGGGTCGCGCAGAGCAGTCGGCGCGTTTCGGCCTTGCCAATAGTGATGTTGCTCGCCGAGAGGTTCGCCAGAATCAGAGCGCCGGCCAGGGCCGCGAAATCGCTGGGGGGAGCTGGTCCCCACACGTCCTCGCATAACTCGGTGTGGAAGACGAACCCTGCCAAATCCTCGGCCGCGAAGATGAGATCCATCCCGAACGGGACGGACTGACCGGCGATCTCCATTATCGCGCCTTTCACGTCTCGCCCGGAGGCGAACCAGCGCTTTTCGTAAAATTCCCGGTAATTCGGCAGGTGACCCTTGGGAACCACGCCTAGTATGCGCCCGCGGTGTATGGCGACAGCACAGTTGTAAAGCCTTCCTTCCCGCTCCAGCGGCGCGCCGACAAGAAGAACGGGTAAAAGCTCACGGCTCGCGGCCGCAAGCTCTTCAACTGCCTGTTCGACCCGCTGCAGCAGTGCCGCCTGCCCAAGAAGATCATCAATGGCGTAAGCCGATAGGCCCAGTTCCGGGAACACCATCAGCGCGACGCCTTGGCGTGCGCCATCCCGGGCAAGCGCAAGCGTCTCAGCGAGATTGTAGCTTGGATCGCCAACTTCGCATTTCGGCGTGCAGGCCGCAACCCGGACGAAGCCCTGCTGATAGATGGAATAGAAGCTCATCAGCCGATCTCATCTTCCTGGCTCGTCGATGCACGGATGCTGAAAAGGCTAAGCGGTCTCGGCCGCGCGTTTTGGCCGCATAGATCAACCAAGGCTTCGATAATTATCATCAAGGGCGGTTCAGTAGTGGTTACAGGAAATAGGTATAGCAAGTGACTGGAGGTGTGAACCCGAGAACGATTATGACCGAGCATGTTGTATAAGCTTGGTCTGGGACGCGTGGCGCACACCAAAGAAGGCGTGGGCGCAATCGCAACGCCGGCGAGCCCGTCTTGAGTTGCATCGTGGTCTGCCGGGTTGGGTCGAAGCCGTGAATTGCTTGCCCGTTATCACGGACCTGGCCGAGTTTACCCGAAGTGCAAGATTTACCCCTTGATCCTGTAGTTACTACAGGATGTATGATTCGTCAGTAGAGTGACCAATGCAGCGAGGCCAGCTTGGCCCTATCGCGAGGATACAAGAATGAGAGCTGATGCCACGGCGATGGGCCAACCGAGCTCGCTGCGTTTCAAAGTCGACGGCCTTGATTGCCAGAATGAGGTCCGCGCGCTTCGAGAGGCGGTCAGTCCAGTGGTGGGCGGTGACGACAAACTGTCGTTCAACACCCAAGCGGGCGTTATGGAAGTGCTGTCAGGGGATGCTTCGATGCTCGACGCCATCCAGCGGGCGGTCGCTACGACTGGAATGCGAGCGCATCTCCTGCCGGAGGATGCAGCGCAGGAAACCGCACCGACGCACCTGTTTCGGGTCGACGGGCTCAACTGCCAGAATGAAGTCGCGACGCTCAAACGCGAGATTGGCCCGCTGGTCGGCGGCGACGCCTGGCTAATGTTTGACGCCGCGAAGGGGTTCATGACCGTGGCGCCGCAGCGACAGGCGACGGTCGACGATATCATCGGCCGCGTAGCCCGGACCGGAATGCGGGCTTCTCTTGTTGTGGAGGATGCGGCCGAAGCTATGCTCTTCCGGGTCCATGGCCTCGACTGCAAGAACGAGGTGGCGACTCTCACGCGAGAGCTCGGCCCGCTCGTCGGCGAAGACAAGCTCGCTTTTGACACCGCGCGAGGCACGATCACGGTGGCCCCCCAGAGCCGGGCGACGGCTGACGCGATCGAGCAAGTCGTGATTCGGGCGAGCATGCGCGCCGAACTCTGGACGGCGGAGACGGTCTCATTCGCTTCCGCCGAGACCGCCTCGATGCATAATGGCTCGGCCGGTAGCTGCGGCGCGGTAGCGCAGGAAGCCCTCGATCCGCCGATTCCGACCCGTTCGCCGGGGCAGATTGTGTTCCGCATTCACGGCATGGACTGTGCCGACGAGATCGCGGCTTTGAAGCGCGAAGTCGGTCCGCTGGTCGGCGACGACAGGCTCGCCTTCGATCTGCTCAACGGCCGCATGTCAATCAGCGTGGCACCGAATTCCATGCTCGAAGCCCGCATAGAAAAGGCGGTGGCTCGTGCCGGTCTGCAGGCCGAGCCCTGGACTGATGGCGATGGCAGCGAAGCCGCAAAGACCGAAGAGCGCCGCAAGCGCGTGCAGTCCTGGCTGACAACCGCAAGCGGCTTGCTGACGGCGCTCGGCTTCGCAGTCCACGCTTGGCTTGGAGGGGGCGTCATTGCAGCGTTCGAGGCCGGCGAACACGCTTTGGGATCGACCCCGCTGCCGAGCATTATGCTCTATACTTTAGCGGTGCTGTCTGCCGCGCGCTATGTTGCGCCAAAAGCTTGGCTGTCGGCCAAACGGCTCCGTCCCGACATGAACCTGCTGATGATGGTTGCGGTCGCGGGCGCGATCGGCATCGGCGCCTGGTTCGAGGCCGCTACTGTTTCGTTCTTTTTTGCATTGGCGCTGGCGCTCGAGGCCTGGAGTCTTGGTCGCGCGCGCCGGGCAGTTGCCGCGCTCATGGAGCTCGCGCCGCCCACAGCTCGTGTCAAGCTCGACGACGGCTCCGAGCGCGACGTCCCGGCGGCGGAAGTTCGGGTCGGCGCGCATATCATCGTTCGGCCGGGCGACAAGGTGCCGCTCGACGGCCGGGTCGCCATCGGCGAGAGCGAGGTTAATCAAGCGCCGATCACCGGCGAAAGCGTTCCCGTGTTCAAGGCGGAAGGCGATGACGTCTATGCCGGGACCATCAATGGCGAGGGTGCGCTTGAGATATTGACTACCAAAGCAGCGAATGACACGACGCTCGCCCAGATCATCCGCATGGTTGGTTCGGCGCAGAGCCTGCGCGCGCCGAGTGAGCAATGGGTGGAGAAGTTCGCGCGCATCTATACGCCCGTCGTGATGGTGCTCGCCGTTGCCATTTTTCTCGCTCCGCCCTTGCTCTTGGGCAGCGACTGGGATGTCTGGTTCTACCGGGCTCTCGTGCTCCTCGTGATCGCTTGCCCCTGCGCCCTAGTGATTTCGACACCGGTAACGATCGTCGCGGCGCTCGCCGGCGCGGCAAAGCAGGGCGTCCTGGTGAAGGGCGGCACCCATCTCGAAACGCCTGCGCGTCTCAAGGCGATTGCCATGGACAAGACGGGCACACTTACCGAAGGACGGCCGGCGGTCGTCGAGATCGTGCCGCTTGGAGGCCGCAGCGAAGCGGAGCTCCTTGGCTTGGCTGCCGCCCTGGAGGCGCGCAGCGGACATCCGATCGCTCGGGCCATCCTGGCGAAAGCCGTCGAACTGAAGATCGCTGTCCAGCCTGCCCAAGCTGTCCAAGCCATCACGGGCCGAGGCGTCATCGGGCGAGTGGACGGTCGCGAGATGTGGCTCGGATCGCGCCGTTATATCGAGGAGCGTGGCATCAACTCTCCTGAAGTTCTGCAACGGGCAGATACGCTTTCCAGCGCCGGTCGCACCATCGTCGCGGTCGGCGATGGTCAGGACGTCTGGGGACTCGTCGCCGTTGCCGATGCTGTCAGGCCGGAAGCGAAGGATATTGTCACGGCGCTTCACCGCGCTGGGATCGAACACGTCGTAATGCTCACAGGAGACAATCGCGCGACCGCAGAGACGATCGCGATGCAGACGGGCATCGATGAGGTGCGGGCGGAACTTCTGCCTGGCGACAAGGTGGCGGCGGTCGAGGATTTGGTGCGGCGCTATGGATCGGTGGCTATGGTGGGCGACGGCGTCAACGATGCTCCCGCGATGGGGCGCGCCAATCTGGGCATAGCCATGGGTGCCGTGGGCAGCGACGCCGCCATTGAAACGGCCGATGTTGCCCTGATGTCGGACGATCTTTCGAGACTCCCCTGGCTCGTGCGCCACTCCCGCGCAACGCTTGCAGTTATCCGGCAGAACGTTGCGTTTTCAATCTTCGTGAAGCTCGTGTTCACGGTGCTGACCGTGGTGGGTCTCGCGTCGCTGTGGGGCGCCATTGCCGCCGACGTCGGCGCATCGCTACTGGTCGTTCTCAACGGCCTGCGCCTGCTCAACCGTGGTCAGGCGACGCTTGAGGGGGGCGGTCCTTCAACCAGATCGGGTGCTCCGGCCCACGCGCATCATGAGCCCATGGTCGCGGCGGTACGCCGGGCGCGCTGATCATGGCATCTGGAAGCAGATATGAGGACGTATTGACTGTGCAATCCAGAACCTTGGTGGGACGAGCTGCGCTGGCCGGCGCCGCGCTTTTCATCGCGCTCACTATCGACTTCGTCACGAAATGGCTGATCGTCAACATTGTGATGATCCCGCCGCACATGATCAAGATCACACCATTTTTCAATCTCGTGCTCGGTTTCAATACGGGTGTCAGTTTCGGGATGTTTCGCGAGCTTTTCGTCGAGCAACCGCTGTTGCTCGCAGCGATCATGGCGGCGATCACGGCGGGGCTGCTCGTATGGGCCGTGCGAACGACAAGGCGCATCGAGACATTTGCCCTAGGCCTGATTGCTGGCGGTGCCGCCGGCAACGTGGTGGACCGGGTGCGTCACGGTGCGGTAACCGATTTCCTCGACCTTCACGTTGGCGATTGGCATTGGCCCGCCTTCAACATGGCGGACGTCATGATCACGGTCGGCGTCGTCCTGCTGATTACAGGCTCCCTTTGGCCGGCGCGATCGACCGTCTCGATTGCGAAGGCGCCGGGGAGATCGAGATTTGTGGGTTGAGCCTCATAGGACCAATCGGAAAGGACCATTCCATGTCAGACATACCGATGACTGCGGGCACCGGGGTCGCCGAGGGTTCCTTGGACGGTTGTTCGACTGATCTGTAGCGGGCGAGCGATCGCCCGAGCGCTCAGCGTGCGGTTCGGATTCGCGGTTCACTTCGCGATTGCCACCTCCGCAGTCAACATCGACCCCGCAGGTTAACCCAACGCATTCTAACCGCCGTTCGCCAAAACAGGAGTCCGCATGGCAGAAGCTTGTACGAACGGCGTCGACACCGGCTTCGTGGCGTTAGGCTATGCCAAGGTCGCCGTATAGCGAGACGCTGGCGGGCATGGTGCAGAAGATCGACGCCACCTTGCAGCGCGCCGACGCGCTGGTGACGGCAGCCAGGGACGGAGCAACGCCGCGTCACGTTGTTGACCGGATCGTAGCGGCAGGCGGTGACGCCCGCGCCGAGGACCGGCGGACGATCGCGACCGCAGCCGCAGAGCTGAAGGATGCAACTCGGGCGCTTCAGGGCGTCACCGCATCGGCGCGGCGGGGCTACGAGCAGAACCGCTGGTTGATGTGGACGGCGATCGGCGGAGTGGTGCTCGGCATGGTGCTTTGGGCGGCGTTCGCCGGCGTCGTCGCGCGTGCCGTGCCGGCGAGCTGGCAATGGCCGGAAAAGATGGCGGCGCGAGCGCTCGACCTGTCAATGTGGGAAGGCGGGCAGCGGATGATGCAGGCCGCCTCGCCCACCGCGTTCCGCGCGATCATAGCGGCCGACAGGATGGTGTTGGCCAATCGCGAAACGATCGAAGGGTGCAGCAAGGCCGCAGCCCGAACGCGCGAGACGGTGCGATGCACAATCAAAGTTGGTGCTAGCCTTGAGGAGCAGCAGGATAGCGACCGCTAGTTCCTATTCACTGCAACTCGATTTTGGCATGATTGCTGGCTCACTTTTTACTGATTTGCCCTGCTGGTTGCGCGAGCCGGCGCGCCAAGCTGCGACTATCAAATAGATACCTGCGGCAATCATCGGCACGGTGAGCCACTGACCCATATGAAGCCCTGTTCTGGCTGTGAAGCCGACAAGCTGGGCATCCGGCTCCCGGAAGAATTCGACAATGAAGCGAGCGAGCCCATAGCCAAGAAGGAACACGCCGACGAGCATGCCAGGGCGACGTCGGGCGTTGGTAAACCAGAAAAGGCACGCGAGCACGGCAAACAAGACCAGTCCTTCCAGCCCGGCTTCGTAGAGCTGGCTCGGGTGACGCGCGAGGCCATCGCGACTTCCGGGGAACACAATCGCCCAAGGCACATCGGTGGGCTTTCCCCAAAGCTCACCATTCACGAAATTAGCGAGGCGGCCGAAGAACAGGCCGATCGGCACGGTGCAGGCGACATAATCATGGACCCGCAGCCATTCGAGGCCGTGTCGTCGCGCGAACAGGATCAGCGCGAGCGAGACGCCAGCTGCACCCCCGTGGAACGACATGCCGCCGTCCCACAGCTTGAGGATTTGCAGGGGGTCGAAGATCATCTCAGGACCGTAAAAGATCACATAGCCGAGACGGCCACCGAGGATAACGCCCAACGTCGCGTAGAACACGAGATCGTCGGCTTGTGCGCGGTTCATCGGGGCCGCTGGTTGGGCCAGCAGCCGCAGCAGATACCACCACCCGGCAATGATGCCGGCGATATAGGCCAGCGAGTACCAGCGGATGTCGAGCGGGCCTATGGAGATGGCTATCGGGCTCAATCCGAGGCTGGCGAATGCGATATGGCTATCCAAGGATTGTATCCTGCCTGCGAGAAGCGGCGCTCGAGCGCGCCATGGGTTATTCCGGTGCGATTGAAGCGCCGGCATCCTTGAGCGCCGCAAACCCGCCGGGGACGTGGGCGACATTCTCCACGCCCATCTCCTTGAGTGATTTTGCGGCCAGCGCCGAGCGGGCGCCGGACCCACAATAGAGCACCAACCGCGATCCACTGGCGAGTTTGGCATTGTGGGTGGGGCTTTCAGGATCGACCTGGAATTCCAGAAGGCCACGCGGGACATGCACCGCACCAGCCACCAGCCCCGATTTTGCGACTTCCCCTGGCTCGCGGATGTCAACGAACTGGACCTTGGGATTGCCGACAAGTTTGGCTGCATCGTCAGGCGCGATAGTTTCGACAATCGCATTCGCTTCGGAAACGAGTTGTTTCGAGGTGCGTGTTGGCATCGACTTTCTCCTGTAAATGAACCTGTATCGGATGGCTCAGCCCTGCTCGGACTTGCCGCCTATCTGGCGCAGCATTTCCGGCAAATCTGTCGGGCAATCACCGCAAAGCTTGTTTGCCGGAACGGCAACGTCGATCTTCTTTGGGTAGGGAAGATCGAGAGCGGCCATGATCGCGACGAATTCCTGAACGGTCTTGCCCGCAAGGCGCGGGTTCCGTTCACGCTCCTGCGCCACTGTCGTGATGTGGCGATGATTGTAGTCGTGAGCCGGGTAGATCAGACCATCGCCCGGCAGCGTGAAAATCTTCTGCGTGACGGAGTGATAAAGGGTGGCGGCGTCACCGTTTTGGAAGTCGGTGCGGCCACAGCCGTCGATTAGCAGGGCGTCGCCGGTGAAGGCGCGAAGACCATCGGGCTGCTCAACCAGGTAGGTATGGTGGGCGTCGGTGTGCCCCGGCGTAAACAGCGGCTGAAGCTTGAGCGCGCCGACAGTCAAAGGCTGGTCCTCGGCGACCCCCACGTCAGCACAGGGAAGGCCGTCCATGGCGGGGTACGCGATCTTGGAGCCGGTAAGGCTGCGCAGATAGCAGGCCGATGTGACGTGGTCCGCATGCACATGCGTCTCCAACGTATAAGCCAGTTCGAGATCCAGTTCCTGAAGCGCGGCAAGGTCGCGTTCGATCGTTTCGAGGACAGGATCGATCAGGACGGCTTTGCGCGTCTCCGGGCAACCGAGGAGGTAGGTGTAGGTCGAGGACTCCGGCTCGAACAACTGACGAAAGATCATGATCGGTCTCCAATGGTGTCTAGCCGCCGATCCCGCCCAGGCTGCGGAACAGCATGTAGGCGGCCACGGCCAGCAGGACGAAAGCGAAGATGCGGGTGAGCAAGCCCTTATGATCGGCGAGCCGGATGGCGGTTTGCATGCCGGCGACGCCGCCAGCGACCCCGCCAGCGATGAAGAAGCCGGCCACGCGCCAATCCACGAGTCCTGACAGGGCATAGTTGAGGGCTGTCGCCGATCCGAACGTTCCCACCGAAAACAGCGACGATCCGACCGCGTTGAGGATGGGCATGCCGCTGCCGAGCATGATGCCGGGCACAATCAGGAAGCCGCCGCCGATGCCGAAGAACCCTGACAGGAGGCCGGCGAGAAGGCCGATCGCCACGAGCCGCACAGCGATGGGGCGCGTGATCCGCACGCCCGGGTCGCCGCCGCCGGATTTGCCGCGCAGCATGGAAACCCCCACCACGATCATCACGCCTGCGAACAGCACCAGGAGATGCTGACCCGCCACCATCTTGCCCAGGGTGGAGCCGATCAGGGCGCCTATGACGCCCGATGCCCCGAAGACGAGGGCGCAGGGCCACTTCACGGTTCCGGCCCGGGCGTGCTGGATCAGGTTGGCGAAGGCATTGGCGGCCACCGCCAGCGCGCTCGTGCCGATCGCGACGTGCGGGTCCTTCATGCCCACGACATACAGCAGCAACGGCAGGGCAAGGATCGAGCCGCCGCCGCCGATCACCCCGAGGGTAAAGCCGACGACGACACCGGATATGAGCGTGAGGATGTCGACCGGCGTCATGGGTTTGCCCCGGGCCTGGCTGCGCGATAACGTTCCTGAAGGGCGAAGACGCCCATGCCCGCCAGCATCGCCACGACGAACACCAGCGCCGCCGGCGCTCCGAGGCTCAGGGCGACCAGGGCCGGACCAGGGCAGTAGCCGACGAGGCCCCATCCGACGCCGAACAAAGCCGCGCCCGAGAGAAGCTTCTTGTCCAGGGACCGGGACGATGGCCCATTGAACGCCGGTGCGAAAAGCGGAGCATCGCGCCTTCGGCCGAGTGCAAATCCCAACGCTGAAACCATGACGGCCGAGGCCAGCACCAAGGCAAGGCTCGGGTCCCACGACGGCGCGGCGACATCAAGAAACGCCAGAACCTTGCTGGGGGCTATCATGGCGGAGACGATCAGGCCGAAGCCGAAAATGAGCCCCGAGGCGAGCGCGATGAGCAGCTTCCTCATTGCTCAGAGTCCGATGACGTGTCGGGCGACGTACACAGTCGCGGCCGCTGTGATGAGGAAGACGCCTGTCGCGGCGAGCGAGCGGGGCGAGAGCCTCGCTATTCCGCAGACGCCATGCCCGCTGGTGCAACCACTCCCGAGCCGAGTCCCAAATCCCACCAGAAGGCCGGCTGCGATCACGACGGCGACTGGGGCCGGCGACGTGAGGTCCGGTAGCAGGCCGCCCGCCGCCCGGTAGAGCAAGGGCGCGGCGAGCAGGCCGACCAGGAATGTTGCGCGCCATGCCATCTCGCCGCGGACAGGCGCAAGCACCCCGCCGACGATGCCGCTGATTCCAGCGATGCGCCCATTGGCGATCCACAGGAAGGAAGCCGAGAGGCCGATTAGCGCGCCGCCCACGATGGCCGAGAATGGGGTGAAACCCTCCATCGTCAGGATTCTCTGCTCTCAGCTTCGTCACCGGCGCAAAAGAGTGCGTAGAGTTCCGTCAGGATCGGCAGCACGCGCTCGGACGTGATGCGGTAGAATATCGTCGTTTTCTCCCGCCGTGTTCCGACCAGGCCTTCGTCGCGCAGCGTGGCCAGATGGCGGGACAAATTCGACTGTGTCAGTCCGAGGCGTTCGCCCAGATCGGTTACCGACAACTCCCCGCCGAGCAGGCTGCACAGGATCATCAGACGGTGCCGGCTCGCAAGCGAACGGAGGAACGCTTCCGCTTCGCCGGCCTTTTCCTCCAGAAGCTCCGGAGACATTTTAACGAGGGAAGGTGGCACAGTTGCTCCAAACATCTTATATGTAGCATATATGATGGAGTGGTGTTCGATCAAGCGCCAGCTAGGAGGTTCCCCCCGTGAGCTACTATTTCGCCAAGCCATCGAGGCTCCTTCGAAGCGCCGGAGTGCGAGGTAACCCCATGCTGATCGACCAGGCTGTCCGTATCGCTTCCGAGCTGCGCTGCACGCTGGGACAGATTTAGATGCTCGATCGACGTTCGCTGTTGGCTGGCGGAGCGGCATTGTTCGCAACCACCGCTTGCTCGCGCTCCACGCCGGGCCTCGGCGGGGGAGGACGTGCTGCGAACGCGCGGGTTTGATCCGGCCCAGCTGACGATAGCGATGACGCTGCCGTCCAACGAGGCGGTGCGCACCGCCGTCGAGGCGGGTGCCGGCGTTGCCGTCTTGTCGCGATTGGTCGTCGCGCGCGCGCTCAAGGCCGGTGACCTTGTCGAGCTGCCGCTCGGGCTGCCCGACCGCGCCTTTCACGCGCTGCGCCACAAGGAACGCTATCGCACCCGCGCGGCCGACGCGCTGACGGACCTCATCAAGGAGCAGGTCGCATGACTGCCGACACGCACTCCGTTCTCAGCGGCCTCAAGCCGCTCAGCCGGCTCGATCATCCCCGCGAGATGATTCGTCAGTTCACGCCCAACTGGTTCGCCGCGACGATGGGCACCGGTATCCTCGCGCTCGCGCTGCCGCAGGTGCCCGGCATCGGGCCTTCGCTTAAACCCGTCGGCGAGGTGTTGTGGTTCTTCAATATCGCACTCTTCGCGCTGTTCGCCGGCCTTTATGGCGCGCGCTGGGTGATGTTCGGGCACGAGGCGCGGCGCATCTTCGGGCATAACACCGTGTCGATGTTCATCGGCGCCATCCCGATGGGCCTCGCGACGATCATCAACGGCTGCCTCGCCTTCGGCATCGCACGGTTCGGGAATGGCATCGTACCGGTCGCACACGTCCTGTGGTGGATCGACGCCGCCATGTCGCTCGCCTGTGGCGTGCTGATCCCGTACATGATGTTCACCCGTCACGAGCACAGCCTGGACGGCATGACCGCGGTATGGTTGCTGCCGGTCGTCGCTGCCGAAGTGGCGGGCGCCAGCGGCGGGCTGCTCGCGCCGCATCTGGCCGATCCTCACGCGCAGCTCGTCACGCTTGCGACCTCCTATGTGCTGTGGGCCTATTCGGTGCCGGTCGCGTTCGGCATCCTCGCCATCCTCATCCTGCGCATGGCGCTCCACAA
The DNA here is from genome assembly GCF_900176395.1 of Novosphingobium sp. B1. Classification (GTDB taxonomy): domain Bacteria; phylum Pseudomonadota; class Alphaproteobacteria; order Sphingomonadales; family Sphingomonadaceae; genus Novosphingobium. The sequence continues at coordinate 90,971 of NZ_FWXL01000010.1, read as the reverse complement.
ACTGCCGCAGGAGAGCATGGCGGCGTCCTCCTGGCTGGCGCTGGGACCGATCGGCACGGGTGCTCTGGGCATGCTGGTGCTCGGGGCGGACGCGCCGGCTATCCTCGCGGCGCACGGGCTGGCCGGTGTCGGTGCCGTCGCGCAAGGGATCGGCGTTGTGGCCGGACTCTGCCTGTGGGGCTTCGGCCTGTGGTGGCTGGCGCTCGCGACGCTCATCACCATCCGCTACTGGCGCGCCGGCGTCCCGTTCAACCTGGGCTGGTGGGGCTATACCTTTCCGCTCGGCGTCTACACCGTCGCCACCTTACGCCTAGGCACGACGCTGAACCTCGGTTTCTTCGGTTTCGTCGGCACGGTGCTGACAGTCGCGCTTGCGGCGATGTGGCTGCTCGTCGGCGCCAAGACGCTGGCCGGCGCATGGCGCGGCAACCTGTTCGTCTCACCCTGCATCGCCACCCCGAACTGATCCGCCATGATGATCGGATCAGTCGGTCCGATCACTTGCGAAACGCCCCTTCGATCCGCCAGCGTGGCTGGCCACAGGAGAGCCTTGTCATGGACAATTTCGACGCCGAACTGGCGAGTGAGACCAGCCGTCGCCGCTTTCTCAGGCATGCCGCGCTCGGTACCGCCGGCCTTGCCGCCGCGCCGGCACTGGCGCAGCAGCTCGTCGACCTGAAGCTGCCTGGCGGCAATGCCGAACGGCCGATGACCAGCGCCTTTCCCGGCAAGGGCAGCATGATCCTCCAGCGTGTCCATCCGCCCTTGCTGGAAACGCCGATGGACGTGTTCGACAAGTCGGTGTTCACGCCCAACGACCAGTTCTTCGTCCGCTGGCACTGGGCCGACATCCCGACCTCGATCGATGTCGAGACTTTCCGCCTCAACGTCTTCGGCCACGTCAACCGACCGCTGTCGATCAGCCTCGCCCAGCTGCTGCGCCTGCCGCGGGTCGAGATGGCGGCGGTCAACCAATGCTCGGGAAACAGCCGTGGGCTGTTCCAGCCACGTGTTGCCGGCGCGCAATGGGGCAACGGCGCGATGGGCAATGCCAAATGGCTCGGTGTGCGCCTGCGCGACGTGCTCGACCTCGCCGGGGTCAAGACAGGCGCGGTGCAGGTGCGCTTCGGTGCGCTCGATCAACCGGTCGTGGCGGACGCCCCTGACTTTGAGAAGGCGCTCGACATCGACCATGCCCGCGACGGCGAAGTGATGATCGCCTTCGGCATGAACGGCGAGCAGCTGCCGCTCCTCAATGGCTTTCCCTGCCGGCTGATCGTGCCGGGCTGGTACTCGACCTATTGGGTCAAGATGCTGAACTCGATCGAGGTACTGCCCGGCCCCGACGACCAGTATTGGATGGCCAAGGCCTACAAGATCCCCGCGACGCCGGGCGCGAATGTCGCGCCCGGCGCCAGAGACTTCCCGACTGTCCCCATCAACCGCATGATCCCGCGCAGCTGGATGACCAGCCTGCCCGATGGCCAGACGATAGCCTATGAGGCATCGATCCCGGTCGGCGGCATCGCGATGGGCGGCGACTGCGGCGTCGCCAAGGTCGATGTATCGTCGGACGGAGGCCGCACCTGGTACAGGACGACGCTCGGAGCGGACGAGGGCAGGTACAGCTTCCGTCGGTGGGATGGTCGCGTGCCGCTGCGACGCGGTGCCAACCCGATCATGGTGCGCTGCTGGAACACCAACGGTGTCGCCCAGCCGATGAAGCCGATCTGGAACCCGGGCGGGTTCATGCGCGGCAATATCGAGACCACCACCATCATCGCGGCCTGAGGAGCGAGTAGCATGAAGACCCCGTCTCCCGGCATCATGGCCGCTGGCCTGATCGGCCTGACCGGCATTATCCTCGTCTCGATCGGGGCGCCGAGCAGCCGCAAGGCGCCTGCCCCGATCTCCGAGACATCCGAGCCGGCACCGCCCACCAGCGTCTCAGCCCGCGGCTTTTCGCTCGCCTCGACCAGCGTCGACCTGCCGGTCGATGACGCTACCTACCCCGATGGTCCGCACGCCGACGTCATCAACGCCAACTGCACTTCGTGCCACTCGGCCAGCATGGCGCTAACTCAGCCTGCGCTATCGGCGGACCAGTGGAAGGCGACCGTCACCAAGATGCGTGAGGTGTACAAGGCGCCGGTGGCCGAGAAGGACGTTGACGCGATCGTTGCTTATCTCACCGCTATGCCGAGCCAGAAAGCGGCACCCGCAACCGGCAAGGCACAGGATCCCGACCCCAAGGTGGCTCCTGATGTCTCAGGTGGAACCGGATAAGCAAACCTCTCGCATAATCTAAAAAGGCGATTTCGACAGACGATCGGCAGCCTTCAGTAGGACTTTTTCAACAGCCACGATCGATTTCGGCGATGTGGACCGCGGCAATCTGATCGGCCTCGGCACAGGAACCACGGGGATCATCTGCAAGACGAAGAAGCGCGCGGACCTGATCCAGCGTGAAGCCCAGATCGCGCGATCGCTTGATGAACGACAGTCGATCAAGGTGCGAGCGATCGTACAAACGATAATTGCTACCGCTACGGATGGGAGCGGGAACCAGCCCTTCTGCCTCGTAGAAACGGACCGTCTCTATCTTCAACCCAGTGCGCTTTGCGATCTCACCGATTTTCATCGCCGAACCTCTTGACCCTCTAGTAGGATGAGGGTTCATATAGGGCGTCTGATCCACGAATCGAGCTTCGATAATGGCAGACGCTTGTTGCTCATCGAAACGCGACACGATCGCGGAACTTGGTCGCAAGACCGAGCAGCGCCGCGTGCTCATCATCGTGATGCTCATCAATCTCGCGATGTTCGTGGTCGAGTTTGGTGGCGGCGTCGTCGCGCGTTCCTCTGCCTTGATGGCGGATTCGGTCGACATGTTCGGCGACGCGGTGGTCTATGCGCTCAGTCTCTATGCATTGCATCGAGGCGCGCGCTGGGAAGCGGGTGCGGCGCTGGCGAAGGGTGGCATCATCCTGGCTTTCGGCGTCGCGGTCATTTTCGAGATCGCTGACAAGATTGCGAACGGCGTTCCTCCGGCATCGGGCTTGATGCTCGGGGTTGGCAGCGCCGCGCTGGTTGCGAACCTGATCTGCCTCGCGCTGCTTTGGCGCTTCCGCCGCGAGAATATGAACATGTCGAGCACGTTCGAGTGCTCGCGCAATGATGTCGCGTCGAACGTCGGGGTTCTCGCGGCTGCCGGATTGGTCGGCCTGACCGGCTCGGCTTGGCCGGACATCATCGTCGGCGGGTTGATCGCCGTGATCTTCCTACGCTCGGCTTGGCGCGTGCTGCGGGAAGCCTGGCCGGCATGGCGTGCCGCGAAGGAACCGGCGCGTGAGATATTGCAATGACATGGAAACCTCTCCGTGATAAGGGCGGGTTCGTGCGAGCCTTTTTGCCTCTTCTGACATGCCTGATGCTGGTCCTGACCAGCTTCTCCGGCATGGCTCACGCCGCCGATCTGGCGGGGGGAAGCATCGCGGGTGTTGAGTTTACGGTCCACACTGCCGGTGACATCGACGAGGTGCCATCGGATTCGGACAAGAACGTCCCGCACCATCACAATTATTGCCACGGGCATGACGTTGGTGCGCCTGCGCGCACGACGATGGAATATACCCACGTCCTCACGATGCCCAAGCCGACTATCTCCGCCTCTGCGTCGCTCGATGGCCGCACCGGCATGGTCCATTTGAGACCCCCCCAAGCCTGACGTCCGATTTGGGCGCGCGTTGGCGCGCCCCTGTCGATCATCGTTAGGAGTCCTATTTTCATGCATCGTATCCTCGCGGCCATGCTGGCCGCAGCGTCGTGCGCCACTATGGCGCAGGCGCAGGTCGGACCGTCCGCGCCTTTTGCGCAGGACGCGCCGGTCTACACGCTTGACCAAGCGGTCAGTGCAGCGGGCGGTTCGGCCCCTGCTGCCGAAGCGGCAACAGCCGCGATCGATGCGGCCCGCGCGGGCCGCACGGTCGCCGGACTGCGGCCCAACCCGGTTGTCCAGGGCCAGGTTGAGAACGTCATCGGCTCGGGTCCGTATCGTGGGGTCCGCAGCGCGGAATCCACGGTCGGCTTTGCGATCCCGATCGAGCTAGGCGGCAAGCGCGGCGCCCGCGTCGCGGTCGCCAATGCGCAATTATCCCGGGCCGAGATCCAGGCCGCGATCATCGCGGCGGATGTCCGGCTTCAGGTGACGCAGCTTTATGTCGAAGCGGTCGCGGCCGATCGCCGGGTGGCGACGGCGCGGGATCAGGCCCGGATCGCCAGCGACGCGCTGCGGGCCGCGAGCGTCCGGGTGCAGGCGGGGCGTGCCTCCCCGCTGGAGCAACAGCGCGCGGATGTCGCGCGCATCAACGCCGACGCCAACGTGGAGCGGCAGCTTCGCTTGGCGGAGGCGGCGCGGGCCAATCTGGCGCGCCGGATCGGGCGGCCGATCGACGGTGCGCTTGACGACACGCTGCTCGATCGCCTTCCCGGTGCGAACATCTACGGGCCGATCGCGCCGGCTGACACGTCCGGCACGCTGGCGCTGGCGGCAGCCAACGCGGATTTCTCGATCGCGGAGGCCGGCGTGCGGCTCGCACGCGCTAATCGCGTCCCTGACCTGAACGTCGGACCTGCGATCCGCCGACTGGAAGCGACCAACGACATGGCGGCGGTGTTCACCGTGTCGATCCCGATCCCGCTGTTCAACAACGGTCGCGCGGCGATTGCGCAGGCGACCGCGCAGCGGACGCAGGCGGATGCACAGCGCCGCGTGACCGCGCTCGACATCGAACAGGCCATCACGGACGCGCAGGCACAGGCGGCCAATGCCGCGACGACCGCACGCGCGGCGTCGGGGCCGGCGCTGGCGGCTGCACAGGAGGCCGCCCGCATCGCGCGGATCGGCTATCGCGAGGGCAAGTTCGGCCAGCTCGAATTGCTCGATGCTGAACGCACGCTCGCCGAAACGCGGGTCGCCGCGATCGACGCGCTTGCCAACTACCAGAATGCCCGCGCGCAGGTTGAGCGACTGACCGCTCCTGCGCCGAATGGGGGGAACCAGTGATGAAGAGCATTTATCTCGCGAGCGCGGCGTCGCTCGCCCTGCTGTTGGCTGCCTGTGGCGGCAAGGACGCCGGGAATGAAGCAACTGCCGAAGGCGCAGCCGCCAATGAAACGGCAGCGGGCGCCGAAAAAGACGGCGCTGAAGGCGGTCATGCCGATGAAGGCGTGGTCACGCTCGGTGCCGACCAGATCGCCGCAGCGGGCGTGCAGGTCGGACGGCCGATCATCGGCGGAGCCGGAACGATCGAGCTGCCTGCGATCATCGAGGGCGACCCCCAGGGTACGCAGGTCGTCTCGGCCGCGATCGCGGGGCGCGTGGTCGCGCTGACGCGCAACCTTGGGCAATCGGTCGGGCGCGGCCAGACCATTGCAGTGATCGAAAGCCGCGAGGCGGCGCAGATCAAGGGTGAGGTCGAAGCCGCACGGGCGCGGCTTCAGCTCGCCAATTCGAACCTCTCGCGCGAACAGCGGCTGTTCGCGCAGAAGGTGTCCCCTGAGCAGGATCTGATCGCTGCCCGCACGGCGGCGACGGAAGCGCGGATCGCGCTGACGCAGGCGCAGAGCATGGTGTCGGCGGCGGGTGTCGGCGGCGGCGGCCTCAATCGGCTCGGCATCGCCGCGCCGATCTCGGGCCAGATCATCGCGCGCCCCGTGACGCTGGGACAGACGGTTGCTGCGGACGCCGAACTGTATCGCATCGCGAACCTGAGCCAGGTATCGATCGCGCTCAACCTGAAGCCAGAGGATGCGGGCCGGATACGTCCCGGCAACACGGTGCTAGTCAAGGCGGCGGGCCGTCAGGCAACCGCGCGCGTGACCTTCGTGTCACCTGCGCTCGATCCGCAGACGCGGCTCGTGCCTGCGCTCGCCACCCTCGACAATCGCGGTGGCGAATGGCGGGTCGGCGAGCCTGTGACGGCAGCCGTGCAGCTCACGGGCAGCGGCGGGAGCGGGGCGGTCCGCGTGCCGACGACGGCGGTCCAGAGTTTCGAGGGCAAGTCGGTCGTGTTCGTGCGCACGCCCACCGGCTTCAAGGCGACCCCGGTCCAGCTCGGCGATGCGTCGGGCGACACGGTGATCGTCCGGTCGGGCCTGACCGGCAACGAACAGATCGCCACCACCGGAAGTTTCACGCTCAAGGCCGAGATCGGCAAGGGCGAAGCGAGCCACGAGGATTAAGCCATGATCGCCCGTATCGTAACCTGGGCGGTCGAGAAGCGCTGGCTAGTCCTGCTCCTCACCGTCATCGTCGCCGCCATCGGCGCCTTTTCCCTCTACCGGCTACCGATCGACGCGGTGCCGGACATCACCAACAATCAGGTCCAGATCAACGTCCGCGCGCCTGCCCTCTCGCCCGAGCTGGTCGAGAAGCAGGTGTCGTTTCCAATCGAAACCGCGCTCGCCGGCACCCCCGGCCTCGAATATACGCGCTCGCTGAGCCGCAATGGCTTTGCGCAGGTCACTGCCGTCTTCTCGGATTCGACGGACATTTATTTCGCGCGGCAGCAGGTCGGCGAAAGGCTGCAAGGCGTGCAGGAAAACCTGCCGAGCGGCGTCAATCCAGAAATGGGTCCGATCGCGACAGGCCTGGGCGAGGTGTACATGTACACCGTTCGTCTCGAGCATCGCGAGGACGACAAGCACAAGCCCGGTGAACCGGGCCAACAGCCCGATGGCAGTTACATCACACCAGAGGGTGAGCGACTGACGACTGAAGAGGACAAGGCGACCTACCTGCGCACCGCGCAGGACTGGATCGTCACGCCGCTTCTGAAGAACACACCGGGCCTCGCCGGCGTCGACTCGATTGGCGGGTACGCCAAGCAGTTCCTCGTCGTGCCCGATGTGCAGAAGCTGGCTTCACTCGGCATCACGCTGACGGACCTGGGCAACGCGCTGGAGCGCAACAACACCAGCGTCGGCGGCGGTTTCGTCAATCGCAATGGCGAAGGTCTGGCTGTCCGCTCGGATGCGCTCGTGCGCAATGCCGGCGAGTTGGCCAGGACCGTGATCGCGACACGTAACGGCGTGCCGATCACGGTCGAACAAGTCGCGACCGTGAAGACGGGGCAGGCGATCCGCATGGGTTCGGCCTCGGAGAACGGCACGGAAGTCGTTGTCGGCACCGCGATCATGCGGATCGGCGAGAACAGCCGTGTCGTGTCCACGGCCGTCGCCGAGAAGCTGAAGTCGATCAACGCCTCGCTGCCACCCGACGTCGTGGTTCAGCCGGTGCTCAACCGCACCGAGCTGGTCAACTCGACGATCAAGACGGTCGCCAAGAACCTGTCGGAAGGCGCGGTGCTGGTCATCGTCGTGCTCTTCCTGCTGCTCGGCAATTTCCGCGCGGCGCTGATCGCGGCGCTGGTCATCCCGATCACCATGATGCTGACCGGCTTCGGGATGCTGCGTGCCGGCGTCTCGGCGAACCTGATGAGCCTTGGCGCCTTGGACTTTGGTCTGATCGTCGACGGCGCTGTCATCATCGTGGAGAACGCGCTGAGACGGCTTGCCGAGCAACAGCATCATGAAGGTCGCTTGCTGAGCGTAAGGGAACGGCTCGCGACCGTGGCGGCCGCCGCGCGCGAGATGATCCGCCCCTCGGTATACGGGCAGGCGATCATCATCCTTGTCTATGTGCCGCTGCTCACGCTGACCGGCGTGGAGGGCAAGACGTTCGTGCCGATGGCGCTCACCGTCATCATCGCGCTCGCCTTCGCCTTCATCCTCTCGATCACCTTCGTGCCGGCCATGATCGCGATCTGGCTGTCGAAGAAGGTTGAGGAGAAGGACGGCCGCATCATCACGTGGCTGAAGAAGCGCTACGAGCCGGGTCTTGACCGGGCAATGAAGCGCCCGACCCTGACGATCGGCGCGGGTGTCGGCAGCCTTGTCGTGGCGGCGCTCGCCTTCACCACGCTCGGCTCGGTGTTCCTGCCGCAGCTCGATGAAGGCGACCTGCTGATCCAGTCGCTGCGCATCCCCGCCACGTCGGTCCAGCAAAGCCAGGCGATGCAGGTGCCGATCGAACGGATGATGTCGAAGCAACCGGAGGTGGCGTTCGTCTATTCCAAGACGGGCACGGCGGAACTGGCTTCCGACCCGATGCCGCCTAACGCCACCGACATGTTCGTCATCCTGAAGCCGCGCAAGGATTGGCCAAATCCCGATTTGACCAAGGAGGAACTGGTAAGCCGGATCGAGGGAAATCTCGCAAAAATTCCGGGCAACGCCTATGAGATCACCCAGCCTATCCAGATGCGCTTCAACGAGCTGATCGCCGGCGTGCGCGGCGACATCGCGGTGAAGGTGTTCGGGGACGACTTCAACCAGATGAACCGGACGGCCGAGCAAATCGCGGCGGTGCTGCGCAAAACGCAGGGCGCGGCGGACGTGAAGGTCGAGCAAACGACGGGCCTGCCCATGCTCGACATTCGCGTCAATCGTGACGCAATGGCACGTCTGGGCGTCACCGCGCAGGATGTGCAGGATACCGTCACCGCGACAATCGGCGGCCGCACCTCGGGCCAGATCTTCGAGGGCGACCGCCGCTTCCCGGTGGTGATCCGCCTGTCGGAGACGCAGCGCGCTGACATTGGCCTGCTGGAACAGGTGCAGGTGCCGGTGGCGGGGGGCGGCTATGTGCCGCTGTCCAGTGTCGCTGACATCAAGGTCGTCGACGGTCCCAATCAGATCAGCCGCGAAAACGGGAAGCGGCGCGTGGTGGTGCAAGCCAACGTGCGTGGTCGCGACGTCGGTAGCGTCGTTGCAGACGCGCAGGCGGCGATCGGCAGCCAGGTCCGGCTGCCTGCCGGTGCCTATCTCGAATGGGGCGGTCAGTTCGAGAACCTGCAATCGGCGAGCGAACGGCTGAAGCTGGTCATTCCGGCCTGTTTCATCCTGATCCTGTTGCTCCTTTACGGTGCGCTTGGATCGGTCCGCGATGCCGCGATCGTGTTCACCGGCGTGCCCTTCGCGCTGGTGGGCGGCGTCCTGCTGCTCTTCCTGCGCGGCATGGACTTCTCGATCTCGGCGGCGGTGGGCTTCATCGCCTTGTCGGGCATCGCGGTCCTCAACGGCCTCGTCATGGTCAGCTCAATCCAGGATCTGATCCGGTCGGGGCTATCGCGCGAGGAGGCGGCCCATGTCGGCGCAATGCAGCGTCTGCGGCCAGTCGTCATGACCGCGCTCGTCGCCAGCCTCGGCTTCGTTCCGATGGCGCTTGGCGAGGGCGCGGGCGCGGAGGTGCAAAAGCCATTGGCGACCGTCGTCATCGGCGGCCTGATCTCGGCGACGCTGCTGACGCTGTTCGTGCTGCCGACGCTCTACGCCCGGTTCGGGCAGAAGGCGATCGAGAAGCCCGAGCACTACAATGAGGAGCATGAAGGGGACGACCACGGTCAGACCTTCGTGAACAACTTGGCCTGATGGGTGCGCGGGGCGATCCGCGATCGCCCCGCTCATCTCTGGGAGATGGGGATATGCCTCGCACCATAACCAGCTCAATGCTTCACGGCGGGCCACTGCGGATCTGGTCGGCGATCACCGATCCGGATCATCGCCGGGCTTGGAGTCCGCTCGTATTCCTCGACAACCCGTGCCAGCTTGGCGAGACGGAATGTACCTTCGCGATCCAGGGCATCACCCGGCCAATTCGGACGCCGGCCCTGGTCGATCAATTCGACAAGCCGCACGCCTTCGCTTGGTCCTGCGGCATCCCTTATCTGTTCACGCTCGAAGAGCGGTACGAGCTGGCAGGGGACGACGGTGGCACCAGGCTAACACATAGCTGCACGCTGCGCGGGGCGCTGTCTTTGCCGTTCGCGGCGATGATGTTGCGTCGTCTGCGGTCCCTGATGGTCGATGCCGACGATCGACTTGCGACCTATCTGCGCTGGCGGGTGGGTCAGCCTGCCCGTGGGATCAATCGTCAGCGCGTCCCCTCCCGCTACAGGAGGAAGGCGCGATGATGCCTGGAAAGCGGGTGCTGCCCGCCTTCATCCTCGTTGTCGGGCTGGCGGCTTGCTCGGAAAGCAAACCGCCAACCCCGCCGACGGAGCAGCAAATCCATTCGTCCGACAGCGCCGTGGCGACAGGGGAAATGGGGCGGCATCCGTATCGCTGTTCCGACGGGGAACCGCTGTTCGTCGATTTCAAGGACAATGGCCTGCAGATCGATTTGCGGCCCTCGAACAGCGGGCTGCCTATGACGCTGACGGCGCCGGCCCAGGGCCTGCAATATGTCGGCGAGACGGCCACCGCGACCTTCAAAGGATCGCAGCTCACAGTCGTGGAAGGGGATGGCCGCACCCGGACCTGCGAGCGGGAGGGCACCCGATGAGCCGCCCCGATTTCCAACCCGTCGCACTGCAAGGGGAGAGAAGCGATGTCTGACACGTCGATCTCAAATGTGATGGCCATTCGCGCCGAAGTGCTCGCGCGAAACCGCGCCTTACGCGAGGTCCAGCCAACGGCCCCGCCGGGCGTCACGCCGACCGCTCCGGCCTCAAGCTTCGTCGACACCCTCAACGCCGTGGTCGCCAAGGTCAATGAAACCCAGGAACAAGAGGACGTCGTCACCGAAGCCTATGAACGTGGCGAGACGACCGACATCGCGACCGTCGCGCTCATCCAGAGCCGCGCATCCATAACTTTCGAAGCGACGCTGCAAGTCCGGAACAAGCTGCTGTCTGCTTACCGAGACATCATGAACATGCCGATCGGATGACGATCGCGAAGAGGTTTAGGGCGTAATTTATATGATAGTCGGCTCGCGGCCACGTTTTAGGCAGATCATTATCGAGGTTTGGAAGCCTCTCACGATCCTGTTCGTGTGGGACGTGGCGGTGACGGCATTCCACATGATGACTCCGATAAAGGAGCCGCCTTTGCCGACGGCGCTATTCGGCACTGCCATAGCGCTCTTCATGGGGTTTCGCACCAATGCTGCTTATGCTCGCTGGTGGGAGGCGCGCACTCTATGGGGCGCGCTCATCAATGCGTCGCGCAGCCTAGCCCGGATCACGCGCAGCCTGACCAAGGGGGAACCCGAGGGCAGTGAGATGCGGCACGACATCATTCTGCGGCAGATCGCCTTTGCGCACTCGATGCGCTGCCAGCTTCGCCGACAATCGCCCTATGAAGAGATTGCCCGGGTCGCCGGCTCTGACGTCGCCGACAGGGCGCTCGCTCGCACAAACCCTGCCAACGCGCTCTTGGAGGACATATCGTGCATCTACTCCGACGCGCTCGCGGAAGGGCGGATCAACGCCATCCAGCAAGCGACTGTCGAGCGCGTCCTGATCGACATCGCCAATGCGCAGGGCGGCATGGAGCGGATCAAGAACACGCCGCTGCCCAATGGCTTTCGGTTCTTCCCGAACCTCTTTACGCGCGTGTTCTGCATCCTGCTCCCGATCGCGCTGGTCGAATCCTTGGGCCTCGCCACGCCGATCGGATCGACGCTGATCGGACTCGTCTTCCTCGCGGTGCTGAGCATCGGCGAAGATCTGACCGATCCGTTCGCTAACAGCGTCCACGATGTCCCACTCACGGCCATGTGCCGCACGATTGAGATCGACCTTCTCCAGACGGCGGGGCTGCCAGCCCCTGAGCCGCTGACTCCCGATCACGGCGTACTGTGGTGATGGGCATGCGCGCCTTGCTGCATCTGCCCGGGCTGACGATCGCGCGCGTTTGCGTCGTTCTCGTCACCGGCGTGATTGTAGGGGCGTGCAACCCGGCTCCGAGCGAACCTGTCGAACCGGCTCACGACAAGCGTGTAACGCCAAGGCTGATCGCGCAGCGCATCACGTATTGCGACGACGGCACCCGCGCCGATGTCGACTTCATCGACGACGGCTTGAAGATGGCCGTCACCTGGCTGCCGAAGGGCAGGACCGAAATCCTGCGCGCGCAGCGAACTGGCGACGAGTTTCGTGGCGACCAGTCGCGGGCCATCGTGGCGGGCGGGGCGATCGCCTTCATGCGGCGCGGAAAGATCCACGTCTGTCACCGAACCCCGGAGGGATCATAGGATATGCAGGCACTGCTCTACACGCTTGCGCCTGTGCTGGCGGTCGTGCTCGGCGCGATCATCGCGAGCCGCACCAAGTTGAAACCCAACCTAGTGGCGGGCCTCCAGCATCTCGCGGCAGGCGTCGTGTTCGCGGCTGCCGCGACCGAGATACTTCCCCAGGTCAAGCATGAGGCATCGCCCAGCGCGACGTTGATCGGCGGGGCGGCGGGCGTCGCGACGATGCTGGGGCTCAAGGCATTCGAGGCCCGCTTCAAAGGGCCGATGGCGCTGCTCGCGGCGATCGGCATCGACATCCTGGTCGATGGCCTGGTGCTCGGTCTCGCCTTCGTGGCGGGCGAGAAGGCAGGTTTCCTGCTGACGATCGCGCTCACGCTGGAAGTATTGTTCCTGGGACTGACGCTGACCGACGAGTTGGCGGAAACCTATCGCTCGCGCCTGCGCATCATCGTGATCGTCTCGGCGTTGGCGCTGCTGCTGCCGATCGGCGCGCTGGCGGCTGTACCCGTCGCCACGCTGTCGCCGGTGATGGTCGCCGGCTTCCTCAGCTTCGGGCTGATGGCGCTGCTCTATCTCGTCACGGAGGAGCTGCTGGTCGAGGCGCACGAGAAGCCCGACACCCCGCTCATCAGCTCGATGTTCTTTGTGGGGTTCTTGGCCCTGCTGACGCTTGAGGAGATCATGGGATGATCCCGAGCAACGACAACAAGGGCGGAGAGGAGCGCCGCACCCTCTGGATCGTCCTGCTGCTGAACGCGGCGATCGCGGTGGGCTTCTTCATCTCGGGCTTCTTCGCGGACTCGAGCGCGCTGATCGCCAACGGCGTCGACAATCTGTCGGACACCGCCGTGTATGCACTGAGCCTCGTAGCGCTCACCCGGGGCCAGACATGGAAGACACGCGCCGCGATGGCGTCGGGCGTCATGTTGCTGATCTTCGCGGGCGGCATCCTGATCGACGTTGGCCGACGCTACCTTCAAGGCAGCGACCCGATCGGGCCGACCATGATGGTCATGTCGGCGATCGCCGGCGTCGTGAACTACCTCTGCCTGCGGCTGCTCCAGCGTCTCAAGGATCCGGACGTCAATCTCCGGGCCGCCACCACCTTCAGCTTCAACGACTTCATTTCCAACGGCGGCATCCTGATCGCCGGCGTCCTGGTGTTGTGGCTGGGCACCAACTGGCCGGACCTGCTGGTCGGCTTCGCTACCGCCATCATCGCCATCAAGGGCGGTGTCGAAATCCTGCGCGACGCACGCGCCGAAACCAAGAAAAGCGAAAGGAGGTCGTCATGAACGACAAGCTCGAACTCGATATTCCAGTGCTGCTGCCGGACCTTCCTGACGCGGCCGATGCCTGCCTGGATCGTCTCGTATCGACCCTGTCGAAGCGCGAAGGCGTCGAGCGGGCGCATGTGATCTGCCTCGACGGCGACACGCCGGCGGCGTTGTGCATCCATTTCGACGCTGCCAAGCTGCCGCTGCCGCGCGTGCGCGAGATGGTGCGCGCCGCAGGCGCCGAGATCACCGAACGTTACGGCCATGCGATCTGGCAGGTGACAGGTATCAATCACGAGCGCCGGGCGCGCACTGTCAGCGATGCACTGTGTGCCTTACCCGGCGTCGTCCAGGCAAACGCCAGCACCAGCGGCTCGGTTCGGGTCGAGTATGATCGCCGGGAGACCACCGAAGAGGAGGTCCGCGCCGCACTTCGCAAGCTCAAGGTCGGTGTGGGCAAGCGGGTCGCGGCTGACGACCATGCCGGCCATGACCACGGGCCGGGTGGCCACGGCGCGGGCGAGGAGAAGCACGGTCCTGGCGATGGCCACGACCATAGCCATGCCGAGTTTCTTGGCCCCAACACCGAGCTGATCTTCGCGCTCGCCTGCGGCGCGCTGCTGGGGATCGGCTATGCGATCGAGAGGCTGGTCACTGGTGCGCCGGACTGGCTGCCGACCGCCTGCTATATCACAGCCTACTTTTTCGGCGGATTCTTCACGCTGCGCGAGGCGATCGACAATCTACGGCTGAAGAAGTTCGAAATCGACACGCTGATGTTGGTCGCTGCCGCCGGCGCCGCTGCGCTGGGTGCATGGGCCGAAGGTGCGCTGCTGCTGTTCCTGTTCAGCCTTGGTCACGCGCTCGAGCATTATGCGATGGGTCGCGCCAAGAAGGCGATCGAGGCACTGGCGAAGCTCGCCCCGGAAACCGCGACCGTGCGCCGCAACGGGGAGACCAGCGAAATCCCGGTCGAACAGATGGTCGTCGGCGATATCGCCATCGTGCGCCCGAATGAGCGCCTGCCTGCCGACGGCTTCATCATCAAGGGCGCAAGCGCGATCAATCAGGCCCCGGTGACGGGTGAAAGCATTCCGGTCGACAAGGTGCCGGTCGCGGACGCTGCGGCGGCACGCGCCAAGCCCGACGCGGTAGACGCGGAAAGCCGGGTCTTTGCCGGTACGATCAACGGCGGCGGTGCGATCGAGATCGAGGTGACGCGCCGTTCCAATGAAAGCGCGCTTGCCAAGGTCGTCAAGATGGTGAGCGAAGCGGAGACGCAAAAGTCGCCGACGCAGCGCTTCACCGACCGGTTCGAGCGGATCTTCGTGCCCGCCGTCCTGATCCTGTCGGTGCTTCTCCTGTTCGCTTGGGTCGTCGTCGACGAGCCGTTCCGCGACAGCTTCTACCGCGCGATGGCGGTGCTGGTGGCGGCAAGCCCCTGCGCGCTTGCGATCGCCACGCCGAGCGCGGTGCTATCGGGCGTCGCCCGCGCAGCGCGCGGCGGCGTGCTGGTGAAGGGCGGTGCGCCGCTCGAAAATCTAGGGTCGCTGAAGGCGATCGCCTTCGACAAGACGGGCACTCTGACCGAAGGTCGGCCGCGCATCACTGATGTCGTGCCGGTCGATGGCGCCGATGAAGGCGAGCTGCTGGCGCTGGCCGTGGCTGTCGAGGCGCTGAGCGATCATCCACTAGCCCAAGCGATCGTCAAGGACGGTCGCGAACGACTGAACGATCGTGCCGTGCCCACTGCCGGTGATCTCAAGAGCCTGACCGGTCGCGGCGTCACCGCGAGCGTGGATGGCGAGACGGTCTGGATCGGCAAGGCCGAGATGTTCGGGACGGAAGGCATCCCGGCGCTGGGGCAAGGGGCGCTGGATGCGATCGCGCAACTGCGCGAAAACGGTCGCACGACGATGGTCGTCCGCAAGGGGGATCGCGACCTGGGCGCGATCGGCCTGATGGACACGCCTCGCGAAGCTGCCAAGACCGCTCTGCGCCGGCTGCACGAGATGGGCGTGTCGCGGATGATAATGATCTCCGGCGATCATCAGAAGGTTGCCGAAGCGATCGCCAAGGACGTCGGGATCGACGAGGCATGGGGCGACCTGATGCCCGAAGACAAGGTCGCCGCGATCAGGAAGCTCGCCGGCGAAGACAAGGTAGCGATGGTCGGCGACGGCGTGAACGATGCGCCGGCGATGGCGAGCGCGACGGTCGGCATCGCGATGGGCGCGGCAGGCTCGGACGTGGCGCTGGAGACGGCCGACGTCGCCCTGATGGCCGACGACCTGGCGCACCTGCCGTTCGCGGTCGGTCTTAGTCGGCACACGCGCTGGATCATTCGCCAGAACGTCTTCGCCAGCTTGGGCGTCGTCGCCTTCTTGGTGCCTGCCACCATCCTCGGCCTTGGCATCGGCCCAGCGGTAGCGGTCCACGAGGGATCGACGCTTCTCGTCGTCATCAATGCGCTCAGGCTGCTCGCCTACCGCGATCCAGCGGGGAAGGCGGCATGAGCGCTTATCAGGCAGATGTGCTGATGGTGGGGGGAGGGCCTGCGGGCCTGACCGCCGCGATCTATCTTGCCCGCTATCGTCGGCGGGTCATCGTGGTCGACGCGGGGCATAGTCGCGCGAAATGGATTCCCCGTTCGCACAATCACGCCGGCTTTCCGGAAGGGATCAACGGTGGGGAATTGCTCGGTCGGATGCGCGCGCAGGCAGAGCGATACGGCGCGATCATTCTCGACGGCCGAATTGATGCGGCGACAGGATCACAAGACGCCTTCGAGGCGCAAGGCGGCGACCTGACGATCGCAGCCCGTTCGATCCTGATTGCGACAGGGGTGGAAAATCGCCGACCTGAAATGGACGGCGAAACCCATCGCGATGCGCTCGATCGCGGATTGCTGCGCTACTGCCCGGTGTGCGACGGATACGAAGCGACCGACCAAGCGATCGGCGTCATTGGTGCCGATACGCATGGGGTGGCCGAAGCGCTGTTCCTGCGAACTTATTCCGATCGGATCACGCTGGTCGCGCACAACTCGGTGGACCTAAGCGAAAATGACCGGACGGAACTCGACGCGGCAGGGGTGTCAGTCGCATCGAGCCCGCTTGATCGACTTGATTTTTCCGGCGACCGAGCGCGCTTGCACCTGGTCGACGGAAGCGTGCTGGATGCCGACACGATCTATCCCGCGCTCGGTTCCGACAGCAACAATGCCTTGGCCCGCCAGCTCGACGTGGAGTTGAGTGACGATAGTTGCATCATCGTCGATCCACACCAACGCACCAGTGTCAGCGGTATCTATGCAGCCGGTGATATCGTCATGTCGCTGGACCAGATCAGCGTTGCGATGGGCCATGCCGCCATCGCTGCCACAGCTCTTCACAACGACCTTCGGCGCCGCGACGGTGAGACGATCAGCCGCAAGGCGTCCTGATGATTGTCCTGTCGAGATCCTGCGACCGATCATTCGGAGATGACCAATGAAATGGCTGATCGCCTTCGACCTCGACGGCACGCTTGCGGAGAGCAAGCGCCCTTTATCGGAGGATATGGCCGCAACCCTCGCCCGATTGCTCGCCGTCACCGACGTGGCGGTAATCTCGGGCGGGGACTGGCCGCAATTCGAAAAGCAGGTTGCTTCACGCCTTCCTGTGGATGCCGCCCTCGACCGCCTTTGGTTGATGCCGACCACGGGCACAAAGCTCTACCGGTTCATCAATGGCGCTTGGCGCGCTGTCTATACCGAGTTGTTCGACGACGCGGAGAGAGGGAGGATCCGCACGGCCTTCGATCGAGCGCTCGCCGATGCCGGCATCGCTGATGAACGCATTTGGGGTGAACGGATCGAGGATCGCGGTAGCCAAATTACCTTTTCAGGGCTTGGCCAGGCAGCGCCGCTGAAGGAAAAGGAAGCGTGGGATCCTGACCGAAAGAAGCGCACCGCGTTGCAGGCGACCTTGCGCGCGGCGCTGCCCGACCTCTCGATCAATCTTGGCGGCACGACATCGATCGACGTGACGAGGGCAGGGGTCGACAAAGGCTATGGCCTGAAGCGTCTGAGTGCCGAAAGCGGCGTGCCGCTCGATGCAATGCTGTTCATCGGCGATGCGATTTTCCCCGGCGGGAATGACTATCCTGCTGCTGAAATCGGCCTCGATACGGTGAAGGTGCGCGACGTAGCCGAGACCACTGCCGTCGTGACCGCCATCATCGCATGTCTGCACCGCTAGGATCGCCGATGTTCGCGACCATCGCCTTCCGGTGAGACATTCCACCATTTCCTCCGATCTGGAGCAATCGCGTAGAACAGGCAGGCCGACATGTTTCAAAGCTCGTGGTGGGAGATCGCCACCCATATCATCAGTCTCGCCTCCGCCTACGCGCTCGCCCTGCCGGTTGGCTGGGATCGGGAGAGGGATGCGCGCAGCGCAGGTATCCGAACCTTCCCACTGGTCGCCATTGCCAGTTGCGGGTTCGTGCTGGTGGGCATCGCAATCCTCGGCCGCACGTCTCCTGCGCAAGCCAGATTGCTCGAAGGTCTGATTACCGGCGTCGGCTTTATCGGGGGTGGCGCCATCCTGAAGAACGGCAGCAAAGCGTCGGGCACGGCAACAGCGGCCAGTTTATGGGCTACCGGGGCGCTCGGCGCGGCGGTGGGCTATGGCCTCTATGATATCGCCGTCATTCTGAGCGCCACCACCTTCCTCACGCTGCGCTGTTCTCGTCCGCTCAAGCGCGCCAGCAAAAGCGACGTCGGCACCCCCGCAAGCCCATGACGGCCTCTCAGGCGCCTCAATGGCCGCGGCCCGTTCGCGCGCTTACTAAACGCTGGACGCCGGCGAGCAGCATCGCGGCGCAGGATCGCCAACACCGCTTGCTGCGCTGGGCGACACTGCTGGAGCGCAATCCGCACCGGATAATCGGTTTGCTTCCTCCCTCCTGGGCGGGCGGTGATGCGCGCGGCCTGATCGTTGATCGGCCAAGCGCGATCGATGTCGCATGGGACGACGTGGTGCTTCGCGTGATGGGGCTGGCGGGGCGATCACGCGCCGATGTGAAGGCGTTTTTCGGGCTGTCGGATGCGGAGCTGGATCGCATTGCCGCAGGCTCTTGGCGGTGTCCAATCCGCCCCGCTTGGCAAGTCGCCGTGCGGATCAGGAACGTCGAGTGTCCGCGACTGGAAAACCGGATCGTAGGGTCCGTCTTCGCCTTCCTGCTCGCATTCTGCGCGATTTTCTATTGGGTCTTCTGACGAGGCTGGCTTGTGTTCGACATCATAACATCGATTCTCTCAGCGCTCGGCGGCTTCGGCGTCTTCCTGCTGATGCTGGCCGAAAACGTCTTCCCGCCGATCCCATCGGAAGTGATCTTGCCGCTCGCAGGCTACACGGCTGCGCAAGGGCGCGGCTCGCTGTTGGTGATCGTTGTCGCCGGCACCCTCGGATCGGCTGCAGGGGCAGTGCTGTGGTACTATGTCGGCCGCTGGATCGGCATCGATCGGTTGAAGCGCTTCGCGTCCCGTCACGGTCGATGGCTGACGCTGACACCGGGCGAGGTCGATCATGTCGACCGCTGGTTCGACCGCTATGGCCATTGGGCGGTTCTGTTCGGCCGTACGGTCCCGGGGGTCCGGACATTGATTTCGGTCCCCGCAGGGGTCAGCGGGATGCCGCTCGGCCCATTCCTGCTCTCGACGCTTGCCGGCTCCGCAATATGGACCGTGATCCTAGTGCTGGCGGGGTTCGAGCTGGGCGAACGCTATAATCAGGTGGCGAACGTCATCGAGCCGGTCAGCAACGGCGTGCTCGCACTGGCCGTCATCTGGTATCTCTGGCGAGTTGCGACCTTCGGGCGCTCACGGCGCCGGTCGGATCGGCATCACTGATGGGCTCTCCGATGCTCTATCTCGCAAGCAAAGCCATCATCTCGGCCATATTGATCGCAGCCGCGTCGGAAGTGGCGAAGCGCTACCCCGGGTTCGGGGCGCTAATTGCGTCGCTGCCGGTGGTATCGGTACTCGGCATGATATGGCTATGGCACGACCGGCCTGATGCGACGAACATGGCGGCACATGCGCAGGCGACATTCTGGTTCGTCCTGCCCTCGTTGCCGATGTTTCTATTGATCCCGGACCTTCTGCGTCACGGCGTCGGCTTCTGGCCAGCCCTCGCAGCCGGGTGCGGCCTAACCATCCTGCTCTATTTTGCGATGGTCTTCGCACTCCAGCGCCTCGGCATCGCTTTATGACTTCGATCATCAACAAGAGTATCAGCGCAATGATAAACAGCAATCAACGCGCGCTCATTGCTGCTGCTGCTGCTGCTGCAACGATCTTCCTCACCGGATGCGGCCTGATTAAACCACGGGATGCGGGCTACTTCCGGTTCCACGCGGAAGAGGCGAGGCTGGTCGTCACGCGCTGCGAGCGGGGACAGAAAACCGGCAGCGACTGCCAAGCTGCGGCCCAAGCCGTGGCCGAACTCGATGCCGCTGCGCCTCGGCAGGCCCCTGCCAAGGGTGGATGCTGGGTCGAGCATGATCGCCAACAATGAACGGGTGGTGTCGAAGCGAGCCGCCAAGAGCCGGGCCATCAACTGAGACCCCACCACTGGAGAAGAACTGCTATGGTCAGATTTGATAGGACGGTAGTGCTCACGCTGGCAATGGCCGCTGGGCCGATGCCGCTTGCCGCGAGCGCACAACATACCCAACACGCTTCCGGCGCATCGCAGGGTGATGCTTTAGGCCGCCGAGCCGATCCGCCCGCAACCAAGGCCTACCGGGCCGCAAATGCCAAGATGCATGGCGATATGGACGTGGCCTTCACCGGAGATGCCGACGCCGACTTCATGCGCGCGATGATCCCGCACCATGAAGGCGCGATCGCGATGGCCGAAGTTGAATTGAAATACGGCCGCGATCCCGCCGTTCGTCGGCTTGCGGCCGAAGTGGTGGCTACACAGCGGCGCGAAATCGCAGAAATGCGGGCTTGGCTTGCACGCCGGGAAGCCCGCAAATAGCGGCCGACTAGGGCGATCAGCAATCACCGCCGTCAATGGTGGCGGCGGTGATGCCTTGGGCGGGAATGACGATCGTGGTGCCGATCGCGTGCGTGGTAGCGTGCTTGGTATCGGGGATAGTCGGCATAATAGCTATTCCCGTAGTAGGGCTGGGAATGGCGATAGCCATGACTGGAAACCACCACGCCGCCGTGTCGGCCATAGTTGCCGTGGCCTCCATAGCCGCTATGACTGCTGGAATGGCCGCCACCATGATGCTGAGCCAGCGCAGCGCCGGGTGCCAGCGTCGCTAATAGCCCTGTCGCAATCCAGAATAATTTACGCATCTCTACTCTCCCGTCATCGCCATCACGGACGAATGACTTATGCGGCCATGAGTAGAGACTGCCCTTTGAATAGCGACTGAACGTCCTATTGGTCGCGTACAGATGCCACGTGCGCGGCGAAACTGCCGCGCCCGCCCCGAAACTCCCCAACAACTGCGCCCCGATCCCAATGGCCGGACAGAATGCCCCGGCGAGGGATGCTTCCGACCGGCCTCCGGCGCGCGGCGAGTAGCCGCGCGCGGCGCGTGTCACGGTCGATCAGCTCGCCGGTCGAAATCTCTACCGCGCTGCGCAACGGGATCATTCCGGCCGCCATTGCTCGACCAGCGCCGCCATCGCATCGCGGTATCCCCAAGCATCGGGATAAACGGTCGGCTCCTGCGCCAGATACGCCATGTCGATCAGCATATCCTCCGAAATGGATGGATCGCAGTTGCACAGGTGGAGAACCGGGAAGTGCCCCCATGTCGCGCCATCCCACCATGCCAACAAGAAGTCGGCTGCCCGCGATGCTTGTCCGGTATCTGACCCGGCGATCACGATCAGGCGGCAGATAGCCTGACCGACTTCATCGAAGCTGACAGCTCGGATCGCAGGGCGGCGTTGAGGTAGATTCATGAGACTTGGTTCCTGCTGCCTTCAAGGGTGGAAGGGGACGGGGACCAACAGCGCGTCGTCGATCGGCTCGACGTCACGTAGTTCCACCATCACGATCTTCTCTACCCGTTCGGCGCCGGTCGGATCGAGATAAACATAGGTGTGATCCGCAAAGACCGGACTGCACAAGCGCCAGATGACACCTTTCCGACCAACGCGGCGTTCCGCGCGGCCATCATAGGATGCGAAAGCGCCCGCTATGCGGACCCGCTGCGCGATCCGCAGCCAATTGGCTGCTCCGTTGATGACGGCGGCCTGTTCCTCTGGCGAAAGAGCCGGTCGGCCGATGCCGAACGTCGCTTGGGGATCGCGCGCGATCCGGGACAGCTTCTCCTCAACCGGCTCCGGTTTCCAGTCCACGACTGGCCCCGGCGCAGCCTTGTGCATATGCGTCACCGGCTTTCCGCCGAGTAGGTCGGGCTGCACGCCGACAAGGCGGCGGTGGAACATCGCCTTGTGATAGGCGCGTCGCCATTGTGCCTCCGGGGTCAGCGGCTTGCCGGTTGGACCGTCGCGCATGATAGCGACCAGCTCGTTGAAGGTTGCCTCGCTAACGGTCGCGATATTGAGGTCATAGACCAGTCGCGCCGCCACGCCCCGGCCCTCGTCGGGGCCGGGATCGTGAGGGGCGCTCATGCCGCCTCGTCCAATTCGGGGGCCGTCTCAACGGCCATGCGGCTCAAAAGCCAATCGGACGCATCTTGCGCGAGGCGGGCGGCGGTGAAGATGCACCGCTTGTCGTTGCGCAGGGCCTGGAGCCAGCTTGCCAGATAGGCGGCATGGTCTTCACGGTCGTGAAGCTTGATGCCGATGGTCGCGCTGACGAACGCCGCTCCAAGCTCGGCAACCAATTCCTCGCGGGCATAGTCCTCGCGATTCGTGGAAATGAGAGACGGGCGGGCAAGTCGGTCAACATGTCCTGTCGCGTGGCAAAGTTCGTGCGCTAGGGTCGAATAATAATCATCGCTGGTGTGGAAGTCGGCAAACTCGGGCATAACCACATGATCGCCGCTCGGCTGATAATAGGGCTGCGATCCGAAGTGCTTCAGGGTGACGGGGATGCGGGCGAAAAGCGCGTCCAGCTCGGCGTCCCGCTCATCGGGATTGGTCGCGGTGATGATTGGCGCGGGTGTTGGATATTTCGCCTCGATGCCGTCGATCTGCTCAGAATTGAAAACGGTATAGCGCTTGAGGAACGCCACCTGACGCTTGCCGTCCTCGCTGCTCTTGCCACCCTTGTCGGCGTCAACCTCAATCTTGTTGGCATAGACGACGGTCGAACCCTTCTCGCCCTTACGGACGCATCCACCAAGCGCGAGCGCCTGCTTGAAGGTCAGCCAATGCGGAGAGCCATAGCCCTTGGTCATGGCGGCAACCCAAAGGGTCAGGACGTTGATGCCCCGATAGGGAACGCCGGTCGAGCGGAGCAGGATATTCGGTGCGGTGCTGCCGTTCCACGATTTCGACCAAGGCCGGGTGCCTGCCTCGATCATCGCGATCATCTGATCGGTGATTTCCTGATAGATGTCGGCTCGATTGTCGGTGATCCGTCCCATGATGTCTTCCTTTCTTTTGAGGCTGAAAGCCGGTCGCAACAGCAACCGGCTCTGCCTTTCCGGCGAGGAACGGGATGGGGAGGGAGGGCGAGAATCTGGCCTCTGGCGCGGGCGAGCCGCCTAGCGCGGCCGACGCTCCGCAGGGCGTCGGGTGCCGCGTTTGGCGGATTACACGGGGGGCCTGATTGTCGTTCGGGAACGAAAGGGCAGCCGCCCTTGGTGTTCCCCGGCACCGGTCTGGCCTCCGGGGGAGGGCAGCGTGCCCAACAAGCTGTGCCACGCTCCAGGCGTGTCATGGGGGGTGTGCCACGTGGCACACCTGCCTTGCGGCAGCGCGAATAGGAAAACACGGGGAGAGGGGGAGGCCGTGGGGGCTCCCGCTGGGTTTATCCTCGGTTGATACGCCAGGAGTGTACCCTGAGCGGTTCCTATATGGGGATGTCCTATGCTTTGTAGGCCCCGTGTGGCTCCCGGGTGGGCGGTCCAAAGGGCCGGGGAGGGGGCGGCCTGCGCGCCCTGTGGGGCGCCCCTAGTGCCGCCCCCTCAAACTTGAATCCCCTTCGCGCGAGGGGCATATTTGCAGCCAGAAAGGATAATCACATGGCTGCGAAAAAGCAAAAGGACAGCAGCGCCGATCTGCGAACGAATGAGAAGAAGTGGACCAAGCCGCTGATGGATGCGGGCTGGACTGCATTGCCGAGCGTCATCATCGAAAATCAGCGCCAGCTCATGCTGTCGCCGCTCGATCTCAACATCATCGTGTATCTGGCGAGCAAATGGTGGACGGCGGAGGGCAAGCCCTTTCCGTCCAAGACCACGATGGCGAAGGCGATGGACGTTCATCCGCGCACGATCCAGAAGCACATCGCTGCGCTGGAGGGGGCAGGGTATATCCGTCGCGAGGAGCGGCGGACCGAAACCGGCAGCCGCACCAACATCTACCATCTCGATGGGCTGATTAAGGCAGTAGCGCCGTTCGCGGTCGAGAAGCTGGCTGAGATCAAGGACAAGGCCGAGCTGGCGAAGCGCCGTCAGAACCGGGCCGGGGCGCCTAAGCTGCGTCTGGTACAGGATGACGACGAGTGAACGCGCATATCCAAGATCCACCCCCGAAAGTGGAACCGAGGGTTACGGCCGCGCCAAGCATCCGTCAGCTCTACTGGTGTGACTTTCCGCAAGACGCCCAGCTCCCGGAGTTCTGGAAGCGGCGCCCCGTCATCATCGTGTCGTTCAAGAACACGCTGCATGGCGCGGTCACGGTGGTGCCCTGCTCGACGGCAGCGCAGCCAGGAAACAAGTGGGCCTTTCCGCTGCAGACCACGATTGACGGTCGGGCGGCGTTCGCGATCTGCGACAAGCTGACGACCGTGGCGGTGAGCCGGCTAATCCCTGACAAAGGCGGCATCATGCGAATGCCGGTCGGGGAGTTCGACGACATGCTGCGCCTTGTGTTGGCCTGGCTGCCCGTGCCCTCGACGCCCCCGTCGCCGCCTCAGGGGGTGCCGCCTACGCCCACCGGTTCCGGCGCGTAAGGCCGGTTGATGTCCTTTCAGATTTTAGTTGAATCGTAAGGGATGGGTTTCTACATGGGGAGCACGCGCGGCCTCCCCCTGGGGAGTGTCCGTTTCCCGCGAGGGAACTAAATGGTCGGGGCCGCCTCAAAAGGGCGGCCCTTGGCTTATCTGCGGCACTGGCACGCAGCCCGCAAGCTTCAGACATAATGACCTGCTCGCCGGTAGATTGGCATCGAGTCGTCCAGTCGCATGGCAGGGAAGGGCGGAACGTCGTCGGCCGCCGCTTAAGCAGAGCAATAAATTCGCTGTGAGCGGATTTTATTCGTTCACTAGCGAAGTGCGCTAGGGCATCACACTCTCGTTCAGTTTGAAAGGGGATGTGTCGCCATCAACCGAGGGGGAACCCCCTCCTGGAGAAGAAACCTTCTCTGCTTTGTGGCTCCGTGCGTGCGAGCGAGCGGCGCCGCGGGCGGCCACCGGACGGCCCGGTGTCCGCCTTGGTGTTCAGGGTTAACGTGCTTCTACCCCACCCTCCAAAGCCTCGGCGGCGCCTCTGCATGGTGTGGGGGTTGGCAGAGGAGGACGCCATGCGAAAGCTTGGTCTGAACGAGAAGCGTGCGCGAACGAAGACGGTGCGACGGCAGCATTGGGCAAAGCGCCTGATCCGTCCGTCCACTTTGAAGACGGTGGTGGCCTTGGGGCGAGTGGTGGTGCAACTGCTCCACATCGCCCTCTCCATCATCAAGGTTTTCCGCCAGTAATTCGCACCCTGAATAGCCTCCTGAAAGGAGATGCAATGTTGGGTGAAGCTCTTCGCTTGATCCGAGTCTATCACGACCTCAAGCAGAAGCAGGCGGCTGAGCGGTTGGAGGTTTCGACGTCGTATCTGTCGGAAATCGAACGCGGCCTGAAGACGCCCACGCTGGACATCATCCAGCGCTATGCCACTGTCTTCGACATGCCTGTCTCGTCGATCATGTTCTTTTCGGAGAACCTCGATCAGAAGAGCACGCTCGACCAGGCACGGACCTTTGTCGCTGGCAAGGTGGTGAGCCTGCTTCAATTCCTCGAGGCTCGGTCCGGTCGGACCCATGCCGAATAAGACGGTCATCCCGCTCAATCAGTCGCAGCTCTATAAGCTCACGAGTCCGCGCCGCCTCGCTGACGTGCTCGGCCTTGCAGAAGCTGAGCTGCGGGCAATGGCGACCGGGCCGGATCGGTATCGGCAGTTTGAGATTGAGAAGAAGAGTGGCGGAAAACGTCCGGTTGAAGATCCGGTCGCGCCGCTCAAGCGTGTACAGGGCCGTATCGCCAAGATGCTGGCGCGGATCGAGCCGCCATCTTTTCTGTTCTGCCCGGTGAAGGGACGATGCTACGTCAGCAATGCCGCGCGCCATCGCGGCAACCGCGTCGTTCACTGCCTCGACATCAAGAAGTTCTTCCCCAACACGCCCCGTGTGCGGGTGATCGCGTTCTTCCAAAGCATCATGGGATGCCGCGCCGACGTTGCCGGCCTTCTTGGTGATCTTTGCACGTTCGAGGGTCATTTGCCGACGGGCAGTCCCCTCAGCCCGATCCTGGCATATTATAGCTATCACGATATGTGGGCCGAGATCGCGGCGTTCTGCACGGCCAAGGGCTACACGCTGACGGTCTATGTCGATGACGTGACAATTTCCGGCGCGAAAGTGCCCGTAGCAGATGTTTGGCATGTGCGGCGCATGATCCACCGGACAGGGCTGCGCTATCACAAGCTCAAGCACTATGTGGATCGGCCAGCGGAGATCACGGGTGTCGTCGTTCGCGACGGGAAGGTCGTCGTGCCCAATAGCCAGCGCCTGAAGCACCGTCAGACGAGGTTGGCCCTCCAGCAGCCCGGCAGCGGCGATCAACGCCTGAAGGGCCGTCTGAGCGGCTTGGCGGGTCAAATGCGCCAGATAGATAGCATGAACGAACCAGGTTGATTGATGCCGGTTCCTGTGACCTTAGCAGGGTTTGCGGCTGACGATCGATCCCGCCTCAACACGCGCATACCCATATTCACGCTGATATTCGCGCGCGGCGGTCTCTACGTCGGTGCGCGAGGGGCCACCGGGAACGAAGCAGTTGATGTGGCGCTTGCCGCCATCTTGAGCATCGACGACCGGCTTTGACCACGGGTTGTCGTCCACCATCGGCCCCTCGACCGAAAAGACGCGCCTGTCGTGATCGGCAACAATAAGAACGAAAGGCTCTATCGGCATCACACCCTCGCAAAAGTCATCGCGACGCCATGTAGGTCTCGCGATAGGGGTGTGCCACGTGGCACACCTCGTGTTCATAGCCATTGCCCGTCGAGAGCGGCAGCATATTCGGCAGCAAGGGTAGCGGTCCCGGCGATCGTCGCGACGAGTGCAAACAGCACGAGCCGCGCAGGGATGCCAAGGCGCGGTCCGTCTTCCTTGGTGAAGACCACGGCGCTGCCGACCGCAGCAACCAAGATCAGCGCCGGACCCAGCTCGTATAGGACAAGGCCAGGAAGCCGATTGGGCAGGAGATAGGCCCAGTCGGCCCCAAGCTGCGATTTTGGCCAAGTCGGAGAACGTTTTGGGAACGTGGCATTCGGTATTGACGATGGAAATCATAGAAGAGGACAGTTCGCTCCATCATAGGGAGTGGGTTGATGGATCGGAGTATTCCGGGCGGGGATTTGATCGGACGATGGAGCCTGAGCTTTGCCGATATTGATTTTGTAAATTCGAAGCCGGCCCTGACGCGCCTTGGCCTCGCCGCGCAGCTGAAATTCTTCGCTTCCCTGGGGTTTTTCGCGATCGATCCCGGCTCAATCCCTACCGATGGCCTCTCGTATCTGGCCGAGCAACTCGGTGTCGAGGCTGGCGAGATAGCCGGTTATGACTTTTCCAGTCGGACAGCACGACGGCATTGTGCGGAGATCCTGATCCATCTTGGATATCACCGCATGAAGCGGGTGGATCGCGCGCAATTGACGGAATGGATTGCTGGCGAGCTGTGCCCGGGCGGCCAGTCGATCAATGCCATGCTTGAGCATGTTTTCCTGTGGTGCCGGGACCGGCGTATTTATGGGCCGTCGCGCAAGGAGCTTGAACGTGTCGTTCGCTCACAACGGCAAGATTATCTGGACACCTGGCTGATCGGAACCAGTGATCGGCTTTCGTCAGATGCGGTGGCGTTATTGGAAGCCTCGCTTGCCGATCCGGACAGCTCGACCGGATTCAACAGGATGAAGGGTGACGCCGGACAGGCAACGCTCGACAACATTCTCGACGTGACCGAGAAACTCGCCTTTATCCAGAGACTTGATCTTCCCCATGATCTCCTGACGGCTACGGGCAAGCCATGGGTCGATCAGATTGTTCGCCGCGTTGCCGGTGAAAAGGCCTCGGAGATGCGCCGGCATGCGCCGGCGCGACAGCTCGGCCTTTATGCGATTTATCTAATGTCGCGGGAGGCGCAACTCACTGACGCGATGATCGACCTGCTGATCGAAACCGTTCACAAGATCGGAACGCGCTCGAAACGCAAGGTGGTGGGCGATATCGCGAAAGACATCGAGCGGGTCTATGGAAAGGAGCGCCTGCTGGTCGAGATCGCCAGCGCCTCGATCAATGAACCATCGGGGCGCATCTGCGATGTCATTTTCCCGATCGCCGGTAAGGCCAAGCTGGCGGCGATCGTCAAGGAGAGCCATGCGAAGGGCGCTCTGGACCGGCGCATCTACAAGGTGATGCGTGGTTCCTGGGCCAATCATTACCGGCGCATGCTGCCAAGCCTGCTTTCCGTACTTGAGTTCCGGTCGAACAACGCGGTGTGGCGGCCGGTCCTGGCGGCCCTCGACTGGATCAGGAGCAAGGTGGATGGCGGATGCCGCTTCGTGCCATTGCAGGATGTTCCGATCGATGAGGTGATTCCAGCGCGATGGCGCAGTTCCGTCATTGATGACGATGGGCGGGTAAACCGGATCAGCTATGAGCTTTGCGTCCTGACGCAACTGCGCGACCGCATCCGCTCCAAAGAAATCTGGGTGGTCGGGGCGGATCGCTATCGCAATCCCGATGACGATCTTCCCAAGGACTTCGAGATCAGGCGAGATGCGTACTATTCCGGCCTCAGCCTGACGCCAGATGCGCAGGCGTTTTGCGCCTCGATCCGGGAGGAGCTTGAACGGGAACTGTTGCTCCTCAATGCCAATATTCCACAAAACGACAAGGTCCGGCTCCTGTGGCGCGGCGACAACCGGATATCGATTACACCGTTCAAGCCCTTGCCCGAACCGAAGGGTCTCGCTTCGATCAAAAGCGAGATCGGTCAGCGCTGGCCGATGACCGGACTGCTGGACGTGTTGAAAGAGGCTGCTCTGGACACGGGATTGATGGATGCTTTCGAAACGTCGGCCTCGCGGGTTACCCTGTCGAAAGCAGCCTTGGCTCAGCGTCTTTTGCTGTGTCTCTATGGCTTGGGCACGAACGCCGGGCTCAAGCGGGTCGCTGGCGCAACACCCGATGTCAGTTACGAGGAATTGCTGCATGTCCATCGCCGTTTCATCCACGCGCCAGCGCTGAGGGAGGCGTGCGCGCGGGTAGCAAACGCGACACTGGCAATCCGCAATGCCGCAGTATGGGGAGATGCGGGCACGGCATGCGCGTCCGATTCAACGAAGTTCGGCGCGTGGGACCGCAACCTGATGACGGAATGGCACGCCCGCTATGGCGGCCGTGGCGTCATGATCTACTGGCATGTGGAGAAGCGCGCGACCTGCGTTTATTCCCAGCTCAAGCGGTGCTCTTCCTCGGAGGTCGCCTCCATGATCGAAGGCGTGCTACGCCATTGCACCGACATGGAAATCCAGCGCCAGTACGTCGATAGCCACGGCCAGAGCGCAGTCGGCTTTGCGTTCTGCCGACTCCTTGGATTTGAGCTTGCCCCGCGGCTGAAAGCAGTGGCACGCCAGAAACTGGCCCTTCCCCAAGCCGGCATGCGCACGCGGCTTTCCAATTTACTGCCGATCCTCTCCAGCCCGATCGACTGGGACGAGATCGAGCAACAATATGACGAAATGGTCAAATATGCCGCTGCCATGCAATCGCGCACCGCCGATCCGGAAGCGATCCTGCTCCGGTTTGCCAGAGCCGAAGTGATGCACCCGACCTACAAGGCGCTGAGTGAACTCGGCCGCGCGGTCAAAACAATCTTCCTATGCCGGTATTTGCGTCAGGAGGCATTCCGCCGCGAGATCCACGAAGGGCTGAATGTGGTTGAGAACTGGAACGGCGCTAATGGTTTCGTGTTCTTCGGCAAGGGCGGCGAGATCGCCACCAACCGCATCCATGAGCAGGAAATCTCCGTTCTGGCGCTACACCTCCTGCAAGCGTCGCTGGTGTATGTGAACACCCGCATGCTTCAGACCGTACTGGTTGAGCCGAAGTGGGCGGGGCGGATGACGCCGGAAGATTATCGTGGTCTCACGCCGTTGATCTACAGTCATGTGAACCCTTATGGCCGCTTCGACCTCGACCTGAACGACCGGATTGATTTTGGACGGCTTGCAGCGTGAGGCGGCTGATCGGCCTATAACATTTGGGTACACCCCAGAGTGATAGGGCCGAGTGACACCATTCGTCTGTCACAAAAGGGTGGGTTTGCGCTCAATGTGACGATACACTGCAAGAGCCACCCTAATGTGACGGATTTTGCACTTGGCTCGTATCGGATATGCCCGCGTCAGCACCACGGACCAGGATCTGGATATCCAGATTGGCCGCCTCAAGAATGCAGGTTGCGAAATTATCCGTTCCGAGACCGGATCGGGGGCCTCGCGGAGCGGGCGCACGGAACTGGAAACGATCATGCAGTTTATGCACACCGGCGACGAGCTGGTCGTGCTGCGGCTCGACCGGCTCGGCCGCTCCACGCGCGATGTCCTGAACCTGGTGCATGAGCTTGATGAAAAGGGAGCTTCGCTGCGCATCCTTGAGCCAGAGGTGACGACGGCGGGCGACATGGGGCGAATGGTCATCACCATACTCGGCATGGTCGCCGATATGGAGCTGAAGTTCATCAAGGATCGTCAGCGCGCCGGGATCGAAGCGGCGCGCGCCGAAGGCGTTTACAAAGGCCGGAAGAAGAACGTCGATGACGATGAAATCCGCCGTCGCCTTGCCGCCGGCGCCAGCAAGGCCCGCGTTGCCCGCGACCTGAAGGTCTCACGAATGACCGTCTATCGGGCGCTCGACATTATTCCGTCACAGACCAAACTGCCGGAAAAGCCGCCCACTGCCAGCATCGCCCTGCATCTGATTATCGAGAACTTCAACAAGCGTGGAAGAGGTAGAAAACCCGCTCGGGAGCGGATTGAGGCGATGCTGGAACGCGACTACGCCATGGTAAAAAACGGCAATTGTGATTACAAACTGACCGTCGCCTATGACCCCGATCCGGATGGCATTTCCCTTGATGAGGAAATCCAAAGCCTCCTCTCCGAGATGTTCAACATCGCAGAGAGCTACAATTGCTCCATGGAAGCCGATATCTACGAGGTCGGTGGTCAGCAACGGTCCTGGTAGAATCAATCAAGCGTTCAGTGTTCGTTCTTCAACCTGGCCAAAATCGCAGCTTCGAGCCGACTGGGCCCTGTAAACATGAAGCGATCGATGGTCTCTCCGACGAGATCCTCAACGCCAGGAAGACGGTCGAGCGCGGCCTGGTAGCCTTCGCGGTCGCCCATAGTCCTGGCCTGCGCCGCAGCAAACGCGATCTCGTCAATCGCGTCCTGGAGTGCCATCCAGTGCGGTCCGGTGAGGCTCAGATCAGCGGCCTGCGCGAGTGCCTGTCCGACGATCCGGCGGACACGCGCGATCTCCTTCTTGCCGCTCTTGAAGAGCGCATAGAGGGCGTTGAGGCGATCGCCGGCTTCCTTCAGCTCGGCATAGCGCAGCCGGATGGGGGAGAGATCGAGGCCGTAGGCTTCGACGATGACGCCGTCACGGTTCCGGAAACCGCTTCGACGTCCCGAGGCGCTATCTCGCGCGAGGATCAAGCCTGCGGCGCGCAGCTCACGCAGCCGCGCCTTGATGCAGGCAACGGTTTTCCTGACCTCGTCCGCAAGATGTTGGTTGCTCGGCCAGACGACGAGCGGGCGGTCGGCGGCCCAGTCGGCCTCCCAGGTGAGCTGGACAAGATCCATTAGCGTCTCGATCGCGCCGTTGCTGACCGCGATCGCGCCTTTCAGCGCCTTCACGACCCTGCGAGCGTCTTGTTTGGATATCTGGACGGCGCTCTCGTCGACGACCTTCATCCTCCGGGTGAGCTCGCGCGTCAGTGCCGTGATCGGCCGCGCCCCGGTCCGGCCGGTGAAAGCCGTTTGCGTATAGTTCATCGTTCGCCCCCTCGGATGGAGGGACCGTCAGCAGGCATAACTCGTGCGTGGCGCGAATCGCGCTCCCTTGAACCAGGTGTCAGGATCGTCTAGATGGGAGGCCTATCGCGGACCGGTCAGCGTTTGGCGACGCTGCCCATCTTACGGTTCCAGGGTGCCCGGCCTTCGTGCCGGGCATTCGTTTATGTGGCCACGGTCATAGCTCCAGAAAATGCGACGGAAGGTCGCCCGAGCACAGTGCCGCAGATGCAAAGGTTAAGAAACCACGAGTATTCGTGGTATCGGCTACGCTCGCCGGAAAAGATTCGTGGTATCGACTACGCCCGCGGCGATAAGTTCGTGGTATCGACTACGCGGCAAGGCAAAGTTCGTGGTATCGGCTACGCCCCAGCGGATGGTAGTTGGCCTCCGACGCGGTCGGCAGTGCTGACAAGGTGGGCCGGGTGGAATGCGTCGCCTCTGCGACTGTCGAGATCAAATCCGATCAGTTCTCGGAAGCAGCTTTCGATCGCTTCATCGGCGCCAGGACAGTCGGAACCTCGCGAATGACAACAACCTCGTCCGAGACCTTGCTGCTTTTTGAGGCGCCTTCGGCCGCCTGGATAGAAAACTCGAAGCCCGGGACTGTGCCGTTTGCAGCCTCGACAACGTAAGGCTTGAAGAGCCGGGTCAGGCTTTGATGGCCGATCTGGTGTTGTAGATCACCCAACCTTATCGACGTCACGCCGGAGAAGCGCAGGAAGCAAGCGACTTCATAGAGCCGACGGTTGATCGGGCTCAGCTGGAAGTAGCTGGGTGCGTATTGCATGACACTTCGATCCTTGAGGATCGCCCGGAACAGCCAATCGCACAGACGAACATTCACGGCCTTGAGCCTGCGCTCGCCGGTTCGCGTCTTGGTATATTGAAGGCGGGCAGTCTCGACCCAGGAGAAGAATCCCGCTTCGCCCTCGCCACCAGTCTCGATGTCAGTCTTGATCTGCGTGCTCTGCAGTCGTTCCAATGCCTCGTACAATCTTGTGTACGCGTTGGATGACGGTGTAGCGCCGGTGACCCGGAAGAAGTCATTGGCAGTGAACTGGAAGTTTTGGCTTACTGGCTCGCCGTTCTCGATCTTCGCAGCCATAAGGCTGGCGATGTAGAGGATAACCTCTTTATCGTAGATGTTGGCGACACCCTTATGGCCAGGCTGCACCTCGATACTGATCTCGCCGGTGCTGTAGGCAAGCGGCTTCATCCATGCCTGCTTCGTAAGGGCGAAGAAGGGGTATGCCATCAGCGATAGCTCGCCATGAACACCACCGCGTAGTGGGCTGTCCATGGAGAAGAGGTCGCCCTGCATCGGAACCACTGCGTCTTTGGCAGTGCCGGCCGGCGCCCGATCTTTCGACAGGCCTGGTTCGGCCGCCTTACTCTTCGGCATGACCAACTCCGTCGTCATCCAGTCGGCTCACGCGCGTCCGAACCGCGGCGACACCATAGGCGTAGGCGATACCACGAGCCGGTCGACCCGTAAGGCCGGTCATGGGGTGAGGCGTAGGCGATACCACGAACTTCAGGCGGGTTTCGGGCGGAAAACGCAGCCTTCCGAGGGGAGGGTGCCTGCCAGTTCGGTCCAACTTCGTACTATCGACTACGCCTACGAGACCCGCACCGGGGTTGGTCGGCTTCGTCGCAAACGACCTATTTTGACGAGGCACCATGGGAATGGGTCGCCCGGCGCGATCGGCCGAGAGGCCGGCTGCGGAATATGACTTCTCAAAACCCATCGCCAATTGTAATCCCGATCGATGAGCCTTGTCGATGAGTTTTGAGAAAAATCGATGCTGATCGGGTACGCGCGCGTATCGACGCCCGAACAGGATCTGACCCTGCAGCTCGATGCGCTGCGCCAGGCCGGGTGTGAGCGCTGCTTTTCCGACAAGGCCAGCGGCGCGAAGATCAGTCGCCCCGGGCTGGTCGAGGCCATCAGCTACGCGCGCGCCGGCGATGTTCTGGTCGTCTGGAAGCTGGATCGGCTGGGCCGAACGATGAAGGGTCTGGTCGATCTCGCAGCCGAGCTCGAGGAGAAGGGCATCGGCTTGCGCTCGATCACGGATGGGATCGATACCTCCGGCACTGCCGGCAGGCTCGTCTTCAACATCCTCGCCGCCATGGCGCAGATGGAGCGCGAGCTGGTCAAGGAGCGCACCACCGCGGCGCTTGAAGTAGCCAGGCGTCGCGGTCGCTTTGGCGGCCGTAAGTCGGTCATGACCGACGATCGTCGGAATGCGGCCGAGAGCCTGCTGAAGACACAGATGACACCACGCGAGATCGCCGGTGCGATCGGCGTATCGCTGTCGACCTTCTACCGCCATTTTCCAGGGAAATGATCGCGGCGCTGATCGCTGGTCGAGGGCTTTCTTAGCTCGCCGGCGGCTACGCGACCTATCCGCGGCCCCAACTGCTATCGGTCCGACTCCGTGGCGGTCACCGAATGATCCTGTGGGTCTATGCCGCTGCCGGCATTCTCGGTGTCTCGATTTGTCGGCAGGTGCGCGGTTGGCGGCGATCGAAATCCCTCTGAGCCCAAAAACTCGTACTTGATGTACCTGTCGCTCTCGATGCGCTCGAGCACGGCATTGATCACGGCTTCGCGAGAGGAGAGTTGAAGTCGCTGCTGCAGCCGCTCTGCAATGGCCACCGCCACAGGTGACAACGCGATCGTCGATCGACGATAGCCGGCTTGATCCTCGCGCTGCTTCTTCAGCCGCATGGACCGGGTGCTGCGTTTTATGGGCTGCTCGTCGTTCGTCATAAGCGGACGACAATCTGCTAGCATCAGGCGAGGTGCAATATGGCTTCGGCATGACGAAACGAGGTCGCGCTGGTCTGCAAGGCAAACGCTGCAGCGATCACCCGGCTGTCTGATCGAGAGTGATGCCCTCGTCGTGCTCGGACGTGTCCTGTTGAGCTCGATAGGCGGTAAGCATGTCCTCATAGAGGACCATCGTCTTGTTCAGCGACTGCAGAAAGACTGGGTCGAAATAGATCATCGGTTCGTTGAGGATATCGACGGCGAAGAATGCACCGACGACATCGATCTCGAGTATCTCCGCAAGCTGATCGATGAGATGGCCAGTAAGCGGCGTCCGTCCAGCTTTGATCTTCACGACCAGGCTGAGGCTGCGCCCGAGCCGTGAGGCCACCTGCGGATTCGTCAGCCCCCGACGCCTCCATTCCTCGCGGAATAGCGTGAGAAAGCCTCGCTGTCTGTCGGCGCTTACGGCGAACGCCTTGCCTTGGTGGTACATGATGCGACCCCCTTACGGCCGCAATACTCCGGTATTCTCGCTATTTGTCAATCGATGGCGTCGGCAGGAATCTGTGAACAATCGCTAAACGTTCCGTGAAATACGGCGAGCAGCGCTATTATGAAGGCGAGCCGAGTTGGAACGGGATGATCCGTGTATTGCATCGCTAGGTCACGAGCGTGCTGAAACGTGGGCTTTTGGCTCAAGGGTATGCGCAACGTCACCCGGACGTCGCCTGGTAGATCGAGCTTCGCCGCCTCGGCAACCAGAGCTTCCGGGTTCTCCGCGCCTAGGAATATCTCCATTCCTTTCAACGCCGTAGCCGACACGCTCTCGAACGCGAGCGTGTGATGCGAATGGATTCGGATGGCATGACTCGCGAGCCGGAACACCGATTTATCGAACGTGAAAGTGTAGATCACCTGGGACATAGGCGACCATATTCCTTCCCCCGACGGATACGCCATACCCGATACGCGGTGATCCATATTCTGTTGGCGCCTCCACGGAGGCCAGGCGGATAGCTCCACAAAGTCCGCGGTAAGTAAACAGGGGAATTTTTTTACCCTGTTGATGGGGCCGTCGCGAGATTGCTCCGTTTCGGCTCGATCTCGCCATCGCACATGGGCCGCGAGCAAGATGTTACAATCGGGGTCACAAACAGGGTAACTTTTTTCCTCTGTTCAATGCTTGTGATTTGGTTCCTTTTGAAGACGGCGCAGCAATTCGCTTCGTCTATCAAGGGGAAAGAGCATGTCTGCACTTGCGATGCCGAAGGGGGGTCGTACCAACGCCGTCCTTCTCGGCCTGGCAATCATCGCCATGGTGATGGTGCTGGGCGCGTCGGCGGCGTTCGCCGGCACCGACACGACGTTCAATACCGCGCTGACGAAGTTCACGGACTTCCTCGAGGGCTCGGGCGGCAAGATCATCACCGTGATGAGCCTCGCCGGCGGCATCGTCGCGCTCGCGTCGGGTCGCTTCAGCCTCGGCCAGGTGGCCGTCCCGGTCGCGGTCGGCGTCGGCGCCGGCACCGGCATTCCGATCGTCACCTCGACCGTCACTGCGACGATCTGAGGCGCGGCTGGATCAACCGCTGGGAGGGCGGCTTAGCTTATGGACCGGTATTCCATCCCCTCGCATCTCGACGACCCGGAGCTGATCGGCTTCTGGACGCTGGACGAGTTCCTCGCGATGGCGATCCCCTTCGTGTGGGGCATCCTCTCGCAGCACGTCGTGATCGGGTTGGTGGTCTCGTTGCTCGGGTGGTGGGGGTTTCGGAAACTCAAAGCCGGGAAAGCCTCGTCGTGGATTCTCCACATGGCCTACTGGCATCTGCCGTCGAGCTTTACCGGTCTGAAGGCGACGCCGCCCTCTCACCTTCGCGTGATGGTGGGCTAAATGGATTACAGTGTCGGCCTCGCGCAGTCGCAGCGGGTCATCAAGCAGCGCAACATGCTCGGCATCGTGGCGCTGGTGCTGGCAGGTCTCGTTGTCCTGCTGTTCCTGGTCGGCGCCACGCGCGACCGCGAGATCGTGCTGCAGCCGATCGTGCGCACGCCGCTGACGCTCTCTTCGAGCGGTGTCAGCCGGGACTACCTCGAGATGGTCACGCGCGACACAGCGCTGATGACGCTCAACCGGTCGCCCGAGAACCTTCAATACTGGATGGACTCGATCCTCGCGATCGCCACGCCGGAGAGCCACGGCGCGCTCAAGCGCGATCTTATGAAGATCGTCAACGAGCAGAACGGCTCCACAATCAGCCAGTATTTCACGCTCACCGGCATGAAGGTCGACCCTGAGGCTCTGACCTCTGAGGTGAGCGGCACCCTCCACACGGTCGTCGGCTCGAAGTCGGTCACCGCCGAGCCGAAAACCTTCCGCTTCAACTGGGCGTACCGTGGCCTGTCTCTGCAGCTGAAAGGCTTCGGGATGGTGAGCAAGGCCGACAAGGACGGCGCCGCACCCGGAGACGCGTCATGAGCCCTCTGCTTGCCTATAGCCTGATCGGCGCTGGCGGGGCGGTCACCACGCGCTGGTGCCACCTCTCGCGCCTGATCGGCGGTTGCATGATCGTGGTCGGCGGGGTCGCGCTCGCGGCGCCCGCTTTCGCCGACGAGCACGTTCTCGCACGCGACAACAGCGAGGTCGCCTGCACGATGTCGAAGTCCGGGCTGACGCGGGTCAGCCTCAAGGACGATCGCTTCGCCAGCGTCTCCAAGCTCACGACCGGCGTCGACAGCGAGGACTTCACGGTCGTCAACGAGCCAAACCGCGGCGATATCTACGTCTCGGTGCCGGAGGGCTACTCGCGCGCCACGGTGTCGTTCTTCGGCACGACCGCCAAGGGGTACGTCTATAAGTTTGCCTGCAGGTTGGCCGGCGACGACGCGCAGCAGGTATTCGTCGAGAACAAGGACGTCGAGGCGGAGAAGCAGACGCAGGTCGCATCCGCTGCCGCGACGCCGCAGGAGGCGTCGGCGAACCTCGTTCAGGCGATGTACGAGAACGCGAACATCGACGGGTTCGAGATCCGGCCCGCCTCCATGTCAGCCGTGATGATCGGCACCCTCAAGGTGCAGATGATCTCGGAATATCGCGGGGCGCAGATCGCCGGTCGCGTGCTGCGGATCCAGAACACCGGCAAGGCGCCGGTGTCGCTCGGCGAAGGCACGATCGCGCCGTCGAACGCGATCGCGGTCTCGGTGCCGCACCCTGACCTCAAGCCCGGCGAAGCCACCACCGTCTACATCGTCACGCCTTCGGGCCTCGCCAACGGAGTGCGGCCATGAGCCTCAGGGACATCTTCAATCGTAACAAGGCCAAGCAGCTCGATGCCGAGCCCGAGGAGGGCGACGACACCGGCATGATGGCCGGCAACGATGCCGTGCGGAAGAAGCAGACCATGTGGCTGGCCGTCATCGCCGGCTTCATCGTGCTGCTCGGCGGTTGGTACATTCTCAAGCCGTCGGGTAAGGCCGCCATCGCGCCGACCGACGGCAAGGACGTGACGATCGCGACCGACGACATGGTCAATCGCAACATGTCGCAGCGCGAATGGCAGGCCTCGTCCGAGGCGCAGATGCAGTCGATCAACAACCAGCTGAAGTCGGTCGACGGCCAGGCCGCGCAGATGCGGGCGCTCCAAGAGCAGGTCGCGGCACTGCAGGGCCAGAACCAGTCAATGGCCTCGGACGGCCAGCGCGTCATGAGCGCCTATCAGCAGGAGAACGATCAGCTGCGCAAGCAGCTCTCGGACCGCTCGAGCACGCCCGCGCCTGCACCCCTGCCGACCCAGATGTACGGCGCGGCGCAGCCGAATTACCGCGGGCCGGGCGGGGCAGGGGGACCGATGACGGCGGGTGAAGCGGCCGCGGCTGCCGTCGCCTCGCGCCAGATCAAGCTCGTCTCGTTCGAGGGCGGTCCCGCCGGCACCGCCACGCGGATCTCGGGAGGCACGACAAGCTACACGGATAGCCCCAACTACCTGCCGCCCAACTCGATCGCGAAGGCCAAGGTCATCGTGGGTGTCGACGCTTCGGCCGGTGTCCAGTCGCAGTCGGACCCGCTTCCCGTGGTGCTGCGCATCACCGGGCCCGCGCGGTCGGTCTACCGGGACGGCAAGCTGCTCACGACGCGGATCGAAGGCTGTCTCATCAACGGCGCGGCGCGCGGCGACCTCTCGTCCGAGAAGGTCTACGTCAAGCTGCAGCGGATGACGTGCCCGCAGTCGAACGGCCGCTACGCGGTGTCCGACGTGAAGGGCTTTATCAGCTTCGCCGGCAAGACGGGTGTCCGCGGTCGCGTCGTAAGCCGCGAGGGTGGCCTCGTCGGGCAGGCGTTCCTCGCCGGCGTCGCAGGTGGCATCGGCCGCGGCTTCGCGGCGAACGCCAACTCCTCGCTCCTTGGCTCGAACATCACCGTCAACGGCAAGCGCCAGATGCTCGGCGTCGGCGAACTGGCGACCGGTGGCATCGGCAATGGTGTCGCAGAGGCCGGCGACATGGTCAGCAAGTACCTGATCGAGCGTGCCGAGCAATATCAGCCGATCATCGAGATGCCCACCGGCATCGATGTCGAGATCGTCTTCCTCGAGGGCGTCTTCATCCAGAATTGATCGGCCTCGACCAGGTCGGAAAGGCGGGAAGAGTTATGATGCAGGGTTTGGGATCGGTAACGCTGGCAGCGATGGCGGCGCTTCTCACCGGGAGCGCAGCGGCCCCGGACGGCGAGATCGTCAAGGCCGCGCTGACGAAGCGACTGCCCAAGACGCAGGTGACCTCGGTCGACTGCTCCAAGGTGGACGGCCTGTGCGAGGTCGTGGCCGGCTCGAACCTCTTCTACGTCGACAAGTCCGCGCGCTTCCTCGTCATCGGACGCGTCTACGACATGCAGACGCGCCAGGACCTCACCGCCGCGAGGTTGCTGGCGCTCAACCCAGACATGCTGGTGGGCGGTGCAGCGAAGGCGAACAGCGCGGCCGATGCTCCCGACGCCGCGCCGCCATCGGTGGGCGCAGGCACGCGGGTGACCCAGGCGGCGTCCCCGCAACGCCTCGACCTTTCGCGGCTGTCGAAGAAGGGTGCGATCGTTTGGGGTTCGGGGTCGCAGACAGTGACCGTCTTCTCGGACTTCCACTGCGGGTATTGCCGCGCGCTCAGCCAGTCGCTCGAGACGATGAACGTCACGGTGATCGAGCGACCGATCTCGGTCCTCGGCAGCCGCGAGGTCGCCGACCTCGTGCTGTGCGCGCGCGACAAGCATGCAGCGGTGCGCGCCGCGTATGCGCAGGACGAGATCCGCACCGGCCCAAAGTGCGACACCAGCGGGCTCGATGAGAACGAGGCGTTCGCCAAGGCCCACGGGCTCAACGGCACGCCGGTCATCGTCCGCTCTGACGGCGCCGTGATGGAAGGCTTCAAACCGAAGCCGCAGCTCGAAGCATGGTTGAAGGGAGCCAGGTCGTGAAGAGCGATGTCATCTATCTGCCGGCAGGTCCCGTGCCGACGCTGCGTCCCCGCCGCACTCGGCTGATGACGAGCGTCGCGCTCGCTGTCGCCGGCTTGGCAATGACCAGCTGCACCACGTTCGGCACCAACATCTCGGGCAAGTTCGGTTGCGGCGCGCCGGCAGGCGGCAGCTGCGCCCCGGCGACCGTGATCGACGATAAGGCGCTGGCCGAGATCACCGGCGACACCAGCTTCCGGCCTGCGGTGCAATACCAGCGGGCACCCGTCCGCTCCGCGCCGGAGAGCGTCGCGATCGCCGCGACCGGCACGGTGGGGGTTCGGCCGCAGAAGGTCCTTCGTATCGTCTTCCCGGCGCATACCGACGGCGCCGGCCGGTATCACGAGACAAGCGTCGTGCAGGCGGTGGTCGACAGTAGCCAGTGGGTCGCCGCCACCAACGGCCATGGCCCGGGCCTCGCCGCCTCAACCACGCTCAACGTCAGCCCCGAGATCCTATCGCAGCTCGGTGCGCCGATCGACGCCGTGACGGCCAACGAGCGGGCGACTGCAGAGCGCTTGGCCGCGGATACGACGCCGGTAGCCGCGCCTCCTGCGAGCGCGGCCGCGCCGACCGTCGGCGCCGTCGCTGCCGCGCGAGCCAAGGCCAAGGGCGATCGCCCGCTCGCCGCCACAAGGCCGGCCGCGCCGGCGCCGACGCCTGTGTCGACTCCCGTCGCGGCGGCATCGCCTGCCGGACAGCGGATCGCCTCGTCGTCGCCGGCCAACCGGCCCGCACGCTTCAGCCCGAACGTGGAGGACTGATCACATGGCAGCCAAGAGGGGTTTCATCGCTCGCATGCTGGGCGATACGCGCGGGACGGACGAGGGCACGCCGGCCTTCGACGCGCCGATGCTCTCGAACTGGCTGCCGTACCGCAGCTACGATCAGCGACACGACATCTTCTACCAGACCAACTCGATCGGTTTCGCACTCGAGCTCGCGCCGCTCATGGGCGCGGACGAGCGAACAGGCGAGATCCTGGCGCAGCTCCTTTCGGAAAGTATCCCCGCCAATGCGCGCGTGCAGATCCTCGCGTTTCAGAGCCCGCGCGTCGGCAAGCTGATCGCGCAATATGCGCTCCCGCGCTTCAAGGCCGGCGGTGTCCACCGCAAGATCGCCGAGCATCGCTCAGCCTTCCTCCGCCAGGGTGCGTGGGTGTCAATGTCGAAGGACGGGCCCTTCCACGTCCGCAATCACCGCATCTTCCTGTCCGTGTCTATCGCCAGCGGCAAGTCGAGCCCCGAGGAGCTTGTCGGCGTGCGCGACGGCATCGTCTCGACGCTTCAGTCGATCGACATGCCGTCGGCCCGCATGAAGCCGGTCGACCTCATCTCGCTGATCGACGACATCACCGCTCCCGCGTTCAACGTGGCGGAGGAGGTGCTCGAATATTCCGAGCTCGACCCCATCGCCGATCAGTGCATGCGTCGCGACGTACAGACGGTGGTGCAGGCGGATCGCCTGCTCGTCTCGGTCGAGCCGCTGCGAGCGGTCACCAATCTTTCGGGCGAGACGGCCTATGAGGAGATCCGCCCGGACACGTTCGACTACCGCTTCTTCTCCGTCCGGAACCTGCCCAATCGCTGGGCGCCCTGGGACGTGCAGAAGCTGATCGGTGACATGTTCTCCGACAAGCTTCGCCCGGGCTGTCCTACGCTGACCTCGCTGTGTCTGTGCTACCAGGACGAGCAGGCTGCCTCATCCAAGGCCGGCTACAAGTTCATGCGCACCTCGAGCCTCGCGGACTCCAAGTCGGCACGGCTCCTCCCGCAGCTCAAGGATCAGAGCCGCGAATGGGAGCACGTGACGCAAGAGCTCAGGCTCGGCAAGAAGCTCGTCCAGGCCTATTATTCGGTCGGCATCATCAGCCCGAAAGGGCAGGGCGATGCCAACGAGCGCACCGTCAAATCGATGTACAAGGCGGCGGGTTGGGACCTGCTGGACGAGCGGTTCCTCCAGATCATGGCGTTCATGTCGTGCCTGCCGATGACGCTCGGCAACGGCATCGACAGCGACCTGAAGCGCATGAAGCGGCTGCGCACGATGCTCACCAGCACGACGGCGAACATGCTTCCCATCCAGGGTGAGTATCTCGGCGGGCACCTCCCGCACCTGATGTTCGTCGGCCGGCGTGGCCAGCCCTTCTTCTGGTCGCCCTTCGAGAACAAGGCGGGCAACCATAACGTCGCGGTGTTCGGCAAGTCGGGGTCGGGCAAGTCGGTGGCCCTGCAGGAGCTGTGCGCCGCCTTTGCCGGCGTCGGCGCCAAGATCATCGTGATCGACGACGGCCGCTCGTTCGAGCACATGGCCAAGAGCCTCGGTGGCAACTTCGTCGAGTTCCGCCTGCGCGACGGGTTCAGCCTCAATCCGTTCTCGATGATCGATGAGACCCTTGTGGCGCAGGACGAGGATTATCTCGTCGACGCCCTGGCGATGCTCAAGTCGATCATCGGGCAGATGGGCCGCCATATCGACAAGCTCAACGACACCGAACGCGGCCTTATCGACCGAGCCGTCAATCGGGTGTGGGAGGCGAAGGGGCGCAGCGGCAGCGTCGACGACGTGGTGCAGGAGCTGCGTACGGATGGCAGCCCGCAGGGGACCGATCTCGCGATCGCCATGTTCCCGTTCTCCTCCGAGGGCACCTACGGCCAGTTCTTCGTCGGTGAGGCGTCGGTCGACATGTCGAACGCGTTGACCGTCTTTGAGCTGTCCGACCTCGCCAGTCGCGAGGAGCTCCGCTCCGTCGTGCTCACCGCAATCATGTTCATGTCGAGCCAGACGATGCGTCGCATGGATCGCCAGATCCCCAAGGCGCTGCTGATCGACGAGGCGTGGCAGATGCTGCGCGGCGGATCGATGGCCGACTTCGTCGAGACGTATAGCCGCACGTGCCGCAAATACGGCGCCTCGCTCATCACCGCGACGCAGAGCCTCAACGACTATTACAAGTCGGAGGGCAGCCTTGCGGCGCTGGAGAACAGCGACTGGTCGGTCATTCTCATGCAGAAGCCAGACACGATCTCGGACTTCCAAAAGCACGGGCGGTTCGACATGGATCCCTATACCGAGAGCCTGCTTCGGTCGCTGAAGCGCAATGGTGCCGAATATTCCGACATCATGATCAAGGGCCCGGATAGCCAGGCGGTCGGCCGGCTCGTCCTCGATAAGTATTCGGCCACGCTCTATTCCTCGAGCCCGCAGACGTTCGCCGCGATCGAGCACCTGATCGAGCAGGGCTTTTCGATGGACGAGGCTATCGAGCGCGTCGCGTTTCCGGAGCAGTATCTGGAGGCCGCAGAATGAGCGCGACCGAAGGCTACGGCTTCGACAGCGACTGGCAGGTCGCGACGCGGCGGCGAGTGCCCCGCCGCTGGCAGCGCGACCTCCGCGGGGCGATTGCTGACACGAGCTATGTCGCGCTGCGCTTCTCAGGATGGCTGGCGATGACGACGCTCGCGGCGATGGGCGTGACCGTCCTGTTCTTCCTGATGCTGGGCAACTTCACCCCCATCGGCTTCTTCTCGCAGATCGCCAACCTGGGATCGCGCTTCGTCTCGGCCGATGCCGTTCGGCGGGCGACGTTCGTCGGCGAGCTGCGGATCGTCGCCATCCTCATCTTCGGGGTCATCGCTCTGCTGCGCTGGCAGCTGCTCATCGCGATCCTCGTTCCCTCGAAAGGCCCCCGTCATGGTTGACGTCCTCGACACGCCCGCGCCGGCCGCGGCCGCTCACCCGACCGGGTCACCTACCGATCGGTTCAACCTCTCCGGCGGCGAGCTGCCGATTTCGCGCCGGGCGCCTGGTGCACCACCGCCGGCCGTCAAGAAAGCCGAGGGCCTGCCGCCGATCACCTGGGCAATGGCCGCGATCGCGATCGTCATGCTGCTGTGGGGCGCTTGGGTCACCAAGCACATCGCCAGCCCGGCTGCGGCGGTGCCGATGGCAAGCGTCCGGCTCGAGACGATCGTCAGCGAGTACGTCCAGGCTCAGAGCCACAGCAACGGTCAGCCCGAAGCCGTGGCGGCTCAGACTCGCGCCTTCATGGGCGCGCTCGATCAGGAGCTGCAGAAGATCGGCGCGTCGGGCACGACCGTTCTCGTCGGCGAGGCCATTCTTTCCAAGAACGTACCAGACATCACCGATCAGATCCGCCGTGCGGTCTATGCGAAGGTCCCGCTTCCCGCGGCCGCCCCAGCATCGCCGGCAGGTCCCGCGGTTGGCGCGGTTGCCCCATCAGCCTCCGGGGCAGCCGCGCCGATCGCGCCGGCCGCATCACCGTTCGCACCGCCGGCGCAGGGCTCAGCACTCGACGCCGCGATCGCCCCCTCGGTCATTGGGTCGACCAGTGGCCAGTAAGGCCGCTCTGCTCGAACAGACCGCATCGGGG
The DNA here is from genome assembly GCF_900176395.1 of Novosphingobium sp. B1. Classification (GTDB taxonomy): domain Bacteria; phylum Pseudomonadota; class Alphaproteobacteria; order Sphingomonadales; family Sphingomonadaceae; genus Novosphingobium. Next base: position 46,421 of record NZ_FWXL01000010.1, on the reverse strand, counting down.
CAAACCGCTGCTCCGGGAGCGGTCGACCGGCGCGCTCTTTTCACCAAACGCGTGAGGCAGTGGAGCGCGGTGGCGCTGATGGCTGTCGCCTGGGCCTCCTACAACACGATCGCGGACTGGCAGAAGAACAACGCCTTCCTCATCAACGCCAGCGATAGCCTCCCGAACTGGGCCTTCTTCGTCCACCTCCACCATACACCCGCGAAAGACGACTATGTCTTCTTCGCACCGCCTGCGAACCCGCTCGTGCAGCGCCATTTTGGCCCGACCTCCGGGCCATTCGGCAAGCGCGTGATTGGCATGCCCGGTGCGCTCGTCGAGCACCGCGGATCGTACGTTTACGTCGACGGCGTTCGCGTCGCGCACATGAAGCCGCTGACGCGCACCGGCGAGCCGCTTACGCCCGGACCGGTCGGCCGGGTGCCGCGTGGCTGCTACTATGTCGGCACGCCGCATCCCGACGGGTTCGACAGTCGCTATGCCGAGATCGGTTTCGCCTGCGCAAACCAGATCATCGGCACCGGGACGCCCATCCTATGAGCGCGCGCCGTCTGCTCGCCACGGGCACGTTCGCTGTGGCGCTCGTCGCCAGTTCGTCTTGGCCGCTCGTTCAGGGCGCCCTCGCGCGCGACCATGGCGTGATGGGGCAGACCTGGGGCATCGCTGAGCCCGATCTCCTGACTACGATCGATGGTCGCCTCAAGGCGCTGCAGGCGAACGGGGGTATCGAGCGCATGCAGGCGACCATGCGTGCGAATGCCGAGAACCGCGTGCGCAACCCGCTACCGGTGAGCGGCATCACGCCAGTCCGCGAGGCGAAGAGCTGGACCTTCGATCCCTCGATCGTCCTCGATCGGGATCTGCGCGATGTGAAGGGTAACCTGGTCGCTGCGGCCGGCACCCGAGTGAATCCGCTCGCGTTCGTGTCGCTCAAGATAGACCTCGTGTTCATCGACGGACGTGATGACGCTCAGGTCGATTGGGCGCTGAAGCGCTGGAGCGCGACCGCCGCCAAGATCATCTTCGTCGCCGGCTCGCCGTTCGAGCGCATGGGCGAGAAGAAGCGTCGCTTCTTCTTCGACCAGCAGGGCCGGCTCAGCGGCCATTTCGGCATCACCCATGTCCCCGCGATCGTCGCGCCGGAAGGTCAGGCGATGCGGGTCAGCGAAGTCGAACTGCCGGGAGGCGCGTCATGATGTGGCTCGACATGCTCCGCACACCGATGGCAGCTCCCGAGACGCCACGCCTCAAGGCGATGCGGCTGACGATCCTCGGATGCGCTGCGCTGCTGGTGATGACCATCGTGTCGCTGGCTCCGTTGCGCAGCGTGATCGGCAACGGGGCAGGGGGGATCGCGGCGCTGCTGATCGGCGTGCTCGCCATCCTGGTGCCGATCTACGCGACGACCAAGAACCGAGCGGATAACGCCTATCTCGACCAACTCGTCGCGGTTCGCGAAGGGGGCGACGTCGCATGATCCGCCGGCTGCTTGCACTCCTCGGCATCGTTGCAGCTTTCGCGCTGCTGCCGGCGCCGGCGAGCGCAGGCCCGTCGAACTGCACCGGCAAGTTCGTCAATCCCATCACGGACGTCTGCTGGTCGTGCCTGTTCCCGCTGTCGGTGGGCGGGCTGCATATCTGGCCGGGTTCGCGTCCCGACACCAAGAACCCTGACTTGCCGGTCTGCGCCTGCGGCAGCCCGGTGCCGCGGATCGGCATCGCGATCGGTTTCTGGGAGCCCGCTCGTCTCGTCGATGTGACGACCAAGCCGTGGTGCTTTCCGAATCTTGGTGGTCTGCGGCTCAACCCGGGGCTCGATATCGGGCAGGGCCAATATACCGGGCCGCTGATCAAGGGTGGGGCGACCCAAGCTTCGGCCAACTGGCAGGCGCACTATTACGTCTATCCGCTGCTCTACTGGCTCGAGATCCTCACCGATTTCGCCTGCTTCGAGCAGACGACCTTCGACGTTGCCTACATCACCGAGATCGATCCGCTCTGGAACGATGACACCCTGACCACGGTCATCAATCCGGAAGTGGCGCTGTTCAACAATCCGATCGCGGTGGCCGCCTGCGCGGCCGACTGCGCCGCGGCGACTGCCAAGCTGCCGATCGACCAGATGTTCTGGTGCGATGGGTGCAACGGCTCGATGTTCCCGATGAACGGCAATGTGGCTGCCCACAACTCGCCCGTTCAATCCTCACGGCTCGCCGCGGAGCGGCTGTTGTTCAAGATGCACCGCCAGGGTCTGGCCTGGGGCACGGCAGGGTCAAAGGCCCTTTGCAACAAGTACATCATGCCGATCCTGAAGAAGTCGCAATATCGGATTCAGATGACCAACCCGACACCGACTGTCAGTGGGAAATATGCTTGCTCGCCGATCGGCGCTTCAACGCTTCCGCCGGATGCCGGCCGTGCCTTCCCTGTAGGGGGAGAGGACTTTGGGTATCTGCTTTGGCGCAAGCGCAACTGCTGCATGCTGTGAGGATAGTCCCCATGCACAAGCTCCTTCTCTCAGCTGCGGCTCTCGCGACGTTGGGCACCGGTGCGGCGGTGCTGGGGCAGACCGTGGAAGGTTTGAACCTCGACGCGATCCGCGCGCGCTCGGAGACGATGGCGGCCGACGCGCAGGCGCTTTCGACCGAAGTGCAGCGGCGCGGTGATGCGTTCCGGAAGGACGCGGAGACGGTCCACGCGGTCGCGATGGAGCAGGTGCGGACGATCGATCGCGCGAACCTGCCCAAGGGGCCGGCGGGTGCCGTCGACTTCGACGAGATGATCCAGACCGCCTCGGCGAACATGAAGGACAATCGCGGGAGCGCCCCGCAGTTCATGGTGTTCGTCTCGACCTCGATGCCGGAGCAGGCGCTCAAGCAGATCATCGCCGACACGTCGGCTGCGGGAGGCGTTGTGGTCTTTCGCGGCTTTCCAGGCAATTCCGGCAAGGCCTTCATCGCCGCGCTCTCCAAGGTCGTCACCAAGGATCAGCAGTTCGCCTCGATCGGCATCGATCCGCGGCTCTTCCGGGCCTTCAATGTCGATGCGGTGCCGGCGATGGTCGTCACCTCCACGGATTTCACGCCCTGCGATGGGCTCACCTGTCGCAGCGAACCGCCACCCTTTGACCGGATCGTCGGAAACGTGACGGTCCGCTATGCGCTCGAGACCTTCTCGGACGCGAACGGGCCGGGCGCGCTGATCGCCAAGACCGCGCTCGCCAACCTCGGCCGGGCACCCTGACCATGGCTGGGGGCCGCGCCATCCTCGCCGGTTTCGCCGCTTTGCTCGCGGTGCCGGTCGCGCTGGAGGCTCAGACGAGCGGCCAGGCGCAGACCCAATCGGGCGGCGGCTATTATGACATGGGCGATTACACCTACTTCAACCAGCCCACCGCCCCGACGCCGACGCCCACGCCGACACCGAAGCCTAGTGTCACCTCGGCACCGGCGCTGTCGGTAACCCAGGCGCCGACCCAGTCGACCGCTCAGGCCGCTGTCCGTGCGCAGGCGGTTCAGCAGCCCAGCGCGCAGATCCAGGGTCAGCCCTATGTCTTCCCCAAAGGCGACCTCGACAAAGCCCGCGCAGATGCGAAGGCGCTCGCGAAGCCGGCGCGCGCTAGTGCCGCCAGTCTCCCCACGTCGACGCCTCTGACCAGTGTCCCGGGCTACTCGCCGGCTGCGAACCCCGCTGAGGCGTATGCGGACGATCCCGACGGGCTGACCGCAGCCGGCAACGCCGCGGTAGGCAGCAACGAGGCCTGGAAGATGGTCACCGATCCGGATCGGGTGAAGGTGACGCTCGCACCAAACGAGATCACCCGTGCGCAGGACGTCGAGAAGGATCCGAACAGCTACCTCGACGGACAATCGATGGGCGCAACCGACGGCAGCTGCAAGCCGCTCCCGCCGAGCGGCAGCACCGGCTATTACGAGGCGAGCTGCAACTCGGGCACGAAGGTCGAGGAAGGCGAAGCGATCTGCCGCACGCCCCTCGTCGTCGACGTGATCCCGGGCTCGACCAAATACATCTATACCTGCGAGAACTGGGTGGGTCGCCGCCCGATGTCCAATGACAACACCGCTCGGCGTTGCACGCCGGCTTTCACGCAGCCAGTCGCCCAAGGCATTTGCCGCGAGCGATCACGCGCCACGGTTCTCTACAACGTCTGTCGTCAAGGCACGATCACCAAGTGCTACGAGCCCGACGTCGAAGAGGGCGAGGAGATCACGTACGAGTGCGACTCCCCGGCCGTGCAGCGCTACTACGCAACCGAGACGACCGGTCAGGTCGTGAACGAGCGCCGCAACGAGGCCATGTGCAACGCGGCGACGAGCGGCAAGACGTGCGAGCTCAAGGGCGAGACCTGTGTCGATCCGGATCCGACCACCCGGACGATCAATGGGGTTCAGGTCACCCGCGCGTGCTGGAACTGGGAGCGCACCTACACCTGCACGAGCATGATCCAGACCTCGGATTGTGCCAGCCTCGCCGGCAATCCGAAGTGCAGCTACGTCCGCGACGAGTGCCTCGACGATCCGCAGGACGGGCCGTGCAAGGTTTCGACCAAGGTCTACAAATGCCCGCTCCCCGATAAGCAGGACGACGCCAAGCAGTATATCTGCGGCGACGACGTCTATTGCATCAACGGCGACTGCGAGCCGGTCGAGCGTGAGGCGTCGACGGAGTTCAAGGACGCGGTCGTCGGGCTTCACGCGCTGGGTCAGGCCAATGCGGAGTTCAACGAGAACACGCTGACGCTGTTCTCGGGCACCCGAGAGACCTGCAACAAGAAGATCTTTGGTGCCTCGAATTGCTGTTCGGGCAAGGGCGTGCCGCTGCTCACCCCCTGGCTATGCAGCTCGGCCGAGAAGCAGTTGGACGAGAAGGACGACAAGGGTCTCTGCCACAAGCTTGGGTCTTACTGCTCGGATAAGGTTCTCGGCATCTGCGTGACGTCGAAGGATGCTTACTGCTGCTTTGCATCCAAGCTGACGCGCATCCTCCAAGAGCAGGGCCGACCGCAGCTCGGCAAGCCTTGGGGGAGCGCCAAGAAGGGCACGTGCGAAGGGTTCACGATCGACGAGTTCTCGCGCCTCAACCTCTCGGTGATGGACTTCTCCGAGGTCGTTGCCGAGTTCACCGACGCCGCGAAGCTTCCGGATGAGCTCGCGACGTCGACCATGATCCAGCAGCGGATCAAGGATTACTACGAAACGAGGAAGCCGTAATGAGCGATGTCGCGCCCTTCGACCGTCATCGCCGCTTCACCGACATGTCGGTCATGGAGTTCGCGTTGCTGATCGCGCTCATGCGTGCCGGGCCGCACCCGCTGGCCTTCCTGCTTCCGACCCTAGACGCCTGGTTCGACTGCAAGCTTGGCGTCTCGGATCTCGAGCCCACTGCGGGCCGGCTCGTGCGCGCGAACTACGTGCTGCGGCGTGGCGACACGCTCTACCCGCGCCGGCACACCGCCAGGATCGTGATGGGTCTCTACGGCTCGCTGTTCAGGATCCTCGCCGACGACGTGACCAAGCTCGTCTCGGCCCAGGAGCCGAACATGCTCTCGACGATGAAAGCCTACCTCGATCGCAAGGCGAGTGAGGAGGGAAACCAGCACAAGGACGGGGACCGATAATGCGCATTACACTCACGCTCGCTCTCGTCGCGTCGCTTGCCGCTGGCGCGATCGTGCCACCAGCGGCGATCGCCCAGGCTCGGTATGCGGAAGAGCCGATCGCCGGCGACGAAGCGACGTCCGAGCTATCCGACAGCGTGACGATGCGCGGGCAGGGTAGGCCGGACGCCGTCCGCGACGAGAATGACCGCCGCGTCGCCAGCCAAATGGGCGACGCGTTCTACTGCGGGGAGCGTAAGCTCGGAACGTGGTTCTACTGTGAGAAGCCGAAGCCCAACCCGTCGGATCGCAAGGCGGCGCAGCCGGCGCAGTCCGCGGCCGAGCAGCTGGCGGCGATCGGCAAGGAATTGGACGAGAAGAAGGCGAGGGCGATCCTGGACCCGACCCCGGAGAACGTCTCCTCGTACATCAGCTACCAGCGGCAGCAGCTCAATCGGGCTTCGTCGTTCGCGGACATGTGGCGCCGTTCGATCTGGCAGAACCCCGAGCTGGATTACACGCTGCAGCGCCCGGTCAATCAGCTGGGCAAGCGGACATGGCTCGACACGCGCACCGCGGACAAGAACCGCGTGCTGGGATCGATCTCTAAGCGCTACGGCGTGTTCTACTTCTACTCGTCCGCCTGCGCGGCGTGCGAGGTGTTCGGGCCGATCATGCGAAGCGTGTCGGATCGCTTCGGCCTGACGGTCATGGCGGTCTCGCTCGATGGGGGACCGTCCAAGACGTTCCCCAACTTCACCGTCGACACAGGCCAATACCGCGCGATGGGCATGCAGGGCGGCCAGGTGCCTGCTCTCGTCCTGTTCGACACCGTCACCAAGCGTCCGATGCCAATCGGGTACGGTGTCATGGCCGCAGACGAGGTGATGGACCGCATCTTCACCCTCACCAGCGTCGAACCCGGGAGTGACTTCTGATGCGCCGGCTGATCCAGTGCCTCACCCCGCGCCGCCTCGCGAGGGTCACCGCAGCGACCTTCGCGCAGCTGACCATGTTGCTGGCGGTGTTCGGTCTCGTCTCGCAGCCCGCCATGGCCGACGTCGGGCAGGAGATGAACAGCTATTTCAACTCGGCGGGCGCGTCGGCGAACGTCACCGGTCCTACCGCGTTCAACGGCCAATCGGCTGGCTATTACTCGGGCGGCTCGGTGTGGAGCCGGTTCCCCCAGAAGTCGATCAATCCGGTAAGCGTGGCGCTGCCATCGGCGCGCGCAGGCTGCGGCGGCATCGATCTGTTCGCCGGCAGCTTCAGCTTCATCAACGCCGACGAGATGGTCGCCACGTTGAAGGCGACGGCGAACAACGCGATCGGCTTCGCGTTCCAGCTCGCGATCGATAGCATCTCCGCGCAGATCGGCGGGGTGATGAAGGACATGAGCCAGCGCGTTCAGGCGCTCAACGCCTTCAACATGTCGAGCTGCGAGGCCGCGCAGCAGGCGATCGGATCGATCTGGCCCAAGATGGACGGCGCTAGCTCCACCATCTGCCAGCAGGTGGGCGGCGCCAAAGGCTTCTTCTCGGATGCCGCGTCGGCCCGTCACGGCTGCACGAACAAGGGCGAGCGCGAGGACACGATCGCCAAGGCCGGCGACGCTGCCGAGCTGGTCCAGTCGAAGAATTATACCTGGTATGCGCTCAACGCGAAAAGCGCGACCAAGCCGTCGAAAGAATATGCCGAGTTCCTGATGACGATGGTCGGCACGATCATTTATGATTCCACCAAGAAGGCCGACAGCATGGGCGGCTTCCGCTTCATCGCTCCGGCAAGCTGGGACACGTACCAGGCTCTTCTCGACGGCACGGCATCGGCGCCGACCGACGTGTGGTCGTGTGACACGACGGATGAAAAGGGGTGCATCAGCCCGACGTCGACCAAGCTCAGCATCCCCACCGAAGTCGCGCTGCGGACTCGAGTGCTGAAGATGATGGATAGCATGAGCGCGAAGATCCGCTCGAACGCCGCGCTGTCGGGCAACGAGATCAATCTGCTCGGGATGACGTCGATCCCGCTCTACAAGATCCTCGTGGTCAACGAGGCAGCGCACATGGGGTTGGGCTCGGGCGACAAGGCTACCCTGTCCGAGATGGTGGCAATCGATATGCTCATCTCGATGCTCGACCGCATGCTCGACGTCATCTCGCAGTCGCAACAGGGTGCCGCTTACGTCTCCACCACGGAGTTCGAGACGTGGCGGAAGCAGGTCGACAACGTGAAGACCGAGTTGGCGCGCCGGAGCACGAAGATGTCGGCCGACGTGCAGAACACCTACCGTGTCATCCAGCAAACGCAGTTCCTGGAATCGACGCTGAAGAACACCATGAGCCCGCAGATGACCGCCTCGCTCCGCTTCGGGCGCGGTCTGAGCTCGCAGGGTCTTCGGTAAGCAGCAGGGCAGGGAGCGACTACGATGGGCGCGCTTGAAGTCTTCACGATCGGCGGGGGCGAGTTCATCGTCAACGTGCTGAACGCGGTCGCGGCGTGGTGCGGGGGCGGGGGCTACCGCTCGATGCTTCAGGTCGTGATGGTGATGGGGCTCACCTACTCGCTGTTCGTGGTCGCCTTCTCGTTGGATTGGCGCGCCTGGTTCAACTGGTTCCTGCAGTCGACCCTCATCTACATGATGCTGATGGTGCCGACCGTCACGATCAAGGTCACCGACCGGATCAACCCGGGACTTGCGCCGGCCGTCGTCGACAACGTCCCGCTTGGTCTCGGCGTAATGGCATCTTTCACGAGCCAGGCCGGCGACTGGCTGACTCGGTCGGCCGAGACGGTCTTCGTCATGCCGAACGCGCTCGCCCTGTCGACCAACGGCATGATCTATGGCGCGCGGTTGATGGACAAGGCGCGTACCTTCGAGCTGACCAATAGCGTATTCCGCGCCAACATCGACGAGCACCTGAAGCAATGTACGTTCTACGACGTGCTGCTGGGCTTCAAATCGATGAACCAGCTGACGAAGTCCAACCATCTTTGGGAAGATATCGGGCCGGGGTCGCCGGCGCGCAGCCAACGTTGGATAACGTCGACCGGCACCGACACGACGGAAAACTCGATCATTCCGTGCAACGAAGCCTACACGCGGATGTCCAACCAGTGGAAGGCGGAGTACGACAACGACATCCCCTTCTTCGCCAAGAGCGCCTATCCAGGCGTTGTTGATGAGATCGCGGCACAGCGCCTGAAGGACGATCTGCCGATCGTCGCGAAGGAGATGCATGGATCCAGCGGCGACGCGTATAGCTATCTACGCCAGGTCTCGATGATCGATGCCTTCCTCGCGGCGCGCGAGAGCTTCTCCGAGGCCGGCTGGGACGCCTATGCGGCGCAGCGCGCTGACGCTCAGGCGAAGAACACCTACACCTCGATCGCGCAGCAAGCGATGACCTGGGTGCCGCTCCTCGGGATCGTCCTCACCGTCGTCTTCTATGCGATGTTCCCGGTGCTCTTCCCGCTGTTTCTGTTCCCGCGCACCGGCGTGCAGACGCTGAAGGGCTATGCGACCGGCTTCTTTTATCTCGCCTCCTGGGGGCCGCTCTACGTCATCCTGCACATGTTCGTGATGAGCAGGGCAGCCAGCCTCTACCACGCCGTCTCGCCAACCGGGCCGAGCCTGCTGGTGGTCGACGGGATGGCGAGCGTGAACGAGTCCATCACGACGCTGGCCGGCTTTTTGATGATGAGCGTACCTTTCATCGCCGGCGGGATGGCCCGTGGTGCCATGGCAATCGCCGGGCACGCAACGTCGATGCTGCAGCCCGCCCAGAGCGCCGCGGAGCAGGCCGCGACCGAGCGGACGACGGGCAACTATTCGTACGGGAACACATCGTTCCAGAACCTCACGGCTAACAACACGCAGGCAAACAAGTTCGACGATCAGCCGAAGTTCAACTCGGGCTATGCCGTCAGCTCCTTCACGAACGCCGATGGCGGCGTGACGTACGGGTTCTCGGACGGGTCCAACGCCTTCGACACGTCGCAGGGGATCTCGCGTCTCGGGTTTACGCCGACGCGCACGGCCGGGTTCGATAGCCAGATGAGCAGGGCTCTATCGGACGGTCAATCTCATACGGACTCGTTGCGCACCACGGCTTCGCAGTCCTGGAATGCGACCGCTACGACGGCAACCGACCTGCTGAGCGCGGCTGAACGCCGTCGCGGCAGTTCGACTGAGACCGGCTCGGGGTTCAACAATAGCGTCGCTAAAATGACTGACGTATCCAGGGGTATGGCGAATGGTCTCACCAGCCGATTTGGCTTGAGTGAGGCAGACAGTCAGCTGGTTTCGCGCGCGACTCAAACTACCGGCGACGCAAATGCAGGCATTGAAGCACTTGCTAAGGTTTGGAAGAATAAGTTTGCTGACGTCAGTGCCAAGGGTGGCCTCGCCATGCGGCTTGCCTCGATAGCCTCCGAAAATACCGGCCGAACAGTAAGCGGTGATCAAGCTCTCGGCGAAATGAAGGAATATCTCACAAGAGAGACCAATTCTACTCAGGCAAAGGCAGCACGGGACGACTTCTTCCGTGAAACAAGTTCGAGTGGCGACAGTGAAGTACGATCGCTTTCGCAAAAGCTCGGGGTTAGCGTTGGTGAATCGCGGTCGGCTTCGCTCGAGGCGACCCGCGCGGAGGAGACATTCCAGCGCGTCAGCAACGACGTTCGTGAAGCCTCGTCGAGGGGCTGGTCGCTCAGCCGTAACGAGACCCAGGAGTTCGTCACGTACGCGCAGGAGCGGCTGCTGCAGGATGACAATCTTTCGCAGTCTGGTTGGACCCCCGGCATGGTGATGCCGCGTACCCGGGAACAGGAGCAGGTTCGAGACATCCTTCTTGGCGACTTTATGGAGCGTCGCGTTGCCGAGGTGCGGGACGAGCTCGGCGTCAGCGTTCCGGAGCATCTGCGCGGAACCTTGCATGGTCCCGCGTCGACGACTGCGGCTGGTGTTCGTCAGTGGGGCGGACATCGCGCTGCTGGCGTGGCTGCTCAGGGACCCGATGTCTCGATCCGTGACAGCTCGCGAGATCACGATCTTGCCGGCGAGGTCTCAGACGCGATCCCGAACGCCTCCGCACGCATCACTCGTCAGGCCTTCGAGATTGGAAACCAGGTCGACGACGCCAAGGATACGGCCGGACGTCTGGGCGACCACGTTCGGGAGCGGAATGACGCGTGGATCCCGACGACGCTCCCCGGCGTCGAGGGGGCGCGTGATTGGGCGCGCGACACGCTAGGCATGGGCCAGGGAACAAGCCACGTTTACGAGCTGCCGCGGGGAGAGCGGGCAACGCTGCCGATCTCCGGACGGTTGAGCTCGAACATGGGGGGGCGCATCGACCCGGTAACCGGGCAGCCGGGGCATCATCACCGCGGCGTCGATATCGCGGCAGCGCTGGGCACTGAAATCCGTGCGCCAGCGTCCGGCCGAGTGGTGAAGAATGACTTTCAAGGAGGCGGTGCTGGGAACTACCTAGTTCTGCAGCATGGCGACGGGTCGCAAAGCAAATACTTCCACATGCAGGACCGGTCGGCATTTCCGGTAGGTAGTAACGTTGAGGCGGGCTCAGTTCTTGGTCGGGTGGGAAGCACGGGCAAGTCGACCGGCCCGCACCTTCATTACGAGCTTTGGAAGGATGGCAGGCCGGTCGACCCCAAGCGGTTCCAGCTTAGGAATGTCCAGGAATAAGGAATATGCCGATAAACATGACGATCAGCACGGCAGCAACGATCCAACGTGCGTGCGGCGACACTTCGTTTTCCACATCAGCGGTGCTAGATGGGTAAACCTCGTCCAGTAGCTCTCTGCCACGAGGGGTAGAGGGGTCGAAAAGATTGTCTGGATTCACCGAGAAGGACGAGGCGGGGAATGCTGGCCCTTGAGCGCGGCCGGCATCCCAGTCCATCTGACCAGTATCATGGTTCAACATGGCCGCTTCTCCTGCACCAATCGGCTTAACCAGGCGCGATTTACGCTTGCAAAGCGTAGCAGACCGTATTGAACTAAGCGAGCGGTTTTCCGTATTTGTTCTTTCCGACGTTGCAGGACGCGCGATGACGGCGAAGGAGGCAGTAGAGGATCCTCGCATCGCTGCTCGGTACGAGGAGCTGTTGGCAGCGCATCTCGGTTTCTACGAGGCGCTGCGACTGCGCGAGCGGCGACCCAGGAGCGCTGCGCAGCGCCAATTTCAGGACGTGGCTTGGGGACGGGCCGAGCCGGCAAGCGAACACGAGAAGGCCTATGTCTGGCACCTTCGACGGCACCGGATCGCACCGTTTAATCCAGGAGCGCCATCGCAGCACATTGATGACGCGATGACCGAATTTGAGCCTGGATCTCGACCTGTCAGTAGCGAGGTTGGAGTGAAGTGGGACAATGCGTGGCGTGAAATACGCGGCGGTCGAGAGTTCTGGTAAATGATCTGCAAGCGCAAACGCGTGTTGCTGCCACTTAGAGAAGACACATTCGTCGCCAGATAGAACTGACACACCGTTGGTAGCAGCGGGGGCAGCGTGGAGCCATCCACAAGCGCAGCGCTGACCCCGCTGATGCGGTGAGTTCTGAGAGGGCTACGGACCCGCTGCGCCAGCAGCGGGCCCGGTCACGCTAGAACAGCAGGCAGTGAGGCAGGTTCCTGAGGCGGCGTGTTCCGATCTCGGCCCGCGTATTCGGCCAGTCCACGCGCGACGAGTTCCGTGTTGGGAAGGCGCGGTCCACGCTTCAGCTTGGGCGTGCAGAGCGTGCGGCGATCCACCTTCGATGCAGTCGGAGCAGCCGAGGCGGCGAACATACCGCCAGTCTGGGCGGTCCGCGCCGGCTCGTTGTTGTTCCGCTTGCGGTGGTGTGGTGCCGTTTCCTGCAGGAGCCGCGCCATCGCCAGCGCCGCGTCGAGATGCTTGTTGTCGACCACCGCTGCCTGGTTCACCCGCTGCATCTTGTCGAACACGCGATAGGGCAAGGCCTGCCCGTCGTGTCGGATCTCGATCCGCCCGTCAGGGAACTCGCAGACATCTACCCGCTTGCGCGCCAGTGCCTGGCTGACCCGGTTCGGCTCCAGGATGAACAGCGCCTTGTTGTAGTGCAGCGTCAGCGCCGCGGTCACCGTGCGCTGCTCGCGCCAGACCATCTCTGCCTCGATGTTCTCGTGCGGCGCCAGCGGGCGGTGGAGATCGCGCGGGTCGAACGGCGTCCTGGCGAACTGCCGGTTGTGCCGGGCCATGTAGGCGGGGAGAAAGGCATTGGCCTCCTCGATGGTGGAGATGCCCTCCAGTCGCATCGCCTTGACCAGCCGGTCCTGCAACGTGCCGTTCGCCCGCTCGACACGCCCCTTGGCCTGCGGCGAGTTGGCGCAGATGATCTCGATGTTGAGCGCATGCAGCGCCCGCCCGAGATGGGTCATGCCGTCACCGTTCGCCGAAGCGGTGTTGTTGCGAAACGCGCTGTGCTTGTCGGAGTACAAGGCGACCGGCTTTCCGTGGCGCTCGATATACGTCCGCGTGGCCCGCATGTAGGCGAAGGTGCTCTCGCTCTCTACCATCTCCAGGTGCATCAATTCGCTGGTCGCATCGTCGATATAGACCAGCAGCGTGCATTGCGGGCCCCGGTCCTCGAACCACCAGTGTTTGGACCCGTCGACCTGGATCAGCTCGCCGCGGCAGTCCCGCCGGTAACGCGGCTGGTGCGGGCGAGGGCGACGCGCTGCGCGGTCCTTCCACAGCCCCGCTGCCATCATCATCTGCCGCAGCGTCTCGCACGACACCCGGATGCCGTGCCGCTCGGCCAGATACTCGCGCGCCAGCGTGGGCCCGAACCCGTTATACTGCTCGCGCACGAGGCTGACGACCTGGTCACGAAAGGCATCGCCGTAACGCCGGTTGCTCGGACGGCCACGCTTGCGCGAGATCAGCCCGGCTGCGCCGTCCTGCCGAACTCGCTCCAGCAACCGGTAGATCTGTCGACGCTCAAGGCTCAGTAGCGCCATCGCGTCTGCAACCCGGATCTCACCGCGGTCGAGCCGCATCAGGGTGTCGAACCGGCTCACCTCGGCAGTACTCATCGTCAGCACCGTCATCGTTCGCACATCCTCGCTGCCGAGGATGGCCATGACACCGGCGACCCGCTGGCACTGTGTGCCTTTTCTATCTAGCGGAGCAGTGTCATTTCTACTTAGCGCCTACAAACGCGCAAGATCGATAAGAAAGATTATGTTAAATGCAGAGCTTTTTGGATTTAGACTTTATGGATGGAGACAGGTCTGACGGACGTCTGACGATCTCGAACGCCGCGTTATGAACCCGCGTCTTCAGCCTCGATTGCCGCAACATCCATGTCTGGCGCCCGTACTACCTCAAGCGCGACGTTGGCGATCTCGACCGCGGTGATCTGAAGCTGCGTGATCGGCGTCGACGGCGCGTCCACACGCTCGAGGCCGTTCTCAGATATCTTGACGAGGAATCGGTCGACGTCGTTCAGGACGACGAATCTGATCGATTGTTCCTCGTCCAGCGCGAGCTGCTGGACGGTGCCCTCGTATGCGATCGTGAAGCACTCGTGGCTCGTCTTTGTCAGCACATAGGCGACGACAAACGAGTCTCCCTTCTTGACCGCTTGGACGGCCGGGTTGAGCCAGCCGAACGCGATCGCGTCGGTCTTCCCGCTAACTGCTTCCCGCTGCACCAACCAGTGCGCGATCGAGCCCGTCGCGGCTCCGATGAGGAGCATCGCGAAAAGCCACATTTCCAGCGCGAGGTCGGACGCATCGCGTGCCCCAGCGCCGCCGCGGGCGAGCGCGCGATAGATATTTGGATCGAAGCCGGGGTCGAAACAGACGCTTGTCGCCCGGCACCATGCCGCCTGGGCGGCGAAGAAGCCGGTTCCCAGAAGGTGCCCTGCGATGGTGCCGAACACCACGATGAACAGCGTCACCGTAGAGTTCGGCCGGTCCGGGGTTGGGCTGAGGAAATCGGTGCGCTCGCCGACGCGCCACCCTGCCCAGAAGCAGAGCCCCAGGAAAAGCAGCAGCAGTGCGAGGAACAGCGAGTAGCTGAACGTCACGGCCGTTACGCCGTGGCGGGAACCGCTACATCCTTGCTGTCGCGGTCACCGCCAGCGCTTGGATCGACCACATATACGCCGTTCTCGACGCGCGAGGCCTGACGCACGGCCGCCCACGTGCCGAACCTCCCCTTCACCTGCCGGGCCAGCCGCATAGATTTGGCAGTGTTCACGCGCCTGTCATTCTCCAACGCCTTAGATAGCGAATAATTCGTGAACATCCAACACGTGGCCGGGCGACGCCGGCCGGTGCTGTCGAGCCTACAGTCGGTCCTTAAGCGCCTTGGCCGGCGTGAATGTGATTTTCTTCGACGCCGCGATCGTGATCGCCTCGCCGGTCGACGGATTGCGCCCGGAGCGCTCGGGCGTGTCCTTCACCTTGAATTTGCCGAAGCCGGGAAGCGATATCTCCTCACCCTTGGCGGCCGCCTCCGCGATACCCTCGAGGAGCCCAGCCATGACCTCGAGGGCCTGCTTCTCGGTGACGCCCCGCTTGGCGGCAACGTCCTTGGCCAGATCCTTGGTGTTCATCGTCAAGCACGCTCCCCTTCATCTGTCGCTGTAGCGACCTGAAGCGATAATCGCGTCAGCGCAAGACAGGTAGCGCTCGACGATCCAGCTGACGCCTGGGGAGGCCGGCCACGCAGGTTGAAACCCGTAGGTTTCTCAAAGCGCAGAGCACAAGCCGGATTAGCCGGCGGGACCACATTAGCGTGGCTCGCTTCGGCAAACGTCGCATCAGCCGCCTGCCTTGACGGCGTGCCGGCCACGCGGTTTGGCCGCAATCGCTATGCTCGACAGATCGGTCGCGCGGTCGATTGGCACGCCCGCCGCTTTCCGCTCTGAGTAGCGATCAACAAGCTGAACCGCGTGCGGGCGCAGCAGCACCGTGAACCGCACCAGTTCCTCCATCATATCCACGATCCGGTCATAGTAGCTGGACGCCTTCATGCGCCCCGCGTCATCAAACTCGTTGAACGCCTTGGCAACGCTCGATTGGTTCGGGATCGTGATCATTCGCATCCAGCGACCCAGCACGCGCAGCGTGTTGACGCTGTTGAACGATTGCGATCCGGCCGACACCTGCATGACCGCCAGCGTGCGCCCCTGTGTCGGACGCATCCCGCCCATAGAAAGCGGCAGATGATCGATTTGAAGCTTCATAATGCTCGTGATCTGGCCATGCCGCTCCGGGCTGCACCACACCTGCCCTTCCGACCATAAGGACAGCTCGCGCAGCTCGTGGACGGCCGGATGGTCGTCGCCAGCATGTTGGTCAGGCAGCGGCAGGGTCGATGGATCAAAGATGCGCGTCTCGCAGCCGAAGAACCGGAGCAGGCGTGCCGCTTCCTCAACGCACAGCCGGGAGAAGGACCGTTCGCGCAGCGAACCGTAGAGCAGAAGGATACGCGGCGCGGGATCGAGCGGGCCGAGCCTCACGGCGGGTCGCTGGATGGCATAGGCCGGATCGAGCGCCGGCATGATATTGGGATCGGCGAGCGTGCGGAGCGGCATCAGAGGGCTTTCACGAGGTAGGCGGCCGACGCGGGGCACAGTGCGGTGAATTCGCGCGATGCGGCGATGGCCGAGGGAGCAGCGCCGCGATCGGCATCGGCATAGCCGAGCGCCCGGAAGAATGGTGCGGCCGTGGTCGTCAGGAGGTGCAGGCGCTCCACCCCGAGGTCGTGTGCCTGTCGTTCGAGGGCGGCGACCAACACCCGCCCGAGGCCATGTCGACGTCGATCGGGGACGACGACGATCGAGCGGAGCAAGCGGTCGGACCCTTCTCCCTCGAGCCCACCGAAACCGACGAGGCTATCGGCCTCAATCCGGATGATCAGGCGGCCGGGATCGGCGATATCGGCACTCGGCAGGTCCGCGGCATCGAGCAATTGTGCCAAGCCAGCCAGACCGGCAGGTTCGAGCAACGTGGCGACCGTTCTGGTCATGCGATGCTAATCCTGATTGCAAGCGCCGCGAGCGTGATGAGCAGCACCGGTACGGTGAGCGTGACGCCGACACGGAAGTAATAGCCCCATCCGATCCGCACGCCCTTTTGCCCGAGGACATGGAGCCAGAGCAGCGTCGCGAGTGAGCCGATCGGCGTCAGCTTGGGGCCGAGATCGCAGCCGATCACATTGGCGTAGATCATCGCTTCCTTGATCGCGCCGCTCGCGTGCGTGGCGTCGATCGAGAGCGCGCCCACCAGCACCGTCGGCATATTGTTCATAACCGACGACAGGACCGCTGCGATGACGCCCGTTCCTAGCGCCGCGCCCCACACGCCGCCTTGCGCGGTGCGATCCAGCAGTGCTGCCAGATGGTCGGTCAGGCCGGCGTTTCGCAGGCCATAGACGACCAGGTACATGCCGAGCGAGAAGATCACGACCTGCCAGGGTGCGCCGCGCAGCACCTTGGCCGTTGGGATCACATGGCCTCGCCCCGCGATCACCAGCAGCAGGATCGCGCCGGCAGCGGCGACGGCGCTGACAGGGACGCCGAGCGGTTCGAGCAGGAAGAAGCCGGCGAGCAGCAGTGCAAGAACGATCCAGCCCGCGCGGAATGTCGCGGCATCGCGGATCGCGTCACGCGGCGCGCGCAGCGCGCCTACGTCATAATCCGCCGGTATGTCGCGCCGGAAGAACAGCAGCAGCGCGCCAAGCGTCGCTGCGATCGACACCAGGTCGACCGGCACCATCACGGACGCATAGTCGCCGAACCCGATCCGGAAGAAGTCGGCCGACACGATGTTGACGAGGTTCGACACGACCAGCGGTAGGCTGGCGGTGTCGGCGATGAACCCCGCCGCCATGACGAACGCCAGCGTCGCCTTGTCGTTGAAGCCCAGCGCCCGCAGCATGGCGATGACGATCGGCGTCAGGATCAGCGCCGCGCCGTCGTTGGCGAACAGCGCGGACACCGCCGCACCGAGCAGCACGATCAGAACGAACAGCCGGCGACCATGCCCCCTCCCCCAGCGCGCGACATGGAGCGCCGCCCATTCGAAGAATCCGGTTTCATCGAGGAGTAGGCTGATAACGATGATCGCGACGAACGCGGCTGTCGCGTTCCAGACGATGCCCCACACCACCGGCACGTCGGACAGCGTGACGACGCCTGCAAGCAGCGCCACGACGGCCCCGCCCATCGCGCTCCACCCGATCCCGAGGCCTTTGGGTTGCCAGATGACGAGCGCGATCGTCGCAACGAAGATCAGGACAGCAAGGAGCATCAGGCGACGCGCTGGCCCGATGCGTCCACCACTTGCTCGCCGTCTTCCTTTGCGAACGCTCCGAGCTGATTGGTCGGCAGCAGGTCGAGCACGGCTTCGGAGGGCCGGCAGAGCTTCACGCCGAGCGGCGATACGACCAGCGGCCGGTTGATGAGGATCGGATGCGCCATCATCGCGTCCACCAGCGCGTCGTCGGATAGCGACGTGTCGCCCAAGCCCAACTCCGCATAGGGCGTCCCCTTCTCGCGCAGCAGTTCGCGGGGTGTCATGCAGGCGCGATCGATCAGCTCGACCAGCAACGCGCGGGCTGGAGGGGTTTTCAGATACTCGACCACGTGCGGCTCGATGCCGGCGTTGCGAATAAGGCCGAGCGTGTTGCGCGACGTGCCGCACTCGGGGTTGTGATAGACGACGACATCGACGGCCACAGGGCGTCCTTTCAGCAGCAGGGGGTGAGTTCGGCGACGAGCGGCGCGCACAGCTCCGCATTGCCGGCGCAGCAGTCCTTGACGAGGAACAGCGTCAGCGCGCGCAGGCCGTCCAGATCTACACGGTAGATGATCGAGCGGCTATGCCGTGCGGAGCGGACCAGGCCAGCGCGGGCGAGGATGCCGAGGTGCGCCGACAGGGTGTTCTGCGGCACGTCGAGCTGACGCGCGATATCGCCGGCAGCCAAACCATCCGGTTCGTGCCGTACCAAGAGGCGGAACGTGTCAAGGCGCGTTCCTTGTGCAAGAGCACCCAGCGCCGAGATGGCATCCTCGTTTTCCATATATCCAGCATAATGGATATGCTTGGTGTGTCCAGCCCCGTATACCCTGCCTTACCGGTCGTTGGCCGGGATGGTTGGGGCCAGGGCTTGGTTGATGCGACAAGCAGCGACCCTGTTGCGGCTACCAGGCGTCACCTCAAGGTTTGTTCGCCAGACAACGATTTCTCGGACATAAGCGGAACATGGGCTACGCTACACGCTTCAACCGCGCCATTGGCTCGTTGAGTGGGTGGAATTCACCTGCTGGAAGTCGCCTGGCCTGCTCCCAGAGGTAATCGCCGGTCAGACTGATGTGCGCCCAGCCCATCGGAGAAAGGTGCGCAAGCAGTGCCGCATCGAACGTCGTGCCGACAGCGTTGAGGTGCTGGGCGGCCCGGTCGAGATAGACCGTGTTCCAGTAGGAAATCGCCGCAATCAGCAGGTTCAGCCCAGATGCGCGAAATTCCTGATTTTCCAGCGAGCGATCGGTGAACCGACCCTGCCGGTTGGTATAGATGGCGGCGGCAAGCGTGTGCCTCGCCTCGCCTTTGTTGAGACCGGCCTGACAGGCACGTCGCAGTTCCGGTTGTTCAAGCCAATCGAGCGTGAACAAAGTGCGCTCGATACGGCCCAGTTCAGCCAATGCAAAATCCAGCCTGTTCTGGCGTTTGTAGGCGGCAAGTTTTCGCAAGATTACTGACGGCGCCACCGTGCCATCCTTGATTGAGGCGACAATCCTGACGATGTCATCCCAATCGGCCTCGATCGCTGCCGTTTTGATGGTGCGGCCCATCAGATTTTTGATGCCCTTGTATGTCGATGGCGCAGCGATCGAACCCAGCTTGCGGTCGCCAATATCGCGCAGCCGGGGCGCGAAGCGGAACCCGAGTAGGTGGCAGAGTGCGAAAACATGATCGGTGGCGCCGCCGGTATCGGTATAGTGCTCATGCAACGGAAGGTTGCCGGCGCCCAGGACAAGCCCGTCGAGCACGTAAGGCGCTTCACCTGCCGTCGCGGACATGATCCGTGATCCGAATGATGCGAAGTGATCGGAAAGGTGAGAATAGATTTTCACGCCAGGTTCGGCGCCATATTTGGCATTGACGTCCGCCGCCCCTGAACGGCTCCGCCCCGACCGGAAGAACTGGCCATCGGACGACGAACTGGTGCCAGCGCCCCAATGCCGCGCGAAGGGTAATTCGTGATGGGCTGAGATGATCATGGCCAGCGCGGCCTGATAGTTCTCGGGTGAAAGATACCAGTTGTGGGTCCATGCGAGTTGGGCATAGCTGACGCCTTCGCTGGCATTGGCCATCCGCTCCAGCCCGAGGTTGGTGCCATCAGCCAGAATTGCGGCGAGTACCGTGCTGGGGTTGTCGTGCTCCTTGCCTGAGCGCAGGTCACGGAATGCGTTCAAAAAACCAGTGCGTTCGGCGACTTCAAGCAGCAGCTCGGTGATGCGCACGCGGGGAAGCAGGGTATCGAGCTTGCGATCGAGGGCTTCAGCTTCCGGTGGGGTGACAGGCGGCATTTGCTGAAGCTTGAGCCGGTCTCGTTCGAGCGACACTCCCTCAAGCTTGTTTGTTTTCAACTGCTTGGCAAATCGGCGCAGCCGCCAGTCAAGATTTCGTGCCCGGTCAGCGAGGTAGGATGCAGCATTTGAACCGAACGGAAGCACATCCGCCACTTTGGCGGCGTCGCGCCGACCCAGCAAATAGGCATCGAAGCGCTGATAGTTGCGGGTTCCCTCGATCCATACATCACCGGCGCGCAAACGATCACGCAAGGTTGCCATGATCGCAATTTCATAACGTCGGCGGTCGATACGGCCGCTTTCGGTGATGAGACGCTTCCACTGCCGATTGGGGAATGGCAGTGGAACGCCATCGGGAAGGTCGCGCGACTTTCGTGTGTTCGCATCGCGAATGACATCGATGGCTTTGATCAGTGCCGTCCCTGTTCCAGACGCCTTGAAGGTGAAGGTGTCCAGAAATGCCGGGCTGAGACGCCGTAGCGTGGCGTAACGCTCGGTTGCCGTTACCAGTGCGTCCTCGCCGGCAAGATCAGCAAGGGCATCTACTTGGGCCTTTGCCGCAACAAGCCGGTGCCAGCCCACCGCTTCGTCAATCAATTCGAGCGGATCGCCGCCATTCTGGACAGCCTCATCAAGTGCTGTAATCGTGGCGCCAAACAGCCGCATGAGTTGCCCCACCGACTGAATACTATCTTGGTAGCGACGCTTGCGCCCACGCCGCGCGCGCGTGAACATGCCGCCGATAAGTCGGTCAAACATTTGGATCGCGGCATCGGCAAGTCTGGCCTCAAGGTCGATCACTGCGGCCGTCAACGTCGCCCGCCTGCGATTGACGCTGTAATCCGAAAGCAGGAATGCCGGTGCCACGCCGCCCTCGCGGACAAATTGGGCAAAGCGGAATTCCGGAATGGCGCCCCCAACTACCGGGTGGATACCTATGCCGCGAACATAGCGCAGGCGCTCAAGCAAGCCATTGATATTGGCCGCAGTCGGGGCTTCTTCGAAATTACGCAACCACGCCAGCGGTGTCATGCCGAAATCCGGGTTGTTGATTACGAGTTCGTCTAGCCGTGTCAGTTCAGCAGAGCTGAGGCCTTCGACGATTGCGGCTGCGGCAGCTTTGCGTGCGCGTGCCCGGCCAGCAAGACCGGCGCGTTCCAGTGTGTCGCCCGACGGAAGAATGAACCGCTCACCCTTCAGGCCAACCATGAGGGCGCGAACAATCGGTTCACCTCTGTCTGTATACTCGGCGGCTTGCGCGGCAAGATTCAGGGCAAGTGCCAGGTCGCCGCGTCGAAACGGGCGTATGCCAAGATAACGCGCCACGAGATCGGCATGATCGGTACGGGTTTGCGCGCGCTGACCATATGCAGAGAAGGAGGAAGGATCGACGAATAACTGTGCCGCGAGGTACTGAAGAATGACGTCGGGAAGCCCGATCTCGGGTTGCAGACCAAAGCCGGGATGTCGCATCAAAGCGATTTGTGCAGCCAGACCGAGGCGATTTGCTGGACCATAGCGGCGCCCAACCAATTCAACATCTTCCGCAGAAAGGGTATAATGCCCAATGATCGCGGTTTCTTGGACAGGAGGATCGAACAGGCGCCGGCGCTCGTCTCCGGTCAGAAGTCGGCGTCGTGCCATTTTGCTCTCCCGCTGAGGCGAATAACAAAATTGACACCAAAGCGGCTTGCACTGGAGGGAGGCCATTCGTTGCCGGTTGATCCCCGAGCAATCACCCGGCGCAGCAAGACAGTTTGGCGACATCCTTATCAAACGTTTGGGCCGCCAGTTTGAGGCCTTCCACAGTGGTCAGGTAAGGAAATATCGTTGCACCCAATTCCAGGGTGGTCATGCCGTGTTTGATCGCCAGCACCAGTGTCTGGATCGAATCCGCGCCTTCGGGTGCCATGATCTGGCCGCCCAGCAAACGGTCGTTCGCCTTGTCGGCAATCAGTTTGATGAGACCCCGCGTATCGCGTGCTGCCAGTGCCCTTGGCACAGCATCGAGCGGGAGCAGCGAAACCTTGATGTCCAGGCCTTGCGCCCGTGCTGTCGTTTCAGTGAGGCCGGCGCTGGCGACTTGCGGGTCGGTGAAGACGACGGATGGCATGGAGGAATTGTCGTAGCGGTATTGGTTGCCCGTCACCGCGTTGCGCGCGGCCAGTTTTGCGCCATAGGCGGCCATGTAGACGAACTGGTCCCGTCCCGTTACATCGCCCGCCGCGTAAATGCCTGGAACCGACGTTTCGAGGTGGTCATCGACGACGATTCCACCATTACGGGCAAGCACTATGCCGCGCTCCTCCAGCCCAAGCCCGTCGCTATTGGGTCGGCGTCCGGTGGCGATGAGCACCTGTTCCGCCGCGACGGTGTCACAATGCCCCTCGCAGGTCAATTCGACCCCGCTCTGTGTTTGGGCGATACGCTGATAGCCGACACCTGCGCAAACCCGCACGCCCTCGGCTTCCAAATAGTTTTTCAGCGCGGCACTCACTTCCGGGTCCATTTCGGGGAGCAGGCGGCTTCGGCAGCAGATGGTGACATCAACGCCCAGACGCGAAAACATCTGTCCCAGTTCTACCCCGATCACCCCGCCACCGATCACCAGCAGCGATTTGGGCAAGCGATCCAGCGCCAGCGCCGATGTGCTGGTTAGGTAGGGCACGCTGTCCATCCCCGGAATCGGCGGCACGGCGGCGTGCGCACCCATCGCCAATATGACCTTGCCGACCTTCATGGGCGCATCGCCGACAATCAGCGCACCATCGGCAAAGCGTGCCTTGCCCTCGATATAGCTCACACCGTCATAGGCGGGCAGCAGATCGACATATTTTTTTTGGCGCAGCGTCGTGACAAGATCGTCCTTCGACGCCGCCAATACGGACCAGTCATCCATCTGGACAGCGCCCCCAAGGCCGGGAAAGCGCGCGGCGGCAAGCCCACCATGCACCGCTTCGGCGGCGCGGATCAGCGTCTTGGAAGGAACGCAGCCAACATTGACACAGGTGCCGCCAATCGTGCCGTGACCGACGAGCGCCACTTTCGCGCCCAGATCGGCAGCGGCGATCGCGGCGGAGAACCCGGCAGAACCCGCGCCGATGACGGCCACGTCAAATCCTTCCTGCCCGGGGCGGTTGCAACAGTCGTTCATTGCTTATCGCTTTCTTGAGGCGCTGGCGGCGCCCCGCTCAGTTTTGAATAGCGCGCGCCGGATAACCCGCGTTGGTTGATGCAGCGGCAATCGCAGCAGCATTGGTGCGGCGCGGGTCATAGGTTGCGCGCGCGGTCTTGGCTGCGAAATCGACCGTGACCGCCGTTACCCCGGCGACGCCTTCCATCGCCTTCTTCACGGTGATCGGGCAGGTGGCGCAGGTCATGTTCTCTATGGCAAAGGTGGTTTGCTTCTGAGCGGTTGCGGTAGCCGCGGGGCGATCTTGCGCCGTGCCACTAACTGCATAGGCGACCCCGCCGCCAGCCATAGCCAGCACGGCCATAGCGATACATACTGTCTTTTTCATGGGTATTTCCTTTCAATAGAACCAGGGTGCCCACCAGTCGATGGTGAGCGCCAGGATGGCGACGGCAAGGCCCAGCCACAGCACCGCCTTGGTGGTCCAAGCCGATTGTGGACGAGCGCAGTAGGAACCGTCTTCACAGGGCGGTTTCGGCTTGAAATAGACATGCCAGAAGCCGTAGCCGAGCAGCGCGAGCGTTACGCCTGCGACATAGGGCTTGTAAGGTTCGAGCGCCGTCAGGTTGGCGATCCACGCGCCGGAAATTCCGAGCATAACCAACAGTAGCGGGACGACGCAGCAAGCCGAGGCGAGCCCCGCGCCGATCAATGCGCCCGCCGCAACCCAGTTTGCCTGCTTCGGCTCGTGGTTTTCGGTGAGGGCTGGCTGTCCCGCTTCCGGCGTTGAGACCATGGCTTGAATCCCTTGTTCCAACTGAGTGATTCGCAGTGTAGGCTCTGTAGCCACTACAGACTCAAGAGGTATTTTCATGGAGCAACAGGTCGGCATCTTGCGTGCCCAGCTTGCCCGGAAAACAGGCTGCAATCTCGAAACCATCCGCTATTACGAGAAGGTGGGATTGCTGCCGGGGCCGCCTCGCAGTTCCAACGGCTACCGCGTCTATTCGCCGGAACTGGTGCAAAGGTTGCAGTTCATCCTGCGCGCGCGCGACCTTGGCTATGCAATGGATGAGATACGGTCATTGTTGTCGCTCACCGATACCGGTGCACAAACCTGCGCGGAGGTTATGGCGAGAACCGAACTCCACCTTGAAGATGTCCGCCGCCGCATTGCAGATTTGCAGAAGATAGAGGTGACGCTGGCGACCACGTTAGCCAGATGCACTGGAGATGACGTTGCCGAATGTCCCATCCTGGAAGCACTCCAGTTTTTACCCCATCAAGGCAATTGACGCCATCTTTGAGGGATTTGATTTTGTGATGTCAGCTTGGAGTATAGCCTAACCGGACGTCAGGGCGCTACCGCGGTTTCTGTCAGATTAGGGTACTAAACGGAATTTGTTGACGAATGTCGTTGCGTATCATAGATTTCAACCTGACATTTTGATGGAGAGAGTGCGCAGTGAAGGGGCAACGGATCGGCTATGTCCGGGTCAGCACGTTCGATCAGAATGTGGATCGCCAATTGGAAGGTCAGTCGCTCGATCGGACCTTCACCGACAAGGCATCGGGCAAGGACGTCAACCGCCCCCAGCTTGAGGCTCTGCTCACTTTCGCCCGCGAAGGCGATACCGTCGTCGTCCACAGCATGGATCGGTTGGCCCGCAATCTGGATGACCTGCGCAAGCTGGTCCAGGGCCTCACCAAGCGAGGTATCCGGATCGAGTTTGAGAAGGAAAGCCTGTCCTTCTCGGGGGAGGACTCCCCGATGGCCAATCTGATGCTCTCGGTCATGGGTGCGTTTGCTGAGTTCGAGCGCGCCCTGATCCGCGAACGGCAACGCGAAGGCATTGCGATCGCTCGGCAGCGCGGCGCCTATCGGGGGCGGAAACGGTCGCTCTCGGATGAGATGATTGCCGATCTGCACCGCCGCGTTGCCGCCGGTGAACGCAAGGCGACCATCGCGCGCGACATGGGCATCAGCCGCGAAACCCTCTACCAGTACCTTCGCGCCGCTGCCTGACACCAATGTTCACATTATGTCCGGAAAATCGTTGTTCAGCGTACAAAGCTTGAGGTGACGCCCGATAGTCCCCGGCATAGGCCAC
The DNA here is from genome assembly GCF_900176395.1 of Novosphingobium sp. B1. Classification (GTDB taxonomy): domain Bacteria; phylum Pseudomonadota; class Alphaproteobacteria; order Sphingomonadales; family Sphingomonadaceae; genus Novosphingobium. Next base: position 20,971 of record NZ_FWXL01000010.1, on the reverse strand, counting down.
GATGACATGGTTGAGCTTGCCGCATGAAGGGCAGGTCGATTGGCGTGTCTCTTCGGTATAGCTCATGAGCTTCCCCGGGGTTTGGGGTCAGCGCCCCGCTGTGCTAAATCAGCGAGCGTAGGGATTGGCGGCGTCATTACCCCTTTTGGAAGGGGGCCATGCTTCTGCCCGAAGCGCCAATCCCTACGTTCCGAACCGGCCTTGGACTGACCGGCCCCACACGCCGCTTTCGCGGCGCGCGATCCTTGAAACCTATGCCGTTTTCGTCTCAGCCTTCGCGCGTCGGCGCTTGTTCTGATCCGTCACCTTCTCGAACTCCGGCGCGATCGTCTCCAGCTTGGCGATCAGTCCGGACAGATCGTAGCCATTGCTGTCCTGGCCCTTGTGCCGCTTGAAGCGCTCGACCCGTTTGATGAAACCCTTCGTCTCCAACGCGGTCAGGTGCCGCTGAACCGTCCGTGCGTCCTTGCCCATACGGCGGGCGATCGTGTCCTTGGCAGGATGCGGATCGTGATCGGCCGACCACCAATGGCTGATGAGCTGAAGCAGCACGTTCAACTCGTCAGGCTTCAGACCCATCTTGGCCTGGCCCCACAACAGGATCGACGGGATCATGCTGTAGCCACGCGACAGGACGGCATCCGGCCACTTGTCCTTCCGCTTCTTCGGCTTCGCCACCGCCGCGATCGAAAAGACGTTCGATCCTGCCTCCTTTGTGGTATCGCCGGGTTGCTTGCTCATGATGGTGGAAATAGCACATTCGCGCACCATTTCCAGAGGGGGTGGGGAGACAAAAACGTCGCCCACTCGGAGACATTGTTGTCCCTAGTGAGGGAGGCACCAATGTCTCACGAAGCACAGTGAGCCCGTAAACACGATACCGTGTAATCAGGATAAGGAAGCATATAGGGCGGAGACAGATTTGCCTCCCCCAAAATTTGTCGGAGCGCGTTTGCCTCGCCCGAGCGGTCACGCGGCGACCCGCCGTCAATTTTTAATTGAATCCTCAGACCCGAACATCTAGATAGAGGACAACATGGCCGTCCCCGCTGTTGCCTATGGCATCAAGGGGCGGCCTTCTTCATATCTGGGGCGATGCTTCCGCCCTACGCCAAACCCCATCTCAGCTTCGCCGACCAGCTCGCCCTCCTTGAAGGCCGCGGTTTGGGCGTCACCGACCAAGCCAAAGCCATCCGCCATCTTGAGCGAATCGGCTACGGTCGCCTGTCGCCCTATTGGCAACCGCTGCAAGAGCGCATCCCCGATCCCGACGATGCCACGCGCACCATTCGCACCGACCAGTTTCAAGCCGGTGCCGAGTTTCGCCATGCCGTCGATCTCTATCTCTTCGACAAGCAGCTCCGCTTGCTCTTCCTCGATGCCATCGAACGGATCGAAGTCGCGCTGCGCGTCGATCTCGCCCATGCGCTCGGGAATCGTGACCTGTTCGCCCATCGATCGGTCGCCTACCTCGATCCCAATCGTGCGAACGCTAATTTTAAAGGCACGACCCGGCACCTGAGCTGGTTGGCGAAGGCGGACGATTCCGTCGACCGCTGTAAAGACGATTGGGTGTCGGAGTTCTACAATACCTACACGCCGCCAATGCCGATCTGGATGGCTGTCGAGGCATGGGATTTTGGAACGCTATCCTGGCTGCTCGAAATGGCGCATCCCAACGACCGTTTCGCCATCGCAAAACGCTATAATCTGCTCCCCGACACGCTGGTGAGCTGGATCAAGAGCCTTGCCTTCGTGCGCAACATCAGCGCGCATCATTCCCGGCTGTGGAATACCGGCATCATCAACCAGCCCCAGGTGCCCAAAGCGTTCGAGGCGCCGCGCATGGTCCATATCGGCAACGACGTCGTGCAGCGGAACCGTGTCTATGGCGCGGCGGCAGTTGCCTCCTATCTCGCCAAGCGGATCAATCCGGGCACATCGTGGAGTGGCCGGATGAAAGCACATTGGCTTTCCTTCCCCGAAATGCCATTCGCCAGCGCCGCGCAGGGCGGGTTTCTCGAAGGCTGGGATCAGGAAGCGATCTGGGCCTAATGCGCCCGGTAGCGGTCTTCAGGAGGTGTGCCACGTGGCACACCCCTCGCCGCGCGGCGCATCACCAGTATTTTGAGATCGCGCGGAACTGCTCCACCGCCGCCTTGGTCCCCTCACCTTCTTCGGCATGGACTAGGCAATGGTCGATATGATCGTTGATGAGCGCGCGCTTGGCGCTGGCGATGGCGTTTTCGACCGCTTGAAGCTGTTGCGCAATATCGACGCAGGGGCGCTCCTCTTCGATCATGCCGACGATGCTACGCAGATGACCAGCGACGCGGTTGAGCCGTTTGACGATTGCGGGGTGGCTGGTGTGAGCGTGATGGGCCATCCCCTTATTTAGTGCGCGTGAGGGGCTGCTGTCGAGTATCCCCCAGGGGGGATAGACTCGATCCCCCGGGGGGATATAGCGCGATCATGCTCAGTGTCCTCGCCAACCGCACGTATCGGCACCTTTTCCTCGCGCAGATCATCGCGCTTGTAGGAACGGGACTGGCGACGGTCGCGCTCGGCTTGCTCGCTTACGACATAGCTGGCGGCAGTGCCGGGGCGGTGCTGGGGACTGCGCTTGCGATTAAGATGGTCGCCTATATCGGCGTCGCGCCGATCGCCGGCGCGTTCGCCAATCGCGTGCCACGCCGTGCCTTGCTGGTCGGAATGGACGTGATCCGCGCCGGTGTCGCCATTTGCCTGCCGTTCGTGAACCAAGTCTGGCAGGTCTATATCTTGATCTTCGTCCTGCAATCGGCATCGGCCGCGTTCACGCCAACCTTTCAGGCTACGATCCCGGACGTCCTCCCGGAGGAACGCGACTATACCCGCGCGCTGTCCCTGTCCCGCCTCGCCTATGACATGGAGAGCCTGACGAGCCCGATCCTCGCGGCCGGTCTTTTGACGGTGATGAGCTACCACTGGCTGTTCTCGGGCACCGCGATAGGCTTTGTCGCGTCGGCGCTGCTGGTCGTATCGACCGTCCTGCCCCGACCGGCGCCGGTTGAGGCCGAGGGCGGCATCTACGACAAGACGACGCGGGGCACGCGTATATACCTCGCGACGCCTCGCCTGCGCGGATTGCTGGCGCTGACCCTCACCGCTGCCGCCGCGAGCGCAATGGTGATCGTCAACACCGTCGTTATCGTGAAAGGCATGGGCCTAAGCCAGCGCGACGTCGCGTTGACCCTCGCCGCCTTCGGGGGCGGCTCGATCACCGCTGCGCTGACCCTGCCTCGTATCCTCGATCGGATTGCGGATCGGACCGTCATGCTGGTCGCCGCCGCTATCCTGACGTTGGCGCTCGCGGCCCTCGCCGCGATCACCGCCATCATGCAGCCAGGCCCGGCCTACTGGCATGTCCTGCTCGGCGGATGGTTGGTGCTGGGCGTCGCCTATTCAGCGAGCGTCACGCCATCGGGACGGCTGCTACGTCGGTCGGCGAACGCCGATGATCGCCCCGCATTGTTCGCGGCACAATTCGCACTCAGCCACGTCTGCTGGCTGGTCTGCTATCCGCTCGACGGCCAGCTCGGCGCTCGCGTCGGAATGGAGGCGGCGTTCGGTGCGATGGCCGTTCTTGCTGCGATCGGCACCCTCGTCGCCGTCCGTATATGGCCCGCGAACGACCCCGACGTGATCGCGCATGAACATAGCGACCTCGCCGCCGATGATCCGCATCTCGCGGTCCACAGCCACGGCGAACATCCCTATGTGATCGACCGTCGCCATCCAAAATGGCCGGGTAAGTGATTTCCTTGCCCCGTTCCCAACGTCCGCCTACGCTGCGCACGATGGCGATGCGTCGTTCCTCTTCCGCGCTGTTCGGAGCCGTGCTGGCGCTCGTCGCCATGCTCGGCCTCGTCGCGGCGTCGTCGTGGCACAGCGCGATGGTCCATGACCATGTGCCCGTGCAAGTCGCCGCCGTCGACCATGACCATGACCATGACCATGCGGCTGCGGCCGAGCATAACGATCACGCTCCCGCCAAGCAGACTGGCGGCGACAGTCCGGTGCATGTTCTCGCTCATGCCGCTGGTCATTGGGTCGCCTTCGACGGGCCGACGACTGCGAAAGTGCCGGCGATCGTCGCCGCTCGCGCGTGGTCGATCCTCACCACATCGCTGGCGAGCGGTATCGATCCTTCCAAGCTCCTGCGCCCTCCCCGCGGATGAGTCTCGCCGGCGCGTGACGCGCCGACAGACTTACCCCTGGAGGATTATGGATTATGAACGGCAGTTATCGCCGGCAGCGCGTGCTTGCGCTGGCCGGCACGCTCGCGGCGCTATGGCCCGCGGGTGCAGCGTGGTCGCAGACCGCGCCCCCTTTCGCACAGCTTCTGAACCAGACGCGCGATGTGCCCCGCGTCACGGTCTTGGAAGCCGACGTCGCCCGCGCGCGGGGCCTTGCCGAGCAAGCTCGCGCGCGGCCTAACCCGTCGATCAACGTCTATGCCGAAAATTTCGCGGGCGACCTCGATCGCAACGCGCGCAACCAGCAGCAAACGACGTTCCAGATCGATCAGCCCATCGAGCTGGGTGGCAAGCGATCAGCCCGGATCGCCGCCGGTGAAGCCGGCATCGTCGCGGCGCAGGCGCGCAATCGCGATGGTCGCCTTGTCTATGCGACCGAGCTGGCACGCGCCTATGCCGGCGCCGAGATCGCCGATCGGCGCATCGCTATTGCCGAGGACGAAGTTGAGGAGGCGACCGACGACCTGAAGGTGGCCCGCGCCTTGGTCGGCGCTGGCAAGGAAGCCCGCCTCCGGCAGGTGCAGGCTGAAACAGAACTCAACACGCTTCAGGCCGACCTCGAAAACGCGCGCGCCCTCAAGACGGCCGCGCTGGCACGCCTGTCCGCGCTGGCCGGTATTACAACCCCCTTCACCGGCCTGTCGGAATCACTCTTGGATCGGCTCGACGCCAAGCCGGCGTTCGGCCCCATCGACCCTATGCAGGCGACGATGGTGCGCGTTGCAGAAGCCGAACGGGACGCCGCAGCGCGAGCGGTGACGGTGCAACAGCGCCTCGCCATCCCCAACGTCACCGCGCAGCTCGGCGTGCGCCAGCTTCGCGTCGCGAGCGGCCCCGCCGTCGTTGCCGGCATATCCGTCCCGCTGCCCCTCTTCGATCGCAACCGGGGCAACATCTCGGCGGCACGTGCCGAACTGCAAGGTGCCGAGGCGCGTGCCGCAGCAGCCCGGCTCGAAGCCGAGGCGGGGACACGCGCTGGTCTCGCACTGGTAGAGGCAGCCGACGCTCGCGCCGCTGCCGCGCAGCGGACGTTGGCGACCGCCCAAGAGGGCTATCGCCTCGCTCGCGTGGCCTACGAGGCGGGCAAAAGCCCGCTGATCGAACTCCTTGCCGCGCGTCACAATCTCGGGGTCGCCCGTGGCGTCATCCTCGACGCCGCCGCAGCGCGCCTCGACGCTCGCGCCAATCTGGCCCGTCTGCAGGGCCTCACCATCACCGGAGAAGCGGTGCAATGACCGATAAAAATCGTCTCTACACCGGCGCCGCCATTGGCCTGGTCGCTGCCGCTGCGCTTGGGTTCGGCGCTGCGCGCCTCACCCAATCGTCCACCCCCGCCCCTGCCCCTACGGAAGCCGCAGCGCCAGCAAAGCCGTCGAACACGGTCGCGATGACGCAACAGGCGCTTTCAGCATCGCAAATCACTGTAGCCCCGGCGGCATCCGGCGAGCTGGACGCCGCGATCCTTGCCTCCGCCACGGTCGAGGCGACGCCCGACGCCGAGGCGGTGCTGACCGCGCGCGCGCCAGGCACGGTCAGCCGTATCATGGTCCGCATCGGCGATCCGGTTCGCGCCGGCCAGACCCTTGCATTGGTCGAGAGCCGCGACGCTTCACAAATCGCAGCCGACCGCTCGGCCGCATCCGCGCGCGTCACCCTCGCCGCGCGTCAGCTCGAACGAGAGCGCGGTTTGCTCGCGCAGGGTGTGACACCCCGCGCCGACTATGAATCGGCACAGGCCAACCTTGCCGTCGCCCAGGCCGACGCTCGCCGGGCTAGCGCCGCCGCGGGCGCGGCTCGCGTGTCGGGCGACGGTCGATCGGTTGCGGTCGTCAGCCCCGTTTCGGGGCGCGTTACCAATGCCGGTGCCAATCTCGGCCAGTTCGTCGCGGCTGAAACCGAGCTGTTCCGCGTCGCCGATCCGAGCCGGCTTCAGATTACCGCAAGCGTCCCGCCTGCCGATGCTGGCCGTGTCCGAGAAGGCGACAGGGTAGAGCTGACCACCACAGACGGTCGCACGATAGAAGGGCGGGTGCGTTCGGCGACCGGCGTCGTCGATCCGCAATCGCGGACCGCGACGGTCGTCGTCACGCCGACCGCCGGCGGCAGCACGCTTGCCCCGGGCCAGCTTGTTCAGGCTCGCATCCTCGCCAGTGGCGGGGCCGCAAAGAGCGGCGTGATGGTGCCGCAAGACGCGGTGCAGACGCTTGGCAGCGACAGCGTGGTGTTCGTCCGCACCGGCCAGGGCTTCCGCGCGCAGCCGGTTCAGATCGGCAGCCGATCGGGCGGGATGGTGGCGATCACCGGCGGCCTTGCCGCCGGCACGCAGATCGCCACCACCAACGCTTTCCTTCTCAAGGCCGAGATCGAGAAGGAGTCGGCGGAATGATCGGCCGCATCCTCTCCCTTTCGGTCCGGATGCGATGGCTTGTCGCCTTCCTGACCCTCGTCGTCATCGGCTTCGGCCTCTGGCAGATCACCAAGCTGCCGATCGACGCCGTGCCCGACGTCACCAACCGGCAGGTCCAGATCAGCACCTTCGCGCCGACGCTGGGGCCGGTCGACATCGAGAAGCAGGTGACGTTCCCGGTGGAGACGGCGCTTGCCGGAATACCAGGGCTTGAGATGACCCGCTCCATCTCACGCAATGGCTTCAGCCAGGTGACAGCGGTCTTTACCGACCGCACCGATATTTACTTTGCGCGCCAGCAGGTGACGGAACGGCTCGCACAGTCGCGCGACAGCCTTCCCGCCAACGCGCAGCCGATCCTCGCGCCGCTCAGCACCGGGCTTGGCGAGATCTTCTTCTATTCGGTCGCCTTCCGCCATCCCGACGGCAAGGGCCTGAAGACGGTCGACGGCAAACCGGGCTGGCAGTCGGACGGCAGCTACCTCACCCCCGAGGGCGAGCGGCTGACCACCGAACTGGCGAAGGCCGCCTATCTCCGCACGGTGCAGGACTGGATCATCCGCCCGCAGATGCGGGCGGTGCGCGGCGTCGCCGGCGTCGATTCCAACGGCGGCTATGTGAAGCAATATCTGATCGAGCCGAACCTCAACGCGCTCGCCAGCTATGGATTGTCCGTCACGGAGCTGGCGGATGCGATGGAGCGGGCCAACCTCTCCGCCGGGTCGAACTATGTCCGCCGCGCTGGCGAGAGCTTCCTTGTCCGCGCCGATGCTCGTCTGAAGTCGATCGAAGACATTCAGGAAGCCGTCGTCGCGACCCGCAACGGCGTCCCCGTTCGCGTCAAGGACGTGGGCCAGGTGGTGATCGGCGGTGCGGTCCGCACCGGCTCCGGCAGTCGCATGGGATCGGAAGCGGTCATCTCGACCGTGCTGATGCTGGTAGGCGACAACAGCCGCATCGTCGCGACAGACGCCGCCGAGAAGCTGACGCAGATCAACAAGGCGCTGCCGCCCGACGTGTTCGCCGAGCCGGTCTATAACCGCTCAAAGCTCGTCAACGCGACGATCGCGACGGTGGAAAAGAACCTGACCGAAGGCGCGCTGCTCGTCATCGTCGTGCTGTTCCTGCTGCTCGGCAACATCCGCGCTGCGCTCATCACCGCCGCAGTCATCCCGATTACCATGTTGATGACGGCCGCAGGAATGAACGGGCTGGGCGTGTCGGGCAATCTGATGAGCCTCGGCGCGCTCGATTTCGGGTTGATCGTCGACGGCGCCGTCATCATCGTCGAGAACGCGCTTCGCCGCCTCGCCGAACGCCAGGAGCATGAAGGCCGGCTTCTCACCCGCGAAGAGCGGATGGAGGAAACGACGCTCGCGGCCAAGGAGATGGTGCGGCCGACCGTTTATGGTCAGCTCATCATCTTCCTCGTCTTCGTGCCGCTGCTCACCTTCCAGGGCGTTGAGGGCAAGACGTTCGCGCCGATGGCGATCACGTTGATGGTGGCGCTCGCCTCTGCTTTCGTCCTGTCGCTTACCTTCGTTCCCGCGATGATCGCGATCGTCGTCAAGGGCCGGGTCAGTGAGACGGAAGTGAAGCCGATCCGCTGGTTCAAGGAACGCTACGCCCCCGTGCTGGGCCGGGCTGTCGCCCGCCCGATGCCCTTCATCCTGGGCGGTGTCGGCGTGTTCGTCGCGGCCGTGCTGAGCTTTGGCTTCCTCGGCGAGGAGTTCATGCCGCAGCTCGACGAGAAGGACATAACCGTCACCAACTTCCGCGTGCCATCTGCGTCGATCGACCAATCGACGCAGATGCAGCTCCAGATCGAGAATGCATTGAAGACGCTGCCGGAGGTGGCGCTGGTCTTCTCCAAGAACGGTAACGCCGACCTCGGCACCGATCCGATGCCACCCAATGCGTCGGATACCTACGTCATCCCCAAGCCGGAGAACGAGTGGCCGACGGAGGTGAAAAGCAAGGAGGACATTCTTCGCCGCATCGAGGAGCGGATGAAGCCGCTGATCGGCAACCGGACGGAGATCCAGCAACCGATCCAGATGCGCTTCAACGAGCTGATCGCCGGCGTTCGCGCCGACGTCGCGATCAAACTTTACGGCGACGGCCTCGACGCGATGAGCGAACAGGCGAAGCGCATCGCCGCCGTCATGCGCACGATCCCCGGCGCTGGCGACGTGAGTGCCGAACAGACGTCCGGCGCGCCGACCTTCGACGTGCAGATCGACCGTCAGGCGGCGGGCCGTTACGGCCTGTCGGTCGAGGAGGTGGCGAACACCGTCTCGGCTGCGCTTGGCGGGCGTGAGGCCGGGCTGCTGTTCGAGGGCGACCGGCGGTTCGACGTCGTGGTCCGCCTGCCCGACGCGCAGCGGGACGACCTTGAGACGCTGGGGTCGATCCCGGTGATGCTGCCCGCTGCCGAAGGTCAGGTGGCGCGCTCGATCCCGCTAAGCCAGGTCGCCCGGTTCAACTACACCCAAGGGTTGAACCAGATCAGTCGTGAGAACGGCAAGCGGATGGTGGTCGTGCAGATCAACGTGCGTGGGCGCGACCTTGGCGGGTTCGTCGAGGAAGCGCAGGCGAAGATCGGCCAGATGCAGCTCCCCGCTGGCATGTATACCGAGTGGGGCGGCACCTTCGAGAGCCTGCAATCGGCTCGGCTACGCCTGCTGATCGTGGTGCCGATCTGCTTCATTGCGATCTACGCCCTGCTCTACATGGCGCTCGGCAGCTTCGTGTCGGCGGCGATCGTGTTCTCGGCGGTGCCGATGGCGCTTGCCGGGGGCGTGTTTGCGCTGCTGCTGCGCGGCATCCCCTTCTCGATCACCGCAGCGGTCGGGTTCATCGCCCTGTCGGGCGTCGCCGTCCTCAACGGCCTCGTGATGATGAGCGCGATCGGGAAGCATCGCGAGGAAGGGGCGAGCGACGATGACGCGATCGTGGACGGCGCAATGGAGCGCGTCCGCCCGGTGCTGATGACCGCGCTGGTGGCATCGCTCGGCTTCGTGCCGATGGCGCTCGCCACCGGCACAGGTGCCGAGGTGCAACGGCCGCTCGCAACCGTCGTCATCGGCGGCCTCATTACTTCGACCGCCCTGACCTTGCTGGTGCTGCCAGCGATCACCGCCCTGGCGGGCCGGTGGTCGCAACGGCGACGCCCCGACCCTGCCACCCCGACGCACGCGCTCGCGTGATGAAGCGGAGACAATTTACCGTGGAAACATCATCCAACCGCCCGTGGCGCCTCCCGCTGCACTTGAGAGGGGTGACGACGTTCCTTGCCGTCGCCACCGCGACGTTCATGGCAAGCGCCGCCTATGCACATGGGGTCGCCGAAGGCGATCAGGCATTCATCGAAACGATCAACGGACCCGCCCCTGGCGCCTTCCTCTATCTCGGCGCCAAGCACATGGTCACAGGTTACGACCATCTGCTGTTTCTGTTCGGGGTGATCTTCTTCCTCTACCGGATGAAGCAGGTTGCCGCCTACGTGACGCTGTTCGCGATCGGCCACAGCACGACGCTGATCGCCGGCGTTCTGCTCGGCACCCACGTCAGTCCCTATGCGATCGACGCGATTATCGGTCTGTCGGTGGTCTATAAGGCGCTCGACAATCTCGGTGCCTATCAGCGGTGGTTCGGCGTCCAGCCTAACGCCAAGGCCGCGGTCCTGATCTTCGGCCTGTTCCACGGCTTCGGCCTCGCGACCAAGCTCCAGGACTTCGCGCTGCCATCGAACGGCCTTTTGGTGAATCTGTTGTCGTTCAACGTCGGCGTCGAAATCGGCCAGTTACTCGCTCTGTCCGCGATCCTGATCGTCATGGGCTACTGGCGCCGCACCGCCAGCTTCCGCCGACATGCCTTTGCCGCGAACGTGGTCCTGATGACCGCGGGCTTCGTCCTTACCGGCTACCAGCTCGCCGGCCTCATTCTCGAAGGGAACGCCTGATGAAAAACGCCAATCTGCCAAACGTCGGCGATCTCCCGACGCTGCGCCAGCTCAACCGGGCAACGGCGCTTGCCTTCGGCGTCGCCGTCGCGCTGCTCGCGACGACGATCCTGCCCGCCGAATACGGCGTCGATCCGATCGGGACGGGCCGCCTGCTCGGCCTCACTCGCATGGGAGAGGTCAAGCAGGCCGAACATGCAGCCGAGACCGCCACAGTCCCGGCGACCACGGCGCCGGCTTCGCCGGCTGCAAGGTCGAGCGTGCCGGCGACCGCGCAGACGGCCGAGGTGAAGATCACGCTCCAGCCCGACGAAGGTCGCGAAGTGAAGGCAGACATGCGCGCTGGCGACCGGATCGCCTACGCCTGGTCGACCGGCGGACCGGAGGTCCGTTTCGAGCTTCACGGCGAGGAACACGACGCGCCGGCAGATAAATACACCAGCTACGAGAAAGGATCGTCCGCCGGCGAGAAGGGCGATTTCCAGGCTCCTTTCGACGGGATGCACGGATGGTATTGGCGCAACCGCACCACTGCGCCCGTGACCATCACCGTGACGGCGACCGGCACGTTCCGCAGCTTCGCTGCGAAGCCGAAATCCTGATCGTAGCGATGCACTCCACCCTTTCCACCACGAGGAGACTACCCATGAAATACGCAGTCCTAGCCGTCGCGGTATTGGCCGCAGCCCCCGCCGCCGCCCATCCCGTTCACGACGAGGAAGCGCATAGCCAAGCGCCCGCCGAGGTGGCGCGTCAGCACGTCGTTCGCATGGTGACGCAATCCAAGCTCGCCCCGAGCTGGTCCAAAGCAAAGGTCGAGGGCACCGCGCAGCGGACCGCCAACGGCGCGCGTCAGACCGTCGTGACTTTCACCAATCCCTCCGAGCCTGTCGCACGGCGCACGCTTCACGTCGTGATTGGTGCGGACGGCAAGGTTGTTTCCGCCAACCCTTCGGCGAGCTGAATAATCGGCTCGTTGCGGGACCATACCCGAGCCGGCAGCCCTTCGGGGTTGCCGGCCAACTTGGCGACGGACCCGCGAGGCGTGAGTCCGGATTAATGAGGAAGCGGAATGGTTGACGTGCGCATCTGCGCCGCCACGCTACTTATGATGACCGTTGGCTGTTCGGAGCCGTCACCAAATACTCGCGACACGTCGGAGATACACCGACCTCACTCAATGACGCGGGTCTTGGAACAGCGATACGTCACATGCGCAGACGGCAGCCGGGCCGACATTGATTTCCTCGACGACGGTTTGCGCATGGCCGTGACATGGTTGCCGTCCGGGCCGACCGAGATTCTGGCGGCGTCCAAGACAGGAGAGCCCTTCACGGGGCGTCACACGCGTGCGATCATGGCCGGAGGAACGATCGCATTCGAGCGCGGTCGCACTCTCCTACGCATCTGCCAACATCCTCACCGATGATAATGAGCGGGTCTGACGCTTCGGCGGTGAAGACGGCGAAATCCATACCATCAGGCTTGAAGACCCTGCGCGACCCTGACGGGCACGGCCCTATCGGCGCGTTCGCGCCGACCGAGCCACCGTCCCGGCGTCTCGTCCCAAAGGGTAACGATCCTCGCGTGAGGTGTGCCACGTGGCACACCTGCGGACGCGCAAAGATGCGAGACGCTCCCCTGTAGAGCGCCACGGCCCTCCCCCGGAGGCCCGCCAGCGCGGGGAACACCAAGGGCTGCTGCCCTTTCGTTCCCGAAGGAAAATAGACGGCCCCGTGTGGTCCGCCAAGCGCGGCACCCGACGCCCTAAGGGGCGTCGGCCGCGCTAAGGCGGCCTGCCCGCGCCAGGCCATCGATTTTCCTCCTCCCTCCCCATCCCGCTCCTCGCCGGAGAGGCAGACCCGGTTGCTGCGGCAACCGGCTTTCAGCCGCAGGAAGAAGGAGGAAAGAGAATGGCTTACACCCGATACAAGGGCGATCCCTACTGGAAACGGGCCAATGTGGACGGGACCAGCGCGGACGGCACCCCCTACCGCCGTGGCGAGCGCGTGTTCTTCTATCCGCGTTCCGGCGCGACCTACGCAGGGGACGGCGCGGCGCGCGCATCGGCCGAGTTTGACGAACTCGCGAGCCTCGAAGGCTGACCCCTCCCCCATCACCGAACCTTATTCAGATCAGGAGCATCATCATGGGTATCATCACCGTCAAGCTGTCGCAGCTTCGCCTTTCCCCGCTCAATCAGCGGCGCGTGAAGCCTTCCGCCGTCGAGAGCATGGCCGACGACATTGCCGCGCACGGCCTGTTGCAAAACCTTGTCGCCTATGAGGACGAGGGCCTGTTCTATGTGTTCGCCGGAGGGCGGCGCTATCGCGGCCTCAAAGAACTGGCGAAGCGCAAGCAGATCAAGAACAGCGACGCGTTTCCCGTCGAGGTCCGCACCAAGGAAGAGGCCATCGAACTGTCGCTCGCGGAGAACTTCCAGCGCGAGGACATGCACCCGGCAGACAGCATCCGCGCCTTTGCGGCGCTACGCGATACCGGCATGGACGCCGAGGAAATCGCTGCCCGGTTCGGTCAGGCGGTCAGCTTCGTCTATAAGATGCTTCGCCTTTCCGCGCTGGCACCGGCGCTGATCGACCTGATCGCCAAGGACCAGTTGTCGCTTGAGGCGGCGCGCGCGCTCACCCTCACTGACGACCACGACCAACAGGTGAAGGTATGCAAGGCGGCGAACGGCCACGCCCACACCATCCGGCGGATGCTCACCACCGAGAAGGTGGACACCACCAGCGGCGCGTTTATCTTCGTCGGGCGCGACGCCTACGAGGCGAAGGGCGGGACGATCACGGTAGACCTGTTCAGCCAAGGGGCCGAGGGGTTTGCCGACCATCCCGAGCTTGTGCAGGAACTGGCGGAGGACAAGCTGGACGGTATCGCCGACGAGTATCGCGCGATCGGTTGGCATGAGGTCCGCGCCACGCTGGACCGGCCCTACGACCTTTACATGAAGGGCAGCCTGTATCCGGCCACGCGCGAGCCGACCGAGGACGAGGCCGCGCGGATCGAGGCAATCGACGTCGCTATCGAACAGATCGCCGAGGCCGAGGGCGAGGACAGCGACCGCATCGCGCCGTTGTCCGATCAGCGGGATGCGATCACTGAGGGCTTGCGCGGGTTCAATGCCGAGCAGGTCGCGGTCGGGGGCGTGGCGCTCTGGGTTTCGCATGACGGATCGCTCGGCAAGAGCTTCTATCGCGCGAAGGCCGAGCCGAAGCCCAAGGCGAGCAGCGGCGAGCCGCAGCCGCTCTACAGCAACAGCCTTGTTGCAGACCTGTCGCGGATCAAGACCCGCATCGTGCAGGAGGCGGTTTCAGCCGACCCGGCGCTGGCGCTGGATGTGCTGCTGGACAGCCTTGCGGGTCAGCTACTCCACGGCGCGCACAGCTATCAGATGGCGATAGACGTGCAGGCCAAGACCATCGCGACCGATGTTGCCGACGACCTTATGGCGACCAGCGACGTGCGGGAGGTCGAAGAAACGATGGCCGACCGCTTCGCATCGGTCCCAGCAGATGGCCGGTTCGAGGTCATTCGCGCCATGAGTCACGACGACAAGATGGCGCTACTCGCCGGATTGGTGGCGATGACGGTGGACGGCACCTTGTTCGCAGGCGGTGCCCCCGGTGCGCGTCACCATCACTTTGAGCAGGTGGCCCGCGCGACAGGCGTGGACATTGCGACCCGCTGGCAAGCCCCCATCGCCCTGTTCGACAAGATGCGCCGTGCGGCCCTTATCGACCTACTCCGCGCCGAATGCGGCGATGCCAGCGCCGACAACTGCGCAACCATCAAGAAGAAGGCAGACTTGGCGGTCAACGTGTCGGGGCGGCTCGCTTCGCACTGGCTTCCCGCGCCGATGCAGATCGGGGCGTTCGACCAGCCCGAGCGGCACGAACTGGACGATCCCGACGCCGATGCCTTCGATGGCGAGGACATGGAGGCCGACGAAATGGCGTAAACGGATACGGGGGGCGGTGATAATCACCCCCTTTTCTCGACCAACCGCCCAGCATCAGCCCCCTCGCCGGCGCGACAGCCATGCTCTGCATGGCCGTCGCGCGCGCTGCCCTTGCAGATCAGCGCACGCCGCCCGCCCACAAGGGACGGGCGGCGCGATGGCGAGTTTAATCGTAATGCGGGCCATCTACGTGAGTGCCGCTCAAATCGACGCCGCGCCGAACTGCCACGAGGTCGAAACGCTTGAAAAATGCGAGCGCTTCCCCCGGCGTGATGCGCAATTCGACAGCACGCACCTCTGCCGGGGCTGGCTCAAACTCAGCAGACCGAAGAAGATAAGCCACCAGCGACACATCGGTCACGGGTGTCCCCTGGTTCTCCCCAGAAGCGATCCTGAATCCAATGACACGCTCGTCGCTTTCAGCTTTTCCCAAAGACACCAGATGGCCGGCAAGCGCGACATTATCGGAAATGTCCGCGGCAACGGTTCCCTTGAAGTCGTTGTATTGGACGCCAGCGTTGAAGGTATCCATTGCTATCACTCCATTCTGCTATTCGCGTGTGAGCCGCGCAGCCCGTCACCCAAGCTGATACTACGACCGCCGCCATTCCTCACCAAGATCGCGCGTGGTTCGAACCATGCGAACAGATCGCCCAAGGCCCGACGTCTGTAAGCATTCAGCCATCGCCGGCGCCGATGTTCGGCCGCGTCATGGATCATATGGCATCGCTGGCAGAGTGCAGCCAAATTGCGTGGTGCGTTGTCGGTGGGGTCATGGTTCAGATGCGCACACGCGATATAGACCCGCGTGATGCGCACGATCGTCGCCACGTCCGACTTAGGCGCACGCACCCGGCGACCGCGCCCGTCGCGCCATTGGTGGCGATCAGCGTCCCACCAGCGTCCGTCACCCAAGTGGAACACCCGCCGGCCGTGCGGGCGCTGGCAATGCTCGCAGCGCCCCTTGGCGCGGCCGAACCGGATCAGCCTCGACAACTCAGGCCAGTCGATCGGGTAGAGCCAGCGATGTTCGGCCATGATCGGCATGACGATTCTATGAGTCAGCCGAGTCGAGAACGAAAGCAGAAAATCGGCTAGCGGTCCGCCCCGTGGGCGGGCGTTGGTTTGTAGAGGCAGTCCGTCAGTCTCCGCCCATCGTGAGGGGCGCGGAACGCCGCCTCAAGGATCAGCGGTCCCCCCAATTTGCTGCGCAAATCGGCTCCCCCGCTGCCCGGCAAGCCGGCCGCTGGCGCGGTCCTATGACCCGGCGTTCCGCGCCCCTCCCGCCGTCGTCGCCAATCACGGCAACACGGAGGTTTCCATGTCCCATCATCGCCTATTCGCGCAGCTCGCCTTCGAGCGCGCGCTGGGGATGGCCGCGCTGAACGCGCTGGTCCAGGCCGTCGTCGAAAGCGACCAGTTCCGCGCCGATGGCCGCGATCGTGACCCGCGCCACTTTTGGGTTCTCGCCGGAGACCTGGAGGAGGTCGTGCAGGATCGCATCCGCGACGTTCTCGATGGTCCCGGTCTCGGTGTTGTCGAGCGTGGCGAGCTGTTCCATCAGCCGCGTATCGTCGATCTGGTGATCGCCGCCCGCGACGCACGCAACGCGCCCTCCTGACGGGGGCGCGCTTGCGCGCGATAGTGCCGTGCGGAGATCCGCACCGCGCAACTCTCGCCGATCGCGATGCGCGCGACCGGCGCTAGGGGAACACCAAGGGCGCTGCCCTTTCGTTCCCGAACGACAATCGACCGCCCGTGTAATCCGCCAACCGCGGCACCCGTCGCCGGAGGCTTCGGCCGCGCTAGGCGGCTCGCCCGCACCAGCGGTAGATTCTCGCTCCCCCTCCCCATCCCGTCCTCGCCGGACAGGCAGGGCCGTGAGGCCGAGCGGCCTTGCGGCCCATGCCAGAAGGAGGATCAGTGATGTGCAGCCCCGAACAACTCGACACCATCCGTCGCCTTAATGACCTAGCCCGGAGCCAACCGGGCACCGCATCCATCGCCAACGTCACGCTGGGTTTCCAGTCTCTCCCCGACGCGGATCGCTTCGCGGCGCTGGCGGCGATCGTCGGCTTCTCGCAATTCACCGGCGACAACGATCCTCACGGAGAACATGATTTCGGCGCGGTTTATCGGCTCGCGACGGGAACGTGGACGCAGGAGCGACCGAGCGACGACAAGGCAATCGCCGAAACCGTTTTCTGGAAGGTGGACTACTACGACAACACGCTTACCTATGGCAGCGAAGCGCCGTGGGATGAGCAACAGACCAAGCGCGTGCTGACGATCATGCTCGCGAGCGAATACTGACGTCCCCGGCGTGCGATCCGCGTTCAAGCGAGCGCGGATCGCGACGCACCGACCGGCTCTTATCGCACGTGATTTGTTGAGGAATCGCGTTGGAAGGCGTAGGGTTATGAGCAGAAAGGATGACCGCGATGGCCCAGATCGATCTTGAAACGCTGCGCGAGCGCATCCGCCAGATGGATTTCGAGCGCGGCAGCCCTGAACAGGTTGCGCTTTGGCGCGAGGACGTAGCGGAAGCCCGTGCCAATCTCGTTATCGAGGATATGACCCCGACCATCGACGAGGACGCGATGTTCTCGATGATGCTCGACGAGGGCGTTCCGCCCGCCCTCATGCCCTCGATTATCCTCAGTCTCTATCAGCCCGGAACCCGCCAGATCGCTGCCTGACCTTGGCAAGCGATCCTTATACATATCCCGGCACCGAGACGCTTCGTAACCGGCTCGGGATTACGGAAGACAAAACGCTTACCGAGGCCGAACGACGACTGACGCAGGCGCGCGGCGCGGAGGCTGCGCGCCTGACCTTTCCAGCCACCGCCGACGGCTACCGTGCCCTTCACAAACACCTGTTCCAAGACCTCTACGATTGGGCAGGCCAGGACCGCACCGTCAACATCGCCAAGGGCGGATCGAGCTTCGCCGCCGTCCCCTACATCGCGCGCGAACTCGACAAGCGGTTCGCCGAGGTAGGAGCGCAGAGCGGCTTGCGGGTGCTTCCTCGCGACGAGTTTTTCGATCGGCTCGGCAACCACATCAACGAGATCAACGCCATTCATCCCTTCCGCGAAGGGAACGGGCGCACCATGCGCCACCATGCCGCCCAGCTCGCCCGCGAAGCCGGCCACCCGATCCGCATCGCCGCGATCGACAAGGACCGTTGGATGGAGGCGTCCCGTCACGGCTTTCTTACCGGCGATCATCGCGGAATGGCGGCGGTTCTCTCCGCAGCGGCGATCAAGCGCGACCTCGCGCCCGAGGCGCGGATTGGCCCCGCAGGGATCGCCATGCTCCCCAAGCGCGCGCCGCCCGAGGGGCAACGCTACCGCGTGACGCTGACCAAGGCGCGCGAGGAGCTGGAACGCTATTTGCCGGCCGCTCGCCAACAGGCGGCCGATCGGCTGCGTGGGTTGATTAAGGAGGGTGCCCCCTCCCCCGCCATCGCCAACGCGCGCACCGAACTCGCCTATGTCCGCCATGCCAAAGGGCCGATCTATCAATCGCACCTTCTCACCTATCTAGGTGTCCGTCAGGTCGATGCCGTCGTGACGCCGCAGCAGACGCCGTTGGAGCGCGTGCGGGAGATCGGCGCAGCACTCGGTGTTCAAATCAACAACCAGCAGCCGGCCCAGCTCCAGCGCGCCGTGCGGTCGCTGGAGCGGCCGATCCTGCCCCCTGGTCACTCGCCGGGGCAGGAGCGGCTTGCCGAGCTGTTCCTGAAGAACACGCCGGAGAAGAACCAAGCCGATCCGCGCCTTGCGC
Source organism: Novosphingobium sp. B1 (assembly GCF_900176395.1). Taxonomy (GTDB): domain Bacteria; phylum Pseudomonadota; class Alphaproteobacteria; order Sphingomonadales; family Sphingomonadaceae; genus Novosphingobium. The sequence continues at coordinate 2,532 of NZ_FWXL01000010.1, read as the reverse complement.
CCGCCCAGGCAATCGTCGACGCGGCCATGAAGACCGCGCGCGATCGGGGCGAGAGCGCGCGCATGGTCGGAGCCATCGCGGAGTCGACGCGCCAGCTCGTCGCCGATCGGATCAAAGCGGGCGGATCGCTGGACGTCAAAATCGGCCGCGCGACCCCGGCGCAAGCGCCAGCACCGCGCGATAAGGACCGGAGTCGCTGACAGCTTTTGGAGGACGGGGGAATGTGCAATCGGTTGTGTGATTGCGGTCCCCGCCGCAAGCGGGAACCGGATTGTCAACGCAAGGAGATGCGGTCGTGAAACCTGATACGGTCACCGTCACAGATGAAACGTGAGTTGTCACCTTCGTGTCGAATATCTCAAAGTGCCTGCTTCCGGCATTCAGAATTGATATCAACCCTCCATGCTTCAAAGAACTTCATTTCCGGGTTGGGAAATATCAGATCGAGAGCGCAAAATACTCACGCTAAACTTTTATTGCGTTCTCTTGATTAAAACCGCGTAGTCGCGATTTTTGACATCCATGATCCGTCTTGCTCGGTCTTAACGTCAGCGGCAGGGATCGAACCCGCACCCCATTGCCGGGGATCGCTTTAGCGATACGTCTGCCAATCCTGGGGATGAGACCTCCCCGGTGCCGCGCGAAGTCTTCCCTACCGAGAAGAAGACCCCTCGGTGCGCCTGGGCGTGCGGTGATCGTCGCCGGGCAACCGGCCATTGGAGCCGGTCACGATGGAATGGGGCTTCGCGATCCAGGCGCCGAGCAAGCGCGACCCGGTCGTGAAGCTGGACAAGTATGTGACCCATGGCCGCAACCTCGCTTCATCGATGTGGAAGCCGTCGCTCGCCAACCCGGAGCGGCGCTGCCTTGTCCCGTTCACCCATTTCGCCGGACCCCACCCCGAGGGCGGGACTGGCGACGATGGCAAGCCCCGGCAGATGTGGTTCTTGATCCCCAATGAGCCGATCGCGTTCTTCGTCGGCATATGGCGACCGACTGTGCGTAGCGAAGCCTACGCCTTCGCCGAACGCGATCGTCTCGCCATGGCATCCCAAGGCGATGCCGGTAATCCTCCATCTGCGTGACTTCACCACATAGCTTGACGGGCCCCACGAAACGGCGCTGGCGCTGGTGCGACCCTATGATGGATGATGCGGACCGCGCTGCCTATGCGACCGGCGTGCTTCGCACCGGGAGCCGGATCGAGGGGCGACGCTGGTATCAAGACAATACCCTCGAACCTATCCGCGACGAGACGTTGCGCGAGGGATCGGTGCATAGCTTCATGAATAGGCAATCAGTACTAAGTTCAATTAACCATGCCATAACGGTTTCAATGCGACATGTCGGTGCGCTGAAGGCGCACCGAGGTAAAATATGAGCAGCATCTCCATCAATGATGTCATGGCTTTGCGGAACGCTGTCCTCGACAAGAACGCGGCGCTTCGGAACGTAGCAAGCAACCCGAACTCTGTCTCCGTGTCCGGGGCTGCGAAAGGAGCGGCTTTTGACGCAGCGATGCACACCGCGCTGGGAAAGGCGGATAGCCCAAATTCTGTCTCAGGCGTGGGCGGAGCGGCGGCCGTTTCGCAATCAGGACACGCCGATCTAGGCGGCTTCGCCGCTACTTTTCAGACGCAGCTTCAAAAAATTAATGCGATCAATGCGCGCGCTGGTGCTTTGACGGTTGCCTACGAACGCGGAGAGGAAACCGACATCGCGAAGGTGATGCTTGCGCGGCAGGAGTCCTCAATCGCATTCGAGGCGACGTTGCAGGTTCGCAACAAAGTGCTGTCCGCCTACAAGGACATTATGAGCATGCCGGTGTAGCGCAATCCCGAAAGCACCTCCCTGAGTCGTTAATCCCTGCTGAGAAATACGTTCACGCACCAGCCTCCGCCTACCTCCATTAGCTTCCCTTCGGCTTACGAGCACTGTTGTGCATGGACACGATCTTCCAGCTGCCGCCCACCTTTTTAAGTACGCTTGAGGCAACACCGAGCCGTTCGGCCGCCTCACCGGTTTTGGGCTGAATCCGGTAACGGTAGGTTTCGGTTGCAAGGGCAACCGGTCCCTCGAAGCGGACGTCGACCTTGTAGTCTGAGAAACGGAACGATTTGAACTGCTTCAGCTCGGGACCGAGATGATGAGCCAAGTACGTGGTGTAGCTGCCCTCAGATGCTCCTGTCTCGAAAATCTGCGCGTTGGTCGTGAACAGTCGCTCGGTTCCAGCGGCGTCAAGCTTTTCGATCGCCTTCTTGTACGACGACAGCACAGCCTTCACGGCGCGCGCATCAGCGGCTCGAGCGTCAGACTGCGCCCACGCCGCGGCGGGCAGAGCAATTGACAACGCCATGATCGTCTTCATCCCGATGTTCATTCCTGATCTCCCAAAATAAAACTCTCCACTTTAGGCTATCGCCGTTTGAGGCAATACGGGGACCGGTGAGAGGATGGTCGAAAACGTACGCTCTCATGACTGCCATCCGAGACGCTGGCCGAGTTTACTCCTTCGCTGGCCAGGAAGCCAGC
>NZ_FWXL01000061.1 GCF_900176395.1 Novosphingobium sp. B1 | reverse complement strand
GACCCAAGTTGGACAGTGGCCTCGGAACATGCGTAGAACATTGCTTCGCAAGTGATTGAATTTGTGTGGTGCGGGTTTGGCGCTGGAAAGGGGTGTAGTAACAACATTTGCGCTGAAATCGCCGTTTCTATCGATTCTGGCGCAGATCATCGATAACAACACATGCATGTTTGTTGTCGAACGAGTCGCTCGTGGCCACCGCTACCTCTACCTTGTCGAAAGCGTGCGTGAAGGTAAGGTCGTCCGTCAGCGCACCATCAAGGCGCTTGGCCGCAAAGATGCTCTTGCCGCCAGTGGTGAACTGGACAGGCTGGCAGCTTCGATTGTCCGGCATGCCGAGCGCAGCATCATCCTTTCCGACATCGATGAAGGCAAGATAACTGCCCAGCGCATCGGCGGCCCTTTGCTCTTCGATCGCCTGTGGCAGCGGCTCGGGGTCGATGCGGTGCTGACCGAGGTGCTGGAAGGGCGCGGCTTTGGCTTTGATGTCGAACGGGCGGTCTTTGTTGCGACCTTGCATCGCCTGTTCGTCTCAGGCTCGGACCGGGCGTGTAGCGACTGGATGAAGAGCTATGCCATCGAGGGTGTTGAGGATCTGGCGCTCCATCACTTCTACCGCGCCATGGCCTGGCTGGGCGAGGAGATCGAGGAGAAGGCTGAAGGCGCGCTGGCACCTCGCTGTGTGAAGGATGTGATCGAGGAGAAGCTGTTCGACCGCCGCCGGGATCTGTTCACGGATCTGAGCCTCGTGTTCATGGATACGACCTCGTTGTCATTCTACGGCTCAGGGGGCGACACGCTGGGGCGCAGGGGGCATTCCAAGGATCACCGGCCCGAGCTTGCGCAGATGATCCTGGCCGTGGTGATCGATGCCCAGGGGCGGCCGATCTGCACCGAGATGGTGCCGGGCAATACGGCAGATGTGAAAGTGCTGGTGCCCATCGTCAAACGCCTGCGCACGCGCTTCGGGATTACCCGGTCCTGCGTGGTGGCTGATCGCGGCATGATCAGCGCCGATACGATCGCCACACTTGAAGAACTGGGGATGGAATACATCCTGGGTGCGCGAGAACGTACCAGCAGTGTCGTCCGCGATGTCGTGCTCAACGATACATCCCCGATGGTCCCGCTCGTCCTCGAGCGGCAGGCTGGCGAGACCCAGCTCTGGGTCAAGGAGGTCCGTGTCGGCAGCGGCAAGGACGCCCAGCGCTACATCGTCACGCGCAACGAGGCTGAAGCCAAGAAGGACAAGGCCGATCGGCAGGCCATAATCGACGGGCTTCAGGCGCAGCTCAAGAAGGGTGACAAGGCCTTGGTCGGCAACTCGGCCTATCGACGTTATCTGAAAGCCAGCGGCAAGAGCTTCGAGATCGATCTGGGCAAACTCGCCGACGAAGCCCGGTTCGATGGCATCAGCGTGCTGCGCACCAATGCCCGGATCACTCCGCTCCAGGCCGTCATCCGCTATCGCGACCTGCTACAGGTCGAAGCCCTGTTCCGCATGGCCAAGGCCAGCTTCGATACCCGGCCGATCTACCACCAATCCGACGCTGCCATCCGCGGTCATGTGTTCGTCTCGTTCCTGGCCCTGACGCTTGCCAAGGAGCTGACCCGGCTATGCCAGGACAAGGGCTTCCAGCCCGAATGGCAGCCGCTCCTCAACGATCTCGACCGGCTACAGCAGGCCACCATCGAAAAGGACGGCAAGGTCATCAGCACTCGCACCCACGTAACCGGCGAAGTCGGTAACGTCTTCAAGGCCGCCGGCATCGCTCTCCCGGCCAACATCACCGAGCAGGCAGCGACGTAAGCGCAACCGCGCACCAGCACGCCACACACACCATTGAACATTGTAGTGGTAACACTCGCGCGCCCGCGCGCACCCTATTGATATAAAACCATTTTATCAAACGCACTGTCCAACTTGGGC
>NZ_FWXL01000030.1 GCF_900176395.1 Novosphingobium sp. B1 | reverse complement strand
CTCGCGTGCGGCCTTGAGGCCGGCATGAGTGCGTTCACGGATCAGGTCACGCTCGAATTGGGCCAGCGAGCCGAAGATGTTGAACACCAGCATGCCGCCCGAAGTGGTGGTGTCGATATTCTCGGTGAGTGAGCGGAACCCGATGCCGCGCGCCGCAAGCTCGCCGACCTTCTCGATCAGGTGGCTCATCGAGCGGCCGAGGCGGTCGAGTTTCCAGACCACCAGCGTGTCGCCGGGGCGCAAATAGGCGAGCGCTTCGGTTAGGCCAGGCCGATCGGCTTTTGCCCCGGATGCGTGATCGTCGAATATACGGTCGCACCCGGCAGTGTTCAGCGCGTCAAGCTGGAGCGACAGCTTCTGGTCTGCGGTCGAGACGCGCGCATAGCCGATCAGCGCCACATGATGCCCGATCCTGTCCGTTTTCCCGTCATTATGCGATCTTGTCCGAATCGCCGTTACAGGTCCAGAGTTAACGGACATATTCCTGTTGGCCGCCAGAGGACCGTCTGACGGACACGCAAAGCGAAGGAGATGATGCTTGGCGAGACGGCGACTGGTGAGCCTGGAAATCTGGGCGAGGCATTATGGCGCGCCGCTCGATGAGCGCGAGATCGCGCGTCATTATACGCTGACCAGCGACGACCTGGAAATTGTCGGCCGCCGTCGCGGCGATGCCACCCGGCTCGGCTATGCGATGCTCATGCTATATATGAGATGGCCTGGCCGTGCGCTGGAAGCGGGCGAAGTCCCGCCCGCTCCTGTGCTCGCCTATGTGGCGCAGCAACTCGGCGTCGCGCCGGCAGCCTTCGCGGATTATGCCCATCGGGACCAGACCCGTCGCGAGCATCTCGTCGAAATCCGACGATCGCACGGGTTCAGGATTTTTGACCGCAACGCTTTCCGTGAAGTTGTCGCCTTCTCGGTCCCAATCGCGCAGACCATCATACACCCCGGCCAGATGGCAGACGTCATCGTCGATGAACTCCGGCGCCTGCAGATCCTCCTGCCTTCTCCGTCGATTCTCGAAGCGGTGCTGCGGCGGGCGCGCCAGCAAGCCGAACAGCTTACCTATGAAGTGCTCACGAATGGCCTGCTGCCTGACACCCTTCAGGGCCTGGACGATTTGCTGGCCCGACGACCGGGGCAGGTCGCGACATGGCTATCCTGGATGCGCAATGCGCCACAATCGCCGGCAGCGCGCAACATCCTGCGCCTGATCGAACGGCTCGCCTATATCCGCGCGCTGGGCCTCGATCGCGCCCGTGCCGACATGATCCCGGCTTTGACTTTTGACAGGCTGGCGGACGAAGGCAGCCGCATCACACCCCAGCACCTTGGCGAACTCAATGCCCTGCGCCGCCATGCGACGCTGGCGGCAACCGGCATCCGGCTTGAGGAAAGCCTGACCGACGCCACCCTGACGATGTTCGACAAGCTGTTGGGCAGCATGGCGCGCCGCGCCGAGAACCGGACCCGCGACAAAGCCCTCAAGACGGTGCGCGAGTTGCAAGGCCACCTCCGGACGCTCACGGGGTCTTGCCGCCTCCTCATCGACGCGCGCAGCAAGGGCGTGGATTCTCTGGCGCAGATCGAGGCGCTGGACTGGCAGCACTTCGCCGTGGCCGTCGAGCAGGCCGAAGTGCTCGGGCGACCGGAAACCGTCGATCGCACCGCCGAATTGATCGAGCGGCATCGGACGGTGAAGCTCTTTGTCGGCGCTTTTCTCAACGTCTTCGAGTTTCGCGGCGCCGGCGCGGTTCAGGGGCTCCTGTCAGCGCTGGCCATCATCGCGGAGCTATATCGGACCGGCAAACGGCGCTTGCCTGATCGCGTGCCGCTACGCTTTGTGCCGCCCGCATGGCGCCCGTTCGTCCTGCGGGATGGCATCGTTGATCGTGCCGCTTATGAACTATGCGCCTTGTCGCAACTACGCGAGCGGTTGCGAGCCGGGGATATATGGGTCGCGGGAAGCCGGCAGTTTCGCGATTTCGACAGCTATCTCATACCGCCGGCGACCTTTGCGGCGCTGCGCGAGAAGGGGCCGTTGCCGCTCGCCATCGAAACGGATTTCGAGCGCCATATCGAGGAACGGCGCACCAGGCTCGACACGGCGATCGAGCAGGTAACGGTCCTTGCACGGCAAGGGGAGCTGCCCCAGGTTAAGCTTGACGAAAACGGTCTCATCATCTCGCCGCTGAAGGCGGCAACACCGCCCGCCACCGAGATTGCCCGTCGCGCCGCCTATGATCGACTGCCGCGCGTGAAGATCACCGATCTTCTGCTGGAGGTCGATGCCTGGACCGGGTTCAGCGAATGCTTCATCCATCGTCGTTCGGGCCGGGAAGCCGACGATCGCAATGCGCTGCTCACGGTCATCCTCGCCGATGGCATCAATCTCGGCCTCACACGCATGGCGGAAACCTGCCGGGGCGCAAGTCTGCGTCAGCTCGCCCATCTTCACGACTGGCACATCAGCGAAGCCGCCTATGGCGAAGCGTTGGGAAGGCTGATCGACGCCCATCGCGCCATGCCGCTCGCCGCGCTGTGGGGAGACGGCACCACTTCGTCGAGCGACGGACAGCAATTTCATGCCGGGGGCCGTGGGGCCGCGATCGGCGACATCAACGCGCGCAGCGGCAACGAACCAGGCGTTGCCTTCTACACCCATGTCTCGGATCGATATGACCCCTTCGCAAGTCGGGTGATCGCGGCGACCGCTGGCGAAGCGCCCTATGTGCTGGATGGCTTGCTGTATCACCAGACCGGCCTGACGATCGAGGAGCACTACACCGATACGGGCGGGGCATCGGACCATGTGTTCGGCCTCATGCCCTTCTTCGGCTACCGCTTCGCGCCGCGCCTGCGCGACATCAAGGAGCGTCGTTTACACCTCCTTCCCGGCCAAGAATCCGGCCCCTTGCTTGCCGGCATGACGGCCGAACCGATCGCATTGGGTCATGTCGCGGCGCATTGGGACGAACTGCTGCGGTTCGCCACGTCGATCCGCACCGGCACCGTCACTGCTTCGGCAATGCTGCGCCGCTTGTCCGCCTATCCGCGACAGAACGGACTGGCCCTCGCACTACGCGAGCTGGGCCGCCTCGAACGCTCCATTTTCATGCTCGACTGGCTGCGCGACATCGACCTGCGCCGGCGCACCCAGGCGGGCCTCAACAAAGGCGAAGCCCGCAACGCGCTCGCCCGCGCGCTCTTCTTCAACCAGCTCGGCGAACTGCGCGATCGTCGGTTCGAGAACCAGACCTATCGCGCCTCCGGCCTCAACCTGCTCGTCGCCGCCATCATCTTGTGGAACACTCGCTATCTCGAAATGGCGCTGGCGGACATCGGCACAGCCGACGAAATCGCACGCCACATCGCGCCATTGGGCTGGGAGCATATCTCGCTGACCGGTGACTATAGCTGGAATGTTGAAGATCAACCCGATCCGGACGCCTTGCGACCGCTGCGCGCCGTCAACTCCCTACTTGCCGCGTGACGTTCGCTATCCGTTCGCCCTTTCCGTGCAGATACGTCACTTTCGTGTAGTCACCCCTTCCCTGGGGCCGGCAGGAAAGCCGTGCTCCCGTTCGGACCGAAGAGGCGTCCGACCAGCACCACCCGCTTGCGTCCCTGCACCGCGACGTGAACCGTCTGTTCGACGATGTCTTCAGAGGCTTCGGCGTACCAGCCCTGGGTGGCTGGGGGCGGAGTCTCGAGTGGCCAACGATCGAACTGTCGGAAACCGACAAGGAGATCCGCGTCACCGCCGAGCTGCCCGGCATAGACGAGAAGGACGTCGACATCAGCGTTGACGACAATGTCCTGTCGATCCGGGGCGAGAAGCGTTCGGAGACCGAGGACAAGGAACGCGGCTATTCGGAGCGGAGCTATGGTCGGTTCGAGCGGCATATCGGCCTCCCGCGCGGTGTTGAGCAGGATCGGACCAGCGCAACCTTCAAGAAGGGCGTGCTGACGATCGTTCTGCCGAAGTCCGCCGAGGCGATCGAGAGTCGGCGCCGCATTCCAGTCAATGCGGGCTGATCAAACGTCGGGCAGCCGCCGACGGCGGCTGCCCGCATCGGAGTCGGAAAAATGGCAACAAGAGCTGATTCTCTTCCACCGTTCATTGCGACGCCGCCCGTGCCGACTCCGCGCCTTGCGGAGTTTGCCAACGATAACGTCGCGACCGACGCGTCTTCGCCGTTTGATACGGCGTGGCGACGCTACGCAAGCGCGCTGCCGACGGACGCATTCGCCATCATCGAACCCGATCCGCTCGCCGGTCGGTCCGGCGGCCGCGCCCGTGAGGGTCGATGGCGGCTCCGTTTCCGCCCGCGGTCGCGCCCGTTTGTCGATCCGCTCACCGGCTGGACGGGAGGAAGCGACACCCTCGCCCATCTGGAGCTCGGCTTCCCTTCGCGTGAAGCCGCCGAGGCCTATTGCCGGCGGTACGGCCTCTACGAGAGCCGGGGCGCACCGCGAGGGTCGGGACCTCGGCCACGGGACGAGATGGTTTTCATCTCGGTCGGCGTGCCTACATGCTGCATGCCTGCGGGTCCTCATCCCGTGTGCTGCGGCAACGCGACGGCGGAGCCGATCGAGACTTCCCATGCGGACACCTGAACAAGGCTTGCCGTCGCGCAGGTAACAGGGATCCAACGCTTGGCCTTCCCCTGCCCCAACTGCCGGCACCAGCTTCACTTGGAGGAAGGCGCCTGCCCGAGCTGCGCACACGCAGTTGGCTATGACTGGCGCATAGATGCCTTTCGTCATCTCGACCCCAGGTCGCGCGAGTGGCACGATGCAGAGGGATCACCCGCCGCGGCAAAGCCTTGCGCCAATGTTCGTTACGGCGCGTGCAACTGGCTGGCAGATGAGATGGGCGCTGAAGCCCTCGGTCCGACCCGAGCAATGTGCCGCGCCTGCCGGCACAATCGCATGATCCCCGATCTCGCGGTGCGCGGCGTCCTTCAACGCTGGCGGCGGATCGAAGAGGCCAAGCGGCGCATGATCCGCGGTGCGATCAAGCTCGGCCTGCCCCTCGAGACCAAGGCAGAGCGCAGCGACGGGCTCGCCTTCGATTTCTTGTACGATGCCGCCGCCAAGAGCGGCTATGTCCCACAGCTTCTCACCGGCCATGCCGGGGGTGTCATCACGCTGAACGTGATCGAGGCGGACGACGTGGCGCGGGAGCGGATACGCCAGCAAATGGGCGAGCCCTACCGCACCCTTCTAGGCCATTTCCGACACGAGATCGGCCACTACTATTGGTACCGGCTCATCGCTGGGACCGACATGCACGATCCCTTTCGCGCACTGTTCGGTGACGAGCGCATCGATTATGCTGCAGCGGTCCAGCGCTACTATGCCGGCCGTCCGGCACTCGGCTGGGCTGATGACCATGTCAGCGCGTATGCAACTGCGCATCCCTGGGAAGATTTCGCCGAGACGTTCGCTCATTACCTGCACATCGTCGACACGCTCGGAGCGATGGCGGACTTCGGTGTGGGGCTGGAAGGCAATCGCGCACCGCACCCGAACATCGATGCGTATCGTGTTGCAACGGCGACGCTCGTTGAGCGCTGGATACCGATTTCCTTCGCGCTCAACGCGGTAAACCGGGCAATGGGGCAACCGGATCTCTATCCCTTTCGTCTCAGTCCCGGCGTCATGCTCAAGCTCGATTTCGTGAGCCGCCTGATCGCGCGGGCCGCGGGCCGCGGGCCGTGAGGAAATCCCGGAGGGGTCTGAGCTGGCCGCGATGATCGCAAGCCTCGGGCACGGCGTGTGAAACCTGCGGGACGCGGGATCGCGGAGCGGAGAGACGTCCATTCAGCTCGTAATGCCCTTTGGAGAACCCCTTGCCCACGCTCGTGCTGATCCGCCACGGCCAGTCGGTCTGGAACCTCGAGAACCGCTTCACGGGCTGGTGGGACGTGGATCTGACGCGGCAGGGCGAGATTGAGGCGAAAGCGGCCGGCGAGCTGATGGCGGCGAAGGGGCTGGACTTCGACTTCTGCTTCACGAGCCTCCAGACGCGTGCGATCAAGACGCTCAACCTTGCGCTCGAGGCGATGGGGCGGTTGTGGTTGCCCGTCGAAAAGGACTGGCGTCTGAACGAGCGCCATTATGGCGGGCTCACCGGCCTCGACAAGGCAGCGACCGCAGCCAGGCACGGAGCGGAGCAAGTGATGATCTGGCGCCGATCGTTCGACATCCCGCCGCCGCAGCAGCAGCCCGGGGGGCCCTATGATCTCAGCGGCGATCGGCGCTACGCCGGCATCGCGATTCCGAACGCCGAGAGCCTGAAGGACACAATAGGGCGCGTGCTGCCCTATTGGGAGGCAAGGATCGCGCCGCAGCTCAAGGCCGGCAGGCGAGTCGTGATCTCGGCGCACGGCAATTCGCTGCGCGCGGTGGTGAAGCATCTGTCTGGCATCCCCGACGATGAGATCCCCACGATCGAAATCCCGACAGGGGAGCCGATCGTGTATGAGCTCGCGCACGATCTCACAGCAATGGACCGCTATTATCTGTCCGAGCGGTAGGGCGACTTCTGAAATGCCACTCGGAGCCCGCCTGTCGCGTGGAGCCCGGCGCGGTGGCCGATCGAGCGTCAGCGCTGCTTGGGGCGATCCGAACCCCTCGCGAAAAAGGTGCCGGCCTTGTCCTGCCTCCTTTTCTGACCGGAGTTCGTCCGGCTCCACTTATCGACCCAATGCGTGCCATTGCCGGCCATCGCGGGCGATCAGTGCGTCGGCGGCGCGAGGTCCGGAAGTGCCTGGCGTATATTCCTCCAGCACCCCCTCGCCACGAGCCCAGGCGTCCAGGATCGGCTGCACGACGGCCCATCCCGCCTCGATCTGGTCGGCACGCTGGAAGAGCGTCTGATCGCCCATCATCATGTCATACAGGAGGGTTTCGTACCCTGTCCGGTGCGCGACGGCGAACTTCTCTGCATAAGCAAAATCGAGCGCTACGGAGACCGCCTCCACTTGCGGACCCGGCCGTTTGACGAGGAAATCAAGGTCGATCCCTTCGTGCGGCTGGATCTGGAACACGAGCTGATTGGCCGGGAGATGAGCGACCGGGGCCTCCCGAAACGTCGCATAGGGCACCGGGTTGAAGGTCACCACGATCTCGGTGTCCCGTGCGGCGAGCGCCTTCCCCGTGCGCAGATAGAAGGGCACGCCGGTCCAGCGCCAGGTGTCGACCATGAGCTTGAGCGCCACATAAGTTTCCGTGGTGGTGTTCGGATCCACGCGCGGCGTCTCGCGATAGGCGGGGATCATCTGGCCGTTGACCTGGCCGGCTGCGTACCTGCCCCGCACCGCGTCGCTTCGCGCCTCATCCGGGGTGAAGCGGCGGACGGCCCGAAGCAGCTTTGCCTTTTCGTCGCGGATGACCTCGGCATCGAAACTGTTTGGCGGCTCCATTGCGATCATCGACAGAAGCTGCATCAGGTGGTTGGGAACCATGTCCCGGAGCGCACCGGTTGTGTCGTAGAACGCCCCGCGGGTGCCGACGCCGATCGCTTCGGCGGCTGAAATCTGGATGTGGTCCACGTAGCGGTGGTTCCATACCGCCTCCAGCCAGGCGTTGCCGAACCGCGCGACCAGGATGTTCTGGACGGTTTCCTTCCCCAGGAAATGATCGATCCGGTAAACTTGGCTCTCGTTCACTCGCGACAGGATCCGCTGGTTGAGAGCCCGTGCGGATTCGAGGTCGTGACCAAAGGGCTTCTCGATCACCACCCGCCGAAAGCTGCCGTCATGTTCCTCCGTGAGGCCGGCATCGGCGAGCCTGTCCACGATGATTCCGAAGAACTGCGGCGGCGTGGCCAGATAAAATGCCGCGTCGCCCTCGCCCAGCCGCTGCTTGAGCCTGTCATAGACAGTCTCAAGCGTGAAGTCGCCGGGGAGATAGCTGGTCCGCTGGCGCACTCGTTGCCAGCACTGTGTCTGCGGCGCGAACTCATCGAGGCTCGCGCGCAGGCTTTCATCATCGCCATCCCGAAGGGCTATGCCGATGACGTTGAGCTCTTCGCTCAAGAGTCCGTCGAAGCAGAGGTTGGCCAGCGCCGGAACCAGCAGCCTGCGGGTGAGGTCTCCTGTCGCGCCGAAGATGACGATCGTCGCCGGGCGCCCCGGCACGGCCACTCCATTCACTGCGGGATCTCGACATGCCCGCCGAACCCGAAGCGCATCGCGGAAAGCACCTGGTCGGCGAAGGTGTGCTCGACCCGGCTCCGGTATCGGGCGAACAGCGCAGCCGTAAGGACCACAGCGGGAACCGCCTCTTCCATGGCCGCCTCGACGGTCCAGCGCCCCTCGCCCGAATCCGCAACCCGCCCGGAGAACTGCGAGAGCATCTGATCCTTGGCGAGCGCCGCCGCGGTGAGGTCCAGAAGCCAGGAGGATATGACAGAGCCGCGCCGCCACACCTCGGCGATGTCGGTGAGATTGAGAACGTAGCGCTCATCCTCGGGAAGCTTGCTGGACTGCTTCGACTTCAAGATGTCGAAGCCTTCGGCATATGCCTGCATCAGGCCGTATTCGATGCCGTTGTGCACCATCTTGACGAAGTGACCGGCGCCGGCAGGTCCGGCGTGGATATAGCCCTTCTCCGCGCGCGCATCCTCTCCCTCATGCTCCATCCGGTTTGGCGTCCGCGGAATGGTGCCGATGCCCGGCGCGAGCGCGTCGAAGATCGGATCGAGATGGTCGACGGCCTCCTTTGGTCCGCCGATCATCATGCAATAGCCGCGCTCGAGGCCCCACACGCCTCCCGAGGTACCGACATCAATATAGTGGATGCCCTTGTCGGCCAGCAGCTTCGCCCGGCGAATATCGTCCTTGTAGAAGCTGTTGCCGCCATCGATGATGACGTCGCCAGGTTCGGCGATCGTGCGGAGGATCTGGATCGTCTTCTCGGTCGGCTCGCCCGCGGGCAGCATGACCCAGAAGATTGCCTCCGTGCCCAGCTTCTTCTTGATTTCCTCAAGCGAGTCAGCCGGCTCGAATCCTTCAAGCGCGAGTTCCGCCACCGCGTCAGGATTGCGGTCGAAGACCACTGGCTGATGTCCGGAGCGTTGAAGCCGACGGGCGATGTTGCCTCCCATGCGGCCGAGGCCGATCATTCCGATCCGCATATTTCCAGGCTCCCGCTCAATTCCGGAGTGCTTCGTCGAGCAATTCTTCAAGGTCGCTCAGACTGGCGCTTTGGAGGTGGACCCGCAGGACGCGCTGGCCCCGGCTGGCGAGCACGTCGAGATCGCCTCGCGCTTGGGCGAGCTGGACCGTGCCGAAGCTGGCTTTGCGTCCTGGGATCGGGACGTCGGGATCGGGCGTGCGGGTGATCTCGAGAAACACTCCCGAGCGCGGCCCTCCCTTGTACGCCTGACCAGTCGAGTGGAGGAAACGCGGCCCGAAGCCCGCGACGGTGGCGACGTGTCGCGCCTTCACGACCCGTTCGCGCATGCGTGCAACGAGAGCCTCGTTCGCCCGGTTGCGTTCGACGTAGAGAAGGAACCCTACATAATCGCCGGGGCCGAGGCGTGCTAAATGGATGCGCAGGATTTCGACCGCGTTGTCGCCGATGTGGCCTCGGTCGGCGGGCCTGAAGAAGGCCACCCTGCCATCCTCGAAAAATGGTGTCTCGGGCGCCAGGCTGCCGGTGGCTTCGTAGGCGTCGATCAGCACCCGCGTCCTGATCTTGGCATCCTCGACGTCGGGCTGGTCGAAAGGGTCGATCCCGATCACCGCGCCGGCTACCGCGGTAGCGATCTCCCAGCGAAAGAACTCCTGCCCGATCATCTCCTTTGACGAGAGCGCTATCCGCACGACCGGCTGGCCGGCGGTAACGAGCGCATCGGCATGGGCGTCGAGCCTGGCGTGATCGTCGCCCGTGAGCGACAGCAGTACGAAGAGGCGGTCCGATCCATAGTGCGCCGGCGGTACCGGCGGTTCCAGGTCGACGGGAACGATGCCCCTGCCCTGCTTGCCGGTGGACTCGGCCAACAGCTGTTCGAGCCACGCTCCGAATGCCCGAAGCGCGGGCGAGGTCAGCACCGTCACCTTGTCGCGCCCGCGGTTCGCCGCTTCCCCCAGGATCGCACCGAGCCGCACGCCAGGATTGAAGGCGGGCGGCGCGTCGGGCGCGCAGCTCTGCACCATCGGCGCAACCCTGGTGAAGAACTCGGCCACGTCCATGCCCATCACGGCCGCGGGCACCATCCCGAAGACGCTGAGAACCGAATAGCGGCCGCCAATCGTTGGATCGCCCAGGAAGACGCCCGCGTAGCCATGATCGTGCGCGATCTTTGCCAGGCGCGATCCCGGGTCGGTGATGGCGATGAAGCGACTGCCGTCCTGGCCCGCCAGATTCCAGAAATAGGCGCGCAGCAGTTCCGGCTCCATCGTCGAGCCCGACTTGGAGGCAACGATGAACAGCGTGTGCTCGGGGTCGATCGCCGCCGCCACTGCGGCGATTTGCTTCGGATCGGTGGTATCGAGCACATGGATCATCGGGCTGCCGCTCCGCGGCCCCACGATCTCGGCCAAGACCTCCGGGCCGAGGCTCGACCCGCCCATGCCGAAGAGCACCGCGGACCGATACTGGGCTGCCTGAGCGCCGAGAGCTTTCAATGCTTCGGGGTCGATCTGCTCGCCCTTACCTGCGGCAAGCCACCCGAGCCACTTGGCTTCCTCGCCGCCGGTCCATAGCGTGGCATCGCCTGCCCATAGCCGTCTGGACCAGCTTTCCTGACGCATTCGCTCGAGCCGCGCCTCTACCGCCTCGTCGAGCTCCCGCGGCAGTGCCTCGTGCATGCTGTTCAGCCCGTCTCCGACAATGGCGGAGCGCTTGGCAGCAACGGCACCAAGGAGCGCATCGGCTGCGTCGGCGAACTGCTTCACGCCGTCTCGCACGAGCTCGTCCGCGACCGCTGGCAAGTCGAGCCCGAGACGGTCTACCTCGCGGAGAATCCGACGCGCGCTTTCCACTTCGGCGGTCAGGGACGGCGCGAGCGTGCCATGATCACGGAAGGCGTCCATCGTCTTGGGCGGCAACGTGTTGACGGTTTCAGGCCCGATCAGGTTGTCTACGTAAAGGGTGTCGGGGTAGCTCGGATCCTTGGTGCCGGTGGAGGCCCAGAGGAGCCTCTGCGGCATCGCCCTGCGCTCCACGAGCGCCTGCCAGCGTTCCGAAGCTACCAAGCCGAGATACCATTGATAGGCGAGCTTGGCGTTGGCGATGGCGACCTGTCCGCGCAGTCCCGTAAGCGCCTCGGCCTCCGCGTCAGCGCTTTTCAGGCGTTCGGCAATTTTCCTGTCGATCGCGGCATCGATCCGACTGACGAAGAAGCTCGCCACGCTTGCGATACGGTCGATCGGCTGGCCTTGGGCGAGCCGTGCTTCCAACCCCTCCACGAAGGCCATCGCAACCGCGGCATAGCTCTGCTGGTCGAACAGCAGCGTCACGTTGATGTTAATGCCATCTTCGATCAGCTGGCGGATGGCAGGGACACCCGCCTGGGTACCGGGCACTTTGATCATCAGGTTGGGACGGTCGATCTGTCGCCACAGCCGCTGTGCTTCCGCGACCGTCTCCTCGGTGCTCTCAGCGAGATAGGGGGAGACCTCGAGACTGACGTAGCCGTCCGTCCGGTTCAGCCGCTCATAGACCGGCTGCAGCGTGTCGGCCGCGTCTTGGATGTCCTGAACCGCGAGCGCCTCATAGGCTTGGGTGATGCTCGGGCCGGGTCGGCTCTGGAGAAGAGCCAGGAGTTGCGCGTCGTAGGCATCGCCATGCGCGATCGCCTTCTCGAAGATGGACGGATTTGAGGTCACGCCGGTGACGCCGTCTTCCTCGACGAGCCTTTGCAGCCCACCTTCCTTGAGGAAACGGCGGTCGACAAAGTCCAGCCAGGGGGCCTGGCCAAAATCGTGCAGCTTCCTGACCCGGCTCGCCATCGTCACGCCTCCTGCAAGATCATTGAGCGCGCTGCCTCGACCACATGGTCGACGGTGAAGCCGAACTTCTCCTGGAGTTTGGCAAGCGGGGCAGACGCCCCGAACGTCGACATCGTGATCGTTCGGCCGCGAGCGCCGACATAGCGGTCCCACCCGATTGCGCCGCCCTGCTCCACCGCCAGGCGCGCCTCTATGCCGGGGGTTAGGACCAACTGCTTGTAGGCGTCGTCCTGCTCCTCGAAGCGGGACCAGCTCGGCATCGACACGACGCGTGCCCGTACGCCCTCCGCTGCCAGCTTCTCATAGGCGCCGACCACAAGGCTCAGCTCGCTCCCGGTGCCGATCAGGATGAGCTCCGGATCATCGGCGCTGGCAAGGATGTACGCGCCCCTCGCGACCCCGGCGGCGGCCGCATAGCGGCTCCGGTCGAGCGTCGGCAGCGCTTGGCGCGAGAGGATCAGCGCGCTCGGCCGACGGGTCTGGCGGACGGCAAGTTTCCACGCCTCGGCCGCCTCGTTCGCATCTCCCGGGCGGATGGTGTCGAGCCCGGGCATCGCGCGCAGTGTTGCCAGATGCTCGATCGGCTGGTGGGTCGGGCCGTCCTCGCCGACCCCGATCGAATCGTGCGTAAAGACAAAGGTGACCGGCAGCTCCATGATCGCCGCAAGCCGGACCGGCGCGCGCATATAGTCGGCGAAGACGAGGAAGGTGGCGGTGAAGGGCTTGAGGTAGGACAGCGCCATTCCGTTGGCGATCGCGCCCATCGCATGCTCGCGCACGCCGAAGTGAATCGTGCGCCCGCCAGGGTTGTCCGCCTGGAACGAGCCGAAATTCTTTAGGTCGGTCTTGGTGGATGGCGACAGGTCGGCCGATCCGCCCACCAGCCAGGGGACGTTGCCGGCAAGCGCATTCAGCACTTTGCCGGCGGAATCGCGCGAGGCGACGCCCTTGGGATCCGGGTCGAAACTCGGCAGGCCCGACTCCCAGCCCGGCGGCAGCGCGCCCTTGCGCATCGCGTCCAGCTCGGCCGCCATGCCGGGATAGGTCTCACGATAGCCGGCGAAGGTCGCCTCCCACTCCTCGCGCAGCCGGCGCCCGCGCGAGGCGATCGCCTCGTTGAAGTGCTTGGCGACGCCGTCGGGCACGTAGAAGGTCTTGTCCTCCGGCCAGCCATACGCCTTCTTGGTGGCGACGATCGCGTCGGCACCAAGCGGTTCGCCGTGAGCCTTCTCGCTGTCCGCCTTGGGGCTGGCCGAACTTGGCGTCGTCGCCGCTGCCATCCCCGCCGGTGTGACATCATTCAAGTCCGGCACCTTCTCAGCATCGGTTTCCGACGGTGTTGCATCCCGCACCGGCTATGACGCCACGGTCTACGGTCGCGAATTCAAGCAACTGGCACGGTCCCTGTTCAGCGGCCCGCGTCTGGCTTGGTCGCCACCGTCAGGGGTGCAGAGGGGTCATGGGATATCCATGCCTTTGCCGGTCCCCGCACCTACAACAGCGGGGCGATGATCGAGACTGCCGAGGATCATGCCAGCATCATCGGCGGCGCGATCGAAGCCTGTCTTGCCGACAACTGGCTCGATCTTGAAGAAGGCGGCAGGGTCAGGATCAGGCTCAGTGATATCCGGCTCCTACAGGACGGCGATCCCGATCATTATCACTGGTTTGCGCAGGTGAATTGGCGGGTGCTTTCGAATTGAGGGCGTGATAGCCTCAATGCGTGGACCACCTCTCCAAAGAACAACTTGGCTCGCTGCTGGCCGTGCTGATCGCTCAGTTGCAGCGCAATGGTGTCTTAGGCCCCAACGACTTCGACACGATGCGGCGTCGACTGATCGATGGCGGCGATGCTGAGGTTGCGCATGCGTTGAATGAGGTGCTGCTGAGCGACTTCATTGACGATCCCGACCGGCGACGGGCGAGTTTCCTTCTTGTCGCCGATCGGGATAATCCAATCACTCCGGAATGAAGTTCGGGGTCTTTTTCTCGAACTCGTGGGCCTGCTTGTCGTAGCTTTCCTTGTCGGAATACTGCAGGTCAGCGCGACCGGTGAGCATGCCGGGCTTGATCGTGCAGCGCACATAAGCCGTCTCGCCAGCTGCGACGTCGATCATGACCGAGCTGGTCTTGTTCGTCAGGACATACTTGCCGGGCTTCACATCCAGTTCGGCATACTTGTTGCGGCCGAGCTCGACGACTTCCTTCTCCTTGTAACGGATCGGGCAGCCCAGCCCGAGCCCCATCATCGCGCCCTGGCGATATACAACGATTTTGCCTGTGCCAGCGACAGGCGCAGCGGCGACCTCGGTCGTGACGGCATCCTGTGCGACAGCAGCGCTGCCCGCCAGCAAGGCGGCAGCAAAAATCAAAGCTTTCATGATTCTCCCCTTTCTGCCCGTCAGTTAGCTTGGTGAAAGGTCGCCTGCTAGAGCAGATACCGCCAATCTGACGGCGGTAACCGAGGCGCCTGACACCCCTTACCCCTCGCACAAATCTGCGAGGAGCCCGCAATGTCGTATCCAACCGAAGCCGATTTTGCCCTGATCAAGATGGGCGACGGTGCCGCAACCGAAGTCTTCACCATCATTTGCGGCGTGAAGGACGTGTCGGTCAACTCGACCGCCAACACCAATGACCGTTTTGTCCGCGACTGCGCCAAGCCTGGAGCAGTTCCGACCCGCAAGGTGCGTGTCACCGGCAAGCAGCAGGACATCACCGGTTCGGGTCTGATCGACAAGACACAGATCGCCAAGTTCATGACCGCGCTGGGCAACAACAAAAACTACAAGGTCGAGCTCTATATCGCCGATGGTACCGACACCGGCATTCTGATGGGCACCTTTGCCGGTTCCTACATGCTCACGGCGGCGAACCTGCAGGCCAATACCGATAGCGATAGCTCCGCCGAGATCACGCTGGCCAGCAACGGCGACTTCACCTGGACGGCAGCACCCTAATGGATGAGACCAAGGCCTCGGCGCATTTTGCAGGCGAGGACCGCGACTTCTGGCTCCCGATGTCGCGTGTCATTGCTTTCGAGCGCGAGGCCGATTGCTCGATCTTTGCCCTGTTCCACAACATCGGTGAGTGCATCGGTGCCGTTGATGACAGTACCGTGCTGATCGGACCCAGCGCGGCAACGTTGAAACAGTGCCACTCCCTGATCCGTAACGCGCTTATCGGTACAGGCGCGCCGGAGCAGGAAGCCGCGGAACTGGTCAAGGTCTATTGCTACCCGGCACGAGCGGCGATGCTCGATCTGGCGCTCACCTTCAAGATCCTGAATGCCGCAATCTACGGCGTCAGAGTGCCCGAAGGCTCAAAAAAAAAGGCCGAAGCGGCGGCCTGAAACCCTTTGAGAAAGGGGTTGTCGTCGTCAACTGCGGGCAACTCGGGCTGAACTGGGAACGGGCCTCGCTGTCTACTTACATCGAAGCGGTGCTGGCGAAGAGCGCGGACGACACCGGCGATAAGCCAGACCCGACGAAGGACGAGAGCCTTTCCCGCTTCTTCAAGGCACACCGCGAGGGATAACAGAGATGAGCGTCGATCCCGTAATTCTCGAACTTCGCGCCGAGGTTGCCGAGTACAATCGCAGAGTCGAGCGGGCCCGCAGACTCACTGATAGCGGTCTCGGTGCCATGGAGAAGCGGTTTAGTGCCGCATCCAAGGCCGCACTCTCGTTCGCTACCAGTTTCCTGACCCTTGGCCTCGCCCGCGAAATCCTGTCGATTGCCGACGAGGCAAAGAACCTCGATGCCCAGTTGCGGCTCGCCACCGCTGGTTTCGGCAGCTTCTCGCAGGCCGGTACCGATGTCCGTCGCATCGCTGCGGATACGCGTTCCGGGCTGTCTGAAACGGCCTCGCTCTATGGTAACTTCGCCCGCGCCACGAAGGAACTGGGCGGGACGCAAAGCGAGGCTGCACGTGCAACGGAGACCTTCGCCAAAACGCTCAAGATCAGCGGTGCCGATGCGAACTCGGCGGCATCGGCTACGTTACAGTTCGGCCAGGCACTTGCCTCGGGAGCACTGCGCGGCGACGAACTGAACTCGATCCTTGAGGCCTCCCCTCGCCTCGCCCGCCTCCTTACCGAAAGCATGGGCGTCTCGATTGGCGCCATCAAGCAGCTGGGCGAAGAGGGCAAGCTTACCTCTGACGTTCTGTTTCGCGCGCTGACGGACCGCAAGTTCACCGACGGTATCGATAGCGAATTCCGCGAACTACCCGTCACCTTCGACGAGGCCATGACCTCGGTTTACAACGCCGCTGTCGTCACCATTGGCGCCTTTGATCGTGGCGGCCAGTTCAGCACTGCCATTGCCAACTTCGTTACCGATGGGTCGGACGGATTTGCCTCACTCGAATCCGCTGCAGAGGCGTTCGGGCGTACGCTGTCGAGTGAGCTTGCTGGTGTCATTGCGGTTGCGGAATCAGTGATCGACGCGATCCGCCGCATCAATGATGGCTTAGCGCGCGGGCTAACTGTCGCCAGCCAGTCTAATGACGGCGACCGGGTCCGTTCGCTGACATTAAGTGTGGTCGCGGGCGATCCCGCACGCCGGCGCCCTGCACTTGCCTACTTCACCGACGCCGACCAGCGCTTTGATTTTCCCGACGATGCAGCCTTCTCGAACGTCGCCGGAATATCGGCAGGCACCACTCGTCGATGGGGGCCAAACTGATGCTTGGCGACTATCTAGCCGAGGCTGCACGCAAGAAGCATGTCTACGGGCTCCACGACTGCTGCACTTTCCCATGTGACTGGGTCGTCCTCAATGGGTGGCCAGACCCAATGGCATCTTGGAGAGGCGGATATGTTGATGACGCTCCGGCTCGCGGCGGTCTGCTCGACATCTTCGCAAGGGGCATGGATGGCGTCGGCCTACCGAGGACGCAGAATCTCATGGAAGGGGATGTAGGGGTCCTCACGCTCTTAGGCCAAGAAGCTGGCGCTATTTTCACTGGCCGACGGTGGGCGCTAGTAGCGCCGCGCGGCATGGCATTCACTACTGCCAACCCTTCAATCGTCATCGCTGCTTGGAGGGTTCGCTGTGGGTAAGACACTGGGCACGATCCTGCAGGTCGCCGCCGCCGTCGCAGTCTTCGTGACGACCGGCAATGTCAGTTTAGCGGTTGCAGCATACCAAGGCGTTGGCGTGATCAACTCGGTGATAGGGTTGTCAGGCAGCCGCCCAAAGCCGGACACTGCAGAGACGGCCATCAAAAAACCTAGGCCTGAGCGTGTCTCCGCTTACGGACGGCTGCGTCTCTACGGTGCGTGGACGGTCTATGAGACGGCAGGCAACGGTACTGCTGTCGACATTTTTGCGATTCATGACGGCAAGCTTGATGGCATCGAGCGCCGCTATCTCAATGACGATCAAGTAAGTCTATCTGGCGAGTTCGTCGTCGGCGGAGCTGATGGTCGCTACGGCCGGAACAAGGTCAGTTTCTACACCACCGATGGCTCCATTCCCGGCGCAGGAGGCACCACCTTCTCGGTTGCAACTTCGCTTCTTGGCTCGACAATTTGGTCGAGCATGGTCGGTCTGCGTGCCTACATCGACACCGATGCTCGCGATGTGTTCATCTGCGGGCTGCAGTTTGCGGCCAGCAACCAGCGCGGTGCTGTCATCCCGGTTTCCGACATGGCGACCGGGCTGTTCAATGATCAGTTCGGCAAGATGTACCTGCCCGGCGAGATCGCGCTGTTCGATGACCGCAAGATCACGCTCTATCCGACGAACTTCATCGATCGCAGGCCGATCGCGGCGGAATCGATCACGCTCAGCCGGGGCGTCGAAAACTTCACTGCAGCGCCTGCCGGGTTTGCGGGCGCGCAGGGCATGGAAGTCGACCCGGCACGGCTGCAGAACAACGACACGCTGACGATAGCGCGGCATTTCGCATGGCCGCTGCGCAATCAGGTGCAGTTCCGTGACCTGACGGTTCGCAAGATCGTGAACGCCGATCTGACCGGCAAGACGGTGAACGCCCTGTTCGTCGGCGACAGCAAGTTCGACGATCCGAATACGCCGAGCGCTGTGAAGGCGATCCTTGCCGCCAAGGGGGCGACCGTCAATTTGCGCGGGACGCTGTTCGGGTACGACAAGGATTCAGCGACGATCTACCACGAAGGCCGTTCGGGCCGCAGCCTTGCTGATTACGTCGGCAAGGATCGCACCGACATGGCCTATGTCAGCAATCCGGCAACGTACATCGCAGCGGCCAACTTCCCGGACAAGTACGCCTATAACCCCTTCCTTTCGGCAGGATCGGGCACGGGCAGCTACGACGGCTATATCTTCGACTACGCCGGCTACCTGACCAAGTACGCCTCGATCATTGGTGGCACGCCCAACATCGTCATCGTCGACCTCGGCACCAACGATTACCCGGAATGGACCGACTACGACGCGATGACCGACTTCGTCGATGTCGCAATTACGCGCATCATCACGTCGGTTCGCGGCGCCGGGGCCAAGGTGCTCTTCACTCCGGGAGCCTACGCCTGGTCGGACTATTGGGCGGAACTTTCCCCCCGCGCTTGGCCGGCATTCATGCGCGGTCTCCTGCGTGCCGTGAACCGCGTCAACCAGCCCCTGAACACGCGCGTATCGAGCGCCTTTGCGCAGATCTCACCGCTGGCATTTAGCGGGCTGACGGTGACCAATACCGACGCCGACACCGGGCTGAAGACCGGAACAAGGGCAGACATCACGCACCCCAAGCTTGAGGCGCGGGTGCAGTTCGCCACGGCCATCGCTGCCGACATCGCGGCGATGATCTGATGACTGACAGCAGTAGCCTCCTCGAAGTCGCCGCCTCTGCAACCGGCGTCGGCGTCAGCGGCGGTGCCGGCTTCTTCGCGCTGAAATGGGTGTTCGAGTATTTTGGGGGCAGAATGGATAAGCGTGCGGCGGCTCTGGATGCAGGGACCGAACGCCTGTTGGAGCGGCTCGAAAAGCGCGTCGACGAGCTGACCAAGCGCGTCCAGACCGTCGAAAAGGAACTGGCGGATTGCCAGAGCAAGCACGCAGAGAGCGAGGCCAAGGCCGCACGGCTTGAGGCGCTGATTGGGCTGACGACGCCGGGCATGCGGGCAGCATTTCCGCTCGATCCGACCATGCCCAACGACCTCGCGATCATGGCTGCAAAACTTGAGGGAGGTGGGAAGTGACCCCCATCAAATACCTGACCATCCACTGCGCCGCGACACCAGAAGGCCGCGACGTGAAGGCTGCAACCATCACGCAGTGGGACAAGGATAAGTTCGGCCAGACCTCCTATCACTGGGTGATCGAACTCGATGGTTCCATGCATCGGACGCTGCAGGACAATCAGCGCGGTGCGCATGTCGGGGGCAACAACACCGGCAACATCGGTATCTGCTACGTCGGCGGTGTCGACGCCAAGATGAAGCCGAAGGATACCCGCACGCCTGCCCAGAAGGCGACGCTGCGCACCCTGATCCGCACCTATCAGGAGCGCTATCCCGGCATCGTGATCCGTGGCCACCGTGATTGGCCCAAGGTGCAGAAGGCCTGCCCGTCGTTCGATGTCGCAGCATGGATCAAGGAAGGAATGCCCGCATGAACCTGATCGAGGATTGGGCCGAAAAGGTCTGGAAGCTGTGGAGCGTTCGCCTCGCTGCGATCGCGGGCATCGTCGCCGGATACTTCGCGGCCTATCCCAGCGAGCTACAGAAGCTGGTCGAGATGGTCCCTGAGGCATACCGGCCTGTTGCCTCGATCCTGATCGGGGTTTTCGTGTTCACCACGGCCACCGGCTCGCGCCTGGTCAAGCAGGGGACACCGCCTTGCCTGCCGGAGGAAGACGAATGACCGACGAACAGATCAAGCAGATGGTGAACCGCTTCCTTTGCTGGAAGCTGCCGCCTGACTTCCACCCTGATGCAGGGATCCGGTTCGAACCGCACGTCAATCCGGGCTGCACTTACGATCACCATCGCGATGGCCCTACTGGCACCAACCTGCTGACCGCGTCGCAGGCTGAGGCCATGATCCGGCATCTGATGGACGGGTTAGAATGATCCCGCTCTTCTTCTCGAACTGGTGGCGCACAGCAACACTCGCCCTGCTTGGCGTCGTCGTCGCTCTGCTGATCCAGATCCATGGCCTGCCCGTCATCGGCGGCGGCCTGATCGCGCGGCTTGAGCGGATGACGTTTCTGAACAGCGAGAACGTCGCCAACCACCGAAGGACGAAGGCCGCATTCTCGCAGGCCATGGCCGATGCTCTGCGTAACGAGAAGCTGCGCCTAGCGCGTGTGAAGGCCGCACAGGAAAGGATCAACCATGACCGGGAAGTACAAGCGAACGAGCGCCTTGCTGCTCTGCGCGCTCGCTATGACAGCCTGCGGGGGCAAGATGGAAAAGCCGTTGGAAGTCAGGGCGGTGGTCAGCCAATGCCCAGCCTTCCCGAGCCCGCCTTCGGTGCTGATGAAACGGCCGGCGCGGACGGACTATCTCTCGCCGAGCGGTACGAATGCAGCGTTGCCGCCACCCAGCTCGACGAACTGATCACTTGGGTTTCGGCCCAGGTCGCGATTGATCCGAATGAGGTAGCACGATGAGCACCCCCTTCACCTTCAACCGAGGCGAACCGATCCGCATCGATCTGGTCGATGTCGATGGCGCCTATACCGGTGCAACTGTCGCGATGAAGATCAAGGAGGCGGACAGCAGCAAGCCGCCGCCGAAGAGTGCGGCAACAAAGGCGACGCCTGCGATCACGTATGTCGCGGCTGCAGGATCTGAGCCGGCGTACTGGAAGGCCGAGGTTGCGGCTTCAGTCACCGCCGACTGGAAGCCTGGCGTGTATGTCGTCGATGCCATGATCTCCGTTTCTGGCACCGTCACCGAAGTTACCGAATACGCCCTGATCCGGCTCTCGGAAACGGTGACGCCATGACCGCTGCGGTGCTGATGTGGCGTCAGCCCGAACGTCTGGGCGAACTGGCATGGCGCGGTCCGGATCGCACCGTGATGCTGATGGCGGCGCGGGGGCAGACCGGGGCGATCGCTGCGGTATTTGGTGCGCCTTATCCGCTCACGGCTGAGGCCATCGACGATGCGGGCGGTGATCCCACGGCGCGGGCTGCGGCAGCGGCGGCCTCTGGTGCTGCTGCCAATGCGCAGGATACGGCCGATGATGCGGTCGGCGCTGCTGCGGCGGCACAAGGCACAGCAAACACCGCGCTGGCATCAGCGACAACAGCACGCACCTTTCTACCCGGCGCTCTGTCCGCTGGTGCTTGGAGGCCTGTAACCGGCCTTCCGCGCCTCCTGCTCAACGGCACCGGCACCGTCACCATAGACGCCCGCAACCGCGCCGAGACTGTGACGACAGCGGTCTACAGCACCACGCTGGCCAGCGCCGTCAACCAGATTGACTTTCCATTCTTTGGTGACGACGCGGTGGAGATCCGCGCCGCCTACACCGGTTCAGCTTCTGCGGAGATTGTGTGATGCCCAAACCTGCTGGATATCCGATGGCGCCAATCGGCATCGCTCCGCAG
>NZ_FWXL01000029.1 GCF_900176395.1 Novosphingobium sp. B1 | reverse complement strand
CAACCATCCCCTCCCCTGTTTGCCCAAATAGGTAGCGGTTTTCCGTTGTCCTCGGTCACGATAGGTACGTTTTTAGGGCGGTACAGCCTATAGAGCACCTCCGACGGGACCGTCGCTATGGGCCGGAGCGACGCTGCTGGCCGGGTGCCCTGAATATGGCTTGCGTCGCGTTTCCTTTCATATATTACTTAGGTCTCTAATCATTTTTGAAAAGCCGGCTTGCGAGCACGTCCACAGAAGGCGGCCGCCCGGAAGGAGAGGGATGAAAATATGAGACTAACTGCTCTCGCGCCGGTCACGCTTGCGACACTGCTGACCTTGTCCCAAGGCGCATACGCTCAATCACAGACCGCCCAACCAGCTCCGACGCCGCCTTCTGACGCCCCCGCGGCGCAAGACCCAAACGCTGAGGGCGACATCATCGTGACGGCGCAGAAGAAGTCGGAAAATCTTCGCGACGTCCCGATCGCGATCAGCGCGATCAAGGGACAGGATCTCACCGCCCGCGGCTTCACAACGTCGATGGATCTTCCAGATCTTGTTCCAGGTGTGCGCTCAACTACCCCGGGTGGCGGTGCTTATGTCACGACGATCATCCGTGGGGTCGGCCAGCAAGATATCGGGCGTCACCAGGAAGCACCGGTCGCCACCTATGTGGACGGAGCGTATGTCGGCCTCACGACCGCGCTGACTCAGCCGGTTTTCGACGTCGACCGTGTCGAGGTTCTCAAGGGGCCGCAAGGAACACTGTTCGGGCGCAATGCGACGGGTGGCCTTGTCCAATATATTACCCGAGCACCCAGCCAAGAGTTCGAGGCTTATGTCACGACCGAATATGGGAGCTACGACAAGTTCATGACGGAAGGGGCCGTCGGCGGCAGCCTTGGCGGTGACTGGTCAGGCCGTATCGCATATCATGCCGAAAAGGGTGGCGCATACATCCGCAATCCGATCGGGCCAGACCATAACGGCACAGATGTTCAAGCTGTCCGTGCGCAACTCCAGTATAAGCCCAGTAGCGATTTCCGGGCCCTGCTCAGCGTATATGCAGACCGTTTTCCGGACCAACCCGGCCCTGTCGCGAGCACGACGCGCGCGTTTATCGGGGCGAACGGTAAGCCGGTCGGCGTCACGCCCGGCAATTTTGCCGCGTATCAGAATTTCTGCCGCACGACAGTTGGGACAGTTCCGACCACTTATTCTCCACTCGGTGACTGCGCGGCATCACTGAAGAGCCCTTACAATGTGCCAGCCGCCAACTACCTAAAATTCAACGGAAAATATCTTAACGCCACCGCGACAATCGATTGGACGATTGGGTCCGGAATCAAGCTGACGTCGATCTCAAACTATCAGTACTCCGATCAACTCTACAACACCCAGCTTGCGAGCGGATTCCCGACAGCTATTTTAAATGTAAGCAATCCTGGGGACCGCCAATATTCCGAAGAGATCAGACTCTCCGGAAAGGTAAGTAATGTTGACTGGGTCGCCGGTCTTTATGGGTTGTGGATCAACATCCATACCGGCGCAAATGCTAATCTAAACGATATACCGTTCTATGGAATCAATCTCAATGCGGCCCTGCATCTGAGAACCACGTCTTACGCTGGATTTGCGGAAGCCACCTACCACTTTAGCCCCAAGTTCAGTGTTATTGTCGGCGGCCGCGTAACCAGTGACCAGATGCGTGGTGTCAATCAGTCCTCCTGCACGACCAATCCTACGATCCCGGTCAATATTTGCGCAGTGCTCGCAGGGGCGTCGCCGGTTCCGCTCGTGCAGTTCGTCGGATTCGACAAGTCAATATCAACGACATCCTGGTCAGGACGCATCGTTGCTCAATATAAACTCGATGAAAATGTCAATGTCTACGCTGGCGTAAACAGGGGCACAAAGGCAGGTGGGTTCAATACCAGTGCAAACGCGCTTTATCCCGTTTCCGTAGCCGAGTTCAAACCTGAGACGCTTGTGAACTATGAGGCCGGTGTTAAATCGAGAATGCTCAACGGAGTGCTCGATTTCAACGGTTCGATTTTCTATTACGATTACAAGAATCTACAAACCTTCTCGACCCAAAACTTTGCGCTCTACGTCTTTAACGTCGACGCATGGGTAAGGGGTGCCGAGTTCGACATGGTTATCCGCCCGATGCGCGGACTTAATTTTTCCGCATCCGCCAGTTATCTCGATTCAAAGGCCAAAAATGTTCCGGTTGGTGCGGGGTTTGCCGACTTTGTGCTCCCGAACGCGCCGAAATTCAGCTCGAACGTCTCGGCCCGCTACGAGTTCGACCTCGGCCCGGGCAAGGCTTCGATTTTCGGAAGCTACGCGAGGGTTGGCCGGCGGAGTACCTCGGCGGTTGATTACGCGATCGAAAATGTACCTGCCTACAACAAAGTGGATTTCAGGCTCGGATACGAGCTTGATCGCGTCTCATTTGCTTTCAACATCCGAAATTTGACGAATGCACTTATCTATAATTCCGGTGTTCCTTCTGAGACTATAACTGGATCGGTGTTCAATTCAGTTCTTGCGCCAAGAACTTTTTCAGGATCCATATCTCTTAGATTGTGATCGATCTTCAATTGATCCCAATGGCGTCTGCGGATGATGGCGACTATGCTGCTAGAGGTTTGGTGTAGGCTCCTGGCGGTGCATTATTCACCTTGGTCTGGAAGGAGCCGATATAGGCGATATTGCCTACCCAAGCGTCACAATGACCGCGGCGGCACCCGCAATTTCGGCTGCGGGGCGCAAACCCGGGACCAAGCACGAGTTCAAGGCACCACTTTTTCTCAACCAAGGGGGTATGTCGAGTGCTTGCAGACTATCTAGTCGCCATGTTTCCGGCGGTGAGGTCGAACCGATGACCGAGCGCGCGGATGTAGTCATTGTGGGCGCCGGGCATGGTGGTGGACAGACGGCGATCGCCCTGCGGCAAGCGAAGTTTGCGGGGACGATTGCGCTGGTCGGCGACGAGCCAGAACTGCCCTATGAACGGCCGCCGTTGTCCAAGGACTATCTTGCCGGCGACAAAAGCTTCGAACGCATCATGATCCGGCCGGCCGCCTTCTGGTCGGAACGCGAGATAACAATGCTGACCGGCCGCCGCGTGGTCATGGTCGATCCGACGGATAAAACCGTGGCCTTCGCCGATGGTGGCTCGCTCGGTTATGGCACGCTGGTGTGGGCGACCGGAGGCAGCCCGCGTAAGCTAACCTGCGCAGGGAATGACCTTGCCGGTGTCCATTCTGTAGATATCAGCGCTGATTGGCACCGTTCTGTCAGCGCTAAGTGACACCGATCACGAGGGTGCTGCGTGCAGCTTCCACCACGTCGTCAGTGATCGCGTTCAGGCCGTTGATCCTCAGGATGCGCTCGATCTGAACGAACAGCCGGTGGAGCAGACGGAAGTTGCCGCCCGTGATCCGCACGATGGTGGCGACCGCCTGCGCGTCGGTGAAGTCCGCTTCGTCCATCGCGAGTCCGAGGTCGCGCCAGCGCCGCGTGAGGACAAAGGTCAGCTCCTGATCCTGCAAGGGCCGGTACTGGTGGGCGAAGCCGACACGGCTGAAAAGCTGTGCGTATCGCTCCATGCGCTTTTCGATGCCCGGCATCCCGATCAGGATAAGGCCGATGCCCTGCCGGTCGAACAGGTCACGCAGATATTCCAGCCCCGTGTTGGACAGGCGGTCGGCTTCATCGACGATCAGCAGTTCGACGAAATGCTTCCGGGGCGAAACGACGATCTGATCCTTGGGCCGGACATGCTGATCGATACAGATATCGACCCGATCGATGAGGCGGGGCAGGTCCTGACGAAGCTCGCGCAGCGTGCTGCCGACTGTCGGCGTATAGA
Source organism: Novosphingobium sp. B1 (assembly GCF_900176395.1). GTDB lineage: Bacteria > Pseudomonadota > Alphaproteobacteria > Sphingomonadales > Sphingomonadaceae > Novosphingobium. The sequence continues at coordinate 18,012 of NZ_FWXL01000029.1, read as the reverse complement.
ACACGGCACGCGCACGGGCGAGGTCGGCATATATCTTGAGATCGGACGCCTGCCGCGCACCCCAGGTCATGAGCAGATCGACTGCGCCGTCCCAGCGCGCGTAGCGTCGCGCGGAAAGGGTTTTGCCGACGCCGGCCGTGCCGTGACACAAGCCAATGTAGCGGTGCTTGCGGACGGCGTTGGCAAACTCGGTGAAGCGGCGATGTTCCTGCGTCGAGATGAAGCTGGTGGCGCGAGCGCTGCCGTCTGCCATCACTCGCCCTCGTAATAGGTGCGGAGACGCGGCTTGCTCCGTGTCACCTCGGGGGACGTGGCAGGCGTGGGTTTTGGCGTTGAGGCGCGCACCGAGCCGGAACCCAGCGGGCGCAAGATCGCGGGCAGATAGTCCGCAACGCGGGCCTTCCGCTCTCCGATCTCGCTCCGCAGGCGACGACGATAGGCGATGCGGGCGGCTTGCACGTCCTTGAGAGTGATACTCAGGCCGGCATGGTCGGGGCTGACGGCCCGGCACAGAAAGACGTTGCGATGGAATATCCGAACCTCGCCTACGTCGCGAGGATCGTAGCGGATCGTCACCGGCTCGCCGACATAGGCGGCGAGCGTAGGGTTGAAGTATCGCAGCCCCTCGAAACGGATGCCGTCGCGGTGGACGATGCGCGGCTTGGCGACCATGACCAGCAGCGCGTCCAGTTCCTCCAGCGTTTCCGGCATCCGGGACAGCCAGCCATCGCCGCGCCACGCATCGACGGGCGGTACGCCGATCGCCCTGTGCGGGCGGACGTTATAGGTCGCCACGATGTATGTGCCGATCGCAGCGTCCAGTTCGGGAAGCGTCAGGCGCGGGGGCGATACCGGTTTGCCGTTACGAAGATTGCCCGGCAGTTCCGCCAACAGTTCGGTGTTGATGGTGCGGAACAGCCGCTCGATCTTGCCGCGCCCCTGTGGACGCGCGACGGCAGAGTAGATCAGGCGGATACGCAGATCGGCCGCAGCCTGTTCGAGATGAAGGCTGGTGAAGTCCGATCCGTGATCGACGTACAGGACGTCGGGAATGCCGCATACCGGCCAGGTCGGATCGGCCTTGCGCCAAATCGCCTGTCGCAGCGCGAGCGACGTGTTGAGCGCGGAGGGCGCGCCGAGGAAAACCATGTAGCCTGCTATCACGCGCGAGTGATCGTCCAGCACCGTCGTCAGCCACGGCCGCACCGGGCGACCGCCGGCATCGAGGATCAGGATATCGAGCTGGGTGTGATCGGCTTGCCAGATCGCATTGGGGTGTTCGGCGCGGTGCCGATGCACCAACTCGAACTTGTCGCGGAAGGCGGCAGCACCTTCATGTGCCAAGGTCAGCATCGCCGGATCGATCCGCCGCACGATATCGCGCACGCTGCCATAGGACGGCATTCGCCATTGCCGTTCGCCGACGATGGCGGCGAGACGGCGATGGATGGTCACGATCGATGGCGGCGGTTTGAGCAGCGCCATGCCCTCGATCAGTTCGACTAGTTCTTTCGGGAAGGTACGCTTGCCGGCTTCGGGTCGGGTAGGACGCGCCAGCCCCGCCGGACCATCGGCGCGGTAGCGGGCGAGCCAGCGGCGAGCGGTGCGGAGCGAGATGCCGGCGTCGGTCGCGGCTTGGTCCAGCGGCACCGCATCATGGAGGTGCCGACGGAGCACAGCCATCCGTGGCGCGACTTCGGCACTTCCCGATTCCGACTTACGATCATCGGTCATGGTGATCTGCCCCGTCCGAAAGAGGATCGCTCAACGGACACAAAATTTGGCCCGATCGCCAATCAATAGAATTTGGCTTTCGTCCTCCAAAATCGGGGTCGACCAGTCCGTCTCATTAAGGTAGTACGACTAGATTCTCATTGATGGGGCGCTAAGCGTTACAGATGACCGGGACTTTGATCGGATACGCACGGTGTTCAACCGACAAGCAGGATTTGACGGCCCAACGCCATGCTCTTGCCGAACTCGGTGTGTCGGCCGACCGGATCTATACCGATCACGGCCTCACCGGCACTTCGCGCGATCGGCCAGGGCTTGCGCAGGCACTCGCCGCCGTCCGTGCCGGCGATACCCTGGTCGCACCGAAGCTCGACCGCCTAGCCCGATCGGTCCCCGATGCGCGGGCGATCGCCGAGGAGCTCGAGAAGCGCGGTGTTGCCCTCGCCCTCGGCCGACAGATCCACGACCCGAGCGATCCTATGGGCAAGATGTTCTTCAACATCCTCGCCACCTTCGCTGAATTCGAAGCTGACCTGATCCGGATGAGGACGCGGGAAGGTATGAAGGTCGCCAAGGCGAAGGGAAAGTTGAAGGGCAAGCCCCCCAAGCTGACCGACCGCCAGCAGCGCCATCTGCACCAGCTGCATGAAGGAGGCGAGCACTCGATCAGTGAGCTGAGCGAGTTATTCTCGGTTTCGCGCCCAACAGTCTATCGAACCATCCAGCGCATGGCATCCAAGCTCGCTTCCGGACAGTAGTGCATTCTAGCGGCCCGTCCGCACCCAGGGCACCGTCGTTCGATCGACTTTGATATCTCTCTGGTATGGCAGCTCGCATAGGGTCAACGCTTCAGCGGCTGAGCCGTGTTCCCATGTCGGATATTGGTCGCCTCGCAAAATAACCGGCATCCGGGAATGGACTTCGGCCGCGGCACCAGTGCCATCCTTCATCACCATCGAATAGCAATCACCCCATTCATCCGAAGACCGCCATACGCCGGCGACGGCGAACAACTCCGGGGTCGGTACACAGAACGGACCCAGATATACGCTAAGGTTTTGCCGTGCCTTCGACGGCGCGCATCTGGCGAAGCGGTCTGAGCGCGGTGGATGGCGCATCGGGATCGGTCCAGAGGTAATCGCCGGTGAGATTGATATGCTGCCAACCGAGCGGTGATAGGTGTTGCAGCAGGTCCGGCGGGACCGGCCGGCCGAGGTTGGCGAGATGCATCCGGGCGGCTTGCAGGTAGGTCGTGTTCCACAGGACGATGGCACCGGCGACGAGGTTCAGCGCGCTCGCCCGATGGCTTTGGGCTTGCAGCGCATGATCGCGGATACGGCCGATGCGATGGAAGAAGATGGCGCGTTTCAGGGCATTTTCCGCTTCTCCCTTGTTGAGTTCGCGGGTGGCGCGGCGACGCTGTTCGGGCTGCTCGATCCAGTCGAGCGTGAACAGGGTACGCTCGACGCGACCGATCTCGCGCAACGCCAGTGCCAGGCCGTTGGCGCGTGGATAGGAGCCGAGCCGTTCCAGCATGATCGAGGCGCTGACGACGCCTGTGCGGATCGAGGTTCCCAGTCGCAGCACGTCGTCCCAGTGTGCCTCGATCAGACCTTCGTCGATGCGGCCCGCGACCAGCGGCGCAATATCGGGGCCGGGTTCGATGCCGTTAAACAGGTGCAAACGGCGTGCGGCGATATTCGGGATACGCGGCGCGAACCGGAACCCAAGCAGATGACATAGCGCGAACACATGGTCGGAGACGCCCCCGCCATCGACGTGATGCTCTTCGATGTGCAGATCGGCGCCGTGGTGGAGCAGCCCGTCGAGCACCTGTGCCGCCTCGCTCGCCGAAGCGGAGATAACTGTGGAATGGAACGGCGCGTAGCGATCCGAGACGTGGCTGTAAAAGGAGACAGCCGGCTCTGTCCCCTTGTGCGGATTGACTGCGCCGGTTGCCTGGGCGCGGCGGTCGAGCGGAAAGTTCTGACCGTCTGAGCTGGACGAGGTGCCGGACCCGAACAGCGCGGCCAGCGGCGCGGTGTGTTGGGCGTCGACAAGCCGGGCGAGCGCGCGACCGTAGGTTTCCTCGCGCAGATGCCACGAGGCGAGCCAACCGAGTTGGCGCTGGGTCACGAGATTGCAGGCTTCCGCCATGCGCGTATGGCCCAGATTGGTGGCATCGGCGAGCACCGCCGTGAGGATCGCACGTGGTTCATCCGCGGCACGGCCACTTTGCAGATGCGTGAAGCACTGGCTGAACCCGGTCCATCGATCGACTTCGGCAAGAAGGTCGGTGATGCGGATCGCGGGCAGATGCGCATAGAGCGGCGCAAGGGCGGTATCGGATTCCTCGGGAGTAATCGCCTTCAAGGGCGAAATCCGCAGCCTGCCCAAGCTGAGCTGCACGTCTTCCAGCGCGTCCGTCTCCGCCTTTCGCTCGACCTCGGCCAATCGACGGGCGAGGCGGGCGCGTCGTTCGGCCAGCCAGATATCGGCCGTATCCGGTGCCGGTATCGGCAAGGGGCCGGCCGCGCGCATGTTGGCGAATACGGGGGCAGGAATGAGTTGCTGCTCGACAGCACGATAGCGTCGGCTTCCCTCGACCCACATGTCGCCGGCGCGAAGCCGGTCGCGAAGCTCGACCAGCACGCACAATTCATAGATCCTGCGATCGGGAATGCCGGTGCCGATCGCCCGACGCCAAGCTTGCCGGATGAAGCCGACTGGCGTGCCTGCAGGCAATTTGCGCAGATGACCAAAATGAAGGTCGCGCATGATCGCGACCGCTCGCGCGAGCGCATGGCAGGCTGGCACCGCCCCGAATGTGAACGAGGCGATGAACGAGGGACCGACCTGTCGGAGGACGGGGTAATTGGTCGCGGCGACCGCGACGGGATCGACCGAATCGGGGCGGATCAGCTTGCGGGCTTCATCGACCTCGCGGCCGAGATCATTCCATCCGATCGCTGCCTCGACCGCAGCGCCGATATCGCCACCTGATATCTTGGCGGCGAGCAAGGCAGCGCCGAGTTGGGCAAGCAGCCGGATTTTGCCGTTGATGGTGCGCCGGTTGCGCTTGAGTGTCGTGTCCGCGCTGTTCTGTTCGCGCCGGAACATCTGCCCAAGCAGGCGATCGAACATCAGCACCGCATCGTCGGTGAGGGTAACGATGGTTTCGAGGATGGTCGCCACCAATGTGGCGCGACGCCGCGTCGCTTGCAGCGTCCGAACATGTTGCGCGGTCAGCCGCACGCCTTCCTGGCACAGGCGTCGGAGGCGCTCGGGATGGACGCCTACGGCGATATCCGGATCGATCCCGATGGCCCGAAGCAGTGTCAGTCGCTCGATGATGGCGGCGAATGTCTTTCGGCCGGGCTTGCCGGGTGACTGCCGCACCCAGGCCAGATCGCTCAAGTTCGTGCCTGTGTGGGGCAGGAGAAGCGCATCGAGCAGCCGGCGCTGTCGAGCATCGAGTCCTCGGGTCAGATGCTCGGCGACATGGCGTTCGGCATCGAGCAACGCCTGTGCGACCATCCGCTCGACCGAACTGATGCCCGGCACAATGATGCGCCGTCGCCGGCACTCATCCAGCATCACGCGCGCCAGCCTAGCCCCGCTGGTCGTCGTCAGCGCGATCGGCAGGAGCCATTCCTGCAACGTCGTTCGCAGCGGCCGACTGAGCGGCATGAAGCCGAATGCATCGCGCAGTGCATCGAGCTGTTCGTACCGGGTCGGGCCGCGCGTCGCGTAGTCGGCCAGCACCTCGGGTCCGACCTGCAATTGCTCTGCGACGAACGCGAGCGGCGTATCAGGGATCAGTTCACCGGGTCGCAGGAAACGGCCAGGATAGCGCAGCGCGCAAAGCTGGATCGCGAAACCCAGCCGGTTATGCGGTCGCCTCCGGCGGACGATGATGGCCAAGTCGTCCCGGCTCAATGTCCAGTGCTGGACGAGCAGGGTTTCGTCGTCGGGAAGCGCGAGCAACGCCGCGCGTTGCTCGTCCGACAGGACGGCGCGACGCGGCATCGGCTTAGACCTTGGCCGGTGCGGTCCAGCCGATCCGGGCAAGCGTGCCGAGAAGGGTCGAACGCGGCACCTTGAAGGTCCGGCAGACGGACGCCTTGCTGGCCCCGCCATCCAGCGCGGCGGTGATCCGCTCGAGCGTTTCGGCGTCGATCATCGGCGGGCGGCCACCTTGGCGTCCCCGGCGTTTGGCAGCAGCCAGTCCCGCCATCACCCGTTCGCGCGTGAGCGCACGCTCATATTGTGCCAATGCACCGAACAGCGAGAACAGCAATTCGCCGTGCGGCGTGGTCGTATCCATCTGCTCGGTCAGCGACCGGAACGCGATGCCGCGCGCCTTCAGATCGGTGACGATCGTCAGCAGGTGCGGCAGCGAGCGTCCGAGCCGGTCGAGCTTCCACACGATCAGTGTGTCGCCCGCGTTCAGATAGTCGAGGCAGGCTTTCAGGCCTGGTCGGTCGTCGCGCGCGCCGGATGCCTTGTCGGTATGGAGATGCCGATGATCGACCCCGGTTGCGACGAGCGCGTCCCGCTGGAGATCGACCGTTTGGCGGTCATCGGTCGTTGACACCCGCATATATCCGACCAGCATGTACGACAAACCCTCGAAAGCATGTTTTCGAACACCCTATCAAAGCGACAGGGTTTGTCGATCGTTATGGGCTGAGGCGGGTATGGTTCGGCAAAAGCGCAGGTCCGGAGCGTCGCCTATCACCTGTTTGCCGTCACGCGTCTGCTGTCCGTATGGACGCAAGTAGAAGGCACGCTGATGCCGCAAGAAGCACCAGGTCCTTCAACAGGAACTGTCCGGTTCCGGCCGAAATCGCCGGGAACCCGCCAGCGGTCGGCTCGGCGACGCCAGGCGTGCTCAGGAAAAACGTCAGTGTCACGGCATAAGTCAGGCATGACATCGCCGCGCCGAGAGCGGAGGCCGTCTTGTTGAAAGCACCGATAATCAGCGCAGCGGCCGTCGCGAGCTCGACGGTGCCTATAAAATAGCTTCCACCCTGCACCCCAAAAACGGCCGGAATCCAGCTCATGATCGGACTGTTCTTCATCAATGGCGCGATGCCCATCGCTTCATAGCTCGTGAATTTCATGCAACCGAACCAGAGAAAGATGACCACCAGCGCCCAGCGCAGCAACGCGAGAGACCCGCGAGAGCCGGTCGTCTTTTCAGCTATGTGTAATGTCGAAAACATGGTGCCTCGCTTTCATCATGGCGCATGACCTGCCTTCATGCTTAGACAGGCGTGATATATGCGCTGCGCATACACTATACGCCGTCAATGAATGAGGCAACCCTTTGAACGTACTCTCGGACCGGCTCGTCAATCTGTTCGGCGCCCTCGCAGTGGGCATCACCGATCGAATTAAGAAGGCGGCATTCGACCCGACGATACCCGGCGGTGGCGAAACCACCGCGGCGATCGTCGTCATCGGTCACGCGACCGGTCTTTCGATCGACGAATTAGGACGGGTGCTAGGCTTGTCCCACGCGGGGACGGTGCGGCTTGTCGATCGATTGGTTGCAGCCGGGTTCGCCGTTCGATCCAAAGCGCTACGGGACCGTCGTGCAGTAGCGCTGATGCTCACTGAGGCAGGCGAGACTCGCCTATCTGCGATCCTGCAACGAAGAAACGAGACTTTATCCGAAATCCTTAGCCATGTCTCGAATGCTGACCGCCTCGTGCTGGAACGTATTGCCGAGACAATACTTGCGCAGATGTCTGACGACGCTGTCTCGGCGCTGACGATATGCCGGCTCTGCGACGAGAGGCGATGCTACAACTGTCCGATGGATGCCTTTGGAATGCTGGAGTCGTCGACGCATACCCGTCCGGGGTCTCAACGACGTGGACGTCGAAGAATGTGTGGTAGGAGCGCCGCTCAGCTTCCAGCGTTTTTTCATCAAGGGCGATGATGTTTGGGTTGATCTGACGAAGCACTGAAACGTCGTCTTCGTAGCTTTCCGTTGTGTAGCACATGACCTTGCCTCCTGGCGCTTGGCGGCTCGTCCGCCATGCCATGAAACAGCGCCCCGTCAGTGTGCTGGTCACCGGAGCGAAGCGGAGGCTTGACCGCTAATTTTTCGATGGTGCGGAAGCCGGCGCAGCACGGCTTCTCGGTCGGGAAATTAGTGGTTGACCAGTATGCTGGCGGGGTGCTCATGGCGATGGTGGTGGACGTGCCTGCGGCAGGAGGCATGCGTTCCCAGCGACTTCGCGAAAGCTATGTCCTGGCTCGTGGCTGTTCGGCATTGGCGTAACCCCAGCGGTATGAAAAAAGGGCACCGCGGCAACGTGCCGGGCACCCTTTTCCACCTCGATCCTGCAGGAGGCTGGTTGCAGATCGAGCGTTAAACATGACGTCGAGTTGAGCCGATTCCCGGCTGCTCATGAACTGGTGGCTGGTTCGTCATTAGCTCCATTCGAGCAGCGGATGTTGCTCTCCACAATCGGTGGCGGCGATGAACGCGAGGCTTTCGAAGAGCGGAGTGATTCCTGCCTTGACGAAAGCCGCGTAAGTCCGGTGATCTTCGAGCGCTGTGGCGAGCTTCTGCAGGGACAAATGGCCAGACTCATTTGCATGGCGGCCAAGAGAAGTGAGCACCTTGGACGCAAGGTCGCTGCTCATCGTGATGTCACCTACCAGAGCGATGTGTTCACTCACGCGCATCGTGATCGGCGCATCCCATTGCTGGTGCTCGATGCGCAGCATTCGTCCAAGAAACTGCGCTTCCTCGACGATCGCGATCATCTCCGCACGATGGTCGAAGCATGATGCGAACGCGGCGATGGCAAGCGCGTTGGCATTGATCTCGAAGTTCAGGGGCGCGGCCAGGAATTCGCCTGGATCTGCATCGATTGTACTGTTCGCGGTGTGCAGTCTGCGCATCAGCGCGGCGAGCTCTTGCGGGCGTATCTGAGCCGGTACCGAATGGAGCTTTGTCTCGATATCCTTGACGCGGAATGTGACGAGCATCTTTGCCTCCTGTCGCTGCTCGTCTCCTCCATCCCCCTCTCCTTTCTCACTTCCTGAGCTTGTGGCTGAATGCCCACAAGGGGTCTGGTCCAGCCTGAGGATTGCCGGTCGGCACATTGTCCGGATGCAGCCGCCGGCTCGACAGCGATGCCCGCAAGATGCGAAGCATCGAGCACGGGCAAGGCGCGCCGGGCCAAGGTAAAAGTGCCGCTGATACATTCAGGGATCGCGATGCTCGCGGCAGCGGGCGAAGGGGGTTCGATGCCCCCAGAGCCCGCCCCTTGCGCAAAAGAAGAACGGAAGGCCCCGGCATAAGCCGGAGCCTTCCGAAGAGCGCTCATGCCCCAGGCGAGCTGCTGCGCGAATTCTTCCATGCGCGTGTCCTTGAGGACATCGAAGATCGTTCCGATTGCCATCTCTACGGCGCGGCGCGCCATGTCGGGATCCGGCATCTCGGCGGCGATTGGAGCCTCGATGATGTTGAGCTTGGCGAGATCGCTATGTTCGAGAAACGCCCCGTCGTAGGATTCCGTGATCCCTTCACGAGCATCGGCGAGATTGATCCGTGCCTGAGCCAGATCTGCGAACGAGTTGAAAACAGTCATAATAGCCTCCGATTTTTGAAATCGTCCCCACATTGGGAACAGCCAAAGACCCATCGGGCCGGACGAACCGTGTCAGGGACGGCGAGTTCGTCTCGCCGCCGCCTTGGCGGGCGTGGGGGAACCGATTTTCTGCGTGGTGGCTGGCGCGCAGCGACACTGCCTCCCGCTGAAAATTGGGGGGACCGCGATCCTTGACTAAGGGGCGACCGCCGATAGGTTTCGGCAGGTGTTCCTGTGTGTGTGGAAGAGACGTTCCCGCCCCCGAGCAAGAGAGACGAAGGCAGGCCCGGTCAGGCGCATCAGCGCCACACCGGGCCGCCCCTTCGGCCCTGCGAAGGGGTTACAGCGGGAACACCACCAATCTTGAAAGGCCGTTCGGCGGGGCTGGTCGGCAGGCGACGGACTGTCAGGGACGATGCCGCGAAGCCGGCATCGCCGCCGTGCGGGTGGTGAAGGCAAGCGCAGCGAGAGCCTGAGCCGATCCTTGACCGGACGGAGGATGCCGAATGACCCGCCTGCGCGCCACGGCGCGCATTACGGTCTGAAAGCTCCGACGGCGAACGCCTTCCTGACAAGGATAAGGCGCGTTCGCGGGTAAGGGACGCTGCCCTGCCCGGATGGGCGGCAGCGCCAGGTTGCGGCAGAGCAGGTCCCGGGTTCAGCGAATGAACCCATTGTCGGACCCCGCCTTGACGCTATGTTCGAGTGATGGCCGTCTGGCAGTTCGTCATCAACCTGAACCGCAACGGCTTGGGGGTGTGCTTGCCTGCGAAAGCGGCCGCGGTGTTGCCAGCGCCTTGCGCAGCCGCAGCACCTGCGTTTCCAGCCAGCGCAATGCCGGTCGCCGTCAATGCTGCGGTGCCGATGGCTTCCCTGCGTGTGATGATGCTCATGCTGTCCTCCTCAGAATGCCAAAACCAGAATCAGGCCGCCAAGGGCCGAGACCGCCAGAACGCGCAGCACCGACCATTTCAGACCGAACGCCATGATGCAGGCCAGCAATGCCAGCAGGCCCGCACGCCAATCGAAGCTTGCCAGATCGGGCCAATACAGCCGCAGCGGGCCAAACTGCCGTTGGCTGACCTCGGCAAACAGCACGTGCAGCGCGAACCATGCTGTGAGATTGGCGATCACGCCCACCACCGCCGCTGTCACCGCCGCCAGCCCGCCCTTCAGCCGCACAGCATTGCCCAGACGGTCGATCCATGGCGCCAAGGCGAAGATCCACATGAAGCACGGCGCGAACGTCACCCACGTCGTCAGCCCCGCGCCCAGCAGTCCGGCGACGAGGGGCGAGAACGGCTCGGGGGCGCGGAAAGCAGCGAGGTAGCCGACGAACTGCGTCACCAGAATCAGCGGCCCCGGCGTCGTTTCCGCAAGACCCAACCCATCGGCCATCTCGCCGGGCCTCAGCCAGCCGAACCCTTGCACCGCTTCCTGCGCCATGTAGGCCAGCACCGCATAGGCACCGCCGAAGGTGACGATCGCCAGCTGCGAGAAGAACGCGCCGATCTCCCACAGCACATGATCCTGCCCCAGCGTAACCGCAATCAGCAGCATCGGTGCCGCCCACACCGCGCCCCACAGGGCGATCGACTGCATCGTGCTGCGCCAAGGGCGTTCGGGCAGGACTTCGCCAGCCTTACCGGGCTTCAGCGCCAGCAGGTCAGGCCGCTTGGCTGCGACTGCCATGCCGATCACGCCTGCACCCAGAACGATCAACGGAAACGGCAGATCGAACAGGAACAGCCCAATGAACGCCGCCGCCGCCAGCGCCCGCTTCAGGCCGGTATCCAGCGCGCGGCCCGCAATCCGCAGCAGCGCCTGCACCACAATCGCCAGCACCGCTGCCTTGACGCCGAGAAACAGCGCCTCGACCCAGTCGAGATTGGCTGCGACCGCATACAGCATCGACAGCGCGAGAATGATGAGCGCACCGGGAATGACGAACAGCAACCCCGCTGCCAGACCGCCGCGCCAGCCATGCAGACGCCAACCGATCCACGTGGCAAGCTGCTGCGCTTCGGGGCCCGGCAGCAGGTGACAGAAATTGAGCGCGTGGAGGAAATCTTCCTCCGCGATCCACTTGCGTTCATCCACCAGCTCGCGGTGCATCAGCGCAATCTGTCCCGCAGGCCCGCCAAAGCTGAGCAGGCCGATGCGGGTGAACGCCCGGAGCAGATCGATAAAGGTGACAGAAGGTGTAATAGCCAGAGACGCCAAGTGAACCTCGCACAATACGCCTTGCCCCCGAGGGCAGGGTTACGAGGCAACACTTGGGCTTGTCTCGGCCTGAGCGGGAGGTTGCTTTGCCCCGATGGGATTGTTGTAGAATGCGGGGCAAACCACAGCAAGGTCAAAACGGAAATTCAGCTCCCCACACATGACCGGTCATTTGGCAAGCTCACAACATCGCCGAAAAGGCGACATGGCGAGTCACCCGGCGTCTCTGCGAGACGTCCGCACCGGAAACGGCTCCCGCAGGAGCCGCGGTCTGACAGGGCTGGCTAGTCGCGCGCCGAGGCGGCGGCTCTTGTCGCCGACCGTGCGTGCGGCAAACAGGCCGCGAGCGGCGGGACCGAGAGCCGGCGGGGCTAACGGAATCGCAAGGCCCGGGCGAAGCCCGAGCCGCTGGAAAAGCCCCGCTCCCCATGGTCGCAGCGCGTAAGCGCGGTGCGCGGCCAAATGCGTCAGCGATCGTCACCCGAAGGGCCGAGACCCATCAGGGGCTCGGTGAAGCCACGGGCGCATTGAGCCCCGCGAAGATGGGGCACAAGCGCACGAGGCGGAATAGAGCGCGGTCCCGGCCAGAGGTCGGGAGACGTCGCGCTGCAAGACTCTTCCCAGCGCTCCGGTTGACGAATGCGTTCTTATAATGTTCTACCGCGTTTATGGGAAGCAAGCGTCTCGACACTGTCGCCGATCTGGTCCGCCACGGTCTCAATGCGCAGGTTGAATGCCGTAGCTGCCGCCGCGTGGTGATCATCCCGGCGTCCAGGTTGCGCGATCAGTGTTTCGCCAAGTCGATCCCGATGAAGCTTGCGCTGGTCGCGCAGCATTTAAGGTGCAGCTGTGGTCATCGGGGCGCCAAGATTGATGCGACAGGGACAATGATCGACCGAGGATCGTGAAGCGGTGCCTTGGAGGGTGAAGTCGGTGCTGCTGAATGAACGGCAGCCTCTGGGGGATGCCAAAAGCACGCCCGTAGTTCGCGATATGGTTGCGGCGGGCAAAGCGGCGGGCGAGCACCCACGTCAGGAATCGAGTGACCCGCTTATCTTCGAGCCGAATTGCTGGATCAGTGGACCAATCTCGTCCGGAACCGAGCTGGCTGTCGTTACCGTCGCCTCGATCGGATAGTTGCTGCCCGCCTTATTGAGTGCGACCGCGTGGAATCGGTCTGCGACATGAATTGTGGCCGCAACCACGGCGAGACAGTTGGCGTGTGCTTCATCGCTCCGGCGGCGCTGCAATGTCGCGAGGTCACAGACCTTCAGGTCAACCGTCAGCATCCCATCAATCATCGCCACTTTACGCTCAATTTTCATGAAGGATCGCAGTTCGCTGCGATCGGTCTCGGCCGTCAGGACAATGGTTCCCTTCGGGCTCAGGTCGTCCGTGAGGCCGCTTCGTTTGGCGAAGGCGGGGTCGAGCGTATCGCCGCTCACATGGACCTTCAGCGTGCTGGATTGCCGTTCATACACCCGCAGTAGCCTCGCCAGCAGGTTGGACGTCGGTGAGGCAAAATCATGGGCGGCAATCCGCCCGGAGGGATGGAACTTCGCGATGAATCGGGCGTCAACCGGCTCTGGGATTCCGAATTTGGGAACGTCGATCGATGCAAGGTGCGGGATTTCGTGGCTCGTTTCGATTGTCGGGTCAAAATCAGGATGGGTTGTGAGGATCGGGGCGTCCCGGTTGATGCCGTTCTGAATGGTGTAGATCAGCTGACATGGCGCCGGGATCGTGCTGAGGTTCCTGCCATTGATCACGGCCCCCTTGAGGATCGGCGCTCGCCTTTGTCCGAAGACGAGATGGTCCATCGCCTTGTCACTCTCGGCCATGTAGACGGGAGGCACATAGTTCGGTGCAAATCGCCGGACAAAGGAACGGCAATCCCTGAGATATCCCTGAAAGTCGTTGGCGTAGGCAGGACCTCGGGAGGCTTCGATCTCGAGGTCGATGTCGCCAACGAGAGGATCGCCGCGCATGACGCTGCCGTAAAGGTAGACCCTGTTGATGCTGATCAGGCGATCGGGGTCGGCATTGATCGCCTCAAATCGCTCGAGCAACTGGTCGAGGACGGCGCGCGCCTTGGTCAACTCGGTTTTCACGACGCTGCGTGAATGGGCAACCGCCCTGCCTGTCGGGGTCAGATCGGATCGCTCACCGTCGAGCAAACCAAGCAAGCCTGCGATTTCGAGGGCATGCGATCCGTGGATGAGGGTCGGAAAGACCGAACGAAGCCCGACAAAGGAGCCGGGGTCACTCGTTCTGGAAAGGGATTTCAACCCTTCCTTGATGTTCGTGACAGGCACTCCCCCGATGGTGAACTTCCGGGGGAAGGTAATCGACATGTGGCGGTTCCTCCAGGTTTCCATATTACTATGGCGTTTGTCGCCGTCGGTCAGGATGGATTTTTGGTTGATGAGGCCGGCAATCTTCGCCTGTCGAGCCAAGCGAGGTGCGGCACCGCGGTGCCGCCCCTGCTGACGATCACAGGAACTCGACGTTTTCGGCGATGATCTCGCAGCCGTAGCGGTCATTGCCTTCGGCGTCCTGCCAGCGCGAGTAGTGGATGCGGCCCGTCACGGCGAGCTGGTCACCCTTGGCCTTGTGCTGGCGCAGCGGGAGCCCGAGGCCGTTGAAGACGGTGATCTTGTGGAATTCGGCATCCTTGACCGGGTAGCCGGTTTCGGGGTCCTTCTGGACCTTCCCGTCGCGGATGACCGGGCGTTCGGTCACGAGGATGAGTTCGGTGATGCGGGTGTCGCTGCGATCGCGGGCGACGGGATCCTTGGCGAGACGGCCGACGAGGTTGACGATGTTCATTGCAAGAGCCTCCTTGGTGCCGACGGCTCGTCCGCCGGTGCCCTTATCGAGCCTCGGCGGGAGAGCTGGGACACCGCGCGCCCTCGCGCGGGAAACCTCGGAAATCGAGGTGGTGCGGGCAGCCCGGCTTGCCGGGCAACACGGCTCGCATTTCTGCAGGTTGGCCCTAAGCTCGACCAGAGAGGCAGGGGCACTGGGCGGCGGACGTGCGGGTGGCACAGGGGCGGATTGCGTGCCTGAATATCAACCTCGCCGCGTCTCGGCTTGCTGCTATCAAGGATGATCGCAGGATTGATCGTCCGTCCTCGCCGATTTCGGTGAACGAATAGTCCCCGTGCGGCAGTCGTCCGGAACACCTGACCTTGGCGATTTGGGTGTGCCAATCCGCAGGGTTGCCGCCTTTGGCCTCGCGTGGATGCACGATCGGACAAGGCCCCCAGGGGGCCTGCCTGCCTGAACGCTGCGGCAATCAATCCCGATCGACGGGAGCTGATCTCCAGGCTGCTATGGCATCGATGATCTTTGCCGTGAACCGCGGTGGGAGTCGTCCGGCAATGTATCCGGGCTGCTTCATCAGGGGTCTGATGTCGAACCCGGGCCAGGTGAACCGGTTGAATTCCGAAATGACGATGGCGCTACCGGGAGCAAGCCCGGCTGTGCGCGCAATCTCATTGGGGATCACGATGGCGTTCTTGCGCCCCTCGCCCTTGGTGGTGATCGCGGCGACCAGATAGCGTGACCCTTCCACACCCACGACGACGACGAAGCGTTCCTTGACGCCTTCGTCGCGGCCCCGTCTGAACTCTTCCTCGAAGAGGTAGACGTATCGAAGGATATGGCCTGCGGCGGGGCGGTCAGTCTTCCCAGCGGTCATTGGCGAGTTCGCTGTCCGAAGGCCGAGCGTTGGCAAAAGCCTTGCGGTCGGCTTCGGTCATGTCGGACGAGGCGACAGCTTCGATATTCATGTGCCCCGCAATGACGCCGCGCGCCGCCTCTTCGAGATGGCGGAAATACTCGCTATCTGCGATCACATGCCGCTCGCGGCCATGGCTGGTGAGGACGACCGGCTGCTTGGTTGCGAGATCAAGGAACTCGCCGGTGTTATTGTGAAACCGGGTCAGGGGAACCCTGGGGTGCTCATTTGCCGTCGCTGGCATGCTGGTATCTCCTCTTGGCGTCAAAATAGCAATTATGGCCAAAATAGCAAGATTTCTGTGGCGGAGCTTGCCGCGCTAGCCGCACGCCTCTGTCGCCAGCAGCTCCGGCAACAATGCGACGAGGCCCGCATCAATCGCAAAGCCCAGAACCCTTGCGAGGCGGCAGGCTCGAACGATTGACCCGTCTGGAACATCGAGCGCCTTTTCAATGTGCCCAAGGGTTTCGCCGGGACCGGGCTCACAGACCGCGTGAAGCTTGCCCGGCTCTGCGGTGATAGCAAAGGGCCAGGTCATCGCGACGCCGACAACCCTTTCATCGAGAATGAGCAGAGTATCGCCAGCAGCGATCGTCTCGTCGGTCTGCACGGCGTCGTAGGCATTGCCCGTCGAAGCGAACGCATGGATCCGCCAGGCGCTGAAGGCGAAGCGCTCGCTATCAGTCAGCATGGCAGGCCCCCTTCAGAAAAGGCGCGCTGCGCCGCTTCCGGAAAGGCTGCGGAGAGGTTCCGGTGGAGCGGCCCGGAGGACTCCGGAAAGAATGCCCCGGTGCTGCTTGGCCGTGTGATCCGCAGCGCGCTTGCGACCGCTTCCAAGACGAAACTCACAAGCTGATCGCTGGCCGTCAGCTTGCCAAATTCAGGCGGTGCAAACCCGGCCTGATGCCAGAAGGCGATGCCGGCCTCGAGGGTCTCGAGATAGCTGGCATGGCTGCCATCGTCCTGCTCATTGTCGATGCGCGCCTCAACTGTCCGATAGGTCCCGAAATCATGGGCGTTGGCCTTGATCCGCAAAGTGATGCCGGCAGGCGGCGAACCGGCAACCGCGATCAGCGCAGCCCTGTGGAGCATGGCTTCGGCGGTATTCACGAGGTCGAAGTTCGGAGTGTGGCCGATCTGCGCGCAGTCTTCGTTTGTGGGCGAGCCTTCAAGATCGAGAGTCCAGATTGTTTTTGCCATTCAAGCCTCCTTTGCTCGAACGGCACCTCCCCCTTCCCTCTCGTTGGCCGAGTTCCTTCAGAGGTTCTGTGGAGCCCGACAGCAGCGGGCAAAAGAAAAGGCCCGCCCGCGACACATGCGCGGACGGGCCTTCCTCGTGTGACCGGCGCGGGTCGCGGCACCGGTCACGGGGGCTGATGACAATCAGGCATCAACGCTTTCGCGCGCCTTGGGCTTGGCTGCAGGCTTGGGCGCGGTGCTTTCGCCCAGACCGTCGCCGCTGCTCGCAGCGCTGTCAACGCTGCGGTCGCTGGCCGGTTCGTCGCCGGTAGCGGTGAGCGGCGGCAGGGCGCCTTCGCTCTCGCTGCCGAAGCCGTCGAGCGATGCCTTGGGCTTCGAACGCCGCCATGCGACATTGAAACTGCCGTCGTTCTGCTGGAACATGGCGACCGGGATCGGCGCCGAAAGGCTGGGATCGTCGATCTGGCCCGACAGGAAGCACTCGCCGGTCTCGTTCGACGAGTATTCCCAGAGCGCGCCAATCTTGACCCAGCTGCGGCGGTCCGCCGAGAGCGCCATGAGGTCGAACTTGGGTGCCCGCTCGTTGGTGGATTCGAAGGCCCGCAGAGCGACGGTCGCACTGAAGGTCAGGGTGGTGATGCGGCCGATGTGAACGCCTTCTGCGTTGGCCTTGAGGGTGCCGATGTTCATGTCACATTCTCCTGATGCTGTCCGAACCCCTTGTCCGGAACACCTTCTCCCATCCCCCCTCTCCTCCGGGCCCGTGGCCCGGCCCGTGCGCCAGCCACCGCAGGCGCGCGTAATCCTATCCAGCCCAATGGGCTGAGGAGTCTCGATGCGTGGTTTGGAGCTGAACCGCCCCTGCTTCGAGCCATGCGCGGTCCGTGCCGACCTAAGCTTCGGGCTCAGACCTGTCCTTGATCTGGCTGAGGCGCGCCATGAAGGCCTTGGCTTCGAGCTGATTGGGTCCATCGCGCGTGGCGAGGCAGGCCATCCTGTCGATCTCGAGCTGTGCGGCAAGACTTGCATCGATATGGCAAAAGGGTTCGAGCACGCGGATTGCGTCAACTGCGCGGGGGAGCTCGCCGAAATCGGTTCCGACCCATACGAGTTCGATCTCCTCTCCGTCTTCGTCAGGGGCGCTCAGAACCTGTGCGAAATAGGTCTGAAGCGGGCGGTCCCAGCCAACATAGGCACTTGCCGCCGCAATCCCGTCACGAAGCGGTACTTTGTGCCTGCTCATGCGCTCGTTACCTCCCCACCATTTACCGGGCCGATGCCCCGCAGCGCAGTGACATGTCCGCCCCTGACGCTGATTAGTAGTCCTCTGGCCGCATCAGCGTGACGACCCTGCGCGTGATGGCAGGATTGGCCGGATCGTCTGACCCGAACACCAGTTCGGTGTCGTAATAGATCCTATGCAGGTCGGATCGGCTATGCCGTTGTTCCGTCAAACCTCACGGAGAACGCTACATGCAGAACTCGTCGTCAGATTAC
>NZ_FWXL01000054.1 GCF_900176395.1 Novosphingobium sp. B1 | reverse complement strand
TGTCAATCGGCGTCCAATCGGGACCCCTTATCGGCGCGCAAAAGGGACCCCCTGGCGATCGTGGGGTTCATTGATGTCGGGCGCAGGTTTCGCGCTGCTGGCGGCGTAGGGAGGGCGTAGCCCGACCGGAGGCGGCAGCAGCGCGAATGTCGTTTTTCTGGGGTTGCTCAGCTGCGATGTTTGAAGCGCCAGCTGTCGTTGCCGGTCTCGACGATATCGCAATGGTGGGTGATGCGGTCGAGCAGCGCGGTGGTCATCTTGGGGTCACCGAACACGGTGGGCCACTCGCCGAAGGCCAGGTTGGTGGTGATGATGACCGAGGTCTTCTCGTAGAGCTTGCTGATCAGGTGGAACAGCAGCTGTCCGCCTGATCTGGCGAACGGCAGGTAGCCCAGTTCATCGAGCACCACGACGTCGAGCCGGCTGAGCTGGGCGGCTATGGCGCCGGCCTTGCCGATGCGGGCTTCCTCCTCGAGCCGGGTGACGAGGTCGACCGTGTTGAAGTAGCGCCCGCGGGCGCCGGCACAGACGACGCTGGCGGTGATTGCGGTGGCGAGGTGAGTCTTGCCGGTGCCCGTGCCGCCGATGAGCACGATATTGCGCCGTGCGGGCACGAATGAGCCAGCGTGGAGGGAGCGCACGAGGCCCTCGTTGATCGGCGTGCCGTCGAACACGAAGGCATCGAGGTCCTTGGCCACGGGCAGCTTGGCTGCGGTCATGCGGTAGCGGATCGAGGCGGCATGACGATGCGCTGCTTCTGCCCGCAGCAGGTCGGTCAGGATCTCGTGGGTCGTGCGCTTGCGCTGCAGCCCCGTGGTGACAGCGTCGTCGAACGCGCCGGCCATGCCCCTGAGGCCGAGCCCGCGCATCGCCTCGATCATCTCATGCCGCTGCATCGAGGCCTCGCACCGTGTCGTAGCGGGCGCAGTCCGCCATCGGTGGATGGCTGAGCTTGAGATCGACGACCACATCGAGGGGCCGGTCAGATGGTGGATCGCGGTACCGGGCCAGGATGTTGAGGATCACCTCGTCGCTGGCGGCACCGGCATCGAGGGCCTCGCGGACCGCGGCCTCGATCGCGTCCAGGCCATCGGTCAGCACGGCTGCCAGCACCCGCACAAAGCGCCGATCGGCCTCATCGCCGCTCCCCAGCTTGCGGCGCAGCCGCGCCAGTGCCGGCGGCAGGTCCCAGCCCTGGAAGGGGGCGCCGTTCCGCAAAGCGCCGGGCTTGTTGGCCAGCACCGGCAGGTAATGCCAGGGATCGTAGATCGTCCGGTCACGGCCGAAGTGCCGGGCATGTTCGGCGACGACCTCGTCACCCAGGCGCACGACTATGCGGTCGGCATAGGCGCGAACCTGAACGGCCCGCCGCGCGGCCTTGGCCATGACGGAATAGCGGTTGCGGTCAAAGCTGATCAGGCAGGTGCCGGTCACAGCATGGGCGGTCTCGTGGAAGCCATCGAACGGGGCCAGCATCGGCTGCAGGGCTGGCCGCTCGAGATCCAGCGCCTCGGCAACCGTCAGCTCCTTCTGCTCGGGATGCGGATGCAACGAGGCCCAGCGCAGACACTCGGCCTCGAGCCATCCGTTGAGCTCCTCGATGCTGGCAAAGCGCAGGCGGGGCTGGAAGAAACGCCCCCGGATGGTCTGGACCTGGTTCTCGACCTGGCCTTTCTCCCATCCGGCCGCCGGCGAGCAGGCCGTGGGCTCGACCATGTAATGGTCGGCCATGACCAGGAACCGGCGGTTGAACACCCGCTCCTTGCCCACGAACACCGCGGCGACAGCCGTCTTCATGTTATCGTAGATCCCGCGCAGCGGAACGCCGCCGAAGAAGGCGAAGCCCCGGGCATGAGCATCGAATACCATCTCCTGCGTCTCGCGGGGATAGGCCCGGACATAAACTGCCCGCGACGCGCACAGCCGCATGTGCGCCACCTTCACTCGCATCGGCTTGCCGGCGATCTCCACATCCTCGTGGCTCCAGTCGAACTGGTAGGCTTCGCCAGGCTGGAACAGCAGCGGGATGAAGGCCGGGGCGCCGTCACCCGCATCCCTGCGCCGTGCTTCCGCCCAGCGCCGGGCGTAGCGCCGCACCGCGTCGTAGGATCCCTCGAACCCCTCCCGGCACAGCAGATCATGGATCCGCGTCATGCGCAGCCGGTCGCGCCGCTGCCGCGCCTCGTTCTCCGTCAGCAGCGTATCGAGCCGCTCCTGGAACGGCCCAAGCCGGGGCAGCGGTTGGACCGTGCGATGGTAATCGAACGCGCCTTCCGGTGCCCGGATCGCCTTGCGCACCACCTTGCGCGACAGCCGCAAATCCCGCGCAATCGCCTTGATCGCCTTCCCACCCGCGTGCTCGCGCCGGATCCGAACAACTGTCTCCACCACCAACATCCCGATCTCGCCACCTGCAACTCCAGGCAGCCCGCTACACCATCGGAATGAGGGGTCCCTTTTAGACGCCGATCACCCCGCTAACGGGGTCCCTTTTGCACGCCGATCCACA
>NZ_FWXL01000027.1 GCF_900176395.1 Novosphingobium sp. B1 | reverse complement strand
TGGGTGTCCAATGCGGTCGTAACGCGGTGCTCGTCCATCCCCCCAATTCAACCACGCCCCGAGGCTGCGCAAGGTGCCGACAGAACACCGCTTACTTTTGTCTGGCCATCTGCAAAGGATGGGACGATTGCGATCTCGGCTTCGGCGATGGCCTGCCTGCTCGAAGGCGTGGATTGGCGCAACCCGCAGGAGACCTGGCGCCCGACGCAGGTCGGGTGATTGTGCCCCGTTGCAAAATTGGTTCTTCAGTCGAGAAAATGCCGGTAAATGCTGGGTTTGAGCGTACTTTGCAGGTATAATACTGCATGGTCCCCGGCGATGCCCCCGATGAGCTTTTGCATCTTCGTGCCGAGCTGGCCTTGGCACGCGAGCAGGCCGAGCAAGCTCGGGACAAGGCACTGGTGGCCGAGGCCGAGGTTGCTAAAGTCTGGGCGATCAATGCCGACCTGCTGGCCCGCAACGCCCATCTTGAACTGATGAATGAGCAGATGCGCCGTGACAAATATGGCGCGCGCTCCGAGCGTAGCCGGCACCTGCTCGATCAGCTCGAGCTGACCTTCGAAGAGCTCGAGGCCAATGCCAGCGAGGCCGAGTTGCTTGGCCAGATCGCGGCTGCCAAAACTACCACGGTTAAGGCCTTCACCCGCAAACAATCCACCCGCCGCGACTTCCCCGCCGATCTTCCGCGTGAGCAGGTCATCATCCCCGCGCCCGAGACTTGCCCGTGCTGCGGCTCGCACGAGCTGAGCCATCTGCCCGCGGCAATCACTGAGACGCTTGAGCGCGTTCCGGCCCGTCACAAGGTGATCCAAACCGTGCGCGAGAAGGTCTCCTGTCGCCGCTGTGAGAAGATCAGCCAGCCACCGGCGCCTTTCCATGTAACCCCGCGCGGAATGTTCGGGCCGCACTTCCTGGCAAACCTCGCCTTCCAGAAGTACGGCCTTCACCAACCCCTCAATAGCCAACGCGACAGGCTCGAGGCCGAAGGCGTCCCCTTGAACCTTTCCACCCTGGCGGACCAGATCGGCGCAATCTGCGCGGCGGTAAGGCCCCTGTTCTTGCTGCTGGAAGCCCACGGGCTTGCCGCAGATCGCCTACATGCTGACGACACCACCGTCCCGCTTTTGGCTAAGCTCAAGACCAGCGTGGCGCGAATATGGGACTATGTGCGCGATGATCGACCGTTCGGGGGCACGGCGCCACCGGTGGCGCTATGTTACTACTCCAGTGACCGTAGAGGTGAGCATCCGCGAGCACACTTGGCGGGCTATACCGGGATTCTCCAGGTCGACAGGTATGCCGGCTTCAACGCCCTGTTCGAGGACGGCCGCTCGGACAAACCCATGACCCGCGCCAACTGCTGGGTCCACGCACGCCGGGAGTTCTTCAAGCTCGTCGACATCAGGCAGCAACTCAAACGTCGGAAAAAGGGCGCCGCGCCGCTGGTCTCGCCGCTGGCAAGCGAGGCGCTCGAGATCATCGATCGGCTCTTTGCTATCGAGCGCGACATCAACGGCAAGCCCGCCGCTGAGCGTCTTGCCGTTCGCCAGGAACGGTCAGCTCCAATCGTTGCCGAACTCGAGACATGGATGCGCGAAACGCGCAGCAAGCTCTCTCGCCACGATGCGGTGGCCAAGGTCATCGCCTACCTACAAAACGACTGGGACGGCTTCACCACATTCCTCGCCGACGGCCGCATATGTCTCTCGAACAACGCAGCAGAGCGTCAGCTGCGCAGCGTTGCTCGCGGAAGAAAAGCCTGGTTGTTCGTCGGCTCAGATCGAGGTGGCCAGCGCGCCGCGATGATGTTCAGCCTCTTTGGCACCGCACGCCTCAACGACGTCGATCCACTCGCCTGGTTCACCGACGTCCTCGCCAAGATCGCCGACATACCCCAGAACCGTCTTCACGAACTCCTCCCGTGGCATTGGAAGGTCGCTCAGCAACAGCTCGCACAGGAAATCGCCGCATCAAACCCGGCGCTTCCGCGCCGCTCAGCGGATGCGTACCGTACACGCTAACAGCCCAACGTCTATGTGCGACGCTCGCAACGCTAACGCCGGACGGATACGTGCTGCTGCACATTTTACCAAAAAGTGGAGTTAGTGAAGAGGTAGAGTGCTTAGACCTAACCGCGGGATGCGCTGGACTTATGCGCCCCCATTTTGGTCGGAACCCGATGGGGGACGATGCTGCCCGGCCCACATAATCCAACAAGATACTTACTTGTAGAAACGTCGAGCAAACTCGGGACAACCCGAACAATACAGGCTCCCACACTTTCTCGAAAGGGTATCACAACAAGCACAAAAAATCTTATATGAATTACAATCTATTTATCGAACTTCGAAAAAAAGGCCAAGCGCAAAGTGCGAATGCGTTAAGCGCTAGACCAAATGAATTCGCACTATATACCACTTCAAACATTCCTTGGGCGGCCGATACTAGGCAAATCAACGCCATCGCTAAAGCTGCACGATTTGAATATACCAAGGCTGCATACACATAGTTAAACATATTGGCGACCAAAACAACTGCAAAGAGCAAAGTTCCCAACACGCCAGTTTCAACTAAGAACTGAAGATAAGAATTGTGTAGATGTGGCGGAAGGTAAAGACTTCCGTAATAGAATGAAAAGAAAGGGCCGGAATGCTCTGGCGTGATGATTCCCTGATAGCCCCAGCCTAACAGTGGGCGCTCGTAAAACATTTCGCGACCTGCCGACCAGATTACAGTTCTACCTGTCAAATTTTCATCTCGACCGAGGGTCTGGAGCACCCAATCAAGGCCTATATAAATAGCGATTGAAGCCAGAAGATTGAAAATCCAAAACAGGGCAACCCTCGACGTTCGGGGCGCATAGCGAAACATTAAAATCGCAAATAAAGAAAAGCACGATAGAAATAAAAGGCCCAGTCCACCCGCCGATGACGAAAGCAGAATCGCCAAAGTAGAAATAATAGAGAACATAGCCCGAACGATAAGATGCGACCGGGACCAAGTAATATTTAACAATAAGCAGATAAGAGACATTGATGCTGAGATGTTCTTATGCGGAAACAGGCCCGTCATTGCGACAGTTTCAAAAACATTGTCGCGCTCTAGCGCATCTTGATAAATTGCGAACTCGGCACCCGCTATATACGCTACAAGACCAAGCATTACAGAAATATTCAGTACTATTAATAAGTAATCCAAATACTTCCCAACATCAACAGTTTCGGAAAGAACAAATCCACAAAATATAGTGGCGGCTAAGGAGAAGCTAAAAAAAACTGTTTGAGCCGGAAGCTCAGACCAAAGCGCAGACGACGCAGTGAGTATGCATAACGAAATTAGTATAACTCGTGCCCATGTCCCCGACACTAGTCCGAGATACGGCTTTTTTCTTAAATAACGCACAAATATAATGGCACCCCAAAGGTAAGTTAGCAACCATAATGCAATGAATACCTGTCGGCGATTTTCTGGGGTAAAGATGGAAAATGTCGCCGACAGGATGACGAAATGACCAGTCAAACCCACCAGAATAAAAAAAAGATACGACCGGGGTTCGAATTGAAATCGTTTAATATCTTGTCTAGACGAACGTTGTTCGGCCATCGATTTATCTGCATCAAACATCAAGTTTTCCTCGCCGCGTCTTTATAGATGCCTAGGCTAACCACAGATGTGGTAAACAGACTTACGATGGACGCCCCTAATGTTGCAAACCCCATCCCATAAATCCCATACCTCGGGAGCAGGTACACGCAGAGTGGCATATACACTGCTGCCGATATAAATCGAGGGAAAATAAAATGCTTTAGCTTTGCCTCGAGTTGACCATGGAGGATCTGCGAATCTGAGCAACCCTGCAGGGTTGCTGCGCAGCAAATTAAAACAAGCGCGCCTTGAAATGACGCATATTCAGTTTTCGACAATTTTGCGATTATAACATCACCAAATACAGATAGCAGGACTAGAAGTGCTATGCCACAGGCGAATATCGTCATTGTAAGTATAAGTACACCCTTGTGGGAACGTTCCACGGCAATCTTTTTGTCTACGGCCTCGCGTTCTCTAAAAATTATAGGTAACGAAAATCTGTTTAAAATGGTATAAATCGCCTGAATAACGTTTTGACTCAAAAGAATGAAAACGCCAAATATCGCCAATACGTCAGTTGTTGTGTGACTCGCGATAATCCATCTGTCGGCAGATTTCAAAAAAAGAGTTGGAACACTCCAAATAAATATTGGAAGGGAAAAATTGATCATTTCAGAAGACAAAGGCGAGGAAAGCTTCGGATATGAAAGGTT
This sequence comes from Novosphingobium sp. B1, assembly GCF_900176395.1. Classification (GTDB taxonomy): domain Bacteria; phylum Pseudomonadota; class Alphaproteobacteria; order Sphingomonadales; family Sphingomonadaceae; genus Novosphingobium. The sequence goes on along the minus strand of NZ_FWXL01000027.1, from coordinate 20,770 downwards.
GGCGATCGGTTTGTTAAAACCTATCAGAAGATAATAATTAACCGCAGTGCTTACTGCCAATAAGGCAGCCGCAATTAACGAAATTTCGGAAGCTCCAAAACCTAACTGGCTTCCGATATAGACACACAGTAATTGCGCAATGGATGGCATAGTCATGAAGAACGAAGCTCGACCACTATTTTGAGCAACATTATCGATCTCAGCAATCAAAGCTGATGATCCCAACGCTATTCCTAAAAATAGCCCAGACAGTATCATAGGAAAACTGAGCCCAACGCTTACGCTAAAAACTTCTTGCATTATCAGGATTGTCACAATGGCTAAAGACGAGATAGCCAATGGTAACAACAATGTAAGATTTAGAAGGTGATTGTAAACAATATGCTGTTCCGGATCTCGCACTTTAGTCCAAAATCGAGCAAACGTTGATTGCGAAGCATTATACCACACTATGCGGACAAAGTTCGCAATGCTGAGTATCAGTACATAAGATGAGAACTCTTTGCCGCTCAGAAGTAAAAAATAGAGCTTTGTAATTCCAAAAGCGGCCATAAATGACAAAGCGTATAGCAGCAGCTTGAAGAAATTCTTTATGATCATTGTGAAATGTTCAATTTGGTAAGTTTGGCGATTTGCGAAAATCTATTTGACCAAAGATGGTTATTTTGTATAATCGTTCGAACGACCTTGGCTCTTTGATAAGCAAGTTTTGGGTCATTTCTGACCATGTTTAGGCAAGATCTTAACTCGTCAAAGCCATGATAGTAGAAAGCGTCGTCCCCAAGACACATTATTGTATCTGGTGTTCTGTTCACTAAATGGGGAATGCCATAAGCCGATAATTCGATGTCTCTAAGCTTGAACTGCATTCTTGGGTGTCCGGCCAAATACCCGCTTCCATGCATAGATGTTGAAACAATTGCAGCGCTCTGCAATAGTAGCTCGTTTAACTCGCCGTCATTAAGAAAGCCCGGCAATTGAACGTTTTCGAGAGGTGCATAGCTTTGCTGACTAACGGCATTGATAATGCCGCCTAGCACTGCCGAGGCCTCTCCGCCCCAGATGCGCGTCCACTGAGACCGAAATGAAATTCCTCCATGCTCTTCCATCTTTTTGAGTAGCCGCTTAACGGAGGATTGGATTGTCGAGGCTTGTTCGCCGTTGCGGCTCTTTCCATTCCAGCCCGATCCGACTACGGTAAGTGGTTCTGCAATTCGAGATAGCTGGTTCACGAAATGCCACCGCCATCGCGAATGTGCGCTTCCAAGGAATGTTATTGGATTTCTGGCATTAGCGAGATAGTCCTCCTCCTTTGGTGGTCTGATTTTGTGAAAAAACTCATCAGATATAGCGAAGGGAAAAAATAACACCTCATTGTATTTATTCTTTAATCTCTGACAGTTTTCGGTTTGAGCACTAAGTACATAGTCAAAAATCTGGCTAATTTTTATTGAACGCCACCAGTCCTGAGGTGTATCAACTAGGTAGTTTATTAATACAGCACCGGAATTCTTAAAGCGTTTTAGCGTTTCCATCTCGATATCTTTGTCGCGGCCTTCTACGACAAATATAAGATCGTAAAAACGTTCTTTAGTCATTACAGCTTGTGACTCTTTATTAAAAGCGCCTTCAAGCGGGTTTATACCACGTAAATTTATTATCGTTAAATCGGCGTTCAACGTTCTGAATGGTTCTATGATATGTGTTTTTATCCATGGTGCATTATATACGGCAAGTAAGATATTAGGGCGCACAGATTTCTTTGCGTATATTTGGTCAAGCACGTGTCGATCTTTCTAGCACCGCAGGCGGCATTCGCTGAATCGCTGCCTGGTTACAGTTGCTCGAGGTATATCGATGCGGTTGAAAACGCAAATGTGTTGATCTCACTTCAATTATCCATTCGTGAGATTTCTTTTGGTGCGGAGTGACATGCCCCCATGATTTTTCACCACGCATGATTAGAGCCCGGTCGTTGGAAGGACGGACAGATGAAGCGAAAGAGTTTCACGGAAGAGCAGATCATTGGCGTGCTGAGGGAAGCGGAGGCGGGTGCGAAGGCCGCTGACCTGGCCCGGCGGCACGGTATGTCGGAAGCGACGATTTACAACTGGAAGGCCAAGTATGGCGGCCTGGAAGTGTCGGACGTGAAGCGGCTGAGGGCGCTCGAGGACGAGAACGCCAAGCTGAAGCGGCTGCTGGCCGAGGCCATGCTGGACAACGCTGGCCTGAAGGATCTTCTCGCAAAAAATTGGCGACGCCCGCTGCCAAGCGAGAGGCGGTCGCACGTTTCCAGGCATTCCTGGGGATGAGTGAGCGGCGGGCGTGTGTAAATGCTGTTTCACAATTCCTCAGAAGTGGCGCAAAATTGCCCAGCGCGGTTGCGGTGATCAGCCATTGAGATGATCGATAGCTCCATGTTTTGGCGGCCGTCCGCGACGTTTTGGCGCAGGTGGCGGCATCAGGTTTGCGTGTGCCCGAGTATGTTCGGGGATGAGATCGGCATGGTTGCGCAGTCGGTAACTGGCGCTTTCGATTTGAACCACAACGGCGTGGTGCAAGAGCCTGTCGAGTAGCGCGGTGGCAACGACGGGATCACCGATGATTTCGCCCCATTCGGCAAAACCTTGGTTTGAGGTGAGGATCATGGCCCCCTTTTCGTAGCGGGCGTTGACGAGCTCGAAGGAGAGGTTGGCGCCCCCCGGTGTGATCGGCAGGTGGCCGATTTCATCGACGATCAGCAGCGAGGCGCGCGTGTAAAAGCGGATTTTCTCAGCCAGACGGCCCTCACGTTCGGCTCTGGTGAGCGCTTCAATCAGTTCGGCCAACGAGCAGCGATAGACACTGCGTCCCGCCCTGACTGCGGCCACACCGATGGCGGTAGCCAGATGGGATTTCCCGGTGCCGGGCCGTCCAAGAAAATGCAACACCTCAGCCTGGTTGATGAACTCGAGTTGGACCAGGGCGGTAATGCGATGCCGGTCGAGCGAAGGCTGGAAGGAGAAGTCGAAGCTTTCGATGGTCTTGACCGGCATGAGACGGTCGGTGCGCAGTGCTACACCGATGCGCCTGCCCTCACGCAGGTTCAACTCTTCGGCCAGCAAATCGTCGATCGCTTCGATGGCGCTGATCTCGCCTTTTTCCAGCCTGCCCAGCGTGTGATCGAGCGTTTCGAGTGCGCGGGCCATATGGAGAGCCAACAGGCTCTGCCGGATGCGTTCAGTCTCAGACATCATGCGGCACCATTGGCATTAAGACTGGCGAGGCGTTCACCCACCGCGCCGTAGAAGGTCAGAGGGCGCTGAAGGATTGGCATCGTCGGGGTCACAGGTAACATTTCGGCCCGTTTCGCCGGTGGAGCCTTGCGATGACCTGGCTCGATACGCTTGGGGTTTTTACCTTCCAGCACCGCATGACGGGCGATGAGTTGCCCTTCTTCGCAGATCTGGACCTCATTGGTATGATGCTGGACCTCGACAATCCGGCGCCGGGCGGTGTCTGGCACGCTGTAATAGTTGCCTGCCACTGCGACCATGCCTTCGCGACTGATGCGCCGTTCAAGGGTTAGCACTGCATCGTAGCGCATCGCCGGCAGGGAATGCATCTGGGGCTGCTCTTTTCCAAAATACTCGCGCACGATCCGCCCCGTAGTGGCATGCTGCCTGGCGTTGGCAATGTCCGCACGCCAGACATCAAACTGGGCGTTGAGATCATCAAGGTTGTGGAAGCTGCGGCCGAGGAAGAAATCCTGGCGGATGTAGCGGAAGGGCCGCTCGACCTTTCCCTTGGTCTTGGCCCGATAGGGCTGGCAGGCCTTGGGCGCGCTGCCATAATGGGCCAGAAGGGCTACCAACGAGGCATTGTAGGTCACCACACCGGCCGCATCCTCGCCGATGACGGCGGTCTTCATGCGGTCGTAGAGAATTTCGCTGCAGCAGCCTCCCATCGGTTCGAAGGCAGCAATGTGGCAACGCATCACCGTTTCCAGCCCCTGGTTCGGGCAGAACCGCCCCCAAAGCCAGCGGCTGTGTCCGAGCACCATGCTGAACAGCCAGATCTTCCGCGCGACATCTGGCTCGCTGGTAAAGACTGTCTGGAATTTGGCGAAATCGACCTGTTCCTGCACGCCGGCGCCGGCTTCGAAGCGCCGTTCATAGATCCTGGGCACTGATGGGCGGAGCTTCCGGAGATATTCCGTCAGTGACGAATACGCGCCCTTATAGCCCATATCGCGGATCTCGCGACGCAGCCTGCGAGAAGACAGGCCCGGATAGGCTGCCAGCCGCTCCAGCAGATATTGGCGATGCAGCTCCACAGCACTGACTACGGGTTTTCGTGGGGTGTAGGCCAGCGCCTCCAACCCACTCGTCAGATACTTCTTCACCGTCTTGCGGTCGAGCCCGGTCTGGCGCGCGATGGCGCTGATGCTCAGCCCTTGCCTCTTGAGTTCCTGGATCAAAACGACCTCCCTCAGTCCTATCACCTGCGCGCCCTTCCTTCGGCATCAGCAGGGATGAATGTGCCGCGTGATCGTCATGGGGGCATGCCCCCATGACGATCACGCGCAGTTCTCAAACTGAGGAATTTTCAACCAGCACATTTGCGGAGATTACGACCAGCACTCACAGGCGTGTCGTGTGATAGGCGCTGACCGGAAGAGCATGCGCTACCGGTCGCAGCGAGATGACGATACCGAAGTTCGGTCGAAGCTGCGCGAGCTAGCCCAGCAGCGCCGCCGGTTCGGCTATCGCCGGCTGCATATCCTGCTGCGGCGGGAGGGCATCGTGATCAACCGGAAGAAGACCCGGCGGCTCAACCGCGAGGAGAGCTGGCGGTCAGACGGCGACGCAATCGGCGCCGTGCCATCGGTGCACGGGCACCCGCACCGGTTCTGGCGGTGCCCAACCAGCGCTGGAGCTTGGACTTCGTGCATGATCAGCTTGCGTCAGGGCGTCGGTTCAGGGTGCTGAACATCGTCGATGACGTGACCCGGGAGTGCCTGCGGGCAGTGCCGGATACCTCAATTTCAGGGCGCAGGCTCGTGCGGGATCTGGCCGATCTGATCGCGGAACGCGGCAAGCCGGGCATGATCGTCAGCGACGATGGCACGGAACTCACCTCGAACGCGGTGCTCGTCTGGTGCGGTGAGGTCGGCGTGGAGTGGCACTACATTGCGCCGGGCAAGCCAATGCAGAACGGCTACGTCGAGAGCTTCAACGGCCGCATGCGCGATGAGCTACTTAACGAGACGCTGTTCCTCAACATGGACCATGCCCGCGTTCAGATCGCTGCATGGGTCGAGGACTACAACCACGAACGGCCACACTCAGCCCTTTGCTACGAGACCCCGGCGGCATTCGCCGCCGAATTGCATAAGCAATGGCCTGCCCCGCTACGCCCTACGGGCTCCGCTGCACAGGCCATTGCTTACCCAGCGCTCATGCGCAACAAACCAGCCCGGCTCTAATCCCAGCTGGTGGAAAGCTGGGGGTCACGTCACGCGACATCAACGGCAAGCCCGCCGCTGAGCATCTTGTCGTTCGCCAGGAACGGTCAGCTCCAATCGTTGCCGAACTCGAGACATGGATGCGCGAAACGCGCAGCAAGTTCTCTCGCCACGATGCGGTGGCCTTGGCCACCGCCTACCTACAAAACGACTGGGACGGTTTCACCACATTCCTCGCCGACGGCCGCATATGTCTCTCGAACAACGCGGCAGAGCGACAACTGCGCAGCGTTGCTCGCGGAAGAAAAGCCTGGTTGTTCGTCGGCTCAGATCGCAGTGGCTAGCGCGCCGCGATGATGTTCAGCCTCTTTGGCACCGCACGCCTCAACGACTTCGATCCGCTCGCCTGGTTCACCGACGTCCTCGCCAAGATCGCCGACATACCCCAGAACCGTCTTCACGAACTCCTCCCGTGGCATTGGAAGGTCGCTCAGCAACAGCTCGCACAGGAAATCGCCGCCTGAAACCCGGCGCCTCCGCGCCGTTCTGCGGATGCGTACTCTGAAAATAGAATTTTCGGAAAATAATTATGTTATTGTCCTTGCATATTTTATGAACGGTTGTTCTATAAACTTAAAAGTCAATTTGGAAAAATAGTAGCTAACTAGCATGGTAATGACGTACCAAACCGCCAAGGAAATGACGCCCGTTCTTGAGGTTTCCGGCATAATTGTTTCCCACATATCAATAACAAGGAAATGCAATAAATACATAGAAAAGGAGCACGATCCCAAATCTACTAGAATCTTTCTCTCAATAAATCTTGGACGAACAACTGATATCGCAGTAACAAATATTGAAAAAAGGAGAATGGCGACAAAGAAATTCGAAAAACTGATTTAGATATTGCAGCGTAAATGATTAGTGCTGTAGCGCCATACAGCGCGATGACGGCCATAGGCTTGATAAGCCATAATCTCAATTGTGATGCCGCTAATCCAATAACGAAGGCAGGCAATTGGGTTATCCAGAAATAAAAATGGAAATTATTTTCTAAAACCGCGTCTGAATATGAAAAATTCTTCAATATTGTATAAGATAAAAGCCCAATTATTAATGCCATAATAATCGAAATCAGATAAGTTACCGCGCCAGAGTTTTTGAAGAAGTAATGTAACGCTGGAAATATTGCGTAGAATGACATCTCTGCTGCGATGCTCCATCCCCCGGGAACGCCTTTATTCACTGCTTCGGGTACCCATCCATGCATGAAAGCCAGTGTTAGGAGGATAGTAATGGGATCATCGCTGGTTCCTGAAAATCTCACACTACCTAGCGCGGCTAAGAAAGTATAGATAATCAATCCGGCGTAGAACATTGGAGCGATGCGAAAAAAGCGCCGCGTGTAAAAGCTTATCATCGAAAGATCGTTGTTAAGGTATGCAATGCCCAGTGTGAAACCAGAAATAACGAAGAATAGCTGAACACCCTTAGCCCCATATTCCGCTATATTCAGGCTGTGCGCCGATAGCGCGGTGATCGCTTGGCTAACATGGACCAGCACTACTCCGGATATTGCTAAGCCTCTCAAACCGTCCAAATAACTTAGGTGCTCTCTCTCTTTTGCATTTCATCACCAATATTAAAACTAAGGGAATCAAGGTCAAGTGCAAAATCTGACATGCATTACCGTGAGGTTCTTGTAAGGTTTACTGGTAATTCGCGTAGACTATAACATGCGGCACAAGGAGAGGTATCCTAATTTTTTCCCGTTCCCAAAATACTCGTACTATCCGTACGCTCAAAAACCCTTGTTGCATAGTTTCGCACCTGACTTGCCGTGCAGTACAAGCTTGTTCCATTTTCGTTCTTAGCATGGGACGGACACATCTCATACGTTAGAATGGGCAAAGAACCGACGGCCTGATCGAGCAAGACATGTGTGTCACAGTGAGCGGCATGTGACGCAATAAGCACTACATCATTGATCTGAAACTGCTGCGGCAACGTGTCGGTGTCGCGCTACAGTGTCGGCTCCGGACACTCGTTATCGAAACGGTGCTCCTGCTGCAGCCTTAGCCTTGGATGCAAGGACTGGAACGGCTTCCGCAAAATCAACGGCATGGCCAGCGCGCGGTCGTCCGTTACTCGCCGCTCGAGACCTGTCGCCTCAACAACCGTGCTCCGTACGGCTGTGTGGACGTTTGTGGCCGGACTGAAAATTCCATAGCCCCAGTTTTCATCGGCTATGATTCATAGGGACACCCTGATTTACTGGTGGTGGTGAGGGTGTGAATGTGATTCCATCGTTTTGAGCGATGGAGGCGTATGTGTCTGTGCAGCGTGGCTTTTGCGATCTGGATGAGCGGTATGCGGCGCTGTCGGCGGCGGGCGATCCGCTGGAGAAACTCGGGGCGCTGATCGACTTTGAGATATTTCGCCCCGCGCTCGATGCGGCCCTGCAGCGATCTGACGGTAGCAAGGGCGGGCGGCCGCCGCTGGACGCGGTGATGATGTTCAAGACGCTGATCCTGCAGACGCTCTACGGCCTGTCTGATGCGCAAGCCGAGATCCTCAGGCGCTTCCTCGGCCTCGACGATGGCGACAACACGCCCGACGAGACGACGATCTGGCGGCTCCGCGAGGGCTTGGTGCGCGCCAATGCCATCGGCGCCTTGTTTGCCCGCTTCAACGCCCACCTCAGAGGTCTGGGCTATCTGGCCATGGGCGGGCAGATCGTCGATGCCAGCATCATCGCCGCTCCGCGTCAGCGCATGACCGACGAGGAGCGCGCCCTGGTCAAGGGCGGCGGCATTCCGGAAGACTGGGCCGCCAAGCCGGCAAAGCTCGCACAGAAGGATCGCGACGCGCGCTGGAAGCTCAAGCGCGGGCGCCGCAAGAAAGTCCCAGATGGCAAACTCATGGCCGAGATAGCCACGCCCATGTTCGGCTACAAATCCCACATCGGTATCGGCCAGCGGTGTGGTAATTGCTTATATGAGGTGGGTCTCTGTCAAGGGTTCATGGCGGCATGATATGTTTCCTTGGCGTTCTGGATAACCTGGTCCGGGCCCGGTTTGCATGATCAGGCGCGGTGGTTGCGCCAGCTCCAACTTGTATTCGGTCAGCACACTCGGCTGCTGTACCAACATCCCGCTTGCTGCGGACGGGGGCCAGGATGGCGGGACCATTCTCACGGATCGGCATGGTGTGCCCTGCAGTTACTCGGTCCGCTGCCCTGGTATCCAGCAGGGTCTGCAGGCCTTGACGGATCTCGAAGTAAGATTCGGCTGCTATTTGGCTTGCATAATTGCCCCCTCGATCACGACACCGGAAGAGACATATTTCCAGAGCGCAACGATGAGCTTGCGCGCCAGCGCGACGATGGTCGGTTTCTTCAGGCGTCCGCCGTTTTGCAACACGCGATCCTTGAACCAGCGAGTTAGTGCAGAGCCGGGTTGATGCCGGATCCACAGCCAGGCTATCTGGATTAGCGCCGTTCTCAGCCGTGGATTTCCAGCCTTGGAAACGCCCTGCTCGCGGTTGATCTGACCGCTTTGCCAAGGATTTGGTGCCAGTCCGGCATAGGCAGCGACCTGTCTGCGATTGTCGAAGTGACGTGACAGGCCTTCTGTCCAAAAGGACCGCTGCGGCCTCATCGCCAATTCCCTTAAGGGCGAGCAGCATGGCCGGTCCTGCGATTGCGACGAATGTGCCGGCCCCGCCGTTGTGAGCATATCACTCCGCGCTTCTTCAACGGCGGCAATGTGCTTGAGCACGAGTTCCAGACGGTCAAGTTCTCGACTGATCTGCGCCTTGAGATGCCTCGGCAATAGTTTGCCATCTCCGGTTGTCAAGCTTTCCAGTTTCTCGCGTCGATCCCGACGCACAGGTTCATAGCCTTTTATGCCCTGGCAATAGAGTAGACCTTTGATCCGGTTCACGTGGCCGATCCGCTCCCTGATCAACGATCGCCTCTCTCGAACAAGGCGACGTGCATCTTCGTCATCAGGCGATGGCGCAATCACCATCGCGCAGACCCGGGGTTCGCCCCGCTTGTAGGCCAACAAGGTGCGCACCAGTGCTTCACCATCTATCTTGCCCGTCTTTGCCCGCCGCCGACGTCGCGAGACCGCTACCGACGCGGGATCCACAACGTGGCTTCCAATGCCTTCACTCAACAACACGCGATGCAGCCAGAACCCGTCGAGGCCCGCTTCCTGAATAGTGATGACAGGAAACTCCCTACCCACGCGATCACGTGCCTGGCGTCGCAGATCATGCAGGCGCTTGAGTAAACCGGCCATGTCTCCGGCAACAAGAGTGCACTGCAACATTCTGGACCCATTCCCGGGCGACAAGGATGTGACCAGCCATCTGGATTGACTGAGTTCCAGCGACACGAAAATTGCGGCAAGATCGTTGCGAACAGCGGTAGGTGTTGGGACGAAATGCGTGCCTCGAGCATGAGCATGATCTCCAGAGGTTTGTTTGGCGACTACTCTGCCCGAGCATCGGCCGCTGTTCACCCACCTCATGGGATCTCACGAGGTTGGCACTGAGGCCGATCAGGCGGGTGCGAAGCGTCCGTCGACGAGATCGCGGATTGCGCTGAGTGCGGACTGGCCAGAGAGGCGTGCAGTGCCGGTGACGGAACGGTATCCGGCATGGATCTGAGCGCCCCAGTCTGACCGGAAGCCGTTGGTGACTTTGCGGAAGACGACCGAGGGGCGGATTTCGCGCTCTGAGATGTTGTTCGTGGCCGGCACGTGACGGTTCTTGAGGAAGACGAAGAACCTCCCCCGCCACGCCTTGATTTGCTTGAGCAGAACGCGCCCGGCGGGATGAGCGACAGGTCTGGCAACCAGACGATCGAGCGTATTGTCGGCTTTGGCAGCATAGGCGGCCAAGGTGCTGTCCTTGATCTGGTCTCGTCGTCGCCCGACCTTGATCGTCCAGCGTAAATGGTCACGAATGTGTGGGGCAAAGGCAGTGTCGCCGCTGTCGATGGCGTACTGAACATCGCGAAGCACATGCGCGAGGCAAACCTGGTGCTCGCGTCCCAACTCCTGCTGACCCGAATAGTGGTCGGAGACCCAGACATCCGGTCGATGCTGTCCCAGCACGTCTTCGGCAACGCTACGGGCCCGGCGCGAGGCGATCTTGTGCAGGACAGCGTCGCTGGACAGGAACGCCCACTGCCACTGCATCACGCCATTGGTCCTGGTTGTCGTCTCGTCCGAAGCAATGATGCGCGCCTTAAGCGATTTGGCGCGGATCGCAGCCGTGGCCGCATCCATGCTGGTGCGCAGGCGACGGAACATGTTGGCGATGGCACCTTCGGAGATTGTCAGCCCGAACAGTTCGCCAGCAATCCGGGAAAGGCGCTCGAAACCCACGTGGTGGCTATGATGCAGATAGGCCATTAGCGCACAGATGCCTGAGCCGAAGGGCGAACCGGGAGCCATGCCCACAGGCGCCTGCGCCTTGGTCGGCCACAGAACCGGCAGCGCCCGCCCCAAAACTCCACCCGGGTGACGACGGGACGGATCGGTGGCAGGTCGACATGATCGTAGCGCTGCTAGCACTGCTGTACCTGGCTGGTCACATCCGTGCCGCAATGGCCGCACTCGCTGGCCATGACACGTTCGGTCTTGTCGGGTGTCCCCGCCAGTGGGCGGTGTTTGCCCTCGCGCGGCGGTCGCTTGCCTGACTTCGGCTTGCGCCTCTTGCCACCCTTCTTGCCAAAATCGTCCATCAAGGGCGGGATGTGCGAGTTCGAGGACGTCTTGCGCGGTTTGCCGACCAGGCCCTCAAGTTCCGTAATCCAAGCCGCCATCCTTTCGATCATCTCGTGCTGCGCAAGCAGAAGCTCTTTCTTCTCAGCTTCGCTCAGCACATGAAGCGGGGGTGGGGCCATCCCAAGGGTGAATCAGAACCAGATTCACCGCGCAAAACTTTTCTGCCAACCTCGTGAGCAATTACCCGGAGCGGCCGCGGAAGACCCACAGATCACCTCCGAATGGGTCCTTGGTGAAGTGCTGCTGGACCATTGCGGCCAGGCTCTGCATTCCGCGCAGCATATCGGTATAGCCCATCGCGATCCACACCCGCGCACCCGCCGGAATCATCGCATCGCCTTCAAGGCGGCCACCGCAAGCGCGGGCGAGGCCAGCGCGAAAATCCGCAATCGTCGGCCATCGGCGAAGTCCAGCACGATCGCGGCTTCCGGCTCTTGCGCCGAAGCGTTGGCGGTGGTTCCGGGCTCGTCCTCGATCACCGCCGAAACGAATGCCTCCTGAACCTGCCGCAAGGCTGCCCGGCGCCACAAGTAGATCAAGCCTCGGCAAACATCATGACGGCGCGCAACATCCGCCACACAGGCACCCGACGAGAATGCCTCGCGCAAAATCTCCAGGCGATCCTGATCCGTCCAATCCCGGCGGCGTCGCACCCCCGTCAGCACCGTTACCTGTGTCAGAGCTGTCCTAAGCGCGCCCTATTGCACGACCTATAGGACGTCCAGACACACCGGACAGCAGCAGCAAGCGCGGCTCACCGGACGGTTACTGCTCAGGGCCTCAAGATGATCGTTCAAACTGAACAGGGACATCGGATCCATCACGGCTCTCCATGATCGCTATCGATCAATGAATCACCAACGACACCGAAACTCCATCGGCTTTTGCGGGTCTCCAGCTTGGCTTACCGCGGATCTCGCTTAAGTCGTCGACCATCTCATAAGTGTAATTACAGCATTACTTCTGTGGAGCTCGCGGTACGTTAAGTCTATTATTAACGCGTCTCCTAACTTAATCGAATTACTAAAAAAACTAATCTAAAGTTATCCAACTTAGTTAAGAAATACGTACCACATCCGTGACACAAAGTAGCTGCCCACCGCTACATTTTCATTCTTTTAAGACATCAAAAATTCCACACGCAAAGTTCTGGGCCATGGCTTCTATGGAAAAGCGCCGCGACATCGCCTCTGCCGCGTTGGCCATGGCTTCGAGGCGATTTTTGTCCTTCAGCAAGTCGACCACGGCTTGCCCGTATGCTACCGGGTTTTGCCAATCCTCAACTAGCAAACCGTTCTCGCCAGGTTTAAGATAGGAAATTTCTGGGCTGTGCCATGGAAAGTCGGTAGTGGCGATCGGGAGACGAGTTGCACCTGCATCAAGAATGGCGAGCCCCACCAGACCGGGCATCATAAACACTTGCCCTAAAAGCATCAACTCAACCTTGCCTGTCCCAAAGCGAGGGCCAAGAATACGAATCCAAGTTAAATCTGCCGCCAGTTGCTCAAGTTTCTGTAAATCCTGTCCACCTCCGATAACAAGTAACTCAAAATCTGGAATCATGGTTCGGATAAACCTTCCGGCCTCGACAAGAAAGTTCAGTCGCTTATCTGGATAAAGTCCACCAACAAAGACACCTACATTTCTGCCTACTATATCCAGCTCACGCCGTAATAATTCTAGGCGCTCTGGAGTGATTTGAGCAATCTGATCGCGTAATTTAGATAAATCAACTGAATTGTTGATTACTGTTATCCGGCTATCAGAAAAACCAAGTGATCGAATGTGATCGCGAGTCTCTTCAGTATAGGCGAACCACCAATCTACTTTAGTTGCCCAAAATCTCTTCCATCTTTCAGCTATGCTGTCAAAATTGCGAGCTTGGAAGTTCCGTCCGTGACCCATAAAAGCCAAGCGTCCTCGGCGAAATGGCCTAGATAACTGCAAAGCGTAATTTAACAGATACTTATTCTCCTGCGTGACGATCACAAGATCATAATAAAATGAGCGCAAATAAATAGGATGATAAAGTAATACGCCCCTCGAATTTATAACTCGAAATTCTGGTACTGTTAACATAGAATCAAGAGAACCTATGTCACCCTTCTTCAACTCCTCGTCAGTCGCCAATCCGCAGACGACATCGTAGATTATACCTCTACTCCCTAATTCCTTTCGAACCAATTCATGAAATGCTACCCGATAATGAGGCATAACGTGTGTTACAAACAGTACTTTCTTTATTGATGTCTTCTGCTTTTTGATACCGGCTTCTTCAAGGATGCCGGTAAGGCTGACACTACGGTGGAACATCAATTTTCTGCCATTACATCTTTATAAATTTGCTCAAGGATGGCGCGGTTTTTGTCGGAACTCAAATGTGTTATAAAGTGCTCTCTAGCTCGTCTTCCAATTTCTCGTAAGCGCTCGTCGTCAGCTAAGGCGATATTAGCAACCCTAGCCAAATCGTCTTCGTCACCTGGATTAAAATGCAATCCGGTTACGCCATCACTTATTAGCGTGGCTAGTGAGCCAATATTCGAAGCTAATATAGGCGTGGCGGTTGCCATGCCTTCAATGACTGTCATCGGAAAGTTCTCAAACCATACTGATGGGATTACAAGTAATCGAGCGCGGCTCATCTCACTGGCAACTTCAGCAGAATTCATCGTGCCTAAGAAGTGAACATTGGGTCCTGCAAGTTGCTGAAGGTGACCACGAAGAGGGCCGTCGCCCACGATCGTTAGCTTCTCCCCAACTTTTGCCCACGCACGAACCAAAGTTTCCAAGCCCTTCTCAGCGCTGAGGCGCCCGACATAAAGAGCGCCCATTCGTGACTGAAAAGTTAAAGAATTTACCTTAGTAAAGTTTGGCTTTACCACGATCCGCTCTGCAGGGAGTCCTGCCTTAACGAATTGTTCTCTGGCAAACTCCGTAAGAGCAACAAATCGTGTCACTTTGCTCTTCCATGTTCCCAAAAAACGGTGGGCAGCAATCTGTGCTGCAACTGCAGCGCTGCCAGCGCGCGACCCGCGATAACACTTATGCAACACAGCGGGCAAAGCATTACCAGTTACGCACTTTGTGCAGGGTTGGTTATCGCGGTACAATAAACCATTTGCACACATCACGCGGAAGTTGTGCAATGTCCATACTGTTGGAATGCCACGGCGTGCAGATGCCCAAAATAAGGATGCGCTTGGGTAGGGAAAGAAGTTATGAACGTGAACGACGTCGGGCTTTGCGATGTCTAATGCGTGTCCTAATGAACGATAACCGGAATAGCTCCAAATGACACCTGCTGACGCCAACAATTTGTCGAATGTTGACTTTATTCGATCGTTGCTTGTCAAATGTTCAACCACTTCATGTCCAGCTTCGCGCAGCATCTGTGCTTCGTTGGCAAAGACCGTATCCTCGCCACCGGCATGTTGATAACGATTATGCACCATTAGGATTTTCATAATTCGCGACTTTGCATATTAGCTTCGATTAAATATTATCTTCAATACAAACTTAGGTGCTAATATTAAGTATCGTCGCCACAAGCGGCGCGGTTCGCTCAACAATCGATGTAGCCATTCCAAGCCCGATCCACGCATCCAGTGTGGTGCTCGCTTCACGTCACCTGCATAGAAATCAAAAGCCGCACCAACTCCGATCAGCGTTGCGCCTGGAATTACCCCAACATGATCGCGCATCCAATATTCCTGCTTAGGGGTCGATAGACCAACCCATACGATGTCTGGATTAGTTGCCACAATCGCGTCTGTAACGATTGCATCCTCCTCAAAAGACAAAGCGTGAAACGGTGGAGTACTTAATCCGGCAATCTTTAAACCTGGAAACTGCCGGGTTAGCTCGGTTGCCATTCTCTCCGCAACGCCCGGTTTACCCCCGAAGAAATAGTGCCGAGCGCCTGTTTTCAAAGAGGCTTCGCAAAGTGCTGCTACTAAATCGGCTCCGCAAACCCGCGAGGCATCTTGGTAACCTCGAGATCGCAGGATCCATAACAAAGGCATACCGTCTGGAGTAACTAAGCCAGCGCGTTCATGAATGTCTGCCAGTTCGGGATCGTCCTGTGCGCGCATCACTCCATGGACGTCACGGACGCATATAAAGTGAGAGCATCGCTTCGCTATCCACCCCAAAATGGTCTCGACAGCAGTTTGCATGTTAACTGTGCTGACGGGTATATCGAGGATGCGACTGGCTGGAACTCCACCAGTCGAAAGGGTTCGATTTGCATCAAAGCGCTGGGTTTTGGGGTAGAGCGGCGCAGGCATTGCTATCGTTTCGTCCCACGCTCCAAGTTTCACCGACGTGTGGTTCGAAACACCCGTCATTTTGCACCAATCGGCGCCGCTGCATGATTGTCAAGGAACCAGCGGTATGTTGAACGCAGGCCGTCGATAAGCGAGACCTGAGGCGCCCATCCCATAGTTTTTATACGAGTAGAATCCATCAGCTTGCGCATCGTACCATCGGGCTTTGACGTGTCGAAGGAAATGCGACCTGCGAAGCCGGTAACGTCAGCAATTTGTTGAGCCAGCTCACGGATAGTTACATCTTCACCAAAACCGACGTTAATATGGCTCAGCATGGGCTCTGTCTTGGCCGCGTAAGCATCGCGCTGGAGGCCGAAAATGAACAGCGATGCTGCTGCCATGTCGTCAACGTGAAGAAATTCACGACGGGGCTCGCCCGAACCCCAA
Organism: Novosphingobium sp. B1; assembly: GCF_900176395.1. Classification (GTDB taxonomy): domain Bacteria; phylum Pseudomonadota; class Alphaproteobacteria; order Sphingomonadales; family Sphingomonadaceae; genus Novosphingobium. Next base: position 4,808 of record NZ_FWXL01000027.1, on the reverse strand, counting down.
ATGATTACCTCGTCGAAATTGTTCTCAACTGCTTCATGGAATCGACGGATTAGGGCTGGCATGACGTGGCTGTTTTCTGGGTGAAAATTGTCGCCTGGGCCGTAAAGATTAGTCGGCATTACGCTACGATAATCTGTTCCATATTGCCGATTATAGCTCTCGCATAACTTGATCCCGGCAATCTTAGCAACTGCATAAGGCTCGTTCGTTGGCTCAAGAACGCCTGTAAGCAGCGCTTCCTCTCTCATCGGCTGCGTGACAGCTCGAGGATATATGCAAGACGACCCCAAGAACAGCAGACGTTCTATCCCGTTGAGATAAGCCTGATGGATCACGTTTGCTTCGATCATCAGGTTCTCATAAATAAACTCTGCTGGATAAGTGTTGTTAGCGTGAATTCCACCGACCTTTGCTGCGGCGAGAACAACTGCGTCCGGCTTCTCAGTCGCAAAAAAGTCAGCAACAGCAGCTTGGTTTGTCAAATCAAGCTCTGCATGCGTGCGCGTGATCGTTTCGATGTCTCGAGCGGCCAGTTGACGAACAATTGCGCCACCTACCATGCCCCTATGGCCGGCTACATAAACGCGCATTGCGGGTCCCCTTTTTCAGCCTTCGATCGAAACTGGTAATTCGAAACCATGTTGTTTCAGCAGAGCATAACGCTTGGCGGATTTTAGGTCCTCTGCAACCATCTCCGCACACATGTCCTGTACCGTAATCTCCGGTACCCAGCCCAGTTTTTCCTTTGCACGAGTCGGATCACCAAGGAGCGTCTCGACCTCAGCCGGCCGGAAGTAACGTGGGTCAATGCGAACGATAACGTCCCCGGGTTTGACCGCTGGTGCATCATCGCCAGTCACAGCCTCGACCACACCTACTTCCTCCACTCCAGCGCCTTGGAAACGCAAGGTTATGCCAAGGTGGCTAGCTGACCAGGAAATGAACTCGCGGACCGAATATTGTACTCCGGTTGCAATTACAAAATCTTCTGGATTGTCCTGCTGCAGCATCATCCACTGCATACGGACATAATCCTTAGCATGACCCCAGTCACGGAGACTATCGATGTTGCCCATAAATAAACAACTCTCAAGACCTTGTGCAATGTTCGCAAGACCACGCGTAACCTTGCGCGTCACAAAGGTTTCACCTCGACGGGGACTCTCATGATTAAATAGAATGCCGTTGCAGGCATAAATGCCATAAGATTCGCGATAATTTACTGTAATCCAGTAGGCGTAGAGCTTCGCAACGGCGTATGGGCTGCGGGGATAAAACGGAGTTGTCTCGCGTTGTGGAATCTCTTGAACAAGCCCATAAAGTTCCGACGTTGACGCTTGATAAAAACGCGTCTTTTTCTCTAGGCCCAAGAACCTGACGGCTTCTAGCAAACGCAGTGTGCCTATCGCGTCCACATCCGCAGTATATTCAGGAGCTTCAAAGCTAACGGCTACGTGGCTCTGGGCTCCGAGATTGTAAATCTCGTCAGGTCCAACTTCGCGAATGATGCGAGTTAAATTTGAAGTGTCTGACAGGTCGCCGTAGTGGAGTTTTAAATTTGGCGAAGGAGCATGAGGGTCCTGATATATATGGTCAATTCTCTGCGTGTTGAACAGTGAACTACGACGCTTGATACCATGGACCTCATAGCCTTTTTCCAACAGGAACTCGGCGAGATACGACCCATCTTGGCCAGTTACACCTGTAATCAACGCTACCTTGGCCATGCCTTATGGACCCCTTTAGAGCATTCCCGCGCTATCACTTTCGCAGATGCAACATTCCGTTACAAGGTCAAACGAACCAAAATTTGGGCTTACATGAAACGTTTCGAGACAGTCGATTGCGTCAAACCATGCCGAGTGGTGGAAAATTAATAGTCAAGCGTTCAATCACAACCGCATGTTCAGGACACGACGCAATCACGCACGGATCCGAACAAGTACATGTAGTTGATGATCTGTATTGGATGTCGACCCGCGGCCAAAAACTTTCAACGGTTGGAGCGGCCATACTTCAATGTCGACGGCACGTATAAGCACGAAGCGAAACGCTATGCTAACGCAAGTTTCCGATATACGTAACTATCTATAACCACTCTTTAAAGAATCATGCGGCAGTGCAGCATTGCTCCCACTAGTTCACATACTCGAATCTTCAAGCAAGGGCCAAGCAATCAGCTGAAAGAAGACCGTCTTCTCTTAACTCGTAGATATCTGAAACAGGCTGACCTCTACCAAAGGTCAGTCACACACCTCTGCCAACAAATTTTTGCAATGCACCATAGCGTGCCTCTAAAGCAGTCACTTGCTGATCATTGCGTCCCAAATGAAGGTTGTCATTTAACAGCCCACCCTCTTGTGTCGATGGCCAAGCGATGAACTTATGGTTTTTTCCGACACGCCGACGTTGAACGCCTCCGACCAGCTCGAGCCAGAAAAACCACAGATCATCAGCGTAGGGACACAGATCAAGGAAGACATCCTCTCTCAGCACTTCTGCATCGAAAGTCCCGGGCGGATATAGGACACCACCGACACCGGTTGGGAAAAGTGCAAAACCAGGTCCACGGTCCCCCGCGTCAACAACGGCATGTGGCCATTGCTGGTAGGGAAGGGTGGCTCCATCTGGCCCCACAGCCGCCATATGCGCGCGCCGGCAAACCGTCATCCGCTCACCGACCTGATATCCTTCGACGATGGACCGAGCCCAATCCGACGGATAGTGGATGTCATCATCCGCCGTCAGGATAAAGCATTCTGGATGAGAGCGGAGAGCAGGAATTAGTTTGGTGTAGGAGCGAATGTCCTTCGTAGGCATCGCACGAAAGACCGCTCCTTCTAGCGCCCGTACGCTTGCTGGGAGTTGTGCAAGATCTTCAGGCGAAACCCAAAGCAGCAGCTGATCAACGACGATATCCTGGTCCAGCAGCGACTTAATGGTCAGATCAAGCGTCGCGAACCTTTTGGCGTAAGATGTAAGCGACACGATCAGGGGGCTTGAGAGACCGTGCGGAGCCTTATCCACAATGCGCGGGTAGGCCTGAACAGCTCGCAAGGCATCTCGCTGAGCCGTTTTGCGCTTGTGTGCAGCGAGTTTGCGTTCGATCAGTCTCTGTATCGGGTTCATTGGTTCACTGCGCTACGGCGGACGCAGTGCTTTCAGGTGCCGTCTTCGCTGGTGGCGCGACTGTTCCTGACAAGCATTGATCGGCCCGGTTGCGGGGAAACTCGGCACAATTCCATTGCGCTATACCGGATGGTGACGTGCGCGTACGCTCGAAGTGGAACGATGCACGCTGACGAGCCACCGGAGAAATTGACTGGTCATTGGGTACAATGCGCGAGTCCGTCCACCCCCAGACCTCACAGGTTGGCCGGTCCTTGCACAGGGCCAATGCCATGGTGGCGTAGGAGCCAGGGAACATTTGTGGTTCGAGATGGACCATGAACACATTGCTGTTCGTGTCGGCAAATTTCAGGCGGCTCGCCTGCATATCCGCCATTGTCACTTCCGGAATTGTCGCAGGTCCGCTCGTCACAACGTTTTCCGCTTGAATAGAGGCGAGATCGACCGGATCGATGGGCGCTTCCTCAGCCTCCACGAGACGAGCAATTCGAGCGTCTGGAACAATCTCACCCGGCACACTGGTGCCGGTAAACACCTTCGGCTCGCCATACCAACCCGGCCAGCGGAAGAACAAGTGCGTTCCAACTTGTGCGGTCTTCTCCAGCTTTCCGCTCCAGTAGGGTACCACCCAGTTCGTATGATAATGGGTCGAAACGCCAACAGGTGAAAAGACATATCCACGAAGAGCAATCGTCGCGATGCCACGTAGACGATTCCAGATTGCGGGATTTGGAATACGCGTCAGCGCACCATCGCACGTGAACGTGAACTGGCAGCCAGTGTAACGCTCGTGGCCTTGGAAAACGACGCCGCACACTGTCTTTGGAAACACAGGATGGCGCACGCGGTTCAGCACAACCTGGACAACTGCACTGGCGCCAACGAGGTCGTTTCCAGCCTCATAATAAGCTGCAGCGGTCAAACAGGCGATCGCGCGCTGCCGGTCGACCTCGTTGCCAGAAAACATGAACGGCCGGGCAGGGGTGTTCACCCGCTTAGAGAAGGGGATCTTTGCATTGATGGAAACTGCGTCTTCGCGACTTACGTCCTTGAATTCCATTGGCGGAGGTTCAGGAAGAGGCGGCCCCGGAACGTTTGAACCAGCGCCAGCGACCAGCTTGCCGTGCCCGGTCGGATTGTCCTGCATCGCAAGATTACCGACATAGAACGCACCCGCCAAAAGGAGCAGGGGCGCCAATATCAGCAAGAACCTGGCTAAACGCAATTCACAATCCCTTGACTGGCATCGACACTAAGGACGCTCATCTAACCGCTAAAGCCATGTCGTTAAGCCCCTCGATAAACGGAGGTTGCGACACTTGCGCTACTCACCCAGCTTTCTTTTGTTCGTAGTATTTGGAGTAGTAAGCTGAGTAGTAGCTTGCGCCGAGGGCATCGGACTTGGGGTCGACCATGGTGAATGCAGCGCCCAGGACCGGTGCGTTATCGAGGACGAGCGAGGACAGCGCGGCCTTGAGGGTTTTCACAGGCGTGCTGTTCCAGCGCACGAGGACGATGACGGCATCGCTCATGGTGGCGATGGTGCGGGCATCGGCAACGCCCAGGATCGGCGGGGTGTCGAAAATGACGTAGTCGTAGCCATCCTTGACCTTGTCGACGAGCGCCTGGATCTTGCCGTCACCAAAGAGGTCTTCGGCCGAGAAGAACGGCTCCTTGAC
>NZ_FWXL01000026.1 GCF_900176395.1 Novosphingobium sp. B1 | reverse complement strand
CACCAGCTTGACCCAAAACCCGCTCTGCGGGACATACCATCACCCGGGTCAATTCTCGATGGAAATACCGGGTCAATTCTCAGCGGAAATCTACACCCTGACTGCTTACGCAGCCACAGCATCCAGGCTGCGCTTTGCTGCGCTCAGAACTTCTTCAAGCGCGCCCATTACAGCCGCTTTCATCAATTCCGGATTGACGGCCCCTGCAGCCTCGAACTTGGCATAGTCGGCGCTCATCGTCGCAAGTTGCTCAAGTTCCTCCAGCCAAAGCTTTGGATTTCTGGCATTCTTGGCGGCCAAAGGCAAAAGGCTGGATATCAGTATACGTAAAGTATTGATATGTATGGCTGTTGCAGCAGCAACTTGCTGCTGCTCAGCCTCATGAGCATTGATGACCATGCAACCCCCCGGTCCAAGTTCGCGAGCCTTACGAAAACCCGGATTGTCCGCCAAGAGGATATGAGATCTCTTGCCAAAAAGGATGTCTGGCAGCGTCCTGCTGTGGGCACACGGCACTTCTTGCATTCGACAATGATCGATTAGGCGTTTTCGGTCTGCTGCACATTGGCTGCCCAGTGTGCATCATGGATGCTATCGTTCCGCTGACGCTGCTTGTTCGTTTCAACGTGCTGTCCGTGCCGCCGGTCCTTTCCCTCTTGCATTCAATGCCTTGGAGAGGTTCTTTAGCGGCGCATGGCGGGACAAAGAGGTTAGCAAGATGGATTTGGACCTGCCATCTGGCGCTGAGCGTTGTGATCAGAATGTCATCTCCGGCATCCTGGAAGCACTCAAGCTCCACGATCCTCGTTTCCGCCGCGCAATTCGGGCAAAGATCATCACCTCAGCCATGTCGAGAGCTGCCAAGGGGGCAACCGAAGACGCTGCTTACCTTCTCAGCGTGGCAGCGAAGATCGAAGTAGATGGCCCGGTCGTGGGAACAACCTGATCAGCGCCGAGCAGGTTTGTTTCACGATCTGTCGAGCAAATTGCCGAGCGGCAGATCCGCTTCAAAAACGCAGCCTGCAGGCAACAGCTGGTGCGTAACCTTGCCGCCGAGCGAGCCGGCTAACATCCTCGCCAGTGCTTTGGATCCGAAACCCTGCGGGCCGGCCATTTTGATTTCTGGGCCACCAACCTCTCGCCACACAAAATGCAGCGCTCCGCGTTCAGCGGAGATGGACCAGTCAATGTGCACTTCACCACGCTCGTTAGCCAAAGCACCATACTTGCAAGCATTTGTCGCGAGCTCATGGAGTACCATGCCAAAGGCGTGAACAGCGCGAGGGCACAGCTGAAGGGGTGGGCCGTCCATGATCACACGCTCAATCGCGCAATCGGTGAAGATTTCCAGCTGTCTGCGAATGAGTTGGGCGAGGTCGCCACCATCGACGGACTTGCCCATCAGCAGATCATGCGATGCCGCGATGCCCTTAAGCCTCAGTGATACAGCTTCTTCGAATTGCTTCACGCTCCCTGCGGACCGAGCGCTTGACTTGACGATCGCGCCGACGACCGAGAGCAGGTTCTTCACGCGGTGGTTCGCCTCGTCCAGCACCAGTTTCACCAGGTCTTGCGCTTCCTTGCGCTGCTGGATGTCGGTGATGACCGAGACAAAATGCAGCGGAAGACCTTCATCATTGCGAATGAGGGCGACGCTGAGGTCGCTCCAGACAAGCGTCCCATCAGGGCGGACGTAGCGCTTCTCCAAGGTGTAGGACGGGATTTTCCCATCCATCAGCTGAAGAAGGAGATCAAGGTCGCTACCCAGATCATCGGGATGGGTGATGTCCTGGAAGGTCACCGCCTGCAGTTCGGACTCGGAACGGCCTAGCAGTTTGCACAGATAGTCATTCGCCCGAAGAAATCGGCCATCGACCGAAACATGCGCGACGCCGACATTGGCATGCTCGAAAGTGCCGCGGTACTGTTCTTCGCTCGCTGCCAGAGCCTCCTGCACCTGGCGCATGGCGGTCATGTCGATGTTGACGCCATGTAGGCGTAAAGGTTTGCCCGAGGTATCACACTCCACCCGGCCCCGGTCGTGAACCCAGCGATGTGTGCCGTCCGATGGCCGGATGATCCGGAACTGGTGATCGATCGGTGCCCCAGTTTCGATCGCCATGCGTGCCATATGCTCTACCTTGACGCGGTCCTCGGGGTGTATTGCCGACAACCACAGGTCAATCGTGGGCTCCCCTGCGGCTGGGTCGAAGCCGTAAAGCGCAAAAACAGACTGCGACCACCACAACCGGTTTTCGATGATGTCCATCCGGTAGGCGGCAACGCCGCCCACTTCCTGGGCCAGTTCCATCCAGGCGTGGGCATCGGCAAGCTCAGCTTCTGCCACATGACGACGCTGGGTGTCGCGCATCAGCATTTCGACGACTGGCAATTCGTCTTCGCGAGAAGCGGCGCCCATGGCCTTCAGGCTGGCAAGTTCGTGCTGCAGCCTAGCTATCTCATCCTGGAGATCGGAAGCGCTTTTCATCGCAGTGCCCTACAAAATGCCAAACTGCCGCTTCACCGCTTAAACGGGCTGCCAAAGATAGTAATGGATCGAGGCTGGCAAAATCCGATGCCTCCGCATCTCTTTTAGCACCACAAAATGAGGTGGTCGCCATCTATTATGGTGACAGCGCCAACATCAAGAGTCATCAGTGAACCAGTGAAGACAATACAGCGCAAATTCAGTTATTTGGGAGACACTGTTCTTCGAGCGCCAGTCGCTGGATTTTCGCATCAGCCGCGAACGAGCCTGCACCATTGGGCATGTGCGTGGCTAACGCCTTCTTAACACATTGCTGCGGCACCACCCTCAGATGCACTTTTGCGGATTAAAAGAAATCAAATGTAATAGCCGCTCCAATCTCGGGTGAAGTTGGCTGCTGGGTGGCCAGTTCGCGCGATCAGGAACTTGGAGTGAATGATGCTGACCTGGTTCACCAAAGTTGCGCCGATCCGGCAGAAGTTTCATTTTCTGACCGGTGTTCAGGCATTGCTGGCGGTGGTCACATGTCTGTGCATGATCCTCGTGGTCGAAGACATTGTCACAAGCCACTGGATGACGGGCCTTTTGCTATTGGCCTCGGTGAGCTCGGTTGCGCTCATTGCTTTTGCTGGCAAGACTATCAGCGATCCCTACGTCGCTACCGTCGTCCGCATGGAGGCGCTGGCAGCCGGTGATCTGGACTCTCCTGTGGCCCACACTGAGTTCAGTGATTGTGTCGGCAGGCTAACCCGTGCGATGGCAACCTTCCGCCAGCAAGCGGTCGACATCAAGGCCAATGCGGAGCTGCAACAGGATGTCGTGACCACGGTCGCGAGCAGTTTGCAGCGCCTTGCCGACAACGACCTGACGGCGCGCCTTGCCGAATTGCCAGAACAGTACGCCGGTCTGCGTGACAGCTTCAATCGCACTGCGATGGCCCTCGACGAGGCGCTCCGTGGCGTGTCGTTGGCGGCAGCAGACATTCTCAACGGATCGACTGAGATCCGCAGCGCGTCGAATGATCTTTCTGTACGGACCGAACAGCAAGCTGCAGCGCTAGAAGAGAGCTCGGCGAGCCTCACCGAAGTGACTGCGACCGTGCAGCGCAATTCGGCCGTTGCGCAGAGCGCAGCAGAAGCTGTTCGCGACGTCCAGGCAGAAGCAAGGCAGGGCAGTGACGTTGTTGCCAAGGCGGTTGCGGCAATGACAGCCATCCAGAACTCGTCGGATCAGATCTCTCAGATTATTTCCGTTATCGACGGTATTGCGTTTCAGACCAACCTGCTTGCACTCAATGCCGGTGTTGAAGCAGCGCGCGCAGGCGAAAGCGGCAAGGGTTTTGCTGTTGTCGCTACAGAGGTGAGGGCGCTCGCGCAGCGGTCTGCTGAAGCTGCTACCCAGATACGCAATTTGATCGAGGCGAGTACCGTTCAGGTCAAGGACGGCGTGGGCCTCGTGGATGCCACCGGCGCTGCACTTGGAGCGATTGTCCAGCGTATCGAACGCATCACAGGTTCTGTCGGCGAAATCGCGGAGTCTGCCGCCCTGCAGTCGGCTTCGCTCGAACACGTGAGGGCTGCGGTAAGCGAAATGGACCGCGTCACTCAGCAGAATGCTGCGATGGTCGAAGAGAGCAACGCTGCTGCCCGCCAGCTTGCGGATCAGTCAACGCAGCTCTCCAACCTCGTCAATGCGTTTCAGATTTCAACTGGGCGTGTCGTTGAGCTCAAACCGCGTGAGCAAACAAGGGCCAAGCTTTCAAATATCCTGCCCAGAGCCATTCACACCACGCGCACTAGCGCTCTGCCAGCACCGAGGGAGGATGATTGGGCGGAGTTCTAATTGATCCTAAGCTACGGAGCTCGACGCGAAAGGCTCGTATGATGGGATGACCATTTCCATGAACGAAAGGCCGGAATTGATATCGCTAGATCAAGGTGCAAACGTCCGCTTTCAAGGCGGCACTTGTCACCTTAGCCGCAATGATCGAGCGGCCAGCGGCCGACCAGATCGAGACGTTCACCTCAAACCCTTTTACGTCCTGGCGCGACAATAGCAGTCGTTCAGATTGAGTGATGCTATCCCCAATCAGGGAAAGAGCGAAGTGTCGATGCCGTTGCACATCACCATATAGCCTTGATCGCTGGGGTGAAGATGATCGCCGGAGTCGAATTCGGCCTTGAACATATCGGGGTGTGACGGGTCCTGGACCATCGCCTCGAAATCGATCACCGCATCCGGCTCGCCAGAATGCCTGATCCAGTCATTGACGGCCTTTCGCAGCGCCACCTTGTCTTTGGTGGTGAGCTCGCTCGCGGGATTGGGAGTCAGCGTACCGATATACACTTTCACGCCTCTGGCATGTGCGCGGGCGATCACCTGTCGGTATCCCGCAATCAGATCGCCGGCGGACAGGGTGGGGCTGATGCCGAACGGGCTCCTGCCCGACATGTTGATATCGTTGATACCTTCGAGGAGGACAAGGTGTGAGATGCCCTCGATGCGCAAGGCGTCGCGGTCCAGTCTTGCCAATCCTGCCGCCCCCCAGCCGGCTGCCAGCAGACGGTTTCCGGCAATTCCGGCATTAATCACCGAGTACGACTTGTGCCCCTTGCGCATGGCCAGTCGGCGAGCGAGCTGTTCGGACCAGCCATGCAGGGCTCGCGGAGCGACACGATTGCCGTCGGTGATCGAATCTCCGAACGCCACAATGACTTGGGGCGCTTCCTGACTGAGGACGCTTACCCCGGTTACCAACGGTCGGCCCTTCATCGGTGTAGCCTGATAAAGCGACGCGTTGAGAGTCTGATCTCCCGCTGCCAGCAGAAATCCTGCGCCGCCGCGCCCTTCGTTAACGGCATTCTCGGCCAGTGCGGCGCTGACGACCAATTCGGTCCCCGCCGTCACTGCCATGGCGATCGGATCGCTGATCATGGGTGCACCCGCTGGAATGCTGACGCTCGGTGAGCCCGCGAATGTGACGGGACGCGACGTATCGGGCTTTGCCACGAAATCGCTGCCCGCCATGCCCACGGAGACGGCCTTGAGCTTTAGCGTAGCCTTCCCTTCCTCATTCGATAGCCTGATCCGGATTTGGGATCCTCCCGCCTGGATGATCACTTGATATCGGACAGTTCCAGCAATCGGCTGGGGGGTGAGATCGGCGACGAGCTGTTCGGGGGGCACATGCCAATGTTCCGACGCGAACTTGATGAACGTGTCGGAAGGAGCTTCATAGGTCGCAGGGCTGGACTGAAAGGCTTCCCGCCATGCGGGCTGCGCATTTGCGGTGCTGACAGCGCACCATATCACGAATCCTGCCGCCGCTCCGCGCCCGAATGCCTCGACCAGCATGATCTCTCCACGTTGGCAACTTCCCTGCCTTGCCGGAGCGGCACAGACATTGCGTTGCTGATCGTGGGAAGAAACCGCATCTGATGTCACACTGCAAGAAATTAAAACGCATATTCCTGTTCATTGCGTCATCCTGGCAAAAAGCCGCACCAGGGGACATCCATTCTTGGCGAATTTTGCCGTTCGCCGCACTACTTGTGAACGGCAGGGGCGTCCCTGACCGAGTCTTCCACCGTTCCCAAAAGCCCAATGAACCAACGGCAGGAATCGATAACATCAAACTGAAGCGCGAATGTCCGGGTTCAAGGCGGCAGTCGCAGTCGGCTGGCCAGCTTCGCAGTCGTTGCTACCGACCAGTTGCCGTCGTCCCGTTTCTTTTACGAGAATATTGGCTTATGCTGGGACAAGTCATCCAACCTTGCAACAGGATCCGAGCAGACCCAAGGGACGGTTCGATCGTTCATGCAATTTCAGGGTTGATCTTTTTCGCTGCGCATAGACAGGGTCGGATCGAGCGCCAAGCACTGTCATTCATTTCCAAGCAGTGACGACATGGTGCTCTCATGACCCTCTATGCTACTTCGCACCTCCGAAAAACTAGGTGCGCGCGTTCCAATCCCGCCACCAAAAAGAGTGCTCTCAGGCAAAGGATCTTGTCGGAGTTGAAGTTCTTGGCATTAAGGTAACTCAAGGCACGGACAGGATGAGTTGGAAGCGATCGCCGTTCATACCACCGGTGATTACATCTCTGGCTAAACAAGGGAGTTTGCCCAAGACGCAGCGTGAAGGTCATCAAGCGGCAAACGCGCAGGCTTCTCCGATAGCAACATTGGTCCGGGCCATGAGTGGCAGAGCCCCTCTTAGTGCTGCGCCGATCAGCAGCAGGGCCGGACCATCGCCAAGTGCGGTGCGCGCAACGAGGGGCAGCAGGTCAAGCCGCGTCAGAAACTGGCCCTCTGTGGGCAGGCTGGCGGATTCGACGAGAGCGACCGGGGTATCACCTCGCAGCCCCGCCGCGATGAGTTGGCGTGAGATATCGCCAGCCGCTGCCTTGCCCATGTAGACGGCGAGGGTCGCCGCGGGATCGGCAAGGTCTGACCAGTCCAGATCGAGAGGTTCTCCCGCGCGAACGTGGGCGGTCACGAATGTCAGTTTGCGGGCGAGCCCGCGCAGCGTCAGCGAAACGCCGAGGCTTGCCGCGGCAGCGCTGGCAGCCGTGACGCCTGGACAGATCGAAACGGCGACGCCGGCTGTGCAGCATGCTTCGAGTTCCTCCGTCGCGCGGCCGAAGATTGCGGGATCACCCCCTTTGAGGCGTACGACGCGCTCTCCTGCCAGCGCCGCTTCGACGATCAGCCGGTCGATCGTGCTCTGGTCCTTCGAGTGCCGGCCGGATCGCTTTCCGACGTGGAGGATCCTTGCATCTGGCGCTGCCAGTTCAAGCACACCCGGTCCGACCAGGGCGTCGTGGAAGATTACGCTGGCCATGCCGATCAGGCGGGTCGCCTTGCGCGTGAGCAGTTCTGGATCGCCTGGCCCGGCTCCCACGAGCCATACTGTGCCATCGGGAAAGTCGTTCATTGAGCTACCTCCGGCTCTTTCAATGGCGTCATGTCGGCACGCCACTCCCGCAGCATCCGGGCGATGGCTGGTCGGCATGAACCGCAGTTGGTCCCCGCGCCGCAAGCCCGGCCTACGTCGGCAACGCTGGCCGCGCCTGCTTCTGCCGCGTCAAGAATCAGGTTTGTGCCGATGCCGTGGCATACGCATACCACCGGCCCGCGATCGGGTGCCGGCATGCTCGGGCGCGCGGCGAGCAGTTCGGGTAGCGCCGCGCCGTTCTGGCCAAGCTGCCCCGCGATCCAGTCGCGCGGCGGCAACTGTCCGGTGCGCGTGACAAACAGCGCGGCGATGAGCGAGCCTCCCCGATCAATTACCGCCAGCCGCCGCATACCGCGCGCCATGTCGACCGCCTCGATCCTTTCACCAGCAGGCAACAGCACATCGGCATCAACAGCCCCATCGCCAGCCAGTTCATAGAGCCAGCCCCCCGCAACCGCCGAACGGCTCCACCACCCCAGATATTCAGGTGTGATGGCTTCGCCGCTCAGCAGGAACGCGCGCCAGTCGCTCGCGACCGGTTCGATCTGGCAGGCGTTGTTCTTGAAGCCGGGCTGGCCCGAAATGGGGTCGACGGACTGGTCAGGAAGCAGGTTCCCCCGACCGCCGCTCGCCATCTCGTCGGACCAGTGCATCGGCACGAAGATCTGCCCGAGCGTCTGCGCATCGGTCACGCTTACACGGAACACGGACTTGCCCGATGCCGTCACCACGCGTGCCAATGCTCCATCGACGATCCTGGCCGCCTCGGCATCGGCGGGATGCACCTCAAGCAGGGGCTCGCGTCGGTGTTGCGCCAGCGTGGGCGAAAGGCCGGTGCGGGTCATCGTGTGCCACTGGTCGCGATAGCGCCCGGTGTTGAGCCGCAGCGGAAAGGCGGGATCGGCGGCGCGGGTGCGCGGTTCGACGGGTACGTGTCGCATGGTCCGCCCGGCCATGGGATGCCGCCCGCCCCACAAGAACGGGACCATCGCCTCGTAATCCCCGTCCGAAATCCCGGCCTTGTCGGTAAGGTCCAGCACCTTGCCATGCTTCACCGAAAGCGCGGTCATCGCGGCATATTCGCGGAACACGCCCACTGCGTTGCTCCAGTCAAACCCGGCGAAGCCCATCCGTTTTGCCACGTCGGCAATAATTGCCCAGTCCGCGCGCGCCTCGCCCGGAGCGGCAAACAATGCGCGCTGGCGGCTCACGCGCCGCTCGGAATTGGTGACGGTTCCGTCCTTTTCGCCCCAGGCAAGCGCTGGCAGGCGGACGTGGGCGAAGCGCGCGGTATCGGTATCGACGATCACATCGGATACCACCACGGTTTCGCACCGAGCCAAGGCTTCGCGCACGAAGCCTGCGTCGGGCATCGAGACGGCGGGATTAGTCGCCATGATCCAGAGGAACCTGACCCGGCCATCGTGGACCGCGCGGAACAGGTCCACCGCCTTGAGGCCGGGGCCGCTGCACAGGTGCGGGGCCTGCCAGAATTCCGCCACGTCGGCGCGCTCAGCATCCGAAAAGCCAAGGTGGCAGGCGAGCATGTTGGCGAGGCCGCCGACCTCGCGCCCGCCCATTGCATTGGGCTGCCCGGTCATCGAGAAGGGCCCCATGCCGGGCGCATTGATGCGGCCCGTGGCGAGATGCAGGTTGATGATCGCATTGCCCTTGTCGGTCCCGGCAATCGACTGGTTTGCGCCCATCGAAAACACTGTGACCATGCGCGAGTGCGCGGCAACAAGATCGGCCAGGGCGGCGAAAGTTTCGGGTCCGACGCCACCCTTCTCGCCTGCCGCAGGCCGGTGGGGGAGGGGGGGAGCGTCTTCCTCCGCCACCCCCCGCCGGACCATCTCCACCAATAGCGCATTGAACAGTGCCACGTCGCCATCGGGCGCAACCGGCACATGAAGATCGGCCTGTTCGGCGGTCTCGGTGCGGCGCGGATCGATCACCACGATCTTCGTGCCACGCATTTCCCGAGCTGCCTCGATCCGCTGCCAGATCACCGGATGGCACCACGCTGTGTTCGATCCGACCAGCAGGATAAGGTCCGCTTCGTCGAGATCGTCATAAGTCACCGGCACGACGTCCTCGCCGAACGCGCGGTTGTGTGCGGCGACGGCGCTGGCCATGCACAGGCGGCTGTTGGTGTCGATATTGGCGCTGCCGACAAAGCCCTTCATCAGCTTGTTGGCGACATAGTAGTCTTCGGTCAGCAACTGACCCGAGACATAAAGCGCGACGCTGTCGGGCCCGTGTAGCTCGATGCAATCACGCATCTTGCCCGCAACGAGATCAAGTGCTTCGTCCCACCCGGCGCGACGCTCCCCGATCATAGGGTGCAGGAGCCGACCTTCCAACCCCACAGTTTCACCCAGATGCGTTCCCTTCGAGCAGAGTTTACCGAAGTTGGCAGGGTGTTCAGGGTCACCCTTTATGAAGACCGAGCGATCGCCCGTCACCTCGGCGCGGATACCGCAGCCGACGCCACAATAGGCGCAAGTGGTGCGGACCTGCCTCAAGCCGCGCGGCTTCCGACCACGGCAGAGCGCAGCAAATACATGCGGCCAGCGTCGACCTTCATCGGGATGATGGGAACGCAACCCTTGTCCTCACCCAAGGCCTCGCCGGTCTTGAGCGATATGTTCCAGTTATGAAGTGGGCAGGTGACCACATTGTCGTGCACGATCCCTTGCGAGAGCGGCCCCTGCTTGTGCGGGCACTTGTTCACCAGCGCATAGAATTCGTTTTTCTGTGTGCGGAACACCGCGATCTCGTCCGCGCCGACAACCGGCAGCGTGCGCGCAGTGCCAGGGGTAATCTGGTCCACCGAACCGATGTCGAGCCAATCGCCGATCATCATGCACTCTCCACTTCAATTGGGCGCACCTCTGCAAGGTGCTGGTGCAGATCCGCGTCCTTGCCCGCCACGCGCTCGGCCCAAGGATCGGTCTGACAGAAGGTCTGCGAATAGCGGAACCTTGCGGCGAGCCGCTTGACGCTCTCGGGATCTTCGAACAGCCCGGCCTTCACCTGATCGAGACCGACCCGCTCGATCCACGGCGCAGTGCGTTCAAGGTAGTGCGCCTGTTCACGGTAAAGCTGGATGAACGCGGCACATATGTCCATCGCCTCAGCCTCGGTCGTGACCTTGCACAGAAGGTCGGTGGCGCGGACCTTTATCCCCCCATTGCCGCCGACATGAAGCTCGTACCCGCTGTCCACGCAGACCACGCCAAAGTCCTTGATGGTCGCTTCCGCACAATTCCTCGGGCAGCCCGATACCGCGATCTTGAACTTGTGGGGCATCCAAGAACCCCAGGTCATCCGTTCCAGCTTCACACCCAGCCCGGTCGAATCCTGCGTGCCGAAGCGGCACCATTCGCTGCCGACGCAGGTCTTCACTGTGCGCAGCGACTTGCCGTAGGCGTGGCCCGAAACCATCCCCGCAGCATTGAGATCGGCCCAAACGGCGGGCAGATCTTCCTTCCTGATCCCGAAGATGTCGAGCCGCTGGCCGCCGGTGACCTTGACCATCGGCGCGTTGTACTTCTCCACCACATCGGCAATCGCACGCAGCTCACGTGGGTTGGTGAGGCCACCCCACATGCGCGGTACAACCGAGTAAGTGCCGTCCTTTTGGATGTTGGCGTGGAGGCGTTCGTTGACGAAGCGGCTCTTCTGGTCGTCCTCGTACTCGCCCGGCCAGGCGCAAAGGAGGTAGTAGTTGAGCGCAGGCCGGCACGACGAACAACCGTCGGGTGTGGTCCAGTGAAGCTCCTGCATCGCCTGCGGGATCGAGCGAAGGGACTTTTCGAGGATCAGACGACGCACATCTTCATGGCTGAAGCTGGTGCATTTGCACATCGTCTTCGGACCCGATTGCACTTCGCTGCCCAGCGTAAGCGCCAGCAGCCTCTCGACGAGGCCGGTGCACGAACCACAACTGGCCGAAGCCTTGCAGGTGCTGCGTACCGCGTCGAGGCTGCAGGCGCCTGCGTTGATTGTCTCGACGACCTTGGCCTTGGAAACGCCGTTGCAGCCGCAGATTTCTGCGTCGTCCGAAAGGGCTGCAACGGCGGCATTAGGGTCCAGCCGGGCACCCCCGCTCGCGAAGGCCTGTCCGAAGATCAGCGCTTCGCGGATGTCGGAAATGTCTTCGCCCTTCTTGAGCAGGTCGAAGTACCAGTTGCCGTCAGCGGTATCGCCATAGAGCACCGCGCCGACAAGCTTGTTGTCCTTTACGAGGACGCGCTTGTACACGCCGCGCGAAGCATCGCGCATCACGATGTCTTCCGCACCATCGCCGCCCGAAAAATCACCGGCGGAAAACAGGTCGATGCCCGACACCTTGAGCTTGGTCGAGGTGACCGAGCCTTCGTAGCCCGACGGATTTTCGCATGCCGCATCGGCCAGAGCGCGGCACATGTCCCAGAGCGGCGCGACAAGGCCGTAGCAAGCGCCGCGATGCTGCACGCATTCGCCGACTGCCATGATTGCGGGATCGCTGGTGACCATGTGGTCGTCGACGATGATGCCGCGCTCTACCTCGAGTCCGGCGGCCTTGGCCAGCGAGGTGCCTGGGCGAATGCCCACGGCCATGACCACGATGTCTGCCGCGAACTCGCGCCCGTCCTTGAGCTTGACGGCCGAGACGCGGCCATCCTTTCCAAGGATCTCGGCAGTGTCACCGCCAGTGACGATGGTCTGTCCGCGCCGTTCCAGCTCGGTCTTCAGCAGGTAGCCTGCCGCTTCATCAAGCTGACGTTCCATCAGCGTCGGCATGAGATGAACGACGGTGACCTTCATGCCGCGAAGCGAGAGGCCATGCGCTGCCTCAAGCCCGAGCAGGCCACCGCCGATCACCACTGCGCTGCCGCCTTTTTCCGCAGCGGTCAGCATCCTGTCGACGTCATCTAGATCGCGGAAGGTCACGACGCCCGCCAGGTCCTTGCCGGGCACGGGAATGATGAACGGGTCCGAGCCCGTTGCGATCAAGAGGCGATCATAAGGTTCGACCCGGCCCGACTTTGCCACCACGGTCTGCGTCGCGCGGTCGATGGCGACTACCGGATCGCCGGAAACCAGCGTGATGCCGTTTTCGGCATACCAGTCCTCGCCATTGATGACGATGTCCTCGAACGTCTTTTCGCCTGCCAGCACCGGAGAGAGCATGATGCGGTTGTAGTTCACGCGCGGTTCCGCGCCGAAGATTGTCACATCGAACCGGGCAGGGTCGCGGGCGATCACTTCCTCCACCGCGCGACAACCGGCCATGCCATTGCCGATCACCACCAGCCGCTCCTTCGCAGGCGCGGTGCGGTCCTTGTCCATCAGGGTTGCAGGCGCGTTCACTCCGGTCTTCCTTGTCAGACGCGCGAACAAAAAAAGGCCGCCCGAACACATCCCGATTGGGAGGTCTGGGCGGCGACGTTGCCACGCGATGTTGATCTGTTGGGCTTTGCGATCCTCCACCCGTCCTTGGGTGGCGCACTGGCCTTCTTCACTTGGCTAACCGATTCGGGGGCTGCACTGCAAGGGTTATTTTGCAGTGCAGCACGTCGAAATCAGAACGCCACCTCCGCCTGCAGCCACAGGATCCGGCGATCCACGCCGAAACGGTTGGCGTTGTAGTTGGCATACTTCACCAGCCAGCCGACCTTCTTTGCCTTGAAGCCCAGGCTCGCATCCCATTCGGTGCCGAACTTCACATTGCCCACATCGCTTTGGAATTCGTGATAGGTGACGTTGGCGTTGAGCCCTTGCACGGCCTTCACCTTGGGAAGGACCTTGGCGAGCGTGACATAGTAATCCTCAAGCCCACCGGCTGGCGTGGTCAGGAACAGATCGGCCCAGCCATTGAACTTGTGCAGCGTGGCCAGCGGGGTCTGGAAAGCCTTGCCGGCTTTCCTGTCGGCACCCAGCTTCTCGTAGCCGCCGGTCAGGGTAAAGCCCTGGTAGCCGAGGCCCAACTCGCCACCGTAGTAGTCGGCAGCATAGTTCACCGGGTTGCGGCCAATATCCGTCTGCCGCGCGTAGCTGGCCAAGACATTGAGCTTCACGGCCTTCGAAAGCGGCACGCTGCCCGAAACGCGCCCGCCATACGTCTGCGATGAATTGGCGAAGGCAAAGGCTTCATCGTAATCGATGATGTACGAGAAGCCCTTCACCTGCAGCGGACCGGCCTTGGCACTCGCTTGCAGGAACACGAAGTCCCCGTCCATCGACCGGCGCGGCCCGGCTTCCGATCCGAAGATCGAATCCTGCTGGATCGCGTAAGTGCCATCAAGGCTGACCGGGCCGATGGTGGCTTCGGCGCGCACGGCATCGAAGGTCTGCTCGTTCTGGCGCCAGCCGACCGAACCAACGAAACGCTGGTCATCGAGGTTGATGCGCTGTCGACCGACCGTCAGCGCAAAGTTTTTCACCCTGTACATGATCTGCGCGCGGTTGAGGTCGATACTCTCACCATCGGCCACCACTGCAAATTGCGGACGGCGCTGCGTGCTGCCGGGGAGAGCGAACGGGAAGGCATTGTAATCGTTGACAAGCCCTAATGTGCCTTCGGCCTCCACCAGCACCGAAAGGTGTGACCGGGCATGCTTCAATTCGAGCCCGGTGCGCAGCCGAACGGTCAGCGCGTCGGCATCGACCGTGGGCTGGTCAACGCCTTCATAGCGGATGCGTGCATCGATGATCGGGTCGAGCGTGAGCCCGTCGCCGACCGGCACGGGATCGCCGAAAGCCGGCTTCCCCGCCGCCAACGCAGGTTGCACGATACCGATCGCCGACGCCAGCAGCGCCGCCGAGAATACTGTCTTCTTCATGTTCCCTGATCCCCCTTGCTTAGGGCCGATCAGGCATCCCCTCAAATCGACCGCCCCTCAGGCGGCGTGAGCCTTCGGCCCGTGATCGTATTCTGCAAGGAAGCGCAGCACTTCCTGGCGGTAGGCGTAGAAGTCCGGGTGCTTGAGCAGCGCCTTGCGGTCCCGCGGGCGCGGCAGATCGACTTTCAGGACCTTGCCGATGGTAGCGTTGGGACCGTTGGTCATCATCACCACGCGGTCGGCCAGCAGGATGGCTTCGTCCACATCATGCGTGACCATGATTGCCGTCACCTTGGTGCGGTTCCACACTTCCACCAGCACATCCTGCAGGTCCCAGCGCGTCAGGCTGTCGAGCATGCCGAATGGCTCATCGAGCAGCAACAGGCGCGGGCTGAGCGCAAAGGCGCGGGCAATGCCTACGCGCTGGCGCATGCCGTTCGACATCTCCGCGGCCATCTTGTCCTTGGCATCGGCAAGGCCGACGCGGTCGAGATAATAGTCGATGATCTCGCGCCGTTCTGATCGCGTTGCGTGGGGATAGACGCGCTCAACGCCAAGGGCGACGTTCTGGCGTGCGGTCAGCCAAGGCATCAGGCTGGGCGCCTGGAACACCACCGCCTTGTCCGGCCCGGCCACGTCAATCTCGCGATTGTCGAGGATGATGCCGCCCTTGCTGATCTCGTTGAGCCCCGCCGCCATCGTCAGCACGGTGGACTTGCCGCAGCCCGAGTGGCCGATCAGCGAGATGAACTCGCCCTTGTCCATCATCAGGTTGAAGTCCTCGACCACCGTAAGTGGCCCCTTGGGCGTGGGGTAGACCTTGTGTAGTTTCCAGAACTCCATGTAGCGCCGCGTCGCGCCCTTCTTCGCTGCATCCTGATAGGCCTTGGGCGGCGGCGCGAGATCGAGCGGGGTGACGTTCGGCAGGTGCCCGAAATCGCTGCCCTGCGCGGCTTTCTCACCAGCCAGACCGCCAAGGTAATTGACGATCTCGGTGCGCAGCATCTGGAATTCGACGCTGTCGTTCACCGCCTCGCGATCGCGTGGGCGCGACAGGGTAACCGGGAAGATCCGCCCGATACGCGCGGCCGGGGCAGGGGTCAGCACTGCGACACGGTCGGCAAGCAGCAGCGCTTCGTCCACATCGTTGGTGACGAGGATGATCGTACGCTTTTCCTCCTCGCGGATACGGTCGATCTCGTCCTGCAGCTTGGCGCGGGTAAGGGCGTCCAATGCAGAAAGCGGCTCGTCCAGCAACAGAATTTCCGGATCCATCGCCAGTGCCCGCGCCACCGACACGCGCTGGCGCATCCCGCCAGAGAGCTGTGCGGGCTTGCGGTCCATGGCGTGGCCAAGGCCGACCAGATCGACTTTCTGCTTCACAAGGGCTGCGCGCTCCTCCTTGCTGCGATCCTTGTGCACGGCGTCGACGGCGAGGGCGACGTTCTGTCCCACCGTCAGCCAAGGAAAAAGCGAGTAGGACTGGAAGACTAGGCCGCGATCCTTGTCGGGCCCGTCGATCGCCTGCCCACGCAGCAGGATCTCGCCCTCCTCAGGTTCGACCAGTCCAGCGATCGAAGATATCAGCGTTGTCTTGCCCGCCCCCGAGAAGCCGAGGATCGCGATGAATTCGCCTTCCTCAACATCAAGGTCGATGCCGCCAAGGACTTCCGAAACGCCACCGGTCTTGCCGGTGTAGCTCTTGCGGACGTTGTTAATCGAAAGGATCGTGGCCATCATCTATGCCTTTCTCAGACGGTGCGGTTGCGGCTGACGAAGGACTGCAGTGCCATCATCACGCGGTCGAGGGCGAAGCCGATCAGGCCGATCACCACTACCGCAACCATGATGCGTGCCAGCGACTTTTCCGAACCATTCTGGAATTCGTCCCACACGAACTTGCCGAGGCCAGGGTTTTGCGCGAGCATTTCCGCTGCGATCAGCACCATCCAGCCAGTGCCCAGCGACAGCCGCATGCCGGTGAAGATATAGGGCAGCGACGAGGGCAGGACGAGGCGGGTCAGCTTGGCAAACCAGCCGAGGCGCAGCACCCGGCCCACTGCGATCAGGTCCTTGTCGATGCTCGCCGTGCCGATGGCGGTGTTGATCAGCGTTGGCCAGAGCGAGCACAGCATGACGACCACGGCCGAGATTATGAAGCTCTTGGCCAGCGTCGGATCGTCGCTGGTGACCGATGCCGAAACCACCATCGTCACGATCGGCAGCCACGCCAGCGGGCTGACCGGGCGCATCACCTGCACCAGCGGGTTGATCGCGGCGTTCACCCGCTTCGACATGCCGGCAATGAGGCCAAGCGGCACTGCGAACAACGTGGCAAGGGTGAAGCCGGCAGCAACCGTTTCAAGGCTGGTGAAAATCTGGTCGATGAACGTCGGAGGGCCGGTGTAGGCATAACCTGCGGCGACGGCTTCCTGTGCGGCAACGCGCGATGCTGCTGCTTCGTCGAGCAGACCGAGGAACGCACTCCATACATCGCCGGGCCCCGGCAACGTGCCGAGCGAAGTCTGCACCAGCGGTGCCAGCACTGCCCAGACCGCAAGGAACCCGCCGACCCCGGCCAGTGGCGGCCAAAGCGCTTCGAACGCGGCGCGAGCCGAAGGCAGCTTTATCCCGAACGGCAGGGCCTTTTCCGGCTTCGCGACAGTTTCCACGGATGTCTCCGGTGTTGCTTCGGAGAGGAGGGCGGCGCCCCCCTCCATGACTTCCGCTTCGGTGCCGACGAAATCGTCCTTGCGCAATGCGACCGCGTTCATCATAAGTGCTCCTGGTTTACTTCACGCCTGCCGGGGTGACCTTCTGCCCGGCCTTGAGACCGATCGAGAAGCTGGCGGCATAAGCTGCGGGCTTGCGGGCATCGAAGGCCACGCCATCGATCGCCTTTCGGGAGTAGATGCGGAAGCCATCGGTGGCGGGGAACTGCTCGGCCTTGGCCCTGCCATCGGCAACAAGCGACTTGGCAGCGTCCTCGTATATGTCCGGACGATAGACCGACTTGACCGTGTCGAGATACCACTGGTCGCCCTTGTCTTCGGCGATCTGGCCCCAGCGGCGCATCTGCGTCAGGAACCAGATGCCATCCGAATAGAACGGATAGCTGGCCTGCTGGTCGAAGAAGAGGTTAAACTCGGGCGTATCGCGCGTGTCGCCTGCTCCGAAGGTGAACTTGCCTGTCATCGACGCCATCAGCACCTTCTCGTCAGCGCCGACGTACTTCGTGCTGGCGAGCAGCTTGACCGCTTCGGGCCGGTTCTTGCCACCCTCTGCATCGAGCCACATCGAGGCCCGGATCAATGCACGGGTCAGCGCCTTTACGGTCTTGGGATTTTTCTTGGCGAACTCCGCTGTCAGGCCGAAGACCTTGTCGCCCGTAGTACCGGCGATGTCGGGATCGACGATGATCGGCACGCCGATCTTCTTGGCGACCGAAGCCTGGTTCCAGGGTTCGCCCACCGAATAGCCGTTGATCGTCCCCGCTTCCATGGTCGCCGGCATCTGCGGCGGCGGGGTCACCGAAAGCTGCACATCCGCACCGGTCACGCCCGCAGTATCGCCCGGCAGGTAGAAACCGGGGTTCAGGCCGCCTGCAGCGAGCCAGTAGCGCAGGATGTAGTTATGGGTGGAGACCGGGAAAACCATGCCCATCTTGAAAGGCTTGCCCTCGGCCTTGAACTTGGCAACGACCGGGGCGAGGGCCGAGGCAGAGATCGGCATCTGAACCTTTCCGTCCGGCGCCTTGGGCAGGCTTGGCGAGATCATGTCCCACACCTGGTTGGATACCGTTACGCCCTTGCCATTGATGTCGAGCGAGAACGGCGTGACCAGTGGCACCTTGCTGCCGATCCCCGCGCCCGAGGCGAGCACCTGGCCTGCCAGCATGTGCGCACCATCAAGCTGTCCTCCAGTCACGCCATCGAGCAGGACCTTCCAGTTTGCCTGCGGTTCAAGTGTAACGGTCAGTCCTTCTTCGCGGAAGAAGCCCTTCTCCTGAGCGACGACCAGCGGCGCGATGTCGGTCAGCTTGATGAAGCCGAGTTTTAGCACCGGCTTTTCGATGCCATTGGCCGAAGCGGCAGGCTTTTCCGGCGTATCGCCGCCCTTGCCGCAGCTTGCCACGGCGACACCCGCCAGCAGTGCCGCGATCATCCCCCGCCGATTGAATCCACCCAGTCCAAGCATATTCGACCACCCCTCGAATGCGGCGAGGCAAACACGAAAAGCCGCCCGAACGCATCCCGTTAGGGAGGTCTGGGCGGCGACGTTGCCACGCAATGAAATCAGAAGACCGTCCGGCGTCAGGTCCGCCCATCCTTGGGCGGCGCCGTTTGGCTTGAAGGCAAAGCTATGTGATTCGCCCGCCCCAGGGCAAGCTCTTTTTGCACCGCAGCAGAATTTTATGCCAGACGCTGACTTTCGATATAGCGCTGCAACAAAGCCGGGTCAAACGGCCGGCCATCAAAAAATCTGTTGTTTTCCAGCGTGATGACACCCTGTTGCATGCTAACTGAAGTCGGCCCGCCAAGGCTCCCTTCCACCTTGGAACTGGCCCCTGGCAACGGCTCTCCAGTGCCCAATAGTGCGCTGCGGTACACATCGGGCCGGAACACCCGCGCTGCCTTGCGCGCATCACTAGCGTCAAAGCCCATGCCATCCCAGCGCACCATCTGGCTGTATAGCCACTCGGCCTGGCTAACCCACGGAAAATTTGCGGCTTCGCGATGCTGGAACATGAAATCGGGATAATGCAACACCTCACCGCCCTGGGCCAGCAGCAGGCGGTCAGAAATGGCGCGACGAATCAGAGTGGCACTACCGTCGAGATATTCGGCTCGCGCAAGGATCGCGGCGTTGTCATCAAGGTTTGCAGGGTCGACAAAATGCTCGCCTGCCTTACGCAGCGCGCGCACCAGCGCTTCCACCTCGGCGCGGCGCTCTTCCATCACCGGTTCGCGCAGAGCCAGCACCTTCTCTACCCCGCGCCGCCAGATCTGCGCCGTGACCAGCACGATCTCGCCCGCCCCACGCTCCACCGCCACGCTGTTCCAAGGCTCGCCCACGCAGATCGCATCGACTTCGCCAAACTCCAAGGCATCGGCGCAGAACGGCGGGGCAACCGTGGTGATCTCCACATCCACGTCGGGCCGCACGCCGCAGCCCGCCAGCCAGTAGCGCAGCATGTAGTTGTGGCTGGAATAACGGTGAACCACGCCGAACCGCAGCGGCTTGCCGGTCTGCGCCAGATGCGCCTTCAGCGCCGCGCCAACCTGCGCCGGATCGCCGAGGCCGCCCGCCGGATTGATCGCCCGCGCTAGATCGGGCCGCATTGTTACCGCATTGCCATTCAGCCCCAACACGAATGGCACCGACAGCGGCTGCGCCGGCCGGCCGCGTCCCAGCGTCGTGGCAATAGCCAGCGGGGCGACCATATGCGCAGCGTCGCTGTGGCCATAGAGCAGCCGGTCCAGCACCGTGGCCCAGCTCATGTCGCGCACCAACCGCAACGACAGCCCCTCGGCCTCGGCAAAGCCATGTTCGCGCGCCAGAATTGGCAAGCATGCGTCAACCAGTGGGAGGAAACCAATGGTCAGTTCGCCGGGCGAGGCATCGGAGCCCATCATTTCCCTCCCATTAGCTGGTGCGCAGTCACCACCGCTTCTGCGATCTCGGCAATCCGCTTGCCCTGATTCATCGCGGTCTTACGAAGTTCCGAATAGGCCTGCGGTTCGGTGAAACCGCGGCTGTCCATCAGGATGCGCTTGGCCTTGTCCACCACCTCGCGCTCGGCCAGCTTGCCCTTGGCTTCGGCAAGGTCGGATTGCAGCCGGGCAAAAGCGTTGAACCGGCGCACCGCCAGATCAAGGATCGGCCGGATACGGCGGGGTGCAAGGCCGTCGACCACATAGGATGAAACGCCTGCGTCAACCGATGCTGCAATCGCTTCCTCGTCGCTTTCGTCCACGAACATCGCGATCGGGCGGCCGAGCACGCGGCTGACGGCGAAGTATTCCTCCAGCACGTCGCGCGAAGGGTTGCCGAGGTCCATTAGCACGATGTCCGGCGCAATCTGGCCGATCTGCGCTACCAGCCCACGTCGCTCGGTCACCACGAAGATTTCGCAGTCCTCAAGCATGGCCAGCCCTTCGCGAATCACCGCCGCGCGACTGGCGCTCTCATCGACGATGGCTATGCGCATGTCGCCTCCTAGTGCGCGGGACTAGAAAACGTTTCAAGGGGTTTCTGCCGATCGCAGCTATTATAAGAACAAGTGCCCTTCACCGCCGGTGCCCTTACCGACCGATAAGTCCCAGACCATGCCTTTCAGCCATTGCCGCGGCGCGCTGAACGAACGGCAAGAATCGACGACATCAAGATTGAGCGCGAACGACCGGGTTTAAGGCGTCAGATGTCACTTTTTGCCGATGCCCAGCGCAGAGAGCGCCTGACCAAGATCTGCGGCTTTGAAGGGCTTGGTTAGCCTCGGAAGGTCGGGTGATATTCCTTCCACATTGGCGTAGCCAGATACGATCAGGCACGGAAGTCCTGAACGAAGGTCCTGTACTTGGCGCACAAGTTGCGACCCGCTCATGCCGGCCATCAGGTGATCTGTCACGAGCACTGCCACGTCGTCCAACTCGTCCAGTAGGCGCAGAGCTTCTTCGGCTGACCCAGCTTCCGCCACTTTGAAGCCTGCATCTTCAAGCATATCGGCGGTGCTAGCCCGTACCAGTATGTCGTCGTCGACAAGCAGAGCGATGCCGCGATAGCTTTGGGATCCTATTCCGTTGCGAACAGGCGCAGCCACGCCTGAGCGCTGGTCTTCTGCAACCGGCAACCAAAGTTCGATGTTGGTGCCGTAGCCTTGACGGCTGAAGATGCGAAGCTCGCCGCCGAGTTGGCGCGCAAGGCCGTGGACCATCGACAAGCCGAGGCCAGTTCCTTTGCCCACGCCCTTTGTCGAGAAGAAAGGTTCAATTGCCCGGGCGACGGTTTGTGCGTCCATGCCCGAGCCAGTGTCAGCGACGGATACCACGATGTAGCTACCCTCCCTAAGCTGGCCCTTGGGCGATTTGGATTGATTGCGAACGGATGCGCTAATCCGAAGTGTTCCACCCTCAGGCATGGCATCTCGCGCATTCACGCACAGGTTCAGCAGCGCCATCTCAAGCTGATTGAAGTCGGCCTGGGCAGGCCGAATATTATCGGCAAGGTCGGTCACCACCTTGATTTGCGGACCCGTGGTACTGGCAATGAGTTCGCTCATGCCTGTGATGAGTTCGCGAATATCGATGGAGGTGGGCTGCAAAGGCTGACGCCGTGCGAACGCAAGCAGCCTTTGCACGAGCACGGCTGCGCGCTCTGCCGATTGCATGGCTCCAGCAATCAGGCGTTGCTCGCGCTCGCCGCCGAACTGCTTTCGGGCAAGGAGGTCGAGCGTCCCGACGATGGGGGTAAGCAGGTTATTGAAATCATGCGCGACGCCGCCGGTCAACTGTCCCAAGGATTCGACCTTCTGAGCCTGGCGCAGTTGCTCCTCTGCTTCGGCCAGACGCTGTTGTTCGCGAATTCGGTCGGTCACGTCATGGACTATCTGGTAAGCACCAATCTGCTGACCTGCGGCATCGCAAAGCCTGTTGAAGGTGATCTCGTATGATCGGCGCTGGCGTCCCGGATCGCCAAACTCATCAACTATTGTAAACTCATGACCAGCGAGAGCCCGGCTCCAGGTCTTGCGAACATGCTCCTGCTCTTCCGGCAGGTGTCGGAGAACATCGAGCATCGAAGCGCCAACGCAGGGCTGGACGCCATAGACGGCTTCAAAGGCCGCGGCGGCAGCCTTGTTGACAGCGAGCCAGCGGAAGTCGCGATCTGCGACGAGAATGATAGCCGTAGTGTTTTCGACCACATCCGTAAGCAGCTTGCGCTCTGCAAGAGCGTCAGCAATCCGCTGCTCAAGCGTCTCGTTCAGCTCCCGCAGCGACTGTTCGATCGCCTTCCTTGCAGTGATGTCGATCGCTGTGCCGATGACGCGATTGCAAACGTCACCAGCGAAGACTCCGCGACCTTTGGCGGCGATCCATCGTACTACGCCATCTTCCTTGCCAATCGTGCGATATTCGACGTCATACGTCGTACGACGAGCGGGGTCCGCAGCCGAAGCGTAGGCTGCCGCCGTCGCTTGACGGTCGTTGGGGTGTAGCCCGGCGTAAAAATCATCCATCGACACTGCAACATTTGGAGAGATGCCGAACATTGCCTTCACGCGCGGTGGCCAGAACAACGTCTGGTTGATCTCGTCGACGTCCCACAGTCCGATCTCAGCCGCATCGATGGCCAGGCGCAATTGCTCTTCGCTTGCGCGCAGGTTTGCCTCGGCACCCACGCGCTCGACATGCGCCCAGGATCGGTCAGTGACCTCGCGAATAACCCTGAGCTCATAGTCAGACCAACGATGTGGAACGTTGTCGTGAATCGCCATCAGGGCCGCGAGCCGACCATCCTTGATCAGCGGTATGCAGATGGTCGCAGTTATCCCGATATTCTGAAATGTCTCTGCTTCTTCGGGAGCAATCTCGGTCAGATTATCATTGATGATCAAGGGTCGCCCAGCGTTGAGCTCCTGTACTGCGAGCTTACCAAAAGCAGCGAGGCGATACCGGCCAATAATCGATGGCGAGCCCGGAGCATGCCAGTTACCGCGGATGGTAAAGCCGTCCTGGTCGTCATCCATGTCGGCGTATGCGCAGTTGGTTATCGAGAGATGCTCGGCAACCATGCGCGTGCTTGTCGCCAAGACGGCGTCGGCGTCCTCATGCCCGCCGACAGCTTGTCCCAGATCATCGAGAAAGCGATAAAGTTCTTCGCTTTTTGCCAGCTGCTGCTCTGCCAAGACGCGAGCTGTGATATCGAAGACCATGGCCAGGCTGCCCACTGGCTCGCCGTGCTGATTCCGGATCGGCAGGTATTCAAGGTCCATGAAGACTTGTTCGGGCCGGCCATGACGCCACAGTTCGAGTTCCTGCGCCTGGAAGCTCAGGGTCTCACCTGTTAGCCCCGCTGCTATCACTCTTGCGTTGAAATCACGCGCCTCTGGCCAGATCTCGAGAACCTTCCCACCCAAAGCTTCAGGGTGGCGAGGCCCACAGACCTGCGCATAGCCATCGTTAAAGAGCAGGATCCCGTCAGCACCCCAAAGGACGACCATCGGCACTGGAGATGACAGCACCGTCTGAACGTTTATCTTCAGCTCGGCAGGCCAACTCTCGATTGCACCGAGCCCGGTCGATTCCCAATCCTTGGAGCGGATTAGATCGCCCGTCTTGCCACCGCCGAAAAGGCCGCTGCTACCAGGAGAACTTGCTACAGTGTCCAGCATAAGCTTGCATCGTAGCTCCTTTAGGTTTGGACGGATAGCCAAGACTTTGAAAACGCGCCATGAATAGCAACTCGAGGTTCGATAAATGTTGAGCCAGATCGGCGTCGTGAACGCTACTCCTGACGAGATCGCTCGACCGAATTTCCGCACCTTCGGAATTTACACTGTCAGAGCGAACGGATATCTCAACGTCTTTGTCGTGGGCCTGTGAGGGACAAGCAAGCTCGACAATCGATGAATGAACGGCAGCAATGAATTTGACGAGATCAACTACGGAATGACCGGAGTCGCGGCGGATCAGGATAGTCTTGCCTTGAACCACTTCGCCACTTCTGCCTCACCGAGTGAGCCACTGGCCAGCGCCAAGACCATCTTGATGGCGTCTTCGGGCGCAAAGCCGACCCGCACGTCGTTGAGCGCAAGAAACAGACGCGTGAGCACCCAAGCGGTACGCTTGTTGCCATCGGTGAAGGGATGATTGCGCGCAACGCCATAGGCATAGGCTGCGGCCAAAGCGCAAAGATCAATCTCACCATAGACCCATTGGTTGCGTGGCCGCCCCAACGCCGTTTCCAGCGCGGCAGCATCACGCACCCCAACAGGTCCGCCATGCTCGGCGAGTTGCCGGTCGTGGATGGCGAACGCAAGCTCGGTTTCGATCCAGACCGGTTCAGCAGTCTGCACCATGTTACTTGGCTAGCACGCGCAAGATATCCCTGTCTTCACGCATGAGTTGCTCAGCCAACGCCATCTTGGCCTCAAATGCGGGGTCTGCTGCGGTAATGCGGATGCCGTCTGGCGTTTCCGAGACATACAACGTGTCACCCACGCCAGCACGCAACTTGGCGAGCAATTCCCTGGGCAGGACAACACCGACGGAATTGCCAATTTTGGTGATCTTAAGGCTGGTGTTCATACAACGGTTATAACATGGACCGCTGAGTTCTCAAATGGCGTATCCTGTCACCGGCCATGTCGGCCACAGGAGAAGCACAATGGGACATTCAGATCTTGACCCCGCCGTGCATGAGCGGCGCCCTTGGAATGCTGGCCAGAATGTTGGCCCGAAACGGCCGCTGCGCCCGCGAGATATCTGGGCCATCCGTTTCTATCTCGATGAGCACAAGCGATTGCGCGACCGAGCCCTGTTCGACCTTGCCATCGATAGTAAGTTGCGGGGCTGCGATCTGGTAAAGCTGCGCATAGGCGATCTCGTAAGCGGCGGGTCAATTCGTAATCGCGCGACTGTTATTCAGCAAAAAACTGGACTGCCGGTCCAATTTGAAATCATGACCGAGGCGCGCAAAAGCCTGCTCGCTTGGTTAGAACGGCGCAAGGGCTCGTCGCAGCATTTTGTATTCCCAAGCCGGATCGATTACATGGGTCATATCAGCACCCGCCAATACGCCCGCCTCCTAGATGAATGGGTCTCAACGATCGGGCTCGACAAGCGAGAGTACGGCACGCATTCCATGCGTCGGACAAAGGCGGCATTAATCTACAAGGCGACAGGAAATCTGCGCGCTGTCCAGATTTTACTGGGCCATACCAACATCGAGCATACGGTCCGCTATCTTGGCGTGGATGTTGATGATGCTTTGACGCTGTCGGAGCGAACCGAGATTTGATCAAATTTCCGGCCCATCATTTTGCACGATGGGCCGGAAATCTTTGGCATGGACGACCGGCAGGTTCAGAAAATAAAATCGGCACCCGCGAAGGTCGCCATTCAAGGCGGCTGCGGTTGATACGTCGAGCGAGGGTGGGACTGGCCGGTCTGGACCTAGATATTGCCATTCCGATGTTTTGGCCGAAATACCCGGATTTGACTGAAGCTACCGGCCGGGGGTCCAAAAGTGGGCGAACTGTCAGCGTTGCAGCAATGACGATGGAAGTCACCATGACTTTGGTCCTGTCAGTTCATCTGGCCACGAAGAAAGGCGATTAGCTTCGGATCGCTCACCGTGCGTTCGAGGATAGGTAGAATGACCCGCCACCCGTTGTCGCTGTTGGTCAGGATGACGACGCCGTCGCCACTCGCGCGATCAATCGCGGCGAAGGTAAATGCCCCGGCATCCTTGCCGGTGTGGAGCATCGTCGTGCCATCGGGGAAGCCGAGGAGCTGCCAACCGAGGCCGAAGCCGGTCCAGGGTGGACAGGAGGCCGCTTTCGATCCGGCACATATCTGGGGTGTCAGGTCGGCCTGCAGTCTGCTGCGCTCCGCCGCGACAGACGCAACCATGCCCTTGTCGTTGCGCGCATTGATGAGAAAGCGCGCATAATCACGCGCGGTAGCATGCGCCAAATCAGCAGCGTTGTATCGTGTCACCCGCTCGACCGGCAACGGCTTTCCCGCAGCGTCATAGGGTACGGCCATCGGCACTGTTTCGCCTTGCCCTGACACGTAGCCCGAGGCCCGCAAGTGAGCAGGAGCGAACAACCAGCGGGCAGCAAGCTTCTCGAACAAATGACCGGTGCGGTGCTCGGCATAGCGCGCCGCATATTGATACCCCTCACCCGAATAGCCGATGGTCGTACCGGGATCATGATCAAAGGCCAGTCCCTTCGCATCGCGCCAGTTCGGCAACCCGGTTTGATGGCTCAGCGCCATGCGGACTGTCAGCTTCATCCGCCGGGGATCGCGCGACAGGTCAGGATCGCTCCAATAGCGATCCATCGGTTCGTCGAGCGAAAGCCTACCGGCTGACACCAGTCGCAGTATGACCTCCGCCGTCAGCGGCTTCGTCAGCGATGCGAGGTTGTAAGGCGTGGAAGCTGTCGCTGGGCGGTTCGGCCCCGCCATGCCCCAAGCCCCAGTCGAGACGATCTGTCCGGCGCGGATCACGGCGACCGACGCGCTCTCAACCCGCTGTTCGCGCAGAGTTGTTGTCATATCCGGCAGCCCGGTGTGCGTCCCGGCGTCGGCCACCGAGGCGCAAGCCACCAACGCGACTGCACCGACGCAGACTCCCCGGTTCAACATCGTAACTGTATTGCCCATATGCAACAGCTAATGGCATCGAACTTTGGCCGCAACCTCCATCGCATTCTCACCAAAGTGAAGGAAGCGAAAGCAGCTGGTAGCTTCCCGAAATAGCATCCTTTCGGAACATGTGAGAACGGCAGCTGTCGGCTTAACCGCCGTCCACAAAGCCGTTGCAGATGACAAAATTGTCCCAGCTTAACTCTTTCAGCAATTGCCACGGCGTGCTGAGAGAACGGCAAAAATCGATGATTTCACGATTGAGCGCGAATGTCCGGGTTTAGGGCGACAACTGGCACGCCTCTGTTTCCATTTGCACCTGCGGCAGCTTCCTAACCCAAGGCACTCAGCCAGCAATGCCGAAAGTAATCCGGCGACGCTCGAACTTTTGATCAAAGGCACTGTGCATCGCCATCTCTCGAACAATTAACCGGCAT
>NZ_FWXL01000032.1 GCF_900176395.1 Novosphingobium sp. B1 | reverse complement strand
GGCCGAGACTCTCACCAAGCTAGCTGCAGGTCACCCGGCCAACGCCGTCGGTGAGCTCATGCCTTGGACCGCCGTGGCCTGAGCACACCGCTTACGCTGATCGAGCCCGAAGAACTCGAAGATTCACGCGCCATCGGGATGGCGACGTACGCCGACCCGAGCGGAGAAACGGGTTTCAGATTTCCCTGCAATTATCTCGATGGCGCATGCTGCACCCGCTATGAGCAATGGCGGCCCTCTGTATGTTCGGGATTCCTGTGCGCCGTCCAGCTCAAGGTCAAGAAGGGCGCGATGACGCCCGATGACGCCAGAGCGAAAGTTCGCAAGGCAAGATTGCTGCGCGACAGCGTCGCCGCAGTCCTGCCTGAAGGTGATATCATGGCTACGGCAGTGCTGCGCTACCTCATGGCAGACGAGAGCGATGTAGCTGGATCCACCGCAAACCTGGACCTCACCGTGCGCATGTTCGTCCTGCAGCGCTATCTTGATGCCGAATTCAGGCCGAAGCGTGATACTGCGCCGGACTCGGATCCGGTGCCTTAAGTTCCGCAAGCCGCTCAGCAATAAAAATTCATGCTAAAATCCGCCTTTCGCTCGTCTGCAAGCGAGGGTCGATCTTAACGAAAGTTTGGCGGGCGAAGCCAGCGCTTGGCCGACCAGGATCTGTCTGCTGCCGACTGATCCTGGTCGAAACGTGAAGGCGATCAGTCGCCGGTCAGGATGCGATCGACCAGTTGCTTCACTGTTGGCGTGAAGTTGTTCGAATAGAACGGGTCCTGCTTGAAGCGATAGGCAGCGTGGCCTGCGAACATCAGGTTCTTGTCGATATCGCCACCGTGCGCGATGTCCTGCAGCGTCTTCTGGATGCAGAAGCTGCGGGGATCGGCAAGGCGGCCGGTCGTGTAATCGTCATGGTCCTTCCATGACGAGAACCCGCAGTGCGACAGGCAGCCCATGCAGTCCTTCTGATCCTGCTGGATCTCGTCGCGCTCTTCGGGCGTCACGAACACCATTGTATCATCGGGCGTGCGCAGCGCGTGGACAAAGCCCGCGCCATGCCATTCGCGCGCTCGTGCCAGATCGTTCGGCGTCACCCAGAAGTTCTTGCCGCGAACGCCCACGTCAAGCTGCGCGGTATGCTCGCCCGCCTCCACTCGAGAATAGGGAATCTGCCGCTCCGAGCGCGCCTCGAGCGAGCGCAGGAACGGATTTCGCACCGCAGAGGAATAGAAGCCTGTCGGCGAGAAACGATGAAGCAGCACATCCCCCGGCTCGAGCGTGCGCAGGTGATCCTTCCACCCTTGCGGGATCGGGCTCTCCTCGGTCAGCAACGGACGAGTGCCGAACTGGAAGGCAATCGAACCCAGTTCTGGGTTGTCGATCCAGTCGTTCCATTCGCGCAGGAACCACACGCCGCCGGCCATGACGATCGGCACCTCGTCGGAAATCCCCTCGGCCCGCATGACATCGCGCAGCGCCTTGACGCGCGGATAGGGATCTTCCGGCTTGCGCGGATCCTCGGCGTTGGAAAGGCCGTTGTGCCCGCCGGCGAGCCACGGGTCTTCATAGACCACCGCGCCGAGCAGTTCGGGCACCTTGTGATAGGCGCGCTTCCACAGCGCGCGGAAGGCTCGGCCCGACGAAACGATCGGCAGGTAGTGCACGTTGAAACGGGCGGCGATCTCGGAAAGCTTGTAGGGCATGCCTGCTCCGCAGGTCACGCCGGTCACCAGCCCTTGCGTCTGCTCGAGCACCGCCTCGAGAATGGGCTGTGCGCCGCCCATTTCCCACAGCACGTTGATGTTGATCGCGCCCTTGCCGCCGGAAATCTCGTGCGCGCGCCTTACCTGTTCCACCGCGCCATCGATGGCGTAGCGCATGAGCTGCTCGTGCCGCTCCTTGCGGGTCAGGGCATCGTAAACCTGTGGAATGATCTTGCCTTCGGCATCGTAGCTGTCGGCGTTGACCGCGCTGACCGTGCCGATACCGCCGGCCGCTGCCCATGCGCCGGAACTCATGTGGTTGGTCGCTGCAACACCCTTGCCGCCCTCGACCAATGGCCAAACCTCACGGCCACCGTAGAGAATGGGCTTCAACCCCTTGAACGCAGACATCAATTTCCTTTCAAGGCACTTTCCGTGCCAGCACCCTTGGCCGCTTTCAGGCGGCACGGTCTTATCATGTGCGGGTCCGGTCGCTTCGGCATCGCGATGAACTGCGCATAATACCCCGTAACTTCTGGCTTACGGTGAAATTCATCCAAACGAAAGCCCACCGCTTCGAGTTCACACGTCAGGAGCGCTGGCGGAATGCCATGCTTGTCGGTGGAACGGTCAACATCGACGACCACGACCCGCCCGCCAGGCTTCAGCGAAGGCCAGATCCGCCAGAGGAACGCATAAGGCTCCTCAACCTCGTGGTACATGTGCACCATGAAGACCCGGTCAAAGCTCCGCTCCGGCAAACGCGGGTCATCCGGCGCTCCAGGCTTGATCGAAACGTTGTCGAGCCGGTCCTTCTCGACACGCGCGCCAAGCCGGCGCAGCGCATCGCCATCGATATCCTGAGCCAGCACGCGCCCGTCGTCACCGACCCGCTCGGCCAGACGCACGGTGTAATAGCCCTCGCCTGCACCGATATCGGCCACGCTCATGCCCGGCTTGATGCCGGCGAGATCCATCACAGTCTCGGCTTCACCCTGGCGGTCGCGGTCGGTCTCGTTGGAAAACTGGCTGCTGACCACGGTCGAAACCGGACGATCGGCCTTGGGAAACTCGCGTGCGCCGTCTGTCCGTGCATCCTGCGCAGGCGGCTTGCAGGACGCCACGGCGATCAGGGCCAGCGCCACCATGGTTCGGGCCGAAGCCCGCGCCATCAGTCGTCGTCCTCCACGATGACCTTCTCGCCCGTCACCTTCTGCGAAAGCGCGGCGGCCATGAACGGATCGAGGGCACCGTCCAGCACGTCAGTCGGGTTCGTCGATACCACGCCGGTGCGCAGATCCTTCACCTGCTGATAGGGCTGCAGCACGTAGGAGCGGATCTGGTGGCCCCAGCCGATCTCGGTCTTGGCGGCATATTCGCCACTCGCAGCCGCCTCGCGCTTGGCCAGTTCAGCCTCGTAGATGCGCGCCTTGAGCATGCCCATCGCGGTGGCGCGGTTCTTGTGCTGGCTGCGATCGTTCTGGCTGGCGACGATGATCCCGGTCGGCACGTGCGTGATGCGCACCGCCGAGTCGGTGGTGTTGACGTGCTGCCCGCCCGCGCCCGAAGCGCGGTAAGTGTCGATCTTGAGGTCGGCAGGATTGATCTCGACCTCGATGTTGTCGTCGATCTCGGGATATACCCAGACCGAGCTGAACGAGGTGTGCCGCCGCGCGGAACTGTCGTACGGGCTGATGCGCACGAGACGGTGGACGCCGCTCTCGGTCTTGGCATAGCCGTAGGCGTTCTCGCCCTTGATCAGCAGCGTGGCCGACTTGATGCCCGCCGCTTCACCGGCGTGGTAATCGACCAGGTCAACCTTGTAGCCATGCCGCTCGGCCCAGCGCGTATACATGCGCTGCAGCATTTCCGCCCAGTCCTGGCTCTCCGTCCCGCCGGCCCCGGCATGAACTTCAAGGAAGCAGTTGTTGGCATCGGCCTCGCCCGCCAGCAGTGCCTGGATCTTGTCGTTGTCGGCGCGCTCGGCCAAGGCGGCCAGAGTAGCAAGTCCCTCCCCGATGGTGCTTTCGTCGTCTTCCATCTCGCCCAGTTCGATGAACTCGATGGCGTCGGCCATTTCAGCGCCGATCTCGTTGACCGCCCCGATCGAAGCTTCAAGCCGGCGACGCTCGCGCATCACTTCCTCGGCCTTCTTCGGATCGTCCCACAGCTTGGGGTCTTCGACACGGGCGTTGAGCTCGTCGAGCCGGCGAACCGCGCGGTCCCAGTCGAGGAACTTGCGTACCAGCGCCAGTGCGGCATTGATGCGGTCGATATGGGCCTGCCCTTCGGCACGCATGGGGCTGAACTCCGGTCAATTTCGAAACGAAAACGAACTGCGCCGCTTAGCGAAGCGGGCAGGCATGTAAAGCCCATGCGTGAAATGGCCTGCGCGAAACCGCGGCCGGCCAGCAGTCCGGTAAGGTCAGCCCCTGGCCTTGAGCTTGCGCACCGCAGCGAGCGTCATCTTCACATGGTCACGATAGTCCATGTCGGAGTGGACCATCACCACCTTGCCGTTCCGCCCGATGACGTAGCTGGTGCGCTTGGTAAGGCCGGTCGAACTCCCATCCGGCTTGCGCAGGTCGACATCATAGGCCTTGATCAGGTTCGGGCTGGCGGACGCCACGGCAAACTTGTCTCGGCATGCTTCGGTCGAGAACTTCTGCAGGGTAGCCACGTCGTCATTCGACATGCCGATGACAGTCGCGCCCGCCGCGCTGAACTGGGCAGTCGCTTCGGCAAAGGCGTGGGCTTCAAGCGTGCACCCTTGCGTGAAAGCCTTGGGATAGAAGTACAGGACCACCGGTCCCTTCTTAAGCGCCTGATGCAGCTTGAACGAGAAGGGCTTTCCGGCCAGCGCGCCGGGCGCTGCAAAGTCCGGCGCAGTGGCGCCGACCGGCAGTTCGGCCAGAGCCGGCGTGGAGAGACCAAGGGCGAATGCTGCACCAGCAGCGGCGATGTTGCGCGCGATCATGGCCGGGAGGCTATCAGAACCCGGCCAGCCCTGCCAATGCCTTTCAGTGCAGGGGCACACCGCCTGGCGGCCACCCGCGATGCGCGCGATCAGTAGATCCCGCCTTGCTCTTCAAGGAAGTCCTGTTCCACCGGGCCATCGTCCTCGGTGCCCGCCGGGATGCCGCGTGCTGCCCGTGCCTTGCGCAGCGCATCGATCACCGCCTGCTTGGCGCTTACCTCACCTTCGCGGGCCGTGCGCTTGGGCTCGGTATCGGGCTTGAACGCCTCCCAGATGATCGAGGCCTTGGCGACATCGTTCTCTGGCGTGCCACCGAAGACGCGCTTGCCTGAAACGCGGTCGATCTTGACCATGCGCACGCCTTCGGGGACCGCAAAGGGAATGTCCTTCCAGCGCCCCTTGGTCTCCTGCACCAGTTGCTTGAACACCGGCGCGGCAATGCGCCCGCCCTGGGCGTATCCGCCAAGGCTGCGCGGCTGGTCATAGCCGATGTAGACACCGGCAATGATGTCGGGCGATCCGCCGACAAACCACACGTTGGTCGGGCCCGAAGTCGTCCCGGTCTTGCCGAACAGCGGCAGGTTGAGATCACGCAACGTCACGGCCGTACCGCGTACGACCACGCCCTCGAGCATGTGTACCACCTGATAGGCCGTGCGTGGATCCATCACCTGCTTGCCGGTCTGCTTGAAACGGGGCATCGGCTTGCCATCCCACTGCGGCATTTGGCACCCGTCGCAGCGCCGGTTGTCGGCGCGCCAGATCACCTTGCCGTTGCGGTCCTGCACGTAGTCGACAAGGCTTGCCGGATGCTGTCGGCCCTGGTTGGCAAGGGCGGCATAAGCGTTGACCATCTTCAGAACTGTGGTGTCACCGGCGCCAAGCGCCATCGACAGGTAGGGGTCGTACTGACCGATGCCCACCGCCTTGATCGTGCGCACCACCTTGTCCATGCCCACGTCGTTGGCCACGCGCACGGTCATCAGGTTGCGCGATTGCTCAAGCCCCCAGCGCATCGTGTGGCTGCCCGAACCGCCTTCGTTGCCGAAGTTGCGGAAGCACTTCTCGCCCAGCGCCGCGCCCTGATAGACGCAGAAGGTGCCGTCGACAACCATCGAGGCGGGCGTCATCCCGTTGTCGAGGGCGGTGGCATAGACGAATGGCTTGATTGTCGAACCCGGCTGACGGTTGGCCTGCGTTGCCCGGTTGAAAGAGCCCAGCCGCGCATCGAAACCGCCCTGCATCGCCAGCACGCGGCCATTCTGCGGGTCTTCCACGACCATGCCGCCTGAAACTTCGGGCACGGTTCGCACAGCGTAAGTCGAGCCGTTGATGGGCGCGACGGCGGTGACGTCGCCGGGGCGGATCTTGTCGGGCAGGCTGACCAGCGTGGCAGTCTTGCCGTCGGCAAAACCCACCTCGCCACTCGATCCGCTGCGCGAAAGAAGCACGCCGATCCGCCAGTTCTGATAATTGATCGAGATGTTGCTGGTGATAAGCTCGGTCTGCCAGCGGTCATTCTCGACATCGACCCGCGCGATCGGTCCATGCCAGGCGCGTCCGCCGGAATAGCGCAGCAACGCCGCGCGCAGCGAATTCTGCGCAGCCGTCTGCAACTGCGTGTCGAGCGAAGTGCGCACCCACAGGCCGCCGGCATAGACGCTGTGCGGACCGTCCTCCGCCTTCTCGCCAAACTTCTCGATCAGTTGGCGGCGCACTTCCTCAAGGAAGTAGCCCGCATCGGCCGTGTAATTCTCGGCCCGTCGCGGCTTCAGGCCGAGCGGCATGGCCTTGGCCGCAGCCGCTGCCTGCGGGCTTGCCCAGCCATTCTTGACCATCTGGTCGAGAACCCAGTTGCGCCGCTCCAGCGCCTGTTCCTCGTACTTGGCGCGCCCATAGCGCTCCGGTGCCTTCGGCAGGATCGCAAGGAATGCCGCCTCGTGCAGCTGCAGGTCGCCAACGTCCTTGTCGAAATAGGCGCGTGACGCCGCCTGAACGCCGAAGCTTTGCCGGCCCAGCGGAATTTCGTTGAGATAAAGCTCGAGGATCTGCTGCTTGTCGAGCACACCCTCGATCCTGCGGGCGAGGATGATCTCCTTGAGCTTGCGCGAGATCGAATATTCGTCGCCCAGCAGGATGTTCTTGGCGACCTGCTGCGTGATCGTCGAACCGCCCTTGGCGCGCTCATCGGAACCATACTTGGTCACGTAATCGACCACGGCCCCGGCAAAACCGAGATAGTCGATGCCGCCATGCGTCCAGAACGTCTTGTCCTCGGCCGCAAGGAAGGCATTGATCAGAGGCTCGGGGAAATCGACGAAGCGCAGTTGCACGCGGCGTTCGCGGGCATAGCTCGAAACGATTTCGCCGTCATTGCCGCGCACCATCGTTGGCAAGGGCGGCTGGTAGGTCAACAGAGTATCGGCCGATGGCAGGGTGCGGATCACTGCCACCCACAGCAGCAGCCAGCCGGCCAGCGCGGCGCCAACCGCGTAGTTTGCCAGGCGAAACCGCCGGCTCCCGGCCCACCTGGCGCGATACCATGCGGAAAGGGTCTGCCAACGGGCGCGGCCATCCTCACGCAGGAGGCGGAAACGCGATTGCTGGCTTGGTTGCTCGGTCGTGTCTTCGGCCATCGTGGCAGCGCCTCTAGCACGCCCGCGCGCCGCCTAGCCAGTCCCCCTGCCGACAAAACTGTGCTTGCAGCGCGTCAACGCCCCTCTGTTTCGGAAGGGACCGCGCCGGCGCGCCCTTCGGCCAGGAATATCTCGATCGCGCGGGCGAGCGCTCCGGAAAAGCGCTTTTGCCAGGCCGGGTCGTGCATCTTGCGCGCGTCGTCCTGATTGCTGATGTAACCCGCCTCGATCAGCGCCGAAGGCAAGTCCAGCGATTTGAGCACGACGAACGCTGCCTCGCGTTGCGGGGTCACATGGAAGTCGAACGCAGACGTGCCCTCGCGCACCACCAGATCGCCGAAACGGATCGAGCGGGCCCGCATCTCGCGCCGCGCCAGGTCGACAAGGATCGATGACACCACCTCGCCCCGCCCATCGAGCGCCACGCCGTTGACGCTGTCGGCCCTGTTCTCACGCGCCGCCAGCGCCTCTGCCACCGCATCGGATGCCTTGTCGGACAAGGTATAGACCGTTGCACCGCGCGCCTCGACGCTTTGGGCGGCGTCGGCATGGACGGATACGAACAGGTCCGCGCCCAGGCGATGGGCAATGTCGGCACGCTCTTCCAGCACAAGAAAACGGTCGGTATCGCGCGTCATCGCCACGCGCACCCGACCATCTGCCAGCAGCGCTGTACGCAACGACATTGCCAGCGCCAGCGTGACGTCCTTCTCGCGCTCGCCGTTCTGGCCGCTCGCGCCCGGATCATGCCCGCCGTGCCCGGCATCGATCACCACCAGCGGACGGCCCGCATCGGCAGGTCCCTCTATCGGTGGCAGGCCGATGCGCTCGCCGCTTGCGGCCAGCTCCAACCGCACCACGTAGCGTGGCTCGATCTTGGCAATGCCTGTCGAAAACGCCGCCCACATCGCCGCTGCTGCAAGCACCGGCGCTGCAAATACCGCGGCGATGATGCCCCTATCGTCCATCCGCGTCACCCATCCGCCAACGCCTATGCCCGCGCACGCGTGGCGCGGTCCAGCACAAAAGCGCTGCCATGGTTAACGGTTCTTTCCCGTCATTGTTTTAATTGCTGCTTTGCAAATGGAGTGCTAGCAACCATCTACCGGGGCAAGCCAGCACCGGCGCATCCACGCCGAAACCGCCGGAAAGCGCAAGATTTGCGCCGCGGAGGGCGAGGGAAAGCCCGCTGGCGAAGATCCCGCCCACGTGGAGAGAAAGAAGCGCAAGCGCCCTCCTCCACGCGACAAGGTTGATGCCGTGATGATGAGCCGCGTTTCGTTCCTGCCTAGCTGCCCCACCGGGGCGGTCGCGGCTTGGACGCTTGCCGGCACGCGCACTTCGCCGCGAGTTGTGATCACAGCAGACGCAAACCAACCGCCGCCGGGCGGCGAGCGACAGGGCAAGGCAGCCGAGATGCTGCGCGCCGCAACGCTCCGATCCGGCAAACCCGCATTCGCGAACTGCACCCGCTACGGAGCGATCCGGGCGAAAGCCGTTCGTGCATCCCAAACGATCCGCGCCAGCATCCCGGGGGAAACCCTGCGGCGGCGCGGCTGGAGTATTTATAATGACCACGCGCATGCTGATCGATGCGCGCCACCAGGAAGAAACCCGGGTGGCGGTGCTGAAGGGCAATCGGATTGAAGAATTCGACTTTGAATCTGCTGATCACAAGCAGATCAAGGGCAATATCTACCTCGCCAAGGTAACCCGCGTAGAACCCTCGCTTCAGGCGGCGTTCGTCGATTTTGGCGGTAATCGCCACGGATTCCTCGCGTTCAGCGAAATCCACCCTGACTACTACCAGATCCCCAAGGAGGACCGTGAGGCCCTGCTGGCGGAAGAAGCCGCGCATGCCGAGGAAGAGGCAGCCCTTCGCGCCGCAGAAGACGCCGAGGACGAAGACTACGCCGATGGCGAAGGCTATGAATCCGACGAGGGCGTGACCGAGGTCGATACGTCGGAAAAGGACGAGGTTGCCACCATCGAAGGCGGCGTCGTCGAGAACGGCTTCGACCATGAGGGCGAAGAGAACGAAGAATCTGCCGAAGCCTCGGACGAGGACGGTGAAGGCGCGGAGGGCGACAACAACCGCCGTCGCGGTCGCCAGGGCCGTCGCCGTCAGGGCGGACGTTCGCAGGGCAAGGAAGCCGACGAACTGCGCGCCAAGCGCATGGCGCTGCGCCGCCGCTACAAGATCCAGGACGTGATCCAGCGCCGCCAGGTGCTGCTCGTTCAGGTCGTCAAGGAAGAGCGTGGCAACAAGGGCGCGGCCCTCACCACCTACCTCAGCCTCGCTGGCCGTTACTGCGTGCTCATGCCGAACAGCAGCCACGGCGGCGGCATCAGCCGCAAGATCAGCTCCTCGGCCGACCGCAAGCGCCTGAAGACGATCATTTCCGAAATGGATCTGCCGCGCTCGATGTCCTGCATCGTGCGCACCGCCGGTCTCCAGCGCACCAAGCCCGAGATCAAGCGCGACTTCGACTATCTCGCCCGCCTGTGGGACGAGATCCGCGAACGCACGATGCGCTCGGTCGCGCCTGCGCTGATCCATTCGGACTCCGACCTGATCAAGCGCGCCATCCGCGACATCTACAATCGCGAGATCG
This sequence comes from Novosphingobium sp. B1, assembly GCF_900176395.1. Lineage (GTDB taxonomy): Bacteria > Pseudomonadota > Alphaproteobacteria > Sphingomonadales > Sphingomonadaceae > Novosphingobium. The sequence goes on along the minus strand of NZ_FWXL01000032.1, from coordinate 10,888 downwards.
AGGAAGTCGTGGTCGAGGGCGAGCATGGCTACCGCGCCGCCAAGGACTTCATGAAGCTCCTGATGCCGAGCCACGCGAAGCGCGTGAAGGCCTATGTCGATCCGGTGCCGCTGTTCCAGCGCTATGGCGCCGAAGACCAGCTTACCGCGATGTACGATCCGGTCGTGCAGCTCAAGTCGGGCGGCTACCTCGTCATCAACCCGACCGAGGCCCTCGTCTCGATCGACATCAACTCGGGCCGCTCCACCAAGGAACACGGCATCGAGCAGACCGCGGTTGCCACCAACCTCGAAGCCGCGCGCGAAATCGCCCGCCAGCTTCGTTTGCGCGACATGGCCGGCCTCGTCGTGATCGACTTCATCGACATGGAATACGGGTCGAACATCCGTAAGGTCGAAAAGGCGATGAAGGACGCGCTCAAGAACGACCGCGCCCGCATCCAGGTTGGCCGCATTTCCGGTTTCGGCCTGATGGAAATGAGCCGCCAGCGCCTGCGCACCGGCGTGCTCGAAGCCACCACCCGCGCCTGCCCGCATTGCGATGGTTCGGGCCTCGTCCGCACCGCGTCTTCTGCCGGCCTGTCGGCGCTTCGCATGATCGAGGACGAAGCCGCCAAGGGCAAGGGCAACGTCGTCACGCTCTATGCCTCGCAGGAAGCCGCGATCTACGTCCTCAATGCCAAGCGCACCGATCTTGCCGAGATCGAGGAGCGTTACGGCGTCACCGTGGAGGTGATCCCCGAGGGTGAGAACGAGGGCGCGAAGATGCGCGTCGCCTCGCGCGGACCCAAGCCCGAATTCGTCCCCCGCTTCGATCCGATCATCGAACCCGAAGAGGACGATATTGTCGAGGAAGAGTTCGAAGAAGAGGAAGAAGCCGAGGAGCAGCCCCGCCAGCCGCGTTCGCGCGATGGCGCAGAGGCCGATCGGGATGGCGACCGCGACGGACGCCGCAAGCGCCGCAAGCGTCGCCGTGGCCGCAACCGCGATCGTCGTGACGAGAACGGCGAAGCCGAAGGCTCGGCCGAGGAAGGCGACGAGGTCGAGGGCGAAGAAGCCGACGGCACCGAAACCGAAGGCGCAGAAGACGCTCGCACCGACGAGAACGATGATGGCAACGATCGTGGTCCGCGCAAGCGCCGCCGTCGCGGTCGTCGTCGGCGCGGTGGCCGCGAGAACGGTGAAGGCGCCTCCGATCAGGCCGAAGGTGAAGGCACCGCAGACGAAGCTGCCGACCAGGTCGCGCCGGCGGAAGCCGCTGTCGACCCGGTCCCAGCCGAACCTGTTGCAGCCGAACCTGTAGCCGCCGAAGCCACTGCGCCGGTCGAAGCCGCACCCGTGGCCGAGGAAGCTCCTGCCAAGCCGAAGCGGACTCGTCGCAAGAAGGTCGAAGCACCTGTGGACGCTCCGGCCGAAGCGGAAGTTGCCCCTGCAGCCGAAGCAGCACCGGTGGCCGAACCCGTCGTCGAGGAAGCCGCTGCGCCTGCGCCTGCAAAGCCAAAGCGGACCCGCAAGAAGAAGGTGGAGGAAGCTCCGGCTGAAGCCGTCTCCGATGCTCCGGCCGCCGAAGCCGCAACTGCTGACGCCCCTGCTGCTGCAGCCGAAGCGCCTGCTGAAAAGCCCAAGCGCACCCGCCGCAAGAAGGCCGATGCCGTCGCCTCCGAAGCGGCCCCTGCCGAAACCGTCAGCGCCGAAGCGCCCGTGGCGGAAGAGGCTGCCAGCGAAGCTGAAGCCGGCGAAGCTGCCGCTCCGCGTCGCGGCTGGTGGCAGCGGACTTTCGGCGCCTGATCCTTCAGGCCCTGTCAAAAAGGAAAGGCCTCGCCAGCAATGGCGGGGCCTTTTTCATGTACGGATTATGGGCGTCACGGTTCGCTGTTCCGATGTCGTGATCATCGTGCCTTCACCGCCGTTCCCCACTCCATCCAGGCAGCCCATTTCGGCATCCCCGGCATGTATTGGTGGCCTGGATGCTGCAGCTGGAAACCTGCACCCAGCACCGGCGCCGTGACGGTGCGAGACAGATGACAGCCGCCCATCAAGGGTTTCCACACCGGCTCTATCCGGCGCTGCCACTTCGCTACACCAGCATCCGGGCTCAATCCGTGCTCAAGAAACAGCAGCACGCCTCCGGGCTTCAGAATGCGCCGCAGTTCCGAAAGAACCTTGGCCGGGTCGTCGACCGAACACAGCGTGTAAGTGCAGACGGCTGTGTCGAAAGTTTCATCCCCGAACGGAATGTCCTCGCCCACACCTTCCCGAATGTCCGCCGACCAGCCCCTCTGCGCCGCCGCATCGCGCGCATAGTCGATCAGCTTCTTCGAAGGGTCGATGCCTGCGAAACCCGTAACCCGCGCCGGGTCATAGAATTGCTGGTTGAGCCCGCCGCCGCAGCCGATCTCGAATACGCGCCCCTGCGCGCGTGGCACCACCCCCGCGCGCAGTTCCATGATGTTGGGCGATGCACAGGCGCACTTGATCATCCGCGGAACGACATGCGCATCCCAAACCGCTTTCAATCCCATCCCAGCCCCCGTCCGTTATTCCGGCAGACTGACTCAAGCCCCGGCGCGACGCAATCGCCGCGCTGGCATCATTTCACTTTGCGTCGCATCCCTCCGGCGCCATTCCCATCGCCCACATGATCCCCTGGTCGAGCAGCTTCACGCTTTCGGCTTGGCTGTAGTTCTCCGGCCGATGCCCGATCGCGGTATAGAAGCTGCGCCCGCGCCGGACGCAGCGCGTCCATGCGATCGGGTGATCGCCCATGGCCATCTTGCGGCCAAATCCCTCGCCCGGATTGTAGGTGCGTTCGTCGAGCGAGGCGAGCACCCGCGTTCTCGGCTGCGAGCGCACGGAGCGATCGAAAGAATACCATTCCTCGGACATGCGCCACTCCGCAGGAAGACCGTTGACGGCGGGATGGTCCTTGCCCTCCACCATCACCCGCGCTTCCTGAAACTGCGGGCTCATCGGATGGCCGATGAAGCGCGCACCGATCAGCGTATCGGCATACCAGTCCCAGAAGAATTGCGGATCGCCACCCGAACCGTGAATCCCGGCATAGCCACCGCCCTGCTCGACATACTTCCGAAATGCCGCCCGCTGCGGGATCGTCAGCGCATCACCGCTCACGTTGTTCCAGACCACCGCATCGAAGCGCGCCAGGTCCCGTGCATTGAAGACCCCGCCCCTGTCGCTGAACACGATGCCCCAGCCATGCCGCGCCGCAATACCCTTTAGCGCGACTTCAGCCGCATTCACCGACGGCGTATCCCGAAAGCCGGTGATCTTGCCGAATACCAGAATTGCGGGGCGCGGAAGATCGGCTGGGATGGCCGGCCGTTCGTTGTCATAAGTCCGGCATCGCGCGACGACGTCGGCTTGGCGCAGCTTCACCTTGGCCAGCCCGGCATCAATCTTCGCGACGTGCGCCGGGTCGCCCTTGCCGACCATGCCCATGACGGACTGCGGCGTCACGATCCGCTCGAACCCGGGCGGCAGCGCATTGCCGCCGAACGGATGCATCATGGCATCCGACAGCCCCGGCGAGGCCGCCTCGATCACTGCCTTGGCTGCCGGCACTGCCAGCACGTCGCCCAACGGCGAACGGGTGGAGAGAGCTTGCCTGCCGAGCGGGCAATCAGTCACCGGTGCGGCCATCGCCTCAGCCGACCAGCCTGCCGCAACCAACGCGGCCACAAGCATCAATCTTCCCCGCACCGTCATCTCCCGCTCTTTCTGTTCGCGCTACCATGGCTGCAGTAACAGGGCGGGTCAATTGCCGCCGCTGGCGCGCTTGCGCGAATGACGTATTGTCCCGCCCCGGCGAAGCTTCACGAAAGGCAACAGATGAACGGGGGACAATCACAGACGGTGCCGGATACGGGGCAGCACGCTGGCCATAACTTCGGCCATGACTCCGGCGATGACTCCGGCCATCGTGCCGCTTCGCACGGGCTCGACGCTGCGCTGCACGCGCGCCACGTCGCCATGATTGCCATCGGCGGCATCATCGGGGCCGGACTGTTCGTCGGCTCGTCCACCTCGATCGCCCAGATCGGCCCCGCTGTCGTGGTCAGCTATGCGCTTGCCGGCCTGGTGATCCTGATGATCATGCGCATGCTCAGCGAGATGGCCATGCTCAATCCGGGCGCAGGCTCCTTCACCGAACACGTGCGCATAGGGCTTGGCCCGCTCGCCGGCTTCGTTGCTGGATGGCTCTACTGGTACTTCTGGGTCATCGTCGTCGCCATCGAGGCCATCGCTGGCGCGGTCATTCTCGCCCTGTGGCTGCCGTTCGAAGTCTGGCAGATCGGCTGCGTGCTTCTCGCGCTGATGACCGTGGTCAACCTGTTCTCCGCCCGCTCCTACGGCGAATTCGAATTCTGGCTGTCCGCCGCCAAGGTAGCGGCGATCCTTGGCTTCATCCTCATCGCCGGTCTGTGGGCTTTCGGCCTCACCTCTCCTGCAGGAAACACCTTTTCAAACATCACCGCCCATGGCGGCTTTGCCCCCAAGGGCTGGGGCGCAGTGATAGGGGGCGTTACCTCGGTGATCTTTGCCCTGTGCGGCGCCGAGATCGCCACCGTCGCCGCGGCCGAATCCCACGCCCCGGCCAAGGTCATCGCCCGCATGACCGGTTCGGTCGCGCTGCGCATCCTGCTGTTCTACGTCCTCTCGCTGATTCTGATCGTTGCCGTACAGCCCTGGAACACGGTTGTGCCGGGCCAGAGCCCCTTTGCCAGTTCGCTGGCCCTGATGGGCATCCCGGGCGCTGCCACGATCATGAACGGCGTCGTTCTCGTCGCCGTCCTTTCGTGCCTGAATTCCGGGCTCTACGTCACCTCGCGCGCCCTGTTCGGCCTTGCCCGGCATGGCGACGCACCGCAGGCACTGGTCCGGCTGAACAAGCGCCGCGTGCCCGCGCGCGCGACGATCATCGCCAGTCTGTTCGGATATGGCGCCATGGCGGCATCGATCCTTTCTCCCGAAGGTGTGTTCAGCTTTCTGGTCAGCGCTTCGGGCGCGCTGATGCTCGTGATCTACCTGCTGGTCTGCCTCGCGCAGGTGCGCATGCGCCGCCGCACCGAAGCCACCGCGCCCGAAACGCTGCATTTGCGCATGTGGCTGTTCCCGTGGGTATCCTACGCCACCATTGCGGCCATTGCGGTCGTGCTCGTAGCGATGGCGCTGGTGCCCGATCTTCGCCCGCAGTTCCTGGCAAGCGCGCTCACCGTCGCGCTTGCCGCCGCCGCCTGGTTCCTTTTCCGCCGCCCGCATTACAGGATCTGACCGCCGATGAAGCCCCTCCGCCTGCTTGCCCTTGCCCTGGCCACCCTGCCCCTCCCCGCACTGGCTGCTCCGGCGCAACAGGCTGACCTCCTTCTGGTCAACGGCAAGGTCGTCACCGTCGACAGGGCCTTCGCCATCCGCTCTGCGGTAGCGGTCAAGGATGGCCGCATCGTCGCGGTCGGCGGCCCGGAACTGGCCAGCCGCTGGAAAGCTCCCCGCACGATCGATCTGAAGGGCCGCACGCTCCTGCCCGGCTTCATCGACGATCACCTCCACCTCATCAGCCTCTCCCCGCGCTCGGTCGAACCGGCCAAGGCCCGATCCATTGCAGAGATCGGCGCCATGGTCGCCGCCAAGGCCAGGGCGCTCGGCCCCGGCGAGTGGGTCGTCGGCTCGGGCTGGGACGAGGCACTGCTTGCCGAGAAGCGAAATCCCACCCGCGCCGATCTCGATGCCATCGCGCCCGATAATCCGGTCGTCCTCGTCCGCGCCGGAGCCCACAGCGCCGTTGCCAATTCCATGGCGCTCAAGCTTGCCGGGATCACCCGCGCCACCCCTGATCCGGAAGGCGGGTTGATCGAACGCACGGCCGACGGGGAGCCCAGCGGCATCGTGCGCGAACGCACCGACCTTATTCTCAAGCTGGTCCCGCCCAGCACGCCTGCACAGATGCGTCCCAGCTACGTCAAGTCGCTAAAGGACCTGCTTGCCCTTGGCATCACCAGCTTCATGGAAGCCTGGACCACGATCGACGACGAGCCGGTCGATCGGGGCGGCATCCCCGGCGGTGGCGGCAATGGCCTGCGCGCCCACACGTTCGCCCAACTGCGCGCGATCTATGCCGACGAGGGCGAGAATCTCCCCCGCGCCACGCTCTACATCATGTATCCCGGCGCCGAACGCCTGAAGAAATTCCCCTATCACACCGGCTTCGGCGACGATCGGCTAAAGCTCGGCCCCATTGGTGAAAGTGCCTATGACGGCGGCTTCACCGGCCCCACCGCCCGCACCTCGAAGGACTACAAGGGCCAGCCCGGCTTCCGCGGCACCACCTTCATGAGCCGAGACGCCCTGCGCGAAATGGTCGAGACTTCGGCTTCGCTCGGCTGGCAACTGGGCATCCACGCCATCGGTGACGAGGCGATCGACACCGTCGCCGCTGCCTACCACGATGTCCTTGCCGCGCACCCGAAACAGGACCACCGCTGGTTCCTGTCGCACTTCACCATGCTGCCAGCCGAGCAGACGATGAAGACCATGGCCGCCGACAAGGTCTGGACCACAGCCCAGCCCAACTTCACCTACAACCTCGAAGGCCGATACCTCCAGGTTCTCGATGGCGAGCGGCTTGACCGTATCAACCCCATGGCCACGCCGATCGCCCGGGGCGTCAACGTGGTAATGAGCAGCGACAACCTGCCGATCGGCCCGATGGTCAGCCTTTATGCCGCTGTCACCCGCAAGGGGCTGACTGGCCACCAGTTTGCCCCGTCGGAAGCCATCAGCCGGGAAGAAGCGATCCGCCTCTACACCGCCAAGGCCGCGGCCCTGTCATGGGACGATGCAAAGAAAGGCAGCATAGAACCCGGCAAGTTCGCCGACCTGATCGTGCTCGACCGCGATCCCCTGACGGTCCCCGCCGAACAGTTGCTGGAAACGAAGGTCGATCTCACGCTCGTGGGCGGCAAGCTCCTCTGGAACCGCACCGGCGAGTAGCCCTGCCGCTGGCAGGAATCCCGCAGAAATCTGCTCGCGCAGGATGGAACGGATGGAGCCGGCGATGTCGGCGGGTGAAGGACCGGCGGTTGCCACCTGATTGAGCAGCGGCTGGAATTGATGATGGTTGCGCCGGTCGATCACGGTCACGTCCACCGGCGCATCGCCCAGCGCCCGAGCCGCCGCCATTCCGCCAAGACCGCCGCCGATTATCACGGCATGTGGGCGAGCAGGCATAGGCAAACGCTCCGGTTTTGGCATGGAAGCGCCATGCGTGCCACAGTGTGTTCGCAAATGAAGGCACTGCCGTTACAAGCGCGCGCTGTCAGTGCTGAAGAAGGATATCCAATGCGTTGGCGGCATCTGCCGCAGCGCCCGTGCCACTGCAGATTTCCACCAGAGCCAGTCCGTCGACGAAAGCGATGATTGCCATGGCAGTGGCGTTGCGATCCGCATTTGCCGAGAGGTCAAGCCGCGCCGCAACCCAGTCACGAAATCCGGCGATGATGCTGGCGGCGAGCGTGGTGTACGGTTCTTCGCGGCGGGCGGCGGCGACGATCTCAACCCAGACCCGGAAGACCGGGCGCATGTCTTCGCGGGTTGTCATCGTCGCAATGCGGGATAGAAGCGCGGATGGCGGCAGGGTTGCGTCTTCGGGCAGGAGTTCGGCCAGCGCAGCAGCCAGACTGCCCGCCACCTGCTCTATCGCGGCGGCCATCACGGCGGCCTTGTCGGGGAAGTAATAGAGCAGCATGCGATCGCTCACGCCTGCGGCATTGGCCAGCTGGCGCAGGCTGGTCTGCGTAAGGCCCGTTTGAAGCAGATGCTCGGCGAGGAGCGCCACCACCTTCTCGCGCTGCTGCTCCTTGATGCTCATCTCACCTCTTGTAGCGCATGCTACACGCTGCTATTTTGTAGCGAATGCTACAGACTCGGCTTGTAGTGCGGCCGAAGTTCCAACGGCCCTGCGAACCTCGACCGCACTGCTACGCCGGATCGCCGACAAGGAGCAAGACCGTGGTCGCATTGCGTGTGTTTCTGTTGATCTGGCTGGTGCTGATGCTCGCCTATACCGGCACGGTGATCGCACACGTTGGTGCCGACTTCCTGACGCCGTTCAACGCTGCGGTCGCGAGGTTTGGTTGGGAAGGGCAGTTCGGCCTCGATCTGCTCGGATTTCTCGTCGTCACCGCGTCATGGATTACCTGGCGACAGGGTGCTTCGGCAATGAGCCTGCTGACAGCGTTGCTGGTGGTCTCGGCAGGCATGATCGGCGTCGCTCTCTACCTCCTGGTGGTCAGCATGGCTGCGCGCGGCGACATGAAGGTGCTACTGCTTGGCCGTGCGCGCGCCTGAGGCGGACGGGACAAGTTTCAGACGGAGATCTGCGCATGATTGACGAAGCAAACGACGTGACGAGCGTCGTCATCGCTTTCCTCAAGTTTATGGAAGTCCTCGACTATGACCGTGCGGTCATTCTGATCGCCGACGATTGTGAATACATCAACCCTTCGCCAATTGGCGGCGTCACCGGTCCTGCTGGCGTGCGTGCAGTGCTCGAACCGTTCTTCGCACCAACACTGGAAAACGAGTTCAGGGTATTGCGCGCCTCCGCCTCGCGCGCAGTCGTCTTCACCGAACGGCTTGATCGCCATAGGCTGGCCGATCGCTGGGTAGAACTGCCCGTGACCGGCGTTTTCGAAGTGCATGACGGGAAGATCACCTACTGGCGTGATTACTTCGATGCGGCGACCATCCTGTCGCAGTGGCCCAACGGCTGACCGGATTAGAAGGTGGCCGCTCGTCAACTGACCGGCGCCACCCCATCAGGATATCAGGAAAGCTCTACCGACAAGCCATCGGGATTCGGAATGAAGGCAGCGACTGTCGCATCCGGGAGCGTCTGCCGGGGAATGGAGTGCGGTCTCTAAGGACAACCGCTGTCGCTATATAAGGCTTCCACGCTATCGACTTTCCCGGCCTCGTTTGCGATCCAACTCACGCGGATTTGGCTCCCGCAAATCGGTCCCCCGTATTTCACAGAAGCGACACCCGCGTAAGGCTCAGGCAAGCGCGAGTTTAGCTCAATTTGCAAACCCTGCTCTTCCAGATACCTCTTCAGAGCGGCTTCCGAACTTCCCTTGGGAAATCGCGAGGTCAGCCGGTTCTGGATAAGTTGAGTTCCCTCAGCGTAGTTCTTGCCTTGAACGCCGTTGAACAAGGGAGTGGAAGGCGGGCCACTCGGGCCACAAGCACCGAGTAAAGATACTATAGCGGCAAAGGGAAACCGACTGACTTGCATAACCCATTGGTTAGCATTGCTCGCGAATGTTCGAAACGGGGTCGCTCTCAGAATGTCAGCTTTCGGCGGCAAAGCGGCTTGAACTGCCAGGCAGCTTTCAAAATGGCCGCTATGGCCTAACCGATGGCCGCAAAGGGCCGGTTGGAGAACGGCAGGTTCTAGCTGGCGGAGAGCCAAAGCCGAAGGTCAGCTTCCAAGCTGGCAGAGAGGCCAAAGTCTCGTCTACAAGTGGGTGGAGAGCGGAAAGGCCGCTCCCCATTGGTCACTGCCCCGGCGATGCAGGCTGGGGACGGCTCAATAAGCTTATCCGGGGATGTGGATCCCGCAAAGTTTATTGCCGTCAGGATCGCGCACGTAAGTCAGGTGGATCGTTCCCATCGCAGACTCTCGCGGGCCGGGAGCGTCTTCGATTGACGTTCCGCCGTTGGCGACGGCCACATCATGAAATTGCTGAACTTGTTCGGGCGAATTGCACGAGAAAGCAACCGTAGCCCCGTTCGCCACGGTGGCAGGTTCATCGTTGATTGGCTGAGTGACGATGAAGTTTGTTCCGCCCGGGTTCGGGTAGAAGAGGCGCATATGCCCGCTTCCGGCAATATTGTTCATCGGCTCTGGCACTCCCAGAACACCCAGAACCGCGTTGTAGAACTGCCGCGACCGCTCGATGTCGTTGGAGCCTACCATTGTGTGGAACAGCAATCTCTTTCTCCCTATCGTTTCGCGGACGCTTGTGGGGGCAGTGGGAGATCAGAGCAAGCGGCGAGTTGCGAGCTATGCCGTTGAACACCTTGGGCCGAATGGGCGGAAAGTTCCGATTACAGCGGTTCCGCGCCCCATGAACACGTGACCGCTTTCAGGAAGTCGCCGCACGTAAGCAAACGTCCGCTGAGGGGTCGGTTGCTGACCGGCAGCTGCTGGCTGACAAATGCCAAAGCCGAAGGTCGGCTTCAAGGCTGGCAGGGAAGCAGAAGTCCCGTCCGAAGAGAGGTGGCTAGCGGACGTTGCGCAGTTTGTTCTGCAATCGAGTTTTCAACCAACCAAGCGCCAAGCCCGTTGGCACTGATACAACCACGAGCGCTGTAATCGACATTGGCGGCGTCCACTTTTGCTCTTTGGCGAACACAAGAAACAAGTAAGAGAGTATCACTCCCAATGCGCTGAAACCGTAATCGTAGCGATCTGGCCGTCTTTTCATGCAATAAAAATGGCCTGAACCGCCAATGTCCGCAATTGATATCGTAGACGGCTCTCCACCCTGCGGGGTAAATTCTGCGGACGAGTAGGAGAGGAGAGTGACGATGGAGCAAGTATCGGTAGTTGGGCTGGATCTGGCAAAGTCGGTTTTCCAGGTTCACGGTGTCAACGCGCAGGGCGAGGCAGTGCTGCGGCGCAGGCTTTCCCGTGGTCAGCTGCTGAAGCTGTTCGAGAAGCTGCCGCCGTGCCTTGTCGGCATGGAAGCCTGCGCCTCGGCCCACCACTGGGCACGTGAGCTGACTGCACTGGAGCACGAAGTGAAGCTGATGCCGCCGCAATACGTGAAGCCCTATGTGAAGCGCGGCAAGAACGATGCTGCCGATGC
>NZ_FWXL01000023.1 GCF_900176395.1 Novosphingobium sp. B1 | reverse complement strand
CACCAGCTTGACCCAAAACCCGCTCTGCGGGACATACCATCACCCGGGTCAATTCTCGATGGAAATACCGGGTCAATTCTCAGCGGAAATCTACACTGTGACTAATCTCAGCGCGCCGGGGTGCTTCATTTGTCGAAACAGCCATCGGACGGAGGCATGGTCAACGTGGAAAAAAATTACCCTGCCCGGGAGGAGAGCGCATCGGGAACCCGACTTTGCGCTTAAACAGATTTACGACGAAGCGCATCTACTGAAATGCGGGCGACATCACTGTCGAAGTGGCTATGCTCCGCCGTCCGCGAACATAGTGACGGAGGAAGGCTCGCCAGCGAGGAATGGGTTGGACCAAACCCTGGACGCGCCGTCATGCCAGACCCGAAAGGGCACGCCGGCGAAGATGGCGAGGACGGTCGAGCCGTTTGAGAGAGGAACGGTGCGTTCGATGCGTTGCCCCCCTGCCCGGCTCTTCTTCGTCGCCGAGCCGCTTAGCTTTTCGCCAACCGTGGCTGTCCACGTCTCCCCGTTCGATCGGAACGTGATCGAGCGGATGCGTTTGCCTGTCGGCGCCGGTGCACACCCGCAGGCCAGCGCGAGCTCATTATACGCTTGCTCTTGGTCCTTGGCCGGAACGCCCGGCACGAAGAAGGTGGACCCCTGCCCTGTTGCCACTCGCTTGAACCTTTCATCGAACCGGATGCTATTCCGCGATCGGGGGAAAGGGGGATCGCGATAGCCAAGAACGCCATTCAGACAACGCATTTACGGAAAAGCGGTGATACAGAAAGACACATCGCCGGCTTTACGGCGACACGCCGACGCGCAAAGGCGGAATTACGGCGTTTCGTATTTCTGTACCAACAGATCTCGGACCTCGTCAGCGATCTTCGTTCCCCGCATCGCGCACTGTGACTTGATCGTGCGATGAAGGCTCTCCGGTATGTCGATCGTCAAACGCTTCATCTTGACGTCCGCGGCGGGCGTTTCGGCAAGCTTCTCTGCTCCGGCTCCCACCCAGGCATCGGCGCCAGCGGCGGGAGGCGCGCCAGCCGTTGGGCGTCGGCCAATCGTCACTTTCTTGGTCATGCCACAAGCTCCATTAGTTCGGCCCGTACGGCCTCGATTTCCGCTGCCGCCGCACTCTTGCCGTCGATCTCGAAAACAGCGCGCCCAGTGGCCGCTGCCTCGGCAAACACGACGCGCTGGACGATCTGCGCCGTCATGGTCGGGATCTGATATGCTGCCAAAGCCTCAACCACGTCGCGCCCAATCGCCGTTTTTGCGACTTTGCGATTTACCACAAATGTGGCCTTCAGGCTTTCCTTAAAAACGGACGCTTCGACGATAAGCTTGACCACCTCGTCCGCGGCCCAGATGTCGTAAGGCGAAGGCTGGACAGGGACCAGCACCACATCCGCCGCCATGATCGCCGATCGCGCCAGCTCGGTCACACGAGGCGGTCCGTCGATGACGACATGATCGTAGCCCTGGCCGATCTGATCCAACTCTTTGTGGATGGTCGGTCGAGGGAAGCCGACCACCGAGATCATCGGCTGCTCCTCGCGAGCCGCAGCCCAGTCGAGCGAACTGCCCTGGGGGTCGGCGTCGATCAGCAACACGCGCGAGCCGTCGCGTGCGAGGCTTGAGGCCAGGTTCACGCTCAGGGTCGTCTTTCCGACGCCGCCTTTCTGGTTGAGCAACGCAACGATCATGAGAGGGACCTTCCGTGGAAACGTGTAATCGTAAAACCTGCAAAACGTAAAGCCGTCTTATCGGCTTGCCGCTTCGTCGTCTACTCGCAAACCCTGCGATGTGCTTTTCTGTAGGAGGGAAGAGGGCGGGAGGGGGTGAAAGGAGACGGGAATGTCCCTGATCGCTCTCAGACCCACCCAGCGCGTTGTCGATATCGTGGGTGCCCTCGGCGGCACCTGGCGGGGCTATATCGCTACCTGCCGCTGCCCAGCACACCAGGACAGCGATCCCAGCCTGTCCGTGCGCCAGGGGCACGACGGCATTCTCGTCCATTGTTTTGCCGGTTGCGATCCGGGGGACGTCCTGCGCGAAATCTCCCGCCTACGACCCTCCGGAAGCCATCAGCCACCGCCCGCCCGGCACCGCCCTGGCGGGAGCAACGTCGGACGGCTCTGGGAGGAGGCCCTTCCCGCGGACGGTACGGCAGCCGCTGAGTATCTCGACGGGCGGGGCCTGCGCCTGCCACTCGACGATAACCTCAAGTGGCTGACGCAATGGTATTTGGCGCAGTGCAATGATGATTGGGAGCATTTGTACGGCGTGAAGATCGACACGCTCGACAATCCTGGGTGGTCGCTTCGGATCGAACTGACCGGCACAGCCATGCAGGATCTGCCTTTCGAGCGAGTGGAATATGGTGAGCCTAGCGATGACTTGGCGGAGTGGCAGCGAACCGGCAGCTGGTGGGTTGCTTCCGTGCAAGGCAAAGCGTTCGAGGTTGCCTGCGGGCCGCTCGACTTATGCGAGGCTATCGGCGTGTTCCGCCGTTGGGTTGAGGCGTCAGCCGTCAGCTAATTAGGTGTTCAAAGATGATCCGCGACACGCTTTCTGAACTGGTATCTTGGTTCTCATCTGACGTAGCGAGCTACGTCGCGAAGCCGTTTCGCAAAGGCAAAAACCGGGCTCAGTTGGCGCGCCAGCCCGAAGAAACCGCAAAGCGAAAGAAGAGGCGCGCGCAACGGCAGGCAAGAGCGCGGAACCGTTAGGGTGGCCGGACCTCCGCTCCCGCCAGTTATTGAGGTTTTTGTCTACTTTCAGAGGCATGCGTTGAGAAGCGCCAAGGCGCGAGTTCGCCAATACGGTTGATGGGGTGTCCGTCGGCGATGCGGGTGAGCACGTCGCGCAGCCAGGCTTCGGGGTCGATGAAGTTGAGCCGGGCGGTCTGGATGAGGGTGTAGATCGCCGCTGCGCGGTCACCGCCCTTGTCCGAGCCGGCGAAGAGGTAGTTCTTGCGGCCGAGCGCGACGGGACGGAGGCAGTTCTCGGCACGGTTGTTGTCCGCTTCGAGCCGGGCATCGTCGCAGAAGCGGGTCAGCGCCTCGCGCCGCTTCACGGCATAGCGGATGCCGTCGGCCAGCGCGCCCTTGCCCGAGATGCGTCGCATGGTGTCCTCGGCCCAGTTGAAGAAGCCGTCCACGCCGACCCTGACGACCTGCCGGCGCGCGAGCCGGTCCTCCAGCGGCAGCCCGCGTCCGAGTTCCTCCGCCTCATACATCAGGTCGACCATGCTGACGCCGGTACGCGCCGTCGTTGAGCCTGTCGCCTTCCACACGTCGTAGATCTTGCGCCGGACATGCGCCCAGCACGCCACCTCTACGATGGGGCCAGGCTGCCGGCGTCCATCGTACAGCTGGTCGTAGCCCGCATAGCCGTCCGCTTGCAGGAAGCCGCTGAAGCTGGCGAGATGCGCGCGCGGTCGCTCGCCCTTGCGGTCGGGCGTGTAGAAATATGCCGCTGCCGGCGGGCCGATGCCCTGCCAGCCCCGGTCGTCGCGAGCGTACACCCACAGCCTGCCGGTCTTGGTCTTGCCGGTGCCCGGTGCTAGCACCGGCACGGGCGTGTCGTCGGTGTGAATCTTGTCGGCCGCGAACACGTGCTGGCGGACGTGGTCGACCAGCGGCTGGAGCAGCCAGCTGACCTGGCCCACCCAGTCCGCCATGGTCGAGCGGTCGATTTCGACGCCTTCCCGAGCGTAGATCTCTGCCTGCCGGTAGAGCGGCAGATGGTCGGCATACTTCGACACCAGCACGTGCGCGAGCAGGCCGGGACCAGCCTTGCCGCGCGGAATGGGCAGCGCCGGAGCCGGCGACTGGGTGATGGCGTCGCACCGCTGGCAGGCGAGCTTGGGGCGGACGTGGCGCACGACCTGGAAGCGGCCGGGCACATACTCCAGAACCTCGGTCACGTCCTCGCCAAGCGCCGACATCGTCCCGCCGCACGCGCCGCAGCCATCGGCATGCGGAGCGGCGTGGACGACCTCGTGGCGCGGCAGATGGTCGGGCAGCGGCAGGCGCTTCGGTTTCCGCTTCTCGCGGGTGGGTGCCGGCACGCCGGTGTCAGCGGATGCGCTGGTCGCCTCGGCCTCGAACGTCTCCAACTCCTCCAGCCGCAGCTCCAGCTGCTCGATCTCGCGTGTCAGCCGCTCGGACGACTGGCCGAACTGCATGCGCCGGAGCCGTGCAAGCTGGACCTTGAGCTTCTCGATCTCCAGCGCGGTCAGCTGAATGGTCGCCTTGGCCGCACGGAGCTCGGCCGCGGTGCTGGCCAGCTCCGCAGCAGTGGCTGCGTGTTGGGCCTGCAACACCTGTGTAAAGGCGCGCAGTTCGTCCGGGTCGGAGGGAAGATCGACCATCGCCAGCGACATGGCCCATTCTATCACCGGCCCGACTCGGGCCAAGCAAAAAGGACGAAAAGCGCCGTTCAGACGAGGGTCGGCGCCGTCACCGGGGCCGGTGCCACAGTGCGCCGCCAGTCGATGCCCTCGATGAGCAGGGCCAGCTGCGCGGGGCTGAGCACGATGCCGCCATCGACCAGTGGCGGCCACACGAACCGGCCCTTCTCCAGCCGCTTGGCGAACAGGCACATGCCCGAGCCGTCCCAGTAGAGCGCCTTGAGATAGTCGCCGCGCTTGCCCCGAAACAGGAACAGATGACCCGAGTACGGGTCGGCGTTGAGCACCTGGCTGGCGAGCGCGGTCAGCCCGTCGAAGCCCTTCTGCATGCTCACCGGCTTGCAGGCGAGATAGACCTTGGTGCCGGGCGCCAGCGCTATCACAACGCATGCCCCAGCGCCCGCAGCACGCGGGCGAGCGCCTTCTCGTTGACGTAGCTGTCGACCGACAGCCGCACCCCGGTCGGCAGGTCGATGTCGATGCCGCCCGGTCGTGGCCCCGGATGCGGGCGGACCAGTTCTTCTGCCGGTACGGCAGAAGGCACCGGCTTGGCGGGTGCCGGGGCGGGCGTCGCAGGCGTAAGCGCCATAGCGAGCTCTGCGCACGCGGCGTCCGTCACCACGCCATACGGGATGAACTGCAACGGCTCGCTGGCGATGCTCACCGCCTTCCGCTGCGCCGACCGCCAGTTGTAGATGAGGCTCTCGGCAATGCCGAGCCGTCGGGACACCTCGCGCACCGTCACGCCCGGCGCCGACGCCTCGGCAACCACCGCCGCCTTCTCCGCCTCGCTATAGGTCCGCCGGCGCTCCGTCCGGGCAATGACCTCCATCCGCCCCATCTCCTGACCTCCTTCTGGACTCCAGAAGGAGACCACCACAGGTCAGGACATCAACGGCTACGCGACAGTCGGCAACACGCGGCTAACCGGACGGTTACGGATCGCCCAGTCCGATCGGCTGGCGTTGACAGAGGTAGAACGAATTTGGCGAGGGCTTCTTGATGGCCCGGTCCCCGAGGTCGGCGTGCCTCTCAGGCACAAGGACATCAAGAGGCGTTCAAACGTCACGACGTCTAAGGGACTCGCTGCGATCGCCAGCGGGTTGGAGCCTATAGCGAAGCAGCTTGTCAGCATCTACGGAGCCGACCAAACGCTGCGAGCAAACGTCGTTGAGAAAGAGTGTCTCTGGATCGAAGCCTCTGAAATCGAAGCAATCAACACTAAACGTCATGGCCTGATTGAATACAATGAGGTTGACGCCTTCAATTCACTGACATGGATAGGGAAGTTCCTGTATGGCAGGCTGCCGTCAGCTCGCCGATGGCACTCTCCTCAGACCCTGCCCTTCGTTTTGGTAGGAATGCCTCTCCTCATACTCGGGTTAGTATTCTCAACAGGCGCATGGCGGCTTCTGCCAATGCTTTGGGCATTAATCCTTTTTGGTTTATTGATGGCGTTGATCGGAGCGGGGTCGAGATCGCTAAACAGAAGGGCGGCTACTCAAGCGAACCTGGTCCGATGGCCCTTTGTTAAAGGAGAGGTTCAGTGGAGCGTGCTGCACTATCGTCGCAAGATTGATGATGGTGTTCTTTTCCAAATCAAGGCCTTTAGGACCGACTGCCCTCTATGCGGTGATACGGTAGACCTTGAATTAGGTAGGTGTAGGCGCTTGCAATCATAGCGGCGTGTGCTCGCAAACAGCCTGATTTCCTGCTCACGCTTTCTGCCACTGGCGGGGAGCGTCCTGCTCGAATTATCTGCCAGTGTGCTCGCCATCATCCGGCGCTGCTTGCAAACGGGGCGTTGTGCTCACGCTCCGTGCCAATGGGCTCTCCAAACCCGTAGCCGGCAAGCGCTTTTGCGAAGCAGGTTTCCAGAACAGTTCTGACAAGCGGCGGGCCGCAGAAATGCGTTGTCGTCATGGCCCGCCCGCGAGGTCGTCAGAAAGGAAGGTTTTCGCGAACAGGGCCGGCGCGTCGTGCTAGGCGATGGAACCCCGCAAGCGGACAGGATGCGATGACCAGGACCGAAATGCTGGAAACGATGAAGCGTCTCGACGCCCATGCGAACGCCCTGTTGCTTACCGGGGCCTCCGATATCGATCTGCTCGGCGGCATGTTCGACGTGATGCCCGACTTCAAGGCGTTGCTCGACGCCGGATACGGCGGTGAAATCGACAAGAACGCTGGTCGCTTCCCCGGTTTGCATCGCTACGCCGTCATGCTCTCCAATGTCGCCGAGGGGATCGCGGAAGGTTCCATCCGGGTGCCGCGCTGACGCCCTGTTTCGCTGGCAGGGGATGTGAGCAGACCTTTATGATTGCGAGCAGCGCAGGATGATGTCGAGCACATTGGCAGATAGCGCGAGCAGATCGCCGAGCCGGTTGTCAGATAATCCGAGCAAAAAAAGGCTCTGTTTGCAAGCAAACGCCGCTACGATTGCAAGCACCTACAAATATGCGTGACGCATATACAGCACCGCTTATTGGCTGTCGATCCGTCCGTCAGGGTCGATGAATCTGTAGCGCTCGTCCGACGTTATGAAGCCGACGAAGGAGCGATCCCGCCGTTTGCTCCGCGCTGCGACCTCTCGTTCAGTTCCGCTTCCCCGTCACCCTCGCGCAGATCGCGCCCTTCGTCGGTCTAATCCGTAAGCGTGGCGTGAGGACCGCAGTTTATGCGGCTTGGGCTGTTGGCTGATCTGTCTGGGGCACCCAGTTCCACGGCATCAGCTCGTCCCAGCGGGTGGCGGGCCAGTCGCCGGCGACCCTGGCGATGACATCGGCGATATAGGCCTGCGGGTCGACGCCGTTGGCCTTGCAGGTCTGGATGACGGTGTAGATGGCGGCGGCTCGCTCGCCGCCTGCGCGCGAACCCGCGAACAGCCAGTTGCGCCTTCCCACGGCGACGCCGCGCAGGGCCCGCTCCGCGATGTTGTTGTCGATCTCCAGACGCCCGTCACCCAGGAAGCGGCACAGCGCCGGCCAGCGTTTGGTGCCATAGGCGATGGCTTTGGCCATGTCGGACTTGGGCGACAGGCGGCGAAGGGCAGCGTCGAGCACCTCGCGCAAGGCGTCGACCAGCGACTGGCTTCGTTCCTGTCGCGCTCGACGGCGTACATCCGGCGGCTGACCACGCACCTCCGCCTCGACGGCATAGAGCGCGCCGATGCGCTCTAGGATATCGGTGGTCAGCGGCGTGGAGAGGCGCTCGTGCAGGTCGAACACCTTGCGCCGGAAGTGTGCCCAGCATGCCACCTCTGTGACGCCACCGCGGTACAGGGCGTCATAGCCCGCATAGGCATCGGCCTGGAGAAAGCCGCGAAAGCCGGCGAGATGCGCCTGCGGGTGCGCCGCGGTGCGGTCGGGCGTGAAGCGATACCATGTTGCGGGCGGTGTCGTGCTGCCGGACGCCTGGTCGTCGGCGGCGTACACCCACAGCCGCCCGGTCGCGGTCTTGCCACGGCCGGGTTCGAGCACCGGCACCGGCGTGTCGTCGGCGTGGATCTTGTCGGCCTTGAGCACCTCGTCACGGATACGGCTGACCACCGGGTCGAGCAGTGCTGCAGCTTGCCCGGCCCAGCCCGCGAGCGTCGAGCGGTCGATCTCGAGCCCCTGCGCGGCCATCATCTCGGCCTGGCGGTACAACGGCAGATGGTGGTCGAACTTGGAGACGACGACGTGCGCCAGCGTCGCGAAGGTCGCCTTGCCCCGCGCCACAGCGCTGACCGGCGCGGGTGCCTGGACGATCTTCTCGCAAGACCCGCAGCTGTATTTGGGGCGGACGTTGCGCACGACCCGCCAGCGCACCGGCACGATGTCGAGCATCTCGTGCGCGTCCACGCCCAGCCGGCGCAGCGCACCACCGCAGTCCGGGCAGGTGCAGATACCGGACGCCGGCTCGTGGACGACCTCCTCGCGCGGCAGATGCTCCGGCAGACTGCGGACCGGTGCCAGGCGCGGCGCTACTCCAGGCACCGCAGTCTCGACTTCCGAAACATCCCGCTCCGTTTCCAGCTCTTCCAGCGCCAGCTCGAGCTGTTCGATCTCGCGGCCCAACTTCTCGGAGGAGGCACCGAACTGCATCCGCCGCAGTC
This sequence comes from Novosphingobium sp. B1, assembly GCF_900176395.1. Lineage (GTDB taxonomy): Bacteria > Pseudomonadota > Alphaproteobacteria > Sphingomonadales > Sphingomonadaceae > Novosphingobium. The sequence goes on along the minus strand of NZ_FWXL01000023.1, from coordinate 20,282 downwards.
GAGCGATCTGCCCGCGCAACGTGTCGATGAGCAGATCGCGGGCGGCGAGCGCGGCATTCGCCCGGGCGAGCGATGCCTCCAGTGCGGCGATCCGCGCGGTGGCATCAGCAGGGGAAACAGGCGCTTCCAGCACCCGCATTTCATAACAGATCACGCATCGACGGGCGAGAAAAAGCGTCGCAAAACCGCCGTTTTCACCCCGCCAGCGTCGGCGTGAACGTCCGCTCTGGGCGACGCCAGTCGATGCCCTCCAGCAGCATCGACAATTGTGCCGGCGTCAGCGTCACCGTGCCCGTCGCGGTCACCGGCCAGACGAACCGACCCCGGTCGAGCCGCTTGGAGAACAGGCACAGGCCTTGCCCATCGAACCACAGCAGCTTGACCAGATGACCCCGCTTGCCCCGGAACGCGAACAACGCGCCCGAGTGCGGGTTCTGGGCCAGCACCTGCTGCACCAGTACCGCCAGGCCATCGAACCCTTTGCGCATGTCGGTGACGCCACACGCCAGGAACACCCGCGTCGGCAACGGCGTGGGGCTCAACGCAGCACCGACAACACTCGCGCCAGCGCGCCGGCGTCCACCGACCCGTCCACGCTCACTCGGACGCCACCCGGAAATTCGATGCAGATGAGGCCAGACGTGGATGTCGCCGGCTGCGGCGCAGGTGCGGCGACATCGGCCACGCGCACCTCGGCGAATGCCGGCAGCGCAGGCGCGACCCCGCCCAGCTTGCCCAGCCGCGCCTGCTTGCGCCACGTATAGATCAGGCTGCTCGACACCTCGCGCCGGGCGATGACATCACGGACCCGCACGCCCGGCCGGAACGCCTCGGCCAGGATCTCCAGCTTCTCCGCGTCCGACCAGCTCCGTCGGCCCGATACCCGGCCGACCACCTCCACACGACCAGTCGTACGAGCGCTCGTACGACCAGTCTCAGAACCGAAAACTTCCCGCACCGCCCGCGCCCTCGTCAAAGACGATAAGCATCCCGGCTACGGCCAAACGGGCAAGGCGGCCCTCAGGCCACGCTTACTCTAATCCGTGAGTTCGAGGATGTCAGTCGTCGATCTCAATCCGCACAACGACAGAGCAACTTGCCGCTGCGCTATCGCCAGCAGCGTACCTCAGATATTTTCTAGCGTAGGTACTAGGACGCCTGCGGCTTCGAGCATGCGCTCGCCCATGGTATTTACGATGAAGCGGTAGCCGGTGGGGGTAAGAGACAATGTCTCCGCCCCGGTGGCCCCACCGGCGATAGTCGCCATGCCGCTGGACAGGATGTCCCGGCCGACCCCGTTCTCGATCGACATCGCTATGCCATCGACGGTCATGAGGCGCGGGATGGCCGTTCCCGGCTGCAGGAGCACGTGATTGGCCACCGCCGATGCCGTGAGGGCCGCCGCCTGCCTCTGGCTCATCGCGAAGTCGGTGCGGTTCGCGTGCAGCCGCTCCGGCTTGAACCGGCTAAGTGGCTTCACCGGCACCGACTTCACCTTGCAGAGCGTCTGGAACCAGGTGTTGGCGGCGCGACGCTCCTCGTCCTCCGCTTCGCCCCAGAGCGACTGCCGGCGTCGCTCACGCGCTTCCGGAGAGGGATTGGACGCACCTTCGCCGCCATCCGTCTGGTTCGTGAGAGGGCCCCGACCCTGGTCGTGACGCCCGAACGTAGCTATGAGGTGACGCTCCCGTACGTGAGCCTCCGCTTCGGTGTCGAAGCTGCTCTCGATGCAGTAGCCGATCGCTTCGCCCCTGCGGTGCATCGCTCGCAGCAGGTTAAGCTTGTGGGTGAGCCTCTCGGTATTGCGCGCCTCAGCCTCGTGGTGGAAGCAGCGGTGCTGGACGCCCTTGCCAACATAGAACGGCGTTCCGTCGGAGCGACATAGAACGTACACGTAGTGCAGGCCGGCATTCGCCAGTCGGCCGCGCGCGGCGACCTCGTCCTCGATCCTGTCCGCCAGCACCTCGATCCATGCGGTCACGACGTTCGGAGCTCCTGTCGACTGGCCGGGACTAGCTCTTGGGCGTGACCCAGACGGACACCGGTACGACCACCTTGCCGGGTGCAGGCTTGCCGACCTCCACCCGGTCCGCCGAGACGAGCTTGCCCGTCTCAAGCGTGAACGAGGCCCATGGCTTTGGCATGCGTCCGAACGTCATTTTCTGGATGGGCTGACCCGTGGTCGTATTCATGATTGTCGTCACGACTGGCATCAGTCGCGACTAGCCGCAGGCGCAATGGGCTGTCCAGCTTCGCTGTACACATGCTCCCGACGGAGAAGCAGTCAGACTCGAGGGAATGCTCCGACACGAAGATCGGACCGGCCGTGCGGCGCCCACCAGTGCAATCCCGACGGGGCGGCAGCGTCCGACCATCGATCTCCGAACTACGGATCACGCCGCCAAGATGGCTGAATCCACCGGCTCCAGCCGATGCAGAAGTAATGCGGTCTCGCCGATTGCACGTCGGGCGACCTCAACGATGTGCTCGTGGTGTGTGAACAGCACCACCTGGTTGGAGGTGGACGCGGCCGCCAACACCTCGAGCATCGCAGCCGAACGAGCATCGTCCGCAGTGATCAGAAGGTCGTCGCAGATCAGCGGAAGCGCGACGCCAGCACGGTCGCGGATCGAGGCCAAACGAAGCGCCAAGTAGAGCTGGTCCCTCGTACCTTCGGAAAGGCCCTCCACGCCTACGGGATCTCCCGTCGACCGTAGCGCACGGATGGTCGGCTCGTCGTTGTCGGAATAGCGGAGCGCAAGGCCGGTGAATGCGCCTCGAGTGACGCTCGAGAAGATCTCGGACGCACGCTGCATCAGCGGGGCTTGCCGCGACGCTCGGTTGCGCTCGACGACCCACCGCAGAAGCGCGGCCGTCGCGACCGTTCCGACGTGCTCCTCGGCGGCGTCCGCCAGAAGGGCGGAGGCGTCCACGAAGCGCTGTTGGGCCTCGGCCGCCGCCGCAGTGGTCGAGGCGGCTCTCGTCGCAGCCTCGGCCTCGGCGAGCTCACGACCCACCGCCTCCCGCTCGGACTCGAGACCGCTTCGCCGCTCGGCGATGTCCTCGAGCTCGGCCGCGACCTCGTCGGGTCCGATGGCTGCGGTCTCATCCCGAAGCGCATCGAGCGCGATCCCGTCCCCGAGCGAAGCCAGCTCCGTCATCAACGTATCCCGTGTCCCGCGAAGCTCGACGACCCGGGACGAGGAGGTTATGGTGGATTCGAGCAGCTCGATCGCTCCGACCCCGGCTGCACGCATCAGCTCCGAGATTTCCTCGTCTGCCGCCGCCGCGCCTTCGCCGACCTGAAGGAGCGCTTTCGCCCCCTCCTCCGCGAGCTTCTTCTGCCGGTCGAGTTCCGCATCCGCCGCGACGGCGATGCGAAGTTCCGCCGCTAGCCTGCGAACCATCGGCGGGGACTCGTCTGCCGGCCGCCGGAGGTCGTCGAGGAGAGACGAGACGTCCCGGTCGAACGCCGCGATATCGCGCTCCATGCCGGACACCTGTCTGGCGAGTCCGGCCCTCGCGCCATTCTGTCCGGCGATCGTCTCCATCGCGGCGACGGCGTCGATCAGCGTCACGTCTCCGTCGCCAGCCGGCAAGGCGGCCTCGGAGAGCAGAGCGCCCGAGACGTCGGCAGCAGCGCGCTTTCCCGCAGCCAGCCGAGCTTCGTCGCGTTCAAGGTCCTCGGACGCAGTCGCCAGGGCCTGGCGCTGCATCGCGCTGCGTTCGGCTTCCCTGACCTCGGTCTCGAGTTTCTCCAACGTGCGCCGGGCAACGGGGAGGAGCCCGGCGAGCGTCGGCTCGGCTGTCTGCACGCCGGCAACCCGCAACGCGTCGACAAGCGCTTCTGCAAACGCTGTCTCCTCCTCGCGCTGGCGTGCGAGGGCGTTCTCGGCCGCTTCGGCGTCGGCGAGAAGGGTCACGGTCCGCTCGCGCTCGGCGCGCCATGCGGCCATGCCGGTCGGGGGGAGTGCGCCGTCGAAGCCCAGAGGGCGGAGCGTGTCGGCCCATCGCGTCTGCGCAGCAGTCAATGCCTCGGTCGCGACCGTAAGACGGTCCGCCGCTTCCTGGCGGAGGTTGCGGGCCTTCGCGAGATCCGCAAATACGATCGCATGCTGCGCGACGCGGGCGGAGTCCGCGTCGCGGCGATCCGCCAGAGCGTCGGCGGAGCCGATCGCTGTGGCGAGATCGTCTACGACGCCGCCATCGTCGGGCCGTCGTTCGCCGGCCAGACGGTCGCGCACCTCATTCATCAAGCCATCGCGGGCCGACCTCGCGGCCGCCACCGCTCCGGCCGTCGGAAGGTCGCCGGCACCAACCAGGCGGTCCAAGTCCGCCGAGGATTCGATCGCACGCTTCTCCGCTGTTACGATCTCGGCCTCGGCGGCCGCGATGCCCCGGCGCGCTATATCAATCTCCTCGGCGTGCTCGGCTACGACGGCTTCGGGAGGAAGGGCGAGGGTAGGGAGGTCGGACGGCTCGCCGCGCCAGGGCGCGAGCGCCGCCGTTGCCGGTCCGAGGCGACTGGCGGCCTGCTTGAGGCGGTCCTCGGCGGCCTGCAGCCGCACGGAATGATCGCTGGGCACCGCCGCGACGGCCGCCTTCAGTATGGCCGGATCCACACCGCCGCCCACCGCATCCGTGGTCGGAAGACGGCTCAATCTGGCGGTCAGCTCCGATCGGACGATCTCGAGCCGACCCCCTTCCGCATCGAGGAGGCGGACGTTCTCCAGGTGTCGCCGCACCCTCTCCACCCAGCCGGCGCCCGGAAGCGGCGCGTCGACCGGAAGCCTGGCCTCGGTACGGGCGGCGCTGATCAAGGCATCGACCCGGTCCAGCTCCGTGCGACGCAGCTCGAGGTCGCGGATCGCGTTCTCTGCGACCGGACGGCGTTCCTCGAGTTCGGCCACGCGATCGCCATGCGACAGCAGAAGCGTGTCCACCGTGATGGCGGAGGCCGCCTCCCTAGCTTTGTCTCGCGCACCCCGGTGCTGTACGCTCAGCAACTCCGCGGTCTTGCGGTCGGACAGGGCGGTCGCCAGACGGGATGCCGCGTCCCTCGGGAGAATGGCGACTTCCCCCAGGGACGCCAGTTCGTCCTCCACGGCGGCCAGCCGGGCAAGCGAGGGCCGTACTCTGGTCAGGCGCTCCAGCATCGCGGAACGGGCCGCGAGTCGACGAGCCTCGTCCAGAAGCTGCGCCCGTCGGCCCGTCGCGGCCGCCAGCTTCTCCTGGACCGTCTTCCAGTCAGACTCGGTCAGCGCCGCGGTGCGGACGTCGGATCTCGCCTCTTCGCGTTCGCGCATGAGGCGGTTGACCAACGGGTTCTGCGCGCTCGGCTTGAACTGCTTGGCGGCTTCGCCGTCGAGGCGCTTGAGCTCCGTTCCGATCCCGCTGAGGCCGGTCCCCGCCTCGAGCACCACGCGCGCCGCGTCGTCGCGGCCATCCAGGATCGCCTGCCCACCCTCGCGGAGCTTCCGGTGGTCGAGGCCGAACATGCGCTCGAACGACGTGCGATCCATTCCGCCCAACATCGTCGAGACGCTGTCGTCGGGAGCCGCGCTCCCGTCCGGACGGAGCAACGTGTTTTTGTTGCCCTTGCGCCGCGTGAGCTCGATCGTCCGGCCCTCGTGCTCAATCACCGCTCGGATGCCGAGCGCCCCATAATCGTACCGCCAGTTCTGCGTGCTCTGGGGATGAAGACCGAACAGGAAGTCGCTAACCGCCTGGAGCATCGTCGACTTGCCGGCCTCGTTGGGGCCGACGACGAGATGGAGATCGACCGTCCCGTCGCCGAAGTCGATCACCCGGTCCGCAAAGGCCCCGTAGCGCACGAGTTCCAGCGTCCTGAAGCGCATCAGTCGGCCTCGCCTTCGAAGCGCGCCGCGACCCTGCTTCGCGCATCGCCGATCAGCGCCCTGACGTCGCGGGCTCTGGCCGCCGCAAGGAGTGGCGATGTGTCCGCATCGCCTATGTCGGACGGCAGTTTGCCGAGCAGCGGCGCGATCGCGGCGTCGATCGCCTTCGCGCAGTCGGGATCCTCGAGTGCTTCCGACAGCAGATCGGAGATCTCGGCAGGCAGCCTGACCGGCGTATCGACGAGCGGGGCCTCGATCCGGATTTTCTCCAGCCACAAGGAATCCGAAACGGCGGACGCCTGGGCCCGTACCTCCGCCGAGAACCAGTCGGGGTCCGAGAGGAGCGCGTTGCGCAGAGGTCCGGCGGCCGTCACGGTCAGTCGCGTCGCGGTCGGACGGTCGCCGGCATCGGCGATCGACCCCAGCAGCACCTCGGAAACGCCCGACAGGAGTTCGGTCATGTCGCGTGCGCCGGCCGCGTCGATCGAAGCCTTCGCCCAGCGCACCTCGTCGCAGGCGCGAGGTTCGACGCTGCGGACGACGCCGTCCTCGACCCGCACGATCATCGCCCCCTTGGCGCCGGTCTCGCGCACGTGACGTCCCTGCGTGTTGCCCGGAAACACGATGTGCGGATCGGTCGATCGGACCGATGCCTCGTGCACATGCCCAAGTGCCCAATAGTCGTGCCCCGCCGCACGCAACTCGTCGACGCTGCAGGGCGCATACCTCGCGTGACCTTCGGCGCCTTCGAGGGCGGTGTGCAGGATCGCCAGGTTGAGCCGGCCCTTTGTCGGTGGGCAGTACGTCGACGCGATATTTTCGAACGTCGCCGCTTCCTTGTAGCTGCGGCCATGAATTGCGACGCCGAGCTCCGGCAGGTCGATGGTCTCGCATTTGCGGTTCGAGAACGAATACACGCCATCCGGCATGGTGAGGTGGCGGGTGACGCGGCTTTCCGCGTCGTGGTTGCCGAAAACGATGAAGGCGCGAATGCCGGCCCTCGTCAGACGGGCGAGTTGCGCTACGGCGAACTGCCCCGTTGCGTGGTCCTTCCAAGTCCCATCGTAGAGATCGCCGGCGATCACGACGAAGCTCACCCCTTCCGAGATCGCCAGGTCGATGACGTTCGCCAAGGCGCGCCGCGTCGCGCCGCGCACCAGCTGCGAAAACGCCTCGTCCTTCGCCGCCAGTCCAGCAAGTGGGCTGTCGAGATGGACGTCGGCCGCATGGATGAAGCTGAAGTCGGCTACCATTGTAGCGAGACTAGCCATTAACTCATCGAATTGGAACGCGATCTCGCGCTTCACGATCCTGTGCCGTGGTGAGCATCCTCTTCGGTGCAGTCCTTACGTCCTCCCGTCCCAAAGGTTCGCCTCGGTGTTCATCGAACACGTCCGAGGGCGTCCATCACAAGCCGCTTAGCGGGATGCCCGCATACTGCATGGCCGATCTTCGGCCTTGTGGTCCACTTTCCCGCTATCAGGATTTCGGTCTAACCCTCTGCATCAGCCTACATAGAGCAAGAAGGGCCAGCTCGTAGAAGGCGACGTCTGCGATGAACGGCCAGAACCGGAAGTCGTCTTCGGGGAAGGCGATCTTGCCCTCGACGGAAATGCCAGGCCGGTCGAACGCGAACGGCGCTGGCCAGCCGCCGTTTAGTACCGGCTTCGGACAATAGATGTCGACACCGTCGCGCGACTTACCCAGCGCGCAGTAGATGGCCTGATCGGGGCCATGCCGCTGGATCGCGCAGGAGCCCATCGCCAGCATAGCTGCTAGTGGCAGTAGGATCGCGGAGGCTCTGATTTCCGATATTCCTGCCTAGAGATTGCGGACTTTCATAAAGCCACCCTTACTAGTTCTGACAAGAGCCGTAGGCGTCGAAGGGCGATCGTCATGTTACATATAATTGGTGCAGCTTCGCCTAACCTGAATCATCAGTTGCATAAATCGAACCAACACGTCCCAGCGAAGAAGTCCGCCAACCCCGGATACCGCAAACTTGCAACTTGAACTAACGTCTGCTTCCCGGCCGCCCCCGCCGAACTCACTCCCGGTTCATTGTCGGTCGGGCCAGCTGACGGAACCCGTTCCAAGAGGATCCGTTTCGCGTATCGAGATACCGTCGGAGATCGGACATAAAGCGCTTATTGTTATTGTCCGCCGGACTGCTGGCTAGTTCCCTGGCTGCCCAGGACACTCCCCCGGCAATCGATCTTGGCGAGTTGTCGCGCGGCCAGGTCGTCAGCTCGACGATGAGGGCGCACTCCAAGCGGATCGAGGCGCGCGATCGAGCAAGCCGGCAAGGAACACCGGGTCAGGCCGCGGCCTGTGCCAAGAAGGCCGAGTTTCGCAGGGAGTTTGGCGCGGGCAACCCCAAGGTGCAGAGGCTTTACGGTCTGTGTCGCAGCATCGGACGCTGATCGACCGATCTGGCATCGCCAGCCGTTGGGATAGGACGGCATCCGGCGAGGCCAGGGGTGCGCATTCTAAATCTACCTGCTGTTCTATTATCTGGGCAGCAGCGTCACCGGATCGATCGGCGGCTGGTTCTGGGAGCATCACGGCTGGCTTGAGGGGGTGACCCTGTGCTTCGGATTCTCGCTTGTCCGGATCGTCTTGGCGGCAAGCGTGCAGGACGCGGCACATGACTGACCGCGCGCCGCTTCTGCTCCTGCCGGGCCTGCTGTGCGACGCACGCCTCTGGGACGACCAGCTCGCCGGACTGGCCGACATCGCAGACGCGCAGGTCGCCGACCTGACGCTGGACGACAGCGTGAGTGAGATGGCGGCGCGCGCTCTGGCGCACGCGCCACTGCGGTTCGCGCTCGCCGGACTATCGATGGGTGGCTACGTCGCCTTCGAGATCATGCGTCAGGCGCCTGGGCGGGTCATGCGGCTCGCGCTGATCGCGACAAGCGCCGCGCCCGATCCGCCGGTGCGGGCCAACGCGCGCCGTGCCGCGATGCGCTCGCTCGAGCTGGGACGCTTCCTCGGCGTCACCGGCCGCTTGTTGCCGCAGCTCGTTCATCCCGACCATGTCGAGGGACCCGTCGGCGACGCGGTGCAGGCGATGGCGGCACGGGTCGGCGGCGACGCCTTCCTGCGCCAGCAGCGCGCAATCCTGGGTCGGCCGGACAGCCGTCCCTTGCTGCCGCGGATCGCCGTGCCGACGCTGATCGCGGTCGGTGATGGCGATCGGCTGACGCCACCGGCAGAGGCGCATGCGATGCACGCCGCGCTGCCGGCCGCGCAGTTCCACCTGTTTCACCATTGCGGGCATCTGCCACCTATCGAGCGACCGGACGAAACCACGAATGTACTTCGGCATTGGCTTGGCCAAGGAGAGAACGCATGACGACCGGCATGGAACAGGCGGCGTGTCGGCTCGCCGTGTACGGCACGCTGGCACCGGGCAAGCCGAATGCGCACGAACTTGCCGCGCTGACCGGCACGTGGACACCGGGCACGGTGCGCGGCCGCTTGGTCGAGCAAGGCTGGGGCGCGGCGATGGGATTTCCGGCGATCGTCCTCGACGACGCCGAATCGACGGTGACAGTCCACCTGTTCAAATCGCCCGACCTTCCCGCACATTGGTCGCGCCTCGATGCCTTCGAAGGCGACGGGTATCACCGCGTTCCCGTGCGGGTCTCGACAGCGGCGGGCGAAGCTTGGGCGAGCATCTACGTCTCGGTCGACGGGTAAGAGGCGACGCGGCGCCCATGTCGCCACGTCGGGTCGATGCGGTGCGATTGCCATCATTCGTGCCATCCCGCCGAGCTTTTCTTGTCGGTCCGGATGCGGAAAGCACACCCGCGGGATATGACACCATTTTGGGCGACTCAGGGAATACGGCTTAGCCGACGGAGCAGCAAACACGCCTTCGATGTCGTGCTCTGGGTCAAACTGCGGTTACCCACTCAGGGTGGCAATTCAATTACGCGATCTTGAACTTTGCAATGAGCATGGCGGATGAGTTCGGCGCGCGCTGTTCCGTCGTCTGTCGTCCATGCCGAAATCGGGTGGGGTTGAAGCTGCTAAGCCTGGCGACCCCTGGGTCTTCGGTGCTGAACCCAGGGACGCATTTGCTACCCAATCCAGGAAGGCCACCCCTTCATGGTAATCTTTGCGGCCTCGTCGAGTTGCGCGTGGCTAACTCCAGCACGTGCCTGAACCGACATGCCATTCTGCAGGGTGATGATGAACCGGGCAAATGAGCCGAGATCGAGAGCAGTTGATATCTCGCCTTCGTGTACCGCACGGCTCAGCCGCTCCTTCACCCTGTCGAACATGCCTGTCCGAAGCGACCGCATGAGCAAGGCTAGGGCGGAATTGTCACTGTCGTCCTTCACCGGATGCGTGGTCATGCAGCCGAGCGGATCTTCGGCACCCGACCCTTGGGCCACGAAGTAGGCGGTGTCCACGAGTAGCGCTTCGATCGCCTCGCGCGCCGTCTCTGCAGCCTTGAAGCGAGACCAGACGCCGGCTTCGTACAGGCTCAGGTAGTGTTGCAGCGCTTCGGTGTAGAGTTGCTCCTTCGAACCAAATGCGGCGTAGAGGCTCGTCGTGCCAATGCCCATAGCGGCAGTGAGGTCGGAAATGGCCGTGGAGGCGTAGCCGTTCAGCCAAAACACACGCATCGCGGCGTCGAGTGACTGCGCACGATCGAAGCTTCTAGGCCTTCCTCTGGCAGGACGCGCTACGCGATCCTGGTCTCCGTTCACATGTTTCTGCATTGATCGCTGCATAATTTACTTGACGCCCCGTCGCAATGCGTCGCACTTCTGCAATGATCGCTGCATATATCGGCGAGAGTTGGTAAACGTTGGCTCGGAGGCGAGAATGGCCGCTTACGTCGTATTTTGTCTGACGGACGTGCATGACGAGGAACGGCTGGCAGAGTATCGTCGTCAGGCAGTGCCAATTCTGCAAGCAACTCCTGGACTCAAGTTTTTCGCCGGTCCCGCCCCCGTTGCATTGGAGGGGCCGCCGCTGGCTATCGTCGTGATAGTCGAGCTGCCCAACCTAGAAGCCGCGAAGCGCTGGTATTACTCCGAAGACTATCAACGCGTTGCGGCAATCAGGCACGAAGCTTCGAAGGGCTTCGCCTTCATTGTCGAGTCCTGGGCCTCTCCAGCGACTTGACCCAGATCGCCAGCGCCAACGCACGAGAAGATAACGCGGGTGGCGCCGGGCGACTTGCCCTGGTCACATCGATGAGGGCACATGAGAGGTCGTGGTTTGTTTAAAGCGACGTTTCACGCCAAATTTGGTAACCCCCGCCGAAGCGGGGGTTAACCACGTCACTCCTCGGCACCAGTGCCAGGCTCAGTCGTCTTCGGAGCCTTGCCGTCCTCAACCCGCCCTTCATTGCGGAGGTTGCGACCTTCTTGCGCGCGCTCCTTCGCCTCGGGCGATTTGCCGTGCTCGTTGAGTTCTTCCTTAACGAAACCGGCCGCTTCCTTCGCCTTGCCTTCGATGCTCATGGTCCAACCTTTCTTTTGTCAGCCATCGTGACATAGGCGAAAGCGCACGACGAAGAGATTTGCTCCTAAGTCACCCGTTGGCGAAACGCGCTACGTCGGTTCCCGCAAAGCGCCGGGCTGCTCGCAATAAATGGCATGCAAGTCGCAGCCCACGTTGGCTTCTTCCTGTCGCGCCCTTGATGTATCGATCGTTGCAATTGGTCGGCACTGGGATAGCGGCGCAATGACGATTACAAGCCGCCTTGGAAGCTGAACGTGAAACGGTAGGGCAGGGGCAGGCGGCTGGGGCGCCTAGGCGGCGTTGCTGCCACGAGGGTGATCGTCCCATCGGCGACATTGACGGGGATGCCGCGTGTGAGGTCGAGCTGTCTGGACCATCCGCCTCCCAGCACTGTCACCCGCACGATCAGGCGCCCTGCCCAGACACATCGGCCATCCGTAGGGCAGCGGCTGTCCTCGATGACCATTTCCGGCCGAACCTTTGGCCCACCAACGAAGGCGATCTGTCCCAGCCTGACCGGCCCTTCAATCGGCTTCTGGACGGCGCAGCCTGCGAGCGACGAGAGAACGGCTACGAGCACGATCGCCTTCATCTTCGGTCAGAGCTCAGCCACAGGAAGCGGAGATTACCCGGCCTTGAGTGATCGATACGGTCACGCGCTCGAGACGATAATCCTGCGTCACTTGATCGCCAGGCGCGATCCGTCGAACGATCGTGCTGCCGGTGCGGCGGAGTATTGTGCCGTCGTCAGGCGCGACCTCGCCTACAAGGCGCGCGGCGCCTTCGGCGTTGCATTTACCCGATCCGACGTCGTCGCCCGCGCGGCTAGCGGCACAGGCACCCAGCCCGAGCGACATCATCAGCGAGCTCATCACAATCAACTTCATCGTCGTACCTTCATCCGTCGAACTCTCCGGCTGGTAGCGGGTCGTACATGAACGATAGACGTAATCCGCTTCGTGATACCTCGCTCGATTAAATAGGACTCCGAGCCGATGGCCGCGAATGCATCGCGAGCGCCGACCGCGAGGTGCTCAGCAATCACCAGCCTTGATCAAGTCGCGCACAGGCTTTGCCAACGCGCAGGTTAAGGCATCAGTCGAGATATTTCGGAAAGGCCGGTAGTGCTGCGAAATCTTCCGGGGCATGTTGGACAATCACCCGAGCCTTGGTGTTTGCCGCGATCCGCTTGAACCGGTCGAATGAGGCCAGCGTCTGCGCGCGATCGACGTTTGGACTGGGCACCAGCCCCTTCTCGTAGTTCTCACGGGTGTGATAAAGGTCGCCCGTCACGAGCAGCGGGCCCGCCTTGGCCAGTCGGACGAACAATGACCGGCCACCAGGCGTGTGCCCCGGCGCCTTGATGATCTTGATGCTGCCGTCGCCGAACACGTCCTTGTCCTCGTCCAGCGGCTCGACGCGGACCTTTCCAAGCAGGGCGACCGATGCTGCCTCGACCCCGAACGGTGTTGGTGTGCCCCGTGCCCAGGCGAGTTCGCTGGCAGCGACAAGAAACGTTGCTTTGGGGAAGAGGCCGATATTGCCCGAATGATCCTGGTGTATGTGCGAGAGCGCGACGTAGCGAATGTCGTCGGATTTCAATCCCAGCGCTGCGAGCTGGCCCGCAAGCGTGCGGCGCTGGGAGAAACGGCCGCCAAATTTTGTCTCGCCATCCGGCATTGACGCCAGCCGATCGCCGTTGCCGGTGTCCCACAGCAACCAGTCCTTGCCGTGACGGACGAGATAGCACGGGGTCGGGAGCGCGACCGAGCGCCCGTCATATTCGCCGGTGTCGGAAAAGGCGGACGCGTCCTGGAACTCGGTCAGGCCGCAATCGAGGGTGTACAAGCGATCGGCAACGCCTGCGGGCGGCTTCCCGCCAGTCTCCTGAGCATGCAACGGTCCGAAACTGCCGAGGAGAGCGATGGCAACAGCCGTCACTGCGCGTCTCATGCCCTTTGCCCGATCAAACAGTCGCCTCGTGAAGCCGAACCGATACGGATCCATGTCGATACCCCTTCCTGTTGCCTATGTTTGATCACCTGTCTGTCATCGGGATGCTCGGCATCCCTTCAGCGCGTTCTTTCGACGATCGGATCGTGCACAGCCGCGAGCCAGTCGCCGAGCCGAGAGGGGTCACCTTCGACCCGCATCTCGCCCGTTTCCAGATAGCGGGCGCGTGCTGCCGCATAAGCGGGATCGTTGCTGCGCAGTATGTTGAGATGGCGCGCCGCGGCGGCGGTGATCTCAACAATGACATCCGCCCGCTCGTTCGGGCGCACGCCAATCCGGAAAGAGGGCCGTCCCTCGACAAGTTCGAAGCGTATGCCCTGGATGAGACCGTCGGAAAGCGCGACGCCGTCGGTATAGCGCTCGACCAAGCTCACCGTCAGGTCGGACGGAAGGTTCGCGCGCGAGGCGGCATCGCACATCAGCAATGCCGCCATCTCCAGCCAATCCGCCGTGCCCTGCGTAAGCTTGTCCTCTCGCGGCACGGTCACGTTTGGCTGCCCACCGTCAGGACTATCTTGCCCTGAATGTGCCCGGCGGCGGCGCGCTCATGTGCAAGCCTCGCGTCTTCGAGCGCGAAACTGCTGTCGATGGCTACCCGAATAGTGCCGTCGTCGAGCAGGCGTCCCAGCTCGGCGAGCTGCGCGCCGTCCGACCGCACCTGTGTCGCTGAAACAGTCACGCCGAGTTTCTCAGCCTCGCCATGCCCGGTGAAGCCGAGCGGGAAGATCGGGAACAGCGCGCCGCCCTGTCTTATCGCAGGGAGGAAACGGCCCGTGCTTGGACCGCCCACCGCATCGACGACGAGATCGAGATCGTGAAAGGCATTTTCAGGCACTGTTTCGGTGTAGTCGACGACCTCGTCAGCACCGAGCTGGCGAAGGAATGCGTCGTGCTTGCCAGAGGCTACTGCGATCACGTGCGCGCCGCGATGTTTGGCCAGTTGCACTGCGAAATGCCCGACCCCACCCGCCGCGCCATTGACCAGCACCCGCTTGCCGGCGAGCGGCACCGGCTCGTGCCGGGTCGATTGCAGCGGATTGTCGACGTCATGACCGAGATTGATCAGGAACTGCCATGCGGTGAGACCCGACATCGGCACGGCGGCGGCGTGGACATGGTCGATTCCGGCGGGCTTGAGGGCAACGTCGGAAGCGGGCGCCGAGACATATTCGGCATACGCGCGGCTGTCACCGAAACTCGGGAAGCGGATCATTCCGTAGACGGCGTCGCCAACGGCGAAGCCTTCGACGTCGTCGGCAAGCGCCTCAATCACGCCCGAAACGTCAGATCCCGGAATAGCCGGGAAGGGCACCGCCGGGCGCCATTCAGGCGGCAATGCCGCATATCCTTCTCGTAGGTACCAGTCGGGCGGGTTGATACCTACCGCGTGGACGCGGATCAGGACCTCGCCAGGGCCTACCTCGGGCTTGGGCGCATCCTCATAGCGCAGTACCTGCGGATCACCGAACTCATGGAAGCGAACGGCCTTCATGGTGTTAATGGACACGGGTTTTCCTCAAACGAGGCACTACATGAGTGCGGAACAGTGTCCCGGATATATTCGGATCACTGCTCCGCTTGTCAAGTTGGAGCCAATGAGAGCCGACGCGAAGAAGAATTATGCACGGCTCCTCGCCGTGGCTCGCGATCTTGTGATGGCGAATGGCGCCGATGCCTCTTTGCGTGAGATCGCGCGGACGGCCGGCGTAGGGCTCGGCACGCTCTACCGGCACTTTCCGACCCGAGAAGCGCTGCTCGACGCTTTGCTTCGCGAGCAATTCGATGCGTTGCGGGCGCAGGCGGAAGAGCTGGCATTGTCCGATAAGCCGCGAGAGGCACTTGTGACCTGGCTGCACCGCGTTGTCGCAGCCGCCCACGATTATCGCGGTGCGATTGCCGTCATGGTCGCGGCGATCGATGACGAGGCGTCTCCTCTTCACGCATCGTGCGTTGCAATGAAGGCGGCAGGCACGAACCTGCTGACACGCGCGCAGGACCATGGCGAGGCCCGGCATGATGTCAGCGGAGCCGACCTGTTCGCGCTGGTAAGCGCGCTTGCCTGGCTGCGTGAGCAGCCGGCGTTCGTCACGCGGATTGAGCACCTCTCCGGCCTGATTGCCGGCGCGATCCTGACCAGCTGATCGACGCCCCTTCAGGCGTTAGCTTTATCCGCCTTGACCGGGAGCGGTAGCAACACGTCGGTGATCGACACTGGCGCCTCCACGTCAATTTTGGTTGCCCACATAGGCGATTGCCGACTTAGGAGTTCTCCACATGTTGCGGGTGGCTGTGCGGGTTTGCCATCTTCATAAAGTCGACGAAGACGCGCAGCGCCGAGGGCATCTGCCGTCTGCTGGAAAAATAGAGATAGAAGCCGGGGAAGGGGCGGCACCAATCTTCCAGCACTCGCACAAGCGAGCCGGCGGATACGGGCGGCGCGACCAGGCTCTCGACGAGATAGGCGAGGCCAACGCCAGCGATTGCTGATCCGAGCAGCATGTCGGTGGCGTTGGTAGTCAGCACGCTGTCGACAATGATCTCGATCGGGCCGTCGGGTCCATCGAAGCGCCATGGATGCAGCACATCCGACTGCAGCCAGCGGTAGGTGACGCACGGGACACCTTTAAGATCGGCGGGATCACCGATCTTCGGCAGGCCGCCTAGAAGCGCCGGCGAGCCAACGACGGCCATGCGCAGATCGGATGTGAGGGGTACGGAGATCATGTCCCGTTCGACGATCCCGCCGGACCGGATGCCGGCATCGAACCCTCTGGCGACCACATCGGTGATGGCGTCGTCGATCGCGAGATCGACCCGCACGTCGGGATAGGCGTCCCGAAAGGCTTTTAGCTTAGGCATTATCACGAGTTCGGCCGCTGCGCGTGGCAGGTTGATCCGTACCCGTCCGCGCGGCCGTTGCTGGAAAGCGGTGACGTCGCGCACCGCTTCGTCCACTTCGGCTATCGCTGGTCGTAATCGATGGAGAAGGTCCTGGCCGGCTTCGGTAGGCGCAACGCTTCGCGTGGTCCGGTGGAGCAGCCTTGCGCCGAGCCGCTCCTCGAGCGCTCGCATGCTATGGCTGAGTGCAGAGGGCGATACCCCTAGCCGCTGTGCCGCTCGCCGGAAGCTCCGCTCTTCGGCGACGGCGAGGAACGCCATCAACTCCGCAAATTCTGAACCGCGCATTGTTGAGCCTCGTTCAATAACCCGTGAAATTAATCGGCCATTCTCACATGTATCTAGGCCTTCGATATTGCACCGCAACGGAGATGCGGTGGCTATGACGATGATGCGACGATGGGAAATGGAAGGGATCGGCCGCGACAAGCTCGCTCTGAGAGAGCGGGACGTTCCAGTGCCTGGCCCTGGCGAAGTGTTGGTGAAGGTTGGAGCCGTGTCGCTCAACCATCGCGATAAGATGGTGATCGAGACCGGTAGGGGATTGCCTCTGGCTTTCCCGTTCACGCCTGCCTCGGACTTGGCTGGCACGGTGGTTCAGCTCGGCGAAGAAGTGCGGCGCTTTTCTCTTGGCGATAGGGTGATCTCGTGTTTCACCCCTGAGTGGATCGACGGGTCTCGGCCTGGCAATGCGCGATCGCCGGCTTATCGAACGCTCGGCGGCTTCTTCGCAGGGGTGCTCGCCGAATACGTGACCTTGCCGCAGGATTGGCTGGTCGCCGCGCCGGCGTCGCTGAGTGACGCGTATGCCAGTACCTTGCCCTGCGCTGGCGTGACTGCCTGGTTCGCGCTCGTAGAGCGCGGCCATGTGCGAGCCGGCGAGACGGTGCTGATCTTGGGAACGGGAGGCGTCGCGCTGTTCGGTCTCGCCATCGCTAAACTTCACGGCGCGGAGGTGATCGTCTCAACCACGCCCGACAAGTTCGAACGGGTGCGGGCATTGGGTGCGGATATCGTAGTCGACAAGCGCTCCGAGGACTGGATCGCCACGATCCATGCCCTGACGCTTGATCGCGGAGTGCATCATGTTCTGGAGACGGTCGGTGGCGCGCACCTTGGCCGCTCCATCGAAGTTGCTGCGGTCGGCGCAAAGATCCATCAGATCGGCGCGCTGGCGGGGTTCGACATCGCGTCGCCGGTCATGCCATTGCTGATGAAGAACGTCTCGATCCACGGCATCGCCACGGGACATCGTCGCGCTTTGGAGGATCTGGTCCGTGCGCTCGATCGCACAAGCGCCAAGCCCGTCGTCGACAGCCGCTTCGCGCTTTCCGATCTCTCCTTGGCGCTGGATCAGCTGGACGAAGGGCCGTTTGGCAAGGTCGTGATCGAGATGGCTCGGCAGGAAGGAAGCGGCGATGACCGATGAGATCCAGTTCCGCGACGCGAACATGCGTGATGCCCAGCCGGTGCTCTCGGTCCGGGGACTTGCCCTTCCTGCAGGAGATCGGGGCGAAGAACTGCTGCTACGAGTCACCGCCCCATTGGTCGGCAAAGGGCTGCCGGTGGTCCTGTTCTCGCATGGCTATGGGTCGTCGATGGATGCCTATGCGCCGCTTACCGACTATTGGGCGTCCCGTGGATTCGTGGTCATCCAGCCGACGCATCTTGATGCGCGGCGGCTCGCTCTCTCGGCCGACGATCCTCGTCGACCCGACATCTGGCGCATTCGCGTTGCCGACATGGTCCAGGTTCTCGACGCGCTACTGTCGATCGTAGGTGAATTGTCTTGGCTGAATGGCCGTGTGGACACGTCAGCCGTCGCGGCAGCTGGCCACTCTTTTGGAGGGCAGACGGTTAGTATGCTCCTGGGAGGCCGCATGCAGGGTTCGATGAGTGGCGAGGACTGGCGTGATGAGAGGATTCGAGCCGGCGTGTTGCTGGCGTCCGGCGGTCACGGTGGGACGGATCTGAGCGATTTCGCCAGGAGGCACACTCCATGGCTGGATATGACCTTCGAACATCTGGTCACGCCCACGTTGGTCGTGGTGGGTGACGCCGACCGCTCGCCCCTCACCGTTAGAGGACCCGACTGGTTTGCCGATCCGTATCGGCTGAGTCCCGGAGGACGGGTCCTGCTGACGCTGGAAGATGGCGAACACATGCTGGGCGGGATCTCCGGCTACGCGGTGACCGAGACCACGGATGAGTCGCCTGAGCGCGTGGCATGCGTCCAGTCTGCTACTGCTGCTTTCCTCGATGCCATGCTGAAGTCGGGCGATCTTCGACAGCCGGATCTCGCAACGAGCTTCAGAAGGGCGGTAGAAGGGCAGGGAACGATCGAGCGCAAATGACTTGCGACAAGTGGCGGTTCCCCCTGCTTCAGCGGATAGTGTTGTCCGGCCATCTTCGCTGGGGCATTGTTGGTCTTCCGGCTTTCGGCCAACCTGCATTCGCCAGAAACGATCAGGAGAGCACGTATGCGGCGGACCAGCTATGTGGCATTCTTGGCGCTAGCGTGCGGACTTCCGGCATGCGACCGCGCGCCGAGGAATCAGGAGGACGCCAGCAACCCAGCCGCCACGGCCCCAGCTGCCGGCGTGAAAGACTCATCAACTGAGGTGGATGCGTACCTCCGCCGCTTCGCTGCCGAGAACCCGGAAACCTGTTTCGGTGAGGCGTCGGTGGGCTCGGCGACTTTCGAGGCCAAGTCGAACGAGCAGCCCTTAGGGTCTCCGCAGCGCGTGCTCATCGCTGTGGATGCATCAGGGTCGATGGCCGGGCGGGTCTCGGGTCGAAGTAAGCTGGACCTAGCGCATGCAGCAGCTCGTAGCTTTATCGATGGGCTGCCCGCAGAAGCGGAAGTCGGCCTGCTCGTATTTGGGCAAGCTGGCGACAACACGGCACGCGGGAAGGCCCCTTCGTGCGGCGCGATCAGCCTCACCGTGCCGCTTTCGCGCGATCGAGCCGCGCTTATTCGCGGTGTGTCGGCCGTAAAGCCTGTGGGGTGGACACCCCTCGCAGCCGCTCTCCGACAAGCCGAGATGCTGCTCATCGAGGGCGGCAGGCCGGGAACCCAGGTAATCTATGTCGTGTCGGATGGTCAGGAAACCTGCGGCGGCGATCCGGTCGACGTTGCCCGCCGGATCAACGCAGGGCCGACAAAGGCTATCGTGAACATCATCGGCTTCTCCGTCCCCACTGGAGAAGCCGCGGCATTGGCCGCTGTCGCCTCGGCCGGAGGCGGGCAGTTCATCAACGTCGATGCCGGCAATCAGGTCGACGCCGTCGCGGCCCGCATTCGCGAAAATGGGCGACAGGCCGCGAACAGGCTCGCGGAGAGCGGCAGCACGGCGCGCAACAACCTTTCTACCTCCGGTACAGCCGCCGAGGCCCAACTATGCACTAGCGGCATCATCGCACGAGAGCGGTTGGCGGTAAGCGCCGATGTCGCCAAGAAGCGCATCGCGGGTCAGGATGTCGCAATGGAAGAGCGGGCGGAAAAGGTCCTGAACGACCGGCATAAAGCGCTCGAGCGGCGGACGGCTGCTTTCGTGGAGCGATTGCAGGCGAAACTCGGGCGAGCGAATGACGCCGTCGCAGCAGAGGCCGCTAAGGTTCGCTAACCCAGCCCAACAATATCTGAGGTGGGTGAAGGCGTCGGGCAGGATTGTACCGCTCAGCGTCAGAGCGCGAATCCACGCCTTATTCAATAAACAAGCTTGCCCGGTGTGCCGGCATTTACGTTGCGCATATACCGTGCGGCGGCATTGATATCTATGCGCAGCGCATATATCTCAAACGCATGCTGCATGAAGTTGCTAGGCTCCAAGTCACGAGCGGCGCTCTCCTGTGGGAGCGGCTGAGCAGCTCTTTTCCCCGGGATAAACACCGCCTGAACTGCAGAGCTTAGCGAGGTGCCATCCTGGCTGTAAGCGGTGTGCTCAGGCCACGGCGGTCCAAGGCATGAGCTCACCGACGGCGTTGGCCGGGTGACCTGCAGCTAGCTTGGTGAGAGTCTCGGCC
>NZ_FWXL01000039.1 GCF_900176395.1 Novosphingobium sp. B1 | reverse complement strand
CGCTCTAAGATAATGTGGAGGAAACATGGACAGAAACGGCAGAAATCCGCCAATCAGGCCGCGTTCCTCCGCATTATGGGCACCTCGTGATTAGTCAAGCGTCAGAAGAACGACGCGGCAGATGCGGAGGCGATCGTGATCGCAACGCAACGCCCCGAGATGCGATTCGTCGAGGCGAAGACGGCTGAACAGCAAAGTCGTGCCATGTTGTTTCGGTCGCGTGCTCGCCTGGTCAGGCAACGCACCGAAGTGGTGAACATGCTCCGCGCCTTTCTCTACGAGCTTGGCCATGTCGTGCCGCAAGGGATCCATCATTTGCACCGGATCTCTGCCATCGTGGACGACCCGGCAATGATTTTCCAGAACTTGCTCGCGTGGAATGCCAGGAGCTTTTGGAGCAGATCGCGGTGCTGACCGAGCGGATCGCGACCAGCGACCGCCGCATCAAGGCTCTGGCTGGACAGGCCGACATCGCGCGACGGCTACAGACCATGCCCGGCGTGGGACCGCTGACGGCGCTGGCGGTCGAAGCGTTCGCCCCGCCGATGGAAAACTTCAAATGCGGTCGAGACTTCGCTGCCTGGCTGGGCATTGTGCCGAAACAGCATTCCAGTGGCGGCAAGGAACGGCTCGGTCGCGTGTCCAAGGCCGGGCAGAGAGACATCCGCCAGTTGCTGATCATGAGCGCCATGTCGCGATTGAACTGGATGGGACGTGGATCGATCTCCGGCGCATCATGGCTGGCCTGCATGCTCGCGCGCAAACCACGCATGCTGGTGGCGATCGCATTGGCCAACAAGATGGCCCGGATGATCTGGGCCATGTTGACGAGGCAGGAAGACTATCGAACCCCGGCAACGGCAATCGCCGCTTGATCTAAAAGCGACGGAAAGCCCGAGCCGGATAGGGGGAGTAAGAAGGCGACGACCCGAATGGGCAAAAAGATCGAACAGATCTGGATCAGCAAAACCAGTTTAGAGTCCCGAGCTTCGAGCTCGTGAAACAGATTTGGACCTGCTCCGCGGATCACCATACCGGCCAGCGGCTTCTGGAAAACGCCGCAATCAAAGGCCTGACAGAAGACCGCACTCGATCACCTGTCCACCGGATCAGAAACTTCTTGCCTCACGGGCGGCAACCACAGAAGACCCTGATGAACAGAACCATGTCTGAAAAGTAGCTGGGTCAGTAGAGCCACGATTGCTGCTAGCGATCAATAGACATTGCCAAATACTCAAAGCGATTCTCTTCCAAAGCGCCTCTTTATAATCGGATGCCCAACGAAGCACGCTTGCAACGACAGCAGCGCTCGCTGCGGTAAGCGAGCCAACCGAAATGATGGTGATCAGGAGATCGATGACAGGAGAGACGGGAAGGAACCTTGTGCCGATTGATGTAATCCAGAGTCGCCAAGGGACGTGTTGAAAAGAATGTAACGACAACCGCGGCGGTCAGAGCAAGCGCGGTGGCCTGCGGCTGAAGAAAGGGCCATGCTTCCTCACCATCGTAGGCATTATTGAGAGCCGAGATGATCGCTGACGCTGCCACTTTTGCTGCAAATGCGCCGACCAGTAGGCTTACGAGCAACGCCAGCCGCTGATTTGGCGATGATGTTAGAGATAATACTTGGGATGGTTATCTAGTTACGCACTTAAAATATCCCCAGCTCCGCGAATGACAGCTTGGATATTGGAGGAAGCGATTTTTAAAGAATCTTGTTCCCCTTTTTAATTTGGATTTGAGCAGACAGACTTTATAAAAAAGTAGTCCCAGCGTCTTTCTGACAAGCGATGCGCAATGTGGCAATTGACACTTGAGTCGAACCTTACAGGCAGATTATGCAAGTCGCGTCGTTGTTTCACCGTCGTTTAAGCGAGGCCATTGCGGAATCTATCTGGCTTCAAAGTCGTGCGTGGTGAAGGGTTTTTGCATGACGGCAATTGCTTGCCAGAATTGCGGATGGTTTGAACCGTCAGTACCTGATGTGAACTGCGGCTCGGCAAATCCTACTTCACGAGCAAAACGCTTTATCCAATCGCGATGCAGAAACGTATCGAGCTGCTCAGCATCATGACCATTGCGAAGCCTTGCCAACTCATCGCGCCACACGCGATCGTGTTCAGGCTCTTCCAACTCGAGAAACGAAAATAGCAGCTTTCCCCCGGGCTTGAGAGCCCGAAAAGCGTCTTCCATGTATAGAAATGACTCAGCTGGAAGAAGATGCGTAAAAACTGACCAATTAAATAACATATCGAGCGACGCGTTTTCGGCTTTAATCGTTCGATCGTAATTCAGAACTGCGTAATATGTCGGGCATTGCCGCGCCAATTCCGCGAGCAACTCTGGAACAACGTCGGCGCCCGTATAATTTCCAGTCCAGCCCAAGCGCTGAAGTGCTTGCGCAGTCCTGCCACAACCACACCCCAGATCGTAGACATTCATACCGTTTTCCAGGCCGTGATAGCGCAATACCGCCACGTGCGCATCGCCCTGTGCATGAAACTGCTCCATCGTCTCAGCACCAATAGCATTTGCGAGCGCGAAGCGAGGATCATCGGGTTGGCGGCGTAAATGCATCTTTACCAAGGCCTGGTAGTCACGAACTGAATGACTAAGCTTAGGCCTTTGTCTGCGCTTCCAAAGTCGAAATAGCTGCATGGCAACCAGATCTACGGCCTATGCACCAAAAAGCAATCGGGACATCAACGCGACCAATCGCTGTCAATGCTGCTGGTGGACAATCAACGAGATGGTCATAGCGCTCTCTTCAGAGGCGCCTTTGTTCGAGCCCGACAAAAATCAGTTTGAGACTGACCGCCAGTTTCTGACTGGCCTGCGATCGACGCTTATGCAGTCACAAAACAGGGCCGTGGCTACAGCAGTTATAAGGTTGGCAACTGCACCTTAACAGCAGGCAGACACACGTCTGTACCGGATTAGGCAAGATTGTTGCGAGCGACCCTCTCACCAACATGGTAAGGTAAGCGTCACCGAAGTTACCCAAATCTGTCATTGAAAGTCCCTCATACTGCAACACGGCGCGGCTAGCAGCACCACGCCACACCGATGTGGTATATGAGGGATCGAATCATGCGTATCGTCGCCGTGCTGCTTGCCAGCACTTCGCTCGTTGCCGCCCCAGCCTTTGCTGTCGAAAACACTGCGCCAACCGCCGACTTGTCCGCTGCCGATGCCAGCGCGGGTGCTGAATCCGGCGAAGCCGAGATTGTCGTATTGGGTGCCGGTCAAACCCGGCAGGTACAGGAGCTCTCCACGCAAGAGCTGACAATCCTGGCATCTGGTACGAGCCCGCTGAAGGCCATCGAAAAGCTCCCCTCGGTCAACTTCCAGTCAGCCGACGCGTTTGGAAACTATGAATGGTCCACCCGCGTCACAATTCGCGGCTTTAATCAGAATCAGTTGGGCTTCAATCTCGATGGCATTCCGCTGGGCGACATGTCATATGGCAATGCCAACGGACTACACATCAGCCGCGCCATTTCACCTGAAAACATCGGCGTCACCCGCGTGAGCCAAGGTTCGGGCTCAATCAACGCGCAGTCGACCAACAATCTTGGTGGCACGCTCGAATTCTTCTCGATCGATCCCAAGGACGTACTAGGCGCGGATATTGCGGGTTCCTACGGTTCTGAGAATACCTACCGTGGGTTTGCACGCATCGCACTTGGCACTGCCGATGGAGCGCGCGCGTTTGCCTCCGTGCAATACCAGAACGGCGACAAGTGGAAGGGCGATGGCCAGCAGCGCACGTTGATGCTTAACGCAAAGGGCGTGCTTCCTTTAGGCAACGATGCATCCCTTGACGGTTATGTCAGCTATTCCGACCGTGCCGAGCAGGATTACCAGGACCTCAGCCTCGCGATGATCAATCGCCTTGGGTTTGACTGGGACAACTTTGGCCCTTCAAACTACGCTTTGGCCATTCGGGTGGCAGACATTGCCGCCAACCGTGGCGACACCGGCACGACCCCGCTGAACCCGGCTGCTGGCACAACCTACCCTGCCCCCATCGCAAGCGCCGATGACGCTTATTATGACGCATCAGGCCTGCGCAAGGACACGTTGGCGTCGCTGGGCCTGACCCTGCCATTTGCCGATACGGCTCTGCTCAAGGTCAAAGGTTACTACCACGAGAACGATGGCCAGGGAACGTGGGGCAGCCCATATGTCAACAGCCCGAGCGGCGTGCCAATGGCGCTGCGCACCACCGAATACGACATCAAGCGCAAGGGCGTGTTCGCCTCGATCAGCAACACCTATGGCATGCACAACCTGACGGTGGGTGGTTGGTATGAGAAGAATGATTTCATCCAGTCACGTAAGTTCTACGGGTACGAAAGCCGCACCAATCCCGGCCGCGATCACCTCGACTTCCAGAGCAACCCGTTCTTCACGCAGTGGTCGATCGCGTTCGAAACCGACACGCTGCAATACTATGTGACCGATGATGTCGATCTTGGCGATCTGAAGGTGAACATCGGCTGGAAGGGCTATTCGGTTGACACCAATTCCTTTTCGCTGGTCAACACCAGCGGTCTGGCGACCGGCGATATCAAGGTGGAAGACTGGTTCCAGCCGCATGTTGGCCTGAACTACAAGTTCGGCAGTGGCCTTGAAGCCTTCGCCGGTTTCACGCAGGTGACGCGCGCCTACCAGGCCTCAGCCACCAGTGGCCCGTTCTCGACATCGCAGGCCGGTTTCAACGCCATTAAGGACAAGCTGAAGCCAGAAAGCTCGGACACCTACGAAGCCGGGCTGCGTTACAACACCGGGGTGATCAACGCTTCGCTTGCCGGCTACTATGTCAACTTCCGCGACCGTCTACTGGTGATCCCGACGTCAGTCGGCATCGTCGGCTCGGCCAACGTGTTGCAGAACGTCGGCAACGTTCGCGCGCTCGGTATTGAGGCGGCGTTGGACGTGAAATTGCCAGGTGGCTTCGGTGCCTTTGCTTCGTACAGTTACAACGATACCACTTATCGCGACGACGTGGTTATCACCGCCGGCGGCGTTACCACGATCCGTGCCACCAAGGGCAAAAGTGTGGTTGATACGCCAAAGCACCTCCTGCGTGGCGAACTATCGTATGATGGTGACAGCGTGTTCGGTCGCGTTGGCGTAAACTATATGTCGAAGCGCTACTTCACTTACTTGAACGACCAGTCTGTACCGGGTCGTGCCTTGGTCGATGCAACCATCGGTTATCGCCTGAACATCGGACAGCGCCAGCCGGTTGAGCTGCAGCTCAATGCGGTGAACCTGTTTGACAAGCGTTACGTCGCGACTATCGGCTCCAACGGCTTTGGCTTCAGCGGCGATAATCAGACGCTTCTGGCCGGTGCCCCACGTCAGATCTTTGTAACGCTCAAGGCAGGGTTCTGAACATGGGCGGCCTTTCAACTGCAAAGGCCCTCGTCACGGGCGCCGTGCTGCTCGGCAGCGCGGCGCCTGTCGTCGCAAGGGCAGAGCCCGTCTTGTTGATCTCCATTGATGGGTTGCGCCCCGGAGATGTTCTGGAAGCTGACAAGCGCGGCCTTAAGATCCCAAACTTGCGCCGTTTTCTCAAGGAGGGAGCCTTCACCACAGGCGTGGTAGGCAACCTACCGACTGTTACTTATCCCAGCCATACCACGCTGATCACCGGTGTTGCACCGGCGCGGCATGGTATTGTCAGCAACACCACCTTCGATCCGCGCCAGATTAACTATGGAGGTTGGTACTGGTACGCGCAGGACATCACGGCACCAACCCTCTGGGATGCAGCCCAGCAGGGCGGCCTGACGACGGGTAACGTGCACTGGCCAGTCAGCGTCGGGGTAAAGACGCTCAACTGGAACATGCCCCAGATCTGGCGGTCTGGCCATGCTGACGACAGGAAGCTGATCCGCGCGCTTGCTACTGACGGCCTGTATGATGCGCTTGAGCACGACTGCGGCTCATATGCCGATGGGATTGATGAGGGTGTCGATGCGGACGAAACACGGGCAAAGTTTGCCATCCGTCTGATCGAGACGCACAAGCCCGATTTCCTGACGGTCTATCTTGCAGCCCTCGACCACGAGGAGCATCTTCACGGGCCCGGTAGCGCCGAGGCAAATGGCGTGCTGGAACGGCTCGATGCCGCCGTGGGCAAACTAGTTGCGGCGGAACTGGAACAGCGGCCCGACGCCACAATTGCGCTAGTGAGCGACCACGGTTTTGCATCGACCGACACCGAGATCAATTTGTCCCGCGCTTTCATCGACGCTGGACTGATCAAGCTTGGGGCTGATGGCAAGGTCGCGTCATGGGACGCAATGCCTTGGCCTTCGGGCGGATCCATCGCTGTGGTATTGGCAAGACCAGATGATCTCGCCTTGAAAGGCATGGTCGGCGCGCTGCTCGAAAAGCTTTCCGCAGATCCGCAAGCACGCATCGCGCGTGTCGCCGATCAACCCGCAATCGGCAGGATGGGAGGCAATCCGCAAGCGAGCTATTATGTCGATCTAAAGCCTGGCGCTCTGGCCGGCAATTTTTCGGCCGATGGG
Source organism: Novosphingobium sp. B1 (assembly GCF_900176395.1). GTDB lineage: Bacteria > Pseudomonadota > Alphaproteobacteria > Sphingomonadales > Sphingomonadaceae > Novosphingobium. The sequence goes on along the minus strand of NZ_FWXL01000039.1, from coordinate 6,779 downwards.
CCACTTACCAAGCCATCACGCTACAAAGGCATGCATGGCTACTTCCCGGCCTTGCCCGAGATGCGTTCGACGTTCATGATCATGGGCAAAGGCGTTGCGAGGGCACGCAATCTGGGTGAAATCGACATGCGCGCGATTGCCCCGACGCTTGCCCGGCAGATGGGCGTGCAACTGCCGCTCGCAGAAGTAGCGACGTTAAAGCTTGGCGACTGACATCTAAGGGTTGTCGATGGCGTGCGCTTGTTGATTCAAGCACCTGCCGATGGACGGGCACAATGCAACGGTCAGGCAGCTTAAGGCGCCAGACCTGACGACAAGGGTTCTGACACTCACCTTTACGAGTATCGCTGCCGCCCACAACGGTTCTCCAAAGCCCAGTCTTGGCCGAAGGTCGAGCGCTGTCCTCTCGATCCTGGTCATGCGCCTTGGGTGCAGCCATGCCACCGTTGCGCCGCTTAATTGTTTACGGGGCGAGCTGGCGCCCAACGCGGGCGTCAGAGTTCAGCGAAGGCGGTTTCGAGCAATCGCAGCCGCTGGGCCATGCTCGCCGCGATGCTTTCGTGGATGTTGTGCGCGAAATCGGCCGGCATGGCGGCAAGGGCCTGCGCCGCGGCCTGCCCTGCGCGGTCAAAGATGTCGCTTATCGCTTGCTTCATCACCGCGGGCCCGAGGCTGGCAGCTTTTCCGGACTGGACGAAATGCCGCCCTACGACCTCGAGGATCCGGTAGTGGCGGTTGCTGCCGACCGCCATCGCGAGCTTGTACTTGTTGTTGGGGATCTGGCGCTTGTCGAACGCGGGCTGCGCCGAGAGGACGTCGTAGAATGGGGCGAGGCTGTAGCGGCCTTCCGGCTTCAGGACGATGCTGAAGTTCTTGCCGTGCCCATCCGTCGCCCCGATCAGCCAGAAGATGACCTGGCTCTTGAAGAAGTCGGCCTGGTCCTTCCGGGGCTCGTCCGCGCGTTGCAGCAAGGTGAGGATGTCCACCATGCCTGGCCCGCCACTGTTCTCGTACTTTTGCGCCGAAGGGATCCCCATCGCCTGGCAGCAGTCCTCCTGCGGGAGGCGCAGGAGTTGGTCGGCCCCTCTCCAGCGCCGGTCGAAGCGCTCCACGACGAGGACCCGGCGCTCACCGAACGTGGCGATTTCGGTCTTGGCGACCGCGAGCCCGAACGCTTCGAGGAGCTTGAGGCAATAGTGCTCGTTGTCGACGCTGTCGGCCATGTCGATCGGCCCGAACGCGGTCGGGATCTCGCCAAGTTGCGGCTTGAGGAGATGCGTGGTCGGCGTGGTGCCTGCAGGCCTCAGCCATTGGCCGTCCTTGCGCAGCAGGGCGGTCTTCTCCTGGGCGCCGGCAACGGATATCCGGAATTCCTCGTCCTTGTCGACGCCGAGCGGCGCGACGGCAAGGCTCGCCAGCAGGGCCTCGATCTCTGCGTCGGCCAGGGGCTTGCCCGCGATGGTTGGCAGGGCGTCCATCGGGCTGCCGCCCGGCAGGAATTGCATGGCGCCCACGCAGTCGCGCCCGATCACTTCCAGCAAGCTGTAGTAGTCCGTGCCCTGCGCCCCCATGCGCTCGGCAACCCGGCGGCGGGCGCCTGGATTGTCGGGAAGTAGGTTGTCGAAGACCGCCACCACGGGCGCGCCGCTGTACGCGGCTTCGCGCAGCGGCAGCGACAGGGAGATCGCGAAGGCTGGGTCCCACCCAAGCCAGGTCTCGTCGTACTGGAAGGCGACCGCGCCGCTGGCCTCCTTGGTGAGCTGGCCGACGAGGCGATTGTTGATCAGTACGGCAAGCGGCGCGTGGGCCTTGCGTCGCCCCATCAGAAGATGTCCTCGATTTCCTTCGAGGCCTTGCCGCCGCGAGTGTCGACGAGGAGGTCGAGGTCGAGCGCGGCGAACAGGGCATAGAGGGACGAGAGCTTGGTCCCTTCGTGACCCGTCTCGATCCTGGAGATCATTTCCTGGCGCAGTCCTGAAAGCTGCGCGAGCTCGGTCTGCGTCAGCCCGCGCTGCTTGCGGGCTCGCTGGATGATGTTGCCCAGCTGCCTTGGCGAGCGCGCGATATGGGGCATGGTGATCTCCTCAGGCCGCTATGCCGGAAATGACATAAATGCACTCTATGTCAATTTCAACATAAAGTTGATTTATGTCTTTTATCGCATAAGGCTTGATTATTCATTTGGACATGGATGTAGGCGGTTCCCAAGGGAATCAACAGCATTGTAAAAGTTACACCGGTCCAACCGATGCATGTTGTGCAGTGGGTTAACGTTCAGCGACATCACGCCCAACCACTTTGGCAGCCCCCTCCTGAAGGTGTTGGTGACAGCTCTTGCCCTATCCTTTTGCAGTTTGGTTCAGTGCGTTGTGCATACTCAACTTATTGTAAGACGCGACTGTGGGCATTCGAGATCCCACTTAAAACCCGATATTTCGTATTGAGCAGAAACTTGAGCAAGCAGTGATCGCATGGTCAGGCCGTCGATTAACTTTGTGCCAAAACCAGTCCGTTCAGGGGTACGAACAGGTGGAGCACCACTTTCCATCCAACGCAATCTGAACCTACCATCTGACACACAAGTGTCCAAGGTCCACGTCACCGCGAGACTGCCCGCATCTGTCGATAGAGAGCCATATTTCGCAGAGTTGGTCGCAAGTTCGTGAATCGCCAATCCCAAGGTCTGGGCAGCAGCAGGGCTTAGGAAGACCAGTGGACCGTCCAGCGTAAGCCGCTCTCTTACTTCGAAGCTGAAGGACTTCAGCTGCGACTCGATCAAATCTTTGAGCTCTACCTGCGCCCATGTGTCACGCACAAACAAGTCATGAGAAGCCGCAAGCCCTTTTATCCGATCCTCAAATTTGGCCACAAAGTGCTCAGGGTCGAGCCGGGAGCTCTACCGCAGGATGGTCTGAACGACCGCAAGGACGTTTTTTGTACGATGCGCTGCCTCTTGTCGGAGAGTTCGCTCTAATGCCTCTCGCTCAAGACGCTCCGAAACATCTCTTACGATGCTTTGCAGATTGCCGTCAGGCAGTTGGCCTCCCACCAATTCCCCAACGAAAACGGAGCCGTCCTTACGGTTGAACAACCATTCGCTTCTATGGATTTGCAGATCAGACATTTCGCGCCGGGTCTCGTCCAGCCTGGCTGCTTCGCTCGGATCCAAAACGTCCAGAAGCGTAAGCCCAAGCAACTCATCCTTGGCGTAGCCAAGCATCTGACATGGCGCCGGATTTATGTTGATATAACGACCCTCGGCATTGGCCATGAACAGGCCATCGCCCAGAGCCTTGAAAATGTCTCTGATCTGAATTGAAGCTGGCACACAATCATCATAGGCGCCGGTTCGCTATGTTTCTAGCAACTATAAAGGGGCTAAGCAGCCAAGCCGAAGCTTGCACCCTCTTTTATGATCTTAACTGCCGTTGCATCTCTTCAAAGTTCCGTCCTACATAATCAGGATCACGATGGACCAATTATACGGCGGTTCTTTTAGGTTATCCGCCTAAGCGCAACCATTACAGCGTGGCGGATCTAACCATCCGTGCAGATGCAACTTCTGGAAGGTGCTGAAGGGACGGCGCCAAAGCCGGCCTGCCAAACAGGTACCCTTGTGCCTCGTTGCAGCCTTCCTCGACCAGCAAAGCCAACTGCATTTCTGTTTCGACGCCCTCTGCCAGAACCGGAATCGACAAGGTTCGACCAAGTGCCAGGACCGCCTTCACAATTGCTCGTGACTGGGCATTGCTTTCTGATTGCAGGAGAAAGGACTTGTCGATCTTAATCTTGTCAAATGGGAACGAGTGCAAAGTATCGAGTGACGAATAACCGGTCCCGAAATCGTCCATGGCAACGCTGACGCCTAGAGCCTTGATCCGGCGCAGTGAGTGAAGCGCCCTGATTTTTTCAGCAATGATGGCCGTTTCAGTAATCTCAAGTTCGAGACGGCGGGGTGGTAGGCCTGTATCAAGCAGAATCTGCGTCACGACCTCCGGCAAGTCTGGCTTGAGCAACTGGACAGGCGAAAGGTTGACCGCAACTTTCAGATCCGACGGCCAACGCATGGCTTCAAGACAAGCAGCCCTTAGCACCCATTCGCCGAGACGAACGATCTCACCGCTCTCTTCAGCAATGGGAATGAAATCGGCGGGCCCAATCTTGCCGTGAACCGGGTGTGTCCAGCGCAACAGCGCTTCGTAGCCCGTGAGCGTTTGATCGAGGACCGAGCGCTGCTCTTGGTAAAGCAAGTGCAGTTCATTGCGCTCCACGGCAAAACGAAGGTCACTGGCAATCTGGCGGCGCCATCTCGCCTTCTCGTCCATGCCGGCCTCATAAAAGCAGACCGACTGACCGAGCGTCACTTTGGCTCGATACATGGCAAGGTCTGCATTGTTCAGCAGGGAGTCAAGATCATCGGCATCACCTGGATACAAAGCCACACCGATGCTCGCTCCGTTTAAAGCTGCGACAGAGTTCGTGACGCAGCCGGCAATTGCTGTTTCCAGACGAGACAGGAAATCCGTCAGCTCTGTCTCACGCGCGAATCTTTTTGCTAAGGCAAATTCATCACCGCCCAGTCTGGCTGCGATCTCATTCTCGTCCAGGCAGTTCGTTATTGCATCGGCAAAAGACCTGAGAACCTGATCACCTATGGCGTGCCCGTGGGTATCATTGATCTCTTTGAACCGGTCCAAGTCGATTGCGACAAGAGCAACTTGCTCTCCCCGTGACGGGGCAATGATCATTTCGTGTGAAAGCCAGCGATTAAAGCTGCTGCGATTTGGCATGCCTGTGAGCATGTCATGATGCGCAAGATGAGCGATCCGCTTTTCAGATTGGCGCCTCTCGCTGATGTCCTCAAATGTCGTAACCCAACCTCCATCCGGCATGCCACGGCTGGTGATCGACATGGAAAAAGCGTCACCATATTCGACGACGACAAACTCACCGCCTTTGGCGTCGAGTGATTGCTCCAGCAGCACTCTAACATTAGCAATGCGTTCTTCGGAGATTGTCTCGCCAGTTCTGGATGAAAGGGCAGCATAAGCAACTTCATCGAGCGACGCGCCGGGCGGACAGCTGCTCTCAGACAAATTCCAAAGTTCCAAAAACCGCTGGTTGCGCAGCACGAGCTGAGCGTTGCGGTCGAACAGGCAAAGACCCTGATGCATGTTGGACAAGGCCGTGTCGAGCTGGCGTTTGGCCTCCTCGAGCCGATCCTGGTCTTCCTTGAACTGGCTCATGTCGCGGGTGATCTTGGCAAAACCCAAGGATTTGCTTTCAGCGTCAAGGACGTGCTCGATAGTCACATGCGCCCAGAAGCGTGAACCATCACGCCTGATACGCCAGCCCTCACCGACAAATTTCCCATTTTGACGCGCAGATTCGATAGCCTTTGCATGTAAACCCTGAGCGCAATCTTCGCTTGAGTAAAAGATTGCGAGCGACTGCCCGATCACTTCCTCTTCACTGTAACCTTTCAACCGCTGCGCACCAGCGTTCCAGTTGGCGATCCGGCCGTCTTGGTTAAGCATGTAAATGGCGCAGTCGGAAATGCCTCTTACCAGAATGGAGAACTGCTGCTGGCTATGAAGGATTGCTGCATTAGTCCTTTTTGCGATCACGCCCCCGATGAAACACAGGCCCAGCAGCAAAATTGAAGCTGTGCCGATCAGTGCGGACATCGTGGTTGGCGAGAGCAGGACTGCCCCGTCTTCCATCCTGGCAGGGACCAGACGGATTGCCGTCATGCCGGTAAAGTGAAGACCGACAATGCCAAGAACCATCAGCCCAGCGGCCAACGCCGCCTTGCCAAGTCCCCTCTTCACAAGCGCAAGGCGAAGCACCTGGATTACCGGCAGAACAGCCAAGGCAACCGACACAGTGAGATAGGCAGGATCCCATTCGATCCTCGCAGGTAAAGATAGAGCTGCCATGCCAGTGTAATGCATGGCAGCGAACCCGCCTCCGGTCACACAGCCACCAATCACAGCGGTGACGGCCTTGTTGCCAGAAACAGCCACCCGGAAACCAATTAATGTAGTTGCGAGCACAATTGCGAGGGAAGCTCCGGTCAGAGCGGGTTTGTAGCCTGTGATGACCCCAGGGTCGTAGCCAAGCATCGCAACGAAGTGCGTCGACCAAATACCGAAGCCGGTTGCGAGACCACCGGCCAGAAGCCAGCGATGCTTCGTTTGGTTGGAGGCTGCATTCGCTTGCCGAAGCATCATCACCGCAGTGGAGCAGGAAATGATGCAGATCAGTGCAGCGAGAAGAACGAATTGCAAATCGTGCTTATCACGAATGCAAAAGAGAACCTGAAACAACTTTTTGCCTCGCGAAGACCCAGTCCAGCCCTCGCAGAACAGCCCTAAGATCACTAAAACTGGTATCTACGTGCACATACGTGCTGACTGCCAAATCCGGAGCGCTGGGCGTTGCAATGGATTGCTCCACAGGCGGCTTTCCCGTGCTTAGCCTTTCCTGCAGTACGGCATATGTGGTTTGCGAAAGGTTCCGCGCCCGGTGCGCAGCGCACTGGCGGCCTACTTCGCCAACCTGCCGCCCGAGGACGAAGTACGCAAGGCCGTGGAAAAGTGCCATGCCGGCACTGTCCTTCGAACAACGACTTCCACTTGTTGGCCGGCCATTCCTGCAGATTTTCGTGTTCTTCAAGGGCGACTAGGTTTCGTGGACAAAGGTTGACAACAGACTCGCTGCTTGATTCAAGGCTTTCTTTTGGAGGCGGCGTTGGGCGAGCGGATTGGTTTGAGGGA
>NZ_FWXL01000018.1 GCF_900176395.1 Novosphingobium sp. B1 | reverse complement strand
GCACGGGAAGCGTTGTGGCGGGAGTTCACCAGGCTGCACCGGGAGATGCTGAAGATCGCACGCGCAGACAAGATTTGCCACCGGTTGATGAGCATACCCGGCGTCGGTGCATTGGTCGCCCTGACATATCGATCCGCGATCGACGATCCGGCCCGCTTTGGAAAATCGAGTACGGTCGGCGCCTACTTTGGCCTCACGCCAAAGAAGTATCAGTCTGGCGAGACCGACCGGGACGGAGGTGTCAGCAAGGTCGGCGATGCGATGGTGCGAACCGCGCTCTTCGAGGCGGCGCACATCATGCTGACGCGAGCGACGCGCTTTTCCAGCCTCAAGCGCTGGGCGCTCGAGGTGGCAAAGCGTCGCGGCATGAAACGCGCCAAGGTCGCGCTCGCACGTAAACTGGGGGTTGTGCTCCATCGCATGTGGGTGGACGCCACTGACTTCCGCTGGGGGGCAAGCACGATGGCCGCTTGAAGGACGAACTGCTGATCGAGGCGGGCCGGGACCGGCACGCTTCCAATGAGGTCCCGTCGCTGGGACGCAGGCTTGGCAAGATCGTGTGTAGTGCTGTGAATGCTTCGGCAAACCACGCTTCCTAGATTGATCTGCCGGCTTGGATCTGATGGCATGGTGTGGCAGCCTTCGTGCTGACCACGGACAGAAGCATGACCTTGGCGACGAGATAATCATTCAGAGGGACTTGACGAACAAAGGCCCATTACAGAAGCACTATAAAGATCGTTAACGCTACGGTTACCAAGCTTTCAGCTTGCGTAGGCCGGCTTCCAGCTCTTATTGCAGTGCAGCGAGGACGGTCATGTACAATTATGCGAGCCCTACGATCTCATCTGGAAAGCTTCGACATGTTTTTCAGGCGGCGGTTTGCCTTAGTGGAACGATGGCTCGCTCCTCTTCTGGCTGGCATTTTCAATCATGCAGCGGCTTGATCTACAAACTGCAATTCGAGAAACGCTCGCCTCATCTGCGCGAGGGTAAGATTACCTTATGCGGCACTTATGCGGGCTCTTTTAACATAAAGGTTCTCAGCCTCACTGTTACTGAGACGACGACCAACATGTGCTCCACGGCAACTCTGGAGAGCATTCTAGTTATCCAGGAGCTTCTGACACAGCACAGAAATATTAAGCGGCTAGCGCGGTGTAAGCCGCCGCCTCAACTTTCAGTCGCACAGCGTCTGCCGCATTTCGGGCACCAAGTTTCCCCAAAAGCTTAGAGCGATGGATTTCGACGGTCCGCGGGCTGATCTCAAGGTCGCGAGCAATTGTCTTTGAGCTTTCGCCAGACACAATGCCATCCAGCACCTGCCTTTCACGCTCGGTCAAGCGCATGAGGTTGCGATAAGCCTCGACCGCCCTCTGCAAGACTTCACGTCGGCGCTCGGCCTCGACAGCGATTGAGGCAACCGCGTCAGTTAGACCGCGCGCCTCTGTTGGTGTGCCAATGAATGAAAGTGCCCCGCCCCTCATAGCCTGCACAATCAAATCAACAGACGGATTGTCACAAAAACCGATGAATGGGCACCAATGCCCTGATAATGCCAGCTGGTGAATTAGCTCAGGCAGCGTGCTGCGCGGACCACGGTCGTGGAGCAAGACGATGCCCCCCGCCGGCACATTGCTCAGGAGCTCCTGAACGTCCTCGTAAATTTCACAATGAAAGCCCGCATTATAGGCCAGTCTAGCAAGCTGCGCTCTCGATCGCGCATCGGTTTCGACCAAATGAAGCTGAGCTTTTTTTACCATTCATTCAGCATTCCAATAAGTTCGGATTAATGGGAGCAAGAATGTCACAATCACGGGGGAATTTAGTGAGTTCTAAATTTAGCTCATTGATTTATATACGAATAATGCCCCCGTTTTGGGTGCAATGCAGATCATACCGGTTCCTCGTGCCGAACTATGCACTCTGGATGGATCTGCATTGCTTACCGGAAGAGCCCACGCAGCATTGCGTACTTGCTCTGTGAGTTGAGCCGTCTAGCTTAGATCCTGTTGCGTGCCTGTTCGGCGAGAGAGGGAATGCGTTGACTGTTTCGACAAGTTTCTACGGCCGCCTCTCCACCTACCGGCGCTATCGCTGCCAACGGCGCGAGATTGCAGATTTGAACGATGATACCTTGCGGCGTGCGGAGGCGAGGCAACGCATAATTACAAGTTGCAATGATAATTAATATTATCTAAATTCTTTTAAATTCTTCAGAGTCTTTATCCACTCTCATGAATGTCAGCAATCCTATTCAATTTTATTCGTATTTGGATTAAGTCTGAGTTGTATAGCCACGGAGAATAAGATATTTTGCTTGGCGTACTCAAGGGCTTTTCGTCAATGGAAATATCCGAAGTTGCAGCCGCGTATCTTAACAATTTGCGCGTCAGAGAAAACTGGATTCCCGAACTACCATCCGCCCCTCCTGGATGGCTGTTACTCTTGGAATTAACAACTGCCTGTGGCAGAGGGCAGCATCCGATTATAACAGACCTTATATTTTCTACGGGTTTGCCTTCTACGACTGCTTTGAGATGGATAAATATCTTAGAGGAAGAAAATCTCATCAGACGTACTGGTGATCCTAACGATCGTCGTCGGTCACATCTTTATCTGACGGAGGCCGGCATGTCACTTTGCTCAAAAATGCTTAGAGATCTTCAGGAAAGGCTCAACGCAGACTTATAAGCCAAATAGATGGCAGCTGTCGCCATCATGGTCGAGCGAATGCATCGAGCCTTCAACTCGCCAAGGCGTGCGCTAGTAGCTGGCGAGCTCATTTTGCCGCTCTCTTCCGTTGGAATTGGCCGATTAATCCTCAGCTAACCCCAAACGCACAATGTATCGTCTAGGCGAGATAGCCCTGCTCTGACTGCGTTTGCCAAAAAATGGCTGAGATGCGATCGGGAATGTCAATACGAACCCAGTGTTGAGCGGCCCTCGATCGAGACGACGGCAACTTTTAAGCAGCAACGCGCAATGGCTCTGCAGGGGGATCGGATCTTTCAGCCGAAAGTTCAAAACAGGAGACTAGCTGCGACAACTCGCCAGCGTGCGTTGAGAGTCTGCGGGCTGCTGCTGTAGATTGCTCTGCCATCGCTGCATTTTGTTGCGTGACTTGGTCTAGTTGGTGGGCTGTCGCATTGATCTGCGCCAGTGTCGAAGCCTGGTGACCAGCATCCACAGCAATAGTTTCAATCATTTGCCGCACGCGTGCCATCCGACCTATAACGTGTATAAGAGCAGATCCCGTGCGCTTTACCAGAGTAACACCAAGACTGACTTGCGTTTCAGATTGGGCGATTAGGGTTCTGATTTCAGAAGCGGCGTCGGCGCAACGCAAAGCCAACGCACGAACCTCGCTTGCAACAACAGCAAACCCTTTTCCTGCCTCGCCGGCCCTCGCCGCCTCAACTCCTGCATTCAAAGCCAATAGGTTTGTCTGAAATGCAATGCCCTCGATAAGTGCAACAATTTTAGAAATCTGAGTGGACGATGACTCGATTGCCGTCATTGCTATCGTTGCTTGCGTCACGACATCGCTGCTATCGCTTGCCTCGACATCCGCCTGCTCGATCAGTTTGCGCGTTTCCTTCGCGCTATTTGCCGTGTGCGACACGAGCCCAAGCACGTCGCCAATGGCAGCCCGCGTCTCTTCAACATGTGCTGTCTGACTGACATTGCGCTGCGCGAGATCTTCAGATGCCGCCTCGATCTCGCTTGCTCTAAGCGAGACACGCTGTGCTGTGTCAGAAACATTTTGAATTGCCTTGGCGAGCATTGAAACACTGCGATTATATGAGTGACGAAGAGCGTCCAGGTCCTTGGCAAACTCTGTGCGTATTCGATGCGTGAGGTCGCCGCCCGCGAGAGCGCGAAGGCCGCGATCGATTTCGTCTACCACTACAGCTTGATTTGCGGCGACCTCACGTTGATCGAACGATACCTGCCGGAACACTTCAACGGCACGTGTCATGTCGCCAATCTCGTCCTCGCGGTGATTTTGTACGCGTCCGCTTTCAAGTTCACCTGCAGCCATTGCCCGCATGGTGGCAGCAACAGCGAGCATTGGCTCGATCACCCGGCGCATAAGCCACCGCCTGCCAGCACCTATAATGAGAAGAATGAACACATTGAGACCACTCAAGAGCGCCAAAGTCCATTGTGCCTTTTGCTCAGCGTCCAAACCAGCCTCGGCACTGCGGTTGATGCCCGCTGACGTGAGCCTCTCGATGGCATTTTGATGCCGTTCGAAAGCGCGCGCTGCACTGTCGTATGCTGATTGCGCCGCCACCATGTCATTCTGTTCGATTGCCGGCAGAAGCTGACTGTTCACATCTTGCCAAAATTTCTCTGCAGGCGCTGCTGCTTCGGTAAGCAGCTTACGCTTGAGATCATTATCAAGGGTGCTCTCCCGCCAGTAGCTCGCGCGACTTTTATATGCCGCTTCGAGACGCTTCAGGTTCGCGCGACGATGCTCAAGGCTCGTTGGATCGCGCATGAGCCGAGTGATCTCAAGCATCGGTTCGATCACATATTCAGGCGGCGGCATGATATCAGCGACAAACTCATTCGTGAGGAGCTGGCGCTTATGTAGCGCTCCACCGACCCGAATAGCGTTCATGCCCAAGGCAGAGGAGATTACCAGTAAGAGCAAGGCTACAAAGATAGCTTTCGCCCCCATACCGAGCTGCTTCTTGATCACGTTCCGACCGTCCTTTGATACGACCCTTTGCGGGAGCTCCTATCCGGAAGGCATCTTCAATTCGAAATGGAGGGGTTTCGGTTCATTCCATATCCGATGCAGGTAAGGATTAACGAGTGGTTACCTACCCATACAAGAAGTTAGCTATTTGACGGGCACTTAGGCGATTTCGCAGACGTCGGCGCCGTTAACTGATATTCGTTCCATCACCGGAAAATCTCGTGTTTATGCGATGCTTTTTTGAAAGGTGGTGCGGGCGCCTGCCGCGCATTTTGAGCACACGAAACCTCATTCGCCCATCAGGTGGATGAAGCAAAACCGCTTTGGATTTTGGCGATCTGCCATCGCTGGCTAAGCCAGTTGCACGTATTGGTGCCAAGTGTCGTGACCTCTCGCGCCTGAAGCCAACATAGGATTGATCGTATTAGACGAGGGGGTGTGAAGGACTATCGAACGGGCTTCAACGTCATCGACCGATTCACCTACTTGCCAGCGCAATCCTGCTTCCAGACGGCCGCTGTACGAAAAACTGACGCGTCAAAAGGTAAAGCCGGTCGCCGCAAGTGACCTTTGGCCAAGGCGGCGGGAGTTTCCAAAATCAGCTATTTGCGGAATGTCGTTGGACTGTACTGGTCTTACTCGACGCGCGCTACGTTCGTTATTGTCCCGCGCAACGGTGCTGGCACAGTCGAAAGGCTCTCAACTTCACCATAAGCTTCAACTGCTGGCAACACGGTGCGGTCCTCCGAGAGGCCTTCATCTGGTTCTTGATCGGCCGCCTCCTCGAAGCGATCGCTTTCGACCCCGAAAATACCCGTAATTCTGGACGATTGCCCGTGCTCACCGACGTGTTCCGCTGGCTTGGCAGCCTCGGCGACAGCAGGAAGCGGGCCGCCAGGCTCAAACAACATGGAGACCACGAAAAGTATGAAAGCGCAAATTGCGACAGCAGAGTTGCGCGTCATGGCGCCCTTTCCCCCTGCACACCATCCCTGAACGAAACGCTCAACATGAGTTCACCGTCAGACGCTGCGTATTGGTAATGTTCTGATTAGTACGCTCACGCACGTTAAATGCGCTTTCATAGCGAATGTTACCTGCAAGGTTCGAAATTGCAGAGAAAAAGGCCGGTTCATAACGATAGGTAACCTCCACGAACATCACTGCTGTTCCGCTCGCTGAAGTGATCTTGTTGCCGTTTGACCCCATTCCTGCGGACAGGCTCGCATCAGTTCGACCTGCGCCTTCTCGTCCATATGAAGGGGACACTGCAAGGCGACCATAACAACGCTGCCAGTTTATCATCTGGCCTGCATTCGCGTCGATCAATCCGTTTGGCTGCAGCGAAGATAGGACGATGCGGCCATTGTTGGCAAAATCAATGCTCTCACCGATGAGGTTAGCGCCAGCAAACACTTCATAAATGTTAGATTCGTCAATTCCAGTGCGTGCACGCCCGGCATTATCAGCTACGGTAATGGCGATCTGGCTAATGCGCATGTGCGCAAGGACGAAGTTGGCCAACTCAAGGCCACCAAAGGTCATCAGAATGAGAAGCGGCATAGCCAGCGCAAACTCGATGACAGCAATGCCAGAAGACGAGGCCCTAAGGTCTTGGTGCATCGCTTGGAGCAGGGTTTTCACAGACGCCCTCATACGCACACCGTTGGAGGGATGCGCTGCCGTGCATAAGGCTGATTGCGCACCGCTGTTTCTCCCGAAATGGAATAATTGGGGCTAAGCGGGAGAAACTTGTCGATGGGAAACAGACGGGGCATCGAGACTGTCACGATATAATACGAAACGTCGTCTGCACCACCTACGCCATCACGGCCTGCGGTTGTGTCGAACGTGCCGTTCTCGTTCAAGTCGACAAAACAGTCTCCGGCATCATAAGCCCCGTTTTTATTGTAGTCCGTAATTAGTTTCTCCGTGCGACCAACCGTAGAGAAATCATAGAAGTTGTTTATCCTCACACTGTAGGTTGCTTCCCGCGCCACGACGTCTGATCTTTTTTGGATTGCGCACTTCACCTTGTCAGATAACGTACCGTCATCGCACTCAAGATCAGGCGATTCCAGCGAAGCTGTGCGCGCAACATCATTGAGCGCGCCCTGGACGACAGTTTTCAAATAAGCCTGGTAAGCAAAGTCGAAACTGCCAAGCACCATGACAATGAAGGGCACTGCAACAAGGGCGAATTCGACCGTTACTGAGCCGCCTCGGTCAGCGCCAAGGCGCAGGTTTCGGAAAATGCGAGAGATTTCGATGATCACCGCCACACTCCTACTTCACTAGCCTTAGTGCGCCGATCTGGTTACCAATCTCGCGGAACCGGGCGATCAGCTTCGGACCGTCTTCCGATGTCGATGCCTGGTTTGAATTACTGGCGCAGCCTGTGAGATTAGAATTGAGGGCCGTGTCAAAACCAATGACCCAAACCGAGACGTTCTGGTTCTTCGTGGCATTGCAGATCATCCGGAACCGCTGTTCGTGACGCGCAAGCTGATTGGGGCACGATCCTGCACCCGTCGTCCTCATGTCATTCTGTTCGATCCCGTAGGCAGTCAGCACATTGCAGTAAGCGGTCTGCAAGCCATCAGTCATAAAAATCACGTGCCGGTTGCACGGCATCTCGTTGTATTGCTCGCACCCGTCCGCAAACACGCCGCCAGTCGAGATGAACCGGGCGCCCCAGATCATACCAATGTCGTGATAGGTACCACCAATTGGTTGCAGGCCATTCACGTAGTTTTGGAGATCAGTCCGCGTCCAACTGCGAAGACGTCTGGCTTCGGTGGGACACGCGTAATACCCCAAGTTTGCAGCGTAGTTCATGATCCAGTTGGTCGTGCTGGTATTCCCATTGACCGTTGCAGATGTAGATCCTGCGGTCCTGGTGTATACTAACTCCGGGATCGCGGGATGCCAGCGCGTCGCGTCGCTGCTCGGGATCTGATTGATGTTCAGGTCGTTCGCGGTCGATGGAATGGTAAGACTGGTGCCACCGTCAATCGAAGTCGTCGTGTCGCGCTCCTCAATGCAACCATTCCAAGTCAGCCGCGTCGTAGTCAGACCGGGGACTGCGGCAAGCTGCTGAAGGTTGTAGCTGCTCGAGGTCGCTACGGTGTTACCTGCCGACGATGCAATAACCATGGAGCCATTCGGCTGAATGATCTGCGAGGTATCATAGGGCACTTGCCGGTAGGTCCAATTTGAGAAGCCATACGTCGTGGTATAAGTGGTCGTCGTGACGGTCCGCCACCGGCGACAGCTACGGTTGTTACCTGTGGTGACCGGAGCACCAGTCCAGCCGAAATCCGCGGTAGCATTGTAAGCGCTGCTCGTTGACGTACCGCCGTAAGAGGTAACTGTTCTCGGCGTCGGCGCTGTTTGATTACCGTCTATCGCTGACGCTTGCACCCAAGTCTGGCACTGACTGTTAGACCGCGTCGAAGATGTTGGCGATGACGACCCAGCCCCAGAGCTCCCACTATAGTATTCCCAAGCACCTACACTCGTCGGAGTGTTCGCGGTATACACAGATGAATTGTAGTTCGCGACACGCGACTGATAATTGGTGGTGGAGGTCAGGTAAGACGAATTTGCTGCATAAAGGAGCCTACCGACATTTACCGTGCTGGAATACGGCACAATGCCAAAGCGCAGGCGCAGACCTTGCGCTTCAAGTTGTGCCTGGATTGGGGCAAGCTCGTCATAAAGCGCCATAACTGCGCTTCGCAGAGCCGCAATCTTGGCCGTTCCTCCGACAGCATCGGCCATAGAGCCGGTCACGTCGAGCACCAAAACAACATCGGTGTTTACGAAATTCAGCGAAGCGTCGCAGCTGACTTGAAGCGGGATCGATTCAAAGCCAAACATGTCCATAATCTGGTTGTGTATGCGCGTGGCGGCACTCACCCGCACAACACCAGCAGTCGGACGGGATATTTGAGGTTCGAAATTCTGGGTGTCAAATGAACCTTGCGGGAAATTGAACGAGAAAAACTGTCGGCCCGTCTGACTAACGCTATCCTCGAAGGTATCGTTTCGCATTACGCGCCGCGCAGCTAGTGACGCAGCGTCGCACGCGTTCTGCAAACGACTTTTGGCCATGGTGGCGCGACTGATATCAACTGCACTGCCGATCAGCATTAGCAAAGGCACAAGACACAGCGCCGTGATGATCAGGACGTTGCCCGATGTGTCGCTGCGAAGCCAATACAGCAGGGTGCGCAGCACTCGAAGGTGGCCCCCGCCCCCCTCTGCCGTCTTGTCCCGGTCCACCTGCGTCATCAAAAAATAGGCCTTCTGCAGCAATTCTCGTGCAAAAGCCGCCCAACACTGTTTCCAGAATCTTACCCTTAAGCCCAATTCACGGCGTGTTTATCTACTTTTAATCAGGTATCTCCCTCACAGCTGAGGGAGAGGTTGTTTACCATTAGATCGAAGCTTTAACGGGCCTGCAACGTTGCGCCCACGCTCCTCGCCGTCCTGGTAAGAGCGAATCGGCACGGGAGTTGTGTTAACTATGTTTGTCTCGCGCAAATTGCAGGCTTGGGGATCTGGAAAAGGCATCACCATCTTGATCGATGGCAGCTACTCTCTAAGGAGCGCAATTAATCTAACAAGGCGAAGGCGTCGAGCGAAGCGCTGGAGGGCCGAGCTCGCTAGTTATTGCGCGCTGACGAAAAACCATTCGACTGTGTAATCGCAACCAGGCCCGTTCATCTGCTTCCGATCAGTTAGACCGAAGGGTGAGAATTCTCTCTGCAGGGGGTCTGAGTATGTGCGCGTGCACGAGGCGCTTTGGCTTAAAAGGGTCGTAGCGTGCGAATGACGCTTGCCCACAATTGCCCCCATAGAGGCGATCTGCGCCCAGCATTATCGGTCGGGGTTAGTGTATGTGCTCCGCCCTAAGCAGCAGGAACGGGCGGAGCACATTTCGAAGGTCCACGACTTGGGGAATCAGGACCCGAGCGGACACTGGGTGGGATTAGTGATCCGCTGATCGACAGCTACAACTTGTGTGGTTAACAAACCTCTAAAAACATTGACTTGGCTTTGCGACCGCCGCGGTATCAATGGAAGCGTTTAAGGCCGGAATGTCACTGCCCATTCCGGCGCAGTCTCGCCGGGCTCTAGAAAGTTCACGCCCAAGGAAGCCAATGCAGCTGCAATAGCGAGCAAGGCATTTCCTCCCGGCACCGCCAGCTCAGCCTCAAATGCCTCAACGGTTCGATCGTCGACTCCTGCGGTTTCTGCAAGTTCGGCTCGGTCGATTCCGATCAGAGCCCGCGCGGCCCGGCAAAGTGCTGGTGTAAGCATTTCAGAGAGAAGAGCAGATATTCCTCATCCATGGCAACAACTTTAACTGCTTTCAGAACTTCGATCGGAAAATTAAGGGCGAAGACTTGTTCCGCAGGCATCTTTCTCGATGTTTTCGACTGTGCTTGGTGCTTCTTCATGCAGCCAGGGTGTAGCGTGCAGATCCAGGCGCGCGGCACATGCGCTTGTTTGCAGTCGTTTCCTCGCCGTTCACAATGATTACGTCGGTCACCGTTATGCACTGAACAGTTTGCCCGTTGGGAGAGGCAACCTTATCGTTGCGCGCGATTACGGTGGATGTCCCTGAAACGTTCTCGCGCGTGTTAGATGTCCAAGTTGCGCTCAATCCAACCTGATCACCACGTGTGGCTTCGATGGTTGCAGCTGCTGCTTGCTTTTGCTCTTCGGGGTCCAGGCGGCAGGCTATTGCATTCGTGAGAGTTTCAGCAACTTCTGCAGTTGGGATGAAGCTGGATACGCCAGCGGAGCTGGCGGCCCGATTGATGCCTTGTCCAATGATCCCTCCCAAAATCGATGAACCTCCGCTTTTGGATTTTCCTTTGGGGCACCCCGAGGAGTTGCTTTGACTAGTATTACTATTACGCGCAATCGATGGGAGGCTAAAGCCCCCGAATTGCGCGTGAGCCTGCCCTGTGAACGGCGTGGGCACTGCCATACTGATGAGGATCAGAACTGCTGTGGGCGCTGAACACGCTCGTTTAAAAGTCGGCATTATGCCCTCCCGCGATCGGCTGCCGGCAGATCCTGTGTTATCGGCCATTGACACAAAAAGCCCTGCTGTGAACCTCGGTCTAACACTGGCCCTTGTAACTGGCAGTGGCATTTATCACTAACACGGATAGTGAGAAACGCCGTAGCGCGTCCGCAGGTACCAGCAAGGTTTGTCACTCCCCTTGCTGCGGACCATCTATTAATGGCGTATCAGTTGGAGTGCGGTCGGCTTATCGCACTAGGATCGGACCAGCATCTCATGGTCTTGCCAACCAGATGAACACGGCCAATTCCGGGGAAAGGATCTGAAGCCTTCAAATAGGCTCCGCAGAGGTAGCGAGAGCGAGGGCATCTGCATCACAGCCGCGCCACGTCGTACGTTCAGCGCGCTTAGCCGTTCCAAGAATTTGTGATAGCCCGCCTGTTGCAGTGTCTAAGTAGATCAGCCCTGTCTCTGTAGTATTTTCTCGCACAGCGTCGAAGCCAAAGCGGGGCTCCCCACGTAGGGTCGAGCCTCATTGCGACCCCCGCTGGTAAGCACGCAGCCGAGACCGCGTTAAGGGGCAATAACCACACAAAATCGCAAAGCTCTTCCAACCGGCACGTGGGAGCGAGATGCGAAGTGGGCTCGTGTATGAGAAATTATTCTTTTATTACAGTTTTTTGCGACCCGAAGAGCACTTTTTCAGATTTGATTCGTCATGAACGCAAAATGCCGAACTTGTTTACCATGTCAATTAGTCAAGAATGCAGATGCCGTACGCCGCGACTACGACCATCCTCCCAGATCTCAACTTCATGGAAGGTTCGCGTCTTTGCGCACCACTCCAGCGCTTCGTCGACATCTGCAGCAAACAGCTCGACGTGTTTGGTCATATCTCCATCTGAAGACTTCATGAGCAAGATATAATGGTGACGCCGTATCACCTTGCGATTTCTTGCATACTGGTCGGCTACCGAAAGCATGGCATCCTCCTGTTTTGATTGATGTAACGTGCCAAAGAATCCTGATCTTGGAACCGCTAAGTTCCGAGCGTCCGAAGCTGGTACAGTTGAGATGTGATTTATTAGTTACGCTCAAAGCGTCAGCTTCTACCCTGAGCGACGCACGCAACAATATAGGGCCGCGCAAGCATGCGTAGAGCACTCAGCGCAAGGGCCCAGGGTCTATTTGACAAGGTGATCACGCCACTTACTTTTTGTTTGATTGGCTACGAGCGTTCTTGCGAGAACCGACGGGCCTAAAGCATTTGCCCGCGCGGCGGCCTGGATAGCGCACGCCTGGTATTGCCGGCAGACTTTGAGAGACCTCCGCAGTGGATGCCGCTTACACCCTTTTCGCCCACCGCCCTCTTATCCGCTGTTCGGATAGCGCCAGTATGGTAAAACCCGTATGAGATCTCAAAATCAAAAAGGGATGGTCGTAAGTGGTAATTGAGACAGACGCAAAACAACCGTGTGACCTGGTATCTATTAACTCAATACATATCAACACCTTACGGCTTGTGATTGCATGCCTTCTTCCTATGGCAGCAAAAAGCCACGCCAACCCTGAGGCTTGGCTGGAAGAATTTCAAACACTGGCGTTGCACAGTGCAGATTACGCCTCATTCGGAGCCGCGGGATCAATTAGTCCAGACCTCATGAAAGCCGCGGTAATCGGGTCGCTTGAAGAGTTATTCAGTGGCGCGAAGGGAACGCTCCGCTCTTCAGGTCAAGCTTGCTGACCTCAGGACAAAGCAGCCGAGCACTTGGGATTCGGCGGCCTTTCTTGCGGCTTAGCTCAAACATAAAAGCCCCACCGGATCACAGAGGGGGCATTAATCCGGTGGGGCAGAGCGAGGTTGCGTTCGCGATGAACGCGATCTCTTACTAGCGCCGATTTGTTACTAATTTTGATCAAAGGCCGACTTTTTTCTGCGAGCAGATTTTGCAAGTTTCTAACCGAATAAAAGCTTTTTTCTTAAGAAATCCAGACACGAGATCTGTCTGCTTAGGGGCATTCTCACTCTCGACGATCAACACTCGCTAATACGTCTCGAACCTGCTGCAATCGGCATTCAAGGAGATGCTCAAGCTTTTTGCAAAACAGCCTGAGGCGACTGAGGCGAATCTTACGGTGTCCTCGCTCCCACGCCTGCCACGTGGGTGTGGCAACCTCGGCGAGGCGACTGGCCTCCTCTTGCGAAATGCCAGCAGCAAGTCTTAGTTCGCGCAGCACATGGCCGCCAGACGCACTCGAGCTATCCTCGGGCGCGAAACTTGTCTCTGCGCCATTATATGTGACCTGCGTTAGCGACATATTGCCAGTCCGATAAAGAATGGAACTCCCAAGAGTTTTGGCAGTCTGCAATCAAAACCGCGACGAACGCAACATCAAAGACTTGTCGGCGACCAGCCTGCGAAAATCCAGAAGAGCGAGGTGCTGAAGGACAGCCTTTGCGGGTCACAAAGTGAAGGCGCTCCGTGGTGATTTTTTGCGATAGGACCTTTCCATCGAAATCAGGCTCAATCTTTCAGCCACATCGCACATAGCCAACCAACATTCATCAGCGTCTTCAACGCCACGATTTTCCTGGCTCCAATAGTAGAGGGCTTCTCGAAGATGCTCCATTGCAGTCTCGATGTGCTGGTCAGCTTGTTCGGTCAGTGTGCACATGCAGCATAATAGCCTGAGATCTGGTGAAGAGTTTGCGCAGGCAGATGGTAAATTTTCGGTTTGGTGCCACAGTCCCACATATTCCTGGCATCGCTCCAAAATTTTGGGAGCCCGCGATCAGATCTCGCGTGATAAGTCGCACAGTGCGCCAAGTGGACAGTACGCTGCATCATAATCACCAGCACAGAGCACAACGCTTACTGTTCCGTATTTCTGTTTACTTCGCTTCGTGGAGAAAGTGCAAGGAAGCGGCTTTGCATCTATGGTTAATGAGCGTATTCTACATAAGGCGAATCATGCAGATCTTCGCCAAAGTGGCACTTCCCCGGCCAATCGCGTCCCGATGGTCGGGGATCTTTTAAGCGGCCCTATTTTTCAAATTAGCCTACTTGGATTATCGGTTAATCGGCGTAGACTACTCGTGCGACTCCCCACGTCGCTTTGACAAACCGTACGGCCTCGACCAATCTCCGCACAGATTGGTCGAGGCTTTTTCAAAGGTTTAGCGCACATTTGACGTGACGGCACAGCAAGGAGGCGTTTGCCAAAGCATTGATTGGGCGCTTAGCAGCAATGTCATCCTAGCGTTAGTTGACCGACTGTCTGGGTCATGGATGTGTCGGAGTAGAATGTGTAGTCATTGCCATTCTGCGTATAGACTGCGTCGCTGCTGAAGCTGATTTGGTCATTTCCGTCGATGTTCAATGTCAGATGCGAGGCATTTCCTGCGCCAGCGATTGATTGCACAAAACCTGCATCAATCAGGAGATTGGCGCTCGTTCCGCTGGCAGTCAGGTCGATGGTTTCCACGTGGTTCAGGACAGAACTCAGTTGAGACGCCGAAAGCGTTCCGGAATTTGCGGCAAGCGCGACCGTATCAGTACCCGCACCGCCGTCGATGAAGAAGCCCTTGTCCAGTGTGAGCGTGAACGTATCGCCAAATGTCGATCCCAGAACGCTTTCAATACCAGTAAGCACGTCCCCGCCAGCGTCACCACCAGTGCCAAAACCTGCGAGCGTGCCATTGCTTCCCAGATTAAGCGCTACACTGCTTCCTGACGACGTGTAATCAGCGATGTCCGAACCTTGTCCACCTTGCAGCACATCGGCTCCAGAGCCACCGATAAGGCGGTCATTTCCAGCGCCGCCATCGAGGACATTCGCGCCAGTATCACCTGTAAGACGATCGTTGAATGCCGAGCCGGTGAGATTTTCGATGCTGCTGTACGTATCGCCTGCCGCTTCATTCGTGTTGAAGCTACTGTCTGCCAGATTTGCGACGACCCCAAGTGACGATTGAGCATATGACGCTGTGTCGGATCCAGCACCACCGTCGAGCACATCGCTACCCATCCCGCCGAGCAGTAGATCGTTCCCGCCCTCACCATAGAGAAGATCGTTGCCCTGTCCGCCGTCGATTGTATCTGCGCCCTCCCCGGCTCTGAATGTTTCGTCTGCACTCACCCCGACAAAAATGTCGTCGAGCGCCGTTCCAATGACCCGTTCAATGCCGGTAAGAACATCGCCGGCAGCGTCGCCACCTGAGCTTGCTACTCCATCCAGACGCACGCTGACGGCTGAGTTGGAGGCCGAGTAATCTAGGCTATCGATGCCAGCGCCGCCGGATATGATGTCGGCGCCGCCGCTACCATAGAGCGTATCATCTCCTGCGCCACCGTCGAGCAATTCTGCGCCAGTACCACCGCGCAAGACGTCATTGAATGACGATCCGATTACACCCTCGATAGAAGTGTAAGTGTCGCCGACGGCATCGGATGTGTTTACAACCAGTGACCCGCTCGCAAAGCTTGCAGCCACTGCGACTTGCGAGTTGACGAATGAGACGCTGTCCGTGCCGGCTCCCCCGTCCAGGTTATCTCCACCCGCGCCGCCAACGAGAGTATCGTCTCCGTTGCCGCCAACGATAGTGTCAGCGGCGCTTGTGCCGGTAAGTGTGTCGTTGAAACCCGACCCTACAAGGATCTCAATTCCGCTGAGGCGATCGCCGGTCGCATCGTTACTGCTGCCAGCAGTACCGTCGAGATAAGCAATGACCCCTCCGGTTGCCGATGCGTAGCTGAACGTATCTGTACCAGCCCCACCGTCGACGATGTCGGCACCGCTGCCACCGGACAACGTGTCATTTCCGTTGCCACCGTTGATTACATCATCGCCAACGAAGCCACTGATAATGTCGTCTCCGTCGCCGCCATTAAGCGTCTCCGACCCGTTGGAACCAACGAGGGTATCAGCAAATGCCGAGCCATTGACTATTTCGATAGAGACAAGGACGTCTCCTTGCGCAAATCCACCATTCGCTGAGGTACCGTCGAGATAAACTGTGACTCCAGCCGTCGAGTCAGAATAGTCGGCGGTGTCAGTGCCGCTGCCGCCATTCAGAGTATCGGCTCCCTGGCCACCACGGAGAAAATCGTCCCCCGCCCCGCCAGTCAGCGTGTTGGCGGATGAATCGCCAATCAGGGTGTCGTCCAGCGCTGAGCCCACGACATTCTCGATCGACGTATACTGGTCACCTGCAGCATCTCCGCCAGTTCCGCTCGCAGACAGCAGGTTGACCGACACCGCGTTCGCTGAGTTGGCGTAGGTCACAGTGTCAGAGCCAGATCCACCATCGATGCTATCCGCGCCAGCGTCCCCGCGGATAGTGTCGTTACCCTCCATGCCCAAGATGGTGTTAGCGCCACTGTTGCCCCAGAGCGTATCATCGAACTGCGAGCCTTGCAGCACTTCAATATTGGTCAGGACATCACCCGCTGCCTCGTTGAGAGTGCCGGCAACGCCATCCAGACCTATCGACACGCCGCCAGTTACGCCGGTGCCGGAGTAACTGACAGTATCTGTCCCTGCCCCGCCATCGATCGCATCGGCACCGCCAAGGCCTCTGAACCATTCGTTTGCCGCCGTTCCAGTGACCCTGTCGGCAAGGTTGGTCAGATACACGTTCGCAAAGTTGCGATACGTGTCTCCCTGTGCGTCACCACCAATGCCAGTGGTTACGCCATCCAGAACAATGGTGACGCCAGAGGTTGCAGAGACGCTCGCAAGATTGCCGAAACTGCTGCCGAAAAACAGAGTATTGGTCCCTGCCCCGCCGTCAAGAGCATCAGCTCCTGAACCGCCAGTGATAACGTCGTCACCATTACCGCCATTAATGGTGTCGTTACCGGCAAGACCGGAAAGCTGGTCATTACCGTCGCCGCCATTCAGAACGTTGGCAGAAGTGTTGCCCAGCAGGGTATCCCCAGCAGCAGAGCCTGTAAGATTTTCGATGTTCGCAAAAGTATCGCCCTGAGCGTCAGCTCCGTTACCGGTGTTGCCAGTCAGATCAACAGAAACGCCGCCACTGCTCAGGCTATAATCGACAGTGTCAGTACCGGCGCCACCGTCCATTGCGTCAGAACCAGCACCCCCGAGGAAGGTGTCATTGCCATTACCGCCTTGGAGATTATCTGCACCACTACCGCCATCGATCACGTCATCGCCATTACCGCCATTGATGGTATTCTGCTGAGCATCGCCCGTTAGGATGTCGTTGCTTGCAGAACCGGTAAGGTTCTGAAAGTTCGTAAAGGTATCGCCAGACGCATCACCGGCGCTCCCAGACCCGGCTAGAAGTGAAACCGTCACCGAACCTGTCGCTGAGGCATAGCTGAGCGTATTGATGCCAACACCACCATCCATGAAGTCAGCGCCTGCGCCGCCATCGATCGTGTCGTTGCTTTCCTCGCCATAGAGAGCATCGTTACCTGCAGCGCCATTGATGACGTCATTGCCAACACCACCTCGGATCGTGTTGGCCGCACTGTCGCCTGTGAGAGTATCGGCACCACTGCTGCCTGTAAGGTCTTCGAACCCTGTGAAGGTATCTCCAGCAGCATCGCCGCCCGAGCCCGTCCCGTTTGCGAGATTGACGTTTACCGCCGTTCCCGAACTTGCGTAGCTCAAGGTGTCAGTTCCGCTGCCTCCATCCAGGACGTCGCTGCCCGCACCACCGATAATTGTATCGTTTCCAGATCCACCTTTCAGATTGTTGGCAGCTGAACTCCCGACGATGTAGTCATCTCCACTCGAACCAATTGCATTCTCTATTGTGTTAATGGCAAATATGTCGCCCTGTGCATCGCCACCACTATTCCCGGTGCCGGTACCCAGGTTGATCGAAACTGCTCCGCTTGAAGCGGAATAATCAACCGTATCAGTACCCGCCCCGCCGTCGATGATATCTGAACCAGCGCCGCCAACGAGCAGGTCATTGCCGTTTCCACCGTTAAGCGTGTCATCGCCGGCACCGGCATCAATCGTATCATTGCCGTCTCCAGCATTGATCGTTTCCGCAGTGGCTGCGCCAACAAACACATCGTTGAATGCAGAAAGCGCGTATATCTCAATGCTGGTAAAGACGTCACCCAGCGCCAAGCCGGTCGACAGCGAGGCGTTCACCAGGTTGACCGTTAGAGCAGAGCTTGAGCTCGAGTAATCAACTGTGTCGGTCCCGTTGCCACCGTCCAGGGTATCACTACCGAGCCCCGGCGCGAGAGTATCATTGCCATCACCGCCGACAATGGTGTCTGCACCGGTTGAACCGTAAATAACGTCCGCAAGTGACGAACCAACCACGCGCTCGATGCCGATGAGGACATCGCCCGAGGCGTCTCCGGCGCCGCCAGATGTGCCATCCATGCGAACAACCACGCCACCTGCAGAGGAATAATCTGCAGTATCAAAACCAGCACCGCCATCGAGTGTGTCGGCTCCAGCCCCGCCAACGAGCGTGTCGTCTCCACTACCGCCCACAAGCGTCTCGTTTCCAGACGCGCCCAGAAGCGTGTCACCCAGTGCAGAACCGATAACCCTTTCAACGTTGGTTATGGTATCTCCTGCTGCATCACCACCGCTACTCGCAGCACCATCAAGCCGCACGGTCACCGCACTCAATGAGCCGGAGTAGTCGATCGTGTCATTACCAGCACCGCCATCGATGCTATCTGCTTGACCCAAGGAAACAAAAGTATCGTCACCGCCCCAGCCCCAGAGCGTCGTGCTGCTGAGGCTACCGCCTTTCAACGTGTCGCCGTAGTTCTGCGACCCGTAGATTGTCTCGATACCTGAGAGAATATCACCCTGTGCCCAGCCGCCACTGCCAGCAGAACCGTTATTGGCAAGAACGATAGCCGCTCCCGAGTTGCGGTAATCGGCAATATCCGTCCCGCTTCCGCCAATTACCTGGTCTGCGCCAAGGCCGCTGGCAATTGTGTCATCGCCGCTACCACCGTCCAAAGTGTCAGCGCTATCGCCACCAAACAGCACGTCATTTCCAGCACCTGCACGGATCTCTGCAGAACTTGCACCGGCAGTGATTGTGTCTGCCTGGGACGATCCGATAACTGTCTCGACATTGAACAACCGGTCACCCGCGGCATCGCCGCCCGTACCAAAGCTGCCATCCATGTAAATTTGCATTCCGCTGGTCGTCGAGGCCGAATAATCAGCCGTATCTGAGCCAGCGTCACCACGATAAATGTCAGCGCCACCAGACGCTACGAAGACGTCATCGCCACCTGCTCCCACGAACTCCTCGTCCGCCAGAGAGCCTTCAAACCGGTCGGAAAAAGCTGACCCAACCACTTTCTCGATGGATGAAAGGGTGTCGCCCTCAGCATCGCCGCCAGCCGAAGTCGCAGAAGTACGAATAGTTACTGCCGAGGTAGATGCAGAGTAGTCGACGGTATCTGTTCCTGCGCCACCCTCGATGGTGTCAGCACCTGACCCGCCATCGAGAATATCATCGCCAATGCCGCCATACAGCGTGTCATTGCCAGCACCGCCTCGCAGAGTATCGTTACCGTCAAACCCGTCAAACCAATCATTGCCGCTTCCGCCGATCAGCGTGTCACCAACACGTGAACCGACAAAGCGCTCGATCGACACGAAGGTGTCCCCCTGCGCATCGCCACCACTTGCAGTGTTGGCAGACAGGTCGACAATTATGGCTACGCCGGAACCTGCATAGCTTGCGGTGTCAGTACCTGCGCCGCCATCTAGTGTGTCAGCCCCGGCATCGCCTGACAATGTGTCGTTGTCAGCACCGCCCTGCAGGATATCACTGCCACTGCCGCCCGAGAGCGTGTCGTTCCCAGCACCACCAACAAGCGTGTCGTCTGAGAATGTCCCAGTGATCACGTCAGCAAAAAGTGATCCAACGACTGATTCAATGCCGGTTAACTTGTCACCGGCTGCAAGATCGGCAGATCCAGCTGATCCATCAAGCGAAACAGTGATGCCTGTCGACGCTGCCGAATAGTCCACAGTATCAAAGCCGTCTCCACCGACCAGCGTATCTGCTCCTAAACTTGCAATCAGCAAATCGTCTCCAGAGCCGCCATCGAGGGTATCGGCGCCGAGGCCGCCTGCAAGTGTGTCGTCATAATCCGAGCCGAGGAGGCGCTCGATTCCGACAAGGATGTCGCCGTTTGCATCGCCAACTGTACCAGTGCCTGTAGCAAGGCTTGCAGAAACGCCAGAAAGAGCATGCTCATATGACGCGGTGTCTGTTCCGGCGCCACCTTCAAGCCGGTCGGCCCCACCACCGCCTTCGAGCACATCGTTGCCATCGTTACCGATAAGAGTCTCGTTACCCTGTGCGCCGACAAGGAAATCGTTGAGAGAGGAACCAAGGACCGTTTCGATGTTGATTAAGGTATCGCCAGCTGCAGTGCCGCCTGCTCCGCTGCTCACGCCATCGAGATAGACAGTTACCCCCTGGGTGCTCCCAGTGTAATCTGCAGTGTCTGCTCCGGTGCCCCCATCAAGCTGATCGCTGCCAGCCCCGCCGATAAGCGTGTCATCACCGCTGCCGCCAAAGATTGCGTCAGACCCTCCAGCGCCATCCAGCCGGTCGTTTCCATCGCCGCCTTCAAGTGTATCAGAGGCAGTCGATCCAGAAATCGTGTCTCCCAGGGCCGAACCGACGACGCGCTCTATTCCCGTCAATCGATCGCCATTGGCATCACCAGCGCTTCCAATGCCTGACGCGAGGTCAACAACGACACTCAGCGCCGATGCTGAGTAATCTGCGGAATCAAAACCGTCACCGCCGATAAGAGTATCTGCGCCAGCACCACCGACCAATATGTCGTCACCAGATTGGCCTTGAAGCGTGTCTGCAGAAGAACTGCCAATCAGAGTATCGCCGAAGCTCGAGCCCTTGAGAACTTCGACATTGCTGATCACGTCCCCTTGAGCTTCGCCACCAGCGCCGCTCGTGCCGTTCAGATATGCAGTTACGGCAGAGGATGAGTTCGAATAGTCGGCCGTATCTGTGCCGGCCCCGCCGTCGATCTGGTCGGCGCCAACACCACCTTCGATAAGATCGTTACCGC
Source organism: Novosphingobium sp. B1 (assembly GCF_900176395.1). Taxonomy (GTDB): domain Bacteria; phylum Pseudomonadota; class Alphaproteobacteria; order Sphingomonadales; family Sphingomonadaceae; genus Novosphingobium. The sequence goes on along the minus strand of NZ_FWXL01000018.1, from coordinate 30,122 downwards.
TGCCGCCTGCGATAATGTCTGCGCCAGCACCGCCCAAAAGTGTATCGTCGCCAGCCGCGCCATCTATCGTATCGTTGCCGGATGATCCAACGATAGCATCGCCAAAGCTGGAGCCCGTGACACTTTCTACATCGACGAGGACGTCACCGAGCGCATCACCCGAGGTGCCGGCAAGCCCGTCCATTCGTGCAGCAACACTTGCGGTAGCATTGGCATAAGTAACGTTGTCAAAACCCGCGCCACCTTCAAGGCGATCTGCGCCAGAACCACCTTCAAGAACGTCGTTGCCCTCTCCGCCCAACAAGATGTCAGCGCCGGCTGCACCTGAAAGGGTATCGGCACCGGCTCCACCGACAATCGTGTCTGCCAATGCGGAACCGATGATCGTGTCTGAAAGTGACGTGCCGATAACTTGCTCAACGCCGCTGAGAGTGTCACCGGAAGCTTCGCCGCCGCTGGAGGTCAGACCGTCCATACGAACGCTGACAGAGGTCGTTCCGCCTGAGTAGTCTACAGTGTCAAAGCCTGACCCGCCTATGTAGCTATCCGAGCCGGCGCTCGAGAACATGACGTCGTCCCCGGCACCGCCATCGATCTGCTCGCCCGCCGAGGAGCCGTAGAATGTATCACTGTTGCCAGACCCGATAACCTTCTCGATGTTGAGCAGAGTGTCGCCATCAGCGTCGCCCCCCTGTGAGGCGGTGCCATCAAATCGTACAGTCACCGCGCTTAGAGAACTTGCATAGCTGACCGTGTCGAAGCCTGCGCCGCCGTCCAGAGCGTCGGCGCCAGCTCCACCTGCCAGAATATCGTCTCCTGCCTCGCCGAAGAGCTGGTCGTCGCCCGCGCCCCCGGAAATGTCATCAGCACCTGCGCCAGCTCGAATGGTTTCGCTGACATTGCCACCGACCAAGCGGTCGTCAAAAGCCGATCCGATCAGTTGCTCAATGCTGGACAGAGTGTCGCCTGCCGCATCACCGCGGCTTGATGTCGTGCCGTCCAGGAAGACCGTTACTGCTGACTGTGCCGAGGCGTAGCTGGCAGTGTCTGTACCTGCGCCACCTTCGATCACATCGGCGCCAGCAGCGCCAATGATCGTATCGTCTCCAGTACCGCCCTGCAAAACATCGTTGCCAGCGCCACCAGTGATCACGTCGTTGCCGCTACCGCCCACGATTGTATCATCGCTGGCCGAGCCGCCCAGAGTGTCGTTGCCACCAGACCCCACAAGACGTTCGATGTTGGTAAGGATATCGCCTGCTGCATCCCCACCCTGCCCAACGTTGCCGTCAAGGGAGATCGTGACCGCTGTCGTCGAGCTGGAGTAGTCAGCTGTATCAGCGCCACTTCCGCCATCGACAAGATCAGCGCCAGCGCCGCCAACGATCGTGTCGTCGCCGCCATTGCCGAAAAGTTGCTCGTCTCCGCTGCTGCCGGTGAGGACATCGCCTTGAGAGGAGCCCAGCACGCGTTCGACAGAAGTCAGGAGGTCGCCGTCGGCATCGCCGCCGATGCTTGCTGTACCATCTAGGTTTACCCGGACAGCCTGGATCGAGGCACTGTAATCGGCAGTGTCGAGACCTGCCCCGCCAGTCAGGATGTCCGAGCCTGCGCCGCCAACGAGCACGTCATCGCCCGCACCGCCATCGAGCGTGTCATCACCAATACCGCCCGAAAGCGTATCGGCGCCACTTCCGCCCATCAGCACATCGGCGCTGTTGCCACCCGACAATCTGTCCGCAAATGACGAGCCGATGACTTTCTCGATGCCAAGGAGAGTATCGCCAGCAGCGGCTCCACCACTGCCGGTCCCGCCTGCAAGGGATACAACAATTCCTGCCGATGATTGGGAGTAGTCCGCAGTATCGAAGCCTGTCCCACCATCCAACGTGTCAGCGCCATTCGAACCCGTTAAAATATCGTCGCCGCCACCGCCCTGTAAGACGTCTGCAGCTGTCCCGCCACGTAAGATGTCGTTGAATGCTGAACCGACAAGGTTTTCAATATTGGTAAGCGTATCTGCTTCAGCGTCACCGCCGCTATTGGCAGCGCCATCCAATCCAACGTTTACGCCAGTCGCCGAAGCGCTGTAGTCTGCTGTGTCTGCTCCACTGCCGCCGTCCAGCGCGTCTGCGCCCGTACCGCCGATCAGCGTATCGTTCCCGGCCTGGCCAAGCAGGGTATCATCTCCAGCGCCGCCGTAAATTGCGTCAGCCCCGTCATTACCCTCTAAGGTGTCGGCGCCGTCAGAGCCTCTCAGAATGTCACCCAGCAGCGAGCCAATGACCCGCTCGACATCGCTCAAGGTATCGCCAGATGCATCTCCGCCAGAGGACACGGACCCATCGAGATTTACGGTAACTGCACTGGCAGATGCCGAGTAATCGACAGTGTCAAAACCGCTGCCGCCATCGAGGTGATCGGCACCCGCGCTTCCCAGCAAGGTGTCGTTTCCACCTTGTCCAAGCAGGGTATCTGCACCGACCCGGCCCGAGAGCACGTCGCCGAAGGCTGAACCTTCAAGAATTTCCGCGTTGCTGATTACGTCGCCTTGAGCATCGCCGCCAGTGCCGGTGATCCCGCCAAGAGAGGCAGTCACCGCAGTCGCGGATGCTGCATAAGAGACTGTATCTGTGCCACTGCCGCCATCCAGAATGTCTGCGCCAGTGCCGCCAGCCAACGTGTCATCGCCTGCCCCGCCTTGAAGCGTGTCATCGCCGCCTGCCCCGCTCAAGAGGTCGTCGCCGGCGCCGCCTACCAAGGTATCAGAGGCGTTGCCGCCTGTTAACGTGTCACTATCGGACGAACCAACCAGCCTCTCGATACCGGTCAGAGTGTCCCCCTCGGCATCACCGCCATGCGCGACCGATCCATCCAAGGAAACTTGAACCGCCGAATCTGAAGAGCTGTAATCTGCAGTATCAAAGCCACTGCCGCCATCGAGTTGGTCTGCGCCAGCCCCGCCGCGCAAAGTGTCATTGCCGCTTCCGCCCAGCAGCGTGTCTGCGCCGCCTCCACCGAACAATGTGTCGGCGCCTGCTCCCCCTTCAATGGTCTCTGCCGCCGATGAGCCCACAACGATATCGGAGAAGCTTGAACCCAGTATCCGCTCGATAGAGCTAAGGGTGTCACCGTCGGCATCGCCACCCGAGGCAGCCGAGCCATCGAGGTTGATCTGAACGCCAGCAGTGCTGCCAGAATAGTCGGCTGTGTCGAAACCTTGGCCACCGAAGATTTCATCGGCACCGGCGCCACCTGCGATCATATCGTTGCCGACACCGCCTTCGAGGCGATCGGCGCCCGCGCCACCTGCCAAGGTGTCATCGCCTGCGCCACCAATGAGTATTTCATCGTCATCAGCGCCAACAAGAACGTCTGCGAAGTCCGAACCTGTGACTTGCTCGATACCTGTGAGAGAGTCGCCTTCGGCTTCTGCACCTCGCCCGGTGCCGGCAGCCAAATTGATTGTAACGCCAGCGCTGGCATCACTGTAGCTGACTATATCGAAGCCAATTCCTCCGTCGAGGATGTCAGCGCCAGCGCCACCAGAGAGCACGTCATCGCCGGCTCCACCGATGAGACTGTCGTTTCCGGCAAGACCCACCAGATCATCGTTGCCGCTACCACCTTCAAGCGTATCGGCCGAACCGCTTCCCGTCAGCGCATCGGCTTGAGCGGATCCGATTATACGTTCGATCCCGCTAAGCTGGTCTCCTGCAGCATCACCACTGCCACCAAAGCTTCCATCGTTGGCAATTGTGACCCCTGTTGATGATGATGAATAATCCGCAGTGTCAAAGCCTGCGCCGCCCACCAGTGTATCTGCGCCGATCGAGCCACGAAGAATGTCGTCCCCCGCTCCACCGTCCAGGGTATCGTTGCCTATGCTGCCCGCGAGGACGTCAGCGAAGCGTGACCCTGTGAGGTTTTCGATTCCGCTAAGCGTATCGGCCTGCGCAAAACCACCAATTCCCGTGGTTCCATCCAGAGCAACTTGCACAGCTGCGTCAGACAGACTGTAGTCGGCCGTGTCTGAGCCAGCGCCACCGACAAGACTGTCCGCTCCAGCTGAGCCCAAGAGGCGGTCATCCCCTTCTCCACCCCGCAGCACATCCGAGCCAGCCGAACCACCAAGCACGTCAGCGTAAATCGAGCCTTCAAGGATTTCGACGCCGAGCAAGGTATCCCCCTGCGCCGAACCACCACTTCCAGCAGAACCATCCAGAGAAATTGTAACCGCACTCGTGGAGTCACCGTAGCTAGCTGTGTCTACACCGCTCCCGCCATCAATAGCATCAGCGCCATCGCCACCGATCAAGAGGTCGTCGCCGCCTCCGCCCTCGAGGCTATCGCTTCCTCCGAAGCCCCGAAGGATGTCACCCCCCTCGCCGCCCGAAATTGTATCGGCAGCTTCGCTGCCGTAGAGTTCGTCGTCGTGCTCTGAACCTTCGAGCTGCTCGACCGAAATGAGGACGTCACCGGCAGCATCGCCACTGCTTCCCGATCGTCCGTCCAGGTAGGCGGTGACGCCAGAGCCGGAGGATGAGTAGCTAACCGTGTCTCGGCCGTCTCCACCATCAAGAGTATCGCTCCCGATGCTGCCGATCAGGGTATCATTGCCGTCGCCGGCTTCAATTATCTCAGAGCCGCTACCACCGCCAAGGCGATCATCGAATGCCGATCCGATGAGCCGCGAGATACGGGTGAGGGTATCGCCCACTGCCTCGCCGCCGGTGCCCGCTGCACCAGACAGGTCTACCGCAACACCAGCTGCAGCGCCGGCATAACTGGCCGTGTTGCTGCCTGCGCCGCCGTCAATTGAGTCAGCGCCGGCTCCACCAATCAACACATCGTCACCACTGCCGCCCAGCAATGTGTCGTTGCCAGCACCGCCAGAAATCAGGTCGTCGCCGGCTGCACCATCAAGACGGTCGTCAGAAGACCCGCCGTAAAGGGCGTCAGCTTGGCCAGAACCAGTCACACCTTCGATACCTGTCAGCGTATCGCCCTCGGCATCGCCACCAGTCGAGGGGCCGCCGTCCAATCTGACGGTGACGCCCGAAGATGATCCGGCATAGCTGGTAATGTCAAAGCCTGCACCGCCATCAAGAACGTCTGCACCAGATCCGCCAAGCAGCGTGTCATCGCCACTGCCACCAGTCAGTCTATCTGACCCTGCACCACCGCGCAGAAGGTCGTTACCAGCGCCTCCATCAAGGGCTTCGTTCAACGACGTGCCTGTCAGGGTGTCATCGAAGGATGAGCCTACAACAGTTTCGATTGAGCTGAGTGTGTCGCCCTGTGCATCGCCGCCAGCCGACAGGGATCCGTCGAGATTGATCGCTACCGCAGCGTTTGAGCTTGAATAATCGGCAGTATCGTTCCCAGCACCGCCTGACAGAATGTCGGCGCCCGCCCCGCCCCGCAGGATATCGTTGCCGGTTCCCCCTAGCAGAACGTCGTCACCAAGCCCTCCGCTCAGGAAGTCGTTGCCAGCGTTTCCGCGCAGCTCGTCATCCTGCGAGCCACCTACGACAATGTCGTCAAAATCCGAGCCTTCAACGATCTCAATCGATATGAAGGTGTCGCCTTGAGCGTCGCCACTGCTCCCACCAGTCGAGAAATCAAGTGAGATTCCGGAGGTAGCTTGGCTGTAATCTGCAACGTCGGTACCTGCGCCACCGTCGAGGATATCTGCACCTGCCCCCCCTCGCAGAATGTCGTCGCCCGCGCCGCCATGAAGCTGCTCAGCCGCATCCGAACCGTTCAGAACGTCAGCGTAATTTGAGCCCGTAACGGCTTCGACGTTAGTGAGGATATCACCTTCTGCAAGGCCACCCGAGCTTGCAGAGCCCGCGAGATTGACCTGCACAGCAACCAGAGATGCTGAGTAATCTACGGTATCGAGTCCGGCTCCGCCATCGATGCGATCAGCACCTGCGCCGCCATCGAGCAAGTCGTCTCCGACGCCACCATACAGCAAGTCGTCGCCAGAGCCGGCAACGATCGTATCGGCTCCGGCCCCGCCCTCAAGCGTATCTGCACTGGCAGAGCCGATTAGGCGATCGTTATTGGCCGAACCGATAATCCGTTCGATGCTGATAAGAACGTCGCCAATTGCATCCCCTGCGCTACCGGTGCCGTCTTGCAAAGACACTGTTACAGCTTCGGCAGCCTCGGAGTAGTCTGCGGTATCAAATCCGCTGCCGCCATCGAGGACATCTGCACCCGCGCGCCCGGCGAGCACATCGTTGCCGGATCCGCCGATGAGGATATCGTTGCCAACAGTGCCTGACAGCCGGTCGTCAAAATCAGACCCGATGAGATTTTCGATGTTCAGCAGGCGATCGCCCTCAGCTGCACCGCCGCTGGAAACGGAACCATCGACCGAGACTGATACTCCAGAGGTGGACGAGGAAAAGTCGACTGTGTCCTGCCCATCTCCACCATCGAGGAGATCAGAGCCTGCGCCGCCATCGAGTTTGTCGTTACCGGCGCCTCCAAGCAAGATATCGTCACCACCGCCGCCAGAAAGCACGTCGTTACCTGCAGCGCCGTCAAGCAGATCAGATGCCATTCCGCCTGTCAGGCGGTCATCAAGGGTGGAGCCTCTTATACCTTCAATAGACGTGTACTGATCGCCTGCAGCATCCCCGCCAATCCCGCTGGAACCATCCAGGCGCACATCGATGGCGCCACTGGAATTGCGATAGTCTGCGATATCAAAGCCCGCTCCGCCATCAAGAATGTCGGCGCCCTGGCTTCCCAGAAGCAAGTCGTCACCAGCTCCGCCGGTTAGATGCTCTGTACCGGCTTCCCCTCCCAGAACGTCATCGAACGCAGAGCCAACAAGGTTTTCAATACTGCTCAGGACGTCGCCGTTTGCGTCACCGGCAGTGCCGCGACTTCCATCAAGCGACACAGTAACACCTGCCGTTGCGCTTTCGTAGCTGGCGGTATCATCACCTGTACCACCAATCAGCTGGTCAGCTCCTTCCCCGCCTTCTAAACGATCATTCCCGCTTCCGCCGTCAAGTACGTCATCACCGGCTCCGCCGGAAATCGTGTCGTCGCCGCTGCCACCACGAATACGTTCAGAAGCACCTGCGCCGGTCAGTCTGTCATCAAAAGCAGACCCCGTCAGGTCTTCGATTCCGATCAGCTGGTCGCCTGTCGCGTCGCCGCCTGCACTTAAACTGCCGTCAAGGTTGATGGCCACAGCCGCAGAAGATGCCGAATAGTCTACAGTGTCGATACCCTCGCCGCCGTCGAGGACATCTGAACCCGCACCGCCATCGAGTTGGTCATCACCTGCGCCGCCGCGCAACGTATCGCTACCGGATCCGCCCGAGATGACGTCATCGCCAGCGCCACCCTCAAGAGTGTCGCCAAGAACACCCCCCGTCAGAGTGTCAGCAAAGGCGGAACCTACCAGTCGTTCGATGCCAATTAGTATGTCGCCCTGCGCATCACCTCCGGCGCCGATGTTACCATCAAGGCTTGCCTGGATCGCGACGGCTGACGAGGAGTAGTCGACGGTATCAAAGCCGTCTCCACCATCAAGACGGTCAGCACCAGCGCCACCATCGAGGGTGTCGTTGCCATCACCGCCCTGCAGTCGGTCAGATCCATCGTGGCCTGAGAGAAGATCATTTCCGCCACCACCGAGAATCTCGTCATCTTGTGCGGATCCTCGCAGCACGTCGTTACCGGTTGAGCCGATCAAGCGCTCAATAGAAGATAAGGTGTCGCCTTCCGCATCGCCCCCTGATCCCTTCCCGTCAGCAAGGTCAACCGAAACGCCCTGCGCTGAGGTGGCGTAGCTAGCGGTGTCGATACCAGCGCCGCCATCCAGAAGGTCTGCGCCTCCAGCGCCGATTAAAACATCGTCGCCTCCGCCACCGTGGAGGATTTCATCTGCCCCCGCGCCGGTAAGGGTATCGCCGCTGCTACTTCCGATGACCTCCTCAATTGAAAAGAGAGTGTCGCCAGTCGCGGCCGCACCAAGGCCAGCAGAGCCATCGAGGAAGACCGAAACACCTGCTGTCGATTGGCTGTAATCAGCGATATCGTGACCATCGCCGCCCTCGATTACGTCAGCACCGGTACCACCTTCAATACGGTCGTTGCCCGTGCCGCCGCGAAGAATATCATTCCCGGAACCGCCAATGATGGCATCGTCCCCTGCGCGACCGTCAATGATATCATTGGCTTGTGAGCCCGCGAGACGATCCGATTGATTTGAACCGATAACCCCTTCGATACTCGTGAGCGTGTCGCCGTGTGCATCGCCACCAGAGCCAGTTCCGGAAGCAAGATCGATTGTGACGCCAGCGCTGCTATCGCTGTAATCTGCAATATCAGTGCCTGCCCCGCCGTCGATGAAATCCGCGCCGGCTCCACCACGCAGAGCATCATCACCTTCGCCGCCTTCGAGGCGATCTTCTCCGGCACCGCCAGCCAAGAGGTCTGCGCCGCTCCCACCTGCTAGGTGGTCATTGCCTGCATCCCCGAAGAGCCGATCATCGCCGCCTGCACCTTCAAGAAACTCATCCGAGCCGATCCCGGTGATGGTGTCACCATACTCGGAGCCAATGATGTGCTCGAATCCCTGAATATGATCGCCTTGCGCATCACCGCCAAGGCCAGCGCTACCATCCAGGCTTAGAGTGATCGCCGCAGCACTGTTGGTGTATGTAGCAGTGTCGTAGCCCTCTCCGCCTGAGAGTATGTCGGCTCCTCCACGCCCCTCGATGGTGTCGTCACCATCGCCACCGTCGAGAGAATCGGCCGCGCTCGAGCCAGAGAGGTCATCGCCAAAGGCCGAGCCAACAATACGCTCAATGCCGGCCAGGGTGTCTCCTTCGGCAAACCCTCCTGACGCGCTGAGCTGAGCCAGGTTTACTGTAACAGCACCATCGGAGAGCGAGTAGTCAACGGTATCGGATCCCGCACCGCCGTCCAGAACGTCAGCCCCGCTCGAGCCAACGAGAATATCATTCCCGCCTTGACCAAGAAGCGTCTCTGCGTCCTGCGAACCATAGAGGGTGTCAGAAAATGCTGAACCGTGGATAGCTTCGATGTCGACGAACTTATCACCCGCAGCATCACCGCCGCTATTTTCACGCCCATCCAGGCCTGCAACAATTCCCGTCTTGGAGCGACTGTAATCGGCAACGTCAAACCCAGTTCCGCCGTCAAGCAGGTCGGAGCCCGCGCCCCCTTGGAGCACGTCGTCACCAGCGCCGCCCTCCAGCTGATCGTCACTTTCCCCGCCAGAGATAGTGTCAGCAAATCTACTACCAACAATCCGTTCGATGCTCGCAAGCGTGTCACCCTGCGCATCGCCACCAAGGCCGACTGCCCCATCAGTGGATATGACTACTCCGGTTGCGCTACGTGAGTAGTCTACGGTGTCAAAACCGCTGCCGCCGTCAATACTGTCGCCACCTGCGCCCCCCTGCAGTGTATCGTCGCCATCGCCCCCGGACAGTGCGTTTGCATTCTCGTCACCTGTCAACCGGTCTGCAAACTGACTACCAACAAGCGCCTCAATTTCCCGAAGACTGTCACCTTCTGCATCGCCGCCCTGGCCTTTGCTGCCATCGAGCGAAACGCTGACGCCTTCCAGGGAATTGCTGTAGTCAGAAGTGTCGAAGCCTACGCCGCCAATCAAGACGTCAGCACCTGCGCCGCCCTCGAGGACATCATTGCCAGCCGCCCCCTCGAGCTGGTTACTTGCGCTGTCACCTACAAGTCTGTCTGCGTATTCCGACCCAACGAGGTTCTCAACGCCACTGAGAATATCCCCAGAAGCAGAGCCCCCTTGGCCAATTCCATTTTTGAGGCTTACGATGACCCCAGTGTTTGACTCACTGTATTGGACGGTGTCGACGCCTTCGCCGCCGATCATGCGATCTGCGCCAAGACCACCGACTAAGATGTCGTCTCCGGCCCCACCTTCGAGAGTATTGTCGCCGCTATCGCCGGAAAGATGGTCAGCATAGCTACTGCCAATTACGCGTTCAACGCCAGTCAGCCTGTCGCCTTCGGCAATATCTCCTGCCGAGGCGTTTCCATCGAGGCGAACTCTGATCGCCCCGGAAGCGGCACTGTAATCTGCCGTGTCAAAACCACTGCCTCCCTGCAGCAGGTCCGCACCGAGGTCCCCTCGAAGGACATCATCGCCGGCGCCAGCGGTCAGGATGTTGTCGCGCTCGTCTCCGCCCAGCCGGTCGTTGTTGGACGAACCAATCAACCGCTCGATACCAGTCAGAGTATCTCCTTGCGCATCCCCGCCTCGACCGACTCCGCCATCGAGCGCAACATCAACTCCTTCAAGCGATCTGCTGTAGTCTGCAGTATCAAGGCCCTCGCCGCCTTTCAGGACGTCAGCGCCCCCGCCACCGGACAAGACATCGTCGCCCGCTCCGCCGGACAGAACCTCATTCTCTGCGGTGCCGCTGATCTTGTCGTCATAGCTCGTGCCGATGACGATTTCGATACTGGACAGAATGTCTCCATCAGCGTCACCACCTGTAGATTCAGTGCCATCCAGCGAAACAGTAATGCCAGAGCGAGACTGGCTGTAATCGACGGTATCTACACCTGCACCGCCTTCGAGCGTATCTGCACCGCCAAATCCGTTCAGAATGTCGTCGCCCGCACCACCTCTCAGAACGTCACTGCCAGCGGTTCCCAGCAAAGTGTCGTTAAAGGCAGATCCTTCGAGCCCTTCGATGGATACAAAGCGATCCCCTTGCGCATCGGTACCGCTCAACACTGAGCCATCAAGGGCGATTTTGACGCCGGATTGTGCGCCTGCGTAGCTGGCGACGTCGAATCCTGCGCCACCATCGATCAGGTCAGCTCCGCTACCACCTTCGATGACATCGTCGCCAGCGCCGCCACGAAGTGTCTCCTCGCCGCTACCGCCCACGAGGTGATCGTCAAAAGCTGATCCTGTCAGTTGTTCGATGTTGAAGTAAGTGTCGCCTTCGGCGTCCCCGCCGTGACCAGCAGTTCCGTTGAGGAAGACTTCGACTGCAACTGCGCTTTTGCTGAAGTCGACGATGTCGACCCCGCCTTTGCCGTCGATCTTGTCAGCGCCTGCGCCTCCTACAATCGTGTTGTCACCGCCATCGCCTGTAAGAATGTCATCATGGGCAGACCCAATGATGTTCTCGAAGCCTTGCAGAGTATCGCCATCTGCGTCCCCGCCCCGCCCGATCGTGCCATCCAACGCAACCTGTACGCCCGAGGAGGACTTGCTGTAATCGACCGTATCTATCCCAGCGCCGCCGTCGAGACGATCAGCACCTAGACTTGAGATAACTGTGTCGTCGCCCGCGCCGGCTTCGATCCATTCATTGGCGTTGCCACCGCGGATAACATCATCCCGGGAGGTGGTGATGACATGCTCTATGCTGGAAAGTATGTCGCCTTGCGCGTCACCGCCGCTGGATGGAGAGCCATCGAGATTTATCTCGACCCCTTCTGTACCGGGCGATTTCTCGTCGATCGCAGATGTGTAGTCGGCAGTATCAAACCCCTCTCCGCCATCAATGATATCTGCGCCTTTGCCGCCTACGAACCGGTTATCGCTCGAGTTGCCGGTCAAGACGTCATCGAAAGTGGAGCCAGTTACTCCTTCGACGGAGGTATAAGTGTCGCCTTCTGCAAATCCCTGCTCACCTTTGCCGGTTGCAAGGTTGACGCGCACGCCTTCGCCTGAGCGGCTATAGTCGATGGTATCGATGCCTGATCCACCATCGATGTCGTCAGCGCCAGCCCCGGCGACAATGCGATCATCCCCTTCCCCGGCGGAAACCTTGGTGCCCGGGGGATTGGCAAAAAGCACATAGATCGGCTCGCCGGTCACGGGATCCTTGACCGTCATGCCTGCTTCGTCAGTAACGTCCTTGATGCCAAAGTGCGTGGAAACAGCGACCGAGTAGGTGCTCGTCTTTCCGTCCGACGACAGGCCAAGCATGACCGGGAAGAAGAACTCGTCGATGAAGCCACTGCTCATCGTCGGTGTACCGGTTGATGGCAGCGTATATGTGAGTTGCAGCTCGAAAGTGAAGATCGACTGGCTTGAAGGGACCGGGACAGTCTTACCCTCAGCGTTGGTTGTGGTCGTCTCTTTTACGATGTTGCCGTCATCGATCGAAACCAGCCAGCCCTTGTCAGTCAGAGTTCCGTTTACAACGGTGTAGCCCTCGGGAAGCGATGGAACGAGAATGCTGGTGAGAGACAATCCACCTGCAGGAACCATGGCCTCGACCTGGAGCACGCGCATGGTCGAGCCGACCGGCGCATGGGCTGGCGTATCGGCGTAGATCAAATCATTCCCGGAGGTCCCGGAAAGCGTTTCTTGGGCCGATTGCGCAGAAAAGCTTGCGCTCTTGGCAGAGTTTGGACCGCCTGTGTCACCTTTTATGACAGTCTGACCGTTCTCGGTAGTCCGCTCACTTCCTTCTGAATTGTATAGAGAGAATGTGAGCTTGGGTACGAGCTTACCAATGCCCGCAGGTCCAATAGCGTCGTCTGGCGCAGGCTCTACCGCCTTTGCGCTGATTACGCCTGGAGAAGCAGCGCTTGATGAGGATGTGTCACTGATCTTTTCTGTGAGACGCTTGGCAGCATCTTCGTTGCTACCTTGCGCTTGCTGCTTGGACGCTTCCTGCGCCTGCGCCCTGGCTGAGTCCTCCGGTTGAACACTGGCAGGTTCTTTTTGACCCTCAACCGTCTTGGCGTTCTCAGCACTGCTGAGGTGCAGTTCGACAGAATTGTTTTCCGCCTTGATCTCGCCCACCATGCCCACGGCTTGGTCTGCGGTGATTTCCTTATCATTAAATACGATGACTGGTTTGCGGCCAGAAAAGGCCGCAATCGCCATTCCTGGAATAATGATGCGTGTCCCGTCGAGGAAGACCAGTACAACGTCAACGTCGACGATCTCGACCTTGAACGGAGCATAATTGATGCCAAGCTTGGCCCTGTCGGAACTGTCCAACTGGACAACTTTCACAGCGCCATAATCATGCTGCGGCCCGCCCGCATCAGTTGCCGCATCTGCCAACTGAGCTTTAGAGGCGCTGGGCGTTTTGCCCTTCCGGGCAAGGCCAGATTTTGCGCGCGAGATCTTGACCATCGTATATCCAGTTCCAGCTCTGCCCAATCGCTCTCAGCGGACCAATTTCAGAGCAGTTGTGTTTGCAGTGTAAGCGATCGGGCCCTCAGTTCAGCCCGCCTGGAGCAGGCACCGATATCGGCCCTAAAGGTTCGCCCTCGCTCACAAGATCGAACAAGCCGCCCAGCTTTTGCAGCACGCGATATTCAGCGGCGCGCATCGAGATTTCGTTGGCGTATTGGCTGTTACGTGCGTTGAACAGCACCTGCTGGCTATCTAACAGGTCAAAGACAGTACGCCGGCCTTCCCGGAATTGCTGCTTGTAGAGATCAGCAACCCTCTGCGCCGCGTCGATTTCCGCGTTGATCGTGGCAATCTTTTCCCGGGCGGCATTGAGACTTTCATAGTCAATGCGAATGTCCTGCTCGACCTCGCGTCTGCGGCGATCAAGTTCGTAGTCCGCTTGCCTCAAGCGAGCACCGATGCGGCGCTTGAGTGCCAGGTCAGCGCCCCCGTTGAACAGGTTGTACGACAAGGTAATCATGGCACGTGCGTCATTTGCGATGCCGGTTTTTCCCAGCACATCCTCACGGCGATTGCCTTGAACCTGAAAGCCTACTCGTGGGAAAAACGTGCCCGATTGACTGTCATATTGCCGGTCGAGCGAGCGCCGGATTTCAACGGCTTGGGCAAGGCGGGGCGAGTGGCTTTCCATCATGTCGATGGCGCCTTCCACCGACTCCGGCAAGGTATTCCCTGCAAGCGGCAGATCCTTCACCACCCCCGGCATATGATTTGTCAGCCGCTTGTACGCAGAGCGAGCCTGCTGGAGAGCGCTTTTGCGGTCCAGCAACAGGGACTGCACGTTTTCCAAACGCGTTTGTGCGCGTCCAACGTCTGCAGGTGTGGTGAGGCCAAGGTCCTTTTGGATCGTGACGATACGAACGATCTTCTTGGTGGCTGCGATCTCATTTTCGGTCAGCTCAAGCAGCTTTTGTTGAAGAAGGACCGCAAGGTAGGCATTCGTTATGTCGTAGGAGATTGCCTCGATGCGCTCCCGAGTACCCCACTGCGCAGAACGATAAGTGGCGCGAGCACGCCGGATGTCGTTCGTGGTAACGCCAAAGTCCCAGATGTTCTGGTTCAGTGTGATGGTTGCTTCGGTTCTGTATCGTTCTGTCGAGGCCTGCGAGGCCGCCTGGGCATACTCGCGTCCCCAGCCTGCCTGGATATCGACCCGCGGCAAATAGCCGGCCCGAGCTTCATCGACTGCGTAAAGCGCGTCGTCCTGCTGCGCGACTGCGATCTGAATTTCAGGGTTCTGCTTCAGTGAAGCAACGATAGCATCCCGCAGCGACTCCACGGCACCAGCAGGCGGATTGTCTGCATCGCCTTGCTCGGGGACGGCTTGCTGGCCCGAATATTGAGGCGGTGTTATCGCATCAAGGATCGCGTCCTGCATTGCCTGATCAGGAACTGCGGTTGCGCCCTGTGCAGCACTTTGCTGCCCAGAAGCTTGCTGATCTGAACTTCGCAGCCCCGGACTTTGCGTTGAGGGCGCATCCTCGCTTTGCTCAAGAGCCTGCAACTCGCCTGGCGCACCGACATCATAATATGCTGACGGCCTGCTCCAACGCTCGTCGGCCGCCGCAAGCGGAGTTCCATCGAACGTCGGCCCTGCAAGGCGACTACGCCGCAACGGCATAACCTGCAGATCAAGCGCAGAGAGCACTTGCGACCCCATGCCAGCTTCCTGCGCTTCGGTGGCAACAGGGAGGCTTAACATCGCCACGATGGAGAGTGTGGCGGTCGAAAGCCGCAGAGCGGCCGAAAGGCGTGACAAATCCGTTCTCCAGGATGGTTACTATCCTGGCAATGATTTTCACCGAGTGTGGTTAATTCGGATGTTGAGAGAACTTAGATAAAGATACCTAGGCTCATGCAGCAATTTGTAGGGATTCTCCGGCCGCAAGGATCGTTCGCATGATAGCTGGATCCACCGTGTTGGAGAAGCGGATACCGAACCCAGCAGGCGTTGTCGCGACAATCGTACCCTGCAGCACGAGCCCCGCAACACGCAATTCTACTTCAATATCACGGCGATACATCAGATAGGAAAGCCGCGGCCGGAACATCGCTCCACCAGCTGAGATGTTAATCAGGCGGCCATCGTAGGTAACGAGACTGTCGGTAAGGACCAACTCTGCGTTAACCATACAAGCATGACGTTCAGCAGAGCGAGCGAAATACTGCTTACGCCGGAACATCTTGAAGGGGTTGAGCGACATTAGAAACTCCCTCTTGCAACGCTTGTCTGAACACTGCCAGGCAAGGACGCCTTCCGGCTCTCAGAGCGGCGCTCGATGCGCGCATTTAGTTGTGTGCGCAGCATCTCGAGCTGCGCGCGTGCGTCCAATTTCGTAGAACCATCATTGGGAGCCAGTGCCTCTCCCACGGGTGCTAATAGTTGAGGCTGGCGTTGCACCAGCTCGGCCAGCATACGGACAGCTTCACGAGGAAGCAGCGCATCATGCCCAACCGCATCAATTCGTTCTGAAAGCTCGCGCTGCATCTGACGCGTTTGACGCTGATTGACGGCTAGCATACGGCGCGTTTCCTTCCGCAGCCTGGCGATCTCACGAACGGCACGGCGATTGTCATTTGCGCTGCGGGCACGCTCCACAGCATCGCCCAGCCTGAAGAATGGTCTGGTCACCCAACTCGTCCAGCCTGATTCCTTCCGGGCCGGAGGGGAGGGCTCCTTGCTTTCAGCGAACCCGTGGCTACGCGACGTTTCCAACGCTACCAGCTGATCAAGCTGACGATGCAGCATGGTGGCATCGATCTTGGCGGTACGGTCGACGACTGCTCCGATATGCCCAAGTGTCGCTCGAAGTTCAGCACGATCAGCTTCTGCATCCAGATACAAAGCCTGCATCTGTGACATGATCACAATCTGATTGTTAGCAAGCTCAGCTACAGCTCGGCTGATTGGCTCCAGGAACGGCTTTGGGTCCGCGGTCTGCTTGACTACGTCCGCTAGTGTCGAGACAGTTTCCGCAAGGGCACCCAATTCCTCCTGCGTATCAACCGATTGGCGCGCTGCTTCTCCCAGCACTTCGCGCATGGCAGCAAGTTCACGAGCACCTGCATCAATGGCACGCCGAACGCCAGGCAGGTCATGCTCGTTGGAAGATGAAGCTGCAGTCTCGGTCGCACTCCCCTCCAGCGCGGCGACACTCGAGAGCCAGCGTTCAAACTCGTTGCGAAGCGCTTTCATCGCACTGGTCATGCAGCGCTCCAGGGCGCCGAGGACCATGGAAGTCATAAGCCCGAACAGCGACGAACTGAAACCCACCGACATGCCATTGAGCGGGGCCTTCATGCCCTCGATCATCTTGCCAAAGCTGTCAGCACTTGCTGTGCCAGAGACATCCATTGCGCCAATGAGCTCTGAAACCGAGTGAACGGTTTTCATAAGGCCCATGAAAGCGCCGAGCAGGCCCAGAAACACCATGAGCCCCGAGAAATAAATGATCGTCGATTTGCGATCATTAATGCGCTGATCGACATCGTGGAGGAGCGTCTGTACGGCAGCCGTCGAGATCTGCAGATCCCCTTGCTTGCCCAGTTCACCGGCGATCAGGTGGTACCCCTCACCAAGCAGTTCGGGTTCGTGGAACAGGATCGCAGGCTTGTCATAGGGATCTTTTGGACGCCGCGACTTTACGCCATGGTCAACCTGCAAGGCGCGCAACGCAAGGATTTCATTACGCAAGGCAAGGACGTGCTTGAAGGCAATTGCAGCAGCAAGCCCAAAGATCGCAAAGATCGAAAGGTTGAGTGCCATCTTGGCTTGTATGCCAGCGATGACAAAATCCCGCGCGTAAATGCCGAGCCCTAGCAGCACCAGCATGATGCCGGACATTTTGAACAGTTCTGTCCGAAGTTTCCGTTCCATGAGCGTCGTCCGGTCTAAAGTGATGCTACAAAATCGGCTTAAGGTTTGACCACGACGCGCACCATGTGCCCGTCAGGTGCTGATGGATCGGTGACCCGGATTTGCGTCAGGATATTGCCAGGAGAAATTCCGGCTCTAACCAGCAGGTTACGGGTCATCGCCGCGCGATAGAAAGCAATGCGCTCCGCTTCGGAGATTGACCCCGTTTGCGGGGCAAACGACCAGATCTCGTACTTGACGTTTGGCGAGGCCTTCGCTCGCACAAAGCTGATGACCCGTGCAGAGTTAGCCTCGTCAAAGTTCGCTGCATTGGCCGCAAACGCGACCTTTAGCAGCGTATCTGCGGTGGTAACCTCGACACCTTTGGTGTTGTCAGTCTTCTCGACAGCTTTAACCTGGATTGCGAGAGTGTCCTTGGTTTCACGGGTACGAATAGTCAGCTTCTCAGCGCCGTTGACGGGCGTGGGGCTACGTAAAACGTCTCCCAGTTCTGCCACAGAAGTGCCGTCAGGTGCGGTGACAGGGCTCGGCTGACCAAAGTTGGAGCTTTGCGAGGATTGCTTACCTGCAGGCGCCATCTTGCCGTCTTTGACTGCTTCTTGAACTTCCATCTGTTGCTTGAAATTTGCGATTACACGTTGGGATAATTGCATGACCGCAGCGCTCATGATCACGAGCAGGAAGGTCACGACCATGATCACCGTTGTCAAAACGTCGACAAAAGCGGGCCAATGGTTGACTTCGCCATCGCTTGATGCGCCTGCCACTTTAATTCCCGAATCCGATAACGCACGTCGCAGTGCGATTGATATTAGCGGTACTTACGATAACTTGGTTAAAGTGCATTTAACCACGTCAGGCAGCTTCAGCTGCCGGTCGGCTTGATGCTTGCGCGTTTAGTCTTGCAAGGACTTCTGCTTTGGGGCGGTCTGCGATGATCTTGCCCTCTTCCAGCCAGATAACGCGGTCGACTATGTCCAATACGGCAAGACGGTGGGTCGCTACGATCAAGGTCTTATCAGCGCAGGCTTCTCTTAATCCAGCGATGACGGTCTGCTCGCTGGACACATCAAGCGATGCAGTCGGCTCATCAAGCAGCAAGACTTGCGGATCCCGGATGAGCGCGCGCGCCAGAAGGAGCGACTGGCGCTGACCACCCGACAGGGCGCTCCCACGCGGGCCGGTTCGACGCATATAGCCTTCTGCTGTCCGCGCGACGAACGAGTCCAACCCTGAGCAACGAATGGCACGGTCTACAATCTGCTCTTCCGGCTCAGGTAGGCCGAGGAGTATGTTGTGCCACAAGGTTCCATCAAAGATCGCCGCATCCTGTGCGCTGTAAACGATGGATCGACGCAAGTGAGGAATGGCAAATCGATCGATCGCATGGCCGTCGATCGTAAGCAGGCCTTCCTCGACCGGGATCAAGCCGGCAATCAGCTGGAGCAAGGTAGACTTGCCAGATCCTGATTTGCCAATCAGCGCGATCTTTTCGCCAGGGCGAACAGTGAAGTCCACATCCCTAAGGCTTGGACCAGCCGCATCTGAGAAGCGATGGCCAAGTCCACGCGCAGCTATCGCTCCCTTCAATGTGCCATTGCCGATTGCCGGATCTGACACCTGGCGCTCCGGCTCTTCCTGCAGGATTGCCGCCAAGGCGTTGAATTGCGCTAGTGACTGATAGAGCCGGGCGAACATGGAGACGGTTGTCGCAACTGGAACCATGGCGCGCCCTGTCAGGAGGACGACCGCTATCAAGGCGCCTGTTGTCATGGCACCAGCTTTAATCTGGATAACCGCGATCACGACGACCATTACCGTGACAAGCTGAACAAGCAGTCCGGAGACCGAAGCCGGCAACTCAGACCAATGCCGCACCTGCTTGTTGCTCAGCGCCAAGTGGTCGGCGAGCACGTCCCAGCGCCCTTCAAAGAGGCCCTCGCTCCTATTGGCCTTGATCGTGGTCCACCCCTCAGTGAGCTCAGCGATAAGGTCGCTGCGCGCTTGGAGGAGTTTGCTGGAACGCCGGCTGGCGACTTTCAGGGCATAGTTGGCAACCATGCCGAATATCAGGAGGCCCGCAGCGCCAAGGACCGGTCCAAGTACAGTGAGGCCGCCGATTGCAGCTATCAGCGTGAAAAACAGAATGACAAACGGCAGGTCGACGCAGAAGGTAACAATGGCCTGCGGGATCAAAAGAGCAAGTTGCTCAAGATCGCGCAAGGCTGTCATCAGCGTGCCAACGCTTTGTCCTTGGGATCGGATACGTGCCTTGAGAACTGCCGATACCGCGCGGTGTTGTACGGCTTGCCCGACCCTCACAGCAAGGCTGTCAACAAAGCTGCTGCGGACTTTCTTCAGAAGGAGCTCGAACAACAGCACAATGATGATGCCGGCCGACAGCGCCCAGAGACTGGACATGGCAAGGTTTGGAACAACCCGGTCGTAGACCGCGCGCATGTATAACGGGATGGCAAGGGCGCAAAGGTTGAGCAGCGCTGAGGCCGCTATCATCCTGCCGAGAATCTTCCGTTCCGAAAGATAGGCCCCAAGCAACCAAAGCCTTGGATTTCGGCGAACGAGCTCACGATCCTGACCGTCCCCTGCCCCGTTTACAGGATCACTCAGCCCCGTGACGAGAGCATAACCGGAAATAAACTTCAGCAACTCTTGATAGTTGACCGCACTCTGCCCGGCGGAGTGCTTAACAAGGATCAGATCGCCCTCGCCCAATGCAGTGATGAGAAAGGCACCACCGTTCAGGACCGTAACCAGCAGGGGTAAATCAGATGGCTCGGGGCGGGTCCGGCTAAGCTTGTGCCAGTGCGCTTCCAAACCAATGCGTGAAAGCGCCAGAGGTACAAACCTGTCTGCAAGGTGCCCCTGATTAACCGGTAAAGCGACGGAGATTTCATCGGCGCAAGTCTCTATGCCTCGCATAGCTGCAAGCGCTACAAGGGCATCAACGATCGCAAATTGAGCGAGCTCGACGTAGCCACGTCCACACGCATCACCTTCCGTTGACTCGATCTGCCCGGAGGTTTCTTGTGCGTTTTTATGGACTTGCTCACTTGCATCCGCGAGGCACGACATATGGATTCCCCCTTAGGAGCCTGTGAAGTGCCAGTTTATGGAAAATGTGGGGTGAATTGCCCGCTAGTGGTTTTTGCGTAGCCGTCTGAAGCGCAAAAACAAGGATAACGAAGCGTAAAGGCGTGGCTGAAATAGCCGGGTCTTAACCATGATGTTTGCGCAAGTTCGAGATAAGCTGATCCGAAATCTTGGAGGAGCAAGTCTCCTTGACGATGTGCATCCGGGCGAAGTCGATCGAGCGTTCGCAGGTGAAATTGCACTGCCAAGCAGGCCTATCGCCCAGGTCCTGCCGTGGAGCGCCCGACTGTCGATCGCTGCACCCTCGCGCCTTCTCAAGGCGATAATGCTTTTGGTGACTGCCTTTGCGCTCTGGGCCTGCTTTTTCACCGTAGACAAGGTGACGCGAGGATCAGGCCGTGTCCTGCCTTCGACCCAGAACCAGATTGTCCAACATCTCGAAGGCGGGATTGTAAAGGAGATCCTGGTCCATGAAGGACAGCGAGTGCGCAAGGGGCAAGTACTGCTTCGCATTGCCAATGCCGTAACCGGAGCTGACATTCAGAATGCGCGAACAGATGTTGTCGCCAAGCGGTTGATGCTTGCGCGGCTAGAAGCTGAAATCTCCGGCGCCTCCTTTTTTGAACCCCCGCAAGAACTCGCCAGCCAAGCACCAGAGATTGCGGCCAGCGAGGTTGGAATGTTTACCTCGCGTAGGGCTCAACGCATGCAGCAGGCTGGTATCATTGACCAGCAAGCTCGAGCAAAAACCGCAGAGGTCAGCTCCTTACAGGCGCGCTTGAGAAATTTGCGCAACGAAGAGCGCTTGGCAATGCAGCAACTCGACAAGCTTGAACGGGCATATGCTGAGGAAGCAATATCAGAGCGCGAGGTCTTGGAAAAACGGGCTTCGTTGCTTTCCTTGCAAACCCGAATTGCGGATGTCCAGAATCAAATACCGCAATCGAATGCCGGTGTCAGTGAATCGGTCGCACGCAGAGGTGAGATTTGGACCAGCGTGATGGAGCAGGCCAAGGCACAAGCAACGCAGCTGCGCCTGGAATTGGCCAAGGCAGACGAACAATTTGGAGCAGTGCAGGACCGGGTGGAGCGAGAGGAAATTCGCGCACCTGTAGATGGCGTGATTAACCGCTTGAACGTCCAAACTGTAGGCGGTGTGATCAGGGGCGGTGAGCCCGTGGCTGAAATCGTGCCGATCGCCTCGCAGGTGGTCATCGAAGCCAAGGTTGCACCCAAAGATCGTGGCAGCATCTGGCCAGGCCTGCCTGCAACGGTCAAGATCTCGGCGTATGATTCAACGGTATTTGGCTCGATCGAGGCCAAAGTTATTGAGGTATCGCCTGATGCGATCCAGGATCCACAAGGGGGAATGTACTATCGTGTGCGGCTCTCTGCAGCCAAAACTGACTTCGGCTTAGGCAAACCGGTTGTTCCGGGCATGACCGGAGATGTGGCCATCCGGTCCGGCAGCCAGACGATCCTCAGCTACATTTTGGGGCCATTTATCCGCATCCGCGATGAGGCATTTCGCGAGTAAACTTATGCCAAACATGTAACACGTTCGCTGAGTGTACGAGTATTCCGAATTATGACAACGCCATATCTACAAGGTTATTACACGCAACCTGTGCATCAATCTTAGCTCGAACCCTCATTGTCAAAAACCGCAAAGCTGGATCTGTTTAAAATCATACGACATACACAAATATTTAAGACGCAATTTCGGAGGGCGATTAAACTAATTATTTTTAGCTGCAAGTATCTACATGAGCAGTGGAGAGGGTAAGCTCAGTTGGACTTATCATTCTATAATCTTAAGTATGATGGATAACCAGCCAGTTGCCCAAGCAAAAAGGGTTGAAAGCGCAATAGGCTAATCATAGAAATAGACTATACGCACGAGCCTGATAGCCAAAGGATCGACCACCAAGCTGGACGCACGAGTGAAAGTAATAAAATCACTCCTCAGAATTGAGAACGGTTTTCAAGTACAAACCATAATCTGACTTTCCAAGCTTCGTTATTAAATTCTCCAATTGCTGACCATCAATGAAGCCTTGACGAAATGCAATCTCTTCGGGGCTTGATATCTTAAATCCTTGGCGTTTTTCTAACACTCGCACGAATTCCGCCGCGTCAAGCAGGCTATCAGGCGTACCAGTATCAAGCCACGCATAACCACGTCCCATAATTTCAACGTGAAGGTCACCACGTTCGAGATAATGGCGATTTATATCAGTGATCTCTAGCTCGCCGCGCGGAGAGGGCTTCAAGTTTGCCGCAATGTTTACGACGTCCGCGTCGTAAAAATAAAGCCCAGTGACCGCCCAATGCGATTTCGGCTGGCTGGGCTTCTCCTCAATTGACTCTGCTCTCATCGCTTTATCAAAACTGACTACACCGTATCTCTCAGGGTCGTTGACATGATAAGCAAAGACACTGGCGCCAACTTTCCGAGTCCGCGCGCTCTCCAACAATTCCGGAAGACCATTTCCGTAATAAATATTGTCACCCAGAATTAGCGCAGATTGCTCACCAGAAACGAAGTCGGCGCCAATTATATAAGCCTGAGCAAGCCCGTCGGGGCTCGGTTGTACTGCATACTGAATTTCCAACCCCCACGAAGAACCGTCGCCTAATAGCGAACGGAAAGCAGGCAAATCTCTCGGCGTGGAAATAATCAAAATCTCTTTGATCCCGGCAAGCATTAGCGTACTGAGGGGATAGTAGATCATTGGCTTATCATAAATAGGCATAAGCTGCTTAGACGTCGGTAGCGTCATCGGATATAACCGAGTACCACTTCCACCAGCAAGAATAATGCCCTTCATACTTAACTATCCTTCAAAGGTTGCGTATTGTTCGTATTGGCGTCGCATTAAGTCTTCAAGAGCGACCTGCCAAGCTGGCAGTTTTATGCCATGTATTTGGCGAATCAAAGTTGAATCAAGCCGAGAGTTGGCCGGCCTACGTGCAGGAGTTGGGTAAGCATCACTCATAATTCCAACTACTTTCGCCGCCGGCCCTCCACGCCGTGCCGACAATTGGAATATAGCTTCAGCAAACTCGCACCATGTTGCCGAGCCCGAACACACCATGTGAAAAATGCCGCGCAATTGCGGGCGACTGTCGGTAATCAGATTTTTTGCAACGGCTAGGATTCCGTCTGCTATAGCATGTGCGCCAGTGGGATTACCGAATTGATCTTTTACTACCGAAATCTCACTTTTTTGCTCCGCGAGTTGAAGCATCGTGTTTACAAAGTTTCGGCCAAATGGGCTAAAAACCCATGCTGTCCGCAACACTGCCCAGTTCGTTGAATGCTTAGAGACTGCTGCTTCTCCACCAAGCTTTGACTGGCCATACACAGTGGTTGGAACAGTAGGGTCGGTTTCGACATAAGCTCTTTGCAACTCTCCGTCGAAGACATAATCAGTCGAAATATGAATAATTGGCAGCGATCTTGCCTCTGCCTCCGCGGCAACGAAAGCGGGACCGGTCGAGTTGACCGAAAAAGCTAACTCTCGCTCGTTCTCCGCTCTGTCAACGGCTGTGTAAGCAGCTGCGGAAACTACAATGTCTGGATTCCAGCGATCAAAGGCAGCGCTGATAGTGCTTGCGTCGGTCAGGTCGAACTCAGGTCGGCCAACTAGGACCGCCTCATAGCCATGGACGGCTGCTCTTTCCGCTAAGCAGGTCGCAACCTGCCCAGACCGTCCAGTGACTAGAACCCTCATTCTGGGACCTGAACAACCGGCGAGTGTTCAACCTCAAGGCCCAACCGAGCACCGTCATACTTCTCGCGCAAAGGTTTCCACCACCATTGGTTGGCAAGATACCACTTAACCGTCTTGATGATCCCAGAGTCGAAGTTTTCCAAAGCCCGCCAACCTAGCTCGTTCTCTAGCTTGGTGGCGTCGATTGCATAACGAGCATCATGACCTGGACGATCTTCTACAAATTCAATCAAATTCTCGCGCGGCTCATTTTCTGGAAGCAGGTCGTCTAGAACACGGCAGATACCTCTCACAACGTCAATATTCCGACGTTCATTTCTACCACCCACATTGTATGTCTCGCCAGGCCTCCCCTTGGAAACAATAAGATCTAGGGCTCGAGCGTGGTCCTCGACATAAAGCCAGTCCCTAACGTTAGTTCCTTGACCGTACACAGGGAGCTTCTTGCCCATGAGCGCATTCAAAATTGTGAGAGGAATCAGCTTTTCGGGGAAATGATATGGTCCATAATTGTTCGAGCAATTAGAAACAATTACCGGCAACCCATAAGTTCTGTGCCAGGCCTTTGCTAGATGGTCCGATGCCGCCTTTGATGCAGAATACGGCGAGCTTGGATCGTACGCTGTATCCTCATGGAAAAGACCTTCCTCCCCTAGAGAACCATACACCTCATCAGTCGACACGTGCAAAAATCTGAAGCCACTCTTTGCTGGCTCATCCAATTTACTCCAATATTCACGGACCGCTTCAAGGAGGACAAAACTACCCACAACGTTAGTCTGAATGAAGTCGGCTGCGCCCGTTATGGATCGATCTACGTGGCTCTCGGCCGCCAAATGCATTACTCGATCTGGTTGAAAGTCGCTGATGGCTTTGTCCATCGCGACCCGATCACATATATTAGCGTGGAGAAAGAAGTAATTCTCGGATGTTTCCACGTCTCGCAAGGAAGCACGACATCCTGCGTAGGTAAGAGCATCGATATTAAGAACGGTCAGCTGCCGTTCAAGAACGAGATAGCGGACAAGCGCAGAGCCAATGAAACCGGCACCACCTGTTACGATCACGCGCATAATCTAAAGGTCCAATTCAAAGAAGTGGGGAAGCGTACAGAGCAGGGGCTGCGTCTTGTCTTTGCTCGAAAGCGTACTGGGATCGGCAAGGTCCGGCCAGGCAACGTTGATATCCGGGTCGTCCCATGCAATCCCTCTGTCACTCTCTGCACAATAGTAGTCTGAGACTTTATAGGACACTACCGAGCCCGGTTCTAGCGTACAAAACCCATGAGCGAAGCCAGAAGGGATCCACATCTGGAAACCGTTCTCCGGAGTCAGAACCTCAGAAACCCATTGCCCGAATGTACTTGACCCGTGTCGAATATCGACTGCGACGTCGAAAATTGCACCGGCATTACAACGAACAAGCTTACCTTGCGCATGTGGAGGGCTCTGGAAGTGTAATCCCCTTATCGTCCCCACATTCATACTCAGAGACTCATTCTCTTGAACGAGATTGACCGGGCCAATTTCACTAAAAAACTGCTCTTGCCTGAATATTTCAGCAAAGTACCCGCGCTCGTCTCGCCGAAACAAGGGAGAAAGGACCTTTACTCCATCTAGAGCGAGTGACTTTACCTTCATAAGCGATTCCCAAAAAGGCGAGTTTATAGGCTAAATTGCGCAACCGTCTTCGATATACCTTCGCGGAAGGTTACCTGCGGCTGCCATCCAAGTAACTGCTTCGCCTTCTTGACATCAAGAATATTAATAGACGTATCCGTAGATCTTGAGCGCACGTGGACTCTTTCTATAGGTACAGAAATACATGACTCGATCGTTGAGATCACATCAAGGATGGAACGCCCCTCCCCACTCCCAATATTTATCACAGAATTTGTCCCACCGACTTCCACAGCACTAACAATTGCTCCGATGGTGTCTTCAATATAAATATAATCACGCTGACTCGAACCGTCACCAAATATTGTCAGAGGCTCACCTTTGGCATGCTTCTGCAAAACAGTAGCAATTAGCCCCTGACCTCCAATGCCTAGCTGACCAGGCCCGAACGGATTCGCCACCCGAAGAATATTAAAACGCATCGCCGAAGCTGTGCAGAGCATGTGAAGGTATTGTTCGGTGACCAACTTTGTCATGCCATACGAATTTAACGGCCTGCAAGGGTGATCTTCATCAATTGGAACAGTCAATGGAACTCCATAAACCGTGCCGCCAGACGAAAGGAATGTGAACGATTTGACACCTGCCTCGATACACGATTGTATGAACGAGACTTGCGGTACGACATTCTCTTTTATATCAGCCACAACCATAGAATTACCTAAAGATGGATTGGTTGTGTTGATCAATTGAACAATATGATCTATGCCTTTTATTTTGGTATATGCGTTAAGGGTGTCGCTAAGTTCGATAAACTGTAATCGCGCGCGCTTCTGAAATTCCTCTTGAAAATCGATAGGAAATTGTCGTGCGAAGCAAACGACGTCATAACCAGTGCGCACAAGCTCACGGGCGAGATGCCGGCCGATGAAACCATTTGCCCCAAGAATGCCGACGACCGTCAAATTACACTCCCGACCAATTGGTAGAAAATTTTCTTAGAGAGCAGAGTAGATATCAAGAGCTTCGTCCACGTTCGCATACGTCGTTGCGATGCCCTTGTTTAATACTACTGCCTTATTGCAAAACAACCTTATCGCGTCCGTGCTATGAGAAGCCAATATCATGGCGCGATTTTTTCTTTTCTCAAATAATTCCTCATGGCATTTTTTTTGAAAATTCTGATCTCCGACCAAGATGATTTCGTCGATCAAATAGCAATCGAACTCAATCGCCAATGAAAGGGCAAAGGCTAAGCGCGCGCGCATGCCTGAGGAGTAGGTCTTCACCGGCATCTTTAATTGCCTTCCGAGTTCAGTGAACTCTTCGACAAACGCACGGACCGATTTATAATCATGGTCGTAGATACGAGCTATAAAACGAGCATTATCATAACCCGTCAAGCTGCCTTGAAAACCGCCAGAGAATCCCAAAGGCCACGAGTGCGTCATATCTCGAACAATCTTACCCGAGGTAGGCAGTTCAACGCCTCCAATGAGCTTGATCAAGGTGCTCTTGCCAGCTCCGTTCCGTCCTAGAAGAGCAACGCGCTCGCCAGGCAAAACGTCGAAATTGACATTCTGCAGCACCTGCTTTCGCTGCGACCCATGTGAATAGATCTTGTTAATATCTTTGCACCGGATCATTCGACCGTCAGAGTCCTTCGTACGTGCCGACAGAGGGCCAACCCAATGGTCGCAGCCACGGCTGAGCAAATGATTGGATTCCAAACGTTATAATATGCTGTGATCTTATTGCCCCAAATGCCCTCACGCATCATCTCCATCGCATTAACGAATGGCGACCAAAGAAGGTATTCCCGCATTGTGGGCGTAAGCCATGAGGCCATTGTAAACAAACCTGAGAACGGCACCATAATGTAGGTGATTACTGGAATGAACTTTTCCATCACTTCTGATATTTCGGACAAAGGGGCTACGATAAAGCAGATTGATAGCGTAAACACCGCGTAAACCATCCAACCCGCGATTAGCAAACCTATGTTTGCTGGAACCGGAAACTCGTTAAATACAATAAGTATTGAAGCAATAAACACGTATCCCATAGCGCCGCCAAGAAATTCAATAATGAATCTCACAAATATAAAATCAAGAATCTTTATCTGGCGATGATACATTAGACTAGAATTTGAAATGAAGATACTGACGCTGCGTGACATTCCATGACGGAACAACGTAATTGGGATATAGCCTGAGACGATGAAGGCAATGATTCCGACACCGTGCTCTTCTGGTCCTTTCATGAAGCGCCATACAGTCGCCACCAAGCCTGCAAACAACAATGGCTCCACCATTATCCAGAGGAAGCCAATATTTTCACGACCAAAGCGTGTAACGAGCTCTCTGATCATGAGGGCATGGATCACGCGGCGCTGTATGCGCCATCCGTTTGCAAGCTTTCTAAAAGCGGGAGCGGCCATGTCAGTCATCCGGCGCGTGTTCGAGAATACCAACAACCAGCATCCAGCCAATGAAATAAAGGCATAGCATGGCGGCTGCCGTCACGATGATGTTCCATATGCGCTTAGGTAAAAGAGCTCTGTCTGGAACGTTGGGATCGACAATACGCTCAAGATAAAACTTCTGGCGCTGGGCTTCATTTGTAGCCTGAACTAATGCTGCGTTCGCGGCGTTCAGACTTTCTGTGGCGAACTCCTGTTCGACTACAAGCTCTTCATACCCACCCAGCTTGGAAGCCAGCCCTGTAGGCGTCCCTGCCACCCGGCCATCTTGTAGAGCGATTTGCGATGACAAAGCCTCAATCCGCTGCCGCAAAGCGGGTATTGATGGGTTTTGTGGGGCAACCTGTTGCATTGTTTGAAGTCGCGATTGGAGTTCAGCTCTTGCTGCAACAAGGCCGTTTGAAACCTCCAGTACCCCCCCTGCCTGTTTCGTAGGGTCGAGCAAGGACTGGCTATTACGATATTGCGTGATGGCGACTCGAGCGGTTTTGGCCCGTTGCATGGCGAGATCGACTTGTTTTTGCGCTTCAAGTATCGCGCGGCTCTGCGCGCGATTGTTGAGCTGGTTTATCAACCCCTCACTCATGCGCAGCAGGCTCGCATTTATCGTGTATGCGTCTTGCGGGCTGAAAGCTTTGACCGTCAGAACAGCAGCGCCCGTTTCGTTGTCGAGCTTGGCGTCCACCATCTTGCCGTAAAATTTGTAGAGACTTTCAAAGCTTGTGTCCGAGAAAACTCCTGGAAATCTTGACAACGCGTCCCCGTTTGGAGCGCCATAACGCTCGCTAACCTTCGCTGAGGACTGCAGCGCCTTCAGGGCATCGCGCGATCTGACATAGTCGAGAATTTCGTTGGTCTGTTCCTGCCCGGAAGACAAACCTGTTGTCTGAATAAGATTGGCGAGGGTCGAGAGCTGAGGCTGTTTCTGATTAGCACTTTTTATGACAAAGCGAGATTCAGAAACATAAACGTCAGATGCTATCAGGCCGAAATATACGGCCGAAAGAATCGTCGGAGTTATCACGACAAGCACGAACCAACGCCGCCTTTTCAGCCAAGCGGATACGGCTGAAATATTTTGTGATGACGGTCCGTCGCGAGGAACGGATAGGTCCATTTGTGTCATGGTTAGGCTCAGATTTGCTTGACGGTCATATTGTCCGCGGAGCTAGGCTAACATCCCTTGGAGCGCAAGGGCTTCGCGTTAAGCTGGTTCTGGACGAAACTCCGGGCGCTTACGTCGCGCGCCGTGTGTCCGCCAAGAATTTGCATTTAACGTTAGAGCCGAAATGCTTCTCTGCTACCCCACGGTAAACCTGCGGGTCTAAGATCTTGGCAAGGTCCAGTGCGAGAAATCTGCTGACGCCGATCGGGTTGGCCCGCCTGGATGCAGGAATGACCCACCACACTGTGCGATCACGCACCGTTGCGGTTTGCCGCGCAATCAGCCTGAGCTGTCAAATGCGCTTCGAGCAGGGGGAACAAATTCCCGTTCAAGTATTTGCTGCGTTGCCTCTTTTAATATTTGAATAAATGCCTGCTCGTCAGCGTGTTAAGTGCGCTTGAGGACACATGAGGGGCGTAGTGGAACGATTAGTTAACGTCCAGTATTGACTGCCTTCTTCACATTGGAAATTCAGTGCGGGGCGCAAAGTGCTCATCTCTCAGCTTAAAGCATGCTGAAGAGTACGCATTCGGTAGGTGGCGCGGAGTTGCCAGAGATCATGCAGCGATTTCATCGGTTTGCTGCAGCAACTGACTTTCTTTCCAATGCCACGGGAGGAGTTCGTGAAGACGGCTCTGGGGTATGTCGTCGATCTTGGCGAGGACGTCGGTGAACCATGCGAGTGGATCGACGTCGTTAAGACGCGCGGTGCCAAAGAGGCTGAACATCATTGCGGCGCGCTGGCCACCGCGATCTGAGCCGACGAACAACCAGGCTTTTCTTCCGCGAAGCAACGCTGCGCAGCTGTCGCTCTGCTGCGTTGTTCGAGAGACATATGCGGCCGTCGGCGAGGAATGTGGTGAAGCCGTCCCAGTCGTTCTGTAGGTAGGCGATGACCTTGGCGACCGCATC
>NZ_FWXL01000058.1 GCF_900176395.1 Novosphingobium sp. B1 | reverse complement strand
ATCCGCGCCGCCTACACCGGTTCAGCTTCTGCGGAGATTGTGTGATGCCCAAACCTGCTGGATATCCGATGGCGCCAATCGGCATCGCTCCGCAGTCCTGGGATGACAGGTCGGTTGCTTGGGATTTGCGCGATTTCAGCGAAGCCGAAGTACAGTTCGTGGGGACTATCGCGACGCCGTACCAGCCCCAGCGCAGCCTCGACGGGACCAACTATGTCAACTGTCGTGCGTACGATGAGGTTGGGACCAGTTACAGCACCATTGCAGTAGCGGGCATTTACGTGTTCGATGGTGGTGGCTATCTCAAATTCAGCGCCGGAGCTGGCGCAGCTCTGACACGAAGGGCTTCCGCATGAAAGACGCCAGAACGCGGCGCTGGGCGCTGGCAGCGCTGGCGAAGGCAGGGGCAGCGTTTCCTGCCTCAGGTTTCACGGCAGCGGCGATTGATGCGGTGGGTGGCGATCCTTCTGCCCGTGGCTGGTTGCAACCGCTAAATGCTTTGGCCGGCGGCGCAACCGGCGACGGTGTCGCCAACGATGCAACGCCGCTTCAAGCTATGATCAGTGGCGGTAAGATCGTAAACCTTGCTGGTCGGACTTACCGGATCAATAGTTCACTGACGAGCGGCGACAACGATCTCACAATCATTGGCCCAGGCACGATCCTCTATCCGCGTTCCGTACCTGCAGTCATTTTCAACCCAACGTGGGCAGCGGCCACAAACGTGACTGCGATCGCAACCGAAGTTTATGTGGCTTCAATTGGTGAGCCTGTAAGCAAACTCACGGTTATTTCTGCAGCCGGTCTTTCCGTCCGCGATGTTGTGTTGGTGCGCTCTAGCGATGACGCCACCAACGATGGATCAGTTCAAGCCAAATCGGGCGAGCTTGCACAGATACTTGGCATCTCAGGCAACACCATCTGGCTTTCGTGCTTGCTGAAAAGCAAGTTTACGACATCAATTGTGCTTCAACCTCTTCCGAAGAAAAAACTGCGCATCATCGGCTTTCCAAAGTTCATTTGCTACGATGACATCGACGCACCCGGCACTGCGCGTAGCGGTGCTGTGATCGAACTTCGCGGCGCTGATGATCCCATTATTGAAGCTGACTTTGAGAAGGCACCTTCGCGCGCCCTGTTCGGCTTCACCGTCTGGCGCGGAGACATCAAAGTCAAAGCTAGTCGGCTTAAGGATCTGAACTCGGACAACGCCTACGGTTACGGCGTTTCACTCGCTGGCGCCTCACGTTACACCAAGGTCGCGGTTGACGCTCAATATTTGCGCCATGCTTTCACAACGAACATCTGGCCTGCATCGCAACCTTGGCACTATGGCGAGCAGCGCGAATTAACAATCACCGGGAAGGCGGTTAACACAACCGCTGCGGCTTGGGACAACCACCCCGGCGCGTTTGATCTGCATTACGTCAACATCGAGCATCACCAGTCAATTGTGGACGGCGACGCGCAGTCAGGAACTGCATATGCGTTTCAGGATCGTTCAATTGGCACTGTCGTAGACGGGATGATCTGCACCGGAATTAGCGGCGGTGCTTACTGCATATCGCCAATTGATCCCGGCTATAACTATGACACGATCATCAACGACTACACGTGCCTTTCCACCGCAGCCGAAGTTGCTGCAAATGGTCAAGCAACATTCTTGAACGCCGCTGGCGGAGCTGGTATCAACCGTCAAACAATTATTGTAAACAATATGTATGCGAAACGTCGCATACTAAGTCAGTCAGTGAACGTGCGCTTGAGGTTCACTAACTGCACATTTGATGACGCAGGCTCTTTGCGGTTATTTGGTCCAACCTTACTTAAGGGTTGCACGCGCATATCAGCCAGTGGTTCAAACGAGTCGTTAGGTTTAAACCGCACCGGCACCACTTACACGATAATAGACATGCACTTTATTGGTCCGTACTTCGGTTCCAGCTATGTGGCAGGGCGTGCGGGGTCTGGATCGACCGTCACGCTTCGAACGGCAGGAATTACCTCCGATGGGCAGGCAGGGCACACGTTCTTGGGGACGGGCGATGGTCTGACAACAGTGACGCAACAATCTGCGGTTCTTTCGACCGGGGTGTAACCTAGGCCCGGGTAGCGAACAGATCGCCACAGCCAGTGCTGTGACCGAAAAACACCCCGGCCGGAGAAGGGATAAACCGGCCCGGGTGTTGGTTCGCCATGGCGATCTTCGGAATCGCCGACGCCAGATTACGCCGATCAACCACACCGCCAACGCCTTTGTTGCACAGCTT
>NZ_FWXL01000006.1 GCF_900176395.1 Novosphingobium sp. B1 | reverse complement strand
AGCTCATTCGGTATGGCAGGTTCTTTGCGTCGTGACATAGTGGGACTCCTTGTTGCCCATTATGCCCGGCCACACACGGAAATCCTGACAGTCCCTCAATCCGGCGACTCGATTCTGGATTCAATATTGGATGCATCGATCACGATTGCAGACACTGCCGTGACCTCATCGTCGGAATTGCTCCAGACAAGTACGCAGGACCTGTCGCCGTTGATACAGACCACGACGGTTCAGACAGCTGTCGCCCCGACATCGACAGTCGTCTCGTCCACCTTCAGCACAGTAAAATCGCTCTTCGGTTGAGGCGCCGTGCTCGACAGGGTCATCAAGGGGCATGGTTCCCTGGTCGCTGCAACGCTGTCGATCAATCTGCTCGCACTCGCCTTGCCGCTGATGAGCCGGCAGATCGTCAAGCACGGGCAACAGGATGGCAGCGGCTTTACGATCCTCTCGCTTGTGCTGATCGTGATCGTGGCAAGTGTTGGCGAAAATCTCTTTCGGCTCGGGCGCTCGCTGGTGCCCACTTCATCGAAAGCGCATTCGACATCGCATATTCGCAGCGGCTCAAGACTGACTTCGTGCAGGCACAAGACGACATCGACAAGGCAACGCCTGCCTTCAAGTCAGCAACCGGGCGCGGCATCTACGGCGGGTTCGCGTCGGTCGCACAGATGGCACCGGGTGTTGCGGCTTCGATCCTGACGCGCTCGCCGGTTCCTGCAATGGCTGTCGCAGGCGCACAGACTGGCTCACAGGCTTACGGCAAGTATCGTGTCCGTGGTGGCACGCGCGCTGAGGCGGCGACCGGTGGCTTGCTGGAAGGCAGCATCGAAGCCGGGTTCGAAGCGATCCCGATGGCTGCTGTCGTGTCCAAGTTCGGCAAGGGCGCGACGGGCAAGTTTATACCCGGCCCTCGACCTCGCGCGGCTTCACCAAGGAGCGCACCGAAGTGCAGCGGCCTATCCTGCTGTCGCTCGATGTCATCAACCGGCACGTTGCCGAAGTTGTCCACGATCTGACGCACCGGGAAACGGTCATGCAGGCGTGGCGCTTCCTCAGCGACAAGCGCGTGCTGGATGCCGTTGAGGAAACGATGGGGTCGGACGTGGCGGGCCTTTTCCGTCCGTGGCTGCAGTTCATCGCGAACGAATGGGTTTACGATCGCGCGGGCATGAGCAAGCTGGAAGCCTTCATGCGGGCGGCGCGGCGCAACACGACGTTCGTGGGCATGGCCTACCGCCTCGGCACGATGTTCGCTCAGCTTGGCGGCTATGTCGGCTCGGTGGAGCGCATTGGCCCTCGCTGGTTCGCGGCGGGCATGAACACGACGCTGCGCAATCCTCGCGAAGCCAGTGCCTTTGTTCTTGATCGGAGCCTTGAACTCAAAAGCCGCTTCGACACGCTGGATCGCGACATCAGGGAAAACGTTCGCCGGTTTGTTGGCAAGACCGACCTTACGTCACTGGTGCAGCGCTACGGGTTCACCGGCATCAGCTTCTTCGATCGCCTTGTAGTCATTCCGACCTGGATCGGGGCGTACAACAAGGCCATCGCGGCGGGCATGGAAGAAGACCAGGCGGTGTACGAAGCGGACTCCGCCGTCCGTGAAAGCCAAGGTGCGGGTGCTGCCAAGGATTTGGCTGCAATCCAGCGCGGGCGCGGTCCTGCCGGTGAGATGGGCAAGGCCCTGACGATGTTCTATTCGTTCCAGTCGGCGAACTATCAGCGGTTTCTCGAATTCGCTTGGGACGCCGGAGAGGCCGTCCGCAGTCGCAATGGGAAGATGTTGCCGGAACTCGCCATGCGCGGCCTGTTGCTGGCCGTGGTGGCTCCTATCCTGCCTGCGCTGCTGTCTGGGCAAGGGCCTGACGATGACAACGAGGAAAGCTGGACCGAATGGGCGGCAAAGACTTCGGTGTATGGTCTGGCCGCTCCTATCCCGTTGGCGCGCGACATCGTGCCTGTGGTGGGCCGCAAGCTCGCGGGCGATCGTTCTTACGGCTATCGCTTCTCGCCCATTCAAGGCCTGGGGGAATCGCTTGAGCGAGTCGCTGGTGACGTTCGGAAGGTCGCTGAAGGCAAGGAGACCAAGAGGGCAACCCGCAACACTCTGGAAGCCGCTGGCTACATGACAGGGCTTGTGCCGGGTCAAGGCGCGGCATCGGCACAGTTCCTTGTCGACGTGCTGTCAGGCGATGCTCAGCCGCAAGACATGGGCGACTGGTGGGAAGGCGTGCGGACGGGGAAGTTGGATCAAGAGGGGTGACTCATTATTTCAAATTGCTAGCTTGTGCCTAACATTCCTTCGCAGATTCGGCGGTCCATGCAGCAGTTAAACGCTAAGCCATTTCTTGAGGTGGCTACAGAGCTTCGTTCCCTCCAACATTTGATCAATCAATACGAACATAAAGTTCAACTGATCGGTAATGCTGATACTGCCATCATACAGGATCATCTCGTACGTCTTTTAGATGCAATCGGAACTATTGGAGCCAACCTCGCAGAGAAATCGGTCAACCGGTTGCGCGACGCATTGGAAACTAACACCATAAATTACGACCAACTTTCATATTTTTTGCGGGAGATAGAAGGAAGATTTGTCGATCACATAGAAGACGTTCATCTGTTTATTGTGGCAGATGGGGATAAGAAGTTTTTGCTTGAGGCAAGCGATCTTTACGACTGGGAGGTTGGCTTTAATTTTCCAACAGCAATGTTTGAAATCGAAGAAGCGGCGAAATGCCTAGCGTTGGGTCGTTACACCGCTTCAGCTTTCCACTCGATACGTATCCTTGAGATCGGCATCCGTGGAGTTGCAAAGCACCTAGAAATTGACCTTTTCGCCAATGGGAATACCAAAAATTGGGGCACCATTCTCAGCGAGATCAAGCGGGGAAATGACGCAAAGTACCCCAAGTCAAACATAGCTACGATCGGCCAGCGCACTTTTTTCGAGAGCGTTCACGCTTCTCTCGATGCGGTGCGCAATCCGTGGCGAAATGCGACAATGCATGTTGAGACGATCTATGCGGCCCATGAAGCGGAACACATCTTCAACTGCGTAAAATTCTTCATGGAAAAGTTGGCGACCAGGATTGATGAGGATGGTCATCCACTAGTCACCTAGTAAACGACCACGCAGTCCCACGCCGACACGATGGCATTGGCTTCGCGGATGATGGCGTCGTGGTCGCTCTCAGGCTCAAGGACAGACTTAATGTCTACAACCTTGGGCTTGAGCGCGCGGCGCACTGTGTCATCGCTTAGACCGGTTGCTTCCGCCACCTGTGTCGTGATGCTTTTAGGCCTGCCTCGCTGGACAGATATTTGTTCCGCATTTTGCGGGACAATTCGGTCGGCCCGTTTTTGCAGCAATTCAGCATAGCGCCGGATATGCTCGTCACGCTGTTCCTTTGTCAGGTCGCAGCGGTGATGTTCAGCGTGGTTCTAGGACAGGAAGCCCATGCCATCCACTTGGATGTGAAATGGCACGATATATCTTGCCGTTTTTCATCTCATAATCTGCAAGGCCGCTCCAACCCAAAGGATGAGAAACGGTTCGATACAACCTCCCATCCCGTATCTCGTAATCGGGCAATCCGCTCCAACCCTGAGGATGGCTTACTGTCCTGAATAACTTGCCGTTCTTTACTTCATAGTCTGGAAGGCCACCCCAACCCTCAGGGTTCGAAACGGAACGATAAAGTTTCATGCTTGTTGGCTCCGGTTGCGCACGCACTAAGTTACCAACGCCGATATAATGCGTCTTACAGCTTCGGGTCTGGAGGGCTTATCGGGCTGAGCCGAAATCCAGCCATCTAGCTTTCCCAGCAGTTCTGGCGGGATGCGCACTGTAACGGGAGTGGCATTTACTGCCGGGCGTCCGCGCGCAGCTTTTCTGACATCGACAATTGACATGGCAATTTGATGATGTCAGAAATGACGAGCCGATGCAAGGATTAGGCCCCTCGCACCGGCTCTAACCAACAACGTCTGTAGTGGAGACGAAAATGGCTGACCTGTCCCTAGTGGCGGACTCTGTCCGCGACAATCCCTCGTGCTTTGAACGCGCAATGCAGCGCTATCTGTACGCCTTCAATCGGCTCCACACCGAAGCGGACGATAGTGACGAAATGAGCGGGCTTCTTACTGACGCGTTGTGTCAGGCAGAGGATGCCGTCATGTTTGAACCTGCCAGCAACATCGCAGAGCTTCGCGCTAAGGCTGACATCATCTGGTGTGACGTGGACTCGCTCCCGAAGGATCGGCACGTCCTGGCCTTCTTTGACGACCTTATCCGCCTGACCGGCAACGCGGTTTCGCCCGTATTTGACGCTGGACGCTGGCTGGCGCGGTTCGAACGCTGCGGCGGCGGATGGGTGGTGCAGGATGGCAAGGCTTGGCTGATGTGGCCTGAAAACGACCGCATCGAAGATTGCCTTGCCGAACTAAAGATGCGCGGCGGTAAACCTGCTGTCATCGAACTGATCCACGCGAGTCATGCGGCGAAGGGGGCGGCGTGATGGCGGAACTTCACACTCTCATTCCCGCCGCCGTGGTAATCCCGCTGGCTGAGTTCACCATGATCGCGGATGCCGTTGCAAGCCTTCATCAGGCAGTCGCTAACCTTTCGGCGATGCTTGTCGATCGTATCGATGCTGCCGAGCCCGACCCAGACTTGGAGGACAATGGCGACAGCGAGCCGAGTGGAGACGAGCGCGATATCTCTGCGCCTGAGTGGCACACACGCCATCACAGGCACCGCAAGGCCGGTTATGAGATGGCGGCAACAGGGGGTGGCCTTTTCGGCATGTCGGAGGACGACGAAGAGGATGACCCTGCCGGCCAGTGCGATGAGGACGGTGTAAACACCACGCTGCACGTTCTGCATGATCGTAGGGCTGGCTGCATCATCTCAGACGATGACTACGAAGACGGTGGCTTCATACCGTCATTCGGGATCGATCAGCGGGTGATGCTTAATCAGCCTAGCGACCAAGCTTATGACCCCGCGCCTGAAATGATGCCGTGACGAAGCAGAAGGGTCTTTGCCCCCGCCGCGAGTTTGAGGAGGACCGATCGTCCTACTCTCGCCGGAAATAGGTTCTTTAGACCTATTGACAAATGCTCCCCACTTAGGTCTATAGCACCTATGTTGAAAGTCTCCCCTCGCTACCCAGCTAGCCGTCTTTTCAGTCGCCAAGATTTGCAGGCGGCAACTGGCATCTCCGATGATGTGCTTGGTTACTGGTTCAAGGAAGGACTGCTAGCTGCAGTGCCCGCGAGTAATCGCAGCCACAGGCGTTTCCAATTTGACCAAGCAAATATTGCTGTCGTTCTAGAGGCAATGCGACGACTTGGTGCCAACATAGGTGTTCTTCGCAAATTTGCTGAAATTCTACAGCATGGAAAGGCAGTTGCCAGCGAGGCTAACGAACTTGACCACATGGTGGCCCGGCTTTGTGGCGATTTAGCCAGAATCCTTGGGAGATTTGACGATGGTCACACTGTCGAAATCTACAACGAAGAATGGTTGAAGTCTGCACGGGATGGGAATCATGATTTAGACATTCCGAGTCTTCGCCCCGCTAAAAGTCGACAAGAAATCATAGACGATTGGTTGTATATCAATGCTCGGGAAGGTGACGTGAAGGCGGCGCTGCCATTTGCAACTTCACTCACTTCCTACGACGCATTTTGTTTTGACGCCTACATAGATCTTATTAATCCCGAAATTGTCGGAGAACGCCTGCCTGATTGGAATTGGGTGTGGCTTACTTGGATTGATCAGTCTGGCAAGGCGCGAATTTATAGCGGTGAAGATGCGTCACCTTCGCTGGTAACCGATATGCCGGTAAGCGCTTTCTACATCTCGGTATCTCGCCTTATTCGCCCACTTTGGGTCAAAGAGGCAACAGCATGACAAACTCGGCCCGATTCAAGCAGGCCGACGTCACGAGAGCTCTCAAGGCTGCAACAGCCGCGGGACTTAAGCCGTGCGGCTGCAAGATTGATCCAACGGGCGCAATCATCGTGATGATAGGCAATGGCACCGGCAAACAAGACAGCGCCAATCCTTGGGACGAGGAGCTTGCCCAATGACCCGCAAGCGGTTGCGCTCTAATCGGTTTCTGCCCGAATACGTTTCCCGGTTTAAGGATCGGCACGGCAAGGAACGATTTCGCTTTCGGCGCAAGGGCTACCCTGATCGCTACTTTACGGCAACACTGGGCACTGAGGCATTCCGAGAGGAATACGCGCGGTTCAACAGCCTTGTCGCAGTACACGAGGGTATAGAAGAGTCTCGCGCGGCTCGAATGGTTCCCGGCAGCGTTGCAGACTTGATATGGCGCTATGCTGCGAATCCTGATCGCCTGGGACCGACGGAAACGACGCAAAAAAAGGTCCGGCGCATCTTAGAGCGATTCGCTGAAGGCAGAGAAACACGGCCCGTCAAAGGCATCCGTTTCGAGCACATTGACGCCATCATCACTAAGGCCAGGGCTAAAGCGCTCGATGAAAAAGGGCGCGAGGTGGGCGGCGTGGAAGCGGCTCGGAAGCTGCGCAAGGAATTGCGGCGTATGTTCGCCTTTGCGGTCAAGCTCGATTGGATTCAGTCCAACCCGGTAGACCTGTCCGAAAGGATCAAGGTCGCGCCTGCAGAGCGCTCCACTGGCTTCTACAGTTGGTCTGAGGATGACATAGCGCAGTATCGCGCCAAGTGGGCGCTGGGCACCAAGCAGCGGCTTGCCATGGAGCTGATGCTTTGGACCGACCAGCGCAAGGTTGATACAATCCACTTAGGCCCGCAGCACGTTCGCGGCGGCAAATTTGTGATTCGGCAGACCAAAACCGGCAAGGTTCTGCGACTGCCAATCGCCCCTCAACTGCTGACGGCGATTAACGCAATGCCCCCAAGCGATGGGCTTTGTTTCATCCTGACCGAGTGGGGCAAGCCCTTTACCGTAAAGGGCTTCGGCAATTGGTTCCGCGATCAATGCAATGCGGCGGGCCTACCTCGATGCACGGCACACGGTCTGCGCAAAGCGACCATGCGCCGCATGGCTGAGCAACAGATGCCGAACGCTACTATGAAAGCGGTTAGCGGGCATTCGAAGGATGATGAGGTAGCGCGCTACACCCAAGCAGCGAACCAAGAGCGGCTTGCCGAGGGCGCAATCCTGCAACTTTCAGACTGGGAAAAGTCTAACCTTAATCCGGAGTTAGACACCAAGTCAGCGCAAAGGGCTGAAAATGGCCAATAATCCGACAGCGGTGGAGGCCCGAGCCGGAATCGAACCGGCGTAAACGGATTTGCAATCCGGTGCGTAACCACTCCGCCATCGGGCCTCGATCGCAGGAACTGCGTGGTTCGGCGCGGTTAGCCGGAAGATCGCGCTGCCGCAAGCGGTTCTTGCGCAGACATCAGTCCGACGGGGCAAACTGCAGACGGCGCTGATTGCTGTCGATTCCGGTGAGCTTCAGGCTTACGCGCTGCCCAGGGGCGGCACCTGCAATGCGGGCGCGGGCAACGATCGGCAGATCGATCAATTGCACGCGCGCCGAATCGCCATCGGCATCGGTCACGCAGGCGCGAAACGTTTCGCCTTCCCGACCATGGAGCATGACAGTTTCGGCAAGGTCGATCACGGCGCGCTCGATCTGGCCGGACAAGGCATCGGCCTTGGCCATGACGGCGGGCAGGCGCTGGAACGCGGCGTCGACTTCCGGCGCGACGGGCTTGCCGTTGGCAACGGCCAGCGTCGCGCGAATCACATAGCGGTCAGCCAAGCGGCGCAAGGGGGCGGTAGCGTGGGCATAGGTCGCCGAGATCGCTTCGTGCCAGGGCGTGACGCCGGCAATCCACGGGGCATAGCCAGCGCCCCCGCCCGCCCGGCGCAGCGCCAGCATGAATGCCGCGTGCGCGGGATTGCCCTGGTCGAGCGAGCGTTCAAGCGTCTTGAGTTCGGTACTCTCCGGCCAATCGAGACCGAGGCCGGCGGCGGTGCTGCGCAGGCGGGTCATGGCCGCGGCGGTCGGGCCTGCCATGACCCGGAAAAGACCTGTGCCCGCCTCGTGCAAGGCCTTGGCGATGGCGAGATTCGCGGCGAGCGAAAGTGTCGCGTTGGCGCGTTCCGAGGGCAGCAGCGGGCGGAATGACAAGGCATAACGTCCGTCGCCGAGAGCTTCGACTTCCTGCTCCGGAGGGTCGACGCGCGCGGCACCGCGGGCAGCCTCGGCAACGTTCATGCGCTCGGCAAAGCGAGCGAAATCGGCAGGCAACTGCTCGGGCCGCACGCTGTCGTAAGCTAGTTTGGCGCGGCTGCGGATCAGGGCCCGGCGCGCGGCGTCCAGACGCGCCTCTCCATCCGGGCCAAGACGCACGGAGAAGACAACGGCTGGGCGCGGGCCGTCAGGCAAGAGGCTGGCGGCATGTTCGGCCAGCGCTGGCGGATAGAGCCCGGCCTTGCCATCGGGCAGATAAAGCGTCTCACCGCGCTTCCATGCTTCGGCGTCTACAGGGTCGCCATCCTCCACGAACCAGGCGACGTCGGCGATGGCATAGTGCAGGATGAGATCCCTGCCCGAAGGCTGGATGTGGAAGGCTTGATCGAGGTCCGTCGATGTCGCGGGATCGAGCGTGACGAACGGTTCGTCGGTGCGATCTTCATGCTCTGGGCCCGGCTTCCTCGCGGCGGCGTGCTCGGCTGCGGCGAGGACTTCGGGAGGGAAACCCTCGGGCACCTGATACTGCTGGCGAATGGCGGCAAGGCCAGAGGCAAGCGCACCGGAGGGATCGTGAATGGCCTTCATCGCAGATGGTCTAGCAGGCTGTTACGGATCGACAAATTCTCCAGCACGCTTTTCCATTCCGGCCCGCACGGCTTCCTGCTGGTTCCTCGAATACATCAGCTCATGCTGGGCAACCGATTCGGCCATCAGCACCTCGTCGACGTTCATATCTGGCGTGCGGTTCGAAAGCGCCTTTGCGCCGCGCACGGCAGTCGGGCTTTTCGAGGCGATCGTCCGGGCGAGCGCCATCGCATCATCCAGCGGATCAGCGCTCAGGTGCGTGGCAAAGCCAAACTGAACCGCTTCCTCGCCGCTGAACTCGCGGTGGGTATAGGTCAACTCGCGCAGCACATCGTCGCGCACGTTGCCGCGCCACAGGGCATAACCGGCCATGTCCGGAACAAGGCCCCACTTCACTTCCATCACCGCCAGCCGGGCATCGGGCGCAATGAAGCGGATGTCGGCGCCGCTCGCGACCTGCAGCCCGCCGCCAAAGCATACGCCGTGTACCGCAGCGACCACCGGCATCGGCAGCTTGCGCCAGACCATGGCGGCCTGCTGCGCGCGGTTGGCGTTGCCATGGGTGCGTGCGGTAAGCCCGTCCCCTTCCCAGCGCCCGGTGTTGCCCATGCTCGACAGATCAAGCCCCGCACAGAACGAACGGCCCGAGCCCGAGAGAACCACCGCGCGCACGCCACGTTCATTATGCAAGTGGTGACCTGCGGCCACGATCGCCTCGAACATCGCATCGTCAAGCGCATTCATCTTGTCGGCGCGATCAAGCAGGACGTGGGCGACGTGATCCTCGATGGTGACGGTAACGCGGTCTTGGAAGTTCATTGCGGGCATCCGTTGTCTGATTATCGGAAAGCAAATTGCCCGAGCGGTCGGCTCCGGTCCAGCTTCCTCATTTGACGGATCGCGCAAACGGCAACGGCCCTCCCCGCGCGGGCGGAGAGGGCCGTCGTTCAAACTTGTTGGTGCAGCGTCAGGCAGCCGAAGCGTTGACGCCCATCGACTGCAGATAACGTCTGATGTTGCGCGCGGCCTGGCGGAGGCGCTGTTCGTTCTCGACCATCGCGATACGCACGAAGCCTTCGCCGTCCTCGCCATAGCCAACGCCGGGAGCGACCGCCACTTCGGCATGGGTGAGGAGCTGCTTCGAGAACTCCAGACTGCCAAGATGCTTCAGCGCCGGCGGCAGCGGGGCCCATGCGAACATCGAGGCCTTGGGGCTCGGTATTTCCCACCCGGCGCGTCCGAAGGCTTCAACCATCACGTCGCGGCGCTTCTGGTAAAGTTCGCGGTTCTTGACGACGATGTCCTGCGGGCCGTTCAGCGCAGCGCAGGTTGCTGCCTGGATCGGCGTGAACGCGCCATAATCGAGATAGGATTTCACGCGCTTCAGGGCCGCGATCAGGCGGGCGTTGCCAACGGCAAAGCCGACGCGCCAGCCCGCCATCGAGAAGGTCTTGGACATCGAGGTGAATTCCACCGCCACCTCCTTCGCGCCGGGCACCTCGAGGATCGAGCGGGTCGGGTTGCCGTCGTAGTAGAGCTCGGAATAGGCAAGGTCGGACAGGATCCAGACCTTGTTCTCCTTGGCCCAGGCAACGAGCCGCTCGTAAAAGGCGAGGTCTACCGTTTCCGCCGTCGGATTCGAGGGATAGTTGACGATCAGGATCGACGGGCGCGGCACCGAATACTTCATCGCGCGGTCAAGCGAATCCCAGTAGCGCTCGTCCGGAGTGGTGGGCACCGAGCGGATCGTCGCACCGGCAATGATGAAGCCGAAGGTGTGGATCGGGTAGCTCGGGTTGGGTGCGAGCACTACGTCGCCGGGCGCGGTGATGGCCGTCGCAAGGCTGGCAAGGCCTTCCTTCGATCCCATCGTCATGACCACTTCGGTTTCGGGATCGAGTTCGACGTTGAAGCGGCGGCCGTAATAATTGGCCTGTGCCTTGCGCACGCCGGGGATGCCTGACGAGGCCGAATAGCCGTGCGCATCGGGCTTGCGCGCCACTTCGCACAGCTTCTCGATCACGTGGTCGGGCGGCGGAAGATCGGGATTGCCCATGCCGAGGTCGATGATGTCCCTACCGGCCGCGCGCGCGGCGGCCCGCATGCCGTTGACTTCGGCAATGACGTAGGGCGGCAGGCGCTTCATGCGGTAGAATTCTTCGTCCACGGTTGAATACTCGTCGAAAAGACGCGGCAGGAGCGCCGCAGCGCTAGCCCTTACGCCAATTGACCGACTGTGGAAACCTTGCTGTCAACCCGGATGCGTTGGCATCGCAACGATGCAACTGCGGGCTAACAAGCTGTCCCGCGGCGTGTATAGTCCGGGCCAACAAGGCCATGACGTAACGGCAGGGAACGGGAAATGAAGAACAGGACAGTGGGTGACGCTGCGGGCGATTCGGTCGTGTTCGAGGATCTTGTCCGTCAGCAGGGCGAGGCAATGCGCGCGCTTTTTGCCCCCATGGTTCCCGGTGTCGAGATGATCCCGGCCGATCCATCCGAACTGCAGCACTGGGCCATGTCCGCGGCCAAGTTGCAGAAGATGTGGCTCGACTTCAGCGCCGAGCAGGCCGGCCACGTCGAGCCCATGATGAACCGCCTTGGCGACATCGGCAAATGGACCCAGACTTTCATGGCCATGGCCGGACAACTGCCGATCGCCCATGCCGAGACACAGGCCAAGATGTGGAGCGAAGGCGTCGCGCTGTGGTCGTCGATCATGGGCCAGTTCTCGCCTTCGGCGCAGCCCGTGCCCCAGGCGACGCCTGCCCTGCCCCGGCAAGATCGCCGCTTCAAGG
This sequence comes from Novosphingobium sp. B1, assembly GCF_900176395.1. Taxonomy (GTDB): domain Bacteria; phylum Pseudomonadota; class Alphaproteobacteria; order Sphingomonadales; family Sphingomonadaceae; genus Novosphingobium. The sequence goes on along the minus strand of NZ_FWXL01000006.1, from coordinate 325,879 downwards.
ACAAGCGCTGGCATGAACAGCCCGCTTTTGCCTTGATCCACCAGACGTATCTGTTCCTAGCTGAAAAGCTGCAACAGATGGCTGACGACGTGCAGGGCCTCTCGCCCGAACGCAAGGAACAGCTTCGCTTCGCCACGAAAGTGATGACCGACGCGCTTTCGCCCGCGAACTTCCCGTTCACCAACCCTGTGGTGATCGAAAAGACGATGGAAACGCGCGGCGAAAACCTCGTGAAGGGGGTCGAACACCTGCTCGAGGATCTGCGCAAGGGCCAGCTCACGCATACCGACCCGAATGCCTTCGAACTGGGGCGCAACATTGCACTGACCCCGGGCAAGGTCGTGCACGAGACACCGCTGTTTCAGCTGATCCAGTACTCGCCGACCACTGCCGATGTGCTGGAGACGCCGCTGGTGATCTTCCCACCGTGGATCAACCGGTTCTACATCCTCGATCTAAACCCGCAGAAGAGCTTCATCCGCTGGGCAGTAGCGCAGGGCGTGACAGTCTTCGTCGTGTCGTGGAAATCGGCGGATGCATCGATGGCCGATGTCGTCTGGGACGATTACATACTCAGCCAGATCGCGGCTATCGACCACGTGCGAGACCGTCTCAAGGTGCCATGCGTTCACACGATCGGCTACTGCGTTGCGGGGACCACGCTGGCAGCCACGCTTGCTGTGCTGGCCCGGCGTGGCGAAGGTGAAAAGGTGGCGAGCGCGACCTTCTTCACGGCGCAGGTCGATTTCGAGGATGCTGGCGAGCTTAAGAACTTCATCGACGACAACCAGCTCAAGATGCTCGAAAGCTTGTCTACCGATGGCTATCTCGACGGACGCTACATGGCCGCGACCTTCAACGCCCTGCGCGGGACCGACCTGATCTGGAATTATGTCGTAAACAACTACCTGTTGGGCGAGGAGTATCCGGCTTTCGACCTGCTGCACTGGAACGGCGATACGACCAATTTGCCCACGAAGTGGCACCAGAGCTACCTGTGCGATCTGTATCGCGACAACAAGCTGGTCGATCCCGACAAATTGACTGTCGATGGCACTCCTGTCGATCTGCGCCGCATTGCAACACCCTGCTATATCCAGGCGGGCCGCGAAGATCATATTGCGCCGGCGAGCAGTGTCTGGAAGCTCACTCGCCATTTGTCTGGTCCGTGGAAGTTCGTCCTTGCCGGCTCAGGCCATATCGCTGGCGTCGTGAACCCGCCAGAATCCGGCAAATATCAGTACTGGCTCAATCCTGATGCGATGGGCAGCCTCGACGAATTTGTGGCCGGAGCCGTTGAAACAAAAGGAAGTTGGTGGCCAGATTGGATCGAGTGGCTGCGCCTGCAGGCTCCAGCCGAGGTCGCGGCCAAAGGGAGGCGCGTGCTTGGCGGCCGGGGTGACAAGATCATTGAGGATGCGCCGGGCCGTTATGTGAAGAGCCGCTAAGCCGCGAGAATTACATCCGGAACGAAGGCGAAATGCCATTGTGCACCGCACAATAATCTTGACAAAGGCACCCCACCACCTATTTTGTGCACTGCAGCAAGAGCGCTGTTCAAAGACGACAAGCGCTCAGGCATGCAGGAGTCAGTGTGATGGTCGACGAAATCAAGGACAGCAACCAGGACGTATCTTCCCCAGTGGCAGATGCACCGGCTGCCGTGCCGGCCGTGACCCAAGCCGATGCCCCGGCGAAGCTTGCCGATCCGACTATCGATCATGTTCCGGCTGAAACGCCCGCGATCGACAAGCCGAAGGCAGGCCGTCCGCGCAAAGCAAAGGTCGAGAAGGCTGCTCAGCCGGCTCCCGGCAAGGTCGTTACACCTGCCAAGACTCCGGCACCGGTTGCCATTGCCCCGATCGCTGCAAAGGCTGCGGTGGCGAAGGCAAAGCCGGTAAAGCCTGCTCAAAAAGTTCGTCCGGTTCGGTCCGCCCCGGCTCGCATGCCGGCCGCACCTGCGCCGACGACAGCGGTGAAGCCCGCCATCAAGCGTCCTTTCGCCGCCTCCCCAAGCGTGAAGCAAAACAGCGCCGCCTCGACGCAGGCGCCCAGGAAGGAACTGTTTACAATGGCTACCACCACCGAAATGACCGACAAGATGACCGCCGCTTTCAAGGACGCCCAGGAAAAGGCCAAGGCCGCCATGGAAAAGAGCCAGGCCGCGCTTGGCGACGCCGGCGCGTTTGCCAAGGGCAACGTTGAAGCCATGGTCGAATCGACCAAGATTCTCGCCAGCGGCCTTCAGGAAATGACCAAGGGCTACGTCGAGGAAACCAAGTCGGCTCTCGAAACAATGACGGCCGACGTCAAGGAACTCACCACGGTCAAGTCGCCGACGGAGTTCTTCGAGAAGCAGACCGCTCTGATGCGCAAGAACTTCGATGCGGTTGTTGCTGCGAGCTCGAAGAACAGCGAAGCTATGCTGAAGCTCGCCAACGAAGCCTTCCAGCCGATCTCGACTCGCGTCAGCCTTGCCGTCGAAAAGATGAAGCAGGCCGCCTGATCCAGGTCACCCGCCCCCATCGGAGCGGGGATTTGATAAAGCAGCGGACCGGAGGGCTAAGCCTTCCGGTCCGCTTCGCTTTTCGAAGCGTCGCATTCTGCCTGAAGAGCGGTGCCCTTCCCCGATGGACCTCTTGTCGGACAGGCCGTCTAATGCGATATTGTTGCCGATCATGACGAAGACCAGCATCCCCTCAACGGCTTGGCCGGACAGCGTGCGTTGCGCCGATGACGGTGACGACGACGTCCGTGGCCCCGGCGGCACTGATTCTGTCGGCATCGCCACAAAGGCCAAGGCAAAGCCGAAGAAGCCCAGCCAGTTCAAGGTGCTGATGCTGAATGACGATTATACGCCGATGGAATTCGTCGTCATGGTCCTCAAGCGCTTTTTCAACATGGACCTTGAGCAGGCAACGCGGGTGATGCTCCACGTCCACCAGCGCGGTGTCGGGGTCTGCGGCGTATATCCTTATGAGATTGCCGAGACCAAGGTGAACCAGGTCATGGACTTCGCCCGGCAGAACCAGCATCCGTTGCAGTGCACGCTTGAGAAGGCTTGAACTTCCTGCCCGGTCGCTGACAGAAAAGCCGGGTCGCCCCGGCTTTTTCTTTTCATATCAAGATCGCGCGATCAGTGCGTTCTGGACGAAAGACCTTCAGCCGCCTGACGCGCAAGTGCGCGCAGCAATGCGGCCAGCCAAGCCATCGGCAGGCTTTGCGCCTCGCGGGAGTGCGCGCCCGCGCCACCGTCGAGAATGACCTGCGCGACGAACGATCCGTCCTTCAGCCGCCCACCGGTAAAGATGGCATCGCGCGGTATCATTGCCACGGCTGCGCTTTCGAACGCGCCAGAGTCCGACAGCAGCGTGATCCACTGGCTCGCAGCGTCCTTCAGGGCTGACTCTTCCGAGCGGTCGAATTCGGCCATTTCCCGCAAGACCCTGTCGAACCCGAGGCGTTGGTCGGTCGCCGCCAAGCCTTCACACCAGTTGGCGAGCGCTTCAAGCCGCGTGGGACTCGATTCCTGATCAGGCGAATGCGCCGTCCACCAGGATGAACCTATTTGTTCGTGGGACACGCTTATGAGCCTCCAAATATCATGCGACACTGGTGCATATAGAGAAAGTACAGGACATTCTATAACTTTCGTTAATATGCAGCCAGTCAATGCTTTTCGCTTTGCCGAAATCGTTGCAACCGCTAGTCCGATTGAACGTTTGGGGTTATCCAGCCCGGCCTGTCGGACAAGTTCTCCGATCGATATAGATCCGTAATGGAACCAGAGATTGCGTAGCGCACCCCCGTGAAACTACTTACCGCCACAGATCGCTACATTGCCCGGCTCGTCTTCGTGCCGATGGTTGCCGTGTTCGTGCTTGCCGCGTCGCTGCTCATTCTCGACAAGATGCTCAAGCTGTTCGACTTCGTGGCGACAGAGGGCGGTCCTGTCAGCGTCGTCTTCAAGATGCTGGCAAACCTCCTACCGGAATATGCCAGCCTGGCTATTCCGCTTGGCCTGATGCTCGGCATTCTCTTCGCCTTCCGTAAGCTGGCGGTGAGCTCCGAGCTTGACGTGATGCGCGCCGTTGGCCTGTCCTATACCCGGTTGCTGCGCGTGCCGTATCTGTTCGCCTTGGCGCTGGGTGCGCTCAACCTGCTGATCGTCAGCTACATCCAGCCGCTCTCGCGCTATTATTACGAGGAACTGCAGTTCGAACTGCGCTCGGGCGCGCTCGGCGCATCCATCAAGGTCGGGGAGTTCAACTCCCTCCAGGATCGTACCGCACTGCGTGTCGATTCGAGCCGCGACGAGGGGCGTGACCTGCGCGGCATCTTCGCCCGGATCCAGACCGGGAACGGCGACGTCATGGTGATCTCGGCGCGCGAAGGGCGCTTTTTCGCCAACCGCGAAAGCCCGGACACGATCATCCTGCGCCTTACCGATGGACAGATCGTGCAGGACGGTCCGAAGATCGCCTCGCCGCGCGTACTCACGTTCGCCAGTCACGATCTGCCGATCGACCTTCCCAAGATCGAACAGTTCCGCCAGCGCGGTGATGCCGACCAGGAGTACTTCCTGCCCGAATTGCTCAAGATCGGATGGAACAGCAACTACTCAGAGGACATCCGCAACCAGTCCAAGGCCAGCCTCAACTATCGCCTTGTCGAGGTGGTTATGATGTTCCTGCTGCCCCTGCTGGCCGTTGCGCTGGCCGTTCCGCCCAAGCGTTCGACATCGGCGCTGGGCGTGTTCCTGTCGATCGTGATGGTCGTCGCCTATCACAAGGTGAACCAGTATGGGCAGGACGTCGCCAGTCTCGGCCGCATCGACCCGGTGCTGGCCCTGTGGGGGCCTTTCGTCCTGTTCGCTGCGCTGATCGTCTGGATGTACTGGCGCATCGCCTACGTGCCCGGTGGCCAGCCGATCGGCGCGCTTGAAACCGCCTTTGCCAAGCTTGCCCGCATCGTGCGCAAGCTTTTCCAGCGCAAGCGCCTGCGTGACGAGCCTGCGCCTGCAGATGATCAGGATGCTGTCCATGCAGCTTGAGTTCTTCCCCTCGCGCACCTTGGCCGCCTACATCGCCAAGATGTTCGCGGTGCGGATCGTTGCCGTGCTGCTGATGCTGGTGCTGGTCCTGCAGATGCTCGATCTGCTCAGCGAGAGCGGCAAGGTACTGGCCGTTCCGGGCAACGGGCAAGGTGATCTGATTACCTACGTTTCGTTGCGCATGCCCCAGCTTGTCAGCCGGTTCCTGCCCTATTCCGTCCTGCTCGCCACGATCATCACGCTGATGACGCTGAACCAGAACAGCGAGGTCATCGCCATGAAAGCCGCCGGATTGTCGGCTCATCAGGTTCTGGCCCCGCTCTTCCTCGTTGCCGGTTTGACCTCGGCTGTCACCTTCGCCTTCAACGAGCGGATCGTCACGCGATCGACTGCAACGCTCAAGGCTTGGCAGAACGTGAAGTACGGCCCGATCCCGACCGAGTCCGGGATCAAGACCAACGTCTGGCTTCAGGATGGACCCAACATCCTGTTCGCCCGATCCGTTGTCGGAGAGGGGCCTGAAATGCGCATGGAGGGTGTGGCGTGGTATCGCCGCGATCCGACCGGGATGGTGACCGAGATCGTGACCTCCCCGGCAGCATCCTATGCCAATCCCGGCTGGAAGTTTCGCGGCCCGGTCATGTTCGACGTGCAGAGCGCGCGCAAGAGCCCTGTTGGCAGCGACCAGACCTATGCCAAGTCTGTTGAACCCGTGCAGGTGACCATCAGCCGGGTCGACGCTGACACCGAATCCCTCACGCAGCTCAAGGGCTCGCTCTCTGCAATCCGTGAAGCGGGCTTCCGGACAACCGAACTCGAAGGCAAGTGGTGGCACAAACTTTCGGGTCCGTTGTCGGCTTTGCTGATGCCCTTGCTGGGCGCCGTGGCCGCATTTGGCCTTGCCCGCTCGGGCCAGCTGTTCATTCGTGCCGTCATCGGCATGGCACTGGGCTTTGCCTATTTCGTCCTCGACAACGCAGCGCTCGCCATGGGCAACTTCGGTGCCTACCCCCCGTTCCTGGCGGCATGGGCACCGTTTGTCCTGTTCTTCCTGATCGGCGAGACCGTCCTGATCCGCACCGAGGAATGATGTTTAATTAGATATTGCTAATTTGATGGATTTCTAATATAGGGCGTTATGACGCTCCCCACCATCACGCCCGCCCAAACCCAAGTGCTTATCAATGATGGCGCCCGGCTTATCGACATTCGTGACCCTGACGAGCATCGTCGTCAGAGCATTCCCGGCGCAAGCAACATGCCGCTGGCCTCGCTGCAGCCGCTGACCGGACAATCGCCGGTGATCTGGCACTGCCGCTCGGGCATGCGCACGGCGGGCAATGCAGCGGTGCTTGCCGAAAACTCAGGCTGTCCGGCCTACCTGCTTGAAGGCGGCATCGAAGCGTGGCGCGCAGCGGGGCTTCCGGTTCGAACGAACTCCAAGGCTCCGCTCGAGATGATGCGGCAGGTACAGATTGCCGCCGGACTGCTCGTCCTGACAGGGATCATCCTGTCACTGACGGTCGCCCCCGGCTTCATCGCTCTGGCCGGCTTTGTCGGCGCAGGCCTGACGTTTGCAGGCGTGACGGATGGTGCGGCATGGCCCGACTGCTCGCGCACATGCCCTGGAACCGCCGCGCCGCCTGAGCGAAGCGCGGCGGCGGCATCTCAGCGCGGCATCATGGTGCTGCGCGCAAGCCTTCCCACCAACGGCAGCAATCCGTTGTAATTGGCCTTGTGATAAGTCGATGCCGTACCGAGCTGGGCGGCAAGGCGCCGGTGCGCCTCGGCCAGCGAATGGTAGGGCATCGACGGCAGCAGGTGATGCAGGGCGTGATAGCGCAAGCCCACAGGTGCCCAAAGCGCCGCTATCGGTCCTGGTGGAGGAACGTTGACGGAATCGAGATACTGCCCGGTCACAGTCATCGCTTCGCCCTCGTTCTCCCACAGATGCGCAACCAGCGTACGGATCTGGTTGAGTAGCGCGGTGACCGACACGATCGCCAGACCGATCAGCAGCGGTCGCCATGAATGCGTCGCGCTCCACCAGACCAGAAACAGCGCCCAGGCCGACGCGCCCAGTTCCTGCCAGAAGACCTGCCGCGCAAATTCGCCCTCGGGCGGACGACGGCGAAATTCGGGATTGATCGAAAGCGCCGAGGCCCGCTCCCACACCAGCTTGCGCAGCGGCGGAATGACAGCGCCCAGTGGCACAAGCAAAGCCGAGCGGATCAGCAGGCCGATCGGTAGCAACAACGCGACCAGCGCAAATACCGGCAAAGACCAAGGCTTCATCAGCGCCAGCGGCAGGTACTCTGGATCATCAACGGTGCCATAGCGCGTTCGCGCGTGATGCAGCGTGTGCACGCCTTCGTACATGAGCGATGGCGTCAGCATCGGGATTCCGACCAGCAGATTCCAGCCCAGTCGAAAGCCAGGCAGCGCATTCTTGTGGATATGCGTCAGCTCATGGATGAACAGCAGGGCACGATAAAGCGCCAGCGCCGAGAGCACGCCGGCAATTCCGGCCGCAAGAGGGTTTTCGATAAGGATCGCAGCGGCCATCAAGCCATAGCCGATTGCCGCGGAACCGATCATGTCGGGCCAGTAAATGGCCGGTCGCGCAACCGAGATGTCGCGCGTCAGGTCGACCGCCGCGCGCAGCATCTCCTTGTCGTCAGGCGTTCCGGCCAGTCCGCGTGGCAGCGCAGGCGCTGCTGTCCGCGGAGCGGACACGCCCGGCTTGCCTTCGCCGACATTGTTATCAAGTGTATCAGACGCAATCATGCCGCAAATTCCAATAAGACCCGTAAGGTCACCTGCGGCCGGTCTGGTCCGGTCCGGGTGCCACGGCTTAACTATCAAGGCGCACCCCAACCGCGCCTCACGCTTGACAACTTGCCGTTTCGAACCGCAGTTCGCCGGCACACCCGCTTACCCGCAAACAAAGGCAAGATCGTGGCTCAGGGCGAAGTAATCATCACTCCCGTTTCCGGCAAGGCTGACCGAAAGGCCTTCGTCGACATTGTCTACCGGCTCAATCGCGCCGATCCGAGCTGGGTCCCACCGCTGCGGATGGAAGCCGAAGAGCTGATCACGCCGGGCAAGAACCCGTTCTTCGGCCACGCCGAAGTGCAGCTTTTTCTTGCCCGCGTAGCCGGAAAAGTGGTCGGCCGCATCTCGGCACACATCGACCGCCTCGCCATCGCGATGGACGCTGAGCAGGGCATGGGGCACGGCACCGGCAATTGGGGCCTGCTCGAGGCCGAGGACGAGACAGTGGCGCATGCGCTCATCGCGCAGGCAGAAAGCTGGTTGCGCGAGCAGGGCATGACCCGGTGCCTTGCGCCCCTGTCGATGTCGATCTGGGAAGAACCGGGCCAGCTCGTCTCTGGCTTCGATCATCCCCCGACCGTGATGATGGGTCATCAGCCCAAGCGCTATGACGACTATATCAACGCCGTCGGCTATGTCCCGGCAAAGCGGCTGCTGACCTACGATCTCGACATCACGAAGCCGTTCCCGCCCCTGATCCAGCGCATCGTGCAGTCGGGTGAGAAGAACGCAAAGATCCGTATCCGCGATGTCGACAAGTCAAAGTTCGCAAGCGAAGCTGCACTGATTCTCGACATCCTCAACGATGCCTGGTCGGACAACTGGGGCTTCGTCCCCTTCACCGACGAGGAAATCCAGTACGCCGGCAAGAAGTTCAAGCCGATCGTGCGCGAGGACCTGATCCGGATTGCCGAATATGAAGGCGAACCGGTGGCGTTCATGATGACCCTGCCCGATCTCAACGAAGTGCTGAAGCCGATGGGTGGCTCGCTCCTGCCATTCAACTGGGCCAAGCTCCTCCTGTGGCTTCGCAATCCGCAAGTCGGCACGGTCCGGGTCCCGCTGATGGGAGTGCGCAAGCGGCTGCAATCGTCACGGCTGGCCAGCCAACTTGCCTTCATGATGATCGAGACCATCCGCCACAATGCCGTTACCCGCTATGGTGCGACGCGCGGCGAGATCGGCTGGATCCTTGAAGACAATCAGGGAATGAACTCGATCGCCGAAGCCATCGGCTCCAAGGTCAACAAGGAATACATGATCTACGAAAAGCCGCTCTAGTCGCGGCGGCTTGCCGGGAAGCCGCAGGGGAACCTGCTGCGAAGTCTGTCCGTTTGCGCATGGTTGACGATAGGAGCTGCAAGTGCCGGAAAAGCCTGAGCGGACAAAGACCGGTGCAGTGCGCAAGTTGCGGTCACTCGGGAGCGCCCTTGTCGTTGAAGACGATGCGCTGGTTGCGATGGATATCGCCGAAGCGCTTGAGGAAGCGGGTGCCAGGAATGTGCTGACCGTGCCCAGCGTTGCCCAGGCGATGGCCGAGCTCGAAGCGCGTGTGCCCGATATCATGATTCTCGACGTTCATCTGGCCGACCGGGATGACGGGTGGGCTCTGGCAGAACTTGCCACCCAGCTCGCAGAAGCACGACCGCTCATCCTGTTCACGACGGCCGCGCCAGCGACTATACCGCCCTCGGCCGCCAGCCTTGGGCACGTCCTGCCCAAGCCGTTCCGCGCGCAGGACCTGGTTGCTCTGGTTCATCGCGAGCGTCAGCCAGGACTTCTCGGTCGTATCCGCAACGTCCTTTCCGGAAACTGACAGCAGCAATCCGCTCCTGTTCTGCAGGACGCCTGCCTTCGCCTGCGTGCTGCCGGAACGGCACCGATCTCCGTTCGCGGACAAAAAAAGGTCCCCGACGTTTCCATCGGGGACCTTTCGGGATCGTATCACCAGCCGCTTGGACGGGAGGGGGGGGTCTCGGCGGTGACAAGCTATAAACGAGCGTCTTCTGAACCGGTTCCCTAGCGACAAAACTTTTTTAAATTCTGTTTTTTCAGATACTTATATATAGGGCCGCAAAGAATTTGGCGATTGGTCGATCTTGGCGAAGCTTCTCGCAGCCTCCAGATCGGGAACCCGGATGCCGGTAAGCGTCCAGTCGACCAGTCCCATACGGCGCAGCGCCTGGATCGTGCGGTTGGTATGCACCAGCGAAAGCCCGAGCATGTCCGCGATCTGCCCCTGCGTCACGGTCAACGGCAAAAGGCCGTCACTGGCCACGCCGGATTCCATGCCCCGCTGAACGAGGAACACGGCAAGGGCAGTCATGCGCTCGCGAGCATTGCGTTGCCCGAGCGAGACGATGTGTTCCTCGAGCGCAGCCTCCTCGTGTGCAGCCATCCATGTGAGGTCGAACGAAAGCTGCGGTTGCTGTGCGGCGAGATCGAAGAAGCGCTCGCGGTTGAACATGCACAGCACTGCGCCGGTCAGCGCCTCCACGGTATGGGTCATCTCACCGTCGAGCGCCGCCTGCAGACCGATGAAGTCGCCGGGAAACATGAAATTGATGATCTGCCGCCGCCCGTCTTCAAGCAGGCGCGTACGCATCAGCACACCAGACAGGATGGTGTAGAGATGCCTTGGCCGCGTTCCTTGCGAGAATACCAGATCGCCCCGCAGGAACCGCGCCTCGCCCTGACGGAACGCAGAGATCCACTGCAGAAGTTCTGGTGCGGGCTGCTTCAGCCCCTCACAGTCCGCCAGCGGGCAACTCGCACAGCGAAGCCCCCCGTTCAGTACGACCTGCGGCGCGTCAGCCAGACTGCGCCCTTGGCCTGCGTCATCGTCCCTTGCCATCTATTCCCCTCGTGTCGATCCATCAAGCACGCACCCCGGCGCAGGTGCTATGTCATATGACAGGGTTGGCGCAGCGATTGTAGCCTAGACGGCAACCGCCGGGCGTGGGGCCTGCGAGGAAATTGCGTGGACATCTATGATTCCGATGCACCACTTGTACTGGTTGTCGAAGACGGCCTGCTGGTGGCGATGGCGATCGAGGACGCACTGGCCGAGCGTGGACTGCAGGTTGTAGTCGCATCCACGCTCGAGGCAGCCGATCGGGTGCTCACGCAGCGCATGCCCGACGTTGCCCTGCTCGATCTGCAATTGCCCGATGGCCTGACGCTGAACCTGGCAAGCGTGCTCCACGGCGCTGGCTGCAAGGTCGCGCTGTGTTCGGGGCTCGATTCCGGTGCCGTGCCGGAAAGCCACAGCTTTGCGCTTCAGTTCCAAAAGCCCACTTCGCCGGACCTTCTTGCCGACTGGGTCGTTACAGTCCTTGCCCACCCCGAAGAAACCGCTTGTTCCCGGTCGGGAACCGGATGATTATGTCGCGCGTTTGAGCGCGTGTTACTTACCGGGAAGGGGTACGAATGTCTCTGGGTGCCAAGGTTGCCAATCAACTCCCATATCTGCGTCGCTATGCGCGCGCCCTGACAGGAAGTCAGGCCGCGGGCGATTCCTTTGTTCGTGCTACCCTTGAAGCTGCGCTTGCCGATGATGATCTTCGCGCAACGATCGGCGAGGGCCGTCCGCAGCTCTATCATGCATTCAACCGCGTCTGGGCGACTGCTTTCGTCGATACTGCTGATCGCTCGTCATCGGGGATCGGCCTGCACGAAGCTGCCGCTCAGGAACGTCTTGCGGCCATGACGCCGGCGAACCGCCAGGCTCTTCTGCTGACCACGCTGGAAGATTTCAGCATCGACGAAACGGCCTATATCATGGGCCGTGATCCGTCGGATGTCGAATTGCTGGTTCAGGATGCGATTGCCGAGATTGACGGGGAATCCGCCACCTCGGTCCTTATCATCGAGGACGAACCGCTGATCTCCATGCAGCTTGAGGATCTCGTGCGCTCGCTGGGCCATGACGTGTGCGGCATGGCTGCCACGCGGACCCAGGCGCTCGAAATCGTCGCACGCGAACAGCCCGGTCTGGTTCTTGCCGACATCCAGCTCGCCGATGGCAGCTCGGGTCTCGACGCCGTGGACGATATCCTCAAGATCGGTTCCGTTCCGGTAATCTTCATCACCGCCTACCCCGAACGCCTCCTGACCGGCGATCGGCCTGAGCCGACCTACCTGATCACCAAGCCGTTCCAGGAACAGACGGTTCGTACCGCGATCAGCCAGGCGCTCTTCTTCGGATCGAGCCGTCCTCTCTGACGTTCCGACAATGAGATAAAGGGCTGATGCGGTTTGACCGCGTCGGCCTTTTTTATGCCGGGTGCAAATCACGCCTGGAACCGGGCCCACATAGCAAGCGGGTTCGGCGTTCGCATCACTCGTTCGGTCAGCGGCCCTCGCGGATCGCGAAGTTGCCACGCCGGCGCACCGGGATCATCAGGACGCAACGCACGCCTTCGGGTTCGAACTTCAGTTCGACCGGGTGGCGCAGTTCGTGCGCAACGATCTTCTCTATGAGTTCGGTGCCGAAACCCCGCTTGCGCTGAAGTGTGGGACTGATTGCGGGGCCGCCGCGCTCTACCCACTCAATCCGCGCCACGTCTTCGCCAGCCATCGCCCAGTGAACGGTAACCCGACCGTCTTCGACGCTCAGCGCGCCATACTTGGCAGCGTTGGTGGCAAGTTCATGAATGGCAAGTCCGAGGGAAAGCGCGTCGTTCGGCGCCAGTTCCACATCAGGACCTTCGATATCGAGGTGTCGGTTCGTGTCTTGCGCATAAGGTGCAAGCTCGGCCCTGATGACCAGCGCGACCGGAGTCGTGCCCCAGTCGGACTGCGTCAGCAGGTCGTGGGTTGCCGACAGCGCGCGGATGCGTCCCTCCAGGCTGTCGGCGAATTCGCCAAGCGAGGTTGCGCGTCGGCGCGTAAGCGAAATGATCGAAAGCACGTTTGCCAGCGTGTTCTTGACGCGGTGGTTCAGTTCGCGGGTCAATGAATTGCGGATCGAGGACTGCTGCTCGAACCAGGCAAGAGCGATGCGGTCCTCCACGGCCTGCTGGGTCAGCAGACGGGCCAGGACAAGCAGAAGTGTCGCGCCGAGCAGGCCGAAAAGCAAGGTCATGACCGACATAATCGACAGCATCGGAGATGCAGGTCCGGTGACCTCGATCGTGAAGCGATGCCCGCTGATATCGATCGGCCGCTTCACCACACGCCCGGACCGGACTTCAGGTGCAACCGTCGCCAACACCGATCGCCCCACGCCATCTTCATCAAGCAGGCGCACGCCAGATCCCAGCAACTGCTCGCTACGGATCGAACTCTGCAAGAACTGCTGAGCATTGAAGGGCGAGAATACGAAACCCCGCAACCTGCTACTGTCCGCCGGTCCCGAAAGAGAAAATACCGGCATGTAGACAAGGAAGCCGGACTTGCCGGCGGCACGCCCTTCCTGTTGCAGTACGACGCGCCCTGTTGCAGTAGGCTGCCCGGTGCGCTCTGCCGATTTCATTGCGGCACGCCTGACCGGCTCGGACGACATGTCGTAGCCAATGGCACGACGATTGCGCTCCGAATCCGGCTCCAGGTACATCACCGGAACCACAAAAGCCTTGTCGCCTTCGGCTTGCGGGTAGACCTTGAAATCCTCGCTGCCCCCTGCCCGCATGATTGCTTCGACAGTAGCCACGTCGCCACGCCGGACGCGCATCGCCCAGCCGATGCCATCGGAACCGACAAACCGGCCATCAAGCTGAAGCTGGCGGATGAAAGTGCGAAACAGCGGTCCCTCGACCATCTGCTGCGTGGCGAAGAGTGCCGCGCTCGAACGAAGATAGGCTGCATTGGCATTGGCCCGACGCTCGATGCCCGAAGCCACGGTCTGGGCAACCTGGGCAACCTGGCCGGACTGGCGCTGGTCTTCGGCGCGCTCGATGGCAAAGACGCTTAACACCGTTACCGCCATCGTCATGCCGAAGATACCGACAGGCACTCCTCGCGGGAACCGCTCGTACCAGCGCGGCCCCAGCTTCTTCTGTGCGAGAAGCTTCTCCATTACGCGTCAGAACCCTTCCAACATTGACCCCGGCATGCCCCAATCGACCAAGGCGCCAGCGTTCGAATTGCACACGTGCACATCGCCTTCCGAACCCTGGCCAGGTACTGACATCGCCAACGCCCCATTTCCGCGATCCCTGCATCAAAGGGACCCGCGCCACAATCTGTGACGAAGTTTGCGATATCGATCCCGCAAGTGGGAACCGACAGCCCACCATATCGTTCCACAGCGAAAGCACCAATGCGCAGGTTGACGGCTGAGCCTTTTTGGCAAAGCTGTGGAGCACGGCGCCTGGTTTGTTGTATGCGCATCTGCCGCGCCCTTGCGGTCGTATTTTTTGGATTATCCCTGGAGGGGGAGGCGTTGTCAGAGCGAATGTCGAAAGAAAAACCGATGAATCCGGGTCAACAGCGGCGTAAGAGTGCAAAGGCGCGCCCGCCCGAATGGGCGGACGGTCTGAAGCGCCTCTATGATTCAGTCCTTGACGAGCCCCTGCCCGACACCTTTGCGCAGTTGCTCGACAAGCTGGACGACCAGTCACATGGCTGAGGCCGAGCAAGGCGCGCCGAACGAAGACAAATCGCCTCGTCCGGCCAGTGATCCAATCGCTTTCAAGCGCGATTTGACCGGTGTGATCCCACACCTGCGCGCATTCGCGCGTGGCTTGTGCGGCCGTCCCGATCTGGCGGACGACCTTGTGCAGGAGACCTTGCTGAAGGCCTGGGCTGCGCAGGAGCGGTTCGAGCCCGGCACCTCGATGCGAGCCTGGACCTTCGTGATCCTGCGCAACGCCTATCTTACAGATATGCGCCGGAACCGCTTCCGTGCCGACTATGACGAGACCGTAGCCGAGCGCATCCTCGTCGCGCCGGCTGCGCAGGAAGGTCCGATGCACCTGTCAGACATGCATCGCGCACTGCTGACGCTTCCGCCTGAGCGCCGCGAAGCTCTTCTGCTCGTGGGTGCGGGCGGCTTCAGCTACGAAGAGGCTGCAACGATTTGCGGTTGTGCCGTCGGCACGATCAAGAGCCGGGTCGGTCGCGCTCGTGCGGCCCTCTCGCAGATGATAGAGAACGGCCAGATCCCTCGGCGCAGCACCGAGGACGCGGTTGCGCACGCTGCGATCATGGGCGAACTTGAAAGCACTGTCCAAGGCACCTCGCGCGGCTGATTGTTGCATCTTTCGTCCCGCGCACACTCCAACGCGTGCACGGGACAAATTTTCGGTCAGAGGCTCGTAGCGGTCTTGCCACGTGACAGGTCCGGGTGGATGAACAGGCTCCTCGCTTGACGGACCTTCACGTGACAGACATGCAGCCCACGATGGCGAAGACGCCCGAGATCATTCACCCCGCAGAGCACGACGGTTTCGTCGACCGTCGCGCGCGTCTGCAGTCCGCTATCGTTCTGCTGCTGGGCTTGGGCCTGTTTCTTGCCCTGCCTTTCGTGCTCTCGATCGGTTCGGTGGTGTTTCTACCGCCGGTCACAGCGATCATCTTCACGATCGTGCTCTCACCGCTTGCCGATCGGCTGACCCGCATCGGTCTGCCCAACACGCTCGCCTCCTTCATCGCCATCCTCGCACTGATCGCAGTGGTGCTGGTCGCCCTGCTCCTGATCCTGCAACCCGCGTTCGTGATGGTCGATCAGGTGCCAACGCTCGTCCGCACCGTCACGCTTCGCTTTGCCGAACTGCGCGGAAACCTGTCGTGGATCGCCGATGTCAACCGTCAGCTCGCGCGCATCACCGGGCATTCCGCCTCGCGCGAGGTCGTGGTCGCCAGCCCTTCGGTGATCGAGCAGGTCGCCTTTGCAACGCCCAGCGTCATCCTCGAAACGCTGCTCACCTTGCTGATGACCTTCTTCATGATCGAATCGCGCATTCGCATGAAGCGCCGCATCCTGCTCGATCGCCAGTCGTTCGGAGCTTCGGTGCGGCTCGCCCGTGTGCTGCGCGATGTGCAGGAGCGGGTCGCCAGCTACATCCTCACAGTCGCTCAGGTGAACTTCGGCGTCGGCGTGATCGTGGCACTTGGCGCATGGAGCTTCGGCCTGACCGCACCGGTAATGTGGGGCGGCCTTGCCTTCGTGCTCAACTTCCTGCCCTATCTCGGCCCGCTCATGATGATGGGCCTGCTTGCCCTGGTCGGCCTCGGCACCGCTTCGACGGTGGCCATCGGCCTTCTGCCGGTCCTTGCCTATCTCGCGCTTCATGCAGTGGAATCGAACGTCGTCACGCCGTCGATCCTCGGTGCAAGGTTCACTGTGAACCCAGTCGCGATCCTGCTCGCGATCAGCTATTTTTCGTGGATATGGGGTGTTCTGGGCGCCCTGCTGTCAGTGCCGATCCTGCTGACGATCGCCGCCCTGCTCGACCATATCGGCCGCCCCAACCTTGTGGGTTTTCTCTTCGGAGAACCCCTGTTCGAACCGGCCCGTCTTGCCGGCCTCGATGAACTCGGCACGGAAGACGGGCAGGACGAAGCGGCAAATCAGCCCGGATAGGTCCAGGTACCGTCACGACCGAAATTCTCGGCCGCAAATTCCCAGTTCAGGTGCTTCTCGATCACCGCCTTGAGATACTCGGGGCGCAGGTTCTTGTGGTCGAGATAGTAGGCGTGCTCCCACAGGTCGATCACCAGCAACGGCTTGGCATCGCCGGTGGCGAAAGTCGCGGCATCGTGCGTCTGCTCGACCGCCAGCTTGTCCCCGCGCGCGACCAGCCAGACCCAACCCGAAGCGAAGTGCGCGGCGCCCTGTGCGCTGAGTTCCTCGCGCAGACGGTCGATGGAACCGAAGCTGCCCTCGATGGCAGCGGCCAGGTCGCCGGTCGGCTCGCTGGTGGCGGGCGTCAGGCTGTTCCAGTAGAACGCGTGGTTCCAGCTCTGCGCAGAATTGTTGAACAGGCCCTTGTCGCCCTTGCTCTCGGCCGCGGCGATGATGTCCTCAAGGCTCGCATCGGCCAGATCACCGCCCTCGATCGCCGCATTGGTCTTGTCGACATAGGCCTTGTGATGCTTGCCATGGTGCGTCTGCAGCGTGGTGGCCGAAATTGCCGGCTCCAGAGCGGTATCGGCATAGGGAAGCGGGGGAAGAGTAATTGCCATGGTGTTCTTGCGTCCTTGCTTTGCGGGCTGCGCGCAACTTTGCGTCGCAGACCAACGCACAAGGTAGGCATTGGTTGCGTCAGGACGTCAGCGGTTGCGGTTGAATTTATCGAAACGGCAATTGCACTTAACGCGCATGGTCTCCGTGTGCACGATCAACCGTGGCGGTTACTGCCACGTCCATCGTCACGTTGCCGAGCGTTCGCATCAGATCAGGCAACACTTCCACGGCCACCAGTAAGGCCAGCGGCTCGACCGGCAGACCCATCGCAATCGAGATCGGCCCGATCGAGGTCACGAAGCTGATCGCACCGGGCAGGCTGACCGCACCCAGGGTTGTAAGCGTCGCCACCACGAAGCCCGCAAACAGCATCGACGGGGTCAACGCGATGCCGAACCAGTGGGCGACATAGATCGCCACCGCAAGGTTCATCGCCGGCCCGGTTGCGCGGAACAAGGCCACCGCGAGCGGCATGACGAGGTCCGACGTCTGGTCCCTAACGCCCAGCTTGCGGCACACCGTCAGCATCGCCGGCAAGGTCGCCAGCGAAGATTGCGTTGACAATGCCAGTGCCTGTGCGGGCAGGACCGCGCGGGCGAACTCGCCCAACCCGCGCCGCGCGCCGAACACCGCCACGGCATAGGCGGCAAGGAAGATCACCGTCCCGGCCGAGGTCACCACCACGACGTAATGCGCCAGCGCGCCGATTGCCGAGGTGCCGCTCTGTGCCGCCACCGCCAGGCTCAGGCAGAACACCCCGATGGGCGCTGCCAGCAGGACCCAGCCGATCACCACCAGCATCGCGTTGGAAATCGCTTCGAAGAAGGTGGTGAGCGAGCGGCGCTGTCCGTCGGCAAGGCGCGTCGCTGCCAGCGCGAATACGGCGGTGAACAGGATTACCGGCAGGATCTGGTCTGCCGCAGCCGATTGCAGGACATTGGTCGGAACCAGTGATTGCAGGAAGGCACCAAAACCCGGAACCGTAGCCTTGTCGTGAATCTGCGCCACGCTGGCGCGCAACGCCTCGGCGGCCGCCGTCGGCATCGGGAAGACCGAAAGGATTGCCGGAACCAGCAACGCGGCCATGGCGCTGCCGCCGGCCAGGATCGCGAAGAACAGCAGCAGCGCCCTGCGCGCCAGCGCTCCTGCACGCGCTGCCGCCACTGTCTGCGCAATGCCCGTGAACAGCAGGGAGACCACCAGCGGCACGATCGTCGCACGCAAGGCATTGAGCCACAGCGTGCCGATCGGCTGCGCCACGACCAGTACCGGGTCGAGCATTGCGGGATCGATGAAGGCAAGCGCCAGCCCGAGGCCAAGGCCCCCGACCAGCGCGGCAAAAATCCAGCCGGCCCGGATCGTGGGAATGGGTGGCTGCGAGATGGACGAATTTTCAGAAGGCGGTAAGGTCATCTTGAGACAACATTAGCTAGGTTGCACGGCAAGGCAACGCAGGGCGCCCGGAAAAGGGTGCGGACAACAAAAGGACACGCCGTTTCATGGCACGCAAGTTCTTCGGCACCGACGGTATCCGGGGCCGGACCAACGCCGGAGTGATGACCGCCGCCACCGCAATGAAGGTGGGCCAGGCTGCCGGCACATATTTCCAGCGCGGAGATCATCGACATCGGGTCGTGATCGGCAAGGACACCCGCCTGTCGGGCTACATGATGGAAAGCGCGATGGTAGCGGGGTTCACGTCGGTCGGCATGGACGTGGTGCTGCTTGGTCCCATGCCCACGCCAGCCGTCGCCATGCTCACCCGCTCGATGCGCGCGGATCTTGGCGTAATGATCTCGGCCAGCCACAATCCGTTCGAGGACAACGGCATCAAGCTGTTCGGCCCCGATGGCTTCAAGCTTTCCGATGATGCCGAACTGGCGATCGAGGCGATGCTGGAACAGGATCTTTCCCTTGCCGACGCTACCGAAGTGGGTCGCGCCCGCCGGATCGAGGATGCCCGTGGCCGCTATATCCATGCGGTGAAGGCCAGCCTGCCCGATAACGTCCGCCTCGATGGCCTGCGCATCGTGCTCGATTGTGCCAATGGCGCGGCCTATCATGTCACCCCATCGGCGCTGTGGGAACTCGGCGCCGAGGTGATTGCCATGGGCGTCGAACCCAATGGCAAGAACATCAATGCCGGGGTCGGCTCCACCCATCTCGATGCGATCAAGGCGAAGGTGCGCGAAGTGCGCGCCGATATCGGCATTGCCCTTGATGGAGATGCCGATCGCCTGATCGTGGTCGATGAAAAGAGCCAGACCGTCGACGGTGATCAGATCATGGCCCTGATCGGCAGCCAGCTTGCCGCGCGGGGCGAATTGCGCGGCGGCGGCGTCGTTGCCACGGTCATGTCGAACCTCGGGCTTGAACGCTGCCTCAACGGACAGGGCCTCACCCTCGAACGCACCACAGTGGGGGACCGCTACGTGCTCGAACGGATGCGCAGTGGCGGCTTCAATGTGGGTGGCGAACAGTCCGGCCACATGATCCTTACCGATCATGCCACCACCGGCGATGGCACCGTAGCCGCGCTCCAGGTGCTGGCGGCGATGGTTGCGGGGGGCAAGCCCGCCAGCGAACTGCTCCACCAGTTCGATCCCGTGCCGCAACTGCTCAAGAACGTGCGCTTCGCCGGCGGCAAGCCTCTGGACGACAAGACCGTGAAGGAGGCGATTGCCGATGCCGAAGCCCGGCTTTCGGGCAAGGGTCGTCTCGTCATCCGGCCCTCGGGCACCGAACCAGTGATCCGCGTCATGGCCGAAGGCGACGATGCTGGCGAAGTCGAAGCCGTGGTCGACCAGATCTGCAACGCCGTCAGGAAGGCCGCCTGATGCTGGAAATGCGGCCCGATTGCGAACGCTGCGGCACGGACCTTCCGGCCGAGGCGCCCGGCGCATTCATCTGCTCGTTCGAATGTACCTGGTGTGCGGAATGCGCCGAGGAGCTGGATGATCGCTGCCCCAATTGCGGCGGCGAACTGATGGACCGTCCGACGCGTTCGAAGGCGCTTCAGGCGAAGCACCCGCCCTCGACGGAGCGCAAGTTCAAGGGATGAGCCCTCCCCGCGTTCTGTCGATTGCAGGCTCGGATTCCGGCGGCGGTGCCGGGATTCAGGCTGACATCAAGACCATAACCATGCTTGGCGGCTATGCCATGACCGCCATCTGCGCCCTGACCGCGCAGGATACGACTGGCGTGCACAGTGTGCTTCCGGTCGATCCTGCGATGGTTGCGGCGCAGATCGATGCCTGCGTGAACGACCTTGGCGTCGATGCGGTGAAGATCGGCATGCTCGGCTCTCCCGAAATCGCAGCAGTGGTCGCAGGCCGGCTGGAAAGGCTCGAAGTACCGATTGTCTTCGATCCGGTGATGATCGCCACGAGCGGTGCAGCCCTTGCCGATGCCGCAACGATTGCCGCCTTCGAACGCCTCATGGCCCTCGCCACGCTGACGACGCCCAACGTCCCCGAACTCGCAGCGCTCGGTGGCGACGAAGCGATGCGGGAACGCGGCATTGCCTATATCGCCAAGGGCGGCGATGCGGATGGGCCGGACGTGATCGACCGGCTGGTCGTGCCCGGAAAGGCGGAGCGGGTGTGGACGGCACCCCGCATTTTCACGCGCCATACCCATGGCACCGGCTGCACAATGTCGAGCGCCATCGCGACGCTTCTTGCCAAAGGTGCTTCGCTGGAAGACGCGGTGCAACACGCGCGCGAATTCGTCCGTGCCGCCCTGCTCGATGCCCCCGGCTTCGGCAAGGGCCACGGCCCGCTCGGCCATCAGGCGGTGCGCTGATCCCAGTCCTCGCGGGTCAGCGCAAAATAGACGCTGTCGCACCATTCATCGCCAACCAGCCAGGTCCGCGCCGCGCGATGCGTTTCGAAAAGGCCCAGCCGCTGGAGCAGGTTGATCGAAGCCTTGTTGCGCGGATCGACGTCAGCCTGGATGCGCGGCAGGTTATGAATGGCAAAGCCGCGATCGATCACCGCGCCGACGGCTTCGCGGGCAAAGCCCTGCCCCCACACCGCGGGATCGAACATGTAACCGAGGTCGGGAAAGCGATAGAAGCCGGCCTTCCCGATTACCCTTCCGCCGTACTCGACGATGAAATCCTCGCCCTCCAGCGCAGGGATCGCCGCCATGTTGGCGAGCCATTCGGCCGTCACGTCCTCGCTGTCGTGTGGCGGCGTTGACCAGTAGGCCATCGCGCGCGGCTGGCGCATGATCGCGTGCATTGCCGCAAGGTCTTGCCCTGGGCGCACGGGACGCAATACCAGCCGCGCGGTCTGGATCATGGCTTCAGCAGTCGAGGTCGTAGAACTTGACGATATGCTCCCACGCTTCCTCGGCGGTCTCCACCGGCGTGAACAGGTCAAGATCCTCGAAGTTGATCACGCCTTCCTCGGCCAGTGCGCGGAAGTTGATCACGCGGTTCCAGTAATCGCCGCCGAACAGCAGGATCGGGATCGGCTTCATCTTGCCGGTCTGGATCAGCGTGAGCAGTTCGAAGAATTCATCGAACGTGCCAAACCCGCCGGGGAACACCGCCACCGCACGCGCGCGCAGCAGGAAGTGCATCTTCCTCAGCGCGAAGTAGTGGAACTGGAACGACAGGTGCGGCGTGACATAGCCATTGGGCGCCTGTTCGTGGGGCAGCACGATGTTGAGGCCGATCGATTCCGCGCCTGCATCTTCCGCTCCGCGATTGGCCGCTTCCATGATCGACGGCCCGCCGCCCGAACAGATCACGAACTGGCGCTTGCCGTCTTCGACAAGTCCGCACTTGCTGGCGACATAGGCAAGCTTGCGTGCCTCTTCGTAATATTTCGCCTTGGCGACGAGGCTTTCGATCACGGCCTTGCGTTCCGGCGTGGTCGCCGTGGCGAGCGCCGCTTCGGCCATGTCGGGCGACGGGATGCGCGCCGATCCATAGACCACCAGCGTCGATCCGATGCCTGCTTCGTCGAGCAGCATGTCGGGCTTGAGCAGTTCCAGCTGGAAGCGCACCGGACGCAGTTCCTCGCGCAGGAGGAAGTCCGTATCGCGGAATGCCAGCCGATAGGCCGGGTCCTGCTGCTGGGCGGTGGTCTTGGGATGGTTCTCGACAAAGCCCGCTTCCTGCTCGGCCTTGTAGAACTTGCGCTTGGTCAGCTCGTGCTGCTTTTCTTCTTCAGTCATGCCGCCATAGGTCGGGCCAACCAACGAAAAGCGCAAGGGTGCTTGTGGCCGACCGGCAGGAATGCCAGGGCCAAACCAATCCTTTCGCCAAGGGGTTTGCACCGGCACAAGGCAGGGGGTAGGTGAGCCATAGGTCGGGCATAGGTCAGAGGGGGGATCGGCCATGTTGGCGCGCAGTGGCATGATGGTTTTGGCAGCTTTGGCACTGGCAGCATGCGCTGGCCTGGTCGAAACCCGCACCGGTGCCGATGCAGCGTCTCTCCCACCCAAGATGCCGGTCGAAGTGGTGCTGGCAGGTGTGCCCGACGCGCTATCCTCTGCCACCCGCGCCGCAATCGGTGCAGCGCTTGCCGACCATGGTTTCACGCCTGCGCCAGAGGGCGCGGCCCGGCTTACCGTCGCCTTGGCCGAGCGGCCAGCCGCGATGGCCGTGATCGCTGCCGATGGCCGCGATATCTCCCCGGCAAAGCGGCAGCGCCTGTTGCAGGACTGCGCGGACCGCACGCAGCGCCTGCTGCTGGTGCTGGAAATGCCGGGTGCAGCGCCAGTGCGCGCCTGGGCGGAAGAGGCGCATTGTCACGGCACGCTTGCGCAGAGCGTTGCCCCGCTCGCCACGCAGGCCGTTGCCGCGCTCGCGGGCAAGGCCTTGCCCGTCCACGTGCGCAGCGGCCGCGACTGAGCGCGGTCAGCGCGCCGCTTCCTCCTCGGTCTGGGCCAGCGGCAAGGCCAGGCTGAACAGGGCGATGCCGTCTTCATCGTCCCGCCCGCTGCCGAGATACTCGTAGCCTGTCCGGCCGCCGTGACGCGCGGCCACCGTCTGCACGAAAGCAAGACCGAGACCGAGACTGGCAGTACCGTCGGCGTCACGTCCTTGCGCATAGAGCGCAAACGGTGCTGCAGCCCGGCCCGGCGGCATCGCCGGCCCGGTCCCGCTGACCGACAGCACCGCACAATCGTGTTGCTGTGAAACCCCGAAGGTCACGCCGCTGCTATCCTGCGGGGCGAATTTCACCGCGTTCTCCAGCAGGTTGATCGCGGCGCGCAGGATCATGCTGCGGTCACCCATCACCCAGATCTCGCCGTCCTCGCAACGGTCGGTCACCTTGAGACCCTTGGCGTGGGCGCGGGGCCAGACCATGTCCGCAGCCTCGCGCGCCACGTCGCACAGGTCCAGTGCCTCGGGCTCCATCACTCGCCGCCGCGCGCGGGCCAGTTGCACGAAATCGTCGGCCAGCTTCAGCGCATGGCGGGCGTGGAGATGGATTGCCTCGAGCATCGCTGCAGGAGGCGCGGTGCCGCTGCGCCCGGCCAGGTTCTCGGTCTCCAGCAGGGTCACGATGGCAGCGTTGGGCGAGCGTATATCGTGCGACAGGAACTGCAGGATATCGTCGCGTTCCTCGGCGATGCGCTGCAGTTCGGTAACGTCGGCATAGGACAGGATGCGCAACCGGCCGGGCAGTTCGGCTTCGGCGGCAAGATGGAAGTTTCCCGCCCCATCGCGAAGCAGCCCGTGCTCGGCATCGGGAACAGCGGACAGGCTCTCGGCAAGCAGCGCTGCGGGCTGGCCCACGATACCCGGCCCGAACAGCCCGATCGCGGCGCGATTGGCCAGCACGATGCGCCTTTCGCCGTCGATCACGCAGATTGCCGCCGGAAGGTGGTCGATCGCCTCGCTGACAAAGCGGCGCAGCGTGAGCAGTTGCTCGATCAGGTCTTCGAGGCGGCTGGCATCGCGCCCGACGAGGTCGCCACCGTGTGCCGGGCTTGTGCCCAGCATGAGCCCCGGCTCGTCCTCGAGCGAGCGCACCCGCGCCACGACGAAACGCCCGATGATAGTGAGCCGGCGCCATCCCCACAGCACATAGGCCGCCGCAAGGCCCAGCAATGCTCCGGAAGGCGCGAACCACAACTGGAAACCAGCGAGCAGGACAAGACATGCAGCCACCAGGGCAAGCGCCAAGCCAGCCGCCAGCCATGAGCTTGCCGATGGCGACAGACGCAGGAACCCGCCCATCAGCAGCAGCGCCGGAAGCATCGCCAGCCACGCCATGACAGGCGAGGGCAACGCGCGGACACCGGCCTGCGAGAGCAGGGTGTTGAGCATGTTGGCTTCAACCTCGACACCCGAAAGCAGCCCGCCGGCATGGGACGGCACCGGCTGCTGGCTGGCAAGCCCGGCGGCGGTTGCACCGACCAGCAGAAGCTTGCGGCGCACCGATGCGGCCGGCACTTCTCCCGATGCCAATGCTGCAAAGGAAATGCGGCGGAAGCGGCCGGGCTGGGCGTAGGCGATCAACTGGCCCGATTGCTGCGCGTCCCGCAAGCCGCCTGCTCGCGCAAGCTGCCGGTACAGCGGCACCAGCGCGCCCGGCGCGTCCGTTGTTGGCGGGATCCGGCGTACGACCCCGTCTTCATCTGCCGCCAGATCGACCGAACCCAGCCCTGCTGCGGCAGAAGAAAGCTGTGGCGTCGGCAGTTGCATCGCGCCACCTGCACTCTCGGAATGGCCGTTTATGGCCGCCAGATAGACATTGCCTGCCCGATGCAGACTTCGCGCCAAGGCCTCGTCCTGCGGCGACGGGTCCAGGAACAGCACGCTATAGCCCACCGCCAGGGGACGGTTGCGTGCCAGGACATCGAGCAGCCGGGCATGATCGTCGCGCGGCCACGGCCAGCGCCCGAGCGCCTCGAGACTCGCCTCGTCGATCTCGACGATCAGGATGCGCTCATCGACCGGCGGGGCGACCAGTTGCGAGGCAAGGTCGAACAGGCGGTCATCGAATTGGGCTATGCGATCGTTGCCAGTGCCGAACCAGGCGACGGCTGCCGCAATCAGCATGACCACGATCCATTCGCCATAAAGGCGGCGACGCAACATCGTCAGTCAGGCGCTGCTACAGTGAGCTTCTCGAATGGAAGCCAGTTCTCGACCACCTCGCCATCGGTTTCCTGCCGCACGCCCACGCGCCAGCGATAGACCCCCGGGCCCAGCGCGCCGATGCGGATGCCTTGTCCGCCAAGGCCGGCCTCGTTCACGAGCAGCGGCGCGTCGCCCCTGGCTTCACCCAACTGGAAGCTGTAGCTGCGCGGCCCTGCGCCCTCGCCGCCCCAGTCGAACCGCATGGTATCGCCATCGACCTGCGCCGATGCATTCACCCCTGCCAGGATACGGCGCATCGCATACGTGCTGGGCAGGCCTTCGAGACCCGATGCCGCAACCGCGCTGACCCGGACAAACAGCCTGCCATTGGGAATGCCGGCAAAGGCAAAGGCTTCGCCGGGGTGCTGCTGTTCGGCGATGATCTTGGCAAAGCCCGCATCTTCGGCAATCTGCACATGGTATCCGCCGGCACCGGGCAGCGGCCTCAATACGAGACGCACTTCGGGATCGGTCTGCAAGCGGCCTGGATTGGCGAGATCGGGTTCAGGCAGAAGCGCTTCTGTCTCCAGTGCGCCGCTTGCTGCGATGACTGCGCCAAGACCGGGCGTGAGGCTTGCCGCCTGCCCCGAGGCCTGCGAACTGGCCGCGACCTTGCCCTCGATCACTTCGGCAAGAGATGTGGTCTCATCGAATCCCACCCGGAAGCGTGTGCCGCGCACTGCCGCGATGGCGCGGGGGGTGCGAATGCGAAAGCGGTTGTTGCGATCATCGCCGAGCGGGCTTGCCAGGGTCTCGACCTTGCCCCTGTCCACGGCGAGATCGTAATCCATGCTGCCGGTAAGAATGATGCGATGCAGGCGCACGATGCGCATGCGGGTCTGCGTGGGCATCGACGTGCGGGAGCCATTGGGCAATTGCAGCGTCACGAAGCCGTCGGGGCCGGTTGCAAGCGTTGCACCGGGCGCAAGGTCGATCCCTGTTCTTGCCTCGACCGGGCGATCCCCCTGGCTCAGCACCACCTTGCCGCGAAGAGCGACGATGCGCGCGGCAAGCGGTTCGCTGCGCAGGAGAGGCACAGGGATGCGGATCACGGTCCCCACCGGGATGCGATGGGGATCCGCGATCCGATTGAGCCGCTGCACACGGCGATAGTCATCCTGCCGCGCGAGCGCCTTGCGGGCGAGGCTGAACAGGTTTTCGCCCTTGGGCATCCGGTATTCGATCACGCCCTCGCCCGAGGCTTCAGCCGGGACGGGTATGCGGCCTCCTGCAGCCAGAGCCGCAGGCGCGGGCGCAACCATCAGCACGAACGACAAGGCGCCCAGCATTGCCGCAGCTTTCATCGGCAGTCCTCCAGACGGTAACCATAGTTGAACACGGTTTGCAGCCTGAAGCCGTTTTCCGACCGCAGGCGCAGCTTGGTCCTGATCCTCGACACGTGCATGTCGAGCGTCCGCGTGGTCAGGTCAGCCAGCGATTTCCACACCGCTTCCATCAGATACCCGCGCGAGAGCGGCTTGTGCTGGTTGCTGAAGAACAGGTAGGCCAGCGCGAATTCCTTGCTGGTCAACGTGATCGGCACCCCATCGAGCGTTACCGCCTCCTCGCTGCGATCGAAGACGTAGGTGCCGAAGCGTTCGTAGCGGTCGGGGCTGGTGCGCGGCGCAGTGCGGCGCATGACCGCACGCACCCGTGCCGCGATCACGATCGCCGATTCGGGTTTGACGATGTAGTCATCAGCGCCCGCATGAAGAGCGGCGGCGACATCGTCCTTGTCCGAACGGCTGGTCAGCATGATCACCTGGGGACAGGGCTGCAGGCGAGCTTGCACCCATTGCAGGATTTCCATGCCGCTCATGTCGGGCATGTTCCAGTCGAGTATGAGCAGATCGAAAGTTTCCCGGGCGAGCGCACTGACGAGATCACGCCCGCGCCGAAAGGAGGCGCAGCGAAAACCTTCAGATTCAAACAGTCGCGACACGAATTCGATCATCGTGTCGTCATCGTCAACGATGCCGATCTTCATGCCGCCCCGGTCGGGCCCCGCGCCCTGCAAGTAAATCCCTGCGTCCTCATACGCGAGCTTCTGCAGAAGTGACAGCAAAGTCGGCGAGTTTACATCTGTTTACAACGACCGCCCGTGATTTGCGCTAACGACAGGAACGGGAGTGCAATCGGGCGCTGGAGTGGGGACCGTGGCCATACCGCATCAAGTGCTGGCCGCTGCGGCGGGCCGAAGACCTGGCCTTGTCAGACTTGTGGCAGCACCGGCTATCAGTGTTCTGCTCTGGGCGCTCATTGCCGCTCTCGTCATCCTCGCCGGCTGACCTCCCGGTCTGCCCGCGGGCCGCATACAAGCCCGAGCTATCGGGTCGCAAGGCAGCCGGGCCGCCTGCTCCTCCAGTAGGTGGTCCGGCCACCATCGGCATCACGCGCCGGTGCATCAGGCCTGACCGATCGATTTGCTCGAACCTTCGAGGAGCCTGTTGCCATGTCCGTCGTCGTTCAACTTTCCACCGCCTCGTCGCATGCGATGCATGATGACGGCACCGGCCTGATCGACTTCGCCCGCGCCTTGCAGCGCCATGCGCACCGCAGCGCCGCCATCCTGCCCGACGTGCGCGTGCTGGGCAGCGACTGGCTGATGCTCCTCGAAATCTACATAGCGCTGCACGAGGGCCGCCGGCTTTCTGTCTCGGGCGTAAGCAGCGCCGCAGGCCTGCCCTCGACGACCGGCCTGCGCCATGTCGAGATGCTGACGCAGACCGGCCTGGTGCGGCGAAGCGCGGACTGGGATGACAAGCGCCGGACCTGGATAATGCTCACCGACAAGGGCGTGCTCGCGGTTGAACGCGTTATCGATGGGCTTGCCAACGCTCTCGGCCTGCGCAAGCACTGATCACGCAAGCCATGCCCAAGCAATCGCGGGGGAACCGGACCACGTCTCGGACGTAGTTGCTCTCTAGGGGCGAAAAGCCTTTCGGAGCATTCCATGGATACGACCTACCGCATCGTCGATCACGGGCACTATGTGGCCCTTCACGCCGTCGAACTCGATGGCTCCGGCAAGGTGGTACACTGTTCGAGCAAACCGATCGACTTTGCTTTCGACGCCGACAACGGTGCTGACAAGCTGCGGAGCGAATTGCAGGAAGCCCTGCGCGCAGCAGCCGAGGCACCGGTGATCGTTCTCGCCGACGCCTGAGCGCAAGAAAACGCGCAACAGCCCTCTGTGGCGCCCCCTGAAAGCAAGCCTTGTCGTAAAGCGGAACGCGAGCCTGTGTGCGGGCGGTCAACGCGCATGCCATCTCTTCGGAACCAATGGGGCCCCGGCTCTTGCTCGACGCCGCGCGCGCCGTTGCTTTGGTGGAAGGAGATGGATGCCCCGCGAGGATTCGAACCTCGATAGACGGAATCAGAATCCGTAGTCTTACCATTAGACGACGGGGCAGCGTGAGGCGCGCAACTAGGGGGCACTGGCGACCAAGTCAAGGGCGTCTTGGGGCATTTTTGGGGCCAGCCTTGCAGACAGGGCATCTGACCGCTAGCATTGCCCTCAAGTACCCGGCTGCATCAGGTGGCGCGGGAAAACATAAGCGAATACGAGTCATGGCGGGTTCCATTCCGCCGGCAAATGGGCAAGGCGCGCATCCCGAAGCCAGAGTGGCCAACGGAAAGACGGTCGGCGGCAAGAAGGGGCAAAGAAAAAAGCCCCGCCGGCCACGCGGCAAAGCGGGGAGCGGTGTCCCGCCCACATCTGCCGGCAATATTAGTCCGCCCGCAATGCGCGGCAGCGGCAACCACGAGGCCATCGCTTCGTCGGCATCGGATGCGTCCGTGCCCACTGCTGCAACACCGATCGCGGAACGCGCCGGTGGATGGCAAAAGCCGCTGCCCCATCATCGCCAGGCCTATGCCGCGATCGATCTGGGCACCAACAACTGCCGTCTCCTGATCGCGCGCCCCTCGGGCGAGCATTTCGTCGTGATCGATGCCTTCAGCCGCGTCGTCCGCCTGGGCGAAGGGCTGGCGCAAAGCGGACGGCTGTCCGACGAGGCCATGGACCGCGCGCTGGCGGCTCTGCACGTCTGCGCCGACAAGCTGCGCAAGCGCAACGTCCACCTCGCCCGCTCGGTTGCGACCGAAGCCTGCCGCCGTGCCAGCAACGGCCAGGCCTTCATCGATCGCGTGCGCGACGAAACGGGAATTCATCTCAACATCATCACGGCGCAGGAAGAAGCGCGGCTCGCCGTGCTGGGCTGCCATATCCTTCTTGAACAGGGCAACGGCCCGGCGATGATCTTCGACATCGGCGGCGGATCGACCGAGATGGTGCTGGTCGAGACCGGCGAGACAGTGCCGCGCATCCTCGATTGGCAATCGGTGCCGTGGGGCGTGGTATCGCTGACCGAGAGCATCGGCGCGATCGCCGATCACCCGGAAGCCCGCGCCACGGCCTATGCCGAGATGCGTCGCCGCGTGGACGAGGGTTTTGCCGACTTCACGGCGCGGGTCTCCCCCATCCGCCGCGTCGCGCAGAAGGAACGTGCGATCCGGCTGCTTGGTACGAGCGGCACGGTCACCACGCTCGCATCGCTACACCTCGAGTTGCCACAGTACGATCGCCGCGCGGTGGACGGGCTGGTCGTGCCGGCCGAATCGATGCGCGATATCTCGCGCCGCCTGTCGACCATGACCCCGGCAGAGCGCATTGCCCTGCCTTGCATCGGACGCGAACGCTCCGACCTCGTCGTGGCGGGGTGCGCCATTCTCGAATCGATTCTCGACATCTGGCCGGCCGACCGGCTGGGCATTGCCGATCGCGGCATCCGCGAAGGCATCCTGCGCAGCCTGATGGCAACCGGGGCGGTTTCTCGCAATTCCGGCAGGACACAAGCACAATGAGCCGCTCTGGCAAGAATCCCAACGAACGCCTCAAAAGCGCCAAGGGCCGCTCGGCCTCCTCGGTCCGCTGGCTCTCGCGCCAGCTGAACGACCCTTATGTGAAGCAGGCCAAGGCCGAAGGCTGGCGCAGCCGCGCCGCGTTCAAGCTGATCGACCTCGACGAGAAGTTCGGCCTGCTCAAGGGCTCGAAGCGCGTGGTCGACCTCGGCATAGCGCCCGGTGGCTGGAGCCAGGTCGTGCGCAAGAAATCGCCGGCGGCAGCCATCGTAGGCATCGATCTGCTGCCGACCGATCCGATCGAGGGCGTGACCATCTTCGAGATGGACTTCATGGACGACGCTGCACCGCAGGCGCTGACCGAAGCGCTCGACGGTCCGCCCGATCTGGTCATTTCCGACATGGCCGCCAACACCGTGGGCCACAAGCAGACCGATCACTTGCGCACGATGGGTCTTGTCGAAACCGCCGTCGATTTTGCCATCCAGACGCTGGCACCAGGCGGTGCGTTCGTTGCCAAGGTCTTTGCCGGCGGCACCGATGGTGAACTGCTGACGATCCTCAAGAAGAACTTCACGACTGTGAAGCACGCCAAGCCGCCATCGAGCCGCAAGGACTCTTCGGAGTGGTACGTGATTGCGCAAGGGTTCAAGGGCCGAGCCGAGGCGCCCGCATTAACTGACGACTGATGGGCTGTCGCATTGCGGGACTAAGGACAAACACCTAGCTGGCGCGCCGCCCCAGTCTGGTTATCAGGACGTTAACAGCCGCTTTTCGAAAGCCACCCGATGACCCCCGCCCGCAACCTGCTGCTTCCCTTTGCCATCCTCTGCTTCTCCGGCGGAGCCATGGCCGAGGAAATCGCGGCAAGAGGATGGTCTGCAGACTGGAAGGTCATCGGTGTGGCCGAGGATCGCACCGAGGTGCTGGTACGCCCCGAATCGGTGCGGGAGTTGCCGCCAAGCGCGTATCGCAATTTCACTGTACGCCAGGTCTGGGCAGGCTTCGATTTTGCCCCTGCCGCCGGCCTTGCCACCGGGCGCAAGGTCATCCTGTTCCGCTACGACTGCGCAGGCCGTCGCGTGCTGATCGCTGCCGCCACCGATTACGCCACGTCAGGGCAGATCGTATCGCGCAACGCGGTCGAGACGGACACGGGTGAACAGTATGCGCCGGTCGAGTCCGACACTCTCAACGCAGCTATCATGGCCGAGGCCTGCAGCCTCTGAGGCTCAACGCACGGCGTTCCAGTTGAACAGGAAATTGCGGCGTTCGGCCCAGGTCTGGCCTTCGATGTGGTCGTCCACAAGACACGCGGCTGTGTGATAGGGTCCGGCGCCATCGGTGGTGCGGAAGCTGACGCAAGTGCGCCCACGATCGGTCTTCCAGCGTCCGGCCAGAATCTCGCTCTCGTAGAAGCTGCCTTTTACCGTGCCATTGGCCTGCAACTGCAGGACCATGGGCTTCACGTAAGGTTCGTCCGGCTTGGCCGAAAGATCGACGGTCCAGTTGCCCTGGATCGCAGCCGGAGGTTCCGCCGCGTGCGCTGGGGTCATCAACAGAACGAGCGGCAGGGCAGCGATCAGGCGCATCGGCGTCTCCCAAAGCACGAAGGTGCACTTCCGGGCCGCAATCGGCAACCGGCACCAAAGACACGAAAAAGGCGCCCGGATCGCTCCGGACGCCCTTTCGAATTGCGCTGAAAGCGAAGCTTACTTCTTCGACTTCAGGTAGGCGATGACGTCGGCGCGCTGCTGCGGGTCCGAGATGCCGGCGAAGGTCATCTTGGTGCCCTGGGCGAACTTGGCAGGGCTGGTCAGCCACGAATCGAGCGTCGCGTCGTCCCAGTTGCCGCCGTGCGCCTTGAGCGCGTCGGAGAAGGCATAACCGCCACGGTCACCGGCAACAGCTTCGCCATGTACGCCGTAAAGGTTCGGGCCGATTCCGTTGGCGCCGCCCTGATCGATGGTGTGGCAAGCCTTGCACTTGGCGAAGACAGCCTCGCCCTTGGCGGCATCGCCGACCAGCGCCACCGCAGCACCGGCTGCAGGCGCGGCACCGGCAGCCGGGACGGCTTCAGGTGCGGGCAACGGCAGGTTCGAGCCGAGCGAGTTGAGATAGAGAATGACGTTGGCGCGGTCTTCGCCCTTGGGCAGGCCGGCGAACGACATCTTGGTGCCCGCAGCGAACGCCTTCGGGTTCTTCAGCCACTGATCAAGCGTGGCGAAATCCCAAGTGCCGCCGTGACCGGCAAGATCGGCGGAATAGGCAAAGCCAGCCGCGTGCTTGCCAACCGGCTTGCCGACGATGCCGTAGAGGTTCGGGCCGATACCGTTGGCACCGCCCTGATCGGCGTTATGGCAGGCCTTGCACTTGGCGAAGACCGCTTCGCCCTTGGCGACATCGCCAGCAGCAAGAAGATTGGCCAGCGGCAGTTCAGCGGCAGCGCCACCGGCGCCTTCTTCGACCACGCCTTCGATCGCATAGCCCATCTTTTCCGGGCGATGTTCCTTGTCGGCCATGAAGTAGTGCGCCGACAGGCTGGAAAGGCCCAGAGCCACGATGCCCCCGAACAAGGTCCATCCGGCGATGGTATTGAAACGATCGTCCATTTACGAGCCCCATTGGCGCAACGTCAGCACCTTGCCGACACCCGCGCGAGTTCGGGGTCCCTCTAGTCAGCGGCATGGCGCAGCGCAAGATGGTTTGAGGTCCTAAATTCGATGTCACTTGCCCGCAGGGTTCCAGCAGCCTAACGCGCGAGGCATCATGCAGAGCTATCCCGCGCCCGCCCTCGTCCTCGTCGAGCAGATGACCGCCGCCGCCGCTGCAGACCCCGCGCGCGCGGTTTCGTTCCAGGGCGCCCCCGGTGCAAACTCGCATCGCGCCGCGCTGGAGGCCATGCCCGATTGCCTGCCCCTGCCCTGCTTCTCGTTCGAAGATGCGCTCGATGCCGTGAAGGATGGACGCGCCGCTTGCGCCATCATTCCGATCGAGAATTCGCAGCACGGCCGCGTTGCCGACATTCACTTCCTGTTGCCAGAAAGCGGGCTTTCGATTGTCGGGGAGCATTTCCTCGAGATTCACGCGAGCCTGATGGCGCTGGGCGATGGCCCCTTCACCGCCGCCTACAGCCATCCGCAGGCGCTTGGCCAATCGCGCTTCTACCTGCGTGATCGTGGCATCGTGCCGATGAGCTATGCCGACACCGCCGGCGCTGCCGCCTTCGTCGCCGAGCTTGGCGATCCCGCCGTCGCCGCGCTGGCCCCGCGCATTGCCGCCGAACTCTATGGCCTCAAGGTCATCGAGGACAATGTCGAGGACGCGCACGACAACACCACCCGATTCGTCATCCTGTCAAAGACCGCGCGCGACGCATCGACCATCGCAGGACCGGCGATCACGACCTTCGTGTTCGAGGTGCGAAACATCCCCGCCGCGCTCTACAAGGCTTTGGGCGGCTTTGCCACGAACGGCGTCAACATGACCAAGCTGGAAAGCTACCAGCGTGGCGCAAGTTTCGCAGCGACCGAATTCTTCGCCGACATCGTGGGCAAGCCCGGCGACCGCGCGGTGGACCTCGCGTTCGAGGAACTTGGCTTCTTCGCCAAGGACCTGCGCATGCTGGGCACTTACCCGATGGAACGGATTCGCGGGCAATAAGGCCCCTTGCCCGCAGCAGTGTCGCGTGCAACCTTGGCTGGCGTGACGGCACCTGCGGCGGCAACTCCAGTACAAGGCGATCCCGCAGCGGCAGAGGCGGCATGGCGTTCCATGCGCGCATCGGCCGACATACAGTTCGCACCCGTGCCTCCAGATCCGCCTGCGGTTTCCCCCGAATGGCTCAAGGCTCTGGGCCGGTTTCTCGAATGGCTGCTGTCGCCGCTCGCCCGCCTGCTGGGATCGAGCTGGTCGACCATCGAGATCGTCCTGCTGATCGGTGCTGGCCTTGCCGGGGCCTGGCTGGCCTGGACCTTGCTCTGGCCGCTGTGGCAGGCGCGCAAGGCGAGTGCCGCGGCTGCGGCTGAAGGCTGGGTGCCCGAACGCGAGCCGGCACTTGCGCTTCTCGAGGACGCTGATCGTCTTGCCGCACAGGGCCTCTTTGCCGATGCCGTGCACCTGCTGCTTCGACGCAGCGTTGGCCAGATCGCGCAGGCGCGGCCCGACTGGCTCACCCCTTCCAGCACCGCGCGCGAGATCGGCGCCTTGCGCGACCTGCCCGAAGCGGCGCGCTCTGCCTTTGCCACGATTGCCGGGCTGGTCGAACGCGCTCGCTACGCCCTGCGCCCACTGGGCGGCGAAGACTGGCAAAAGGCACGCGACGCCTATGCCAGCTTCGCGATCGAGCCCCTTGGGGCGCAGGCTTGAGCGCCCAGCCCTCTCCCTTTCCGCGCAGCACCGTGATCGGCATGCTGCTGGTCGGCTTGCTCGCCTTCGTCGCCTTGCTGTGGTTCCTTGGCCACGATACCGGCGGTAGCGGCAACGACGGCGGTGCCCACGTCGGCGGCAAGGGGCTGACCGGTTACGCGGGCCTTGCGCAGATGCTCGAAGCCGAAGGGTTTGACGTGCAGCGCCAGCGCAACCGGTTGCAGCTCGAATCCGTCCCCGGACTGCTGGTGCTGACCCCGCCGGCCGAGGCCGATGGCAAGGCGATCGCCAAGCTGGTCGACGCCCGCCGCCTGATCGGACCGACGCTGGTGGTTGCGCCCAAATGGATGGCGGTGGGCCTCAATTCGCAGAAGGCCAAGCGCGGATGGGTGCAGGTCTTCGCCACCAGTGCGCCGAACTGGCCGGGCTTTGCCGACAACGTTTCCGTCGCGATCGGCGGGAAGGACAGCGCGCCCGCGCAGGGCTGGCGCACAGCCAGCGGCAGCGGCAGCGGCAAGCTGCCCGATGACCGGCAGGTCGAAAGCGGCTCTGGCAAGGGCCTGATGCCGCTGGTACGGAGCGGTGACGGTCGCATTCTTGCAGCGTGGATGGACGATGATGGCTACTATCCGGAACTCAACCGCCTGGCCGGGATCGATCCGGGTCACGGCGGCGACAACGCGGATATCTACCCGGTAGTTCTCGTCTTCGAACCGGACCTGCTCGACAACTGGGGCCTTGCCGACAGGGCCACCGCGCTGCTTGCTCGCAACATTGTGCTGGCCACGGCAGACGACAGGGCGCAACCGATCACGTTCGACATGACCTTCAACGGCTTTGGTGCGCAGCGAAACCTGTTGACGCTGGCCTTCGAACCACCGTTCCTTGCAGCGACAGTGGCCCTGTTCCTTGCCGCGATCGCGCTTGCCTGGCGAGCCTTCAACCGCTTCGGCCCGGCCATCGCACATATGCCGGAATACGCCCGCGGCAAGACCGCGCTGGTGGCCAATGCCGCCGGGCTTATCCGCCGCGCCGGCCGCGTGCACCTTGCCGCTGCGCCCTATGCCGACGCCTCGCGCGAACGCATCGCGCTGGCACTGGGCCTGCCCAAGGGGCTCGACCCCGGCCGCGTCGAACAGCTGATCGATGCCGCGCAGGAGCGCCGTGGCCTGGCCGGCCCCCGTTTTTCCGAAGCCGCGCGGAGCTTGCGCGCGAGCCGCAAACCCCATGACCTCACCCGCCGGGCACAGGCCCTGCAGGCGATCGAAAGGCAACTGACGTGACCGATACCCAACCCGAAATGTCCCTGGCAGATGTTGGCACGCTCGCCGCCGCGATCCGCGCCGAAGTGGCCAAGGCCGTGGTCGGGCAGGACGAGATTCTCGATCACCTGCTGGTTGCGCTGTTCGCAGGCGGACATGTCCTGCTTGAAGGCCCTCCGGGCACCGCCAAGACTTTCCTTGCGCAGACGTTCGCGACCACGCTCGGCCTCGATTTCGGACGCATCCAGTTCACGCCGGACCTGATGCCGGGCGACATCCTCGGCTCGAACCTGTTCAACTTCCAGACCAGCGCCTTCACGCTTACCCGCGGGCCGATCTTCCACGAACTGCTGCTGGCCGACGAGATCAACCGCACTCCGCCCAAGACGCAGGCCGCGCTGCTCGAAGCCATGCAGGAGCGCCGCGTCACGCTCGACGGCGAGGTCCACGCGCTGTCCGACCGCTTCATGGTCGTTGCCACGCAGAACCCGATCGAGAGCCAGGGCGTCTATCCCCTGCCTGAAGCCCAGCTTGACCGCTTCCTGTTCAAACTGCTCGTCGCCTACCCCTCGGCCGAGGAAGAAGCGAGGATCGTGGCTCGCTATGGCGAAGGACGCGGCGCGCCCAAGCCGGCTGACCTTGGCGTGAGAGCCGTGACCCACCCCGCACAGCTTGCCGCCGCGCAAGCCTCGCTGGCTCAGGTCACGCTGGCCGATACGATCGTTGACTATATCGTGCGGCTGGTGCGGGCCACGCGCGAGAGCGGCGATCTGGTTGTCGGCGCCAGCCCCCGCGCCGCCGTGCTGCTGGCCGGTGCCGCCCGCGCCCGCGCGGCGCTCGATGGCCGTGAATACGTGATCCCCGATGACGTGAAGGCGCTTGCCACCTCGGTCCTGCGTCATCGCCTGATGCTCAGCCCTGTAGCCGAGATTGAAGGCAAGCAGGTCGAGGCGATCGTTGCTGCCATGGTCGAGGGCACGGAAGCGCCGCGTTGATCCGAACGGCCGCCCTCTACCCTACGGCGCGAGCCGTGATCATGCTGGCAGCGCTTGCGCCGCTGGCGCTGCTGCTGGCCGCTGCCGTGCCTGCGGCGTGGATCGTCGCCCCGGCGCTGGGTGCGGCACTGCTTCTCCTCATCGCGCTCGACGGGCTGTTCGCAGGCAGGCTCGAGGACTTGCGCGTACTCGCCCCCGGCGATGCCAAAGTGGGCGAGACCGCAACACTGACGGTCCTTGCCGACATTGCCCGACCAGCCGCCTCTGCCCGGCCGCAAGCCGCGCTGGAGTGCGATCCGCGTCTGGCGGAAGGGGGGCGCATCACCCTGCCCCTCATGCCGAACGATGGCGCATGGAGCGGCACCGCGCCGCTCTTTCCGACCCGGCGCGGGACCGGGCGAATCGGCATGGCCTGGCTTCGCTGGAATGGCCCGCTCGGCCTCGCCCACCGGCAGGCACGCCACACGCTGGAGATTGACGTACGCGTCTGGCCCAACATCGCCCCGGTGCGCAGCCCGGCATTGCAGATCTTCCTGCGCGATGCCCAGTTTGGCCTGATCGCCCGGCGCATCCGCGGCGAAGGCGCCGAATTCGAAGCGCTCGCCGATTACGAACCCGGCATGGACCGCCGTCGCATCGACTGGAAAAGTTCGGCCCGTCATGCCCGCCTCTTTGCCAAGGAATATGAAGTCGAGCGCAACAACCAGATCGTCTTCGCCTTCGACTGCGGGCAGGCAATGTGCGAGCCGATCGAGGGGCTTCCCCGCATTGACCGCGCCGTTACCGCCGCGCTGACCACCGCCTACGTTGCTCTCAAGGCGCAGGACCGGGTCGCCCTGTTCGGCTTTGCCGCCCGTCCCGAAGTGGCCACACCCTTCGTGACCGATGCGCGCGAATTTGCCCGGCTGCAACGCGCAGCGGCGGGGCTCGATTATCACCCCGGCGAACCCAACTTCACGCTCGCCCTGTCAACGCTGGCCGCCCGCCTGCAGCGCCGTTCGCTGATCGTGCTGTTTTCCGATTTCACCGATCCCACCAGCGCCCAGCTCATGGTCGAGAGCGTCGGGCGGCTGGTGGACAAGCACCTCGTGCTGTTCGTCGTGATGGCCGACGCCGAACTCGCCGGCATCGCCACGGCGCCTGTCACCGACATGCAGTCGGTCGCTGCGGCCGTCACCGCCACGGGCCTCGCCCGCCAGCGCGCGCTGGTGCTGCAGCGGCTGCGCCACATGGGTGTGCGCGTGCTGGAAGCACCGCATGACCAGATCGGCACGCGGCTGCTCGATTCCTATCTTGCGATCAAGCGTGAAGGGCGGATCGGATGAACGCGGCCAGCTCTTCCATCGCCGGCCGCATCGCTGGCTGGTTCGACAAGCCTTCCGAAAAGGCCATCGCCGCCGAGGAAGCCGCGCTGCGCTCGGACCGCTTCCGGCTTGAACGCGAGGGCGACTGGAAACGACTGGAGAGTATTCTGCGCCGGATCGAATCCGGTCGCCTGCGCCGTCTCTCCGATGACGACCTGCTGGCCCTGCCGGTGCTCTATCGCACCGCCGCATCAAGCCTTGCGATCGCTCGCGAGACCTCGCTCGATGCCGCGCTGGTCGGCTACCTTGAGACTTTGACGCAGCGCGCCTGGTTTCAGGTCTACGGCCCGCGCGCCTCGCTGTGGTCGTGGCTCCGCGGCTTCCTCGGCGGCGGGTGGAGTGCCAGCGTGCGGGCGCTTGGCATGGACCTGCTGCTGGCCCTTGCCCTGATGATCGCAGGCACTGCGGTGGGCTGGCTGCTCGTTGCCCATGATCCTGAATGGTATCACGCCCTCGTGCCCGGCGGTTTCGCCGATGTGCGCGCGCCTGGCGCGAGCCGCGAGGTGCTCCGTGGCACCCTGTTCGGCAATCAGGACCAGAACGGCATGAGCGTCTTTGCCGCGCAGTTGTTCAGCAACAACGCGCAAGTCTCGATCATGTGCTTCGCGCTGGGCTTTGCCTTCGGCCTGCCGACAATGCTGCTGCTGGTGCACAACACCGCGTTGCTGGGCGCGATGCTCTGGCTCTATCACGGGCAGGGCCTGCTGGTTGACTTCATCGGCTGGCTTTCCATCCACGGAACGACCGAACTGTTCGCCATTCTGCTCGCAGGCGCGGCGGGCATCCATGTCGGCCGGTCGATGGCCTTTCCCGGCAACATGCCAATCCTCGAAGCGGCATCGGCTGCCGGTCGCCGCGCGGCACAGGTCATGACTGGGGTGGTGCTGATGCTGGTAGTCGCGGCGCTGCTTGAAGGGTTCGGCCGCCAGCTTGTCGATTCAACGCCCTCGCGCCTGGCCGTGGGCGGCTCGATGCTGGTGCTGTGGTGCGCCTATTTCTTCGCGTTCCGGCGCGATGGCCGGATGGCCGGGCGCTGATGGCTCGCTGGCGCAACCCTTTCCGTCGCAAGGTGCAGGCACAGCCCGCGCCGCGTGGCCTGCCAGACGAGCGCAGCCGCCGCATCGTCATCACGCCCGAAGGTGTCCCGCTGCCGTTTACGCTGGCTTCGCGTGGTTCACGTGCCGCCGCCCTGTTTCTGGATCTGGTGATGATTATTGGCGCAATCGTCGGCGCCACGGTGATTCTCGTCAAGCTGGCCGGAATCGTCGGCATCAATCTGGAAAGCAGCGCCTCGCCTGCCGGACACGCGGTGCAGGCACTGTCGGTGCTTTGGATCATCGTGCTGTTCCTGTTCCGCAACGCCTGGTTCCTGTTCTTCGAACTGGGACCGCGCGGGGCAACTCCGGGCAAGCGCATCACCGGCATCCGCGTCGCCGCGCGGGCGCGCGGGACCGAAGGCGGACGGCTGACGACCGAGGCGGTGATCGCGCGCAACCTCGTGCGCGATGTCGAACTGTTCCTGCCGCTGCTGTTCATTCTCGTCGCCAGCGTCGAGGGCGGCGATGTGGCCATGGCGAGCTGGGCGGGTCTTGTCTGGTTCCTGATCTTTGCGCTGTTCCCCTTCTTCAACCGCGATCGCCTGCGCTGCGGCGATCTCATCGCCGGCACCTGGGTGGTCGAAGCGCCCAGGCGCAAGCTTGAACAGGCACTTTCCGTCAGCGATGGCGCGCGTGGCCGGTCGGCCGAAACCGGGGCGAATTACCGCTTCAGCGATGCCGATCTTGCCGTCTACGGGGAATACGAACTGCAGGTGCTGGAACGCGTACTCCGCGAAGGCCGGGCCGACGCGCTGCGCGATGTGGCGCAGACGATCTGCGGCAAGATCGGCTGGAGCGCGGGCGCGGGCGATGAGCTCGCCTTCCTCGAAGCATATTACGCCCAGCTTCGTGCGCGGCTGGAAACAGGCATGCGCTTCGGAAGGCGCAAGGCCGACAAGCACAGCGGGGGATGATATAGCCACCCCCCGCCGCAACCTCGGCGACTGGCTCGATCAGTTGCGCCACTTCCACGCGCGCAGCAACATCGTGCCCATCAATGTGCGGTACTTGGCCCGCTCGCTCGATGCAGCCTGCATCTGCGCGGCAGTGGACTTCATGAAATCGGTGTAGGCCTTTTCGCGCATCTCTTCCTGCGCTGGGTCGGCGAACTTGGCGAAGCGGGTTACCAGGAAGAAGTCAGGCTCCCCCGGG
The DNA here is from genome assembly GCF_900176395.1 of Novosphingobium sp. B1. Taxonomy (GTDB): domain Bacteria; phylum Pseudomonadota; class Alphaproteobacteria; order Sphingomonadales; family Sphingomonadaceae; genus Novosphingobium. Next base: position 285,653 of record NZ_FWXL01000006.1, on the reverse strand, counting down.
CGCTTGTTTTCGTTGGTCTGGATCTCGTATCCGGTAATCCAGCCCTGTTTTACGGCGAAGTCCTGCCCCTTGCGCCACATGCCGGCAAGGTGATTGGCATATTCCAGATCGTGCCCGTCCTCGACGGAGATCATGCTGACGGTAATATAATCGCCGGGAATAACGGGATATTCCTGTGCCTGAACCGGCATGGCAGCGCAGAGCAGCGGCAGCAGAAAAAGCTTTTTCATGTCATCGTCCCCCAAGTAGCGCGAAGGCCTTTACTGGTCTCGCTTCAAGTTCTTGCGACGGGCGACTCTGTTATGACTCGGCTCAAGCAGGCGCAGACGTGCGCTTCATCTCGGTTACTGTCAACATACGGGCTGCAGCTAGGCATTGCCTTTTGTCATCGGACTGCGCGATAAGTGCTGCTCGGAGGAGGCGACCCTATGGAGATAGTTGAGGACGATCTGTCCCGTGAAGAAGTCAGGTCATTGATTGCACTGCACCTTTCAGGAATGCATGCCAATTCTCCGGCCTGCAAGGTTCACGCCCTGCCGCTTGAGAAGCTGCGCGAACCTGGCGTCACTTTTTTCACGGCATGGGTTGATGGCAAGCTCGGCGGCATGGGCGCCATCCGCGAACTCGATGCAAGGCATGGCGAACTCAAATCCATGCGCGCCGCGCCCGAATGGCTGGGCAAGGGTGTCGGCGAAGCGATCCTGCTGCATCTTCTGGCAGTCGCTGCGGCGCGCGGATACGAACGCGTCAGCCTCGAAACCGGTCAGGGCCCCGCCTTCGCGCCCGCGCTCGGCCTCTATCGCAAGCACGGCTTCGTCAACTGCGAGGCTTTTGCCGACTACGTGCTCGACGATTTCAGCCAGTGCCTGACAAGGCCTATTGCGGTACGACCCATCGCACGGAATTGATGTAGTAACCCGGCACTGGTCTCCCGGCGGCATTTACCGCCGGAGCGAATTTGGCTCGTTGCGTCATCAGATTGCATGTAACTTGCGAGAGCTTTTCATTCTGCGTGGCTTCCTGAATCTTGCAGGCCGTCACGCGCCCTACTTCATTTACCATCAGCCGGAAATTGACGATGGCGTTGGTGCTGGTGCGCAGATCGCTCGATGGAAAGTCCGACGAGTTGACCCAAGTGCCGGGACTTGTTTGCGGCACTGGCAGAATGGCGGGCGCAAGAGCGGGATCGTCAACCTTGATACCCCACGATTGCACAAGATCCCTGTTGCAAGCTTGCAGTGCCGCATAGGGTTGCGTCATGCTGCCCGTCATCAACCGCACGGTCCTGCCGCGCGGGACCGAAATCTGCAGCCACATTGCCGATCCTTCAGGCAGTGGCGTCCCGGGTTCGACGCGGGTGATTTTCTTTTCTTCCGCACTCTGCGGTGCGGGCTTTGCAGAAATCCCGACAGTATCGGTGATCAAGGCAGGCGTAGGATCGTTGGATCCCGATGTTTGAACCAGCGCCGCTAATGGATATGCCGTTTGTTCCTCTCCTGCAGGACCAAACTGATAGAGAAACTTCGACTTGCGTTCGTCCTCCTCTTTCGCGCCAAGATAGCGGCGCTTGGGATTTTCGCTGTCCTCGATCATGATCGGCCCCTTCAATTCAAAGGGCTGTCCGATCGTGGTCAACCGAAACCCGGCAGTCATCCCATAGGATTGAAGTTGCAGCAAAACTTGATCGGAACCTGTTCCGAAGACTCTCGCAAGCTGGCAGACATCGGTGCCGTAATTTATGTTCCATTGACCGGATGGCGCCAACGACAAGGTATCGGGTGTTCTTGCCGTCACTAAAGGGACAGAAAATCCTGACGAAACAATCGCCAAAATGCAGTAAAGGTGCCAACTTGCTTTCATGGCAATACGGTTGCCGAAGGCCATCGCAAAATCAAGCGCGATCGTGTGAGCATTCAGCTCATGATGGAGTGCTTCTCCTGAGAGGCACTCCATCATGATATTCTTTTTTGCGATTGTACGGCTCTTGCCCTCTTACAGCTTCCCGGTGAGTTCTGGGACCAAGGTGAAGAGGTCACCGACGAGGCCGATGTCGGCGACCTGGAAGATCGGGGCGTCTTCGTCCTTGTTGATGGCGATGATGGTCTTGGAGTCCTTCATGCCGGCAAGGTGCTGGATCGCGCCCGAGATGCCCACGGCGATGTAGACTTCCGGTGCCACGATCTTGCCGGTCTGGCCGACCTGGTAGTCATTGGGCACGTAGCCTGCGTCAACCGCGGCACGGCTGGCGCCGATGCCGGCGTTCAGCTTGTCAGCCAGCGGGGTGATGACCTGCTCGAACGTGGCCGCATCCTTGAGGGCGCGGCCGCCCGAGACGATGATCTTGGCCGAGGTGAGTTCCGGGCGCTCGGACTTGGCGATCTCGGCGCTTACGAAAGTGCTGAGGCCGCTGTCGCCGCTGGCGCTGACGGCTTCGACGCTCGCCGATCCGCCGGTCGCGGCAGCCTTGGCAAAGGCGGTGCCGCGCACGGTGATGACCAGCTTGGCGTCGCAGCTTTCGACCGTGGCGATGGCGTTGCCGGCGTAGATCGGACGGGTGAAGGTCTTGGGGCCTTCGACCGAGAGGATGTCCGAGACCTGCATGACATCGAGCAGTGCGGCAACGCGCGGGGCGACGTTCTTGCCCGTGGTCGTGGCAGGGGCGACGAAGGCGTCATAGTCCGCCATCAGGCCAGCGACGAGCGGCGCGACATTTTCAGCCAGCGCATTGGCAAGCGATGCGTCGTCGGCCTTCAGGACCTTGGCGACGCCGGCGATCTGCGCGGCGGCAGTTGCGGCGCCGTCGCAGTCCGATCCGGCGACCAGTGCGGTCACTTCGCCAAGCTGGCCGGCAGCGGTGACGGCGGCGAGCGTGGCGTCCTTGACGGAAGCGTTGTCGTGTTCGACGAGAACGAGAACCTTGGACATCAGGCTACTCCCATTTCCTTGAGCTTGGCGACCAGCGTGTCGACATCGGGCACCTTGATGCCGGCCGAGCGCACCGGCGGTTCACTGACCTTGAGCGTCTTGAGGCGCGCGGCAACGTCGACGCCGTAGTCAGCCGGCGTCTTGTTGGCCAAGGGCTTGGACTTGGCCTTCATGATGTTGGGCAGCGAGGCATAGCGCGGCTCGTTGAGGCGCAGGTCGGTGGTGACCACCGCCGGCAGCGCCAGGCGCACCGTCTGCAGGCCGCCGTCGATCTCGCGCTTCACGACGACCGCATCGCCCTCGACCGAAACCTCGTTGGCGAACGTCCCCTGGGGACGGCCGAGCAGCGCGGCGACCATCTGGCCGACCTGGTTGCTGTCATCGTCGATCGCCTGCTTGCCGGTGATGATCAGCGCCGGCTGCTCTTCATCGGCAATCCCCTTGATGATCTTGGCCACGGCCAGCGGCTCGACCTCGGTGCCGTCCTCGACCTGCACCAGCACCGCCCGGTCCGCGCCCATCGCCAGCGCCGTGCGCAGCGTTTCCTGGCTCTTGGCCACACCCACCGACACCGCCACGATCTCGGTCACCACGCCCTTCTCCTTCAGGCGAATGGCCTCCTCGACCGCGATCTCGTCAAACGGGTTCATGCTCATCTTCACGTTCGCAAGATCAACACCCGAACCATCCGCCTTCACACGAGGCTTCACGTTGTAGTCAATCACGCGCTTCACGCAGACCAGGGCTTTCATGGGCCTTAGCGTCCTTTCCTTGATTCCTCGCCAGACGGTCTAATTCGCGCTTACGTAAACGTCAACTCTGCCTGTCCGTCCGGACAGGCAGTCCGTCCCGCGCTGCATAAACGAAAAGGGCGCCGGTTGCCCGACGCCCTTTCGTGATGCCTATTGGCGCAGTTCGTCAGGCGACGTTGCGGACCTCGGCAACGATCTTCTTGGCAGCATCGCCCAGATCGTTGGCGGGGACGATCGGCAGGCCCGAGTTGGCCAGGATGTCCTTGCCCTGCTGCACGTTGGTGCCTTCCAAACGCACGACGAGGGGAACCGAAAGGTTCACTTCCTTGGCCGCGGCAACGATGCCCTCGGCGATGATGTCGCACTTCATGATGCCGCCGAAGATGTTGACGAGAATGCCCTTCACCGCCGGATCGCGCAGGATGATCTTGAATGCCGCGGTGACCTTCTCGGTCGTCGCGCCGCCGCCCACGTCAAGGAAGTTGGCGGGGAATTCACCGTTCAGCTTGATGATGTCCATCGTCGCCATGGCAAGGCCAGCACCGTTGACCATGCAGCCGATGTTGCCGTCGAGCTTGATGTAGGCGAGGTCGTACTTCGACGCCTCGATCTCGGCCGGGTCTTCCTCGGTCTCGTCGCGCAGCGTAACGACATCGGGGTGGCGGTAGAGCGAGTTCGAATCGAAGCTCATCTTGGTGTCGAGCACCAGGAGATTACCGTCCTTGGTTTCGACCAGCGGGTTGATCTCCAGCATGTCGCAATCCAGCGCGGTGAACGCGTTGTAGAGCTGCTCGGCGATCTTGCCGGCCTGCTTGTTGAGATCGCCCGTCAGCTTGAGCGCATAGCCGACAGCGCGGCCGTGGTGCGGCATGAAGCCTTCTGCGGGATCGATGGTGATCGTGGCGATCTTTTCCGGGGTCGAGTGAGCGACTTCTTCGATGTCCATGCCGCCTTCGGTCGAGACGATCATGGCGACGCGGCTGGTGGCGCGATCGACGACCATCGACAGGTAGTATTCCTTGGCGATGTCGACACCATCGGTCACGTAAAGGCGGTTCACCTGCTTGCCGGCTTCACCGGTCTGCACGGTAACCAGCGTGTTGCCGAGCATTTCCTTGGCGAAAGCTTCGACTTCCTCGATGCTCTTGGCGAGGCGCACGCCGCCCTTGGCATCGGGGCCGAGTTCCTTGAACTTGCCCTTCCCGCGGCCACCGGCGTGGATCTGTGCCTTCACGACATAGAGCGGCCCGGGCAGTTGCTTGGCAGCGGCGACAGCTTCTTCCACGGTGAGCGCGGCAATGCCGGCCGGAATGCCGACGCCAAACTTCGCGAGCAGTTCCTTGGCCTGATATTCATGGACGTTCATGCGTGATCCCCGACTTGAATGGCCGCCCGGAAGGCACCGGTTGACCGACAGGCGCGCCACAAGGGCGCAAAGGTATGCGCCGCCGTTGGCGCTTTGAGTCGGAATGCCTTAAGCACAGCCGGGTAGGCTTGAAAAGGGGCGTAAATGCGAGGTCTCAAGCAATCTTTGATAACAACTCGCAATTGCACTCTATGACGATACTTCTTACCTTCAGGGCTGCATAATGATCGACCACGACCGCCTCGACCAGATTGTACGCGCTGCAGGAGACATGGCGCTCGGGCTATGGCCCGGCCACGGCCACGCCCCCCAGGTGTGGGAGAAGACGCCGGGCAGCCCGGTGTGCGATGCCGACCTTGCCGTCGACTCGTTCCTCAAGCGCGAACTTGGCGCCCTGCTGCCCTCGGCTGGCTGGCTGTCCGAGGAGACGGTCGATCATCCAGAACGGCTCGAGCGCGGCCTTTGCTGGCTGGTCGACCCGGTCGACGGCACGCGCGATTTCGTGCGCGGCAGACCGGGCTGGGCCGTATCGGTGGCGCTGGTAAGCGAAGGGCGCCCACTGATCGGGCTACTCAGCGCCCCTGCCCGCAATGAATACTGGTCTGCCATCGCCGGGAAAGGCGCAACCCGGAACGGCATCGCGCTCACAGCCAGCACCCGCACGCAACTTGCCGGATCACGGGTTCCGGCAGACAGCCTGCCGAAGGCTGACGCGGACCTCGTGACCGTGGACAAGCCCAATTCCATTGCCCTGCGTATCGCCATGGTCGGCGCCAACGAAGCCGACCTGCTCGCAACGCTTCGCTGGGGGTACGAATGGGATATCGCTGCCGCCACCCTGATCGCCCGCGAAGCTGGGGCGTCGGTCTCGGACGCCTTTGGCAAGCCGCTCGATTACAACAAGCGCGATCCGCGCGCGTTCGGCCTGCTGGTCACCGCGCCAGCCATCCACGCAGCAGCCGTTGAAAGGCTGGCGGATCGCGCGGTGAAGCTCGCCTAGTCGAAATCCTCGGTATCGATGGTCGGGAGCATGGCTCCTGCATAGCGGTGCCCGGCCACGGTCTGCTGGTTGATCAGGCCATCGACCTCGGCCGCGACGGACGCGGGAATCTGCCAGTCCCAGCGTGCGATGTTTTCCTCGAGATGCGCGATCTTGCCGGTACCGGGAATGGCAACGACATGCTCCCCGCGTGAAAGCACCCAGGCGAGCGAGAGTTGGGCAGGCGTCACTCCTTCGCGCGCTGCAATGGCGTTGAAGGCATCTACCAGCGCGAGGTTCTTCTGCCAGTTCTGATCCGAGAAGCGCGGCATGGCCTTGCGGATATCGCCATCGGGCAGCGCTTGCGGATCGCGCAACCCATCTGCCAGCGCCCCGCGCGCGACCGGCGAGAACGCGACAAACGTCGTCCCGAGCTCATGGCATGCATCGAGCACGGCGATTTCCGCCTGGCGGGTCCAGGGCGAGTATTCGGTCTGCATCGCGGCGATGGGGTGGACTGCAGCGGCCTTGCGCAAGGTTTCGGCCGACATTTCAGACAGGCCGATGCCGCCGATCTTCCCTTCCTTCACGAGGTCGGCCATCGCACCCACCGAATCCTCGATCGGCACGGTGAAGTCGCGCCGGTGCATGTAATAAAGGTCGATGTGATCGGTCTGCAGCAACCGTAGCGATACTTCGAGTTCGCTGCGAATGGTATCGGGATGGCAATCGATCCCGCGCTTGTCGCCACTGGCGAAGATGCCCATTTTAGAAGCCAGGAAGACCTTGTCGCGTCGGCCCTTCAAAGCGGTGCCGACCTGCGTCTCATTGTGGCCCAGGCCATAAAGCCGCGCCGTGTCGAAGTGATCATAACCGATGTCGACCGCGTGCTGCAGCAGACGGATGCCGTCTTCCTCGCTTGGGCGACCCGAATAAGCCCAGCTCAACGACATGCAGCCAAGGCCGATCGGGTTGGTTTCGCATCCGTTGATCTTGCGGCGCTGAATCGACATGGGAAAAAGTCTCCTTTGCCAAGCGCCGATGCCAGCCGCGGCCCGCGCAGGTCAACGGCCAATCGTATGTGCCACATAGCAAAACGGCGCCGCCCCCAAGAGGCGACGCCGCTTTGACTGTTGCGTGAAATTACTGGCCGCGACGGGCTGCGTTCACGTCGTCCTGGCTGATCGGCACGATCTTGATCTCGACGCGACGGTTGGCCTGACGGCCCTGCTCGGTGTCGTTCGAGGCGATCGGCTGCGATTCACCGTAACCCTGGCTGCGGATACGGGCGTAGCCGACGCCGCGCGAGGTCAGATAATCTGCCACGGCACGCGCGCGCCGCTCGGACAGCGCCTGGTTGTAGGCGTCCGAACCGGTCGAATCGGTGTGACCGTAAACGTCGATCAGCGAGTTCGGGTACTGCACCAGCGACTGCGCGACGCGGTCGAGAGTAGCGGCGAAGGCGGGCTTCACGGTCGAGCTGTCGGTGTCGAACGTCACGCCGTTGGGCAGGTTGACGAGGATCGCGTTGCCGCCATCGGTCTCGGTAACGTCAATGCCGGTGCCTGCGGTCTGCTCGCGCAGTTCCTTGATCTGCTTGTCCTTCTGGTAGCCGATGACGCCGCCAGCGACGCCGCCGATGCCGGCGCCAACGATACGTCCGGTCTTGCCGCCGATCAGGCCGCCCAGGAGGGCGCCACCAAGCGCGCCGCCAAGGCCACCGATGGCAGTACGCGAAACCTTCTGCTCACCAGTGTTCGGATCGGTGACGCAGGCCGAAAGGCTGACGAGCGAAACTGCACACAGGCTCGACATGAGAACACGACGGATTTTCATAACCTATCCCCTTTGACCGGCTGGTCGACGCAATTCGTAGCGCCGCTTCGCCGCTTTGACAGGGTGGAATACGCCCACTTCGACTGAACGGTTCCCGAACGGGAACTTTGCCAGTGCTATTCGCCTTTCCCGGGAAATCTGTTAGGGGCCTGCGCGTGACACCTTTTCCTTGGTCTGACGTCTTCGTGATCCTGGGCCTCGTTGTGCTCAACGGCTTGTTTTCCATGTCGGAACTGGCGATTGTTTCGGCACGCCCGGCGCGCCTGAAGGTTGCCGCCGAAGAGGGAAGCAAGGGCGCCAGGGTGGCGCTCGCCCTCGCTGCCGACCCCGGAAAATTTTTATCGACCGTGCAGATCGGCATTACCCTGGTGGGAATCATTGCCGGTGCCTACTCGGGCTCGAGCCTGGGCGGTCCGACGGCTGAGCGGTTGGAAGCGTGGGGCGTTCCGGCGCAATATGCCGACGATGCCGGGTTCGTGCTGGTCATCGCCATCACCACCTATCTCAGCCTCGTTGTCGGCGAACTTGTGCCCAAGCAGCTGGCCCTGCGGGCCGCAGAACCGATTGCCAAGCTGGCAGCGCCGGCGATGGCGCTCATGTCCAGGATCACCGCCCCGTTCGTCTGGCTGCTCGATACCTCGTCCAGCACGATCATCCGCCTGCTTGGCCTCAAGCAGAGCAACGAACAGGAAGTGACGGCCGAAGAGCTCCACATGATCTTCGCCGAGGCGACCCGTTCAGGCGTGATCGAGGAAGACGAGCGGGCGATCATGACCGGGATCATGCGCCTGGCCGAACGCCCCGTGCGCGAAGTGATGACGCCGCGCACCGAACTGCACTGGATCGAACGCAAGGCAACCGAAGCCGAACTGCGCGCCGCGATCGACGAGAGCCCTCATTCGCTGCTGCTCGTGGCCGACGGCTCGGTCGACAAGATCGTTGGCGTGGTCAAGGTGCGTGACGTGTTCGCAACGCTGCTGCGCGGGCGCAAGGTCCAGCTTGCCCGGCTGATGAAGAAGCCGGCAATCGTGCCTGATCAGCTCGACACGATGGACGCGCTGGGGATGATCCAGCAGGCCGAAGTGGCGATCGCGCTGGTGCACGATGAATACGGCCACCTTGAAGGCATCGTCACCCCGGCTGACCTCCTCTCCGCCATTGCCGGCAACTTCGTCGGCCATGCCGATGCCGGCGATGAACCGATGGTTGTAGAGCGCGAGGACGGCTCGCTGCTGATCTCCGGCGCGCTCCCCGCCGACGCATTGGCGGATCGTCTGGGCATAGAGATGCCCGATGACCGCGAGTTTGCCACCACCGCTGGGTACTGCCTGTCCGTGCTCAAGAAGCTGCCGACCGAGGGCGAACACTTCGACGACCAGGGCTGGCGCTTCGAGGTGGTCGACATGGACGGTCGCAAGATCGACAAGCTGCTGGTGAGCCGGACCAAGGCCATGCCCACGGTCGCTCCCGAGGGCGACGGCTGAGGCCACGAAAAAGGGGCGCCCGATCGGACGCCCCTTTCCTTTTCCCGTATCTGCTTGACGGTCAGCGCGGCAGTTCGCTGACGCCCATCAGCGCTTCGTCGACGGCGCGCGCGCACTGGCGGCCCTCGCGGATCGCCCAGACGACAAGGCTCTGGCCACGGCGCATGTCGCCGCAGGCAAAGACATTGCCGACGCTGGTCTTGTAGTCGGCAACGTTGCCCTTGACGTTGCCGCGCGGATCGAGCTCGACGCCGGCCTGTTCCAGCAAGCCCTGCTTGCGCGGGCCGACGAAGCCCATGGCGAGCAGGATCAGGTCGGCCTTGAGCACGAATTCGCTGCCCGGCACTTCCTGCATCTTGCCATCGACCCATTCGACGCGGACGCATTCGAGACCGGAAACGTCGTTTTCGCCGACGACGCGCTTGGTCAGCACGGCGAACTCGCGCTCGCAGCCCTCTTCGTGGCTCGACGAAGTGCGCAGCTTGAGCGGCCAGTTTGGCCAGCTCAGGGCCTTGTCCTCCTTCTCGGGCGGCTTGGGCATGATCTCGAGCTGGGTGACCGAAGCGGCACCCTGACGGTTCGAGGTGCCGACGCAGTCAGAGCCGGTGTCACCGCCGCCGATCACGACGATGTGCTTGCCGGTAGCGGTCAGCGAGCCACGCGGCGCGGCACGCAGTTCATCGTCGCCCGCATTGCGCTTGTTCTGCTGGGTCAGGAATTCCATCGCCATGCGCACGCCGGGTAGTTCGGCGCCGGGAATGTTCAGGCCGCGCGGGTCTTCCGCCCCGCCTGCCAGCACCACGGCATCGAAATTTTCCTGCAGCGAAGCAAACGAGACGGTCACGCCCACCTCCACGCTCGTGCGGAACTGGACGCCTTCGGCCTCCATCTGCATTGCGCGACGGTTGATGTGGGTCTTTTCCATCTTGAAGTCGGGGATGCCGTAGCGCAGCAGCCCGCCAACGCGGTCGTTCTTCTCGAACACCGTCACCGAATGGCCTGCACGGGCAAGCTGCTGGGCAGCCGCCATGCCTGCCGGACCGGAGCCGACGATGGCGACCGACTTGCCGGTCTTCTTCGCGGGCACCTGCGGCTCGATCCAGCCTTCCTTCCATCCGCGATCGACGATGGCGCATTCGATCGACTTGATGGTGACCGGCTGGTCCACGATGTTCAGCGTGCACGCCGCCTCGCACGGGGCGGGGCAGATGCGGCCGGTGAACTCGGGGAAGTTGTTGGTCGAATGGAGATTGGTCAGCGCCTCGCGCCAGTCGTTCTCATAGACCAGGTGGTTCCAGTCGGGGATCTGGTTGTTCACCGGACAGCCGTTGTGGCAGTACGGAACGCCGCAGTTCATGCACCGCGCTGCCTGCCCCTTGAGGCCGGCATCGTCGTGCGGGATCACGAACTCGCGATAGTGCTTCAGGCGTTCGGCAGGCGCATCGTACTTGCGGTCCTGACGATCGATTTCGAGAAAGCCGGTTGCCTTACCCATTGTATTTCTGACCCTTACTCAGCCGCGACCGAGGCGGCTTCGAGGCGCTCGGCCTCCATCTGACGGAGCGCCCGCGCATAGTCGCGCGGCATGACCTTGACGAACTTCGCAAGCGATTCACCCCAGTTGTCGAGGATCTCGCGGGCGCGTTTGCTGCCGGTGTAGAGGTGGTGGCGTTCCACCAGCACCCGCAGGCGTTCGGCATCGTGACGCAGCATGTCGCCCATGCCGTAGTCATGGACATCGACCCCGCGCTGCTGCGGGCGACCCATGCCGTCTTCCTCGTCGCGCTCTGCCGAAACCGGCAGGACGTCGACCATCGCGCCATTGCATAGCTGGGCGAAGTTGCCGTCCACGTCATAGACGTAGGCGACGCCGCCCGACATGCCCGCCGCGAAATTGCGGCCGGTCTTGCCCAGCACCACGACGACACCGCCGGTCATGTACTCGCAGCCATGGTCGCCAGTGCCTTCGACCACCGCCACGGCGCCCGAATTGCGCACCGCAAAGCGTTCACCGCCCACACCGTTGAAATAGGCTTCACCGGCAATCGCACCGTAAAGCACGGTGTTGCCGACGATGATGTTCTCGGTCGGATCACGCTCGACATGGCCCGGCTGGCGCACGATCACGCGCCCGCCCGACAGGCCCTTGCCGACATAGTCGTTGGCATCGCCGACGAGGTCGAGCGTCACTCCGTGCGCAAGAAACGCACCGAACGACTGACCCGCCACACCCTTGAACGAGATGTGGATGGTGTTGTCCGGCAGTCCCTTGTGCCCATACTTTCTGGCCACTTCGCCCGAGAGCATCGCGCCGACCGTACGGTTGACGTTGATGACCTTGCGTTCGAGGCGGACCGGTTCGCCCTTGTCCAGAGCCGGGGCACTGGCAGCAATCAGGTCCTGGTCGAGTGCGGCTTCAAGGCCGTGATCCTGCGTCTCGCTCCAGTTCAGGGTCGTGCCTTCGACAGGTTCAACCTTGTGCAGCAGCTTCGACAAGTCGACGCCCTGCGCCTTCCAGTGCGACACCGCCTTCTTCACGTCGAGGCGATCGACGCGGCCTACCATTTCGGCAATCGTACGGAAGCCCATCTCGGCCATGATCGCCCGCAGTTCTTCGGCAACGAAGAAGAAGTAGTTGATCACATGCTCGGGCTGACCGGTGAAGCGGGCGCGCAGGACCGGGTCCTGGGTGGCGACGCCGACCGGGCAGGTGTTGAGGTGGCACTTGCGCATCATGATGCAGCCGGCGGCAATCAACGGCGCGGTGGCAAAGCCGAACTCGTCAGCGCCGAGCAGCGCAGCCACCGCAACATCGCGGCCGGTGCGCAGGCCACCATCGGCCTGCACGCAGATGCGGCTGCGCAAGTTGTTGAGCAGCAGCGTCTGCTGGGTCTCGGCGAGGCCGATTTCCCACGGAGATCCGGCGTGCGTCAGCGAAGTCAGCGGCGATGCACCGGTGCCGCCTTCATAGCCCGAGATCGTCACGTGGTCGGCACGCGCCTTGGAAACGCCCGCAGCCACGGTGCCAACGCCCACTTCGGACACCAGCTTGACCGAGATGCGCGCAGCCGTGTTCACATTCTTGAGATCGTGGATGAGCTGCGCGAGATCTTCGATCGAGTAGATGTCGTGGTGCGGCGGCGGCGAGATCAGCCCGACGCCCGGCGTCGAGTGACGGGTCTTGCCGATGGTCTTGTCGACCTTGTCGCCCGGCAACTGGCCACCCTCGCCGGGCTTTGCGCCCTGCGCCATCTTGATCTGCACGTCGTCGGCATTGACGAGGTATTCCGCGGTCACGCCGAAGCGTCCGGACGCCACCTGCTTGATCGCAGAGCGCATCGAGTCACCGTTGGCGAGCGGCTTGAAGCGCGCCGGGTCCTCGCCACCTTCGCCGGTGTTCGACTTGCCGCCGATGCGGTTCATTGCCACTGCGAGCGTGGTGTGCGCCTCCCACGAGATCGAGCCGTAGCTCATCGCGCCGGTGGCGAAGCGCTTCACGATCTCGCTGGCCGGTTCGACTTCGTCGATGGAGATGGCCTGATCGGCCTTCTTCAACTCCATCAGCCCGCGGATGGTGAGCATCCGTTCGGACTGGTCGTTGATCGACTGCGCGAACTCGCGGTACTTTTCGGGCGTGTTGCCACGGACCGCGTGCTGCAGGTTGGCGATGTTCGACGCCGTCCAGGCATGCTCCTCACCACGCAGGCGCAGCTGGTACATGCCGCCCACGTCGAGCATCTTCTTGTAGATCGGATTGTCGCCATAGGCGACGGCGTGGCGGCGCACGGTTTCCTCGGCCACTTCCTTGAGCCCGACGCCTTCGATGGTCGTCGCCGTGCCGGTGAAGTACTTCTCGATGAACTCGCTCGACAGGCCCACGGCGTCAAAGATCTGCGCGCCGCAATAGGACTGGTAGGTCGAGATGCCCATCTTGGACATGACCTTGAGGATGCCCTTGCCGATGGCCTTGATGTAGTTCTTCTTTACATCCTTGGCCTCGAGCGGGATCTCCTTGGCGACGCGGATCTGCTCGAGCGTCTCGAAGGCGAGGTACGGGTTGATGGCTTCGGCACCATAACCTGCGAGCACGCAGAAGTGATGCACCTCGCGCGCTTCGCCGGTCTCGACGACCAGCCCGGTCTGCATGCGCAGGCCCTGGCGGACGAGATGGTGGTGCACCGCAGCCGTTGCCAGCAGCGCCGGCATCGGGATCCGGCTTTCGCACTGCGCGCGGTCCGACAGGATCAGGATGTTCTTGTCGGCCAGCACCGCTTCGGTCGCGGCCCAGCACATTTCCTTGATCGCCATTTCAAGGCCATCGGCACCGCTGGCGGCATCCCAGGTCGTGTCGATCGTGGCGGTACGGAACGCGCCGTCAAGTGCCGCTTCGACCGAGCGGATCTTGGCGACGTCCTCGTTGGTCAGGATCGGCTGATCGACTTCGAGGCGCTTGTGGCTGCCGGCATCGTGGCCCAGCAGGTTCGGGCGCGGCCCGATCATCGATACCAGCGACATGACCAGTTCCTCGCGGATCGGGTCGATCGGCGGGTTGGTGACCTGCGCGAAGTTCTGCTTGAAGTAATCGTAGAGCAGGCGCGAACGCTTCGACAGCACCGCAATCGGCGTGTCGGTGCCCATCGAGCCGATCGGATCGTCGCCTGCCACGGCCATCGGCTCGAGGAACTTGGTGACGTCTTCCTGGGTGTACCCGAAGGCCTGCTGGCGATCGAGCAGCGAGGTGGTCTCCACCGGCAGCGCGGCTAGTTCGGGTTCGATCACGTCGAGACCCTTGAGCTTGTACTGCGCCTGGTCGAGCCATTCCTCGTACGGCTCTGCCCCGGCGAGCTCGGCCTTGATCTCCTCGTCCTCGATGATCTTGCCCTGCTCCATGTCGATCAGGAGCATGCGGCCGGGCTGAAGACGCCACTTGCGGACGATGTCTTCCTCACGGAACGGCAGGACACCGCTTTCCGAGGCCATGACGATGATGTCATCGCGGGTGATCGAGAAGCGCGCGGGACGCAGGCCGTTGCGGTCGAGCGTGGCGCCGATCTGGCGACCGTCGGTGAAGGCGACGGCAGCCGGGCCGTCCCACGGCTCCATCAGCGCGGCGTGATATTCGTAGAACGCGCGGCGCTTCGGGTCCATCAGCGGGTTTCCGGCCCATGCCTCGGGCACGAGCATCATCACCGCGTGGGCCAGGCTGTAGCCGCCGGCCAGCAACAGTTCGAGCGCATTGTCGAGGCTGGCCGTGTCCGACTGGCCATGCGGGATCAGCGGCCACATCTTGTCGAGATCCGGGCCGAGCAGCTCGGATTCCATGGTGCGACGGCGCGCGTTCATCCAGTTCACGTTGCCGCGAACGGTGTTGATTTCACCGTTGTGGGCAATGAAGCGGAACGGGTGCGCCAGCTTCCAGCTCGGGAAGGTGTTGGTGCTGAAGCGCTGGTGCACCAGGCCCAGCGCAGAGACGCAGTCCGGATCGCGCAGATCGTCGTAGAACGAGCCCACCTGGTTGGCGAGCAGCAGGCCCTTGTACACGATCGTGCGGGTCGAGAAGCTCGGCATGTAGAGCTGCGTCACGCCCGGAAGCCCATGCTTCTCGGCCATGGCGGCAAGCGGGTTCTGCGTCTGCTTGCGGATCGCGAGAAGCTTGCGCTCGAACGCGTTCTGGTCAGGCGTGCTGGCCCCGCGCTTGATGAAGCACTGGCGGATCACCGGCATCGATTCGACGACCGCCTTGCCCAGACCATCGAGCGTGGTCGGCACGTCGCGCCAGCCGATCAGTTCCTGGCCTTCCTTGGCGATGAACTTCTCGAAGAACTCGGTGACGAACAGGCGCGCAGCCTCGTCCTGCGGCATGAAGCACATGGCCACGGCATAGTCGCCCGGCTGCGGCAGCTCCTTGCCTTCCGAGGCTGCCCACTTGCGGAACAGCTGGTCGGGGATCTGGATCAGCAGGCCTGCGCCATCGCCCAGCAGCGGATCGGCGCCCACGGCGCCGCGGTGATCGAGATTGCGCAGAATCTCGAGCGCCTGGTCCACGATGGCATGACTTTTCTGGCCTTTGATATGGGCAATGAAGCCCACGCCGCATGCGTCATGTTCGTTACGTGGATCGTAGAGGCCCTGAACCGGCGGAAATCCCATCTCGATGATCGTCCTGCATCCAAAAAAGAGGTACCCGCGCGCGAATCATGCCGCTTTGAGCGACAAAAATTGCGCGGAATGCCCCCATGACTGCAGGAAAGTTATTTTGCAACCGCGCAACATGGCCAAGTGCGTGGTTCGTGCCGAAAATACGGTTGCGAGATGGCATAAAGTGCGGTTCCCGCCCCTCGAGAGGCGGGAATCCGCTACATGATCGGCTGTATCGCCAGCCTTGTGATCAGCCGTTCTGGGCGGTCATCCGCTGCAGGGTGGCAAGCGCAGCCCGCAGCGCCCTGTCGGCCTCATCTGCATCGACGAGTGGCTGCGGCGGTGTCGAAGGCGCAGGGGTTGGCAGCGGGACGCGCATTTGCGCCACGGCTTCATCATCGGCGTCATCGGCCGCGCCCACGGGTGCAAGTCCGAAGGGCTCGATCGGAGCCGAGGGAGCCGCGCGACCCGGTGCCGCCAGCGGAGAGCCTGCCATCGGCAGGATCTCGGGCCGGTCAAACGTGCGTGCCGCGCCATAGATCGGCGTAGCCGCCTGGGGATTGGAATGCAGGGCAGAAGCCTGTCCGGGGAAAACGACCACTGGCTCGGCAGCTTCATCATCGCCCAGCGGCGCGGCAAATCCGTCGGCAATCCGCAAGGGATCGTGCCGCGATGGCGCCGGCGGCATGTCGAGCAGCGAAGGATAGCGGTCTTCGGCAACTTCGTCCGAAAGGTCCGCCGTCACGGCAACGGCAGCTTCGTTCTCGGCCACAAGGGCCGCATCGTCTGTGATTTCCACATCGACAGCGAACGCCTGCGCTTGCAGTTCGTCGCCTTCCGGTTCGGATGGCGCGGCAACGGGCGGCTTGACCCGCAGAAAGCGGTCCAGACCGAGCACTTCTGCGTCATCCTCGTCGTCTTCCTGAGACTGATCGAACACGGGCATGACCGGACGCAATTGCACGACACGATCAAACGGCGACGATACCAGTCCCGCAGATGCCAGTCCCGATGAGACCGCAGCGCCTGCTCCGAACGGTGCGTCGGTCGCGCTTGCCGCAGGCGTTTGGGTCGTCTCGGGCGTCGTGACGTGCAGCCGAGGCATTGCTGGCGGAACTTCGCGGGGCGCCTCGGCCTCCGGGGCATTCACCGGTGAAGCCGCAGCCGGCGCGCTGGCAACAGGCGTCAGGGCGATCGCAGGCGCAGGCGCAGGCGCAGGCGCAGCCACCGCTGGCGAGCCAAGCGGCGAATGCGCAAGGGGTGCCGGCGCAACAGGCGGCAATTCCGTCGTGGCTGCACGACCGTGCGCCGGGCGCCGCCGCGACATGGCAAGCGCCAGCCGCTCGACCAGTTGCACCAGGCCGAGATCGTCGAGATCCGCGCGCTCGATTGGCGTCACCGGCTGGACCGGAGCCTGGAACAAGGGCGCGGCTTGCGGAGCGAAGGGCGAGAATGCCGTGACCGCCTCGTCCTGCGCTGCCACCTGCCCGGCTGCATCGTCTTCCGCTTCAGCCTCGGCATCAGACATGAATGCTACGCCGTTTGCGGCCTCTTCCTCGTCCGCATCAGATTCGGCAAAGACCAGCGGCGTGGCATCGAAGGTGGCCGCACTTGCCTGCTCGATAAGCTGGTCAAGTGCCAGCGGATCGTTCGAGGCATCGGCGAAGGCGTGGCCTGCGAACACGGACGGCTCATCGGCGTCGACGTCAGCACCGTCGTGAACCGGCGCGGAAAAGGGCGCCGTTTCGGCAGCCGGTCCGAATTCGTCAAATGCCACAGGTTCGGCGAAGGGCGCGGCTGCGGGATTGTCCCAAGGCAGCGCACCGGGCAACGGCGCGCTTTCGAACGGCATGGCGAGCGAATCTTCGTCGGCGACGGTCAGCGGGCGGCGGCGCTGCGACGCGTCAGCCGGTTCGGCCGCATCAAGCGGCTCGCCAAGATCTTCGAGCGGGTTGAGCGGACGACGCGGCTCGTACTCGCCACGCGGTGCAGGCTCTGCAGCGTCAACACGCGCCGCACGGGAGAAATCGCGGGTGCGGCGCGGCTCGGCCGCCTTGTCACGCGAAAGCGCACGGCCCGCGAGCAATCCGGCGACAGCGCCAATGATGAACAGGGGAAAGGACAACAGGATCCTGGCAGTAAACCCCAGCGGCGGTGTCGCCGCCGGCAGCACTGCCGGCAGGCCGAGCGCCACGACCGGACCTTCAAGCAGGGCCGGCGCGATTGCGAAGCTGCCAAGACCGGCGAAGGTCGCAAACCACAATGCCGTGACGTACGGGAACATCGGGTGCTTGGTGATGGGCTTCTGCTTGCGCTTCACGTTCACGTTGCCTCAAATCCTGTTATCGCGCCGTTTTTGCAGTCAACGCGCCTCGATGAAGGCTCATGCCGCAGCGGATCGCTTCAGACTCGGTATCAGGGCTTGGTAAACAGGATCATAACGACGCACGTTGAGAGCCCAGTCATGATGTTCGCGCACGAAGCGGCGGGCGGTATCACGCCGCTGGTTCCAGCCGCTGCGATCGGCCAGCAAGCCTGCCAATGCCCTTGCCAACGCTGCCGGATCATCGGCCGCAAACAGCGTGCCGGTAACGCCATCCTCGATCAGCTCGCGGTGCCCGCCAACCGCAGACGCCGAAACGAGCTTGCCCTGCGCCATGGCTTCGAGCGGCTTCAAGGGTGTTACCAGATCGGTCAGGCGCATCCCCTTGCGCGGGTAGCATACCACATCGACCAGCGAGTAAAATCGATCGACTTCGTGGTGCGGCACCCGGCCGACAAAGCGGATGGCCTGCGCCACCGGCGATGCCGCCGCCTGCGCGCGCAGGTCTGCCTCCGCCGGACCGCCGCCCACCATCAGCAGCCGCGCATCGGGCACGGCGGCAACTATGGCGGGCATGGCGGCAATGAGATCGTCGAGGCCTTCGTACGGGTAGAAGCTGCCAAGAAAGCCGATGACCGGGCCTTCGCCCAGCCCGAGGTCCTGCGCCAGAGCCGTATCGCGCGGCAGCGCCTCACCAAACATCTGCATGTCGACGCCATTGGGCATGATCGAGATCTTTTCTCGCGCAAAGCCCCGGGCGACGAGATCGGCCCGCAGCCCCTCGCAGATCGTCACCACCCCGTCTGCGGCTGCGACGACGTCGTTCTCGAGGACGCGGGTCAGCCAGTACTTGGCTGAACCTTCGCGCCCGGTGCCATTGCCAACGGCGGCATCCTCCCAGAAAGCGCGAATTTCATAGACCACCGGGATCCCCAGCCTGCGCCCGGCACGCACGGCCGCAAGGCCGCACAGCGCGGGCGAATGGGCATGAAGCACGTCAGGCCGCCACTCCTGCGCAACGGCGACGATGCGCTCTGCAAGGGCGGCAATCTCGCTCCATTCGCGGACCAGGGGCACGGCTCCGGGCTGTCCGAGGGTGCGGTAGAAGGTCAGCCCGTCCACCGTCTCGCTTCCGTCGTCACCGTCCCCGCCATGGCGCAAACCCGTAACCCCGCGCACCTCAAGGCCCATCGCCTGCTGCGCCTTCAGGATGGCGCGGGTGCGGAAGGTGTAACCGCTGTGCAGCGGCAGCGAATGGTCAAGGACGTGAAGCACGCGGGTCATGCCTCTCTCCTTGGCACGGCAAGGCTTAACGCCGCGTCAACCTCGATGGTCTAGCGGATGGGCGACCATGATCGACAAGTTCACGCTCTTCCTGCCGCACGTGCTGATGGCTATTGCCATCTGGCGGCTGCTGCGGCGTGACGACCTTGACGACGACCCTGCCCTGCCCAGCCGCAAGGCTCCTTTCCGGGTGAAACGGGATCCGGCCCGCAAGGATGGCGGCAACGGCCGTGCTTGACCTGTTCCTTCTGAGCTTCGTGCTGGCCTTCATCGGCGCGGGCTTCCGCCGCCCGTTCATCTTTGTGCTGGCCTATACCTATATTGACATCGTCTCGCCGCAGAAGGTGAGCTGGGGCATCCTCAGCCACATCCCGGTATCGCTGATCGCCTTCCTCTGCGCCTTCATCGCGTGGTTCGTTACCGAGGACAAGAACGGCACGCGCATCTCGCTGCGCCAGGTGCTGCTGCTTTCACTGCTCGTCTATTGCGGGCTGACCACGCAGACCGCCGACTTCCCGGTCGAAGCCGCCGAGAAGTGGGCCTGGGTGTGGAAGGCCCTGCTGTTCGCGATGTTCCTCCCGCTGACCTTGCGCACGCGGCTGAGAATCGAGGCCCTGACACTGATCATGGTGCTGTCGGTCGGCGTCATCGTCATTGGCGGCGGCATCAAGACGCTGGCCGGTGGTGGCGGTTATGGTGAATTGCGCCTGCTGGTGAACAACAACACCGGGCTCTATGAAAGCTCGATCATCTCCGCGGTGGCGATCGCCGTGATCCCTCTGGCATTGTGGCTGTCGCGCTTCGGCACGGTGTTTCCGCCCGAATGGCGCGTGAAGGCGTTTGCCTGGGCACTGTGCTTTTCCTGCGCGCTCATGCCGATCGGCACCGGTGCGCGCACGGGTCTGGTCTGCGTCGTCGTGCTGGCGGCGATGATCCTGCGCACCGCCAAGCGCCGCTTGCTGATCGTCTCGCTGATGGCGGCGGGCGCTATCGTCTCGATCCCGATGCTGCCGGCAGACTTCGTCGCGCGCATGAGCACGATCCGCAACCATCAGTCCGACGAATCCGCGTCGACCCGCGTGGCGGTATGGCAATGGACGATCGAGTTCGTGCAGAACCGGCCATTCGGCGGCGGCTTCGATGCCTATCGCCAGAACCGGCTGCAGTACGATACGGTCGAGGCCAGCTACGCCGGCGACAACAACGCCGCGCTCGAATACAAGCCGGTGGTCGACAAGGCCCGCGCCTATCACTCCAGCTACTTCGAGATGCTGGGCGAGCAGGGCTATCCGGGCCTTGCCATGTGGCTGGTGCTTCACTTGCTCGGCGTGTGGCAGATGGAAGTGCTCAGGCGGCGCTTCCGAAAGGATGCCTCCGAACAGTTCGGCTGGGTCTCGCCGCTGGCCGAGGCGCTGCAACAGGCGCAAGTGATCTATCTCGTCGGCTCGACATTCGTCGGCATCGCCTTCCAGCCGTTCTGCTACATGCTGGTCGGACTGCAATGTGGCCTGTGGGCCTATATCCAGCGCGTGAAGGCCGCAAAGCCCGAACCCTTCCGCAAGAGCGCACCCGCCCTCGCCCCGTCGGCAACTTAATCATCCGCTTAACAAGGCTTGCACGGCCCCCGCCTTCGCGCCATGGTCGCTGGCAGGTTGCAGCAGGAGAGGCACACGTTGACCAAGTTCATCCCCGCCGAGCAGATCAAGGACATGATCGGCCAGGTCGTCGGCACATCGCAATGGGTGGAAATCACGCAGGAGCGCGTCAACAAGTTCGCCGAGGCCACTGGCGATTTCCAGTTCATCCATGTCGATCCCGAGAAAGCCAGGCTGACCCCGTTCGGTGGCCCCATCGCGCACGGCTTCCTGACGCTTTCGCTGATCCCGTTGCTGACGATGGAAAGCGATTGCCCGCGGCCCGAGAACATCAAGATGGGCGTGAACTATGGCGGCAACCGCACCCGCTTCCTCGCCCCGGTGCGCGTCGGCAAGCGCGTGCGCGGTGTATTCAAGCTGCTGGAAATGGACGAAAAGCGTCCCGGCCAATGGCAGCAGACGATGGAAATCACCGTCGAGATCGAAGGCGAATCCAAGCCTGCCCTGCAGTGCGAATGGATAACGCAGTTCTTCGTCTGACCACCGCTGCGGATGAGGGGTCCTGCCCCCATCCGCAGCATCAGCTCGGCAAGGCGATCAGGCCACGACGCTAAGCTTGCGCCCCTTGGCCTTCTTCTCGAACTGGGCGATCCACTTCTCGACCACCGGCGCAATCGACGAGCGCCAGCGCGAGCCGTTGAAGATGCCATAGTGGCCGACTTCGGGCGCAAGGAGATACTGCTTCATCTCGTCGGGCAGGCCAGGCGTAACCTTGAGCGCCGCCTTGGTCTGGCCGATGCCCGAGATATCGTCGCGCTCGCCCTCGATGCACAGGATCGCGGTATCGGTGATCGCCGAAAGATCGACCGCTTGCCCGCGATGGACCATTTCGCCCTTGGGCAGGGCATGGCGCTGAAACACCACGTCCACGGTCTGCAGGTAGAACTCGGCGGGCAGATCGCAGACGGCGCGGTATTCGTCGTAGAACGCCTTGGTGGCGTCGGCGCTTTCATCCGCACCGGCATTCATGTGCTGGAACAGCTTGTAGTGGCTCATCATGTGGCTGCCCAGGTTCATCGACATGAAGCTCGCCAGCTGGACGAAGCCCGGATAGACGCGCCGCCCCTCGCCCGGATAGTTGGTCGGCACCGTGGTGATCACGTTGTGCTTGAACCATACGTAGGGCTTGGTGATGGCGTGGTCGTTGACTGCGGTGGGGCTTTCGCGCGTGTCGATCGGCCCGCCCATCATGGTCAGCGTCACCGGACGGCAGGGGTGCTTGTTGGCCCCCATGATTGCCGTCGCCGCAAAGGCCGGAACCGAAGGCTGGCACACCGCCATCATGTGCGCGCCTTCCCCGATGTGCTCGAGGAAGCCGGTCAGGTAGTCGATGTAGTCGTCGAGGTCGAAGGTCCCTTCGGCCAGCGGCACGTACTTCGCATCGGCCCAGTCGGTGATGTAGACGACGCAGCGCTCCAGCATGCGCTCTACCGTGCCGCGCAGCAGCGTGGCGTAGTGGCCGCTCATTGGCGCGACGATCAGCAGGCGCGGCGCATCCTTGGGCAGGCCGTCGTGACGGAACATCTTGAGATCGCCGAAGGGCCTGGTGATCACCGTCGTCTCGCGCAAGGCGTGGGCGGTGCCATCGACATGTATCACCTTGATCCCGAAGGCGGGCTTGCCGCGCGGCGCTGCTGCGTGCGCGAAGACGTCAAGCGCGTTGGCCATCGTTTGCGTCGGTCCGACACCGGCCCACGGGTTGCGCGGATCGTTCAGCGCATCGGCCATCATCGAGGCCCATGCGCTGCTTGCGTTCATCAGCGATCGCTGGATTTCATAAGCCTTGTACAGCACTGCGAACACCTTTTTTGCTTTGTCGCCGACACCGGGGCAAAAGCCCGGCGGCGGGGAGTCGTTGTCGGCAGAGTGCCGCGAATCGATTGCTTGTGCAATGCAACAATTGCACCGTCATATGGCTCCTGTCCGCATCGCCCTCTTTCGGTGAACCGTTCCATCGGCTAGGCGTCCCGCATGGACGAGGAAAACCAGAGCCCGACCGCGCAAAGCCCGGTGGCAGAACCTGCCCCCAAGGCGAAGACTCTTGGCCCCCTGGCCATGATCTGGCGTGAGGCGCTCAAGTATCCCGGCCGCGTCGCCGCCGCCGCGGGCGCCCTGCTGGTCACCTCTGCTGCGACCCTGGCCATCCCTTCGGGCTTCCGCCTCATCATCGACAAGGGCTTTGCCGCCGGGGCCGATACCGCCGAGCTGGGCCGCTGGTTCCAGTATCTCCTGCTGATCGTGCTGGTGCTGGCCATCGGCACCGCCTGCCGCTTCTACTTCGTTTCGTGGCTGGGCGAGCGTGTGGTGGCCGACATCCGCCTGCGCGTGCAGGCCAACCTGCTGCGCCTGCCGCCCTCGTTCTTCGAGACCAACAGCCCCAAGGAAATTTCCTCGCGGATGACCTCGGACACCGCGATCATCGAACAGGTCGTCGGCACCACGGTTTCGGTCGCCCTGCGCAATACCATCACCATGCTCGGCGGCCTTGGCTATCTGTTCTACCTCGCGCCCAAGCTTACCGCGATCCTGATGGTGGGCATTCCGCTGGTGGTGGGGCCGATCGTGTTCTTCGGGCGCCGCGTGCGCAATGTCTCGCGATCGAGCCAGGACCGTGTTGCAGGCATCGGCGTGATCGTGTCCGAAGTGCTCGGCGCAATGAAGATCGTGCAGGCTTTCGGTCAGGAAAGGCGCGAACTCGACCGTTTTGGCGAGCGCGTCGAGGCCACTTTCCAGACCGCGCTGCGCCGTATCAGCCTGCGCGCGGTAATGACCGCGATCGTCATCCTGCTGATCTTCGGCGGCATCACCATGCTGGTCTGGGAAGGCGCGCTCGGCGTCGCCCAGGGCACGATCAGCGGCGGCACGATCTTTGCCATCGTCATCACCGCCGGCCTTGTTGCCGGAGCAGCGGGCGCGCTGTCGGAAGTCTATGGCGATCTGCTGCGCGGTGCCGGTGCTGCGGGCCGTCTTGCCGAACTGCTTCGCGAGGAGCCGGAGATTGCGCCTCCTGCACGGCCGACTGCCCTGCCCACGCCCCCGCGCGGCCAGATCGCTTTCCAGAACGTCGCCTTCCGCTACCCCTCGCGGCCCGAAGTGCTGGCGCTCGACGATTTCTCGCTGACCGTCGAACCCGGCGAGACCGTGGCCATCGTCGGCCCGTCGGGTGCCGGCAAGTCCACCCTGTTCCTGCTGGCCCAGCGCTTCTACGATCCGCACGGCGGCACTGTCCGGATTGATGGCGTGCCTCTGACCAGCGCTGACCCTGCCGAGATCCGCGCCCGCACCGCGCTGGTGCCGCAGGACGCAACGCTCTTCGCCGCCTCGGCGCGCGACAATTTGCGCTACGGCAACTGGGAAGCCTCGGACGATCAGATCTGGGAAGCTGCCCGCGCTGCCAATGCCGAACAATTCCTGCGCGATCTGCCGCAGGGCCTCGACACTTTCCTCGGCGAGGATGGCGCCCGCCTTTCGGGCGGCCAGCGCCAGCGCATCGCCATCGCCCGCGCCGTGCTGCGCAATTCGCCGATCCTCCTGCTCGACGAGGCGACCTCGGCGCTCGATGCCGAAAGTGAGCGGCTGGTGCAGGAAGCGCTGGACCGGCTGATGCAGGACCGCACCACCCTGGTCATTGCCCACCGCCTTGCCACCATCCGTGCGGCTGACCGCATTGTCGTCATGGATGCCGGCCGCATCGTCGAACAGGGCACGCACGCCACCCTGACCGCGGCTGACGGCCTTTATGCGCGCCTTGCCCGCCTGCAGTTCGAGGGGCTTGCCGCCTGAGCGGCCCCTTCCCTCAAAGGCATCCTTCCGCATAGGCTCTGGACAAACGGTCCCGGCGCGGCAATTGACCCGGTAACATTAGTAACCGGTCAGGATCGCCAATAATGAATCGCCTGTTTGCCTGCCTTCTTGCAGGCGCGTGTTCGCTTGCCGTCGCCGCTGCCGTAAGTGCCGAGACAGCCACCGCCACCGCTACCCGGACGGCCGCCGACACCGCATTCCCCGGGGCCGGGTTGCAGACCGGATGGATGGACAAGTCCGTTCGTCCCGGCAACGACTTCATGGCCTACGTCAACGGCACCTGGCTGCGCGAGACCGAGATCCCCGCCGACAAGTCGACCTACGGGATGATGAATATCCTTAGCGACGTTTCGCGCGACCGTCTGCGCATGCTGATGGATGAGTCGCTCGCGGCGAAGGCTCCGGCCGGATCAGACACTGCGCGCATCGCCGCCGCCTATGGCGCTTTCATGGATGTCCAGGCAATCAACGCCGCAGGGCTGGCCCCGGCACAGCCCTGGCTTGGCCGCATCGCCGCGGCCCGCAACGCGCAAGACCTTGCCGCGCTGTTCGCAGACCCCGCCTTCGAATCGCCGATTTCCTTCTTTCTCAATCCCGACGCCAAGGACAGCGGTCGCTATGCGCTGCAGATGTCGACAGCTGGGCTCGGCCTGCCCGATCGCAATTACTATCTCGTCGACACCCCCCGCAACATCGAGATCCGCAAGCAGTACATGGCGTGGCTGACGTTCGCCCTGGCGCAGGCGGGAGACAAGGCCCCGGCAGCGAGCGCGCAGGCGGTCTACAATCTCGAACGCAAGATTGCCGAGGCGCATTGGGACCGCGCGCTGGGGCGCAACCGTGACCTCACCTACAACAAGCTGTCTCTCACCGAGGCACGCGCGGCGCTTGGCGGATTGCCGCTTGATACCCTGCTCGAAAAAGCCGGCGCAAAGAACGTCGATTCGCTGATCATCTCGCAGATGCCACCCTCGGCAGATGAACTGAAGGCTGCCGAATATACCCCTGAAATGGCGGCGAAGCTGGGTGGGGGCGTGCCCGCCATCGCCGCACTGGTCAGCAGCGAACCGATCGATGCCTGGAAGGCATGGGCCACGGTCCGCTTCCTCACCAACTATTCCGCCGTGCTGCCCACGGCGATCGATGACGCGCGCTTTGCCTTCTATGGCAAGGTCCTGCGCGGCCAGCCGGTGGACGAGCCGCGCTGGAAGCGCGGCATTGCCGCCACCGAAAGCCAGATCGGCGAACTGGTCGGCAAGGCCTATGCCGAAAAGTGGTTCCCCGCGCAGAACAAGACCGCGATGGAAGCTTTGGTCGGCAACTTGCGCAAGGCCATGGCGGCAAACCTTTCGGACCTTGCGTGGATGAGCCCGGCAACGCGCAAGGAAGCCGAAGCCAAGCTCGCCGCCTTCACCCCCAAAATCGGCTACCCCGACAAGTACAAGACCTACGACGGTCTGCAGCTTTCGCCTACCACGCCGCTGGCCAATGCCATCGCCGCCAAGACTTGGGCGCAGAACTACGACATGCCGCGCATCGGCATGGCCGTGGACAAGACCGAATGGGGCATGCTGCCGCAAACGGTGAACGCCTATTACTCGCCCACCCGCAATGAAATCGTCTTCCCCGCCGCGATCCTGCAGCCGCCCTACTTCAACCTCTCGGCCGATCCGGCCGTGAACTATGGTGCGATCGGCGCGGTGATCGGGCACGAGATGGGCCACGGCTTCGACGATCAGGGCTCGAAGTCCGATGGCGCAGGCAACCTGCGCAACTGGTGGACCGATGCCGATCGCGCCGCCTTCAACAAGCTCACGAGCCGCCTGGTCGCACAATACGATGCCTTCTGTCCGTTTGACGAACAGAGCAGCAGCGGCAAGGCCTGCATCAACGGCACGCTGACGCTGGGCGAGAACATCGGCGATCTGGGTGGCCTCAGCCTCGCCCTGCGCGCCTACAAGCTGTCGCTGAACGGCAAGCCCGCGCCGGTGATCGAAGGCATGACCGGCGAACAGCGCTTCTTCATGGCCTGGGCGCAGGCGTGGCGCTTCAAGGCGCGCGAAGCTGCTGCGCGTGATCGGCTCGAGACCGATCCGCATTCGCCAGCGGCCTATCGCGTCAATGGCATCGTTCGCAACTTCGACGAATGGTACAAGGCATTCGGCGTCAAGCCTACCGATGCGCTCTACCTTCCGCCAGAGCAGCGCATCCGCATCTGGTAACTCGTCCACGCCTAATCGCCGCAGCGCAGAGGTCTTTTGCTTGACTTGATGCTGCGCTGCGGCGAACCCCTGCGGCCATGGACACGATCGTTACCGCCATCCTGCTTGGCATCGTCGAGGGGCTTACCGAGTTCCTTCCGGTCTCCTCGACCGGGCACCTCATCCTTGCGACCGAACTGTTCGGCTATGACGCACACCAGTGGGCGATGTTCAACGTCGTGATCCAGCTGGGTGCGATCCTCGCGGTCGTGGTCCAGTACTGGCGCACGTTCTGGGCCGTGGGCATGGGCCTGCTCAAGCTCAACCCGATGTCGCTGCGCTTCCTGCGCAACCTGCTCACTGCCTTCATCCCCTCTGCCGTCCTCGGCCTTGCGCTCAAGAAGTACATCGACGTACTGCTGGGCAGCCCCGCCGTGGTGTGCTGGGCGCTGATCGTCGGTGGCATCGCCATCCTGTTTATCGAAAAGCGTGCGAAGACCGGCGAACTGACCGGTATCGGCGAATTGCCGGTGCGCCAGGCGCTCGGCGTCGGCCTGGCGCAGTGTCTCGCGATGGTTCCCGGCGTGAGCCGTTCAGGCGCCACGATCATGGGCGCGCTTGCCATGGGCATCGAACGGCGCACCGCGGCGGAATTCAGCTTCTTCCTCGCAATCCCCACCATGCTCGGTGCAACCACGCTCGAACTGCTCGACAATCGCGATGCCGTGATGGCCGGCACGATGGGCGTGGGCTGGACCGAAATCGCCATCGGCTTTGCCGTGTCGTTCGTCGTCGCACTGGCGGTGATCCGCATGTTCGTCGCGTATGTCAGCCGCTCGGGATTCAAGCCGTTTGCGTGGTATCGCATAGTCGCGGGATCGGTGGCGCTGATCTGGCTGGGACTGCGCTAAGTTAAACGACAATTACAAGGTCTTGAAAAACACCCTGCCGCAAACGCGGAACCAAGTGACTGGTCGGGCTTTCTACCGGCAACAGCACTTCAAAGGGGTACACAATCATGGGCCTTATCGTTCTTCTTATCGTCGGCGGCATTCTCGGCTGGCTGGCCAGCATCGTCATGCGCACTGACGCCCAGCAGGGCATCTTCCTGAACATCGTGGTCGGCATCGTCGGCGCGCTGCTCGGCGGCTTCCTGCTCGCTCCGCTGATCGGCGGCGGTTCGATCACCGACGGCATTTCGGCCGGTACGCTGATCGTTTCGTTCCTCGGCGCGCTGATCCTGCTGGCGATCGTGAACCTCGTTCGTCGCGGTTCGGTTCGTTAATCCTGATCAACTGATCACCAACCCGGAAGGCGGTTCGCAAGGGCCGCCTTCTCCATACCTGAAGGGGACTGACATGAAGGCAATTTTCAAGGGCGCCATGATGGCATCGGTTCTGGCCATGGGCTTCGGCCTCTCGGCTTGCGACAGCAAGCAGGAAAACGCCGCCGAAGACCAGGCTGACGCCGTGCGCCAGTCGTCGGAAGCTGCGGCTGACGCGATGGAAGACAAGGCTGACGCCATGGGCGGCGCCTCGGAAGACGCCATGGAAGCCAAGGCTGACGCCGTTCGCGAAACCGGCGAAAAGAAGGCCGACGCGATGGAAGATCAGGCTGACAAGATGGACAAGACCCCGGGCTGATCCGGAATCTTCTCCGCCTTTAGGCCGAAGGAGCCCGGCGCACCCTGGAAGGCGCCGGGCTTTTTCGTGCGCGACGAAAACATTGCCGAAACCTCGCGACGACCATCTGCTCCGCCGGGCCAACCTGCCGCCGACCCATGCCGCACCTATGCCCGACCTATGCCGGACCTGCCCTTCACCTTGACGTTCAGACCGGCGATGCGCCCGAGCCCCTGCCTCCGCGCAGATGATACTCCAGCGTACCCCGATGCAACACGTCGTCGACATCGATCACCGCGGTGTTGGCATAGGTGAACCCGGCGCCAAGCCCGCGATAGAGCCGGTCAAAATCGCGTTCGACCGTCTGGTGATAGAGATCGGCAAAGCTCTCGATCACGAAGTAGGTCGGCTGCAGGTCGTCTATCACGTAATCTGTGCGCATTACCCGGTCGACGTTGAGCATGATGCGATTGGGCGACTGCGCCTCGAGCGCGAAGACCGCCTCGGCCGGCCCGGACAGGATGCCTGCGCCATAGACGCGAGGTTCGCCCCCTTCCATCACCAGCCCGAACTCCACCGTATACCAGTAGAGCGCGCCCAATGATTTCAGGCGGTTATACCGCATCGCCTTCCAGCCGGCGCGGCCATACTCCTGCATATAGTCGGCATAAGTCGGGTCAGTCAGCATCGGCACGTGGCCGAACACGTCGTGAAAGACGTCAGGCTCCTGGATATAGTCGAAAGTCTCGCGCGTGCGGATGAAGTTCCCCGCCGGGAAGCGCCGGTTGGCGAGGTGCCAGAAGAACACGTGATCGGGAATCAGCATCGGCACGGGCACCACGCTCCACCCGGTCAACGCGCCCAGTTCATCGGACAGGCGGGCGAAATCCGGCACGCCGCCACGGCCAAGGTCGAGCCGTTCCAGCCCCTCGAGGAAAGCGGTGCAGGCCCGGCCCGGCAGCACTTCCATCTGCCGCGCGAAAAGCTCGTCCCAGATGTCATGCTCGTCCGCCGTGTACGCACGCTGCGCCGGCTCCAGCCAGTCTTCGCCCACGCGCCCGGGACGCTTGAGCGGCGCGGTATAGACACCGTCGGGCATCTCGGGCAGGCGCGTGAAATCGGTGGTC
The DNA here is from genome assembly GCF_900176395.1 of Novosphingobium sp. B1. Taxonomy (GTDB): domain Bacteria; phylum Pseudomonadota; class Alphaproteobacteria; order Sphingomonadales; family Sphingomonadaceae; genus Novosphingobium. The sequence goes on along the minus strand of NZ_FWXL01000006.1, from coordinate 256,157 downwards.
AGGTTGGCGGGAGCGGTCATCGTCTCTCAATCTGGTTTCTTATGCAACCAGTAGCACGATCTGCACCTACCGGCAAATTGCGCAATGAGTCTCTCCTCGCTTGACTTTGCCCCGATTCTCCCCCAACGGCCCGACCCTGTGACGGCGGCGTGGAAACGCGCCGCCACATTCGTTTTCAGTTTCGCGCGCGAAAGTTCAGGATAGAGCCATGGCAAAGCCCACCACCGTCAAGATCCGTCTGGTCTCGACCGCTGACACCGGCTTCTTCTACGTGACCAAGAAGAATCCCCGCAACACGACCGAGAAGATGACCTTCCGCAAGTATGACCCGGTCGTGCGCAAGCACGTCGAGTTCAAGGAAGCGAAGATCAAGTAATAGCGCTTTTCGCGCTTTACCCGTGAAGCCCGCCCCGCCATTTCTGGAAAGCCAGATATGGGAACCGGGGCGGTTCACGGCGAGTTCAACGCCGACACTTCAAGGAACGGCGATGAACAAGATCAAGACCTCGATTCGCAAGATGGGCCGTCCATTGGCGGCCCTTTCGCTTGGGCTCGCTGCGGCCACGCCCGCGATGCTCGCCGCGCCGACTGTTGCGCAGGCGCAGTCCTCCGACATCGAACGCGCTGTCTCCGCCCTGCGCGGCATCTCGACGCTGCGCGCCAACTTCGTGCAGACCGATCGCTCGGGCCAGAGCGTTTCAGGCGTGCTCACCCTCAAGCGCCCCGGCAAGATCCGCTTCCAGTACCAGAAGGGCGTGCCCCTGCTGATCGTGGGCGACGGCAAGGCGCTGACCATGATCGACTATGAAGTGCGCCAGGTGCAGCGCTGGCCGATCAGCAACAGCCCGCTGGGCGCACTGCTCGATCCGAACAAGGACGTCGCCCGCTTCGCCAAGCAGTTGCCGACCGGTGATCCGGGCGTGATCAGCCTGCAGGTGCGCGATCCCAAGCATCCCGAATACGGCACGATCACGATGATCTTCGTGCGCAATGCCGGCGCGCCGGGCGGCCTGCAGCTCGATTCGTGGGTTGCGCTGGATTCGCAGAACAAGCGCACCACCGTGCGCCTTTCGGGCCAGCAATATGGCGTCGCGGTTGACGACAAGACGTTCAAGTGGACCGACCCGCGTCGTCCGGTGACGCGCTAAGTCTTGACCCTTCCAACCGGTATTTCGTCACCCCGGCCTTGAGCCGAGACCCCGGATCAATTCCGGGGCGGCAGCCGCTTCATGAAAGGGTTTTCGCGCGCGATCACCGCCCGTCGCCTCAGACCTTCGCCTCATCCGCCAACCGTTCGCCCCTTGCGACAAGCTGCGACAAACTTGCAGACACCGTTCATCGGGGCGCAAGCGAAGCGGGCCTAGAACGGTGTTCGACGAGGCGGTCGAGGCGGGTTTCCCCCCTGTTGCCCGGTCTCCTGGAGACCTCCTCGCCAAGCGTGACGAACGCAAATGGAACCCTCGGACCAATGCCCCCGGTCCGAGGGTTTTCCGTTTCTCATTGGATTGACGACAGTCACGACCTTTTTCGTTGTTTCTTCTTTGATGACCCGATCAATCCTTGCTTCACCATTGAAGCAAAGATCTCGTCCGAGACCCATTTGAGTTCTGGTTCGCCAGTCCACGCAAAGACCCCTTTCGCACCCCGTGGAACCGGCAGTGGGCCACCAATCATTCCAGCGCACATAGGGGGATCGAATCCCCAACTCGGCTGAATTTTGACCTGACTGCCCGCGTGCAATCGTCCTTTAAAAGAGCGGAGAACACGAAACTTCCCGGGCTGACCATAATAGGCTTCACTCGAGAGTTCGCCGTAAACAATCGTTTCTGACATGCGGAAGACTGACGCCGCTGTTTGATCCACCGTCAGCGGTGGAGGCCCGACGTATCCTGGAGGAGGCGGAAGACAGGCAACGGCTGGAGCCGACGCTAAACCGAGTAAAAGTATGACAAGGCTACGGACCATGGTTTCGGCCTCCAGCAATCAAATTACACGAATCGATAAATCATCAAATGTTTAACTAGCGTTGTGGATGCCAGAGACTAAAGCACGTCACCCTGAACTAGTTTCAAGGTCCATCTCTCCCTATTCGACATCCGTTTTATGCCGCAAATGGATACTGAAACGAGTGCAGCATGACGTGCGAGGGGACAACCGGATAGCCCACCCCCACATCCCATCTAGCAATCGCCCCCCTGCAACCCTAAAGCAGCGCCATGATCTCGGTTGCCACATGGAACATCAATTCGGTCCGCTTGCGCGCCGATCAGGTTGAACGCTTTCTCACGCAGGAATCGCCTGATGTGCTGTGCCTGCAGGAGATCAAGACGCCGGAGAACCTGTTTCCACACGAGGTGTTCGAGAAGCTCGGCTACACCCACCGCGCGGTCCATGGGCAGAAGGGCTATCACGGCGTCGCCACCGTCAGCCGCATCCCGTTCCGCGATTTCAGCAAGCATGACTGGCAGGACAATGGCGAGGCGCGGCACATCGGCGTCGAACTGCTGGGGCCGGGCAACGGGCTGATCGTCGAGAACGTCTATATCCCCGCAGGCGGCGACGTGGCCGACCGCGAGGTGAACCCCAAGTTCGGCCAGAAGCTCGACTTCCTCGAGCGCATGACCCGCTGGGCCGAGAAGATCGAGCGCCCGACGCTGATCACCGGCGATTTCAACATCGCCCCGCTGGAATGCGACGTCTACGACCACAAGGCGCTGCTCAAGGTCGTCAGCCACACGCCCATCGAGGTCGAGACGCTGCAGCGCTTTGCCGATGCCCATGGCTGGGTCGATCTTGGCCGCAAGCATATCCCTGCGCCCGAGCGCAATTACTCGTGGTGGTCCTACCGCTCCTACTGGCGCGCCAAGGACCAGGGCCGCAGGCTCGACCATATGTGGGCCTCGCCTGAAGCCGCCGCGCAGACGCGCTCGCACCGCTTCGTGGAGGAAACGCGCAAGTGGGAGCAGCCTTCGGACCACATTCCGCTGATCACCGAGCTGGATTTGTGAGCGAATCCAGAAATGTAGCAAGAGCGCTCGACGCACTGCGCCACGGCTGGGCGATCCGCGTGACCGGCGTGGACGGCGCGCTCGATTTGCTGCCTGCAGAGACCGCCTTCGTGCAGCCGGGCATCTATGCTGCGCGCCTGCTCATCTCCGCCGCCCGCGCCGCGACGCTCAAGCTTGCCAACCAGCGCGATGCCGCCGTGCCGGAAGCGCCGGTTATGATCCATGGCGCGGAACCGTTCAGCCTGAACTCCGCACGCAATCTGGCAGACCCGGCGCAAGACCTTGGCAGTCCGTTGCGCGGACCGTTCAAGGCCGACCCGATCGAGGCGCATGACGCGGCTGTCGCCGCAATGGACATGGCGCGGCTGGCCGGCATCCTCCCCGCTTTTCTGGTCTCGACCGGGGTGGAGATTGCCGCAGAAGTTTCGACTGGAGACCTCGCGGCATTCAAGGACCCGCTGAACCTGACCATCCAGGCCCGCGCCCGCCTGCCGGTCCATGCGTGCGAACATGCCGAGATCGTGGCGTTTCGTGCACGCGACGACTTGCGCGAGCATGTGGCGCTGGTGATCGGCACGCAGACCAGCGAGCGCGAGCCGGTGGTACGGCTGCACAGCGAGTGCCTGACCGGAGATATCCTCGGCAGCCTGAAATGCGATTGCGGCCCGCAGCTTGATGCCGCCCTTGCCCGCATGGCCGAGGAAGCCAATGCGGGCGGCTGGGGCGTGTTGCTCTACCTGCGGCAGGAAGGCAGGGGCATCGGCCTGATCAACAAGCTGCGCGCCTATGAACTGCAGGACCAGGGCTTTGACACAGTCGACGCCAACGAGCGCCTCGGCTTGCCGAGCGAAGCGCGCGACTTTCCCGTGGCGGCACGGATGCTCGACCTGCTCGGCGTGCGCAGGGTCCGCTTGCTGACCAACAACCCGCAGAAGGTTGCGACCCTGCAGGCATTGGGAGTGGAGGTGACGGAGCGCGTAGCACATCAGCTCCCCGCCAACCCCCACAACCAGCGCTATCTCGACACGAAGCGGGACCGGACAGGTCATTTGCTGCGATAAGCGCATTTCCGGTCGGGCACGGGCGCAAAGCATGGGGCATGCCGGAGCACCATGGGCAACCAGCACCTTACACGTTATTTGGCCCGTATGCGCCGCGTGCTCGATCATATTGATGCCCAAGGGCACGAGCATCTGGGCGTTGATGAACTGGCGGCCGTTGCGGCGTTCTCACCATTCCATTTCCAGCGGCAGTTCTCGGCGCTGCTGGGCGTGGGCGTTGGAGAATACCAGCGGCAGACGCGGTTGCGGCGGGCAGCGATGCGACTTGCACATCGTCCCGGAGAAACCGTGACCGCCATTGCCCTCGATGCAGGCTATGGCAGCAACGAAGCATTTGCCCGCGCCTTTCGCAGCCTTCTTGGCCAGACGCCAAGCGCATTCAGGACCAGTCCGGACTGGCAGGCGCTGGACACGCTCGTGGACCGTCTAAACCGCCTCAGGAGCGAACACATGCAAGAACACTTCCAGTCTTCCGACGTCGAAATCGTGGACTTTCCGGAAACGCGGTTGCTTACGTTCGAGCACCGCGGTGCACCGGCACTGATCGGCGCGACGGTACAGCAATTTGTGGCTTTCCGACGCGCACATCGCCTGCCGCCGGAAGTTTGCGACACGTTCAACCTCTTCCCGGTCGATCCGATTACCACGCCCGCCGATGACTTCCACATGCTGCTTGGAGTTGCGACGCCGCGTCCCATCGAAGCTGACGGATTTTCGACCTGGACGATTCCGGCAATGCGCGCGGCGCGGATCGTCCAGATCGGTCAATCGGACAATCTCGCGCCGGGCTTCGATTTTCTCTACGGGCAATGGCTTCCGGCGACCGGCGAAGAAACGCACGACCATCCGCCCTTCGTACGGCGCGTCAGCTTCTACCCTGACGTACCGTTGCACGAGGCGGTGACCGAACTTTACCTGCCGCTCGCCTGATCTTTCACGCAGCGCGCCAGACGATCAGCATGACGGCGGCGGCAACTATGGCCGAGAACGCCAGTGCCCAGATCATGTCGCGGACCGAAAAGCGGTCGACGTGTTCTTCGCGAAAGCGGCGATAACCGCGTTCTGCAGCCGGGTTGCTGGCGACCAGCGCGACATCGAGCGCGCTGGCTTCGGAGCGGAACCAGTTGACCAGCATCTGCCGTTCTTCGGGCGTGACATCCGGGTAAGCGGCGAGGAGCGCCTCGACGTGGGCGCGGCGCGCGTCGACAGCCGACGCGATCGTGGAAGTGTTTGCCATCTTGGTATTCCTGAAATGCGTTTGATTGGCGCCAGAGGCGCAAGCGGCATTGTCAGGAAAGCGGCGGCGCTCTTGGTGCTGGACGATAGGCCAGCGGCAGTGGTGCGGGTGGAGCGGTCTGCGGTGGCCAGAAGCGAGCCGGGGCAACAACATTCAGCGGCTGGAAGGCTGCGAAAGCCAGCATTGGCGGTGGCGCCAGCGGCACCACGGCCCGCTGCACGGCAACGCGCTGCTGCGGCGCGACGGCAGTCTCGGCCGTGACCGCGCTGAACGCAGAGCCATGGCGCACCGTGGCCGGCGCCTCGAACGGCGCCACCGCGTGGGTAAGCACGGTCAGGGCCAGCAGGAAGGCCCAGAACCGCGTGCCCAATTTCAGGAGCAATGCGCTATGCACCTGCATCAGATAGGCATTTTGCCTCTCAAGGCCAACCCTCAGCGCTTTTCGAAGCGGGTCAGGCCAGTGCCGAGGGCATTAGCGCCGAGTGAAAGCGCATCGCCGGACCAGTCGGCAACGAAGGCCGACGAGCGCCTGACGCCGGGGGCGAAGCGCGCGTCGTTTCCGGTGATGGCAAGGCCGGACGAGGAATGCGTGCGCCCTTCGGCGGCGACGGCGATGAAGGCGCTGTAGTTTTCCTTGTCCTGCCCCTGCACGAACACGTTGTCGGCAATGCGCCCGGTAGCGCCGGCGGGCAGATCGATCATGTAGTTGGTGGTGCGGCCCGCGGAATCGTCGAAGCTCGATTGGGTGACCTCGACGCGGCCAGCGCGGCTCTTGACGTAGTGCCCGCCCCGCCCGGCCTCGAACCGGCTACGGCGGATGGTGACGCTGCCGTAATCACCGAAATAGACAGAGTGTGCACACGACAGGCCGCGATCGCAGCGGCCCAGGCGCGAGAAGGTCGACTTCTCGATCAGGACTGCGCCGGTGGGATCGTCAGCCGAAAGGATGCCCTGCTCGCTGTCACGGAACCAGGTCTGGCGCACGGTCAGATTGCCGCGCTCGAGACGGATGCCCGCGCCGTTGGCATCGGGCACGCGCACGTTCTGGAAGATAAGACCTTCGACCCGGGTCGAGCGGCCGCGCACGACCAGCGTCGCCTTGCTTTCGCAGGCTGCGCCATCGAAGATCGTCTTGCCCGGGACTTGCGCGATGAAGGCAACATCGCCGGCCTGCTGCACCGCGCAGTCGCGATAGGTACCCGGCTCTATGCTGATCGTGCCCGAGCCTTCGCCAATGGCATCGACGGCCTGCTGCAGGGCGGGAAAGGCACGACCGGTTTCCGTGACCGTATACGGTGCGCGCTGGCCCTGCGCCATGAGTGTCGTAGCCGGAATTGCAGCGACGACCGCAATCCCCAGCAGGAAGACGGCAAGGCGCTGGCCACGGTGGCGACGCTCTCTCGAGGCAAAAGGGTTGTACATGCGCATAGTCAGGTCCCCGGCGATTCTTGTAGCCGGGGTAGCGCGGAATGATTGACAGGCCCTTGCGTTCCCGTTCGGGCGCAGGGCCTGTCCGAAGGGACGGGATCAGTCAGAGGTGCCCCAACGCCACTTCCAACCGCCACGGGTGCGCCTGGCAGACACGACGGCAAGAACAGCGGTGGCGGCGACGAACAGGCCGAAAGACAGTCCTCGCGAGACACCGTCGTCCCGGTCCATCAGCAGCTTGAGCCCGCCCAGAAGCGCGATGTAGCTGGCCAGAAGCGCCCATCCCTGCCAGCGGATCGGCAAGCCCGAACCGTAGCCATAACGCTTGGGGGCAAACCACGCGTCGTCATCGGCAGGCTGGTGCACCACGGGTGGGCGGGTGGTGTAGCGTGGGTCAACCATCACTGTTCTCCGTTTTCGCCGGACGACCGCGCTTTACCGGCTCGGCCGCGGCGAGCTTGACGCCGCGCCTGGTCAAAGCCTCGCGCAGCAGCACTTCGATCTGGGCATTGGCCGAGCGCAAGTCGGCCGAGGCCGTGCGCTCGATCGCGGCGAAGAGCGCCGGATCGATGCGCAGCGGAAAGGCCTTCTTCGGGCTCGGCGCCATGCCTCTTCGCCTTACTGGTAGAGCGTGCCGGTGTTGACGACCGGCTGGGTATCGCGCTCACCACACAGCACGACCATGAGGTTCGAGACCATCGCGGCGCGGCGCTCGTCATCGAGTTCGACCACGTTCTTTTCCGAAAGCTGGGTCAGCGCCATCTCGACCATGGAGACTGCGCCTTCGACCAGCTTCTTGCGCGCCGAGATCACCGCCTCGGCCTGCTGACGGCGCAGCATGGCACCGGCAATCTCGGGCGCATAGGCAAGGTGCGTGAGGCCGCATTCGTCGACCGTGATGCCCGCCAGAACCAGCCGCGCGTTGAGTTCGGTACGCAATTCGGCGTTGATCTGGTCATGATGGCCACGCAGCGTGACTTCGTGATGCTCGATGTCGTCATAGGGATAGCGCGAACCGATCGAGCGCACCGCGCTTTCGATCTGAACGAAGACGAAGGCCTTGTAGTCATCCACGTCGAACAGGGCCTGCGCCGTATCGGACACGCGCCACACGACGTTGGCGGCGATCTCGATCGGGTTGCCGCGCAAGTCGTTCACCTTGAGCTTTTCGGACACGACGTTGTTGGCGCGTACCGATATCTTGGTCTTGGTCATCCAGGGCCAGACCCAGCGCAAGCCGTGGTTGCGATCCGTGCCACGATAGGAGCCGAACAGGTTGATCGCTGCCGCCTGGTTGGGCTGGATCATGTAGAAGCCCGAGGCGATGAATACGATGGCGACCGGCAGCGCGGCGATCGTGGCGATGAACCCCGGCACCTCGTCCTCCGCAGGGTTGCCGCTGGCAAAGCCCAGCACGCGCGCGCCCGTCAGCACGACGAGCACCACCATCAGGATCAACATGAGATAGCCGCTGATCGACCAGGCGCCGGTTTCGGTGCTGGCGCTATGTGTCTTCGACTCGGACATCGGAGATTCCCCTTAAATCTGATATCAAATTAATATCAAATCCTGTTCGGCTCGCAAGCACAATCGGATGGTCTTGCAATCTGGACCGAATCAGTCCACATTACTTCAGCGGACCGGGCCCCTCTGGCGCGGCGTTCTGGCCAAATGGCAGTTCGCTTCGTGATGTCGGACCGCATCGGGTAATGCCGATGCCAAGCGGGTCCGGGTCCTCTTCCCCCTCCTTCCCGATCTGGCTTTCGCGGGCTTCGGCATTCCCGATCGTAGCAACTGCTCGACTAGGGAGCTTGAAATGTCCGATCGTTATTTTCGCCTGATGGAGCGTCACCAGAAGCTCGACGAAGCGCTGCGCATCGCGCGCGACCCGCTCGACGTGCTGCGTCTGCGCAGCCTGAAGAGCGCGGTGAAGGCCCGTCTTGCGGCGCTGTTCCTGCGCCGTCCTGAAGCCGCTTTGGCAACAGTCTGAAATAGAGGAACGACCGCTGCGCCCTGGGCATTGCGTCAGGCAAATGGGGCGCGGTGGGGACTGGAGTCTGAACGATGGAATTCCTTTTTGCAGACTGGCTCGGCACGCCTGCGTGGTTCTGGCTGGCCTTCATCGGCCTCGTCGTCGCGCTGACCGCGTTTGACCTTGGCGTCCTCCACAAGGAGGACAAGGCGATGGGCATCGGTGAATCGCTGAAGCTGACCGCGTTCTACATCACCATCGCGCTGCTGTTTGGCGCGTGGGTCTGGGCCGAAAAGGGCGCGGACCTGGGCATGAAGTATTACACCGGCTTCTTCATCGAAAAGGCGCTGTCGATCGACAACGTCTTCGTGATCAGCCTGATCTTCACCTTCTTCGCGATCCCCGCCAAGTACCAGTACCGGGCGCTGCTGTGGGGCATCGTTGCCGTCATTTTCCTGCGCGGTGCGATGATTGCAGGCGGCGCGGCGCTGGTCGAACAGGCCTACTGGGTGCTCTATATCTTCGCGGCATTCCTGGTGTTCACCGGCATCAAGATGTTCTTTTCCAATGACCACGATCCCGACATCGGCAACAACCCTGCCGTGCGCTGGATCAGCCTGCACATGCGCGTGACCAAGGAACTGCACGACCAGAAGTTCTTCGTGAAGGTACCGGACGAGAAGACCGGCAAGCTGGTCAATGCGGCCACCCCGCTGTTCCTCGCGCTGGTGGTGATCAATCTGGCCGACCTGGTTTTTGCGGTTGATTCGGTGCCGGCGATCTTCGCCATCACCACCGATACCTTCATCGTCTACACCTCGAACATCATGGCGATCTTGGGTCTGCGCGCGCTGTACTTTGCACTGGCAGCGATGATCGACCGCTTCGCCTACCTCAAGTATGCGCTGGCCGCCGTGCTGGTATTCATCGGCAGCAAGATCTTCGTTTCGGATTTCCTGCTGGATGGCGAGAAGTTCCCGCCGGTTCTCAGTCTTGGCGTGACGCTCGCCCTGATCGCAGGGGGCGTGGTGTTCTCGCTGTACAAGACGCGGGGCCAGCCCCTGCACGATCCGGCAGAGACTATCGCTCCGGGCACTGTCAACTGAAGGGGCCCCTTCCCGGCAACGGGAGGGGGGTTTCCTTTCAGGCTACCACTGCCGGATGACCTCGAGGAAGCGGTCGCCATAGGCGTCGAGCTTGCGCGCGCCGACCCCGCCGATGTGGCCCAGTTCGGTCAGGCTTGCCGGCCTTGCTGCGGCCATTTCGCGCAGGACGGAATCGTGGAAGATGACGTAGGGCGGAACGCCGGCTTCCCGGGCCAGATCGCGGCGCAGGTTGCGCAACGCGTCGAACAGGGGATCGCCAACCGGATTGAGCGCACCGCCCGCACTGCCCCGGCGCCGGGCCGAGCGCCCTTCCTTCGGGGGCATGAGAACGAGCGGAACGTCTGCCTCCCCCTTGAGGATCGTGCGCGCATCGCCGCCCAGCGCCAGCCCGCCGTGCTCAGTCGCCACAAGCGCCCCCCTCGCCTGGAGAGCGCGGGTAAGCGGGCGCAGGAGCGGGGCTTCATCAGCGGTGACGATGCCGAAGACCGAGAGCTGATCGTGCCCGCGCTGCGTGACGCGATCATCGGCGACGCCGGTCAGCACTTTCTCGACATGGCCGAAGCCGAACGATTGGCCCGTGCGATAGACCGCCGAGAGCAGCTTGCGCGCGACCTCTGTCGCATCGGTGACGCGCGGGGCATCGAGGCAGTTGTCACAATTGCCGCAGGTCGGCGGCGGGTTCTCGCCGAAATGGCGGAGCAGCAGCGCGCGACGGCAGTGCGGGGTCTCGACCAGCGAGGCCAGCGCATCGATGCGGGTGCGCTCACCGGCGCGGCGATGCTCCTCGACTTCGGCAAGGCGGTGCCGCGCGCGCATGAAGTCTTCAGCGCCCCACAGCATTACCGCGACGGACGGATCGCCATCGCGGCCGGCGCGGCCGGTTTCCTGATAGTAGCTCTCGATCGACTTGGGGCAGGCGGCATGGGCAACGAAGCGCACGTCGGGCTTGTCGATGCCCATGCCGAAGGCGACCGTGGCGACCATGACCATGTCTTCGGAGGCGACGAAGCGCGCCTGATTGTCGGCGCGGACCTGCGGATCGAGCCCGGCGTGATAGGGCAGCACCGGCCTGCCGCTCGCCTGCAACTGCTGGCTGAGCTTCTCGACCTGTGCACGGGTGGGGGCATAGACGATGCCGGGGCCAGGGTTTTCAGCGATGACCGTCATCAGTTGGCGCAAGGGGTTGTCGCGCGGGGTGATGGCGTAACGGATGTTGGGCCGGTCAAACCCCGCGACGATCAGGCCCTCTTCGGGAATGCCGAGCTGGGCGAGGATGTCGGCACGGGTATGACGGTCGGCCGTGGCCGTGAGCGCGAGGCGCGGCACGTCCGGGAAGGCGTCCATCATCGGGCGCAGCAGACGGTAATCGGGGCGGAAATCGTGGCCCCATTCGGAAACGCAGTGCGCCTCGTCGATCGCGAACATGGCAACGCGGCCGCGCGTGAGCATCTCGAGGAAGTGCGGCTGGCTGGCGCGTTCCGGGGCGACGTAAAGCAGGTCGAGATCGCCGGAAAGGAATCGGTCGATCGTCTGGCCGCGATCCATGTCGACGCTGGTCAGCGTTGCGGCGCGGATGCCGTTGGCAGTCGCGCTGCGCAACTGGTCGTGCATCAGCGCAATCAGCGGCGAGACGACGACGCAAGTGCCGGGCAGCATGACCGCGGGGAGTTGATAGGTCAGCGACTTGCCGGCGCCCGTGGGCATGACCGCAAGCGTGGAACACCCCTCCAGCACGCGCTCCACCACGTCCGCCTGAACGCCGCGAAAGGCATTGAAGCCGAATACGGCGTGGAGACGATCGAGGATTTCGGATTGCGGGAATGCGGTCTGGGTGAAGGTCACCCGAGCGCTATGGCAGATCGTGCGCGCTCATTCCACGGCGGATAGTGCGACCATCATCGCGATGCAGCGCGACTTTCCGCTGCTGGCAGTTCGGCCAGCCAATGCGGCGGCTGGCCTGTGCTGGCCCAGTCTATCCCCCATGCGAAGACGAACGCCAGGGCGGCAACCGTGAGCAATGCCATCATGAACCAGTATCCGGGGCCATAGGCGGTGACGCGCTGCGGATCGGTGCGGTCATACCACACACGAAACACGCCCGACGGTCTCCACGAGCGTTGGACCTGCCTGCCGACCAGAGCGTGGATGCGCTGGCCCTCGGGCGTTTCGAACACCACCTCGTCCTCGATCCAGCGCTTGCCTTCGCCGTCGCGGATGTCAAACCCGCGCAGGGTACCGATCGATTGCTGCATATGCGCGAGATCGTCGAGGCGTTCGAGATCACTGTAGCCGCCCCTCCAGACGTGGGCGACCGCGACCTGCCAGCCGCGCAGCAGCGTGGCAGAGCGGTAAAGGCACCAGCACAGGCCGAGGACCAGAGCGGCGACGCCTGCCATCAGGAGATCGACGGGTTCCATCCCGCCGATCTCTAGCGTGAGCGCGTTAATGGACCGTTGGCTTGGCCAGTGCCTTCAGCTTCGGCGTGACCATCGGCACGGTCAGCATCGTGCTCATCACTGCCATCAGCAGGAGCGCGGTGAAGGTCTCGTTGGTGACGATGCCCTTGTCGAGCAGGACGTTGACGAAGATGATCATGATCAGTGCCTTGGTCTGGAGCATCCAGCCGATGATCGAAGCCTCGCCCTTGGCCCATCCCAGCACGCGACCGGCGATGCGCACGCCCGCAAGCTTGCCTGCGACCGAGGCGACAAGGAACAGTAACGCCGCGCCAAAAACGGCAAGACCGCCGACGTCCCATTTGGTGCGCAGGCCGGTCGAGAGGAAGAACACGGGCATGACGGCGAGCAGGAGGAACTGGCGGAAGCCATCAAGCCGGTCGCGGGTGAACCAGTGCGCATCGAGCACGGCGCCTGCCAGGAATGCGCCGACCATGAAATGCAGGCCGCACCAGTCGGCAGCGAAGCCGACCATGGCGAGCCAGATAAGCGAGACGTACCAGCGGTCGTTTTCGGACAGGCGGCGAAACAAGGCGCGGACGGCCCATGAAGCAAGGGCAAAGCCGAGGAGGAAGATACCCTGCCGCTCGACCCGGTGCCAATCCACCAGGATCAGCGCGAGGACGCCCCAGATCGCAATGTCGTCGAGGCTGGCATAGCGAAGCAGGCGCTGGCCAAGGGGTTCGCGGAAGATTCCGAGCTTTTCCATAAGGAGGACAAGGATCGGCAGCGCCGTGACCGCGCAGGCCATGCCGATGCCTAGCACTGCCTGCGTGTAGCTGCCATTCGGGCCGATCCAGCCGGGCGTCCGCAATAACAGGGCGGCCGCAAGCGCTCCGGTGACAAGCGGAGTAAGCAGGGCACCGGCTGCCGTGATCGCCGTCTCGCGGCGGTTGGCCCAGGCATCGGTGATATCGAGTTCGAGTCCGGCCACGAAGACGAACATCATCACCGCCCACCAGGCAATACCGTTCAGCGAGCCGATCACCTGCGCATTGAAGACGAAGGCATAGTAATCGGGAACGGCCGCGCCGAGCACGCCCGGGCCAAGCAGGATGCCGCCGATGATCTGCACCACCACCAAGGGCGCCCAGTAATCGGTGCGAAGCAACCGCCAGACAAGATATGGCAGAGCAAGAATGATCGTCAGCGCGATCAGGAACACTTCCGTTGTGCCCATGGCGGGCGCGGCTGGCGGCACTGGCTTTATCCCCCGAAGTGCCGTCGTCTATGCAAGGGTGCGACGGCTTGTCCAATCGATCCGAAAGGCCATATCCTCCATCAAGGAGACAGCCAATGACCTTTGACCTTGGCAAGGCCCTGTTGCGCAAGGAAGAATACGAATCCGCGCGCCTGACCGAGTTCGAGTTTGCAGAGATGGTGCGCGCGCTGAAAGCCTTGGCCGCCGAACTTGCCACGCCCGTGGAGCCAATGCTGGGCATTCTGGCAGAACGCGGGCTGTCAGCGGCGCTTGGGCATCTGCGCGAACTGGCCGAGCGAGACGTTGAAGCAGATTACTTGCGCTGCCGGGCCAACGCGCGGGCGAGGCTGATCGAGGAGCGTGGCGATCCCTCTCCGGTAAGACTCGGCTGAAAGTTCTATTACCGCTTAACCATGTTGCGGGTCCGGCAAGGTGCGTTGCCGGAGGTTAAGCGCCGGTTTGCCCGGTCCTGACAGCTTGTCTGCCATGGCGGATCGGTCCGCCGCGACGGGAGATATTCGATGGGCATTGAAGGGCGCGACAGCTTCGTCCGGCGAGAGGAATGCAAGGCGGCGTGGGAAAGCGAAGTGGAATTTGCCGAGATGGCGCGGGTGCTTAAGGCGCTGGCGGTGGAGCTTGGGCAGGACACCGACGCGGCGCTGGGTGAACTGGCGGCGCATGGGCTTGGCGCGGCGCTGGGCGTGCTGGCGGGGCAGGGCGAGGTTTCGGGCGTGGAGGCCGATTACCTCAGGCGGCGAGCCATGTCGCGGGTGGATGCGAGCCGGTTGCAGTAGCCCCCCGGCCCTCGTCATTCCCGCGCAGGCGGCAATGACGAGGGTTTTGAGGAGGTTTGGCCTTAGTCGAGATTCGGCCGCAGCCAGCGTTCCATGACCGGCACTTCCCAGCCGCGCCGTCCCGCGTAGTCTTCGAGCTGGTCGCGACCGATGGTGGCGACGCCGAAGTACTGGCTTTCGGGATGGGAGAAGTAGAAGCCCGAGACCGCCGAGGTCGGCAGCATGGCCTGCGATTCGGTCAGCGTAATGCCCGCGGTGTTGGTGGCATCGAGCAGGTCGAACAGGATCGGCTTGAGCGTGTGGTCCGGGCAGGCCGGATATCCCGGCGCCGGACGGATGCCGCGGTATTGTTCGCGGATCAGAGCCTCGTTGGTGAGTTGCTCGCCCGGCGCATAGGCCCAGAGCGTGGTGCGCACATACTGGTGCAGGCGCTCGGCGAAAGCTTCGGCAAAGCGATCGGCCAAGGCCTTCAGCAGGATGTCCGAATAGTCGTCGTTATCCGCCTTGAAGCGGGCGAGGTGCTCATCGATGCCGTGGATGCCAACGGCAAAGCCGCCGATCCAGTCGCCCGCCGGGTCGATGAAGTCCGCAAGGCAGAAGTTGGCGCGGCCGCGGCTCTTGATGAACTGCTGGCGCAGGAACGGCAGGCGCACCGAGAGCTCGTCGTCGTTGGGATGCAGGATCACGTCATCGCCGTGCCCTTCTCTCATATCCCGGGCGCAGGGCCAGAACTGGGCGACGCCCTTGGCGGTGAGCCACTTCTCGGCGATGATCTTTTCCAGCATCGCGCGGGCATCGGCGTAGAGGCTGCGCGCGGATTCGCCGATGATCTCGTCCTCAAGGATCGCGGGGTACGTGCCCGCGAGTTCCCATGAGCGGAAGAACGGCGTCCAGTCGAAGCATTCGACCAAATCGGTGAGGTCCCAGTCCTCGAACACATGGCGGCCGGGCTGTTCGGGCGGCGGGGCCTTTTCCGAAAAGTCCGGCGCGAAGGCATTGAGGCGCGCATCTTCGAGGCTGAGCAGCTTCGAGGCGCCCTTCCCTGCCCGGGCATCGCGAACATGCTGGTAGTCGGCAGCGGTAGCCTTGATGAAGCCTTGCGCCTGCGTGTCCGACAGCAGCTGCGAGGCAACCCCGACAGCGCGGCTGGCATCAAGCACGTGAACGACCGGGCCATCATAGGCAGGATCGATGCGCAGCGCGGTGTGGACCTTGCTGGTGGTGGCACCACCGATCAACAGCGGGATGGTCATGCCCGCACGCTGCATTTCCTCGGCAACGGTGACCATTTCGTCGAGCGAGGGGGTGATCAGGCCGGACAGGCCGATCATGTCGACCTGTTCCTTCTTTGCGACGTCGAGGATTGTTGCCCATGGCACCATCACGCCAAGGTCGATCACCTCGTAGCCGTTGCACTGCAGGACAACGCCGACGATGTTCTTGCCGATATCGTGAACGTCGCCCTTGACGGTGGCCATGATGATCCGGCCCTTCGCCTTCGCACCTGCTTCCTTCTCGGCTTCGATGAACGGGATGAGGTGGGCGACGGCCTTCTTCATCACGCGAGCGGACTTCACCACCTGCGGCAGGAACATCTTCCCCGAGCCGAACAGATCGCCGACCGTGTTCATGCCTTCCATCAGCGGGCCTTCGATCACTTCGATCGGACGACCGCCCCGCGCAGCGATGGCGGCGCGGGCCTCTTCGGTATCATCGACGACAAACGCGTCGATGCCCTTGACCAGCGCGTGTTCAAGGCGGCGGACGACGTCCCAGCCGCGCCATTCCTCGGCTTCCTTTTCGGCAACCTTGTCCTTGCCCTTGAAGCTTTCGGCGAGTTCGATCAGGCGCTCGGTCGCGGTCTTGCCGTCATCGGAGGCAGGCTTGCGATTGAGCACTACATCCTCGCAGGCTTCGCGCAGCACCGGGTCGATCTGGTCGTAGATATCGAGCTGGCCGGCGTTGACGATGGCCATGTCCATGCCCGCCGGAATGGCGTGGTAGAGGAACACCGAGTGCATCGCGCGGCGCACGATCTCGTTGCCGCGGAAGCTGAACGAGAGGTTCGAGAGGCCGCCCGAGATATGGACGTGCGGGCAGCGCGCCTTGATCTCGCGAGTCGCCTCGATGAAGTCGAGCCCGTAGTTGTCATGCTCCTCGATGCCAGTGGCAACGGCGAAGACGTTGGGGTCGAAAATGATGTCCTCGGGCGGGAAGCCGATGCCCACGAGCAGCTTGTAGGCACGCTCGCAGATCTCGACCTTGCGCTCCTTGGTGTCGGCCTGACCCTTCTCGTCAAAGGCCATGACGACGACGGCGGCGCCGTAGTCCATGCACAGGCGGGCGTGATGGAGGAAGGCGTCCTCGCCCTCTTTCATGCTGATCGAGTTGACGATCGGTTTGCCCGAAACGCACTTGAGACCCGCCTCGATGACGTCCCACTTGGAGCTGTCGATCATCACCGGCACCCGGGCGATGTCCGGCTCTGCAGCGATGAGCTTGAGGAACGTGGTCATCGCCTCAAGCGCGTCGAGCAGGCCCTCGTCCATGTTGACGTCAATCACCTGCGCGCCGTTCTCGACCTGCTGGCGCGCGACCTCGACGGCCTTGGGGTAATCTCCTGCGAGGATCAGCTTCTTGAACGCGGCAGAGCCGGTGACGTTGGTGCGTTCGCCGACGTTGACGAAGCGCGAGCCGGTAAATGTATTGGTCATGGAAATCAGGCAGCCATTACAAAAGGTTCAAGCCCGGCGAGGCGGGTGACGGTGGCGGGCACGGCCACCTTGCGCGGAGGCAGCGCCTTCACCGCCTTTGCCATCGCGGCAATGTGGGCTGGCGTGGAGCCGCAACAGCCGCCGAGCACGTTGACCTGACCGTGGTCGGCCCATTCCTTGACAAGACCGGCGGTGGTCTGCGGCATCTCGTCATATTCACCGAGTTCGTTGGGCAGGCCTGCATTGGGATAGACCATGATCAGCGTGTCCGAGATCTCGGAGAGCGTCTTGACGTGCGGGCGCAGCTGGGTGGCGCCGAACGAGCAGTTCAGGCCGATGGTGAGCGGCTTGGCATGGCGGATCGCATACCAGAACGCTTCGACCGTGTGGCCCGAGAGGTTGCGGCCCGACAGGTCGGTCAGGGTCATGGACATCATGATCGGGATCTCGCGGCCCAGCTCCTTCTCGACCTTGCGGACGGACATGACACCGGCCTTCGCGTTGAGCGTATCGAACACCGTCTCGATCAGGATGAAGTCCGCGCCGCCTTCGACAAGGGCGTGCACCTGTTCGGCGTAAACGTCGACGAGGTGGTCCCAGTCGATCTCGCGGAAGCCGGGATCGTTGACGTCCGGGCTGAGCGAGAGCGTCTTGTTCGTCGGGCCGATCGCCCCTGCGACAAAGCGGGGGCGGCCATCTTTTGCCGTGAATTCATCGGCCACGCGGCGCGCGAGCCTGGCGCTTTCGACGTTGATTTCGCGGACCAGATGTTCGGCAGCGTAATCGGCCTGGCTGATGCGGTTGGCGCTGAAAGTGTTGGTTTCGGCAATGTCGGCCCCGGCCTTGAAATAGGCGCGGTGGATCGATTCCGGCACTTCGGGCTTCGTCAGCGCGAGGATGTCGTTGTTGCCCTTCTGGTCCTTCGCCAAGCCGAGCGTGCCGGCATAGTCCGCTTCGGACAACTTGAAGTTCTGGATCTCGGTGCCGAACGCGCCATCGGTAATGAGAATGCGCTGCGCGGCCTGTTCAAGGAAGGCGGTGCGGGCGGTTGAGGGAATCAGGGTCACGCGGCTTTCTCCAGCGCCGGAGCCTTGGGGCGAAGGCCAAGCAAGTGGCAGATCGCGTAGGACAGTTCGGCGCGGTTGAGGGTGTAGAAATGGAAATCGCGCACGCCGCCGGCATAGAGACGGCGGCAGAACTCGGCGGCGATGGTCGCGGCGACGAGCTGGCGCGAGGCTGGGTGGGTGTCGAGCCCTTCGAACAGGCCGTCCATCCAAGCCGGAATAGCGGCACCACAGGCCGCGGCAAACTTGCGAGTCTGGGCAACGTTCGAGACGGGAAGGATGCCGGGAAGCACCGGTGCATCGATGCCGGCAGCGGCCAGCTTGTCGCGGAAGCGAAAGAAGGTTTCGGGTTCGAAGAAGAACTGGCTGATCGCGCGGGTGGCGCCAGCATCGAGCTTGCGCTTGAGGTTGTCGATGTCGGCTTGGCTGCTTGGCGAATCCGGATGGGATTCAGGATAAGCCGCGACCGAGATTTCGAACGGTGCGATCTGCTTCAGGCCAGCGACGAGTTCAGCGGCGTTGGCGTAGCCTTCGGGGTGCGGGGTGAAAGGCACGCCAGGAGCGCCCATGTCACCACGCAGGGCGACGATGTGGCGCACACCTGCTTCCCAGTAGCTTTCGGCAACTTCGCGGATTTCGGCCTTGGTGGCATTGACGCAGGTCAGGTGCGCGGCGGCGGGAAGCTTGGCTTCCTTGATAATGCGCGCGACGGTCCCGTGGGTGCGGTCACGCGTGGAGCCGCCCGCGCCGTAGGTGACCGAGACGAACTTCGGCTGCAGCGGCCCCAGCGTTTCGACCACGTCCCAAAGCTGCGCCATCAGCGCGTCGGTCTTCGGCGGGAAGAATTCGAACGAAACATCGATGTCGCCCGGGAGCCCGGCAAACAGCGGGGTATCGAGCGCGGTGCGGGCTTCGCGTAACTGGTCGTAACTGGCGTTCATGGGACTTTCCGGCTTTGCCGCGGTTCTAGGTGCGCCACGCTGTCTTCCCGGCGGGTACCGGTCCACAGCTTGACGACGAGTTCGTGGCCTGGGAGCGCACGGGTTTCGTGGGGGACGAACCCGGCATCGAGCAGCATCGCCTTGATCTGGCTGTCCGAGAAGCCGAGGCGGGCGTGGGCGTGGGTCTGGCGCAGATCCTCGCGATCATGCGCGGCGAAGTCGACGATGGCGATGCGGCCGCCCGGCGCGGTTACGCGGGCGGCGCCGGCCAGCACGGCTTCGGGCGCCTGGGCATAGTGCAGGACCTGATGGAACAGCACGGTGTCGAAGCTGCGCGCGGCAAACGGGATCTGCGCGAAATCGCCCTGCACCAGCTCGACGCTGTCGGCGCGCAAGTGCTGCAGCCTGGCGCGGGCGATGCGCAGCATGTCGGGGCTCTTGTCGAACGCGACAACGTGGGCGGCATGGGGCGCCAGCAGTTCGGCAATCCGGCCGGTGCCGGTGCCGACATCGAGCATTCGGCCCAATTTCGTTTGGGATGCCCCTGCGCCGCCTGCAAGATCGAGCAGCATCTCGGTCAGGGCGGCTTCGACCGGGCCATCCTCGATGTGGAGGGAACGCAGTTCGTCCCACTCCTCGGCATGACGCGAGAACCAGTCGAGAGCGTGGGATTCGCGCGAGGACCTGATCGCATCGAGGTGCTGGCGGTCTTCGGCGCAGCGACGACCGAAGGCCGTGTCTTCCTGCTCAGCGATTGTGAGCAAGCGGGCGATCGCAGCGGCAAGCGGGCTGGCGGAACTTTCCGAGATGGAACTACGCAGGAAAACCCAGGCGCCCTCCTTGCGACGCTCTGCCAAACCCGAATCGCACAGGATCTTTATGTGGCGCGAAACACGCGGCTGGCTTTGACCAAGAACTTGCGCGACTTCACCCACGGCCAGCTCCATGCTGGCGAGGAGGCGCAGAATGCGCAGGCGCGTAGGGTCGTCAAGCGCACGGATAGCGTCGTGAATTGCCATGCGGGAAGCCATATAAAGAAACCTTTATACGTGTCAATTGATATAACAGGAGCCTTATATCAATTGTTAGAGTTGGAGGCGAGCAGACGCAACGAAGGTTTGCGTTGCCATCGGGCGCCCGATAGAACCACCCGACGAGACGCCCGCGCCTGCCACCATCGGGCGCTTCAGATGAACCGGGTTAAAGAGAGATATCCGATGAAGAAGTACGCAAGCCTCGCAATCGTCGCCGCAGCAGCCTTGGGCCTGTCGGCCTGCGGCCGTTCCGATGATGCATCGGAAGCTGCAAGCGAAGACACGGTCGAAATGCCGGCAGACGAACTTCCGATGGCTGAGCCTTCGGCCGAGGCTGCGCCGCTGCCGGCAACCGAAGCTTCGGCTGCTGCCGACGCCCAGGTCGACCCCGTGCGCGATGCAGCCAACAATGCCGCCGCCGTGGCTGCTGCTGCACAGGCAGCAAACGCCGAGGAAGGCGAAGAGCAGCCCGCGCAATAAGCGCCGCTGGCTCCTGCCCCATGCCAGCTTCGCTGCTGCGCAAGACCATGTTCGGAATCGTCGCTTCGGCGGCGATTTCGGCATGTGGTCCGAAAGAAGAAGAAAAGCCCGGCGGCGTATCGAAGGATGAAGCCGCCGCGCTCGATGCTGCGGCTGAGATACTCGACAAGCGGCCATTGCCGGACCTGCCCGAAGCAGCGGCGCCAGCTCAGCCCGCGCCTGCCCCTTCCGCATCCTGAGCGCCGCGCGCAACCAGCCACAAGCGTAATGCACCTGCCAGCCCCGGCGGATTGCTGCTGCCCATGCGCTCGACATCGATCCGCGCGACTAGGGCGTTGAGCGGAACACCCTCACGCAAGGCCGCTTCGCGCAGCATGTCCCAGAACAACGGCTCCAGGCTGATCGAGGTCTTGTGCCCGGCGATCTCGACCGAGCGCTTGACCGGCGGATGATAGATGGACGCCATTTATTCGCGATACGATTCATTGTCGGCGGTCGGCAATATCCGGAACGCTCCAGATGCGTGGCAGATGCCGATGACCGACGCTGCACCGCGCCTGCCAGGGCCAAGCGCGGTGCAGCCGTTGTCAGTACATGTGCTGACCGCCATTCAGCGACATCGTCGAACCGGTGACGAATCCACCTTCGTCGGCGGTCAGGAAAGCAACGCCGCGAGCGATTTCCTCGGCGTGGCCAAGGCGGCCGACCGGGATCTTGGCGACGATCTTTTCCAGCACCGGTGCCGGAACAGCGGCGACCATGTCGGTATCGATGTAGCCCGGCGCAATGGCGTTGACCGTCACACCATACTTGGCGCCTTCCTGCGCGAGAGCCTTCGTGAAGCCATGGATGCCCGACTTGGCGGCGGCATAGTTGACCTGGCCGTATTGCCCTGCCTGGCCGTTGATCGAGCCGATGTTGACGATACGGCCCCAGCCGCGTTCGCGCATGCCAGGGAAGGTTGCCTTGGCCATGTTGAAGCAACCGCCAAGGTTGATGCGCATGACTTCGTTCCAGTCATCGAAGCTCATCTTGTGGAGCACGCCATCGCGGGTGACGCCGGCGTTGTTCACGACGATATCGATTTCACCCACTTCCGCCGCGATCGTCGTGCACCCCTTCAACACGGCATCATGGTCACCAACGTCGAAGCGATAGGCGGGAATGCCGGTTTCGGCCGTGAAAGCGCGGGCCTTTTCTTCATTGCCCGCGTAGTTCGCCACGACAGTACGGCCCTGTGCCTTGAGCGCGAGACAGATCGCCTGGCCGATTCCGCGTGTTCCACCAGTGACGACAGCAACTCTAGACATGCATTACCTCCCGCAGTTCCCTCTCGCGGCTACGGTAGGTTCATGACGAAGATGCGACAAGTTGCCGAATACGTAAATGCGGCGAAAGAACAACATATTGCGGCGCAGCAATAACGCCGAAATGGTGATCAAGTTGCCTGAGCAGAAAGGTCAGAAGCGGAACTGGGTTCCGACGTAGACGGCCTGGTTGTCCTGCTTGCCATCGGTAAGCGGACGGAGACGATCACGCTCTGGCGAATAGCGGACGCCGGCGGTGACATCGAGATTCCGGGTCAGGCGATAGCTACCGCCCAGTTCAAGCTGGTAATCGCCTTGGCCTTCCAGAGTACGCGGAGCACGGCCAGCAGCCTGATCACGACCCTCAGCTTCGATCCGCGGAGCAAACCGACTGGGTGCCGAAGCAGGCGCGCTGGACTTGATCTTGGCAAGATCGGGCATTTCGATCCGCTGGATATCCTGCAGCACCGGCTTGGCTGCGGCGAAGCTTTCATAGCCGCGCGCCATACCAAGGTTGAAGGCCATCGGCGCGATCCGGACGGCCGAGGCGCCCGGGGCATTGGAGGCATCGGCAAAGGTGCTGCGGACCGAGAAGGCGCGCGCGCTTTGCGAATCGACCCGGACGGCGACCGTGATCGCGCGATCGGGACGGGTATCTGTTCCGGCGGGCGTGAAGCGGAACAGCTTCCCGCTCTTCAGCGCGCGGACGGTGATCATCGATGCGAGGCGTTCATCAACCGAAGCCGGTGTAAACGAACCAATGCCGCCACGCGCAGCAAGGCTGACGGGCGCCGAATCAAAGCCGCTGGAGAAAGCCGAACCGACCGTAGGCGCAAGAACGAGGCCCAGAGCCATCGCACCGGCGAAGAACAAGGGCGTGCGGAAACCGCGGCGGATCTTGCCGAGTCCCTCTGCCCTGTTGCCATTGCCAGCCATCTTGAACCTGCTTCTACCCCAACCCGGACAGTTTGCTGCCCCGTTCCAGTCCCTGAAATGCAGCGGAGCCATCTCAGCGACTCCAGACCCGCAACAGTTATCGCTCTCAATACGGCGGACTGCCAAAAGTTTCCAGCCCCGTGCCTCATGCGGAGCGATCACGATGACTCTTCCTTGGCAGGTGTGGCGCAATGTCCACAACTCTCCCGCCCTGCCCGTCCAGTTCAGCGCCGGTTCACCGCCAACGCGGCCTTTGCGGGGGCGTGGGACGGCGTTGCGTTCATCCCGCTTGCCGCAAGGCTTGCGGGGGTGATAGAGGCCTGTTCGAACATGCGCCGTACACGGCCGGGAAAACCTGCGGCAACAAGGCTGCAAACAAGGATTGCTTCGTAGTGACCAAGACCGCCAAGACCGCGCGCAACACCACCCAGTTCATCGCCCCCCGGATCCTGGTGCGTGGCGCAATCATCGGCGCAATGGCGATCCTCGCCACCGGCTGCGGCAAGAAGGAGCGCCCGCGCGCGGACCTCGCCGCCAGCCAGGTCACCACGATTGGCGTCAATTCCTACCTCTGGCGCGCCACGCTCGATGCTCTCTCGTTCATGCCCTTGCTGCAGACCGACAGCAACGGCGGCGTGATCGTGACCGACTGGTACGCCAACCCCAAGAACCCGGGCGAGCGCGTGAAGGTGACGGTGTCTATCGTCGACCAGGACCTGCGCGCTGATGCGCTGCGTGTTGCCGCCAGCCGCCAGATCTCGCAGAACGGCCAGTGGGTCGATGCCCCGGTTCAGGCCGCCACTGTGCAGAAGCTGGAAGACATAATCCTGACCAAGGCCCGCGACCTTCGCCGCGCAGCCATCGCGGGCTAAGTCTCCGCAAGGCGAATCTTGCACGAGTCGGCTGCGCTCCCTAGAGGAGCGCGCATGACCGAAAATACTGCGCCAGAACGCTTCGATCCCTCCATCGCCGACACCCGCTGGCAGCGTGTGTGGGACGAACAGCAGTCGTTCCGGGCAGACGACAACAGCCCCAAGCCGCGCAGCTACGTGCTGGAGATGTTCCCCTATCCATCAGGGCGCATCCACATCGGCCATGTGCGCAACTACACGATGGGTGACGTGCTGGCGCGCTACAAGCGCATGCGCGGGTTCGAGGTGCTGCACCCGATGGGCTGGGACGCCTTCGGCATGCCGGCGGAAAACGCTGCGATGGAAAAGGGCGTCCACCCCGGCGGCTGGACCCGCGACAACATCGCCAACATGAAGGCGCAGCTGAAGCGCCTTGGCTTCGCGCTCGACTGGAGCCGCGAGATCGCGACCTGCGAGCCCGAATACTACGGCCACGAGCAGTCGCTGTTTCTCGATCTCTATGCAGCAGGCCTCGTCTATCGAAAGGAATCGACGGTCAACTGGGACCCGGTCGATCATACCGTGCTGGCCAACGAGCAGGTGATCGATGGTCGCGGCTGGCGCTCGGGCGCGCTGGTCGAGAAGCGCAAGCTGAACCAGTGGTTCCTCAAGATTACCGACTTTGCCGACGAACTGCTCGACGGCCTCTCGACGCTCGACAAGTGGCCAGAAAAGGTCCGCACGATGCAGGAGAACTGGATCGGCAAGAGCCAGGGCCTGCAGTTCTCGTTCGCGCTTTCGAGCGGGGAAAGCCTCGCGGTATATACCACCCGCCCGGACACGATCTTCGGCGCGAGCTTCGTTGCCGTGGCCGCCGACCATCCTGTCGCGCAAGCGGTTGCCGCGAACTCGGCCGAGGCGCAGGACTTCATCGCGCTGTGCAAGAAGGGCGGCACCACTGCAGCCGAACTGGAAACGGCGGAGAAGCTGGGCTTCGACACGGGCATCACAGCACGGCACCCGTTCACCGGCGCGGACCTGCCGGTCTACATCGCCAACTTCGTGCTGATGGAATATGGCACGGGCGCGATCATGGCCGTGCCCGGGCATGACCAGCGCGACTTCGACTTTGCGACCAAGTACGCCCTGCCGATCCTGCGCGTTGTCGCCGCTGATCCGGCAGATGCGGACAAGCCCTTTGCGGGCGAGGCCGAAGCCGGTGACGGCGTGCTGGTGAACAGCGATTTCCTCAACGGCATGAGCGTGGCCGACGCCAAGGCCGCGGTGATCGGCCGCGCGCAGAGCGAAGGCTGGGGTGAAGGCAAGACCGTGTGGCGCCTGCGCGACTGGGGCGTTTCGCGCCAGCGCTATTGGGGCACGCCGATCCCGTTCGTGCACTGCGAGGTCTGCGGCGTGGTGCCGGTGCCCAAGAAGCAGTTGCCGGTGAAGCTGCCCGAGGATGTGACATTCGATGTGCCCGGCAATCCGCTGGACCGGCACCCGACGTGGAAGCACGTCGACTGCCCGCAATGCGGCCATGCGGCCCGGCGCGAGACCGACACGCTCGATACCTTTGTCGACAGCTCGTGGTATTTCCTGCGCTTTGCCAGCCAGCCGGAGGACCGCCCGTTCGATCCCGAAGAGATCAAGCGCTGGCTGCCCGTGGAGCAGTACATCGGCGGGATCGAGCATGCGATCCTGCACCTGCTCTATGCCCGCTTCTGGACCCGCGCCCTGGCCCGCATCGGCAAGATCGAGGTGACCGAGCCCTTCGCCAGCCTGTTCACGCAGGGCATGGTTACGCACGAGACTTACGAGCGCAAGAACCCCGAGAACGGCCAGCCGGTGTTCTTCTCGCCGTCCGAGGTGGAGCGCACGGGCGATGGCGCCACGCTGAAGGCCGATGGCGCAGCCGTGGAAGTCGGCCGCGTGATCAAGATGTCGAAGTCGAAGAAGAACGTGGTGGACCCGGACGAGATCGTCGCGAAGTACGGCGCTGACGCGATCCGCTGGTTCATGCTTTCGGACTCCCCGCCCGAGCGTGACCTGCCGTGGTCCGAAGCCGGGATCGAGGGCTGTGCCCGCTTCGTCCAGCGCCTGTGGCGTCTGTTCGGGCAGTACGATGCTGCTGCGACTGGCGAGGACAAAGCGCTTGATCGCAAGGCGCACCAGACCGTCGATCTGGTTGCTTCGGACATTGAGACGCTGGGCTTCAACAAGGCCGTGGCGCGCATCTACGAGCTGACTGGCGCGATCGAGAAAGCGGCACCTTCGGCAAGCCGTTCGGCAGCGATCCGCAAGGTTCTGCTGCTGGTTGCGCCGATGATGCCGCATCTTGCCGAAGAAGCGCACACACGCTTCGGCACCGAACTTGTCGCCGATGCGGCATGGCCCGAAGTCGATCCGGCCCTGCTCGTCGATGACGAGGTTACCGTGGCCGTGCAGGTCAAGGGCAAGCTCCGCGATACGCTGACCGTTGCCAAGGGCACGCCCAAGGAAGAGCTCGAGCGCCTTGCCCTCGCCTCCGAGAAAGTGCAGCGTGCGCTCGAAGGGGCGGAAGTAAAGAAGGTGATCGTCGTGCCTGACCGTCTGGTGAACCTTGTCGCCTAAGGCCCTGCTCCTTGCTGCATTGCCGCTCGCACTGGCGGGCTGCGGGCTTCAGCCGATGTATGCCGGCGGCGGCAGCGGCACTGTCGCGCGGGCGCTGTCCGATGTCAGCATCTCGCCGATCGAGGGCCAGTCGGGCTGGCTGGTGCGCAATGCCATCGCCGATCGCCTGGGCAAGGACCCCGGCGCTACCGGCACGCGCTATCGGCTCGACATCCGCCTTGAAGACCGGGTGGAGGGCCTGGGACAGCTGGCCAACGATGCCATCACGCGCGAACGCCGTACGCTGCGCGCGCGCTATCAGTTGATCGACCAGCAGAACGGATCGGTCGTGCTTGATGCGACGGCTGGATCCGACGCCGGATTCGACGTGGTGAACAGCGAGTATGCCGTAATCGCGGCAGAGCAGACGGCGCTCGAGAACCTCTCGCAGGAAGTTGCCGACCAGATCGTGACGCGCATCTCGATCAAGCTGCGCAAGGCGAAGTGAAGCTAACCCAGAAGACCTTTGCTGGCAGCGCTGCGCGGGTCGCGCGCGAATGCCGCATATTCTATTTCTGCGGGCCCGACGAATCCGGTGCCAGCGATGCAGCGGCAAGGATTGCCGGGTTGCTGGGCGAGGCCGAACGAATCGAGCTTTCCGGTGCGGAGCTGCGCCGCGATCCGGTGCGGCTTGCCGACGAGGCGCGCTCGGTTTCGCTGTTCGGTGATCGCCGCATCATCCATGTCCGCGCAACCGGCGACGATGCCCACGATGCCGTGGAAACACTTCTGCAAAGCCCGGTCGATGGCTGGCCGGTGCTGATCGTCGCGACCTCTGCCACGGACAAGTCGCGCATTGCCAAGCTGCTCGAATACCGCAGCGAGGCAATCGTGGCAATGTTTCACCCGCCCGATCTCAAGTCGGTAGCCAGCACCATCCGCAGTTCGGCCGACAGCATCGGCGTGAGATTGACCGACGAACTTTCCGAGCGAATTGCCCGCGCCACTGCGCTCGACATCCGCATGGCCCGCAGCGAGCTCGAAAAGATCGCGCTTTACCTCGACGCGAGCCCCCAGGCACCGCGCTCTGCCAGCGCCGCAGATCTCGAAGAAGTCTGTGCGGTAAGCGAGGACGACAGCATGATGCCGCTGGTAAACGCGGTGCTGGGCGGCGATGCACGCCGGATCCCTGCCGAACTGTCCCGGATGCGCGAACAGGGAATGAACCCGGTCGGCTTGCTGCTCGCCTTCGAGCGCCGGGTCGCGCAGTTGGCCCAACTGGCCGGCAGGCTTGGCGAACGGGGCGACATCAATGCCTTCATGGAGCAGGAAACGCAGGCCCGGCGCGTGTTCTTTCGTGACCGCCCAGATCTGACACAGCAACTCAAGCGCTGGCGCGGCGCGCGGCTCAATCGGCTGATCGAACGCCTCACTGCCCTGCACCGCACCCTGATGGCCGACAATCGCAATGGCGAACTGGCGCTGTCGCAAGGCTTGGCCGAAATCGCCAGAGCGGCTGCGCGCTAGGGTTCAACCAACTCTCAGATCACCGGCGCGCCGGAACAGTTCGAGCACCACCGGGTCACTTTCCGAGGTGCGGATCGCCGCTTCGAACTGTATCGTGCGATCGGGGCTCGGCAGCACCTCGACCATATTCCCGGACGACAGCTCTGCCCCGACCATCGAGCGTGGCAGGACAGCCGCCCCGCCACCGTCGCTGACGATGTCGATCAAGGTGCGGACATTGTTGCAGGTACACAAGGCACGCGGGGTGATGCCGTTGCTTGCCAGCGATTCGACCGTGACAGCGTGCAGCGGCGAATGATCGGGGATCGACCAGACCGGCAGCGGATTGGCAAAGCCGCCGCTTTCGGCCGTTGCCCGGCTTGCCACCCAGACCAGTTCCACCGCGCCCAGAGGGACCGAACGCATGCCCGGAACCACGACCGGTCCAGCCAGCAGCGCAAGGTCGATCCGGCCAGCAAGCAATTGCTGCAGCATGCGGGCGGTAAGATCGAGCTCTACCTCCAGCGCGACGCCGGGCAGGTCGCGCTCGATTGCGGTGACGAAGCCGGGCAGGCAGGATGCCGCTGCAATCTCGCCACTGCCGATGCGCACTACGCCCGAGGCTCCGGCAAACCCGGAAGCGGTCAGCATCGCTTGTTCGAAACCTGCGAGCAAGGGTTCGCATTCCTTGACGAGCCTCCGCCCCCGCGCGGTAAGCACCATGCGGCGGCCTTCCTTGCGGAACACGGCAATGCCCAACTGCTCCTCGATCTCGCGGACGCGGGCCGAAATGGCCGGTTGCGACGTGTTCAGCCGTTCGGCTGCGGCATGAAATGTCCCCAGCCGCGCGATCCATAACAGGGTTTCGAGGTGATAGATGGCGATGCGCTTCATTTGATCGAAGTTACATATCAATCCTGATAAAAAACAATCGCTCTTTTTAATGCCTTCGCCGTGCTAGCAGAGCGCGCGAAAAGGGAGATTCAACGATGTCCAGGAAGCTCTACGCCAATGCCGAAGCCGCTCTTGAAGGCCTGCTGAGCGATGGCCTGCTGATCGCCTGCGGTGGATTCGGGCTTTGCGGGGTCCCCGAGCGCTTGCTGGACGCAGTGCGCGATTCCGGCGTGAAGGACCTCACCTTCGCTTCGAACAATGCGGGAATCGATAACGAAGGCATCGGCAAGTTGCTGCGCACGCGGCAGGTCAGGAAGATGATCTCGAGCTACGTGGGCGAGAACAAGGAATTCGAACGCCAGTATCTTTCAGGCGAGCTCGAGGTGGAATTCTGCCCGCAGGGAACTCTGGCAGAACGCATGCGCGCAGGCGGCGCAGGCATCCCTGGCTTCTACACCAAGACGGGTGTCGGTACATTGGTAGCCGAAGGCAAGGAAACCAAGATCTTCGACGGTCAGGAATATGTCCTGGAGCGCGGCATCTTTGCCGACCTTGCGTTGGTGAAGGCGTGGAAGGCGGACGAAACCGGCAATGTCGTTTTCCGCAAGACCGCGCGCAACTTCAACGTACCTGCCGCCACTTGCGGCAAGGTCTGCGTGGTCGAGGTCGAGGAAATCGTGCCCGCAGGTTCGCTTGATCCTGACAGCATTCACCTGCCTGGCGTCTATGTGCAGCGCATGATCGTGGGCGCGCCATATGACAAGAAGATCGAATTCCGCACAGTGCGCGAGCGGGAGCCGGCATGATGCATCGCGCGCTGCCGACGGCGGTGGCGCTGGCGATTGCTGCCGCCCAGCTGGGCGGCTGCGTAGCCGCTGCGATCATTCCGATTGCCGCTGGCAGCACGGTCGCTGGCAAGACGGCGCTGGATGGCCCTGGTGCCAGATCGCGCAGCAAGACATCGCAGCGGCCCGTGGTGACTGTCGGAACCGGGCCAAGCCTGCCTGTCGCGGCGCAACCGGCGAATGAAGAACTGCGTCAGGAGCCTGTGCCGGCCGAGCAAACGGCCATCGCGCCTGCCATGGCCGACGCCGTACCTCCCGGTGATGCATACGGCGCGATGGCGGCCTATGTGCTGTCACGCAGTGCCGATCCGAAGCAGGCCGGCGCAAGACGCTCCGCATTGCTAGATCAGGCCAGCCTCTCGGGCGTGCCGGAAATGGCCAAGTGTACAGGCGGTCGTTCCGCGCTCGTCCTTGATCTCGATCCGGGGAACCGGCCTTTTGACCTGAATGATCCGCCCTCCCCGGTTGCAGGCCTGGCCGAGCGCCTGCGTGGCATTCGCGCCACCGGCACGGCTATCGTCTGGCTGGCAAGCGTGCCTGAAGGCTCACGCAAGGATCTGTCGACGATCCTCAAGGCTACCGGGCTCGACCCCTTGGGCATCGACGGTTACCTGCTGTTCAAGCGCAACGAGACGCGCAAGCAGCAGCTGCTCAACCGCGCAGGCCAGGAGTGGTGCGTGATCGCGATCGCGGGCGACCGCAAGAGCGATTTTGACGAGGTCTTCGATTACCTGCGCAACCCCGACGGGCCAGTTGCCATTGCCCTGGAACAGAACCTGGGCGCGGGCTTGTTCCTCGTCCCCCCACCCGTTCAATGACGCCACTCGCGTACCCTTTCATTTTCCACGAAAGACCAGAGCAATGACAACACATGACGGAGTGAAGGCTGGCTGGACCCGCGATCAGATGGCCGCCCGCGCCGCACAGGAACTGCAGGACGGGTTTTACGTGAACCTTGGCATCGGCATCCCGACTCTCGTCGCCAACCATGTTCCTGCAGGCATCACCGTTACCTTGCAGTCCGAAAACGGCATGCTCGGGATCGGCCCATTCCCTTATGCCGGCGAAGAGGACCCCGACCTGATCAATGCCGGCAAGCAGACCATCAGCGAACTGCCCCACACGGCTTATTTCGACAGTGCGCAATCCTTCGCCATGATCCGCGGCGGCAAGATCGACCTGACCGTTCTTGGCGCCATGGAAGTGGCCGAAAACGGCGACATCGCCAACTGGATGGTGCCGGGCAAGATGATCAAGGGCATGGGCGGCGCCATGGATCTCGTCGCCGGGGTGAAGAAGATCATCGTGGTGATGGAGCATGTCGCCAAGGACGGCAGCCCGAAGTTCATTCCCACCTGCACCCTGCCGCTCACCGGCAAGGGCGTGGTCGACATGATCGTGACCGATCTCGCCGTGTTCCAGCGCGACGACCACAACGCGCCGTTCCGCCTTGTCGAATGCGCCCCGGGCGTGACGCGTGAGGAAATTCGCGCCAAGACGACGGCGCATTACCTCGACTGACGCAAGCAAGGGAGAATGTTCCGGTGGACTATGTTCTGATCACGGCGAACCGGAACTACTCGAGCTGGTCCTTGAGGCCCTGGGTACTGATGAAGGCGCTCGGCATCGCGTTCGAAGATCGCGTCGAGCCCTTCACCAAGCCTTCGAATTACGAGGAGTTCCGCGCCTTTTCGCCAACCGGTCAGGTTCCGGTGCTGCTTGATCAAGCCCTCACCGTGTGGGATTCGCTCGGTATCGTGCTCTATCTTGCCGAACGCCACCCGGGCGTCTGGCCAGACGATGAAGCCGCTCGCGCTTTCGCGATGTGCGCAATCGCCGAGATGCACGGTGGGTTTTCTGCCCTGCGCAACGATTGCACCATGAACGTCGGCGTGCGCGTCGAACCACGCCCCATGCGACCCGCCTTGCACCGCGACATTGCCCGCATACGGGAACTGTTCGAAGAGGCACTCGACAAGTTCGGCGGGCCATGGCTTGCCGGACCGCGCTTCACTGCGCTCGATGCCTTCTTTGCGCCAGTCGCGTTCCGCATCCGCACATATGGTCTTGATGTTGGCCGGGGACATGCATGGGTCGAGCGCGTGCTCGCGCATCCCGCCATGCTGCAATGGGAAACCGAAGCGCTTGCCGAAACCTGGCGGGAAGAAAGCCATGAGGCTGAACTGGCGGCCGCAGGCAGGATTGTTGCAGATTACCGGAAGGCCTGACCAACCGCCTCACGCTTGACTGCCAACTATCAAGCAGACGTTGATGTCAGTTGCGCAAAAAGAAAGGCCGGCCCGAAGGCCAGCCTTGAAAAGTTTGGGAGAGGATGCCTGAAAGGCCTCACCTATGTGCAACCCAGCGCCCGATTCCGCAATTGCGAAGCACGGGAATGCAGTTGCAGCGTTTGCAACTGACTGCGTTTTTACAGCTTCCCGGTGAGTTCTGGGACCAAGGTGAAGAGGTCACCGACGAGGCCGATGTCGGCGACCTGGAAGATCGGGGCGTCTTCGTCCTTGTTGATGGCGATGATGGTCTTGGAGTCCTTCATGCCGGCAAGGTGCTGGATCGCGCCCGAGATGCCCACGGCGATGTAGACTTCCGGTGCCACGATCTTGCCGGTCTGGCCGACCTGGTAGTCATTGGGCACGTAGCCTGCGTCAACCGCGGCACGGCTGGCGCCGATGCCGGCGTTCAGCTTGTCAGCCAGCGGGGTGATGACCTGCTCGAACGTGGCCGCATCCTTGAGGGCGCGGCCGCCCGAGACGATGATCTTGGCCGAGGTGAGTTCCGGGCGCTCGGACTTGGCGATCTCGGCGCTTACGAAAGTGCTGAGGCCGCTGTCGCCGCTGGCGCTGACGGCTTCGACGCTCGCCGATCCGCCGGTCGCGGCAGCCTTGGCAAAGGCGGTGCCGCGCACGGTGATGACCAGCTTGGCGTCGGAGCTTTCGACCGTGGCGATGGCGTTGCCGGCGTAGATCGGACGGGTGAAGGTCTTGGGGCCTTCGACCGAGAGGATGTCCGAGACCTGCATGACATCGAGCAGTGCGGCAACGCGCGGGGCGACGTTCTTGCCCGTGGTCGTGGCAGGGGCGACGAAGGCGTCATAGTCCGCCATCAGGCCAGCGACGAGCGGCGCGACATTTTCAGCCAGCGCATTGGCAAGCGATGCGTCGTCGGCCTTCAGGACCTTGGCGACGCCGGCGATCTGCGCGGCGGCAGTTGCGGCGCCGTCGCAGTCCGATCCGGCGACCAGTGCGGTCACTTCGCCAAGCTGGCCGGCAGCGGTGACGGCGGCGAGCGTGGCGTCCTTGACGGAAGCGTTGTCGTGTTCGACGAGAACGAGAACCTTGGACATCAGGCTACTCCCATTTCCTTGAGCTTGGCGACCAGCGTGTCGACATCGGGCACCTTGATGCCGGCCGAGCGCACCGGCGGTTCACTGACCTTGAGCGTCTTGAGGCGCGCGGCAACGTCGACGCCGTAGTCAGCCGGCGTCTTGTTGGCCAAGGGCTTGGACTTGGCCTTCATGATGTTGGGCAGCGAGGCATAGCGCGGCTCGTTGAGGCGCAGGTCGGTGGTGACCACCGCCGGCAGCGCCAGGCGCACCGTCTGCAGGCCGCCGTCGATCTCGCGCTTCACGACGACCGCATCGCCCTCGACCGAAACCTCGTTGGCGAACGTCCCCTGGGGACGGCCGAGCAGCGCGGCGACCATCTGGCCGACCTGGTTGCTGTCATCGTCGATCGCCTGCTTGCCGGTGATGATCAGCGCCGGCTGCTCTTCATCGGCAATCCCCTTGATGATCTTGGCCACGGCCAGCGGCTCGACCTCGGTGCCGTCCTCGACCTGCACCAGCACCGCCCGGTCCGCGCCCATCGCCAGCGCCGTGCGCAGCGTTTCCTGGCTCTTGGCCACACCCACCGACACCGCCACGATCTCGGTCACCACGCCCTTCTCCTTCAGGCGAATGGCCTCCTCGACCGCGATCTCGTCAAACGGGTTCATGCTCATCTTCACGTTCGCAAGATCAACACCCGAACCATCCGCCTTCACACGAGGCTTCACGTTGTAGTCAATCACGCGCTTCACGCAGACCAGGGCTTTCATGTGTGGTGCTCCTGCCAATCCCATGCCCGTGGTGCCCGAAGGCACCGGCTCGATCCTCGCGATGAAGGGGAACACCAGTGCTGTCCACGGTAAACTTGCAAAGGTGCAAAGCTTAACTTTGCAGGCGCATGTCAACGGTTGCCATTCGGGTCGACGGCGAGAACCAAATGAAGGAATGGAAATTCGAATAATGGGGGTGGACGACGCGCAGATCGCCGCACCAGCTTCATTACGGAAAGCGCGGCTCCGATAGCGTGCGAGCCAACTCCACAGCCACAGTACCCCCCGTGCAGGAGCAGCATCAAGTGGCGTCCACGAAAGGCCCCATCCTGGAGGTGAGACTGCGCCGTTGAACGCAAAAAGGGGAGCGGCGAACCACTCCCCCTCTGTCTTGCGATCCTGCGAACGACTTAGAAATCGACCGCGAGGCGGACGCCGTAGGTGCGCGGCGTGCCGAATTGCCAGTTGAACACGTCATCGTTCGGGCCGGCAGAAGTGAATCCGCCGTAAGTCAGCGGGCGTTCGTTCTCGAGGTTCTTGGCGAAGGCCGTGATCGAGAAGCGCTCGTTCTCTGGCTTGTATTCCAAGCTGACGTCGGTCTGCGTGAAGGCAGTCTGAGCGCCATCACGGTAATTGTAGAAATCAGTGAAATACTTGCTCTTGAACGTCGTGTTCGCGCTGGCACGCAGGGTTCCTGCGCTGCCGAAGTTGAAGGTATGATCATACCCTGCGGTGATCACCCATTCCGGCGAGAACGGCGGACGGTTACCTGCGAAGTTCGGCTGCTGAGCACCTGGCGTGACCGGATCGAGATCGCCGATACCGTTGCGACTATCGCAAACGCTTTGCGGGCGCCCTGCAGCAGGCAGGCAGTATACGTTGAACTGCGCGAACAGCTCCTTGTACTCGGCATTCAGGTAGTTGACCGAGGCGTGGAAGCGGTCGTTATCGCTCAGAGCGAAATCGGCCGATGCCTCGATGCCCCAGATCTTGGCCTTGCCCGCGTTGAAGGTCTGGCCGCCGACAGTGGTGTCGAGAAGCACGGAGACCTGCAGGTCCTTGTAGTCGTAGTAGAAACCGCCGAGGTTGAACTGGTGCTGGCTGCGGTCTCCGAAAGACTGCTTCCAACCCATTTCGTAAGCCGTGTTGGTTTCCGGCTTGTAGTCGCCAACCGAGTCAAAGCCACCACCCTTGAAGCCGGTCGAGACCTTGGCGAACACCAGGGTGTCGCTGTTGGGCTTGTAGTTCAGCCCGGCCAGCCAGGTGATCTTGTCTTCCTTGCTGGAAAGCGGGAAGATCGTCTTGAATCGGAGATCGGCGAAGTTCTTGGTGCTGATGGCGCCATTGAACAGAAGCGGATCCGGCGGACCGGCGCCAAACGGCGATGCGTTGCGGTATAGCGCATCGCGAGAGTTTTCGGTGTAACGCAGGCCACCTACGGCGGTCAGCGTTTCGCCGAGCGGCACTTCGACCTGACCGAATGCCGACTTGCTCTCGCTGGTGATGTCACGATCGAAGTAGGACAGAGTGACGACATTCGGACCGAAGGTGGTGACGAAGCTGCTTTCGGCGTTGACGGTTTCCTTGAAGTAGAAGCCGCCGACCTGATAGGTGATGCCGTTCACTTCGCCATTGAAACGCAGCTCATGACTTTGCGTGCTGGTGCGCTGGTCCCATCCGAACGAGCGATAGGTGACAGGCAGCGTCAGGAACTGGCCCGGTGTGCCTTCGAACTTGCGATAGCCGCCGATGTACGAAATCGTCAGCGCATCGCTGACTTCGTAGGCAACGCGGCCACGAATGGCGTAAGTGTCCTGCGAAAGCTTGCCAAGACCGAAGGCGGGGGCAGCGTATTCCGCACGGTTGACGGCCGCGAGCAGGTTCGTTTCGTTGGGGATGCACAACACCTGGCCCAGAGCCGAGGCATAGATCGGTGCGACCGCGGTGAAGCCGCTGGCCGTGGTGCAGCTGGCATTGGTCGGGCGGGTGCCAGCGGCATTGAGGTCAGCCGAGGCAAAGGCTTGCGGGGTAAATTCACGCTTGGCGTATTCGCCGGCAAGATAGACCGTAAACGCTTCAGTCGGCTCAAGCTGCACCGAGCCGCGCACGCCGTACGACTTGTTGTCGTCAGAGCGACCGCCCTGGAATGCAGGATAGCTGTAACCCGCGTTGAAAGCAGGGCGGGCCGGATGCTTGATGTAGCCGTCATGCTCGTCATAGAATCCGGCAACGCGAACGCCGCCGATGTCGCCGAGCGGAACCGTCACACCGCCATCAAGGCGGACAGCATTGTAGTTGCCATAGCTTGCCGAGGCGTTGGCGGCGAATTCCTTGCCGGGCTTGCGCGTGATGAAGTTGATCGCGCCGCCGGTCGAATTGCGGCCATAGAGCGTGCCTTGCGGTCCACGCAGCACTTCGACGCGATCGAGATCGAACAGGGCGATGCTGAGCGCCTGCGGGCGGTTCATGTATTCGCCGTCGATGTTCACGACGACCGAGGTATCCTGCGATTCGTCGTTCGAATTGGTCCCGACGCCGCGGACGGTCACCTTGATGGTACCCTGGTCCTGGTTGAGCTGCACCGCCGGCGCGATCTTGCCGATGTCGTTCATGTTCGAAAAGCCGGCCTGCTGCAGCTGTTCGGCGTTCACCACATTGATCGCGATGGGAACATCATTGACGTTCTGGGCGCGGTTTTGCGCGGTGACGATGATGACGTTCGGATCGGCTTCTTCGGTTGCCGTTGACTGCGGGGCTTCCTGCGCATGGGCAGGCAGCGCGAAGGCGAGCGCGAAGGCGCTTGCCAGAAGGGCGCGGGTGTACATGGTCTTGGGCATGATTTCAGTTCCTCCCCAGGTTGCGCCACGTTGGGCGTTCGAATCCATTATCGTATTAGAATTCTAAAAACTAGAACCTAAATTCTATTGGTTGAAAGAATCCAGCCAGTGCGGCTGTTCTGCAACGATGGACGGCTTGCTGACGAACTATGTGGACGAGGTCAGTCATCCAGTAAAATATGAAGGCTTGCCGCAGCCATAGGCGCAGCCTTTGGATGTGTTATCGGTCAGCAGCCGACATATGCGATCATAGTGCAGTTGCATGATACAGACAGAAAAGAGATTTCATGGAAGACGATCCATTCCATGAATGCTTCACAACGCAAAAGGGGCGCCGACGAAGGTCCGCCGACGCCCCAGCAACTGGTTGTGATACCGTTCAGCCGATGCCCATCAGCCGCGCATTGAGCGCGCGATCAGCGCCACCAGCGGCGAAGTCGTCAAAGGCGTGCTCGGTCACCTTGATGATATGCCGGTCGATGAATGGCGCGCCTTCCGCAGCCCCCACTTCCGGATGCTTCAAGGCGCATTCCCATTCCAGCACGGCCCAGCCTGCATAGTCATTTGCTGCCATCTTGCTGAAGATGCCCGGGAAATCGACCTGCCCATCGCCCAGCGAACGGAAGCGCCCCGGGCGATCGACCCACGACTGGTAACCGCCATAGACGCCCGAGCGACCGTTCGGCCGGAACTCGGCATCCTTCACGTGGAAACACTTGATGCGCTCGTGGTAGATGTCGATGAACGCGAGGTAATCGAGCTGCTGCAGCACGAAGTGGCTGGGATCGTAGAGGATATTGGCACGCGGGTGATTGCCGACACGTTCAAGGAACATCTCGAAGGTCACGCCATCGTGGAGATCCTCACCCGGGTGGATCTCATAGGCAACATCGACGCCGTTCTCGTCGAACACATCGAGAATCGGCTTCCAGCGGCGGGCCAGTTCATCGAAGGCATCCTCAACCAGCCCTGCCGGACGAGCAGGCCATGGGTAGAAGTATGGCCATGCGAACGCGCCCGAGAACGAGGCGTGGGCCTTCAGGCCGAGTTTGGCACTGGCCTTGGCAGCGTACTTCATCTGCTGCACCGCCCATTCCTGCCGCGCGCTGGGGTTGCCATGCACCTTTGCCGGAGCAAAGCCATCGAACTGAGCGTCAAAGGCTGGGTGCACGGCGACAAGCTGGCCCTGAAGGTGGGTCGAAAGCTCGGTGATCTCCAGGCCTTTGCTCGCAAGCATGCCCTTGATCTCGTCGCAATAGGTCTGGCTGGTGGCCGCCTTTTGCAGATCGAACAGGCGCCCATCCCAGCTAGGAATCTGCACGCCCTTGTAGCCGAGGCCGGCAACCCAGTCGGCTATGGATTCGAGGCTGTTGAACGGGGCAGTATCGCCGGCGAACTGGGCCAGGAAGATGCCCGGCCCCTTGATGGTCTTCATGTGCGGATACCTCCTCAGAGCTTGACCCAGCCAGAATTGGCGCGGCTGGCGGAAACGGCGGTGTCGATGAAAGTCATGCCGCGCACCCCCTCGTCGATGCCGGGAAGGAGGTCAGCCCCCTCCCCGCGAACCTGCGCTGCGAAATCACGGTAGAGGTTGGCAAATGCCTCGAGGTAGCCTTCGGGATGGCCGCCGGGTGTGCGTGTGCGGGAGGCGGCGTCATTGCCAAGCACGCCTGTGCCCGACCGGACCAGCGTGCAGGTGCCATCGAGGCGATTGATCGTGAGCGTATTGGGCTCTTCCTGTTTCCAGATGATTCCGCCGCTTTCGCCATAGGCGCGAATGCGCAAGCCGTTGAGCTCACCCACCTCGATCTGGCTGGCGAGCAGAACGCCGCGGGCGCCATTGTCAAAGCGCAGCAGGATGGAGCAGTCGTCGTCGAGCAGGCGACCAGGCACGACCGCACCAAGATCGGCGAGCAGTTCGGTAACGCGCAGGCCCGTCACGAATTCCGCAAGCTGGAAGGCGTGGACACCGATGTCACCGATGCAACCGCCAAGCCCGGCACGTGCGGGATCCACGCGCCATTCTGCCTGCTTGCCCACCGCCTCTCCGGCAAGCCAGCCTTGCGGATATTCCACAACGACCTTGCGAATGGCCCCGATCTCGTTGGCGGCGATGCGGGCGCGCGCCTCACGCACCAGCGGATAGCCCGAATAGGTGTAGGTCACACCGAACGGCCTGCCTGCCTGCGCGACGAGACTTGCCAGTTCGTGCGCTTCGGCCAGGGTCGCGGTCAGCGGCTTGTCGGTGATCACCGGATACCCGGCCGCCAGAGCGGCGCGAGCGGATGGCAAGTGATTATGATTTGGCGTGACAATCGAGACAAAGTCGATACCGTCCTCGCGGCGGGCTTCTGACGCGAACATCGCCTCGAGCGAGGGATAGGCACGCGCTGGGTCGATGCGATAGGTCTCTCCGGCAGCAGCGCTGCGGGCTGCATCGCTGGAAAAGACCCCGGCAACCAGTTCGATCTCGCGATCGAGCTCTGCAGCGAAGCGATGGACCGGGCCGATGAAGGCACCGGGCCCTCCGCCGATCATACCCATCCGCAGGCGACGCACCATGATACTCTCCCGACCAAATCCGTTTAGAACTTCGGTTCTATTTGCAAACGCGCAAAGGTCAATGCGCAGGGGACGTCATACGCCATTTTGTCATCGCGTTTGCCGCTAATTCATGCGAAGAAAGCCGAAGTTATTCTAGAATATCTGTTTCTGTTTAATGGCGTCAAATGCGAGGGACCGGTTACTACGATGTCACCAGGAGCCAACGGCGAGGCTGAAACCGATACGCTGGCGGTAGAGACGGTCAGCCGCAAGCCACAGCAAGGGCGCAGCAAAGCCTCGCTAGAACGGATGCTGAGTGCCGCGCGCGAACTCATGCTCGAACGCGGGAACGAGGACTTCACGCTTCAGGATGTGAATCTTCGCGGATCGGTGTCGATCGGGTCTATCTACCTGCGTTTCCAGAGCAAGGACAATCTCGTCCGCGCCGTGATCGCCAAGGCGCTGGAAGATCTCGCCCAGGCCGAGGAAACCATGATCGCCGAGGTCCTGGCCCAGTCGCCGACCCTTGATGAATTCATGCCGCTCTACGTTGCCGGCTATGCCGAGGTGCTGCGCGTGAATGCGCCGTTGTTGCGTTTGGCCATGGAACGCGCAGAGTTTGACCCGCTGGTATCGAAGCCCGGCAAGGACCATGCCTTGCGGGCAACCGCGCGCGGCATGAACGCAATGCTGCGCTTCCGCGACACCTTCGGCGGGGCCGACCACGAGACGAGGGCCAATTCGGCCTATAAGATCGTTTTCGCCACCCTCGCGCGCCAGCTGAGCCTCGGCTCATCGGGAGAGGCTGCACACGACTACGATTGGGAAGTGCTGAAGCGGGAACTCGGCCGGATGTGCCTGGCTTACCTGCGGGCGCCCTGAGCGCCAGAAAGCCAGGCAACGATCCGGGCGAAGTCGTCAGGCGCCCTGCGCCAGCAGGCGCGCCATCAGCGCGCGAACATCGTCGGCCATGTCGGGACGTTCCAGCGCCAATGACAGCGTCGCCTCGACAAAGCCGATCTTGCTGCCGCAATCGAACCGCCGACCGGCAAACGTGACCGCGTGAAACGGCTGCTGCCCGATCATGCGCGCCATTGCATCGGTCAACTGGATCTCACCGCCAGCACCGGCTTCCTGGCTTTCCAGGGTGCGCATCACTTCAGGTTGAAGGATGTAGCGGCCCGAGATGATAAGGTTGGAGGGCGCGTCTTCGCGCTTGGGCTTCTCGACCAGACCCGTGACTTCGGTAAGCGTATCGGACACCCGGTTGCCCGGTGCGATCACCCCATAGCTCGACACTTCTTCTTGCGGCACTTCTAGCACTGAAATGAGGTTGCCGCCGACCTGATCGTAAGCATCGACCATCTGCTTCATGCAGCCGCCCTTGCCACCTTGCTCGCCGACCATCATCTCGTCGGGCAGGAAAATGGCGAACGGTTCGTTGCCGACAACCGCGCGGGCGCACCAGATGGCATGGCCCAAGCCCATCGGCACTTGCTGGCGCACGGTTACAAGGTTGCCGGGCAGGATGCGCGTCGCGTCCAGCACTTCGAGCGCCTTGCCCCTGCCGGACATGGTATGCTCCAGCTCAAAGGCGGTATCGAAATGCTCGACGATGGCTGTCTTGCCGCGGCCGGTAACGAAAATCAGTTGCTCGATCCCGGCCTCCCGCGCTTCGTCCACCGCGTACTGGATCAGCGGGCGATCGATGATGGGCAGCATTTCCTTGGGAATAGCCTTGGTGGCGGGGAGAAATCGCGTGCCGAGCCCAGCCACTGGAAAAACCGCCTTGCGAATGGGTTTGTGTGCTGCGTCTGAACTCATTTCCCTGCGGTATCCGTAATTTGTTGCACCCTCATGATGCACTGCACAATTACTAAGGGTAAATGTCAAGCGCTTGGCCTGATGTTAACGTATGCCCTGCGCTTGCGCCGTTCCGCAAACACGGTAAACGGCAGCGATGGACAAGATCATTATCCGTGGCGGCAAGCGCCTTTCGGGAACGGTGCCGGTTTCGGGTGCCAAGAATTCGGCCCTGACCCTGCTGCCTTGCGCGCTGTTGACCGAAGAACCAGTCACGCTGCGCAACCTGCCGCGCCTTGCCGACATTGATGGCTTCCAGCACCTGATGAACCAGTTCGGGGTTTCGACCTCGATCGCGGGCGCACGGCCCGAAGATTTTGGCCGCGTGATGACGTTGCAGGCCACCCGCCTGACCTCGTCGGTTGCTCCCTATGATCTCGTGCGCAAGATGCGCGCATCGATCCTCGTGCTTGGGCCGATGCTGGCACGTGCGGGCGAGGCGACGGTATCGCTGCCCGGTGGCTGCGCCATCGGCAACCGCCCGATCGACCTGCACCTCAAGGCGCTCGAAGCGCTCGGCGCGACGATTGAACTGGCCGCCGGCTACGTCCGCGCAATCGCGCCAGACGGCGGCCTGCCCGGCGGGCGTTATTCGTTCCCGGTGATCTCTGTCGGAGCGACCGAGAACGCACTGATGACGGCCGTCCTGTGCAAGGGCAAGTCCACCCTCCACAACGCCGCGCGCGAGCCGGAAATCGTCGATCTTTGCAACCTGCTCGTCGCGATGGGCGCGCAGATCGAGGGCATCGGCACATCCGACCTGACCATCCACGGTGTCGACCGTCTGCACGGCGCGACCTACATGGTCATGCCCGATCGCATCGAAGCCGGCTCCTATGCCTGTGCCGCCGCGATCACTGGCGGCGATGTCATGCTGCAAGGCGCCCGCATCGAGGACATGGAAGCCACCGTGCAGGCGCTGCGCGATGCCGGCGTCCATGTCGAGCCGCGCAAGGGCGGCATCTACGTGGCCGCCGACGGGCCGCTCAAGCCCGTGACGTTATCGACTGCGCCCTACCCCGGCTTTGCCACCGACATGCAGGCGCAGCTCATGGCGATGCTGTGCCTCGCCCAGGGATCGTCCGTGCTGACCGAGACGATCTTCGAGAACCGCTACATGCACGTGCCCGAGCTGAACCGCATGGGCGCGCGCATAGAAACCAAGGGCCGTACTGCGGTGGTGCACGGCGTCGACAAGCTGACCGGCGCGGAAGTCATGGCGACCGACCTGCGTGCATCGATGAGCCTCGTGATCGCTGGCCTCGCCGCCGAAGGCGAGACGCAGGTGCACCGCCTCTATCACCTTGATCGTGGCTATGAGCGGCTCGAGGAAAAGCTTTCGCTTCTGGGCGCCGAAATCGACCGCGTCGGTGGAGATTAATCCAGCCGCACCTTGCCGCGTCCGGCTTTTACTGCACCTCTGATCTTCTTGCCCGCCAGCCGCTCGGTCTTGCCGACGCGGTTGAGGCGGGACTTGGCGCGCTTTGCCGGCAGGTTGCAGGCCTCGCGTAGCATTTCGGCAAGGCGCTTCCTTGCGTCCTCGCGGTTCTGCTCCTGCGTGCGATAGCTGCGCGCGGTCAGCACGATTTCGCCCTTGGCGGTCATCTTGCTACCGGCGAGGGTCTTGAGGCGGTGGTAGATCTCGGGCGGCAGCCGCAGCGCGAAAACGTCGAGCCGAAGCTGCACCGCCGTTGCCACCTTGTTGACGTTCTGCCCGCCCGGACCGGCTGAGGCGATGAAGCTCTCCTCGACCAGCGCCAGCGCATGGGCGACGAGAGCATCGGGCGACACGTCAGGCCTCGGTGTTAGGCAGATCGTCGCCGGGTTGTTCGGCTATCGGCAGTTCGAACCCGAAGGCCGCAAAATCCAGCGGCATCGGCGAGTAGGCATCGATCGGCGGCTTGCCTTCGCGCTTCACGACGAGTTCCGAAGCATGAAGCATCGTGCGCCAGGCGAGCTTGCCGTCACCATAAATCGGATCGCCGACGAGGGCGTGACCCAGCCCGGCCAGCGCATGAATCCGGATCTGGTGGGTGCGGCCGGTTTCGGGGCGGAATTCGACCAGCGTCAGACCGGTCTTGCGCGACAGCACTTTCCAGTGCGTGACGGCGGGCTTGCCCTTCTTCGCCGGGATCATGCGCCAGCCCTTCTCGGCCGAGCTGATCT
This sequence comes from Novosphingobium sp. B1, assembly GCF_900176395.1. Taxonomy (GTDB): domain Bacteria; phylum Pseudomonadota; class Alphaproteobacteria; order Sphingomonadales; family Sphingomonadaceae; genus Novosphingobium. The sequence continues at coordinate 213,210 of NZ_FWXL01000006.1, read as the reverse complement.
TGGACAGCGCGAGTTCGATCGTGCCGCTTTCGCCCTGCACTTCGCCCGCGACGATGCCGAGATAGACCTTCTCCACCTCGCGCGCTTCGAATGCGGCGGAAAAGCGCTTCAGCGCCTTGGGATTGCGAGCCAGCAACAAGCAGCCGGACGTGTCCTGATCGAGCCGGTGAACGGGGTGCGGTTCGCGCTGGAAACCGAACCGCAGGGCGTCGAGATGGTTCTCGAGACTGTCGCCACCCGCGCGGGGCGGGTCGAGCGGAAGGCCTGCCGGCTTGTCGATCACCAGCGCTTCGCCGTCTTCGAACAGGATGGAGAAATCGATCACGCTACCGCCTTTGCTATACGCCGCAGCGCTTCTTCTAGTTTTGCTTCGTCCGCAGCGAAGCTGATACGGAAGCCGTCCTTGCCGCCGAACGCCGAGGCGGGAACAACCGCAACGCCGCTTCCCAGCAGGTGAAGGCACAGCGCCTCGTCATCGCCGAACCGCCCCATCAGTGGTGCAGCGTCAACCATGCAATAGAACGCGCCGTCGGGAATCGGGGTAGACAGACCTGGAATAGCGTTGATCGCTGCGCAGACCATGTCACGCCGCGCTCGGAAACGTTCGCGCCAGTCAGCAAGGAAATCCTGCGGACCTTCGAAGGCGGCGACGGCAGCGGCCTGCGAGATCGAGGCAGGATTGCCGGACGAGTGCGACTGCAGGCGTCCCATCGCGCCGATCAGCCAGGCCGGGCCTGCCGAGACGCCAATGCGGAAGCCGGTCATGGCGTGGCTCTTGGAAACGCCCGAAACCGTCAGGATGCGGTTGGCAAGGTCGGGACATTCAACCGCCAGCGTGGCGTGGAGACCCTCGCCATAGCGCAGCGGCGCATAGATATCGTCGCTCATCACCAGAACGCGCGGGTGGCGGCGCAAGACTTCGCCCAATGCGCGCAGTTCCTCGGCCGGATAGGTCGCGCCGGTAGGGTTGCCGGGGCTGTTGAGCAGCAGCCAGCGAGTGGCGGGCATGATCGCGGACTCGAGCTGGTCCGCAGTGATGCGGAAGCCCCCTGCGGCGTCGGTCGGCAGGTCCACCACTTCTGCACCGGCAAAGCGCACAATCTCGGGGTAGCTGACCCACCACGGGGACGGGACCAGCACTTCGTCGCCGGGATCGAGCGTGGCGAGCAGGGCATGGAAGATCGCCTGCTTGCCGCCTGCACTGACGATGACCTGCGATGGCGGCACTTCAATGCCGAGATCACGCTTGAAGTGCAGCGCTGCCGCCTCGCGCAACCGCTGCGTGCCGACGACGGCAGTGTATTTCGTGTCGCCCGCGTCAAGCGCGTCCTTGGCGGCCTGCACGACATGGACCGGCGTCGCAAAATCAGGTTCGCCCACCGAAAGCGAGATCACGTCGCGGCCTTCGGCACGAAGCTGGATGGCGCGGTCGGTGATGGCGGTGGTGCGCGATGGCGCAATCCGCGCATGGGCCTTTGAAAGCTGGGTCATGGGATCATGAGCCGAGCAAACGCGCCGGGATCAACCCGCGCAAGGCGTTGCCGACAAGAAAGCCGCCTGCGAGGTCATCGAGCGTCAGGTCGGCCTCTTCTGCGCGCCCGGCCTCGATCAGCGACCGGCGCAGCACGCCCGGCAGCAGGCCCAGATTTGTACGCGGAGTGAGCAGCTTGCCGTCGCGTTCCACGAACACGTTGGTGAAGGTGCCCTCGGTGATCAGGCCATCGTCGCGCAGGAACAGCGCTTCGCCCGCGCCTGCCTTCTTCGCGGCGGCAAGGCCAGCTTCGTAGAAGCCGCGATCGGTAGTCTTGTGGCGCAGGCGCCAGTCACCGTCCGAGACCGGCAGCGGCAGCACGGCACAGGTCAGGCTTTCAAGTGGCGCGGGCATGGGCGACGCATCGAGGGCATGGCCGCCACCTTTGGACGCCACCAGCCGCACCTTCGATGGCTTGTCGAGATCGAAGCACAGCGCGTGGATCGCGTTGCGCACGGCATGGCGATCGAAGCTGAAGCCGAGAGCCAGCGCGCTCGCCTTCATGCGTTCGAGGTGCAGTTCGAGCAGTTCGATGCCCTTGGCGGGATCGAAGGCCATTGTTTCGATCAGATCGGCATGGCCGGCAGACAAGCGCAAGAAATTCCCCTTCACCACGCATTCGCGCCATTCGCCGATCATCGCGGAATCGGCAACCACTGCCGAGCCCACCCCCATCACGGCGCGGCCGTCCGGCGACAGGCGCACGGTGCGGATTGCCACATTGAAGGCCGCATCGCCAGAGGGGTCAATGCGGCCGATCGAACCGCAATAGAGCCCGCGCGAGTCCCGTTCGGCCTGGTGGATCACCTCCATCGCGCGGATCTTCGGAGCGCCGGTGATCGAACCGCAAGGGAAGATGGCGCGAAGCAGGCTGCGCACGTCTTCTCCCGGCGCCAGCCTGGCGCGTACGGTCGTCACCATCTGGTGCACGGTGGGATAGGTTTCGATGGAAAAGGGCGCTTCGACCTTGACCGAGCCGGGGTTTGATACGCGCGACAGGTCGTTGCGCATCAGGTCGACGATCATCAGGTTCTCGGCGCGATCCTTCACGCTTGATGAGAGGTCGGCCTTGAAGCGCGCGTCCTCTTCTGGCGTGCTCCCGCGCGGGGCAGTGCCCTTCATCGGGCGCACGCGGGCTTCACCGCCTGAAAGCTTGAAGAACAGTTCGGGTGAGAACGAGAGATGCCAATGAGCACCATCCCATATCACGCCGCCGTATCCCGCGCGGGCATCGCGACGCACATCGGCATAGATCGCCAGCGGATCTCCATCCCATGTTCCGGCGAGCGGAAACGTGAGGTTCGCCTGGTAGATATCGCCAGCGCGGATCGCTTCCTGCACGAGATTGAAGGCCTTGGCGTAGCCGCCCGAGGAGATTGCTGCGCCCATGGGCCCAAGCCTGCCTGAGCCCGTGGAATTATTCGCCAGCCAGCACTCAACGTCAGCGCTAGCAAGGCGGGTGACCGTCCCGAAGCGGGCGAACCACACCAGCGGACCCGCCGCGCCGGTCCGCTCCGCCGCCAGCGGGGCGAGGCGCTTTTCAAGAGCGAGGCCCGCTTCATAGGCAAGATAGCCTGCCCAGTTGCCCGGCATGGAGGCGATCCGGGCTAGCGCGGCTTCGACTTCGTCCGCTCGGCGCGCAATCACGATATCCAGCACGTCCTCGTAAAGACGTGCATCGCTGGCGCCCTCGGCGCGGGCGTCGTCAAGAAGGATGAAGGGGGCATGGGTCATGGCTTGCGGGCGCGCTCTAGCCGTTCCCCGCTCCGGATGCAAAAACCCCTCGCAAGGCTGCGTGGCGCGGCCTAGTCTTGGGCGAAATGGATGGGGTGTTGCCGATGGAAGACATTTACCTTGGCCTTGGTTCGAACGGCGAACGGCAGGTCCTGCGCCTTGGCCGCGCCAACCGTCACGGGCTGATCGCGGGCGCCACCGGCACCGGCAAGACGGTGACGCTGCAGGGCATCGCCGAACAGTTCTCGATGCGCGGCGTACCCGTTTTCATGGCCGACGTGAAAGGCGACCTTGCGGGCATTGCCATGCCGGGAAGCCCGACCTTCAAGCATGCAGCTTCCCTCGAAGCACGCGCCAAGGAACTGGGCATCGAGGACTACGCCTATTCCGACAATCCGGCAGTGTTCTGGGATCTCTACGGCGAATCCGGCCACCCAATCCGCACGACGATTTCTGAGATGGGGCCGCTGCTGCTTTCTCGCCTGATGGGTCTCAATGAGACGCAGGAAGGCGTGCTCAACATCGCCTTCCGCTATGCCGATGACAACGGACTGCTGCTGATCGACTTGCCCGACCTGCAATCCGTGCTGGTCGCCTGTGCGGAGAATGCCGGCGCTCTGGCCACCAAGTACGGCAACGTCTCCAAGGCCAGTGTCGGCACGATCCAGCGCCAGTTGCTGGCCTTCGAAAGCCAGGGTGCAGACCGTTTCTTCGGTGAACCGGCGTTCGAGGTGAATGACTTCCTCAAGGTGGACGATCAGGGCCGCGGCATGGTCAACGTGCTCGCCGCCGACAAGCTGATGCAGAGCCCCAAGCTCTACGCCACCTTCCTGCTGTGGCTGCTGTCCGAACTGTTCGAAGCGCTGCCGGAAGTGGGCGATCCGGAAAAGCCGTGTCTGGTGTTCTTCTTTGATGAAGCGCATCTGCTGTTCGACGATGTCCCGCAGGCGCTGATGGAGAAGGTGGAGCAGGTGGTCCGCCTGATCCGTTCCAAGGGTGTCGGCGTCTTTTTCGTCACGCAGAACCCGATCGACATTCCGGAAAAGATCGCAGGACAGCTTGGCAACCGCGTGCAGCATGCCCTGCGGGCGTTCACCCCGCGTGACCAGAAGGCGATCCGCGCCGCAGCCGAAACCTTCCGCATCAACAAGGACCTCGATGTCGAAACGGTCATCACCGAACTGAAAGTGGGCGAGGCGCTGGTCTCGACGCTGGACGACGATGGTGCGCCATCGGTGGTGCAGCGCACGCTGATCGCACCGCCGCGTTCGCGCCTCGGGCCGCTGACGCCGAAGGAGCGCGCGGTGATCCAGTCGGTCAGCCCGTTCGATGGCAAGTACGATACCGCCTTGAACCGCGAATCCGCCGCCGAAGTGCTGGCGCAGAAGGCCGCCGATGCCGCAGCCGCCGCGCAGCAGATCGAAGATGAGGGTGCCGACAAGCAGCGCGCCGCTCCGCGCCGGACGACATCTATGTGGGAGAAGGCGGGCAAAGCCGCGGCGGGCGCGGTGGCCTCATCTGCAGGCGCAGTGATCGCCGCCAGCATCACCGGCAAGAAATCCCGCGCTGCGCCCGTGGCTTCGGGTGTCACAGCGGTCGTCGGCTCTATCGCCACCTCGATTGGAGGGGAGGCATTCGGCCGTTTTGCGCGCGGGATCCTGGGAGGCTTGTTGCGCTAGGCAACGCTCGCCGCGCACAAGGCGAAGCAATCCAGAGCGTATTTCACTGGCTCTGGATCGCTTCCTTGAAATGACGAGGTTCGGAGGTTGCCCCTTACTTCGCCTTGGTGTTCTGCCAGTCCATCAGACCCTTGACGAACAGCGGCCGCGTGCGGGCCTTTTCGGTCAGGACGCCGATGACCCGATCCACGGGACGGGCTGCCTCGGCAGGAACGGTCGCACGGAAGGCCTTGATCTTGTCGATCATGGCCGGATCGTTCGACGGTCCGCCAAGCTGCGCGATGAACGTTCCGCGGCTCTGCGCATCGACCAGCGATTCAACCTTCTGGCGGTTGGCCACGGCAAAGTCGAAGGTCTTGTCGGGATGCAGACCAGCGGCGGCACCGATGATCGCCGCACTGGTCGTCTTGCCCGGCGCATCGGTCAGCGCAAGATCAAGGGCTGCCTGCGCCAATGCCGGATCGGCTGGGCGCCCTAGCAGCGTATAGAGGAACTGGCGTTCCACTGCGCTGTTGCTCGCAGCCGCCATGGCGCGAAGCGCGTCCCAATCGGCCTTGGTAGCGTTGCGGGCAACGATGTTGAGCCACGTGGTCTTCTGCGGACCGTCCATCGCCTTGGGATTGCTGGAAAGCATCGCAAAGCGGCGGCGCGCCTCGCCGACCACATCGGGATCGCCCATAGTGCCAAAGCCCGAAATCAGCGTGGCGCGAAGATCGGCATCAGGCAGGCTCTCGTTCGCCTTGGGGTCGAAGCCCAGTGCCATCAGGCGCGGCTTGTAGATGCCCGCGATCCGCTCATAGAGCTTCTTCTGCGCGGTCGGCTGCTTGTCGAGCACGCGCCAGGCCCCGACGAAATCGCCGAATGCCGATTGCATCACCACCGGGTTGGCGTTGCCCGGAATCGCCGACAGCAGATCGAACGCGGGGGCATATGGCTGGTAGCCGCTCGCCGAAAGCGCGAGATTGTCGGCAATCAGGCCCATCTGGTCCACCGGTTGCAGCGTCGGAATGGCCTTCTTGAGCGAGGCAAGCATCTGCGGCGTATAGAGCGAGCGGTAATAACCCAGTTGCCCGGCATTGATCACGATCGGGCCGCAACCGTTGACGGTGACAGTCGCCTTTCCGCCATCGAGAATAGTGCGGACTGGCTCGCCCGAACCTGCCGAGACGATCAGCGGCACCTTCCACTGCTGCGGCTTGGCGGCGACCTCGTCCTTGCGATCGACGCTGAATTCGCTCTGCTGCAGGTTCAGCGTGGCCACGCCCTTCTTGCAGGTCATGCCCGTCACCTTCACCAGCGGAATGCCCGGTTTTGTGGTGAAATCCGAGGCGATGGCAGTCAGGCCGGGGGCGCCGGCCTTCTCGATCGCTTGCCACAGATCCTTGGAACGGGTGTTGCCGAACTTGTGATCGCGCATGTAGGCGCGCAGCCCATCGCGCCAGACGTTCTCGCCGGCGAAGGCTTCCAGCATCGAGATGACGGCCTCGCCCTTCTGGTAAGTGATCGTGTCGAAGGCCTGGTTGGTCTCGTCGACGGTCTTGATCTCCTGCACGATGGGGTGCGTGGTCTTGAAACCATCGAGGCCCATCGCCGCATCGCGACCGTTGACGCGGCCCAGCAGCGGGAACCAGTCAGGGTGGAAGTGGGCGGTCGCCTTGGTTTCCATCCAGCTGGCAAAGCCCTCGTTCAGCCAGAGATCTTCCCACCAGGCCATCGTCACAAGGTTGCCGAACCACTGGTGCGCCACTTCGTGGGCCTGGGTGGTCACGATGTTCTGGCGGGCAGACGCGCTGGTGATCGCCGGATCATTCAGCAGGATGCGCTCGAACGTGAGGATGGCGCCCCAGTTTTCCATGGCCGAAAAGAACTGCGACTGGCCGGGCGCCGCAACGTTATCGATCTTGGGCAGCGGATAGGGCTGGCCGAAATATTCGGAATAGTAGGGAATGAGCGGCGCCAGCTCGTCAAGCGCGAACCGCGATTGCTCGCCGCTGCCCTTGGGGGCAACGATGCCGGCCTGGACGCCGGGCATGGCTTCCTTGGTCATGCGCTCCCAGTCACCCGTGCCGAAGAACAGGAGGTAGGAGGACATCTTCGGGCTGGTGCCGAAGGTCACTCGCTTCATGCCGCCTGCAAGCTGCTCTTCCCTGGCGACCGGCATGTTGCTGATGGCCATCTGCGTTGCGGGCACGACGGCTGAAAGGTCGAACGTCGCCTTGTAGATCGGCTCATCGAACATCGGAGCGAAGCGGCGGGCATCGGGCGCTTCAAACTGCGTGAACAGTCCGCGCACTTCCTTCCCGGTAGCCTTGTCAGGATAGTCGAGCGCGAACAGCCCGTTGGCCTGCGTGTTGATCACGCCGGTATAGGTGGTGTCGAGACGATACTTGCCGGGCTTCAGCGGCGCAGCGGCGGTGAAGGTCGCGGTCTGCGTCTTTTCGTCCATCGTCACTGTGGCAGGCATCGAAGCGCCCCCTTCAGGCGTGAGCGTTGCCTGCGTGATCTTCAGATCCAGCGCATGCAGCGTCAACGCGGGCGTCGCTTCGGTCACTTCCAGATCGACCGACGAGGTGCCGGCAAAGGTCATCGCCTTGGCGTCGGGCGTCACCGAGATGCGATAGTGTGAAGGATGAGCGACGCGGGGAAGATCGGTGTGCACACCAGCTGCGGCAGACGGATTCGCCGAGGCCTGCTGCGCCACGGCCGGGACGCCGGCGCACGCAACGGAAAGTGCAAGAGCGGAAACAAGTGAAATGGTACGCATGCCGATCATGACTCCCGGGCGCAATGAAGATTGGTTGCACTAGCAACCAGCCGGTCTGCTCGCGACTCCTTTCGACGAACGACGTGCGCGAGCCGACGAATGTCGATTGACTATCGCTGGAAGAATGAGCCGGCGCTTAACCGATTGGCAGGCGCAAAACTGCCGTCAGACCCAGCGTGGCCCCATCCGCCCCATGCCTGTTCCACAAGGCGAGCGTTCCGCCATGCTGGTCGGCTATGGCCCGGGCTAGGGTCAGGCCAAGGCCGGTCCCGCCGGTGCCGCTGTTGCGCGAGGCTTCGAGCCGGGTGAACGGCTCCATCATTCGCGCGATCTCGTGTTCGGGTATGCCCGGGCCATCGTCCTCGATCCGGAGCACTGCCTCGCGCCCTTCACGGGTCAGCGTGATACGGGCGCGCTGGCCATAACGCATCGCGTTGGACACAAGGTTCCGCAAGGCGCGGCGCATCCATGTGGCGCGGACAGGCAGGACGATACGGTCGGTATCGCCAAGTTCGACTGGCTCGCCCATGTCCTCGAATTCGCCGATAACGTCGGCAACGAGCGCGGAGAGCTCGGTCGGTTCTACGGGATCGGACGGGCGTCCGACCCGCGCAAGCGAAAGGATATCATCGAGCGAACGGTTGATGTCCTCGATCGTGGCCGCCATGCGGGCGCGCTCGACATCGTCGTCAACCGCTTCGATGCGAACGCGCAATGCCGCGAGCGGCGTCTTGAGGTCATGCCCGATGGCGCCAAGCATCACGTCCTTTTCATCGAGCATGGCGACGATGCGCGCTTCCATCGCATTGTGCGCGACGATCAGGCCCTGGATGTCGTCCGGCCCATCGGGCTGCAACTGCCCTTCAATCGTGCGATTTCCCGCGAAATCATCGACGCGCCGTGTCAGTGCCTTGAGCGGGCGGGCCATGTGCCGCAGGATCAACGCCATCGTCCCGACCAGAATCAGGTACAGCACGATCGTCTGGCCAACCAGCGGCGCGAGCACGCGGAGCTCGCCGCCTTCGGTGAGAACGCGGGTCGACGTCCACTCGCCGGCAGGACTGCGGATCGAGGCGATCACCAGCCGCGGCATCGGCTCTTTCGAGACTATCTGCAGCTTGCGGCGGTTGCGGTTCCAGAATTCTATGCTGGGTCCATCGCGCATGGGATCGCGCTCGAAAACCAGCACTTCCGCGGTCTCTATACCCTGGGCATTGAGGACCTCGGCCAGTTCGTGTTCGACCCGGGGCAGCCGCCGCTCGCCCGGGCGCTGCAGCGACGCTTGCGAATGTTCGATGCGGAACGGCGGCGGGAGCCGGTCGTCGCTATCCCCGCGCCGGCGGCGGCGCTCATCGGGACTGGGGCCGATCAGGCGGAAAGCGGCTGAACTTACCATCGAAACTTCACGCCGATGGTTCTGCTCCCGCCACAGCAGAACGGCCGAAATCGTCTGCGCCACCAGCAGCGCGAGTGCGATGGCGAGCAGGACCTGACCCTGCAGACTGCGCGGCCAGAGGCGGAGCCGGTTCATCTTTTCAGGCCTCGTCGCTGGTGGCCGGGCGCTTGCGCACTTCGGCGGCGAGCATGTAACCGCCACCCCACACCGTCTGGATCAGTTGCGGATTGCGGCTGTCGACTTCAACCTTGCGGCGCAGACGTGATATCTGGTTGTCGACCGCGCGGTCGAACAGGTGGGCTTCACGTCCCTGGACCATGTCCAGCAGCCGATCACGATCGAGAACCTGGCGGGGATGGTCGAGGAAGGCCATCAACAACCGGAATTCGGCCGAGGAAATCGCGACCACCGCGCCTTCGCTATCGATCAGGCGGCGCTTGAGCGGATCGAGACGCCAGCCTTCGAAATCATAGATGACCGCGTCCGAGATTTCGCTCGACTGCTTGGTCGCGCGGCGCAGGACCGAGCGGATGCGGGCAACCAGTTCGCGCGGGTCGAACGGCTTCACCACGTAATCGTCGGCGCCGATTTCCAGCCCGACAATGCGGTCGGTGGATTCGCCCTTCGCCGTTATGAAGATGACTGGAAGGCGCTTTGCTTCCACCAGGTGGCGGCAGAGCGACAGGCCATCCTCACCCGGCATCATGATGTCGAGCAACACCAGGTCACAGCCGGATTCGAGCAGGCGGCTGCGGGCTTCCGCGGCGGTGCCGGCCTGGGTCACGACAAACCCCTGCCGGACAAGGTAGTCCGCCAGGGGTTCGCGCAGCGCAGGTTCGTCATCGACAAGGAGCAGTCGGATCGGCGCTTCGTTCATTGCAGATCAGTCTGCCGGAGGAGGAGGTGGAGGTCCATCGCCCATCGCACCCATGCCGCCCCCCATGTGGCCGCGCATCTTGTCCATCCCCATCTTGCCCATCATCGCTTTCATCGAAGCACGACGTTCTTCCGGGGTGATCTTGCCGTCCTTGTTGGTGTCGGCCATGTCGAAGTGCGCCTTCACGCCAGCATCGAATTCGGCGCGGGTGACGGTGCCATCCTTGTTAGCATCTGCCATCATTGCCATGTGGCCGCCCATCATGCCGCCCATCGGGCCCTTGCGCATGCCGTGGCCACGGCCATGGCCACCCTTGCGGTCACCACCGGGACCTTCGGGGCCCTTCATCTGCTGATGGTGGGCAATGAATTCGGCCTGGCTGATCGAGCCGTTCTTGTCAGTGTCGATCTTGGCGAACTGCTCGGCCCAGCGGGCGCTCTTGTCGGCCTGGTCAAGCTTGCCGTCCTTGTTGACATCAAGCTTGGCCCACATCTGGTCAGACTTCGCCTTGGCTTCGGACCAAGTGATGGTCTTGTCGCCATCGGCGTCCATCTTCTGGGCGAAAGCGGGCGTCGCGGCATAAAGCGCAAGCGAAGCCGTCGCGGTCACCGCCGCGGCGGCGGCTATCTGAAACTTCTTCATCGTCTAAGGTCCCGTCTTCAGGAAAGAGGAAGGAAACTGCGGCTGCCGTGCACGGCAAGGAGAGGGGGAGGGAAACCTTGCTCAGGGGGGGACTGAACATCGGCAACCGCAGTTCCTATGGCACCTATCTAGGTGACGCTTGTCGCGGGACTATGCCGGATGGACGGCTTTATTGTCGCAATTTGTCGCGTATGCCGAAAGACATTCATTCAGCGGCAAGCGCACGCGGCAAACCGGCCCTTCAGCCCATGACGAAGGCATTGAGCTTGTTGCCGTCGGGATCGCGAAAGTACGCGGCATAGAAGCCGCCGCTGCGCAGGCCTGGAGGGCCTTCGCAAGTTCCGCCATGGGCCAGCGCGATCGCGTGTAGCCGGCCGACCTGTTCCTTGTCCTTCGCCTCTATGGCAACCATCACGCCATTGCCGACGGTGGCTGGATTGCCATCGAACGGGGCCATGGCAGCAATCCCCGCGCCGCCCTCGGGTACACCCCAGGCAATGCCCGTTTCTAATTCCATCATGCGCCCCACCCCCATCTCTGCCGCAACGGCATCATAGAAGGCAGCGGCGCGCGGCAGGTCATTCGTCCCGACTGTGACGTAACCGATCATGGCTCATGTTCCCCTTTTGCTGATTCGCCGGGGAACATTATGCGAACATCCACGGCCTCAAAAGGGCGCGCAGGCAGCTTCCAGCCAAGCCAGGTCGTCTCCGGACAGCTGCGGGGCAAGGACCTCGCGCACCCGCGAATGATAACCGTTCAGCCAATCGCGCTCTTCGCTCGAAAGCAGGGCCACATCGACCAGATCGCGGGCGATGGGGGCAAACGTCAGCGTCTCGAAGCCGTAGAACTCGCCTTCGGCACCAGCGATCTCGCGTTTCTCGACCAGCACGAGGTTCTCGATGCGAATGCCGTACTCGCCGGTCTTGTAATAACCCGGCTCGTTTGAAAGGATCATGCCCGGCATCAGCGGCTGCCCCGTGCCGGCCTGCCCGCCGCTAGCCTTGGCGATGCGTTGCGGGCCTTCATGGACGGCGAGGAAGCTCCCGACGCCATGGCCGGTGCCATGGGCGTAGTCCAGACCTGCCGACCACAGGAACTGGCGCGCGAAGCTGTCGAGCTGGCTGCCGGCGGTGCCTTTCGGGAATACGGCGCGTGCGAGCGCGATATGCCCCTTGAGCACGCGGGTGAAGCGGTCCTTGACCTCTGCATGCGGCGCGTCAGGGCCGACCCATACGGTGCGGGTGATGTCGGTGGTGCCGTCAACGTACTGGCCGCCTGAATCGACCAGGTAGACGCTGTTCGGCTCTAGCGTGCGGCTGGTCTCCTCGCTCACACGATAGTGCACCACTGCCCCGTTCGGTCCCGCACCCGAGATCGTGTCGAATGACAGGTCGCGGAGCAGCCCACCTTCGGCGCGGAATGCCTGCAAGCGGTCCGCAGCGGAGAGCTCGGTGACAGAGCCCTTGGGCGCTTCGACCTCGATCCAGCGCAGGAAGCGGGCGATGGCGGCGCCGTCGCGCGCCTGCGCAGCGCGATGCCCGGCCTGCTCGACTTCGTTCTTGATCGCCTTGGGCAGGACAACCGGATCGGTCACGGCGATAGCCTCGGCTCCGGCCTGATAGAGCGCATGGAAGATCGCAGCCACCGAGCGCTCGGGATCGACCGCAACCTTGCGGCCCTTCATCTCGCCCAGAGAACGAACGAAAGCATCACGCGGGTGGATGCGGACCGCATTGCCGAGATGTGCGGTCAATTCAGGCGTGACCTTTTCAGACGCCATGAACAGGTCCGCCGTACCATCGGCATTGGCGATCACGAACGACAGCGCAACCGGGGTGCGATCGACGTCGGAGCCGCGAATATTGAGCAGCCAGGCCACCGAATCGAGCGCAGTGATCACGGTCGCGTCATAGCCGTTGCTGGTCAGCCATTCGGCGACGGCGGCGCGCTTTTTATGTGCAGACTGTCCGGCATGTTCATCGGCATGGGGCACGGCGATGGCCAGCGAGCGTTCGGGCTGGTCCTGCCACACCGCATCGACCGGGTTGTGCACCACCGGCAACAGCGTCGCATCGCGCTTGTCGAGCGCGGCGCAGACCGCTTCGACCCAGCCTTCCGAATGGAGCCATGCGTCGTAACCGATCTTCGCACCTTGCGGGGCATGCTGCCCGAGCCATTCTGCCACGCTGGTCTGCGGCACCGACTGGTACGACCACAGCTTGCCATCCACCTGATCGCGCACCTGCAGGGTATAGCGCCCGTCGACGAAGATGCCGGCTTCATTGGCCAGTACCACGGCCGTGCCTGCCGAACCGCCGAAGCCGGTCAGCCATTCCAGCCGCTGCGCATAGGCACCGATATATTCGCTCATGTGCTCGTCGGAGATCGGAATGACAAATCCGTCGAGGCCGTCCTTGGCAAGCTGCTTGCGCAAGGCGTCGAGGCGGGCTTCATGAGTGTGCATCAGCATGGGATAAGGTCCTGAATGTGGTCGGCCCGCCTTGCGGGCATCATGCACGCAACATAGATGCGAGGGATGAGCATTGCCACACCTCCTGTCGCCGCAAAGATCCCGCACAGCTTTTCGCACCACGGCCTGACCGTATCCGACGATTACGCCTGGCTGCGCGATCCCGGCTATCCCGAGGTTACCGACAAGACCGTGCTTGCCCATCTCGAGGCCGAAAACGCTTGGTTCGAGGCCCGCATGGGCGAGCGCAAGCCGGTGATCGACGCATTGTTCAAGGAAATGCGCGCGCGCATCAAGGAGGCCGACAAGTCGGTCCCGCAGAAGGACGGAGACTTTCTTTACTGGATCGAGTTCGAGGACGGCGCGGAATACAAGAAGTGGTGGCGCCGCCCGGTCGGCGCGCCAGACGATGGCAGCGCGGACGAGCTGATCCTCGATGAAGTCGCCCTGGCGCAGGGCAAGGACTACTTCCGTCTCGGCGCGATTGCCGTATCGAAGGATGGGACGAAGCTCGCCTGGTCGGTCGACGACAACGGCTCGGAACGCTTCACCGCCCGCATCAAGATCATCGCCACCGGTGAAGTGCTGCCCGACGAGATTCCCGGCACGCTGTCAGGCCTGATCTGGGTGAAGGACGACACCGGCCTCGTCTACAGCCTCGCCAACGAGAACTGGCGGACTGACAATGCGCGCTTGCACTGGATCGGCCAGCCGCTGGAAAGCGACGTCGAACTCTACCACGAGGATGACGAGGGCTTTCGCGTTGGCGCGGCGCTTTCAGCAAACGAGCAGTGGCTGATCATCTCGACCGGCGACCATGAAACGGGCGAGGTGCGGCTGGTGCCGGCGGATGATCCGCTCGCCGAACCGCTGCTGGTCAAGCCGCGCCAGAAGGGCGTGGAATACGACGTCGATGAGCGTGACGGCGTGCTCTACATCCACGCCAACGACACGCACGAGAACTTCCGTCTCGCCACTGCGCCGCTGTCCGATCCGGGCAACTGGACGACGCTCATCGAAGGCACCGACGACTTCTACCTCACCGGGTTCGACCTGTTCCACAATTTCTACGTGACCGAAGGCCGCGTGCGTGGCCTCGACCGGATCGAGGTGCGCTATTACGACGATCCCTCGCGGGTCGAACCCATCGAATTTCCGGAGGCAAGCTACGAAGCCTCGCTGGGCGACAATCCCGAATGGGACATGAGCGTGCTGCGCGTCGGCTATGAATCGATGGTCAGCCCGGCGTCGTCCTATGACTATGACGTGGCGACGCGCAGCCTGACACTGCTCAAGGTGCAGGAAATCCCGAGCGGCTATGATGCATCGCTCTATGACACGGCGCGGCTCGAGATCGCGTCGCGCGATGGCACGATGGTTCCGGTCAGCGTCGTCTGGCGCAAGGACCGGGATGCCGGCGGACCGCTGCACCTCTACGGCTACGGCGCCTACGGCATATCCATCGGCCCCGGTTTCTCGACCACGCGGCTGAGCCTGGTCGATCGCGGCTTTGCCTATGCCATCGCGCATATCCGGGGCGGCGATGACCTTGGCCGCGCATGGTACAAGGCGGGCAAGCTGGAGGCGCGGACCAATACCTTCAACGACTTCGTCGACGTGGCGAAGGGCCTGATCGAGCGCGGCTTCACCCAAGCCGGAAAGATCAGCATCTCGGGCGGCTCGGCCGGGGGCGAGCTGATGGGCGCGGTGATCAATTCCGATCCCGACCTGTGGGGCGCGGTGGTCGCGCACGTCCCGTTCGTCGACGTGCTCAACACCATGCTCGACGAGGACCTGCCATTGACGCCGGGCGAATGGCCGGAATGGGGCAACCCGATCGAGGACAAGGCGGCGTTCGAGCTGATCCGTTCCTACTCCCCCTACGACCAGGTCAAGACACAGGCCTACCCTCCCTTGATGGTAACCGCTGGCCTCAATGACCCCCGGGTCACCTATTGGGAACCTGCCAAGTGGGTGGCGAAGCTGCGCGAGGCGAAGACCGACGGCAACGAACTGATCCTCAAGACCAACATGGGCGCAGGCCACGGCGGCAAATCGGGCCGGTTCGAATCCTTGAAGGAAACAGCCGAGGAGTTTGCCTTCATCCTGTGGCAGCTGGGGGTCGAGGCTTGAGCAACCGCCACACCCTCACCTTCACCGCAGGTCCCGAGCACATCGACGAGCTGGGCCATGTCAACAATGCGGTGTGGGTGAACTGGATTCAGGACATCGCCACCGCGCACTGGTCGGCAGCAGCGTCGGCGGAACATCAAGGCGCTTACGTCTGGGTCGTGACACGGCACGAGATCGATTATCGCGGCAATATCGTCGCGGGCGAAAGCGTGACCGCCGAGACCTTCATCCCCGAGCCGCCCACCGGCGCGCGGTTCGATCGGCGCGTCGACTTCCGCACTGCCGAAGGCAAGGTCATCGTCAGCGCGAAGACTACCTGGGCAATCATCGACCGCGCCTCGGGCCGGATCCTGCGTGTGCCGAAGGACGTGGCAGCGCCCTTCCTGCCCTAGGCGATTCCTGCCCTAGGCGACGGCGCGCGAAGATGCCTCGAAGCCGGTGACCTTTTCCTTCATCGTTCGATTGCGGCCGAGGCGTTTTGCTTCGTAGAGAAGTTGATCGCATCTTGCGTAGAGCGAGGTGAAGTCGATCTGGAGGCTGCCGCGCGTATCGTGCTCCACCAGCCCCATGCTTGCCGTCACCACCCGGTCTAGCCCTGGAACATCGGCGGCGATCCGGCTCGATATGGCACGGCGGACGCGCTCGGCCCTGACTCCAGCGTCGGGACCGCGCAGTAGCAGGAGGAATTCTTCGCCGCCCATGCGAATCGCCTTGGTATCGCGATCGTCGACCAATGCGCTTGCGGCAGCCCGCAGGACGATATCGCCAGTAGCATGGCCATGGGTATCGTTGACGCCCTTGAAGTGATCGAGATCGATTACGGCCATGGTGCGGAAACCCCGCGCGAAGAGTCCGGCGAAGCGTTCCTCGATGGTACGGCGGTTGGTCAGCCCGGTGAGAGGATCGCGATCAGCCACGCCTTGCAGTTCAAGGGCGCGGGCCGTGGCCTCGTCACGCTGGTGGCGCACGTCAACGAACCGACTGATGATGCCAAGTGCCGTAACCAGAACCTCGATCGCCAGAGCGAACTGGTAGATGACGATGGCTTCGGTCGGGCGCATGGCGGGAAGCAGGTAGGACATGATGCGCCAGGTGCCCACCAGCAGGATCGGCGCCCACCCCACGATC
Organism: Novosphingobium sp. B1; assembly: GCF_900176395.1. Classification (GTDB taxonomy): domain Bacteria; phylum Pseudomonadota; class Alphaproteobacteria; order Sphingomonadales; family Sphingomonadaceae; genus Novosphingobium. Next base: position 196,853 of record NZ_FWXL01000006.1, on the reverse strand, counting down.
AGGAAACCCACGACCTTGCTTCCTGCGCGCCATGCCGCAACCATCATCGTGGCCAGGGCCAGGATCACCACGCCGATCACCGCATGGATCGTCGGCGAAGAATATGGACGCACAGCTTCGGCAGGAATCGAACAGGCCACGCCTGACAGCATCACGGCAACGGCAAGCCGATGGGCAAGGCGCCGCAAGCGCGGGTCGAGATATTCGGGCTCGATGAAGCTGGCCGCGAACATGAGCCCTGCTCCTGCCATGGCCGAAAAGGCTATGTTGGAGGCCTGCCATTCGAATTCGAGCCCGCTTTCCACGACAAGGTGGACAAAGCCGGTGGCGTAGGCAGCCTGCACAAGCATCGCCGCTACCATCACCAGATGCCAGATGACGTAGCGTTCGGGCAGAACCGAATAGAACGCCGTATTGATCAACAGTGGCACGAGCAGCATGCCACAGATCAAGGCCATGGCGATCATGCGGTGGAGCGGCCAACCGCTTCCCTCGGGCTTGGGATCAAGGCGCAACTCGCTCAGCGTCGTCTTTCCCCAGGCACGAACGATGCGCACGCCAACCGTACGCGTTTCGGACGTGGCACCGCTGACCGGCACGGTGATGTAAGGCCCCGTGGCAAGATGGTGGACATCGCTCGGCCAGAAGGACGTCCAGCTTTCGCGACCGGCAGCATCGATCAGTCCGATCTCGATCCGGTCGAAATTTCCGGCATGGGTGGTGATGGCTTGCGGCAACACGCGACCGGGCTGATCGCCAAGATCGAAGCGGATCAGCACCGCATCGCCTGATAGGCTCCATCCGCTGTCATCGCACCGCCAGCGGGAGGGATCGGCAACAACGACTCGCCAGGTCTCGCCGGCGGCAGCGTCGGCATGGCAGGCCCGTTCGACTGCGACGGCCTGCGCACCCGCCGTGGCAGGGAACAGTCCCAACCACAGCAGGACAAGCAACAGCCATCGTCCAGTCCTGATCATGCCATTGGAATACTTCGCCAAACTTATGAGTGAGTTAATGCGAAGCTGCGCAATTGGTGAACATCACCTGATGCGTTCATGGCGATATTTTCATAGTCTGCGTAACGAGGGTTCGGTCAGAGCGGATTGCCATCCTTGTCGCGGTAAATGTCACGCCGGCCCACATGATTGGCCGGCCCGACGAAACCATCGGCTTCCATGCGCTCGATCCACTTGGATGCGGTGTTGTAGCCCACGCCCATCTGGCGCTGGATCCAGCTTGCCGAAGCCTTCTGGCTTTCGAATACGAGCTGGCAGACCTGACGGTACTTGCGCTCTTCGGGATTGTCCGACGCGCTGTCGATATCATCGAAGCCGAAGCCGCCGTCTTCAGGTTCTTCCGTAACCGAATCAACGTATTCCGGGCTGCCCTGGCCGCGCCAGTGATCAGCCACCTTCTCCACCTCCTCGTCCGAGACGAACGGTCCGTGGACGCGCTTGATGGGATCGGTGTTGGGCTTGTAGAGCATGTCGCCCTTGCCCAGCAGTTGCTCGGCACCCTGCTCGCCAAGGATGGTTCGGCTGTCGATGCGGCTGGTGACGGCAAAGGAAATGCGCGTCGGCAGGTTTGCCTTGATCACGCCGGTGATGACGTCGACCGAGGGGCGCTGCGTTGCCATGATCAGGTGGATGCCGGCGGCGCGGCTCTTCTGCGAAAGGCGCTGGATCAGCACTTCGATTTCCTTGCCGACCGTGACCATGAGGTCGGCCAGCTCGTCCACGATCACCACGATCTGCGGCAGGACCTGATAATCGAGCTGCTGCTCCTCGAAAAGTTCCTCGCCCGTATCGGGATCGAAGCCCACCTGGATGCGACGGCCGAGCGGCTTGCCCTTGGCCTGCGCCGCACGCACCTTCTCGTTGAAGCCCGAGATGTTGCGCACGCCGATCGAGGACATCTGGCGATAGCGCCGCTCCATTTCCTCGACCGCCCACTTCAGCGCGCGAACGGCCTTGGCAGGCTCAGTCACCACCGGCGAAAGCAGGTGCGGGATGTCGTCGTAGGACTTGAGCTCAAGCACCTTGGGATCGACGAGGATGAGGCGGCATTGCGCGGGCGTCAGGCGATAGAGCAGTGAGAGCAGGATGCAGTTCAGACCGACCGACTTGCCCGAGCCGGTGGTACCGGCCACTAGCAGGTGAGGCATCGTGGCAAGGTCGGCCACGATCGGCTCTCCGGCAATGTCCTTGCCGAGGATGATCGGCAGCAAGGCCTTGGAATTGGCAAACTTCTCGCAGCCGATCAGTTCTCGGAACGAGACCATGTCGCGGATAGCGTTGGGCAGTTCGATGCCCATCACCGTGCGCCCGGGAATCGACGAGACGCGTGCGGATATCGCGCTCATGTTGCGGGCGACGTCGTCGGCAAGGCCGATCACGCGGCTGGCCTTGATGCCGGGCGCGGGTTCCAGTTCGTACATGGTCACCACCGGACCGGTGCGCACGGCGGTGATCTCGCCCTTCACGTTGAAGTCGTCGAGCACATTCTCGAGCAGGCGGGCGTTTCGCTCGAGCGCCAATTTGTCGATCTTCTGGGTCGATCCGGCGGGCGCCTCGACCAGCAGTTCGATCGATGGCAATTCGTACTTGTTGTCGAACAGGTCGCCCTGCCGCGCCTTGGGCTGCACGGCGGCCGGCGCGGGAGTGCGCGTCGGATCGCTGATCTCCGTCGGCTTGCGCTGGGCAAGAGCATCGGCAACGTCGACCGCTTCGGCAGCGGCACGCACTTCCTTCTCGCGCCGCTCTTTCTTCGGCCGCGTTACGGTCTCCTGCTCATCCTCGTCGTCAACCGCGATCTCGCGCTCTCTTGCCGATCCGCGAAGGAAGGGTGGCAAGCTGAGCAGTGAGCCCCAATCGAACGCGAAGATGCGGCTGGCGATCGCCATGCCTCCGGCCAGCGCGGCCAGCCCGACCGGCACGGTGAACCATGGCGCCGAAACCTGCGGCACCAGACCGGCAAGACCGTTGACCGCCGCCGCACCGAGCAGCCCCCACAAGCCGCCAGGTCCGGCCGGAAGGCGGCTGGCGCTGCTTGCTCCCCACAGCGCAAGCGCAGTGCCAAGCAACGCCATCGAAACAAAGAGCAGCAGCGTGGGCCGCCACCAGCGCGGTGCGGGAATTGCTTCCTCGTCCTCGTCGACGTCGACGAAATCGCTTTCGGCATCCCACAGACGTCGGGCAAACACCCACAGCAACGGCAGCAGCAACGCGCCGGGCAAGCCGAACAGGCGCAGCACCAGTTCGGCTGTCCAGGCCCCAGGAATACCCATCCAGTTTTCGACCGGGCTGCCCGAGGCGGTGCTGCCAGAAGGGTCGGTCTGGGTATAGCTGACCAGCGCGAGCAGCAGGAAGAGCATCGCCGCGACGAGCACGCCGCCGCCCAGCAGTTCGGCACTGCGGCGGACCGAGCGACGCAGGACGGCGCGCCAATCGGCGCGCGCGCGCGTTGCGGTTGTCCCTGCCCGGCTTGCCATGTCTATTCCGTATCCCTGCCCCGAAGCCCTTGCTTCTCGTCGGCATAATGCGCCCGAAGGGGACTCACCGTCAAGAAACAGGGCGGAAAATGCGGTGAATCAATGGTTCAGATCAGGCCATCGATCGCAGCCCAGCCGTGCACCGGAAGGCGCGCCGCGCGCCGTGCGGCCATCCCGCCAAGCGCAATGACCGGCAAGGGACTGCGCCTTGCCATGAGGAGAAAGCGCAGGGGCCCGAGCACTGGCGCGCCTGGGTGTGAGCGTGTCGGGAAAACCGGGGAAAGCAGCACGGCGTCGGCCCCTGCCCGCACCGCCGCTGCAATCTCGGCCAGCGAATGGGCCGTGGCCAGCTTCCAGCCCGGCGCCCCGGCTACTTCGCGGGCAGAGCCATAGACGCCGTCGACGCGCTCTGTGCAATCCAGCCGCGCTGCAATCACGCCGACCCCGCGCGCCCGTGCGCGTCGTTGCAATTGGCGGAAACGCTGCATCCGCGCGTGGGGCGCCAGGTGGTAGTGGCGGAAGACAACGGCATCGCCCTTGCCGAGGCGAGCAATCACGCGCTCGAGGCGGGCGTCGTTGCGCTCATCGGTCAGCAGCAGGCGCACGGGCAAGGATCGCCGCGTGCCCACCTGCCCTCTGATGCTCTGGCGCTTTCCCATCGCCGCGCTATAGCACCGCGCCATGGAACAGGCAGTCCCTTCCTCCGCCCCCGCAAGCCCGCTCGAACAGGTGCGTGCGCGCATTGCCGCGGCAGCCCGCATTGCCGGTCGCAAGGCCGAAGACGTCACGCTGGTTGCCGTGTCGAAGACCAAGCCCGCAGAGGCGATCCTGGGCCTGATTGCACAGGGCCAGACGGTTTTCGGTGAGAACCGCGTACAGGAAGCGCAGGCCAAATGGCCCGAGATCCGCGCCGCCCACGCAGAAGTGCAGCTCCACCTCGTCGGCCAGCTTCAGTCCAACAAGGCCGAGGACGCGGTCGCCCTGTTCGATTGCATCCACTCGGTCGACCGGGCCAGCCTCGTCACGGCCTTGGGCAAGGCGCAGGAAAAGCTCGGCCGCAAGGTGCCCTGCTTCGTGCAGGTCAACATCGGCGCCGAAGAGCAGAAGGGCGGCTGCGCCGTGTCCGAAGTGCCTGTCCTTCTGGCCCTGGCCAGAGAGGCGGGATTGCAGATTGTCGGCCTGATGTGCGTGCCGCCCGCCAGCATCGAGGCCGCACCATTCTTCGCCCTGCTTGACAAGCTGGCTGACGACAACGGCCTTTCGGGTCTTTCGATGGGCATGAGCGACGATTTCGAGACGGCCGTGCAACTGGGCGCGAGCCACGTCCGGATCGGCTCAGCACTCTTCGGAGAGCGCTGAAAAGGCAGGTTTTTTAACGTTAATTTCAAGCTTACGATCTAGACGGCACAGTACTGCCGTCGGGCTTAATCTGTTTTGCCCGGTTGCTTCGCCAAGATAACGCGCGACACTGGGAGATATAATCACAATGGCCATCAAGCCGGCACCTGAAAGTGGCCGCCTCAAGGCGGACGACAGGTTGCTTGACCGCACCCATATCGGCGCGATGGCGGCGCAGGCCATCGTGCTGATCGCCGTCCTGCTTACGCTGATCGTTGACGAACGCTATCATGATCGCCTTGCCGGTGTGGCCGCGCTTGGCCTTGCCAGCGTTTTCGGCCTGCAGTTGATCCTGCGTCGCGTCGCCCTGTCCATCCGTGCCCGTCAGCAGCAGCAATTCCGACAGACCCGCGATTCGCGCGAACAGATCCAGGAACTGTTCGCGATGACCGACATGCTGCAGGCTGCAGAGACTTACGAAGATGCCAGCGCCGTGCTGATGGCAACGGCCCGGCGTCTGCTGCCCGCCTATGGCGCGGCACTCTTCGTCTTCAACAACTCGCGTGACCGGCTCGACCTCGCACGGGCCTGGGACATGCCGGACGGTTTCACCGTTCCCGAATCGCTCTCGCCGTCCAATTGCTGGGCGCTCAAGCGCGGCAAGCCGCACATCAACGCTCCCGCCGATGCAACCTTGTGCTGTGCCCACCATGCCTCGCAGATCGCCAGCGTCGAACTGCCGATGATGGCTTGCGGCCAACTGCACGGGCTGCTGGTCCTCGTCCACCATGAGCAGGACGGGGCCTTCGCACAGCTACTGGAGATCCGCCGCCTCGGCCGGGCCCTGGCAGATTCCATGTCGCTGGCGCTATCCAACATCGCGCTGCGGGAGAAACTGCGGACGCAGTCGCTGCGCGATCCGCTCACCGGCCTCTACAACCGCCGCTACATGGAAGACGCGCTCGAGCGCTTCGTCTCGCTCGGCTCGCGCAGCGGCGCAAGCACGTCAGTGATCATGCTCGATCTCGACAATTTCAAGAAGCTAAACGACGAGCATGGCCACGCCAAGGGCGATGCCGTGTTGCGCGATGTGGCAGCCCAGATTGTCGGTGCGCTGCGCCCGAGCGACGTCGTCTGCCGCTATGGCGGGGAAGAACTGGTGGCGATCCTTCCGGACTGCTCGCTGGAGGACGCGCTGGAAAAGGCGGAAGCCTTGCGCACCCGGATCGAATCGCTAGCCGCCAGCCACGAATGCGCGATCTCGGCGTCTCTCGGTGTAGGCGCAGTGCCTGAGACGGCAACATCGGCAACCGACATCCTGCCGATCACCGATACCGCCCTCTATGCAGCCAAGAAGGCCGGCAAGAACCGCGTGGTGTCCTCCGACAAGCGTCCTGGCCGCGACGCCATCCGCCTGGCCTCGGTAACGGCAAAGCCCAATTGAACGGCAATCGGGCCGCGCAAGTCACCCTGCGCGGCCCGACCGGTCTTTGGCTTAGCGGGATCAGAAGTCTGCGTTGATCTCGACACCAAGAACGCGACCACGCACCAGCGGCGAGAACGTCCCTGCCTTCGGATTGTCGGCAAAGGGCCGGTCGACGCCGGTCGAGAGCGGACCGCCGAAAACGGGGATCTGCGCCGCCGTGCCGAGTTGCGTATCCCCGCCATGCTGAACCTGGTCTAGCAGGTTGCGGCCATAGACGGTGAAGGTCACCCCGCCGGTCTTGTAGCTGAGCGAGGCATCGAGGTTGTCGGACGAGGTAATCCAGCCGAAGTTGTTGTCGGTATAGGCAAAACGGTCGCGATGCTGGAAGTTGGCGCGTGCGACAAACGACTTGCGATCGCCGACCGGGAAATCGCCTAGCACACCAACGCCATACGTCCACTTCGGTGTACGGGGCAGGTCGAGTGCCTTGTCGGCATCGTTGACGACACCATCGCTGGAGATATCGAACAGCACCTTGGTGTACTTGGCATCGATATAGCCGAAGTTGGCAGTCAGCAGGAAGTTCTTGCCCACGGCGAAGCGGCCCTCACCCTCGATACCGTTGATGCGGGCATCGGCGGTGTTGAAGATCGATTGCGCCACGCCCGCTGCCGAGCCTTCGTTGACTTCACGCTGCATGTTGCCGACGTCTGTGCGGAAGGCAGCGAGATTCAGCGTCAGCTTGCGGTCGGGCGAGCGGTACTTGACGCCCAGTTCGTAGCTGTCGACCTGTTCCTCATCGAAAGACAGACCGCGCGTCGCGGCCACGGCTTCGAAGGCGCGGGCATTGGTGATGCGGAAGTTGTAGCCACCCGAACGGAAGCCCCGCGTCCAATTGCCGTAGGCCTGCGCATCGCCATTGAACTTGTACTGGAAGCCCAGCTTGGGGCTCCAGTTTTCCCAGGTGCGCTTGTCCTTGAAGCCGTTGTTCTCGTTGGGGATCAGCGGATTGACACCCGATGTCGGGCAAGTTGCGAAGACCACCGAGCACTCGGCGCGAGGCCGGATGTAGGTAACCGCAACGTCCTTGGTTTCCTTCGACCAGCGGAGGCCGGCCGTAAGGGTGAGCTTTTCGGTCACGTCGAAATCGCCGGAGGCAAACACGCCAAGCACGTCATGGTCCTGACGGCCGCCACCATATTGCGTCGTCGGGCTGATCGTGCGCGGGAAGAAGCGCAACTCGTCATAGCGCAGGTCCTGCGTGAACCAGAAGCCGCCAGCCGTGAAGTCGAGCGCCCCGAAACGGTTGTTGTAACGCAGCTCGTCCGAATACTGGCGCTGCTTGAACAGCGTGTTGGAGTGGAACACGAAGACCGGCTTTGCGTCGATGTCACCGCCGGTCGAGGCATCATAGTCGCGGAAGCCGAAGATGTTCGTGATCTTGCCGTCGCCAACGTCGATCTCGGTCTTGTGCGTCGCGAACCAGGTGCGGTTCTTGTAGAAGCCGCCGTTATCGATCGAGAAGTCGAAGGTGTCACGCTTGTAGAGGCCGTGGTTCTGGCCAGCCGGACCATCGCCGTCGCTGTTGAAGTATTCAACCTTGGCGACCATGCGAATGGCATCCGACGGCAGGAACTCGAGCGCGCCACGCAGGATCTGCGTCTGCGCCTTGCCGAAGTCCTTCCCGTTGAACAGGTTCTTGAAATAGCCCTGGTCGGAATTGACGTAGGCGCCGACCTTGAAATTGAGCTTGTCGGCGATGATCGGACCCGAGATCACGGCCTGCGCAGCGAAGTTTCCGGATCCGCGGCCAGAGTCGATTGGGCCTTCATAGAAGGTGCGGAAGTTGCCGCGAAGCTCCGACGTCGGATCGCCGGTGTTGATCAGCACCGCGCCGCCAGTGGTGTTGCGGCCATAGAGGATACCCTGCGGACCGCGCGCCACTTCGACCGAACCGAGATCGAACACGTCGAACACCAGGCCGTTGTTCACGCCGATGTAGACGCCATCGACGAAGACGCCGACGGTCGGATCGATCGACGGGATCGAGCTGTTCACGCCGAGGCCACGGATCGAGAAGTTGGCCGTACCGCGCGAGGTGCCGACCTGGTCGAGCGAAACGTTCGGCGCGCTGTAGGTCAGCGTCTGGATGTCGCGCACCTGCAGCGCCTGCAGGCTCTGCGCATTGAACGCGGTGATGGCAACCGGCACGTCCTGGACGTTTTCGACGTCCTTCTTCTTGGTTGCCGTCACGATGATGTCGGCGTTGAGCACGTCGATCGCCGACTGCTCCTGGTTCTGCGCCGCTTCTTGCGCAAAGGCCGCGCCGGCTCCGGCGACGGAGAGCGCAAGGACGCTCAAACCACCCGAAAACGCACGCACGACCTTGCTCGATTTCAATGCCATTCACAGCTCCCGTTTTATATTGTGGAGCTGAAAATGCCCGTAAGAGGCCGACATTCAACCTGTTTTTAAATGAGCAATTAAATCTTACATGCATCGTTGCATATTTACATCATTGTCACTTGTGATGGTCCAGTTCGTTGCCCTGAAGCGTGACGACATGAAGCAGATTGGTCGCCCCCGGCGTGCCGAATGGAACCCCGGCCAGCGCCACCAGCCGCGAACCGGCTGCGCCGAAGCCATGACGCAGCGCCATGCGCTTGCCCTTGGCGATCATCTCCTCGAAGCTGCCGATGTCCTTGGTGCTGACCGCGTGAGCCCCCCACAGCAGCCCGACCTTGCGGGCGGTCGTCTGTGATGGTGTCAGCACCAGCATCGGCACGCCGGGCCGTTCGCGCGCAACGCGTCGCGCCGTCGAGCCCGACCCGGTGAAGACGATGATCCCTGCAATCGGCAGCGTCTCTGCAATGCTGGCAGCGGCCTGCGCCAAAGCATCGGCAGTGGTCGGATCGGGCAGCGTTTCGATGAAATGCACGCGCGCGGCATAGCCGGGATCGGCTTCGACCTGCGCGGCGATGCGGTGCATGATCGTCACCGCTTCCTCCGGCCAGGCGCCGGCAGCGGTTTCGGCCGAGAGCATGACCGCGTCGGCGCCGTCATAGACAGCGTTGGCGACGTCGGAGACTTCGGCGCGCGTGGGCGTCGGCGTCTCGATCATCGATTCCAGCATCTGCGTGGCGACGACCACCGGCTTGCCCTGGCGGCGGGCGCTCTCGACGATCCGCTTCTGCAGCGGCGGCACCTCTTCGGGATTGAGTTCGACGCCGAGGTCGCCACGGGCCACCATGATGCCATCGGACAGTTCGATGATCTCTTCCAGCCGCGAGATCGCCGCCGGCTTCTCGATCTTGGCCATTAGCGAACCGTATCCGCCCATCAGGCGTCGCGCCTCGGCCACGTCCTCGGGCCGCTGGACGAACGACAGCGCGATCCAGTCAGCGCCATGCTCCACCGCAAACGACAGGTCGCGGCGGTCCTTCTCGGTCAGGGCAGGCACCGGCACCACCGCGTCGGGCACGTTGACACCCTTGCGGTCGGAAATGACGCCGCCCACTTCGGCCGAGCACAGGATTTCGTTCTGGTCGGCCCGAATCACGCGCAGCCGCAGCTTGCCGTCGTCAATCAGCAGGCGCTGGCCCTTCTGCAGGATGCCGAAGAGTTCCGGGTGCGGCAGTTGGACGCGGGTTTCGTCACCCGGCTCGGGATTGCGGTCGAGCGTGAAGTGGCCTGAATGCCGGATAACCGCGCGACCTTCCTTGAACTTGCCGACGCGCAGTTTCGGGCCCTGCAAGTCGCACAGGATCGTGATCGGGCGATTCACCTTCTTCTCGAGAGCGCGGATGTTGGCGATCGTCTCGGCATGGATGGCATGTTCGCCATGGCTCATGTTCACGCGAAAGGCATCGGCGCCGGCGCGGTAGAGCTTTTCCAGCATCTCCGGTTCGCGGCTGGCAGGGCCTACCGTGGCGAGGATCTTTACCTTGCGGCCCGCGATCATGTTGGCGCGAGGATCAAGCTTGGCCACTACGCTGGTACTCCTTATGAATCTGCGCGATGCGCTATGGCCCATGCCATTTCAAAACCCAAGGAAGATTACAGTGGATACGAATGCAATCGATGCGCTTCCGGATTCCGTAGCGGCTGCTGCCTTCCGGCGGCTGGTCAAGCACCTGCAGCACCGCCATGATGCCCAGAATATCGACCTGATGGGGCTGTCCGGCTTTTGCCGCAACTGCCTGGCCGACTGGATCATCGAGGGCGGCTTTGAGGGCGACAAGGCCGCAGCGCGCGAAGTGATCCACGGCCTGCCTGCCGCCGAATGGAAGGCCCGCTATCAGACCGAAGCGACACCCGAGCAGCTCGCCCGCATGGACGAGAGCCTGAAGAAGAATGCCGGACATTCCTGATGTGAAGGAAAGGCCAACCGGCCTTTCCTTGCAGCACCAGGCCGTTGCCGCCAACCAAGACCCCATTAATCCCCGGACTATCCACAGGCCGGTTTTGCCCGAATCCGGTGGCACCGCTATCAGCCGCGCCACCTGATTCACCCGCATACCCGGAGACTTTCCCGATGGTCGAATTCGACGACGCCAAGACAGCAGACGATCGTCTGCGCCTCCTGATCGAGCGCATCGAACGCCTCGAAGAGGAAAAGAAGGGCATCGGCGACGACATCAAGGACGTCTACAACGAAGCCAAGGCGACTGGTTATGACGCCAAGATCATGCGCCAGATCGTCCGCCTGCGGAAGATGAAGCCCGACGACCGTCGTGAGATGGAAGCCGTGCTTGAAACGTACAAGAACGCCCTCGGCATCGACTGATCGCGTTTTCCGGGCAGGGGCGGAACTGCCACCCTGCCCGGCCATTGGCTTCCTGTGATTTCAACAGGATAGCCCGATGACCCAGAATGCCACCGTCCGCCCGCCGATCCATGAAGATGGCCTCCCCGGCACCGAAGCCGGCCTTGATCCCAAGCCGGAATGGCAGCCGCGCTATCCCGGCTCCGGGCGTCTCAAGGGCAAGATCGCGATCGTTACCGGTGCCGACAGCGGGATCGGCCGCGCCGTCGCCGTGCTCTTCGCGCGCGAGGGCGCCAAGGTCGCCATCGCCTATCTGTGCGAGGACGAGGACGCGGCAAAGACCCGCGAACTGTGCGAGGCCGAAGGCGCCGAGGCGCTGACCTTTGCAGGTGACCTCGGCGATCCTGAAGTCGCCCATGCGCTTGTCGATCTGGTCATCGGCGACTGGGGCCAGCTTGATGTGCTGGTCAACAACGCCGGCGAACAGCACCCCGACAAGGACATTCGCGACATCACCACCGAACAGTTGCAGCGGACATTCCAGACCAACATCTTCTCGATGTTCTATGTGGTCCAGGCCGCGCGCGAACATCTCAAGCCGGGCGCAGCCATCGTCAACTGCACCTCGATCACAAGCTACAAGGGCGAGCCCGAATTGCTCGACTATTCCAGCACCAAGGGCGCGATCACGGCGTTCACGCGGGCCTTGTCAGAGCAATTGGTCGGTGAGGGCATCCGCGTGAACGCGGTCGCACCCGGTCCGATCTGGACCCCGCTCAATCCCAGTGGCGGTGCAACCGAGGAGAAGCTTGCCCATTTCGGTGAGAACACGCCCATGGGCCGCCCCGGCCAGCCCAACGAGGTCGCCCCGAGCTTCCTGTTCCTGGCTTGCGAGGATTCATCCTACATGTCCGGCCAGGTGCTCCATCCGAACGGCGGCACGGTGGTCAACGGCTAACCGGTAATCAAGGCAGCGCCCAGCATCACGGCATTGGACACGATGTGGTTGAGGATGGCGGCGACCATCCCCACCCGCACCCGCATATGCCCGAACATCAGGCCCGACCAGAACTGCGGCAGGGCCATCGGCACGGCGGCCAGCGTGATCGCGGGGTAGTTGAACAGGTGCAGCCCCGCAAAGATCAGCGTGGTGATGTAAAACAGTGCCGGAAATGCTTTCCTGAAACCTAGGGGCACATGTCCGTCACGCCGCTTCACCCACCACGTGATCGCGGTTGCAACCAGTGTGCCGACAAGCGCGATTGCCACGGCGACCTGGTTGCCCCGCATCGCCACGACAACGCACGCGCCGATCAGCAGCACTCCCATCGTTGTCAGCGCCCGCCGCGTTCCACTCATCCAGCCGCGGAAAAACAGTTCTTCAAGCACCGGCCCGAGGAGGACCGCCCCGCCCCACAGCGCGAGTGGCGCCATCCCGTCGAAGGCGTTCGGCGGCGAAAGGCCGAATGCCTTTTGCCACACGAGGATCAGCGGCATGATCACCAATCCCAGCACCGCGACCTGAATCGCAGTGAGGATAGCCCAGCGCGTAACGGCGCCTTCGGCATCGAGGCCGCTGGCCTGCTGCGGAGCGGGGTGGGCAAGGAAGCTGCGAAGTTCGGCAAGCACGGTGCGGATCATTGCCATGTCATGCCCGCAAATATGCCGCGGCGCCACACCGATTGCCGGATTGCGCTGTCTCGGCTAGGGGCACTTCCAGACTCAGACCTCGCAAGAAGCACGGACCATGGCAGGCCATTCCAAATTCAAGAACATCATGCACCGCAAGGGCGCGCAGGACAAAAAGCGCTCGGCACAGTTTTCCAAGCTCAGCCGCGAAATCACCGTGGCCGCCAAGATGGGCATGCCCGATCCGGACATGAACCCGCGCCTGCGCGCCGCTGTCAACGCGGCCAAGGCGCAGTCCATGCCCAAGGACAACATTGCCCGCGCGATCGACAAGGCATCGAAGGGCGATGGCGAGAACTACGAGGAAGTGCGCTACGAAGGCTATGGCCCGGGCGGCGTCGCGATCATCGTCGAAGCGCTGACCGACAACCGCAACCGCACCGCCACCAACATCCGCACCGCCTTCTCCAAGAACGGCGGCAACCTTGGTGCCTCGGGCGCGGTGAGCCATGGTTTCGAACGCCTCGGCCTGATCGAATACCCCGGCAAGGTGGGTGACGAGGAGAAGGTCCTCGAAGCCGCGATCGAAGCCGGCGCCGAGGACGTCGAATCCGACATGGGCGATGGCGATGAAAACCCCGGCAGCCACCAGATCTGGGTCGCCGTCGAATCGCTGCACGAAGTGGCGCGCGAGCTTGAGAAGACCCTGGGCGAAGCCGAAGGCGTGAAGCTGGCATGGAAGCCGAGCCTGAAGACCTCGGTCGATGCCGACAACGCCGCCACCCTGCTCAAGCTGATCGACGTCCTTGAGGACGATGACGACGTCCAGACCGTGTGGGGCAATTACGACATTCCTGACGACGTCATGGAAACGCTGGGCTGATCGACATGTGGCAACTGGCCGCGAAGGCGCTGCTCTCGGGCGTGCTGATCGCGGCCATTGCCGAAATCGGCAAGCGCCTGCCCGCCCTGGGTGCGCTGGTCGCCTCGCTCCCGCTTGTCTCGGTACTCGGCATGATGTTCCTGTGGAACGCCCGACCTGACGCCGAGAACATGGCGATCCACGCCGAGGCCACCTTCTGGTATGTGCTGCCCTCGCTTCCGATGTTTCTCGTCATCCCGGCCCTGCTGCGCCATGGCGTGCCGTTCTGGATTGCGCTGGTCGGCGGCTGCTTGCTGACCGTGGTGCTCTATCTGGTGATGATGCAGATCGGCCCCCGGTTTGGACTGAAAGTCTGAGATGATGGTGCGCCAATGATTATCCTGGGCATCGACCCCGGGCTCACTGTCACCGGCTGGGGCGTCGTCGCCAAGTCGGGCAGCCGGTTGAGCCATGTGGCCAACGGCCAGATCCGCACCGACAACAAGGCCACCATGGCCTCGCGCCTGGTAGAACTCGATTCCGCACTCGCCGCCGTGATCGACATCTACAAGCCTGATACCGGCGCGGTCGAAGAGGTCTTCGTCAACGTCAACCCGCAGTCCACGCTCAAGCTCGGGCAGGCGCGTGGCGTAGCCATGGTCGCGGTCGCGCGGGCTGGAATCCCGGTGGCCGAATACCCCACCAAGGTCATCAAGAAGGCGCTGGTCGGCACCGGCGGCGCGGAAAAGCAGCAGATCCAGCACATGCTCAAGATCCTGCTTCCCGGCGTGCAACTGGCCGGAGAGGACGCTTCCGACGCCTTGGCGGTTGCAATCACCCACGCCAACATGCTGGGCAGCCACCGCTGATCCGGAACGTCCGCCCGCATCCGGCGTATGGATCGGATGGACGCACTGAATGACAAGCTGAGCGACGAAGACTGGATGGCCCGGGCAAGAGACCTCGCCGTCTCGCGCAAGGGCACCGATCCTGCCAACACCCCGATCGCCGCAATCATCGTGCGCGATGGCCAGTTGCTTTCGCACGGCGTCAACCGCACGGCCGAACACTGCGACGCTACTGCCCATGCCGAAGTGATGGCAATTCGCGCGGCAGGCAAATCCTCGGGAGAGATGCGCTTCCCCGGCGCCACGCTCTATTCCACGCTCCAGCCCTGCGGCATGTGCACCATGGCCTCGATCTGGGCCGGCATCTCGCGCATTGTCTATGGCGCGGGCCGGGAAGACGTCCACGAGATGTACTTCGAGGACCGTCACCTCTCGACGCTCGACTTCGTCGCCGATGCCTATAAGGACGATCTCACCCTGACCGGCGGCGTCATGGCGCACGAATGTGCAGAGCTCTACTTCCGCCCATGGGACGATGTGCCCGAGGACGAGCAAGCCAACGACTAGCTGCCCGTCCCCGCATTTGGCGCAGGTAGCCTCTGGCCACGGTAAAAAGTTCCTGCCATAGGAACAAACCATGATCGCCAAGCTGACAGGCATTCTTGATGACACCGGGCCCGACTGGGCCGTGATCGACGTGAATGGCGTCGGCTATCTCGTGCAATGCTCGGCCAAGACGCTCACGCACCTGGGTATCCGGGGCGACAAGGTCGTCGTCCATACCGAAATGCAGGTCAGCGAAACCGACCAGCGCCTTATCGGCTTCACCAGCGCCGGCGAACGCGCCTGGTTCCGTCTCCTTACCGCGGTGCAGGGTGTTGGCAGCAAGGTGGCGTTGGCGATCCTGTCCGCCCTGTCGATCGAAGAACTCCAGCGCGCATGCGTCCGCGGCGACAGCGCGATGGTCGCCCGCGCCAATGGCGTTGGCCCCAAACTTGCCAGCCGCATCGTCAACGAACTGAAGGACAAGGCTGGGGGTCTTGCAGGTTATGCCTCCCCTGCCGGCATGGTCAGTGGCGAAGCGTTCACCCCGCCCCCCGGCAACGCCAGCGCCGACGCCGTTTCGGCTCTGCAGAACCTGGGCTTCAAGCCCGCCGTGGCGAGCAGCGCGGTGGCCGCAGCGGTCAAGGAACTGGGCGAGGATGCCGGGCTGAACGATCTGGTGCGCGTGGCGCTGAAGAGGGCGGCAGGGTGAAGCGCATGTTGCTACTCGGCATTCTTGCGGGCGGCTTGGGCCTGATATGGCACTTTGGAAGTGCTGAGGTTGCCATCGACACGTGCCTCGATGCTGGCGGGTCCTGGGATTACGCTGCACAGAATTGCCAGGAAAAATGACCGACAATCCCCTCCTCTCCCCCGCCTCGCAGATCGAGGATCAGGACGCAGCGCTGCGGCCCAAGACGCTGGCCGAATTCGTCGGGCAGGCAGGAGCCAAGGACAACCTGCAGGTCTTCATCGAAAGCGCCAAGATGCGGCGCGAGGCGATGGATCATGTGCTGTTCTTCGGCCCGCCGGGCCTTGGCAAGACCACGCTGGCCCAGATCATCGCGCGCGAACTCGGCGTCAATTTCCGCGCCACCTCCGGCCCAGTCATCGCCAAGGCCGGTGACCTCGCCGCGCTGCTGACCAATCTCGAACACGGCGACGTCCTGTTCATCGACGAGATTCACCGCCTCAACCCCGTGGTCGAGGAAGTGCTGTACCCGGCGATGGAAGACCGTGCGCTGGATCTGATGATCGGCGAAGGCCCCTCGGCCCGCTCGGTACGGATCGACCTGCCACCCTTCACCCTGATCGGCGCGACCACGCGGCAGGGCCTGCTGCAGACGCCGCTGCGAGACCGCTTCGGCATCCCGGTGCGCCTGCAGTTCTACTCTGTCGAGGAACTGGAGCGCGTCGTAGCGCGCGGCGCTTCGCTGATGGGCATCGGCATCGACAAGGGCGGCGCCACCGAGATCGCCCGCCGCTCGCGCGGCACGCCCCGCGTTGCCGGCCGCCTCCTGCGCCGCGTGCGCGACTTTGCGCAAGTGGCGGGCGCGGACAAGATCACGCAGTCCATTGCCGACAACGCGCTCACCCGGCTTGAGGTCGACAAGATCGGGCTGGACCTGCAGGACCGCCGCTACCTGACGATGATCGCCGATATCTACAAGGGTGGCCCGGTCGGCGTCGAAACGCTTGCAGCCGGGCTTTCGGAACCGCGCGACACGATCGAGGAAGTGATCGAGCCCTACCTGATCCAGCTCGGCATGATCGCCCGCACCGCGCGCGGCCGCTGCCTCAACGATCGCGGCTGGCAGCACCTCGGCCTCACCCCGCCCGCGGGCTCCACACCGTCACTCTTCGACCAGCCGGAATAGCGCCTCCACCGGCTGGCCGAGGGCCGCTGCAAGCTTGAGGGCAATCATCGTCGAGGGGATGAACACCCCATTCTCGACGGTGTTGATGGTCTTGCGCGAAACGCCGATGGCCTCGGCGAGCTGGCCTTGGGTCCACCCCTTGGCCTCGCGTGCGGCGCGCAGTTCGTTGGCAAGCCGCTCAGCCAAGGGCGGCGCGCTCCAGCCGGACGAAGCGGTCGATTGCCGCAAACAGGCTTATCAGCACGACCATACGGAACCCGAAGACCGCCGGCATTCTCGTCAGGGAAGCAATAAGCGCCCCGACAATGGCAACGGGAACCGCTGCCGAAAATCCCCACTCCATCGCCCGCGCTCTGTTCGCACGGGTGACCTCGTCGTCCACAAGTTGTCGCACTTGTGGATCACGCAGCCATAACCCTCCGGTGGTGAGAACGAGCATCAGCATTTGTGCCATGGCCAGCCACGCGACCAGACCGACGAACTCGACCACTCGCTTCGGCATGTCCACAGGCAACAGGGTGGATTGGGCTGCGAAGATGATCATGGCGCCTCGTAGGACACGCACGCGGCGACGACTGAGACGATCGGCAACGTTGGCAGAATCGGACATTGGCTGGCATCCCTCGCCCTAGTAACTTAAAGGTTACAGGTAACCCAAAGGTTACACCCGGTCAACCTGCCCATTCACTTTGGCTAACGGTTCGGTCCCATTCTGGCACAGAGTTAACGCTGGGGCCGCTTCGGTCCCGATTTCGGGCAGAATCCACCATTGCAGATGGGTTAACGGCATTGCCCTGTTGGGGTGCATCTGCGTTCTTCGACAAGTCAGGAAAGGCAAAGCTTCGCGTTAACCCGCAACTGCTAATGCGCTTTCCCAGGGAAGAACGAGAGCAAAGATCATGTCGGTTCGGATGGCATTGGCAAAACTGGCGGCAGCAGCAGCAGGTGGGGCGATGCTCGGCGGCGGCGCCGTACACGTGTCTGAAGCGCCCTCGAAGGGCGAAATCCATCACGTAAAGCCAGTGAAGGTCAAGAAGGCCAAGCGCGTGATCGCGCGGGCTCCGGCCAAGCGGCAGATCCATCGCGCCCGCCGCGTCGTCACCACCACGACCACGCGGACCTGCGAGCCGGCCCAGCAGATGGCGATGGTGCCGGTGCCCTACATGCCCCCCCTGCCCCCGCAGCCTGTGGGCGGTTCGGGCGGCGGCGTTCCGGTGGTGATCGGCGGCGGCGGCATCGGCGGTTTCGGTGGCGGATTCTTCGGCGGCTTCTTTGGCGGCAGCGGCGGCGGCAGCAGCGGTGGCAACATCGTCATTTCGTCGACCAGCACCGGCTCCACCTCCACCTCGGGCGGCTCCACGTCTTCGTCGGGTGGCTCCACCTCGAGCACCACAGGCGGCGTCTCGACCTCGACCGGCGGCGTCTCGACCTCGACTTCGACCTCGTCAGGCAATGTCTCCACTTCGAGCGGATCGGTGAGCACCTCGTCGGGCAACGTCAGCACGTCCTCGGGCAACGTCTCCACCTCGTCGGGTAACGTCAGCACCAGCTCATCTACGTCGACCTCGTCCGGCAACGTCAGCACCAGCTCGTCAACGTCGTCCTCGAGCAGCACCAGCAGCTCGACCTCGTCGTCGACCTCATCCTCGACGTCGTCGTCCACCTCATCTTCAACTTCGTCGAGCTCGAACGGCAGCACCTCGACCTCATCGACCAGCAGCGGCACCGAAGTGCCCGAACCGTCGATGGTGGTCCTGTTCGGCGCGGCCGCCGCGGCGCTTGTCGCCCGCCGGCGCTACGGCAAGCCGAAACAGGCCTGAAGCGAACCTCCACCGCGGCCGCCCGTCGGCTGCGGCACACGGGAAGGGCGGCGTCCGGGGGGAAGCCGCCCTTTTCTCATGCCTTGATAAGGTTCGGTGGGCCGAGGCCGTCAGTCGCAGCCGCCGTCGCCGCAATCGCCGCTGCCTGCATCGGTGGCCCACCACAGGCCGCCCGAACTGTCGCCCGTCGCTTCGCTGCGTCGCTCAGGCCCGCGCACCTGCGGCCGCAGCGCAAGCAGCGCCAGCCCCAGCACCACGACAACGATCACCAGGAATCCCCAGAACAGCGTCGGCATCGGCCCATACTCCCTCGGTCCCGGAGAGTGCGCCCAATGCTGTCGCGCGTCAAATGCGGAATGGATCAGCCATACATCATTCCGCCGACATGCCAGCCGATCGCACCACCGGCTGCCACGATCTGCAGGAAAGCGATGGTCTTGAGCTGGCCGACGAAGGGTTGCTTGCGCGTCTTGTGCCGGAAAACCCGCCGCGCGAGGAAGGCGCCGGGCGAGCCGCCAAGGAATGCCGCGGTCAGCAGGTTCGATTCGGGCGTACGCCAGCTGCCGCGCAGCGCCGCACGCTTGTCGAACCAGAATGCGGTGAAGGTGTGAAGGTTGATCAGCAGCAACCAGACGCCTGCAATCTTCGGCCAGGGCAGGTCAGCGAAAGCTTCCAGCATCAATTCCAACCTGGGCCTTGTCTACCATGTCCATGAAGTTGCGCGCCGCCTCGCGGTCCTCGGGCTCCTTGAACGCAACATCAAGATCGGGCGCGCTACCGAGCATGTGCAGCAGCGTCCACAGCCCGAAGCAGCGCGCGCGGTCCTTCTCCAGCCCGAGATCAACAAGCATCTTCTCCACCCCCGCTTCCATCGCGGCAGGCGTGACGGCGGCAAGATCGTCGGTGCCGAAATAGCGGCGAAGCTGGTCGTCGAGTTCCATGGGAGAGCTGATACAGCAATCGGAAATCGGGTCCAGCCTTGGGGTTGGTTGCAAGGCCGTCAGTCCAGCCTGGTGAGCCGCACCTTCAAGCTGCCGCTGACATTCCGCAGAATTCCCGATTCCAATGCGATGAGCAGCACTCCGCCGCCGCCCGTGCCAACAGGCTGAATCACGTTGAAGGTCTGGGTCCGCATCTCCTGGAAGTTCTCCCAGGCCTCCTGCGGGGTCGCCGCGCGAACGTGGCTGCCAAAGCGCTTGAAGCGAACCACGTCCGCCTGCTCGTTCCCTTCGAGTTCCCTCTGGCCGATCAGAAACCGATTTATCCAGCCCGTTTTTGGTGGATCAATGGCGCGCCAAGAAGTCCAGGCGCCATGATCTGGATCGGGCAGGGAAACCGCATATTCCCCCACATCCACCACCAAGGAGACGGCCAAGCGGTCGCCCTGCGGAGTGGCTTCCAGCAGGACTTCGGCGAACTTCGGTGACGAGCCGCCCTCAACATCGAGCATGTCGGGTTCGCCTTCTGGATTTGCAAAAGGATGCCAAGGCAACGGCATGGCCTGCCCCTGCCCTGGCATGCTTGTTCAAACCTTACTCCGCCGCGATTCCCGCAGCGCCGAACATGTCGATGTCCACCTCGACGGGCGCTTCGACGTTGGCTGCCGACTTCGCGGTGCGCCGCTTGTCGAAGCTCGACCACACCGTATTCCAGTCGCCCTTGGTGGCGGCCTTCGAATATTCCGTGGCGCGGGTTTCGAAGAAGTTGGCGTGTTCGACACCGTTGAGCAACGGAGCGAGCCAGGGCAGCGGGTGGTCTTCGATCATGTAGATTGCCGGCAGGCCGAGCTGGCTCAGGCGCCAGTCGGCGATGTAGCGGATGTAGCGCTTGATTTCCTTGGCGCTCATGCCGGGCACCGGCCCCTGTTCGAAGGCGAGATCGATGAAGGCGTCTTCGAGGCGCACCGTCTTCTGGCAGCAGTCGATGATGTCTTCCTTGACCGCACGGGTCAGGCAGCCGCGTTCCTTCACGAAAGCGTGGAACAGGCGGATGATGCCCTCGCAATGCAGCGATTCATCGCGGACCGACCACGAGACGATCTGGCCCATGCCCTTCATCTTGTTGAAGCGCGGGAAGTTCATCAGCATCGCGAACGAGGCGAAGAGCTGCAGCCCCTCGGTGAAGCCGCCGAACATGGCCAGCGTGCGGGCAATGTCCTCGTCGCTGTCGACGCCGAAGGTCTGCAGGTAATCGTGCTTGGCCTTCAGCTCCTCGTATTCGAGGAACATGCCGTATTCGCTCTCGGGCATGCCGATGGTATCGAGCAGGTGCGAATAGGCGGCGATGTGCACCGTCTCCATGTTGGAGAACGCGGCCAGCATCATCTTGATCTCGGTCGGCTTGAACACGCGGCCGTACTGCTCGTGGTAGCAGTTCTGCACTTCCACGTCGGCCTGGGTGAAGAAGCGGAAGATCTGCGTCAGCAGGTTGCGCTCATGCTCCGAAATCTTCTGCGCCCAGTCGCGGCAATCCTCGCCCAGCGGCACTTCTTCCGGCATCCAGTGGATCTGCTGCTGGCGCTTCCAGAATTCGTAGGCCCAGGGATATTCGAAGGGCTTGTAGGTCGGGCGGGCTTCAAGAAGGGGCATGGCGGTGTCCTGTGCTGATTCTGTCAATGTAAGGTCTGAAGCGGTCAGGCAAAAGCGCTGCACGGGCCTTTGCGGGGGATTGTGGCGGGGTTTTCCACGCCCATGAATCGTGTCCTTTGGGGCAGGAAACCTCGGCCTGGCGACAGGGGCCATCGGTCTGGCGCTCTGGCCGGTTTTGCAACGGAACGGCGGACGCGCGCCACGGTTGATGGGGCAAGAGCGCGCCAACCTGGACGCGCTCGGCAAACCACCGATTTTGCAGGAGAATTGCCATGGGCGAATATGAACCGAACGACTCGCGCAACATGACCGGAGCCAATACCGGGGAGCGTCAGCAGCAGCAGATGAACCAGTCGTCCGACAGCGGCATGCGCAGCCCCGGCGGCGCCGAACAGCAGGACGGCGGACAGCGCTGGAACGAAGGCAGCAGCGGCCAGCAGTCGCAGTTCGATCAACAGCAGGGCCAGATGGGCGGCAGCCAGGCCGGCGGCGAACAGATGGGCTACGGCAACAGTTCCGAAGGCGCCTCGGGCATCCGCGAGCACATGGAAGTGATCGGCGCCGATGGCGTCCATGTCGGCACGGTCGATGGTGTTGAAGGCGACCGGATCAAGCTGACCAAAAAGGATTCGGGCGCAGGCTTCGAAGGTGGAACCCATTCGGGCCACCATCATTACCTCTCCACTGGGCTCGTTGCCGAAATCGAGGGCGACAAGGTTCGTCTCTCGGCCAACGGCGACGTTGCATGGGGCATGCTCGAGGAAAAATAAGTCCGGAAAGGCTGCGAGGCATTCCCGCATTTCGGCCGGTACCCCGGCTCCGGACTGCCAGAACGTCCCGCCCCCTTCGGGACCAGGTCGTGCCACGCGACCGGAAAGCGCTCCGCCGAAAGGCGGGGCGTTTTTCTTGTTGGTTGGGTGTGCCTTCCGCATCCGCGGAAGGCTTGCGGTGCCGGCCCGCTCCCCCGGCCCGGCCACCCAGATCATACCTGCAAGGTAACCGGGCCGACGAAGCGCCCCGGCACCGCACGCAAAACTCGCGCTATTATCTACTTCCAGAACCAGCCGGGCTTGAGGCTGCGGTCCTTGCGGTTCTTCCACATCGAAAAGTACATCCACAGCCCGGAGATGCTGAAGAACAGCAGCGCCAGCCCGGTCATCAGCGAGATCGCAGTGCCTACGGGGCCGAATTCCTCGCCCGAATGCAAGTGGTGGAACCAGCCGACCAGCGACTTCACCCCGCCCGGAGCGGCCTTGGGACGACACATCATGGTCTCGGGGCAGACAAAGCCCTGCGGAACGGGTGGAGGCCCGGCCCGCTCGCCCGCAGGCCAGAGTGCGGTCACATGACTGGCGACGCCGGTGAAGGCCATCCAGATCATGAAGACTCCGAAGAACACCGTGATCCAGCGGTGCCACTTGCGCATGAAACGAACCCCTTTGATAATGCGAATTGATCGCAAGATTAGACAAAGCCGCCTTAGCGGGCCTGACCGGGATCGTGCAAGCACAAGTATTGTCGCGGATTTTCGCACGAGTGCGCCAGCCGCAAAGTGTCGCGGGGTGTAACGGGGCGGTCGTCACGAGCCGCCACCTTTCTGCAAGTCTTGGATGAACGCCCACGCCAGCCATGCAATGAAACCGACGACAGGCGCCCACATCCAAGTGAACAGAAAGATCTCAACAGCGCCGGGCCGCTGAAGCAGAAGGCCGCTATGGATGTATTCGTTGAAAACACCCGCCTTGCCGTGAAGCCCGTTGTGGTACCCGTACCGATCAGGGAAGCCGGTCTGGCTCTTTAGCCAAAGCCAGACAGCGATCCATGGCAGCATGTACAGGATAACGCGAAGCGTGCGCTTCCATTCACGCTTCCGTGGAGAATCTGTCTCTTCTGCGTCGGACATCCGCCACTCCGGCGAAAGGCCGACCCACCATCACTGGCAGGCCAGGCATTCCTCGTAATCGGTCGGGCCGGCCGACAGTTCGATCTTCGGGGCCTCGGCGGTGTTGTCCGCCTCGACGCCACCCGCAAAGCCTGCGCGCTGGACCGACTTCGACCGGAGGTAATACAAGCTCTTGATGCCCTTCTCCCATGCCTGGAAGTGGAGCATCATCAGGTCCCACTTATCCACATCGGCCGGGATATAGAGGTTGAGCGACTGCGCCTGGTCGATGAAGGGCGTGCGGTCTGCCGCGAATTCGAGCAGCCAGCGCTGGTCGATCTCGAAGCTGGTCTTGTAGATCGCCTTTTCTTCCGGGCTCAGGAAGTCGAGGTGCTGGACCGAACCGCCCTGCTCCAGGATCGAGTTCCACACATTGGTGGAGTCCTTGCTCTTTTCGGCAAGCAGCTTCTGCAGGTAAGGGTTCTTGACCACGAACGAACCCGACAGGGTCTTGTGCGTGTAGATGTTGGCCGGGATCGGTTCGATGCAGGCCGAGGTGCCGCCGCAGATGATCGAGATCGACGCGGTCGGCGCGATCGCCATCTTGCAGGAAAAGCGCTGCATCACGCCCATTTCCGCAGCATCCGGGCAGGCACCACGCTCTTGCGCCAGCAGGATCGAAGCCTCGTCAGCCTTGGCGGCGACGTGCTTGAACATCTTGAGGTTCCACGCCTTGGCCATCGCCGATTCAAACGCGATGCCCTTGAGCTGCAGGAACGAGTGGAAGCCCATCACGCCCATGCCGACCGAACGTTCGCGCATGGCCGAATACTTTGCGCGGTCCATCTCGCTCGGCGCGCGGTCGATGTAGTCCTGCAGCACGTTGTCGAGGAAGCGCAGCACGTCTTCGATGAAGCGCTTGTCGCCGTTCCACTCGTCCCAGGTTTCGAGGTTGAGCGACGACAGGCAGCACACCGCGGTGCGATCGTTGCCAAGGTGGTCACGCCCCGTGGGCAGGGTGATTTCAGAGCAGAGGTTCGAGGTCGAGACCTTGAGGCCCAGTTCGCGGTGATGCTTGGGCATCATGCGGTTCACCGTGTCGTTGAACACGATGTAGGGCTCGCCCGTGGCAAGGCGGGTTTCGACCAGCTTCTGGAACAGCGAACGCGCATCGACCGTGCTGCGGATCGAGCCATCCTTGGGGCTGCGCAGGTGGAATTCGGCGCCATCGCGCACGGCTTCCATGAACTCGTCGGTCAGCAGCACGCCGTGGTGCAGGTTCAATGCCTTGCGGTTGAAGTCGCCGCTCGGCTTGCGGATCTCGAGGAACTCCTCGATCTCG
This sequence comes from Novosphingobium sp. B1, assembly GCF_900176395.1. Lineage (GTDB taxonomy): Bacteria > Pseudomonadota > Alphaproteobacteria > Sphingomonadales > Sphingomonadaceae > Novosphingobium. The sequence goes on along the minus strand of NZ_FWXL01000006.1, from coordinate 172,443 downwards.
GGGTGCGAAACGTCGAGATAGCAGGCGGCCGAACCGCGGCGCAGCGAACCCTGGCTGATCGCCAGCGTCAACGAATCCATCACGCGGACGAAGGGGATGATGCCGCTGGTCTTGCCGTTGAGGCCGACACTCTCGCCGATGCCGCGCACCTTGCCCCAATAGGTGCCGATGCCGCCGCCGCGCGAGGCGAGCCAGACGTTCTCGTTCCAGGTGGCGACGATGCCTTCGAGGCTGTCATCCACCGAGTTCAGGTAGCACGAGATCGGCAGGCCGCGCCCGGTGCCGCCGTTCGAAAGCACGGGCGTTGCCGGCATGAACCACAGCTTCGAGATGTAGTCGTAGAGGCGCTGAGCGTGCTCCTGGTCGTCGGCATAGGCATCGGCCACGCGCGCGAACAGGTCCTGGTACTTCTCACCCGGCAGCAGATAGCGGTCGTCGAGCGTGTCCTTGCCGAAATCGGTCAGGCGCGCATCGCGGCTGTCGTCCGTCACGATGGTGAAGCGGCGCGGGTTGACCTTCTTGGAATCGCTGACCGGTGCGGCTGCGGCTGCGGCTGCCGCAACCGTGGCGGCCATGCCGGCGACCAGCGCTTCGCTGCCTGCATCCTTGGCGTTCATGTCGAGTGCCTTTGCATCACCGGCCGGGGCCGAGGCGTTTGCAAACGCCAGTTCATCCTGCGCAACCACGGAGCCGTCTCCAGTTCTGAAATCCACGTGCAACCCCCGTTCGTACGCCAGCGCAAGCACTGGGCGATCAACCAACACACGAATCGGGCCAGCGGCCCAATCCTACAGGAGACGGAACGAAAGTGGAACAAGCTGTTCCGCAGGCGCTCGGCTCCGAAATTTCCCGGTCACGGCCCCGATGCCCGGCGCGCAGGCAACGTATTGCCATCGCGCGCAAAACACGCCCAAGCGCTCTAAACTAGGTTTAGAGGTCCCCCTGAAGCCCGACCACAACCCATAGTGCCTCAACCTGAATCTGACACAAGAGGGTAATGGTCCCGATACAGACTCGGTTCGTCGCACATGCGATTCGATTCATCGCTGCAACCCCCATGTTGCAGTGCAGCGACGCGTGGGATTGCGGCACTTCAAGCGCCAATCAGGCCTTGCAGAAATTTTTTCGCGCAGGCCCACCAAATTGTGGACAAGAACGCGTCAACACACCCCATATGTGGTGTCCACAGGAATGGAGCGCAACCTTTGCGGAATTTGATCTCGATCCTCTTCACCGGTCTCGTCGTCGGCGTGCTGGCGCGATTCTTCTACCCCGGCGCGGTAGACCTCGGCCTGCTCAAGACGATTCTGCTCGGCGTCGGCGGCGCGCTCGTCGCCGGCCTGTTCGCCAGCTGGCGCTCGGGCGGGGCGTTCGGCGATGGCATCAACCGCGCAGGCTGCCTCGCCTCGGTCATCGGCGCGATGCTGCTCATCTTCCTGGGCCGCAACCTCTAGGCCACATCAGGCCCGGGGCGCGATCCGGCGATAGCTGAGCGCCTCGGCCACGTGGATGCGCCCCACCGTGTCCGCCCCTGCCACGTCGGCGATCGTCCGCGCCACGCGGAGCATCCGGGTATAGCTGCGCGCGGACAGCCGCATGGCTTCGGCCGCTTGCGCCAGAAGCTTGCGTCCCGGCTCGTCCGGGGTCGCATGAAGGTCGAGCAGATCGCCGTTCAGCTCGGCATTGCTGCGCGCGGCCGTCCCATCCAGCCGCGCCACCTGCACCGCCCGCGCCCGCGCCACGCGCGCGGCCACCTGGTCCGATCCTTCTGCGGGTGGTGGCAGGGCGAGATCGGCGGCGGAAACCGGATCGACCTCGACATGCAGGTCGATGCGGTCGAGCAGCGGGCCTGAAACCTTCGACTGGTAATCGCCAGCGCAGCGCGGCGCGCGGCTGCAACCCAGAGCCGGATCGCCCAGGTGCCCGCAACGGCACGGGTTCATCGCCGCCACCAGTTGCACCCGCGCCGGGAAGGTCACATGAGCATTGGCGCGCGCGACAGTCACCTCACCGGTCTCGAGCGGCTGGCGCAGCGAATCAAGCACGGCGCGCTGGAACTCGGGCAGTTCATCGAGGAACAGCACGCCCAGATGCGCAAGGCTGACCTCACCCGGCCGCACCTTCAGCCCACCCCCCGTAAGCGCGGCCATCGAAGCCGAATGGTGCGGGCTGCGGAACGGCCGCACCCGGCTGATCCGTCCATCCTCGAGCGTGCCGGCGACCGAAGCCACCATCGACACTTCCAGTGCCTCTGCCGGTGTCAGTTCAGGCAGGATGCCCGGCAGGCACGATGCCATCAGCGACTTGCCCGCACCCGGCGGCCCGATCATCAGCAGGTTGTGCCCCCCAGCCGCAGCGATCTCCAGCGCGCGCTTTGCCGTCTCCTGCCCTTTGACCTGCTTGAGATCCGCCATGCGCCGCGGGACCTCTGCCAGCCCTTGCGCCGGCTGCGGCAGGCGGTGCTGGCCCTTCAGGTGATTGAGCAGCCCGGTCAGGTCAGGGGCGGCAATCACGTCTATCCCGCTCGCCCAGCGTGCCTCAGGTCCTTGCGCGGCCGGGCAGATCAGGCCCTTGTCCTGGCCACTGGCATGAAGCGCCGCCAGCAGCACGCCGGGCGATGGCAACACCCGCCCGTCCAGCGCCAGCTCGCCCACCGCCACGTAGTCGGCGATCTGTTCAAGATCGACGACGCCCATCGCTGCCAGCAAGGCCAGCGCGATCGGCAGGTCATAGTGCGATCCTTCCTTGGGCAGATCGGCAGGCGACAGATTCACCGTGATCCGTTTAGGCGGCAGTGCCAGGCCAAGTGCCGACAGCGCCGAGGACACGCGTTCGCGGCTTTCACCCACCGCCTTGTCAGGCAGGCCGACGAGGCGGAATGCCGGCAAACCGGGCGCCACCTGGCACTGCACTTCCACCGCGCGCGCCTCCAGCCCAAGATAGGCCACTGTCGACACCAGCGCGACCATCCACCCTCCCCCTCATCCGCAATGCTACGTAGCCTAGCAGCGGACATGGCCTGGCGGCGGCGGGATGCGGCCATTTCCGAGGCATCGGCAGGACATGGTGAAGCGATCTTAACCGCATCCCTTGGCAATTCGGCAATTCACGCGCGCGGAGAAGGCAGATCATGTTCCGCCGCATTCTCCTGCCTGCGATCTGCGCCCTGTTCGCCTGCCAAGCGGCCTCGGCGCGCGAGGTGACGACACGCACCTGGACCGAGAACGGCGTTACCTGGACCGAAACCACCGTCGTCGAAGTCTATGAACCCGGCTCGGAACGCATCGCCGGCATTCCGCGCGCCGATGTGAAGGGGGTTGCCAGCTTCGGCCCCTTCGAAGTGCTCGATGGCACGCGCGCGGCGCTCGTGGCCGAAACCGACAGCTATTCACCGGCTGACTTCCAGAAGATGCTGCGGGCCTACCCAGGCATCCGCGTGCTCGAAATGCCCGATTGCCCGGGCACGATCGACGATCACGCAAACCTCCGCCTTGGCCGCATGATCCGCGCAAGGGGCTTGGCCACGCTGGTGCCCGAACACGGCTCGGTACGCTCGGGCGCGGTCGAACTGTTTCTTGCCGGGGCCAGCCGCAGCGCTGCGCCCGATGCCCAGTTCGTCGTCCATTCGTGGATCGATGATGAAGGCCACGAACCCGACGACTTCGCCGCTTCCGCTCCGGTCAACCGCGCCTACGTCGACTACTATCGAGAGATGGGCCTGGGGCCTGACAAGGCTTCGGCGTTTTACGCACTCACCAATTCGGTGCCGAACGATCAGGTCGTGACGCTCGGCACCGCCGATCTTGCCCGGTACGCAGCGCTCGACTGATCGTCAGTGCGCCGCGCCCCATGACAGGCCGGTGCCGATCTCGACGCCGAGCGGCACGCTGAGCTTCACTGCCGGTTCCGCCGACGTTGCCATCACCCGCTCGATCACTGGCCGTGCCTTTTCCACATCGCCTTCCGGCAGCTCGAACACGAGTTCGTCGTGGACCTGCAGCAGCATCTTCGCGTTGGGCAAGCCTGCTTCGGCCAGCGCGGGCATCATGCGGGCCATGGCGCGCTTGATGATATCGGCGCTGGTGCCCTGGATCGGGGCGTTGATCGCTGCGCGTTCGCTGCCCTGCCGTTCGGCCTGATTCTTCGAGCCAATGCGCGGGAACCAGGTCTTGCGGCCGAACAGCGTCTGCGAATACCCGCACTCGCGCACGCTCTCCAAAGTCTCGTGGATGTAGCGCTGGATGCCGGGGAATCGTTCGAAGTAGCGGTCGATCATCGCCTGCGCCTCGTCCGCGCTGACGCCCAGCCGCCCGCCAAGGCCCCAGCGGCTGATGCCGTAGAGGATCGCGAAGTTGATTGTCTTGGCGCGGCCGCGCGTATCGCGGTCAACCGTGCCGAACATTTCCATCGCGGTGCGTGCGTGGATGTCCTCGCCAGCTGCGAAGGCCTCCTTCAGCGCAGGCACATCGGCCATGTGTGCGGCAAGCCGCAGTTCGATCTGGCTGTAGTCCGCCGCCAGTAGCACATTGCCCGGCTCGGCCACGAAGGCATCGCGGATCTGACGGCCGATCTCGGTGCGGATCGGAATGTTCTGCAAGTTGGGCTCGTTCGACGAAAGCCGCCCGGTCTGCGCCCCAACCAGTGAGTAGCTGGTGTGCACGCGGCCAGTGTCCGGGTTGATCGCGGCCTGCAGCGCATCGGTATAGGTCGACTTGAGCTTTGACAGCTGCCGCCATTCCAGCACCAGGGTCGCCACTTCGGCTCCTTGCCCGGCCAGTCCTTCCAGCACCGACTGGTCGGTCGAATACTGCCCGGTCTTGCCCTTCTTTCCGCCCTTGTAGCCAAGCTTGTCGAACAGGATTTCGCCCAACTGCTTGGGGCTGCCGATGGTGAAGCTCTGTCCGCACTTCTCGAAGATCACGCTTTCAAGGCGGGCGATCTGCGCCGCAAACTCGGTGGAGAGACCCGAGAGCCGCTCGCGGTCCACCTTGATGCCGTTGCGCTCCATCATGGCCACGACCGGCACCAGCGGACGATCGACCTTCTGGTAGATGCGCATCCCCGCCTCGTCGACCAGCCGCGGCTGGAACAGCCGGTGCAGACGCCAGGTCACGTCGGCATCCTCCGCGGCATAGCGCGTCGCGTCGGCCAGTGGCACTTCGGCGAACGAGATCGCCTTCTTGCCGGTGCCGCACAGGTCCTTGAACTTCATCGTGCTGTGCAGCAGGTGCCGCTCGGCCAGTTCGTCCATGCCGTGGCCGGCAAGGCCGGTTTCGCTGCGCCCGGCATCGAGGCAGAAGCTCATGACCATCGTATCGTCGATCGGCGCCACATGGATACCGTGGCGGGCGAGGATGTTGAGGTCGTACTTGATGTTCTGGCCGACCTTCAGCACCGCATCGCTTTCCAGCAGCGGCTTGAGGGCAGCCAGTGCCTCGGCGCGGTCAACCTGCACCGGCTTTTCGGCGAACATGTCCGCCCCGCCATGGCCCAGGGGAATATAGCATGCGTCATTCGGCCCGAGCGCCAGGCTCACGCCGACCAGATCGGCGCGCATTGCATCAAGCGCGCTCGTCTCGGTATCGATCGCCACCACCCGCGCGTCGAACGCCCGCGCAACCCATTGCTGCAACTCCCCGATCGACTGGACGCAGGCATAAGCGCCAAGATCCAGTGCGGGCCAATTCGGCAATGGCTGGCGATTGCCGGCCGGCGCTGCCGGCGCCGCCTTGTTGTCCGGCTTGGCCGGGTTCAGCTGGGTCTTGGGGCCGGGGCTGCCCTTGCCGTCGTCAAGGCGGCGCAGCAAGCTGGTAAAGCCGTGTTCTTCCAGAAACGCCGCCAGTGGTTCGCGCGGGATCTGGCCCAGCGCGAAGTCCTCGATCGGGATCGGCAGCTCGCAATCTTCCTTGAGCTGCACCAGCACGCGCGAAAGCCGGGCCATGTCGGCCTGTTCGATCAGGCTCTCGCGCAGCTTGCTCGCCTTCATCGTTGGCGCTGCGGCCAGCGCCGATTCGAGATCGCCATGTTCCTGGATCAGCTTCGTGGCCGTCTTGGGGCCAATGCCGCGAATGCCTGGCACGTTGTCGACCGAATCGCCCATCAGCGCCAGCACATCGCCGACCTTCTCGGGCGGCACGCCGAACTTCTCGACCACTTCGGGAATGTCGATACGCTGGTTCTTCATCGTGTCGAGCATGTCGATGCAGCCACCGCCCGTGGCGCAGCGGCCCACCAGCTGCATCAGGTCCTTGTCGGACGATACGATGGTCACGTCCCAGCCCTGAAGCGTCGCGGCGCGCGCATAGGACGCAATCAGGTCGTCGGCCTCCAGCGCGTCTTCCTCGATGCAGGCGAGGCTGAACGCCCGCGTCGCATCGCGGATAAGCGGGAACTGCGGCACGAGGTCTTCGGGCGGCGGCGGACGGTTCGCCTTGTACTGGTCGTAAAGATCGTTGCGGAACGACGTGCCCGCCTTGTCGAGAATCACTGCAAGGTGCGTCGGACCATCGGCCTTGTGCAGGTCCTCGGCCAGCTTCCACAGCATGGTGGTATAGCCATAGACCGCGCCTACGGGCACTCCGGCGGGATTCGTCAGAGGTGGCAGGCGGTGATAGGCACGGAATATGTAGGCCGATCCGTCGACCAGATAGAGATGCTGCTTTTCGCTCATGACGGGGTGTTAGCAGGGCATTGGGTCTGCGTCATCGGGTTGCTTCCGCAACTTTATGACGCATGTGCACAACGTCAAAAGCCCCGGAAATCCGGCAGAAAAAAGGCAAGCCCACCCGCGCACTAGGCAGTATGAGACAGAATGCATACGTCTTGTGCTTGCAACGCGATGAATTGCCGATTAATTGGGTCGCGAAGTCTACCGCTTGAGTAGGCTTTGCGGCGGGCTGCTTGCCCGGCGCTGTTCACTTCAATCCAGGGATTGTAACGCATGCGCAAGCTCATCCTCGCCGCTGTCGCCGGCACCGCTTTTGCCCTCGCTGGCTGCTCGGAAAAGCCGGCTGAAGAAGCCACCGAAGCTGCAATGGAAGCAACTGAAGCTGCTATGGACGCTTCGGGCGCCGCTGCTGACGCTTCGGGCGCCGCTTCGGAAGCCGCTGCTGACGCGAGCGAAGCTGCAGCGATGTAATTCCCGCCCGCAAGGGCAGGTTACACCGATAGAAGGGCGTGGTCTTCGGACCGCGCCCTTTTTCGTTGCTCCGGATAAACGCAGGGCCTGTCAAAACCGCAGACGCAGAAGAGCGCACGACCAGAAGCCGCGCGCCCTGCACTCAGATTACCGGAACGAGGTCAGGCCAGCGGCCGCTTCAGCGGCGCACGAGGTCCTGCGTGTTGCGCGCCAGCGGCACGCTGTAACCATCGTAGATCGCCCGCGTCATCCGTGCGATCAGCCCGGCGTGGGCAGCGTGTCCCTCGGGCCCGGTCACGAAGAACACCAGCGCCAGGTGGCGCCCGTCGGGCAGGCGCACGATACCGACATCGTCGGTCACGCCCGAAAGCGTCCCCGTCTTGTGGGCCACCAGCGTGCCCTCGGGCAGGCCTGCGCGAATGCGGGTCTTGCCGGTGCTGGTGCGGGTCATCGTGTCGAGCAGCACGGCGCGGCTTTCAGGGCTCATCACGTTGCCGCGATCGATCGCGGCGAGCAGCGCGACCATCGCCCGCGGCGTGCTCGACGTGCGGGTATCGATCACGCGCGCGGGATCGACCTTGCCGTCGTCGCGCACCAGTGTCGCCATGGTATGGTCAAGCCGTTGCCCGGTGATGCCGTTACGCGTCAGCCAGCGGTTGACGTTCTGCACGCCGCCCACGGCCGTGATCAGCCCATCGGTCGCCTCGTTGTGGCTGCGGGTGATCATCAGTTCCATCAGGCTCTGCGCGGTCATCACCGTGCCGGCGCGCAGCGGCGCCTCGGGGCTGGGCGCACCACGCTCGGCCACGCGCACCATCATCGGGAATTGCTGGTCGAGCCGGTAGGCGCCCTTTTCGACCTGTTCGAGGAACGTGGCGGCAACGGCGATCTTGGCGGTGCTGGCCATCGGGAAGGGCATGTCGCCATTCACGAAGATCTGCCCGCCCCCGTCGAGGTCCATCGCGGCAACACCGATCCTGCCGCGCCCTTCAGCAGCGATAGCCGCAACCTGCTGCTGGATCGCCTGATCGCGCTGGTCCTGCAGCGAAACCGTCGCCCGGCTTTGCACCTGCGGAACGGTCGCGACCAGCGCGGGTGCCGCAGTGAGCAGTGCAGCGATGATTCTTGCCGAACGGAACTTCATGCCGACCCCTATATCCCATCCCGGTTTATGTCGCTTTAACATGAGTAACGCATTGCGATTGGTAGGCAAAGTGCCCGCCGGAACATCTCGGCGCAGGTTTTGCGCAGATTGACCCGTCTGCGGGAACCTATTTCCATCCGCCATTTCCCGCTGGACTTTAATCGATCGGTTAAGGATAGTCGCATACGAGGCGGCAGGCATGGCCGCCCGCATGGAGAGGCGATGGAACAGCAGCTCGCAGCCGTCATGGCCCGCGCCGGCCATCCGGGTCAGGTCGGTGGCCTGCAGCGCCTGTCGGGCGGCGCGAACATGGAATCGTGGGTCTTCGTCTGCGGCGAACACCGCTTCGTCCTGCGCCGCGCGCCCTCTGCCGAATGGATCGCCGCGCGCCCGCTCGACATGGCCGGCGAGGCTGAGCTGATCCGCCGCGCCCATGCCGCCGCAATCGCCGCCCCCGAAGTCATTGCCGACCTCTCGCCCGAAGACGGCCTTGGCATCGGCTTCATCATGCGCTGCCTGCCCGGCACGGCCGAGCCCGAGAACGCCTTGGCCTCATCCCCTGCCCTCGCCGACGATCTGGCCCGCGCCCTTGCCGGCATTCACCGTCTCGATCCCGCATCGCTCGCCTTCCTGCCGAGGCTCGAACCCGCAGCAGGGGTCGAGAATCTCGCCCTGCAGTTCGCGCAAGCCGGTGCAGACCGCCCGATCATCGCGCTCGGGCTGGCGTGGCTCCGCGCCAACCTGCCCCCACCTGCCGAACCCGTCGTCGTCCACGGCGATTTCCGCATCGGCAATGTCATGGTGGACCAGGGCCGCCTGTCCGGCGTGCTGGATTGGGAACTGGCCCACCTGGGCGACGGGCACGAGGATCTCGCCTATAGCTGCATGACCGTGTGGCGCTTTGGCAGGCTCGACCAGCCCGCCTTCGGCCTCACCGACATCGCCAGTCTTGCCGCCGCCTACGAAGCTGCCGGCGGCGAACGCTTCGATCCGGCACGCTTCCGTTTCTGGCTGGTGTACCGCACGGTGTGGTGGGCGCTTGGTTGCCTGTCGATGGGCCAGTCATGGCGCAGCGGCACTGATCGTTCGCTGGAGCGGGTCGTCGTCGCCCGTCGCTGCGCCGAACAGGAACTGGACCTTCTTCTCCTGCTCGAAAGCGAGGCCCCACAGGCAGAGCGGGACCGCGCGCTTCCTGCCGGAACGCTGCCACCTGCACCGCAATTGGGCGAACCCACGGCGGCCGAAATCCTCACCGCCGTGTCCGAATGGCTGGCCGCCACGGTCAAGGACAAGCTTTCCGGGCGCGAACGCTGGGAACTGGCCGTCGCCCAGAACGCGCTCGGCATCGTCCGTCGCGAACTCGCCCACCGCCCTTCCCCGGCAGACCACTTGCTCGCGCAGGACATCCTCGCAGGTCGCCAGACCCTCTCCACGCCGGGCCTTCTCGCTTCCTTGCGCGCTCGTGCCCTCGCCACCCTTGCCACCGACATGCCCAAATACCCGGCGCTCGCCGCCGCCACCAAGCTATGGGAGCACCGTTGATGGACTTCGACCTTCCGCAAGACCTCGTCGCCTACCTCGCCGAACTCGATGCCTTCATCGAGGCCGAGATCAAGCCGCTCGAACAGGCCGACGACAATATCCGCTTCTTCGACCACCGTCGCGAATGGGCGCGCACCGATTTCGACAACGGCGGCCTGCCACGCCACGAATGGGAAGCGCTGCTGGTCGAAGCCACCCGCCGTGCCGACGCCGCCGGCCACTGGCGGTTCTCCGCGCCCAAGAAGTATGGCGGCAAGGATGGCAAGAACCTGTGGATGGCGGTGATCCGCGATCACTTCGCGGCCAAGGGCCTCGGCCTCCATAACGACCTGCAGAACGAACACTCGATCGTCGGCAACTTCCCGTTCGTGAACATGTTCGAACACTTCGGCACGCCTGAACAGCAACGAGAATTCATCGAGGGCGGCTTTGCCCGCACCCGTCGCACCGCCTTCGGCCTGACCGAGCCCAACCACGGCTCCGATGCCACCCACATGGAAACGCGCGCCGTGCCCGAAGTGCGCGATGGCGTGGCGGGCTGGCGCATCGATGGCGAGAAGATGTGGACCACCGGCATGCACGTCGCCACGCACTGCGCCACTTTCGCCCGCACCGGCGGCGAACCAGGCGACGCGCGGGGCATTACCTGCTTCCTTGTCCCGAACCCCACGGAAGGCCTCGTCATCGAGGAGTACCTGTGGACCTTCAACATGCCGACCGATCACCCGCGAGTTTCGTTCACCAATGTCTGGGTGCCCGAAGCTGCGATTCTCGGACCCATCGGCGGCGGCCTCGCCATCGCGCAGAGCTTCGTCCACCAGAACCGCATTCGCCAGGCCGCGTCCTCGCTTGGCGCGGCCACCTTCTGCATCGAGGAATCGGTGCGCTATGCGCGCGAGCGCAAGCCCTTTGGCGAGGAACTGGCGCGCAATCAGGCGATCCAGTTCCCGCTCGTGGACCTTGCCACGCAGTGCGAGATGCTGCGCCTGCTGATCCGCAAGACGGCCTGGGACATGGACCGCCTTGAAGCCGAGGATGGCGGGCACAAGCGCATCGAGCGCGAACTGTCCGACAAGGTCTCTATGTGCAACTACTGGGCCAACCGCCTCGTCTGCGAAGCTGCCGACCGGGCGATGCAGGTCCATGGCGGCATCGGCTATTCGCGGCACAAGCCGTTCGAACACATCTTTCGCCACCACCGCCGCTACCGCATCACCGAGGGCGCGGAAGAGATCCAGATGCGGAAAGTGGGCGCCTTCCTGTTCGGCTACCTCGGACCAAGGAAGGGCATGTTCGGCTGAGCACCGGTCAGTCGAACAGGCGGTCGAACCAGGTCTGCCTTGCAGATACTGGCGCGGGCGAGGCTTGTGCATTGTCCGCAAACAACCCTTCGACCAGCGCGCGAACCTGCGCGCGCTGGCCGCGTGCCGGCTGGTAGGAAGGCTTGGCCACGCCATGGACCAGCGTAGTGCCATCCCCGCTCCACTTGCTGTCGAAGAACAGCGCCTGCTCCTTGCGCCGCCGCTCCAGCACTTCCCTGGGCCGCGCCCATTCCATCATGGAGGCGCGGGCACCGGCAATGTCGCCCTTCACGAAGCGGCCGATCCAGCTTGCCCGGGCAATCGCGCCGGTGTTCCAGTGAAACGATAGCGCCGCACCCAATTGCGCCTCGCTCGGATCGTGGGGACCGAATGCGGCCAGAACGGGCGGCAGGTACTTTTCGCGCAGCAGCCACAGATACACGCCGATGCAGTGTTCAAGCGGCTGCGGCTTGTCCTTGTAGCGCGGGAAGACCTTGTGCCCGCTCGCGTCGGTAATCCCCACGCTCCAGGTCCATACCCCCACGCTATCCTTGTAGGCCTCGGTCACGATCCCTTCGTGGGCGATCAGTTCAAGCGCGATACGGGGGGTAAGCTCTCGCATGGGTCCGGCTCCGTTCGAAAAGCCAGAGTCGTGCAAAAGTCGCACGATGTAGGAAAGCGCAGATGAAACCCATCAAGCAAAACGGCCCGCCTCCCTTCCGGGAAGCGGGCCGCAGTTGTCTCGGCAGTCGCTGGACTCAGGCAAAAGCCGCCTTGAGGTCGTCGACCAGATCGGTGCGCTCCCAAGGGAAGAAGTCGCCTTCCGGCTTGCGCCCGAAGTGGCCATAAGCCGCAGTCGGCTGGTAGATCGGCTTGTTCAGGCCCAGATGCGTGCGGATCGAACGCGGGGTGAGGCCGCCCAGCTTGGCAATGCCCAGGATCGCCTGCTCGATCTTGTCGTCGCCTACGGTGCTGGTGTCATGCGTGTCGACATAGAGCGACAGCGGCTTTGAAACACCGATGGCATAGGCGATCTGGATCGTGCAGCGCGTGGCAAGGCCGGCAGCGACCACGTTCTTGGCAAGGTAGCGGGTGATGTAGGCGGCCGAACGGTCAACCTTCGTCGGGTCCTTGCCCGAGAATGCGCCGCCGCCGTGCGGAGCCGCGCCGCCGTAAGTGTCGACGATGATCTTGCGCCCGGTCAGGCCGGCATCACCGTCAGGGCCGCCGATCTCGAAGCTGCCGGTCGGGTTGATGAAGTATTCCGTCTCGCGCAACAGCACCGGCGGGATCACGTCGGCGATCACGCCCTTCACGTAGGCTTCAAGCTCGGCCTGCTTGGCAGGATCGTTCTCGTCGTAGCCCGCCTTGTGCTGGGTGGAGACGACGATCGCGGTTGCGGCAACCGGCAGCGAGCCTTCGTAGCGCAGCGTGACCTGGCTCTTGGCGTCGGGCTCGAGGAAAGGCGCCGCACCCGAATGGCGGTCGGCAGCCATGCGCTCGAGGATCTTGTGGCTGTAATAAAGCGTTGCCGGCATCAGGCCGGGGGTCTCATCGGTCGCATAACCGAACATGATACCCTGGTCGCCTGCGCCTTCATCCTTGTTCTCGCCGGCATCGACGCCCTGCGCGATGTGCGCAGACTGGCCGTGAAGGCGGTTGATGAACTCGAACTTTTCCCAGTGGAAGCCGTCCTGGGCATAGCCGATCCGCTTGACCGTATCGCGCACCGCCTGCTCGATCTCTTCCTGCGCGCCCGGCGCCCATTGCCCATTCTCGTACACGCCCTTGCAGCGGATTTCGCCGGCCAGCACCACGAGCTGCGTGGTCGTCAGCGTCTCGCAAGCGATGCGTGCTTCGGGATCCTTCGACAGGAACAGGTCGACGATGGCGTCGCTGATCTGGTCCGACACCTTGTCGGGGTGGCCTTCGGAAACGCTTTCGGACGTGAACAGATAGTCGGTGCGCATGAGAAATCCTATGCTGATGCCGCCCAGCGGCTGGGCGCGCGATATAAAGAAAGCTTTATGTGCGCTCCCGATTAGCGCTTCCGCGCTGCGCTGGCAACCAGCGCCACGCAAAGAAGAACTGCAGCCCAGACAAGCGCCAGCATGTTGCCCGTGCGCGCAAACAGCGTCGGCTTGTGTGCAGGCGGCACCAGCGCATCGATCCGCCCGCGCTTCTGGCTGGCAAGATACTGGCGCACCACGCCATCGGCATCGATCACCGCACTGATACCGGTGGTCGTCGCGCGCAACACCGGCAACCCTTCCTCGATCGCCCGCATCCGCGCCTGCGCCAGATGCTGGGGCGGCCCCCAGGCACCGAACCAGCCGTCGTTGGTGGGGTTGAACAGGTAGTCAGGCCGATTGGCGCGATCGGCCACCTGTCCTGAAAAGATGATCTCGTAGCAGATCTGGAAGCCCGCCTTGCCGTAAGGCCCGAAGTCCGATGTGCGCGGACCGGGACCTGCCAGAAAGTCGATGCTGCCCGCCACCAGCCGCGAAAGGCCGAGCGGCTCCAGGATCTCGCGCATCGGCAGGTATTCGCCATAGGGCACGAGATGGGCCTTGGCGTAGGAGCCGCGGATCGCGCCGGTGGAATCGAGCGCCGTCACCACATTCCAGGCGCCCGCAACCTTGCCGCGCCGCACCTCTAGATCGGTGGTACCGGTCAGCAGCAGGCTGCCCGCCCCGATCGTCCGCCCGATCCGCGTCCGCGCCGCCACCGGGTCACCGGCAAAGGTCGTCTCGTCGTACCAGAACTGCGCGTAGCCGGAGCGAAGGAAATCGGGCACGCCGCTTTCCGGCCAGAGCACCAGCCGGCGTTCTCCGGGCTTGCGCGCCAGCGAGAGCGCGGCCGTTGTGCGGAACTGGTTCTCGAAGTTGGCTGGATCGTTCAGCAATTCCTGCCGCACATCGGGCTGGACCAGCGTGAAAGGCAAGGTCCCCTCGCGCCGCTCGCCATGCAGTGGCAGGAGAAAAAGGGCGACCGGGCCAAGCACATAGGCGGATGCCGCAGCACGGTTTCCCTGCCGCCACGCGCGCAGTCCGAACAGCCACCAGCCAGCGAGCAGCACAACCAGCCCGGACAAGGCGTAAGTCCCTGTAAACTGCGACAAGAGCGCCAGTCCCGGTCGCTCGAAACCGCCCAGCGTCACCATCGCCAGCGGATTCCAGGCAAAGCCGGTAAACACCCACGACCGCAGCCACTCCGACACGATCCACGTCGCGGCAAAGGCGGGGAGCAGCATGGCGCGGCGGGTCTTCGCCAGCCACCAGCCCGTCACCGCGCCAAGTGCCGGAAAAACCGCGAGATATAGCGCCAGCAGCACGACCGCAATCCAGCCCAGCCAGGCCGGCATTTCCGCCTGATACGTAAAGGCCGTAGCTATCCAGCCATTGCCCACGGTGAAATGCCCGACGCCGAACAGCCAGCCGGCAAAAAACGCCTGCGGCCAGGACTTTACCGCGTAAAGCCGGTGTATCAGCCAGGCCATGCCGAGCAGAGTCAGCGGCCAGGCGCCCAAGGGCTGGAACCCGCAGGCCGCGATGCCGCCAGCGGCAAGGGTCAGGACGGATTCGCGGGAGGGCAGACGCGGGGTGTAGCGAGGGGATAAGCGGGAGGCTTTCATGCCCTCCTGCTATGGGGCTGGCCGAACCATGCCGCAACCCTTGTGACTGCCGGCCAAGGCACGGTGAAACCCGGTGCAGACCTGTGCCCGACCTACCCCGCACCTACCTTTCACCTTCAGGACCTGTACCGGACAGCAAAAACCCTCCCGCATGGGGAGGGTTCTGCCTGTTCCGAGAGTGCCGGAAGCTTCAGCCTTCGACCGGCTCGCTTGCTTCGGGTGCGGGCGTCTTGCGGGGACGTCCGCGCTTCTTGGGCGCAGGTGCCGGAGCGTCCTCTGCCGCAGGGGTATCGGGATCCACGGCTGCCGGAGCAGCAGGGGCCGGGGCCGCTTCGGGCTCTGCACGCGTGCTGATCGAGGGCGGCAGGAATGATGCATCAAGCGTCGCCGGCGCATCATCGCCACCAGCAGGCTTGGCGCTGCGCGGACGGCGCTCGGCGCGGGGGCGCAGGCCGCCACGGGCAGAGCGGGTGTCGCGCACGAAAGGATTGTCCGAAGCATCGGCGATGGGTTCGCCCTCGATTGCGGGCACGCCCTCGCCCGGCAGGGCCTCGACAGCGACCGGCGCTTCGGCTTCGGCATCGCGGTTGCGACCGAAGCGGCGATTCTCGCGACGGCCATCGCCACGCTCTTCACGGGGACGATCATCACGAGGCCGATCCTCGCGCTGACGATCATCACGCTGACGATCATCACGCTGACGATCCTCGCGGGGACGATCATCACGTTCGCGGCGGCCTTCACCACGGCCTTCACCACGGCCTTCACTGCGGTTCTCGCCACGATTGCCGCGATCCTCGCCACGGTCGTCGCGCTCTTCACGCTCGCGGCGGGTGGAGGTGGGGCGGTCGAACGCGGGGAAATCGCCTTCGACGCTGAAATCGCCGCCGTCGTCCTCGAATTCCTGCTCCTGCCAACGCTCACCACCGTTCTGGCGAAGGCGCTGTTCTTCCTGGCGCACGCGGGCATCTGCGATCACGCGGAAATAGTGATCGGCAAACTGCAGGTAGTATTCAGCCTGGACGCGGTCGCCATTCATATGGGCGTCCTGCGCAAGCTTGCGATACTTCTCGAGCAACTGGGGGGCATTGCCCCGGGCGCGGCTGTCGATCCGGTTGAGCTGCTGGCCACCATTCTGCGGACGGTTGTTGTTACCGCGACCGCGACGGCGGTTGTTACCACGATTGTTATTCAACTCAGGCACTTCCTTAAATGGGGCGGCCTCTCGTAAAAGCTTGAGCAACCCGTAATGCCGCGCAACCCTCCGCCACCGGCTCGCGTCATGCGAATCGGGGTTTCCAGCATCTGCGCTCGTCCCGGCCCCTTTGGCCGATATTCCCTGCAAATGGTGGAGTTGGCCGGGACGGGAAGCCTTCGTCCGTCCCCTGCCTGTCAACACAATTAGTAGGCCGCAGCCCCGTTGCCAAGAGGAATATTGGCCAGACACACCATTTCCACCGCCCTTTCGCGGCCAGCAAGATCACGATGGACCCGCGCGGTCATTCCTGCGGCCACTGCCAGTGCAGACACCGCCGCTGCCTGTTGCCAGCCGATTTCCACTATCGCGACCCCATCGGGCGCCAGCAGACCGGGCAATTGCGGCACGAGCATACGGTAATCATCCATGCCCTCAGGCCCTGAAAACAGGGCCGATGCAGGCTCATGGGCGCGCACGGACAGGTCAAGCGGGGCATCGTCCTCGACATAAGGCGGGTTGGACAGGACAAGGTCAAACCTTCCGAGACCCTCAGCCCAACCACTTTGCGTCCAGTCGCCTTCGCGCACGCTGGCACACGGGGCATGGCGCGCTGCATTGGCCCGCGCCACGGCAATCGCTTCAGCCGAGCGTTCAATGGCGATGCCTTCGGCCCTGGGCCAGAGCGACAGCGCCGCCAAAAGCAACGCACCCGAGCCGGTGCCGAGATCGAGAATGCGCTGCGGTGGCGGGCGATGGGCGAAAGTCTCACGCGCAGCCTCTACTAGCGTTTCGGTATCGCCGCGCGGAATGAGCACGGCCGGGCTGACCGCGAGGTCCAGCCCGTAGAATTCGGCAGTGCCGGTGATGTAGGCAACCGGTTCATGCCCCATGCGTCGTTCCACGAGGCTAGCAAAGGCGGCAGGCACATCGGCGGTCATGTGCCGCAGCAGCAGATCGGTGCGGCTGCATCCCAGCGCATGGGCCATGAGCAGTTCGGCATCGAGCCGCGCCGTGTCCGACGTTGCCGACAGCCGGTCAGCCGCCGCGCGCAGGGCTTCGGCGATCTTCATCAGGCCGGGTCAGGCATCCATCGCCGCAAGGCGCTTGGCCTGGTCCTCGGCGATCAGCGCATCGATCAGTTCGGCAAGGCCGGGGCCTTCGAGGATTTCGGGCAAGCGGTGCAGCGTCAGGTTGATGCGGTGATCGGTCACACGGCCTTGCGGGAAATTGTAGGTACGGATGCGTTCGGAGCGATCGCCCGAGCCGACCATGGCCTTGCGCGCCTCGGCCTCCTCGCCTTGCGCGGCATCGCGCTGTGCCTCGAACAGGCGGGCGCGCAGGACCTGCATCGCCTTGTCCTTGTTCTTGTGCTGGCTGCGCCCGTCCTGGCAGGTGACGACGGTTCCGGTGGGCAAGTGGGTGATGCGCACGGCGGAATCGGTGGTATTCACATGCTGCCCGCCCGCGCCGCTCGCCCGATAGACGTCGATCTTGAGGTCCTTGTCCTCGATGCGGATATCGACTTCATCCGGCTCTGGCAGGACAGCGACAGTGGCAGCGGAAGTGTGAATGCGGCCGCCGCTTTCGGTCACCGGCACGCGCTGCACGCGATGGACGCCGGATTCGAACTTCAGCTTGGCAAAGACACCGCTGCCGGTGACGTTGGCGACGACTTCCTTGTATCCGCCGAGGTCATTGGCGTTGACCGAGACGACCTCAATCCGCCAGCCCTGCTCTGCCGCGTAGCGTTCGTACATGCGATAGAGATCGGCAGCGAACAGCGCGGCCTCGTCGCCGCCTGTGCCGGCGCGAATCTCCAGCATGGCCGGACGGCTGTCTGCCGAATCGCGCGGCAACATGGCGATGGCGAGGCGGTGTTCGGCCTCGGGCAGATCGGCGTTGATCCGCCGCAGTTCCTCGTCGGCCAGTTCGCGCATGTCGGGATCGTCAAGCGTGGCGAGGCTGACCAGTTCGGCGCGCATGTCCGCAATTTCGCGGGCGACGCGGGCGACGGGTTCAAGTTCGGCATAATCGCGGCTGGCCGCGATGAATTCCGGCCCTTCAAGCGTGCCCGAAGCCAACCGCGCCTCAAGCTCGGCAAAGCGGTTGGCGATCTGCGCAAGGCGGGCTTCGGAGACGCTCATTCTGCGTCACCATGCTGCGTCAGCCCGGGTTTGCCCGAGGGATTCGCGCCCTTGTTGGCCGCCCCGTGAAGGGAGGCAGCCCCCTGAGTGTCGGGAAGGAAACAGGTCATCAGAGCTGCGCCACCTGCTTGTCCAGCAGTTCGCGCAAGTCGGCGGATGCGCTGTCCTCCGCCCGCACCCGCGCCGCCGCTTGCCCGTCGCGCATCGCCAGGGCAAGAATGGCTTGCGCACCCATCTTGACCGCCTTGTCGAAACGCTTGCGCGCCGACCCCGAAGCCACGAGTTCGGCAGAGACGCCGCTGCGGCGCAAGTGCGAAACCTGCGCAATGCCGCTGGTGAGCAGGGCATCGTCTTCGACCACGACGATCACGTCGGCCTTGGCCTCACCCTTCTCGCCAACCAGCATCGCCAGCCGTTCGATGCCGGCGGCCCAACCGACAGCGGGCGTGGCCGCGCCGCCGAGGGCCTCCATCAGCCCATCATAGCGCCCGCCGCCAAGCACGGTGCCTTGCGCGCCGAGGCGATCGGTGACGAATTCGAAGGCGGTGTGGCGGTAGTAGTCTAGGCCTCGCACCAGCGCCGGGGCGCGGGTCCAGGCGACGCCTGCGGCATCGAGGCCGCCCGTTACCTTGGCGAAGAAATCCTGCGCCTCATCGCTCAGGAAATCGTCGATCTTCGGCGCATCGGCGGTGAACGGCTTGTCGCGCGGGTCCTTGCTGTCGAGGATGCGCAAGGGGTTGCGCTCAAGGCGGTCCTGCGAATCTTCCGAAAGGTCGCCCTTCACGGCGCGGAAGTAATCGATCAGCGCGGTTCGCCAGGCCTCGCGGCTGGCGCCATCGCCCAGCGTATTGAGCTGGAGCGTCACGCCATCTGCAATCCCCAGTTCCTTGAGCAGCTGATCGGCCATCACCAGCAGTTCGACATCGACTTGCGGTTCTGCCGCGCCGATGATCTCGGCATCGATCTGGTGGAACTGGCGGTAACGGCCCTTTTGCGGGCGTTCGTAGCGGAACAGGGGGCCGTGCGTCGCGATCTTGAGCGGCGCGTACTGCTGCCAGCCATCGGTGATGAAGGCGCGGGCGATGCCGGCGGTGAATTCGGGGCGCAGGGTCAGCGATTCTCCACCGCGATCCTCGAAGCTGTACATTTCCTTGGAGACGACGTCGGTCGTCTCGCCCAGCGAGCGGCTGAACACGGCGGTCTTTTCGAACACCGGCATCTCGACGCGGCGGAAGCGGTAGAGGCGGCGCACGCGCTCGAACGTCTCGACGACGAAGGCAAAAGCCTCGGCGTCGGGGCCGAAGATGTCCTGGGTGCCACGAATGGCCTGAGGTGTCTGGATGCTCGGGGTTTGCGTGCTCATGGGCGCGCGATTAGACCGAAAGCGGCAAAACGGGAAGGCCTGCCAAAAAGGCGCAACGCGATGGTTGCGGATGCGACTTCTTCGGGCCATGAACATGCGCCATGAAGAAAAAGCTCGCGGTCGCCCCGCTCATTCTCGCCCTTTCCGTGTCAACACAGGCACTTGCCGCCAACTCCGCGCCGATGGCGGTGCCGATCCAGCAGACCGTGCCGGACGCCCAGGACGTGGCGTATCCTGGCACGATGATGCTGGATATCGACGCGACCGACGTGGCGCGTGGCGACTACAAGGTGACTCAGATCATTCCCGTTGCCGCCGGCGCAAAGGAGCTGATCCTGCTCTATCCGCAGTGGCTGCCGGGCAATCACGGCCCGCGCGGTCCGCTGGCCGAGCTGGTCGGCGTGCAGTTCTTCGTCGATGGCAAGCCGGTGGAGTGGAAGCGCGACCGTGTCGAGGTCTATGCGTTTCACGTGATGCTGCCGGCCGGTGCCAAGGAAGTCGTCGCCAAGCTGATCCACACCTCGCCGCTGCAGAACGCCGAGGGGCGCATCACGATGACGCCCGAGATGCTGAACCTGCAGTGGGAGAAGATGAGCCTCTATCCCGCCGGCCACTATGTGCGGCGCATCCGCGTGAAGCCGACGGTGACACTGCCGCAGGGCTGGACCCCCGCGACGGCGCTGGACGGCATGAGCATGAGTGGAAACCGCGTGACCTGGGCCGAGACCGACTACGAGACGCTGGTCGATTCGCCGATCTTCGCAGGCAAATACTTCAAGAAGTGGGACCTTGGGCAGAACGTCACGCTGAATGTCGTGGCCGACAAGCCTGAGCAACTGGCAGCCAAGCCCGAGCACATCGCCGCGCACAGCGCGCTGGTGCAGGAAGCGCGGCTGGCCTTTGGCGCCAACCACTTCGACCACTACGAATTCCTCCTGGCGCTGTCGGACAAGATCGGCGGCATCGGGCTGGAGCATCACCGTTCGAGCGAGAACCAGCTCGAACCGGAAGCCTTCACCGAGTGGGCCAAGCAGGAGTGGGACCGCAACCTGCTGCCGCACGAATATTCGCACTCGTGGTCGGGCAAGTTCCGTCGCCCGGCGCGGCTGTGGACGCCTGACTATCGCCAGCCGATGCAGGGCGACCTGCTGTGGACCTATGAAGGTCAGGACCAGTTCTGGGGCGCGGTGCTTGCAGCGCGTTCGGGCATGCAGGGCAAGGACATGGTGCTGGGCATGCTGGCTTCGTGGGCCGGTGGCTATACCCAGCAGCCCGGGCGCGAGTGGCGCTCGGTCGAGGATACCGGGTTCGATCCGGTCTTCGCCTCGCGCAAGCCCAAGCCCTATTCCTCGCTCGCCCGCAACGAGGACTACTACACCGAAGGCGCGCTGGTGTGGCTCGAAATCGACCAGATCCTGCGCGAAGGCACCGGCGGCAAGAAGTCGATCGACGATTTCGCCAAGTCGTTCTTCGGGATGAACCCGGGCGATTATGGCCAGATTCCGTTCGAGGTGGACGAGATCATCACCAAGCTCAACGCGCTCTACCCCTATGACTGGGCCAAGCTGATCGACACCCGCATCAACCAGCCGGGCCAGCCCGCGCCGCTGAACGGGATCGACAAGGGTGGCTACAAGCTGGTCTGGAAGGAAGAGCCCAACCCTTACAACAAGGCGGCAATGGAGTTCGGCAAGGGGCTGAGCCTCGCCAATTCCATCGGCATCTCGCTCGACAAGGACGGCAAGGTAACCGGCACGCGCTGGGACAGCCCGGCCTTCAACGCAGGGATCGTGACGGGCGCGCAGATCATGGCGATCAACGGCACCGCCTACAGCGCCGACGACATGAAGAAGGCGATCACCGCGGCCAAGGCTGGCGCCGACGGCTCTGGCGGGGCGCCGATCGAACTGCTGGTCAAGCGCGGCAATCGCTTCGACACCGTGAAGATCGATTACAAGGACGGCCTGCGCTATCCGTGGCTGGAGCGCGTCGCACCGGGCAAGGCACCGACCGGGCTCGACCTGCTGCTGACGCCCAAGCGCCCCGGCGCTGCCAGCGCGGCGAAGAAGTAGTCTCGTGAAGAGTGGCGGCGTGGCGCTGGGCAACCGGCTGGCGCCGCCACGCTTTGTCATGTTCCTCGTGCTGCTGGTGGCAGGGCTGTTCGGCTTCCGTCACTTCGGTAGCGCCAGGAGCCTGTTGGACGCCGCGGCCATGGCCTTCGATCTGGCGGCCGTCGCTTTCCTGCTTTCGCTGATTCCACTGGTCCGTGATGCCGAGGTGGCAGACTTGCGGCGTCACGCGGCAGACAACGATGCAAATCGCGTGCTTGTCCTTGCCATCACCACGATCGTGACGATGGTCGTGATGGCGGCGATTTCGGGCGAACTGCCGCGCGCCTCGGGCGGCGACAGGATTGCCATGGCCAAGCTGATCGGCACGCTGGCGCTGACCTGGCTTTTCGCCAACGCGGTGTACGCCCTGCACTATGCGCACCTGTTCTATACCAGCAAGGACGGCAAGGACGCGCGCGGTGTCGACTTTCCCGGCACCGACACACCCGACTATCTGGACTTTGCCTATTTCAGTTTCACGCTGGGCATGACCTTCCAGACATCGGATGTCGAAATCTCCAGCCGCCAGGTGCGGCGCATCGTCACGCTGCATTCCTTTGCTGCCTTCGTGTTCAATATCGGCGTGATCGCCTTCACCATAAACGCGCTCGGCTAGGCGTTGCGCCATAAGTCTTGTTGCGGTGCAAAAGCGGCTTCGCTAGGGGCGGCGCATTCTCTCCACCCAAACAACGGGGCCAAAAGATGCGCATCGACATGATTCCCACCGGTGACAATCCGCCGGAAAGCCTCAACGTCATCATCGAAGTTCCCGTCGGCGGCGAGCCGGTGAAGTACGAATTCGACAAGGCCTCGGGTGCGCTTTTCGTCGACCGCATTCTGCACACGCCGATGCGCTATCCTGCGAACTACGGTTTCGTGCCACACACGCTTTCGCCCGACGGCGATCCGCTCGACGCGCTGGTGATCGCCCGTTCGCCGTTCGTCGCAGGCTCGGTCGTCCGCGCGCGCCCGATCGCCGTCCTCAACCTCGAGGACGAGCATGGCGGCGATGAAAAGCTGGTCTGCGTGCCGGTGGATTCGACCTTCCCGTACTATTCCGACGTGAAGGAGCGCGACGACCTGCCCGAGATCGTGCTGCAGCAGATCGAGCACTTCTTCACCCACTACAAGGACCTGGAGAAGGACAAGTGGGTTCGCGTCGGCACCTGGGGCGGCGCCGAAGACGCGCGCCAGATCACGCTCGAGGCGATCGAGCGCGCCAAGGCTGCCAAGGCCGACTGACCTTACCTGGGATCGCCGCCGCTCATTCCACGGGGCGGCGGTGATCGAGCAGGTCCTTGCCTTCGTCGTCAGCCTGACGCTCGGCATGGACCATACGGTCGAGATGATGGTCGGGAGCGACATCGTCGCTCTCGGTCCTGCTGCCCGAAGCGCCTGATCGCGGAACCGGCTGCGGTGCTTCGTGATCGAGGTGGATGCGATACTCGGGACTTTCGGCCACGAACCCCTGTTCGCGCAAGGCATTGCGCACCGCTTCCATCGCGCGCGTGCGCGACTTGCCGAAGTCAGCCTTGGTCTGATCGATCCACGCAAAGAAGCGCAGCACCTGCACTGACCCCGAGAATTCGGCAATCTCAGCCACCGGCTTGGGATCGCGCAGCACCCAGTCGAGCGACTTGATCGTATCGAGCCCGATGCCCTGCGCGCGGCACGGATCAGCGTCTTGGTCGATCGCATATTCGAACATGAACCGACGCTGCGCATTGGTCGTGAAGTTGGTGATCACCGCCTTGAACACGGTCGCGTTGGGGATGCGCAGATGGTTGCCATCAGGCGTGAGCAGCAAGGTAGCGCGGCTGGTCAGGCGCAGCACGCGGCCTTCGTAATTGTCGATCCGGACAGTATCGTTGGCGCGAAACGGCTGGCGAACCGAAAGCATCAGCGACGAAAAGTAGTTGTCGATCGAATCGCGCACGGCAAGGCCGATGGCGAGACCAAGCACGCCAGCGCCGCCCAGCACGGCACCCAGCATGGCAGTCGCACCGATGATGTCGAGCGCGAGCACAATGCCGCCGACGACGAACACGAAACGGATCGCGGTTGCGACGAGACCTGCAAGGAAAGGGTTGGGTGTGACCCGCTCCCAGATGCGGCTCTGTCGAGCAAGCGCATAGCCCAGCATCCCGATCACGACGGCAACGGCAATGGCAATGCCGACTAGCGGGAGGGCACTGGTGAAGGCCTTGACCCGCCCCGTGACTCCGCTCAACGCCGGGTTGAGGTTCTGTTCAACGTCGAGACTGCGCTTAAGGCCGTTCTGCACGGTGACGACGCCATCAAGCCGGCCGGCAATCGCTTCGGCCTGAGCAATCGTCTTGTCGTCAGGGACTTGCCCGCTCAACGTGACGACACCCGCCGCCACCCGCACCCCGGTCCCACGCAAGGCGGGGATCTCATCGAAGATGGCGCGAATGCGCGACGCGATGCGCGCATCTTCGTTTGGTGCAGGTTGCGCGGTTATCTCAGGCGCAGGGGCGGTTTCGGCAGGGCTGGGAGACGATGACGGCAGACTGGGCAACGTTTGCGCCAGCGCCAACGTCGGCATCAGCCATGCCGCGAGCATGAGGAAAAGGCGGACCATGCACAGTCAAGCTGCGCGCGGCCCATCGGGTTCCCGATCAGTCCCCCGCGATGCTCATGCCATCGACGCGCAGGGTGGGCGTATCAATGCCGCGATAGACTTCGAGATCGTTGGCAACCGTCAATGCGGCGAACATGTCGATCAGGTGGCCAGCGATGGTGAATTCGGCAATCGGCCCTGCCAGTTCGCCGTTCACGATCCTGAAACCCGATGCGCCCCGGCTGTAATCGCCGGTCACGCCATTGACGCCCTGACCGATCAGTTCGGTGACATAGACGCCATCGGCAATATCGGCCATCAGTTCGGCCGGTGTCACATTGCCAGGTTCAAGCACGACGTTGCTGGCCGAGACATGCGGCGCGCCCGAAGACCCGCGCGAGGCGTGGCCGGTGGGGGCAGCGCCAAGCTGGCGCGCGGCGGCGGCATCCATCAGCCAGCCCGTAAGGTGCCCGGCATCGACCAGCTTGCGAGGCGCGGTGGGAAGACCTTCGCCATCGAAGGGGCGTGAGCGCATGCCGCGCAGAGTCAGCGGATTGTCACTGATGGTGACCGCGCTGTCGAACAGCTTCTGGCCATCGCGGTCGAGCAGGAAGCTGGCGCGGCGCGCAATCGAGGCGCCGCTCATCGCGCCGATCAGATGGCCCACGAGCGTATTGGCGACGCGCGGATCGAACACGACCGGCATCGGCCCGGACTTGACGCGGCCCGGATTGAGGCGCCGTACCGCACGCATGCCTGCTTCCTGGCCGATTTCGCCGGGGCTCTTCAGGTCGGCAGCATGGCGGGTGCTGCGCCAGGAATAGTCGCGCTGCATCGTGCTGCCTTCACCGGCGACGACGCTGGCCGAAATGCTGTGGCTCGAGGCGGCATAGGCACCGGAAAAACCGTGACTGGTGGCCAGCGCGAACAGCCCTCGTCCGGCGCTGGCACCGCCGCCTTCGCTGTTGGTGACGCCGGCAACCGCGCGGGCGGCGTCCTCGGCCTCTTCGGCGAGACGGCGCAATTCTGCCGGGCTGCGCTCGGTGGCGTCATCGAGATCGAGATCGGGGAACGGGCCTTTCAGCAGGCGATCTTCGGGCGCGAGGCCGGCAAACTGGTCTGCCGGGGCCAGGCGGGCCATGGCGACGGCACGCGAGGCCAGCTCGTCAAGCGCTGCATCGCCCAGATCGGTTGAGCCGATCGAGGCCGAAGCCCCGCCAACGAAGACCCGCAGGCCGATGTTTTCGGATTCGGACCGCTCGACTTCTTCAAGTTCGCCCAACCGGACCGAGACTGATTCGGATGCGTTGCCGAGGTATACCGCGTCTCCGGCATCGGCGCCTGCGCGACGCGCGCGCTCGATCAGCGCTTCGCAGCGTTCGCGGGCTTCGGCAGGAGAGAGCATGAACGGACCTTTTCGCAAGCATCAAGGCTGCGCGGTCTAGCGCCACGGTTCGGCGGGGGCAATCGAAGCCGCAGGTGCAGCCTCACAAAAAGCCGTCAGACCAGCAGGGCCAGAAGGCGGAAGCCGCCCGTGATGACGAAGGGCAGAAGCGCGGCCAAGGCCCACACCTTGGCCTGATCGCGCCGGAATGCCGCGCGGTAGGCGGGATCGGCCGCCTGCGTGTCGTCAAGACCTTCCCAGCGACGTTCGAAATGGTGGAACATCGGAATGATTGCCGCGACCAGGATGACCAGCACGAACAGGGGCAGCATCGATGCACTGTCGCTCTGCATTTCATGCATGGTGACGAAGATCTGCAAGCCGGTGTAGACCAGCAGGCCATATGCGACATTGTCGCTCATTCTTCGGCGCCAATCGACCTTGCCGGCCTTTGCGCTGCTTGGCTGAAGGGCCTTGTCCATGGCGCCTTTCCCAGTTTCTGACTGTCTATGCAGCAATAGATCACGTGTGCCGCAAACCTGCAAGGACAATTCCAATCTGGAGCGTTTCGGGACAATTCATGCCGTTTTAATCCGCCATGCATAAATCCTGCCAATTCTGCGCCGCGGGGTTTACGGGGGAACGGCTAACCCGCTAATGGGTATGGCAAGCGCTTGATAACGACAGAGCGAACCTGATGACCGTGATCGAAGAAACGCCCCTTTCAGGCCAGGCCGCGCCGGCCAATGCCGCGCCGCCCATCCCCCAGGGCGGGCTCGAGGTTGTTTCGATCGCCAAGAGTTATGACAAGCGCGCGGTCCTGACCGATATTTCGCTTTCGGTCGGCAAGGGCGAAGTGCTGGGGCTGCTCGGGCCGAACGGCGCGGGCAAGACGACCTGCTTCTATTCCATCATGGGACTGGTGCGGCCGGATTCGGGGCGCATCCTGCTCGATGGCGTCGATATCACCAAGCTGCCGATGTATCGCCGTTCGGTGCTGGGACTGGGCTATCTGCCGCAGGAAACCTCGATCTTCCGGGGCATGACGGTTGAGCAGAACATCTCGACCGTTCTCGAATTGATCGAGCCCGACAAGGCGACACGCGAAGCCGAGCTGGAGCGGCTGCTTGACGAATTCGGCCTGACCCGGTTGCGTTCGAGCCCGGCCATGGCGCTTTCGGGCGGCGAGCGCCGCCGTTGCGAGATTGCCCGTGCGCTCGCCGCCAGGCCTTCCATCGTGCTGCTCGACGAACCCTTTGCCGGCATCGACCCGCTCTCGATCAGTGACATTCGCCATCTGGTGAAGGACCTGAAGGGGCGCGGCATCGGCGTGCTGATCACCGACCACAACGTGCGCGAGACGCTCGACATCGTTGACCGCGCCTGCATCATCTACGGCGGACAGGTGCTGTTCGCGGGCAGCCCCGAAGCCCTGGTGGCCGATGCCAACGTGCGCAGGCTCTACCTTGGCGAGGGCTTCACGCTGTGAAAGAGCACGCGGACTGATGCGAGTCTCGGGGGAGATCTAGGACATGGCGCTGGGGCCAAGACTGGACATTCGCCAGACCCAGTCGCTGGTAATGACGCCGCAGCTGCAGCAGGCGATCAAGCTGCTGGCGCTGTCCAATCTGGAGGTCGAAACCTTCATCGGCGAGGCGATCGACGCCAATCCCCTGCTCGAGATCGGCGAGGCTGTCCCGGCAGAAGCCATCGAGCAGGCGCCGGAAGACCTGCGCCGCACCCATCTCGAATCCTCGCCGGTTGACCAGCTCGTTTCCGAAGGGCGCGTGGCGGAGGACCGGCCCCTCGACATCGATGCATCGGCGCTGGATCGCGATCGCGATACAGGGGACGCCAGCGCGTTCGAGCGGTCGTCCTCGCGCGAGTTTGGTGGCGGGGAAGGCCCCGACATCGACGAGCATGGCCGATCCGAGGAAACGCTGGCAGAGCATCTCCACGCGCAGATCGGCGTCACCACATCGGATCCGCAATTGCTGTTTGTGGCGCGCTGGCTGATCGACCAGCTAGACGAGGCAGGGTATCTCGGCACGCCGCTGGGCGAAGTGGCAGACGCGCTGGGGCTGTCGACCGTGGTGGTCGAACGGGCGCTGAGCCTTGTCCAGTCGCTTGACCCCACCGGTGTCGGGGCGCGCAACCTGGCCGAGTGCATCGCGCTGCAGGCCAGGGAAGCCGACCGTTACGACCCTTGCATGGCGCGGCTGATCGACAATCTCGAACTGGTCGCCCGGGGCGAGGTCGCGCGGCTGAAGCGGCTGTGCCAGGTCGATGACGAGGACTTCGCCGAGATGCTGGTCGAACTGCGCAGCTACGATCCGCGCCCCGGCCTGCGCTTTGGCGGCGGCATGGCCGAGGCGGTGGTGCCGGATATCCTGGTGCGTGCCGCCAAGGACGGCTGGGACATCGCGCTCAACCAGGCGACGCTGCCGCGCCTGATCGTCAACCGCAGCTACTATGTCGAGATGCGTGGCGCCTGCGTGAGCAAGGACGCGAAGGCGTGGCTGGGCGAGAAGCTGGCCGATGCCAACTGGCTGCTGAAGGCGCTCGACCAGCGGCAGAAGACGATCCTCAAGGTGGCGGCGGAGCTCGTGAAGCAGCAGGACGGCTTCTTCCGCCATGGCGTGGCGCACCTGCGCCCGCTGACGCTCAAGACCGTGGCCGAAGCGATCTCGATGCATGAATCGACGGTCAGCCGCGTGACGTCGAACAAGTACCTGCATTGCGACCGGGGCACCTTCGAGCTGAAATACTTCTTCACCTCGGGCGTCGGATCGTCAGACGGCGAAGGCGCATCGGCCGAGGCGGTGAAGGCTGCGATCCGCCAGTTGATCGACGCCGAGGACCCCAAGGCGATCCTTTCGGATGATGCGCTGGTCGATCTGCTGAGAGCCAGGGGCTTCGACCTCGCACGGCGCACCGTGGCCAAGTATCGCGAGGCCATCGGGCTGGGCAGTTCGGTGCAGCGGCGGCGACAGAAGGCGCTGGCAGCGGTGCGCTGACCGGGCTAGACCGGTCGCAATTGCAACGGTCTGTCAGGGGCACGGGGATCATGAGATTTGCACTTTTCGCAGCAGCGGCGCTGGCTTCCGCTGCATCGCCGCTTTGTGCTAAGCCGGTCGAGTACCGCATGGTCACCGAAGGCGTCGACATCGGCCGCTATATCGTGGACCGCGAAGGCCAGACCGTCAGCATCGATTACGACATCAAGCAGAACGGGCGCGGGCCGACGATCACCGAGAAGGTCGTGCTGGGGCCGGATGGCGCGCCGGTGGACTGGAAGATCACCGGGCGAACCACTTTCGGCAATGCCGTGAACGAAAGCTTCCGCCGAACGGCTGGAGGGGCGAGCTGGACCGACCTTGCCGGCAAGGGTTCGCTGCAGGGCAAGGATGCCCCGCGCTTCTATGCCACGCAGAACGGGTCGGTATTCGACGTGGCGATTCTGGCCAAGGCGCTGCTGGCGGCGCCGGGGCGCACCCTGCCGGTGGCGCCTGCCGGCATGGCCACCCTGGTGGAACGCGGCAAGGCGGGGTTCGATGGTCCCGATGGGAGGATCGAGGCAACGATCTTCGAGCTTGGCGGACTTTCGCTAGACCCCACCTATCTGGCGCTCGATGACACGGGCGATCTGTTCGCGGTCCTGTCCGAAGACAGCGTGCTGGTCCGCAAGGGTTATGAGAAGGTTTCCGAAGAGCCGCTGATCGCCTTGGCCGAGAAGCTGGGCGCGGAGCGTTTCGCCCGGTTGCAGGCCGAGAATGCGAAACGCTATGCAGGGCCGGTGCGCATCCGGAACGTGCGCCTGTTCGACCCTAGGGCCAAGGCGCTGACTGACCTTCGTGACGTGGTGGTGTTCGGCAACCGCATCAGCGAGGTGGTGCCGACAGGCAGCACGGCCACGCCGGGCGAAACGAGCGTGGATGGCGCCGGCGGCACGCTGGTGCCGGGCCTTTACGAGATGCACGGCCACATCGCGCAGCAGGACGCCCTGCTCAACGTGCTTGCTGGCGTGACCACGGTGCGCGACATGGGCAACCGGGACGACGTGCTCGACAAGCTGGTAACGCGGATCGACAGTGGCGAGCTGGCTGGGCCGCGCATCGTCCGGTCGGGCTTCATCGAGGGCAAGAGCCCGTTCTCGGCCCGTAACGGCACGCTGGTGTCATCGCAGGACGAGGCGATTGCAGCCGTGCGCAAATACGCCGCGCGCGGATTCTGGCAGGCCAAGCTCTACAATTCGATGAACCCGCAATGGGCCCCGGCGGTAGTGGCCGAAGCGCACCGGCTGGGCCTGCGCGTGGCGGGGCACGTGCCGGCCTTTTCCAATGCCGACGCGATGATCGCTGCGGGCTTCGACGAGATCACCCACGTAAACCAGTTGATGCTGGGCTGGGTGCTCAAGCCCGAGGAGGACACGCGCACGCTGTTCCGCTTCACCGCGATGCGACGCTTCCCGATGCTCGATGTGAAATCGGCGAAGGTGCAGGCGACGCTGGATGCCATGGTGGCGCGCCACACCGCGCACGAGCCGACCATCGGCATCCACGAACTGGGCCTGACCGCGCTCGATGGGCAGCCCAACCCCGGCGCGCTCGACTACATCGATCATATGCCGCCGACCGAACAGCGCCAGTTGAAGCAGGCCCTGTTCGGCGCGGATACGCCCAAGGAACGCGCCGAATATGTTGCGGCGTATGCCAAGGTGCTCGAGACGCTGACCGAGATGCACCGCAAGGGTATCCTGCTGATCCCCGGTACCGACCTTGGTGGCGCCTTCAACTATCACCGCGAACTGGAACTGTTCGCCAAGCTGGGCATGTCGCCAGCCGACGTGCTTTCGCGCGCCACGCTGGAAATGGCCGCCTACCTGCATCAGGACCAGCAACTGGGTTCGATCGAGCGGGGCAAGTTCGCCGACTTTTTCCTGGTGCCGGGCGATCCGACCAAGGACCTCAAGGCCATCAAGGCGATAGCCATGGTGGTGAAGGACGGGGCGTTCTACTACCCGGCCGAGATCTATCCCAAGCTGGGGATCAAGCCGTTCGCGCCCGCACCGAAGGTGACTGCTGCCCCCTGACGCGCAGCAGCTTCAGGGGCCGGGGCGTTCCGACAGCATGTGCTGGATCATGCTCTGCAGATTGGCATCGTAGCGGGCGAGGACCTGATGATCCTCGGCCGTGTCCCAGTGCGTGACGAGCTGGCGACCGTTGTACCAGTGCAGCGCGTAACCCGGCGGATCGGCGATGATCAGGTTGCGCTCGTCGGGGACGTCCGGATCGATCGGGCGCAGATCGAGCGCGACCTGCGGCGCAGTGGATGGGCAAGTGGCAACCGGGGTGCCCTCCCACACGGCAGTGATCGACCGGTGGATGTGGCCGCAGACCAGGCCGATCACGTTGCTTCGCCCGCGCAGGCACTGTGCCAGCCGTTCGACCCAGGGTTCGGCAGGATCTGTGTTCATCCAGGCAATGCCCGCCTCGAACGGGGGGTGGTGCTGGACGATCAGCGTGGGCACGGCGGGGGCTTCATCGAGCCGGGCCTGCAGCCATGCGGCCCGCGCTTCGCAGAAAGCGCCGCCGTGGCGGCCCTCTTCAAGCGTATCGAGGACGATCAGCCTTAGCGGGCCGGCTTCGACGACATATTGGAGGAAGCCACCATCAAGCGCGATCTCGGGGAAGGCCTGCGAGAAAGTGGCGCGAACATCATGGTTGCCGAGTGCGTAATGCACCGGGAACGGCAGGCCGGCGAAGGCTTCCCGCAGGCGATCATAGCTTTCGCGATCGCCACGATCGATCAGATCGCCAGTGGCCAGCAGCAGGTCTGGCCGCGGGGTCATCGCGGCGAGTTCGTCCAGCACGCGATCGAGCCGCTGCCGGTTGAATTCTCCGGGGGAATCGGGCTCGAACCCCAGGTGAATATCGGTGACCTGTGCGATCAGCATCTTCCCCCCGTTCAGATGCGCTATCGCAGCTTGACGGGGAAACGCGGCCTTTCAGCCACGGCAACCGTCTGCGCCACGTCCTTCTTGCGATCCTTCTTTGGCGCCCAGGGAGCGCCCGCATCCATGTGATAGGAGTGGCACATCGCGCAGGACGAATCGACCGGATCCTTTACGGATACGGATGCAAGCTTGGCGCCTTCACCGCCGACATGGCACGAACGGCAGCCGCCCTTGCCATCGATGCCGGGGACGAGCAGGTCGCTGGCCTTGTTCGAATTGCCCGCGTTGACATGGCAGTCGGCACAATCGCTCTTGTCGTGCGCCTTATGATCGAACCAGCCCTTGTGGTAATAGCGATCGTTCTGGGCAACCGGCTGGACCGCAAAGCCTGCGCTTGCCGCTGACCCGCCCCGCGTCACTGTATGGCAGTCGTAGCACATGCCGCCTTGCGAGAAGACCTTGGCCACCGCCTGTTCGGCGCGCGTCGGATAGAAGCGCACAGCACGGGCGTAATCCGCAGCCGTTGACCGCAATGCCGCATCGCCGGGCACGCGGCGGGCAAGGCCCGAGAGGTTGGCAGGACGCGCCGGAGCGCCGCCGCGATAGAAAGCGCGCAAATCCGCCACGACCAGTTCAGGTTCGCCATGGCGCAAGGTGCGGAAGGTGCCGCCGACCTGATCGAAGCTGAGCGAGTGGCACGACTGGCAGGAATCCTCCATCACCACCGGCTTGAAACGCGTGCCCGTGGCATCGGCCTTGTGGCAATCCTTGCACTGCAGGCCATCGGCCGATGCGAACCGGTTCGGCATGCGGCGGACCATCTGGGCGATGCCGTTGGTCTTCGAAAGGTGCTGCCCGTGGGTGAATTTCAGGCCGTTGTTTTCAGCAAGGTCGGGCGTCCAGTTGGCGCGTTGGAACACGGGCTTGTCGCCGTTCATGCCGCTGATGATCATCGGCTTGAACTGGGGATGGGCCGTTCCGAAATCGGCGGCATCGGCGATCCTGGTGTCTGGCAAGCGACCCTTCATCCCGTTGTGGCAATCCGCGCAGAATTTCTGCTGGGTGGCGGGCATAGCACCCGCCCCCTCATGCTCGGTGTGACAATCGACACACCGGCCCGCCGGGCGATTGAACGCCGTCGCCACGGCGCGCTGGAGGGCGGCCATGCCGCTCGGCTCGCCGCGCGCCTTGAGCAACCGCTCCTTGTCGGAAATATGGTCGTGCGCATCCTTGGTGTGGCAGGTGAGGCAGGCGTTGTCGGTCACCGCGACGAATGCCTGCGTGTGACAGGCCTGGCAGTCGCCACCCAGATTCTTGTGGGCAAGGCTCAACGGCCCCGAGGACCATGTCTGGTCGGCGTGGAAGCCATCGGGCCGGCGCGCCTTCTCATGCATCGCCAGCGGCTTGTACGTCATGTAGCTGTAGATCGGGAAGGCGAGGAAGGCGACGAGCACCAGAACCGCGAAGGTCCATGCCGACATGCGCTTGCCGGGCAGCAGGCCCTTGAGCGTATAGGCGGTGGTGATGTCCTTGTCCTCGGCGGATTCAGACAGCGCCTCGACCCGGCGAACCGAGAGGACCACCCTGCCAGCTTTCTGATCGCGCGACAGATCGATGCGATGGCCGCCGAAGGTCAATTCGGCGCCGACGGCGGGATCGATCACCGCCTGCAGCGTGCTGCGGCCGTTGACCTCGAATGGCTGCTCGGTGGTCGCCGTGACAGTAACCCTGCCATCGTCCCCTTGGGTCACGCGGGCGTGGACCGGGTTTACGGCAAGGTCGGACAAGTGGATGCCACAGGCCGCATCGCGGCCGATGGTCACTTCGGGCAGGTCGATCGTCGTTGCGCGGACGATTTCCTCGCCACTGGTCTTGAACGCGATCTGGCGGACTAGAAAGCTCATCTTGCGCTCACCAGTAGAAGAAGACGCTGACGACATGGGCGGAGAGCGCCGCGATCAGCGCGAAGGTCACCGGCACGTGCACGAAGAGCCAGGCCTGTAGCCAGGCCTTCAGCTTGAGATGCCGTCGCATCCGCCCGAGCATGGCCTCCTTGCGCGTGAGCAACCCGTCGACCTTGTCGAGCGGATCGTCCTTCACGCGCGGGCGATAGGCGCGCAGGCGGCGCAATTCGGAAGAAGAGGCGCGGGTGGCGCACTTCGGGTACTTGCCGGTTATGCGGCTCCAGAAGGTCCCTGCGAACGGGTCTTCATCAAGGCTGCGCTGCACGAGAGCAGCCGATTCCTGATCGAGCGGCTGTGCGGCATCGTGGATCTGGCGATCCAGCGAGCGCAGCGATTCGATCATCTGCTTCTCGGTAATCGCGCCTTCCTCGTCATAGCGATTTTCCGACAGGGCGCGCGGCAGTGTGGCGTAGACCCAGATCCCGAACACGCCCGAGGCAATCACGATCAGCATCAGCGCCCACGCGAGCGTGTGGACATTCCACCCAAGGTGAAAGCCCGAATGCAGCGTGCCGATCACGGTAAGGCACAGGCCGAGATAGACGTGCGCGGAAGTCCAGCCCTTGAGGCTCCACCGGCCCGGCGTGATCGCGCGCTTGCGCATGCCGAGCATGGTCAGCCACAGGATCAGCAGCGCGCCGATGGTGCCGAGCGTGTAGCCGAGCCAGCTCGATCCGAAGTGCGTACCCGGCAGCGGCACGAAGACGTAAAGCGCGATCAGCGCCACGGCCAGTATTGCAGAAAGCTTGCCCCACAACATGTTGCGGTGGGTCAGGAAGCCCTCGTGGGTGCTCGTCCGCTGGCGGGTGCTGCCGGTGCGCTTACGGGGGGCAATGCTCGCCATCGGCTCAGACTCCCTCGTTCTCGAGCCGCGCGACGGTCAGGAACTCGTCAGGAGAAACGCGGATGGCAGCGCCGGTCGGGCACGCGCGCACGCAGCTCGGTCCGCCTTCGATCCCGGCGCACATGTCGCACTTGATCGCCTTCTTGCGGTCAAGCATCTCGTCCACTGCCGGGTCGCCGGTATATTTCGTGTTCTTCTTCGACCATTTGTAGGGCGGCTCGCCCGGCCCCGGCCCAGAGCCGAAGAACAGCCACGACAGCAGCGACGGCTTCTTCGGCGGCACCTTGTCCATGCGGATCACGCCGTAGGGACAATTGCGCTGGCAGTTGCCGCAGCCGATGCAGGTATCGTTGATGAATACCTCGCCATCGGGCCCGCGGTGGATTGCGTTGGGCGGACAATCGGCCATGCAGTGCGGGTGTTCGCAGTGGCGGCAGGAGGTGGGCACGTGAAGGTGCGCGAAACTCTTGCCTGCTTCGCGATCGAGCCGCGAGAGGCCATCGTGGCTGTCGGCGCAGGCCTTTTCGCAATTGTCGCAGCCGACGCAGAGCCGCTCGTCGATGAGCAGCACGTCGGTCGCCTCGCCAAGCCCTTGCGCAACGAGGAACTTGGCCTGTTCGGAATAGAGATCGACGACGCCCGAGAAGCTGTCCTTCTTGGATTCGATGAAGGCGTTGGTCGCCCGGCGCACCTCCATGTCCTTGCGCGCGCGATCAAGCAGGGCGGGCTTGGCCGAAAGCACGCGGCGGAAGGCCTCGCCGTCGAGCTTGATCACCTCGCTCTTGATCGCGGCGCGGACCGTGGCGGTGCGTTGCCCGCCATCGACCACCGCCATTTCGCCGACATAGGTTCCGGCAGGGAGGTAGGACAGGAACACCGGCTTGCCGCCGACTTCCTTCTCGACGATCATCGAGCCGACGCGGATCACGTAGATGTCGGCGTCATCGTCGCCTTCCCTGATGATCGCATCGCCAGCGCGGACCTGCATGATCTGCGAGGTCTCGACGACCTCGGCAATATCGGCGCTGGTGAGCCCGGAGCCGAACATCTGCAGGATCTGGCGCTCGGTAGAGATGCGTTCGATGGCGCGGCGGGCGGTCGGCACCTGGCTCTGCAGCTTCAGCGCGGCATTGCGGCTGATCTCGATGCAGATGGTATCTTCGGCCGCAACAATGGTCGCCCCGCGCTTGCGGCCCGAGATCAGGCCGACTTCGCCGAAGATCGTGCCCGCCGGGATCGGCACGACCTTGGACGGGTCCTTCGGATCGATGCGCACGTGGACCGAACCCGAAGCAATCGCGAACAACGATGACCCCGGATCGTTCTTTTCGAAGATGGTCTGCCCCTTGGCATAGGCGCGGGCGGATGAATCGAGCATGAACTCGCGCAGCTGCAGCGTGGTCATGCCATCGAGAATAGAGACGTTGGCCTTGAGGAATTCGAGCCATTCGTTGACCGAACGCCGCCCCGGCAACCCGGCAAACTTGGCCTCGAGCAGCGGCTCGTCCGCCGGCTTCAGATCCGTGTTGCCGTTGATGAACTCGATGACGTCGTAGCCCTGGTTCATGCAGTGCTTGATCAGCGGGTAACCCGCCAAGGCGCCGATCACGAAAATGCCGGGCGCGGTCGATTCAAACTGCGGTGACAGCGTGGGGAAGGCCAGGCGATCGGCGCTGGCAAATTCGATGCCGCAGCTTTCGACGAAGCCGCGCGGCGGAGCCGAACCGATGCGGGCGATGATACGGTCGCAGCGGATCCGTTCTTCGCCGTCGCGAGTGGACAGGGTGATCCAGCCCGGCTCGACCGCCTTGGTCTCGGTCTCGTAGCGGATCGACAACTTGCCGGTGGCGTCATCCTCGACCAGCGCCTTGGCGTTCGGCTCCTTGGCCGTCGGGAAACTTTCACGAACATTGGTCGATTTCGGGGCGCGATTGAGCACGGTGACGACGTTGCCCTGCGCCGGGTCTTCGACAAGGCCGCGCGCGTTTTCGATCCCGGCATCGCCCGTGCCGATCACGACGATGTGCTGATCGAGCACGGCATAGGGATCGTCGAGCTGATAGGTGACGTGCGGCAAATCGGACCCCGGACAGCGCATCAGGTTGGGGTTGCCCTGCGTGCCGATGGCCAGCACGACGTTTTCCGCCATTACCGTTTCGCCATTGGTCAGTTCGATCGCATAGGGCGGCGCGTGGCGCTGCAGCTCGGCCGTGGTGGTCGACCCGTCGCGCGCGCGGGTGACGATCTTCTGGATCGAGCCGGGGATGGGCGCGCCGGTGCCCCTGATCGACTTCACCTCGGCGTTGTACTTCACGTTCACGCCGAGATCGCGGGTGCGCCGGCTCCACTTGTCGAGGATGTCCTCCTTCTTGCCGGCGTCAAACTCCTGATCCGAGCGCAAGATGAGCTGCGATGGCGTGGCCATCACGTGCTTGCCCTTCTGGTACTTGTAGATCG
Organism: Novosphingobium sp. B1; assembly: GCF_900176395.1. Taxonomy (GTDB): domain Bacteria; phylum Pseudomonadota; class Alphaproteobacteria; order Sphingomonadales; family Sphingomonadaceae; genus Novosphingobium. The sequence continues at coordinate 135,682 of NZ_FWXL01000006.1, read as the reverse complement.
TGTCGGAGAGATGGTCGGTCTTTTCGAGAAGGACATGCGCGAGCCCGAGGCTTGCTGCACGGCCAGCCGCGCTCATGCCCGCAGGGCCTGAACCGATGATCGCAACCTTGAAAACCTCGCCCACCGGTATGCGTCCCCCGCATCGCGAAAGGGCGGCGCTGTTCCCGCACCTGCCCGTTTCCAAAAACCGATTTGCGACCCCTGTCGGACAAGACTTTAGACGAAGCGGCGCGCATTGCCAGACGCAAATTGCGCATGGTCGGCCAAGCTGGTTCCTGCGACCGCTACGGCTTGCCAGCAATGCGGGCAGCGCGATATGCGCATGTCAGACGGCACCGGCGATGGTGGCCGACAGGAGCAAGCGATGACCGAACCCCAGCCCGCCCCCGCAAAGCGCGAATCCGCGCAAGGGGCGTCGCGCGCAGGCAGGCTTGCGCTGATCGCTGCCGGTGTGATCGCCCTTGGCGCCGGGGCCGTGGCCATGTTGCGCGGGCCGGAGACACCGCCGCCGGCGGCAGAACCGCCGCCCTCTGCGCCAAGCCAGCAGCCATCGGTCGACGATGTCATTGCCAAGCTGGAAGCCAAGCTGGCCGAAAACCCCGAGGATGCCGAAGGCTGGCGCATGCTCGGCTGGTCCTATTTCCAGACCGAGCGCTATGCCGAGGCGGCAACCGCACTGAAAAAGGCCACAAAGATCGACCCGGCCAATGCCGAGACCTGGTCTTTCCTTGGGGAATCGCTGGTGCTTGCCAGCAAGGAAGAAGGGCGCATGCCGCGCGATGCCAAGGCAGCCTTCGACAAGGCGATCAAGCTTGACCCCAAGGATGCTCGCGCCCGCTATTTCCAGGCGGTGGCGATGGATCTTTCAGGCCGGCACCGTCAGGCGATCAATGCCTGGTTCGATCTGCTGCGGGATACGCCATCGGACGCGCCCTACGCAGAGGACATCCGCGAAGTCATCCGCAACGTGGGCGAGAAGCGCAAGATCGATGTCGAGAAGCGCCTTGCCGAGGCGCAGTTCGCAGCGCCTGCAGGCGGCGTGATCACCGATGGTCCGCACAAGGCTGCCGCCGGCATTCCGGGGCCGACCAGTGAACAGATGAAGGCCGCCGCCGGAATGCCCAAGGGCCAGCAGGAGGCGATGATCCGGGGCATGGTTGACGGACTCGAGAGCAAGCTCGAAGCCAATCCGGCCAACGTCGATGGCTGGATCATGCTGCTGCGCAGCCGCATGCAACTGGGCGAACCCAAGAAGGCCGCCGAAGCGCTGCAGAAGGGCCTCGCCGCGTTCCGCAACGATAGCGCCAATGCGCGCAAACTGCGTGAAGCCGCATCAAGTCTGGGCGTTTCCGGGGCCTGATTCGGGCATCTTTCTGCAGCGCGGCAAGAGCCCTGCGGGAATTTCATTCGATTCGTTAACTATTCTGTCGGCGCCCGGCGTCGGCCAGTTCCGGATTGATTCATTACGGGACACCGTGGTTTACCGGCGTTTCCTGTCCCGTTCTGAATCACTTGCACCCGACCATGAGTCATTACCGGGCACCTCGGTGGTTAACGCGACGAAAACGCGCGTTCGCCTTTACAACAAATTAACCTTTCATGTTCATTCCTCCTATGGTTAATGGCGGGCAATCCGGATTGATGACGGGTTAATTGCCACTGGGGACATGGCAAAAAAGGGGCGGTTCAATGCGCGTACTGCTGATCGAGGACGAACCCACTACGGCCAAGGCGATCGAGCTCATGCTCACGACCGAAGGCTTCAACGTCTATTCTACCGATCTTGGCGAAGAAGGCCTCGATCTGGGCAAGCTCTATGACTACGACATCATACTGCTCGACCTGAACCTGCCGGACATGCATGGCTACGACGTGCTCAAGAAGCTGCGTGTCGCCAAGGTCCAGACGCCGGTCCTGATTCTCTCGGGCATCTCGGAGATGGACAGTAAGGTTCGCTCGTTCGGCTTCGGCGCCGACGACTACGTGACCAAGCCGTTCCATCGCGAGGAACTGATCGCCCGCATCCACGCCGTGGTGCGCCGTTCGAAGGGCCACTCGCAGTCGGTCATCCGCACCGGCAAGCTTTCGGTCAACCTCGATGCCAAGACGGTCGAGGTCGACAGCGCCCGTGTCCACCTCACGGGCAAGGAATACGCCATGCTGGAGCTGCTTTCGCTCCGCAAGGGCACGACGCTGACCAAGGAAATGTTCCTGAACCACCTTTATGGCGGCATGGACGAGCCCGAACTCAAGATCATCGACGTGTTCATCTGCAAGCTGCGCAAGAAGCTGGCCCACGCCTGCGGCGGCGAGAACTACATCGAGACCGTGTGGGGCCGCGGCTACGTGCTGCGCGATCCCGACGACATGAGCGCGATCGAGGCGGCCTGACGCCAAGCGCACTTTTCATCGCCATCCCTGGAGACGGCCTGCCGGACACGGCGGGCCGTTTTCGCATTTGCGCCCTGCACTTGCGGGCAAGGAACGGAACCCGCCACCCGCTCGACCGCTAAGCCCTTGAACCAAGACAAGGATTGGACGACATGGCGAAGGCATTGAAAGCGGGCGACAAGGTTTCGTGGAAGAGCCACGGCGGCGAAGCGCATGGCAAGGTGGTGCGCGAGCTTGAGAAGGCCACCACGATCAAGGGCCACAAGGTGGCAGCCTCGAAGGACAATCCCGAGTATCTGGTGGAAACCGACGAAGGCAAGCGCGCCGCGCACAAGCCGGAGTCTCTCAGCCGTGACTGACAAGCAGACCTTCAAGCCGACGCAGCGCATGGCCTCGGCTGCCAGACGGGGGTTACGGCTGCGCGACAACTTCAACCGCGGCGGCACCGAAGTAGGCGTGGCAAGGGCCCACCAGCTATCCGAGGGCAAGCCGCTATCGGAAAGCGACGTGAAGTCGATGTACAGCTATTTCGCGCGCCATGAAGTCGACAGGAAGGCTGCAGGGGATCGCTGGAACAGTGACAGCGATCCGTCGGCCGGCTTCATTGCATGGTTGTTGTGGGGTGGTGATGCGGCCAGGACCTGGGTGGAATCGAAGCACAAAAAGCTCGAGAAGGCCTGACCCCACCCGGCAGGTGCTTATCCGACCCGGCTGAAGTAGGTCGTTTCCATCTTAGGCAAGGTCTTGTCGGCCCAGACAATCGTTTCGATCATCGACCTGCCGTCCTTCGCCACGGTGTAGACGCGCGTTGCGACCTGTTCGCCGCCCTTGCCCAGCGTCATCACCAGGGTGTTCGGCGAAGGTTGGCGCAGCGAGACGGAATCGAAGATCGGGATGTTGCCAGCGATCGGTACGGCACTGCCATCGAGCGCCGCTGTCGAGGTTGCGGTCATCTCGCTGCCGTCAGGCGCGACGATGTCCACGCGTGTGTTCCAAGTCTTGCCGGTGCCGTGACTGAACGCGATGGTTACACTGCGCGGGCGCTCTTCTTCAGGAATGCGCGTAGTATCAAGCGACCATTTGCCGATCAGCGGTGACGCGTGCGCGATGGAGGCCTGCGCTGGGGCCGGGGCTGGCTGCTGCGTCGCTGACGCTGTGAAGAGGAGTCCGGCTGCAAGAGGTATCAGGGCTAACATGGCGATCTTTCCTTTCTGCCAGTGACGCACCGCCGCAGCGGGCTGCCCCTCGGCGTCGCCGGTCTGCTCGACTGGGGAAAGATCAGTTTTTCTGGGCCAGTTTTCCTGTCCCGCTACCAGGCGAGCCAGTTCGCGGCTGCTGCCGATGCCGGTCTTGCGACGGGCATCGCGCAAACGTTCGTTGATCGACGCCTCGGACCGGCCCAGAGTTGCCGCAATCGACTTGATCGTGTGTCCCGCCGTGAGCATTCTCAGGACTTCGAGTTCCTTGTCGGTCAAGTCCGCTATGATCGGGGGCGCAGGATCGGTGGCAGGCATGCCGACCTGATCACCACAGCCGCCCTGCACCGTCCAACCAATTTTCTTGTACTTGGCCAAGACGTGCCGGTCATATTGACCCCTGCAGGCCTGCCTGCCAAATGCCGCCGCCATGACAGCCTACAAACCCGGCGATCCGACGACGATCAACCGCCTCTACGGCCGCGCGAAGGGCAAGCCCCTGCGGCAGGGCCAGCAGGCGCTGGTCGATGAACTGCTGCCGCAGATCGCCATGCCGGCCGAAGGGCCGATCACGGCCGAGGTGCTGTTCGGCGAGCCGCGTCCGCTCCACTTCGAGATCGGCTTCGGCGGCGGCGAGCACATGGCCTATCGGGCCGACATGCTGCCCGACCACGGCTTCATCGGCGCAGAGCCCTTCCTCAACGGCGTGGCACAGGCGCTCACGCATGTTTCCGGCGATAATGGGGCGCATCCCCCCATTCCCAACGTGCGCATCCATCATGGTGATGCACTCGAAGTGTTGCGCCGCATTCCCGATGGCGCGCTGTCGTTCCTCTATCTGCTGCATCCCGATCCCTGGCCCAAGGCGCGCCATGCCAAGCGGCGCATGATGAACGATGGTCCACTCGACATGTTCGCGGCCAAGCTGCGGCCCGGCGGCGAGTTCCGCTTCGGCACCGATCATGCCGTCTATTTGCGCCACGCGCTGATGGTCATGCGCCGGCACAAGCACCAGTTCGAATGGCTGGCGAGCGAGGCCAGCGACTTCCAGAACCGCCCCGGCGGCTGGCCCGAGACGCGTTACGAACACAAGGCACGCACGGTCTACGGACACGAGGTGTGGTACTTCCGCTACCGCCGGCGCTGATTGTTTCCAGCTTATTTCCGCCTATTGGGGAACGCATGCGCGCTTCGCCCGGTTGAACGGTATTGCCGTAATCGACCCGAAGGAGCGCGACCATGGATACCCCTGCCAAGGCAGAAGTGGTCGACACAGCGGTTGAGCGGAACGAGTTTGTCAGAAAGCGCAGACCCTTTGCGCCGTTCCTGCTGGGCCTTGTCATCGCACTGATCGGGCTGGTCCTAACTGTGGGAGGAGCATGGCTCGCCGGGATCGGTGGCTCCCCCTACTACGTGGTGACCGGCGTTGCGATGATCGCATCGGGCTTGCTGCTGATGCAGCGGCGCCGGATCGGCGGCTGGCTCTACATCCTGATCTTCGCTGGCACGGTGATCTGGGCGCTGGGCGAAGCCGGCATCGACAACTGGGCGCTGGTGCCGCGCGTATTCGCTCCATTCGTGCTCCTGATCGCGACGTTTCTGGTCATGCCGACGATGTCTGTTCGTCGCCATCGCTGGCGCAATGCTCTGGCAGGCTCTGCACTGGCGACCGTGGCGCTGGCCGGCACCGCATTTGCCTTTGCCCAGATAACGTCACCAAGGCCGCTCTCGGAACTTCCCGCGACACTGGGCAACATGGGCGACCCGGCGCTCCAGACCCCGGGTGATGACTGGCCGGCCTATGGTGGGTCCTACAGCGCACGTCGCTTTTCGCCCCTTGCGCAGATCACGCCCGAGAACGTCGGATCGCTCAAGCGTGTGTGGCTGACGCACACAGGTGACGTCCCTTCCTCGCCGCAGATCGCCAAGACCTATGGTGGTGAGAATACCCCGCTCAAGATCGGCAACAATCTCTACGTCTGCACACCGAAGAACATGGTCCTGTCGCTCGATCCCGCCACGGGCAAGGATCGCTGGCGCTTCGACCCGCGCATGCCGGACAGCGCGATCCCATATACCGCTGCCTGCCGCGGGGTGAGCTATTATGCCGTACCGGGGGCGACCGGGACCTGCGCGGCACGGATCATCCTGGGCACGCTCGATGCCCGCCTGTTCGCCATCGATGCGCAGACCGGCGAGCGTTGCAAAGATTTCGGCACCAACGGCGAAGTCGATACCAAGATCGGCATGGGCGATACCCCGCCCGGATACGTTTCGATCAATTCGCCGCCGACCATCGTGCGCGGGGTTGTCGTGACGGGTCACCAGGTTCTGGACGGGCAAGACCGCTGGGCTCCCTCGGGAGTCATTCGCGGCTACGATGCCACGACCGGAAAGCTGCGCTGGGCCTGGGACATGATGCACCCTGACTGGAACGGCTACCCTCCAACCGGGCAGACCTGGGCAAGGGGCACGCCCAACATGTGGACGATCGCTTCGGGCGACGAGGCGCTGGGCCTTGTCTATCTGCCGATGGGCAATGCCGCCGCCGACTACTTCTCTGGCTTGCGCCGTCCGCAGGAGAACGAATTCGCGACGTCGCTCGTGGCGCTCGACGTAGAGACCGGCAAGCCGCGGTGGCACTTCCAGGCAGTACGCAAGGATGTGTGGGACTATGACTTCGGAGCGCAGGCCACGCTCGTCGACTACAAGGGCACGCCTGCATTGGTCCTGCCTTCCAAGCAGGGCGACATCTACGTGCTCGACAGGCGCACCGGCCAGCCATTGACGCCAGTCGGCACGATCCGCGCGCCCGCAGGCGGCGTCGAGCCGGCCGAGCGCGCGCCGACGCAGATGGTGTCGCTGTGGCACACCCTGCGCAAGCCCGCACTCATGGAAAGCGACATGTGGGGCATGTCGCCGATCGACCAGATGATCTGCCGCATCCAGTTCCGTCAGGCGAGCTACAAGGGCTTCTTCACCCCGCCCGAAAGCATGCAGCGCTCGATCCAGTATCCCGGCTACAACGGCGGGACAGACTGGGGCGGCGTTGCCGTCGATCCGCAGCGCGGCGTGATCGTGGCGAACTATAACGACATGCCCAACTATGTGCGCCTGGTGCCGCGCGAAAAGGCGAACGAGCTTGGCTGGGCACCGCGCAACCAGGCACGCGGACGCATCGGCGGAGCCGAGGGTGCGGGCGATCCGCAGGCACACACGCCTTACGCTATCGATGTCAACGCCGGCTGGCGGATGCCCTTCACCGGCATGCTGTGCAAGCGGCCGCCCTATGGAGGCATCCGCGCGATCGACATGGAGACAGGCAAGACCATCTGGGACCGCCCGTTCGGCCAAGCCCGCACGAACGGTCCGTTCGGAATCCCTTCGATGCTGCCGTTCGAGATCGGCACGCCCAACAATGGCGGCGCGGTGGTGACGGCCGGCGGCGTGGTTTTCATCGCGGCGGCGACCGACAACCTGATCCGTGCCATCGATCTCAGGACTGGTGAGACGCTGTGGTCGGATGTGCTGCCGGCTGGCGGACAGGCCACGCCGATGACATATTCCGTAAACGACCGACAGTATCTGGTGATTGCGCCGGGTGGCCATCATTTCATGGAGACCCCGATCGGTGATCAGGTCATTGCCTATGCCTTGCCACGCTGACCGATGAGCGCGGCCCAGGCAGCACCCGGAGCGGGTGCACACTTCAAGGCGAACATCGTGCTGTACGGCGCGCTGGCAGCCAATGTCGGTATCGCCATCGCCAAGTTCGTGGCTGCGGCGATCAGCGGCTCATCGGCGATGCTGACCGAGGGCGTGCATTCGCTTGTCGACTCAGGCAACCAGTTACTGCTGCTTTATGGCAAATCGCGGGCCAAGCGACCGCCCGATCGCCTTCATCCGTTCGGCTATGGCCGCGAACTCTATTTCTGGGCGTTCAACGTCGCGATCCTGATCTTTGCGCTGGGTGCAGGCGTTTCGATCTATGAAGGCATCGTCCATATCCAGGAGCCGGAGCCGCTGCGCGACCCCCTGCTCAATTATATCGTGCTGGGCGTGGCGATCCTGCTCGAAGGCGGTTCGTGGACGCTGGCCGTCAAGGAGTTCAATGGCGCGCGTGGCGACATGGGGTGGTGGAAGGCCTTGCGACGCTCGAAAGACCCCGCCTCCTTCGTCGTGCTGTTCGAAGACAGCGCAGCTCTTGCAGGGCTGATCATCGCCGGAGCAGGCGTCTGGGCCAGCCAGCAATTCAATGATCCCCGAATCGATGGCATGGCCTCGGTGGTAATCGGCGTCATCCTGGCCGGAGTTGCCGTATTGCTGGCCCGCGAAGCAAAGGGCCTGCTGATCGGTGAGAGTGCCGATCCGTCACTGGTCGAGACGGTGAGCAAGGTGCTCGACAGCCGGGCCGAGATCACTTCGGTCAACCACATCCGCACGATCCATACCGCCCCCGATGCGGTGTTCGTGGCGATCAGCGCCGATTTCGAGGATGATCTTGCCATGGGTCGGGCAGAAACGGTGATTGAGGAGATCGAGGCGAGCCTGAAAGCTGCGATACCGCAGCTCTCTTCCATCTATATCCGGCCCGAGAAACGCCGGGACGCGATAGTGGTTGAGCGTCCCTGAACATTGCATTCGGTCGCAGCAAACCCTCCCTTTGCGGCAAGGCAATATTTCTACCATTTTTGTAGAGCTTGATTTGCGCTAGCCAGCGGCGAAACGTTCGCGGCGATAACAGGGGATCGATTCGCATGAACTTCATTGCAGGCATCGATTTCACAGCGCTGCTCCCGTTCATCGCTGTCGGCTTCGCCGCGCAGATGGTGGATGGTGCACTCGGCATGGCGTTCGGCGTCATCTCCAACACGCTCATGGTCGGCGTGCTGGGGATTCCGCCCGCGCTGGCCTCGCAGCGGGTTCACATTGTCGAATGCTTCACCACCGCGACTTCAGGAATCAGCCACCTGATCCACGGCAATGTCGACAAGAAGCTGTTCTTCCGACTGCTGTTACCGGGCATGGCAGGCGGCATTCTTGGCGCATACGTGCTGTCGTCGCTCGATGCCTCGCTGGTAAAGCCATGGGTGCTGCTGTATCTTTCTGCGATCGGCGTCTATCTCCTCATCCGCGGGATCTTCTATCCGCCGAAGTTCAAGGAGGCCAACTGGGTTGCGCCGCTCGGCCTGGTCGGTGGATTCCTCGACGCTGTGGGCGGCGGGGGTTGGGGGCCGGTTGTAACTTCCAATCTGCTGATCCAGGGAGCCGATCCGCGCAAGGTTGTCGGCACGGTCAACACCGTCGAGTTCTTCCTCACGCTGACCGTTTCGGCAGCCTTCGTCTGGAAGCTCGGATTTGCAGACGTTGCCGGGGCCACGCTTGGCTTTCTTATCGGCGGCATTGCGGCGGCACCGTTCGGCGCTTGGGCGGCAAAGCACATCCCGGCGAAGACCATGCTGATCCTTGTCGGCATCGTGCTGACGCTGACCAGTCTGTATGGCGCCTACAAGGCCTTTTCCTGATCCTTACGCCAGGGCTGCGGTTCACCCGCAGCCTTCTGCATCCGACATGCTTACCTTGAATTAACCACGATCTGCGACCTTCGCGATGTTGCACCGGGCCGATTCTCCGCCCGCTGCCGGAGGGCGGGACCATGGCGCGGTTTGATTCAAGCGGCATGACGATTTCAGAATTGCGGGAATTTGCGAGCTTTGCCGCGTGCGAACAGCGCTACATCCGGCGCAGTCTCGACATTGCGCTCGGGCGCGGCGATCCCGAACAACGCTGGGCTCGCGGGTCTGGCGAGGTCATCGCCATCCGTCAGCAGGTTGAGCTCTATCGAGAACTGCCGCTGCTCCGCCAGTTCCTGCCGCACGTGGAAGGCCTGGACTCTCTCGAACCGTTCATGGGCTCGCTCGTACGCCTCACGGCCTTCGATCTGGCGCAGGACCGTCTGACCGGCTTTTCCGCCTACAGATTCCTTTACGAACGCCTGCTTGGCGCCGAGGCGCGCCCGTGGCTTCCGGGGGCGTTCTGTGGTGCAGCCGCGCTGCCGCTGATCCGCCCCGACCGCCGCCGCGCGCTGCTGCAGTCGATCAGCGAAGCCGCTGCAACAGCGCAGGGCTGGTCGACACGCGCGCCGGTTTTCTACCCGGAGTTCGTAGAAGCGGAAGCCGCCTGAGGCCTAGGGCACCAACAAGGTGTCGCGGGCCACGGGATCGGTCTGCGGGTAATCGAGCGTGAAGTGCAGGCCCCGGCTTTCGTGGCGGGCACGGGCGGACCGCACGATCAGCTCGGCGCTCTGCAACAGGTTGCGCAGTTCGATCAGGTCGGTCGTGACGCGGAAATGGCCGTAATAGTCGTTGACCTCGTCGTTCAGCATCTGGATGCGATGCGCCGCCCGTTCCAGCCGCTTGTTGGTGCGTACGATCCCGACATAGTTCCACATGAAGCGGCGGATCTCGGTCCAGTTCTGCTTGATGACCACTTCCTCGTCGGAATCGGTGACGCGGCTTTCGTCCCACGGGCTGATCGCCGGGGGTGCGCTGAACTGGTCCCAGCATTCGAGGATGTGCCGCGCCGCTGCTTCACCGAACACGAAGCATTCGAGCAGCGAATTCGAAGCCAGGCGGTTGGCACCGTGCAGCCCGCTTTCGGTGCATTCGCCCGCCGCATAAAGCCCGGGAAGATCGGTGCGCCCATCAAGATCGATGAGAACGCCGCCGCAGGTGTAATGCTGTGCCGGCACCACCGGGATCGGCTGGGTGGTCATGTCTATGCCGAGGCCGAGCAATTTCTCGTAGATGTTCGGGAAATGGCCCCGGACAAAGTCTGCAGGCATATGACTGATATCGAGATGGACGTAATCGAGACCGAACTTCTTGATCTCGGCATCGATTGCGCGGGCGACGACATCGCGCGGCGCAAGTTCCATGCGCTCGGCATCATAGAAGTCCATGAACCGCTTGCCGGTTCGCGGGTTGATCAGGTGGCCGCCCTCGCCCCGCACGGCCTCGGTAATCAGGAAGTTCTTGACCTCGAGATTGTAGAGGCAGGTCGGGTGGAACTGCATCATCTCCATGTTGGAGACGCGAGCGCCTGCCCGCCACGCCATGGCGATGCCATCGCCAGTCGCCCCGCGCGGTGCGGTGCTGAACTGGTACACGCGCCCCGCCCCGCCGGTCGCGAGGATCGTTGCACGTGCGACATGTGCCTCGACCTTGCCGGTTTCCTCGTCGAGAGCGTAGACGCCCCAGACGCGGCCCGACCCCGAATAGCGCGCCGCTTCGTGACGGCCGGTGATGAGATCGATGCAGGTGCGGCCGGGCAGCAAGGTAATGTTGGGGTGTTCGCGGGCGGCTTTCAGCAGGGCCTTCTGCACGGCGGCTCCGGTGGCATCGTCGACGTGGACGATGCGGCGGTGCGAGTGCCCGCCCTCCCGCGTCAGGTGCAACGCGCCGGCTTCGGCATTGAACGGAACCCCAAGCTCGCTAAGCCGGGCAATCGCGCGCGGCGCGTTCTCTACCACGAACTCTACCGTGTCACGGCGGTTAAGGCCTGCGCCGGCGATCATCGTGTCACGGATGTGGTCTTCGAAAGTGTCGCCCGCATCAAGCACGGCAGCGATGCCGCCCTGCGCCCAATTCGTCGATCCGCCATCCAGGCTGCCTTTGGCAAGCACCAGCACCCGGCAACGCTCGGCAAGCACAAGCGCTGCAGTCAGTCCGGCGGCGCCCGAGCCGATTACCAATACGTCATGCGTCACTTGCGCGGACACATCACCGGGTCGTTCTGGCTGTTCCATTGGCGCGCCCAAATCCTCTCTGCGCCCTTGCACGCGGCGCACGACCTTGCCCTAACTCGTGAACGGCGGACTGCAAGTGCGCAGTTCACGACCACAGTAACGGTCGCAAGCGAAGACCGGCTGTCAACATTACAAAAATTTCATCTCGCAAGGCATTCTTGAGCGCTTGCTTCGCAGTCGCAGCATGATACGTAAAAATCCTTATTCACGACGACGGGACAAGGGGGTGAGTGCCGTGCGCCGATTGCTGTGCCTATTCGATCGGCATCGTCCGTTCCGTGAAGGCGTTGAATGGAACGGATTGTTTTTCGTTGGCACGTGTCAGCACTGCGGAGCACCGATCAGGCGTCGCGAAGGCGGCGGCTGGCGCCGGCGAACAGCAGGCGAAAAGGCACTTTTAGTTAATTCCGCGGATAACCAAAGTTAGCTTTGATCTCTAGCGCGGTGCGCTGGTAAGGCTCACGAAAACGTCTTCGAGATCCGCTTCGCGAGTCGAAACGTCAACGATTGAATAGCCAAGCCCCTGCATTACCGACATTACTTCGCCGGCGTTCATGCGATCCTTGTCATAACCGATCTCGACGATCTTATCAGCCGTGATCGAGCTGTTCAGGAACGCCGGATGCTGCGGTGCAGCATCGATTGCGCGATCCAAAGTCAACACCACGATTTTTTCGCGGGCCATGTCGACCAGTTCACGGGTCGGCTTATTCGCGATGAGCTTGCCGTGATTGATGATGGCGATACGGTCGCACAGCTCCTCGGCTTCCTCGAGGTAGTGCGTGGTCAGCACCACAGTAACGCCATCGCGGTTGAGTTCACCGACCAGTTCCCACAACTGGCGGCGCAGTTCGACGTCGACGCCGGCGGTGGGTTCGTCCAGCACAAGCACCGGCGGGGCATGCACCATTGCCTTGGCGATAAGCAGCCGGCGTTTCATGCCGCCTGACAGCGAGCGAGCGTAGGCATCGGCCTTGTCGGCCAGATGGACTGCGCGCAGAAGCTCCATGGTCCGGCGCATGGCCTTGGGCACACCGTAGAGCCCGGCCTGGTTGTCGAGCACTTCGGCCGGCGTGAAAAAGGGATCGAACACGATCTCCTGCGGCACGATGCCGATCGAAGCCTTGGCATTGCGCACATCGCGATCGATATCATGGCCCCAGATCTCGACCGAGCCGGAAGATTTCATGACCAGGCCTGCCAGCGTGTTGATCAACGTCGACTTGCCGGCGCCATTGGGGCCCAGCAGCCCGAAGATCTGTCCTTGCGGGACGTCAAAGCTGACACCGTCCAGGGCAAGCTTGCCCGGCGCCTTGCCGGTCGGAGCGTAGCGCTTGACAAGGTCGCGGATGCGGATCGCGGGCGCGGAGGTCGTTTCGGAAGTTTCAAGGCTGGCCATGGCCCGCTGCCTGCACCAGCGCGTGTCAAAACGCAATTGTCTGGACCCTGCCAATTTGCTAGCCGCGACGCCATGATGCAGGCACCCGAAACCGTCTTCACCGATCACCACCGCGTCAAGTGCGATGGCGCCTCCGACATTCGTGGCGGCGCAGCACTCGGCCATCCACGCGTCTGGCTGGAGATTGACGAGAAGGGTTTCGTCGAATGCGGATATTGCGACAAGCGGTTCGTCCTCAAGGGCGGTCCGGCAGATAACGCGCAGGCAGCCTGATCAATCGCTGCCCCCTCTGGCCTTCTCGCGGCCAGGTCCTATATCGGTTGCATGACCGAACTCGACACCCGCTCGCTGCTCTATCGTTCTGGCCTGCTTTCGCCGGATGAAGCGCAGCGGATCACCGCCAACGCGCTCAAGTCATGCGACGATGGCGAACTGTACATGCAGTTCATTGCGAGCGAGAGCTTCGGCTTCGACGATGGCCGGTTGAAGACTGCCGACTATTCACGCGATGCAGGCTTCGGGCTGCGCGGCGTATCGGGCGAGATGACCGGCTTTGCCCACGCCAATGAAATTTCTGCCGCCGCCATCGCGCGTGCTGGCGAAACGCTCAAGCTGCTCGATCCGGCCAAGGGCCAGCCTGCCTCGCCACCGCGCAATAACAACCGCCATCTCTATACCGAAGCCTCGCCGCTCGATGCTGTCCCGTTCGAGGCCAAGGTCAAGCTGCTCGAGACTATCGACGCCGCAGCCCGCGCCCGCGATCCGCGCGTGGCGCAAGTCTCGGCCTCGCTCTCAGGTTCGTGGTCGGTCGTGGAGATCGTGCGCGCTGACGGCTTCGTCGCCCACGACGTGCGCCCTCTGGTCCGGCTCAATGTCTCGATCGTCGCTGAACAGAACGGCCGCCGCGAAACCGGCTCGTTCGGCATCGGCGGCCGCCGCCTTTATGACGATTTGTTCGCGCCGGAGACATGGAACCGCGCGATCGACGAGGCGCTTGGGCAGGCGCTGGTGAACCTCGAATCGATTGCCGCGCCGGCGGGCGAGATGACCGTGCTGCTTGGCCCCGGCTGGCCCGGTGTGCTGTTGCACGAAGCGGTCGGCCATGGCCTCGAAGGCGATTTCAACCGCAAGGGCACAAGTGCCTTTTCGGGCCGCATCGGTGAGCGCGTGGCGGCACCGGGCGTTACCGTGGTCGATGATGGCACGCTCCTTGGCGTCAACGGCCAGGGCCGTCGCGGCTCGCTCTCGATCGATGACGAGGGCACGCCCACGCAGGAAAACGTGCTGATCGAGGATGGCATCCTCAAGGGCTATATCCACGACCGGCTCAACGCCCGCCTGATGGGCGTTGCCCCCACCGGCAATGGCCGTCGCGAAAGCTTCGCCCATGCGCCCATGCCGCGCATGACCAACACCTTCATGCGTGGCGGGAACGACGATCCGGCTGAATTGCTGTCGCGCGTGAAGAACGGCATCTTTGCCAAGTCGTTTGGCGGAGGTCAGGTCGACATTACCAGCGGCAAGTTCGTTTTTTCGTGCACCGAGGCCTATCGCATCGAGAATGGCAAGCTTGGCGCGCCGATCAAGGGCGCGACGCTGATCGGCGATGGCCCGACCTGCCTCACCAAGGTCACCGGCATCGGCAACGACCTTGCCCTCGACGAAGGCGTGGGCGTCTGCGGCAAGGGCGGGCAGAGCGTACCTGCGGGCGTCGGCCAGCCGACGCTTCTGGTGGAAGGGTTGACGATCGGCGGCACCGCCTGACCATACGTGGGGAACCTTCCCGCGTTGCAATGCGCTCAGCATGGGTTAAGCTGCTGTTAGATATCGGTTGAAGACCGAATCGAAAGGAAGTGCCAGATGATCAAGACCGCCAGCAAACTCGCTGCGGCACTGGCCGCCGGATCGCTGCTCCTTGCCGGGGCTGCCGCCGACGCCAAGCCGCGTCTTACCCCTGAACAGGAACTCGCCAAGGCGCTTGAAGGACGCGTTGCCGGCAAGCCCGAGGACTGCATCTACCTGCCGCGCGTGATCAACACGCGGATTTATGACAAGACCGCCATCGTCTATGACGCCGGCAACACGCTTTGGGTCAACCGTCCCGATGCGGGTGCAGCCACGCTGAGCGACAACGACATCATGGTGACCACGCCCTTCGGCTCGCAACTGTGCAGTGTCGATATCGTCCGGATGGTGGATCGTAACGCGGGATTCTGGCGCGGTTCTATTGGCCTGGGCCAGTTCGTTCCCTACAAGAAGGTGAAGGCCGACAAGGCCAGCTAAGGCATGAGCGCCGCACCACAGGGCTGGGTGCGGGCGCTCCTGCATTTCTGGTTTACAGAGCTTGCTCCCGAGCAGCGCTTTGCCCGGGATGATACTGTCGACCGACAGATCCGTACGCGTTTTGCCAAGCATTGGCACGCGATGCGCGGGCAGCAACCAAGCCGCTTCCTGAAGGACCGGGGAACGGCCTTGGCTGCAGTACTCCTGTTTGATCAGGTTCCCCGCAACATCTTCCGCGAAGATGCCCGCGCCTTTGCCACGGACAAGCTGGCACGCGCCATCACCCATGCCGCCATCGCCGGAGGCTGGCTTGGCGGCCTGTCGCAAGCCGAGCAGCAATTTCTTCTGATGCCGCTGATGCATTCCGAACAAATCGCCGATCAGCGCCAAAGCCTCGCAAGGTTTACCCGGCTCGGCAGCAGCTACATCCGCAGCTTCGCAGTCGATCATTACCGGATGGTCGCCCGCTTCGGCCGCTTTCCGCATCGCAACGACGTGCTTGGAAGACGGTCTTCACCCGCCGAGAAGGCCGCCATTGCCGCGGGCAACCACTAGTAGAATCGTCACGCTGGCTGGGCTATCAGCCAAGCCATGACGCTACGCCTTGCCACTGTTGCCGATGCTGCCGCCCTTGCCGATCTTGGTCGCCGCGCGTTCATCGCCAAGTTCGGTTCGCTCTACAGCCCCGAGAATCTCGCGCGCTTCCTCGACGAATCCCATTCCGAGCAGACTGTTCTGGCGCAGCTTGCGAACCCGGAAATGAAGATCGCCGTGATCG
This sequence comes from Novosphingobium sp. B1, assembly GCF_900176395.1. Classification (GTDB taxonomy): domain Bacteria; phylum Pseudomonadota; class Alphaproteobacteria; order Sphingomonadales; family Sphingomonadaceae; genus Novosphingobium. The sequence continues at coordinate 119,828 of NZ_FWXL01000006.1, read as the reverse complement.
AGGAGGAGGACGGCGTGCTGGCCAGCTTCTGCAAGATAGCCCGCACGAGTTCGCTGCCGTCGCACACCGCGGCAAAGGCACCTATGGAACTGAAGCAGCTCTATACCGACCCCGACCTGATCGGGCGCGGTGCGGGCGCACGGCTGATGGACTGGGCCTTCGCTGAAGCGCGGTCCTGGGGTGCTGACGAGATGCAGCTTTCGGTCTATGCCCACAACCCGGATGCCCAGCGCTTCTATCGCCGCTACGGGCTCGACAAGGTGGCCGACATCGAATTTTGGGTGGGTGATCACTGCGATCCCGAATTCATGTTCGCCGGACCGCTTTAGACGCCTTTCGGTCAGCCTTTCGAAGCCCTATAGAGGGCTCATGTCCTCGATCCGTCCATGGCGCGATATCGCGCGTCGCAAGAGCCGCCAGATCATGGTTGGCAGTGTCCCCGTCGGTGGCGATGCGCCGATCACCGTCCAGACCATGACCAACACGCTGACGTCCGATCCAGTGGCGACGCTGAACCAGATCCGCCGCTGCGAGGATGCCGGGGCCGACATCATCCGCGTCTCCTGCCCGGACGTGGAAAGCACCACCGCGCTTCGCCAGATCACGCGGGCCGCGCGCGTGCCGATCGTTGCGGACATCCATTTCCACTACAAGCGCGCGCTCGAAGCTGCCGATGCAGGTGCTGCCTGCCTGCGCATCAATCCCGGCAACATCGGCAGCAACGACCGCGTGGCTGAAGTGGTCCGCGCCGCCAAGGCAAATGGCTGCGCGATCCGCATCGGCGTCAACGCCGGCAGCCTCGAGAAGGATCTGCTGGAAAAGTACGGCGAGCCTTGCCCCGAGGCGCTGGTCGAATCGGCGCTCGACCATATCAAATTGCTGCAGGACCACGACTTCCACGAATACAAGGTGGCGGTGAAGGCCTCCGACGTGTTCCTCGCGGTCGCCGCCTACATGGGTCTTGCCGAAGCAGTCGATTGCCCTCTGCACCTTGGCATTACCGAGGCGGGCGGGCTGATCGGCGGCACGGTGAAATCCTCGATCGGCATCGGCAACCTGCTGTGGGCCGGCATCGGCGACACACTGCGCGTCTCGCTTTCGGCAGAACCGGAAGAGGAAGTTCGCGTCGGCTTCGAGATTCTCAAGTCCCTCGGCCTGCGCACCCGCGGCGTCCGCGTGGTGTCCTGCCCGTCGTGCGCACGGCAGGGCTTTGACGTGATCCGCACGGTCGAAGCGCTCGAATCGCGCCTCAGCCATATCAAGACGCCGCTCTCGCTCTCTGTCCTCGGCTGCGTCGTCAACGGCCCCGGCGAGGCGCGCGAAACCGACATTGGCCTGACTGGCGGCGGCAACGGCAAGCACATGGTCTACCTCTCGGGCGTGACCGACCATACAGTCCATTCGGATGAGATGCTGGATCACATCGTCTCGCTGGTCGAAAAGAAGGCTGCCGAGATCGAAGCGGCCACGACCGACGCCGGCAACGTGACCGAGGCGGCAGAGTAATGCGGGGCGGCCTCATCGTCGCCCTCGCCCTCCTTTCCGGCTCTTACGCCGCTGCGGCCCTTGCCCGGCCACCGATCCTCGACATGCACCTGCATGCCCTTTCTGCTGACCAGCAGGGGCCGCCGCCGCTTGCGCTGTGCTCGCCAATCACGATGCCTGTCTGGGAGACGCATCAAGCGCCGCCCGAAAACTTCGGCACGCTGTTCTCCGGCAAGGAATGCAAGGATCCGATCGTCTCGCCCATGAAGGACGATGAGGTCATGACCCGGTCGCTTGCACAGCTTGAGAAATACAACGTGATCGGTCTCGTCTCCGGACCGAAGAAACTGGTAGATCGCTGGCGCAACGCGGCTCCGCAGCGCCTTATGCCAAGCCTCATTCCGGATTGGCCCCTCGATACAAAGCTTGAAGAGGGCCTTGGCAGGCTCAAAGCTTCAGGCGATCTCGTGGCTATCGGCGAACTCATGATGCAATATGATGGCGTCGGGGCAGACGATCCTCGCCTCGAACGCTTGTGGGCCGTGGCCGAGAAGGAAGACATTCCCGTATCGATCCACATGGGCCCCGGGCCGCCGGGCGTGGGTTATCTTCCCGGTTCAGGTTACCGTGCAAGGCTGTCCAGCCCGCTGTTGCTCGAAGACGTCCTGCTGCGCCACCCGAAATTGCGGGTTAACGTGATGCACGCCGGCTTCCCGATGCTCGATGACACCATCGCCCTGCTCTACAGTCATCCGCAGGTCTATGTGGACCTCGGCGTGATCGACTGGACCCAGCCGCGCCCATCCTTCTACGCCTATCTCAAGGCGCTGATGGATGCGGGCTTTGGCAAGCGGATCATGTTCGGCTCGGACCAGATGGTCTGGCCCGAGGCAATCGGCAAGGCGATCGACACGATCGAGGCAGCCCCTTTCCTCACCGCAGAGCAAAAGCGCGACATCTTCTATAACAACGCGGCGCGTTTTCTCAGGCTCGATCAGGCTACGCAGGCGCACCACGCCGCAATGTGATCAGCGCGGGTTCGCCGGCTTGTAGATGTCGATGTAATCGGTCAGCCCGTCGCACCATTCGAATGTGCGCAGGCGCCAGTAGGGACGGCTCTGGGTCACGGCAAAGCGCCAATCCGTACGCGTGGCCTCACATTTGCGACCCGCATCGGGCGTATCGACGATGCGGATGGTGCCCGAAAAGATAAAGTAGTCCGCGCCGATCTCGGTGACTGTCCCGTCCAGCCAGAGCCGCCCCGGCCCGGTCGACGAATTCTGGCTCGCGGTAAGGCGGATAACCCCACCATCGTCGCGCGCATGGGCCGTGCCGCGCGTATTCCAGTCGATCCATTGCAGCGTGACGCCTGCATTGCGCATGAGTTGCGCGGCGGCAGTGCCATCAAGGATACGCGTCTGGTGCGCCGCGGGCACCGGAGCGGGCACCGGCGCTGTTGTCGGCATTGTCGGTGCAACCCGATCAGGCATGGCGCACCCGGCAAGGGACAGCGCTGCAGGAGCAAGGACAAGTGCAAGTCGGGCCACGGACACCATCCTTTCGCAATCCGGCAGGGCTGGCAAGGTTCCGGTCAACACGCTAGGTCGCACGGCATGACGATCTCGATCCGCCCCGCCACCGCTGCCGACCTCCCGCTCGTCGCCGAATTGATTCGGGACCTGGCAGAGTACGAGAAGCTCGCCGACGAAGTCCGTTTCGACGAGACCGTGATGGGCGAAAAGCTGTTTGGGCCGCGCCCCTATGCCGAAGTCGTGATCGGCGAGATCGATGGCAAGGCGCAGGGTTTCGCCCTGTTCTTTCACAATTTCTCGACTTTCGAAGGCAAGCCCGGGATCTATCTCGAGGACCTGTTCGTAAAGCCCGAAGCCCGCGGATCGGGACTTGGCAAGGCGCTGCTCTCGCACCTTGCCGCCCTGGCTGTCGAACGCGACTGCGCTCGGCTGGAATGGTCGGTGCTTGACTGGAATGAACCGGCCATCGGCTTCTACAAGTCCTTGGGCGCCAAGTTGATGGACGAATGGACGGTGATGCGCGTTGACGGGCCGGCCTTGATGGAGCTTGGCCTGCAATCTGGCGCAAAGGCTGGAAATCCGGTCGCAAATGCCTAGAATGCACGCCGTTCACGCGCGATACGGGGTGGGCGTGATACGGGATCGGACATGAAGAACGGAATCGACAGACGATCGGTATTGGCCGGTGTTGCGGCAGGATCTGCTGCGGCGCTGCTGCCATCACGCGTTTCCGCTGCCACCTATTATCCCAACGATCAGCATCGCAGGGTGCTCGAACTCGCGGCACAGCAACTGGAGAAGCATCGCGCTTCGCTCTGGCGCACCGACATTGTCGGGATCGTCGATTTCGCGCTGCCCTCGTCCCTGCCGCGCCTGCACTTCGCCAATCTCGAGCGCGGCGAGGTGCGGTCCTTCCTGGTCTCGCACGGGCGCGGATCAGACCCCGAGCATGACGGCTTCCTCAAGACCTTTTCCAACGAGGTAGGCAGCCTTGCCACCTCGCGCGGGGCCTATGTCACTTGGGAATGGTACAAGGGCAAATACGGCACCTCGATCCGTCTGGGCGGGCTGGAACCGGACAATTCCAACGTGCTCGATCGCGCAATCGTGATGCACCCGGCATGGTATGCCAATCCGGCCATGCTGGAGAAGTGGGGCAAGCTGGGCCGGTCGGATGGCTGCTTTGCCATGGGTGAGGCCGACTTCAACGAAGCGCTGTGGCACCTCTCGGGCGGACGCCTGCTCTACGCCGACAGGCTCGGCTTCGGCTGACCGGCCGGGCGGCGGCGCCCCTTGGTCCTGCTGGTAAGGTGCCAGCGCCAGCACCGGTCGCAATAGTAGGGATGCAGGACGAGGCCGCTGGCAGCAGCGACCTCGCATGCTTCTTCGGCCGAGGCATAGCGCACCTTGCGGCGGCAAATGCTGAGCCGGGTGCGCATTGTTTCTCGACAATCCTTACAGCGGATTGTCGAGCTTGATCACTTCCTCGGTGCTCTTGCGCTGCGTGGTGTGCAACTGGCGCGGCTTGGCAAAGCTCGCCAGCACCGGCGCATCGCGGCTGTAGATGTCCGGGAATGAGCGCAGCATGCCATTCACGTCGCGAGCGACGGTAAAGTAGGTGAGATAGACCGGGAAGGTCTTGGTCATCGGCACCTTGGTATAGGTCTTCGAATTGTGGGCCACCACGGCATCGTCGGGCGTCATGTTCGCTCCGAGGATCGCCATCGTCATGGCCAGTTCGGTCGCCCGCTCGACACGGACACAACCGTGGCTGAGCGCACGGGCCGGCAGGTTGAACAGGTTCCGGTTGGGCGTGTCGTGCAGGAAGATCGCATGCTCATTGGGCATGTCGAGCTTCATGCGACCCAGCGAATTGGTGTCACCCGGCTGCTGCACGACGTAGATCGTGCCATCGCCGGCCTTGGTCACCTTGTAGCCTTCGCGCTCGGCCTGCTTGGGATTGCCTACCAGTCGCGCACCCAGCCCTTCGCCGACCACGATCGACTGCGGCACCGTCCACGTGGGGTTGAAGATCACGCCCTCGACCGTTTCGGCAAGCTGCGGCGTTGCGGTCTTGCCGGGCTTGCCGACAATGACCTTGTAGGTGCTGATGATCTTGTTGCGCACGGTCAGGCGCAGCATCTGCTCGGGCACGTTGGTCAGCAGATATTGGGTGCCAAGATCGCGCGCCAGCCAGCGCCAGCGATCCATGTTGGCGCGAATCAGCGCAGCCTGCTTCTGGGTCTGTGCCTTTGGCAGCGCAGCCTTCAGTTCTGCATAATCGGGCACGGTCGGAAGAAGCGCCATGAGCGCGCCTTTCACGTCATGCTTGGCCAGGGCATCGCCAAGAATCAGCGAGGTCGGGTTGACGTCCTGATCGGGGTCGACCGCGAACCACTGGACGCGCGCCGTCATCGGCGTGCGTCCGTCGCGCAGGTCTTCGGCCAGCCAGGTGAACAGGCGCGTGGCCGTCTCGTCCAATTCGCTGCCCTCGCCCTTGGCGATTGCGGCGGCGAGCACGTCGGGCTCGTAATCCTTGGCAAACAGGCCATCAGCGCCGATGCCCTTGATGGTCGCGAGCAGTGCCTGCGCATCCGCAGGGGTCCAATGCGGCGCCTGCTCGGGCGCAAGCGGCGCGGCCGCGACAGCTGTCGCCGGACCTTGCGGCACCGCTACCGTCGGCGCGGGGACCGGAAGTGGCTTGGCCTGTTTCGTCAGATCGATCGGACCGGGTGATGCACCCGCGTTCTGGGCCAAGGCCGGCTGCGAAACCAGCGCGGTCGCCAGCAGGGCCATGCCGAGCTTGCCGGAAAGGCCCGTTCCATCGTTCACACGCTTCACTTTGCAAATACCCCGTTCGACGCTCGAATGAGCCAATTCGTAAACCCGGATGTCCTGCCCCAAGCCACCGACACTATCAAGCGCCGCGCCTGACTGCAGCCTGAATCGGCGATCCCGACCTGCCATCACACAACAACCGCACAGATTGAAAGGTTTCAACGCACAACTGCATTGCCTATGGCTTCAGGTCATGAACCACCATCGCCTGCCTTTGCTCCCGGTGCTTGCCACGATACTTGGCCTGGCGCTGTTCTCGATCATGGATGGCGTGATGAAGGCTGCCTCGCTCGTCCTTGGCGCCTATGCCGCCATGTGCTGGCGCGGGTTTGCCGCCTCGCTCATCATGTTGCCGGTCTGGTTGTGGCGCGGTCAGGGTTGGCCGCAGTGGTCGACGCTCAGGGTGCACCTGCTTCGCGGCTGCGTGGCCTCGGTCATGGCGACGCTGTTCTTCTATGGGCTTGTCCGCCTGCCCATGGCCGAAGGCATTGCGCTCTCGTTCATCGCCCCGCTGATCGCGCTCTATCTCGCGGCACTGCTGCTCGGCGAGAAAGTGCGCGCCTCTGCCATCGGCGGCTCGGTGCTGGCGCTCGCTGGCGTTGTCGTTATCGCAATGGGCCAGTTCAGCGCCTCGGGTGACGTCGAAGTGGTCAAGGGCTTGGCCGCCACTCTTGTTTCGGCGGTGCTCTATGCCTGGAACCTCGTCCTGCAGCGTCAGCAGGCGCTCCTGGCAAAGCCTGAAGAAGTGGCGTTCTTTCAGGCCTTGGTGCAGTTCGGATTCCTGGGCCTTGGCGCATGGTGGCTGGCGCCCTTCCCCACGGGCGAAGTGTGGTGGTTGCTGGTGATCTCGGCAGTCCTGTCGGCCGCCTCGCTCATGCTGCTCAGTTGGGCGTATGGCCGGGCCGAGGCGCAGGTGCTGGTGCCGCTTGAATATACAGCGTTCATCTGGGCTGCGATCGTTGGCTGGATCGCCTTTGCCGAACCGGTGACCCCGACGATGCTCGTCGGGGTCAGTCTGATCGTTGCCGGATGCCTCTATGCCACGCGCAAGGTGCCCCCCGTCTTGCCCGAAGCCAAGCCCTTGGGGTAGCAGCACGGCATATATTGCAATTGCAAATCAATAAGCGCGCCTACCCGACAAATCGTGCCGCATCTGCGAAAAATGCAGCCTCCCCGCCCTTGACGCGAGGGTGCTTTGCGCGCATCGCACCCTCGCTTTCAGGCCGTATCTAGCCGCGCCGCCACGGGCCTTTGGTCCAAGAGCGATTCCCCGCGTGGCACCGTACAGCAACGGCCGCGACAGGAGGGAAGACGCAAAGCCATGACCCAGGTCGGACAAGATACGCTCGGCACCCGCAGCACGATGAACGTGGGCGGCAAGGACTACGCCTATTACTCGCTCAAGAAGGCTTCCGAGAAGTTCGGCGACGTTTCGCGCCTGCCCTTCTCGATGAAGGTCCTTCTCGAAAATCTCCTGCGCTTCGAGGACGGCGGCTTCACCGTCTCCGCCGATGACGTGAAGGCGATCGTCGACTGGCAGAAGAGCCCCACCGAATCCAACAGCGAGATCCAGTACCGCCCGGCGCGCGTGCTGCTGCAAGATTTCACCGGCGTGCCCTGCGTGGTCGACCTTGCCGCGATGCGCGATGCCATCGCCACCCTCGGCGGTGACACCAGCAAGATCAATCCGCTGGTCCCCGTGAACCTCGTCATCGACCACTCGGTCATGGTTGACGAGTTCGGCCACCCCAAGGCGGCCGAACAGAACGTGGAAATCGAATACCAGCGCAACATGGAGCGCTACGACTTCCTCAAGTGGGGATCGAAGAGCCTCAACAACTTCTACGCCGTGCCCCCGGGCACCGGCATCTGCCACCAGGTCAACCTCGAGAACATCGCCCAGGCCGTGTGGACCTCGACCGACCAGAACGGCGTCACGGTCGCCTACCCTGACACCTGCGTCGGCACCGACAGCCACACCACCATGGTCAATGGCCTCGGCGTGCTGGGCTGGGGCGTTGGCGGCATCGAGGCTGAAGCCGCGATGCTCGGCCAGCCGGTTTCGATGCTCATCCCCGAAGTCGTCGGTTTCAAGTTCACCGGCGAACTCAAGGAAGGCGTGACCGCCACCGACCTCGTGCTGACCTGCACCAACATGCTGCGCAAGCATGGCGTGGTCGGCCGCTTCGTCGAATACTACGGCCCCGGCCTTGCCGCGCTCAGCCTCGCTGACCGCGCGACGCTCGCCAACATGGCTCCGGAATACGGCGCAACCTGCGGCTTCTTCGGCATCGACGACAAGACGCTCGACTACATGCGCCTGACCGGCCGCGAGGAAGCGCAGATCGCGCTCGTCGAGGCCTACGCCAAGGAGCAGGGCTTCTGGATCGACCCGGCGGTCGAGCCGATCTTCTCCTCGACGCTGGAGCTCGACCTCGGCACTGTCGTGCCCTCGCTCGCCGGCCCCAAGCGCCCGCAGGACCGCGTCTCGCTCCCCGAAGTCGACGACGTGTTCAACGCCGACATGGCCAACACCTACAAGAAGACCCCGGCCCGCGTGCCCGTCGAAGGCAAGGACTTCGACATCGGCGACGGTGACGTGACCATCGCCGCGATCACCTCGTGCACAAACACCTCGAACCCGGGCGTGCTGGTTGCTGCAGGCCTTGTCGCCAAGAAGGCCAACGAACTCGGTCTCAAGCCCAAGCCTTGGGTCAAGACCTCGCTGGCTCCCGGTTCGCAGGTCGTTACCGACTACCTCAACAAGGCCGGGCTGCAGGAGCACCTCGATGCGGTTGGCTTCAACCTCGTCGGCTATGGCTGCACCACCTGCATCGGCAACTCGGGTCCGCTCGCCGAACCGATCAGCAAGGCGATCAACGACAACGGCCTTGTTGCCGCGGCCGTGATCTCGGGCAACCGCAACTTCGAAGGCCGCGTCAGCCCCGATGTGCGCGCGAACTTCCTCGCCTCGCCGCCGCTGGTCGTCGCCTATGCGCTCAAGGGCACCGTGGTCGAAGATTTCACCACCACCCCGATCGGCAAGGGCAACAACGGCCAAGACGTCTACCTCAAGGACATCTGGCCCACGAACAGCGAAGTCGCCACCACCATGGCCGGCTGCATGGATCGCGCCATGTTCCAGGCTCGCTATGCTGACGTCTACAAGGGCGATGCGCACTGGCAGGCGATCAACGTAACCGGTTCGGAAACCTACTCGTGGCGCGCCGGGTCGACCTATGTCGCCAACCCGCCGTACTTCGAAGGCATGTCGATGACGCCGGCTTCGGTCAGCGACATCATCGAAGCCAAGCCGCTGCTTATCCTGGGCGATTCGATCACCACCGACCACATCAGCCCCGCCGGCTCGATCAAGGCTGACAGCCCCGCCGGCCAGTGGCTGATGGAGCACCAGGTCTCGAAGGCGGATTTCAACTCCTACGGCGCGCGCCGTGGTCACCACGAAGTCATGATGCGCGGCACCTTCGCCAACATCCGCATCAAGAACGAGATGGTACCCGGCGTCGAAGGCGGCTTCTCGCGCTTCGGCGACGAGGTCGGCTCGGTCTACGACGTTGCCATGAAGCACAAGGCCGCCGGCACGCCGACGGTCGTGATCGCGGGCAAGGAATACGGCACCGGTTCCTCGCGTGACTGGGCAGCCAAGGGCACCAACCTGCTCGGCGTCCGCGCCGTGATCGTCGAAAGCTTCGAGCGCATCCACCGCTCGAACCTCGTCGGCATGGGCGTGCTGCCGCTGCAGTTCAAGGAAGGCCAGAACCGCCATTCGCTGGCGCTCTCGGGCGACGACACCTTCACGATCAAGGGCGTTGCGAACCTTCAGCCACGCCAGGACGTGGAAGTGGAAGTCACGCGCAAGGACGGCACCAAGCTGACCTTCACCGCACTGTGCCGCATCGATACCGCCAACGAAGTCGAGTACTTCATGAACGGTGGCATCCTGCACTACGTGCTGCGCAAGCTCGCTTCGTAAGGAGCGGCTTCAGGCCAGACAGAAAGGGCGCGAGGACTTCGGTCCCCGCGCCCTTTTCTTTTGCCTCGGGCACGCTCTCAGAGAGTTGGGCCACACCCATTGCACTCGGGGTCACGCGCAATGCGCATCGCACGCAGAGAGGGCTTCAGGCCGTCCAGAACGTGCAACTGGCCCCACTGTGGATCCCCCAGCGTCGAAACGCCTTCCAGCAGCACCCGCATCGCTGCCATCGCCCCGAAAGCCCCGACCATGCCGACCATTGCGCCCAACACGCCAAGATCGGCGCAGGTATCGCAATCCTCGGCATCGAAGGCATCGCCCACGAAGCAGCGGTAACAGGCCTCGCCTTCGCGGTGCCCGGCAAAGTTTGCCACCTGCCCCTGAAACCGCCCCAGCGCTGCGCTGGTCAACGGCACGCCCGCTTTCACGCAGGCGTCAGATACGGCGAGCCGCGTCGCGAAATTGTCGCAACCATCGAGCACGACATCTGCATCGGCGATAAGATCAGCGGCGTTGTCGCGCGCTATGCGGGTAACATGGGCGATGACGGCCAAGGCAGGATCGAAAGCCCGCACCCACGCGGCTGCCGCCTCGGCCTTTGCCTTGCCGATGTCGGCTTCGGTATAGATGGTCTGCCGCTGCAGGTTGCTCGCCTCGACGACGTCGTCGTCGATCAGGGTCAGCCGGCTGACCCCGGCCCCGGCAAGATACTGTAGCGCGGGCGAGCCGATGCCGCCCATGCCGATCAGTACGACGTGCGATGCTGCAAGCCGCGCCTGCCCCATCGCCCCCACTTCGGGCAGGACAATATGGCGAGCGAAACGATCGAGGCGGTCTGGCGTCATGCGACGCAGTTAGGGAAGAAGAAGCAGAAATACGAGGGGCTAACCCCTCGCATCCCTTGCCTCTTAGTCTTCCAGCTGACGCAGCAAGGTGCGAACGTCGCCGTCCATGTCGGCATCGCGCGTGCGCAGTTCCTCGATCAGGCGCACAGCGTGAATCACCGTCGAGTGATCCCGACCGCCAAACTTGCGGCCGATCTCCGGGTAGGAGCGCGGAGTCAGCACCTTGGCGAGGTACATCGCCACCTGACGCGGGCGCACCACGGCGCGGGCGCGACGCTTGGATGCCATTTCGGTGCGGTCGACCCGGTAGAACTGGCATACCGTGCGCTGGATCTCGTCGATCGTGATGCGGCGGCGGTTGGCAGAGAGGATGTCGGTCAGCTGCTCTTCGGCCAGCTGCAGCGAGACCGGCTGGCCGGTCAGCTGCGCATAGGCGATCAGCTTGTTGAGGCCGCCCACCAGCTCGCGCACGTTGCGGTTGATCGTGCGGGCGAGGAACTCGATCACATCAGCCGGCACCTGCGTATTGCCGAAGCGGTTGAGGCGATGCTCGAGGATCTTGCGGCGCAGCTCGATGTCGGCGGGCTGGATGTCGGCGACGAGGCCCATCGACAGTCGCGACAGCAGGCGCTGCTCGACACCGTCCAGCGCCTGCGGCGCGCGGTCAGCAGCGACGACAAGACGCTTGCCTGCGCTCATCAGCGCATCGATCGTGTGAAGGAATTCCTCCTGCGTGCTGGCCTTGCCGATGATGAACTGGATATCGTCGACCAGCAGCATGTCGAAGCCGCGCAGGCGCGCCTTGAACTCGATCATCTCGTTCGAGCGCATGGCCTGGACGAACTCGATCATGAACCGCTCGGCCGAGCAGTAGAAGATGCGCGCGCCAGGCTTGTTGGCGGCAAAGGCATGACCGATGGCGTGGAGCAGGTGCGTCTTGCCCTGGCCGGTCGAGCCCTTGAGATAGAGCGGCGAGAACTGCGGCGTTTCGACAGCAGCCATGCGCTGCGCGGCGTTGACCGCCAGCACATTGGCCGAACCCGACACGAATTCGGCAAAAGTCAGTGAAGGATCGAGGCCCGACAGCGCGGTATCGATCATCGCCGGTGTGGCCGGCGCGCGCACCGGTACTGGCGCTTCGGCGCCAACGCGCAGTTCGGGCATCGAACGGCGGCGTGGGTGCACGGTGATGCGCACCTGGCGCACTTCCGAACGTGCGATCTTCCATGCCAGGCTAAGGCGATCGGCAAAGCGATCGGCCACCCAGTTGGCGGAGAATTCGGTCGGCAGGAACAGGTCGAGCGTTCCGGTTTCCTTGCAGAACGCGCCCAACTGGATCGGCTTGATCCACTGTGCGTGCAACTGCGGCCCCAGATCCTTCTTCAGACCCTGGCTGATGTCGGCCCAGTCTGCTGCCAGATCCAGCGCTTCCTGGTCCTCGATCATCGTGTTGTCGCGTCCCTTCCGGCTTGTTGTGTTGCGATCGAAGTTGATCGCTGCGCTGCCCGCGCTTCCCCCTGCGAAATCGTCAATCTTCACGCTTCGCTGCCCCGACTGTCTAGACCTGCGTACACCCCCGTACGCAGGCACGAATGATCCCTGCCCTGCCTCACCACGTGTGACAGGCCTTGGTCGAAAGATTTCAAGTGACACCGGTTTGCAGTGATTCCCGCTCCCGGTTCGCATTGTCTATTGGCGCAAGGGCCCTTCGCGCAAGCGGGGTAAGGGCAAAAAAACTGAAATAAATGCCCTTGACTCACCCTAACCCGCAGAGATGCATCAAGTATTTGTTTTTCAAGCACTTTTACTTATTCAGCAAGTAAATGCCATGCGAATCGCGTAGATTCCGTGACTTGTTGCGCCTGCACACTGTAACAATGCGGAGAGGGATTTTCCGTATGCGACACAAATGAAAATGGCCGGCGATATTCATCGCCGACCATGTTCTTTATTTGTGCCGTCGGAGCAATCCGATCCGCCGCTATCTGCGGCGAATCGCCTTCACCGAATCAGAGCGCGGCGACACGCTTCGACAGGCGCGACATCTTGCGCGCCACGGTGTTCTTGTGAAGCACGCCACGGGCAACGCCACGCGCCAGCTCGGGCTGGGCTTCCTTGAGCGCCGCAGCAGCAGCCGTCTTGTCGCCACCGGCCAGGGCATTCTCGACCTTCTTCACGAAAGTGCGGATGCGCGAAAGGCGGTTGCCGTTGATTTCGGCGCGACGTTCATTGCGACGGATACGCTTGCGGGCTTGCGGCGTGTTGGCCATGGTTTCCTGTTTCTCGTCCTCTTGCGGGCGCAAGAAGCGGCCGCGTGAATCTCATCAAATGGCGGGAAGTCCCGCCGGAAAGCGCGCCCCTTAACCGTGGGCGCCCGAATCGTCAACAGATTCGGCGCATCTCCACCTTCAACCCGTCGCGCGGCTTCGGAATGGGCCAGGCCTGCCACTGCGGCTCGGCGCCCGGGGCCATGCGCACCTCGAAGCGGGTGAGGATGTGACTGGCCAGCAGCTTGACCTGCATATAGGCGAAATGCAGCCCGAGGCACATGTGCGCGCCCCCGCCGAACGGCACCCAGGCATACTTGTGCCGCGCAGCCACCTTGTCCGCGGTGAATCGCAGCGGGTCGAAGAGTTCGGGCCGCTCCCAATGCGCCGGATCGGCATGGACCGCAGCCGGGCTGATGCCGACCGGGGTGCCGGCCGGAATGTCAAAACCACCGTAGCGGAAGTCGCGCAGCGCCCGGCGCGGCATGTTCGGCACCGGCGGCATGAAGCGCAGGGCTTCCTTGAACGCCATCTCGGTCAGGTCCATGCGGCCCAGGTCTTCATAGGCCAAGGGCAACCCATCACCGCCCGTCACCGCACGCGCCTCGGCCCGCAGCCTGTCCTGCCAGCCGGGATTCTTGGCGAGCTGCCAGAACAGCACTGTCGCCGAAGAGGTTATCGTGTCGTGCGCGGCCATCATCAGGAAGATCATGTGATCGACCACGACGTCCTCGGGCAAGAGCGAGCCATCATCACGCGTGGCAAGCGCGAACTGGCTGAACATGTCCTGCCCGGGATTGGCTCGCCGCTCGCGCACCAGCCGCCCGAAGTATTCGACCATCAGCCGCCGTCCGGCCACGCCCCTGCCCATCTTGGTGAAGGGCAGCGGCTTGCGCACAACGCCGACGGAGGCCTGCACCATATCGACGAAGGCCTTGTTCAGCCGGTCCGCCTCCGGCCCCAGCGGAAGGCCCAGGAAGCTCGAGGCCGCCGTGTCGAGCGTCAGCGCCTTGATCGCATCGTAGAAGCGCATCGAGCCGCCCCACCGCTCCACCGCCGAGGCGATGCCGGTGTTGAGCACGGAGCAATAAGCCCGCATCGGCTCGGGCTTGAACGCGATCGACAAGGCACGCCGGTCAAGCCGGTGCGCCTCGAAGTCCATCAGCATCAGGCCACGCGGAAACAGCAGGTTGAGCACCGGCCCCCAGCCCTGCTCGTTCGAGAACAGCTTGTCGCGGTCGAACAGCACCAGCTCGTTGGCATCCGCCCCGATCAGGTTGACCCCGCGCCGCCCGAAACTGCGCGTGCGAAACACCGGGCCGTAAGTATCGACCATGCGCTTCTGGAAACCCAGCGGATCGGCCAGCTGCATCAGCGTGGTACCGAGAACCGGCCAGCCGTCTTCACCCGGAATGTGATCAAGCTTGTGATCGCCGCCCAGCCGCACCCAGTGCGGATTGGCGCGCTCGGTATGCAGGTAAGCAGCAGCTTCGGGCGCGATGCTGGCCATGGTGTCTCCCGGTATTCTGGTTTAACCGAGCAATTAACACGCCTGTCAGCAGCGGCCAAGAGGCGATTTAGATCCAGCCGGCCAGTTCGCGCCGGGTAATCGTCTCCAGCAGGTCCATGCCCGCCTGCCCCGCATTCAGGCATTCCAGCGCGGCAAAGTGGGTGCCCCCTGCCGCCTCGAAATCCTCCTTGCCGCGGATTGCCAGTTCCTCAAGCGTCTCGAGGCAATCGGCCGAAAAGCCCGGCGCCGCGATCACCACGCGCTTCGTGCCCTTCTCCGCCTCGACGGTCAGCACCGTGTCGGTCGCAGGTTCGAGCCACTTGGCCCGGCCGAAGCGCGACTGGAACGTCGTCACCAGCCGCAGGCCGGGGTGGCTCTGCGCAAAGCGCTCGCCCAGCAGGCGCGAGGTCTTCTGGCAGTGGCAATGATAGGGATCGCCCAGATACAGCGTGCGCTCCGGCATGCCGTGATAGCTCAGCAGCAGCAGTTCCGGCTCGAACGCGAGGCTTGCCATCTGCCGCGTCATGTCGGCGTGGAGCGCGCCGATATAGGCCGCATCGTCATGATAGGGCGGCAGCGTACGCAGTGCCGGCAGGCGGCGGCGTGCCTTGATCCAGTCGGCCACGGCATCGAGCGCTGAAGCCGTCGTTGCACCGGAATAGTGCGGGTAGAGCGGCGCCACCAGAATGCGCTCGCACCCCGCTGCCACCAGCGCGTCCAGCTCCTTGGCCATTGCCGGCGACTGGTAGCGCATCGCGTACCGCACGATTGCGGCATCGCCCAGCCGCTCCTGCAACGCCCGCGCCTGTGCCTTGGTGATCGCGGCCAGCGGCGAGCCGTCCTCGCTCCACACCTGCGAATAGGCATGGGCCGATTTCTTGGGCCGGGTGTTGAGGATATATCCCCGAAGGATCAGCTGCCAGAGCAACTTTGGAATCTCGACCACGCGCGGGTCGGACAGGAACTCCTTGAGGTAGCGCTTGACCGATTCGACATCGGGGGCATCAGGCGTGCCGAGGTTGACGACAAGCACGCCGACCTTGCCGGTAAGCACATTCGGATGATCGGCAGGACGTTCCATTGCAATCCTTGGGATAGGTTCGGACCTTGGCCTCAAAGGCCGTCGGAAATCAGGGGCAGGCGGCGAAAGCGCACGCCCGTGGCGGAGAACAGGGCATTGGCGATGGCCGGAGCCACCGCGACCATGCCAAGCTCGCCGGGGTCGAACGGGTCTTCGTTGCTGTCGGCAAAGGCAATATCAACCTTGGGGCAATCGGCAAGCAGGGGTAGCCCCAATTGCGCAAGTCTGCCCGCCAGTGGCCGGCCCTTGGCATAGCCGCTCGCCCCGCCCACAGCATGGGCCAGGCCGAACATCAGCCCCCCTTCGATCTGCTGGCGGGCCAGGTCCATGTTCACGATGCGGCCGATGTCGACGTAGGCGCTCAACCGATCGACGCGCACCACGCCCGCCTCGCTGCGTGCCGTGGCCACAACCGCGACGAGGCCCTTGCGACTTTTGCCGCTACCGGTTGCCAGTTCCATCTGATGGCAGGCAATGCCCTGCCCCGATGCCTCGATGCCGCCGCCCCACTGCGCCAGCCGTCCGGCGCCTTGCAGGCAGGCCACCAGCCGCGGCTCTCCCTCCAGCATGCCGACGCGGAACGATAGCGGCTCCTTGCCCGCGGCATGGGCCAGCTCGTCGATAAAGCACTCTGTGAAGAAGGCGGTATAGCCGTGCGCCTGGCCCCTGAAGCGCGCCGTCGGCTGGCGCAGCGCCAGTGGCACCTGCTCCACCGCCTTTTCCGGGATGCGATAGAGCGGCATCGCGCCTTCGCAGGCCATCGGATCGACCTGATCCTGCAAGTCGAGCGCCGGCTTTACCCCCCAGCCATCCAGCAACCTTGCACCGGACTCGATCGCCGTCGCCGAAACCGCCAGCCGTGCGCGCCAGCCAAGCACGCGCATCTTGTCCGGGCTCAGCGCACCATCGAGCTGTGCCGAAACCGGCGTGCGCGCAATGCCTGCCAGCGATTCCTGCCAGCGCGACCAGGTCAGCTGTACCGGCTTGCCGATGGTTGTGCAGATGGTCACAACTTCGGCGGCAATACGCACGTCCAGCCGTGCATCGAAGCTGCCGCCTGCGTGCATGGGATAGACGATGACGTCATGGCGCGAGAGGCCCGCCGCCCGCGCCGCTGCCCGACGTGCGCGCTCGGGTGCCTGTGTCGCGATCCACAGCTCGAGCAGGCCGTCGCGCATCCGCGCCGTGGCGCTGGCGGTTTCGAGCGGGGCATGAAAGGCAGGCTCCACGTCATAGCGGGCGCTCAGCGAAGGCTTGGCGAGCAACTCGTCGGGATCGCCCTCGGCCATGATACGCTCAGGTTCGCCCTTGTTCAGCGCCTTGTCGAGCGCGAGCAGCACCTTCTCGGAATCGGCGATCGGGCCATCGGCCCTGAAGCGCGGTTCCATGGCCCGCACCGCCTTGTCCGCCGAATGCCAGTCGCTCGCCACTGCAGCCAGCCAGCGCCTTGCCTTTACCACCGTGATCAGACCGCGCACTCCGGCAGCGGCCTGCTTGTCGTAGCTGGAAAGAACGCTCGCCCCCTGTGGGCCATGGGCAATTGCCGCATGGACCATGCCGGGCAGGCGCACGTCGCCGGCAAACGTGAAGCTGCCATCGACCTTGGCCGGCAGGTCCAGCCGGGGATGGCGCGCGGGGGAGCTTTCGGGAAACTGGCCCGGCCGCTCGCGCTGCGGCTCGGCGCGCAGCACCGGCACGTCGGGGGGATCGAAGTCGACCGCAGCATCGAGCAACTCGGCAAAGGAAGCGCGCTTCTTGCCGTGCGTCACGAAGCTGTTTGCCGCTTCGCACTCCTCCCAGCCCACGCCCCACTTGTCCGCCGCGGCCTGCGCCATCATTGCCCGCAGCGCCGCGCCCGCTTCGCGCAAGGGCGCCTCAAATGCGGCCAGCGCCGTGCCATCGGCCGTGATCATCATCGGCCCGCGTTCGGCGTGGAGCCGCGCGAGCATGCCGTCAGCGTCATCGCCCAGCGAGGCACAGGCCGGCATCCACAGCGGCGCCCACTTCGCCGAAAGCACGGCATCGGCATAGGCAGGGCTGATCGGCGCGGCTTCCACCGCCACCTTGCGCCAGTCTGCTCCGGCCTCGTCAGCCACGATCTGCGCGACCAGCGTCGTGATTCCCTGCCCCATCTCGCACAGGGGCACGGCCACAGTCAGGATGCAGTCTTTCCCGGCCCGCCCCACTTTCAGGAAAGCGTCGACGATATGCTCGCCCTTGCCCGCCGTCAGCGGCACGGGATGGCGGCGCGGCAGCAGCGGGAACGCGATCAGCAGGGCGCCGCCTGCCCCTCCCCCCACCAGCAGCCCCCGCCGCGTCAGCCGCATCTGGGTCAGCGCTTCCCGTCGAGCCAGGCGAGCACGCCGCGCGCGATCGACAGGAACGCCTCGGCCTGCGGTCCGTCCCCCGCCGCCGGTGGGTTGCCGGCATCGCTCTCGCGCCGGATGGTCATGTCGAGCGGCACGCGGCCGAGGAAAGGCAGGCCCATCGTCTTGGCAGCAGCCTCCGCCCCGCCAACGCCGAACGGATCGCTTTCTTCCCCGCAATGCGGGCAGACATAGCCCGCCATGTTCTCGACCATGCCGATCAGCGGCACCTTGCCCTGCTCGAACAGGCCGATGGCGCGGGTCGCGTCCATCAGCGCGAGATCCTGCGGGGTCGATACGATCACCGCGCCGGCCGGCTTGTGCTTGGAAAGCATTGTCAGCTGCACATCGCCGGTGCCGGGCGGCAGATCTACCACGATGATTTCCGTCTCGCCCCAATGCGCATCGATCAACTGGCCCAGCGCATTGCCGGCCATCGGTCCGCGCCAGGCAATCGCCTGTCCCGGCTGCACCAGATGCCCCATCGACAGCATCGGAATGCCCCACGGGCTCTGCACCGGATGGATCTTGTTGTCATCGGCCTCGGGCTTGCGACCTTCGGTCAGGAGCAGGCGTGGCTGCGAGGGACCATAGATATCGGCATCGACCAGCCCGACCTTGCGCCCGAGCCGGTGCATCGCCACGGCCAGATTGGCCGAAAGCGTCGACTTGCCGACGCCGCCCTTGCCCGATCCGACGGCGATTATCACCCTCGACTTGCGCTCTGCCGTCATGCCCAGCCGCAGGTCATTGACGCCAGCCTTTCTTGCCGCGTCGCGCACCGCCATTTCCAGCTTGTCACGGTCGAGCCGCTCCAGCCCGCCCACCTCGAGCATCACGGTCGCCGTGTCTCCGGCAACTTTCACCGCCTGCAACCGGTCCCCGGCAACTGCCCCCAGCGCATCGCGCAATGCCTGTTCTTCTATTGCCACTTCGTTTCCCGCAAAGGTTGGCCGACATCCGGCACCGTTTCCCTGCCCCTAGCAGATGAATTTTCGGGAATGGACACTGTTTTTCGCCGCAAGCCTTCCTATAACGAAGACATGACAGACTTGGGCGGATTGATCGCGCGTTTTGGCCGGGAACGGGGCCTTTTCATGACAGGCAAGAAAAGCCCGTGGGGCTCTGGGGGTGGCAACGATGCTTCGCCCCCCTCTGGCGAGGCACCGCCATCGCCGCCTGCCGGCAGCGATGGCCCGCGCAACCCTTGGCTGCCTCCTCAGTCGGGCGATGCGTCCAAGGACGGCTCCAAAGACACCGGGCGCCGCGCGCCGAACATCGAGGACATCTTCCGCAATCGCAAGGGTGGCGGCAATGGGGGCGGCCCGCGTGGACCCAACATTCCCCGCCTGCCGCAGCGCCCCGATGGCAAGTCGTGGGCACCGCTCGGCATCGGACTGGTCGTCGCGCTGTGGCTTGGAACATCGATGGTCCACCTGATCGCCCCGCAGGAAAAGGGCGTGGTCACCACGTTCGGATCCTATTCGCGCACGATTGATTCGGGCACCGCGCTCACGCTTCCCTGGCCGATCCAGTCGGTCAAGGTCGAGGACGTGACCTCGATCCGCCGCGAATCCATTCCCGAGGGCGATGGCGAGAAGCTGATGCTGACCGCCGACCAGAACCTCGTCGACCTTACCTACCTGGTCCGTTGGAACATCAAGGACCTCAAGCTCTACATGTTCCAGCTTGCCGATCCAGACCAGACCGTACGCGAAGTCGCCGAAGCCGCGATGCGCCAGTCCATTGCCGAGGTGAACCTCAACGATGCGATGGGCGCCGGTCGCCAGCAGATCGAACTGAACGTGCGCGAACGCATGCAGAAGGTGCTCGATGCCTATCGCTCGGGCGTGATGATCCAGGGTGTCGACATCAAGAAGACCGATCCGCCGGCCAAGGTCGTCGATGCCTTCAAGGAAGTGCTCGCCGCCCAGCAGGACGCACAGAGCGCGATCAACCGCGCCCAAGCCCAGGCCCAGCAGCTGACTGCAGGAGCTCAGGGCGAAGCCGCCGCGTTCGACAAGGTCTACGAGCAGTACAAGCTCGCCCCCGAGGTGACCCGCCGCCGCATGTACTATGAAACCATGGAACGCGTGCTGAGCAAGACCGACAAGGTGATCCTCGAATCACCCAACACCCAGGCGTATCTGCCACTGCCCGAAATGAAGCGGACGCAACGCAGCACCGAGGAGACCCAGCCGTGAGCGCGCTGCAGAACCTGTGGGCCGTTCACAAGGCCTCGATCATCGCGATCGGCGTGGCGATCGTCGCGGCGGCAAGCTGCGTGAAAGTGGTCGACGAAACCACCCAGGCCGTCGTCATCCGGCTTGGCCAGCCCGAACGCGTCGTCAACCGCTTCAAGCCCAAGGCCGATTTCGGGCAGACCGGTGCCGGCCTCGTCTGGCGCATCCCCTTTGTCGAGCAGGTGATCGAGGTCGACAAGCGCATCCTCGATCTCGACATGGAGCGCCAGCAGGTGCTGTCGGCCGATCAGCGCCGTCTCGAGGTCGACGCCTTTGCCCGCTTCCGTATCATCGATCCGGTGCGCATGGTGCAGACCGCCGGGACGACCGAACGCGTTGCCGAGCAGCTCCAGCCGATCCTCAACTCCGCGCTGCGCCAGGAGCTGGGCAAGCGCACCTTTGGCTCGCTGCTGACCGCAGATCGTGGCCGGGCAATGGAGCAGATCCGCGAAGGGCTTGACCGTGAAGCGCGCGAATACGGCGCGCAGGTCATCGACGTGCGCATCAAGCGGGCCGACCTTCCCGAAGGCACCCCGCTCGAATCCGCTTTCACCCGCATGGCCACAGCGCGCCAGCAGGAAGCCGCCACGATCCGCGCGCAGGGCCAGAAGCAGGCGCAGATCATTCGCGCCACAGCCGAGGCCGATGCCGCGAGGACCTATGCCGAAGCCTTCAACAAGGACGCCGGCTTCTACGACTTCTACCGCGCCATGCGCAGCTACGATGCCGTGTTCGGTCAGCAGGAGTCGAGCACATCGATCGTGCTGTCGCCCGACAACGAGTATCTCAAGCAGTTCAAGGGCAAATAGGTCGCAATCAACACGCGTTTCCTGAATGATGCGGAACATCGTCATTCAAAGTCCGTTCATCGCAAGGCGCGTGAATCGACAACGCTAGACGTCAGCCGCGCCGCCCCCGGCGCATGATAGACAAAGAGGACCAGGCCACGTGCGATACGCTTATGGTGTGACTTCGGCGCTGCTGCTTGCAGGCAGCGCACTGACCCTGGTGACAGGCTTCCCGGCAGGGGCTCAGGTCGCCCAGAATGACCAGTCCGAGATGCGGACCGTAGTGCCGCGCGCCGGTGCGCCCTCCAGCTTCGCCGACCTTACGCAGCAGCTGCAGCCGGCGGTGGTGAACATCTCCACCCGCCAGCGCGTCAAGGTTCAGCAAAACAACCCCTTCGCGGGCACCCCGTTCGGTGACCTGTTCGGCGGCGGCCAGGGCGGTGGCACCCCGCAGACGCGCGAAGCGCAGTCGCTGGGCTCGGGCTTCATCATCTCGGCCGATGGGTATGTGGTGACCAACAATCACGTCATCACCGCCGACGGTCAGGGCGAGGTCGAATCGATCACCGTCACCACGCCCGATGGCACCGAATACCCGGCCAAGCTGATCGGCAAGGACGCCGCATCGGACCTTGCCGTTCTGAAGATCAGCCGACCCACCGCTTTCCCGTTCGTGAAGTTCGGCGATTCGCGCAAGGCACGCGTGGGTGACTGGGTCATCGCCATCGGCAATCCCTTCGGCCTTGGCGGCACCGTCACGCAGGGCATCATCTCGGCGGTCTATCGCAACACCGGTTCGGGCTCTGCCTACGACCGCTACCTGCAGACCGACGCGTCGATCAACCGCGGCAACTCGGGCGGCCCGATGTTCGACATGGCCGGCAACGTCATCGGCATCAACAACGCCATCTTCTCACCCACCGGCGGCAGTGTCGGCATCGGCTTTGCAATTCCCGCAGAGATCGCCTCGCCAATCGTCGAAAAGCTTCGCGCCGGCCAGGCGATCGAACGTGGCTACCTTGGCGTGCGCATCCAGCCCTTGTCGGAAGACCTTGCCGCCTCGCTTGGCCTGCCCAAGAATCGCGGCGAATTCCTTCAGGCCGTGGAACCGGGTCAGGCCGCGGCCAAGGCCGGGCTCCAGGCGGGCGACGTCGTGGTCAAGGTCGATGGCAAGGATGTCACGCCCGACCAGACGCTGTCGTTCCTCGTGGCCAACACCTCACCGGGCAAGCGCATTCCCGTCGAAGTCCTGCGCAACGGCCAGCGCCTGACCGTGCAGACCGTCGTCGGCAAGCGCCCGAGCGAGGAAGAACTCGCCCAACAGAGCTTCGACCCCGAAGCGAGTGACGACAACCCGTTCGGCGGCAACAGCCAGCAGCAGCAACAGCCCCAGACCGGCAACGTGCTGCAAGGCTCGCTCGGTATCGCCGCGATCCCGCTGACCCCGCAGATCGCGCGCCAGCTCGGCGCGGGTGAAGATGCCAAGGGTGTGGTCATCACCGCAGTCGATGGCTCGTCCGATGCGGGCGCCAAGGGCTTGCAGCGCGGCGACATCGTGCTCTCGGCCAACTACGTCAACGTGACCTCGATTGCCGATCTCGAACGCATCGTGCGTCAGGCCAAGACCGAAAAGCGTGAGGCAGTACTTCTGCGCATCCAGCGTCGTGGCCAGCCTGCCCAGTACGTGCCCGTCCGCGTTCGCTGACCCGGCAACCAACCAAACAAAAAGGGCCGCCCCAGCGATGGAGCGGCCCTTTTCCTGTTCAGGCGGGATAGCTCAGTACGTTGCCGGCGGATCGCTGGCCGGGAAGCTCTCGTCCGAAGCCTGGTCGACATTGTCCCAGCCCTTGGGGTCGGAACGCATGCCCTCGGTCCCGGCCGAACGCACCTTGGCAAAGTTCCCGCCGGCGTCCTCGCCATCGGCAAAGGCCACGGGGCCGGTTTCGTTCTTCTTCTGGACAGCGCGGTAGATCGCGTACCCGGCCGCTCCTGCGACGGCCCATTGCAGCAGGCTCATTGATCGTCTCCTAACGGGAAGGCGCACGGCCTTCGTCATCAGGGCCAACGATCAAATGCCCAAAAGGTTCAGGCCCTTGGCAGATTCACGCGCCCGCTTTTGACAGGGCGGCGCCCTTGCCCGCAGCCATCAATAGTTCGGCACCGGTCTTGGCGGGTTGGTCGGCCGCGGGCGAGGCGGCGGACCATAACCTGCATCATTGTCGCGCCGTCCTGTCGCGCGATTGAGGAAATCGTCGTTCGCAGCCTGCGGCACGTCCGGTGGGACGCCTTCGGGTGGCGCGTCAGGATCGAACGCCGGTTCCTCTGGCTGCCGCGAGCGTCGCGAGGGATCCACCAGGTTGCCCTGCTCGTCGACATAGAAGTAGTCGTCCGGATTGCCCTGCATCGCCTCGTCGTCGGGCTCGAGCTGCCATTGCGGCAACTTCAGTTCCGTGTCGAACTGCTCGACCGGGCGCTTGCGCGTGGCAACCTTCATGTAAGCGGCAAAGGCGCGGGCCGGCGCAGCGCCGCCCTGCAGCCCGGGTACGGCCTTGGCATCGTCGCGGCCCATCCACACGCCGGTGGTGATGCCGCTCGAAAAGCCCAGGAACCAGCCGTCCTTGTTCGATGATGTCGTGCCGGTCTTGCCCGCGACAGGCCGACCGATCTGCGCAGCGCGGCCCGTACCGATGTTGACCGCCGTCTGCATGAGGTCGGTCATGGCGGCGGCGACGTAGGGTGGCACAAGCTGCTGCGCGGCTTCCTCGCGATGACGGTAGAGCACCTCGCCGTCGGTCGTCGTAACCTTGCGAATGCCATAGGGCGTGACCGACATGCCCTTGGTCTGCACCGACGCGAAAGCGCGAACCATGTCGATCACGCGCGTTTCCGAAGACCCAAGCACCATCGAAGGCAGCGTGTTGATCGGCGTGGTGATGCCGAAGCGGCGCGCCATGTTGGCCACCGTGCCAAAGCCCACCTCATTGCCAAGCTGTGCCGCGACGGTGTTCTTGGAATAGGCAAAGGCGGTGCGCAGGTCGATCTCGCCGGCATAGCGGTTGCCATCGTTGCGCGGCGTCCAGCCGTCGATCGTTACCGGCTCGTCGACCACGCGGTCGTCAGGGGTGTAGCCCGCCTCGAGCGCGGAGAGATAGACGAACAGTTTCCATGCCGAACCCGGCTGGCGCACGGCATTGACCGCGCGGTTGTAGTTCGAGGTGACGTAATCGGTACCACCCACCATCGCCAGCACCGCACCATCGCGGTCAAGCGATACCAGCGCACCTTGGGCGCCCTTCGGCGCGAACCCGGCAATCGCGCTCGTGGCGGCCTTCTGCGCCACGGGGTCGAGCGTCGTCCAGACCTCGATCGGCTTGTCGTTCTCGGGCAGGATCAGGTCCAGCTGGGGAAGCGCCCAGTCGGTGAAATACCGCGCCGAATTCTGGCTCTCGCGATCCTCGACCATCTTCACGGTCTTGAAGTCGATGGCCTGCGCTTCCTGCGCGGTCAGCACGCCGTTCGACTGCATGGTCTGCACCACGACGGCAGCGCGATTGACCGCAGCGTCGGCATCGGCGGTCGGCGAATAGCGCGAAGGCGCCTTGACCAGTCCGGCGATGATCGCTGCTTCGGGCAGGTCGATCTCTTCGCCCGAATGGCCGAAGAACTTGCGCGCAGCGCTATCGATGCCATAGGCCCCGCCGCCGAAGTAGACCTTGTTCAGATAGAGCTCGAGGATCTGGTCCTTGGAGAACTTCTGCTCCAGCGCCAGAGCCAGCACCCATTCGCGCGCCTTGCGGGCGAAAGTCTTGGTGTTGTTCAGGAAGATGTTGCGCGCCAGCTGCTGCGTGATCGTCGATCCGCCCTGCTTCCAGCTCCCGGCTTCAACGCGGACCATCAGCGAGCGCACGATGCCGATGGGATCGACGCCCCAGTGGCTGCGGAACCTCCGATCCTCGACCGAGACCATTGCATCCTTCATCGGCTGCGGAATGCGCTCGTAGGGGATCCACTTGCCATAGCTTGGTCCGAGGGTGACGATTTCCGAGCCATCGGCGGCGCGGACCACGATCATCTGCCCGGTCTGGCTGGATTTGAGCTCCTGGTAGCCCGGCAGCGATCGCGTGGTCACGGCCACCGCAACCGCCAGCGCAATCGCGCCGAGCAGCGCAAAGCCGACGCCCCAGATCGCAAGGCGCCGTATCCAGCGTCCAAATCCTGAACCACGTGAAGGTTGCGGCTCCGACCGGCCGCCTTCGGGGCGGCGGGGGAAATCCCGTCTGGCCATCAGTCTTGTACCGCTTCCCTCATTCCAGCCCTGCTCCGGCAACTCGCAACAGGGCCGCTGCGCAAATCAGCGGCCCCATGCATAGGACATTCGTAACGCAGGGTTAACCGCTAATCGGCGAGCCGCCAACGGAGTTCGCCAAGGGGCAGTCCTGTTCAGTCCTTCGGCGTGAAGTCGAGCGAGGCACTGTTCATGCAATAGCGCAGCCCGGTGGGGTTCGGGCCATCAGGGAAGACATGGCCAAGGTGCCCGTCGCAGCGTGCGCAGCGCACTTCGGTACGAACCATGCCGTGCGACCGGTCGACAATCTCCTCGACCGCCTCGCCCTCGACCGGAGCATAGAAGCTTGGCCAGCCCGATCCGCTGTCGTACTTGGTGTCCGACGAAAACAGCGGCGCACCGCAGCCGGCACAATGGTATTCGCCGCTTGCCTTGTTCTTCTCGTATGCACCGGTGAAGGCGCGTTCGGTGCCGCCTTGGCGCAGGATCTGGTACTGTTCGGGCGAAAGACGCTCACGCCACTCGGCGTCGGTCAGGTTCATCTTGTCGGTCATGGGGGATCTCCTTTGCCGCCAATATGGGAAGCCCGGAGCGCGCGCTCAATAGTGCGATTTTTCCTGCGGTTTGGCCAGTTCATAGCAGTGGGCAATCTCGTACTTGTCGACCCCGCCCTGCTCGTCTGCGGCTTCGGCGCGGATCGCCTCGCGCGCATCGGAAAGCACACGGTCGGCCTCGTCGCCGCTCTTGCCCATCGCGATCAGCGCCTCGCGCTCACGTGATGCCAGCACCGAGGCCAGCGTCTTCAGATCGCGGGCCGGGCCGCTCATCCCCTCGCGCGCGTGGACTTCTTCGTAAGCCAGTTCGAGGATCGCAGCGCATTGCTTGAGGTCGGGCGTGACCAGCGGCGACACGGTGGCGTCCAGCCGGGCGGTACACGGCTTGGCCAGCGCCGCCAGTGCGCCGTCCGGGTCGGGAGCCGCCTGCAGCGCTCGCACTTCGGTGGCGATGATGTCGCGCACCTGTTCGCGGCTCCTGCCGCCCTCCTTCATCGCCCGCTCGCCCGCATCGGCAAAGAAGCGCTTTCCGCGCTGCGCAAGCGGTGGCCAGCCGGACGGCCCCTGCCCATCCGATTGTTCGAGCGCGACGATGGCGAAGGCGGCTGCACAGCGCAGGTCTTCGCTTGTCTGCGCCGGCAATGTGGCTGCCTGCGCGAAGGCTGGTCCAGGCTGCATCAGCAGCAGAAGAGGTGCCGCGAGGTGAAGCACAGGTCTGGCAAGGTCGAGGGCAGGTTGGCCATAGGTCCGCATAGGGCGGGCATAGCGTAAAAAGAGGCCGCGAACAGCTTTCGCGTTCGCGGCCCGATGGACCTTTACGGTCAGGGATTGCACGCCCGGCAGGGTATCTTCCGGGAGCGCGCTGGAGAACTGTGTAGGACTTAGCCGGCAGCCGCCTCGTTGCAGCGCGCCAGATCCTCTGCCGCCAGTTCGCCTTGCGGCGTGGCGAAGCGGGATACCGGACCGACCTTCTGGGCAAGGCGGGCGCAAACGATGGCGGGACGCGAGGTATCGCGCGGCGCGGTGCATTCGGCGCCTTCGCACTTCCACAGGACGCCCTTCTGGATCACCTTCTGCGTGCCATCCATCGGACGGCTGAGCGTGGCGGAATAGAACGGGCCGTTGGCTGCAGCGCGAGCGGGTGCGGCGGTCATGGCGAAGCTGGCGGCGGTTCCGGCAAGTGCCAGGACGGCCGGGAGGAGCTGGCGCATCGCGCCATCGGACTTGGCAAACAACATTGGTCTTCCCCTTGAAACCTTGGTCTGGACAACCATTGGCAGCTTCGGAAATTGCGGGGTTCTGGAGAGGATGCTATTTCCGTTGCGAATCGCTACCTATCAGGATAGGTTTTAGGTTGCAACTAGAAACTTAAATAGGCGCGCCAGATGGGTTATGAGCAGGACGACATGGACAAACTCCGCGAACCCTTGGGCGACATCGCCCAGTGCGGCCTGCCACTTGCCCTTGAAGCCATGGGCGAACGCTGGTCATTCATGATCCTGCGCGCCGCGTTCAACGGCATCCGTCACTTCGAGGATTTCCTCGAAGCACTCGGCATCGCCCGCAACATCCTTTCCAATCGCCTGTCAAGGCTGGTCGAGGCCGGCATTCTCAAGCGCGAACACTGCGCCGACGATCGCCGCCGCATCGAATACCGCCTGACGCCAAAGGGGCTGGACCTGCTGCCCGCGATGCTCGCACTACGCCAATGGGGTGAAAAGTGGGAACTGGGCGTGCCGGCCAATCCTGTGCTGTGCGACGCGCGCGATGGTCACCCGATCGCGCCGATCGGCATCTTCTCGCACGATGGCCGCGCACTTTCCGCCGAAGACCTGACCTGGCGCGATCTTTCGGAGATCGAAACCGCGCCTGCGGCCCTGGCGCTCCGCAAACTGCCCTGATACCAGGAAAATTGGGCCGCCCCGGCAAGGGAGCGACCCTGAAGTTTGACCCGGTGGGGGACTGGATCCGCCGGGTTTGATCGCTTCCCGAGTCAGCGGGCAGCAAGAGCGGTGTTGCGGACTTCGGCCTTGGCCTTGCGGGCATCGGCATAGGACTTCACGAAGCACTGGCGGGCCGATTCCCATTCGTGTGCAGGCAAGTCGGGCTTGCTCATGCCGCAGACGTCCTTTGCGGCCTTGCGCAGGCGGCTGTCGAGCTGGGCCTGGCCATCCTTCGTGGTGAGATCGAGATCCTGGTACCCGACCAGCTTGGTGCCGGCGAAGGCGGGCTGGCTGGCGGAAAGGGCAAGGCCGAGGAGGCCGGCGGCGAACAGGGTCTTGTTGAGCATGGCAACTTCCTTCGACGAGTGCCGGAGGCTGTCCGGCTGGGGGGGCTTGCGGTAACCGACCGGCTTTCGGCGGGGGTGTTCGGGGTCTGGCCTGAGGGGCCGCTCGGTCACCGCATGCATTCTCGATAGGCGCGACCGACGCCCGAAGCGCGCTCGTCTCGACCAGCTTTCCGCTATGTCCGACAAGTGCTTAGGCGGTCCGACGAAACGCCATTGCCGATCCACGAACTGCAAGTGTGACAATCGTGCGCGGCTTTTCTAAGCTGGAGGACGCATGGCGATTCTGATCACCTTCCTGCTCGGCATCGGAAATTTCGCGCTGCACCGCGCCGTGCTCGACAGCGGGCACCCTTTGCTCGCCCATATCCCGGGCCTTGCCGGCACGCGCGAGGGGCGCGTTCTTTTCGCGGTAGAGTTCCTCCTGCTCGTAGCGGCGCTGGCATTCGCGATGGAGGGCAGCTTTGGCGGACCGATCGCCTATGTCGTCTACTCGGTGCTCAACAGCTTTTCGGCATGGCTGATCCTGTCAAACCGGGTCTAGGATCAGGGAGCCGTCCTTCAGGGAACCAGCCGCTCGCTGGCCGGTTTGGCGAGGCATGACGATCACCCCCCTCTGGCTTCTCACCAACTCGGCAAGCGGCAGCAATACTGATGCAGCCGTGGACGACCTCGTTGCCTCACTGCGCGCAGCAGGCAACGAGGTTGCGCGTGTCATCCGCTTCCCCGACGAAGACCTGCCGACCCGCGCCGATCTGGAACAAGCCGGCGTCGCCACGCTGGCCATTTTCACTGGCGATGGCACGATAAACGCAGCCGCAACCGCACTGGAAGGATGGGGCGGCGCACTGCTCGTCCTGCCCGGTGGCACCCAGAACCTGCTGTCGAAGGCCCTGCACAGCGACGTCCCTGCCGAGACGATCACGGGAGCGCTGGCCAGCGCGCAGCGCGTCCGCCGCCATGTCGTGCGCAGCGATCACGGCGTTGCGCTGATCGAACTGCTGGCGGGGCCCGGCGCGATGTGGGCCGACGTTCGCGAGAGCGTACGCGATCTCGATCTTTCGGCAGTTGCCGAAACCTTCAGCCTTGCCTTGCGCGAAACGCGCGAAGGCCCGCCGATCCGTCTGGTCGAGCCGGATGCCGGCAAGCCGGAAGGCTATCGTGCCGTCCTGGTTGCCGGCGGCCAGCCCCAGCTCGAGGTCGAAGGGTACGACTTCGCCGATCTTGGCGAATTTGCCGCGCAAGGGTTTGCGATGCTGGTCAAGCGCAACTTCCGCGAAGGCCCACACGACGACATTGGCTGCTATGACAAGGTCACCGTCGAGAGCGAGGCGCCGATTGCCTTGATGATCGACGGCGAACGCCGCGAGGGGACGCAGCGGGAGACGTTCAGTTCCGAAGAGTTCGCGCTGGACTTCCTCTCGACCCGCGCGTCGGGGGCTTGACCGGCGCACGGCCAGCGTCGATCACGCCCGCGACATGACCCGCCTGTTCCACATCAGCGATATTCATTTCGGCCTTGAAGATCGCCGTGCCCTCGATTGGGTGGCGCAGTGCATTGCCCGTGAAAAGCCTGACGCGGTGGCAATCACCGGTGACCTGACGATGCGCGCCCGCCATCGCGAGTTTGCCGCTGCCTGCCATTGGATCAAGGCGCTGGACGTGCCGGTGACGGTGGAAGTGGGCAATCACGACTTGCCCTATTTCAACCTGATCGAGCGCTTCACCGACCCTTATCGCCGATTCCGCTCGATCGAAGGCGTACTCGAAAGGGAGCTGCCGATCCCCGGCGCAAAGATCGTGCCGTTAAAGACCACGGCCCGCGCGCAGTTTCGCCTGAACTGGTCGAAAGGCACCGTTGGAAATGCGGCGCTTGCGCAGACACTGGCGGCGATTGATGCCCTGCCTGCGGGCACCCGTGCGATCGTTGCCTGCCATCACCCGCTGGTGGAAGCGGGCACGCGGGGCAAGGCGCTGACCCGTGGCGGCAATCGCGCACTGGCAGAACTGGCGCGCCGCGGCGTTCTCGCCGTGCTTTCAGGCCACGTGCACGACCCCTTTGACCTGATCCATCCCACACCGAACGGCCCGGTGCGCATGATCGGCGCAGGGACGCTGAGCCAGCGGGTGCGTTCGACCCCGCCGAGCTTCAACGAGCTGACCATCGAGGGCGAGCGGATCGAGGTGCGCGTGCGCAATCTCGAACAGGTGCCGACCCGCGACATGCTGATCGAGGACGTGCCCGAGAACGCCCTGCCCCCACGCGCCGATGGCGAACCGGTGGCGCCGGTGGCGGCCGTGCCCCCGGTCGATCCGCCGGTTCACTGAGCGACGGCAGCAATCTCCAGCGCGGGTGCGCCGCCGACAATTTCAAACAGCCTGTCGATGTTGGGGTGCGCGCCGGGACGCGCCTTTGCATCGGGCGTATATTCGGCGAACAGATCAAGAGCGTGGACGGCTGCACCCGCATCCAGCCTGCCAAAGCACAGGCGAAGGTAGTTGTAGACCTTGAGCGAGCCCTGTTTGCCAGGTTCGTTTGGAACGCTTGCAACCACACGGCCTTCGGCATCGAGCAGATCGAGGCGGGCGATGCCATCGATCGCGGGCAGAAGGGCGAGATTGCCCGCGAACGAGGGGCCAGGTTCGATCGGGGCCATCGCCGGATCGCTTGCCAGTGTCATTGCGGGCCAACTCCCATGTTGTCGATAAGCCGCGCTGCGCCAATCCGCGCGGCGACGAGAAGGCGGGCGCTCTGACCCGAGAACTTGTCGATCGCTTCAAGCGTCGCGGCATCGCGCAAATCGGCATAATCGACGGTAGTGAAGCCGCTGGCGAGGATCTCGGCCTGCAGCGTGGCCAAGGCTGGAGCGACCGCGCCGCCACCCTCGATGACGGCGATGGCACGGCGCATCGCGGCACTGAGGCCTGCAGCCTGTTCGCGCTCATCGACGGTGAGGTACTGGTTGCGACTGCTGAGCGCGAGGCCATTTGGTTCGCGCACGGTTTCGACGCCAATGATGTTGGTGACATGCGGCTGGTTGAGGTCAAGATCGCGGGCCATGCGGCGAATGATGGCAAGCTGCTGCCAGTCCTTTTCGCCGAACAGTGCGAGATCGGGCCGAACCTGGTTGAACAACTTGCAGACTACCGTGGCAACGCCATCGAAGTGGCCGGGGCGCGCTGCGCCACACGCCACCTCGCTTACGCCCGAGACGCTGATGTTGGTGGCGTAGCCTTGCGGGTACATCTGGTCCACCGTTGGTGCCCACAGCACGGCGACGCCTTCAGCTTCGAGCAGGGCCGCATCGGCGGCGAGGCGGCGCGGATAGGCATCGAGATCCTCGTTCGGGCCAAACTGACGCGGATTGACGAAGATCGAGGCAACGACGTGGCTGGCGCGAGCGCGTGCCTCTCGCACCAGCGTGAGGTGACCTTCATGCAGCGCCCCCATGGTGGGCACGAACGCGACGGTTTTTCCCCCGATTTTGAGCGCATCGACCGCATTGCGCAGGTCTTCGAGCCGGTTGATCGTTTGCACCTTGGCAGCCACTCCCCTAAGTCGGACAGGACGGGCGATAGGAGCCGTGAACGGCTGCCGCAAGCCCGGCGCACTGCAACTGACCAGAGAGAACAGCCTTGTCGATCGCCTCTGCCCCTGGCCCCCATCGCATTGTCTTCGCCAACGAAAAGGGCGGAACCGGCAAGTCCACCACGGCGGTCCACGTGGCCGTGGCGCTGGCCTATCAGGGCGCCCGCGTGGCGACGGTCGATCTCGACCATCGCCAGCGCACGATGCACCGCTATTTCGAGAACCGCGCCGAAACGATGAAGCGGCGCGGCATCCAGCTGCCGACTGCAAGCTTCGGCGTCTATCCGCACGACAGCGCGGCGGGGCTTGACGATCTGACCGAGCAACTGGCGCAGAACCACGATTTCATCGTGTTCGATACGCCGGGGCGCGACGATCCGCTGGCGCGGCACGTGGCCACGCAGGCCGATACGCTGGTGACGCCGCTGAACGACAGCTTTGTCGACTTCGATCTTATCGGGCAGGTGGATGCCGAGACCTTCAAGGTGCGCCGCCTGTCCTTCTACGCCGAACTGATCTGGGAAGCGCGCAAGAAGCGGGCGATGGCGACGATCAAGGACGCGCGCCGGGAGATGGACTGGGTCGTCGTGCGCAACCGCACCGGCTATACCGAAGCGCGCAACCAGCGCCGTATCGACCAGGCCCTGACCGAGCTTTCGAAGCGCGTCGGCTTCCGCGTGGCGAGCGGCCTGTCGGAGCGCGTGATCTATCGCGAACTGTTCCCGAGCGGGCTGACCCTGCTCGACAAGGGGCACTTGGGCGAACTGGGCACCAGCCATCTGGTCGCGCGGCAGGAACTGCGCACGCTGGTGGCCGGGCTCAACCTGCCGATGCCCGAGAAGCCTGCCGTTGCGCCGACCCTGGAAAGCGCCGCCTGATGATCAAGCTGATCACGCTGGCGATCCTGGCGAGCGTTGCCTGCAAGCTGCTCGCCGGGCGCTGGCCGTGGGAGCTGCTGCAAGCCGATCCGCGCAGCCGTAGCGAAGCGCGAGCACGCAATCTGCTCGGCCTGGCCCAGAGCGCCACCTATGACGAAGTGATCGACGCGCACCGGCGGCTGATCCAGAAGGTGCATCCCGACCGGGGCGGCAGCAACGAGGCCGTGCATGAAGCCAACGCCGCGCGCGATCTTCTGCTGGCGCGGCTGCGCGACCACCGGGGCGAGCGATCCTGAGCGGTACAATGCCGGCCACGGGTCATGTCTTCGACCCATCGATCCTGCGCGAGTACGATATTCGCGGCGTTGTCGGGCGGACCTTGCACGAGGCCGATGCGCGTGCCGTGGGCCGGGCGTTCGGGACGATCGTTCGGCGCAGGACAGGCGGTACCGGTCCGTGGCGCGTATCCGTGGGGCGCGACGGGCGGCTGTCTTCGCCCATGCTGGAACAGGCGCTGGTCGAAGGGCTTGTGCAATGCGGCGTGGATGTCGTCCGGATCGGCCTGGGGCCAAGCCCGATGCTCTACTTTGCGGCAACGCCGGCGGCGAGCGCGCTATCCCCAGAGGTGCAGGGCGGCGTTCACGTAACCGGCAGCCACAATCCCGCCGATCACAATGGCTTCAAGATGGTACTTGGCGGGGCCCCGTTCTTTGGGACCGACATAGTCGATCTCGGGCGCATCGCCGCTGAAGGAGCGTTCGACAGTGGCGCCGGCGGGATTGACGATGCGGATATCTGCGCCGTCTATGTCGAGCGGCTGCTTCAGGACCTCGGCGCTTTCGACGGTGCGGGCCTGAGCATCGCCTGGGACGCCGGCAACGGGGCGGCTGGCCCCGTGATCGAAGCCCTGACCGCGCGCATGCCCGGCAACCATGTCCTTCTTCATACGAGCGTGGACGGCCATTTTCCCAACCATCATCCTGATCCGACAGTGGAATCCAACCTCTCCGATCTTCGCACCGCTGTCGCGTCCGGAAGCCTCGACTTCGGACTGGCCTTCGACGGTGATGGCGACCGGATTGGTGCAATCGATGGCAAGGGACGGGTTGTCTGGGCGGACCAGCTCCTTGCGATCTACGCCGAGGAGGTCCTGCGCGAATGGCCGAAATCCACGATTATCGCGGATGTGAAAGCCGGCTCATACCTTTTCGCCCGCATCGCGGAGTTGGGCGGTGTGCCGCTGATGTGGAAGACCGGGCACTCTCCGATCAAATCCAAAATGAAGGAGACAAGTGCCCCGCTGGCCGGCGAGATGAGCGGACACATCTTCTTTGCCGACAAGTATTTCGGTTTTGACGATGCTCTCTACGCCGCCGTGCGGCTGATCGGGGTGCTGGCGCGACTCAGGCGGTCGCTGTCGGAACTGCGCGATGCGATGCCACAGACTGTGGCGACGCCCGAACTGCGCTTTGCGGTTGATCGGCAACGCAAGGCAGCAGCCGTGTGCGAGGTGCAGGAGATGCTTGCTGCCGATGGATGCTGCTTCAGCGACGTCGACGGGGTGCGTGTCGACACGACGGACGGCTGGTGGCTGCTGCGCGCGTCGAACACCGAAGACATGCTGGTGGTTCGCGCCGAGGCAAAGGACGAAGGCGGGCTCGCCCGGCTCATGGCCGAAGTCGATGCCCGCCTTGCTGCAGTCGGAATTGTCCGGGAGAATTAGGCCTCCGGCGTTACCGACTTGTCGCCGCCACCCCAGCCGAGCGTGCCGCCCTGACCTTCAAGGCTGCTGCCCGTCTTCACGCGCAGGTTGTTCTGCACATGCTTCACGCCGCTGATCGCCTCGACGCAGTCTTCGGCACGGCGCTTGTCCATGCGGTTGTTCACCGTGCCTGACAGCGTCACTTCGCCATCGGTCACCATCACCGAGATCGAACGCGCATCAACGCGGGGATTTTCGGTCAGGCGATCGTTCGCATCTTCGCGGATGCGTTCGTCCGAGCGGGTGTAGTCGCTGGGGCCACGGCCGCGATGATCTTCCTCGCGCCGGCGCTGCGCATCATCATCGCCGAACCAGCTGCGCACTTCGTCGATCGCGCGATCGGCAAACCCGCGCGGATCGCTGTTGCCATACGAGCCACCCCCGCTGTAGCCGCCGTAGGACGGATAGTTGCCGCTGCCTGCGCCCCATGCGCGCTGGCCATCACCGTAATCGTCGCCGGTGAAGTAGTCAGGCGAACGCGTCCCGCCGACCGGGTAGCTGGAACGATAGCCTTCGCCGAACTGCGAGCCGGACTGGCCCGAATACTGCGACTGTTGCCCGTAGGACTGACCATAAGACTGGCCCGAGCTCTGGCCAAAGTTCTGGCCGGGGTTCTGGCCGTACTGCTGACGGGTGTAGTTGCGGTCGCCCACTTCCCAGTCGTGTGTGCGGCGGTCACCGCGCATGTCGCGATTGCGATCGCTGTTGCGGTCCCAGTCGCGACCGATGGCGCTGTGCATGGTGCTGTTGCCGCGGGGCGTTGCGGCGCCGGTCGATCCGGAACGGCTCCACTGGTCGCGGGCGAATTCGGGCGCGAACTCGCCCGAGTAGTCGCTGTTGCGGCCATGGTCTCGACGCTCGCTGTCCTGCCAGCGATCGCGCGACGTCCAGTCGGTGCGCCCGTCATTGCGATCATTCATCGTCGCTCTCCTAAAGTCTTGATGTGATTGGATGATCCCTGAACGGACGGAAGGCGGGGATGGCCCCGACGCCCGTCGCACGCTACAGGCGCCCCGTCGCGCCAGAAGCTTTGCGCTTGCCAAGGCGCGGGGGCCTGACGCATCACGCCAAGGCGCGTGGCATGGGGAGAAGAATGCTCATCGGGATCGATCTGGGGACCACCAACAGCGCGGTGGCCCTGTGGCATTCTGCCGAGGGGGCAAATGGCGAAGCCGGCGCAAGGCTGGTGCCCAATGCGCTGGGCGCAGTGCTTACCCCTTCGGCTGTTTCGGTCCTGCCCGATGGCACGACGCTGGTCGGTGCGGCGGCGCTTGAGCGCATGAGCCTCAAGGATGGCGCAACGGCTACCAGCTTCAAACGGCTCATGGGCACCGACCGCAAGGTCCGTCTTGGCAGGAAGGACTTCTCGGCAGAGGAGCTATCCGCGCTGGTGCTGATGGCACTGCGCGATGACGTCGAGGCACACACCGGCATGCGCCCGACCGAGGCCGTGATCACCGTGCCGGCCTATTTCAACGATCGCCAGCGCAAGGCGACCCGCCGGGCGGGAGAACTGGCCGGCCTCACCGTGCGCCGCCTGATCAACGAGCCGACCGCGGCGGCACTGGCCTTCGGCTTGCAGGACAAGGCCGAGCGCGAGCCGTTCCTGGTATTCGACCTTGGCGGCGGTACCTTCGACGTTTCGATCGTGGAGATGTTCGAAGGCATCGTCGAGGTGCGCGCCTCGGCCGGCGACAACCGTCTGGGTGGCGACGATTTCAACACCGCGCTGGTCCTGGCAGCGCGTGGGCGGCTGGATCCTGAAGGCCTGCTCGGCAAGGTGGAGGATCGCCGGTCACAGGCGCTGCTGGCGCAGGCCGCAGAACGCACCAAGCGCGCGCTGAGCGAAGGACAGGAAGCCGAATTTGCCGTGACAGTGGATGGCACCCGCCTTTCCACCACGATCACCACGACCGAATTCGAGTCACAGGCCGATGGGCTAGTCCGCCGGCTACGCGACCCGGTGGTCCGCGCCCTGCGCGACAGCCAGATCGATGCCGCTTCGCTCAGCGAGATCGTGCTGGTTGGCGGCGCCACCCGCATGCCGATCGTGCGCAAGGCAATCACCCGGCTGTTCGGGCGCTTTCCCAACTCTTCGGTCCACCCCGATCATGCCGTGGCGCTGGGTGCGGCGATTCAGGGCGGCCTGATCGCACGTAACGGCGGCCTTGAGGAAATCCGCATCACCGATGTCTGCCCGTTCACGCTGGGCATCGAGACGGCGGAGCGTACCGCGCGCGGCGGCATCCAGAGCGGGCTGTTTTCCCCGATCATCGAGCGCAACACCCCGGTCCCGGTCAGCCGCATGGGATCGTTCAGCACGATGGCCGACAACCAGAAGCAGATCGACGTGACGATCTACCAGGGCGAGGCGCGCGAGGTTTCGGGCAATGTCCTGCTGGGAACGCTGAAGGTGCCGGTTCCGCCAAAGCCCGAGGGCGAAGTCGGCATCGACGTGCGCTTTTCCTACGACAGTTCGGGCCTGCTCGAGGTCGACGTGGAAGTGCCGCTCACCGGGGCGATGCACAATCTGGTGATCATCGACGAAGAGGACCGCAAGGCAGCTTCGGACCTTGCGGCAAGACGCAAGGCTCTGGCAGCGCTGAAGCATCACCCGCGCGAGGAAGCAGCCAACCAGTTGCTGCTGGCGCGTGCCGAGCGAGCCTACGAGGAGTTCCTTGGCGACATTCGGGCAGTGGTGGGAGACCGCACCCGCCTGTTCGTCGCCGCGCTCGATACGCAGGACCCACGCCGCATCGCCGACGCTGCGGCAGCGCTGGCAGAGCTGCTCGACCTGCTGGAAGCGAACCCGCCTCTATGATCGGCGCGCGATGATCCTGACGCAGGCCTGGACGGTTCTTGGCATGACGAAGACGCCCGACGCCGGCGCGATCCGCCGCGCCTATGCCGAGCGCCTGAAGGCCATGGACGTCGATCGCGATGTCGACGGCTATGCCCGCCTGCGCGAGGCACGCGATGCGGCGCTGCGCTGGGCAAGGATGCAGGCCGAGCGGGCGGAGCAAGTCCGGGATGCCGAGGCACATCCCCGCGACGTTGCGTCGGTCGACGTACCGCCCGATTATGCACCGGCCGGACCCGCGCCATCGCCGGGTGAAAGCTCGAACTGGCTCTATGCTGCGCCAGCGGCAAAGGGTGAAGGCGATCCGAGCCTGACCACACGGCTTGGCACGGCCGATGCTGCGGGCAAGCGCGATGTCGCCAGCGGCTTCGCGCCGGCTCAGGCACCGGCAACGCAAGCCATCGCCGTGGCGCAGGATCCCTTTGCGCGGCCTGTCCTGCTTGGACTTGAGCCGACGGCGGATGCCGTGATGCCCGCATGGGCGCACGAGGAGGCCCTGCACCGGCTGCTCGAAGCCGAGGTGGGCGATGCCGAAGATGGCCTGCCCCCGCTCGAAGGGTGGGAAGAGGCCATGGCCCTGGGCCATCTCAAGGCCATCCTGCGCAACGCCGAAAGTTCGAGCGTGACCGCGTTCGATGCCGCCGACAACTGGCTGGCGCGAACCCTTGCCGATGCCTGGCCGCGGTCGGCCCCGCTGCTCGAGCCGGCTGCCGCGGTCTTCGGCTGGGAGAGCGAGCGCGGGCAGGTTTCAGAACGCGGTGCGGTGGCGTTTCTCAATGCGCGGCTGCGCAGCATGCGCTTCCGCGAGAAGGTGCAGGACCCCCGGCATCCCCTGCACAAGGCGTGGGTGGAACTGACCACTCCGGCGCAGCAGGGCAGCCGCAAGGGCTGGCTCGTCAAGCGCGCCGATGTCGAGAAGCTGCTGGAGGGAGTACGCAAGAACTTTCCGGAACTCGAACACCACTTCGATGCCTGGCGCGTGTCGCTGTGGGAAAAGCCGAGTGGCCTGCAGGTCGGCCAGGGCTGGTGGAGCAATACCCGGCTGATCATCTTCGCCATCATCCTGCTGGTACAGGTGCTGCGCTTTGCCTTTGATGACCGCACCCCGTCGTCCGCTCCCGAACTGGCAAGGACCGAACTGTCGGCAGCACAGACCGCGCAGGAACAGCAGATCGTGGCGCGCACGATTTCGCGGGTTTTCGGGAGTGAGATCAGCTTCGAAGGGCTGCAATCGCTGCAGCCGGACCTTGCCGCGCTGCTTGCCGCGAACCGCACCATTGCCCGCAGCCAGGGTGAAAGCGAAGAGGCCTACGCCGCCAAGGTCCACGATCTGGTGCGCGAGCGGATGTACGCCACGGCTCTGGGTGACAAGGGCCAGCTGCTTGCCGAGGTGCAGGCGGTGCGCGCCGGATTGCTGCGTGCCGCGCAGAAGCGCAGCCCCGCAGCCTGCATGGCCTTCCTGCGCACGCGCCGCATGGACACGAACGTGATCGTGCCGGCAGCCGTGCTGGAGGCCGAACGCAAGATCGCGGTCAGGCTGCTCGACGTGCGCAAGCTGGGCCCGCCGGCGCGGATCGCACCGGGATCGGCCAGCGTACCCGGCCTGCTGATCGAGCAGGTCATGGACAGGACCGGCTTGCCGGGAGACCGCGTCCGTCGGGCGATCGGTGGCAAGGGGTCGGATGCGGATCAATGCGCGGTGACGATTGCCCTGATCGACGCGACGCTATCATGGAAGGGACCACCCAAGGACCGCGAGGCGATCCTTTCGGTTCTTTGATCTCGTGCCTATCTTGGGCGGGATGACACTGGCGCCCTCCATAACCGGCTGGTTTGAAGCACGCCGCTGGCGCGTGCGCCGGCACCAGACCGGGATGCTGGAAGCGGCGCAGGCGGGCGACCATGCGCTGCTGGTGGCCGATACCGGCGCGGGCAAGACCTTGGCGGGCTTCCTGCCGACCTTGCAGGACTTCGCGGGAGGCACCCCGCCGGGCGATGGGTTGCATACGCTCTATGTCTCGCCGCTGAAGGCTCTGGCGCATGACGTGCAGCGCAATCTGCTGACGCCGATCGAGGAGATCGGCCTGCCGATACGGGTCGAGACGCGCAGCGGCGATACGCCCTCGGACCGCAAGGCTCGCCAACGCGCCAAGCCGCCCCACGTGCTGCTGACGACGCCGGAATCGCTGTCGCTGCTGCTCAGCTATCCCGAAGCGGCAACAATGTTTGCGGGGCTGAAGCGCGTGATCGTCGATGAGGTCCATGCCTTTGCCACGGGCAAGCGCGGCGATCTGCTTGCGCTTTCGCTGGCGCGGCTGCAGGCGCTGGCCCCCGACATGCGGCGCGCGGCGCTTTCGGCGACGGTGGCCGATCCGCAGGATTTCTGCGCGTGGCTTGCCCCCGATGGCGATGCCGCATCGGTGCGTCTGGTCGAAGGCGAGGAAGGCGCCAAGCCCGAGCTGGCGATCATGAACCCCGAGGACGAGCGCGTGCCTTGGGGCGGGCATGCTGCTGCCTGGGCGGTGCCGCAGCTCTATGACGAGATCAAGCGCAACCAGACGACGCTGATCTTCACGAACACGCGCTTCCTGGCCGAATACATCTTCCAACTGCTGTGGGACATCAACGACGACAAGCTGCCGATCGGCATTCACCATGGCTCGCTGTCCAAGGAAGCGCGGCGCAAGGTGGAAGGGGCGATGGCGCGGGGCGAGCTGCGCGCGCTGGTGTGCACCGCCAGCCTCGATCTCGGCGTTGACTGGGGCGATGTGGATCTGGTCGTGCAGATGGGCGCGCCCAAGGGTTCCTCGCGCCTGCTGCAGCGCATCGGTCGCGCCAACCACCGGCTCGACTGTCCGAGCCGCGCACTGCTAGCGCCTGGCAATCGCTTCGAATTTCTGGAAGCTTTCGCTGCGCAGGAAGCAGTCCACGAGGGGCGGCGCGATGGCGAGGACTTCCGCCCGGGCGGGCTCGACGTGCTGGCGCAGCATGTCATGGCTTGCGCCTGTGCGGGGCCGTTCGATGAGGCATCGCTCCTGGCCGAGGTGCAGTCGGCCCATCCCTATCGCTGGATCGATGCGGAGCACTGGCAGCGCGTGCTCGAATTCGTGGCAACGGGCGGTTACGCGCTGCGCGCCTACGACCGCTTCAAGCGCATCGTGCGCGACAGGCACGGCACGTGGCGGCTGACGCATCCCGAACATGCTGCACGGCACCGGCTCAACGCAGGCATCATCATCGATTCCGAGATGCTCGACGTGCGCTTCCGCAACGGCCGCTCGCTGGGCAAGGTGGAGGAAGGGTTCGGCGCTTCGCTGTCGCCGGGGGATACGATCCGCTTCGCCGGAATGGACCTCGAGGTCGAGGGTGTGCGCGATCTTGAGCTGATCGTTCGCGCGGCCAAGAAGCCGGGACAGATCCCAAGCTACATGGGCGCGCGCCTGCCCTTGACCACACATCTGTCCGACCGCGTGCGGGGGCTGATGGTCGACCGTGCGGGCTGGTCACGCTTTCCCGACGACGTGCGCGAATGGCTGGAAATGCAGGACTGGCGGAGCCGGTTGCCGGGGCCCGGCATGCTGCTGGCCGAAAGCTTTCCGCATCAGAACAAGCACTATACGGTCTACTACACCTTCGAAGGCTGGAACGCGAACCAGTCCCTGGGGATGCTGATCACGCGGCGCATGAACGAGCTGGGGCTGGTGCCACTGGGCTTCGTTGCCAACGATTATTCGCTGGCGGTGTGGGGGGCGCGGCCAGTGCGCGATCCTGCGCCGCTATTGTCGCCCGACATTCTGGCGCACGAGTTCGTCGAATGGGTTCAGGAATCGCACCTCCTGCGCCGCGCCTTCCGCGAGGTGGCCGTGATCTCGGGGCTGGTCGAGCGCCAGCATCCGGGCAAGCGCAAGACCGGCAAGCAGGTCACCTTCTCGACCGACCTGATCTACGACGTTTTGCGCAAGTACGAGCCGGACCACCTGCTGATCCAGGCAGCCTGGGCCGATGCCCGGGCACGGATGACCGACGTGGGGCGGCTAGGCGACCTGCTCGATCGCGCGGCTGGCCAGCTTGTTCACGTCGAGCTTGATCGCGTCAGCCCGCTGGCCGTGCCGGTGCTGGTGATGATCGGCCGTGAAACCACGCCGGCAGGCGCGGCAGACGATGAGCTGCTGGTGGAGGCGGAGACCCTCGCAGCAGCGGCAATGCGGGCGGACTGAACGGCTAGTTCGTCTCGCGCGCCAGCCGGTCGGCCAATTCGGCGATTTCCGACGGGTCGAGCAGCCAGGTGCGGGTTTGCCGCCCCTCACGATGGATCGGCTTGGTCAGGAGCACGCGAGCGTTGTCACGCGCGTGGGGCTTGTAGAGGCCATAATGCAGCGCGCAGTCACGGATAGTGCCAATGATCGGCGCGCGGCCTTCGAGGTCGATCATCGTGGCGGGCTGGTCCCACGGAATGTCGTCGGTGAAAGCCATGTGAGTCCCTTATCTGCGGCAACGGCCCGCAGAAGCGGGCCAGCGCCGTCTTGCATCAAACGTCCAGGTTCGCCACGTTGAGCGCGTTTTCCTGAATGAAATCGCGGCGGGGTTCGACGATATCGCCCATCAGGCGGGTGAAAATCTCGTCGGTCACATCGGCGTCCTCGACCTTGACCTGCAACAGCGAACGGTTGTCGGGATCGAGCGTGGTTTCCCAGAGCTGCTCGGCGTTCATTTCGCCAAGACCCTTGTAGCGCTGGATCGACAGACCCTTGCGGCCGCCGGCAAACACGGCGTCGAGCAGTTCGGACGGGCGCGTGATGGCATCCTTGATCTTGGCAGTGGGTGCCGCCGGTGCTTCGTCGTCCCCTTCGACCGCGGCAGCCGCGGCCTCGGCATCGGCGGCCGTGGCGCGGACCAGTCGTGCCATGCCCGCATAGACTTCGGCGTTCTCGGCTGCGAGCTTCGCCAGCTTGCGCGCTTCGGCGCTGACGAGGAAGCCGGCTTCGATCATGTGGTGATCGGTCACCCCGCGCCACAGGCGCTGGACGTGGTAGCCGCCATCTTCAGTGACGACGACGCTCCAGCGCGCCTCGGTATCGCCGCGGTTGAGCCAGTCTGCCGACCTGGCAAGAGCGGCATCGCGCTGCTCAGCCGACATTTCAGGCTCGAGCGCCCCCGACAGCGCCAGCGCCTCGATGATCGAGGAATTGTAGCGGCGTGGCACGAAGCCCATCAGGTTGCGCATGCGCAGGGCATGCTCGACCAGCGCTTCCAGATCTGGCCCGCTGCGCGCCCCGCCCGTGGTTTCGAGCACGCGGCCCGAAAGCCCGGCTTCCACCAGATAGCGGTCCATCGCGGCGTTGTCCTTGAGATAGACTTCGCTGCGCCCCTTGGCGACCTTGTAGAGCGGCGGCTGAGCGATGAAGAGGTGCCCCGCCTTGATGATCTCGGGCATCTGGCGGTGGAAGAAGGTGAGCAGCAGGGTGCGGATATGCGCGCCGTCGACGTCGGCGTCGGTCATGATCACGATCTTGTGGTAGCGCAGCTTTTCAAGGTTGAATTCATCGCGCAAGCCGGTGCCCATGGCCTGGATCAGCGTGCCGACTTCCTTGGACGAGATGATGCGATCGAACCGCGCGCGTTCGACATTGAGAATCTTGCCCTTGAGCGGCAGGATCGCCTGGGTCTTGCGATCGCGGCCCTGCTTGGCGCTGCCGCCTGCCGAGTCACCCTCGACCAGGAACAGTTCGCACTTGGCGGGATCGCGCTCCTGGCAATCGGCCAGCTTGCCCGGAAGCGAAGCGATGTCCATCGCGCCCTTGCGGCGGGTCAGTTCACGGGCGCGCTTGGCCGCTTCGCGAGCGGCGGCGGCATCGATCACCTTCTGGACGATGGCCTTGGCGTGGCCGGGATTTTCCTCGAGCCACTCGACCATCTTGTCTGCCATCAGGCTTTCCAGCGGCTGACGCACTTCCGACGAGACCAGCTTGTCCTTGGTCTGCGAAGAGAACTTCGGGTCCGGCAGCTTGACCGAAACAATGGCGGTGAGGCCTTCGCGCATGTCATCGCCGGTGAGGCTGACCTTCTCCTTCTTGAGCAGGCCTGAACGCTCGGCATAGCCATTGAGCGTGCGCGTAAGCGCTGCGCGAAACGCTGCAAGGTGCGTGCCGCCATCGCGCTGCGGGATGTTGTTGGTGAAGCACAACACGTTTTCGTAGTAGCTGTCGTTCCATTCGAGCGCGACGTCGATGCCGATGCCGTCACGGTTGGCCGAGATCGCCACCGGTTCGGGCATCAGTGGCTGCTTGTTGCGATCGAGATACTTCACGAAGGCCGCGATGCCGCCTTCGTAATAGAGATCGTGCTCCTTCACTTCCTCGTGCCGGCGGTCGCGCAGCAGTATCCGCACGCCCGAGTTGAGGAACGCGAGTTCGCGATAGCGGTGCTCAAGCTTGTCGAAATCGAACTCGAGCACGTTCTTGAAGGTTTCATGGCTGGCCGAGAAGGTCACGCGGGTACCCTTCTTGCCTTCCGGCGCAGGCCCCTTGACCACCAGCGGACCTTCGGCATCGCCATTGGCAAAGCGCATCCAGTGCTCCTTGCCATCGCGCCAGATCGTAAGCTCAAGCCATTCTGAAAGGGCGTTTACCACCGAGACGCCGACACCGTGAAGACCGCCCGAGACCTTGTAGGCGTTGTCGTCCGAGGTGTTCTCGAACTTTCCGCCGGCGTGAAGCTGGGTCATGATGACCTCGGCCGCCGAGACGCCCTCTTCGGCGTGAATGTCGGTGGGAATACCGCGCCCATTGTCCTCGACGGAAACCGAGCCATCGGGGTTCAGTTCGATCAGCACGAGATCGCAATGCCCGGCCAGCGCCTCGTCGATCGCGTTGTCGGAAACCTCGAACACCATGTGGTGCAGGCCCGAGCCATCGTCGGTATCGCCGATGTACATGCCGGGACGTTTGCGCACGGCATCGAGGCCCTTGAGGACCTTGATGGAATCGGCGCCATAGCTGTTGGTGTTCGGTGCGTTTTCGTTCGTGCTGGCCATGGTTTGCACATAGGCACGAAAGGGCAAAATCCCAAGCGAATCCGGCCTGTTTTGCACAGGAGCGGGCGCAAAAACGTCCATTCCCGGCGCGTGGAAAATCCGCCCCCTGTTCAAGGCCTTGGAACTCTGCTGAATTGCCTGCCGATAACGGCAACCATGCTGCCGGATCAGGGGACCTGCACCATGCAAAAACTGCTTCTCTCGGCGCTCGCGGCATCGCAGATCGCGATGGCGGCTCACGCCGCTGACGCACCGCTCGCGCCCGATGTCGCCGCGTTTCGCGACCTTTACCGCGAACTGGTCGAGACCAATACCACGGTGAACAATGGCAGTTGCACCGAAGCTGCGGCCAAGATGGCAGCACGCCTCAAGGCGGCAGGCCTGCCCGAGAGCCAGATCGTGCCGTTCGCAACGCCCGAGCATCCGAAGGACGGCGGCCTTGTGGCGATGATCCCCGGCACCGCAAAGGGTCTCAAGCCGATGCTGCTGATCGCGCACATCGATGTGGTCGAGGCCAAGCGGGAAGACTGGACCC
This sequence comes from Novosphingobium sp. B1, assembly GCF_900176395.1. Classification (GTDB taxonomy): domain Bacteria; phylum Pseudomonadota; class Alphaproteobacteria; order Sphingomonadales; family Sphingomonadaceae; genus Novosphingobium. Next base: position 75,096 of record NZ_FWXL01000006.1, on the reverse strand, counting down.
GCGATCCTTTCAAGCTGATCGAGGAGGACGGGTACTTCTACGGGCGCGGCACGGTGGACGACAAGGCGCAGGCAGCGATCTGGACCGACATCTTCGTGCGCTTCGCCCGCCAGGGCTACAAGCCCAAGCGCACGATCAAGCTCGCCCTGACCTGCGGCGAGGAAACATCGGGCGCGTTCAACGGGGCGGAGTGGCTTGCAAAGAACCGCCCCGACCTGATCGACGCCGCATTTGCCCTGAACGAAGGTGGCGGCGGGCGCACCAATGGCACGCCAATCTCGAAGGGTGGCAAGCTGGAAGTGCAGACGCTTCAGGTGGGCGAGAAGGCCTATCAGGACTTCACCCTGACAGCGACCAATCCTGGCGGGCACAGCTCTCAACCCGTGCGGCAGAACGCGATCTATGACCTCTCGCAGGCTCTGCTGAAGATCCGCGACTACGAATTTCCGGTCGAGTTCAACGATACCACGCGCGCCTTCTTCACCAAGGTCGGGATGGCGCGCGGTGGCGAGGCGGGCAAGGCGATGCTGGCAATCGTCGCCAACCCGGCTGACAGCGCCGCGCTGGCAGTGCTGCAGCAGGACAAGATGCTCAACTCGATGCTGCACACCAGCTGCGTCGCTACGCTGGTCGATGCCGGCCATGCGCAGAACGCCCTCCCCCAGCGCGCAACGGCGAACATCAATTGCCGAATGTTCCCAGGCCGCACCACTGCCGAAACGCAGGCCATGCTGGAGAAGGTGATCGCCGATCCCTCGTTGAAGCTGCAGCCCAAGGTGCTGGACAAGCCGATGGCTGTCGTGCCGCCGATGAACCCGGCAATCGTCGGTCCGATCGAGCAGCTTGCCGCCAAGCACTATCCCGGCGTTCCGCTGCTGCCGACGATGCTGACAGGCGCAACCGATGCGGTCTACCTCAAGGGCATTCCCACCTATGGCGTGCCGGGCGTGTGGCTCGATCCGGATGGCAATGGCATCCACGGGTTGAACGAGCGCGTCGAGGTGCAATCGCTCTACAAGGCGCGCGAATACCTGACCGATCTGGTCCGGACGCTGGCGGGATAGGCGATGCGGCAAAGGAGGCAGGCTGTGGAAAGGACGCGCCGCCCCCTCTTGACGTCGGACTCGGGCGGGTGTCTGTTGTGGCCATGCGTAACACTGCGGTCACGAGGCTCAGCCATGACTGCCCCTGCGGAGGCGAGTATGCCTTTGCCTGCAGGGAAGCGATCCGGACGTGCTCCATAAGGCGCTGATCGATCGGGCGGCTTCGGCCAGGCCCCACAGCGGTGATACCGCATTCAACGACGTTTTGCACAATGACCGGCATCTGGCGAACTGTCCCGCGCTGGTCCTCAATGCCGATTACACGCCGCTCAGCTATTACCCCTTGAGCCTCTGGCCGTGGCAGACCGCGATCAAGGCCGTATTCCTCGAGCGCGTCGATATCATCGAGACCTATGACCGCGAGGTGCACAGCGCCAGTTTCGGCATGAAGCTGCCCTCGGTCATCGCGCTGCGCCAATACGTGAGGCCGAGCGAGTACCCTGCCTTCACCCGCTTCAACCTGTTCCTGCGCGATCGCTTCCAGTGTCAGTACTGCGGCAGCCCCGATCTCTTGACCTTCGACCATATCGTGCCGCGCCGTCTGGGCGGACGGACATCGTGGGAAAACGTCGCTGCGGCCTGCTCGCCTTGCAACCTCAGGAAGGGCGGGCGTACGCCGGAACAGGCACACATGCGGCTGATGAACCGGGCGATCCGCCCGACCACCTGGCAATTGCAGGAACGCGGACGCGCCTTCCCGCCCAATTACCTGCACGAAACCTGGCGCGACTGGCTTTACTGGGACGTCGAGCTGGAAAGCTGACCTTTGCCTTCGAGCTGGGCTGCACCCTTCAGGAACAGCGCCAGCGTAATCAGCGAGATCGCCGCCGCCAGCAGGATTGGCATCCCGGGCAGGTGGTAGAGCGCGTCCGGCCCGCTGAACTTCTCAAGCGTCTGCGTGTACATCGGCGGGCCGATAATCGCCGCAATCGAGCCGATCGACTGCACCGCCCCCTGCAACTCGCCCTGGCTGCGTGCGTCGACCGCGCGGCTGTTGAAAGCCGAGATCGGTGACTGCACGAAGCCCTGCAAGGCGCCCACGGCAATCGCGACATAGACCTGCCATGGCTCGCGCGCGAGCGTGTAGAGCACCGCCGAAATGCACAAGCCCGCGACGCCGAGGATCACCGCGCGTCTTTCGCCGAGCACCGGCAGGAACAGGCGCAGGCCCAGCCCCTGCACCAGCGCGCTGCTGAAGCCGACCAGCGCCAGCGCCACGCCAACCTGGCCCACGGTGAAGCCATAGGCGGCAATGGCGAAATAGGACCACGCTGCCGGATAGACGATGTGCGCAAGCTGCCATGTGCCGAGCGCGGCCACGAACCACAGCACTGTCGGGCTCTGTCCCTTCAGCGCCTGCAGCGAAGCCATCGCATTGGCGCGCCGCCAGTCGAACGGACGCCGGTTTTCAGGCAGCAGCGATTCCTTGAGGAAGAAGAACCCGAACACGGCATTGGCCAGCGCCAGCGCGGCGGCGGTGTAGAACGGCAGGCGCGGGTTGATCGAGCCAAGCAGCCCCCCCATCGCCGGGCCCACGACAAAGCCGATACCGAAGGCCAGCCCCATCAGCCCGAAGTTTGCTGCACGTTTTTCGGGCGGCGTAACATCGGCGATGTAGGCATAGGCAGGCGAGAAGCTGGCGCCCGTGACGCCTGCGATAAGGCGCCCGGCAATCAGCCAGCCGAAGTTCGGCGCCATCGCCTGCAGCAGGTAATCCAGCCCGAGCATGAGCACGGCGGCCAGCAGCACCGGGCGTCGGCCAAAGCGATCGGAAAGGTTGCCGAGGACCGGCGCGAACACGAACTGCATCGCCGCATAGCCTGCGCCAAGCCACCCGGCGTAACCCGACGCCGTGCCGATATCGACATGCTTGAGATCCATGATCAGGCCCGGCAGCACCGGCGTCACCACGCCGAAGCCGAGCATGTCGATCAGGACGATTGCAAAGACGATGCCGAACGAGGCGCGGTGTCCTGCAGCCATGCGATCAGCGCCGCGAGAGCGCTTCCTCGCTCTCGGCCATGAGTTGGGCGATGATCTCGGCCACCGGCTCTTCCTTGTTCACCATGCCTACCGACTGGCCTGCCATGATCGAACCGCGTTCGACATCGCCGTCGATCACCGCACGGCGCAGCGCGCCTGCCCAGAAGTGCTCGATCTCAAGCTGCGCGGCGGCCATGTCGAGCTTGCCCTCGTCGAGCAGCTTGGCGACTTCGACCTGCTTGGCGGTGAATTCCTCGGTGCCCTTGTTCTTGAGCGCCCGGACCGGAATTACCGGCAGGCGCGGATCGACCTGTACCGAAGCGACAGCATCGCGCGCATTGCCACGGAAGAACGCTGCCTTGAATGCGGGATGCGCAATCGATTCGGTCGCACAGGCAAAGCGCGTGCCGAGTTGGACGCCGCTTGCACCCATCTCGAGGTAGCTGGCGATCATCTCGCCCCGCCCGATGCCCCCGGCCACGAAAACCACGTGCTCGTCAGCCAGCGCAGGCAGGAATTCCTGCGCGAGCACCGAGGTGGAGACCGGGCCGATGTGACCGCCCGCTTCGGAACCTTCGATCACCAGTGCATCAGCGCCCGAACGCAGCAGCTTCTTGGCGAGCGCGAGGGTCGGCGCGAAAACCAGCACCTTGGCGCCGAATTCCTTGATCGCCTCAACGCTGCCCTTGGGCGGAATGCCGCCGGCGAGCACGACATGGCCGACCTTGTGCTTGGCGCAAACCGCAATCAGGTCGCACAGCGCGGGGTGCATGGTGATCAGGTTCACGCCGAAGGGCTTGTCCGTCAGCGCCTTGGTGGCTGAAATTTCCTTGTCCAGCAGTTCGGGCGTCATCGCGCCGCAGGCAATCACCCCGAAGCCGCCGGCGTTGCTGATCGCCGAGACGAGATTGCGCTCCGAGACCCAGCTCATCGCCCCGCACAGGATCGCGTGCTCGGTGCCGAGAAAATCGGCGCCACGGCGCATCATGGCAGTTGTCTTGGGTGTTGCAGTCATGCGTGGAGAATCCCGTCCGAAAGTCCGGCGCGCGCTTTACGGCGGGTTTGGGGCGGCAACAAGGCCGGACTTTTGCCTGTCAGTGGCAAAAGCGATAACTCTGGGCACTTTAACCCGTTTTACCGATCATGCCTCTGCCTGTAGAAAGGCTGCATCAAGTGGGCTCCCCCTCGCCCACCGAGCCCGAGAGCCGTCTTCTCAATCTCCAGACTGGCCCGGGTCGCACCCCGCCCTTTGGCTCCGGATCGGGCCAAAGGGCGGGGTTTCCTTTTGGTGCTGCCGCCGCTTTGCCCTAAGAGCGCTGCATGACTGAAATCCTCACGGGCCAGACAATCGGTCGCGCCGACATCACCGGGCTCATGTCCAAGGCCCCGTTCCATCTCGAGGGTTGCGACCTCGACGAGGCGGACCTTTCGAAGCTCGACCTTTCCGGCTGGACCTTCGAGCGCTGCTCGATGCGCCACACCGACCTTTCCGGAACGAGGCTGGCGCGCACCGTCTGGCGCTCGACCAAGGCACCCTTCGCCAACCTGACCGGCGCTGACCTTGAGGAAGCGCATGTTCAGGGCTGCGATCTCAACAACGCCTCTCTGCGCCGCGCAAACATCGGCTCGGCCAAGTTCGTCTCCACGCGCATGACCGGCGCTGACCTGCACATGGCCAAGGGGATGGGCTTCACCTTCGAGGAAGTGCTGCTGGTCGGCGCACGCCTGCCGGGCCTGTCGTTCCGCAAGGAAAAGCTCCTGCGGCTCGACATGGCGCAGGCCGATCTCTCCAAGGCCGACTTTCGTGGCGCGGTGCTGGAAGGGAGCTCGTTGCGCGAGGCCAATCTGGATGGCGCGCAGTTTGCCGGGGCAGACCTGCGCGGCGCGGATCTCGGCGGGCTGAAACTGGAAGACGCACGCGTCTTCCGCGGCGCGGTCATCTCGCGCGAGCAGGCCGAGCAACTGCTGTCCGGCTGGGGCCTGCTGATCCGATAGGGCGGGCCGAAGCCCGCCCCGGAAGGTTTATTCCGCGTCCATCTCGTAGGCGGTGTGCAGTACGCGGACGGCGAGTTCGGTCTCGTCCTCGTCGATCAGCACCGAGACCTTGATCTCGCTGGTGGTGATCGCCTGGATGTTGATGCCGCGATCAGCGAGAGCGCGGAACATCGTGGCGGCTACGCCTGCATGGCTGCGCATGCCGACACCGACGACGCTGATCTTCGCCACCTTGCTGTTGGCCAGCATGCGGTAGTAGCCGATCGTGTCCTTGCGCTCTTCCAGCAGCGCTTGGGCGCGGGCGAGGTCGGCCAGCGGAACCGTGAAGGTCACGTCGGTCTCGCCCTTGTCCTTGGCGATGTTCTGGATGATCATGTCGACGTTGATGTTGGCAGCGGCCAGCGGACCGAAGATCGCGGCTACCGCGCCCGGACGGTCGGAAATGCGCGTCAGGGTGATCTTGGCTTCGTTCTTATCGGCAGCGATGCCGGTGATCAGCTGGCGTTCCATATCCAATCCTTCAAGCTCTTCGTCAGAGACAATCATCGTTCCCGGAATCGTGTCGGCAGCGGGCGCATCGTCATCGATGAACGAGGACAGCACCTGCACGCGCACACCCTCCTTCATGGCAAGGCTGACCGAACGGGTCTGCAGCACCTTCGATCCGACCGAGGCCAGTTCGAGCATTTCCTCGTACGTCACGTTCTTCAGCTTGCGCGCCTTGGCGACGATGCGCGGGTCGGTCGTGTAGACCCCGTCGACGTCGGTGTAGATGTCGCAGCGATCGGCCTTGACCGCCGCCGCCACGGCTACCGCCGAGGTATCCGATCCCCCACGCCCCAGCGTGGTGACGCGGCCCTTGTCGGACACGCCTTGGAAACCGGGGATGACGGCAATCTCGCCCGAGGCCATCGAGGCCAGCACGGCTTCCGAATCGATGCCTTCGATGCGTGCCTTGGAATGGGCATCGTCGGTGTGGATCGGCAACTGCCAGCCGAGCCACGAGCGCGCCTTGCAGCCCAGTGCCTGCAGGTGCATCGCCAGAAGGCCGGACGTCACCTGCTCGCCGCTCGCCACGACCACGTCGTATTCGGCCGGATCGTACAGCGGGTTTGCCTCACGGCAGAAGTTGACGAGGCGGTCAGTCTCTCCCGCCATGGCCGAGACGACCACCGCAACCTCGTGCCCCGCAGCCTGCTGGCGCTGCACGATGCGCGCCACGCGGCGGATGCGCTCGGTTCCGGCCATCGACGTGCCGCCGAATTTCATCACGATGCGGGCCAAGGGCATGCTCCTGAAGTCTTGCGCGTAAGAATCTTGCCCGCAAGGCCGGTAGACCTTGCAGCGCGGGCGCTTTAGGGACGGCTTATGAGCAATGCAACCTCTGCCAGCACCATTAGTCCCGTCACCATCAGGGAATCGGAAGCCGCCCACTTCGGCAAGCTGGCCGCAGACTGGTGGAACCCCAAGGGCTCCTCGGCCATGCTGCACAAGCTCAACCCGGTCCGGCTGGCCTTCATCCGCGATTCCATCGACGCGCATTTCGGCGGCGATTCGCGCGCCGCGAGACCGCTGTCGGGGCGCAAGGCGCTCGATGTCGGGTGCGGTGCGGGCCTGCTGTGCGAGCCGCTGGCCCGGCTCGGCGCAAGCGTCACGGGCGTGGACGCCGCTGAGGAAAACATCGCCGCGGCAAGCCTGCACGCGCAAGGATCGGACCTTGCCATCGATTACCGCTGCGGTGACGTTGGCCAGCTTGGCTTGGCGGGATACGATCTGGTTACCTCGATGGAAGTGATCGAACATGTGGCAGACAAGGCCGCGTTCATCGCCGCGCTGGAAACGGCGCTTGCCCCCGGCGGCCTGATGATCCTCTCCACCCCCAACCGCACCGCACGGTCGCGCCTGCTGCTGGTGGAAGGGGCCGAAGCGATCGGCATGGTTCCCAGGGGCACGCACCACTGGGACGATTTCATCACGCCGGTCGAACTCCACGACCTGCTCGATTCCGCAGGCCTCAGGATGGGCAACCCGATGGGCATTGCCTGGAGCGTTTCGCGCGGACTGCACCTGTCCGATGACCTCGCTCTGAACTACATCGCCACCGTGAACCGGAAGGACTGACTAATGGCTGCCGAACGCTTCGAACGCCACAAGCAGGCATGGACCGCGGACGAGATCCAGAAGCTGCACACGCTGGCCAAGAAGGGCATGGCCCTCAAAGCCATTGCCAAGGCCCTTACCCGCAGTGAGGAATCGGTGAAGCAGCGCGCCAAGAACGATGGGCTCTCCATCGCCAAGCTGCGCTGATCATCACTTCTCGGAGGGCAGGAACTTCTCGACCAGTTCGCGCGCCAGACGTGCCGGGCGGAGCGTTTCGGCATCGAGGCAGCACCAGCTGGACTTGACCTCGGCCAGAACTTCCTCGCCGCGCTTGATGATGGTCTCGTAGAATGCGCGCGCGCCCTGCACCTTTTCCAGAATCACGTGGGCAATCACGGGATCGTCGAGGAAGGTCGGGCGGCGGTAGGTGATCTCGTGCTTGAGCGCGACCCACAGGTGCGCAGCCACAGCCTCCGCCGGTGCAAGCGCGCGCCAATGGTCGATCACCGCGTCCTGCACCCAGGTCAGGTAGGAGGCATTGTTGACGTGCCCCATGAAGTCGATGTCATCGGGTTTGACGGCGATGGGGACGAGATGGGGGCTCACGCTGCTCACATTGATGTAGGTAACATGATTCGCTCGGCATTTACAGGTGGGACATCACCCTTTGCACGCCAGCAACACTTTAAATTGACAGCAGCTCCTCGACCCATGCGGGGACGATCTCGCTTGCCGGGCCAAGGCGCGTTTCGTGGAACCATGCCGAACCCTTGCTGCGTTCAAGATTGAGCTCCAGCGTCTGCACGCCAAGGTCCCGCGCCGTCCGGACAAGCCCCGCAGCTGGATAGACAGCGCCGGATGTGCCGATCGACACGAACAGGTCGGCTTCTGAAACGGCGCGATAGATCTCGTCCATCCGGTAAGGCACCTCGCCGAACCATACGATGTCCGGGCGCAACGCGGCCATGCCGCAAGTCGGGCAACCCGGACGGTCGACGAGCGGCCCGGTCCAACGGTGCCGACGATCACAATGCGTGCACCATGCGTTGAGATGTTCGCCATGCATGTGCAGGACGTTCAATGCGCCGCCGCGCTCGTGCAAGTCGTCGACGTTCTGCGTGACGATCAGAACTTCGCCGCCTGCCTTCTTCGGCCATTCCCGGTCCAAGCGGGCGAGAGCATGGTGCGCGTCGTTCGGCGCCTTCGTCTGGATCGCCTCGCGACGCATGTCGTAGAAGCGCAGGACGAGATCGGGATCACGGGCGAAGGCTTCGGGCGTGGCCACGTCCTCGACGCGATGCTGCTCCCACAGCCCCCCACCGCCGCGAAAAGTGTCGATGCCGCTTTCGGCGGAAATTCCGGCTCCGGTAAGAATGACGATATTGCGCGGGGTGCTCATCGCGACCATGAAGCACGCGACGTGAAGGATAGGCAATGACCAGAATCGGAATCATCGGCAGCGCTGGACGAATGGGCAATGCGCTGCAGGCAGCAATCACGGCAGCAGGCCATGAATTCGCCGGTGGCATCGACAAGGGCGGCGATCCTCTTGCTCTTGCGCAGGCAAGCGATGTGCTGGTCGATTTCTCGGCGCCCGGCGCGCTCGAATTCAATCTCGATGCGGCGATCCATGCGGGTGTGCCCATCGTGATCGGCACCACCGGCCTTGAGGAACGCCACCACTGGCTGGTCGATTCCGCCGCCGTCAGCATACCCGTCTTGCAGACCGGAAACACCTCACTGGGCATCACCTTGCTCAGCCATCTCGTGCAGGAAGCTGCTTCGCGCCTTGGCGAGGACTGGGACATAGAGATCGTCGAGACCCACCATCGCATGAAGGTCGATGCGCCTTCGGGCACGGCCCTGCTGCTGGGCGAAGCGGCGGCCAAGGGGCGCGGCGTGCATCTGGCCGACGAAGCCGTGCGCGGCCGAGATGGCATCACCGGTGCGCGCAAGGCCGGCACCATCGGCTTTGCGGCCCTGCGCGGCGGATCGGTGGCGGGAGACCATTCTGTGCACTTCCTTGCTGACAACGAACGCCTGACCTTCTCGCACCTTGCCGAAAACCGCGGCATCTTCGCCAAGGGCGCAATCCGGGCGGCAGAGTGGCTGATCGGCAAGGCTCCGGGCCGATACACCATGCCTGAAGTGCTGGGCTTGTAACGATTGGGGCGCTGCCATGAAGACGGCGGACATCTTCGAATTCTTCCGCCGCCTCGCCGAGGCCAATCCCTCGCCCGAGACCGAGCTGGAATACGGTAACGTCTACCAGTTGCTGGTGGCAGTGACGCTTTCGGCACAGTCGACCGACGTCGGCGTCAACAAGGCAACGCGCAAGCTGTTCGCCATGGTCAAGACGCCGCACGACATGCTCGACCTTGGCGAAGAGGGCCTGAAGCAGCACATCAAGACCATCGGCCTGTTCAATTCCAAGGCCAGGAACGTGATGGCGATGGCCGAAATCCTCGTGCGTGAACACGGCGGCGAGGTACCGGCAGACCGTGATCTCCTCACCGCACTCCCCGGCGTCGGCCGCAAGACGGCCAACGTCGTCATGAACTGCGCGTTCGGTGCGGAAACCTTTGCGGTCGACACGCATATCTTCCGCGTCGGCAACCGCACCGGCCTTGCGAAGGGAAAGACGCCGCTCGCCGTTGAGAAGGGGTTGGAGAAAAAGGTCCCCCAGCCGTTCCGCGTCGGCGCCCACCACTGGCTGATCCTGCACGGACGCTACGTGTGCAAGGCGCGGACGCCGGAGTGCTGGCACTGTGGGGTGGTTGATCTTTGCAGCTTCAAGGGCAAGGTTCTGGAGAAAGGGGCCAAGCCGCCGGAAGCGAAGAAGGCAAAGCCTCAGCCAGGTCGCAAGGCAAGGAAGGAGAGCAAGGCATGAAGCGCATGACTCCGTTTCTGATCGCAGGGCTGGCAGTCGCCGTGGCCGGCTGCACCGCCGACGCCAAGCAAGGCAATGACGGCCATCGCGCCGACATTCCCAAGGCCAGGATCGTGGGCAAGCCGGTCAACTGCATTGCGCTCCAGACCATCCGCGAAAGCCAGGTGCGCGATGACTGGACCATCGATTTCCGCACCAACGGCAACCAGTGGTATCGCAACACCCTGCCCAACCGCTGCTTCAGCCTCGGCTTCGAACGGGCGTTTGCCTATGGCACGTCGCTGAGCCAGTTGTGCAACGTTGATATCATCACAGTCATCGCCAACACCGGAGGCCCCGGCCCGATCAACCGGGGCGCCTGCGGGTTGGGCGAATTCACCCCGGTCGAACTGGAGAAGTAAGGCCTACTGCTCGTAGTTGGCAGGATCGAGGTTCAGGCCTGCGCGTCCGTCGGCTGCGGTATGCGCTGGTGCATGGGGCGGCTCGGCATCAGGGTCCATGGGCGGCTGCAGCATGCCTTCCCATTTGGTGATGACCGAAGTTGCCACCGCATTGCCGACGACGTTGGTGGCAGTGCGTCCCATGTCGAGGAAGGTGTCGACGCCGAGCAGCAGCGCGATACCTTCAAGCGGCAGGCCGAACTGCGTCAGCGTCGCCGCAATCACCACGAGGCTGGCACGCGGCACCCCGGCAATGCCCTTCGACGTTACCATCAGCGTCAGCAGCATGGCGATCTGCTGCCCCACAGATAGCTCGATGTTGTAGGCCTGTGCGATGAACATCGTCGCAAAACTGGTGTACATCATCGAACCATCTAGGTTGAAGCTGTAGCCCAGCGGCAGGACGAAGCCCGAGATGCGGCGTGGCACCCCAAAGCGGTCGAGTTGCTCGAACAGCTTGGGCAGCGCGCTTTCCGAACTCGCGGTCGAGAACGCCAGCAGCAGTGGCTCGCGGATGTAGCGCGCCAGCGTGATAACCCGGCCCTTGAGGAAGATACCGCCAAGGCCGAGCAGGATGATCCAGAGCAGCAGCAGGCCGAAATAGAACTCGGACACGAACACGCCATAGGTCACGACGATGCCGAGGCCCTTGGTGGCGATCACCGAAGCCAGAGCCCCGAACACCGCGAGCGGCGCCATGCGCATCACGTAGTCGGTGATCTGCAGCATCAGGTGCGCCAAGGCCTCGCACCCGCGCACGATCGGCGCGCCGGTCTCGCCAATGGCAGAGAGCGCAACGCCGGCAAAGATCGAGAATACGAGGATCTGCAGCACGTTGTTCTTGGCCATCGCATCCAATGCGCTGGTGGGGAATATCTCGAGCACGAAGTGACGCAGCGTGAAGTCTGCCGTGGCAAGGTCACCCACAGGTCCGGTCGAGGTGAAGGCCAGGCCGACGCCAGGTTTGAACAGGTTGACCAGAAGCAGGCCCAGGCCGATCGAGAGGAGGCTGGCGGTGATGAACCACGCGAGCGCACGGCCCCCGATGCGACCCAGCGCCGCGCTGTCGCCCATGCCGGCAATGCCGGTAACGAGCGTCGCCAGGATCAGCGGCGCGATGATCATCTTGATCAGGTGCAGGAAGATGTCGGGCAGCAGCTTCAGCGTATCGGCAATCTGCGCCAGCGTCGCATCCCCTGAAGCATAGCTGGTGTTGAGAACGTACCCGACAAGAATGCCGAGCACCATGCCGATCACGATGTAGAGGGTCAGGCGCTTGGCCAAGAAACATGCTCCCGCAATTTTGTTGCAGGGGAGACTAACGGCGTTTCAGCTCCGGCTCAACCGCCCCCCGCGCTTTAACGCCCTGCTATCAGCCAATCTGGCCGCGATGCAGAAGCTTCTGGTCTGCCAGGACCAGCGCCATCATCGCCTCGACGACCGGTACGCCACGAATTCCGACGCAAGGGTCATGGCGGCCCTTGGTCAGCAGTTCAGTGGCCTCGCCCTCACGGGTGATTGTCGGCATCGGCGTGAGGATGGACGAGGTCGGCTTGAAGGCGACGCGCACCGTCACCGGCTGGCCGGTGGAAATGCCGCCAGCGATGCCGCCGGCGTGGTTGGCCAGAAATTCGGGCGCATCAGTCCCCGGCCGCATCGGATCGGCATTGCCTTCACCGGTGTTGCGCGCCGCTTCGAAACCATCGCCGATCTCCACGCCCTTGACCGCGTTGATCCCCATCATAGCGTGGGCAAGTTCGGCATCGAGCTTGGCATAGAGCGGCGCGCCCCAGCCCGCGGGAACGCCTGTCGCCACGCATTCGACAACCGCGCCAAGCGACGAGCCGGATTTGCGCGCATCATCGACCAGCTTTTCCCAGCGCGCCGCCGCCCAGGAATCCGGGCAGAAGAACGGATTGCGGCCGATCTCGTCGGGATCGAAGTGATCCATGTCGATCCGGTCGCCACCGATTTCGCTGACCCAGGCGAGAATCTTCACCTCGGGGATGACCAGACGCGCTACCGCGCCCGCCGCCACGCGCGACGCGGTTTCGCGCGCCGAGGAACGCCCGCCGCCGCGATAGTCGCGAAACCCGTACTTGGCGTCATAGGCATAATCTGCATGGCCGGGGCGATAGGCCTTGGCCACGTCGCCATAGTCCTTCGAGCGCTGGTCGACGTTCTCGATCATCAGGCTGATCGGCGTACCGGTCGTCCGCCTGATTCCATCGTGGCCTTCGAATACGCCCGACAGGATGCGGACCTGATCGGGCTCCTGCCTTTGCGTGGTAAAGCGCGACTGGCCGGGGCGGCGCGCGTCGAGGAAGGGCTGGATCTGCGCCTCGCTGATGGCAAGGCCCGGAGGGCAACCGTCAACCACCGCGCCAATCGCGGGCCCGTGGCTTTCGCCCCAGGTGGTGAAACGGAAGAGGTGACCGAAGCTGTTGAGGCTCATGGGCGACGCCTTTGCCGGGGATGCGCAGAAAAGTCCACCTTTCGGCGCGCTGGCCATCGCGCTATCGCAGTCTTCATGTTTCTGGTCGTCTTCCGCAATCGCAAGCGCGCCGACGTCGATAGTGCAGCCTATTCTCGCGATGCCGAGGCGATGGAGCACTTGGCGGCGCGGCAACCCGGCTATCTCAGCTTCAAGAGCTATACCGCCGATGATGGCGAGGTGATCGCCCTTTCGGAATGGGAAGACGAGGCCGCGGCGCTGGCTTGGCGCCGCGTAGCCCACCATGCCGAGATGCAGGGCAAGGGCCGCGCCGAATACTACGAAAGCTACACCCTTTTCGCAGGCACGCCCACGCGCGTGCACCACTTCGACAGGCAGGCATGATGAGCATTACACTCTACGGCATTCCCAATTGCGACACTGTCAAAAAGGCGCGGAACTGGCTCGATGCCAAGGGGCTGGACTATACCTTTCACGACTACAAGAAGCAGGGCGCGGATCCGGCGCGGATTGACGACTGGATCGCGACTGCAGGACGCGAGAGAATTGTGAACAAGGCCGGGACGACCTATCGCAAGCTGGATGAAGCGCAGAAGACGGCGCTTGGCGGCGATGCGGCTGCAGGAGTGCTGTGCGACAACACATCGGTGATCAAGCGCCCCATCGTCGAACATCCCGGCGGATTGCTGGTCGGCTTCAAGGAAGCCGAGTGGGCGGCAGCGCTCGGCTGATTTCGGCAAGACCCGCGTGAATCCTGTCGAACTTGCCGCGAGCCTGCTTGGTCTTGCCAACATCGCCCTGCTGGTGCGGCGCTCGGTGTGGAACTTCCCGTTCGCCCTGGCGTCCGTCACCTGCACCGGCATCGTGCTTTGGGACGCCCGGCTCTATGCTGAAACGGGTCTGCAGGCGTTCTTCTTCGCCACCAATCTTTGGGGATGGTGGCTATGGGCGCAGGCGCGTGAGAACGAACAGGGCGTCCCGGTCAACTGGATGAGTGCTCGCGCCCGAATCTCCTGGGGCGCCGTCACCGTGGCGCTCAGCCTGTCGCTGGGCTGGCTGCTTCATCGCTTTACCAACGCCGCCCTTCCGTTTGCGGACTCGGCGGTGACCGGAGCCAGCATCGCCGCACAGATCCTCCTTTCGCTGCGCCGGATCGAGAACTGGGTGCTTTGGGTGCTGATAGATGTCGCCGCGATCGGTCTGTACCTGACACGCGGGCTGCCACTGCTGGCATTGCTCTATGCCGCATTTCTGGTGATGTCGCTGATCGGCCTGCGCCAGTGGATGCAGGCGGCTCGCTGATGCTGACTGTATGTTTCCATGGCGCCGAGAGCACCGGCAAGTCGGTCATGGCGGCCCATCTGTTCGAGCGTTTTGGCTGGCCGTGCGTTCCCGAGTACGGCCGCGAATACTGTGAGACCCACGGCACCGACCTGACAATGGACGACCTGATCGCCATAGCCGAAGGTCACGCCGCTGCGACCAGAGCAATGGCGGCAGAACGCCCTGAGGTCTTGCTACTCGATACCGATCCCTTGATGACCGCAGCGTGGGCGCGAATGCTCTTTGGCGCAGTGCCAGACACACTGCTGGCGTTTCCGAAGGCTGACCTTTATCTACTGTTCGAGGCCGATGTCCCCTGGATCGCCGATGGCACCCGCTTCTTTGGACGAGATGAGGAGCGGGCGCGATTTGCGGCGATCGCCCAGCATATCCTCACCGAGACAGGAGTGGACTGGCAGCGCATCCACGGATCATGGCAAGCGCGCGAAGCGGCGGTTGTCGCCGCCATCACCAGCGCCCTGCGACGTAGCTGAACATAACGAAAAAGGGAGCGGATCGCTCCGCTCCCTCTTCGTGTCCGTTGCCTTGTGGCGAGAGACTTACTGGCCAGCCTTCTGGAAGGTGGCGAAGTTCTCGTTGCCGACGAAGCCAAACTTGGTGACCTTCGCGTCCGTGATGATCTTCATCAGACGGTTCGCGATTTCGTAGCTGGCGAACTCCTCGGGCTGGAACTGCAGTTCCGGCTCGGGATCGATGCCCTTGGTCGACGCGATGATCGAGACAAGCTGGCCTTCGTTTACCGAAGTGCCATTCCAGAGGATCTGGTTGGTGGCAGTCAGCACCAGCTTGTTCTTGATCGGATCGATCGTGACGTTGTTCGGGATGTTCGTCGGCTGCGGGAGGTCGATGTTTACCGCGTGGGTAGCCACGGGGATGGTGATGATGAACATGATGAGGAGAACGAGCATGACGTCGATCAACGGCGTCGTGTTCATTTCCATCATCGGCTGGCCATCATCTTTGCCGGCGCTCATTGCCATCGTAGGTACTCCTGTTCGCTCTCTGGCGCGGTCGGAAGCGGCTTAGCCGTTCGGATCGACCGGGGTCGAGATGAAGCCGACCTTCGGATAGCCAGCCGACTGGACGTTGTAGATCGCGCCGGCAATGCACTTCCAGGGGACGTTCACGTCGCCGCGGATGTGCACTTCGGGGATCTTTTCCGGATCCATGTTGGCGGCGCCGCCCTCACGCTTCACGATCGCATCGAGGCGATTGAAAGCCTGCTGGTACAGCTCCTGGTTGTCGACCGGGGTCGTATTGTTGAAATAGACGCGGCACTGGCCAGTGCGCGAGGAACCGGTGTAACCGGGTTCCTTCGGGCTGCGGCCGGCATCGTCGGTGGTGACCACCGAGAGCATCAGGTTTTCGACCTTGTCCTGCGATTCCTCGCTGGGAAGGACGGGCACCTTGAGCTTTTCGACAGTCTGGATCGCGACGGGTACCGCGATGAGGAAGATGATGAGAAGCACCAGCATCACGTCGACGAGCGGCGTGGTGTTGATGTCCGACATCGGGCGTTCTTCTCCGCCAGCCCCGCCTACAGACATTGCCATGGGTTACATCCTATCCGTTCTGAGCCGCGAGAGGGGCCGGAGATGTCCGGAGGAAGACTCCGGCCCTGGACTCGCGTTTCCGGAAAGGGGCCGGTGGCGATAAGACCGCCGGCCCGGTTCTAGCTTACTTCTTGACCGGAGCGGCCGGGGTTGCCGGAGCTGCCACGACGACAGGCTTCACGGTACCCTTGGAGTTGATGTTCGCCAGAACGTCGGTCGAGAAGCCCGAAAGCAGCTCGGCGATCTTCTTGTTGCGAGCCTGCAGCCAGTTGTAGGCAAGCACGGCCGGAACGGCGACGAGCAGACCAAGCGCGGTCATGATCAGAGCTTCACCAACCGGACCTGCGACCTTGTCGATCGAGGCCGAACCGGCGAGACCGATGTTGATCAGAGCGCGGTAGATGCCGACCACGGTGCCGAACAGACCGATGAACGGCGAGGTAGCACCAACGGTTGCGAGGAAAGGCAGGCCGCCGGCGAGACGCGAGTTGATCGCGGCTTCCGAGCGAGCGAGCGAACCGTGCAGCCAGTCGTGGGCTTCAAGGGCGTCGGTCATCTTCGAGTGCTGGTCTTCAGCGGCGATGCCGTCGTCGACGAGCTGGCGCCATGCCGAGTTCTTGTCGAGCTTCGCAGCGCCTTCACGGAGGGTCGGAGCCTTCCAGAAGGTCGAACGGACGGTCTTGTACTGGCCGAGGATCTTGTTCTGTTCAAAGAACTTCGTGAACAGGATGAAAAACGAGCCGAACGACATGATGCCGAGGATCACGACGGTTGCGTAGGCGATGAAACCGCCCTGCTGAAGCGCTTCGGCGAAACCGAACTTGTTCTGCGGCGCGGCGGCACCAGCGGCAGCGGCCAGAGTGTAGATGGACATTGCGAGTCTTCCTCTTCAAATCAAATCAAAGTGCGTGAAAGCCAGCCTGGCGGTCTGGCGCTGGCGAGCAGCGCCTGCCGGAATCAATCCTTCGGAATGACCCAGCGAACCGCGTTGGAATACGAGCCCGTGGTCGGATTGCCCTCACCATCGGTCGCAGGCGCAAAGCGCGCACGGCGGCGGATGTTGGTGCAAGCTGCCTCGTCAAGGTCGGGGCTGCCCGAAGACCTGGTGATCTGGCAGTCCGTTACCTTGCCGTCAGCACCGATCGTTACACGGAAGCCCGTGGTCCCTTCACGCTCTTCACGAAGCGCACGCGAGGGATAGTCGTTCGGCGTTGCCCAGCTACCGGGGTTACCCTTGGGCACGGCGGCCTTGGGGGTGAAACGCGGCGGCGGAGGCGCGGCAGGCGGTGCCGGAAGAGCAACGACCGGTGCCGGCGGAGCCGGGATCGGCGGTGCTTCATTGACCGTCTGGACCTGTGGTGCCGGCGCGTTGAAGCTGATCGGCGGCGGAGGCGCGACGATCGGCGGCGGCGGCGTGTTTTCCTTCGGAGGCGGCGGCGGCGGCGGCTCCTCCGGCGGCTTCTCTTCCTCGATGTTGACCGCCGAGGTTACCTCCTTGACCTTCTTGATCGCCTCGTACGCAAGTCCAGTGACAAGCGCGTAGCCGACGGCGACATGAAGAATCGCAACGATGACGAGCGCGGTGATCTTGTTACCGCTCATCTGTTGGTCAGCGTATGCCATTCAGCTCCAATACTCCTGATCGCCCACCCGGACCTGGAGCACGTGAAACGGCTCTGGCCAAGGTGGTGCCGACGCGCAGGATCACCGTCCTGCCCGTAAGCCAATCCAGCTAATTTCAATCCACCCTGCCGGCAACCCGGTCCGCCGACATCGGACGCAGGCGTCCAGCGGCGGCAAGCGTCGGGCTGCTTGTTTTTGGATTGCCCGAACGGGCGCATCTTTAACGGCGAAGCCAAAGGCGCGCAAATGCTTTATCCGTTAACGGGTGATTCAGGGTTCCACTGCCTGAAATCAGCCAGAAACGAACGGGTCACGGCCAGCCAGAACCCGACGGAGACAGAAGAAATGCCAAGGTTCCCCCACCCCTCGATCGCTTCGGCGGCCATCGCGACACTTCTCGCCAGCAGTTTTCAGGTCACTGCCGAATCTGCGCAAGCGCAAGCGATTCGGGGCATTGACAACGGTAACATCGCGGCGACGACACGCGATTTGTCGTACGCGGATATCGCGTCAATGGCAGATGCCGCCGAAGTGGTCATGCGGGCGCAGGTTCGCAAGGTTTCCCGCCTCAAGCCCGAGCAGGCTCCCGGCCTTGCCCCCGGCATGGCCCGTGTCGTGGTGGAGGCGCGGACCCAGACCGTCCTTGCCGGACCGGCGCTTGGCGAGAGCGTTCGCTATCTGGCCGACATTCCCCTCGACGCGAAGGGCAAGCTTCCCAAGCTTTCGAAGACCATCGTCCTGCTGTTTGCGCGGACTGTTCCGGGACGACCGGGCGAACTCAGCCTTGTTGACGGCGGCGCGCAGCTCCCTTGGAACGGGCAGATCGAGGCGCGGACGAGGGCAATCCTGACCGAGATGCTCTCGCCCGAGGCCCCGCCGCGGATCAAGGGCGTTCGCGAAGTGCTCTATGTGCCGGGAAATCTCGTGGGCGAAGGCGAAACGCAGGTTTTCCTTCAGACAGAGAACAATGCGCCGGTCTCGCTTTCGGTGGTGCGCCGCCCGGGCATGGAGAAGACCTGGGGCGTCAGCTTTTCGGAAATCGTCGATCAGGCAGCGCGGCCACCAGAGCGCGATACGCTGACATGGTATCGCCTCGCCTGCTTCCTTCCCGCGTCCATGCCGCCCGGCGCCAGCCTTTCGGGCAGCGCAGGCCAGGTGCGCGCGGCAGCGATGGACTATGACTTCGTGGTCAAGTCGCTGGGCGAGTGCACGCGCACACGTCCGGCCGTGCAGCGTTGACGTAGCGGGAAACCCGTCGGGCGACAGGCAAAGCGGTTATTGCCCGATGGCCTCTCCTCCCCTAAGGCCCGGCCCGCAGATTCTGCACTTTCCAGCGGACGGGAATGACATGAGCGAACCTTTGCGCATTGCGCTGGCCGGGCTTGGCACGGTCGGTGGCGGGGTAATCCGGCTGATCGAGGCCAACGCAGACCTTATTGCCAGGCGCGCAGGACGTCCTATCGTCATTACCACCGTCAGCGCGCGCAACCGCAACAAGGACCGCGGCTTCGACGTCTCGCGCTATGCCTGGGAAGATGACATGGTCATCCTTGGCGAGCGCCCCGACGTCGATGTCGTGGTGGAACTGGTGGGCGGTGCCGATGGCCCGGCGCTGGCTCTGGCACGCACGACCTTTGAGGCTGGCAAGGCGCTGGTTACCGCCAACAAGGCGATGATCGCGCACCACGGCGTGGAACTGGCGACCAAGGCCGAAGCGGCCAAGGTTGCGCTGAAGTTCGAGGCAGCGGTGGCCGGCGGCATTCCGGTGATAAAGGGCCTCAAGGAAGGCGTCGCCGCGAACGAAATCGCGCGCGTCTATGGCATCCTAAACGGCACCTGCAACTACATCCTCTCGACCATGGAGGATACGGGCCGCGACTTTGCCGACGTGCTCGCCGAAGCGCAGGCCAAGGGCTATGCCGAGGCCGACCCGACATTCGACATCGATGGCATCGATGCTGCGCACAAGCTCTCGATCCTGTCCTCGATTGCCTTTGGGACGGCTGTGGATTTCAAGCCAGTGGCCGCGACCGGCATCCGCCGCGTGCTTGCCGCCGACATCGCGCAGGCCGACGCGCTTGGCTACTACATCCGCCTGCTGGGCATGGCCGAAACCGAGACCGATGCGAACGGGGACCGCCGCCTGTTCCAGCGCGTCCATCCGCACCTTGTCCATCGCGACCATCCGCTGGCGCATGTCGACGGTGCGACCAACGCTGTCGTGGCCGAAGGCAACTTCGTCGGCCGGCTGCTGTTCCAAGGCGCTGGCGCCGGGGATGGACCGACTGCAAGCGCGGTCGTGGCGGACCTTATCGACATTGCCCGGGGCGACATCGGCGCACCTTTCTCGATCCCCGTGGCAGAGCTTGATCGCGCTGCGCCGGCCGAGACCGGGCACCGCACCGGCAAGTCCTATATCCGCTTCACCGTGGCCGATCGTCCGGGCGTTCTGGCAGAAATCACCGCGGCCATGCGCGACGCCGGCGTTTCGATTGAAAGCCTGATCCAGAAGGGCGGCAGCGATGCAGGGCCTGTCATGGTCTCGATGGTCACGCACGATGGCCCGGAAAGCGCGATTGCCGAAGCGCTCCGCCTTCTTGACGGATCGCCCGTCCTGGCAGAGCCGCCACTGGTCATGCACATCCTGGGTGAGTGAGCCATGCCCCGCGCTTCAGGGCGCGGGGATTTCGCCCTTGGCGATGCGATCCGCATCCGAGCCGGGTGGCGGTGGCGGAAGCGCCTTGATATCGAAGATGTAGATTTCCCTGGCCTTGCCGCCCAACCCGACGCAACCGCGGCTGCAATCGCGCAAGCCCGATACGTTCGGAGCTCGGGGCAAGCCATCGTCGGTGGACTTTGCGCCGTCGGTCTCGTCACGCAGGGGCACGCGCTCCCGATCGCTCGCTTCCTTGCCGCCGCAAACCACGATGGTGCCATCGGAGCGCTGCATCGGACGACAACGCTGCGTCTGCGACGTCGTCAGCAGATTGCGCGCCACTTCAGAATCGCTCTGCACCGGGGCTGCGGACGGACCCGATGCAGCGCCTGCCTGCTGGGCATGCGCGCTCGTCGCGCCAAAAAGAAGCGCCAAGCCTGTCAGAACCGTCACTGTCCGTCTCGACAAGACCCTTCCCTCGCGTCTAGTGCCTTCGTCACGCCAACGACATCTGTGCCATGCAAATCAGCTTCAGGCACAACATGAAGTTCGCGCATACGTTTGCACAGCTTTTGCGCTGCGTCGACCCGGCTTGGCCGGGGCAAGCTGCACGAGGGCTGAACCATCAGGTCGAGCCGCAAGGACCGTCGCCGCTACAAGCTGGAGTCACCGTGACTGAAACGAACACCAACCCCGCCGCCTCGCAAGTCCTCGACCGCGTCCTCGTGCTTGAAATGGTGCGCGTCACCGAAGCCGCCGCGATCGGCGCTTCGCGCCTGATCGGCCGCGGCGACGAGAAAGCCGCCGACGCTGCTGCCGTCGAAGCGATGCGCGCGGCTTTCAACGAGCTCTACATGGACGGCACAGTCGTGATCGGCGAAGGTGAGCGGGACGAGGCGCCGATGCTCTACATTGGCGAGAAGGTTGGTGCAGCGCCCGGCAAGGGCCCCAAGATCGACATCGCACTCGACCCGCTTGAAGGCACCACCATTACCGCCAAGGATGGCCCTAATGCCCTCGCGGTGCTTGCCGTGGCTGAAGAGGGCGGGCTGCTCAATGCGCCCGACGTCTACATGGACAAGCTGGCAGTCGGCCCGGGCTACCCCGAAGGCATCATCGATCTGGACAAGTCTCCGAGCGAGAACGTCAAGGCCGTGGCTGCTGCCAAGGGTGTTGCCCCGGGCGACATCAACGTCTGCGTGCTCGATCGCCCGCGCCATTCTGCGCTGATCGACGAACTGCGTGGACTGGGTTGCGGCATCAAGCTGATTCCCGATGGCGACGTGGCCGGCGTGATCGCAGTGACCAACGAGGAAACCGGTGTGGACATGTACATGGGCACCGGCGGCGCACCCGAGGGCGTACTCGCCGCGGCGGCACTGCGCTGCGTCGGTGGGCAGTTCAAGGGACGCCTTCTGTTCCGCAACGAAGACGAGAAGGCCCGTGCCCGCAAATGGGGCATCGAGGACCTGAACAAGCAGTATGACCTGATCGAGCTGGCCAAGGGCGACTGCATCTTCGCTGCCACAGGCGTGACCGACGGTTCGCTGCTGGCTGGCGTCAAGGTGCACAAGAACGGCACGATGACCACTGAAAGCGTCGTAATGCGCGCGTCATCGGGCACGGTACGCTGGGTCAAGGGCGAGCACCGCAAGGGCCGCTGAACACGCCGCCAATGACAAGGTCGAAGGCCGGGCACCCCTGGAGTGGCCGGCCTTGACGTATCAGGTTCCGAAGCGAACGATGGCCGGGACAGCGCGCACTGCCTGCAGGGCCGATGTGCGACGTAGCGACTGCGGGTTGCTGACCTGCCCCGGCCGACTTTCGCTGTCGCGGGTCCGGAACGTTCCAACAAGCCCGGTCAGGCGCTCGGCTTCGGCCGAAAGACTGCGCGTGGCAGCCGACGATTGCTCGACCATTGCCGCATTCGCCTGTGTCATCCGGTCCATCGCGGCGACTTCCACGTTCACCTGCTCCAGGCTTTCCGCCTGGTTGGCAGCAGCCTGGGCGATTTGCGAGACCAGAGTGTTCACGGCGGCGATCTGATCGACGATCCCGGTGAGGCAGTTGCCCGTCTCGCCAACGAGACGCACCCCTTCGCCGACCTGGCTGGTGCTGTTCTCTATCAGGGTCTTGATGTTCTGTGCGGCTTCCGCAGAGCGCTGGGCAAGCGCGCGGACTTCGGTTGCCACGACGGCAAACCCCTTGCCTGATTCTCCTGCACGCGCGGCCTCAACACCGGCATTGAGGGCAAGCAGGTTCGTCTGGAAGGCGATGCCATCGATGACCGCGATGATATTGCTGATTTCCTGCGCTGATGCCTCGATCGCGGCCATGGCGTCGATAGCCTGACGGACGACATCGCCACCGCTGTTCGCCTCACCGTGGGCAGCGTTGATGGCTTCCTGGACATTGCGCGCGCCGCTGGCGGTCTCGCGCACACTGCCGGTCACGCCCTGCATGGCATTGGCCGTCTGAGCGAGGCTGGAAGCCTGCTGCTCGTTGCGACGCGCGAGGTCGTCGCTGGCATCGCGGATCTCGGCGATTGAGGTCATGACGCTGGCAGCGCCGACGCGCACGGTGCGCATGGCCGAAGCGAGAGCGTCGACAGCGGTGTTGTAGTTTGCGCGTAGTTCCTCGTAGTCGGAAGGAAAAGCCTGCTCGATGCGGTACTCGAGGTTCTGGCGGGCCATGCAGTCCAGCCCCGCTGACAGTGCCGCGACGACGGCCTGCTGTTCCTCCTGCGCCTTTGCACGGGCGATGCCATTGCCGCGAAACACCGCAATTGCCCGCGCCATCACGCCGATCTCGTCAGCCCGCTCCTCACCCAAGGCTTCGACATCGTAATCGCCACCGGCCATTCGCTGCATCGTCTCTGCGGTCGCGACAAGCGGAGTGACCACGCGCTGGCGGATCATCCTGGCCGCGAGCACGATTATAGCCAGCAGGCCGAGGGCAATGGCCGCAAACGCGCTGACCAGCACCGTGACGAGGTGGTTGGCATGCTCCATCAGGTTGGTGCGATATGCGGTTGACCGCTCGACAAGGCGTTCGACCGCGTCGTGCTGCTTTTGATACGATGGAGCTAGTTCATCGTGATGGACACGCTTCATCGTATCCAGATCGCCTGCATCGAGAGCGGGCAGGAAGCGCTTGTCGATGGCGGCCCAGAACGCGTCGGCAGTGCCGATGGTTTCGCTCACCTCGTCGCGCAGCTCTTCAGGAATGGGCGCCGTGGCCCAGTAGGCCTTGCGCTGTTCGAACAGCGTTCGCTCTTCAGCCAGTTCCACCTTGGCACGGGCTGCATGAAGGGGGTCGGCCAGCGTCCAGGTGGCGTGCAGATAGGGTTCGACCACGAAAGCCGGCGGCGGCAGGATGTCGGCAAGGAGTTCATCCTGCAACAGGTTCTGCTTGTGCAATGGGCCGCCGAAACGAATGTAGCTTACTGCGACCGCGACAATCATGATTGCCGCCAGGATGAGCGCGATGACAAGTTTGGCGCCGCGCGAAGTCTGTTCGCTGATCATGCCAATGTCCCTATGGTTTGGTGGACATTGCATGGACCATCGCGGTTATATTGCCGTTTCACGGGCATAGCGACATTTACTGCAGTAAAAGCCCGCTGGCCTATGCAGACGTAAGCAAAAGACCCCGCCAGATGATCTGGCGGGGTCTTGTGTTGGTTGACGATGAAACGGCGAAGATCAGGCTTCGTCGTTGCCTTCGATCAGATAATCACCGGCATCGGCGTCGGTGCCGTGGGTTTCGCCCTCGACAGCTGCCAACGGATCGTCGCCGATCGCGGCTTCCGGACCCTGCGCCAGCTCTGCTGCATGCTCTTCGGCTGCCGTCGCCGGAGCGATCAGCGATTCCTGAAGCTTGCGATAGGACGCACGCAGCGCGGCATCGCGCGAGGAGGCGGCGACGCGCAGCCGGTTCATGCCCGCACCGGTACCGGCGGGGATGAGGCGGCCGACGATCACGTTCTCCTTGAGACCGATCAGCGAGTCCTTCTTGCCTTCCACGGCCGCCTGCGTGAGCACGCGGGTGGTCTCCTGGAACGACGCAGCCGAAATGAACGAACGAGTCTGCAGCGAGGCCTTGGTGATGCCGAGCAGCACCGGCTTGCCTTCGGCGGGCACCTGGCCCTCTTCCAGCTTGCTGTTGTTCTCGAGCATTTCCTCGTAGTCGACTTGCTCGCCCGGCAGCAGGGTGGTGTCGCCACCGTTGGTGATTTCAACCTTCTGCAGCATCTGGCGAACGATCACCTCGATGTGCTTGTCGTTGATCTTCACGCCCTGCAAGCGATAGACTTCCTGGATTTCCGCGACGAGGTATTCGGCCAGAGCCTCGACGCCCATCACTTCCAGAATGTCGTGCGGATCGGGCGAGCCCGAGATCAGGTTGTCACCCTTCTTGACGTAGTCGCCTTCCTGCACGTCGATCACGCGGCTCTTCGGCACGAGGTACTCGACCGGTTCACCCTCTTCCGGGATGATCGCGATCTTGCGCTTGGCCTTGTAGTCACGCACGAATTCGATGCGTCCTGCGATCTTGGCGATGATCGAGTTGTCCTTCGGCTTGCGGGCCTCGAACAGTTCGGCAACGCGCGGCAGACCGCCGGTGATGTCGCGGGTCTTGGCGGCTTCGCGGCTGGCACGGGCGAGGATGTCACCCGCTTCGACCTTCTGACCGTCCTCGACCGAGAGCGTCGTACCCGGGGCCATCAGGTACCGCGCAGCTTCACCCGAATCGTCGTCGAGCAGGGTCAGGCGAGGACGCAGGTCCTCCTTCTTGCCCCGGCCAGCGGCACGGTTCTCGGTGACGACGCGGCTCGACATGCCGGTGGCTTCGTCGGTCTGCTCGGTCAGGGTCTTGCCGTCGACAAGGTCCTGATAGCGCACGATACCGGGCTTTTCGGTGATCACCGGCAGGGTGAACGGGTCCCACTCGGCCAGGCGATCGCCCTGCGAGATGACGGCACCGTTCTCGTGCAGCAGGTGAGTACCGTAGGGCACGCGGTGGATCGCGCGCTCACGACCCTCGGTGTCCATCACGACGATTTCGCCGTTACGGGCCAGCGACAGACGACGGCCGCGCTTGTCGGTGATCGTCGGGATATCGCGATAGACCACGGTACCGTCCGAGATCGCCTCGAGATGCGACTGTTCGTTGAGCTGCGCCGCGCCACCGATGTGGAACGTACGCATAGTCAGCTGCGTGCCCGGCTCACCGATCGACTGAGCGGCGATGACGCCGACAGCTTCACCGATGTTGACCGGCGTACCGCGCGCAAGGTCACGGCCGTAGCAGGTACCGCAGACGCCCTGCTGGGCTTCGCAGACCAGCGGCGAGCGAATCTTGGCCGACTGCACGCCAGCAGCTTCGATGCGGGCAATCGCGGCTTCGTCGAGCAGTTCGCCCTTCTGCGCGATCACGTCACCCGACTTCGCCTCGATCAGGTCTTCGGCAAGGGTACGGCCGAGGATGCGCTCGCCGAGCGAAGCAATCGTCGAACCACCCTGGACGATCGCGCGCATTTCCAGCGCACGTTCGGTGCCGCAGTCTTCCTCGATCACGACGCAGTCCTGCGACACGTCGACCAGACGACGGGTCAGGTAACCCGAGTTCGCGGTCTTCAGCGCGGTGTCCGCGAGGCCCTTACGGGCACCGTGGGTCGAGTTGAAGTATTCAAGAACGGTCAGACCTTCCTTGAAGTTCGAGATGATCGGGGTCTCGATGATCTCGCCCGAAGGCTTGGCCATCAGGCCGCGCATGCCCGCGAGCTGCTTCATCTGCGCCGGGGAGCCACGAGCGCCCGAGTGCGACATCATGTAGATCGCGTTGATCGGCTTCTGACGGCCGGTCGCCTCGTCCACAGGCGAGCTCTTCAGCTCTTCCATCATGGCGTTCGCCACCTGGTCGCCGCAACGGCTCCAGGCGTCGATCACCTTGTTGTACTTTTCCTGCTGGGTGATCAGGCCGTCCTGATACTGCTGTTCGTAGTCGGCAACCAGTTCCTTGGTCTCGGCAACCAGCGCATCTTTGCTGTCGGGGATGATCATGTCATCCTTGCCGAACGAGATGCCTGCCTTGAACGCGTTGCGGAAGCCCAGCGCCATGATGGCGTCGGCGAACAGCACCGTGTCCTTCTGGCCGGTGTGGCGATAGACCTGGTCGATTACGTCGCCGATTTCCTTCTTGGTCAGAAGGCGATTGACGATCTCGAACGGAACCTTGTGGCTCTTGGGCAGGCATTCGCCGATCAGCATGCGGCCCGGCGTCGTTTCGAAACGCTTGAGGTACTGCTTGCCGTTCTCGTCGGTCTGCGGAACGCGGGCGATGATCTTCGAGTGCAACGTGACGGCCTTGGCCTCCAGCGCCTGGTGCACTTCGGCCATGTCGGCCAGCATCATGCCTTCGCCCGGCTCGCCGGCGCGGTCCATCGACAGATAGTAGATACCGAGAACCATGTCCTGCGAAGGCACGATGATCGGCTTGCCGTTGGCGGGCGAGAGGATGTTGTTGGTCGACATCATCAGCACGCGCGCTTCAAGCTGGGCTTCCAGCGAGAGCGGCACGTGGACGGCCATCTGGTCACCGTCGAAGTCGGCGTTGAAGGCCGAGCAGACGAGCGGGTGCAGCTGGATCGCCTTGCCTTCGATCAGAACCGGCTCGAACGCCTGGATGCCGAGACGGTGCAGCGTGGGCGCACGGTTCAGCATGACCGGGTGTTCGCGGATCACCTCGTCAAGGATGTCCCAGACTTCCTTGCGTTCCTTCTCGACCCACTTCTTGGCCTGCTTCAGGGTCATCGACAGACCCTTGGCATCAAGACGGGCGTAGATGAACGGCTTGAACAGCTCGAGCGCCATCTTCTTCGGAAGGCCGCACTGGTGCAGCTTGAGTTCGGGGCCGGTCACGATGACCGAACGGCCCGAATAGTCGACGCGCTTGCCGAGCAGGTTCTGGCGGAAGCGGCCCTGCTTGCCCTTGAGCATGTCGGACAGCGACTTCAGCGGACGCTTGTTGGCGCCGGTGATGACGCGGCCACGGCGGCCGTTGTCGAACAGCGCGTCAACCGCTTCCTGCAGCATGCGCTTTTCGTTGCGGACGATGATGTCCGGCGCGCGCAGCTCGATCAGGCGCTTGAGGCGGTTGTTGCGATTAATGACGCGGCGATACAGATCGTTGAGGTCCGAGGTCGCGAAGCGGCCACCGTCGAGCGGCACCAGCGGGCGCAGTTCGGGCGGGATGACCGGCACGACATCAAGGATCATCCATTCGGGGCGGTTGCCCGAATCGATGAACGATTCCACGACCTTGAGGCGCTTGATGATCTTCTTGGGCTTGAGCTCGGACTTCGTGGTCCGCAGCTCTTCCATCAGATCGTCGCGCTCCTGCTCGAGATCGAGGTTCA
Source organism: Novosphingobium sp. B1 (assembly GCF_900176395.1). Taxonomy (GTDB): domain Bacteria; phylum Pseudomonadota; class Alphaproteobacteria; order Sphingomonadales; family Sphingomonadaceae; genus Novosphingobium. The sequence goes on along the minus strand of NZ_FWXL01000006.1, from coordinate 47,534 downwards.
TCAGCATGTGCTTGACGGCCTCGGCACCGATGCCGGCCGAGAAGGCGTCTTCGCCATACTCGTCCTGCGCGTCGAGCAGTTCGTCCTCGGTTAGCGTCTGGTACTTCTCAAGCGGGGTCAGGCCCGGCTCGGTGACCACGTAGCTTTCGAAGTAGAGGATGCGCTCAAGGATCTTGAGCTGCATGTCGAGCAGCAGGCCGATGCGCGAGGGCAGCGACTTGAGGAACCAGATGTGCGCGACCGGCGCGGCCAGCTCGATGTGGCCCATGCGCTCGCGGCGCACCTTGGTGACGGTGACTTCGACGCCGCACTTTTCGCAGACGACGCCCTTGTACTTCATGCGCTTGTACTTGCCGCACAGGCACTCGTAGTCCTTCACGGGGCCGAAGATGCGCGCGCAGAACAGGCCGTCACGCTCGGGCTTGAACGTGCGGTAGTTGATGGTTTCCGGCTTCTTGATCTCGCCGAAGGACCAGCTGCGAATGCGCTCGGGCGACGCCAGACCAATCTGGATCTGGTCGAAGGTCTCGGGCTTGGCGAGCTGGTTGGTGAATTTGGTCAGGTCGTTCATGTGGTGCCGTTCCCTTGCCTCAAGCAGAGGCGTTGGACGTAAAATTTGGTGCGAAGGGGTGGGCGGCAGCAGGGCCGCCGCCCGTGTTCCTTACTCCGCTGCCTCGGCGAGGCCGTCGTCATCCGTGTCATCGAGCGACGACAGTTCGACATTGAGGCCCAGCGAGCGCATTTCCTTGACGAGCACGTTGAAGCTTTCGGGAATGCCGGCTTCGAAGGTGTCGTCGCCCTTGACGATCGCTTCGTAGACCTTGGTGCGGCCGACCACGTCGTCCGACTTCACCGTCAGCATCTCCTGCAGCGTGTAGGCCGCGCCGTAGGCCTGGAGAGCCCAGACCTCCATTTCGCCGAAGCGCTGGCCACCGAACTGCGCCTTGCCGCCCAGCGGCTGCTGGGTGACGAGCGAGTACGGCCCGATGGAACGTGCGTGGATCTTGTCGTCGACAAGGTGGTGCAGCTTGAGCACGTACTTCATGCCCACCGTCACCTTGCGGTCGAACGCATCGCCGGTGCGACCGTCGAACAGCGTGACCTGGCCCGATTCATCGAGCCCGGCCAGACGCAGCATGTCGGTCACGTCCTTTTCAACCGCGCCGTCGAACACTGGCGAGCCCATCGGCACGCCATTGCGCACGGCCTGCGCGAAGTCGATGATCTGGGCGTCATCACGGGCGTCGATGTCGCCCGCATAATTGTCGCCGTAGATCTCCTTGAGCAACTCGCGCACCGCTTCCGGCGGCTGGCCGGCTTCGGGGTTCGGGTTGGCTTCGCGCCAGGAGTCGAGAGCCGCGCCGATGCGCTTGCCCAGGCCGCGGGCGGCCCAGCCAAGGTGCGTTTCGAAGATCTGCCCGACATTCATGCGCGAAGGCACGCCCAGCGGGTTGAGCACGAAATCGACCGGCGTACCGTCTTCGAGGAACGGCATGTCTTCCTGCGGCAGGATGCGGCTAATGATGCCCTTGTTGCCGTGACGGCCGGCCATCTTGTCGCCCGGCTGCAGCTTGCGCTTCACCGCAACGAAGACCTTGACCATCTTGAGCACGCCGGGGGCGAGTTCGTCACCACGCTCGAGCTTTTCCTTGCGGTCCTCGAACTTCTCCTGGATCGCCTTTACCGCGGTGTCGTACTGCGCCTTGACCGCTTCCAGCTGCTGCTGGCGCGCATCGTCGGCAACGGCGAACTTCCACCATTCGTGACGCTCGACATCGGCGAGAACCTGCTCGTCGATGGTCTCGCCCTTCTTGATGCCCTTGGGCGCCGCAGCCGAAACCTGGCCGAGCAGCATGTCGCGCAGGCGATTGAAGGTGGCGCGGTTGAGGATCGCGCGCTCGTCCTCGCGGTCCTTGGCGAGGCGTTCGATTTCCTCGTTCTGGATGGCGCGGGTACGGTCGTCGATCTCGATGCCGTGACGGTTGAAGACGCGAACGTCGACGATCGTTCCGGCAACGCCTGGCGGCAGGCGCAGCGAAGTGTCGCGCACGTCGCTGGCCTTTTCACCGAAGATCGCGCGGAGCAGCTTCTCTTCCGGCGTCATCGGCGATTCACCCTTCGGGGTGATCTTGCCGACGAGGATGTCACCGGGGTGAACTTCCGCACCGATGTAGACGATGCCCGCCTCGTCGAGGTTGCGCAGGGCTTCCTCGCCGACGTTCGGGATGTCGCGGGTGATGTCCTCGGGCCCGAGCTTGGTGTCGCGGGCCATGACTTCGAATTCCTCGATGTGGATCGAGGTGAAGACGTCTTCCTTGACGATGCGTTCGCTGATCAGGATCGAGTCTTCGTAGTTGTAGCCGTTCCAGGGCATGAACGCGACGAGCACGTTGCGGCCGAGCGCCAGTTCACCGAACTCGGTCGACGGACCGTCGGCGATGATATCGCCCTTCTCGATCAGGTCGCCCACCTTCACCAGCGGACGCTGGTTGATGCAGGTCGACTGGTTCGAGCGCTCGAACTTCTGCAGGCGGTAGATGTCGACGCCCGACTGGCCGGGTTCGATATCGCCCGAGGCGCGGATCACGATACGGGTAGCGTCGACTTGGTCGACCACGCCCGAGCGCAGCGCCGAGATCGCAGCGCCCGAATCGCGCGCAACGGTCTCTTCCATGCCGGTGCCGACATAAGGCGCATCAGCCTTGATCAGCGGCACAGCCTGACGCTGCATGTTCGAGCCCATGAGCGCGCGGTTGGCGTCGTCGTTTTCCAGGAACGGAATGAGCGAGGCGGCAACCGAGACGAGCTGCTTGGGGCTGACGTCCATCAGCGTGACCTGATCGCGCGGGCTCATCACGAATTCGCCGTTCTGGCGAGCCGAGACGAGTTCCTCAACGAACGAACCGTCAGCAGTCAGCTCCGCCGAGGCCTGCGCCACGGTGTGCTTCTGCTCTTCCATCGCCGACAGATAGATGACGTCCTTGGTCACCTTGTTGTCGACGACCTTGCGGTACGGCGTTTCGATGAAGCCGTACTTGTTGACGCGCGCGAAGGTCGACAGCGAGTTGATCAGACCGATGTTCGGGCCTTCCGGCGTTTCGATCGGGCAGATACGGCCATAGTGCGTCGGGTGAACGTCGCGGACTTCGAAGCCCGCGCGCTCACGGGTGAGACCGCCCGGCCCAAGTGCCGAAACGCGGCGCTTGTGGGTGACTTCCGAGAGCGGGTTGGTCTGGTCCATGAACTGCGAGAGCTGCGAAGAACCGAAGAATTCGCGCACGGCAGCCACTGCTGGCTTCGCGTTGATCAGGTCGTTCGGCATGACGGTCGATACGTCGACCGAGCTCATGCGCTCCTTCACGGCGCGTTCCATGCGCAGCAGGCCGACGCGATACTGGTTTTCCAGCAGCTCACCCACCGAACGCACGCGGCGGTTGCCGAGGTTGTCGATATCGTCGACTTCGCCCTTGCCGTCCTTGAGGTTCACTAGTTCCTTGACCACGGCGAGGATATCCTCGGTGCGCAGCGTGGTGATGGTGTCCTCGGCGTCGAGACCAAGACGCATGTTCAGCTTCACGCGACCCACGGCCGAGAGGTCATAGCGGTCAGCGTCGAAGAACAGGCCTTCGAACAGCGCTTCGGCGGTTTCACGCGTCGGCGGCTCGCCCGGGCGCATGACGCGATAGATATCGGCCAGCGCATGGTCACGATCCGGCGCCTTGTCGGCCTTCAGGGTGTTGCGGATCCAGGGGCCGGTCGAGACGTGGTCGATGTCGAGCAGTTCGAGCGTGTCGATGCCGGCCTTGTCGAGCAGGTCGAGGTTTTCCGGGCTGACTTCGTCGCCAGCTTCGATCCAGATGCGGCCCGTCGATTCATCGATCAGGTCACGCGCAGCATAGCGACCGAAGATTTCCTCGGTCGGGATCAGCAGTTCTTCGAGACCATCCTTGGCCGCCTTGTTGGCAGCGCGGGGGCTGATCTTCTGACCAGCCGGGAAGATCACTTCGCCCGACTTGGCGTCGACGATGTCGAACATCGGCTTCGAACCGCGCCATTGCTCAAGCACGAAGGGCACCTTCCAGCCACCTTCGGCGCGCGCCCAGTTCACGGTGTCGTAGAAGTGGTGCAGGATCTGCTCGTCACCGAGGCCGAGCGCGTGCAGCAGAGCGGTGACCGGAAGCTTGCGCTTGCGGTCGATACGGACGTTGACGATGTCCTTGGCGTCGAATTCGAAGTCGAGCCACGAACCACGATACGGGATCACGCGGGCAGCGAAGAGGTACTTGCCCGACGAGTGGGTCTTGCCACGGTCATGATCGAACAGCACGCCCGGCGAACGGTGCATCTGCGAGACGATCACACGCTCGGTACCGTTGATGAAGAACGTCCCGTTCTCGGTCATGAGCGGGATATCGCCCATGTAGACGTCCTGCTCCTTGATATCGATGAGCGACTTCGTCTCGGTCTCGGCATCGACTTCGAAGGTGGCGAGCTTGAGCGTCACCTTCATCGGCGCAGCATAGGTGATGCCGCGCTGGCGGCATTCGTTCACGTCATACTTGGGCGCTTCGAGGACGTAACCGTCACGCTCCTTGATATCGAGGCTGGCAGTGCCGGCGAAATCCTGGATCGGGAAAACCGAACGCAGCGTCTTTTCCAGACCCGAGACATAGCCCGTCGCCGGATCGGAGCGGAGGAACTGCTCGTACGATTCGCGCTGAACCTCGATCAGGTTCGGCATTTGCACGACTTCGTGGATGTCCCCGAAGATCTTGCGGATGCGCTTCTTCACGCCGGGACGACTGGCTGTCTTGGAAACCATAAAGGTTGCGAGCCTCTTCTCAACAAATGGCCGGAAAACCGGCGGAAATTCTGCCACGCGCGGTGATGGCGCCACCAAACAGCGAAAGGCCGCACAGCGCACGACATCCCGTTCGACGGAAGCCATGGCCCGCAGCCTTTTGCGTCAGATGGATTGCCCTGCGCTTCCTTCCCGAGCCACCCCCTGCGCATGGGACGGCCTTGCTCGAAGCGCTGGACAGGGGCCGCATATAGGGAACGCGCCCACACAAGTCAAAGGCCAATGACCAACCCATTGCCCTGTGGTTGCAGCGTCAGCAGTATTGGTGCTTTTCGCTGAACAAACATTCAGAAACCTTGAAACATAGTTGCGCATCGTGGCAGTCGTCGCATTTGGCGGGTAATAAAGTCTCGCTTCATCGCCAATATGGAACCCTATTTGCAGTTCATCGCGTTTTTACGGCATGACCAAGATCAACGCCATATCGCCCCGCAACACCATGGCGATTTCAGCCATGCTGATGCTTTCTGCAGGATCCGCCTACGCACAGGAGGCGACCGTTCCAGTAACTGACGCGCCCGTGATATCCGCGCCTGTCACTGCTCCCACTGTCACCGCTCCGGCTGCAACCACAGCTCCACCGACCCCCACGATCGTGATTCCGACGCCTGCGCCTGAAGCTGCAGCCGTGGCTGCGGCCGAGCCTGAAGTCGCAGCGCCCGTAGCGTCGACGACCAGCACGGCTCAGCCCCAGCCGCGGACCATGCAGTCGGCTGCCCGGACGGTTCGCAGTACGTCTGTCGCCGCCCCCGTGGCAGCAGTCCCGGCTGCAACAGCCGCATCAGCGCCCTCAGCGGCCCCGACCCCGTCAATGTCGCCTCCTGCCTCCGAGACAGCGCCGGCGCCCAGCACGGCTGAACCGGCAGCCGCGTCCGATGCGGACGATTCCTCTTCCGACTGGGCCCTGCCCGTTGCTGGCGGCGCAAGTCTGATCGTGCTGGGCGGCATCGCCCTCGCTCTCAGCCGCCGCAAGCGCGTCTATGAAGAGGATGCTGATTTCGTGGCTCTTGGCGCGCCGCGCCCCACGCCTCGCCCTCAGGCGGACGTCCGTCCTGCCCCGACCAGTGCCGTAACACCTCTCGCGACCGCAGCGATGCGCTCTGGATCGGTTGCGACAGGTAACGAGCGCGAAGCCCTGATCGAGCGGATTGTCGCATCGCCCCCTGATGCAGCCAACCCGTTCACTTCTGCAAAGGCTCGCCGCCGCCGTGCAAGGATCATGGTTCAGTCGATGCAGACGCCGCCGGCCGCCGCTGCAGCCGTGTCGCGCGATGTTCGAAGTGAAGAAGCTCCGGCACGGCCCGACTACGCGTTCGTCTGAGCACCCGACATACTGTTCGTCGCTGACGGCCCCGCCCACCACGGCGGGGCCGTTTTGGCGGGCTGGGCGCAAGGAAAACTTGACTTCGCCCCCCGAATCCGTCAGAGGCCCGCCCCGACCGGCAGGGCTTCATCGCTGTGCCGCTCATCCGTCCGAGACAGTTGGCGTGCAGGGTCTGCCTGTACTTAATCTCCAGCCTAGACGGGGAAAAGAGTTTCAAGGCCGCTCGCTCCTGAAAGGATCGTGGCGCCCCTCGCGCTTTACGGCGCATCTCCTTCCCTTGTCACGGACTCGCCGGTGGTCTTCGGGCCATCGACAAACGTAGCCGACTGTCCGGGTCTTCCGGTTCAGTCACATGTGAAGGAGTATGGCATGGATCGTTCGCAGAAAGCCGATTCGGTCGCCTTCCTTAACGGCGTCTTCGGCGAGGCCGGCGCGGTGGTCATCACCCGCAACCTCGGCATGACGGTGGCCCAGTCCACCGCCCTGCGCACGAAGATCCGCGAAGCGGGCGCGACCTACAAGGTTGCGAAGAACAGTCTTGCCAAGCTTGCCGTCGCAGGCACCGATTACGAAGGTCTGGGTGATTTCTTCACCGGTCCGACCGCAATCGCCGCCTCTGTCGATCCGGTTGCTGCCGCCAAGGCAGTAGTCGAGTTCGCCAAGACCACCGACAAGATCGAAATCGTCGGTGGTGCAATGGGTTCGCAGGTTCTCAACGAAGCCGGGGTCAAGGCGCTCGCCTCCATGCCCAGCCTCGACGAACTGCGCGGCACGCTTATCGGCCTCATCCAGGCACCGGCAACGAAGATTGCCCAGCTCACGACTGCTCCGGCAGCCAAGCTGGCGCGCGTCTTCGGCGCCTACGCCAAGGAAGCCGCATAAGACTGTTTGTTCGATTTACGCTCGCCGCGCCACTCGGGCGTGCGGGCACCACAAGATCAGGAGTGAAATACCATGGCCGATATCGCCAAGCTCGTTGAAGAACTTTCGAAGCTGACCGTCCTCGAAGCCGCTGACCTCGCAAAGGCTCTCGAAGAAGCATGGGGCGTTTCCGCCGCTGCTGCCGTTGCTGTCGCTGCTGCTCCTGCCGGCGCTGCTGCTGAAGCCGCTGAAGAGAAGACCGAATTCGACGTCATCCTGACCGGCGACGGTGGCAAGAAGATCCAGGTCATCAAGGAAGTCCGTGCGATCACCTCGCTCGGCCTGACCGAAGCCAAGGCGCTGGTCGAAGGCGCTCCGAAGGCGATCAAGGAAGGCGTGTCGAAGGCTGAAGCCGAAGACATCAAGAAGAAGATCGAAGAAGCCGGCGGCACCGTCGACATCAAGTAATCTTCTTCCGGTTTTCCGGAAAGTTACGGAAAAGGGCGGCCCGCTGGGGTCGCCCTTTTTGTTTGCGCAGGAATGCCCCTTGCGACATCCTCAGTCTTGCAATCCGGGGGGATCGAATTGGCAGCCGACATAGACCGCTATCGCAACTTTGCCGCAACGCGGGTTGCGCAACTCGATCACGAAGACCGCAGTTTGCGCAACTGGCTGTTATGGGTCCGCATCGGCAGTTGGCCGCTGCAGATCATCAGCATCGTATTCCCGGTCGCGGCGGGGTCGCTGGCTCTGGATAGCGACGGACAAGGCAATCTGGTTTCGGTGTTCAGCTTCGTCGGCGCGGCCGCAGTCGCCCTGCACCGTGGACTGAACTGCGAGGCCTATCAAAGTGCACTGAAGCGCACGACACAAGCCGTGCGCAGCATCATCGAGGACTACGAATGCCTCGGAGCACTGCCGGACGAAAAGGTGCTCGAGGGCCTGCGCAGAGCAGAAGCGCGGCTTCACGAACTGCGCGCGACCAGCAACGATGTGCCACCACGACGACGCAGGCAGTTGGCAAATCTGGTTGCCACTGCCCCGTTTCAGGCACCGGTCGCTTAGAGCAGTCCGAGGGCCACGAGCTCGCGCTCTAGCGCCGCGGCATCGCCGGTAAAATGATGAACGTGCCAACCAAGCGTGGCCGCTGCAGCGATGTTGTCGGCATTGTCGTCAATGAAGAGCATGGTTTGCGGATCGCGCCCGAAGCGTGAAGCTGCAAGGTGGAAGATCGCAGGGTCGGGCTTTATCAGGCGTTCGATGCCCGAGACAACGATGTCCTCGAAGGTGTTGAGCACGGGGAACGTCGGTCGGAACAGGCGCCAGGCGTCCACGCCGAAGTTCGTGATGGCATATTGAGGCACATTTCGGGCGGACAACCGCGCCACCAGTTCGTGCGTCCCGGCGACGGGTCCGGGCAGGCTGTCCAGCCAGTGGCTCGCATAACGGGCGATCCGGTCGGCATACATTGGGTATTGCGCGGTGCGCGCAGCGACCATCTCTTCAAAGGATGCGCCAGCATCATGCTGGGAGTGCCACGCCTCGGTCACGACTTCCGCTACGAACCGCTGACGCTCCACATCGTCGGGGATGGTGTCGCGATAGATCCGCGCAAGATCGAATTCGACGAGTACCCGCCCGATATCCCAGACGACGCAATCGACTTTCACGGGGCGCTCCGACCTGACATTTGTGAAATGGGCTGTGCGGCTATCGCGTCAGCGACACCTCGGCAGAGTGAGGGCGGATGCCATCAACCTGCCGCACCAATCCGAAACGACAGAACCCCCGCGCAAGGGCGGGGGTTACCTGACTGCCGAAGCAATCTGCCGTTTCCGATGCAGGCCCGCCGTCGCGGACCTGCACCGAAACTGTTGATCAGCCCTGGCGGGCCTTGAAGCGCTTCTGCGTCTTGTTGATCACGTAGACGCGACCACGGCGACGGATCACGCGGTTGTCCCGGTGGCGATCCTTGAGCGACTTCAGGCTGTTGCGAATCTTCATGTCGAATCCCTTTGCCCGAAGCTGACCGGGCTGAAAACTGAAGCGACGCCGTTAGTGGGGGGTCTGCAGTGAGTCAACCCCGAACGCTGGTCTTGGCGAGGAATTCGCAGGTTTCGCGCCAGCGTGCGCGCTCGCTCTTTGGAACGCGACTGGCGTTCACGAAAGTAGTAGCAGCCCTTGCCAAGACGAGAAGTCCTGTGCCAACTTTCGGGGCATGGGCGACATGACTTTTGCAGGACTTCTGCGCACCCGGGATGGTTCGACTTTCCTCAATCCGGCGCTGATGGCTCCAAATGCCTTCGCGATCGACATCGATCCTGCCTTGGTGGCTGAACTTGCGCCGATTGCCGAGGAAACGAAGGCGATGGATTCGCAGGGCGGTCGTTATGCGCTGTCCAACGGCGTGCAACTCGCCAACGTGCGGCCGCCCCATTGGCGTAGCGACATTTGCTGGCTCAGCCACGCCGACGAGAATGCCTTCGCCTGGTTCGAAGGCTTGTATGACCGGATCGGCCTGGCTGAAACAGTCGCGCCGTTTGTACCGCACGACCGGAAGGTAACATTGTACGCGGGCTTTTTCGTCACACGCAGCCGGTGCGAAGCACTGGACATGCATTGCGACTGGGTGACAGAAGATAACCAGGCCTTCACGCTGATGGCTCCCCTGACCGCTAACGGTAGTCAGTTGGGCATGACCTACAATACAATTCGGGGTGAGACGCGACAGCACGACTACGAGATCGGCAAGGGTCTCGTGTTCGGGCCAAAGTTCCTGCATTCCACCGCGGTCGGGCAACTTGATGAGCGTGCGGTTTTCCTATGCTTCAATTTCGGCACTGACCGCATGGACAACTGGGAGAAGATCGGCGCGACGACCGCACAGCAGTGCGACCTTCTCCGTCAGCCCGACGGATCGTTCACGAGCCAGGCGGCATGGCGGCAGGCTTATGGCAGCAAGGCGCTCTACTGATTGTTCGTGTCGCTGAGGCGCCGCTCCCAGGCAAGAGCGTGGCCCACGATGGTATCGAGGTCGGCATATGCGGGCACCCAAGGCAGGGTAGCGCGGATTCGGCTGGTATCGGCGACCAGCGCGGCGGGGTCGCCGGCGCGCCTGCCTTGCAGTTCGCGCACCACGCGGCGGTTGGTGACGCGGTCGATGGCATCCAGGACTTCCAGCACCGAATAACCTCGCCCGTAACCACAGTTCAATTGTAGCGATTGCTGCGAATTGGCGACCAGCGCTCCCAGCGCATGAACGTGAGCAACGGCCAGATCCGACACGTGGATGTAGTCGCGAACACCGGTCCCGTCCGGCGTATCAAAATCTGTGCCGAAAACGCCCACCGATGCGCGCTTGCCCAAGGCGGCTTCAACGGCGACCTTAATCAGGTGCGTCGCCCCAGCGGTCGACTGTCCGGTTCGGCCCTGAGGATCGGCCCCGGCCACGTTGAAGTAGCGTAGCGCACAGTAGTTGAGCGGATGCGCCGCGGCGACGTCGGCCAGCATTGCCTCGGTCATCAGCTTTGACATGCCATAGGGGTTGATCGGACGTTGGGGCGTATCTTCGGTGACGGGCGAGACTTCGGGTGTGCCGTAGGTAGCGGCGGTTGAGGAGAAGATTATGTGCCCGATGCCCGCCTCGACCACGGCGGCAATAAGACTGCGGCTCTTGGCAGTGTTATTGTGATAGTACTTCAAAGGGTTTGAGACGGATTCGGGAACAACGACGGACCCTGCAAAATGCACGACGGCGCGCGTTCCCTGCTCGGCAAAGATGCGCTTCAGCAAAGCGGCGTCCTCGATATCTCCCTGATAGAACGGCACGCCTTCAGGCACGGCAAAGCGAAAGCCGGTGACGAGGTTGTCTATCACCGCGACCGGATAGCCCGCGTCCTGCAAGGCCAGTACGGCGTGGCTGCCAATGTAGCCCGCACCACCGGTGACGAGGACTGGAATCTTGGTCATGGGCAATTCGCTCCGGGCTGCGCAGGGTTTGGCTCCCTGATGCGTTCATGGTTGCGACAGCGCGAGCGTCGTAGACGCCCGGCCGGGCCGCCCCTCACCCTCTACGGGAAAATTACGAATGCAAGCCAAACTGATCTCGTCCGCCGTAATTTTCATCGTTGCGAGCGCGCCTGCGCTTAGCCAGCCGGTCGGCGGACGATGGGACAGGCCAATGGACCAGCGGATTGGGCGGCAAAGCGCCGAACCTTCGCGCAAGGTCCAGGTCGAGGCTTTTCAGGCGCCCGACGCGGCCGCGCTGCTTGGCAAGGGGCCGATCACGGTCGCGGCAGCCGAAGGGTCGGAAGCAGAATGGAAGCTGCCGGTCTATGAGGCGGCCGTGGTCGACCAGCTCGCAAAGCTGGGATACCAGACGGCAGTCAGTGGCGCCGACGGCGGCCAGGTGGCCCAGATCGCCGTTCGCCATGAGCAGGTCGTACCCGAAGAGGCCAAGCGCAAGCCGGTGTCAGGGGCGATGGAGGTGGGCGTTTCCAATCGCGGCAATTACACCGCAATGGCGCTGAACGTCGATCTCTCGAAGCCGAAGAAGGCGATTGTCGCCACCCGCATGGATGTGCGCATCCGCGACAAGGCAACCGACCGTGTGCTGTGGGAAGGCCATGCCGAGGCACAGACCCGAGAAGACGACGATGGCCTGAACAACGGCGCGGTCGCAGCACGGCTGGCCTCTGCGCTGTTCGACAGGTTTGCCGACGCGCAGGTGGTCCCGGCGAGCTGACTTCAGCTATGCCAATTGGCATTGCGGCATCGCTTCGCCCGCCCCACCTTGCACTGATGGATCAAGGAAGCAGAACGATGAAGCGCATTGCCCCGATGGTTGCCCTGAGCATGGCATTCGCCGCGCCGGTGCTGGCCAAGCCCGCAGCGGTAGACGTCACCCGCTTTCACACCGCGCAGACGCTGCCCCGGCTCAAGGGTGCGGCAGTGATCGTGGAGGCCGCGCCTGGCTCAGATCCGGCGAGCCTCGAACACCGGGTCTGGCTGGACGCCGTGCAACGCGAACTTTTTGCCAGCGGCTTCGGCAGTGCGACGCCCGGCGCGGCAGATGCGATTGCCGAGGTCATGGTTGAACGGCAGGTGCTGAAGCGCGAACGCCAGCGTGGCCCCGTGAGCGTGGGCGTTGGCGGATCGACCGGCAGCTATGGCGGCGGCGTCGGGCTGGGCCTTGGGTTCAATCTTGGCGGCGGGCCAAAGGACCAGGTGGCAACGCGGCTTTCGGTTCGCATTCGTGATCGCCGGACTGGCGAGGCTCTGTGGGAAGGTCGCGCCGAAACGCGCGAAAATGCCAAGGCAAAAGAGGCAGCACCGGCGGTTGCCGCGCCACGGCTGGCCCATGCGCTCTTCTCTGGCTTCCCCGGCACGTCCGGTGAGACTATTACCCTTAAATGACAGACATCCGCATCAATGCCGCGTTCGATTCCGGCAACATCGAAGTGCTCGAGGTTCAGGGCGCAAGTGCAAGGCTGGCGATCCGAAAGGACCGCGACTCCGACTTCTTCCAGTGGTTTCACTTTCGCGTCGACGGGGCCGATGGGCGTGAGCTGGAATTGAGGATCACCGGCCTTGGCAATTCCGCTTATCCGGGCGGATGGCCGGGATACCGCGCGGCGTTTTCGGAAGACCGTGAATACTGGGGCCGCACCGAGACCAGCTACGACCCGGGCGAGGACGGCGGTACGCTGACGATCCGCCACACGCCAGAGGCCGGCACCTGCTGGTTCGCCTATTTCGCGCCCTATTCGATGGAACGGCATCACGATCTGGTGGCGCAGACAGCGGCGTTGCCCGGCGTGACCTACCGCAACCTGGGCACCAGCATCGAGGGCCAGCCGATAGATTGCCTCGAGATTGGCGAAGGTCAGCGTCAGGTGTGGCTCTATGCCCGCCAGCATCCCGGCGAATCGATGGCCGAATGGTGGATCGAAGGCGCGCTCGAACTGCTGACCGACCCGGCTGACCCGCATGGCCGCCGCTTGCGCCAGTTGTGCCGTTTTCACGTGGTGCCCAATGCCAACCCGGACGGATCGTGCCGGGGGCATCTGCGGACCAACGTCGTGGGCGTGAACCTCAACCGCGAATGGCACGAGCCGACGCCGGAGCGTTCGCCCGAAGTGCTGGCGATCCGCAATGCCATGGACGCAAGCGGCGTGGACTTTGCCATGGACGTCCACGGCGACGAGGCGATCCCGCACGTGTTTCTGGCAGGGTTCGAAGGCATCCCTTCGTGGACGGACGAGCTTGGCGCCGCTTACGAACGCTACCGCCGCATCCTCGAACGCCGCACCCCTGATTTCCAGACGCGGCGCGGCTATCCCATCGCTGCTCCCGGTCGCGCGAATTTGACGATGAGCACCAACCAGGTCGCCCACCGCTTCGGCTGCGTGGCGATGACGCTGGAAATGCCGTTCAAGGACAATGACGACCTGCCCTGCAAGGAACAGGGCTGGAGCCCGGAACGCTCGAAGCTACTGGCGCGCGATTGCCTGGCGTCGCTGCTGGAGTGGCTGGAGGGCTAAGCCCTTTACGCAAAGTTAAGAGATGAGGGCGCATGACACGGACATGGCCCGCACCATCGCCCTCATCCATGCGCCTCTCGCCGACTTTTCGGCGGTTGAACTGGCGCGCAAGGCGATCGTCCTTGGCTGCGCCGCCGCGCTGATCATGGCGGGCAAGCCTTTTCTGTTCTTCTGAAGAAGACCCGGCGACCAGTTAATCGATGGCAGGCGAAGGGATGGTTTGCGTCATCCAGCATGCCTGCGATCCATAGGCCGCAACCTTTGCTTCAAGCTCCGCTGAGATTTCTGCTGCAGCGAAACCCAACGACCGCCAATAGGCCGCTGCACCTTCCACCGCGATCAATTCTGCGCGATCCAGTTTCTGCTGCGCAGCCAATTCGAAGGCACGGTTTACCAACCGTCGTCCCAGATCTAAACCGCGTCCGTTGGCCCCGACTGCAAGATCATGAATAAGCAGGACTTCGTTCCGTGCGGAAGGCGACAGAATCGCGCCAACGGGCGGTGGACTCTGCCGTGGCCACCCATGAGCGAGCAGATAGCCTGCCAGTTCCCCATCAAGGACTGCGGCCAGGCAGAATTGCGGGGAGACGCCGAGCCGGCTCGCGAATGCGTCGGGAGGTTCGACAAGAAAGGATGGATAGACCTCTGACTGGATTGTTAGCGCGGCTGGCAAGTCACACCGCGCCAACGGGCGTATGATGATGTCTTCAGACACTGCTCGCCCTGATCGAAGTCTTGTCGCGCATTCGCCAAGTCCTAAGCATATTATCGGCTAGCCTGCGTACCTTTATAAGCGCTGCCTTCCCGCGGCACTTACAAGATCTCCAGCACCTTTTCCTTCGGGCGGCACAGGCGGGCGCCCTTGTCCGTCTCCACCAGCGGGCGTTCGATCAGCTTGGGTTCGGCGGCCATGGCGGCGAGGACGGTGGCGTCGTCGGCTGAGGGGAGGCCACGTTCTTCGGCGTCAGTGCCGCGCAGGCGCAGGCCCTGCTGCGGGTTGATCCCTGCGTCGCGGTGGAGTTGGGCGAGCTTTTCGGCACTGGGCGGGGTCTTGAGGTATTCGATCACCGTCACCTCAGCGCCTGCTTCCTCAAGCATTGCCAGCGTGTTGCGCGAGGTGCCGCAGTTGGGGTTGTGCCAGATCGTCGCCTTCATCGGTGCCTCCTGCGAATAACCTGACCGCTTCATAGCGCTCGAAATCCCGCCTGCAATGACGAGCAAGAGAGCAGCGCTTTGACGCAGGTCAATGTTATTGCGAAAAATTCGCAAAATTGGCTTGCAAGTGCGACTGAGTCGCAATACTCGCCCTCTTGCGAATGATTATCGCAAGCACGTGATCGTTAAGGGGACTACCGTGAACCGTCTTTCCAGCCTGCTGCTCGCCGGAACCATGCTGATGCCTTCTGCCGCCTTTGCAGAGGATCTCGTGCCAGCAGACGCAGCGCTGGATGCAGAGAGCGGCAACACCGTGATCGTGGTTACCGGCACTGCAGACGGCTATCGCCCAGTCGATGCCAATGCGGTCAAGACCCCGACGCCGCTGGTGAACGTGCCGCAGACCATCACCGTGCTGACGCGTGAGCAGCTTGACGATCAGGGTATCACCCAACTCGGCGACGCGCTCCGCTATGTTCCGGGCGTCGTGCTCGGCCAAGGTGAGGGCCACCGCGATCAGGTGAACCTTCGCGGCCAGAACACCACAGCCGACTTCTATCTCGACGGCCTTCGCGACGACACGCAGTACTACCGCTCACTCTACAACATCGAGCGCGTGGAGGTGCTGAAAGGTGCCAATGCGCTGCTGTTCGGCCGTGGCGGCGGCGGCGGCGTGATCAACCGCGTCAGCAAGACGCCAGACCTTACCCGCGAGAAGGGCGAGGCCAGCGCCAATGTCGACAGCTTCGGCGCCTTCGCGCTTGCCGCAGACTGGAACCAGCCGTTCACCGAGACGGTCGGCGCGCGCTTCAACGGCACTTACGAGGAATTCGACAATCACCGCCAGGACTTCGAGGGTCGCTTCATCGGCGTGAACCCGACGCTGGCGTTCGAGCCGGGCGAGAAGACCCGCATCGAACTGTCCTACAATTACGACGATGATCGCCGCACCACTGACCGTGGCGTGCCTTCGCAGAACGGCAAGCCTCTGACGGGCTACGATGACACGTTCTTTGGCCGCAGCGACGTGAATATCGCGACGGTGAAGGCGCATATCGCACAGGCCCGGCTCGACCATGAATTGGCCGACGGCCTCAGCTTCAATGTGCTCGGCCAGTACACCCACACCGACAAGTATTATGGCAATGTCTTTGCCGGCAGCGCGGTCAACGCCAATAAGGTTACACTCTCGGGCTATACGAGCGCCAATGTGCGCGAAAGCTGGGTCGGGCAGACCAACCTCGTGTGGGAAGGGAAGACCGGCGGCATCGGCCACACCGTGCTGGCGGGCCTTGAAGTGTCGAGCCAGGACACCTCCAGCCTGCGTTCCGACCCGATCTTTGCCGGATCCGCGACCGTTGCGCTGGCCAAGCGCCTGACAATTCCCGCCGTCTCCTTTGCCGCGCCGAGCCGCTCGACATTCAGCCGCGTCGATACCTGGTCGGCCTATTTCCAGGACCAGATCGAGCTCGCCTCGTTCCTGCAGGTGGTGGCAGGCGTGCGCTTTGACGAATTCAGGATCAGCGCGGACAACCGCGTCCCGCCAGTGGCGACGAACAGCCGCACCGACCGCAAGTGGTCGCCGCGTTTTGGCGTCATCCTGAAGCCGCAAGAGAGCGTCAGCTTCTACGGCAGCTTCACCCGCACTTTCCTGCCACAGTCAGGAGATCAGTTCGGCTCGCTGGATGCAACGCAGGCAACGCTGGCTCCCGAGCAGTTCGAGAACCTCGAGGCAGGCGTGAAGTGGGACGTGAACCCCAACCTTGCGTTTACCGCAGCGGTCTATCAGCTCGACCGCGAGAATTCGCGTTTCAACAACCCCGCCACCGGCTTTCCAGAGCTTTCGGGCAAGACACGGGCAAAGGGGGTGGAACTTTCGCTGGCAGGGCGCGTGCTGCCTGACCTGCAGGTGAGCTTGGGCTATACGCTGCAGGAAGGCGAGGTACGCTCAACAACGACTGCTGCCCCGGCTGGTCGCAAGCTGGCCCAACTGCCCAGACATCAGGCCTCGGCGTGGACACGCTATGATGTGACCGACAAGCTCAGCCTTGGTCTGGGCCTGACACACCAGTCAAAGAGCTTTGCGACGATCAGCAACTCGGTAACGCTGCCCGCGTTTACCCGCGTAGATGCAGCAGTGTTCTACGACCTGTCGGACCGCATCTCGCTGCAGGTGAACGTCGAGAACCTGACTGACACCGACTATTTCCCCTCAGCCCACACCGATAACAACATCACCACAGGTGAGCCGATCAACGCTCGTCTGACGGTACGCGCGAAGTTCTGAAACCCCAGGCGTCCGCCCCTTCCCCCCTCCCTGAGGGGCGGACGCCACCCCTTATCCTGCGCCAGGTGCAACGATCGCTGGGGGCGGAGCCGCGCTGACGGTTTCCTCGCCCCGCATCACGCGGGCGGCGCGTTGAATTGCACGGGTCAGACGCGGATAGACACCGCAGCGACAGATGTTGGTGATTGCCCGGGCAATGTCCTCGTCAGTCGGGCTGGCGTTGGTTATCAGCAGCGCCGCAGCGGCCACGACGATCCCCGGCGTGCAAAATCCGCACTGGATCGCCTGTTCAGCCACCATTGCCTGCTGTACCGGGTGCGAGCGATCGCCTGAAAGCCCTTCGATTGTAGTGACGCTGCGGCCCTCGGCCTCGCCCAGCGAGAGGGTGCAGCTCGGCAGCGCCTGCCCATCGACGATGACCATGCAGGCGCCACATTCGCCGGTGCCACAGCCGTATTTGGTGCCCGTCAGGTTCGCCGCATCGCGCAGCGCCCAGAGCAACGGCGTATCGTCCTCGAGACGATACTGCACGGGCTGGTTGTTCACGGTAAGGCGGGCCATGCTAGTGGCTTAGCCCGCCCTGTCCTGTTCGATCAATCCCGCCAGCTGCGGTCAATCCGGTCAATCCGGCGGACCCAAGCCGCAAAATCCGCTTCACCGACGTTTCCTCCGGCGTTCACCTGGGAAAGATCGCGCTGGTGCACCTTCACGACATCCTCACCGACGTGGATCGGCGGGCGCCCCATCGAAAGCGTCGCCATCTGGATTTCGCATGCGCGCTGCAGGCTCCATTGCGTGATGAACATCTGCTGCAGTGTCTTGGCGAGCACGACAGGGCCGTGATTGCGCAGCATCAGCACGCGCTTGTCACCAAGGTTGGCAAGCAGGCGCTCACCCTCTTCGGCACGGACAGTCACGCCTTCAAAATCGTGATAGGCTAGCTGGCCGATGAAGTTGCAGGCGTAGAAGTTGATCGGCATCAGCCCTTCTTGAAGGCTGCAGACCGCCATCGTCTCGGTCGTGTGGACGTGGGCAATGGCGTGGGCCCAGGGCAGATGGCGGTGGAAGTAGGCATGCTGGGTAAAGCCTGCCTGGTTCACCGGATAGGGGCTGTTGTCGAGCTTGTTGCCGTCGATGTCGATCTTGACAAGGTTCGACGCCGTGACCTCGCTATAGAGCAGGCCGAAGGGGTTGATCAGGAACGCGCCCTCCTCGTCCGGCACTTTCAGCGAAATGTGGTTGTAGATCGATTCGGACCAGCCGAGGTGATCGTAGATACGATAGCAGGCGGCGAGTTCCTGCCGCGCGTGCCATTCGGCATCGCTGCATTCGATATTCGGCCGCAAATGGGTGGCCATGGCGCTCTCCCGCACATATCTGGTTGTTATGTGCAACTTGTATCGCATGACCGGCAACGTGCAAGCCATCGCGCAGATGTTCGCGCCCTTGGCGAATGCGCAGATCAATTTGCCCGCGTTCGACGAGATTTACCCGGATGCCGCGGCGCCGGTGATCATCGCCAAGGGCGGTAAGCATCGGCTGGGCACGATGCAGTGGGGATGGCCGTCGTTCGGCTCGGTAAAGCGCCCGATCACCAACATTCGCAACCTGGCGTCGCCGATGTGGCGGTCGGCACTCGATAACCCGGCGCGGCGCTGCCTGGTGCCCGTCACCGCGTTTTCCGAATGGTCGGCACAGCCTGATCTGGCGACCGGACGCAAGCGCAAGCACTGGTTTGCCCTCAAGGACCAGCCGCTCTTCATGTTCGCTGGGCTGTGGCGGCAGACGGAGCAGGGCCCACGCTTTGCGTTTCTGACATGCGAGGCGAATGCGCTGGTCGGCAGGGTTCATCCCAAGGCCATGCCGGTCATCCTGGGATCGGCGGAAGAGCGGTTGCGCTGGCTGATCGCCGACGGAGACACGGGCCTCGCGCTGCAGCGCCCCTACCCGGACGAGGCGATGGTCGAGATCAGCGAGGAGCTGCCGGATCCTGCACCTTCGCGCCAGGTGCCGTTACCGTTCTGAGGAACGGCAACACGGCATCTACCGCGCGGGCATCGCGCAAGAAGGGTCTTGCGAACATCATGATGATCTTTTCGTGCGTTACGCCTTCGAGCAGTATTGGCTGATTTGAAACGCCTGCCCTTGTCAGCAGTTCGGCCAGCCGGCGCGAGTTACGCGGCTTGACCCGCGTATCGGCATCACCAGTGACCAGAAGCAGCGGCGGCGCATCGGCGCGAACGTGGTTGATCGGCTGGGTTGCGGGAAGATCCTGCGCCTTGCCGAAGGAGTTCACCGTCGCCGGGGAATCCAGCGGCAGGAAATCGAAAGGTCCGGCAAGCGCCACGGTGCCGCGAATGGCGCGATCGTCCAGGCCGACGCCGCGCAGCCATTGCCGATCGAGCGTGAGCATCGTGACGTTGTATGCGCCCGCCGAGTGCCCCATCAACGCCAGTCGATCAGGGTCCCCGCCGAGGCGGCGGGCATGATCGTGAACCCACCGCAGGGCCGCAGCGCCATCCTCGAGCATGCCGGGATAACGCGCTTGAGGATAGAGGCGGTAGCCAGCCAGAACGACGGCATAGCCCTGCGCGCACAGCGTGCGCGCAATAAAGCGATAGTCATGGGGGTCACCGCTGGCCCAACTGCCGCCATGGACGAACATGACCATGGGCAGCACCCCTTTCGCACCTTGAGGCACGAACATCTCAAGCTTCTGGGAGGGGTCCCCGCCATAGCGGGCCACGGCGACCTGACGGATTGCCCCATCGCCGCCATTGAGCAGTTTGTCCGCAGCATCGAGTACGGCAACGGCATTGCTCTGCAGAGCATGGCGAACACCGACATAACCAAGCACCCCGAGTGCCAAGAGGCATACAAGGGTCCAGCCGATCCAGCCCATGCGCCGTGCGCCCTTTGCCGTTGCCATCATGCTAAGGCGCTAGCAGGACGGCATCGGCGAAGAAAGCGGCCTGTTGGTCAGGTTAGGCAGCGTAGTTCAGGCGACGAGATGGCGAGCCGCCCGTTCGAACAGTGCAGCATCGTCGGCGACTTCGCCAAGAGCCACGATTTCCCCGCTTTCAAGGCGGCGCACCATGACCAGGGCAAACTCCGCTCCTTCGGGAGGAGCGACGTCGGTGATCTTGCGCGGCGCAATTGCCCGCAATGATTCGGCAAGCGCTTCAGGCCCTCGCTTTGCCAGCGCCCTGCCCGCTTCCTCACGCCGCAACCGTCGTTCGGCGTTGATGATCCCTTTAAGGCCGCCCTGCGCGTCGGACAGATACGCAGCCAGTGCGCCCTGGCCCAGCCCGATGCGGTGAGCATGGGTCAGTGCGGTGGCGTACTCGGTCAGTCGCGTCTTGTCGTAGTCCGCACCGAAGACCAGTTTTACCACCGGAGTCATCGGTGCCCTCTCCTGCATGGTCAGGCCGGCATCTTCGAGCAACTCGGCGAAGTCTTCAGGATTGGCTTGCGCGGCCAGGGCAAAGTCCCACGCCCTGCCGATCGCGGCATACAAGGTTGCGCGAGTACGGTCCTCGCTCGAATTGGCAGCCAGCGCCAATTCGCGCGCCGAGGCCAGCCAATCGGCCAGCGCTTCGGGTTGCGGCTCGATTGCCTTGCTCGGCAGGGGCAGGATATCATCGTCGAGACCGAAAGCCGGTGCAGGAAATTCGTCGAGATCGAGCGTGACCGGGCCATCCGCCCAGGCGTCCGTCGTTTCGATAAGCGGACGGCGCGGCTGCTGCTTGATCGGCGCGGTATCTAGCGCCTGACCGATTTCCAGCAGAAGTTCATCGGTCGTGGCCTGATCGGCCAGTTCCTTCCAGTTGATTGCGCCCATGATGAAGTCGATCTGCGACCCGTCGGACGAGAATGGCAGGAGAATGCCGCGGTACAGCACGGTGCGACCATGCTGGTTCACGAATTCCGCCTCGAAGCCGATCGGCGCCTGGTTGGCGATGATCTGCATGTAGTGGTCGGTAATGCGCGAGAGCAGCGAACGGCCCGGCACCTGGCTCAGGCGTTCAATCGAGCTTTCGGTACCGCATTCATCGGCAAGCTTCGCGCCGAGGAAGGTGATGGCCGGATCCTCGATGCCGTCGTCGAAGTGCAGGAGAACCAGATTATCGGCAAAGTCGGGATAGTGTCCGTCAAGCAACGGGCTGACGAGCGGAAAGCTGTGGCTGCCGAGTTGACCGGCCCAGTAGTTATAGGCCCGCACCTGCATGCGGCGCTCATCCTGACCGACCGGCTGCGGCGGCGGCTCGGCCCCAACGCCATCGTCATAATCGGCGAGATCCAGTTCCACCCCGCTGTCCCGGTCGATTCCGCGCAAACTGTCCATCACGTGCACTCTGATCCCCTTGTTCGGGACCTGTCTGGCGCAACTTCGTGAAGAACTGCTTAAGTTGCGCCAGTGTGCCTACGGCGAAGTTAACGCTGGCGGATGGCATCAGCCTTGCCAAGAAGCTGCTCAGCCTGCCTAAGATGCAGAATTTCAACCATTTTTCCACCAACGCGCAACGCGCCCTTGCCGGCTGCGGCAGGGTCGGCAAACGCCTCGACGATTGCTTCGGCTTCGGAGATATCTTGCGCCGAGGGAGCGAACACGCGGTTGCAAACGCCAAGTTGCGCGGGGTGAATAAGGGTCTTTCCATCAAAACCCGAATCGCGGGCCTGCACGCATTCCGCTTCAAGGCGCGCTTCGTCGTCAATCGCGTTGCACACCCCGTCGAGCGCGACCAGCCCATAAGCGCGTGCCGCCAAGACTGCCATCGTCAGTATCGGCACAAATGCTGCGCGTCCGGCGAGCTGGGCGATGCCGCTATCCTTGGCAAGATCATTGAGGCCGAGCACGAAACCGGCAAGTCGGGTTGTGGCGGCACAGGCCGCAATGCGCTCGAGCGCGAGTATGGCCCGGGGCGTTTCGATCATCACCCACAGCGCCACGCCTGCGTCGAACCCGGCGGCATCCATTGCCTGTGACAAGGCGAGAACGTCCTGCGCGTCGTCAACCTTGGGAGCTAGCAAGACATCGAGAGGGGTGGAGCCCAGGGCCGCGATGTCATCCGCGCCCCATTCGGTCGTCAACGCGTTGATCCTGGCGACCAGCAGGCGATGGCCAAAGCCGCCTTCTTCAGCTTGCGCGACCAGTGCGGCGCGCGCATCGGCCTTGGCCTCGGGCGCGACCGCATCCTCCAGATCGAGACATACTGCATCGCAATCAAGCGTGCGCGCCTTGGCCATGGCCCGAGCGTTACTGGCAGGCATGTAGAGCAGCGAGCGCAGGGGGCGGGCATGGGCCATCGACAGAACCTTCGGAGTGCTAGCGTTTGGGCGCAGGCACGACGTCCAGCCGCCCTTCTTCGCGCGTTGGCATAGGCGCAAAAAAGTGCATGGCAAGTGAAAGCGCCAGCCAGGCCGCTGCTGCATGGAGTGCGGCGGGCAAGCTGGCCATGTCGGCTACCGTGCCCCAGCACCACGCGCCCAGGGCCATGCCCCCAAAAGTCACCGCCTGGTAGATCGACAGACAGCGGCCGAGGATGTCCTCGGGACTGCGCAACTGCATGGCGACGTTGAGGCTGGTCATCGCACTGGCCCAGCCGATACCGCCGACGAACGCAGCCAGAACAGCCATCGGGATGCCGTTGGCCGAAGCCATGATCAATTGCGCGCTGGCAAAGATCAGCGTTGCCCCGGTGACAACCGCTTCGCTGCCGAACCGTTGGCGCACTTTCGAGACGAACAGCGCGGTAAAGATCGAACCGATGCCGAACCCGCCAAGCATGAGCCCGTAATCGAGTTCACTGCCCTTGAGGATATCCCGCGCAACGCTGGGCATCAGCGCCTGCAGGCCTGCTGCACCAAAGCCGATTGCAAGACCGCGCATTAGAACCTTCCGGATGGGCGAAGATGATGCGCAAAAGCGCAGGCCACGCCCGATCGCCGCCAGCATCGGCTCGCGCATCGGCGGAAGCGATTCTGGCCTCCAACGGGAGAGCACGACGATCATGCCAAGGTAGCTGACCGCGTTAAGCGCGAAGGCAAGGCTGGTATCCCACAGCGAGATGAGTATCCCGCCCAGCGCCGGTCCGACGCTACGCGCCAAATTGAACGAAATGGCGTTGAGCGATATCGCTTGCGGCAGATCCTCGCGACCCACCTGCAATCGTACTGAAGCCTGCCACGCCGGCCCGTTCAGCGCCGTGCCCATCCCGACCATCAGGGTCAGTGCAAGCAGGGAGAATGGTCCTACGCCACCGGTATAGGCAAGGACGGCCAGTACCGAGGACACGACCAGCATGCCCGTCTGCGCCGCCAGCATGACCCGGCGCCGGTCGTAGTTATCCGCGATGGCGCCCGCAAAGACGCCGAGCAACAGGATCGGAATCGTGGCCGAGGCCTGCACCAGTGCTACAAGAACGTGGCTGGTAGTCAGTTCGGTCATCAGCCAGGCTGCGCCGACCGACTGGATCATCGAACCGATGTTCGAGAACAGATTGGCCGTCCAGATTGCCCGGAAAGCGGGATAGCGGAAGGGCGCTAGGGCACTTTTCGAAGTCGACTGGACGGTTACGGCTGCCACTACAGATATCGGACCTTCATCTTCATGCGAACGGGCGCGCCACCAGTTACGCTGAACGCTGCGGCATCGAACTTGGGCGCCGACATCTTGACCGGCGCGTCGTTAGAAAAGCCGAAGCCTTCCTTCGGAAGGAAAAGCGCCTTGTCCATCTTCTTGTTCCCGTTCTCGTCGTGCAGCAGAACAATGGCATAGCGCCCCGGCATGACGTCGCGGATCACCAGCGGGCCGGGCTGATCGGCCCGAAACGAGGCGGTGCGACGATTGGGATCCCTGTCACAGCCTTCCGGGAAAAGCTTGGGATTTGCGCTCATGCACAGCCACACCATGCCCTTGGTGTTGCGCAGGCCCGTGACCTCGACAGTGACGCTGGTCGGCGCCGCGGCATTCCCGGCGAGCACGAGGGGGAGCAACCAAGCTATGCGCTTCATGGGGCGGACAATCCCTTGTCGGTGCCGCACATCCGGTCCCAGAAACGAAAGTAGAGACCGTAGTTGCAGCGATAGAGTTCATGATGACGGTGGTGATGGCTTGCCGTTATCAGCCAGTTCCCTGCTCGCGAATGAACGAGCCATGCGGGAAACATCTCCCAGCCCATGTGGTTCGTCACGCCCATCACGGTCATCACCAGCAGCACCAGCCCCAGCATCCCGACATGGATCGGGATCACGAAGACCAGCGCCGGGATCAGCAGCGAAACGATCGCCGCCTCGATGGGATGAAAGTTCATCGCCGCCCACGCAGTCGGCGGACGGCTGGCATGATGGATTGCGTGGACCCTCCGGAACACTGCCGGACGGTGCATCCAGCGGTGAGTCCAGTAGAACCACGTATCGTGGATGAAGAGATAGAGCAGCAGCGAGACCGGCATCCACCACAGCGGATAGGCCTGCGGATCGGCGTAGATCTTCGTCCACCCGCGCTGCTGCCAGCCCCAGGCGACAGCGCCCGCCGGCACGCCATAGATGGCGGCCGTGGCGAGGCTCCAGGTGATTTCCGAGCGGATCTGCCTGTCGAGGCCGGTGTAGTGTCCGGGCCGCACCTTGTGCGTTGCCCACGCGAACATGCCGCTGGTGATCAGGTAGCGCACTGCCACGATCACGGTCATGGCAATCGCCGAGGCAAGAACGCTGTCCATCGCGCCGCTCTATGCCAAGGTTTGCGGCCAGAGGACAGCCCTGCCTTGGGGCAGGGCTGCACCTGAGGAGAAATCAGCTCGCGCGGCGAACCTTGTGCTTGTGGGCGCCGACGCCCGGCGCACCGCGGGGGCGGAAGTGGCGCGGCTTGTTGCCGTCCTCGCGCTCGCCACCGTTGAGGGTCGCTTCAAGTACTGGATTGCGCACCGGACCGCGATCGGACTGGGCACTGTCACGACGCTCCTGACGCGGCGAGACGTCGCGCGGACGACCGTCGCGGCCTTGCGCACGACCGCCATGGGCCTGGCTGTTGCGGTTCTGACCGCCCCGACCCTCGCCACCACGGCCTTCGCCACCACGGCCTTCGCCGCCACGGCCTTGGCCACCACGCCCCTGTCCTTGGCTGCCGCGACCACCATTGCCACGCGCATCGCGGGCATCGCGGCGAGCGTCCTGCTCCATTTCAGCAGGCTTGCGGCTGGGCGCGGGCAGCTTGGCTGCTTCGGCCATGAAGTTCTCGGGCAGGCCCA
Source organism: Novosphingobium sp. B1 (assembly GCF_900176395.1). Lineage (GTDB taxonomy): Bacteria > Pseudomonadota > Alphaproteobacteria > Sphingomonadales > Sphingomonadaceae > Novosphingobium. The sequence continues at coordinate 22,255 of NZ_FWXL01000006.1, read as the reverse complement.
TGGTATCGATCTTGACCCGGGTCAGCTTCTCGATGTCCTTGAGGTACGGCTTTTCGTCCGGCGCGCAGAAGCTGATCGCGATACCGTCGGCCCCGGCACGCGCGGTGCGACCGATGCGGTGGACGTACTGTTCCGGCACGTTGGGCAGTTCGAAGTTGAACACATGGCTCACGCCCGAAACGTCGATGCCGCGCGCGGCAATGTCTGTGGCGACCAGCACCGGGCACGAGCCCTGGCGGAACGCCTCGAGCGCGGCGGTGCGCTGCGCCTGGCTCTTGTTGCCGTGGATGGCGCGGGCGTCGATCCCGGCGGAAGACAGATGGCGCACCACGCGGTCGGCGCCGTGCTTGGTGCGGGTGAACACCAGCGCGCGGTCGAGTTCCTTCGAGGCGAGCAGCGCACGGATGCGCAGCGTCAGCAGCGCCTGCTTCTCGGCCTGGTTGATGAACGTGACGAACTGTTCGACGCGCTCGGCCGTGGTCGAGTTCGGGGCAACTTCGACGCGCACCGGATTGACGATGAACTGCTTGCCAAGGTCTTCGATCGCCTTGGGCATCGTTGCCGAGAAGAACAGGCTCTGCCGCGTCTTGGGCAGCAGGTTGGCCACGCGCTTCAGCGCATGGATGAAGCCGAGGTCCATCATCTGGTCGGCTTCGTCGAGCACGAAGATCTCGGTTCGCGACAGCGTCAGCGCGCGCTGGTCGATCAGGTCGAGCAGGCGGCCCGGCGTGGCGACGAGTATGTCGACGCCCGGCACGAGACGGCGGGCCTGCTTGCCCACCGGAACGCCGCCGAACACGCAGTCGACCGACATGTTCAGGTAGCGGGCATAGCCCTTCATGTTGTCGGCGATCTGCGCGGCGAGTTCTCGCGTCGGCGAGAGCACCAGCATGCGGCATGAAGCCGGCTTGCGCGGCTGCGGGTTTGCCGCAAGGCGGTGCAGTGAAGGCAGCGAGAACGCAGCGGTCTTGCCGGTGCCGGTCTGCGCAATGCCAAGCAGGTCACGGCCTTCGAGCAGAGCAGGGATCGCCTGGCGCTGGATTGGCGTGGGATCGTTGTAGCCCTTGGATTCGAGCGCACGAAGAATGGGTTCGGCAAGGCCGAGATCGGAAAAGTAGGACATGATAATGCTTTCATCGGCGCATCGGCAACGGCCGACGCACGAGGTGTGTGTTCGCTGGGCGCACGCGCCGAAGGGGCACGAGCGGGGTCGATCGTGCGACCCATGCGTGAAAGGGGAAGCGGGCGGGGCAAAAACCGTTCGTCCGGGGCGGATTTCTGCCGTTTCAGCGAAATCTCACGCCAGCACCCGGATTGCAGCGGATAGTTCCGCCGCCGGTCTTGCTGGGCCGCACATAGGTATGGATTGCCGACAAAGCAAGGAAATTCCGGCAAAAGGCGGTTGCATGGCACCGTCCGAGCCGCCACCCTGCGGCAAAAGGAGTGGGTTGATGCGTTTCACGTTTGCTCTGTCGGCAGCGCTTGTCATCGGGACAGGCTCCGCTCAGGCTGCGCCCAGAGGCGCCGAGGCGAAGATGGTTGCCACCGTCGATGCCGAACAGGCGCGCACGCTGAAGTTCCTCGAAACCATGGTCAACCAGAACTCGGGCAGCCGCAATCTCGATGGCGTGCGCAAGATGCGCGACATCGTCGTGCCTGAATTCACTGCGCTGGGATTCTCCTCGCGCTGGATACCGATGGAGCACATTGGCCGCGCGGGGCACCTCGTCCTGACGCACAAGGGCAGAAAAGGCGGAAAGAGGCTGCTGTTGATCGGCCACCTCGATACCGTGTTCGAGCCTGACTCATCGTTCCAGACGTATGTCCTGAACGGAGACAGGGCGACCGGCCCCGGCGTTGGCGATGACAAGGGTGGCATCGCAGTCATCCTTTCCGCGGTGCGCGCCATGCACGCCGCCGGAACGCTGGAAGCAAGCAACATCCAAGTCTTCCTTACCGGTGACGAGGAGGAGGCAGGTTCGCCCACCGACGTTGCCCGCGCCGATCTGGTCGCCGCAGCCAAGGTTGCAGACGTCGCGCTCGATTTCGAAGGCCTGTCGCGCGAGGAAGGCCGCGACATGGGGTCGATTGCCCGTCGCTCGTCGCAAAGCTGGTCGCTCACAGTCGAGGCAAAGTCCGGCCATTCCAGCGGGGTGTGGGGCCCAAATGCCGGTGACGGCGCAATCTACGCTGCGGCGAAAATCGTTAGCGCTTTCCGCGAGGAACTGCCCGAGCCCAACCTCACGCTCAATGTCGGCCTTATCGCGGGCGGGGCAGAAGCTGAGGTCGCGCAAGACAATGCCCACGTCTCGGCCCAAGGCAAGACCAACATCATCGCTGGCAAGGTTGTGGCTCGCGGCGATCTTCGCACCCTGAGCCCCGATCAGAACGCCACTGCGATGCGCAAGATGCAAGCGATCGCTGCGCGCGCCTATCCAGGCGTGACCGCGGCAAGGATCGATTTCAGCGAAGGCTATCCGCCGATGGCTCCGACTGATGGCAACAAGGCATTGCTGGCAAAGCTAAACAAGGTAAACGCAACGCTCGGCCTGCCACAGATGCTGCCGCTCGATCCGATGAAGCGCGGGGCCGGAGATATCAGTTTCGTCGCCGAATACCTCGATGGACTGGTCGGCCTTGGCCCGCACTCGACCGGCGATCATGCGCCGGGAGAGACGGTTGATGTGCCCAGCATCTGGACCCAGGCGAAGCGCGCTGCGCTGCTGATGACCCTTCTTTCGGCGGAGAAGTCCGCACGGTGAGCGAAGCGCACCCGCCAAGTCCCTGCACCGGCATATGCGAAGTCGACCGGCGCACCAGCATCTGCCGCGGCTGCCGGCGCACGCTCGGTGAAATCTCCGCGTGGTTCACTGCTACAGCGATTGAAAAGCATGCCATCCTGCGTGATCTCGCCGCGCGTCAGAGCGACAGCGTCAGGTCCACATAGCCGTACGTTGTGTTCCCGGTCGGCGGCGCATTGGGGGCATCGCGCAGAACGCGGCGCTTTAGCAGCATTGCCGCCCCGCCATCCACCTGCAGCAGCCCCGGCACGATCCAATGGCGCACCCGGCCCTCGATCTGATGCCCCCCCAAACGCCCTGAAGCCCCATCTGCATCGCGCACGCCCGTTGCGGCGAACTGGTCGCGCGGATTTTCGGCCCAAGCGGTGCGCCAGGCAATGAACGCATCGGTACGCTTGGACGGCGTCACTTCCAGCCGCAGCGAAGGCGAGACGATATTGCTCCGACGGAACGGCCCATACAGCCCGTTCGGCCCGAATTCGAAGCGCCGTGCAGAATAGAGCGTGTCGAACCGCGTGAACTTGCCGGCCGAACCCTTGTCCCCGCTCGCCGCATCGAACATCGCGACCACCCTCGGACTCCAGCCGGTTGCAAAAGTATATCCCGCGTCGGCGTGGAGAAACCACGCCCGCACTTCGAGATCGGTCCGGTCCGCCAACCCCGCCGTCCGCCGCGCCTTGCCGAACTGCCAAGCCGCCTCCACGTCGTGATCCCAGGCTCCGGCCCTCGCGTTCACAAAATGACGTGCCCCTACTGTTCCGATGCGCCTGTTCGCGGTCACCAGTCTGGCGCTGTCACGCTCGAACAGCCCAAAGACAAAAGGCTGCAGCGTTCCGCCGAGGACCTCCGGCAACGTGCCATGCACGCCAAGGAAGACCACGTCGAAGCTCTCGCGATCCCATTCCACCCGGTCGCTCCGGATCCCCGCAGGATCATCGGGCAGGCGCTGGTGCGGCAAGGTCAACATCACGTCGAGCTTGCGACCCTTGTCGTCATTGAGTGAAAGCAACGCGCCGGTGAATGCATTGGTCGTGTTGCGAAACCGCTGCCGCGCCACAACGCGACGGTTACCGAGGTCCAGCGTATAGCGCCCCAGTTTCAGCGAACCCTGCCTGCCGAGCTTTAACGCGATATTGGCCTGTACCAACTCAAGCGCATTCACCTCGCCGGTATTGGCCGAAGACCTCGCATCCTGTGCCCACGCCCGTGCATCCCACAACTCGGCATGGAACCGCAGTGGCCCGGCATCATAACTGGCAGCAAGTTCGGTGCGCAGCGACACCATGGTGTCGGTTGCCGGTGCGGGTAGTGGACGGAACTGCCCGCTGATCGATTCGACCCGTAACCGCGCGGAAGCAGACAGTGTCAGGGGGTTTTCTTCCGCCCAAGCCGGATGCGCGACACAACAAGCGAGGGCGGCAACAGCGGTACGCTTCACTTGAAGACCCTCATTCCACGCCTCCGTGGTCGGCTGGCGCATTGCTTGCCCTTAGCCTGCACTTGCGCGCTGCACCATACGCCGCTAACGCGCCAACACGTCACTTGGGGAGTAGCCACCGCGTTCGCGGCCCTCAGCGTCAACATGCTTGGTCGAGAGGCCATGGCGCAGGCGGCAGAACCACCCTTCATCGGAACAGGTTCACCGGGCGAGACCAATGACAGCGAACCCATCGTCCGGGCCGGGCGGAGGGGATCGCTGTCGTTGGCCTGATCGCTCCGCCCGGCCCCGGAAGTTCTGATGTTCGAAGCTTTGACAACGTCCACCGCGATCGTCGCACTTGCCGAGATCGGCGACAAGACGCAGCTCCTGGCAATCATTCTTGCCACCCGGTTCAAGCGCCCGCTACCGATCGTGCTCGGCATCCTTGCCGCAACGCTGGCCAATCACTTCCTTGCTGCCCTGCTCGGCGCGACTGCTGCCGCATACCTCGACGGCCAGTGGTTCCGTTTTGCTGTTGCGATCGGCTTCGTGGCAATGGGATTGTGGACGCTGGTGCCCGACAAGATGGACGAGGACGAGGCGCCCAAGCAAACGCGCTATGGCGCCTTCCTCACCACACTGGTCGCTTTCTTCATTGTCGAGATGGGCGACAAGACGCAGATCGCGACAATTGCGCTCGGCGCGCGCTTCAACGATGCACTGGCTGTCACCGCCGGCACTACGATCGGCATGATGCTAGCCAACGTACCCGCAGTATTTTTCGGCAACGAACTTATCAAACGCGTGCCTTTGGACGTCGTGCGGATGATTGCTGCAGCCCTGTTGGTTGCCACCGGCGTTTGGCTTTTCGTGCAAACGCTGGGTATCTTCTGAGCTTTCCAGCGTTCGGCCTTTGTTCTACCATATTGGCATGAACGAATCAGCGGTTACGATCTCCGGCACCAATCCCGAGGTTTTGGAACGGGAAGCCCGCGCCGTAGCGCGTGGCATCTGCCGTCTCTTTGCGCGCAACGATATCTGGTGCTTGTCCGAAATGCCGCTGCGCTCTGGCCGTCGGGCCGACCTGATGGGTATTGATGCCCGGGGACAGGTCGTGATTGTCGAGATCAAGGTCAGCCGGGCAGACCTGCTCGGGGACTCAAAATGGACCGATTATCTCGACCATTGCGACCGGTTCTACTGGGGTCTTGCGCCCCATCTCGATCGGGCAGTACTCCAGACAGAGGATTTCCTGCCGCACGCCTGCGGCGTGATCGTGGCCGACGGCTATGATGCCGAAATATTGCGGCCGGCTCCAAGTATCCCGCTTGCGGCGGCACGGCGCAAGGTCGAGGTCGAACGCCTTGCCCGCGCCTCGCTGCGGCGGCAGTTGGTGGGGTCGGATCCGCGCTGCGCCGAATGGGGTGCAGGCTGACGGATTCAAGTCCGCCGCTTGATACCAAGAGGGGGTATCAGGGCGAGCAATGCGGAACGCGCCGCAATGAATTCGTGCCAAAGCGCCAATGCCGGCACCTGCGGAGACTGGCCACGTGCAGAAACAGCGAGCAGCGCCGCGAGGCCTGGCTCCATGAACGCCGTCAGATCATCCACCCCCTGCCGGGCATGCTCGTAGCGCCAGCCGCCAGTATCGCGCATGATGGCAGGGAAGTTGCGGATTTCTGGCTTGCGCATTTCCTGTTGCAACCCTGCCAAGGTCGCAACGACCGCCGCAGCATCGTGCAAGGCAGACCATGTCATCGACATGGCGCTGCCAGCTGCGTTACCGAAATCCGCCCGTCCAGACACAACCGACGCGGGAGCCGCGCCGCCTGCCGCGAAAGACGAGTCACTGGAATAAGGTGGAAGTGCCTGCATGATTCGCAGGAATACCCCACCGCAACTAACCAAAATGCTAAGCGATCAGCTCGCCGCTTTCAGTTAAGATAAAACAGCTGGCTTGCTTGCCCACGCACTGCTAGTTGCCCGTTCGGTCCTTCGCCTGTAATCCAGAAGGATCGAGCGCCGTCCGCCAAGGGCAGGGGCTCAGACGCTTTGATTGAATTTTGGAGATCCTGGCGAGTGCTTTCAGGGATTTAGGCTTGGAGCCAAATGGGCTTCACACCGCAAAAATTTCCGCGTAAGCACCGCGCAAGCAGATGCACCCGTAGCTCAGCTGGATAGAGTGTCGCCCTCCGAAGGCGAAGGCCACTGGTTCGAATCCAGTCGGGTGCGCCAGCTTCTCCAATTTTGTTGTAGAACTGCCTGTGTTTTCTGGGGAAGCCTGCCCAGACCTAAGCCGCTTCGCTCTTGGCGGCCGCTCTTTCGCCCCTTGGCCAGATCAGGATGGCATGGCGCTTTTAGAAACGGCTTTATCTTAACACCTTGAAGCCATGAATGTTCTGGATCGCCATCCCTTTGCGCTAGGCTGACAGGCGCCCCACAGCACGATTGAAGCTGTTTTACGATCATGCTGATACGGCTTACAAAGGCCACCACTTCTCCATACCCGAGCAATGCTGCAGCGCGGCAAATCCTTGTAGTGTTGCGGGTAAATGGCCTTTCTGATGCGCCGTTTGCCATAAACACTTGCCAAAACGGGTGTACTTCGTATTTTCCGCAACGCAACAAACCAGTGTCCGCAGAACCGGGAAAGCCGGACGGCTGCCGCCAACAGATGTAGAATAAGCACTTTTAGCGAGACGCTTGCATGACGCAGTACGTTCCGACCGACGCGCTGACCAAGACAGCTGACCGCCGTCGGATAACGCTGCCGCTCGCGCCTCGGCTGGAACAGCGCAGGCTCCAGTTTTTTCTTGCGCTTCTGCTGCTTGACGGTTTCGCAGTGATAGGGGGACTGTGCACTGCAAGCTGGCTTTACCTGGGCAACTTTGCGGATGAAAGTTCGCTTCTGCACGGCCAGGTTCTGGTGCCGATTTATTGGACTGTAGCGCTTAGCATACAGGTCTATTCGCTTGAGGCGCTACGCAACCTTCAGTTTGCCCGTACACGCGCCGCGTTATCGCTGTTTGGGGCCGAGAGCGCCCTGCTCTTCGTTGGGTTTGCAACGAAGAGCACGGACAACTTTTCGCGTGTTTCCGGCTTGCTTGGCTTGCTGTTCGGTCTTTTGCTGTTGTTGTGGGTGCGCAGCCTGATCCGTCCAGTGATCAAGGCGGGTTGCGGCGAATCAGGTATCAACGTCTTGCTGATCGACGATGGCGGCCCGGCTCTGCGTGTAAAACATGCCTATCACATCGATGCGCGGGAGCACCATCTGGCGCCGGATCTGTCCGACCCGCACATGATGGACAGGCTTGGTCTGTACATGATGAACATGGACCGGGTCATGGTCACTTGCCCACAGGACTCGCGCGCTGCCTGGGCCCTGGTATTCAAGAGTGCGAATGTTTCCGGCGAAATCCTTGACCCCGACGTGAAAGCCCTCGGCGTGTTGGGTGCGCGGCGCGAAAAGGACTACGGCGCGCTCATCGTTGCCAATGGCCCGCTCGGATTGCGCTCGCGTGCGCTGAAGCGCGCGCTTGATACCATGCTGGCTGGCAGCGCCATTATTGCGTTGGCTCCGTTGCTGCTTCTTGTCGCCGCACTGATAAAACTGGAGGACGGCGGGCCGGTGTTCTTCGTGCAGAAGCGGACGGGCCGCGGAAATCGCTTTTTCCCGATATACAAGTTCCGTTCCATGCGAGTAGAGAAACTGGATTCGGCGGGCAATCGCTCAGCCTGCAAGAACGATGACCGCGTGACACGCAAGACCAGCATCGACGAATTGCCGCAGTTGATAAATGTCTTGCGGGGTCAAATGTCGATATCATTGGCTTGTCGAAGACGGGCATGAGTTGCTTCGAAACGCCGCGAGTCAGCGGGTACAAACGTGTCCCAGAGCCGCCTGCAAGAATTATTCCCTTGCGATTCATATCTCAGACCTCAACGTTCACACCGTAACACGACATCTTTGCCGCGCTGCAACAAGCTCGCCGCTACCGCATTGCAGCACCCCACGAATTGGTCAACACCATATTGAACGCAATCTCGGCTAGAGGCTGGCAGCAGGTTTGGGACGATAACGGTTCTTTTAAAAAGCCGCGCTTTCCTTAAAATTTGCCATGGCCTGCTATCGCCGCCCTCGAACCTTCATCCAGTTCCGATAGATTTTCTGCATGTCTGTGCCGCCCCCATCGCCTGTCCACAGAGACCCAAACCTTTGGCCCGGTCTGCGCACTGAAGGCTGACCAGTTCCTATACGGGCGCCTGACTCGCCGGGGGGGGGCCAACATCATGCCAGAGGCAAGGCATGGAGTGGCCAACTCTGGCTCCCGGTAGCCAGCGGTTCAGCTAATCGATATTTCTGCCAATGCTACGTATATCGGGCAGGAGATATGAATGGGGCTACGCAGCGATAAGATAGAAGGCATTCAGTTGCTGCGCGCCCTCGCCGCTTCCATTGTTGCATTTACGCACCTTGCATTCGGATTTGCCAATCATATCGGGCCAGGTTTGGGACTAGCACGTGCGAGTGGCCACGCATCTCAAGTAGCTGTAGCCCTGTTCTTTATAGTTTCCGGGTTCATCATGGTGATCGCATCGGAAGATCTCTTCGGCACATCAGGCGCTTCGCGCACGTTCTGGACAAAGCGATGCGTCCGCATTTTTCCGGCATACTGGCTCGCCAGCAGCCTGCTCGCAGTCATCTTCGTAATTTTGCATAAACCCTTTAAGATAAACGAATTTTTCCTTTCGCTGCTGCTAATTCCTTATCCCAACGATCAATTCATTGGTCGGCCAATTTTCTTTTTATGGCCCGGCTGGACGCTTTTCTATGAAATCATCTTTTATGTCTTGTTTGGCATCGGGATATCCCGCGGGCGAAATTTTTCCATAGTATGAACATTTATTTTTATACTCCTGATTATACTGCTTGGTGTATTCTCCACAAACCAAAGCGTCTTCATTTCGAGCCTGACGCAACCTGTGTTGCTAATGTTTACTCTGGGCATGACACTTGCGCTCGTCAAAAGTCTGCGTGAATTGCCAATACTGTGGCGCTTTATCGCGCTTGCTGGTGGGGTAATGGCGTACGCTTACGTTCCCGCACCGCCTGCATCCCCCGCTCTTGGGTTCGAGTACGTCGTGTGGGCAGGCCTGCCTGCCTTGCTGTTTTCGATTGCCGTGCTTGGCGGACCACTGCGCTTCCGCTGCTTTGGCGCGATCGATCAACTTGGCAATATCAGCTACAGCGCCTACCTCCTGCACGTCCCATTGGCGCATGCCTGGATCAACATCTTCCCTTTACGATTGGGCGCATGGCCCTTTCTGATATCGTCGATAGCTCTGCTATACGGTGTGAGCCTGCTCAATTTCCGCTATTTCGAGCAACCGACGATGCTGTGGCTCAACCGGCTCCTGCTGGGTCGCCTCAGCCGTCGACCGGCAAGCGCGATATGACCGCTCCATAGCGAACTCTTCACAGGTCAATTGAAGCAGGGCAGGCCTCGAGTCCTGGCATCAGTTGCGAATGCGAGTGGACGTTCTCCGGCCGAGCGCGGAGGCTAACCATAGTCTCTACCAGAACGGCTCGCTTGGCCGAGTGCTTGGAGATTCGCAATCGGCACGATCAATCGAGACTGCGCTGGGATCGCGCGCGACCAGTCTTGAGAAGAATGCGGATTGTCGACACCAGGGCGCGTGCGATGAAATAACGGCGCCAGGACCTCGCGAGCTACACGAGGTGCAGATGCCTGGTTTTCCTGAGGAAAACTGGAGCGGGCGAAGGGATTCGAACCCTCGACCCCAACCTTGGCAAAATGCCGGATTGCATCTGCCGAGAGCACTCCAGAGCCCGCTATTGAACTCTATCCTTCTGAATGTACGCGCAAATATCGAAACGGCGCTACGCCAGGACTACCCGATTCCAACCTGTCGTTTCTTCCCGCTCGCTTACATTGTGCGTACATTGCCAAGGACTCCGGCTTGTGTAAGCAAAACGTCCGAAAGGACAAGCCGGCATGGGCAAGCTCACCAAGACAGCAATCGACGCGCTCGCGATCCCTGCGAAGGGACAGGCGTTCCTGTGGGATTCGGAGCTGCGCGGATTTGGCGTCCGCGTCATCCCGTCAGGCCTCAAGGCATTCGTGCTTCAATACCGGAACGAGGAAGGGCGCAGCCGCAGGATCGTGATCGGTAGGTATGGCGTCCTCACCGTCGAGCAGGCGCGCAAGCAGGCGATCTTGAAGTTGGCAGCGGTCGTCGGCGGTGCTGACCCGGCCGAGGAGCGAGCGCAGTCCAGGGCGGCCATCACGATCCGGGAAGTCTGCAATTGGTATCTCGAGAACGCCGAAGCCGGGATGATCCTCGGTCGCAAGCACAGGCCGATCAAGGCTTCGACGCTGGCCATGGATCGCAGCCGGATCGAGACGCATATCGTGCCTTTGATCGGCACTCGGCAAGTCCGCGCCTTGCGCATCGCCGACATCGAAAAGATGCAGATGGACATCGTTGCTGGAAAGACGGCCAAACCCCGGAAGGAAGGTGGGCGCGGTGGCAAGGCTGCGGGTGGGCCGGGCGTTGCCGGACGCGCCGTCTCGACGCTGCAAAGCCTCCTTTCCCATGCGCTTCGCTATGACATCGTCGAGAACAATCCCGCAGCGGGCGTTCGCAAGATCGCCGGCAAGCCCCGCACGCGCCGGCTCAATGCAACTGAGATCCGTGCCCTCGGCGAAGCAATGGAAATCGCCGAACGGAACGGAGAAAATCCGACTGGCCTCGCCGCAGTCCGAGCGCTGCTGCTCACCGGCTACCGCATTTCTGAGGTCATCGGCATGGAACGGAGTTGGCTCCACTCTGACCGCGGATATGTCCACTTCCCAGACACCAAGACCGACGGGCAAGTGCGGCCGATCGGTCAAGCTGCAATCCGGTTGCTTAAAGGTCTGCCAGAGAAGCGCGGCCTGTCGCTTTTCTTCCCGTCGGATTTTGTGGACCGTCCCTACTCGGGCGTTCCTGAAACCCTGCGCGCCTTGTGTGCCATCGCAGGGATCAAGGGCGTCACACCCCATGTGCTGCGTCACACCTTCGGAAGTGTCGCGGGCGACATGGGCTTTTCGGAACTGACCATCAAAGCTCTGCTCGGCCATAGCGCGAGGGGATCAACGCAGAATTACGTCCACATCGACGAAGCCTTGCGGTTGGCGGTTGAGCGGGTTTCGTCGAAAATCGACCAACTGCTAAAACGTGAAAATGCCGTCGTCCTGGAATGGGCCGCGTAGTCACCTTACGGCAGACCTCCCAGAGGATGCCCTGCAAGTCCATTAAATTGTACGTTATATCAATGGTCTAGAATCTAAATGGACTAATTTTATCATCGCGGGTTGAAAATTAGTCCATTCTTTGCCACACACCTCGGATAACTCAAAGCCGGGGAAGTCGACGTCGTGGAAAAAATGGTTGAGGATTTCATTCAAATGGCCCGGATCGGTCTATCCGGTCGCACGCAAGACGTGCAGTCGCTCATCCATCGCATTTCGAAGCGCTACCGTACGGCATCTCCCGAGTTGTCGGCCGCACTGACTGACCTGCTGCGCCAGGCTCCGACCCGTTCCTCTCCATTGCGGAGGGCCAGCGAGGTCGCACTTCCAGTGGACGTGGATTCGAGGTTTCAATTGCTACGGGTCGAGGAGTCTCCCTTCCTTGATCACGAGCCTGTGTTTGCAAGCGATGTCCAATCCGCACTTGACGCGCTTGTTTCAGAGCGACGGGAAGAAATCGTCCTGCGGGAGGCCGGGCTTGAGCCGGTACGATCGGCAATTTTCACCGGGCCGCCTGGGGTTGGTAAGACTTTGGCGGCGCGTTGGGTTGCCAGAGCTCTTGGCCGCCCGTTGTTGATTCTGGATCTGTCGGCCGTAATGAGCAGCTACCTTGGTCGGACGGGGTCCAATCTTCGCCACGTGCTCGATTACGCCAAGTCCATCGACTGTGTGCTTCTGCTCGACGAACTCGATGCAATCGCCAAACGTCGCGACGACCGTGGCGAGATCGGCGAGCTCAAGCGCCTCGTGACAGTCCTGTTGCAGCAACTCGACGACTGGCCCGCTTCTGGACTTCTGATTGCTGCTACAAATCACGCCGACTTGCTCGATCCGGCTATCTGGCGCCGCTTTGAGCTTGCCGTCGAGTTTCCCCTGCCCACTCCTGCCAGCGCCGCACGTTTCATCGCCGTAGAATTGGATGGTTTGAGCGAAAAATCTGAAGCTTGGGCCGATATCCTGGCGTCAGCCTTGGCGGGTCAATCGTTCAGCGACATTGATCGACATCTCAAGGCCGCACGACGGGCTGCAGCACTTCAGCGCACCCCGGTAGACGAACAGCTTTTGGGTTTGCTGCAACTGGACTCCCTGTCAAAGGATCAGCGGATAGCGTTCGCGACATCGCTCGTTGACCATGGGTTCTCAACCCAGCGCCAGGCAGCCGAACTCACTGGTGTCTCGCGTGATACAATTCGGTCCCACAGCGCCGCTGGTCCGGCGCATCCTGGTCGAAAGAGGAAAGTCGGATGAAACGGAACTTCTTGCTCGGCAAAGGTGAACGACTGGCCGAGGACATCACCGTTCGTGGGGGTGGTGGGCCAAAGGAAGCTCCATACACATTCTTCGAAGCCCGCCAGCGGCTAACTCCGATGCTGCAAAAGGCATCCTCGCAGATCGATGCCCTACCTGATGCGGCCTGTCCGAACGAACAGGCCGTTGTGGGTCTGACGCTCAATCCCGAATATCTCTCGAAGTCAGCCTATCCGCTTGAACTGCTGAAGGCTGCGGGTGTCACGCCTGTTGGCAGTCGTCCCCGCCGAATCACGCCAGAGCGGCGCTCACGGAATCGAGCACCTTCCGAGACGCTAACTACCGAACTCTTTGTTATGGCCCCTCGGGCGACCTTCAGAAACTGGGGGGCGTTGTTGCCGTCTCTGGCAGAGAATGCACCCGGCGCGAAGGACCTAGCATCCCTCGAGGACATCGAGGCTCCCGGCCCCGAAGACAAGATCAAAGGTAAGTTGCCTGATGCTCAAGAAGCGGTGTTCGAGGTCGTCTTGCACGCCGACTCGCTGACCGGTGACAGGTTTGTCCTTCCCTATTTTCAACAATACCTCGCACACCTCGGGGTCGAATCTGACTTCCGGCGGCGCTTTTATGTGGGCGGCTTGTGCTTTCTCGAACTCGACGCCCCGGTGGACCTAGCCGATGAGATTGCGACCTTTACCGTGGTGCGAGCGCTGCGGGAAATGCCGCGTTTGCGCATGCTTCGCCCAACGATCCGCGCCGCCACTTTGCCAGGCCAATCGTTGATCCTGCCGACCGCACCAGCCATCGATCCGTCGATCAGGGTTGCAGTCTTTGATGGCGGGGTTCCGGACGGGCACCCCTTGACCTCCTGGGTCACCCCAATTGAGGCCCATGGCATCGGCCCGGCCCACAGCGAGTTTCTGAAGCACGGCATTGGAGTTTCGTCGGCGCTCTTGTTTGGGCATCTCGACCCCAAGGTGCCTCCCGCAGTGCCCTACGCAAATATCGACCACTACCGGGTCCTCGATACCGATCCCGGACAAAATCCGCATGAATTGTTCGACGTACTTGATCGCATTGAACGCGTCTTGACCGACCAGCCCTACGAGTTTGTGAACCTTAGTCTGGGGCCTCGCCTTCCGATTGAAGACGACGATGTGCATGCTTGGACAGCAGTGCTCGACGACAGACTGGCTCGCACCGACACCTTGGCGGCCATTGCTGTCGGCAACGATGGAGAAGGCGATGCCCTTCTTGGTTTGAACCGCATCCAGGTCCCCGCTGATTGCGTCAATGCCCTCGCGGTTGGCGCATGCGATACACCTGACACCGATTGGCAGCGCGCTGCATACAGCTCCGTAGGTCCAGGCCGTAGCCCTGGGCTTATGAAGCCGGATCTCGTCGATTTTGGCGGCTCGCTCGGCCGACCGTTTCTTGTTGTAGGCGAAGGGCTGACCCCTGAATTCGACGCTACAGGTGGCACGTCGTTTGCGGCGCCCAGCGTGCTTAGGCTTGGGACAGGAATCAAAGCACACTTTGGCTCGGGGCTGAACCTGCTGGCCATTCGGACATTGCTCATCCACAGCACCGAGTGCGCCGATCATTCGCGGCAGGAGGTGGGCTGGGGCCGTGTCCCGCGCGACCTCGCAACCATTGTCCTGTGTGACGATGACACAATCCGGATCGTATATCAGGGGACGATCTCGCCAGCACGGTATATCCGGATTCCGGTACCCGTTCCCCCGGGCGAGTTGACCGGCAATGTCTCGATCAAGGCTACCTTGTGTTACAAGACACCGACCGACCCGCACCATCCCGGCAATTATACACGCGCGGGCTTGGAACTGACTTTCCGCCCTCATGATCAGAAGTTCTCGCGTGAAACTCAGTTGCATCCTGACTCAAAGAGTTTCTTCGGCACGACCGTGAACGGTATGACCGAGGACGAGTTGCGCAAAGATGCCTGGAAATGGGAAAACTGCCTGCACGCAACAAAGTCTTTCAGAGGCAGCAGCCTTCGCAATCCAACGTTCGACCTACATTACAATGCGCGGCTGGAAGGTAGGGACTTCCGACCCGACGAACCGCTGTCATACGCGATGATCATCACGGTAAAAGCGCGCAATACTCTTGATCTATATGATCAGGTGGTGCGCAAATACGCGACCCAGTTGGAACCAATCCGCCCTGTGGTGGACATTCCAATCCAGCTTTGAATTAGGCGCCGCAATTGGCTCGACTACCTCTATGAGCCATCACAATCCGTCGAGGCGCTCTCGCTCGTGAAGCAGCCAATCAAAGACTTCCTCGGCATTCCAGTCGGGAAGATCTCCCGATTGCGTCAAGTCTGTGATCGCGTGCTGCCTTGCGATAGTCGGGGGCAACCCTCGCCCATCGACATATTGCGACAGGCGCAACGATGCTTCGCTAGCGTGCCTACAATGTGACCAAAAATCGTCAGCGGCGCTCGACCATGAACTGCTCGTCTCGATCGCTTCTCGCAACTGCTCGTCGCTGACATCATGACGGCAATTCGGCCTGGCTTCTCCGACCTGCGATCGGACAACGTCCGGCGACAGGCAGTTCTCACCCCCGCGACCATCCCCTTTGAGCTTGCACGCATCAGTCATGACGAGTCTGCAATCCTGGCAGATGGTGATCTTGACGTATGATCCGAAAATCGGCCTTTCAGCCCTGTAGGCTGAGCGAAACGCCAAGGCGCGCTCATTCATTTCTTCACGATAGTCACAGATCTCGTGAATGTGGCCGGTCCATCGCCCCTTCCCGGAAATGCGCATGATCTCTAGCCTCGAGCGCGAACAGCAGGCGCAGCGCCAGTCCGCAGCGGCCCTGCTCCAGGGTCCCGGCTTTTGCATGCCTCGATCAAAGTCCGTGAATTCCTCCAGTGTCGGGGTCCGAACACGCGTTGCGCGTGACTTCTTCAGTGCGGACCTATGACCGTCACCGGCACATGACCTTGCGCGCAATGCCTCCCACAGTGGCGGCAGCCTGCCTCTGGCACCAAGCTGGCCGGTTGCAAGACTCAGAAACATGCAGGCATCCTGGTCGCCGACCAAGTTGTATGAATCGTTGTATTGTTCACGGTCGTGCAAACCGAGGGTCAATCGCCCCGCTATTTGTTCGACGAAAACGAGGCGCTGCTGGAAGTCCGCGTCGGCCTTCGCCCAAATCGCCAAGCCCCTTTCGAAATTGAGTTCGTGGGCACAGTTGGGACGGGCATCGACAAATGCGCCAATTTCGCTGGGGCTAAAGCTGAAGTCGCGATGGACGCGACCACCGAGATCCTTTTTCATCGCTGCGTCAGCCGCATTGCAATCCATGCATACCAGGGTCTCGGCGAAGCGCTCGACCAAGGGCAGGACCGCAGCGCAAGCGCGTTTGCGCTGTGTATAGAGGGGGTCTGTGTTGTCCAACCACGCGGTCTCCCGCAGAATTCTTGCGGCGAGATCGCCCAAATGATCGTGATGGCGTTCAAGCTGGCACAGAATGACGCCGCTTTCGGTCTTCCTGGCAATGTCGATCTTTTTTCTGCCGCACGCCGGGCAACGCCACGCAAGCGAGGTCATCGCCCATGCTTCGTTGATGTTCATTCGCTCAGTTTCAAAGTCGCTTTTCAACACCTGCGACAATGCACTCCACTTGCCATCGCTATGCCTGGTCAGTGGATGTTGGCGAACCTCGTCGTCTTCCATCGAGGCAAAATCAGGAACGTGAACGGTGATCTCAGGCATGACCCTTCGTGATCGGAATTGCCGTACAGATCAATCGATGCGCGCCCATTTGACCTAAGCCCTTCACCGCAATTTCTTGAACGCCCAGAGGTGCATATAGATCTCGGCCAGTTCCACCGCCCGTTGGGTTGAGAACCCTGCCTTGGTCAGATGGGACCGCAACAGGTAATCGGGGATTTCCTGTCGGCCTTCACGAACCAACGCATAGAAACGCTGCCAATCGTAGAAGTGGAGCGACGAGGTGTTCGCGAGAATGGTGAAGCGCTCGAGCAAAGTCGTCGTTCGCTCACTCATTGCAAAGGCCTTGCCATGGCGCGCACCTATCCGCAGGCGATATCGCGAGCCGAACTCTCGATTGTACTGCCTGAGCAATTCGCCAGCTAAACCGTGCGCCGCCTCGATATAGACCGCCTTGGTCGGCGGATCCGGCAACCATCGCGCCGCCCGCATCTCGACGTTCACCCGACCAGGCCGGTCGTCGTAGGCAATCAGTTGAAAGCCATGTCCCTCGTGAATGCTCTCGCCGATGAGCCGGAAATTCACGATGTCGGTCCGGCGTTGTCCTGGATGAATACAGTGGCGTTCGACTTCGAATTTGTCGGATTCTTCACCCAACCTTGCCATTCGTTCAAGGAATTCGACCAATTCAACGCACACTGCGACATCAATGTTGGGGAGTAGCTCAGCCATAACGGCACTTTGCATCGAGAAATCGCCGGCATCCAGCTTGCATTGAACCGGTGAGCAAATTCCACATCATGACGGGAAACGAGAACGACGATCTAGTCCATGGCTTCCAATATCTCGCCGAACCCCCTCCTGATCACCAAGCAATCATCGCACAGCCGTAAAGACGGTACGCCCGGCATCGCTTCTGCAGCATTCGCAATCCGGTAGTCATTTGCGGGGTCGCCGCACGACGAGCAGACTTCAAATGATTGCTCACTGCTGATCGACATACGTGCGATTGCGCCAAGACGCGGTTCGACCCGATCTACAATTGAGAACCAGAGCGGTGTGTGCGGTACAATCCTCTCGAGGTGTTGATCGATATCTTCCGGGAAATGCTTTGCCAGCCATTGCCGCGCTGTCTCAACGCGCCGTTCGTGGTCACGAACGAGGGTCTGATAGAGCTCGATCAACAAGCCAACTGTCTCGCGGGGACTTTCCTGCTGTGACGCTTCATAATGTGCGAGATTGACCGAGAAGCGTAATCCGCCGGAGTAATACTCGCGGATTGTGCCGACGCAGTACGCCCTCATATCCGCGAAGAGCCGCGGTTCTGCGGCCTCCTCCATCAACGCTAGATCGTACCGATAAGGGTGGGCAGATAGTTCGTGTCCCCAAAGATCCAGGTAGCCTGATGTACGATATGCATCGGCAATTGCCGCATCCCACTCGGCGTGCTCGCGCACCACCCGATCGACGTCGGTGAAGTTTTCCACTTCCGGGTCAAGCGAACGGACAAAGGCCAGGATTTCATTTTGCGCCTCGCGCATCAGCTGCAGGGGATTTGACCGCTTCGACATTGCGGCAACCTCTTCGGCGGACACCGGGACGGTAATGTCGTCCAATTCCTGCAGTAGACCGCTCTTTCGCAGCTCTTCAGGCGTGCAATAATCCTGATCTGCGACGAGAAGGATCCCAACACTGGCATAAGCTCTGGCTACCAGCCGCGAGCAGAATTGCCTTCTGCCGCGAGGCTTCCCAATAGGAGCGACTGAACGCGCAGCTTCGATTTTGGAGTATCGTGTTCCGATCTCGGACCGCGCGAAGTCAACGACTTTCTGGATTTCGAGCGGCGGCAGGGCCTCGCGCAACCGAAAAGCGATCAACTGCTCATCGTCGCTGAAGAACTCGCGCTGAAGATTCCGGGCCTGCACGCCCTCTGACGTTGAGTCGATGATCGACCCATGTTGAACGCAGATCATCGCGTGCGACACCTCGCCCTTACTTGCCACCCTGACCAGCTTTCCGGTCGGGCTCTTGCTGGCAGTAAGAATAATGTCGCCAGGTTGCAGCCTGTCGATATCGATGCACTTCATATTCGCTGGAACCGCGTCTGTCATCGCGGTACTGGACACAAAAACCCAAATTACTGCAATTGCTCAAATCATGATTGCAATCAGCCAGAAGCGTTTTGACGCGCTTGCGGGATACACTCGCCTGCCAGCCATTGTCCTGATCATCCAGGAAGCCGGCTGGTTCGCCACCGACGACGAGCGCTTGCTAGGCCTTGTTACCTGGGACCGGTTCGATAGGGACTACGGGTGGATCGTATTGGGCCGAGACGGTCGCGGGCGGTTTCGAGCAATCGATCAGAACGTCTCTTTTCCGAGCTTCGATGACGCGAAGGCACGGCTTAAAGCTGCACTCGAGAAGTATGCTGCGCTCCCCGACGAAGCATTTCATCAGGGCGACGAACAGGGTGCCCCGGTGGATTTCTTCACCCCCATTATCCCGGAGAACCGGATCAACAGCACTTTCAAGACGCTAATCGGTGAAGAGCGATTTTCGCCCGCGCGCGAACTCATTGGCGCGATGATGCCATTCTTCGAAGACGTAGATGGAAACTTCATCGAACAGTTTCAGACGACTGGCTTTGATCCGAGGCTGTGGGAGTTGTATCTGTTCGCAGCGTTCACCGAGCTCGGATACGCACATGAAGAAGGCGTAGCGGTGCCGGATCTGCTCTTGTCGAGCCCAGCGGGCCGCCTTGCCATAGAGGCCACCACCGTCAACCCACCACAGGTCGGCGCCGTCCCAGACCCGCAGACTGATGCTGAAATTCGGGCCTACCTTGAGAATTATGTTCAGATCAAACTGGCCCGGTCCCTCACTCGCAAACTTTACCACAAGCAGCGCTATTGGGACGCGGCCGGAATAGACGGCGCTCCATTTGTAATCGCTTTGCAGGATTTCCATGCCCCCGCAGCCATGACGCGCATTGTGCCCCTGGCCACCGAATATGTGTTCGGAGTGCGCCATTCGATTGTCGATGGCGCGCGCAAAATCGAACGCATTGTCGAACATGTCTATGGGGAAGCCCGCGTGGCCTCGAACTTCTTCGGGCTACCCGAAGCCGAGAATGTCAGCGCTGTTCTCCTAAATCCGCAGGGCACAATCACCAAATTCAATCGCCTTGGCTACATCGCCGGCTTTGGCAACCGGGATGTCCGGATGGTGCGCTCGGGGATCGCAAGGGGAGAACTCAATCCTGGGGATCCACGCCCGACAGAATTCCGGCATGACGTTCGAGATCCGAACTATTCAGAAAGCTGGATCGAAGGGGCAGTCGTCCTTCACAATCCCAACGCCCGCATACCGCTCGACCCGGACCTTATCCCCGGCGCCGCCCATGAGTTTCTCCAGCCCGACGGCAGCATCATGTCACTCTTGCCTGAATTCCAACCCTACATGTCGAGGACAAGCATTACGCTTGGTAGTGAATCGAGCGAAATCGATGACGCGAGTGCTGTGGATCAAGGAATTTAGGGGGAAAGCCTTCCCCTGAGCCGGAGCTGCTATGCGGTCTCCGGCTACCCCTTCGAGCGGGGACACCCCGCAACGCCCCGAGAAGCGGAGCGGTGCTGATGTCGCGCACGGTCCCGCGCGCCGTTCCTGCGCGCTCCTGCGGGCGCGGCGTTTGACGAGAAGGCCCGCACGCACTCTGAACCGGCGATCATGGTTTCATGTGCAGGCTTGGAAAGTCGACAAGCCCCGCCTTTGCGCCTGCACGAGCAAGGTCGTGACCTTCGCCTCTCTTCAGGGTGCGGTCTTCTGTCTTGGCAATCTCGCTGGCCGCTCGCGCGACGCCCAGCATCAGCAGGTAGAGTGAGAGGATAGCGGGCTTCGCCGTGACGGGATGAGGGTCGAGAGAGGCTCCCGGCCGACCGTCATGGAGATTTCCCATGAACATGCAGGTTCTCGATGCGCGCCGTGACGTCAGCGGCGGCTACAAGGTCGATGTGTCCCGCGGCTCTCATAATGGCCGCGTGTCATCGGAATGGTTCTCGCGGCCCGACGATGAGCGTTTCCTCTCGCTCGGCGATCTTGCCCGCTCGGTTCGCGGCCGATCAGAGCGCAGCCGGACCCGCGTCGTCGAAAGCGCGCTGATCCACGTCGAAGCAAACCGCAACGATCCGGAGCGCCTGGCGCTGAAACTGCCCGGCGCCGATGGGCCTGTCACGCCGACCCATTGGAGCTTCGGCCAGCTCGCAAGCCAGGTCGGTGCCCCCGCTGCCTATCTTCGCCAGCTTCCCGCGCCATTGGCGGCGATTAACCTGCAATACGGATTGACCTCGAACCGGACCGAGCAGATCAAGACACTGGAAACCGACAACGGCCACGTGGAGCTGCGCGCTGTCACCGGCCCCGATTATGGACGCATCTACGACCACGAACTGGTCGAAGCCGTGCAGAAGATTGCCGGCAACGGCACCGGCGATACCCGCTGGAAGGTGCCGGGTGTGCTCGACTGGTCGACCGGCGTATACAATCCCCGCGTCGACATCACGCGTGACACGACCACGCTCTACGCCTCGGATCGCGACGTCTTCCTGTTCCTGGTCGACGATCTCAACCCGATCGAGGCCGGACGCTTGCCCGACGGCTCGCCCGATCTCTACTTCCGCGGCTTCTACTGCTGGAACTCCGAGGTCGGGGCCAAGACGCTGGGCATGGCGAGCTTCTACCTCCGCGCCGTTTGCCAGAACCGGAACCTGTGGGGTGTCGAAGACTTCGAGGAAATCAGCATCCGCCACAGCAAATATGCGGCGAACCGTTTCGCGCACGAAGCCGCACCGGCGCTGGAAGGCTTCGCCAACTCCTCGCCGCTGCCCTTCGTCAACGGCATCAAGGCGGCGCGCGAGCGCATCGTTGCTCGCACCGACGAAGACCGCAGCGACTTCCTGCGGGCGCGCGGCTTCTCCAAGGCCGAGACTGGCAAGATCATCGAACGGGTGCTCGCCGAAGAAGACCGCCCACCGGAATCCATCTTCGATTTCGTGCAGGGCATCACGGCGCTGGCTCGCGACAAGGCCCATCAGGATGCCCGCCTCGATATGGAAGGCAAAGCTAAAAAGCTGCTCGACCGGGTCCACTGAGCCCGGACCATTCCCGTGTTGTTCCAGCGCGGCGCTGCCTTCTCAAGAGTGAGAGGGCGGCGCTTCGCTTCGTGACGGGTCGAGGCCGAGAGAGAGGCTCCCGGCGGCCCGTCATGGAGAACACCCATGACCAAGTCCCAAACCAAGTCACTTCCCAAGCTCGTGCTCAGTTCCTCGCGCGACATTCCCTTTTCCCAGCTGGTGCTGAGCCAGAAGAACGTCCGGCGCGTGAAGGCGGGCCTTTCGATCGAGGACCTGGCCGACGACATCTACCGCCGCACCCTGCTCCAGAGCCTCAACGTCCGAGCGATGCTGGATGATGATGGCAGGGAAACCGGCCAGTTCGAGGTCCCGGCCGGCGGCCGCCGTTTCCGCGCGCTCGAACTGCTGGTGAAAACCAAGCGGATGGCCAAGGATCAGCCGGTTCCCTGCGTGGTGCGCGAAGCCGGCATCGCCGAGGAAGACTCGCTCGCCGAGAACGTCATGCGCGTCGGGCTTCACCCACTCGACCAGTTCCGTGTAGATTTCCGCTGAGAATTGACCCGGTATTTCCATCGAGAATTGACCCGGGTGATGGTATGTCCCGCAGAGCGGGTTTTGGGTCAAGCTGGTG
>NZ_FWXL01000024.1 GCF_900176395.1 Novosphingobium sp. B1 | reverse complement strand
CAACTCCAGGCAGCCCGCTACACCATCGGAATGAGGGGTCCCTTTTAGACGCCGATCACCCCGCTAACGGGGTCCCTTTTGCACGCCGATCCACAGCCCTTAGCTAAGCCGTCGATTTCGCGGGAGCAAAACACTCCAGGATCAAAGCTCAGCCAAGGACCCTTGACTTTCTATTAGACATTACTAAATTAGTGGTGTCTAACGGAGAGAGCGGTGGCAGATCCAATCGGGCAGTTCGAGGAGCAGGCGGCGGAGGCTGTCAGCTTGCTCAAGGCATTGGCAAACGAGCCTCGTCTGCTGGTGCTGTGTCATCTAGCTGAAGGCAACGAGCTGTCGGTCGGCGATCTGGCGCATCGCGTCAGCCTGAGCCAATCGGCGCTATCTCAGCATCTGGCCAAGCTGCGTGAGCAGAAGCTGGTGACCACCCGCAAGGACGCGCAGAGCGTGTTTTACAGAGTGAGCGATCCAAAGGCGCTGCAACTGCTGTCTCTCCTTCATGACCTGTTTTGCCCTGATCTGGGCGGTGCAGGTGCGACTGAACCGAACAGGAGCTGATCTGATGGAAACTGACACTCATCTTCAAGCTGCCATTGCCGGGGTGAAGGCCGTCGTCTCCGGCGCAAAGCCCGGGCCAATCGTCAAGGCGTTCTTCGACGAGCCGACCTTCACCGCGACTTACGTGGTAAGCGACCCGACTACCAGCAAGGCGGCGATCGTCGACAGCGTGCTCGACTTCGACCAAGCCTCGGGCTGCACTGGCTATGCCTCGGCAGACGCGGTGATCGCATACGTTCAGTCGGAAGGTCTGGCGGTCGAGTGGCTGCTGGAAACGCACGCTCATGCCGACCACCTGTCGGCGGCACCGTACCTGCAAGAGAAGCTCGGCGGCAAGCTCGCCATCGGGGCTGAGATCGTCACGGTACAGAAGATGTTCGGCAAGATCTTCAACGAAGGCACCCGCTTCGAGCGCGACGGATCGCAGTTCAACGTCCTGTTGAACGACGGCAACACCTTGCAGATCGGCGAGCTGGAATTGATCGCCCTGCATGTGCCCGGCCATACCCCAGCCGACATGGCCTACGTAATCGGGGATGCGCTGTTTACCGGCGACACCATGTTCATGCCGGACTACGGCTCAGCGCGGGCAGACTTCCCGGGGGGAAATGCGCGCGCGCTGTATCGTTCGGTGCGGCGACTGATGCAGCTTCCGGACGCCACCCGGGTGTTCCTGTGCCACGACTACAAGGCGCCTAATCGCGACCACTTCGTGTGGGAAACCACCATGCTGGCGGAGCGGACCGGCAACGTGCATCTGCACAAGGATGTCAGCGAGGACGAGTTCGTGACCATGCGAACGCAGCGCGATGCCACGCTGGGCATGCCCAAGCTGATCCTGCCCGCGATCCAGGTCAACATGCGCGGCGGCCACCTGCCCGAGCCTGAGGACAACGGCGAAGTGTACCTCAAGCTGCCGCTCAACGTGCTGCGCTAGGAGCTTTCAGCCATGGAACCTCTCTCCCCCCTGGTGGCGATTGCCGGCGGCCTGCTGATCGGCGGGGCGGCGGCGCTGCTGCTGCTGCTGAACGGTCGTATCGCTGGTGTGTCCGGAATGCTCGCCACCGCAACGCGGATCGGCGCAGGCGGGCCCCCGTGGCGCCAGGCGGCGGCGTTCGTGATCGGCCTGCCGCTCGGCGCGGCGTTGGTAGCAGCGTTCGTGCGGCGGCCGGAGCTGTTAATCGCCGCATCGCCAGCCGCGCTGATCGTTGCCGGACTTCTGGTTGGGTTCGGAACCCGGCTCGGTAACGGCTGCACCAGCGGACATGGCGTGTGCGGCATGGCGCGCCTGTCGCCGCGATCGATTGCGGCCACCCTGACATTCATGGCCACCGCCGCACTGACGGTTTTCGTCGTGGGGCACGTGATGGGGATCTGACTATGCGCAGTGTCCTTACCGCCTTGCTTGTCGGCGCGGTGTTTGGCGCTGGACTGGTCCTGTCCGACATGGTCAATCCGGCGCGCGTCCAGGCGTTTCTTGATGTGACGGGGCAATGGGACCCGACGCTGATGTTCGTGATGGGCGCCGCGCTGCTCCCGTCCGCCCTCGCTTACCTGGTCCGGCGCAAGCTGACGCGGCCGGTACTGGCAGACCGCTTCGTGGTGCCGGAGAACGCTGCGCCCGACCGGCGCCTGCTGACCGGCGCGGCGCTGTTCGGCATCGGCTGGGGCATCGCCGGGTTCTGCCCGGGCCCCGCGCTGGCCGGGCTGGTGCTGGGCGCGTGGCAGGCTTGGCTGTTCGTGGCCGCGATGCTGGTGGGCATGATCGCGCATCGCTTGTTGCCCGCGCTCAGCGAAAGCCAGCCTGCCCCCCGATCTGCCAACTAGGAGACCCATGATGACCGAGTACAAGCAGCTTTCCCCCAAACTTAGCGTGCGCCCGCAGGTCGAACCGGCCGAAGTCGGCGAGTTGGCCGCGCGCGGCATCAAGGGCATCGTCAATGCGCGTCCCGACGGTGAGGAGCCGGGCCAACCTACGTCCGCTGAACTGGCCGCCGCAGCGTCGCGGCACGGCATCGCCTACACCCATATTCCCGTCGCACCGGGACAGGCCACCGCCGACGACGGCGAGCGCTTCGCCAAAGCCCTGCGCGAGTGCGACGGCAAGGTCGTTGGCTTCTGCCGCACCGGCGCGCGCGCCACGGGCCTGTGGGAACTCGCCGGGAAACCTGAGTAAGCCGAGGTGTCGAAGCTCGCTCGCTATCTGCCCATCCTGGCATGGGGCCGCAGCTACGACCGGCAGACGCTGGTCAGCGACGGCGTAGCGGCGGGCATCGTCACGATCATGCTCATCCCGCAGAGCCTGGCCTATGCCATGCTGGCGGGTCTTCCGCCCGAAGTGGGCCTCTACGCCTCGATCCTCCCGATCCTCGCCTACGCTATCTTCGGCACCAGCCGCACGCTCGCGGTGGGGCCGGTAGCGGTGATCTCGCTTATGACACTGGCCGCCGCAGGCACTGTGGCGCCGCCGGGGACTCCTGAGTTCATCGCGGCGGCGTTGGTTCTGGCATTTCTGTCCGGCCTTATCCTGGTGCTGATGGGCGTGCTCAAACTGGGATTTTTGGCAAACCTGCTGTCGCATCCGGTGGTCTCGGGGTTCATCACCGCATCCGGCATCATCATCGCGACGGGGCAGGCGAAGTCGATCCTTGGCATCCAGGCGTCGGGCGAAGCCATGCCCGAGCTGCTGGCGACGCTGACCCGCAACATCGGTGCCACCAATCTGCCGACGCTGATCATCGGGCTCGCCTCGCTCGCGTTCCTGTTCTGGGTCCGCAAGGGTCTCAAGCCCACCTTGATGCGGCTCGGCATGGCGGCCCGCCCGGCGGACCTGACCGCCAAGGCCGGGCCGATTGCGGCGGTGGTGCTGTCGACCATGGCGGTGGCCGCCTTCGATCTCGAAGCCAAAGGTGTGAAAGTCGTCGGCGAAATTCCGCAGAGCCTGCCGCCCCTCACGGTTCCGCTGTTTGACCTAAGCCTGTGGCAGCAGTTGATTGTCCCAGCGCTGCTGCTGTCGGTGATCGGCTTCGTAGAGTCCGTCTCGGTTGCGCAGACCCTGGCGGCCAAGCGGCGCCAGCGGATCGACCCGGACCAGGAGCTGATCGGGCTGGGTGCGGCCAACATCGCCGCGTCGTTTTCCGGCGGCTATCCCGTCACGGGCGGGTTCGCGCGCAGCGTGGTGAATTTCGATGCGGGAGCGGAGACGCCTGCGGCGGGCGCCATCACTGCGGTTGGAATCGCCATCGCCGCATTGTTCCTCACTCCGCTGCTGGCCTCGCTGCCGATAGCGACGTTGGCCGCTACAATTATCGTCGCCGTGCTCAGCCTGGTGGACTTCCAGACCGTGCGCACGGTTTGGCGCTATTCGCGGGCGGACTTCGCGGCAATGGCTGCGACGATACTTATCACGCTCGGTTTTGGGGTGGAGCCTGGCGTGATGGCGGGGGTCGCGCTGAGCCTGGCGCTGCTGTTGTGGCGAACCTCGCGGCCCCATGCAGCCATTGTGGGGCGCGTGCCGGGAACCGAGCATTTTCGTAATGTCGCTCGCCACACTGTTGTCACCGATCCCGCGATCATCACGATCCGCGTCGACGAGAGCCTCACTTACCTCAACGCTCGCTGGCTGGAGGAGTACGTGCTCGAGGAAATCGCCGAGCAGCCACAGGTGCGCCATGTCATCTTGATGGGCTCGGCCATCAACGCGATTGACGCGTCCGCACTCGAAAGCCTTGAGGCGATCAATCACCGCCTCGCCGATGCCGGCATCAGGTTGCACCTGTCTGAAGTGAAAGGCCCCGTGATGGACCGGCTGGCCCGTTCACACTTGCTCGCCGATCTGACCGGCCAAGTGTTCCTGTCGCAGGACAACGCCTTTTCGACATTGCTGTCAGCGCCTGACGATGCAGGCGCCATGACCCCGCGCGAAGACTTGTGGCTTGCGCGCGGACTGATCTGAGTCGCATGGATTGGCTTGTCGACGTAAGAACCGCTGCATGCGGCTATTAGCCGTTCCGCTGTCGCCGATCGATTGCCGCAACATGGTAAATCAAGGTAGCTCACGTCTTCTTTTTGTTTTGGAAATGACCGGCATGGTCGCGCTGCTGCCGGACAGCTTCCCGCCGCTCCAGCGGCAGGTTTCAGCGCAAGCTGCCGTTCAACACGCCGCCCGCGAACGACTGAACCTGGTCGCGGGCTGCCGGTAGTGGGACGCCGCCTCGTGGGACTGAGCCGTCGTTCATTCGCGGCATGATCAACGGCAGCTAACCCGGCAAAACCCGTCATCTTTACAGGGAACAGCCCTTCCTTAGCTCTTCAGCCCGACCATGCGCAGGGCGTCGCTGCGCGTGCGCACCTCAAGCTTGCGGTAAATAGACTTTACGTGATTGCCGACCGTATGTGGTGAAATTCCAAGATCTCGGGCGGATTCCTTATAGCTGCGCCCAGCAGCAAAGGCCCGCAAAAGGTCCATTTCCCGTGGGGTTAGACCCGGATCATCAAAATGTTCCTGAGAAAGGGCAGGCTTGACGGGATTGCGCAGCAGATCGAGCAGATAGATCGCCGCTGCGGGGCTGACAGGAGCACCGCCATCGAGCGTGATGGCGATGCCATCAAGTATCTGTTCGGGTGTGCTGTCCTTCAGCAGATACCCATCGGCCCCGGCCGAAAGTGCGCGAACGACGGTGTCACGATCGCCAAAAGCGCTGATGATGAGGGCTTTGGCATCGCAGCCAGCCTTGATCTCGGGCACCAGGTCGTAGCCGCTGCCATCGGGCAGGCCGATGTCCATCAGGAAGAGATCAGGCCGGAGCGCAATCAGCGCGCGGCCCGTGGCAATGTCGGGCGCAACACCCACGACATCGTGGCTTTCGCTGGCGGACAGTATGCGCATGAAATACTGGCGCACCATCGGGTCGTCCTCGATGATGGCGATGCGCACAATCGACTTTTCAGGAGTTTCAACAGGATCGGACATGGTGTTGGCCTATCACGCTGCACGCAGGCTCGCCATGCCATTTCATGGCATGGCGGAACTGAAAATCATGTCAGTTCAGATGTCCTTTCCGGTAGGCACAGGGATATCCGGGTTCCGTGGGCCGGATCGGAGGTTAGCGCGAAAGTCGCGCCGATCGCTTCGGCGCGACGGTTCATGTTGGCCATGCCGCGCCCGACCCCTGCCTGAGCGTTGCCGCGCCCGTTGTCCGTAATGGCAATCTGGATGGTGGAATCGGTTTGGCTGGCAACCGTTACCGCCAGTGCTGTCGCGCCGGAATGCTTGAGCGCGTTGGTCACGGCTTCCTGCAGGATGCGGAACAGTTGCAGCACATCGCGTGGACCATAATCGGGAAAGCGCAAGCCATCGTCCTGATGCCACTCCAATCGAAGCCCCGCTGCCGAAATCCGCGGCTGCATCCGGGCACGGAACGTGGCGAGCGCAGATTCGAGCGATTCACCAACTGAATCCATTGAATCGACCATCAGGCGCATTTCATCGATCACGGCCTGAAGACCTTCGGCAACCTTGGCCGGTTCTGCCTCTCCCAGTCGCGCTGAGAGCAGCATCGACATGAGTTGGCTGCCGAGGCCATCGTGGATGTCCTGCATGATCCGACGGCGTTCGGCATCGTGGGCCTGCTGGCGAACGAGGTCCTGTTCGCGCGCATGGGCCTGAGCCAATTCCGCCTCGCGCTGCGTGACCGTTTCCTGCAGAAGCGCGTTTAGCGCCGCCTGTGACTGGAACAGGCGGAAATTGCGCGACAAGAACGCGGTGAGCATGGCCAGCATCAGGAACGGTGCAGCGTTATTGAGATAGCCTTCGCGAAGGCCAAAATCGGGAAACCAGCCGCCCAACGCATCAAGCAACGTGGCAACCGCAAGCACGGTCATCAGTGCGCTTTCCAGAAGGCGATCCTCCGGCTCCCGCGCAAAATGCCACAGAAGCCGCGCAAGCGTGGCCGAACTGAAAGCGGCCAATACCCAGACCCACACCACTGTGGGAACATCAAAGGCATCGGGCATCGGTGTTGCAAACAACCGCCATGCGACGAACGATATGACCAGCGTATAGAATGCGATGGCCAATGGCATCAGCCAGCGCACCGGTTTGCGAGTCCAGGCATCGATGAAGCACAGCAACGCTGTCGGGATGAACATGTTTACGGCAAAAAATGCCAGCATGCGCCCCCATCCGTCATAGGGGGGATCGAGCTGCACCATGTAGAGGTAGTTCGCCACGAACGCTCCGCACAGCGCACTGAGCCAACCGGCAAAGCGCCCGTCATCGGACCGGAAGACCATGACGGTTGCAAGCAGGCCAAGCAGACCAAGCAGCCCGGCGCCATAGCGGGGAAAATCGTTCAGCGCCCAGAGCCTGCCCGCAGCATGGGCGCGCATGGCTTCATATTCCCCCAGCCGGGGCGGAAAGATGTCGGTATAGGGGTAGCCATCGCGCAGGGTGATGTATGTCAACGTGTTGTTGCCGCGTTGCAGCAGGCCGGCCGGTATCCGGGTCAGGAAGGTCTTCTGGCCATGAAACGTGCCGTTGCCCGGTTCCATCCGCCCTTCGCCCACCAGTAGACTGCCGTTGGCATAGAGCCGGTAATTGTCCACCTGAAGCAACGATACCATGCCAAGGCCGGTCGGCGGCAGGTCATCCAGCCGGAACGTCATGCGCACCGCGAAGATGGCAGTATCGCAGCAATGCGTCCAAGGCAGTTCGACATCCTCGAAGCGGGCGCGGTTTGCTGCGGCCAGGGTCGGTTCGGAAAGGCGCGCGACCTGCACGCCAGTCAGTTCCACCGCCGGAGGCGCATTACCGGGATCGGCACGGAACAGCGGCTTTTCGATGAGCAGCCAATAGATTGCCTGGACCAGACAGATCATCGCCACCAGCTTTGCAAGCTGGCGCCAGTTCACGCGCGCAACCACCCGGCATTCCCCCCGCACTCTCCGGCGGCATCATTAACGCAGCAATACAGCGATGCAATCGATAGCCTGCTCCGAAATCGTGCCATCGGGAAACACGCCGGCCGGATGATGGCATGCCATGATATGGCACCATGCCGCATGGCATGGGTCGCACGACACAGGTACTCTATCACTGCCTCCACGGGCAGGCCGGGGACCGAAGCGGTTCACTTCAAGCCGGACCCCGCCAGAAGATGGAGAACACTATCATGAAGATGCGCCTCGCGATTGGCCTTGGCGGCCTGCACCTCGGCCTGATGTCAGCACTTGTCCTTTCCACGCTTTCGACGCCTGCTTCGGCGCAGGGCCAGAACCAGTCCGCCGTGAAGAAGCCTAGCGGCGGCGTGGGTTGTCCGTCGGGCTGGCGTTCGGTCGATGGCAATACCAGCATGTGCGAGCCGCACGAGAGCAAGGCACCGCTGATCTACGGCAAGAAGGACAAGGATGCCTGCGCCGAGGGATATCACGAAGTTTACAGGGTGTGGTGCTCCACGCGGCGTCCGTAACGTTTGACGGGGAGAGTGAAGCCATGCTCACCAAATTCATTCGCACCTTCGCAGGCATGTTGGTTGTGGCGCTAAGTTGCCTGATGATGGCTGCACCAGCCCAAGCGCAGGGGACCACGGGGCCGGTGCGCGTCTCCAAGGCTGGCAATTGCCCATCGGAGTACCATAAGGGAAGGCCCGGCCATACCAGCGGTGTAGGCTCTTACCAGACCGGCCATAACGATCCGAACTTCTGCTATCCGGAAACGAAAAGTCCGCCAGCAGTCTATCTGCGCACTTCTACGTCGACCCCCTGTACCGAAGGCTACTTCGTCGATTTCCGGTCGGAATGGTGCTCGACAAAGAAATCCTACACTTGGTCTGCGGAGAACAACCTCGCCAAAGGCGGCAAGCTCACCAAGCCTTCGCTGGAAGCACGGTGCCCGACCGGCTGGGCGTCGAACAGCGATCTCAGGACGTGCTATACCACGCTCGAAAATCCTCCCGCCACTCGTCTGAGCAATGGCAAACCTTGCGCCGCCGGGGAAATGGAGGAGTGGGGAACCTGGTGCACTGGAAGTATCAAGGCCGTGACTTACGCTCACGCTGATGGCCACGGAGCCGCCGATTTCAACAGGGTCTATCTTCACAGACAGTTGAATGGTGGCGATTGGCAATCGATGAAGTGCTGCCTCTCGCCCGCCGCTGCCGCCTATTACAAGTCGATCGGTGCAGGCCCGGCCCCTGTTGGCAACGCAGCGGCACCGAAGGATGATTCCACCAGCGCCGAAGAGGACGAAGCGCGCGGCATGGACATTGCCCGGGGCATGATTGGCGGCAATTCCGGACAGGCAGCACAACCGCAGTGCGACACCGGCTCTGCCGCAGGAGCCGCAGTTGGCGCAGCAATTGGTGGCAGCACCGGAGCGAAGATCGGTTCCATGCTGGGCGGCTTTGGCAGAAAGAAAAAGACTGGCTGCTGAGGCCCTCGGCTCACGACGTTACCTGGCTTCCCGTCTCACTGCGACCGACCCTCGGGAAGCCATTCTCCTGCGGGTGTGCACGCCCCCGGCCCTGCACACCCGCCTTTTTTCAGGAGTGTTCCGATATGAAATTGATCAAGCTGGCGGTGACGGCCGCGATCCTTGCCCTTGGCGCGCCGTTCGCGGCATCGGCCCAGCCTGCGCCAGAACTGTTCTTCGCCCTGCCGACCACCGATAGCGTCGAGATCCAGCCAGTCTCGCAGGTGCAGCTGACCTTCAACACCGAAGTTGATCTGATGCACGTCGATCTGGAAACGCCCGATGGTACCAAGCTGGTGCTGTTCGATGTGGTGGCAAACAACGGCGAGCCTAAGGAGAGCATGATCTTCAGCTTCGACCTGCCGGTTCCGGCTGCCGCACCCGGCCAATACTTCATCAACTATGTGGCCGACGTAAACCGCGCCGATGGCACCAGCGATACGCTTTCGGCCTATTCCGCGTTCAAGATCGCCGGTTCCTGAGGCTTGTGGCGATGCGCCCTGTCCGTGCCACTGCCGCAGCCTTCTTGCTGATGCTGGCCTCCGCTGCGGCGCTGGCCGGAACGCCTTCGCCAAAACTGTTGCGGCTCGATCCGCCAAACGGGGCCGAACTTTCCTCCACCGTTACCGAAGTCACGCTGGAGTTCGAAGGCAAGACCGTGCTGACCAGCGTCACGCTCGAACGTCCCGATGGCACGATGCAGCCGGTCTATGAGCGGGCCCAAAAGCCGTTCAAGGGCAAGCTTTTCAACCTTGCCCTGCGCCATCCCGCCGATGCACCGGGGACGTTTGCCGTTCACTACGTGGCATGGTCGCCCAACATGAAATCATCGACATCGGGCGTATGGCAGTTCGTCCGCCAGCAGCCTGTGTCTACCCCCGAACCATGAGGTGAACATGATCAGGCAGAGTCTTCCGGCAAGCCTTGCGATGGGCGTGGCACTGCTGCTTTGCCCGTTCGCCGCCAGTGCAAAGGTGCCGCCGAAGCAAGTGGCACCGAGCTTCAATTGCGCCAACGCCCGCCCCGGCAGCATAGACACGGTGATCTGCGCCTCGCGCGAACTGTCGATGCTCGATCGGAGCATGGCGCAGGATTACAGGCGCGCCCAGACAGAGACGCCGCGCGCCACCTTGCCCGAGCTGTGGGAAGAACAACGCGAATTCATCGCCAACCGCAACTTGTGTATGAACGACCGCAGGACGCGCCACGCCTGCATCGCCTTTTCCTATGAATCCCGGATCGAAAGGCTTGGCGAATGGATCGACGGAACCGCGCTGGACTGATGACGGCAGCGCGCATTGGCCTGGGCATCGGCATGAGTGCAGCGCTGGCCTTGGCCCACGCGCAGACAAGTGCCACGCCGGGACGAACCAATGGCCCAAGCTTCAATGGCCCAAGCTTCAGTTGCGCCAAAGTCGGCCCGGAATCGGTCGAGGCCCTGATCTGTTCGGACGCCGAACTCTCCCGGCTTGACCAGGCGCTGGCGAAGAGCTTTCAAGATACGGTGGCGGCGATCGACGTGCTGGCAGCGGTTACCGATATGCGCATCGAACACCGCAGCTGGCTGGCAGAGCGCAGGATGTGCCTTGGCGGCCCCCGGGCAGTGCAGCGCGAATGTGTTGCGAACATGTACAAGGATCGCCTCGGGCGGCTCAGCCTTTGGCGCGACGGCACGCTGGTCGAGGAATACAGATGATGAAGGTTCGCTCCACGCTTGCCGCTCTGGCGCTGATCGGCGCGCTGCCGCAAAGCGGGATGGCCAACGACACCGAGGCTGCCGTCGGCCTTGGCGGGCTGCTTTTCGAACGCAACGACCAGATCGCGATGGAAAACGAGGATCTCTATCTTTCGGCTGAGCGCGTGCGGGTTCGCTACCAGTATCGCAACACCGGCACGAAGCCGGTCACCATCCTCGTCGCCTTTCCGCTGCCGGACGTTCCGCTCGAAGGGCGCGAGTTCAGCTCGGGCTTTCCCGAGTGGGAACAGCAGGGGATGAAGACGCTTGTGGACGGCAAGCCGGTGCAGTTGATGCGCATCGATATTCCCAAGATCAACGGAAAGGACATTTCTGCCCGCCTCAAGGCGCTTGGCTGGCCCGTCCGCTACTGGGAGGAGGAAGGCTTCCTGCAGCGACTGCAGGCCCTGTCTGCCGACGACAAGTCCGAATACTTTGGCGAAGGGCTGGTCACCACCGAAGGCATGGAGGGCGAAGAATTGCGCCCGGCGTGGAGCGTTTCCACAAATTACGTGCGCACGCAGACCTTCCCGCCCGGCGTGCCCGTCACGGTCGAACACAGCTACATGCCGATGACCGGCGGCTCGGTCGCCTCGGCGCTGGACCGGGCCACGCGCGAGGATAGCATGGGCGGCCCTCACGGATACGAAGCGCAATACTGTGTCGATCAGCCTTTCCTGCGCGGTTATGATCGCCGCCGTTACACCCCTGACGGCGGGTTGATCGAAACCGTCATGCCGATCGAAACCACGCTGGGGTATGTTCTGAAAACCGGCGCGAACTGGAAAGGCCCGATCAGGCGCTTCAAGCTCACGGTGGACAAGGGCAACCCGCAAACGCTCGTCAGCCTGTGTATGGATGGCCTCGTCAAGGTTTCGTCGACACGGTTCGAAGTGGTGAAAACCGATTTCGAACCGGTGCACGACATTGACGTGCTTTTCGTGGAACTGGTGCCAGCCGAAGGCGGTCGCTGAACGACGCCCACGGCACTGCCTGCCATGATATGGCACCACGCCGCATGGCAGGCCGCTGCCTTCGCCATTCCCCTACCCGAACGACACAGGGCCAATGATTGCCAGACAGGTCTGGGATCGTCCGATCGGGCCCTTGGACAAAGGGGAATGATTGAAGAAAAAGTTGCTAATGCTCGGTGCTGCGCCCGCTGCGATCCTTTCGCTGGCAGCCCCGGCGCAAGCCGGACAGGTCAGCGCTACCTCGGTGCCGGGTGCAACCACTGCCGTGAATTGCGTCAACGTCACCAATCCGGGAATGCCCTTCAGCGGGGTTGCTGCGGCGCTCATCTGCGGCGACAACGCAACTGGTGAGTCGCTCGGGAACTCCACGACAATCGGCAACAACGCCTCGGCAGCAGTCGGCAGCACGGTAATCGGCAATGCTGCCAATGGCAGCGGAACGACCGGCTCAGTGCTGATCGGCGACAACGCATTTGCCAGCGGCTACACCAATGTCGGCATTGGCCAGAATGCCAATGTGCTCGGATACAATTCGGTCGCAGTCGGCAGCTTCGCCATTACGATCGCACCGGATTCCGTGGCAATTGGTCAGCTCGCCGGTGTGGATACTGGTGCCGTCGGGGGCGTTGCAGTGGGGCGTGCCGCAGCCGTCCTCGCGGCAAACAGCGTTGCCATCGGTGCAAATTCGATTGCGAATGCAGCAAACTCGGTTTCCTTCGGCACCGCCGGTAGCGAGCGCACGCTCGTCAACGTGGCCGCCGGCACTGTCAGCGCAACCAGCACCGATGCGGTCAACGGAAGCCAGCTTCACGCTGTGCAGCAGTCCATCGCCAGCATCAGCGCTGGCGGATTGACCGCCGCACAACTCAATCAGCTCAACGCTGCGACCAGCGACATTGCCAGCGTCAACCAGACGGTGGCTTCCCTCAATCAGGCCAGTACGGCCAACATCGGCATCGACAACGCGCAGGACGCCGAAATCGCGCGGCTGGACACGCAGTATTCCACTCTCGCAACGCAAGTGACCAACCTGACGCAGACCCCGGCTGCAGGGCCGAGCGGTCTTGCCCAGAATTTTGCAAGCGTCAGCCCGGCGGCAACCGGCGCGAATGCCATCGGCAACGCCAGCGCCGGCGCCGATTCATCGGTGGCCATCGGCGATGGCGCAGTGGCCACAGGCGGCGCTGCCGTGTCCATCGGCCTTGGCAATGAGGCGCAGGGCAATGGCGCAGTGGCCATCGGCGATCCCAACTTCGCCAATGGAACCGGCGCCGTGGCGCTGGGCGCGAACAACAATGCACAAGGCGATGGCGCGATCGGCATCGGCAACCAGAACACGGCTGTCGGCATCAGCGCCGTCGCACTGGGCCAATTCGCCACGGCCAACGGCAACGAAGCCGTTGCCATCGGCAACAACGCTTCGGCAACGGCTGCCGGCGCTGTTGCATTGGGGGCCAATGCCACGGCAACGCAGGCCAACCAGATCAAGCTTGGCGGCACGGGATCGTCCATCGCCATCGGCGATGTGGCGGCGACCAGCGCGGCGCAGACTGGGGCTACAGCCATCCTTACGGTGGATGCCAGCGGAACGGTTGGTCACGACACCACCATCCGTCCCACTCTCGCCACGCTTACCGCCGGGCAGGCCAGCCTAGCTGCAGTGCAGACAACTCAAGGCAGTCAGATCGGCGCACTTGCCACGGCGCAGGCTACGCAAGGTGCGCAGATCCAGTCAATGATGCAGTTGCAGGGCCAGCAGACAGCTCAAATCGATCGGTTGTTCACCGACGCACGCCGGGACCGGCGTGATACGAACCGGGGGCTTGCCTCCATCGCGGCAATGACGCCCGCGTCTATGCCTTCCGCTCCGGGCGCGACCAGCTACACGGCAAACACCTCGGTCTATCGCGGGCAGGTAGGCTTCGGTGTATCGCTGGCGCATCGTATGGATACGGACAATCCCTTTGCCGTGACGGCAGGGGCATCCTACGCTGGTGGCCGCACTTTCGCAGGACGCATCCTTCGTACATTGCTGTCAGATGTTTACCGCCAATTATGTCGAACCGATATTTGGTGTCCGATGAACGCAGCGGAAGCGACACTATACTGCATACGCTGCCGTTGCAGGTTGAGCCGAGCGCGTATGGCGGTCGACATTCTCGATGAGCCCGGGAAGATGGCAAACTACCCTGCCCGTCAGCCACTGATCAATGCAGGGCAGGTTGTTCAATCTGCGATCCCTGCGCCCTGGATCAATCGCTCGACATGCACGATCCTTGGCAGCAAGCCACAATTCTGGCTCAATCCCGACGATGTGACCGATGCTGTTGAGGATCGTTCAGACGGAGTTGGCCTGAATGGATGCTGCGGCCCTACAGGTCTGTCCGGTGGCAATCAGCAATGCCGAAGATGCAGCGCTGTCGTCGGGATCCTGCAGGATGACTGCATCACGCCGCGCGTATTCATCCCTGATCCGGCGACAACATGCTGGGAAGATACCGACGACAATTTTCTGCCTTGGTAAGCTTGCGGCAGCGCCAAGGCTCATCCCTCTTCATCCGGGACGTGCGCCAATGATCAAACCGATGCCCTTGCCAATGCCGGGAATGTCCACCCCGATCCGGCCTTCGGCGTCCTTCGTAATCATTATCGGCTGGCCATCGCTGAGATCCTTGTGATTGCCGAGCAATTCGCCGAGCCATTCCAGCCTGCGGACGAATGACTTGCCATCTTTCAAACCCACAAGACGCAAGTTCCAGCCGCGCTGACCGTCCTCGCTTTTACCGCTCAGAAGTATGCCTGAAAGCTCCCCTCCGATTGCGCCGGCAACCAGACCATCATCATACAGGGCGGTGCCCGTGTCTCCGTTACCCCATTTGAGCAAATAGAGAGCAAGACCCAAAGATTCATCCTTGCCACGCAGGGTCACGTCCAGAGTGGCGGAATATCGCCCTGCAGATTGTGTTCCGGTAACGTCATACGCTCCTGCAAGGTCGCTCCCTCGCTGTCGGGGGGCTGCTGTCTCTTCGAAAATGGCGGATGATCTGGCCCAGGAATAGCGACCAGCCAGACGGCCTTCCTCATCGGTCGCATACCAGATAACCCCGCCAACTTCCTGTGGCCCAAGTGCTACGGCCCACGCCTGCGCCTCGGCGGATCTTTGCGAGCCGGATGTCGTCCCGGCGTGAGCAGAACCGTCCTGCGCATGAGCACAGGCAACAGAAAATACAAGCGAGGCGGCAAAGGCGAGGATCGGAAGCTTTTTCATTTTTCCAGCGTGCCTCAGGTAACAGCGATTTCCAATTACAAATCCTGTTATTCTTTTAATCGTCGTGTTTCAGATGAATTTGTCGCTGACAGATCAAATAGAGTGTGGATAAAACGATGGTCGACCACGATGGCGCGGGAATGACTTCGGAAGCGGCGCATAGGGGGAGGATACTTGTTGATTTTGCTGTTCGCTCAAGCGTCTGTCGGCCTCCTGGCGTGTTCGCAGGCATATACCACGCAACATCAGCAGCGCATGGCCGATCCCGTCGCACGGGAACGCGCGGCCATTATTGACGAGCAACTGCGCGCATCGGGCCACGCGGTCGGTGTTCCATCCGCCAGGTCTTCAACTTCGGACAAAAAGCAAACCGAGACTGTCGCTGCATGTTCTCGGCAGTACAAGGCGCAATTTGCCGAGGTTGTAGAGTGGCTTGATCGAGGCAAGGCCTACCTTGACCGAAGCGAGGCAGGTGAAGCGCTAAAACAGAACAGCATGGCTGCAGAGGCCGGAAGCCCGGAAGGCCAGTGGCGCGTCGGCTATGCCTATCGCTATCAGGGGGGCGGCGTTGAGCCCGATCGGGCAGAGGCGCATCGCTGGTTTCGCAAGGCTGCTGCCGCCGGGCATCCACAGGCGGCGCTGCAACTTTATCAGGATCTGTATCCTGACGGGGCGCCGGGCGCAGCATCCGTTGATGGTGTCACCCTCCTCGACACAGCGCTTGCTGGCCGGGTGCCTGACGCTGCCTATGAAATGAGCCTGGCGGTCTATCTGGGCGCGCGGGGCACTGGTGACCCCGTGCTTGCCGCCGCGTGGATGCACCTGTCCGCCCGACAGGGCAGCGAGGCAGGCATCGATTCGCTGCCAGAGGTGCTGAAACCCCTGAACGATGCCCAGCGCGAGGCGGCGCTGGCGCTTTCCCATAAACTTCAGAATTAAGGATCGCCAATGCTGACACTCTCGCTCGCTTTGGCTGCGGCATCGGCAGTGCCCGATGCCTATGTGTGTCTCGGCACCACGTCCCGAGCGATAAGGGATGCGCAGCAGCGCGGACGCGTGGTTGATCCACAGCTGACCAGCGCGCAGATATTCTGGCTGGAGCGTGCGCGAGTTGCCGTGCCCGACACACCCGATGCCAGCCTGATCGAAGATGCGCGGGTCAGCAGGCTCGATCAACCTGCGCGCGCCTATCGCCGCGAACTTCGGCGCTGTCTTGCAAACGTTGAAAGGGCGCGCGGGTAAGATGGTGCGCCCCCTGTTTCGCGCTGCCGTGGCGGCTGCGGCATTGACTTATGCCACGTTCGGCCATGCCTCGATCGGCTGCGTCGATGCGACCTTTCGTCCAAAGGCCGGACAGCCCGAGCAGCCAATGCCAGCCGGTTTCGACGCTTGCGCGTCCGGCGCTGTCATTGTGCATGACAATACCAACGTGTGGCGATGCCAGGTCAAACCGGGGTTCGAGGACAAGGTGAACGCCACTTACCTGATCGTGGTCGAGAAAGGTGGCAGGATCGTTGCCCAGGAACGCGACGACATAATCGGAGGACCATTGGATGCAATGCGCTGGCACGAAGTGGACTTCGACCGGGATGGAAAACGCGAACACGTGATCGCCACCCGAGTCATCGAAACCCCGGCCCACGCCATTCAGAACTGGCGGGTCCGCATCTTTTCAGCAGACTGGGCAAAGGTGATCGCGAGTTTCGAAAGCGTGGAGGATTTCGGGCCGGACGCCCTGTTCCGCGTCAGCGAGGATCAACCCTGTGTCCTCCTGCAAACCGTCTATGACGCGGTCGACGCGGAGACCGAGCAACTCAAGCTGAAAGGCGAACTGTGGACCGTCGCTGACGGCGAACTGGCGGCGCTGGACGGCGCCCCCGAAGACCGGTTGCTGGACGCGGCGTTCATTGCCGAACGCCGGCAGGGCATGGTCCCCGGCGAGATCGAGCGGACACCCTATCGCTGGCTGTATCGCCGCGATCATGATCGCACGGGGTCGGCGCAGTGATGCTGGCCCTGATCGCAGCAGCCTTGATGCTGCAGGCGACCGAGCTGCCCGCCGCGAGCGATGCCCGCGCAGACAAGCTGATCGGTGCGATCCGCGGCTATATCCTGCTGGGCGAGGCGTGCCGGAAACCGCTTGGCGATGATGTGGCCAATGCGCCCGCCGCGCTCAGCCGCGCGGCATTGTCCCGCATTGCCGACGATCCGGCGACGGTAACCGGCTTCATCGACAAGGCGCAGGCGATCTCCGCCGAATATTGCGCAGGGGATGTGCCGTGCTGGCGGCGCTATTTCAACATGCCCGATGCGCCGGACGAAGCGGGGTTTGCCACCTGTGCCAATGCGATGGCAGATGCGCAGGAAGAATTCAGCACGATTCTGGTGTGGGCGCTGAACAACGGGACGACAGGGGAGCGTGGGGAATGAGGATCATCATCTGGCTGTGCATCGCCATGCTGGCGGCAATGCAGGCGCCCGCCATGGCGCAACAGGCGAGCCCGCCAACGGCGGTGACACCGAAGCCACTGCCGCAATCGCTCAACACTCTGCCGGAAGCCAGGCAGAGCGCCGCCGATTGCGCAAAGTTCACCAAGGAAAAGAAAAGCAGACAGGAGATTTTGTCTGCCTGTCTTGTTTCTCTGAAATATAATGGTGGGTCATCTAGTAGTCGTGAAAACGTCTATACGGTCCTGTGCTTGGAAAACGAGCCTGTTCTGGACACCGAACGCTGCTATGACGCCGCACTGGAAGCATGGGCTGACTTTGATCCCGCAACAAAGTTTACCTTGCGGCGCGCCGAAGAGCAGCGGATCATTGACGTAGTGCTTCCGAAGATGTGCGATTCCGGGCACGGCCGAAGCTGCCTTTTGCTGGGCCAGATGATCCTGTTCAAGACAAAGGACGATAACCGCGCTTCTGAAGTCATCGATTGTAGCTGGCGCTTTTCCGACGAATCCAAAAAGCGATGTCAGCGCGAGCAGAGAATTGATGCGGAGCGTAAGAGTTCCGAACCAAAATACGATCCCGTTCCGGTTATGACTGCGGAGCAAGGGCTTGGGTATTTGAAAAAGGCATGCCAATTAAAGGTCAAATCGGCCTGTGGCATGGTTGAGTGGGAAATCTTCACCAGCAAAGATCCGACGCTATGGCTTGAGCAAAAGGGACGTCCGAATGTTCCGCAGGTCAGCATAGCAGATTATTATGGCGAGCACTGCTCGACGGAAAAACACCGGGCAAGTTGCTATTTCATGTCACAATTGGCCCAAGACGCCCGCATCTATGATGCACCTAAATGGACGCAGGCAGCTTGTGATGCAGGTGATGGCGATGCATGCGGCGATGTTGCTGTCGCCGCTGCACAATATGGCGATATTGCAGCGGTTGAACCAGCGCTGATCAAAGCGTGCACACTCGATTCTTCAGAATGCGGAACGTTGAAGGATTGGTACAACACAAGACCGCTCCCGGTGCATCTAGCCAGGGACAGTGACCCCGACAAGAAACGCGAGTTTGAGCTGGCCGAGCGCGTCACAAACAAACTGCGAGCCGATCGCCGCAGCATGCCCGGCTTTCGCCCGATGATGACGGTGCCCGAGGAAGCGGTAACGTCGTCCGCAGCACTCGAAACCCCGGCGCTGGACAAGTTGAAGGACAAGCCGGTCGACTGGAACGTCGTGCGCGAAGCGCTGCCTCTGTTGCGCAAGCGGACGCTGGCGCAGGGTATCCGCACGCCCAACCGGACGATGGCGTTCCTGCTGTGTGATCTTGGCGAAGAATCCGCCTGCGGTGCCGCCGGAATTCGCGTGCCCAGCACCACCCCCGAATTCGTTCCGCCGGCGCGCGATGCCTTCATCGCGAAGGTCATGGCCGAGGCCAAGGACCGCTGTGGGGTGAAGAAGGAGGTGGATTACTGTTACGACATGGCGCTGGTCATGCGGCCCGACTTCCCCGGCGCAAAGCCCGAGGAACTGCCGCAATCCGCGCGCT
The DNA here is from genome assembly GCF_900176395.1 of Novosphingobium sp. B1. Lineage (GTDB taxonomy): Bacteria > Pseudomonadota > Alphaproteobacteria > Sphingomonadales > Sphingomonadaceae > Novosphingobium. The sequence goes on along the minus strand of NZ_FWXL01000024.1, from coordinate 9,411 downwards.
TCGGTGCCGCCGCCTGCATGGGCGACCGGTTCGACATGTGTGCTTTTTCGGGCCTCGCCTTCATTCAGGGGCAGATGGGCGGTCCGCCCGACCGGCGCAATGGCGGTGCGCTGCTGAACAAGGGATGCAGCGGAAACGATGCCAAGTCCTGCTACTTCTTTGCCATCCTGCTGGCCGAGGATGGCAAGAAGGATCAAGCCAAGCTGGCCGCACAGAAGGCGATCGAGATCAACCCGTCTTTTGCGCAAGCGAAGGAACTTCTGGCCAAGCTGAACTGAGGACAGGTGTGCTGACGAAGCGGAAGGTGCGCTGGGCGCTGCTGGCAGGCGCGGCCCTTGCCAGCAGCGCGGGTGCAAACGCGCAGACCGTCATGTCCGACGGGCAGGTGGTGCCCGAGGCAATCTACGCAAGGACCGAAGCCCGTTTCGCGCAGGTTCATCGAGATACTTACGGTCGTGGCGACAGCGCGTCGCCGCCTCCGGTGCCTCTGCCTTCGTCGTTCATGTTCCGGGCGGTCGACATTAACGCGGATGGCCAAACCGATTGGCTGGTCGATTTCTATCGTGGCAGCCATGGCCTTGCCGGCTTCTGCGGCACCGGCGGCTGTCTGCAGGAGCTTTATGTTTCCCGCCCCGATGGCACGCATGTCCTTGCACTGTCGACCCAGACGCTGGGGCTGGACATTCGCAAGCGCAAAGGGGCGTTGCCGCTCGTCGCGCTATCGGTTCACGGCACACAATGTACAGGCATTGGCAACAGTGATTGCCGGATCGGGATGGAGTGGTCAAAGGGCGCTGGCGCGCTTGTTCCCATTGCCAGTGCAATGACCACGGCTTCCATACGGGGGTTCAATGCCTTGCAGTTTTCACCGGTGGAGCCACCCAAGGCCGTGCTGGACAAGCTGGAGGCGGACGGTAAGGCCTGCTTGGCCGCGGGCATGGTCCTGTCGGCCGAAGTCGCCAGAGAAAGCGCCTATCCGCTGATCGATTTCAACGGCGATGGCATCGCGGATTGGTTCGTTGGCACGTATTGCGACGAGCCGGAAGCTGCCGAAGACGGCGGCGCCGAGCCATCTTCCGAAGGCGTTGACAGACAAGTACCCCAACTTTCCTCGGCACTCTACATCAGCAAGCAGCAGGATTTTGCTGAAGCTCTCACCATCTCGGGAGACTCATCGCTCTTCCTTTCTGCACCACGCCCGGTCTTCGTTGTCGCAGATGAGCAGAACGATTGCGTGGCCGGGATGGGCAGCAACTGCGGCGTGCGGACCTATGTCTGGGACAAGGCTTCAGGCACGATGCAGATGTTCGTGATCCAGCCGCTGTCCGGCGAGGAACAACAAGCGTTGCAGTCCCTCGAAATCGTTGCGCTTGCCGATCGCTGGCCGCTGGCCGCAACTCGGGCAACTGTCGATCAGGCACGCCGCCTCGAAGGTGTCCTCGCGCAGAACCGCCCTCCCAACGATTTCGACCTTGCCCGCGTCAGGTTGGCACTCGGCGCTCTGTTGCTTGATCAGGGTGACAATGTCACAGCCGAAGGTGCGCTGCGCCTTGCTGTCGATGCTTTGCAAAGCCTTGGTGCCGGGCAGAACGAAGGACTGGCGCGAGCGCGGGTTCTCCTGGCACGAGCGATAGTTGCGCCCGAACGCCTTGAAGAGCGCATGGCAACGGCCGCCTCTGCGTTTTACGCAACAGAGCCCGCGTCACAGACTGCGTGGCTGCGCAATCGCGCAGCGGAACTTCTGATTCCGGCAAGCTATCGCACGTCCACTTTTACTGTAAGTGCCGAGGACTTTTCGGCTCTCCAAGCGGAGGGCGCAGGCAAAGGGCCGGAAAGCTGGGCCGATCCGGCTGACTTTACCCGCTATGCAGCCGGCCTTGCGCGGCAAGAGTTCCGCTGGGACGACGCTATCGCACTTGGCCGGGCGCTTGTCGCGGGCGCACAGTCGGAACAGACTGACTACACCCACCTCGCCAGCGATCTTGCCACCATCGCCCGGCTGGACGAGGCCGAGGGTATTGCGCGCAAATCGGTCATCCTGGCCGAGACGAGACTGGGACGGGATCATCCGCAGACGTTGCGGGCGCAGTCCGACCTTGGTGGGATACTCCTGACCGCTGGCAAGGTGGATGAAGCGGAGAGCCTTCTTCAAAGCGTCGTCGCGCGCATGGGGGGTGCGTCGGCAACCAGCCACGATCTGCCCCTCGCGCTTCGCCGCCTGGCCGATTGCGCGTTGGTGCTGGGCCGCGTGACCGAAGCCGAATCGCTGCTTGAACGCGCTCTGGCTGCCGAGGCAGAACTGCAGGACCGCTTTGTCCTGACCGCTGATTACGACGAATTTGCCGCAACCCGTGCCCTTGCCAAGGTTCAGGTTCTTACCGGCAAGGGACACAAGGCAGCACGGGCACTGGCGGCCTCCTTGCAACTGGTGAGCAAAGAAACGCCTGCCACGCTTGAACTTCTGCTTGATTATCTCGACCTTGCCGACGCCCATGCGAAGCCCGAAGAGCGCGCATCGGCGGCCTACTTCGCCAAGGCCGACGATGATAACAGCGCCAGCATCGCCGCCGGGGCGGTTCGCATGGCGCAGAGCCTTTATGCCGAACCTCACCCGGCAATCGCCAGGGCGCTTGCGTTGCAGGCAAGGCTTCTGGCGCAAGGCAAGGCACCTGCGAATGCCATCGATGCGGCATTCGAACAGGCAATCGAGCACGCACGTCAGCTTCCGGGCGATGGCACGACGGGCGGCCTTGCCATCCGCGTCGCCTGGGCAGAGCAGTTGCTGAAGCAACCGCAACGTCATCAACGCGCGCTTGAAATCACCGCGGAAGCGGTTGCCATTGCGCGCAACCAGCGTGCGGCCTTGCGTGGTGCGGGGGGTGTCATCGTGGACCCGGCCATACGCCGGGCCTTCATTCTGCGCAGTTCAGCCCTGCTGGCTGGAGCAAAGAGATCCCCTGCACAGATCGACGAAGCGTTCCGCACCCTGCAGGAAGCCGAGGTTTCGCTTTCCGCGATGGCGGTCGCCCGTGCCACGCTGGGCCGCAGTGCCAGGACCGAGCAGGAAAAGGCACTGGTTGCCGCGTTTGCGGATGCTGAGCGCGAGGCCCGCAATCAGGACAAGCTCCTCCACGATGCGCTGATGCGTGGTGACGGGAAAACGGTGGAACGACTTCTCGGCTCGACCAGAACGGCACGAGAGCGAGAGGTGCAAGCCGAGCAGGCCGTTCGGGAGGCTTTCCCCACCTATGCACAGGCAAAGGAGCAGCCGATCCTGTCGCTGCAGGCCGCGCGTGATGCGCTTCCGGCAGGTGCTGCGCTATTGCTGCTGTCGGCTGACGATCAGGACGTTCTTGCCCTGCTTGTCACCCAACAGGACTTTCGCAGCAATCGCAGGATCGGAGAGGCGGCCACACTTTCACGCAAACTTGGCGTCGTGAAGTGTACGTTCGATCCACAATATTGCACGGCAGATGCCAATGCTGCGCTTTCCAATAGCCTTGCTACGGCGGGATGGGAGCCGGATGATCCCCGCGCAGCTTTCGATCTGGCCAGCGCGCACGGTCTTTACGCGAGCGTGCTGTCACCCCTCCTGAAGACACTTCCCGCCGGAACCCTGCTGGTATCCGTGCAACAAGGGTGGCTCAGCGCCTTGCCTCTGGCCGCCTTGCCCATCGAATTGTCAGCCACCGCGGACCTGTTCGATCCAGTGAAAATGAAAGACGTCACCTGGCTGGCGGACAGACATCCGATGGCCACTCTGCCGTTTGCCGGGATACTCACGCGAAGCAGGCCGCCGCTCGATCTTGGCACGATCAGGCAGCCCTTCTTCGGTATTGGTGATCCGTTGCTTGCCGGCAGATCCAGCAATTCTCGCGGATTTGGCAACCTTTATGCGCGGCGCGGGTCTGGCTGGCATGTGGAGGTCGACCGTTTGCGCGCGCTTTCACCGCTTCCCGCCACACAGATTGAGCTGAAGGCAATGGCCGCAATCATGCGGACATCAGCCAACGAAAGTCTCCGGCTTGCTGCCCAAGCGCGTGAGGGGCAGGTCCGATCTGACGAGCGGCTTGCCCGTGCAAACATCCTTGCCATTGCCACGCACGGGTTGATGCCAAGCGAACTGCAGGGCCTTCAGGAGCCAGGTCTGGTCATGACCCCGCCCGATCAACCAAGCGATGACGACGACGGTCTGTGGACAGCCTCCGAAGTCAGCCTGCAGACCATCAATGCAACGCTCGTGGTTCTTTCGGCCTGCAACACGGCTTCGAGTGAAGGTTCACCCGGAGCGGACTCCCTGTCCGCGCTGGCTCGCGCTTTCTTCCTTTCGGGTGCAGGTGCCGTGCTGGCTTCCCGCTGGAGCGTGCCTGACGAGCCGACCGCTGCCCTCACGGTCGAGGCGTTGGACGGCATTGCCAACGGCAAACTTGATCAGCCTCACGCATTGCAAGCGGCAATGAAGGCTGTGCGGACTGGCAAGAACTCCAAGGGTGCAGATCTTCCCGGCTGGACTGCTCAGTGGTCCCATCCCAGCGCCTGGGCGGCCTTTTCCATCTACTCATCAAGCCTTGCCAACTGAAGGTATGATCATGCCGAAGCCGCGAACAGTTCACATCAATAGGGTTATCCTCGCCGCAATGGCATTGTTCGCCGCGACGCATGCGACGGCTCAAGCGCAAGTGCGCATCGACGAAACAGGGCTCGTCCTCCCTTCACCCGTCCGCTTCGAGTCAGGGAGCGATGTGCTGGCACCCGGGAGCGACAAGGGCCTCGAAGATATCATGCAGTTTCTTGCAGAAAAGACCTACATCACCCTGCTCAGGGTCGAAACCAATGCGGCCATCCTTGCTGACCGCGAGGACAATGCACAGCTTGGCGTCCGGCGCGCCAAGCGGCTGGCGCAGTGGTTCAACGATCATGGCATGGACTGCAAGCGCCTGATCTTCGTCACGTTCGGTCAGGAGAAACCTGTCGCAGCAGGCAAGGATGAGAAAAACGAACGCATCGAGTTTCGTCCGGCCACCTTGCGCAACGTCAAAATCGGCGGGACGCCGGTCGATGGCTTCGGGTTTGTAGTTGTACCACCATGCAAACAGGATTGAGAAAATTTGGGTTGGAATGAGCGCCACTGTCTAATGGCCGAGCTCTAGAAGCGATCCATGTCCGACGTAAGCACTCTGAATCATGGAAGAAAGGGCTGCGCAATTCGTTAGGGGGGTAATGGCCGGTATTGGCGTTAGCCGACGCCAAACTCCACACGGCGGAGCGACAAATTTTGGTCGGGGGTTGCCGTTGCTAAGTGGCAGATGGGACGGCAGCTTTCCACCACTCGCCGCCCGGAAGCCGCCGTTCAGCAACCGGCCCAATTGCGGCCATGAGATGTGCCGCATCACTATCGTAAAGCTGCCGGGTTACGGCTGCTCTGCCGCCGAAAGCTGAGATTCTCAAAGCGACGCCGTTGCGGACATACGACAAATAGGAAACCATGTTACGGTGAAACGCGCCCACATCATCGTCCTCGCAATCGCAGGTGTCGGCGCGGCAGCCACGGCTGAATCCTATCTTGGCTCGACGCGCTACCGACTGGCTGACGCTACCTACGCTGTTCCCCACAAATACGAGTTCATGCGCAATTTCAGCTTGCCGTGGCTCTCAGACATCAATGGGCTGGAAATGGAGCCAGATGAGTCCGTTTGGCTCTTACTTCCGGCCTCTGAACTTTCCGCCGGTGTGCAGGGCTACAAGCGCCAGTTTCACGGTTATTCGAGCGATGTTGAAGCCGACATGGTAGTCAATGTGCTTGACGGAAAGGAAGCACGCGAGTTTCCTGCCGACCGGAGCAGAGACATTTTGAAGGTTCAGCAGGAACTTGCTAACGGCGGGCTTCGACAGCGTGATCCCACGACTGGCTGGGATAGGGTGTATTGGCTCGTCGGCGAAGAGGGGACGCCAGGACAGGGCGGATCCCTTTTCTATCTCGTTCCCCGCGACGGTGTTGAAAGCCTGCCGCCCAACTGGCGAGTTCCGTCGTGCCAAGGTTCGCCAGACATCATTGGGCATGAGAGGTTCGATTGTAGCTTTACTATTAGCAATGAGGGCCTGACGTTCCACTTCACGCTGCGCCAAGAAAACCTCAGCACTGCCAGCCTTGTTCCTGCTTACGTTTCGAGGCGCTTGAAAGGCTGGCGGGCCTGAGCTTCGGCTGTCCGACTTCCACCCCAATCCAGCTGCAAATGGGGATCCGGCAGCTGCCTGACAGCCGACCTTCAGCTTTAGCATCTAGCCAGCCGGAACCTGCCAGTCCGCACCCGGCCCACTACCGGCCATCGGTTGGGCCGCAGCGCCACTTTGAAAGCTGCCTGGCAGATTCAGCCGCCCGGCCGCCGAAAGCTGAATTTCTCAAAGCGACTCCATTGCGGACGTGAGCATTCATGTGCACGCTCACGCAATGCGTCGGATCATTTTCTCACTGGCAGTCGCCGTTAGCTCTTGCAGCAATCCTGCGCCGGAAGAACTTGCATTCGTTCGCAAAGACGCTCCATCCACGAGTGGAGATCCAAGCGGCTTGTTCCTAGCCGACGCGCTCTCACGATTAACACCTGAGGAGCAGCGCCGCTATGGGCATTCGAGTGATGTAGCTGGATTTCTCTTTCAGGGAGCAGAGTTCACCTGCATCGTAGTTGTAATTCTCAACAAAGACGTCGTCACTCACGCGCCCAATCCCGCATTCTGCTACGACAAGACAACGAACAAGTTCGTCAAACGCCTCTGAAGCTGGCGGCAGTTGGCCATCCCTCTGCAGACGAGATTTGGGTCTTCCCGGCTGCCTAGAAGCCGACCATCGGCTTTAGCGTTTCGCCAGCCAGAACCTGCCGATCAGCAACCGACCCATTTGCGGCCATCGGTTTGACCATAGCGACCATTTTGAAAGCTGCCTGGCAGTTCAAGCCGCATTGCCGCCGAAAGCTGAAATTCTGAGAGCGACGCCATAGTCGCCGTGGGGCAAGTGCGGTCCAATCCTCCAATCGGACTACGGGCGGCTTCCATACCTTCGCTCTCCCGCCTTCCGCATCTCGTCGAGCGTTTGGCCGGGTGCTGGCTCCAAGTATGCGCGGGCGGGTGCTGCTCCCTGAGGGCACTTAGGTGGTTCGGCACCGTTTTTGATCCGCAGGATGTTGTAGCCACCCGCGGTGTTACGTCGCAGCCACCACCTTCGTGCGCCCAGATCGCTACGCCAATAGGTGTGCTGAACAGACAGTGCGGTAATCTTCCTCGCCTCGATTTGCCCCTTAACAACCCGCACTATGTCGAGGTCAATGAAGTATGGCCAAGACATAACGATATAGTCATCATCTGAATCCGGAAAGTCGCTCGGGACTTGCCCCACGACCTTGGCCACGACCAAGGCATCGAAGCACTGTTGTGCCTCTGGCGGAGATGACGGCGTGGCAGGTGTTGGCCACCCAAGAGCGGCCAACGACGTGAGAGCGATTGCGAAAGGCCGGCACCAAAGCATGCGCTGGCTTAGCGCGAGGCATGGCAGAAAACACCCATCTTTGGTCACGTGGCGCGCTTTGCTGCCTGCCTGAAAGCCGACCTGCGGCTTTAGCCCTTTGCCAGCCAGGACCGGCTGTTCAGCAAACGGCCCAATTCCGGCCATCAGCTGGGCCGAAGCGCCATTTGAAAGCTTACCGGCAGTTCAAGCCACTCGGCCGCCGGAAGCTGAAATTCTAAGAGCGACGCCATTGCGACCGTAGCGGATGCCTGCCACGCTTCTGCAGGAACGGATTTTCGGAGAAGCACTGTGATCCGATCGATAACGTCCATGACATTGCTGATGGCTACTGCCCCATCTCTTGCGGACACCTATGACGTCCCTACCAAGCTTGTGCTGAAGGTAGAGGCAGCGACGAAGAAGGATGTGCAGCTAGGACAGAAGTATGCATCGTGCATGAGTACGCCTTGGCTTCCGACTGTCGATCAATTCGAAGCAAGAGCACGCTCGTGCGCAGATTTGAGGAAACCCCGTTCGTCGAAACTAAAAAGGGCAATCGACTGGGTCGATCAGATCGCAGTGCAGTTCCCCGGTGCAGAGATAGAACTTCAGATTCTGCAACGGTAACAAGTCGACTTTCCCACCCCGTTCCCGCCATTCCGGGTGGTGCGGCGCGATCCTGAAACCTGCCCGGCAGCCTCCGCAAGTTTCTCGCCAAAAGCCGAAATTCTCAAAGCGACGCCATTGCGGACATGGAACACTTCGGCCAGAACGTCGCTACGCGACCGAGGTGTCGGACATGAGAAAGATTGTAAGGCGTGACTATGTCGCATTGTCAGCGCCAGCTTTATTGCTGGTTCTCGTCGCTATCCTGAAGGGGCTGGAGGAGGCATTGGGCCTCGCGGTTATCGGTGTGCCATTCGTCCTTTGGCTGTGGGTGCGCCAGATCCGAAAATATCCTGAGGACACTTGGCGACCACGCATCTGAGAAGGTCAGTTTCCCACCCCTTTGCGGTCATGAGCGGGATCGCGCCTCGATCCCGGTACCTGCCGGGCAGCTTCAGTGCGCTTCTCGCCAGCAGCCGACAAACCTAAAACGACGCCGAAGCTGTCGCCGATTGGCCTAGTTATCGTCGCTAAAACGAATCTCGACATTCGTGAAATGCTCGTCGTCTCCGAAGCCTTGGCCAAGATCGTAGAGATAGAGCGTGACGGGGCACGGCTTACCTTCAGCCCATTGTATGGCTTCGGCTACCGAGATGGCCTCAAGTGCCTCATAATCAACGGTCAGGCTTGGATCACTCTCGGGCGCCTGATCGGAATCCTTGCAGCTATTGTCGTGCTCGGTAGCTTCGATGATGGCATTGATCTCTTGCCACCGATACGGTCGAGTTCGCTTGTCGATGATATTCCAAAGCATCTGATCGAAATACCGATGGCTTCCGAAAGTGACAACGGCAGAAAACCACCCCTCTTCGGACGGGACCCCGGCCTACCTGCCTGCCTCAAAGCCGACCTTCGGCTACGGATAACTGCCAGCCAAAAGCTGTCGGTCAGCAACCGGCCCAATTGCGGCCATGAGATGTGCCGCATCACTATCGTAAAGCTGCCGGGTTTCGGTCGCTCGGCCGCTGAAAGCTGAAATTCTGAGAGCGACCCATGTGTGGACGGCTCTCCGTTGGCAAGGGTATTTCTGCACTGCGCTGGCTGGTCGTGGCGCCCATGTGTCCGGCCTAATTGCGCGGCGTTGCATGGCCGCTGGCCTTGATGCCATACGCGCGGTTCAGGTCCCTCTCAATTGCACGCACTCGAAGTGCTGGCGTCGGACGGGTTCTCCTGCTCCGGCGGTTTCAACCGGCTTGTTGCATCAGTTCAGTCTGCCCTCTCCAACTCGTGTAGCGCCCTTGTGCGCAATC
>NZ_FWXL01000007.1 GCF_900176395.1 Novosphingobium sp. B1 | reverse complement strand
CTTCATGGCTGCTTCCTTCCTTCAGGATTCGACAACCAGAAGTGTGCGCCTCAACCAAGGCCCGAGGGAAGCAGCCGCAATTACACGATGACTCATAAGCGCGCAGCCACAGGCGCATTGAGGCGAGTTGGACCATGGCGAGGAAGTTGGCAGCGAGTTTGTCGTAACGGGTAGCGACGCGACGGAAGTGCTTCAGCTTGGAGAAGAACCGCTCGATAAGGTTGCGCTCGCGATAAAGGCGCTTGCTCAAGCAGGGTTTCCATTTCCGATTGGATTTGGCCGGTATATTCGCCGTGGCTCCCTGCTCCTCGATCAGGCCACGGATGCGGTCAGCGTCATAGGCCTTGTCGGCCAGCACGATGGTGTGCGGTCCAAGGTGGTTGAGTAGCGTATCGGCGATTTGCCCATCATGCGTCTGACCGGCGGTCAGGCTTAGTCGGATCGGGAGGCCTTGTGCATCGACGACCGCGTGGATTTTGGTCGTGAGGCCGCCTCTGGAGCGACCGAGACAATGATCTCGATCCCCCTTTTTGCCGTTGCGGCCTGCTGATGAGCGCGAACGGAAGTGCTGTCGATCATCTGGATGTCGCCCTCATGAGCGGCAGTGATGGCATCCATCATCCGGTCCCATAACCCGGCTTTTCGCCATCGCACGAAGCGGTTGTAGCAAGTCGTGCGTGGGCCATAACGTTCCGGTAGATCGCGCCACGGCGCACCGGAACGCAGCACCCAGAAGATGCCGTTCAGCACGCGACTATCATCTACGCGCGGCACGCCTCTGGATTTGTTGGGCAGCAGCGGCTCGATAACGCGCCATTCGAAGTCGGTCAGATCATATCGGCTCATGCCGACGCTGAATCATAATCTCCATGCTCGGAGAAGAGCCGTTCCAGCAGGCTGGCGTCCCTGATGCTGCCGTCGCAACGAAAAATCTCAATCTCCGGCGTGTGGTCGGGGAAGAACTCCACCTCCCACCGCTCGCCGGGCACCGCCACCTGCACCATGACCGCACCTTCACGAACTGACGTCAGCGTGAAGTGGATGCGCGCCTCCTCAAGCCGAAGAAGGAAGGCGGACAAATCTGCAAGAGAACTACCGGTCGGATCACTCATCATCAGAGCGTAGCTGCCAGCCCCGGCGCTGCCAACCGCGCCCGCTTTATGAGTTCACAACCTAGCCACGCCAAACGCAAGAAAGCCCGGATTTCTCCGGGCTCTCCTGTTTTTCCGATCGACAATTCTACTGGTTCATCGTCGCGAAGAAGTCTTCGTTGGTCTTCGAATCCTTCATCTTGTCGAGCAGGAACTCCATCGCATCGACGGTGCCCATCTGCATGAGAATGCGGCGCAGGACCCACATCTTCGAGAGCTGGTCCTTCGGCACGAGCAGCTCTTCCTTGCGGGTGCCGCTCTTGCCCACGTCGAGCGCCGGGAAGATGCGCTTGTCGGCAACCTTGCGGTCGAGCACGATTTCGCTGTTGCCGGTGCCCTTGAACTCTTCGAAGATCACTTCGTCCATGCGGCTGCCGGTATCGATCAGTGCGGTGGCGATGATCGAGAGCGAGCCGCCTTCCTCGATGTTGCGCGCCGCACCGAAGAAGCGCTTGGGGCGCTGCAGGGCGTTGGCATCCACACCGCCGGTCAGCACCTTGCCCGATGATGGCACCACGGTGTTGTAGGCGCGGCCGAGGCGTGTGATCGAGTCGAGCAGGATGACGACGTCACGCTTGTGTTCGACCAGGCGCTTGGCCTTTTCGATGACCATTTCGGCCACCTGCACGTGACGCGTGGCGGGTTCGTCGAACGTCGAGGAGATGACCTCGCCCTTCACGCTGCGCTGCATGTCGGTCACTTCTTCCGGGCGCTCATCGACCAGCAGAACGATCAGGAAGACTTCCGGATGGTTGTCGGTGATCGCCTTGGCCATGTTCTGCAGCAGCACGGTCTTGCCGGTGCGCGGCGGGGCGACGATCAGTGCGCGCTGGCCCTTGCCCTGGGGGCTGACCAGATCGATCACGCGGGCCGACTTGTCCTTGACCGTCGGGTCGAGCGTATCGAGCTTGAGGCGCTCGTTCGGGTAGAGCGGGGTGAGGTTGTCGAAGTTGACCCGATGGCGCACGGCCTCCGGTTCGTCGAAGTTCACCTTGATCAGGCGAGTGATCGCGAAATAGCGTTCGCCATCCTTGGGCGCGCGGACCTCGCCCTCCACGGTATCGCCGGTGCGCAGGCCCCATTTGCGGACCTGGTTGGGCGAAACATAGATGTCGTCCGGGCCGGCAAGGTAGTTCGCCTCGGGGCTGCGCAGGAAGCCGAAGCCGTCGGGCAGGACTTCGATGGTGCCGATGCCGAGGATTTCCTCGCCGTCTTCCGCCATTTCCTTGAGAATCGCGAACATCAGGTCCTGGCGGCGCATGGTGCTGGCGCCTTCGACCTCGAGCTCCTCGGCCATCTGGACCAGCTCGGCGGGGGTCTTCTTCTTGAGTTCCTTCAGGTGCATTTGATGGTTTTCCAAAGGGTTGGGTAGATAGCCGGAAACCTCTGACGGGCTTGGAGAAAGCAAGAGGGCGGCTGCATCTGTGGCAGCGCATCGATCTTCCGGTTCGCCCGCAGATATGCCTCGGGCGGGCGATAGTCAATTGTGGATCAGGCCAGGGGGGTGGTATCCTCCTCGCATCAAACCGGAAAAACCGGTCAGTACGAGAGGACATTACCATGATCAGACTGCCGCGGCGCAGTAGCGCCTTTCCCCGCCCGCAGGCACACGATGCTCCGGCCAACGCCTGGGGCTCGCAGTGGAAGCACCTGCCACGTTCGCCGATGCGGATTGTCCGCAACGCCATGCGCGATGGCTTGCGGACCTTGCGCGGCTAGAACGGCTTCACGATCACCATGATGACGATCACCGCGGCAGCGACGCCGGGGATCTCGTTGAGCATGCGCAGCTTCTTGCCCGAAAGCTTCCTCACGCCCTGGGCAAGTTGCTGCGCGTAGTTCGCCAGCCAGAAGTGGTAGGCGGTCAGCACCAGCACGGCAGCCAGCTTGAGGTGGAACCACCCTTGGGCGAATGCGCCGATATCCACGGCCAGCAGCAGGCCGAGCACCCAGACCACCACCAGCGCCGGCCACATGATGATCTTCATCAGCTTGCCCTCGCGATCGACCCAGATCGCATTCTCGGGCGAGCCTTCGGGCGCTTCCTGGTGATAGACGAAGAAGCGCGGCAGCATGAACAGGCCCGCCATCCAGAAGATCACGAAGATGACATGGCCCGCCTTGAGCCAGAGATAGAGCATCGCCAATACCTGCTGCATCTGTTGTGGCTCCGCCTGCCAGTGCGCCCCGAGGGGCTATTTCGGCGCGGAAACCGTGGTTTGCAAGTGCCCGAAAAGGATCAGTCCCGCGACCAGCCCCGAACGATCCCGAGCAGCGCCTCGACGTTCTCGATCGGGGTGAACTGGCCGATGCCGTGGCCGAGGTTGAACACGTGCGGGCGGTCGGCAAAGGCCTCAAGCATGCGGATGGTCTGCCTTTCCAGCTCCGGACCGCCGGCCAGCAGCAGCAGCGGATCGAGATTGCCCTGCACCGGCATGCCTGCGGGCATCTCGCGCGCGGCCCACAGCGGGTCGATCGTCTCGTCGACGCCAACCGCGTTCACGCCGGTTTCGCGGGCATAGGCGGCAAGCTTTTCGCCCGCGCCCTTGGGGAAGCCGATCACGGGCACATGCGGGTAGCGGCGCTGCATCTCGGCTGCGATCTTCGCGTTAGGGGCAATGACCCAGCGTTCGAATTCGGCAGGCGCAAGGCTGCCCGACCATGAATCGAACAGTTGCAGGCCTTCGGCACCCGCCTCGACCTGGCCAGAAAGGTATTCGATGGTCACGTGCGTGATCGCATCGATGATTGCCTGGAATGCGCCCGGATCGCGATAGGCCAAGGCGCGCGTGTCATGGTGATCGCGGCTGCCTTCACCGGCCACCATGTAGGTGGCAACTGTCCATGGGCTTCCGGCAAAGCCCAGCAGCGTCGTTTCAGGGCTGATCTGCGCCTTCACCTTGGCCACGGTCTCGTAGATCGGCGAAAGGCGCTCAGGCACCGCGACAAGGCTTTCCAGCGTTGCATCGAGCAGGCGGGGCGAAAGGTGCGGCCCTTCACCGGCAAGGAACTTGAGATCCTGACCCATCGCATAAGGTACGATCAGGATGTCGGAGAACAGGATCGCGCCGTCGAAACCGAAGCGGCGCAGGGGCTGCACGGTGATCTCGGCCGCGGCATCCGTGTCATAGACCAGCGCGAGGAAACCGCCCTTCTCGGCGCGAAGTTCGCGATATTCGGGCAGGTAGCGCCCGGCCTGGCGCATCAGCCAGATCGGCCGGCGGGAAAGATTTTCACCCCGAAGAGTCCTGAGAAGAGGGCCGGGCATTTCGATCCAATCCACTAAATATAGATTCTTAGAATCAGGTTGAAGGTGTTTGTTGGCCCTGTGGAAACCGGGGATTGCGTTCGTCTGCCCGATTTGTGAGTCCGCTTCCACACTTTTCGCTGTGCGCGACTCTGGACAGCACATGAGTCAACGCGAAGTTCTCACCGCTCTCCACAGGCTGGGGAAAACGCTGTCCACTTGTCCACAAATGGCCCTGAACAGGACTCGGATCGAGGGTGAATCTGCGCCCGAAACTTGTCCCTGACTCTGTCCCGTGGTTTATCGGTCCTGTTTCCACAGGGTCATCCCGACTCCGTCCGGACCACTGGCCGGATACCCACTGAAAGCCCGCCTATGCAGCGCTTGCACCTGCACCTCCTGTCGGATTCCACCGGTGAAACGCTGGAAATGATCGCCAAGGCGGCGCTCGCGCAGTTCGATGGCGCCGATGTGGTGCGCCATTTCTGGCCGATGGTTCGTTCGATGCAGCATCTCGACCGTATCATGGGTGAAATCGCCGCAAATCCGGGACTTGTCCTGTTCACGCTGGTCAACGCCGACACGCGCGAGCGTCTCGAGCAACGCTGCGCGGCACTGGGCCTGCCGATGGTTCCGGCGCTTGATGCAGTGACCGATGCCTTGCAGCAGCAACTGGGCGTTCAGGCCAAGGGCCGACCGGGCCGCCAGCACATGATGGACGAGGCCTATTTCGCCCGCGTCGACGCGATCCAGTTCACCATTGCCCACGATGACGGCGTGAACTGGGAAAACTGGGAAGAAGCCGACATCGTGCTCGCGGGGGTATCGCGCAGTTCGAAGACGCCGACTTCGATCTATCTGGCCAACCGCGGCTACAAGGTCGCCAATATTCCTATCGTGGTCGAAAGCCCGCCGCCGTCGATGCTGTTTTCGCTGCGCAAACCGCTGGTTGTCGGGCTGACGACCAGTCCCGAACGCCTGATTGCGGTGCGTCGCAATCGCCTGCTGTCCTTGAACCAGGCGCCCGAGACAGCATATGTCGACAACGAACAGGTGACGCGTGAAGTGCAATATGCGCGCCGCATGTTTGCCGACAATGGCTGGCCGGTAATCGACGTTTCACGTCGCTCGATCGAGGAAACCGCGGCGGCCGTTATCAACCTCTATAACGAACGCGCTGCCGGAGCGGGCGGCGACGGAGCAAAACCGATATGACTCTCGTCCTCGCCAGCCAGAGCTTCTCGCGCAAGATGATGCTCGAAGCGGCAGGCGTGCCGTTCGAGGCGCGCTCATCCGATGTCGACGAAGGCGCGATCAAGCGCGAACTGATCGGCGTGACCGGCTGCCAGATCGCCAGTGTCCTGGCCGAAGCCAAGGCCTTTGCCATATCGCTCGCCATGCCAGGACGCCTGGTCCTGGGCGGGGACTCCATGGTCGAGGTCTGCGGCCGCCAGTTCGACAAGCCGACGAGCCGCGAGAACGCGGCAGAGCACCTCGAGTTCTTTTCCGGCAAGGAAATGCACCTCCATTCCGCCGCCGTGCTGATGCGCGATGGCAAGGTGGTGTGGAAAACCTGCGAGACCGCAAACTTGCGGGTTCGCACGCTTTCTCCCGAGTTTATCCAGAGCTATCTCGACAGGGAATGGCCCGAGGTTTCGGGCTGTGTCGGCGTGTTCCGGATCGAGGCACTGGGCGTGCAACTGTTCGAGAGTATCGAGGGCAGTCACTTCACCGTTCTGGGAATGCCGCTATTGGCACTGCTTGGTGCACTTCGCGAACAAGGTGAGATGCCAGCTTGAATCAGCCTTATGCCGAAGTGATCGGCGATCCGATCGCGCAATCGAAATCTCCGGTGATCCACGGCTACTGGCTCGCGAGGCTCGGGCTGGAAGGCCGTTACGACCGAGCTCACGTCAAGGCTGACGGGCTGGGTGAATACTTCGCCACGCGTCGCGCCGATCCCGATTGGTGCGGCTGCAACGTGACCATGCCACACAAGCAGGCGGTCATTCCTCTGCTCGACCGTTTGGACCCGCTGGCAGCGCGGATCGGCGCGGTGAACACCATCGTGCCCGAAGACGGCGCGCTGGTCGGCTACAACACCGACGCGCCCGGCTTCCTCGAGCCGCTGCGCGAGGACCTTGCCAGGACCCACTACTTCCGCATGGCGCGCGTGCTGGGCACCGGCGGCGCGGCGCGGGCGATCATCGCCGCTTTGGCAGACGAGCACATGGTCCTTGTGCTGGCGGGCCGCAACATGGAGAAGGCGCGCAGCCTGCTCGACGAACTCGATCCGCATGGCGAAAACCATGTCGCCCCGCTCGATCATTTTGCCGATGCCACGGACTTCGACTTCGACGATCGCGAAGGCTGCCTCGATCTCGTCGTCAATGCATCGGCGCTCGGCATGACCGGCCAGCCCCCGCTTGCCTTCGACACGACCCACGCCCCGCCCGGCTCGGTGTTCTACGATATCGTCACCAGCCCGCTCGAAACCGAATTTCTGAAAGCTGCCAGGACTGCCGGCTTCCGCACCGTGGATGGCCTGTCGATGCTGATCGGCCAGGCGGACCACGCTTTCCGCCGCTTCTTCGGCGCCATCCCGCCGCGCGGCGATGCGGACGTGGAACTGCGCGAAAGGCTTATGGCGTGAGCCGCCCTTACGTCCTCGGCCTCACCGGCTCCATCGGCATGGGCAAATCCGCCGTTGCGCTGATGCTGCGCGAACTGGGCGTGCCGGTGTTCGATGCCGATGCGGCGGTTCATCATCTGCAAGGCCCAGGTGGTGAACTGCTCCCCGCGATCGAGCAGGCTTTCCCCGGAACTACCGGACCTGAGGGCGTAAGGCGGCAGGACCTTGGCGCAAGGGTATTCGGCGATCCCGAAGCTCTCAGCCGGCTGGAGGCGATCGTCCATCCCGCCGTCGCCCGCATGCGCCATGCTTTCATGGTCGAGCACATGGGGGAACCGCTCGTCGTGTTCGACATTCCGCTGCTCTACGAAAAGGGCCACGGAGCGGACCTTGATGCCGTGATGGTTGTCTCCGCCCCGGCCGAGGTGCAGCGCCAGCGCGTCCTTTCCCGCCCCGGCATGACGCCCGAGAAGTTTGCGCACATCCTCTCGCTGCAGGTGCCCGATGCGGAAAAGCGCGCCCGCGCCAAGCACGTGATCGATACCGGCGTAACGCTCGCCGAAACGGAAGCACAGGTTGCCGCGCTGGTTGCGGCCATCCGGGAAAAAAACCCCCGTCAGTAACCTTCCCACCCCCTTGCCAGCCAAGCTTGCGGGGTCCACATATTCTTCAATGCGTGAGATCGTTTTCGATACCGAGACGACCGGACTGGACCCGAAAAGCGGGGATCGGCTGGTCGAGATCGGCTGTGTCGAAATGGTCAACCGGGTGCCCACTGGCCAGGTTTTCCATTGCTATTTCAATCCCGAACGCGACATGCCCGCAGAGGCGGAAGCCGTCCACGGCCTGTCGATCACGTTCCTTTCGGACAAGCCCAAGTTCGCCTCGCTGGCCGACGACCTGCTGGCATTCCTCGGCGACTCGCCGCTGGTCGCGCATAACGCCGGATTCGACTTCGGCTTCATCAACAACGAGCTGGAAATGTGCGGGCGCGAACCCGTCAGCCGCGATCGCATGGTCGATACGGTAGCAATCGCGCGGCGCAAGCACCCCGGTGCCAAGCTCAGCCTCGATGCCTTGTGCACGCGCTACGGCATAGACCGCAGCCACCGTACCAAGCACGGGGCACTACTGGACGCGGAACTGCTCGCCCAGCTCTATGTTGAGCTGATGGGCGGGCGCCAGATCGGCCTCGAACTCGCAGCCGAGGTTGCGATGGGCGCCGGTGTTGTCGTGGTGGAGGAGTCGATTACCGTCACCTCCAGCCTGACCCGCGTATTCCGTTCCCCGCGCCCGCATGCTGCGAACGCGGAGGAGCTTGCCCGCCATGCCGAATTCATGGCGGGTTTTGCCGAGCCGATCTGGTCGCGCTGAAACCATCGGGCTTGTCCGATGGTTCAGTCAGACCGGGCGTCTCGCCCGAGTGACAGGAGAAGTGACTTATGGATATTCGCGTTTCGGGACACCAGGTCGAAACCGGCGCTGCGCTGCAGACCCATGCCGAAGAGCGCCTTGGCGCCATCGTCGACAAGCACTTTTCCCGAGCGCTTTCCTCGAACGTGACGCTCGGCAAAGCCCCGCACGGCGGGTTCCGTTGCGATATCGTGACACACGTGACCCAGGGCCTCATCCTCAAGGGCAGCGCCGTGGCGCAGGATGCCCATGTCGCGCTCGACCAGTCGGCCGAGAAGATCGAGAAGCAGCTGCGCCGCTATCGCCGTCGCATCAAGGATCGCCACGAAGGTGCCGACCATGCGCGCAAAGCCGAAGAGGCCGCATTCGAGCCGCAGGAAGCAGCCTACACCGTCTTCGCGCACGATGAGGTGAGCGAGGAAGAACCGGCCGATGCACCGCTGGTCATCGCCGAGACCCGCGTCGACGTGCCCACCGCCAGCGTTTCGGACGCGGTGATGATGCTCGATCTGCGCAATACCAATGCGCTTCTGTTCAAGAATGCCGGCACGGGTTCGCACAACATGGTCTATCGCCGTGGTGACGGGTCGATCGGCTGGGTCGAGCCCAAGTAAGCATGCACTGAACAGGCAAATGCGAAGGGGGCGCATCATGCGCCCCCTTTTCGTTTCGCATGTGTCCGATGTCTTTGCGCGCGTGTGACAAATCGCTTTGCGCTTGCGTTCCCGAACATTCGGGAGCAATGGCCCCCCAATTCACCGTGCGTTCGCACTCTTGTGATATGTCTTACCGTATGTCGGCGCTGTTCACCCTTGATCCCCAGGCAGTCCGCGTGATCCGCGCGGAATCCAAGCAGCAGATCCTTTCCGATCTCGCTGACTGTTTCGCTGCAGTTTACGGACTCGATGGCGCGATGGTGATCGACGGGATCGAAGAACGTGAAAAGCTTGGCAGCACGGGCTTCGGGCGCGGCGTGGCTATCCCCCATGCCCGAATCGATGGCATCGACCGTCCGGTTGCGGCGTTTTTCCGTCTGGAAGACCCGGTCGATTTTGCCGCGGCAGACGGGATGCCGGTGGACTGCATCTTCGGATTGCTATCGCCAGCGCAGGCCGGTGCCACGCATCTTCAGGCGCTTGCTGCGATTTCGCGCCTGATGCGTGACGAACGGATGCACGAGCGGCTTGTTTCGGCCCCCGATGCAGAGGCGCTCTTCGGACTTCTGGTAAACGTCATCGATCGCGATGCCGCCTGAGGCGGGCCGGGACGAGCAGGAACGGGAAGAGGCCAGCAGCGCCAGCCTGCACTGGCGCGCGCTCGAAGGCCTCTATGCATCTGCCCCGGTCAACCAGCTGTTCCGCTCCGAACTTCACATAGAGCGCGAGGGTGTCTCGCGGATCGTCTTCGATGTTACCCCGGAAAGCTTTCATGCCGCCGGCGCTGCGCATGGCACGATCTATTTCAAGATGCTCGACGATGCCGCGTTCTATGCGGCCAACACGCTGGTTACCGACCGTTTCCTGCTGACGACTTCGTTCAACCTGTTCTTCAGCCGCCCGATAAACGGCGGACGGGTGACTGCAGAAGGGCGCTGGGTATCTGGCCGGCGGCGGGTGCTTGTTGCCGAGGCGCGGCTGATTGACGAAAGTGGTGAGGAGGTTGGCCGCGGTACCGGGACTTTCCAGCGTTCGCGCATCCCGCTGTCCAGCCTTGAGGGCTACAACGCGGGTCTGCGGGCGGTCCTCTGACCTGGGGTGATGCCACATCCGGGGATGCCCGGTTGCCGGCTCGGGTGGAGGTGAGCGGATTTCTGCGCGCTGCCGAGGCGCAGGGCGGGTTTGGCATGGTGCTGCGCAAGGGCGAACCAGACGCCGGAACGATCCTTCTCGTTATCGTTGAAAAACAGGAGCTTGCAGTATTGTACGAGCGCCTGCCACAGCTGGACGGCAGCCGGAAATGGTCAATTTCCAAACGGCAAGTAATTGATAATAAACAGGAATTCGAAGACTATCTGACCCGTCGTGGCAGTCAGGATCCCGATGTGTGGATAGTTGAACTGACCGTCGTGGAGTCCGAACGCTTCGTCCGGGACTGCCTTCTGGGAACCTGAACAAGGGTTGACTCTTCGCACCTGCAGAATAAAGGCGCGCTACCAATTTCGCGCAGGCGGTGACGGGAGGCAAATGAGGGCCGATCGCACTGGCACGCAGACGGGGGGCAACCGCCATGGCCCTTCTACCCGGACAGCGGCATAGCGGAAATATCCGCCAGGCTGTTTCCGCGTCTTGCCATGGCCGGAAGTTCACCGCCCAATGACGATATTAGATGAGCACTCGCTTCAAGTTCGCCGCAAGCTTCAGCCTTGCTGCGACGTTTATCACAACGCTTCTCAGCACCGGTGGATCCCACGCCGCCGCTCAAGCAACTAACGTAGTGGGCATCACTACCCCGGCCGCAGTCACTGCGACCTTCATCTCCCAGCCAGTGGTTCAGCCCGTCGCATCGCCGACACAGGATGCTGCCATCGAAGCCGAAACCGTCGATGCGGATTCGCTTTCCGAGCTGGTCGAGGAAACCCCCATTCCCGCCGCGCTTTCGAATGAGCTCGAGTGCCTTGCCGGCGCCGTCTATTTCGAAGCGAAGAGCGAAACCCTTGCAGGGCAGCTTGCCGTTGGCCGCGTGGTCGTCGCCCGCGCCAATTCCGGTCGTTTCCCGTCGTCCTACTGTGGCGTTGTGTACCAGCCCTCGCAGTTCTCGTTCGTGCGTGGCCATGGCATGCCGGCGATCAACCGCGCGAGCCGCGCCTGGCAGACTGCCGTGCGCATCGCCAAGATTGCCGACGAGGGTCTCTGGAAGAGCCCGGTCGAAGGTGCGATGTTCTTCCACGCTGCACGCGTTTCGCCGCGCTGGGAGAAGACCCGGATGGCCCGCGTCGACAGCCACATCTTCTATCGCTGAAGATTGGGCCCCGGGCCAGATACCGAATTTCAGCTGCCTTGGACGGCAATGAAAAGGGCCGGTCCCCTCTGCGGGGCCGGCCCTTTTTCCTTGCGTGCTCCCCGCACCATGACGGGGAGCAGCGTGTTCAATGGCGGAAGTGGCGCATTCCGGTGAAGACCATGGCAAGGCCCGCCTCGTCGGCTGCCTTGATCACGTCTTCATCGCGGATCGAGCCGCCTGGCTGGATCACGCAGGTCGCACCCGCCTCGACCGCAGCCATCAGGCCATCGGCAAACGGGAAGAAGGCATCCGAGGCCACGGCCGAACCCACGGTGCGCACTTCGGTAAAGGCATGCGTCTCGGCTGCTTCCTTGGCCTTCGCAGCGGCAATGCGCGAGGAATCGCGGCGGTTCATCTGGCCAGCGCCAATCCCGGCGGTGACGCCGTCCTTGGCATAGACGATCGCGTTGGACTTGACGTGCTTGGCCACCGTCCACGCGAACAGGGCGTCGGCCAGCTCCTGCTCAGTCGGTGCGCGCTTGGTCACGACCTTGAGGTCGGCCTTCCCGATCTTGCCGGCATCGCGATCCTGCACCAGCAGGCCGCCCGCGATCGGCACGGTCGTCAGGCCCTTGCGATTGGCATCGGGCAGGCTGTCGATCAGAAGCAGGCGCAGGTTCTTCTTGCGGGCGAAGGCCTCCTTGGCGGCTTCATCGGCACCGGGAGCCACGACCACTTCGGTAAAGATTTCGCAGATCGCGTTGGCGGTCGGCCCGTCGAGCGGTACGTTGGTTGCCACGATGCCGCCAAAGGCCGAGACGCTGTCGCACTCCAGCGCGTCCTTCCAGGCATCGAGCAGCGTGTCGGCCGTGGCGACGCCGCAAGGATTGGCGTGCTTGACGATGACAACCGTCGGCTTGGCATCGGCGAATTCCGCGACCAGTTCCAGCGCGGCGTTGGCGTCGTTGTAGTTGTTGTAGGACAGTTCCTTGCCCTGCACCTGGGTTGCCTGCGGCAGGCCGGTGACGGCAGGGTTGCGCGGCACGTAGAGCGCGGCATCCTGATGCGGGTTCTCGCCATAGCGCAGCGTCGTCACGCGCGTGTGCGCGGCGGCAAGGACGGGCGGGAAATGCTCGCCCTGATCCACGGTCGCGAACCACTGTGAAATCGCCGAGTCATAGGCTGCCGTCGCCGCATAGGCCTTGGCCGCCATCTTGCGGCGGAATACCAGCGTCGTCGCGCCGCCGGTCTGCTCCAGCTCGCCGAGGAACGTGGCGTAGTCGGCAGCGTCGGTCAGGATCGTCACGTAATCGTGGTTCTTGGCGGCAGAACGCACCATCGAAGGCCCGCCGATGTCGATGTTCTCGATCACCTCGTCACGCTCGGCGCCCTTGGCCACGGTTGCCTCGAACGGATAGAGATTGACCACGACGAGATCGATCGCGCCAATCTTGTGCTCGGCCATGGCTGCGGCATGTTCGGGATTGTCACGCACGGCGAGCAGGCCGCCATGGATCGTCGGGTGCAGCGTCTTGACGCGGCCGTCCATCATTTCGGGAAAGCCGGTATGCTCCGACACGTCCTTCACGGTCAGGCCTGCATCGCGCAGCGCCTTGGCGGTGCCGCCGGTCGAAAGCAGTTCGACGCCACGCGCCGCCAGTGCCTTGCCAAGATCCACAAGACCGGACTTGTCGGACACCGAAAGCAGCGCCCGCTTGATCGTAACCTCGCTCACGTGGGAATTCCTATCTATCGCATCTTCTTCAGCAGCCACGAGAAGCTCTCGCCGCTGCGGGGAACCTTGGCCGTCACGACCAATTGCCGCGTGCCGATAGGCCGTCCAAGCCCATCTGCCCAGAGGCTTTCCTCCACCGTGACCGGATCGCGGCCAGAGCGGAATTGCCACAGGCTGCCGTCGGGAAGGGACAGGGTTACGCCCTTGCCATCGGCGCTGCTTGCCAGTTCGATCTGCGGACCGAGATGAAACCGCAGGGCGACGCCGATCATCCCGCGCTTGCCCTTGCGTCCTGCCGGCACCAGCAGGTCCTCGCCGCGCAGTTCGGTGCCATCGTCGCGCAGGATCAGGATTCGCCTGTGGGTGAGGCCATAGCGGCTGACATAGCCATTGTGACTGGCTTCGATCCGCGTTGCCCCGGGGGCTGCGCCTTCGGCCGAAAGTGTGCGACGATCGACTTCGACCTCGGAAACACCCGAACCCAGCTTCCCATTGATCAGGACGGCCGTGGAATTGAAATCGTCGATGGTCAGTGTTGAATGCGCAGCCGTGGCGCGCAGGCCCTGTTCCAGACGCAACGGGATCAGCCCGCCGGCAAAGGCCGCACCGCCGCAGTTGACGATCAGGCGCTCAGGGCCATGGCTGAATTCGAAGGCAAGCGTCGAAGCGCAGCCATCGCGCGCCTGCCGTGCAAGGGGCGGCGGACCGGCATCGAACTGCAGAACGGCCTTGCCGGCAGTAGCGCGCTGATAACCCCATTGCCGCGCATCGCGCAAAGGACGCGTCCTGATACCGCTCGCGCGCACCGTCTGCTCGATCTGCTGCGCCCCGATTGCACCGGTGCCCTGCCAGTTGCCGAGGCCACCATCCCCGTGCAGGAGCGCCAGCAGCGGCGGCACCAGCAAGCTCAGCATGGTCTGGATCTGCGGCAGGGGTTCGGCCCGCACGGCTTCATAGCAGGCGCGCAGCGAAACCAGCATCTCGATGGCTTCGATCTGGCACAGCGGACTGCGCGAGAGAACCCCGCCATCATCGCCGACAAGTTCGCCCAATGCGCGCACGAGGCCCGCTTCGGCAAAGAGGCGTCGCGGCTTGCCTTCCGCCATCAGCAGACCCACGGCAACGAGCGCCGCCCAAGCCGTCGCTTCCGAAAGGCGATCTTCGGCCTTGCCGACATGCCGGTCGAGCCAGCGCGCGGTATCCTCGATCGTGTGGAGCACGCGTGTGCGGAACGCCCGGTCCTGTCCTGAGAGGATAAGCGGGGCGTGCACCATCCAGTTCATCAGGCGCTGGCCGACGTTGCCCACGTCCCACGCTGGCGTCGGGTCGGGCTTGGGATTGGCGTTCAGCCAGGTCGCGAGGATACGCTCGGCCACTTGCGCACACTGCGCGCGCGTTCCGCCGGATTCGAGATCGCGCAGCCAGCGAAAGCCATGGACCAGCCGTTCGAACGGCGGTGGAAGCCGGGGACCCGAAAAGGCGGTGTCCGCGATCGGGCTCTTGAAACCGTGGACCAGGAAATGCCCGGCGCGCAGCGCCTTGCCCCCGGCGGCATCTCCCGGAAGGGGCGGCGTTACCGTTGCCGTAAGGCGGGTCTTCCCGCGCTTGCGGAAGGGATGAAGCGCACCCTGCGGCAAGCCCAGGCGATAGGCGAGACGCACGAGACGTTCGCCTGCCCCGATCGCGGGCGGCGAAAAGTCGGTAAGGGCCAGCGACCGGCCCGGCTCGATCACGCCCGGTTCTATCGCGCTGCGATCGTCCAGGGTGATCACTGGCCGGCCTTCTTCAAGACCGGACGGACTGTTGCGGGCAGGGGCGCCTGAACGAGCCAGCAGTTCCTCCTTCGTCCGATCCAGCGGGAATGCGAGCGCTTCTTGCGCGGGGGTTTGGTCGGGAACGGCCGCGCCGCGACTTCCAATCAGGGGAAAGTCGCTTTGCGCCATTTCAGTCCGCGCCCTGGCCGAGAGACTTCAGCGCCGCGATGTTGGCGGCATATTGCGAGGGGCCGCCCTTGAAGGTGGCCGTGCCCGCCACAAGAACGTCGGCCCCGGCATCGACGCACGACCGGATCGTCCGCGTATCGACGCCACCATCGACCTCGAGGTGGATCGGCCTGCCAGACTTGTCGATCATCTTGCGGACCGCCTCGATCTTGCGAAGCTGGCTGGAGATGAAGCTCTGTCCGCCAAAGCCGGGATTCACGCTCATGATCAGAACCAGATCGATATCGTCGATCAGGTAATCGAGCATCTTCGCCGGAGTTCCGGGGTTGAGCGAAACGCCGGCCTTCTTGCCCAGCCCCTTGATCGCCTGGACGGTGCGATGAATATGCGGGCCCGCCTCGGGATGAACCGTGATGATATCGGCACCGGCATCGGCAAACGCCTGGAGGTAGGAATCGACCGGCGAGATCATCAGATGCACGTCGAACGGCTTGGCGGTGTGCGGGCGTAGCGCCTTCACCACCATCGGGCCGATCGTGATGTTGGGCACGAAGTGGCCGTCCATCACGTCGACGTGGATCCAGTCCGCGCCGGCCTCGTCGATGGCGCGCACTTCGTCGCCCAGCTTGGCGAAATCGGCGGAGAGGATCGACGGGGAAATCAGCGGAGCCATGAAAGCGTCTTCTTGCAGCGGGCGCGAGGACGCCGGAAGACACGCAATCGGTGCCAGTGCACGGCTACCCCACGCCTTGCGCTTAGCCCCCGCGAATCGGCCGAACAAGCATTAACCCTGCCCTTATCCACACGGAATGTCCCGCTTTGGAGGCGTTTGGAACTGTTTGCTGCAGGGTTAAAGAGGGGTTCAGCGGCTATTCACCGCCTGAATCCTACTTAACGAACCGAAACCAAGCCGGTATGCGTCCGGCAGAAACATACCGACATGGCAGTGCAATCTTGTTGTGGAACCCACGCAGGGCGCCAGTCGGGCGGAAGACACATCGAAATCGGGGCTAGTTTTAACCATGACCATGCCGAGACGGATTGGCGCCGCGGCCTTTGCTGTTGCCGCTGCCGCTTCCGCCCTTGTGGGTGCAAGTACCTCTGCCAGTGCCAACACGCCGAACTGCGCCGGGCCGGTGAGCGACACCTGGATCAACGTGACTGTCGACAACGTGCGCAACGGCAACGGGTTGATGGCGGTGACGCTCTATGCCGACGAGCCACGCAAGTTCCTCGTCAAGCACGGTTCGATGTATGTCGGCCGCGTCGATGCGACGGCGGGCGAAACCCGCATGTGCCTGTTCGTACCAAAGCCCGGCGTCTATGCGCTTGCGGTCTATCATGACGAGGATTCGAGCCGCAACCTGAAGCGCAGCGGCGTCCTCGGCCTTCCCGAGGAAGGCTTCGGCTTTTCCAACAACCCGCCGACAGTGGCGAGCATTCCCTCGTTCCGCTCGGTCCGCCTGAACATTTCCAAGACGAATTTGTCGACGCGGATTCACCTCAAGTATCCGTGATCCAGAAATATCGCTCAATGAACAAGGGGAGCCGTGAGCTCCCCTTTTTTTAGTCAGCTCTCGTCTGCCGGCAGGCCGATCTCGGCTATCGTCGGTGCCAGGTGCCACGGCGCCAGCTCTTCGGCCAGGGCGTGGGCGCGTGGATCGTCGACGTCCATCCACCAGGCATCCTCGATGTCCATGGTTCCGGCACGACCGGCATCTGCCAGACGTTGCATGCCGTCGGAAAGACTGCCCGACTTGCCCTCGGCAATGGCTTCACGAATGGCCGTTGCCAGTTCGGGCGTGGCCAGAAATGCGCCGCAGTCGACCGCATCATAGACGGGGATGGTCTTGCCGATGGCCGTGATCCGGCCTTGCTCGTCCATCTTCACCCAAGTCGCATCATCCGGATCGACCAGCGGATTGTCGATGCGGCGATCGATCGCCAGCGTCACGCCGCGCTCGGGCCGGTCTTCCAGCAGCAGGCGCGCCAGGATGTCGGCCTCGAACATGTGATCGGCCATCATCAGCAGGTAGTTGCCCTCGCACCGCGTGGCACCGGCCATGACTGAGTGTCCGTTGGGCGTCGACCAGTCGGACAGGCGCACCGGCACGATCTCGATGCCGGCGCGCAGCGACAGGTCGGCAAGGAACGTTTCGACCATATCGGCCTTGTGGCCGGTCACCACGACGACGCGGGTCACGCCTGCAGCCATGGCCTGGCGCACGCCGATCTCGATCAGCGGCACGCCGGCCACCGGCGTCAGCGGCTTGGAAGGCGAAAGATCGGCAAGGCGGCTGCCATAACCGGCAGCGATGATCAGGGCGTCCATGAGAGATTCCGGGTGAAGCTGTGTAAATCTGAAACGAAAAGGCCGACCAGACGAAGCGCCCGGTCGGCCATTTCAACGCTCGTGAAGCGGTCGCTTATTCGGCGGCCAGCTTCTCGACCGAAGCGTATTCGTCGACCATCTGCGCGGCGACGTCGTCGTTGAACTGCTGCGGCGGGTGCTTGCAGAAGTAGGCCGACGGGCCGATCAGCGCGCCGCCTTCACCACGATCCAGCGCAACCTTGCAGCAACGGATCGCATCCATCACGCAAGCTGCCGAGTTCGGGCTGTCTTCAACCGACAGGCGCAGTTCCAGGTTCATCGGAACATTGCCCCACTGCTGGCCTTCCATGCGGATGAAGCACAGCTTGTTGTCCTTCTGCCAGGGAACGTAGTCCGAAGGACCGACGTGGATGTTCTCGTCCTCGAGACGCGTGGCAAGCATGGCCTGCACTGCCTCGGTCTTCGACTCCTTCTTGCTGCCCAGACGCTGGCGGTCGAGCATGTTCATGAAGTCGGTGTTGCCGCCAGTGTTGAGCTGGTAGGTACGCTCGACGTTCACGCCGCGGGCGGCGAACAGGCTCGAAAGCACGCGGTGAACGATGGTTGCACCGACCTGTGCCTTGATGTCGTCGCCGACGATCGGGATGCGCTTCTCGCGGAACTTCGCTTCCCATTCCGGGGTCGAGGCGATGAACACGGGCATGCAGTTGACGACTGCAACGCCGGCTTCAAGCGCGCATTCCATGTAGAATTCGGTGGCTTCCTGCGAACCGACGGGGAGGAAGTTGAGGAGAACTTCCGCGCCCGAGTCCTTGAGAGCCTTGACGATATCGGCCTGGGTGGCTTCGGGCTGGTCAGCAACGATGAAGCCCTTTTCGCCGACCGAGGTCATGTGCGCGGCAACGCCGTCCGACACGCGACCCATGATCACCTTGCCGCCGGTCATCGGGACATTGGGCTGGAACACCGTGGTGTTGTTCGGAGCCGCGAAGATGGCTTCGGCAATGTCCTTGCCGACCTTGCGCGCATCGACGTCAACGCCGAGAACGAAATCGACGTCACCAGCGCCGTAGCCGCCGATACGGTCGTGGATCAGGCCCTGCGACGAATTGGTGTTGCGATAATGGACAACCCCCTGCACCAGCGAGCTGGCGCAGTTCCCTACGCCGATCACGGCGACCTTGATTGGCTTCATGAATTCAGATCCCTTCACACAGGCGCCCCAGGGGGCGGCTGTAACGATTTAGCCTCATTTCCAAATCGCGCGCCAAAAGCAAGAAGAATCCCCTGCGTCAAGCGCGCTTAGGCATTAGAGCGAGGATGACTGCTACCAGCCACCCCGCCGCCGCGATTGCAAAGAGGGCCAGCACCTGCGCGGCGAGCCCCATGGCAATCAACAGAGCGAAGACCAGCGCGAAGAAATCGCGGCTGGTCATGAATGTCAGCCACTGCATGATTTGCGAGGGCCTTGCAGCGTCCTGGCCGCGTCCTGCTGCAGAGGTCGCACCCTTGGCCCGGTAGTGCTCCTTGACCAGATCGAAGCTGAACGGGGCATTGCTGCGCGCCGCCGCACGACCGATCATCAGCAGGCCGATGGCAAGCAGGCCGAGCCCCAGAAATCCGAGGGCTGCGGCTCCGACGCGGTTCTGGAACAGCAGGTTCAGGGCAACGCCGAGCAGGAAGCACAGATTGGTGGCGGCATCGATCAGGCTGTCCATCCGCGCCCCTTCCGCCGATGTGCGCCACGTCGCGCGCGCCACTTCGCCATCGACACCGTCGAAGATCGAGGCGGCCTGAAACAAGAGGGCGCCGGCAATCAGACCCGTCGGGCCGCCCAGCAACAGGCAGGCGAACATGACCAGCGCGATCACCGCGGTGCCAATGGTGGCATGGACTGGCCGGAAGCCCGGAACCCGCAACGCCAGCGACGAGATCGCTTGCGAAAGCGGTCGATTTATATGGCGCGACACGATGCCATCGGTCGGCTTTGCCGTCGATCGCAGGATTGCCCGGCTGGCCGCTGCGAGTCGCGCCGCGCCTTCGCGCCCTGCCGCAAGCGCGCGCGCCAAGGCGTCTTCGATTCCCGCACCGCTGGCAATCTCGACCCCGTCGACCGGCTCGTTTCTCCCGGCAACCGCATCGGCAATCGCTTGCGCTGCCGGCAGTGCATCGCCCCGGATCACGGCATAAAGGCCCTGCCGACCCAGTGGAGGCGGGCTGAACGTGACCGGCATCGCACCGCCCAGCCGCTCGACCTCGGCGCGCGTTGTTGCAGCGGGTTGCCATCCCTCGCCACCGTTGACCTCGCAGGCGAGCAGTCCGGCCATGCGCGCCTCGCGCACGACCCGCGCCGCCGCCGGGATCCCTGCGACAAGCATGTCGGCATCGTGTCCGGCCGAGAATACGATAAGACCCGAGGTGGAAATGGCCCGACGATCCTTATAGAGTCGCAAAAAGACGACCCCTGAGCCGTGCATTCACAGCAAACCAGTGCATTTGCCGCACCGCCACTGTTTACCCGGGCACCGGTTTTATATAGCCGTGCCGCAAGGTCGCCAAGCCATGACCCGTCAAGGAGTGCAGATAATGTCGAGTTCCGCAGACGCAAGGGACGCCAAGCGCCCGAAGCGCCCGCGCGAATTGCAGGATGGCCTGAACTTCCACGTCTACCACCCGTTGGCCTGGCGCCTCGCCAAACTGCTGTCCCACACCCCACTGACGCCGAACATGGTGTCCGTCTTCGGCGGGCTGCTCGTCGTGGCAGCGGGCGTGGTTTATTACAACATGGACTCTACCGGCGGGACTTGGGCGCTCGGCTGGCCCGCAGGGGCCCTGCTCGGCATGGTCCTGCACTTGAGCTGGCACGTTGTCGATGGCGCCGACGGCGATCTGGCAAGGCTGACTGGCAGGTCCAGCCCGATCGGCGAAATGGTCGACGGCATATGCGACTACGTCAGTCACATCGTCGTCTACGTCCTCCTGGCATTCGTGCTGACGCGACAGGTCGGCGCGGGCGAGGCCTGGGCGTGGACCCTCGCGGCGGGACTTTCGCACATCGTCCAGTCAAACCACGTCGAGGTGCAACGCCGGTTCTACCAGTACTGGACCTATGGCGTGCCCTGGCTGAACAACGCCAAGGACAACAGCGCCGGCATGTTTGCCACGACCGGGCTGTTCAACAAGGTCCTGCGCACGATTGCGCAGGTCTATCTGCACATGGCAGCCGGGATGACCCCGCATGCCCGCCAGATCGATTCGGCCGTCAGCGAGTCCATGGCGTCGGGTGACACGCGCCGGCTCGAATCAATCCGTTCCGAAGTCGCGCGCGAGCAGAAGCCGCTGCTCAACTTCCTCAAGTTCCTCGGCCCCAATCCCCGGGCGATCGTGCTCGGGCTGGCGATGCTGGCTGGAAGCCCGGTCTATTACTTCTTCTACCAGGCCGTGGTGATGAACGTGCTGTTGCTGATCTCGGTGCAGCTGCACAACCGCGCCGCGATGGCAACGGCGGCACGAATCGAAGTCCCGTCGGCCGGCGGAGCGCCCGCGCTCAGCTGACGCGATAACGGTCGAGCGAGAGCACCCCGGGCCGCATCCGCCGCCAGACCATGACGAAGCCGATGTAAAGCATGAGCGCGATCGTCGGGGCAAGCGCCTTGCCCAGAGCAACCGGCGCATGTTCGAACACTGTCGTGCGCAGCACCCAGCCGGCATAACTGCCGATCAGCACTGCCGCTGCAGCTGCAAGCGCGGGCGTGAGCGCGTGGAGCGGGTCCCGCCGCACGCCAAGCCCCGCCAGCCAGTAGCGCCGCATCAGCGCGGCGACCACCGCTGCCAGCAACATGGCGAGCGAAGCGCCGAGAATGCCGTAAGTCGGCGCCAGCAGGGGAATGGCGCCCGCAGCAATCAGAATCAGGATCAGGTTGACCTGCAGCGCCAGCGCAGGCCGGCGGAAATAGAGAATCAGTTCCGATACGCCGAAGGCTCCGTTTATCGTCTCAGCCAGCACCATTGCGATCAGCGCGGGATAGCCGGTGGCATAGTGCTGTCCGAACAGGTCGAGCAGGGCGTCGCCCGCCGCTGCCATGAGCAGCACGACCCCCAGTTGCAGCGTCAGGATCACGCGCGTTGCCGCCGCGGTGGCTTCGCCGGTCGCCACATCGCCGTCGGCCTTCATCGTGCGCGCGGTGAGCGGCGTCAGGATGCCGTCGAAGGCCTGCCGCACTTGCACGATGGGTGTCTTGAGCTGGCGCAGCACGCCATAGACGCCGACTGCCGCATCGCCGAGCAGGAAGCCGACAAGATAGAGGTCGATGCGCTGGGCAAGGCTGGTCAGGAAATCACTGCCTGATGCCGGAAGCAGCGAGCGCGCGCGCCTGACGAGGACGGAAGGATCGGGCCGCCAACGCCGCAGATGGAGCGAACCGAGGCAATGCCGCGCGCTCCACACCGAAAAACCCGCCAGGGCCAGCGATCCGGCCCAGTAGCCGATCAGCATCCCGGTTTGCTCGAGGCCAAGATACCACGCCGCGAGCGCAACACCCGTCAGCACATAGGGTTCGACCAGGCCGCGCGCGATCACCTCGTAGCGCATCTTGTGGGTCCACCGGGTGGCGGCCAGCGCGATATCGCCCGTGATCTGGCCCAGAACGGCAGGAGCGAGAATCGCGAATGCGAGCCGGAGCTGGTCGGACGCGACGCTTGTGGGCAGCAGCCGCGTTGCTGCGATCAGCAACAGCGATACCGCAAGGCCTGCGCACATGGCCAGCAGCAGGGCATCCAGCAGAACGTGCGTGGCCGGGCGTGCCTTCGCCGCCAGGCCATCGCCCTGTGTCTCTTCCTCGAGCCAGGGAAAGATCATCCGGCGCAGGCCAAGGCTTGCCACGGGTACGGCCAGTTCGACCATGGCGCTGGCCATGGTGAACACGCCATAGTTCACCGCACCGTAAAGCCGCGCGCCGACATAGAGGAACGAAGCCCTGGCTGCGAACCGGATGATGAAGCTGAGGGCGTTCGACCCGGCGCCCCGCGCGATGACCCTCTGGGACGTGCTAGTGCGGGAATTGCCGGGTGCGTGCATATGTCCGCGCGGATTGGCGCGGTTTGCGGCACTTGGCAAGTGCGCCGATCACGCGGGATCCTTCTCCATGGCCAGCAGCGCGATCAGGACGGCACCAATGGTCAGCGCCTCGATCACGCCCCAGGCGAGCCACTGGGAATGATTGTACAGCGAAACGCCGATGGCCGGCGCAGCGATGTAGGCCGCACCATTGACCGAGGCGATGATCCCGGCCGACTGTCCCTGCTCGGCCGGCGAAACCGCAAGGCTGGCGCCGGAGGTGAAGCCGGGCCGAAACATCCCGAAGCCGAGCGAGGCGATGGCAAAGCCCACCGCGATGGTGTGCAGATCCTTGCCGACCGCTACGGGCAACGTGCCGATCGCGGCCAGTCCCATGCCCCACAGGGTGGAGACCCGCGGGCCGAGGCCGAGCATCGGGATCAGCCCCCACTGCGCCAGCAGGGTCGCGATGGCACCGGCCATGAGCACCAGCCCGACTGGCCCGGCGCCAGCATCCGGATCGCCGCGCAGGCCAAGCCGATCGAGCAGCAGGAAGCCGATGACGCCCAGCAGCATGGCCTGGGCGTGGCCTCCGGTCAGCCCCGCCGCCAGCCAGGGCCGCAGGCGCCGGTCGGTCCAGCGCAGGCGGTCGGCACCCTGATGCTGCGGTTCGGCTGCAGGCAATTCGTCGGGCGAGCCGTCGGGATGGTCCTCGACGATGCGCGGATTGGACGAGGCATTGAAGGGGTAGGACATCACCTCGCCGCGTGCGGCAAAGCGCGGGTCGTCGTCGGGCAGGCGCGTGCGCAGCAACACGAGCACGATCCCGCCCAGCAGGGAGAAGATTGCGAATGGGCCCATCAGGCCAAGCCCGGGAAGGATCATCAGCGGGGCCAATGCCGGACCCAGCACCGTGCCAAGGCCGAAGCTCGAGGCGACCAGCGAGAGGGCCTTGGTCCGCTCAGCGCGATCCGTGCGGCTGGCGACATAGGCCTGGACGGCAGGCGGCGCTGCGGAACCGAAGGTGCCGTAGAACGAGCGGGCAATCGCGAACAGGCTCATCGTCAACCCGGCACCGATCGCGCCTTCCAGCCCGAAATGCAGTACCGTGCCGCACAGCGCGAACGACAGGATGAACCCGCACACGCCCAGCGCCATCATTGCCTTGCGGCCGCGCCGGTCGGAACGCCGCGCCCAGAATGGCGCGAGCATGACCCACAGCAGCGCCGACCACGAATAGGCAAGGCTTACCCATACGTCGGCGATGCCCAGCCTCGTGCCGATCGATGGCATGACCGACTGCATGGCGGTGTTGCCCGCCGCCGTGACCAGCATGACCGCGAAAAGCAGTGCCATCCGCTCGCGCGGGAGCCTGACTGGTCCGTCCATCATCGTGTCTGCCGCCCGATTTTCCACCGCAGGTTCATGATCGTTGCGGTAGGAGTTCTGTTGAACGCTTGCAATGGCGTGGCAAATTTGCGACCCGCTCTGATCGAGCTTGACCGGCAGAGGACCAGATCCCGACAATGACTTCGACCCAGGCGGCGCGCGAGCCTTTCATTCAGCGGGCTCGGCGCAAAGCGGAAAGCATGCTCGGCCCGGCCGGCGTCTTCTTCAAGGGCTTCCTCAAGCATCCCGGCATGGTGGGCGCAATCGTGCCGTCATCCGGGCGCACGATCGAGCGGGTGCTGTCCAAGGTGGATTGGCAATCGTGCCAGCTTTTCGTTGAATACGGTCCGGGCGTGGGCACGTTCTGCCGCCCGGTGCTGGAAAAGCTGCGCCGCGATGGACGGTTGATCGTGATCGACACGAACCCCGATTTCATCAGCTATCTGCAGAAGACCATCGGCGACAGCCGCTTCACCGCGGTCCACGGCTCGGCCACCGATGTCGAGGAAATCGTCCGCGCGCACGGCTTCGAGCATGCCGACTACGTGCTGTCGGGCTTGCCGTTCTCGACCCTGCCCGAAGGCGTCGGCCCGGCGATCATGGGTGCCACGCACCGCGTGTTGCGTCCCGGTGGTGCATTCCTCGTCTATCAGTACACCGCGCGCGCGCGCGATCTGATGGGGCAGTTCTTCCGCCGCATCGACAAGGGCTTCGAACCGCTCAACGTTCCGCCTTGCGTCATAAGCTGGGGCTGGAAGGAATAACCGGCAGCGCATTGCCCATCGGCACGCTGCCTGTCAGCACGCCGGTTCAGTCGAAGATGGTCTGGTAGGCCTGGGCCGGTTCGCCGGCCATCTGCCGGTAGACCGCCGCCAGCATCGCCACGAAATACACCAGCGCGCCCGAGGTAAGGGCGCCGGAAACGGCGGCAGTCAGCACCTGTTGCAGGTTACCGCCGGTCATGAGCACCAGCACGACGCCGACCAGCATCATGATCAGACCATAGACGACGGCGAAGAGCAGCCCGGCAAGCACGAAGAAGCCCAGCAGGCGCCCGGAATTGCCCCTGGTCAGGTTCCACGAACGGCGCAGCGCCTGGATCGGATTGCGTTCGGATTCGATGGCAAGCACAGGGGCAACAAGCGCCATGCGCACGCTGCACCAGATCATCGCCAGAAACGCCGCGACAATGGCAATCGCGCCCAGCGCCTTCAGCCCGGTGAGGGCTGCGGCGCTGACCAGCACGAGAAAGCTCATGCCGAGCGCCAGTCCGACCACGATCTGCGCCAGAACATAAGGGCCGAGCGCGCGGAAGCCCTGGGCGATTGCCTGACGGACCGTGGGCCGTGCCGGGTCGGTCATCACGATCAGCATGGTCACGGTGCCCGCCATCTGCAGCAGCGTCACCACGATCAACAGCGGCATCGACGAGGCCCATGCTTCTGTCATGGCCTCCATCATCTCGCGCGGCGGGGTGCCTGGCGCCATCTGCGGTTCGGGAACGAACACCGAGAAGGCGAGGCCGGGCAGAAGGAAGAAGACGCCGGCAATCGCGATGAGCACATCACGATTGGTCGCTACGAGGCGGGTTGCGGTTTTCCAGGCGAGGCTGCTGTCCAGGCGGGGCGTCATGAGCGTGTTCCTAGCAGCGAAACCGGTCCTCTGTCGAACCCTCCCGTAAGGCCAAGATGGGCGACGGCACTTGCAGCCCGGCGCGGACTGCGCCATGCGCATCGAACATGAGCGCACCGGACACGATAGAGATCAGGCGATCGGACCAGCAGGTCCCCTATCGCACTGCGCTCGACGAAATGACCGGGCGAAACGCCGCTATTGCCGAAGGCACGGCGGGTGAGCTGATCTGGCTGCTCGAACACCCGCCGGTCTACACCGCAGGCACCAGCGCGGCCCCCGAGGAACTGCTCGATCCGCGCTTCGAAGTGGTCGAGGCTGGCCGGGGCGGGCGTTATACCTATCACGGCCCGGGCCAGCGCATCGGCTATGTCCTGCTCGATCTCAGGACCCGCGCGCGCGACGTTCGCGGCTTCGTCCATGCGCTTGAAGGCTGGGTGATCGATACGCTTGCAGGGTTCGGGGTAGAATCGTGGCGTTCCCAAGGCCGCGTCGGCATCTGGACGCGCGGGGCTGATGGTCGGGAGGCCAAGATCGGCGCCATCGGCGTGCGCATCCGCCGCTGGGTCACGATGCATGGATTTTCCGTCAATCTCTCGCCAGACCTCTCCCACTTCAGTGGCATCGTGCCTTGCGGGATCGAAGAGTTCGGCGTTACCAGCCTCGCCGCACTGGGCCATGATGTCAGCCCTGCGGAGTGGGACGAGGCTATGCTGGCGCAGTTGCCCACGTTTCTTGCCCGGCTCGCCACGCCCTGCCCACCGGAGGCTGCATGAACACGCGTTCGCTCTTTCTTGCCGTTGGTTTGCTGCTCGCCGGTTGTGAAAAGACGGCAGACAAGGGCGATGGCGCCGCAGTCAGCGGCGAAGTGCTGCCCGGATCGATTTCGGACGACATGATCGATCTCGACACGTCCACGGCATCACCGCCGCTGGCGCCGGTCCTGCCCAAGGCAAGGGCGTCTTCGTCCGCGCAGGCGACGAGCGCGGCCGAGCCGGCAGAGGCCGAAGCCGCCCCTGCGGCGGCAGCCCCCTCCCCTGCGGCTCCTGCTGCCGCTTCAGCCGATACCCAGTAGCTGCCGCGCCATCCGCAGATGCGGCTGGTCGATCATGCGACCATTGTATTGCAGTGTCCCGGCATGAGGGCTGGCAGCAAACAGCGCGACGATCGCCTCGGCTTCGGACAGTTCGGCCGCGGTTGGCGCGAAGGCAGTGTTGATGATCTGCACCTGTGAGGGATGGATCGCCAGCATCCCGGTAAAGCCATCGGCCTTGGCCGCTTCGGCTGCACGGCGAGTGCCATCCTCGTCCCGGAAATCGTCGTGCAGGGTGTCTATCGCCCAGACTCCCTTGGCGTGCGAGGTCAGCAGGCATTGTGCGCGGATGAAGCGAAAGGCGTCGGTCCATGCGCCGCCGGTGTCACGCTTGCGGCTCGCGCCGAGCACCGCCGAAAGATCTTCGGCTCCCCAGGTCAGGCCAGCCAGGCGGGGCATCGGCGCGTCGACATAGGCAGGAATGGTCAGCGCCGACCTGGCGGTTTCGCTGACCAGCGGCAGGATTCGGGTCGCGCCATTGGCCACGCGGTTGCGTTGCTCAAGCTCATAGATCTCGGCCGCGAGCATGCGGATCTGCTCGGGCCCTTCGCACTTTGGCAGCATGACCCCGTCCGGCGCGCCGGCCATGACCACGGCCAGGTCATCGCGCCACATGCCCGTATCGATGGCATTGATGCGCACCCAGCGGGCCACCGGGCGGTTCTCGGTCACGTGCTGGCGGTGCGCGGAAAGCCATTCCCGGGCGAGGACGCGGGCCTGCGGCTTGGCGCCTTGCGCAACCGCGTCCTCGAGATCGACGATGATCGCATGCGCCCCCGTCGTCATGGCCTTGCCCAGCTTCTTCTCGCTGTCACCGGGAACGAAGAGCCACGATCTGGGGGGCATGCAGAATTACTCCATCAGGCTGAAGCGGTCTCCTCCGCCAGCGTCGGATAGTCCGTATAGCCGACCTCGCCCGGGAAATACCATGTCTGCGGCACCCCCTTGTTCGGGTTGATATGCGCGCCCGCCTGGATGCGCTCGACAAGATCGGGGTTCGAGATGAACGGACGACCGAAGCTGATTGCGTCGGCGCGGCCCGAAGCGACATCGGCGGCAGCCTGTTCGGGCGTGTAGTCGCTGTTGAGCACCAGTGGCCCCGTGTAGATTGAGCGGATCAGGCCATCCTGCTGCGGT
Source organism: Novosphingobium sp. B1 (assembly GCF_900176395.1). GTDB lineage: Bacteria > Pseudomonadota > Alphaproteobacteria > Sphingomonadales > Sphingomonadaceae > Novosphingobium. The sequence goes on along the minus strand of NZ_FWXL01000007.1, from coordinate 207,832 downwards.
ACGTCGGTATTGCCGAACGTGCCGTCCGGTCCCGGCTGGCGCAGTTCGAGGAAGCCGATGCCAAGCTCCTGCAGTACGCGCGCAGCTTCGCCGAAGGTGGCTTCGGGATTGCTGTCGTCCACGCCTTGCGAATCGCCGTTGGGCGAGAGGCGGACGGAGACGCGGTCCTTGCCCCATACCGCGATCAGGCGCTCGGTCACTTCGCGCAGCAGGCGCGCGCGGTTCTGGGGTGTGCCGCCGTAGTCGTCGTCGCGAAGGTTGCTGCCATCGCGCAGGAACTGGTCGATCAGGTAGCCATTGGCAGCATGAAGCTGCACGCCGTCGAACCCGGCCTTCTTCGCGTTCTCGGCAGCGCGCGTGTAGTCGTCGAGCAGGCGCGGCATTTCCTCCAGCGGCAGGGGACGCGCGGTCACGAATTCCTTCTTGCCTTCGGGCGTGTGGGCGTCACCGGGGGCGCGAGTGGCCGATGCTGAGATGGGCGGCTGCCCGCCAAGGAAATAGGGATGGACGATGCGGCCCATGTGCCACAGCTGCATCACGATCCGGCCACCTGCGGCATGGACCGCCTCGACAACAGGCTTCCACGCCTCGGTCTGCTCGTCGGTCCAGATGCCCGGTGCGCTTGGCCAACCCAGCCCTTCGCGGCTGATGCCGGTGGCTTCCGAAATGATCAGGCCGGCGCTGGCGCGCTGGCGATAATATTCCACCATGATCGGCGTCGGCACGCCTTCAGCCGTGGCGCGGCCGCGCGTCAGGGGGGCCATGACAATGCGGTTGGGCGCTTCGATGGCACCAAGGCTGAGGGGCTGGAACAACGGATCGTGCATGCTAGAGGCCTTTCAGTAGATCAGCGACACGCTAGGTTTCGCTTTGCAACTGGATTAGGCTGCGCCCATGACGAATTCAAGTGACGCAGACCTGTCAATTCGTCCCACTCCCAAGCATTTCCTTGCGCTGCTGACAGGAAACGTTGCTCTCGCGCTGGGCCCGTGGTTCGTGCGGATCGCCGACAGCGGCCCGGTTTCGGCGGGTTTCTGGCGGCTGGCCCTTGCCCTCCCCCTCCTTGCGCTGTTCGCGTGGCGCGGGAAGGAGCCGCTGCGTGGCTATCCGCGCAAGGACTGGCTGATCCTTCTTGCCGCCGGCATCGTCTTCGCGCTCGATCTTGCCAGTTGGCATGTCGGGATCGAGCGAACCAAGCTCGGCAACGCCACGCTGTTCGGCAATTCGGGCAGCGTGATCCTAATGGTCTGGGGCCTGGTGACGATGCATCGCCGCCCGCACCTCCGCGAATTTGCCGCCGTGGCGATGGCGCTGAGTGGCGCCGGTCTGCTGCTGGGCCGCTCGATGGAAATCGATGCACGCACGCTGGCCGGAGACCTGTTCTGCATTCTCGCCGGGCTGTTCTACGTGGTCTATATCCTGCTGGTGCAGAACGTGCGTGGGCGGCTGCGGCCGTGGAGCCTGCTGTTCTGGTCAAGCCTTGCCGGGTGCCCGGTCATGCTCGGCACCGCACTGGCCATGGGCGAGCCGGTGCTGGCGCAGAACTGGTGGCCGCTGATCGGGCTGATGCTGGCCAGCCAGATCGTGGGTCAGGGCCTGCTGGTCTATTCGCTTGGCCACTTCCCGCCGCTGGTGATCGGGCTGGTCCTGCTCACGCAGCCGGCGGTCTCGGTCCTGGTCGGCTGGCTCTCGTTCGGCGAATTGCTCGCGCTGCCCGACGCCATCGGCATGGCGCTGGTCGGCGCGGCACTCGTGCTGGCAAGGCTGGGCGAGGGCAAGCCCGCCTAGCGTCAACTGCCGAAAGGTCGCGCCCCCAGATCGCCCAGCCCCACCGTGCCGCTGGCCATTTCCAGCATGCGGTCGAGGCTCTTCTTCGCGGCGAGACGAAGGTTCTCGTCCATCTCGATCCGCGGCTGCAGGTCACGCAGGGCGAGGTACAGCTTCTCCATGGTGTTGAGCGCCATGTAGGGGCAGATGTTGCAGTTGCAGTTGCCGTCCGCGCCGGGCGCACCGATGAAGGTCTTGTCCGGTACGGCCAGCTCCATCTGGTGAATGATGTGCGGCTCGGTCGCCACGATCAGCGTATCGCCCGGCATGGTCTTGGCGAACTGCAGGATGCCGCTGGTCGAGCCGACATAGTCGCAATGATCGATGATGTGCGGCGGACATTCGGGATGTCCGGCCACCGGCGCACCGGGGTGCTGGGCCTTGAGCTTCAGCAGTTCGGTTTCGCTGAATGCCTCGTGCACGATGCACACGCCCGGCCAGAGCAGCATGTCGCGGCCGAACTTGCGGTTGAGGTAGCCCCCCAGGTGCCGGTCGGGCCCGAAGATGATCTTCTGCTCGGGCGGAATCTGCGCTAGAATCGTCTCGGCGCTGGAGCTGGTGACGATCACGTCAGACAGCGCCTTCACCTCGGTCGAACAGTTGATGTAGGTCAGCGCGATGTGATCGGGGTGGGCTTCGCGAAATGCCTTGAACTTGTCCGGCGGGCACGAATCCTCAAGGCTGCAGCCCGCGTCCATGTCAGGCAGGACCACGATCTTGTCGGGGGAAAGGATCTTGGCGGTATCGGCCATGAACTTGACGCCGCAGAAGGCGATGACGTCGGCATCGGTTTCCGCCGCCTTGCGCGAAAGTTCAAGGCTGTCGCCCACGAAGTCGGCAATGTCCTGGATTTCCGGGCGCTGGTAGTAGTGCCCGAGGATGACCGCATTGCGCTCCTTGCGGAGGCGGTCGATCTCGGCGCGCAAGTCGAGGCCGGAAAGGTTCAGGGGCTGGGCAGTCATGGCGTCAGGTCCTCTCGCCCGGCGGACCGTGCCGGGCGAGAGCGGACTTAAGGGGCCTAACCCGCTGCGGCAATACCTTCGGCCAGCGAAACGAAGGGCGGAAACACCGAAAGTCCCAGCACCACGCTGAACATCACGATCACGGCAAGCGCGTTGAAGCGCGTGGCGGGATGCACCGAACCCGCCTCGCGCAGATCATGGGCAGCAATTACGCCGACAGCCAGCAGCAGGAAGGCACCTTCCACGATCGGCGTCAGCACCGGCCCAAGGATCGGCGCAGGCACCAGGCGGCCCACGGCCGGTTCGAGAATCAGGATCATCGCCCCCATCATCAAGCGACGGTGCCACTGCGTTTCGCGCCGCAGGGCGATGGCAGCGATAACCATGCCTGCAAACAGCGATACGCCGATATGCGTCAGGGCCAGGAAATAGGCGTTGCTGAAGAAGGGCGGTACGCGATGCAGCTCTATCGCCATGCGGCCGGTGAACATGCCCAGCCCGGCGATGAACAGCACCAGCGCCAGCGATATCCAGCCCAGCTTGCGATGCAGGGTAATGTTTCCATTCAGCGCGAGCTGGTTCTGCGTGACGAACAGGCCCAGCCACGAGAGCATGGCCACGCCGTGCAGGTGCACCCAGACAGGAGCCGTCGAAGGCGAGGCCATGCCGCGCAACGCCCATTGCCCGAAGGCAAGAACCACGAACGCGGCAAGGCCGATGGCCATGCGGGTGAAGAAGCGCTGATCGCGCGCGTAAGGGTAAGCTTGTTGAATTGTGGCGGTAGCCATTGTGCATCTCCACCAGTCCCGCGACCGCCGTTAGACGATTCGGTCCGATCTGGCGGTGACGACAGTCACAACGGCAACCAGCGCGCCCGGAGGCGCGCGATCATGCGCCGTCGAAGTTCACGACCACCTTTGCCTTCCCGTAACCTGCCACCTGCAGGGGGATCGAAAGGTTCTGCGAGATTGCTTCCTTCGCCGCCTGCCGGGCGAGGTTCATCAGCACCGGGTTGGCGGCCTGCTGCACCGCTTGCGCTTCGGCAAGACGGGTGTTGTCGCGGGTCAGCTTGTCCTGCGCTTCACGCGTTATCCAGATTCCGTCGCGCAGATACTGGGCACGGGCCTCGTCAAGATTGGGGCGGCTCACCGTCAGCGCCGGCAGTCGTACCGACAGGGTCTGTTCCTGCGCATTCCATGACAGGCGATCGCGCCCGACGCTGGCGAGGTTGATGGTATAATCCACCCGTGCGGGGATGACTGCCACCTGCTTGGAATTGACCAGGCCGAACATGCGCGAATCGTTGCTGGAGACGACCGGGGCGAGTTCGGCGCTGAACACCGTCAGCTTGTCCTGCTTCTCGAAGGCGACGAGGCTGGTGGCCAGGGGATCGCCAAGATCCTCGGGCTGCCACCATTTCCACGCAAAGAATGCGGCAATGGCCAGGGTCACCAGAAACAGGGCCCACGGCAGCAGCGAAGCACGCGCAAGCGAGTGCGAAGTGCCCGGTTGCGGGGACGGAGCCGCAGCGGGGCGCGATGTCAGGTTCGGATCATCCATGTCTCGTCCTCAACCCGAACTCGCCCCTGTCGTTCCAGATCGATCAGGTGCGCAAGAACCGAACGACCTGCCGCACCGTTGAGCCGCGGATCCAGGCCCTTGTACATCGCGGCGACAAATTCGGGAATCGCGTGCGGGCCGCCATCTTCGAGAAGGCGCAGGATCTGGCGCTCGCGCTGGCGCCGGTGGCCCAGCATGCCGCGCACGAGCTGGCGGGGATTGTCGATCTGCGGCCCGTGCGCCGGATAGAGGACACGGTCGTCGCGGTCGTAAAGCTTCTGCAGGCTGGCCATGTAGGCCGCCATGTCGCCATCCGGTGGCGAAACGACCGAAGTCGACCAGGCCATCACGTGATCGCCGGTGAACAACGCCCCGCTTTCGAGCACGCTGAAGCACAAGTGGTTGCTGGTGTGGCCCGGGGTCGCCACGGCTTCAAGCGTCCAGCCGTCGCCCGACAGGCGTTCGCCATCGGCGAGCACGCGATCGGGTGCGTAATCGCTGTCAAAGGCGGCGTCGGCGCGCGGGCCATCATCTTCCATCGTCAGGGGTGCGCAGCCGATGATCGGCGCCCCGGTCGCGGCCTGAAGCGGACGGGAGGCGGGGCTGTGGTCGCGATGGGTGTGCGTGCACACGATGGCGGCGATCCGGGCATCGCCCACGGCCTTGAGGATCGCCTCGACATGGCCTTGGCCGTTGGTGTCGGCATGACCTGCCACCCCGGTATCGTCGGGACCGGGATCGATCACCGCGACTTCACGCCCTGCGCCGACGATGTAGGTCTGGGTGCCGGTAAAGGTATAGGGTGAGGCGTTTGGTGCCAGCACGCGGCGCACCAGCGGCTCAAGCTGTTCGGCTCGGCCGGTGGGCCAGTCCTTGCGGTCGGGAATGGGGGGCATCTGGGCCATGCCCCTTGCTATGGGTATTTTGATCGTGGTTGCAAGCAGCGTCACGCCGCAGAGGTCGTGTCCTCGACCGCGCGAACCAGCCGCTCGCGCAGGCGCCGCACCGCGCTTTCGCTGCTGCTCGCTTCAACCCGCCACGCTGCCTCAAGCCGCTGGATGCGCTGGTACAGCCGCTCGCTTTCGTGCACCAGCAAGGCGACATCGGCGGGAAGCGTCTTCACCACGTCGGCCTCGCTCGCCGGAAAGTTGGCGATCAGCCGGCCATGACGGCGCAGTTGCAGTTCCGACAACTCGCCCGCGAAATGGGCGCGATGATTGAGCAGCCAGGCAAGGCAATGCATCACCCGTGTCGTCGTGCGCAGCGCCTCGCAGCTTATCTGCACGCGGCGCAGGTCGTCTTCCATGCCCGCCTGTTGCGCGGTTTCCTGTCGCATGCGCTCGAAACGCATGCGAACTGTCTCGGCAAGCTCGAGGGCTTGCGCATAGAGCGCTTCGACGATGCGCGGATTTAGGCTGGGCAGAAGGGCCATTTGCCGGGTCTAGTCCGTGCCGGTGCGTCCGACCATAAGGCGAAGCGGCGCAGGTTGTCCCAAAACCCGAACGTTCCTTAACGGGACAGGCGAGGATATGGTGCAGTTCGAATCATGTCATTGAATTTACGCGATGATATCGGGGATCAGGTAATCTTCGATCATCGCGATCTGGTCTTTCAGCAGCAATTTGCGCTTTTTCAGGCGGGCGATCTGCAACTGGTCGCGCGGTCCTCCCAGAGACAGCGCGTCGATTGCCGCATCGAGATCGCGATGTTCCAGGCGCAGCGCCTCGAGCCGCTTGCGCATTTCCTCTTCAGTCACTGTCCGCCCAACTCCTTAATCCCGCCTGCCCATGCAACAAGGCGGGCCTGCGCCGGAACGAGACGCGGATGCGGCCTACGGCCAAACCCTGATCGACCACGTTCCGGCGCGGTTTGGCTTGCAAGATACGGTGATTGCGGCAGCATGACAACGCGCCGCCTGATCGAGTCGGAAACAATCGGAAACGAAAGCTCGAAAAGCCGATTGGCACAGGTTGCGCCGCCCCGCACGGGGATGGCCTCGTGCGGTATCTGAAGGGGGCTAGCCCTTTAAGGAGGACAGGCATGGAATCGACGCACATCAGCGCACTCGAGATGAAGCACGCCGGACTTGAAAAGCAGATCCAGATGGAAATGTCCCGGCCACTCCCTGACGATACGCTGGTGGCTCAGCTCAAGAGAAAGAAGCTGAAGATCAAGGAAGAGCTTTCGCGTCTTCACTGATTGCGCCGCCTTTCATACCGTTTCACAGCAGGAGCCGCCCCATCCGGGCGGCTCTTTTGCATGGTGCCCGCCTGCGTGCCCGCCCGCCCGAGGCGCGGAATAGCTATCCACGGCAAAATCGCTCCCGTATCGGAGGGCGCGCGACATTCCCAAACCGCGCACACTAGGCTAGTCCTTGTGCCATGCTCAGCGCCGTCACCGCCGCCCGCCAGATCCTGACCTCCCTGCACGAGGTGATGGCCTCGCGCGCCGGCGCCCAGGCCAAGCTTAACCAGATCGTCGAAGTGATCGGTGAGAACCTCGATTCAGAGGTCTGCTCGATCTATCTCCTGCGTGAGGGCATGCTCGAGCTTTTTGCCACGCGCGGCCTCAACCAGGCCGCCGTCCATGTCACCCGGCTGGCCGTCGGCGAAGGCCTCGTCGGCACGATCGCCGGCAATGTCGAGACGCTGAACCTCGCCGAGGCTGCAGCCCATCCCGATTTCGCGTTCCGGCCGGAAACGGGAGAGGAAAAGTTCCATTCCTTCGCGGGCGTGCCGATCGTCCGGCGCGAACGCGCCGTCGGCGTGGTCGCGGTCCAGCATGTCGAGCCACGCCGGTACGAGGAAGTGGAGATCGAGGCGCTGCAGACCGTGGCGATGGTCCTGTCCGAACTCATCGCCAACGCCGAACTCATCGATGACGAGGACGTGCTCGGCGCCTCGGCCCAGATGACCGGGCCGGAGCGGCTCACCGGCCTGACCTTGGTCAAGGGTCTTGCCAGCGGAGTCGCCGTCTTCCACCAGCCGCGCGTCACCATCGAACACGTTGTCGCCGAAGATACCGAGGCCGAGCGCCAGCGTGTCTACCTCGCCTTCGACAAGATGCGCGAACAGATCGACCGCATGGCCAGCCAGGCCGAATTCGGCGTCGGTGGCGAGCATGAGGAAGTGCTCGAGACCTACCGGATGTTCGCCTACGACGAAGGCTGGTCGCGCCGCATCAACGAGGCGATCGATTCAGGCCTCACTGCCGAGGCTGCCATCGAGCGCGTCCAGCAGCGTACCCGCATGCGCATGCGCCAGATCGATGATCCCCTGCTCGCCGATCGCATGCACGATCTCGAGGACCTGTCGAACCGCCTGCTGCGGATCGTCTCGGGCCAGCTTGGCACTGCGGCGACGATGGGGCTCAAGGGCGATGCCATCCTCATCGCGCGCAACCTCGGCCCTGCAGAGCTGCTCGAATACGATCGCCGGCGGCTCAAGGGCGTGATCCTCGAGGAAGGCTCGCTGACCGCGCACGTGGTGATCGTTGCCCGCGCCATGGGCGTGCCGGTGGTCGGGCGCATGCGCGCCCTGCGCGGCAAGGTCCGCGAAGGTGACCATCTCCTGCTCGACGGTGACCAGGGCGTCGTCGATGTCCGGCCGGCGCCGTCGCTGATCGAGGCGTTCGAGGCCCGCTTTGCCCGCAACCGCGAGCGTCAGGCCCATTATGCCACCTTGCGCGAGGTCGAGCCGTTCACCCGCGACGGAACCCGCATCACGGTGCTGATGAACGCCGGCCTGCGCGACGATACGCCGATGATCAACCTGACCGGTGCGGACGGGATCGGCCTGTTCCGCACCGAGTTCCAGTTCCTCGTCTCGGCCACCCTGCCCTCGCGCGAGCGACAGACCCGGCTTTACCGTGACGTCATGGACGCAGCGGGCGACAGGCCGGTGGTCTTCCGCACCGTCGATATCGGGGGCGACAAGGTACTGCCCTACCTTCGCCACAACGATGGCGAGGCCGAGGAAAATCCGGCGATGGGCTGGCGCGCCTTGCGCGTGGCGCTGGAACGCGATGGCCTGCTCAAGGTCCAGGCGCGGGCGCTGCTCGAAGCCGCCGGTGGCCGGACCCTGAACGTCATGTTCCCGATGGTCACCGAACCGTGGGAATTCGATGCGGCGCGCAAGGTCTTCGAAGGCCAGCTTGCCTTTCTGCGCTCGCAGAAGAAAATTCTCCCGGAAGCCATCCGCTATGGCGCGATGCTCGAAGTACCGGCGCTCGCCGAATGTCTCGACGTTCTGGCGCCACGCCTGTCGTTCCTGTCGATCGGCACCAACGACCTCACCCAGTTCCTCTTCGCGGCCGATCGCGCGAACCCGAAGCTTGCCGAACGCTACGACTGGCTCAGCCCCGCCATCCTGCGTTTCCTGCGCCGTGTGGTGCAAACCGTCGCGCCGTTCGGCACCGATGTCACCGTCTGCGGCGAAATGGGCGGCCGCAGGCTCGAGGCTCTGGCGCTGCTGGGGCTTGGCATCACCCGCCTTTCGATCACGCCTGCAGCCATCGGTCCGATCAAGGAACTGGTGCGCAAGGTCGATATCGACGAAATCCGCAGCGCGATGAACGGCTGGCTTTCCGAACCGCCGGAGAACCTGCGCAGCACGATTGCCGCCTGGGCAGAAGCACGCGGGATCGAGTGCGACTGAAGGACCCGGCGGGGCAGTTCGTCGCCCAATTCCGACCTTTTCGGACAGACACCGTTGACTTTCTGCGCTTTGCCGCGAAGCCTTGACGAAGGGTTGCAAAGCATAGTGAACAGAACGGGAGTTACGCCTTGGCACAAGCCGGCGGTGTGCAAGACATTACCAATTCCGAAACCGAGCCGACGCCTGCGGGCGCAGCCGCACAGCCGCGCGTGGCCGATATGCTGCGCACCGCACGCGAGGCGGCCGGGCTCGATATCAAGCAGCTCGCGCTGCTCACGCGGGTCACCAGCCGCCATCTCGAAGCGCTGGAGAACGGCGATTATGCCGCGCTTCCGGGCCGGCCCTACGCGCTCGGATTTGCCAAGAGCTATGCCCGTGCGGTCAATCTCGATCCGGTAACAATTTCCGAGGCGGTCCGCGCCGAACTTGATCGTCAGGCACCGGCCCCGCCACCGCGCGTCATCAACCAGTTCGAGGTTGGTGATCCGGCAAAGACCCCTACGCGGCTGACGTCATGGGTCGCGGCAGGCCTCGTCATCGCGATTGCCCTGGCAGGCCTGGCATTCTGGCGCAGCTATTATCTTCCCTCGGCCGAGCTGCCGTCGCTGGTCGGCCCGGAGGAGGCCAGGCCCGTGGCCAGCCAGACCGCAGTCGTTCCACTGCCCAGCGCAACGCCCAGCGGCCCTGTCGTGTTCACGGCCACGCAGGAGCGCATCTGGGTCAAGCTCTATGATGGCGCCGGCAAGCAGATCCTGCAGAAGGAACTGGCCATGGGCGAAAGCTTCACCGTGCCCGCCGATGCGCAGAAGCCGATGCTGTGGACGGCGCGGCCCGACGCCCTGAACGTGACGATCGGTGGGCAGGCGGTGCCAAAGCTTGCCGAGCGCGAGGGGATCATGAAGGATGTCCCCGTCGATGCGCAGGCGCTGTTGGCACGTGCAGCCGCACCGGCTCCGGCAGTTTCCGCACCTGTAGCATCGTCGAGCGCATCGTCGAGCGCATCGTCGGCGACCGGCGGGCAAGCCGCGCCGGTATCGCGCCCGGCGGCTCGTCGCAGCCCGACGACAGGCTCTGCGGCCAGCCCGGCAACGCGCTCGGCTCCGAACGAGGCAACGGTTCCGCCGCCCGTACCCGTGACGGCAGAAGATGCGCCTGCGTCCACTACTTAAGCCCGCTGGCGTCTCGACTTGGGACGCAGTCTGGGGCAATCATGGTGACCGGACGAGGAGGGCCGTCGCAGGCCCCCGCAGCCTGTGGGAACGACAATGACCTTTGAATTACGCCGCTGCCTGCCGCTCCTTGCGCTCGCAGCCGTTTCGGCCGCGCCGCTCGGCGCCCCGGCACTCGCGCAATCAGCCGCCAATGCCCCCACCGATGCCGAACCCAGATTGCGCCGCATCGAGGCTGAAATCCGCGCTATCCAGCGCAAGGTATTTCCCGATGGCGCAGGCAAGACCTTCGCCCCGGAAATCACGCCGAGCCAGACCACGACAACGCCCCGCATCGGCACCCCGGCGTCTTCGGCGGTAACGGACGTGCTCGCGCGCATGGATGCGGTCGAGGCGCAGATGGCGCGGCTTACCGCACAGGTCGAGGAAGGCCAGAACCGCGCAGCCAAGATCGAGGAGCGACTGGCCCGGCTCGAAGCGCAGGCTGTTCCGTCTGAACCGGCTGCGGCGCCCACTCCCGCTGCCGCACCGGTCGTGACCACACAACCGGCGCCCAAGCCGACGACTGCGGCATCGACGACGACGACGACCGCGCCAAAGCCTGCGACCACACCCGCTGCCAAGCCCGCGGCGCCTTCGGCAGCGCGCGTCGCTGCTGTCCAGGCGATCGAAAAGCCGTCGACGGCCGATGCCGGCCTCGATGAATACAACTATGGCTACCGCCTGTGGGAAGCGAAGTTCTTTCCCGAAGCGCAGCAGCAGTTGCAGATCTACGTCGACCGCTATCCCAAGCATTCGCAGATCAGCTTCGGCCGCAACCTGCTGGGCCGTGCATGGCTTGACGATGGCAAGCCCGGCACCGCAGCGCAGTTCTTCCTGCAGAACTACCTGGCCGACAAGAAGGGCGCTCGTGCGCCTGACAGCCTGCTGTTCCTCGGCATCGCCATGGTCAAGCTCAAGGACACGGAGAAGGCTTGCGGTGCGTTTGCCGAACTCGCAGCCACTTATCCTGACGAGATCGCCGGCCGCCTCAAGGGTCAGTACGATGCCGCGCGCACTTCGGTGAAGTGCAAGTGACGGTGCCGGGAATAGCCTGACCGCAGCCGCCGCGCGCCTCGCCACGGACTGGCAGGCGCCGCGGGCTGCGGTTCCCGTTGACGGCCCGGTCGGACTCGCGGTTTCTGGCGGGCCCGACAGTCTCGCCATGCTGCTGCTGTTCCACGAAGTTGCGCCGCGCAACTTTGCCGTGGCAACGGTCGATCATGGCCTGCGCGCCGAAAGCGCCGACGAGGCGGCCATGGTCGCAAAGGTCTGTGCCGAACGCCGCATCGCGCATCGGACTCTCGCCATTGCGATGACAAAGGGCAGCGCCGTGCAGGAGCGCGCCCGTGCGTCGCGTTATCACGCGCTGGCAGAATGGGCCGCAGCCGAAGGGCTCGCTGCCATTGTTACCGCCCATCACGCCGACGATCAGGCCGAGACGATGGTCATGCGACTCAACCGGGGCGCGGGCCTGCGCGGTCTTTCGGCGATGCGCCAGATTGCCCAGGTGCCCGGCGCGCCGCACCTGCCCCTGTTGCGTCCGCTCCTGCGTTGGTCGCGCCGCGACCTTCTTGCAGTCGTCGAGGCTTCGGGCCTGGTCCCGGCACTCGATCCGTCCAACACCGATCCGCGCTACGAACGTGTGCGGGTGCGTGACGCCATGACGTCAAATCCGGCCTTCATTGCCAGTGGCTTCGCTGCCAGCGCTGACCATCTTGCCGAGGCGGACGCTGCTCTCGACTGGGCGGTGCAAACCCTCTGGCCCCAGGTCCCGGCAGGCGCTGCGCAAATCGTGCTGTCGCCGCCTGTCGATATTCCCCCTGCCCTCGCGCTGCGCCTGCTCGAACGCGTGCTGGCGCATTTCGGCGCCCTGCCCCCGCGCGGGCCTGCCCTTGTCCGCTGGCACGAATCGCTTCGGGCGGGACACGTCGCAACCTTGGGCGGCGTGAAGGGCGATGCGCGCGGCAAGGCATGGCGGTTCACACCTGCGCCGAAGCGAAACGATGTTTCCGGCTCGGACATCGGGACAGGTCGCTGAAAAACCACAATCGCGTTATATTGCGATTCACCGGGTCACCCCTACATTGGCCCATGAGCACCGCCGCAGCGGCGGGCAATGCGGAAAGACAGCGATGAACGACGACCAGCCCCAGGGCAATCCGTGGATCAAGAGCCTCCTCGTCTGGGGCGGCATCTTCCTCGCGCTTCTTCTGGTGGTTTCCATGTTCGGCTCGCGCGTCGAACAGAACGCGACGACGATCCCCTACTCCGCCTTCCGCTCGCAGGTGGCAGAGCAGCAGGTCCGCTCGGTCGAGATTTCGCCCGATCGCATCACCGGCACCCTCAAGAACGGCGGCCAGTTCGCCACCATTCCGGTGCCCGGCGATTCGGATCTGCCCAAGCTGCTGCAGGACAATGGCGTACAGTACGCCGGCAAGGCGGCCGAACAGCCGAACATGCTGATGTACATCCTCGTCAATTCGCTGCCGTTCCTGCTGATCCTGGGCGTTGCCTTCTTTGCGCTGCGCCAGGTGCAGAAGGGTGGCGGTTCGGGCGCGATGGGCTTTGGCAAGTCGAAGGCCAAGCTGCTCACCGAACGCCAGGGCCGCGTGACCTTTGACGATGTCGCCGGCATCGACGAGGCGCGCGAGGAACTTCAGGAAATCGTCGAGTTCCTGCGCGATCCCTCGCGCTTCTCCAAGCTTGGCGGCCAGATTCCCAAGGGTGCGCTGCTGGTCGGCTCGCCCGGCACCGGCAAGACCCTGCTCGCCCGCGCCATTGCCGGTGAAGCAGGCGTGCCATTCTTCACCATCTCCGGCTCGGACTTCGTCGAGATGTTTGTCGGCGTCGGCGCTTCGCGCGTGCGCGACATGTTCGAACAGGCCAAGAAGAACGCGCCGTGCATCGTCTTCATCGACGAAATCGACGCAGTCGGCCGTCACCGTGGCCATGGCCTGGGCAATTCGAACGACGAGCGCGAGCAGACGCTCAACCAGTTACTCGTCGAGATGGACGGTTTCGAGGCCAACGAGGGCATCATCATCATCGCGGCGACCAACCGCCCCGACGTGCTCGATCCCGCCCTGCTGCGCCCCGGTCGCTTCGACCGTCAGGTGGTCGTGCCGATCCCCGATATCGAGGGCCGCGAGAAGATCCTCTCGGTGCACATGAAGAAGGTGCCGCTGGCGCCCGACGTCAACCCGCGCTCGATCGCCCGCGGCACTCCCGGCTTCTCGGGTGCGGATCTCGCCAACCTCGTCAACGAGGCTGCCCTGCTGGCCGCGCGCCGCAACAAGCGCCTTGTGGCGATGCAGGAGTTCGAGGACGCCAAGGACAAGGTGATGATGGGCGCGGAACGCCGCTCCATGGTCATGACCGACGACGAGAAGAAGATGACCGCCTATCACGAGGCCGGCCACGCCATCGTCTCGATCAACGAGCCGGCATCCGACCCGATCCACAAGGCCACGATCATCCCGCGCGGTCGCGCTCTGGGCATGGTCATGCGTCTGCCCGAACGGGACAGCTACTCCTACCACCGTGACAAGATGCACGCGAACCTCTCGGTCGCAATGGGTGGCCGCGTCGCTGAAGAGCTGATCTTCGGCCACGACAAGGTCTCCTCCGGCGCATCGTCCGACATCCAGTATGCCACCTCGCTGGCGCGCTCGATGGTCACCAAGTGGGGCATGTCCGACAAGCTCGGACCCCTGCAGTACGAGGACCAGCAGGAAGGCTACCTCGGCATGGGTGGCTCGCAGCGCCTGTTCGCCTCGGACGAGACCAACAAGGTCATCGACAGCGAAATCCGCAGCCTGGTGGATGGGGCCCACGCCCGCGCCACCGACATCCTCAAGACCCACGAGGACAAGCTGCACCTGCTGGCGCAGGCCATGCTCGAATATGAAACCCTCTCGGGTGACGAGATCAAGGAACTGATGGAGAGCGGCAAGCTCGACCGTCCGCAGAACCCCACCGGTTCCACGCGCCCGACGACGGCGCAGGGCTCGGCTGTTCCGCGCGCGGGCAAGAAGTTCGGGTCGGCCAATCCGCAACCGGCCTGATCGGCGTCATCGGATGAAAAGCAGGGGCGCGCCGCAGGGCGTGCCCCTTTTTTTATGCCTGCCCCGGCTTGCCTCCACCCTTGGTTCAGCCTGCTGAAGCGGGTTGCCGACCTTGCCGTGACCTGCCGCTCACCTGCCCTTCACCTCCCCCTCACCTGAACCGGCCTCTTGGGCAGTGGAACAAGCCGGGCCTGCCGTCCATTCTACACCGATGGCACCTCCTTTCTCCTGGCTGCGACCTGAACCGCACGGGCTCTACATCGTACCCGCCGACGCCTGGATAGACCCGGCGCGCCCGGTCGACCTCGCGCTCGTTACCCATGGTCACGCCGATCACGCGCGCGGCGGGCACGGCACGACTGTCGCCACGCCCGAGACCATCGCCATCATGGGGCTGCGCTATGGCGTGGTCGAAGCCGGGGCCCGCGCCGTTGGCTATGGCGATACGATCGCGCTTCGCGGTAACGTCAAGGCAACCTGGGTTCCGGCGGGGCACGTCCTCGGCTCGGCGCAGATCCTGCTCGAACATGCCGGTGAACGGGTGGTGGTGACGGGCGACTACAAGCGGCGCGCCGACCCTACCTGTCCGCCGTTCGAAGTCACGCCATGCGATGTCTTCGTGACCGAGGCGACCTTCGGCCTGCCGGTCTTCCGCCACCCGCCGATTGCCGACGAAATGGCCAAGCTCCTGAAAGCGCGCGAAAACGAACAGGGTCGCTGCGTGCTTGTCGGCGCCTATGCGCTGGGCAAGGCGCAGCGTGTCATTGCCGAACTGCGCGAGGCGGGGTTTACCGAAACGATCTGGCTGCATGGCGCGATGGAGCGGATGTGCCGGCTATATGAAGACCACGGCGTCGACCTTGGCGATCTCAAGGCGGTGGCCGGTGTGCCCAAGGCGGCGCTGGCCAACAGCATCGTGATCTGCCCGCCATCGGCGCTCAACGATCGCTGGAGCCGCCGCCTGCCCGATCCCGTCACCGCCATGGCCTCGGGCTGGATGCGGGTGCGCCAGCGGGCGCGGCAGCGCAATGTCGAACTGCCGCTGATCATCTCCGACCATGCCGACTGGGACGAACTGACCACGACGATCCGCCAGGTGAACCCGGCCGAGACCTGGGTCACCCATGGCCGCGAGGAAGCGCTGATTCGCTGGTGCGAACTGAACCAGCGCAAGGCCCGCGCACTGGCGCTGGTCGGGTACGAGGACGAGGACGACTGATGGAGCGTTTCGCTGCCCTGCTCGACGCGCTCGTGCTCACCCCGTCGCGCAATGCCAAGCTGGCACTGCTGGCCGAATACTTGCGCGAGACGCCCGATCCGGACCGTGGCTGGGCCCTGGCGGCGCTGACCGACGGGCTCGATTTCCCGGCCGTGAAAGCCAGCCTGATCCGCAGCCTGATGGCAGAGCGGATCGATCCCGTGTTGTGGACGCTGAGCCGCGATTACGTCGGCGATACCGCGGAATGTGCCAGCCTGCTCTGGCCGGAACCTCTTGGCGACCGGCTGCCCGCGCCTTCGGTCGCCGAAGTGGTCGAGACTCTCCATGCCACCACCCGCACGACCGCGCCGCGTATCCTGACGGACCTGCTTGACCGTCTTGACGTCAATGGTCGCTATGCCCTGCTCAAGCTTGCCACTGGCGCCATGCGCATCGGCATTTCGGCGCGGCTGGCAAAGGTCGCATTTGCGCAGGCCTTTGACGTGAGCGTCGAGGATGTCGAGGAATACTGGCACGGGCAGGCTGCGCCCTATCTGACGTTGTTCGATTGGGCGGCGAATGGCGCTGCCCCACCGCGCACCGATCTGCTGCCGCTGTTCCGCCCGTTCATGCTGGCTCATCCGCTTGAAAGCGAAAGCCTCGACCTGTCGGAATTCGCCGCGGAGTGGAAGTGGGACGGCATCCGCGTCCAGATCGTTCACGTTGCCGGTGAAACCCGCGTCTATTCGCGCAGCGGCGATGACATTTCCGCAACCTTCCCCGAAATTGCCGCAGCGCTGACAGTTCCCTGTGTGCTCGATGGTGAATTGCTTGTGCGCGGCGCGCACCAGGGCGGCGAGACTGGCGGTGCTGCCAGCTTCAATGCGCTGCAGCAACGGCTCGGACGCAAGACCGTTTCGAAAGCGATGCTGGCCGAATCGCCGGCATTCGTGCGCCTTTACGATCTGCTGATCGAGGACGGCGAGGACTTGCGCGAATGGGCATGGGAACAGCGCCGCGCCCGGCTCGAGGATCTGGTGCCGCGGCTCGATCAGGCCCGCTTCGATATCTCGCAAGTGATTGCGGCGAAGACCTTCGACGACCTCGCAGAGATCCGCTCCCGCGCGCGCGATGAGGCGATCGAGGGCGTCATGCTCAAGCGGCGTGACAGCCCGTACGTGGCGGGGCGACGCACCGGCCTGTGGTACAAGTGGAAGCGCGATCCGCTGCTGATCGATTGCGTGCTGATGTATGCGCAGCGCGGGTCCGGCAAGCGTTCTTCTTTCTATTCCGACTACACCTTCGGCTGCTGGAATGGCGATCCCGATCAGGGCGCAGAACTGTTGCCGGTGGGCAAGGCCTACTTCGGGTTCACTGACGAGGAACTGAAGTGGCTCGATCGCTACGTGCGCCAGCACACAGTGGGCAAGTTCGGCCCCGTGCGCGAGACCGACAAATCGCTTGTGTTCGAAGTGGCGTTCGATTCGGTCCACGCAAGCAAGCGCCACAAGTCCGGCGTTGCCATGCGCTTCCCCCGCATCAGCCGCATCCGTGCCGACAAGCCCGCGCACGAGGCTGACCGGCTCGAAACATTGCGGAGCCTTATCGCAGACTGACCCTGGCGGAACTGCGCGCGGTGACTGCCGTTGTCGGACAAACCATGGGAGAGAACGATAATGGCCAACCTGCTGCTCGCTGCGCCTGCCTACGCTCTTGGCCGGATGGCGTGGACGTCGTTGCGCACCGGGAGTGAATGGACGCGCTACCGGCAGTGGGATGCGGTTGCCACCAACTGGGCCATCGGCGCCGTTCTCGGGGGCATGGCGGCAGGGCTGGCCGCCAAGGCACTTCCCCACCACGATTGACCTTCTGCCCGATTGATCGATCGCAATGTCGCGGGGC
The DNA here is from genome assembly GCF_900176395.1 of Novosphingobium sp. B1. Lineage (GTDB taxonomy): Bacteria > Pseudomonadota > Alphaproteobacteria > Sphingomonadales > Sphingomonadaceae > Novosphingobium. Next base: position 190,453 of record NZ_FWXL01000007.1, on the reverse strand, counting down.
TGCTGCGCGGGCATGACACAGGCTCATGATCCCTGCATGGAGCCAAGCCTTGCCCGTAGACACTCCCGTCCGGTCACCCTACGAACGCATTGGCGGACTGGGCGAATTGCGCCGCATCACGGACCGCTTCTACGATCTGATGGAAACGGACCCCGCCTTTGCCGCGCTGCGTGCCATCCATGCCGACGATCTTGGCCCCATGCGCGATTCACTTCCCGGCTTCCTTGCCGGGTGGAGCGGCGGTCCGCGTGACTGGTTCGAGGCGCATCCCGGCAAATGCATGATGTCGATGCACAAGCCGTTTGCGATCACGCGCGAGACCGCCGCGCAATGGGCAGACTGCATGGAGCGAGCGATTGCCGACGCCAAATTGCCTGATCCGGACATTGCCAGGGCGCTCTGCGATGTTCTGGGCCAGATGGCGCGAGGGATGGCGCGCCCATAGTTCCTGCCCTGTTTCCCCTCGCCTGATTCCCTTTGCTTCCAAGCCGCGCTAGAAACCTTCGCGTGATCGTCAACGACCGCCAGCGCCGCGTATTTGCCACCGCTCTTGCCGCCATGGCCGGTTTTGTCGATTCGGTCGGCTTTCTCTCGGCCCACGGCTACTTCGTGTCGTTCATGTCGGGCAATACGACGCGTCTGGGCGTGGCATTAGGCACTTCCCCCGGGGATGCCCTGGTGCCGGTGCTGCTTATCCTCGGCTTCATCGCAGGCGTGACCGGCGGTGCGCTGCTGTCGGAGAGGGCGGGGACCTTTCGCAAGCCGGCTGTGCTGGGTCTTGTCACCCTCTTGCTGATCGCGGCCTCGCTCGCCCGCGCGGCTGAAGGGGAAGCGGTCATGATAGCCGCGCTGGTGCTGGCGATGGGCGCGCTCAACAACACCTTCCAGCGCAATGGCGAGGTGACAGTGGGGCTAACCTACATGACCGGCGCACTCGTCAAGCTGGGGATGGGGCTGGCCCGCCGCCTGTCCGGACATCGCGATTCGGGCTGGTTGTCGTGGGCGCAACTGTGGGCCGGGTTGCTTGCCGGTGCGGTGCTCGGGGCATATCTGCAGGATCGCCTGCCGCTTGGCTGCCTGTGGATCGCGAGCGCATGGGGTGCGGCCATGGTGGCCGTCGCCTTCCGCTTTCCGGCCGAGGGCTAAAGCGGAATCCGGAACAGCTTTTCGCGGGAAGTTGCGCCGCGCAACATCTCGACTTTCGATGGAGCAACGCTAAGCGCCCGCGCCAGCAGATCGCCGACGGCTGTGGTCGCCTTGCCGTCCTCGGGTTTGGCGCGCACTTTCACGGCGACGGCGCCATTCTCGATCGTGATGCCCTCGCTTCGCGCGCCCGGCGTCACTCGGACGGCCAGCTGTCCCTCGCCATCTGCCAGCGCGCGCAAGGCGGCGGCAGGTGGCAGTTCAACCTTCGGTCGCGCCATGGCTTGCTGTCTCTACAGCGTGCTTGTGTGCCTTGCCGTTGTGCACATAGTGCGCGACGCCACGTTGCATGTCGGCAATCGCCGCCTCGGTGAGGTCGCGCATGTGGGCGGCGGGCCGTCCGCCCCAGAGCTGGCGCGCGCCGATGCGCTTGCCGCCAGTCAGCATCGCACCCGCTGCCAGCATGCCGTCGCTCTCGATGTGGGCGCCGTTCATCACGATGGCGCCAAGGCCAATGAAGCCGCGATCCTCGACCACGCAGCCGTGAACCATGGCAAGGTGACCCACCAGCACGTCCTCGCCAAGGATCGTGGGAAAGCCTTCCGGTCGTCCCGGCGTGGCGCTGTCGCAGTGGAGGACGCTGCCATCCTGGATGTTCGTCCGCGCGCCGATGCGGATGAAGTTCACGTCGGCGCGCAGCACGCAGTTGTACCAGATGGACACGTCCGGCCCGATCTCGACATCGCCGATGATCCGGCATCCCGGGGCGATGAAGGCACTGTCGTGGATGCGCGGGCTCTTGCCGTTCATCGGGATGATCGAAACGTCAGGGTACTTGTGCATCCTCGGCCCTCTGATTGCTGTCATGCCAGCTTGCGATAGACGATGTGGGGCCGCAGCGGATCGCCTGGGGCCAATGCCGGGTGCTCGAAATCCAGCTCGGGCATCCGCTCCATGCCGAGCCGTTCCATCAGGCCCCACGAGCGCACGTTGCCAGCCACCGTCATCGCGCGAATTTCGGCAAGCTTGAACTCGCCAAAACCCCAGTCGAGACAGGCCTGTGCCGCCTCCCGGGCATAGCCCTGGCCCCAGCCGTGGTGCGCCAGTCGCCAGCCGATCTCGGCATGGCCATGCAGCGGTGTGCCCTCAGGCCCGGGCTTGATCCCGCAGAAGCCAAGGAATGCGTCATCCTCGAGCCGCTCCAGCGCCCAGAAGCATTGTCCGTGATCGCGCTGGAAACCGCGCATACGCTCCAGCGCTGCGGCAACGTCCTCGTGGCTCAGTGGTGCGCCGAGGAATTCCATCACGCGCGGGTCGTTGCACATTGCATGAAACGGAGCCGCGTCGGCATCGCGCCACTCGCGCAAGGCAAGGCGCTGCGTTTCCAGGCGGAATGTCACGTGGCGATCAGGCGCCCATCAGGCGCGCCGCATGGGCCGCGTGATACGTCAGCACGCCCGAACAGCCCGCGCGCTTGAACGCCAGCAAGGTCTCGAGCACCATTGCATCGCGATCGGCAGCGCCTGCGGCTACCGCGTGCTCGATCATCGCGTATTCGCCGCTGACCTGGTAGGCGAAGACCGGCACGCCGAAGGTGTCCTTTACGCGGGCCGCGATGTCGAGATAGGGCAGGCCGGGCTTGACCATGACGCTGTCGGCGCCTTCGGCCAGATCCATCTCGACCTCGCGCAGCGCTTCCTCGGCGTTGCCCGGGTCCATCTGGTAGGTCTTCTTGTTGCCCTTGAGCAGCCCGCGCGAGCCCACCGCATCGCGGAACGGGCCATAGAACGCCGAGGCGTACTTGGCGGCATAGGACATGATCTGGATGTTGACGTGGCCCTCACCTTCGAGCGCCTCGCGGATCGCGCCGATGCGGCCATCCATCATGTCGGACGGGGCGATGATGTCGGCCCCGGCGGCGGCCTGGTTCAGGCTCTGGCCAACCAGCACCTCGACGGTCTGGTCGTTGAGCACATAGCCGGCATCGTCGATCAGCCCGTCCTGCCCGTGGCTGGTATAGGGATCGAGCGCAACGTCGGTCAGCACGCCTATATCGTCGCCACAGGCCTGCTTGATCGCGCGGATGGCGCGGCACATCAGGTTGTCGGGGTTGAGCGCTTCCTTGCCGTCCTCGCTGCGGCGATCGGGCTGCGTGTTGGGAAACAGCGCGAGACACGGGATGCCGAGCGCCACGGCTTCCTTCGCCCGAGCGACAATGCCATCGACCGACCAGCGCGATACGCCAGGCAGCGAGAGGATCGGATCCTCCACGCCGTCACCCTCGGTCACGAACAGCGGCCAGATCAGGTCGGCCGGCGTGACGAGCACCTCACGGTGCATGGCGCGGCTCCAGGCGGTGGCACGGGTGCGGCGCAGGCGAGTCATCGGATAGCTGGTCATGGCCAGCAGGCCTAGCCTTCCGAAGCCTTGCCCGCAATGATCAGCGCGCGTTTGCCGGGATGGCGGTGATCTGTGCCAGCTTGTTGCGGAACGCGGCAAGTTGCGCCGGGTCGACCGTGGCGCGCTGGACGATGGCCGTCATCGACATGGGGTTTACCGTCTGCCCCCCGCGATACATCTCGTAGTGGAGGTGCGGGCCGGTGGACAGGCCGGTCGAGCCGACGTAGCCGATCACCTGGCCCCGCCGCACGGTCATGCCAGGTGCCACGGCGATGCGGCTCATGTGACCATAGCCGGTGCCGATCCCGCCGCCGTGATCGAGCCGGACATAGTTGCCGTGCCCGCCATGCCAGCCGGCAAAACTCACCCGGCCATCGGTCGCGGCATAGATCGGCGCGCCCCAGCTTGCGGCGAAATCGATGCCGGCGTGCATGCGGACATAGCCCAGGATCGGGTGCCGGCGAGCGCCGTAGTTCGAGGTGATGCGACCGTTGACCGGCGCACCGAGGAAGCCGGTCGTCTGTTGCGACCCTTCCGCCATGCTTTGCGGCGAATAGAAACCGCCGTCGTTGCCCCAGCGCAGCAGTTGCAGCACCGGCTTTCCGGCACGGACGACACCAGCATAGAGCAGATCACCTGCCTGCTGCTCGCCACTGCCCGCGCGGCGATTGGCGAAAACGAGGTCGAATTCGTCGCCCGGCGCGATTTCCTCGAACGCCATGTGTTCATCGATGGTGCGCAAGTAGTCCTGCACGGCCGAGGCCGGCGCACCGGCAGCGCGGGCCGAGCGATAGAGGCTGGCGCCAACGATGCCACGGATGCGCATCGGGCGCGTATCGACGGCAATGGCATTGGCGGCCAGCGCCAGCGCGCCGCCGCTGCGCCGGATGTCGAGCGCCAGATCGAAGCGTGGGCGGAACGACAGTTGCTCAAGCGGGCGCGGCTGCGCCGGGCTTGTGCGCGCACCCAGCCGGATCGCAAAACGCGTGCCTTCGGGGATGCTCCCCGGCTTGACCTGGCCGCCCACGAGATCGAGCACGCGGACGATGTCAGTGCTGGCAAGTCCGGCGCGCTGCAACATCCGCGGGAAACTGTCACCGGCGCCCAGGGTGGCGCTCAGGTCGATCGTCTGGCGTTCCGGCGCGGCGGCCAGCGGAACGACGGCTGCCGTCGAATTCATGTGGCGACCGCTGTCTGCGCCAAGCGCGAGCGGTCGGATGCCCCCGACGCGAAATTCATCGCGCGCCGCATCGTCGATGGCGGTCATTGGCGCGGCTTGCAGCGGCGCGAAGCTTGGCCACATCAGGACAGCGGCAGCGCCAAGGCCGAGCATGGTGGCAAAGCCGCGGAACCAGCGCGCACTGCCGATGTCTTCGGCAAGGTCGGGCGCCAGATCGGCTCTTGCAAACCAGCGCTCGACCGGAATGACAATGCGGGACCAATGGCTGGCAAGCGCCTTGCGCGCCTCAGCAATCCGGTCAAATCGCGGTGGTCCGGAGGTGGACGCGGGGCCATGGTGTGCGGCGCGCAGCGGCAGGGGCGTGGTGCGCTGGCCGAAGCCGCCGCCGCCCGCGCCTGCCAGCGCCATCATCTGATCCCGCGGTGTGAACACGTGCGTCCTGTACCCTCTTGGCTCCGGCAGTGCACCTGTAAGGTTAATCTTACGTGAAATCGCGCCATCTCAAGGGTGTGGCGGGATCGTTCGGCCAAGGCTATGACAGGGCGCGAACAGGGGGAGCAAGGGGTTGAGCGGGACGGAAACCTTTGGCGGCATGGCGGAAGCCTTTGCTGCGGCGCGCACGGTGGAACCCTCTGCAGGAGAGTATGCCGGCGACCGTGGTCATACCCACGAATCTGCATGCCTCAATTGCGGTACGGCGCTCGTCGGCAGCCATTGCCATGCCTGCGGGCAGGCCGCGCATGTCCACAAGACGCTGGGTGCCTTCTTCCATGACCTGCTGCACGGCGTCTTCCACTTCGAGGGCAAGATCTGGCGCACGCTGCCCCTGCTGATCACGAAGCCGGGAAAGCTTACCCGCGAATACATCGACGGCCGGCGCGCCAGCTATGTCTCGCCCATCGCGCTGTTCCTGTTCTGCATGTTCCTGCTGTTTACCGCGATCAATTCGATGAGCGGTGATTTCAGCAAGACCACGGCAAATTCGCTCGAGACGGCCTTGCAAAGCGAGCGCAAGGACCTCGTCGAACTGGAAGCGCACCGGAAGGATCCGACGGAAACCGCTGCCGATCGCGCGAAAGTCGATGCCGCCATCGCCGAAACGCGCAACAACATCGCCACGCTGGAGAAGGTGAAGTCCAGCGGCATCACCGTGTCGGGCATCGACACCAGCGATTTCGAAAACGGGTCGGATATCCCCGCGCTCAACGAGGCAATCGCCAAGTGGAAGGCCAATCCCGGCCTCGCGCTCTACAAGGTGCAGACCTACAGCTACAAGCTGAGCTGGGCGCTTATCCCGATCTCGGTACCCTTCCTGTGGCTGCTGTTTCCGTTCAGCCGCCGCTTCGGGCTCTACGATCACACGGTATTCGTCACCTATTCGCTGTGCTTCATGACGCTGCTGGGGATCGTGGTGATGATTGGCGTACGCTTCGCTCTGCCGGGGCTGGGCCTGCTGGCACTGGTGCCGCCGATCCATATGTTGCTCCAGCTGCGCGGCACCTACGGGCTGAGCTGGTTCGGGGCATGGCTGCGGACCTGGTTCCTCAGCATGTTCTCGTTTGCGGCGCTGATGCTCTTTGCGACGCTGATCCTTGTCGAGGCTGGCGGGTAAGGTTCTGGATAACGCCGGAACCCGTTACTCGCCGCGCCCGTTGGCAGACAGCACGCATTCATCTTGCCCGGCTAGCTTGCAGCGCGGCAAAACCCAGCTTCGGAGATCTGCCATGCGGCGCACGCACAAGGCCCTCGCCCTGCCCATCCTCGCTCTTGGCCTGCCCCTCGCAGTGCTGAGCGGCTGCGGCGATACCGAGAAGGATACCGGTCCCGAAGTCGTGCCGGAAGCTTCAGCACCCTTCGTCGCCCCGTCGGAAGTACCGGCTGCGGTCGTGCCGCCCGCGGATAACCCGCTTGGCAGTTTCGACCGGCTGGCGGTCCAGGCGGACGGACAGATCTCGAGCGCGGTCTACGCCAAGGCAGCGCAGCAATTGTTCGAGATGATGGACGTGGAGCACGACGGCAATCTCAGCGCCGAGGAACTTGCAGCAGGCGCCAGGCTGCTGGTCCAGATCGACGGGATGACACCCGACGCCTTGCTCAAGATCGCCGACAACGACAAGGACGGAAAGATCAACCTTTCCGAGTGGATGGCCTATCACAATGGCCGCTTCACCCGGTTTGACAGCAATGGCGATGGCATGATCAGCCGCGCCGAATGGGATGCGGCGATCAAGCCAGCTTCCTGATCGCGGCGGATCGCGCGGCCAAGCGCAGCAAAAAGGGCGGCACCTCGCGATGCCGCCCTTCTCTTTTGCGTGTTGCTCGAGGCTTATTCGGCTTCGTCGGCGCTCGTCTCGGGCGCGGCGCTTCCGGCCTTGCCCTTGCGGGCCTTCTTCTTGACCAGCTTTGGCGCAGCCGGCGTCAGTTCGAAGGAGAGGGCGCCATCCTGGCCATCCTCCTGCTTGAGGCTGACGTGCACCTCGCCGCCATTGGCGAGCTTGCCGAACAGCAGCTCCTCGGCGAGCGGCTTCTTGACCTTCTCCTGGATCAGGCGGGCCATCGGGCGGGCGCCATAGAGCTTGTCGTAGCCCTTCTTTGCCAGCCAGCTGCGCGCGTCGGCATCGAACTGGATGTGGACGTTCTGTTCGGCAAGCTGCAGTTCGAGCTGCAGCACGAACTTGTCGACCACGCGGCTGACGACTTCGGGCGGCAGGTAGCCGAACGGCACGATGGCATCGAGCCGGTTGCGGAACTCGGGCGTGAACATCTTCTTCACCGCCTCGTCACCCGCATCGGCCTTCGAGACATCGCCAAAGCCGATACCCTGGCGCGCCATGTCCGAAGCACCCGCGTTGGTGGTCATGATAAGGACCACGTTGCGGAAATCGACGGTCTTGCCGTGGTGATCGGTCAGGCGGCCGTTGTCCATCACCTGCAGCAGGATGTTGAACAGGTCGGGGTGGGCCTTCTCGATCTCGTCGAGCAGCAGGACGCAATGCGGCTGCTGGTCGATCGCATCGGTCAGCAGACCGCCCTGATCGAAGCCGACATAGCCCGGAGGCGCACCGATCAGGCGCGAGACCGAATGGCGCTCCATGTATTCGGACATGTCGAAGCGCTGCAGCGGAATGCCCATGATCTGGGCAAGGCTGCGGGCAACCTCGGTCTTGCCGACGCCGGTGGGGCCAGAGAACAGGAACGAGCCGATCGGCTTGTCCGGATCGCGCAGGCCTGCACGGCTGAGCTTCATCGCCGAGGACAGCACCTCGATCGCCTTGTCCTGACCGAACACGAGGCGCTTGAGGTCACGCTCGAGATGTTCGAGCACCTTCTTGTCGTCCGAGCTGACCGACTTGGGCGGGATGCGCGCCATCGTTGCGATGACCTGCTCGATCTCGCGTGCGGTGATGGTCTTCTTGCGCTTGTTCGGCGGCACCAGCATCTGCATTGCGCCAACCTCGTCGATCACGTCGATCGCCTTGTCGGGCAGCTTGCGGTCATTGATGTAGCGCGCCGAAAGCTCGACCGCGGTCTTGATCGCATCGGGCGTGTACTTGACCTTGTGGTGTTCCTCGAACGCGGTGCGCAGGCCACGCAGGATCTTGATGGTATCCTCGATGGTCGGCTCGTTCACGTCGATCTTCTGGAACCGGCGCAGCAGGGCGCGGTCCTTTTCGAAGTGGTTGCGGAACTCCTTGTAGGTGGTCGAGCCGATGCAGCGGATCGTTCCGCCCGACAGCGCAGGCTTCAAGAGATTCGAGGCATCCATCGCGCCGCCGCTGGTCGCGCCGGCACCGATCACGGTGTGGATCTCGTCGATGAACAGCACTGCGTGCGGCATCTTCTCGAGCTCGGAGACCACCTGCTTGAGGCGTTCCTCGAAATCGCCGCGATAGCGCGTGCCGGCCAGCAGGCTGCCCATGTCGAGCGAATAGATCACCGCTTCGGCCAGCACTTCGGGCACTTCGCCTTCGACGATCTTGCGCGCGAGGCCCTCGGCAATCGCCGTCTTGCCCACGCCCGGATCACCCACGTAGAGCGGGTTGTTCTTCGAACGGCGGCACAGGATCTGGATCGTGCGATCGACTTCCGGCCCGCGTCCGATCAGCGGATCGACCTTGCCGCCCAGCGCCTTCTCGTTGAGATTGACGGTGAACTGGTCGAGCGCGGTTTCCTTCTTCTGGCCCTTGGCGTCGGCCTTTTCTTCCTGCTGCTTGGGCGCTTCCTCTTCAGCACCCTTGGGCGTGCGGCCATCGACCTGACGCCCGCCCTTGCCGATGCCGTGGCTGATGAAGCTGACCGCATCGAGGCGGCTCATGTCCTGCTGCTGCAGGAAATAGACCGCGTAGGAATCGCGCTCGGAGAACAGCGCGACCAGCACATTGGCGCCGGTGACGGTGTCCTTGCCCGAGGACTGCACGTGCAGGATGGCGCGCTGGATCACCCGCTGGAACCCGGCGGTGGGCTGCGGATCGGCCTTTTCCTGCGTCTTGAGCGACTGGTATTCCTGGTCGAGGTACTGGCGCACCACGTCGCCAAGATCGCCGAGGTCCACGCCGCAAGCCTGCATGACCTGCGCCGCATCCGGATCATCGATCAGGGCCAGCAGGAGATGCTCGAGAGTCGCGTACTCGTGGCTGCGCTCGGACGCATTGGCGAGCGCGGTGTGCAGCGTTTTCTCGAGACTCTGGGCGAAACTTGGCATCGTGCGGCTACTTTCTGGCTTGCGCCGGTGGGTTCTCCGACATGGAGAGTGCACACGCGTTATTAACCCGGGCTAAACCACGTGTGAGGGTGAGAACAGATGCCCGAAAGGCACCCGTATCCTGGCGGATATGGTAACGCCCTTCGGCAAAGGGAAGGGCGCCCGAATTCATCCTGCCTCGCCAGTAGGGGGAGGCGTCCGAAACAGCGCTTCTGCGGCGGCGCGATGGGCGCTGGCCTTGTCGCGATGGGCGACGGTGCGCACGATTTCCAGTTCAAGCAGGCGAATGCGCTCGTTCAGTTCGTCGTGCGAATAGGAGTCGAGCACCTCGGTTGCCAGCTGGCTGGCCAGATCCCCTTTCGGGCGCGGGCGCTCATCAAGGTCCATTGAGGACACTTTGTGCGCCGCAATGCCTTGCTGTCAACGCCTTGCGTGGCTACCCACGGCGAATTGGTATTCAAGGTTAACAGGGGCTGCTTGATGACCGCCATTCCAGAGACGATGACGGCTATCGGTTGGGACGCGCCCGGCGGATCCGAAGTTCTGCGCCCCGAGCAGGTCGCGGTACCGCAGCCCGGGCCGGGTCAGGTGCTGATCAAGGTCGCCTTCGCCGGGGTCAATCGCCCCGACGTCGTCCAGCGCCAGGGCTTCTATCCGCCGCCCGCCGATGCCTCGCCCCTGCCCGGGCTCGAAGTGTCGGGGCAGGTCGCCGCCATGGGCGAAGGCGTGACCTGGCCGTTCACCGGCACCATGGTCTGCGCGCTCGTGGCAGGTGGTGGTTATGCGCAGTACTGCATTGCCGAGGCGGCGCAGTGCCTGCAGGTGCCCACCGGCCTGTCGATGGCCGAGGCTGCAGCCATTCCCGAAACGCTGTTCACCGTCTGGCACAACGTCTTCGAACGCGGCATGGCCGCGCCCGGAGAGACCATCCTTGTCCACGGCGGCACCAGCGGCATCGGCTCGATGGCAGTGCTGCTTGGCAAGATGTTCGGCATCACCGTGATCGTCACGGCGGGCGGGCCTGAAAAGTGCGCCCAGGCGCTGCAGATCGGTGCGGCGCACGCGATCGACTACAAGGCCAGCGATTTCGTCGAGGAGGTCAAGCGCATCACCGAAGGGCGCGGCGTGGACATGGTGCTCGACATGGTCGCGGGCGATTATGTGGCACGCAACCTGAAATGCCTTGCCGATGACGGACGCCACGTGACCATCGCTGTGCAGGGCGGCGTCAAGGCGGAACTCAACATGGCCGAAGTCATGCGCCGCCGCCTTACGCTAACGGGATCGACGCTGCGTCCGCGCTCCAAGGCATTCAAGGCCGCGCTTGCCGCCGAAATCCGCGATACGGTCTGGCCGCTCGTCGCCACCGGAGAACTGCGCCCGATCATGGACAGGACTTTCGCGCTGGCCGAAGCGTCGTCCGCGCACGCCCGCATGGAAGAGGGCAGCCATATCGGCAAGATCGTCCTGGCGGTCTGACTTTTTATCGGCGCAAAGAAAAAGGGCCGCCCCTTCGCAAGGGCGGCCCTTCTTCGTGTCGGTGAAGCCGGACCTCAGCTGTCCGAGATGCCCTCGGCGCGGCGGGCAGCAAGCCATGCGGCGGCTTCTGCTTCCTGCGCGGCTTCCGATGCGGCCTTGGCCGAGGCCTGACGCTCGGCACGCAGTTCCTCGATCAGGGCCTCGCGGTCGGTACCAAGGCGCAGCGCGGCTTCGCCATTGTCTTCGATGCCAGCCTTCTTGGCAGCCTTGGCGACCAGCGAATCGAGTTCACGCTGCGAGCACAGGCCCAGCGTTACCGGGTCCTTCGGGTTGATGTTGCCGATGTTCCAGTGGCTGCGATCGCGGATCGCGGCGATGGTGGTGCGCGTGGTGCCGATCAGCTTGCCGATCTGCGCGTCCGAAACTTCGGGATGGTTGCGCAGGATCCAGGCGATGCCGTCCGGCTTGTCCTGACGCTTGGAGACCGGGGTGTACCGCGGGCCCTTGGTGCGGCTGACCGAGAGCGGCGCGCGCTGCATCTTGAGCTTGTATTCCGGATTCGCCTGGCCCTTGTCGATCTCGGCCTGGTTGAGTTCGCCCGAGTGCAGCGGATCGCGCCCGGTGTACTTCTGCCCGGCAAGGTCATCGGCCATGGCCTGCACTTCAAGGATGTGCAGCCCGCAGAACTCGGCGATCTGCTCGAAGGTCAGCGCGGTGTTGTCAACGAGCCAGGACGCGGTGGCGTGCGGCATCAGCGGATACGTGGGCTGGTTGCTCACGGACAATCTCCCGAAAAAAGCGGTCCCGCGAAAAGCGGATACAATAAGGGCCGCCCCTTTCGGAGCGGCCTTGAACCCTGCCGATGTAAGCCGGGAATGGCGAATCAGCAAGTTTTTGTTTGGCGGGCCTAGCTGACCAAGGTGAGCGAAGGTTCCTCGCCGGTCTTCACGCGATGGGCAAAGCGGCCATCGACCTGTGCGCCCTGCTCGATGGTCAGCGCGTCATAAGTGACATCGCCGTGGATTCGCGCGCTCTTGAGGATCACCAGTTCGCCCGCCTCGATCGAGCCGTGCACCGTGCCCGAAAGCCGTGCGCTCTGCGCCTTGATCGCGCCGGTCACTGTGCTCTTCTCTCCCTGCACCAGCGAGGCGCAGGTGATGTCACCTTCGACGCTGCCGTCGATGTGCAGGTCGGCCGTGGCGGACAGATCGCCCTTCACGGCAAGATCGGCGCCCAGCACGGAAAAAGTTGCGGCCATGGTCGTGTTACTCCCCGCCAGAAACGTTGATGTGGTGCGCGACGTTTCCGGCGCTGATTTCCTGAACATGCCTGTTTGCCTCAAGGAAGGGGCGCGGATTGACCGGACGATCGTTGATCCGCACTTCGAAATGGAGATGGGGCCCGGTCGAGCGCCCGGTGTTGCCGATCTTGCCGATCTCGCCACCGGCATCGACTTTCTGGCCGATCCGCGCTTCGGTACGCGACATGTGGGCGTAACGGGTCATCAGGCCGTTGCCATGGCTGACCTCGACGACATTACCATAGCCCTGGCGCTGGCCTACGAAGCTGACCGCGCCGGCAGCAGCGGCATAGATCGGTGCGCCCACCGGACCGCGGAAATCGAGCCCGGCGTGGAAGGCCGCGCCGCCGGTGAACGGGTCGGAGCGATAGCCGAAGCCGCTCGAGATATATTCAAGGCTCGCGGGCAGGGTGTTGGGGATGCGCCGCAAGCCCTTCTCTAGCTCCGCCATCCGCTCAAGGCTGGCGCCAAGGCGGGCAAAGCGCGGATCGACGCTTTCGTCGCTGCCGGTGAACAGGCGGATCAGCGGACCGCCCATTCCGTTTCCGGCCTGCGCTTCGCGCGTTGATGCGCGCAACATTGCCGGATTGAGGCCGACGCGGCGGATCGCGGTTTCGGCCTGCACGGCGCGGGCATCGGCAAATCGCGTCAGGCGTTCGATGAAGGCAAGCTGGCGCGCTTCCACTTCGGCAAGGCGCCTTGCTTCGGGCAAGACCATCGAAATCTTGCGCACGGTCTTTTCGGCTTCACCGCTGCTGTCCGACACGGTGCCTTGCGGCAGGTCCCGGGGCAGTTCGCCTATGGTGCCTTCGATAGCCTTCTCGATGAAGTCCTGACGGCGAGCGAGATCGTCGGCGACGCCTTCAAGGCCGCCGCGGTACTTCTTCACGCGGCTTTCGGCCGATGCCACGGCGGCCTCGCGTTCAAGCAGCGCGGCGTGATCGCGCGCGGCGGTGAATTGCGAAAACAGCGTTGCCGCCATGACGATCAGCCACAGCAGCACGGCTCCGGCAATGCCGGCGGCAACCCCCATCTGCAGGCGCGAGGAAATGCGGATGAAGCGGACTTGGCCCTGCGAGCGCATGAAGAACTCGCGCTCGGGGAACCAGCTTCTGACGCTCGCCAAGGCGCTGGCCATGGCTGGCGCAGCCCTTAAGCGGGCAGGCTTGATCGATGGCACAGGCAGGCGACCCCCGTCGTTTTTCTGCGTGGTTTGGTTAATTCAGATCCCGTCGCGGCGCGGGTTAGCGATCGGGTTCCCGACTGGCGAATCGGAATCGGTCCGAGCGCGTTGAAACGTGTGAGTCCCCCGATGAATCGTTTGAATCGTTGTGACCGTTCTCACCACAGGCACGATCCCGTAGCGAATCGTGGGAAGGATGACAGCCTTACATGCCGGTGCTACTGGGGCACCCATGTCCAGCCAGCCCGCCACGCTCGCCCAATCCATGACCGATCTGGTCGAAGGTCTTGCCCGCGCCGCCCGCACGGCGCAGCGCCAGCTGGCGCGGATGGATGCGCCGGCAAAGGAGCGGGCACTGAAACTGGCCGCGGCGGCCTTGCGCACGGCAGAAGCGGAAATCCTTGCCGCCAACGCGCAGGACATGGCCAATGGCGAGGCAAACGGCCTGACTGGCGCGATGCTCGATCGCCTGAAGCTCACGCCGGAACGCCTGGCTGGCATTGCCGATGCCGTCGATCAGGTTGCCAGCCTTGCCGATCCGGTCGGCGAAGTCATTTCGGAAGCCGCGCGTCCCAACGGCATGGTGCTGCAGCGTGTGCGTATCCCGGTCGGCGTGATCGGCATCATCTATGAAAGCCGCCCGAACGTGACTGCCGACGCCGCCGCGCTTTGTGTGCGATCGGGCAATGCCACGATCCTGCGCGGCGGCTCCGAAGCGGTCCATTCCAACCGCGCCATTCACGAGGCACTGGTTGCAGGGCTGGTCGAAGGCGGCGTGCCCGCCGAGGCGGTGCAGCTCATGCCGACGCAGGACCGTGCCGCCGTTGGCGCCATGCTCGCGGCCGCCGGCCTGATCGACATGATCGTGCCGCGCGGGGGCAAGAGCCTTGTCGCTCGCGTGCAGGCCGATGCCCGCGTGCCGGTGCTTGCCCACCTCGACGGGATCAACCACACCTTCGTCCACGCCGCAGCCGATCCGGCCATGGCCAAGGCCATCGTGCTCAACGCCAAGATGCGCCGCACAGGCATTTGCGGCGCGATGGAAACGCTGCTGATCGATGCGACCTATCCCGATCCGCACGGGCTCGTCAAACCGCTGCTCGATGCAAGGTGCGAACTGCGCGGCGATGCCCGCGCCCGCGCCATCGACCCGCGCATCGTGCCTGTGGCCGCCAATGACTGGGACACCGAGTATCTCGACGCGATCCTCTCGGTCGCCGTGGTCGATGGGCTGGACGAAGCGCTGGCGCACGTCTCTGCCCACGCCTCGGGCCATACCGACGCCATTGTCACCGAGGAGCAGGCCGTGGCCGACCGCTTCCTCACCGAAGTCGACAGCGCGATCGTCATGCACAACGCCTCGAGCCAGTTTGCCGACGGCGGCGAATTCGGCCTCGGCGCGGAAATCGGCATTGCCACGGGCCGGCTCCACGCACGCGGTCCGGTCGCTCTGGAAGGGCTGACAACCTATAAGTGGCTCGTGCGCGGCTCGGGGCAGGTCAGGCCCTGAGAAATCCCGCCGCGCCCCTGACTGGCCTGTTCGGCGGCAGCTTCAATCCCGCGCACGGCGGCCACCGCCGCGTCACGCTCTTCGCGATTTCGGCGCTGGGGCTGGACGAGGTGTGGTGGCTGGTCTCGCCCGGCAACGTATTGAAGCCGGTCGAAGGCATGGCGCCGCTCGAGGCGCGACTGGCCTCGGCACAGCGGCAGAGCCGCAATGCCCCGATCCGCGCCACCGCGATCGAGCGCGAACTGGGGACGCGATTCACGGTCGACACCCTGCGCGCGATCAGGCGGCGGTACCCCAGGCGGCGCTTCGTCTGGCTGATGGGGGCCGACAACCTCGCGCAGTTCCACAGGTGGAAGCACTGGCGGCAGATCGCACGTGAGATGCCGATTGCGGTGATCGCGCGTCCGGGTTATGATTCGGATGCCCTGGCAAGCCCTGCCATGGCCTGGCTGCGCCGCTGGCGCCAGCGGCCCGGACAGTTCGTCTCCGGCGCAATGCGGAGCGCTCCGGCGCTGACCATTCTTCGCTTCGATCCCGACCAACGGTCTGCCAGCGCGATTCGCGCAAGAGATCCGGACTGGTCCCGCCGCTACGCACAGGCGGCGCTGCGCGATGCGGTTACGCATCGTCTCGTAAAGCGAGGAAAATCCTGAGCGCGCAACACCTTGATCCATGTTCCGCCTGGGTGCGGAGCATAGAAACTCTTGCGCGTTCCAACCGTTATCACTTGACTCTTGAGCCACGGAGGCCATTTCGCGCATCATGACCAGCGTACAACCGCTGTCGGCCAATGCCGGCACCGCTCCCAAAACCCCTTACACCCCTGCCGCGCTGCACGATCTCGTGCTGCAATCGCTTGACGATGATCAGGCGCAGGAGGTGGTTTCCATCCCGCTCGAAGGCAAGAGCTCCGTTGCCGATTACATGGTGATCGCCTCGGGCCGCTCCACCCGGCAGGTCGCCGCCATGGCACAGAAGCTGTCCGAGCGGATCAAGCACGGCGGTTTCGGCCACGTGCGGATCGAAGGTCTTCCGGCGGCGGACTGGGTGCTCATCGATGCGGGCGACGTGGTCGTTCACCTCTTCCGCCCAGAAGTGCGCACGTTCTACAACCTCGAGCGCATGTGGGCCTTCGGAGACGCTGGCGCGGCGTGATTCGTGAAGTGCGCCCTTGGCATCCGCCAAGGGCTTGCGGCACCAGCCCACTCCCCCGGCCCGACCACCCGAAGCCTACCCGGTGAGGTGGTCGCCACGGAGGAGCGGTCTGGTGCCGCTGCTTTTCCTCAAGGGATTCTCTTGCGGTGTAAATCCCGCTAGACCGCTTCCATGCTGCTCCACGTCATCGCCCGCGGGAAGATTGGCCGGTCGCCGGAGGCGGAGCTGGTCGAGCGCTATGCCAAGCGCATTTCGTGGGGCTGGAAGATGACGGAGCTGCCCGACCGCGGCGGCACCGTCCCACCGCCATCGCAGACACCTGCCCGCACAGTCGCCCTCGACGAGCGCGGCAAGCAGCTGACCTCCAGCGAATTCGCCGCGATCCTGGGCCGCTGGCGCGACGATGGCGTGCGCGAAACGCGGTTCCTGATCGGCGCTGCGGACGGTCATGATGATCCCTTGCGCGAATCCGCCGATCTTCTGATCGCGTTCGGCAAGGCGACCTGGCCGCACATGATGGCCCGCGCCATGCTGGCCGAACAGCTCTGGCGTGCGACCAGCATTCTTGCTGGCCATCCCTATCACCGCGAGGGATAGTGGCGGCATGACGTCACGCCTCGCGTTCATTTTCATGTGTCTGGGCCTTGCCGGTGTCGCAACGTGGCAGGCCACGGCGCAGCAGGCGGCGCCTTACGCCGATGCAGGTGAAGCGGGCGAAGTGCTGCGGCGTGCAGGCCAGGCCCTCGCCCAATCGCGCGCCCGTGCCGAACATCTCGAAAAGGCCGCCCGCAAGGCCACCGCAGAGGCCGATCGCACCGCGCGCGAAGCGGCAGCCGTTGCCGCGCGCATCCAGCAATCCGAGGCCGAGATCCAGCTGGCGCAGGCAAAGATCATGCTGATCGACCGCCAGCGTGAGACTCTGCGCGGCAAGATGGCGCAACGGCAGGAACCGGTGGTGCGGCTGACCGCCGCGTTGCAGATGATGGCGCGGCGCCCGCTGGCCTTCGGCCTGGTGCGTTCGGAATCCCTTCGTGACACGATCTACCTGCGTGCGGTCATGGAAACCATGTTGCCCGAAGTGCGCCGCCGCACCGCTGGCCTGCGTGCCGAGATCGTACGCGGGCGCAAGCTTCAGGACGCCGCTCGCCTTGCCGCCACGCAATTGCGCGATGGCGAGAAGGTGCTCGGCCAGCGCCGTACCGAACTTGCCGCACTGGAAAGCCGGCAGCGCCTTGCCTCGCGCAATGCCCAAGGCGTGGCCAGCCGCGAGGCTGACCGTGCGATGGCCTTGGCCGAACAGACCCGCGACCTGACCTCGCTTGTCGGCAGGCTGGAAGAGGACGGGGCGTTGCGGGCAAGCCTTGCGGCGCTGCCCGGCCCGATCCTGCCGCCCAGCCGCCCGGGCGAAGTGTTGCGCGTGGCCGATGCTCCACCGCCAATTCTCGCCACTGCCGCGCCGCGCCTGCCATGGATCATGCCGGTTGCCGGCAGACTGGTCGCCGGCTTCGGAGCGGCCACGCCGACCGGGCCGTCCAAGGGCATAGCGATCGCCACCGCAGCGGCGGCGCAGGTGGTCTCGCCTGCAGCAGGACGGGTGGCCTTTGCCGGGCCCTATCGCGGCTACGGCAGCATCGTGATCATCGAACACGATGGTGGCTGGACCACGCTCGTGACCAATCTTGGCAGCATTGCCGCGCTGACCGGAGAGAAGGTCGTGCAGGGATCGCCGATCGGCACCACCGGCCCCGGTCGCCCCGTGTTGGGGGTGGAGTTGCGGCGCGATGGCGCGCCGGTCAACCCGCTGAACCAGGTGAGCGGCTGACCTGGGCGCATGCAGGGCTTGTCCAACTGGGCGCCCCCTGCCCCAAAACCTCATCTGGCGTTAATTCGCGCAGCCCTATACAACGGCTGCAATGAACGCTTCCACGCGAAAGGCCCTTGGGCAGATGAAGTTCGCTCCCCTGCTGCGCGCGACCGCGCTGGTCACCGCCGTAGCCCTGATTCCGGCCACCACCACCGGTCTTGCCGCTGTCGATGCCAAGACCGGCCCCGAATTCGGAAAGCTGATCGCGGTCTATGAACGCATCAAGGCCAACTATGTCGAGCCGGTGGACGACGACAAGCTGCTGAAGGGCGCGATCGACGGCATGCTTGCCACGCTCGATCCCCACAGCAGCTATCTCGACGTCCGCGATTTCGAGAACCTGCGTACCCAGACCGAAGGGTCTTATGGTGGGCTGGGCCTGTCGGTGACAATGGACGATGGCGCGGTCAAGGTCATCGCGCCGACCAAGGGCAGCCCTGCCGACCTTGCGGGGATCAAGGCGGGTGATTTCATCACGCACCTCGATGGCAAGCTGATCTACGGCGGCTCGCTGGACGAGGCGGTGGACCAGATGCGCGGGGTGCCGGGCACCTCGATCAAGCTCAGCATCTTCCGCCCCGGCCGTGACGAGCCGTTCGACGTTGCCGTCACCCGCAAGATCATCGAACTGAAGCCCGTCGAGTGGGAGCTTCAGGGCAATGTCGGGGTGATCTCGGTCTCGAGCTTCAGCGCCGATGTCGGCGCGTCGGTCCAGCGTGCCTGGAACGAGATCAAGGCTAAGACCGGCGGCAAGGTCACCGGGCTTGTGCTCGACCTGCGCGGCAACCCGGGTGGTCTGTTGGACGAGGCCGTTGCGCTGTCCGACCTGTTCCTCGACAAGGGCACCATCGTTTCGCAGCGTGGCCGCTATGCCCGCGACAACGAGGTCTATCCGGCCGAGATCGACACCAAGGGCGATATCGCCAAGGGCGTGCCGATGATCGTCCTGATCGACGAAGGTTCGGCTTCGGCTTCGGAAATCGTCGCAGGCGCCTTGCAGGACCAGCATCGCGCCGTGGTCATGGGCCAGCGCAGCTTCGGCAAGGGCAGCGTGCAGACGCTGATTCCGCTGACCCGCGATACCGCGGTCAAGCTGACCACCGCCCGCTATTACACGCCGTCAGGCCGCAGCGTGCAGGAAGGCGGCATCGATCCCGATATCGCTGTGCCGCAGATTTCCGATCCCGATCTCAGGAAGCGCCAGCTGCGCTCCTATCGCGAAAGCGACCTGCGCGGCCACCTGATCAACGAGATCAAGCTTGAGGACAAGGATCTCGAAAAGGACAAGGTCGATGATCCGCGCTTCAAGATGACCCAGGAAGAGCTGAAGGCCAAGAACATCAAGGACTTCCAGCTTTACTACGCAGTGCAGACGATCGGGCGCACAGGCCCCGGCACGGCGCTGGCTGCGAAGCTGAAGCGCTGAGGGGCAGGTTCCCGTGACGTCGCAGCAGTCTCGCAACGCCGCCTATGCGCTTGCCCTGATCGTTCCCGCCGCGCTGATGGGCGGTGCGCTCGTCTCGCAATACGTGTTCGGCCTTTATCCTTGCCAGATGTGCTGGTGGCAGCGTTATCCGCACATCGCGGCAATCGTGCTGGCTGTGCTGGCGATGATGATGAAGGGCAAAGGTTCGGGCGATCTCGCCGTCACGCTGGCCGCGATTGCGATCGGAATTTCCGGCCTGATCGGCGCTTTCCATGCCGGTGTCGAATACAACTGGTGGGAAGGCGTGACGGCCTGTTCTACCGTGGCCGGGGGCGGCAATCCGCTCGATGCGATCATGAATGCACCGGTGGTGCGCTGTGATGTCGCCCCATGGTCCATGTTCGGGATCAGCCTGGCCGGGTTCAATTTCCTGATCTCCACTGCCGGCGCGATCCTTATCTTCGCGCTGTTGGGCAAAGGCCGCAAGGGAACCGTACGATGACCAAGTTTGCCGAAATGCTGCGGGTCGACCAGGCCGGGGAATTCGGTGCGACCCGGATCTATGCCGGTCAGCTTGCCGTGATGGGCAACCGCGCGCCGCATTCGGCCGAGATCGCCGCGATGGCCGAACAGGAAGCGGGGCACCGCGAAAAGTTCGATGCGCTGATCGCGCGTCGCGGGGTGCGTCCCACCGCGCTGCAGCCGGTATGGTCTGCGGCAGGCTTCGCACTTGGCGCAGCGACGGCGCTTATCGGCCCGGAAGCCGCGATGGCCTGCACTGCCGCGATCGAGACCGAGATTGACCGCCACTATACCGAACAGCTTGATGAACTGGGCGACAAAGACCCCGAACTCGCCGCGATGATCCGCGAATTCCGCGATGACGAGCGCGAGCATCGCGATGCCGCGCTTGCCGCCGGTGCGGAGAAGGCGCCTGCCTATCCGGTGCTGTTCCACGCCATCCGTCTGGGGTGCCGCGCCGCGATCGCGCTTTCCAGGCGAATCTGATCCGGCGCGATTTGATCGAGCGCAGGGAACACTTGCGCTTCATCTACCATTCAGTGGCATGGCGTCCTATATCGCCGACAAGCCTGACCGGAGACCAATGATGAAGCGCCTGATTACCGCCGCCCTGCTGCTGTCTGGCGTCTCTGCCGCCCCGGCCTTTGCGCAAGCTGAAGGTCCGCTGGTCGATCCCTCGGGAGAGAAGGTCAACCAGCTTATCGTCTATGGCGACGATCCCTGCCCTAAGTCCGATGGCAACACCATCACGGTCTGCGCGCGCAAGGAAGAGGAAGAGCGCTTCCGCATTCCCAGGCCGCTGCGCGACAATCCCAACGCCGCGGTCAACCAGGCATGGAGCCAGAAGGTCCGCGCCTATGAAACGGTCGGCAACTTCGGCACCAATTCCTGCTCGGCCGTCGGTGCCGGTGGCGCCACGGGTTGCCTGACGCGCCTGATTGACCGTGCCTATGCCGAAAAGCGCAGCGGTTCGGACGTGCAGTTCGGCAAGCTGATCGAGGAAGAACGCGCCAAGCGCCTCGAGACGATCGACGCCGATGCTGCCGCAGAGCAGGGCCGCGTCGAGCAGATCGAAAAGGAATACGAAGCGCGGCTGAAGCGCGAGCGCGAACAGGCGGGCGAGCAGGCCCCTGCAGTGCCGACCCCGGCGCAGCCCTGATTTATAACCTCGTCATTCTCGCGCAGGCGGGAATGACGAGGATCGGGTGACCTCACCCCAGCGCGATGTCCGGCGCGTCTTCCTGCTTCATGCCGACCGTGTGGTAGCCGGCATCGACGTGATGCGTCTCGCCAGTGACACCCGATGACAGGTCGGACAGCAGGTAGAGCCCTGCCCCGCCGACGTCTTCGATGGTCACGTTGCGGCGCAACGGGCTGTTCAGTTCGTTCCACTTGAGGATGTAGCGGAAGTCGCCGATGCCGCTGGCGGCCAGCGTCTTGATCGGTCCGGCCGAAATTGCGTTCACGCGCACGCCTGCAGGGCCGCAGTCGTTGGCCAGGTACTTGACGCTGGTTTCCAGAGCGGCCTTGGCCACGCCCATGACGTTGTAGTGCGGGACGACCTTTTCGGCGCCGTAGTAGGTCAGCGTCAGGATTGAACCGCCGTTCGGCATCATCTCCATCGCCCGCTTGGTCACGGCGACGAGGCTGTAGGCCGAGATGTTCATCGTCATCAGGAAGTTGTCGAGCGTGGTGTCGTAGAACTTGCCGCGCAACTGGTTCTTGTCGGAATAGCCGATGGCGTGGACGATGAAATCGATCGTCGGCCATCTTGCCTTCAGCGTCTCGAACGTCTGGTCGAGCGCGGCCATGTCGGACACATCGCATTCGATCAGGAAATCGCTGCCCAGGCTTGCCGCCAGCGGGCGTACGCGCTTTTCTAGTGCTTCGCCCTGATAGGAGAAGGCCAGTTCCGCGCCATGTTCGTGCAGTTGCTTGGCAATACCCCAGGCAAGCGACTTGTCGTTGGCAAGGCCCATGATCAGGCCGCGCTTGCCTTGCATAAGTCCGGTCATGCGTCTTCGTTCTCGCTTCTAGTCTCGTTCCCGGCGCTCGCCGCCAAGGCGCGTGCGCGATTATCGGCCTGCCCAAGCATGTCGCGCTCTTCCGGCGTTTCGGCAAGGGCTGCGTTGAGTTCGGCTCCTACAACCATCCCTAAGCCGACAAGCCAGAAAAAGAAAAGGGCGATCATCATCCCGGCAAGACTTCCGTAGGTGAGATCGTACGAGAAAAAGGTGCGCAGCGCGGTCGGCAGGATCGTGGTGACCGCGATCCACCAGATCGTAACGAACAGGGCGCCGGGCCATTTCGGATAGTTTCGCCCGCGATAGGCGCCCGGCGTGAGCGATACGAACAGCAGCCAGAGCGCACCGTACAGGACGACCGCGGGGATGAAGCGGGACAACGCCAGGCTGCCGATCAGGTCGGCGAATTGCGGCAGCCATGCTTCGATGACTTCCTGCGCTGCACCGATCAGCACTTGCGCGAAGATGGCGAGCAGGATCAGCACCACCGAGGCCAGGGTAATGCCGGTCGATGCCAGGCGATAGCGCCAGAAGGCGTGTTCCCACCGCGTGCCATAGGCACGGCGCAGCACATCGCGGATGGTCTCGACAAGGCTGCCGACCGTCCAGAGCCCGAAGATGCCGCCGATCCACAGCAGCCAGCCAGTGCGCGCTTCGATCACGCTGCGGGCAACCGGTTCGATCGTTGCGGCCACGACCGGAGGCAGGGCAAACAGGACGGTGTCGATCGCCGCAGCGCGCTGGCTTGCCTCGCCGATGAACGAAAACAGCGCCGCGCCGGTGATGAAGAACGGGAAAAGTGCGATCACGATCATGTAGGCAAAGTTGCCGGCATGGATCGATCCGTCATTGAAGACGCCGGTCCAGACGCGTTTGACCACTTCCCAGAACTTGCTTCCGGGGCCCAGCCGCTGCCGTGCCTCGACCACGCCCTGGCGCCACAGCACCGCCTCCATTCGCCGTGCCTCGGGCGAAAGGTTGGGCATATCCAGCAGCGGACGCATATCGGGCGTGTCAGTGCCCGGCAGGGACTGATCAGGCCCTGTCGCTGACTCTTCGGTCACTCAGACTCCCAGCTTGTCGCGAAGGTTGCGCATATCCTGCCAACCCTCAAGACGCGCTCTGAGATCCAAGTCTTCTGCCGGAATTTCAATCTGCAAGGTCACCAGCTGATCGCCGCGCGTGCCATCCTTGCGGGTAAATCCGCGGCCCTTGAGGCGCAGGGTCCGACCGCTGGAGCTTCCCGGCGCGACCGTCAGCATGACCGCACCGTCGACCGTCGGCACCTTGACCTTTGCACCATTCAGCGCCTCCGAAAGGCTGATAGGCAGGTCGAGCCGGATGTTGTCGCCATCGCGTTCGAAAAAGGAATGGCTGCCGATCTCGATAGTGACGATCGCATCGCCATTGCCGCCCGGCCCCGGTTCGCCCTTGCCCCCCAGCCGCATCTGCTGGCCATTTTCCAGCCCGGCCGGGAGCTTGAGGTCAATGGTCTTGCCATCGGACAGGGTGATGCGCTGGTTGGCGCGCGTCGCTGCGTCGACGAACGCGACCTGCAGGCGATAACTGACATTGGCGCCCTTGGGCGGAGGACCGCGGCGCGCGCCGCCACCCATTCCACCCATTCCGCCCATGCCACCACGCCCGCCGAACAGGCCTTCGAATATGTCGCCGATGTCGATGCCTTCGGCACCGCCGCCGCCACCGCCAAAGCCGCCCTCGAAGCCGCCGTCGTGCCGGAAACCGCCTTGCGATCCGCGAAAGCCGCCGCCGCCGCCAAACGGCCCGGAGGGATTGCCGTCGGCATCGATCTCGCCGCGGTCGAACTTGGCCCGCTTGTCCTTGTCGGACAGCAGGTCATAGGCGCGGGTCACTTCGGAAAACCGCTCCGCCGCCTTGGGATTGTCCTTGTTGGTATCCGGGTGAAGCTCTTTTGCCAGCTTGCGATAGGCGGACTTTATGTCCTTCTCGCTCGCATTGCGAGCCACCCCCAGAATGGAATACGGATCAGCCATGGCCCACTAGCTAGGGCGCGCGGCGCCTGCCCGCAAGGTTGGCTTTCCGACATTGACCGAGAAGAGTAGACCCTTGCGATGCAATTGATCCCGGTCATGGAAAGCTGCTGCCCATCTCGCACAGTCCCTTGCAAAGGCACAGGTCCCGGTCGTCAGGACACGGTGACCGACCGGCGTTATCTCTTGCTCCCCTGCCCCTCACTCCTTTTCCCTTGGACTGTGTAAACCCCGTAAACCCCTTTCAGGAAATGCCGGTGCAATCCGAACAGACCTCTGACGCCATTCCGCACGCAGATCCCTTTGCGATCTTCGATTTCTGGTTCGCGCAAGCGCAGGACAGCGAACCCAACGATCCCAACGCCATGGCGCTCGCCACCGCCACGCCCGATGGCCATCCCTCGGTGCGGATGGTGCTGCTCAAGGGCCACGGCCCCGATGGCTTCATGTTCTATACCAACTTCCATAGCCGCAAGGGCGGTGAACTGGCCGCCAACCCCAACGTCGCGCTGCTGTTTCACTGGAAGTCGTTGCGTCGCCAGATCCGCATCGAGGGCAGCATCGCCGAAGTGAGCCCGGCGGAGGCCGATGCCTACTTCGCCAGCCGCCATCCCGAGTCGCGTCTCGGCTCGGCTGCTTCGGACCAGTCGCGCCCGCTGCCTGACCGGCAAGTCTATCTCGACCGCGTCGCCGCCCTGCGCGAACGCTATCCCGATGGCGATGTGCCCCGCCCGGCGCACTGGTCGGGCTATCGCGTCACGCCCTCGGCCATCGAGTTCTGGCAGGACCGCGACTACCGCCTGCACGAACGACGCCGCTTCGTTGCCGATGGCGCAGGTGGCTGGACCAGCACCCTGCTTTACCCCTAAAGCCCTGGACATGAGCGAGACACATGCCGATCTGAACCGCAAGGCTGCCCTGGCCAGCATTTCCGTTGCGGTCCTGCTGGTCGGCATGAAGGCATGGGCGGTTATCTCCACCGGATCGACCGCGATGCTGGGATCGCTGGCCGATACCGCACTCGATCTCGTGGCCAGCCTCGCCACGCTGCTTGGCGTCTGGGTCGCCTCGCAACCCGACGATCACAACCACCGCTTCGGTCATGGCAAGGCCGAGGCGCTGGCGGCGATGTTCCAGGTCGTGCTGATCTCGATCTCGGCGATCGGCCTCGCCTTCCGCGCGGTCGGCCAGTTTCTCGGGTCCGCCCAGGTTGCCGAGGCCGAATCGGGCGTGATCGTCTCGACCATCGCTCTGGTGGCGACGGTGGCGCTCCTCGCCTATCAGCGGCACGTCATCCGCCAGACCGGCAGCCTCGCGATCAGTACCGACAACGTCCACTACAAGTCGGACCTGTTCCTCAACCTCGCCGTGATCGCCGCCCTTGTCCTGGACACTTTCGTCGGCATCAAGGGCGCGGACGCGGTCTTCGCCTTCGGGATCGCCCTGTGGCTGGCCTGGGGGGCGTGGGGTGCATCGCAGGAGGCCGTGGACCAGCTCATGGATCACGAGTGGCCGATCGAGAAGCGCGAACGGTTTCTCGAAGTCGTTGCCCAGCATCCCGAACTGAAGGGCCTGCACGACTTGCGCACGCGCACCAGCGGCAACCGCGATTTCGTCCAGTTCCACGTCTGGATTGACGGACGCATGACCGTAACCGAAGCGCACAGGGTCATGGACGAGATCGAGGAAAAGCTGATGGCGGAGTTTCCCGGCGTCGAAATCCTCATCCACCCCGATCCCGAAGGCCTCGTCGACGAGGACACGATGGGCGCGGAAAACCTGCTCAATCAGGGGCCTGACGGTCTCAGCCCCGCCATTCTCGCCCAAGGCTCGCCCAATACCGGAGCGCTCAACCCGTGACCGATTCGAAAGTGCCCTATTTTCACGTCGATGCCTTCACCGCGCGCCCGCTTGGCGGAAACCAGGCGGCAGTGATGATTCTTGAAGCCTGGCCGGAAGATGCGACGCTTCAAGCCATCGGCGCCGAAAACAATTTTGCCGAGACGGCCTTTCTCGTACCGGACGCGACCGGTGCCGCCGATTTCGAACTGCGCTGGTTCACGCCGTCAGTCGAGGTCGTGATGTGCGGCCACGCCACGCTGGCTTCGGGCCATGTCGTTCTGTCACAGGACCCGATGCGGGGTACGGTGCGCTTTGCCACGCGCAAGGCGGGGATTCTGGAAGTTTCGCGCGATGGCGATCGCTATGCGCTTTCGTTGCCGCAGGTGCCGACCGAGCCGGGGGAGAGCGGCGACGACGCGGCAATGCTGGGCGATGCCGTGCCGAGAGAAGTGTGGCGCGGCGATGGCTACAATATCTTCCACTATGCCTCCGCCGAAGACGTTCTGGCGCTTTCGCCCGATTTCAAGGCGCTCCTGCGCTTCGGCGATGCGCAGTTCATCGCCACCGCTCCGGGCGCCGGGCATGAATCGGGCGCTGACATCGTCAGCCGCGTCTTCGTGCCTGGCGGCGGGATCGACGAGGATGCGGCAACGGGCTCGGCCCATGCCGCGCTGACGCCCTACTGGGTGCCCCGGCTGGGACGCACGAGCTTTACCGCCTATCAGGCATCGGCACGCGGTGCGGATTTCACCTGCCGGCTCGAAGGGGCACGCGTCCTTCTCGGCGGCGACTGCGTGACAGTGGTCGAAGGCCTGTTCCGGCTGCCCTGATCGGGTGCCCTGATCGGCTGCCCTGGCCGTTCGCCCTATCGGTAGACCGCCACTATGTCGGCAAGGCCGTCGACAACCGGCGGCAACTGGTCATCCTGGGTCTTGCCAAGCCTCACCACCGTCAGGCCGAGGCTGGGGCTGACGAGCACGTACTGGCCAAGATGTCCGACGCAGGCGAACAGGTCCTTGGGGCCGCGGTCGGGGAACAGCGCGGGATTGCCGGTGGTTGGCGTGCGATTGAGCCAGATCTGCGCGCCATACTGCTTTTCGCGCGGGGAAGGCGTGACCATGAACTCGATCCACTGACGCGGAATGATCTGAGCGCCCTTGACCGATCCCTTGGTGCGCAGGAACTCGCCGAAGCGCGCCCAGTCTCGCGCCGTTCCGTGGATCAGCGAGCCGCCGACCAGCGTGCCGGCGCGGTCGAATTCGGGCAGCATCGATTTCATCCCGGCCGGTTCGAGCAGCCGCGTGCGCAGATAGTCCGCCACGGCACGACGGCGACTGTCAGGATCGGGCGCCGGCGACAGCACGCGCGCGGCAAGGTCGGCCAGGATCACGCTCGTCGCGGTGGAATACTCGAACGTGCGACCGGGCTCGGATTCGAGCGGTTGCTCTTCGGCATAGCGCGCCATGTTATCGCGGCCATCGAGGAACAGCATGCGGACTTCGTCGGACTGATAGATCGGCGAGATCGCCTCGGCATGGCGGAGGCCTGAACGCATCTGCAGCAACTGGCGCAAGGTGATCTCGCCGCGCGGGTCGCCGGGGCGCTGCCATGCCGGCACCGGTGCGGTTTCATCCAGCCGCAGACGTCCGTCCGAAACCAGCATGCCGATCATCACACCGGTCACCGACTTGGCCATCGACCAGCTCACGAAGCGGGTGTTCTCGTGATAGCCTTCGGCATAGCGCTCGGCGACGATCCGGCCATTCTTCATGACGATCACCGCGCGCGTCTCGCCCATCTCCTGCGCAAACAGCGCATCGATCGCCCGCGCCAGCCTTTCCCGGTCCGCGCCCGGATCCCTGGTTACGGCCTTAAGCGCCTCCTCGGAAACCGGCGGCGGTCCTTCGGGCTGATTCGTCCCCTGCGAACACGCGCCCAGCACTGGCAGCAGCGCGAGTGCGAAGGTAAGGGAAGGAATGCGGCGGATCATCGGATTCGTCCTTTCCTCCAGAATCGGCAAGCATGGCAACCGGCAACCACAGTTCCCCCACAACTCCGTCGCTGACGATAGCGCCGCGCAGCAATTGGCGGTGGCGCTTGGCGCTGATCGGGCTGGCCGCGCTTGTGGCCGTGCTCGTCGTCATGTGGCCCGGCATCCGGGGCTATTCGCTGACCGGAACAAGCTATGGCGCGCGGGTGGCATGCTCGTGCCGCTATGCCGGTGGCAGATCGCTGGCCGACTGTCGCAAGGATTTCGAGCCAGGCATGGCGCTGGTCTCGCTCAACGAGGACAGCGCGCGCAAGAGCGTGACCGCCCGCATGGCGCTGCTGTATCCGCAGACGGCGACTTACCGCGAGGGATCGGGCTGCGTGCTGCAACCCTGGCAGGACTGAAGACGAATCAGTCTTCCCAGCGCCGGGTAGAATCGATCCATCCCCCGCCAACCACTCTTTCGCCAGCGTAGAGCACTGCCGCCTGTCCCGGCGCAACGCCATACTCCGGCTGCAGGAAGCGCAGCGTGGCGGTGCCACCGTCGCCCAAGGAGCCATCCAGCTCGACCGGCACGGGCTTTGCCAGCGACCGCACCTTTGCCATGAGCGGACCACCGGGTAGCGGGCCGATGCGATTCGTCTCGGTGATGACAGCCTGCCCCACCGCCAGCATTGGCCGCGGTCCCACAAGCACCCGGCGCGCGGCCGCATCAAGCCCGATCACATAGAGCGGTTCGGGCTGGCCCCCGATCTCCAGCCCACGGCGCTGGCCCACGGTGTAATGGATGATGCCGCGGTGCTGCCCCAGCACGACCCCGGTGCGGGCATCGACGATATCGCCGGGCGCATCGCCTTCTGGCCGGACTGCCCGCACGATCTTGGCGTAATCGCCATCCGGAACGAAGCAGATGTCCTGGCTGTCGGGCTTGGCAGCAACGGCCAGGCCCATTTCCTCGGCGATGGCGCGGGTTTGCGTCTTCGGCAGCCCGCCCAGCGGAAAGCGCAGGAAATCGAGCTGGGCTTCGGTGGTGCCGTACAGGAAGTAGGACTGGTCGCGCGCGGGATCGAGCGCGCGGTGCAATTCGGCACCGGACGGGCCCATGACGCGGCGGACGTAGTGCCCGGTGGCAAGGCAATCTGCGCCAAGTTCGCGCGCCATCGCCAGCAGATCGGTGAACTTTGGCCCCATGTTGCAACGGACGCAGGGGATCGGCGTGCGGCCCTGCAGGTAATCGTCGGCAAAGCGCTCGACCACGTCCTCGCGGAAGCTCGATTCGTGATCGAACACGTAGTGGGCTATGCCGAGACGGTCCGCGACGGTACGGGCATCACGGATATCGTCGCCAGCGCAACAAGCGCCCTTGCGGCCAGTGGCAGCGCCGTAATCGTAAAGTTGCAGCGTCACGCCGATGACCTCGGCACCAGTGCGCGCGGCCAGACCTGCGACGACCGAACTGTCGACGCCGCCGGACATGGCAACGACGATGCGGCGCGCCGAAAGTGGCGAGGGCAAGTCGAAAAGGTTGGGCAGAGTCGCAAGGGAAGCCATGCCGGCCGCCTTAGGCGCAACTGCCTCGCAGCGCAAAGGCCGCGCTTTCGCCCAGCGCTCCCTCCTGCGCCTGACGCAATCGACCGGGCGATGGCTGGAGCCTAAACAAAAGTTGAAGTGGCTATTTACCGTACCTTAGCCATCTCGCCCCTAGAAGGTCCTGGCAATGGACATGACCTTCAACGATCCCGGCGCGTTCGTCACGGCAGATCCGGTCAGCGGGCTTCGGCCCATGACCTGGCACGGCCTGTGTGCACGCATCGTCGCTGCACAGGATCTGCGCCGCGTGCTCGAAGCAGGCGGCGACAGTGATGCGGCGGCTGCGACCGGCAGCTTCCACGGTGCTGCCGCACGGCTCATTACATCCGGTTTTCCGGGCGTTTCGACCGTTGTGGAGGAGGGTAACCGGCGCGTTAACCCTACCTCTTCAGTGAATGGCAAATCCGATCTGGCCACATCAGGCGGCACGTACCCAGCGACGCGACCAGGGGCATGGCCGCATCGCGCTGAACCACGAGATTAACATGATCGAGAACCAGAAAATCCGCCCGGCTCAGGTCATCGGCCCTCTTGGTGAGCCTCTGACGCTCGACAGCCTGCCGCCGCCGACAACCACGCGCTGGGTCGTTCGCCGCAAGGCCGAAGTCGTGGCTGCCGTCAATGGTGGCCTGCTGACGATCGACGAGGTCTGCGAGCGTTACAGCCTTACGCTCGAGGAATTCGCATCGTGGCAGCGAGCGGTCGACCGTTCCGGCATGCAGGGACTGCGCGTGACCCGCATCCAGCACTACCGCGATCTTTACGAGCGGCAGCTCAAGTACTGATCCACTAGCCAGCGCCATTCACAGCGGCCGCTTCCTTAGGGGAGCGGCCGTTGTTCTTTATGGACCTTAGAACCTGCTGCAATTGGGCGGGCTGACCGATACAAAAAGTTACAGGTGCAAGAAAGACACGCTTTCCAAAACGGCATAAGTCCTTCGTCGAGACGGAATTGCGCCTTGTCGGAAGCGGGTCTATTGCCCTTCACCGTCCTGCCAGAAGGGCAGGGCCGCATGATTGCGGCAAGTGCACTATCGATGTAACACACCTACTCGAGCAGCAAGGGGCCCGACCTCGCCCGCAATGGGACGTTGGCGGTGATGATCATGAACTACGAATCGACCATCAATCCGGGGCAGGCAATGGCGCTCGATGGCGCAGGCGATGGTGGCCGTACCGGTGCCGGAAACGGCTCCAGTCCTGCGCATCGTTCGGGCGACCGCGGCAGCGATGGTGGTGCCATCGCAGGTCTGGGTGGCGATGACGGTGACGGTTCGGGGCCGGATGGCCGATTCCCCCGCCGCAACTGGATCATTGCCATCGTGGTGCTGGTCCTCCTGGTGGGCGCATGGTTCCTGATGCACAGGGGCTCGGATGAACCGGAAGGCGCCGCCAAGCAGCAGGCGCAGGTCGTTTCGGTCGTTGTGCCCGGCGTGACCACCATTGCCGCCGAGATCACTGCCAGCGGCACGATCGCCGCGCGCCGCGAAATGCCGGTTGGCGTGGCAGGCGAGGGTGGGCAAGTTGTCCGCGTCCTCGTCGATGCCGGAGACTGGGTCCAGGCCGGACAGACCCTTGCGGTGATCGACCGTGCCGTGCAGACGCAGCAGATCGCCAGCCAGGCAGCGAACGTCGAAGTCGCCGCGGCGGATGCCCGTCTGGCACAGGCCAACCTTGATCGTGCACTCAAGCTCGTTGAACGCGGCTTCATCTCGAAGGCCGATGTCGATCGGCTGACCGCCACCCGCGATGCCGCGGTTGCGCGCGTGCGCGTTGCCCGCGCCAGCCTTGGTGAACTGGGGGCACGGGCTGCGCGCCTCAACATCGTCGCTCCGGCAGCAGGTCTCGTGCTCACGCGCGCCGCCGAACCGGGGCAGATCGTCAGCCCCGGCACCGGCGTCCTGTTCTCGATGGCGCGGGATGGCGAGATGGAGATGCAAGCGCGCCTGTCCGAAGCCGATCTTGCCAAGCTTTCCGTGGGTTCCGCCGCGCAGGTTGTGCCGGTCGGGTCGTCGCGCACTTTCACCGGGCAGGTCTGGCAGGTTTCGCCGACCATCAACCAGACGACGCGTGAAGGCGTTGCCCGCATCGCGCTCAATTTCGATCGTGCGCTGCGTCCCGGTGGATTTGCCACCGCAACCCTGCGTTCGGGCACGATCAACGCTCCGCTGCTGCCGGAATCGGCAATTCTCAGCGATGAGAAGGGCTCGTTCGTCTATGTCGTCGGCCAGGACAACAAGGTTGAACGTCGGCCTGTCCGGACCGGCGAGGTCAGCGCCAAGGGCATTGCCGTGGTCGAAGGATTGTCCGGGCGTGAACGCATCGTGCTGCGGGCTGGCGGCTTCCTCAACCCCGGCGACAAGGTTCAGCCGGTTCTCGCGAAGTAGGGCCAGGGCATGAATTTCCAGAACATCTCGTCCTGGTGCATCCGCAACCCGGTCGTACCGATCGTCCTGTTCCTCGGGCTGACGCTGGCGGGGTTGGTGTCCTTCATGCAGATGAAGGTGCAGGACAACCCCGACATCGAATTCCCGGTCGTCATCGTCCAGATCTCGCAGCCGGGCGCAGCACCGACCGAGATCGAGAACCAGATCACGCAGCGCGTGGAATCCGCGGTGCGTTCGATCGCAGGCGTCGACACCCTGACCTCCACCGCATCGGAGGGTAGCAGCCAGACCCAGGTCCAGTTCAAGATCGGTCAGGACATCAACGCCGCGGTCAACGAGGTCAAGAACCAGGTCGACCAGATCCGGTCCGACCTGCCCGAAGGGATTCTCGAACCGCAGGTATTCAAGGTCGAAACCTCGTCGAGCCCGATCGCCTACTTCGCGGTCGCCGCCGACGACATGACCATCGAGCAGCTTTCGTGGTTCATCGACGACACCATCGCCAAGCGGTTGCTGACTGTTCCGGGAATGGCCGAAGTGAGCCGCTCGGGCGGCGTAAACCGTGAAATCGCGGTCACGCTCGATCCGGCCAAGATGAACGCCCTTGGCGTGACGGCCAGCCAGGTCAACGCCGCGCTGCGGCAGGTCAACATCAATGCCGCCGGTGGCCGCACCGAAGTCGCCGGATCGCGCCAGTCGGTCCGCGTGCTCGGCAACGCCAAGACGGCCTACGACCTCTCCCAGACCGAGATCACCCTTGGCGGCAACCGCCGGGTGCGCCTGTCCGATGTTGCCGACGTTCGCGATTCCTACAGCGAGCTGACCTCGATCTCGAAGTTCAACGGCCGCGCCGTCGTGACCTTCTCCATGTCCCGCGCCCGTGGCGAATCCGACGTGTCGGTCTATGACGGCGCGCTCAAGGAAATGGCGAAGATCGAGAAGGAGCAGGGCGGCAAGATTCACTTCGAACTGCTGTTCACCTCGGTCACCTACACCAAGGACCAGTACCGTTCCTCGATGAACGCGATGGTCGAAGGCGCGGTGCTGGCCGTGATTGTGGTGTTCTTCTTCCTGCGTGATTGGCGCGCCACCATCGTGTCGGCGATTGCCATTCCGCTGTCCTCGATCCCCACCTTCTGGGTGCTCGATCTCATGGGCTTCACGCTCAACCAGATGTCGTTGCTTGCCCTCGGGCTCGTGGCGGGTGTGCTGGTCGACGATGCCATCGTCGAGATCGAGAACATCGTGCGACACATGCGCATGGGCAAGACCGCCTATCAGGCGGCAATCGACGCGGCCGACGAGATCGGCCTGGCAGTTGTCGCCACGACGTTCTCGATCGTCGCGGTGTTCTTCCCGGTTGCTTTGATGCCCGGGGTTTCGGGCCAGTTCTTCAAGAACTTCGGCCTGACGGTCGTAATCTCCGTGCTGTTCTCGCTGCTTGTTGCGCGCATGATCACGCCGATGATCGCCGCCTACTTCCTCAAGGCGCATGGCGAGGCCGAGCACGGCGGCGGGCGCTGGATGGATCAGTACATGAAAATCCTCGGCTGGTCGCTGGATACGTCGAAGGCCAAGGCCTATCGCGCGCGTCATCCGCGCCGCCGTTTCCTCGCCCGGCTGCGCGATCATCGCGTGTGGATGATGGGCATCGGCTTTGTGGCGCTGCTGCTGACGCTGGTCATGTTCACCGTCATTCCCGCGCAGTTCTTCCCCGATACCGACAGCGACTCGAGCACGGTCAACATCGAGATGGTGCCCGGCACGACGCTCGAGCAGAGCGAGCGCAAGGTGAGCCAGGTCGTCAGCCTGCTTGCCAGCCAGCAGGAAGTGGAATCGCAGCTTGCCTCGGTGCGCGAAGCGCGTGGCAACATCTACGTCAATCTGCGCAAGGACCGCGTGCGGTCCAGCCTCGATTTCGAACGCGAGCTCACGCCGCAACTGCAGAAGATCGCCGACGCGCGCGTGACGTTCCAGGCGCAGGGGCCAAGCGGTCCGGGCGGTGGTTCGGGTCGGCCGATCAGCATCATGCTGGCAGGCTCGGATCCCGAGCTTCTCCAGAAGACCGCGCAGACCCTGGTTGACCAGATGAGCCAGCTTTCGCTGGTCGTGGCACCGCGCATCAGTGCCGATTTGCGCAGGCCCGAAGTGATCATCCGTCCCCGCCTTGACCTTGCTGCCGACCTTGGCGTGACCACGCAGTCGCTCAGCCAGGTCATCCGCATCGCAACCCAGGGCGAGATCGACCAGAACAGCGCCAAGTTCTCGCTGTCAGACCGTCAGGTTCCGATCCGCGTCAAGCTGCCGGTCGAATCGCGCCGCGACCTGTCGACGATCGAAAACCTTCCGGTGCCCACTGCCTCGGGCGGGTCGGTGCCGCTTTCGCGCGTGGCGGAAATCGGCTTCGGTTCAGGACCTACGCAGATCCAGCGCTATAACCAGAGCCGCCGTGTCTTCGTCGGGGCAGACTTGCCTCCCGGCGTGGTCAAGGGCGATGCGATGGCCGCCATCGCGAAGCTGCCGATCATGAAGAACCTGCCGCAGGGCGTCTCCAACACGGCCGCGGGCGAGGACAAGTTCCAGAACGAACTGATCACCAACTTCCTGATTGCGGTCGCATCGGGCATCCTGCTGGTCTTTTCGGTGCTGGTGCTGCTCTATCACCGCTTCATTTCGCCGCTGGTCAACATGGGGTCGCTGTTCCTCGCGCCGCTTGGCGGATTGCTGGCGATCTGGGCCGTCGGGCAGGCGCTTTCGCTGCCGGTGTTCATCGGCATACTGATGCTGTTCGGCATCGTCGCCAAGAACTCGATCCTGCTGATCGACTTCGCGCTCGAGGAAATGGCGACCGGCAAGAACAAGCTCGAAGCGATCGTCGAAGCCGGCCACAAGCGTGCGCAGCCGATTATCATGACCACGGTCGCGATGGTCGCAGGCATGATCCCGACGTCGCTGGCGATTGGCGGCGACAGCGGCTGGCGTGCGCCGATGGGTATCGTCGTCATCGGCGGCCTGACGCTCTCGACCGCCCTGACCTTGCTTATCGTGCCGGCTGGTTTCAGCCTTGCCGATGGCGTTGAAAAGCGGCTCGGGCCGTGGCTGGCGCGCAACCTGCTGGGGCATGATCCCCGCAACGACATGACTGGCCAGCCCCGGAACGAACCCGTGCACGAGGCATTACCGGCGGAGTGATCGCCAACCAAACCGATCGGACCGGTGCGCCAGTCGCAAGAGATGCCGGGAGCAGGGTGCACCGCCTGAGAGGGGCTGGTGCGTGGGTGAGCGGCGCAGCGCCAGACCGAGCAAGGCGCATGCGCCTTGTGGCGACGCTGTTGCTGCTGGCGATGGCGGTGATCTACGCCTTTGCACGCAGTCAGGAGCACCTGCACCCGGCCATCGGCTTCGTGCGCGCTTTTGCAGAAGCAGCCATGGTGGGCGGTTTGGCAGACTGGTTTGCCGTGACGGCGCTGTTCCGGCACCCGCTTGGCCTGCCGATTCCGCACACGGCCATCATTCCCGAGAACAAGGATCGCATCGCCGACACGATGGCGACGTTCCTGCAGACGAACTTCCTCACCCCGCAAGTCGTCGCCCGGCGCATGGGTGCGGTGAACGCTGCAGCTGCGGCCGGCGCATTTCTGGCAGACCCCCGCGGCGGTGAAAGCCGTCTTCGGGATGGCGCAGCGGGCCTGTTGGCCGACGTGCTCGAATCCCTCGACCCGGACGAACTGGGCGGCATTGCCAAAGGTGCCTTGCGCCGGCAGCTCGAAAAGCTGGATCTGGCGCCCTTGCTGGGACAGCTGCTCGGCGCAGCTATTGCCGATGGCCGGCACATGCCGGTGATCGAGAGCCTGATCCGCAAGGCGGCCGAGACGATCGAGGCGAACGAGCCGCTGATCCACGCTACGATCCATGAGCGCGCCAACGGCGTGCTGCGTTGGACCGGGCTCGACGAGAAGCTTGCAAACGGCATCCTCGATGGCCTCTACAAGCTGCTTGCGGAAACGCTGGTCGTTCCCGACCATCCCTTGCGTCGCAAGATCGAGGAAGGCCTGCAGAACCTGGCGCACGACTTGCTGCACGATGCCGGGATGCAGGCGAAGGTCGAGCAGATGAAGCGTGAAGTGCTCGACAATCCGGCCTTCGCGCGTTGGCTCGACGGGCTGTGGGAGCGGGGTCGCACGCGCCTTCTGCAGACCGTACGCAACCCCCACGGTGCCCTTGGCGGGCAGTTCGGGGCAAGCCTTGCAGAACTCGGTGGGGCCCTGCAGCGCGATCCTCGCCTGCAGCGCATGGTCAACCGGTTTGCCCGGCGCACGCTCGTCGGCATTGCCACGCGCTATGGCGGGCAAATCGTCAGGCTGGTTTCGGAAACCGTGAAGCGCTGGGACGCGCGCACGGTGACCGACCGTATCGAGGGCGCCGTCGGCCGCGACCTGCAGTTCATCCGGATCAACGGCACGCTGGTTGGCGGGCTTGTCGGGCTGACCCTGCATGCCATAGACCTCGCGTTGTGACGCAAGACCGATTGCTCCCATCCGCCCTCGTGCTTGAGACCGAAAGGCTGCTGCTGCGGACCCCCGGTCGGGACGATCATCATCTGCTGCGCGACCTTGTCGCCGATCCCGATGTCTGTCGCTTTCTCGGGCCAAGAGCAGCCGATCCTGTGACCGACATGTTTTCGCGCGCCTTGCGGGGCGGGGGATCGTGGTTCTTCTACGGTTACGGCACCCTGATGGCGTTCGAACGCAGCACCGGAGAGTTCGTCGGGCAGCTTGGCGTGTTCCATTCGATGCGCGGGTTCGGCAAGGGAATGGACGACGTTGCCGAAGCCGGATGGATCGTGGCCAAACCTTATTGGGGCAGGGGCTACGCTGCCGAAGCCATGGCAGAAGTGCTGCGCTGGATCGACACGGTCCACATGTTGCCGCGGACGTGCTGCATGATCGAGCGCGGTAATGCCTCCTCAGTTAAGCTGGCCGAGCGCCTGGGATACCTCCGTTACGACGAGCACGATTTAGGCGACGGCGTGATGGTGGACCTGTTCGAGCGGGTCAGGGCGCAGGGCTGACCTTTGCAGCGCCGAGCAGCGTTGCAACGCGGTTCTGAAGGTCCTCGATCCCGAACGGCTTGGTCAGCACGTCGATATCGGCAGCCTCGGGATCTTCGAGCAGGTTGATGCGGTCGGCATAGCCGGTGACGAACAATACCGCGAGATCAGGACGGCGGCGCCGCGCCTCGTCGGCGACCTGCCGCCCGTTGATACCACCGGGAAGTCCGACATCGGTCACCAGCAGGTCAATATCCGGGAAGCGATCGAGCTGTTCGATGGCCGTTGCACCGTCACTG
This sequence comes from Novosphingobium sp. B1, assembly GCF_900176395.1. GTDB lineage: Bacteria > Pseudomonadota > Alphaproteobacteria > Sphingomonadales > Sphingomonadaceae > Novosphingobium. The sequence goes on along the minus strand of NZ_FWXL01000007.1, from coordinate 153,395 downwards.
GCTTCGAGACAGCGGATGCCAACGAGGCCGAGGGCGTCCACCATCATCATGCGCACCGTCGGTTCGTCGTCGACGACGAGCACCATGGCATCAGGCAGCGAAAGCATCTGGTGATGCGGTGAGGTCTGGTGCGCGGCCTCCACCGTGCCCTGGTATCGCGGCAGGTAAATCCGCACGAGCGTGCCTTCACCAAGGCGGGATCGAATACGCACGAGGCCGTTGCTCTGCCGCGCAAAGCCGTAAACCATCGACAGGCCAAGGCCCGTGCCGCGGCCCGTCGGCTTGGTGGTGAAAAACGGTTCGAAGACACGTTCGATGTCATGATCGGCGATGCCGGCACCGTCATCGGCAACGCTGATCGTGGCATAATCGCCGGGTGTCAGGCCCCGGGCCAGCGCCCCGTCCTCGTCAAGCGTGACGTTCTTCGTGGAAATGACGAGCCGTCCGCCCCCGGTCATGGCGTCGCGGGCATTGATGCACAGGTTGAGAACGGCGTTTTCAAGCTGGTTTGTGTCAACCATCGCGGGCCAGAGTTGCACATCTCCGCAGGTTTCCACCGCGATATCGGGCCCCATGGTGCGACGCACAAGTTCGATGAAATCGGCCATCAGCGCGTTCATGTCGGTCGGCTTGGGGGCGAGAGTCTGTCGGCGTGAGAACGCAAGCAAGCGATGGGTCAGGGCCGCGGCCCGCTGTGCTGCAGCCAGACCCGCTTCCACATAGCGCGGAACCTCGTCGGCGCGGCCTTTCTCGATACGACGGGCGATCAGTTCGAACGCGCCGGTGATGCCCGCCAGGAGGTTGTTGAAATCGTGTGCAAGGCCGCCGGTCAACTGCCCTACGGCTTCCATCTTCTGTGCCTGCCGCAGCGCGAGTTCTACCGCCTCACGCTCTTCCAGTGCCTGCTTCACGCGCAGTTCCAGCGTTTCGTTCAACTGTTGCAGTGCGCCTTCGGCCCGGACACGGTCGGTCACGTCCTTGAACAGCACCGCGACGAGGCGATCTTCGAAGCTGCCTATGCGGAACGAGGACACTTCGAGATGGCGGCCCGTTGCCACCAGCTCATTGCGAAAGCTCAGGGGTTCCCCGGTGCGCAAGACCTTCCCGTAAAAGGCGATCCAGTCGTCGGCTTCGTCCGGGACCATTTCGCGCAGGTATTGCCCGACGACGTTGGCGATGCTGGTGTGGCGTTCGTACGCGGGGTTGGCGAGGACATGGAGATAGTCGGAAAGCGGTCCATGCGGCCCATCGAGAAAGCGGATGACGCAGAAGCCATCATCCATGTTCTCGAACAGCGTCCGGTAGATCGCACCGTCGTGTGCCGCTGCAACCATCATCAAGCTGTGGTGATCGCTGCTCAAGAGCGGCACCATAAGCTTGCTGCGGGCCAGGCACGGTTCATCGCATACACAAATCCGCTTGTCGGCGGTTGTTCCCGGCAAGACAGAAAAAGGGCCGGAGGATTGCTCCCCCGGCCCGTTTTCCTGTCAGCGTGTGCTGCTTGGACTTAGAAGTCCATGCCGCCCATGCCGCCCATGCCACCGCCCATCGGCGGCATCGCGGGCTTGTCGTCCGGCTTCTCGCTGATCGCCGCTTCGGTGGTGATCAGCAGGCCCGAGACCGAGGCAGCGTCCTGCAGGGCAGTGCGCACGACCTTGGTCGGGTCGATCACGCCGGCAGCCTTGAGGTTCTCATAGGTGTCGGTCGCGGCGTTGAAGCCCTGGTTCTCGTCATTCTCGCGCAGCAGGTTGCCGGCAACGACAGCACCGTCATGACCTGCGTTTGCAGCGATCTGACGGATCGGGGCCTGGATCGCGCGACGCACGATGTCGATGCCCTTGGTCTGGTCGTCGTTGGCGCCCTTGAGGCCGTCGAGAGCCTTGGTTGCGTAGAGCAGCGCGGTACCGCCGCCCGAAACGATGCCTTCCTCAACCGCAGCGCGGGTAGCGTGGAGAGCGTCGTCGACGCGATCCTTGCGCTCCTTCACTTCGACTTCGGTCGCACCGCCGACCTTGATGACGGCAACGCCGCCAGCAAGCTTGGCCAGCCGCTCCTGCAGCTTCTCGCGGTCGTAGTCCGAAGTGGTGACTTCGATCTGCGCACGGATCTGCTCGACGCGGGCCTTGATCTCTTCGGCGGAACCTGCGCCGTCGACGATCGTGGTGTTGTCCTTGTCGATGGTGACCTTCTTGGCCTGGCCGAGCATGGCGAGCGTGACGCTCTCCAGCTTGATGCCGAGGTCTTCGGAGATCATTTCGCCGGCGGTCAGCGTGGCGATGTCGCCCAGCATGGCCTTGCGGCGGTCACCGAAGCCCGGAGCCTTGACGGCAGCGATCTTGAGGCCACCGCGCAGCTTGTTGACGACGAGGGTCGCCAGCGCTTCGCCTTCGATGTCTTCGGCGATGATCAGCAGCGGACGGCCCGACTGCACAACCGCTTCGAGGATCGGCAGCATCGCCTGCAGCGACGACAGCTTCTTCTCGTGGATCAGGATGTACGGGTTCTCGAGTTCGACCGTCATCTTTTCCGGGTTGGTGATGAAGTAGGGCGAGAGGTAGCCGCGGTCGAACTGCATGCCTTCGACGACATCGAGTTCGAATTCGAGGCCCTTGGCCTCTTCCACGGTGATCACGCCTTCCTTGCCGACCTTTTCCATGGCCTGGGCGATCTTCTCACCCACTTCCACGTCGCCGTTGGCCGAGATGATGCCGACCTGGGCGATTTCCGACGAACCGGCAACCGGGGTCGAGCGCGACTTGAGGTTCTCGACGACCTTGCCGACGGCGATATCGATGCCGCGCTTGAGATCCATCGGGTTCATGCCGGCAGCAACCGCAGTCATGCCTTCGCGAACGATCGCCTGGGCGAGAACGGTCGCGGTGGTGGTGCCGTCACCGGCTGCGTCGTTGGCCTTCGAGGCCACTTCGCGCAGCATCTGGGCGCCCATGTTCTCGAACTTGTCCTTGAGTTCGATTTCCTTGGCGACCGAAACACCGTCCTTGGTGATGCGGGGCGCGCCGAAGCTCTTGTCGATCACGACGTTGCGGCCCTTGGGGCCCAGCGTGACCTTTACAGCGTCGGCGAGGATGTCGACGCCGCGCAGAATGCGTTCACGAGCGTCGCGCGAAAAGCGTACGTCCTTGGCAGCCATTTCAGTTTCCTTTGAATGTCTTGGGTTGGTTCAGGAAATCCGGGTCTCGGCTCAGCCGATCACGCCCAGGATGTCCGATTCCTTCATGATCAGCAGGTCTTCGCCCGAAACCTTGACTTCGGTGCCGGACCACTTGCCGAACAGCACGCGGTCGCCGACCTTGACGTCGAGCGGGGTGATCGTGCCGTTCTCGGCGCGGGCGCCGGTGCCGGTGGCGACGATTTCGCCTTCAGCGGGCTTTTCCTTGGCGCTGTCGGGGATGATGATCCCGCCGGCAGTCTTTTCCTCGGCTTCGACGCGGCGTACGAGCACGCGATCGTGCAGCGGACGGAAAGTCATGGGTTGCTCCCTCTTCCAAGTTAAAAAATGTGCCTTGGCACTCTCGGGTTGAGAGTGCCAGCGGGCGGCATATGGGTGCCTGCGGAAGGGGCGTCAATGGGTCTGACGCAGAATCTTTTCGCGCAAATGAACGTTGCGGCAGGCCGTGGCCTCAGGCGGGCAGGAGGCCGAGAGTGGCGCGACGGCTCCAGCGCCAGTGCAGCAGTGCAGCGACGAAGACCAGCCCAACCAGCAGGCCGATCCATACGCCAAGTCCGCCAAACGGGGTGAACAGGCCCAGCCAGAGCGCGGTGCCGACGCCGGGCACCCAGTAGCCGAAGATCGCAATGAGCATGGGTACGCGCGTATCCTGCAGGCCGCGCAGCATGCTCGCGCCAACCGCCTGCGCCCCGTCGAACAGCTGGAAGGCTGCCGCGACGACCATGTACTGCATTGCCAGTACGACCATTCGCGCGTTTTCGGGGGCTGCAGGGTCGATATAGAGATGCAGGAGCTGGTAGGGGAAGGCCAGCATCGCACCGGCAGACAGGACCATGAAACCGATGCCGAGCTGGGTCGCAACCTTGCCCGCCAGCGCGATCGCGGCATTGTCGCGCGCGCCATAGGCAAGGCCGACCCGGATGGTGGCGGCTTGCCCCACGCCGAACGGCACCTGGAAGGCAATCGCTGCGAATTGCAGGGCCACCGTATGCGCCGCAAGCTCGGTCTCGCCGATCCTGCCCATCGCAAAGGCCGCGCCGTTGAACATGCCGGCTTCGGCGATGATCGTCCCGCAGATCGGCAGGCCGATCCGCAATACGTCGGCAAAGCGCTTCCATTCGGGCTTCCACCAGCGACCGAGCAACCGGTAGCGGTGCAGGCGGCGGTCAAATCGTATTACCAGCATGAAGGCGATCAGCATGGCGATGCTGGTGACGACGCTCGATATGGCTGACCCGACCAGGCCCAGTTCCGGCGCGCCGAAATGGCCGAACACGAACACCCAGTTGCCCAGTGCGTTGACCGCCACCGCCATTCCGGTGATGGCGGTGCCGATCCCCGGCTTGCCCAGCGTTGCGACAACGGTGCGCAACAGCGCGGCAAGAACCGCCGGGATCGATGCCAGCATCAGGACTTGCAGGAACGGCACCGCGCGGGCGACCACGCCCGGATCCTGGCCGGTAAGCTTCATCAACGGGCCGCCGAGCAGGCATACGCCCATCGCGACAAACGCCGCGCACAGGCCTGCCCAACCGGCCATGCGAACTGTCCGGCGCACCTCGCGCACTGCATGGGACCGGCGGCCGAGTTCGGCTGCGATCAGCGGCGAAGCAGCACCGACCAGACCGGTCATGCTCCATATCAGCAGCCCGAAAAGTGCTACCGACAAAGATGATGCGGCAAGTGCTTCAGGGCCAAGGCGCGCCACGAAGACCACGTCGACGGCAAATACGGCCATCTGCAGCAGGTTCGCGCCAACCAGTGGCGCCGCGAGCCTGAGCATCGCGCGCATTTCCTGCGGCCAGCCATGATTGGGCGTTTCGGACATCGCCGGGGGAATAGGGCCGCTTCCGTCGCTTGGAAAGCGGCCAAGCGCACAGGTTGCGATACACGCGTGTGCAAGGTGCTGGCCTTGAGGGACCCCGGGCCAGCAAAGGCGCCTTCAAGCAGGCAAAAGTACTGAATTTCTTCGTAATTCAGCCTTCTGTCACAAATCGTGTCCCATATGACGGGATGATTGACCGGCGCTGCTGGTGGTGACAGCGTGACAGACATGGAGAGGTCGATGTCCCGAGTGCCGCAGGCTGCGCCCAGTGGCCGGAATGCCGGAGTGCCGGCGGCAAGGCGGGGCCGTGTCCTTGGCCAGGCTGGGTGGCTGCGCTCGCATCTGGGGCACAGGCCGAACCTTTCGCGCCTCGCCGTAAGGGCGGCCACGCTTTTGTTGCTCTTGGCAGCCGTGCAGGCTGTCGCGAGCCTCGCCTTCTACAATGTGATCGACAAGGAAACATTGCGCGAGGATCATGCCCGACGGGTGGCCGAACTGCTTGTGGTCAGCAACCGGCTCCACGACCTCTCGCCCGACGCAGTAGCTCGGACAATGAGCACCAGCCATCTCGAAGTCGAGCTGGCCAGCGCCCCGCGTTCGATAACCGGCCGCGACGACGAAGCGGTTGACCAGATCCGCCGCTACATCCTGCGCTGGGAACCGGGGTTGGAGCGCAATCAGCTGACGCTCGGTCTCGAACCATCCCGGTTCGGCTACGGCAATCTCGTTGGCGCGATGCGGCTTTCGGATGGTCACTGGCTCAACTTCCGCTCGCTCGACGTGACGTCGGGCTGGCCGATCGCCCTGCGCGCCACGGTGCTTACGCTGATTACGGCCGTGGTTGGATTTGCGCTGGCGCTCTGGTCGCTGCGAATCATTACGCGGCCCTTGCGTGAATTGACCGATGCCGCAGATGCTATCGGCAAGGGCCTGGTGGTGCCCGTAAGCGAAAGCGGGCCGGATGACCTGCGCAGCCTCGCACGGTCGATGAACGCGATGCAGGATCGCATTTCGGCCATGCTGCGCGATCAGGCGCGGTCGTTCGAAGCTATCAGCCATGATCTGCGCACCCCGCTGTCACGCGTGACCATCGCCGCCGACCTGATCGACGACGAGGAGATCTCGGGACTTGTCCGCGACGCCACGACCGAGATGGAAGCGATGCTGATGTCGCTCCAGCACTACCTTCGTGCGCAGCACGTGGCACCACCGGCCTCGCAGATGGACCTCGGGCTTGCACTCGCGGATCTGGTCGAGGGAAGTTTCTTCGGAAAGGCTTCTATCGATCTCGGTCCGGGCCAGGCCGTGGTCTGTACCTGGCGCGAGCCCTTGCTCATGGCGCTGCGCCCGTTGATCGAGAACGCGATCCAGCATGGCGGCCATGCCTACATTTGCGGCCGTACATCGGCAGAGGGTCAGTGGGAAATCGTGATCGCCGATCGCGGGCCGGGCATTCCGGAGGACCAGTTCGAGCAGATTCTTGCGCCATTCTATCGCATCGACGAGGCGCGTGGGCGTGACACTGCCGGGTTCGGACTGGGCATTCCCACCGCGCATCGCCTGTTGCAGCGCTTTGGAGGTGCCCTCGGTTTCTCGAAGACCGATGGCGGAGGGCTTTCGGTAATCGTCACCGTGCCGGTCGCTCCGGCAGGAGAATGTTCCTGAACGGCATTCGGCAAGGGACAGCACCGCTTGTGCTGTCCCTTGCCCTTGCGATCAGAAGCCGTCGACCGCCTTGCTGACCAGCACGTTCACCGCAACGCGACGGTTCTGCGCCTTGCCTTCGGGCGTCGAATTGTCGGCGGCCGGATCGGCCTCGGCCATGCCGGTCGGCGTCAGCATGCGGTAGGGCTTCCAGCGGCACTGCTGCTGCAGGAAGTTGATCACGCTGCCGGCGCGCTTCTCGCTCAGCGTCTGGTTGTATTCCTCGCTGCCGACCGAATCGGTGTAGCCCACGACGAGCAGCAGGGCATTGTCTATGCCTTCCGCTGTCGAGGCCGCCTGGCACAGCTCCGCCTTGGCCTGGGGCGTGAGTGCCGCCTTGCCGGTGTCGAAGTAGACGTTGGTCGTACCCTTGACGTTGTAGTTGTCGATATCGCCCATCCGGTTGCGCAGGCCCTGCGTGGCGGCGGTCTGCTCGGCAAAGCCCTGGGCGGTGCCGTTGCGGATCATGCTGGCGGTCTTGAAATCGCCGTTCTTGAAGGTGATCTGGTTGGCCAGCAGCACCTCGCCAGCCTTCACGGTCTTGACCGAGACGGGCAGGCCATTGAGCAGGTTGGTCAGGTCCAGCTTCTTGGAGCCGAACAGGCCGGTGCTGGCCTTCACCGTGGTGCTGTCGTTGAGGAAGATGACCGTGCTGGTTCCGTCAGCGGCGGTGACCTTCATCTTGTCGCCCTTGCGCGCGGTGATGATGCCCTTGACCTCGGGGCCTTTCTCGATGGCGCTCATGTCGGGAAGCTGTTCACCCTCGACGATGATGTTGGGATTGGCTGCCGGGTTGGCGGGGTCTTGCGCGATTGCAGCGGCGGACGCGGCAGCGGCAACGGCGGTCAGCATGGCGAAGCGCGCAGTGCGCATCGAACGAAAAGTCATGGATGATTGCTCCTTGGCACCTGGGAACCTCACCCGGTGTTGCGGCGAAACTTTCTGGTGCATGAATGCACCCTCTTCCGACCCGATTGTGCGGATTGGCAGAGTGAAGTCTGCGACGAAACGTTTTGGATGAGACCCAGGATTGCCAGGAACGTGGCGGGTAAGGCGCTCAGCCCAGCCGGCTGGCGACGAGTTCGCCAAGGTTGGCTTCCGGCCTCGCGCCGTAGTGCGAGATCACTTCGGCAGCGCAGATCGCACCCAGCGTCAGGCTTTCGGCCAGCGGCTTGTTGCGCACGTAGCCGAACAGGAAGCCGGCGGCGAAGAGGTCACCGGCACCGGTCGTATCGACCACCTTCTCGATCGGTTCGGCCGGGACGTGCGCGTGTTCACCGTTGCTGATGGCATGGGCACCCTTTTCGCTGCGGGTCACGACAACGGTCGGGACTTTCGCGGCGAGCTGTTCGATGCCGGCATGGAAATCCTCGACGCCGGTCAGCGCGGCCAGTTCGTGCTCATTGGCGAAGAGGATGTCGATCTGGCCGTCATCGATCAGCGCGCGGAAGTCGTCGCCATGACGCGAGATCACGAAGGCATCGGACAGCGTGAAGGCAACCTTGCGTCCGGCGCTGCGGGCGGCGGCGATGGCGCGGCGCATTGCCTTGCGCGGCTCTTCCGGGTCCCACAGGTAGCCTTCAAGATAGAGCACGCTGGCCGACGCGATCTGGGCATCGTCCAGCGCTTCGGCGGGCAGGAACTGCGAGGCACCAAGGAAGGTGTTCATCGTGCGCTGGCCGCAGGGCGAGACAAAGATCAGGCAGCGCGCGGTCGGCTCTTCGTCCGAGCGGGTGGGTGTCTGGAAATCGATGCCGCCGGCGCGGATGTCGTGGGCGAAAACCTCGCCAAGCTGATCGTCCGCGACCTGGCCGATGAAGGCGCACTTTGCACCCAGCGCGGCAAGGCCGGCGAGAGTGTTGGCAGCAGAGCCGCCCGAGATTTCCCGCGCCGGTCCCATCGCATCGTAAAGTTCCTTCGCACGGGCGGTATCGATCAGGGTCATGCCGCCCTTGGCAAGACCAAGGCGTTCGATGTCCGCATCCTCGCAGGGCGCCATGACATCGACGATCGCGTTGCCGATGGCGATGACGTCAAAAACCGGGTCGGACATTCGGTATAGCTCCGTGGAACAGGGGGAATGCGCGCTGGCCTAGCCGCTTGGTGGCGCTGCAGCAAGCGGCAGGGTGCCAGAGGAACGCGCCATGCCGTGCAGGCGCGGCATTGACCGGGCAGGGCGTGCAGGGCATCCCCCGGAGTGTGAACCTGCGCAGCCTTACTCTCGTGCCCGCCCTGTCGTTGATGCTCGCCGCGTGCGGTGGTGGCGTGATCCCGTCCGGCGGCAAGACACCGGTTGTCCGCTCCGCGACGCAGCCGCCCGTGCGCACGACGGTTCCGCGCCCCGGCCCGGTCGGCAAGCCGGCAGCGCAAGTGCAGATGATTCCGGGCCTTGAAAGCGTGATCGGATCGGACGCGCTGCAATTGGGGCGTACCTTCGGCACACCGCGGCTCGACGTGATCGAGGACGATGCCCGCAAGATGCAATGGTCGGGCACCGCCTGCATTCTCGACGTCTATCTCTATCCGCCGGCCAATGGCGGAAAGCCGACCGCGACTTATGTCGATGCGCGGCGTGGCGACGGGCGCGATGTCGATCGTGCGGCCTGCGTCGCAGCGCTCAGGAAGGGGCAGTAACCGCGCAAGACGGGCTGCTGGGCATGGCAGTCCAGGGCGCGAAAGCAGGAACGCCCTCGCGCGAGACATCGGCCAGGGTGTAGCGATCAAGCACGGCGAGAAAGGCTTCGAGCGCCTCGGCCAGAACGCCGCTCAGGGCGCAATTGCCGCGCAAGGCGCATGTCGCGCAATCGGCAAGGCGCATGCTTTTTTCCATCTTCCGCACGACCTCGCCGACCGTGATTTCCGACGCGGGGCGGGCCAGCGCGATACCCCCGCTACGCCCGCGTTGCGACACCGCAAGGCCCGCCTGCACCAGACCCTGCGCCACCTTTGCGACATGGTGATAGCTCAGGCCCTGTTCGGCCGAGAAGGCGGGCAGGCCGATGGCCGTGCCCTTGCGTGCAAGCACGATCAGCAGGCGCAGGCCGAAGTCGGTGTGCTGGGTAAGTTGCATTACGCAAAGATCGTTTTTGCTCTTGCCGGAATCAAGCAAATTAAATACCGGTATATTTAATACCTGATTGGAGATACCTGATGCGCACTGCTTCCGAACATGCAAAGACCATCGTCAAGGCGACTGCGCCGGTGATCGAGAAGCATGGCGTCGATATTACCACGGCGATGTACAAGCGCCTGTTCCTGAACGAAGACGTGAAGGACATGTTTGACGCCGCCGCACAGGAAAGCGGTGAGCAGCCGCGCCGTCTGGCCGCAGCGATCCTTGCCTATTCGAAGAACATCGACAAGCTCGAGGCCCTCGGACCGGCCGTCACCCGCATGGTGAAGCGCCATGTCGAAACGGGGGTGAAGGCGGAGCACTACCCCTATGTGGCCGAGGCGCTGCTACCGGCTATTCGCGACGTTCTGGGCGCGGACGTCGCTACAGATGAAGTTCTGGCCGCCTGGGGCGAAGCCTACTGGATGCTCGCCGATATCCTGATCGCCGCCGAGGCGGAGGCCTACGCCGAAGCGGCCTGACAGCCGGATCAGAGGCTGTTGCAGCATGAAGCCCGCCTGCCGCAGATCTTCTCGGAAGCGGCAGGCGGGCCTTGCATGTTTTGCGCTACTCCGCCGCGAAGCTGATCTCGGCATGGGTGCGCAGGCGCTCGACAAGGGCTTCGCCAAGGATCGCACCGGGCGTGCCGACCATGCCGGGAGCCTTGGCTGAAAGCAGGGCGATGCCGGTTTCGGCAATCATGCGGCTGGTCGAGCCATAACCGGGATCGTAGCGGCCTTTCACGCCATAGCGGATGGTCTGGCCATCGGGCATCTGCCCCTGGAACAGCACATCATAGAAACCGGTCTCGCGCTCTTCCTTCGAAGGGCCTTCGCCGGGCTGCGGATCGTCGGGACGGCCGATCATCGGGGTCTTGGCCATGTGCTCGGCAATGGCCTTGCCCTGATCGCCTGGCCCGGTAAGCACCATCTCGTCATAGACAAAGTCTGAGCCCCACACATGGCCGAGCAGGGCGTTGGTGCGGTGAACGTTCTTGGTGTTGATCGCCGCCATGATGAACGGGGTTTCCCAAGAATCCAGCGCATCATCGTGCTGGACCTTGTCGCCCGCAGGCTGGGCTGGACCTTCGAATCCGGGGGTAAGGCAGAAGCTGCTCTGCATCAGCGGGATCAGCGACGGATCCTTGCCCAGCGCCGCAAGCGTCGCCTTGAGGCTCGCCGCAGTGCCGCCCGAAGCGCCACCCTTCATGCCGCGCACGCGTCCCTTGACGCGCGGGGCAGGGCGGCCGAACCGCGCCACCGCTTCCTTCTGCAGCATCAGCACGCCCAGATCGAACGGAATCGAATCGAACCCGCTGGAGAAGCAGATGCGCGCGCCGGTGCGCTTTGCTTCCTCGCCGTACTTGTCGATCATCTGGCGCATCCACACCGGCTCGCCGCACAAGTCGGCATAGTCGGTGCCCGCCGCGATGCAGGCCGCGAGCAGCGGTTCGCCGTAGAGCTGGTACGGGCCAACGGTGGTAATCACGACCCTGGCCTGTTCGACCATGGCTTTGAGGCTGGCCGGATCGGCGGCGTCGGCAACGATCAGCGGGGTGTTCTTGGGCGCGTCGATCAGGGCGCGGATCTCGGCCAGCTTCGCAGCCGAGCGCCCGGCCATCGCCCAGCGCGGACCTTCCTGCCCGTAATGCCGCGCCAGATATTCTGCGACCAGTCGCCCGGTGAATCCCGTCGCCCCGTAGACGACGATATCATAGGGCCTATCCGACTTTTCCATCAGCCTCTCCGCCTGTTGTGCTTATGGCGATCAAGCTTGGCGAGTTCGGTGACGATTGCAACCGGATTTAAGCGAGGGGTTAAGCTGCTCCTACAGCCTCGGCAGCGTCACCCCGCGCTGGCCCATGTATTTGCCCGCGCGGTCTGCGTAGCTGACTTCGCACGGTTCGTTGCCGTGCAGGAACAGGAACTGGCAGGCGCCCTCGTTGGCGTAGATCTTGGCGGGGAGCGGCGTGGTGTTCGAGAATTCGAGCGTGACGTGGCCTTCCCAGCCGGGTTCCAGCGGGGTGACGTTCACGATGATGCCGCAGCGGGCATAGGTGCTCTTGCCAAGGCAGATCACCAGCACGTCGCGGGGCACGCGGAAGTATTCGACGGTGCGGGCCAGCGCGAAGGAATTGGGCGGGATCACGCAGACATCGGTCTCGCGGTCGACCAGGCTGGCGCCGTCGAAGTTCTTGGGGTCCACCACTGCGGAATCGACATTGGTGAAGATCTTGAATTCCGGCGCGACGCGGGCGTCATAGCCGTAGGACGAGAGGCCATAGCTGATGCAGCCATCACGGCGCTGGTTCTCGACGAACGGCTCGATCATGCCTTCGTTCAGCGCCTTGTCGCGGATCCACTTGTCGGAAAGAATGGCCAATTGAGGTCCCCAGAAAGTTCAGGCGCGCGTGCTTCAGGCGAGATTGGCGGGGCCGAAGGCGTTGGGCAAGAGCACCGAGAGCCGCATTTCCACGGTTTCATGCTCGCCCACGCACAATACCAGCGGATCGGTACCACCCAGTGCCGCCAGTTCGTTGATCACCTGCCGGCAGCGGCCGCAGGGGCTGATTGCAGCCTCGACCGCTCCGCCCATGCCGCCCAGCACCGCCACCGCGAGCAATCCACCGCGGCGTCCGGCGTGTGCTGCAATCGACGCGGCAACGGTCTCGGCGCAGAGCGAGAGGCCGTAGCTGGCGTTCTCAAAGTTGGCGCCGGTCACGATCGCACCATCGTCGAACAGCAGCGCGGCACCGACATGGAAGCCGGAGTATGGCGCATAGGCCGTGTCCATCGCACGGCGCGCTGCAGCGATAAGGCTTTCGCGCGCTTCGGCAATCAGGGAATCACTCATGGTTGCACCACCACCCAATGCAGCGGCGCAGTGGCCGCATTCAGCCGCAAGCGCTTGCTCGCAGTCCACAGGACCCAGGGCCGACCGGCATAGGTGGGGGCGAGGAAATCCTGCTCCAGCCAGATGTTGCGGTCGATCCGGGCGGCGAGGTGGTACTCCTTTTCGAGCGAGGAGGACACCATCAGGATAACCGGCTTTTCCGCGTGCTTTTCGACCTGGTTGAGGAACGTGGTCAGCTCGCTCTGCATCTGCGCCTCGCCGGGAACCTGCGGACAGGTGCGCGAATCGATGTCGAGCCGGATTGCCGGCGGCAGCAGGTCCTTGTCGCGCGGGACGATCGTGACGAAATTGGCGGCCTGAGCATCGGCAGGCGCGCACAGGTCATAGACGTGGACCGCGCCGACCTGCATTCCGCGTTCACGCGCTGCCTTGAGCCCGGCGGCAAAGGCGGTATCGCGGGTCGAGGTGCCCTCGCTCGCGGTAAGGTAGGCGAAGTCTGCCCCCGCCGCGCGCAGCAGCCGCCAGTCGACAGGGCCGATATCGTCGCTCAGCCACACGCCCTGCACGGGGTAGTCCTGCCGATCGGGCAGCCATGTGCGCGCTTTCCACCAGGCAGCGCCGGCGGCGATCAGCACGATCAGCAGCAGGGCAGCAAGAATGCGCCTGCGCGCCGCACTGGGGCGACCGGTCTTGCGTGTTTTGGCCATGATGGAAGGTGTGCGCCCCGAGTCTGAAAATCAGCCCCTGATATGCAGCACGCAGATCAGGGTAAAGAGGCGCCGTGCGGTGGGAAAGTCCGTTTCGATCTTGCCTTCGAGCCGCTCGAGCAAGGTATTGGCGGCATCGTTGTGGATTCCGCGCCGGGCCATGTCGATGGTTTCGATCTCGGTTGCGGTGGCCTTGCGGATCGCCTGATAATAGCTGTCGCAGATCGCGAAGTACTCGCGGATGGGGCGGCGGAAACGGCCGAGGCCCAGGATGATCGTCTCGAGCGCGGTGCCGCAATCGTCGGCAATCGCCAGCACCAGCCGCCCGTCATCGACCGAGAGCTTGAGCCGGTAAGGCCCGGTATGCCCGGCTTCGAAGGCGCGCAGCGGCTTGAAGCTGTTCTCCTCGATCAGGTCGAAGATCGCGATGCGACGCTCCTGCTCGATATCGGCGTTGCGCCAGATGATCGTCGCTTCGTCCAGTTCGATATGCGAGATGCGCGGGTCTGCCATCAGGGCTTCATGTGTTGCAGACGAGCGCGAGGCAGGCAAGGGGACCTTTGCACGATCCGGCAGGGCCGCAAGGATGCCAGGGTGGATCCGCGCAGCGCCCGCTTACGCACTCTTACATATGCCCGGCAGGACCGAACCGCAGGCAAATTGTTCGACAATGCTGCTTGCATAAACACCAGCAGACCACAGGGAACACGCCCCGATGCCGGGTTCGATCCTGCTTCGCATGTTCGGCGGAGCAAAAGACACATCGTCGGATGACGCCAGCGGCCAGGCTTCGGACAGTGCGCGGCCCGAGGCTTCGGCCGGGGCCAGCGCGCTTCTCATGGACTCCATTTCCGAGTTCCTGCTTGGCCAGAACCTTGCGGTCACCGCCGCCAATCTGACGATGGCCCATGCCATCTTCACCGGGGAGGATTCTACCCTCGCTCGCAAGCTGCTGGAAAGAAAGGCAGCAAGCTTGCCCATAACCCAGGACTGGCTCGACCAGAACCGGGCGGTCGACGGCATTGAAAAACGCGTGAAACGAATCGTCGGCAAGCTTGAAAGCTCGCTGGAAACCTTTGCCCAGACCACGCGCAACGCACACGACGCGGCAGAGAGCTATACGACCCGCATTGCCGAACATGCCTCGGGCATCGCTGGCGAGAAAGATCCTGCAGCTACCGAGCAATCGCTGCAGGACGTGCTTCGCGAGATCATTTCGCAGGGCTCGGCCTTTGCTGCAGCAATGAAACAGAGCCAGGCCGAAACCCAGTCGTTGCGTGCCGAACTCGAAAAGGCGCGGCACGACGCCGACGTCGACCATCTGACCGGGCTGCCGAACCGGCGCGCCTTCGAGACTTTGCTGGAACGTCAATTCCGCGAGGCCCGGGCCAACCTCGAGCATCTCTGCGTTGCCTTTTGCGACATCGATCATTTCAAGCGCGTCAACGACACCCACGGCCACGACACGGGTGACCGGGTGATTCGCGCGATCGGCGAGGCCCTTTCGCGGATCACCGACGATAACTGCCACGTTGCCAGGCAAGGGGGTGAGGAGTTCGTCATGCTGTTCCGCGGCAAGACCCTGCAGGAGGCTTTCGACAAGCTCGATGCGGTTCGCGAAAATTTTGGCGAACGACACTTCGTGAACCGGTCCAACGAAGAGCCGATCGGCCGGATCACCTTCTCGGGCGGGCTTGCCGATGTCTTCGGCTATCCTAACCCCCGCGATGCCCTGAAAGCTGCGGACGAGGCGCTCTATCGCGCCAAGCAGGGGGGGCGCAATCGCATAGAAATGGCGTGAGAAGAGGGCAGGTCACAGGCCCGGCCAGATAGCCCAATCCCCGCTTTCCACACCTGCCGATGATTGCCGGATGGGGCGTCTTCGGGCACAATGCTGCCCATGTCCACCAGCGAAGCCATTCTCACCCGCGAACCCAACGAAGTGCGCGCTCTCCCCTCGAACGTCGAGGCCGAAGCGGCTTTTCTCGGCGCGGTGCTGATTGACAATCGCATCCTGGAAGAACTCCAGACCCCGCTGAAATCGGATCATTTCTTTGCTGCCGTCCATGGTCGCGTGTTCGAACGCATCCAGGCGCTGATCGATCGCAAGGCGGTGGTCACCCCGGTGACGCTCAAGCCCTATTTCGAAAGCGACGAGGGCCTCAAGGAACTGGGCGGCGTCGCCTATCTGGCAAGGTTGACCTCGGACGGGCAGGGCCTGCTCAACCCGCGCGAGCTGGCCGAGCAGATCTATGACCTCGCCCTGCTGCGCGAGCTGATCTCGGTCGGGCGCAATCTTGTCGAAGGCGCGCTCGACACCAGCGATTCGGTGGCGCCGCTCGAGCAGGTCGAGAAGGCCGAAGCCGCGCTCTATGCCGTGGCCGAGGGCGCACAGACCGGCAGCGAGGCGCAGAGCTTTGCCCAGGCCACCCGCGCGTCGCTGGAAATGATCGAGAAGGCGCTGCTTTCGGGCGGCCATATCTCGGGCAAGACCACCGGCCTCACCTCGGTCAACGAGAAGATCGGTGGCCTCCACGATTCCGACCTTATCATTCTTGCCGGACGCCCCGGCATGGGCAAGACCTCGCTCGTTACCAACATCGCGTTCAACGCCGCCGACAGGCTGCGCCGCGACATGGCTGATGGCATCACGCTCAAGGATTCGGTCGGGGCAGGGGTCGCCTTCTTCAGCCTGGAAATGAGCGCGGACCAGCTCGCCACGCGTATCCTCGCCGAACAATCAGGCATCAGCTCCGAAGCGCTGCGCATGGGCCGCATCAGCCGCGAGGACTTCCAGCAGCTTTCCTTCGCCAGCCAGCGCCTTGCCGAACTGCCGCTTTATATCGACGACACGCCCGCGCTGACGATCGGCTCTCTCCGCGCCCGCGCCCGCCGCCTGAAGCGCCGCCATGATATCGGCCTGATCATCGTCGACTACCTTCAGCTGCTGCAGGGATCAGGTCGCAGCGACAACCGCGTGAACGAGATCTCCGAGATTTCGCGCGGTCTCAAGACCTTGGCCAAGGAACTCTCGGTCCCGGTGATCGCGCTGTCCCAGCTTTCGCGTGCTGTCGAACAGCGCGACGACAAGCGCCCGATGCTCTCGGACCTGCGCGAATCGGGCTCGATCGAGCAGGACGCCGACATGGTCTGGTTCGTGTTCCGCGAGGATTATTACGTCGCCGCCAAGGAGCCGAAGCAGCCGCAAGGCAACGACGATCCCAAGGTGCAGGAAGCCCACGCCGCTTGGCAGGCGGAGATGGAGCGCGTCTACGGCCTCGCCGAACTGATCGTCGCCAAGCAGCGCCACGGCTCCACCGGCAAGGTTCGCCTGCGCTTCGAATCGCGCATCACGCGCTTCAGCGATCTGGCGCCTGACGACCTTCGTGCCGCTTATGCGAGCGATGACGAGTAGTTTTCTTGACTTTTCCACACCCGCGGCCTAGCTGCCGTCCTTTCCGTATCCTTTGATTGATTGGAGTGCCTGATGGCGCGCGTTACCGTCGAAGATTGCGTCGACAAGGTCCCCAACCGTTTCGATCTCGTCCTCCTGGCTGCCGAGCGCGCACGCGCGATCTCGGGTGGCGCTGAACTCACCGTCGATCGTGACCGTGACAAGAACCCGGTCGTCGCCCTGCGCGAGATCGCGGACGAGACCGTGCGTCCCGCCGTGCTCAAGGAAAACGTCATCCAGTCGCTGCAGCGCGTGCTGCCTGACGATGACGATGAAGTCGATGAAATCGGCTCGCTGTCGCAGTCGGCAGAAGCGTTGCGCATCACGGCTGCCGCGCCGGTGCGCAACACCTCGCTGGGTGCCGATTACGACGGCTGATTTCGGCCTGAGATCAGTATCTTGGCAAAAAGCCCGCAGTTAGCGCTGCGGGCTTTTTTGTGTCTGATGTCAGGTGTTCTCCAGCCGCTCGGCCATGAGTTGCCAGACCTTGTTGATGGCCTTCAATGGCCGCACCATCACCTTGAAATCCACGATCCGTCCTTCAAGGTCGAAGCGGATCAGGTCGATGCCGTTGACCTTTATGCCATCCATCTCGCACTCGAACTCAAGACAGGCTTCGGGTCCGTCAACCAGTTCGCGCACGTAGCGAAAGGTCCCGTTGCCGAACACGTGGCCGGCGGCAGTGAGGTACATCAGCACCTTCTCGCGCCCACCCTGCGGCGTGTGCACCACGGGCGAGTGGAACACGGCGTCATCGGCAACAAGCTCGTCGAGCAGCGCAATATCGCCGCTGACCATGTATCGGTGCCAGGCTGCGAGGCCGAGTTTCATGTGCTTCTCCCGTTGTTCTGATTATCGATAGGGCAGGGGTGTTGCACCGGCATTGATCCGGCGCAACACCGGTGCGTTAGCCGAGATGCTGCGCGAAGAAATCGCGGGTGCGCCGGTCGGCCAGCACCGCGCCGTCCTCATCGCGGCGGTTGCCCATTTCGGCGGCAAAGCCGTGATCGAGCCCTTCGTAATCATGAAGCGTGACCTTGGGGTGTAGATCGAGGCCGTCGTGAATCGCCTTCTGCGCATCCGGGCCGACGAAGTGGTCGGCGGTGGGGATGTGCAACATCAGCGGGTTGGCGATCGCGTGCGATTCGTTCAGCATCTGGTCGATCATCACACCGTAGTAGCCGACAGAAGCATCGATATCCGTGCGGGCTGCCGCCATGTAGGCCATGCGCCCACCAAGGCAGAAACCGACGAGGCCGACCCTGTCGATGCCTTCGTACCCGCGCAGAAAGCGGATCGCTGCCTCGATGTCCTTCACGCCCTGGTCTGCGTCGTACTGCCCGAAATAGCCGAGAGCCTCCTGCATCTGCTCTGGCACATCGGGGTCAAGCTCGATCCCCGGAGCAAAGCGCCAGAAGATGTCCGGGGCGAGTGCCATGTAGCCCAGATCGGCCCAGGCCTCGCACTTGTGGCGAATGCCAGCGTTCACGCCGAAGATTTCGGGGATGACAATGATTGCCGCGCGGATCGGTCCTTCGGGCGTGGCAAGATAACCCGGGATATCGCCTTCGCCTTCAAGCGCTGCAAACGTGATCTTTTCACCCATTGTCGTTCATCCTGCAATTCAAAGGAGTTGGTCGATCGTCATGTTGGCCCCGGCGATGGACTTTGCCAAGCGTGCATGACAATCTTGCGCCACGCTGCGAAAGCACCTGAAAGGTCTGATATGAAAGTCACCGTCGAAGTCGATTGTACGCCGGAAGAGGCACGTCGGTTCCTTGGCCTGCCCGACGTTTCGAAGGCAAACGACGTCTATGTCGAAAGCGTGGCCAAGGCGATGCAGGGGGCGGGAAGTCTCGATCAATTGCAGAGCTTCGCCAGGCAGGTCGCGCCCATGGGTGAGATCGGCCTGAAGCTCTTCCAGAATTTCATGGAGCAGGGCGGTCTCGGCGCAATGACCGGCGCCACCACGAAGAAGCCGAAGGACTGACGTTTCACGTGGAACAGTGTAGGGCGGGGCGGTGACTGACACTATCTTCGCCTTGTCCTCCGGCCCGCCGCCTGCGGGTATCGCCGTCATCCGTATAAGCGGTCCTCAGGCCGGACCGGCCCTTGCCGCCATGATCGGCAAGTTGCCATCACCACGCCGCGCCACCTTGGCCACGCTGGTCGACCCAGCGGATGCCTCGCATCTCGATCGCACGATGGTGCTCTGGTTGCCGGGTCCCGGTACGGCGACCGGCGAGGACAGCGTCGAGCTGCATCTCCACGGCGGCCGCGCGGTCGTGGCGGCTGTTGAAGAGGCGCTTGCGCGTCTGCCCGGATTACGGCGAGCGCAGGCCGGAGAATTCACGCGCCGGGCCTTCGCCAATGGACGGATCGATCTTGCCGAAGCTGAAGGCTTGGCTGACCTGCTTTCTGCAGAGACCGAACTGCAACGGCGCGTCGCTCTCGCCATGGCGGAAGGTGCGCTTTCGCGCGAAGTCGATGGCTGGAGGGACGAGCTGCTGCGCATATCGGCAAGGCTTGAGGCAGCGCTTGATTTTTCGGACGAGGACGACGTCGGGGAAGGTACGGGCGCACTTCCGGCAGGCCTTGCGGATCAAAGTCACGCCTTGGCCCATCAGATTGCAGGTTGGCTGGATAGGCCGCGCGCCGAACCGCTCAAGGAAGGCTTCAGAGTGGTCCTGGCCGGTCCTCCCAACGCCGGGAAATCCACCCTGTTCAACGCGCTGATCGAACAGGAAGCAGCGATAACCGCTGCTGAGCCGGGCACGACGCGCGATGTGCTGACGTTCGCAGCTGCGCTCGAGGGAGTGCCCTTCACCTTCGTCGACACCGCCGGCTTGCGGGATGAAGGCGCTGGCGAGATCGAACGTATCGGCATCGCACGGGCGAGGGCCGCCGCCGAAAAGGCTGACCTGATCCTCTGGCTGGGGCCGGAAGGCGCAGGTCCGCAGGGTCGAGCCTTGTGGGAAGTTGCAGCAAGAACCGATGATCCGTCCGCGCCACGCAAGTCGAATGGTTTGTTTGCGGTCTCCGCACGGACCGGCGAGGGGCTTGCATCGCTCAAGAGCGCTCTTGTCGCACACGCTCGCCAAGCGCTGCCGAGCCCCGGCCAGGTCGCGCTCAACCAACGGCAGTATGATCGTCTCAGTGCAGCTGCCGATTCCCTTCGTCTCGCTGCGTCGGAGCCCGACGGTATCCTGGCAGCCGAGGACCTGCGTCTCGCACGGCGATCGCTTGATGCCCTCGTCGGCCGGACGGGGACAGAGGACATGCTCGATGCGCTGTTCGGTCGCTTCTGCATCGGCAAGTGAGGTGTTTCACGTGAAACACGTAATCTGAAACTTTGACGCGAATCCCCAACTCGCGTATCGCGCCAGTCATGCAGCAATTCGACATCATCGTGGTCGGCGGCGGACACGCCGGCGTCGAGGCGGCCGCCGTCGCGGCGCGAATGGGGGCACGGACCGCACTGGTATCATTCGATCCCGCGACGATTGGCGCAATGAGTTGCAACCCGGCTATCGGTGGACTTGGCAAAGGCCATCTCGTGCGCGAGGTCGATGCGTTCGACGGGCTTATCGCGCGCGCGGCCGATGCCGGCGCCATCCATTATCGCATGCTCAACCGGTCGAAGGGCAGCGCCGTTCAGGGGCCGCGCGTTCAGGCAGACCGCAAGCGCTTCAAGGCAGCGATCCAGGCGATGATCGCGGCGCAGCCCAACCTGACAGTCGTCGGCGGAGAAGCTGCCGCGCTTCATCTCGAACAGGGCCGTGTTGCCGGAATCGACCTTGCCGATGGAACGCGGCTTGATGGGAGGGCAGTGGTGCTGTGCACTGGCACTTTCCTCGGCGGGCGCCTGTTCCGGGGTGAGGAGCGCATGGACGGCGGACGCATAGGCGAGGATTCCGCACACCGTCTGGCGCAGCAACTGCGTGCGGCCGAATTGCCGATGGCAAGGCTGAAGACCGGGACGCCGCCGCGTATCGATGGTCGAACCATTGATTGGGCCCGCTTGCCCGAACAGCCGAGCGACGCCGATCCCTGGACGATGTCGCCGCTGACTGAAGCGCGTCCGCTGCCGCAAGTGTTCTGTGCTATCGCGCGGACCAACGAGCGGACGCATGACATCATCAGGGCAGGGCTTGATCGCTCACCTCTGTTCACCGGGGCGATCGGTGCGCAAGGGCCGCGTTACTGCCCGTCAATCGAGGACAAGATCCATCGTTTCGGAGATCGTGACGGGCATCAGGTTTTCCTTGAGCCGGAAGGGCTGGACGATCACACAGTCTATCCCAACGGCATCTCGACCTCGCTGCCAACCGATGTTCAACAGGCCATGCTGCGATCGATGGATGGCCTTGAACACGCGGTCATCACGACACCGGGCTACGCGGTGGAATATGATCACATCGATCCGCGTGCGCTGCGCCGCAGCCTTGAGGTAAAGGCCATTCCCGGTCTTTACTGTGCCGGGCAGATCAATGGCACCACCGGTTATGAAGAGGCCGCTGCGCAAGGGCTGGTTGCCGGGATTCATGCCGCGGCCCAAGTGCTTGGGCGCGAGGCACCGGAGCTGGACCGCGGCAACAGCTATATGGCCGTGATGATCGACGACCTGACGCTGCATGGCGTCAGCGAACCATATCGAATGCTGACGGCACGGGCGGAATATCGGCTGCGGCTGCGCGCAAATAATGCCAGTTCTCGCCTTACGCCAATCGGCCTGTCAGTTGGATGCATCGGGAATCAAAGAGCACAATGGTTCGCCAGGCGCCAGGAACAGCGTGAGCAACTTGAAGCGGTATTGGCGCAGGACGTGACGGCGACCGAAATCAGCCGGGCAGGGATGGCGGTGGGCGCCGATGGTGCGCGGCGCTCGCTGATCGAATGGCTGCGCTTCCCCGAGGTGACGCTGGACACTTTGCGTCCGTGGATCGGAGAAGATCCGATCGATCCGCTTCTTGCTGAAGAGGTCGAAGAGGACGCAGCTTACGCACCTTATCTCGCAAGACAGGATGCCGAACTGCGGGACCTTCGGGCTTCGGATCATGTGCCGCTTGGTGATGGCTTCCCGTTTGCAGAAGTGCCGGGCCTGTCCCGGGAAATGGTAGAGCGTCTCGACAAGGCGCAACCCGATACACTCGCGGCGGCCGGCCGGATTGCAGGGATCACGCCCGCAGCGCTGGCGAGCCTGCTGGTTCACGCGCGTCGGAGAATGGCGGCATGATCGTGCGTGTTGAGGATGAAGCCCAAGACTGGTTGAGAGACGTTCTTGGTGTCGATCAGCCTGGCATGACGCGACTGTCAAAGCTCGTGACACTGCTGCTGGAAGAGAATGAGCGCCAGAACCTCGTCGCTCGCGGAACACTGCCCCATATATGGGTCAGGCATATCGTCGATTCTGCGCAACTTCTGCATGTTTCACGTGAAACACTCGCAGAAGGCGAATGGCTCGATCTGGGTACGGGCGCGGGCTTTCCGGGGCTGGTGGTCGCAGCATTGCAGCCGCATCGCCCCGTTACGCTTGTGGATTCGCGCAGGCTTCGCACCGATTGGCTTCAGCGTGCGGCCGAGGCTCTCGAATTGCCCAATGTGCGTGTGGTTCTGTCGCGCGTTGAAGATTTGCCATCTGGTCCGCACGCGGTCATTTCGGCCAGAGCTTTTGCGCCGCTGGACAAGCTGCTCGAACTTTCCGCGCGCTTTTCCACACCCGACACCGTGTGGCTGTTGCCGAAAGGGGCGAGGGCAGCGCAAGAACTGCAGATGCTTCCCGAATCATGGAATCACATGTTCCACGTGGAACAATCGCTGACTGACGCTGACGCCGGCATCATCGTCGGACGGCTCAGGGCAGGTGCGGTGAGCAAGCCATCTGCGGCCAAAGGCAAACGCACATGATCACGATTGCTGTTGCCAATCAGAAGGGCGGAGTGGGCAAGACCACTACCGCGATCAACATTGCCACGGCCTTGGCGGCCACCGGCTGGAAGACCCTCCTGATCGATCTTGATCCGCAGGGGAATTGCTCCACCGGTATCGGCATTGCTGCAGGTGAGCGCGAACGCTCGTCCTATGATTTGCTGATCGATCAGGCTGCAGTTGCAGATTGCCTGATGGAAACGCGCATTCCCGGCCTGGATATCGTCGCGGCTACGGTCGATCTTTCCGGTGCAGAAGTGGAACTCGTCAGTGTCGAGGATCGCACCCATCGCCTTCGCAAGGTGCTCAATGGCGACACCGGGCACGATATCTGCCTCATCGATTGTCCGCCTTCTCTCGGCCTGCTGACGCTCAATGCGCTGACCGCGGCAGACACCATTCTTGTGCCGCTGCAGTGCGAATTCTTCGCGCTCGAGGGATTGAGCCAGCTTCTGCAGACAGTCGAGCGCGTGCAGGAGCGATTCAATCCGGACCTCGGTATCCTTGGCATCGTGCTGACGATGTACGACCGGCGCAACCGCCTGACCGATCAGGTCGCTGATGACGTGCGCTCGTGCCTGCGCGACCTGGTGTTCGAAAGCGTGATTCCGCGCAACGTGCGCCTGTCCGAGGCGCCCAGCCACGGTTTGCCGGCGCTGATCTATGACCATGCCTGCCCGGGATCGCAGGCTTACATGAAACTGGCGCGCGAACTGATCGGTCGCCTGCCCGAGAGGAGACAAGCGGCATGAGCGGCGAGGACGCAGTGAAGGCCCCAGCGCCTGCAAATAGCACGCCGCGCAGGACCGGTCTTGGCCGCGGCCTGGGTGCGCTAATGGGTGAAGTGCGTCGCGAGGAGCCGATCGCCCGGATTTCGGTCACCCCGGCCGATGTTGCCGACAGCCGTGACGGCGGCCTCGCATTGCTGACCGTGGCCTCGATCGAGCCGCATCCCGAGCAGCCGCGCCGCCATTTTGACGAGGATGCGCTCGAGGAACTGGCCCAGTCAATCGCGGCGCGCGGAGTGATCCAGCCAGTGGTCGTGCGGCCGCTGTCGGGTGGTCGCTATCAGCTGGTGGCCGGTGAGCGTCGCTGGCGAGCCGCGCAGAAGGCGCGGGTTCACGAGATCCCTGCGATCGTTCGCAAGCTGGACGATCGCGATGTTGCCGCGCTGGCCCTGATCGAGAACCTTCAGCGCGAGGATCTGAATCCCGTCGAAGAGGCACGGGCCTATCAGCGTCTGGCCGACAGCGAGGGGCTGACCCAGAACGACATCGCCAAGTTCGTCGACAAGTCGCGCAGCCATGTCGCCAACATGATGCGTCTGCTCGGTCTGCCTGACGAAGTGCTCGACATGGTCGTTCGCAGCGAGCTGTCCATGGGTCATGCCCGCGCACTTATCAATGCACCCGATCCTATCGGCTTGGCACGTGAAGTGGTCGCCCGGGATCTGTCTGTCCGCGACGTCGAAAAGATGGCGCGCAAGGCTTCGCGACCAGAGGGACAGCGCCGCCAGGCCCGTGCCGGCAAGGACCCGGTCGGTGCCGCGGATCTTGCTGCAATCCAGCAGCACCTCGAAGACTTCCTCGGTCTCAAGGTCACGATCCAGCCGGACTCCGATCCGACGACCGGCGCCGTGACGATTCGCTACAAGAATCTCGATCAGCTCGACCTGATCTGCCAGCGTTTGACCGGTGGGGAGTTCTAATTGTCTGAAAATGCAGCGTAGATTTGCCGTCATGACGGCAGCTCCGTCTGCACTTTCGGACATTAATTAGGCGATTAAATCTCGTTGACCGGATGGGTCCTGTGCGCATAGGCTGCATACAAACAAACCAGAACCGGAGAGAATGGCCATGTCGCTCGACCTCATCCCGCGCACAGCCTACAACGAAGATCACGAAGCCTTCCGTCAGACCGTCCGTCGCTTCCTGCAGGACGAAATCGCGCCGCACTCCAACGAGTGGGCCGAGGCTGGTATCGTGCCGAAGGAGATCTGGCCGAAGGCTGGCGAACTCGGCATGCTGTGCCCGACGGTTCCTGAAGAGTACGGCGGCCTCGGCCTCGACTTCGGCTATAACGCCATCGTCGATGAAGAAAGCGCCTATTACGGCCGCGTCGCGACCGGCTTCTCGCTTCAATCGGACATCGTCGTCAACTACCTCGTCTCCTATGGCTCGGAAGAGCAGAAGAGGAAGTGGCTGCCCAAGATGGTTTCGGGCGAGGTGATCACCGCCATCGCCATGACCGAACCCGGCACCGGTTCGGACCTTCAGGGCATGAAGACCACCGCCAAGAAGGACGGCAACCATTATGTGATCAACGGGTCCAAGACCTACATCACCAATGGCCAGAATGCCGACCTGATCCTGGTGTGCTGCAAGACCGACACCGAAGTGCAGCCTGCCTGGAAGGGCGTCTCGATCGTGCTGGTCGAGGCCGACCGCGAAGGTTTCAAGCGGGGTCGCAACCTAGACAAGATCGGGCAGGACGAAGCGGATACTTCGGAGCTGTTCTTCGAGGACGTGCGCGTGCCGATCACCAACTGCCTCGGCGAAGAAGGCAAGGGCTTCATCTATCTGATGAGCGAGCTGCCGCAGGAGCGCCTGTCGATCGCGGTCAGCGCACAGGCTTCGGCGCAGAAGGCTTTTGACGATACTGTAGAGTTCACCCGTGATCGCAAGGCCTTCGGCAAGCCGATCCTCGATTTCCAGAATACCCGCTTCACGCTGGCCGATATCAAGGCCAAGCTCCAGGTCGGCTGGGCGCACCTCGACTGGGCGCTGGCGCGGCATCTTAAGCGCGAACTCACGCCCGAAGAAGGCGCTGCGGCCAAGCTGTGGCACACCGAGTTGCAGTGGGAAGTGATGGACAAGTGCCTCCAGCTTCATGGCGGCGCAGGTTACATGAACGAATATGCGATTGCCCGGGCTTGGCGCGGTGCACGCGTCACGCGCATTTTCGGCGGCACCAACGAGATCATGAAGGAACTGATCGGCCGCAAGCTTTAAGCGCGTCAGCATCTTCTCGCCACCGCTGGATTGACGATTGGCGAAACGGAACGGCCCGCTCTACCATCGTAGAGCGGGCCGTTTCACGTGGAACAGACTGGCGCGCGTCAGCCGGTGTAAACGCGCTTTTCCTTTACGCGCTTGTCACGCCGATGGATCACGCGGCGGCGGGCGGGCGCGTCCACCCACGTCTCGGTTACCACAGTGGTCTCGACGCAGGGCTTTTGAGGGCCGGTCACAACCGGCACCATCATGTAACCGTAAGGTGCATAGCCGCCTGGGTAGGGTGCGCCGGGGTAGGTGCCCTGCGGCGGCAAAGAGGCGAAATAGTCATCGCATTCGCGGCGCAGGCTCTTGTCCTCGGCCTTGTCGATCACATTGCCCGCAACCGCTCCGACAGCCGCGCCGGCGACTGTTCCCAGCACGCGATTGCCGCTTCCAGCGATGCGGTTGCCCGCCACACCGCCAATGACGCCGCCCAGAACTGCTCCGCCAACGCCGCGGTCGCCATAGACCCTGGCGCAGCGCGCGTTCATGTCGGCCCAGCGCGGATCTGGTTGATAGCCCTGCGGGTAGTAGCCTGGCGGCGGAGGAGGCGGACCCTCAACCACTGGCCGGGTCATGACAACAGTAGGATAGGGCGCGCCGATCATCGGGGGATAATAGACCGCCCCCGGGGCATATCCGCCGTGCCATTGGCCGTTATAAGCGCCCTGATAGGCGCCGCCGGAGTGGTGACGGTCGCCGGCAAGGGCAGGGGATGTGGTAGCGATGAGAATCGCCGAGGCGGCCAAGGTGCGGATAAGCATGCGGTTTCCCCCTGTTGGGACCTTCTGTTAACCGCAAACTTACCATCATGATCCGCAGGAAACCAAGGTTTCGCACGTCATCGCGTCCCGGCCGTCCCGATTTGGGGCAGGTTTCGCCTGGAGCTCAGATCCGCGCCGAGATAGCCTTGGCCAATGCCTCGATTCCGCGGGCATCGTCTTGGGTGAAGCGCGATGGAGAAGGACTGTCGAGATCGATCACGGCAATCACCATATCATCGCGAATGACGGGCACGACCAGTTCTGACCGGCTCGCCGCATCACAGGCGATATGGCCGGGGAAGGCGTGGACATCTGGCACGAGCTGGGTTTCGCCGCTGGCTGCAGCCGCGCCGCACACGCCTTGGCCCACGGCGATTCGGATGCAGGCGGGTTTGCCGATGAATGGCCCCAGCACAAGCTCGCCTTCGACCATGCGGTAGAACCCCGCCCAATTGAGATCGGGCAGGAACTGCCAAATCAGCGCCGCGATATTGGCCATGTTGGCAACGCCGTCGGGCTCGCCATCGGTCAGGGCCGTGGCCGCTTCGAGAAGGTCGGCGTGAAGTTGGGCCGTCGTCTGGCCCTCGGTTGGTGCGAATGTGAACATGGGCCAAGCCCTAGCGCAACTTGCGACAAAAGTCGCGCGGCGCAACTTCGCACGTGCCCTGTCATTTCAGCAGCATTGCCCTAACGGGCTGGGCGTCCTAGATTCATGGCCATGAACCTCATCAAGAAGATCCTGATCGCGCTGGTCGTGGTCGTCGCCCTTGTCGGAGCCCGGATTGCGTGGTCGGTCCACGGCTCACCCGCCCAGTTCACGCTGAACGAGACGACCGGACCCAAGCCCAAGCTTGCCGATCCGGACGAGCAGACCATCCCGACGATCAAGACCGCCGATCCGGTCGGCTGGAAGGACGGCGAGGCTCCCGTGGCGGCACAGGGCCTGCAGGTTTCGCGCTTCGCCGACAAGCTTGACCATCCGCGCACGATCTTCACCTTGCCCAACGGCGATGTCCTGGTGGCGGAAACAAACTCCCCGCCGCGCGAGGAAAAGGGCATTACCGGCGCGGTCATGGGCTTCCTGTTCCGCAAGGTTGGTGCAGGTGGCCCCTCGCCGAACAAGATCGTGCTGCTGCGCGATGGCGATGGCGACGGGAAGGCCGAGCAACGCTTCGTGATGGAGAACCAGGCGCTCGATTCGCCGTTCGGCATGGCTTTCCGCGATGGCCGCCTGCTGGTCGCCAATCACAATGCCGTGCTGTCCTTCCCCTACCAGCTTGGCGAGACCAGCCTTCCCGGCAAGCCGGAAAAGCTGATGGACCTGCCCGGCGGCGGCAATCACTGGGCGCGCAATCTTCTGCTCTCGCCCGATGGCTCGCAACTGTTCGTCACCGTGGGTTCGGCGTCGAACATCGCCGAGGGCGGCATCGACGCCGAGCGTGGTCGCGCCTCGATCCACGAATATGATTTCGCCAAGAAGAAGGCGCGGGAATATGCCGGAGGACTGCGCAATCCCAATGGGCTCGATTTCAACCCGCTCAGCGAGGAACTCTGGACCGTCGTCAACGAGCGCGACATGCTCGGCTCTGACCTCGTGCCCGATTATCTGACCAACGTGCCTTTCGGCTCCAACTATGGCTGGCCGTGGGTTTACTGGAAGCGCAACATCGATTGGCGGGTCAAGGATCCGATGCCGGAATACATGATGGATTACGTGCGCAAGCCGGAATATGGCCTTGGTGCACACGTCGCCCCGCTCGGGCTTGCCTTCGCCAAGGGTGGCAACCTGATGGGCGACAAGTTCCAGCAAGGTGCCTTCATCGCGCGGCACGGTTCGTGGAACCGCCGGCCACTTTCGGGCTACGATGTGGTCTTCGTGAAGTTCGATGCGCTCGGCAACGTCCTGCCTAATCCGCCCGTGCCGGTGCTCACAGGCTTCCTGACCGGGAACGAACAGGCACGCGGCCGTCCTACGTGGGTGGCATTCGCCAAGGATGGCGCCTTGCTGGTCAGCGATGATACTGGCGGCGTGATCTGGCGGGTGACTGCACCAGGCGCTGCGCCGTCAGCCGAAGTCAAGCCGCTGCCGAAGCGCTCGGCACCGCCGCAGCCCAAGGGTACGGGCAAGTTCATCATGAAGCCCAACGCGGATTCTGACCTGATGAAGCCCGCTGAGTAAGCGGTCGGCTCAGAGCATCCGGCCTGCGCGGCCTGCCAGTTCGTTCACGTACTGCCAGGCCACGCGGCCCGAGCGACCACCGCGCCGCTTTGACCATTCCAGCGCATCGCCTTCCTCGTAAGCAAGGCCGAAATGCGCGGAATATCCAGCAATGATCGCCAGATAATCGTCCTGCGTGCAGTTGTGAAAGCCCAGGCTCAGGCCGAAGCGATCGGCGAGGGCGAGACGATCGTCGATCACGTCACGCGGATTGATCGGGTCATCCTGTTCTGAAAGGTGGCGCTCGACAATGGCGCGCCGGTTCGAGGTGACGGCAAGGCGCACATTGGCCGGGCGCGCTTCAACGCCGCCTTCAAGCCACGAGCGCAGCTTGCGCGCGCCGTCGCTGTCACCTGCATCGAAGCCAAGATCATCGAGGAAGACGAGAAAACGGCGGTCGATCTTGCGCAATGTCGCAAAGAGATCGGCCAGACCGGCGTCCGGGCTTGCCTGTACCAGCGCAATCGAACCGGGCAGAGCCTGCTGCGCGGCAAGCGTGGCGGCACGGAGCAGCGCAGACTTGCCCATGCCACGCGCGCCCCACAGCAACATGTCGTGCGCTGCCGCCCCGCGCGAAAGCCGCGCGACATTCTCGACGACTGCAGCCTTCTGCTTGTCGATGCCCTGCATCAGGTCAAGCGCGGGCGCTTCCAGCGGATCGATGCCCCGCGCCGCCTTGCCATCCCAGACATAGGCCGGGAAGGCGAGCCAGTCGGCACTGGCCTGACGGGGCGGAGCGATGCGTTCGAGCGCTTCGGCGATGCGGATCAGCAGGGCGTCTGAGGTCATGCTCTGCCGGTTATCCGGCAAGCGCCTCGGTGTCGAGATCGTAGAGCAGCGCCGCGCCGGCCATGGCTGACGACCCCAGTCCGCGGGCTTCGGGTGCGATGACGCGATTGAAGAAGCGCGTGACCGCGATCTTGCTGTGCAGGTCTGAAGCGCGGGACTGCCGCGCAAGCTGCCAGCCCGCCACGGCCACGGCGCACATCGTGGTGAAAGG
Source organism: Novosphingobium sp. B1 (assembly GCF_900176395.1). GTDB lineage: Bacteria > Pseudomonadota > Alphaproteobacteria > Sphingomonadales > Sphingomonadaceae > Novosphingobium. The sequence continues at coordinate 123,584 of NZ_FWXL01000007.1, read as the reverse complement.
CACCGATCCTGCCAGCTTGTCGTCGAGCGATGCGGTCGTGCTCATCCACTGGCCGATTGCCGAAGCGTCCTTTGCAAGCGCGGCCACCTCGGGAACATCTTCCATCTCCGACGCGATCTCGGCCATCAGGGCCTGCAGGACGCCACCGTTGTCATATCCGAGCTTGCGGGTGACAAGGTCTGCTGCCTGAATGCCGTTGGTGCCTTCATAGATCGGGGCGATCCGCGCATCGCGCAGGTGCTGCGCCGCGCCGGTTTCCTCGATGAAGCCCATCCCGCCGTGAACCTGGATGCCAAGGCTGGCAACCTCGCAGCCGATGTCGGTGCCCCAGGCCTTCAGCATCGGCACAAGCAGTTCCGCCCGCTTCTGCGCGGCCTCGTCTCCCAGAGCGCCGCGATCGACTTGCCCAGCGGTATAATACAGCAGCGCGCGGCTGCCTTCGGTCAACGCACGCATCCGCATCAGCATGCGGCGAACGTCAGGGTGCTCGATAATGGCAACCGGGGTCTTGTCGGGTGATCCGGCCCGGGCGGCCTGCACGCGGTCACGGGCATAGGCGCTGGCCTGCTGGAGGGCGCGCTCGGCAATCTGCACGCCCTGGCTGCCGACGTTGATGCGGGCCGAATTCATCATGGTGAACATCGCGCGCAAGCCGCCGTTCTCGTGCCCGACCATCTCGCCGATGCACTCGTCATTGTCGCCATAGGACATGACGCAAGTTGGCGAGACGTTGATGCCGAGCTTGTGCTCGATTGATACGCAGCGAACGTCGTTGGGCTTGCCCGGCGATCCGTCCTGTTCCACGTGAAACTTCGGCACGATGAACAGCGAGATGCCTCGCGACCCCTCAGGCGCGCCCGGCGTGCGGGCAAGGACGAGGTGGACGATATTCTCTGCCGCTTCGTGCTCGCCGAAGGTGATGTAGATCTTCGTGCCCTTGATCAGGTACTTGCCGGCATGAGGGCCTTCGGTGATCGGGGTGGCCGTGCTGCGCAGCGCCCCCACGTCGGACCCGGCCTGAGGTTCGGTCAGGTTCATCGTGCCCGACCATTCCCCGCTGATCAGCTTGGGCAGATAGGTCGCCTTCTGAGCCTGGTTGCCGTGATGCTCCAGCGCCTCGATCGCACCGACTGTCAGCATCGGCAGAAGCGTGAAACCCATGTTGGCAGCGCCCAGCGTCTCGAGCGTTGCCGTCGCCAGCGTGAAGGGCAGGCCCTGTCCGCCGAACTCGGTCGAGCCGGCAATCGAGTTCCAGCCCTGTTCCACAAACGCCCTGTAGGCATCGACATAGCCATCGGGGAGTGTAACCTTGCCGTCGCGCAGCTTTGCGCCCACCTGGTCGCCGAGGCGGTGCAGCGGCGCCCATTCGCCCGCGGCAAAGGCGCCGATGCCTTCGACGATCGCTTCGACAAGGTCGGGCGTAGCCGCGGCAAAGCGCTCGGTCTGTGCCAGTTCGTCGATCCCGGCGCTCACCTTGATGGCAAGGAGCTGGTCGGCGGAAGGCGGGGTGAAGGTCATCGGTCCTCTCCTGTGGAGCCCAAGATCCCGTGAAGGGCGCGCTTGGCGCAAGGCGTCTGCCTCCCTATAGCGAGGCTTATGGAGCCGACAAAGCCTTCCAAAGTGCATCTGCCCGACAGCGCGGGATTGATCCGTGCCGCCAGCGTCATCCGGGAGGGTGGAACCGTCGCCGTGCCGACCGAGACCGTCTATGGCCTTGCGGCCCGGGCCGACGACGATGCGGCCGTGGCTGGCATCTACCGGGCCAAGGGGCGGCCGGATTTCAATCCGCTGATCGTCCACGTGCCCGACGTTACGGCAGCCGAGTGTCTCGCCGAGTTTGACGATCGGGCAAGGGCGCTGGCTGCGGCCTTCTGGCCCGGTCCCTTGACCATGGTCCTGCCCCTTCGCGAAGGGGCGGGCCTTGCTGCAGCGGTAAGCGCAGGCTTGCCGACCGTGGCGCTGCGCTGTCCGGCGCATCCGGTCATGCAGGCCCTGTTGAAAACCTGTGGATTTCCGCTGGCAGCGCCCTCTGCGAACCGGTCGGGCGGCGTCAGCCCGACCAGCGCCAGCCATGTTGCGGCTTCGCTGGGGGAGCGGGTGGACCTGATCCTTGATGGCGGTGAGACGCGACAAGGTATCGAATCGACAATCGTCGGGTTGCGCTCAGACTATACATGGTCGGTCCTGCGGCCGGGGCCGATCACCGAGGCGGACATCGCAACGGTCCTGGGCGGGCACAGTGCCGCCATGACGTCAGCACGGATTGAAGCGCCCGGCCAACTTGCAAGCCACTACGCCCCCGGCAAGCCGGTACGTCTGGATGCGACCGAGGGCAGGGAAGGGGAGTTCCTGATCGGCTTCGGAGCGATTTGCGGAAATGTCACCCTGTCGGCGAAGGGAGACCTCGCCGAAGCTGCGGCACGCCTCTATGCGTGCCTTCACGTGGCCGCCGCCGCGCCGCACCCGCGCATCGCCGTGGCACCCATCGCGGATCACGGCATCGGCGTTGCGATCAATGACCGGTTGCGCCGCGCCGCGGCCTAGTATCGCGCCTCATAAGGCACGCTGGCGCGCATCGCATCCATCTCGGCATAGATGCTGCGGGCATCATCGCAGGCGTCGTCATCGCCTCGGCTGCAATCACGGCGCGCCTTGTCGTATTCGCGCGTTAGCTTGCCATAGCGTTCCTCGCGCTGGCGAATTTCGCGTCCGCGCTTCTGATCGCGTTCGGAATCGCTGACCGTCACCCGGTCATAGACGTCGGCGGTGGTGTTCACTGCGCGTGCGCCAGCCCGCACCGGCAGGGTCGCCAGGTCAAAGGCGCTCTTGGCGACGCAGCCCGACAGCAGGATGAACATGAGCGGCAAGGCGGCGACGGCAGGACGCATGAAATTCTCCCTCGGCACGGAAAATCCCATCAGTCGAACGCCTTGGCAAGAAAGACCTGCGCCGGATCGGGTGAGTCCAGCGCAGGTCGTCGCATTTTGCGGAGCTTACTGTTCGCTTGCGTCCTCGCTGGCATTGCTGGCCGGGGTCACCCCGTTCTCGCACACCAGCTTGCCCGAACCCATGGCGCTGACCTTGCAGGTTGCGCGTCCGAATACGCGAACCTCGCCCGAACCCATGATGCTGGCCTTCACATTGCCGTTCGAGGCAAAGCGCGCGTTGCCCGACCCCGCCACGTCGACCTTTGCCTCGTCGACGTTAAGCCCGTCCATTTCGGCATCGCCACTTCCTGCGACGGTCATCTTCATCTCGCGTGTCTTGCCGGCGGCGCGCAGCTTGCCCGAACCGACGACATCGACCTTCAGCTTTTGGGTGTCGATCGACCGGGCCTCGACCGTGCCCGATCCTGCCACGACGATCTTGGCTTCCTGCCCGGCCATCTGGTCGGCCGTGAGGTTTCCGGATCCGGCGAGCACCACCTCGCTCAGCACCGGCAGCGTGACGTTGACAGTGGCCGGGTTGGCCGACTGGCCCAGCTTCCAGTCATCGCGCGCGATACCAAGCTGGCCCTCGGACAGGGCGAAACGCAGCTTGTCGGCCCCTTCGCCATCGACGGTGATCGCCAGCTTGTCACCCCGCGTGACGCGCACGTTGTCCGGGCCGAGCAAGGCAATGACGGAGGGCGCGGGGCCGTTCAGGTCAAGCTCGTTCAATGGCACGCCCTTCTTGCCATTGAACGAGATATTGGACGCATCGCATCCCCCGAGTGCAGTGGCCAGGCCGATGGCTGCCACTCCGGCCAGAGCGCGAATGATGTTCTGAAGCATGACGAGCTCACTCCTAACTGTGTTGCTGACGTAACACGGTAAGGCATGGAACGCCAAGTCGTTCGTGGGAGCGGGTTGCGGGTTCGTCGGGCAACAGGAGCAGGCTTGGCATGGACAGCCGTCCGGCTTACGCTTGGCCGGCTCTCACGAGCAGTTCCGGAGATTTTTTGGTTACAACTGCGTCAATCCGCTGACCTGTGACGGTCAGCCCAGATCATCGCCTCCCTGGACCCGGTCCGGCGGAGAGCTTCTGACGCATCCCGAGAAATTCAGGACTCAACTATGCCAGATTCATCGATCAGACCGCTGCACAAGGCCGATCTTCGCGCCGTTGCGCAGATCGTCGAGCAGACCGACATGTTTCCAGCCGAAATGCTGGACGACATGACAGCACCCTACTTCGCCGACCCTCAAGGGGATCAGCGCTGGCTGGTGCTGGAGCAAGACGAGGTGAGGGCGGTGGCCTACCATGCGCCCGAGCCACTGACCGAAGGTACCTGCAACCTGCTGCTGATCGCGGTCGATCCCGCGGCACAGGGCAGGGGACTCGGCACCGCACTGATGGCGCGTATCGAAAGTGATCTTGCGGCAGCCGCGACCCGCATTCTCCTGGTCGAAACTTCGGGCAAGGACGAATTTGCCCGGACACGGGCGTTCTATGCCAGGCTTGGCTACAATGTAGAGGCGATGATCCGCGACTATTATGCGGATGGCGATGACAAGGTCATCTTCCGCAAGCGTTTGTGATCACTGCGCCGGGCGGACGATGCGTCCGCCCGGATCTTGCCCATGAAAAAGGCCCCCGGTTTCCCGGGGGCCTCTTGTCATGCACCAGTGCGCGAAGCGGATCAGGCCGTTTCGTAGTACTTGGGCGCGTGTTCGTTGAGGATCGCAAGGATCTTCTTGAGTGCGGCCGGCTCGTCGGTCTTTTCCATTGCCGCGAGTTCGCGGGCGAGGCGCGAGGAAGCCGCTTCGAAGATCTGGCGTTCCGAATAGGACTGCTCCGGCTGGTCGTCGGCGCGGAACAGGTCGCGCGTCACTTCGGCGATCGATACGAGATCGCCCGAGTTGATCTTCGCTTCGTATTCCTGGGCCCGGCGCGACCACATCGTGCGCTTGACCTTGGGCTTGCCCTTGAGCGTATCGAGCGCTTCACGCAGCGTCTTGTCCGAGGACAGCTTGCGCATGCCGATTGCTTCGACCTTGTTGACGGGAACGCGAAGGGTCATCCGTTCCTTTTCAAAGCGCAGCACGTAAAGCTGCAGCTTCATGCCGGCAATTTCTTCGTCCTGCAGTTCGACCACCCGGCCGACACCATGCTTCGGATAAACGACGTAGTCCCCAACATCGAAGGCGAGAGCCTTACCTGCCATTGGTAATCCTTTCGACGCGGGCAGGACCGGCAAACGGAAATCAGCGAAGCCTTGAGGGAAAAGGGCATGAGCCCGCCGGATCGACGGTCATGCGAGGCTTGCGATCCGGTTGCTGTTCTCGTCCTGCCGTTTTTCGTGGTGAAAAGACGCTGGACAGGCATGAACCCACCAGCGCTCCGGCGGGTATATAACACTTCGGCAATAAAATTACCACCCCTGAACGCACCGCAGCGCAGCGGAAATCGTTTGCGAGCTCCATTGCGGAGATCGCAGACGCTTCACGCCGCGCGGGCCGGTACGGGGCGATGCAGGCCCGGCATGTGCTGCCGAACCTGCAAAATCAGCGGGATCAGTCGCCCTCGCCGGGTTCAGCCGAGAAGTACTTGTCGAACTTTCCGTCTTCGCCCTTGTGCTCGTCCGCGTCGGCCGGAGCATCCTTCTTGGCGGTGATGTTGGGCCATTCGGCTGAATACTTGGCGTTGAGCTCGAGCCACTGTTCAAGGCCGGATTCGGTATCGGGCAGAATCGCCTCGGCCGGGCATTCCGGTTCGCACACGCCGCAGTCGATGCACTCGCTGGGGTTGATCACCAGCATGTTCTCGCCTTCGTAGAAACAGTCCACGGGGCACACTTCGACGCAGTCCATGAACTTGCAACGGATACAGGCGTCGGTGACGACATAGGTCATGGCAATCAAATCCCTCAGGTCTTCGTTTGAGGCCGTGCTAGAGGCGTTTGGGCCGCCCCGTCAAGCGGGGCTTCAGGCCGCGGACTGGCCCGGCGACGAATGGTCAGGTATTTCCAGCACGCGATAGCAGGTCTGCGCTTCCGGCGCGGGCCCGCGGCGGGCGGGAAGGGCAAGAACCTCGATCACGGTAACGCGGCTGCGCATCGGCAGGACCAGCACATCGCCCAGCTTGATCCCTGCGCTGCAGCGTTCGATTCGTCGCCCGTTCAGCCGGATGTGGCCGGCCGAAACCCAGTCCTGCGCAAGGCTGCGACTGCCGGCAAACCGGGCGAACCAGAGGAACTTGTCGATCCGCAAGCAGGCGTTCTCCCCTCTCTATCGCGCCACCAGGTCTGCCAGGGCGGCAAAGGCCCCGGTGGATGGCAGCGCAGGTGTCTGATGTTCGGTGGCAGCTGTGGGGCGACGGGTCGGGCGCCAGTCCCACAACGGCGGATGTGGCGGGCCGTATGCCTTTTCGGGCAGGCTGCGTCCCATGTGCACGCGAAAGCCCGCAGCCCGCAGCAGCGCGGCGTAGGCTGCAGTCGAAAGGTTCATTGATCGGGCGATGGCAGGATCAAGGAAGACGCGCTTCGCTTTCGTGCCCATCCGGGTGGCATGAGCGGCATGAAGCAGCTTTTCAGCCAGATCGACGCGCAGGGTTTCGTTGCCCAGGCGGCGGTAACCGGCCGGGGCAGTCTTGGCGTGGACAACCGGCTGCATCGTTTCGGGCGGCAAGGGGGCGGGCTTGCCCCACAGCCGCGCCAGCCGGTGCCAGGCCTGCATCGCGCCCGGCCGCAAGATCGCGGGCACGAACAGGTCGAGCGCGCCGATCCGCACGCCCAGCTTCTTGAGACGCTGGCGCTGCGCGGCATCGAGCCGGTCGAGGCCCGAAACCTCGCGCGGGAGCACCCCGCCGGCTTCGACGAGATGCAGCAGCAGGGCCCGCAATTCCGGGCCGGATGCCGGATCACGGCTCGCTGCGTCCAACGCGATCAGAGGCTTGAGCTGCCGACCGTGCTGATCTCGCAGCCACTCCTCGAGCGATGCGACGACGGCTGCCTTGTCATTGGCCGAAAGCCGGTCAAGCGCGGGATCGGCCTTGAGGCGAGGGGCCAGCATCGTCCGCCCGCGCTCAAGTCTGGCAACGACGGTGTCCTGCCAGACCAGCGCGGCATCCTCGAAGGCAATGCCCTGCGGATTGCGGCTCGCTTCGATCAGGGCCTTCGCACGATCGCCCAGCAAGCCGGGCAGATGGCGCTCGGCTGCGGCCAGCAGCAGGCGGCGATCCTGGGCGCGCGTCAGCGGGTCCACGACGAAACGGAAGCCTTCGAGATGGCCGATGGGTTCGTCATCGACGAGGACTGCGCCTTCATCCGAAAGCCGGACCGGCAGCAAGGAAGCATCGCCGCCCGCCTTGCGCATCAGCACGGCCGTGCGGCGATTGACGAAGCGTTCGGTCAGCCGCGCGTGCAGCGCGTCCGACAGTCGCGCCTCGACAGCACGGGCGCGGGCCGACATTTCCTCCTTTGCCAGCACCCAGTCGGGGCGCTGGGCGATGTAGGCCCACGAGCGGATCGCCGCCACGCGCGCCTGCAATGTGTCGATATCGCCTGAAGGATTGTCGAGTTGCGCAATCGCCTGCGCAACATAGTCCGCGCCGAGATAGCCATGGCGCAAGTCCTGCCACAGGCGGGCGACAAAACGGCTGTGGGTTTCCTCGCCCTGCGAGCGGAAATCGGGCAGGCGACAGACATCCCAGAAGCGCTTCACCGATTTCGCGCCGCGCACGCTGCCGGCGGTGTCGGGATCGTCCGCCAGCCGCTTCAGCACCGCCAGGTCGATGGCCTGTGGCGGCGAGGCCAGTTCGGGGCGGGGCGGAGGGCTTTCGAGATCCTCGATCAGCGTTGCGATACTGTCGAACCGCGGCTCCGCCTCGCGCCAGAACAGGCGCGTGAGGGGCGGGAAGCGGTGCTCCTCGATCGCGTATATTTCCTCATCGGCAAACTCGGGGTTTGCGCCGTTCCCTGAACCTGCCAGCGTTCCGAACGTGCCGTCGCGCTGGTGCCGTCCGGCCCGACCGGCGATCTGCGCCATCTCGGCGGTCGTCAGTCGCCGCTGGCGATAGCCGTCGAACTTGGAAAGACCTGCGAAAGCCACGTGATGCACATCAAGGTTGAGGCCCATGCCGACAGCATCGGTGGCAACGAGATAATCGACCTCGCCGGCCTGGTACATCGCGACCTGGGCGTTGCGCGTCTGCGGCGAAAGTGCGCCCATGACCACAGCTGCGCCGCCACGGAAGCGCCGCAGCATCTCGGCCATGACATAGACCTGCTCGGCACTGAACGCGACGATCGCGCTGCGCGGCGGAATGCGCGAAAGCTTCTTGGCGCCGACATGGGTAAGCGTCGAAAAACGCGGGCGGGTCACCACTTCAGCCTCGGGCACCAGCGCCTTGATCATTGGCTCCAGCGTGGAGGAGCCGAGCAGCATGGTTTCCTCGCGCCCACGGGTGTGCAGCAGGCGGTCGGTGAAGACATGGCCGCGCTCGGGATCGGCGGATAGCTGCGCTTCGTCGAGCGCGACAAAGGCAAGATCGGGGCGTGATGGCATGGCCTCGACGGTGCACAGGTGCCAGCGCGCGCCCTTGGGCTCGATCCTTTCCTCGCCCGTGATCAGGGCCACGTTTTCGGCGCCCTTGATCGCACAGACCCGGTCATAGACCTCGCGCGCCAGCAACCGCAGGGGAAAGCCGATCGCGCCAGAGGAATGCGCGCAGAGCCGCTCGATCGCGAGATGGGTCTTGCCGGTGTTGGTAGGGCCGAGCACTGCCTTGACCACGCCGGTATCGGCTCGCTTCCGAGGCTGGGCAGAAATGCGCTGGGCCATGAAGGAGAATGTGGCGGCCATGATCGCTTGAAACAAGCGAGGCGGGGAATTTTATCCCCGCCCGCATGAGTTGCGCCCCAAGAGGCAGGAGTATCAGCGCCCCATGTAGCTTTCGATTTCCGCTACCGTGCGCGGAATTCCCGTGCTCAGCCGCTCGCAACCGGTGGGCGTGACGAGATAGAGATCCTCGATGCGGATGCCCTGGTTCATCTGCTGATTGTAGAGCCCCGGCTCGATTGTGATGACCGCGCCCGCCGGGATGGGCTTGGCATAATCGCCGGCATCATGGACATCGAGGCCCACGAAATGGCCGAGGCCATGGGTGAACTCGTCGATCCGCCCGGCCTTGCGGAACAGGGCATAGACCGCTTCGGTCATGTCCTCGTGGATGACGCCCGGCTTCAGGAGCCGGGCCGCAGCGTCCTGCGCGGCCATGACCAGTTCGTAGTCCGCCCGCTGCTGGGCCGTGAACTTGCCCGAGGCCGGGAAGGTGCGGGTGATGTCGCAGGCGTAAGTCCCGACGCTCGCCGCCGCATCGATCAGCACGAGATCCTGCGCGCCGATTGCCGCGTTGCCATGGGCGTAGTGCAAGGATGCGGCGTTGCGGCCTGTCGCCACGATGGAATCGTAGGACAGCCCTTCGCCTCCGCCCTGGCGGAAGCCGTCTTCCAGAACGGCGGTCAACTGGCGTTCGGTCATACCGGGGCGCACCGCCTTCATCGCGGCAAGATGCCCGGCCTGCGTTGCGGCCAGCGCCTTGCGCATCAGCTCCAGTTCGCGCGGTTCCTTGACCGTGCGCAACGCCGGCAGAAGCGCGCTCTGGTCCTTCATCGTGCAGCCCGGAACATGGGCCATAACCCGACCATAGAGTTCCATTGCCGGCGGCACCGGCGACGAGGCGCTGGTGATCGGACCCATGAAGTGCAGTGTCCGGCTGCGGGCGGCAAGCTGGGTCACCAGCGCATCGAGCCCCGAGGTGCGCCGCACCCGCTGAATTCCGGTGCGCTGCTCGATCAGCGAGCCCAGAGGCAGGCGCTCCACGTCCCAGCGCTCGGTCTCGACATCGCGCGAGGGCAGCAGCAGAAATTCCCTGTAGGTCCGCTCCGCTGGGGCCAGCACCAGCACCGCGCCGGGTTCATCGACGATGCCGGTGAGCCAGGCGAAATCGCCCGACTGGTAGAACGGCGGACTGACCGGCCCGCTGGTGCGGTCCCGCTCGGCACCGTGGATCACCGCCACGCCATCCTTGAGCGTCGCCATCAGCTTCGCGCGGCGTTCGCGGTAGACATCGGCGCTGAAGGGATAGGTGCCCGAGGGCGTGGCGAAGCCGGAAGGGGGGAGGACCTGCGCGCGGATCGTTATCGAAAGCGAGGCAGTCGCGGCGGCTGCTCCGGCAAGGAGCGAGCGGCGGGTGAGGTGCATGGTCTATCCCCTGGGTTTTGACGCCAGCCTAGAGTGTTTCACGTGAAATGGGCAACCGCTGACCGCCACCTGCGCGAAAACGTGCGGGAGCGTGGGGTGACCTACCCCCGACCTATGCCGGACCTGCCCCCGACCTGTGCCTGAGCTTCGTGTGATTTCGAGCGGGTTCAGGCTTGCTGGATATAGACCCGCATGGCGTCGGCCTCGGCTTCGATCTTGTCGAGCCGGTGCTTCACGAGGTCGCCGATCGAGACGAAGGCGACCATGTGCCCGCCCTCGACCACCGGCAGGTGGCGGAAACGGCGCTGCGTCATCAGCGCGAGGGCCTCCATCACCGAGGTCTGCGGGGTGACAGTGACGACCGGTGCGGTCATCATGTCGCGCACCTTCATGTGCAGGGCCGCCTCGCCATGCTTGTGCAGGCAGCGCATCATGTCACGTTCGGAAAAGATGCCAGCGACGCCGCTGCCGCCATCACTGACCGGAAGGGCCCCGATGCGGTGTTGGGCGAGCATGTCGACCGCGTCCGACACCTGCGCGTCGGCGGACACGCTCCAGACTTCACCGCGTCCCTGAATGACTTGCGCAATCGTCATGGCATCCTCCTTCGTGATGCGGCCGACTGCGCCTTCGGGCGTCTTGGTAGGCCGCCTGATCTCCCGTAAGGATCATGCCAGCTTGGTGGCCATTGTCAAAGCCGTTGCGCGCACCATCTTCGCCCGTCAAAGGACTTGATCATGGCCGGTTACTCTCCCCTCGACGATCCCGAGAATGCCAGCTTTGCCTGGGCGCGCTATCGCCGGATCATGAAGGGCATGGCGTGGTTCAGCACCGTGACGGTCGCTGTGGTGCTGGCAGTGCTCTACTGGCTGCTTGGCTTCGTCTCGATCCACCTGTTCATCGCCAGCGCGCTGGGCGTGTGGCTGACGATCATGCTGATGGCGGCACTGATGGGGCTGGTGTTCCTTTCAAGCGGGACCGGCCACGACGAATCGATCGAGGACCGCCTGGAGGACGAGCGGAACCGTTGAGCGGATCAGGTTGAGGTTTCGCCCTCTGCCTCCTATCTTGCGGACATGAGCGAAACACAGGTCACTCTCGCCCCGAGCGCTGCCGCCCGCGTTGCCACTATTGCGCAAAAGCAGGGCAAGCCCGCGATCCTGCGGCTTTCGGTGGAAGGCGGCGGCTGTTCGGGCTTCCAGTACAAGTTCGGCCTGGCTGAAGCACCGGAAGAGGGCGACCTGATTGCCGAGACCGATGGCGTGCGTCTGGTGGTCGACGAGGTGAGCCTTGGCCTGCTGGATGGCAGCGTGGTGGAATATGTCGAATCGCTGGGTGGCGCGGCGTTCCGGGTCAGCAATCCGCAGGCGGCTTCGGGCTGCGGCTGCGGCGCATCGTTCGCGATCTGACCATCTGCTTCGTCGCTACGCTCCCAATGAAAAACGAAGGATAAGAGCATGAGCGCCGATCCCATCAAGGTCGCCAGCTTCAATATCAACGGGATCAAGGCCCGCCTGCCGCGCCTGCTCGAATGGCTGGAGGAAACACGGCCCTCGGTCGCCTGCCTTCAGGAGATCAAGACGCAGGACGAGGGCTTCCCGGCGGCCGAGTTCGAGAAGATCGGCTATCACGCGATCTGGCATGGCCAGAAGGGCTTCAACGGTGTGGCGATCCTGGCCGATGGGCAGGCGCCGGTCGAGGTGCAGCGCGGACTGGCGGGCGAGCCCGAGGACGAGCATTCGCGCTATCTGGAAGCCGACGTGTTCGGCATTCGCGTGGTGTGCATCTACCTGCCCAACGGCAATCCGCAGCCGGGACCGAAGTTCGACTACAAGCTGCGCTGGATGGAACGGCTGCGTAAACGCATGGCCGAGATCACCGCGGAAGACGTGCCGGCCGTGGTGATCGGCGATTACAACGTGATCCCCGAGGACAAGGACACCTTCTCGGTCAGGGCGATGGCCAGCGACGCGCTGATGCAGCCCGAATCGCGCGATGCCTATCGCCGCCTGCTCAACGACGGGTGGACCGATGCGATCGACACGCTCAATCCGCAAGGCGGGGTGTGGACCTTCTGGGATTATCAGGCCGGGGCCTGGCAGCGCGATCATGGTTTCCGCATCGACCACGCCTTGCTCTCCCCGGAACTGGCCGATCGGCTGGTGGCGGCTGGCGTCGACAAGGAATATCGCGGCCGGGAGAAGGCCAGTGACCATGCACCGGTCTGGGTGCAGTTGCGCTCCTAACCATTCGTCGCACGCAAGGAACGGTTCGCAGATCGTTCCATGTCCTGAACGGCGGCCTGTGCACGGCGTCACCCAACATTAATCCAGATCGAGGCAAGTGCGTCCTCGACACAAGAATCGTTGAAAGCGCAAAGACCATGGGCCTGTTCAAGCCTGATTTCTTTCGTTCGCTGGCCTTCGGCTTCCTGATGGGGGCGGCGGTCATGGGCCTTTCGGCCGGGACCACCGCATTCGCGACGCCCGATACCGACGCTGTCTCGCAAGAGGGAGCGCGCTGACATGCGCCGCGCCATTCTTTCCGCAGTTCTGGCAGCAGGCATCTTCACTGCATCGTGCCAGCAACCAGCCCTTGCCGAAGGTGCTGTCGCAACGCCGGCTGCCGCAGTGCAGGCCAATGAATCCGCGGGCAAGAAGACCGCTGTTTTCGCCGGGGGCTGCTTCTGGGGCATCGAGGCGGTGTTCAGCCATCTCAAGGGCGTGAGCAGCGTCGTTTCGGGCTATCACGGCGGGGCAAAAGGCACCGCGATCTATGATGTGGTCGGCAACGGGCGCACCGGCCATGCCGAATCTGTTCGCGTGACCTACGATCCGGCGCAGATCCGTTATGACCAGTTGTTGCGGGTGTTCTTCGCCGTGGGTGCCGATCCCACGCAGCTCAACTACCAGGGGCCGGACCACGGCACGCAGTATCGCAACGCGCTGGTGCCGATGAATGCGGAGCAGGCACGGGTTGCTGCGGCCTATCTCGGCCAGTTGAAGAAGTCTGGCCTGTGGAAGCAGCCGATCGTCACCACGATCGAACCCTACAAGGCATTCTACCCGGCGGAAGGCTATCATCAGGACTTTGCCGCCAACAATCCGGATCATGGCTATATCAAGCGGTGGGACGCCCCGAAGGTGGCGAACCTCAAGCGGATGTTCCCCGATCTCTACAAGGCAGGCTTCACGCGGAACTGATTTGCGCGAGAGGCGGGTCGTGCCTATCTAGGGCGAATGTCCGGGCACCATCATCACGATTTCGCAGGCGACAGGCTGATCGAGGCAGCGCGTGATGCGCTTGTGGCATCGGGCGAGCAATGGACCGACATGCGCGCCGATGTGTTCGAGGCGCTGGCCGGGCGCGACCGGCCGGTTTCGGCATATGACGTTGCCGAAAGCGTGGGTGCGCGGCGCGGAAAGCGGGTCGCGGCCAATTCGGTCTATCGTATCCTCGACCTGTTCGTGCGCACCAACCTTGCCCGCAGGGTCGAGAGCGCCAACGCCTATGTCGCGAACACGCATCCCGGATGCCGCCACGACTGCATCTTCCTGATCTGCGATCTGTGCGGCAAGGCCGTCCACAACGATGACGACAAGCTGACCGGCGCATTGCGGCTGGCGGCGCAGGCGGCTGGCTTTGCCGAAGTGCGGCCCGTCGTTGAAATCCGCGGCCATTGCGCCGAGTGTGCCAGCGGCGATTAGCCAAAGCTGCGATGCTGCCTGATTGGGGGAAAGGGCATGGACGATCTGGCTGAGCAGACTAGGCATATGCCGACGCGCAAGCAGTTTGTGGCGGTCATTTCCGGCAACGCGCTGGAATTCTACGACTTTCTGAGCTTCAGTTTCTTTGCTGTGAACGTGTCGCGCGTGATGTTCCCGGCAGGCGCGCCCGGCAGCACGCTGCTGCTCACGCTGATGACGGCAGGCGCTGGTTTCGGTGCAAGGCCGCTGGGCGCCATCCTGTTCGGCCTGCTGGGCGACAAGGTGGGGCGGCGGCCGACCATGCTGGCAACCTTCGCGCTGATGGGCGTGAGCGCGATCGGTCTGGCCCTGACGCCAAGCTACGCCAGTATCGGAGTCTGGGCGCCGGTGCTGGTCGTGCTGTTCCGCCTGCTGCAAGGGCTGGCTGCCGGGGGCGATGTCGGCCCGACGACGGCGTTTCTGGCCGAAAGCGCGCCGCCCAAGCGGCGCGGAATGCTGGTGGCGCTGCAACTGGTGGCGATGCGCATCGGCGTGCTCGCAAGCGGCATGGTGGGGCTGGTGCTGGCGAGCATGCTCAGCCCAGAACAGCTTGATGCTTTCGGCTGGCGCATTGCCTTTGGCATAGGGGCCGGGATCGTGCCGCTCGCGTTCATCCTGCGGCGGCGGCTGGACGAGACATTGCACTTGCCCGAGCGCGGGCCGAACGTGGTGACGCAACTCGACGTGCCGGCCTATCTTGCCGCGCTGCTGGGCGTGTTCGGCTTCCTGCTGGCGGGGGCGACCGGAGATTTCCTGTTCGTCTATGCCGTCACCTTCCTCAAGATCCCGGTGACCAACGGCTATCTGCTCCAGATGGCGGCGGCGGCGACGCAGATCGTCGGGCTGCTGGGGGGAGGCTGGCTGGGCGACCGGATCGGCCGGCATAAGGTGAACCTTGCCATGGCGGTGCTGGCGGCGGCGGTTTCTTTGCCGCTGTTCCGCTGGGGCATCGCCGGGGGAACGCTTGGCACCCTGGCGCTGGCAGCGGCCTTGCTGCTCCTCATGGCCACGGTTTCGGCAGCAGTGGCCTATGCCGCCTTTGTCGAGATCGCACCAAAGCGCCATCGCGCCGGGCTGGTCGGTATCGGCTATGGCGTGGTGGTCGCGCTGACCTTCGGGCTGACGCCGGTGCTGCTGACACGGTACATGGCGCAGACCGGGGATCTGGCGGCGCCAGGATATGCGTTCGTCATGGCTGCGATCGCGCTGATCGCGTCTTCGATAATGCTGGCGCTGCGAAACGCACCGATCATGGGGAAGGCTTCGGCAACATGATCCTGTTCGACAGCGCCAAAGCATCGGTGTAAGGGCGGAGGGATGAATTCAGAACCGGCAACGCCGCTGCTCGACACGGTCAAGACTCCAGACGATCTTCGCAAGCTTGCGCCTTCGCAGCTTCGCCAGCTTTCGGACGAACTTCGCGCCGAAATGATATCTGCGGTGGGCACCACCGGCGGTCATCTCGGCTCGGGCCTCGGCGTGGTCGAACTGACTGTGGCGATCCACTATGTGTTCAACACGCCGCAGGACAAGCTGGTGTGGGACGTGGGCCACCAGGCCTATCCGCACAAGATCATCACCGGCCGGCGCGACCGCATCCGCACGCTGCGGCAGGGCGGCGGGCTTTCGGGCTTCACCAAGCGCAGCGAGAGCGAGTACGATCCGTTCGGCACCGCGCATTCGAGCACGTCGATCTCGGCCGCGCTGGGCTTTGCCGTGGCGAACCAGCTTGCCGGACGACCGGGCAAGGGCATCGCGGTGATCGGCGATGGCGCGATGAGCGCCGGCATGGCCTACGAGGCGATGAACAATGCCGAGGCTGCGGGCAACCGGCTGGTCGTCATTCTCAACGACAACGACATGTCGATCGCGCCGCCGGTGGGGGGGCTTTCGGCCTATCTCGCCCGGCTGGTATCCTCGCGCCAGTTCCTTGGCCTGCGCGAGATCGCGCGCAAGCTTTCGCGGCGCCTGCCACGCCCGCTGCACACCGCTGCACGCAAGACCGACGAATTTGCCCGCGGCATGGCCATGGGTGGTACGCTTTTCGAGGAACTGGGCTTCTACTACGTAGGCCCGCTGGACGGTCATAACATCGACCAGCTGATCCCGGTGCTCGAGAACGTGCGCGATGCGGCCGAGGGGCCGTGCCTGGTCCATGTGGTGACGCAGAAGGGCAAGGGCTATGCCCCGGCGGAAGCCGCGGCGGACAAGTACCACGGCGTGCAGAAGTTCGACGTGGTGACGGGCGAGCAGGTCAAGGCCAAGCCCGGTGCCCCGGCCTATCAGAACGTGTTCGGCGAGACGCTGGCCAAGCTGGCCGAAACCGACCCGACGATCTGCGCGATCACCGCCGCCATGCCCGGCGGCACCGGCGTGGACAAGTTCGCCAAGGCCCATCCCGGCCGCACCTTCGACGTCGGCATTGCCGAACAGCACGCCGTCACCTTCGCGGCGGGCCTTGCCGCAGAAGGCATGCGGCCGTTCTGCGCGATCTATTCGACGTTCCTGCAGCGCGCCTTCGACCAGGTCGTGCACGACGTGGCGATCCAGAACCTGCCGGTGCGCTTCGCGATCGACCGCGCCGGGCTGGTCGGCGCCGATGGCGCCACGCACGCAGGCTCGTTCGACATCACCTATCTTGCCACCTTGCCCAACATGGTTGTGATGGCCGCGGCCGACGAGGCGGAACTGGTCCACATGACCTATACCGCTGCAAAGCACGACAGCGGCCCGATTGCCTTCCGCTATCCGCGCGGCAATGGCACGGGCGTGGAGATGCCGGCCGAGCCTGAGCTGCTGGAAATCGGCAAGGGGCGCATCGTGCGCTCGGGCTCGAAGGTGGCGCTGCTCTCGCTCGGCACGCGCCTGGCAGAAGCGCTGAAGGCGGCAGACCAGCTTGAGGCGAAGGGGCTATCGACCACGGTGGCCGACCTGCGATTTGCCAAGCCGCTCGACACCGATCTCATTCGTCAGCTGATGGCGACGCACGAGGTGGTCGTGACCATCGAGGAAGGCGCAATCGGCGGGCTTGGCGCCCACGTGCTGACGATGGCGAGCGACGAGGGGCTGACCGACGGCGGCCTCAAGATCCGCACCATGCGGTTGCCCGACCTGTTTCAGGACCATGACGCACCCGACAAGCAGTACGATACTGCCGGCCTGAATGCTCCGCACATCGTGGACACGGTGCTGAAGGCCTTGCGGCACAATTCGGCCGGAGTGAGCGAAGCGCGGGCCTGACGGTCCGCGCCGCTGTCAGCCAGCGGCGCTTGTCATGGTGGCTGAATGATAAACCGTGCGGATTGCCGGTCTGGGCTTATCCGATCCACATCCAGATGCCGGCGGGAATGCCGAAGAAGTGGTAATGCGCCCAGGTTGCGATGAACCACACGAGCAGCGCGACAAGCCATGACAGGCGCATTTCCATGAGCTTGCCAAGGCGCGGCCAGAAGCTGGTGCGGCGCTGCCAGGGACCGAATTCGCGGGTGTTTCCCGCAAGCTTGCGCTTATCCTGCAAGTGCGACCCTACCAGAGCCAGGACGATGATGCTCGTCATCATGATGGCGACCGGCAAGGTTGGCGCGGCGATCATGTGGGCAATGGCCCACAGCGCGAAGCCCCACATCATGGGGTGACGGGTGACCGTGAACACCCCTGACGGAATGACCGTGCCCAGGCCTGCCTCCTTGCGCCCGGGGAGGGCAGGGTTTCTGGCAAAGGAAGGCAGGAGCAGCGTCATGGCAACGAGCGTCAGAACGCTGGCGGCCAGCCATGGGACTATCGCCGTGCCATCATAGAGCGGCAGGCCCGGCTCTGCACGATCAAACGCGACGATCAACCAGGTGAGTGCCAGCAGCGAAACCAGTGAATAGGCCAAGAGGAAACTCTGCTCCCCCAGCGCGGACCTGAGCGGTTTGCGCAAGGGGCCGGACATGATGAAATGCGACGACACGAAAAACACTGCTGCGACAAGCAGATTTCCAACAGACGCGTCCATCAATTCTCCCATGCGAGGCCGTTCGCGCATTGATTGCGCTCTTCCTTTTCATCTTATTAATCATGAACCAAACGAATGAACATCCGATTTGGGTCAATCTAGCTCGTCTGATTACGTGACGCCGTGCATCAGCTTGCGCAGCGGAATGGCGACCACCAGTAGCAGTGCACCGATGCAGACCGAAACCCACCCGATGGTGGTAAAGACGCCGACGTAGGTATCGAGGCTGACCTTGAGATTGGTGACTTGGCCGCCGACGGTCTCGACGCTGGCGACCTGCGCGACCATGCCGGCGACATACTGCGCCACTGCGATCGACAGGAACCACACGCCCATCATCATCCCGACGATGCGGGCCATCGAGAGCTTGGTGATCATCGAGAGGCCCACAGGCGAAATGCACAGTTCGGCCATCGAATGGATGAGGTAGAGGCCCGCCAGCCAGACCAGCCCGACCTTGAACTGGGCGTCGGCAAACTGCGCCCCCCAGACCAGCAGGAGGAATCCGCCGCCCACGCCCATCAGCGCGATCGCGAACTTGACCGGGATTGAGGGTTCGATGCCGCGACGGGCCATGGCGTTCCACATCACGCTGAACAACGGTGCGAGCGTGACGATGAACAGTGCATTGAAGATCTGCGTCTGGCCTGCCGGCATGACATAGACCTCGTCGGTGCCGAAGCCCTGCGACCGTGCGTAGACCATGCCGAGGAAGCCCGCGATCATGACAGCGGCGAAGCCGAGGCCCATCCTGCGCTTCGCTGCCGGCGCTTCACCATTGCCGAAGAACCAGGCGAGGAGCCAGCCGAGGCCACCCAGGAGCACTGCGAAGAAAACGTAGTAGCTGGCCGGCGCTGAGTTGAACATCGCGAAGAGCGAACGCGTCCACCCGATCTCGAGCTGGGTATTGCGTTCGGCAAAAAGGGTCAGCGATGACCCCGCCTGTTCGAAAAGGGTCCAGAACACCGTGTTGAAGACGATCAGCACCATTGCCGCGACCATCATCTGGAATTCGACGCGGTTGCCGGCTGCGAGCGCCCAGATGAGGATCCCGGGGACGGCAAGCAGGAAGGTGCCGAACATCAGCTTGCCCATGATCGGCAGGCCGAGGAAATAGCCGAGAAGTCCTTCGCCGGCCTCGGGGGCGACATAGGCCATGAGATTGGTGAACAGGAAGAAGAACAGCGGCACGCAGACCAGCGCGGCGCCATAGATCAGCCAGTCCTTGCGCGGATCGGCACCGGCAGGACGCTCGCCATAGCCATCGAGCCTGCCGCCATCGAACTGGAACAGCAGCCACGAGAAGGTCATGCCGATGGCGGCAAGGCCGAAGCCGGCCCACCAGCCGACAGATTCGGCCAGGATCGGACAGAAGAACTGCGAGATCAGTGAGCCGAGGTTGATCCCCATGTAGAAGATGGTGAAGCCCGCATCGCGCCGCCGATCGCCATCGGCATAGAGTGAGCCGACAATCGTCGAAATGTTCGGCTTGAAGAAACCGTTGCCGACCGTGACCAGCGAAAGGCCGATCAGCAGGATGGCGATATGGAACTGCGACCGTTCACCATCGGACTGGAAGGCGCCAGGTGCAATGCGCTTGGCCTCGCCGCCATCTGCAGTCTTCAGCGAGACCGACTTGTCGTCATTGCCGACGATCTCGAGCCGCTGCCCCGCCATTTCGACCGACCGGACTTCGCTTCCGCCCTGCTCGGTGACCGTAACTTCGTAGCGCTGGCCTTCGATCGTGGCGTAGGGCTTGGCTGCCTCGCCGCCAAAGCAGAGCATGAAGTAACCAAGGGCCATCAGGATGGCGCCGAACTTCACCGAGCGCTTCGAGCCGAGATAGCGGTCCGCAATGAGCCCGCCGATCAGTGGCGTCAGATAGACCAGCGCGGTGAAGCCCCCGTAGATCCCGGTGCTGGTCGTATCATTGAACAGGAAATGCTTGGCGAGATAGAGCGTGAGAATGGCCCGCATGCCGTAATAGCCGAAGCGTTCCCACATCTCGGTGGTGAACAGGCGCTTCAGTTGCGCGGGATGGCCGAACCATTCACCGGCATCGGCAGGTGGCATGGTGTGGGGGCTGCTGGGGGTTTCTTGGGCCATGCTGGCGAGCTGTCTCGTCTGTTGTTGCAAGGATCGAAGGCGCCTCTCCCGCGCATTCGCAAGTCTTGCGCTCTAGTGCCACGAGGCAAGTTGGCAAGAAACTATTTTCATCCGCAACCAGTCCGCACTGCCGCCCGACCATTGGGCACTTTTCGCAAGATGCGTTGTGAATATGACTGTATTATGGTAATAGATCACCCGTGAGCAATGCTGGCCGCCCTGTCTATCTCCGCCTGCGCGATGCCATCGCTGCCGCGATCCTCGACGGACAGCATCCTGAAGGTACGATGTTGCCATCGGTAAGGTCTTTTGCGGCCGACCAGGGCGCCAATCCCCTGACCGTCGCCAAGGCTTACCAGCAGTTCCAGGACGAAGGGCTGGTGATCGTGCAGCGTGGCGTCGGCATGTTCGTGGCGGCGGGGGCGATTGCCCGCCTGCGTGAGCGCGAGCGCGAATCGTTTCTTCGCGAGGAATGGCCAGAAATTGCCGCGCGAATGCGGCTGCTTGGCCTCAAACTCTCGGATCTCTCGGAAACCGCCTGAATTGGTCCTTTTTTGGGCTGTAGCGGCTATATGAAACGATTGTCATGGTCGATTTGCCGTGGCAGGATCAATGCGTGTGTTCGTACGGGGGTTCGAATGCCGGGATCGTCAATAACGGGGGGCATCGAAGCGGTGCCTGGCGGAGGGAACAAATGATCAGATCGGAGCTGCTGCAGGCGCTCGCCCAGGAGAGCCCTGGTATGCGCAGCGAGGAGATCGAACGCGTCGTTGACGTGTTCTTCGATGAAATCGGCAAGCGTCTGGCCGAAGGCGGGCGGGTAGAACTGCGGGGCTTTGGTGCTTTTTCCACGCGCGAGCGTGAACCGCGCAAGGGTCGCAATCCTCGCACCGGTGAATCTGTAGAAGTGCCCAGCAAGCGCGTTCCCTATTTCAAGGCCGGCAAGGAAATGCGGCTGAGGCTGAACGCCGACTGACAGGGTCCTCAGGCTCTGGATTTCACGTCGCATGGCGACCTGATCAGGCATAGGACTTCTACAGCTGGCCTTTTGCGGCTGTCCGCAAGGGTGTCTCGTGACGGGGACCGGCCGGCTGCAGGTTGGCTGGTCGCGACACAAGCATTGGCAAGATTTCGACAAAAACGTGCAAGGGCGTGGTGACGAGCGTTGCCGCGCCTTTTGCGCTGTGGCAGGCGAGGCACGCCAATGACAGGCGCGGACGTGGCGGAATGGTAGACGCCGGGGACTTAAAATCCCTTGATCCTTGATCGTGCGGGTTCGAGTCCCGCCGTCCGCACCACGCCGATCCCTGCAGATCAAGTATTGCGAAATGGTCCTGGAGCGGAAGTCAAATGACAGGCCAAGGCCCTGTAACCGGGTGAACTCATCCGCGCACGTTCGCCAGAATGTGATGCTTATCGCATTGAAAACACGGAAAGAAATAAAATGTCTAAATGCGCGAAACGGTAACTTCGCGGTAGGACTTCACCCGGTATAGTTACGATGTCGAAATTGGCTGTTCCACGAGTGCGTGGAGGCAGCAATAAAGGGAATCGTATTTGTCCGGGCATGGCGACAAGCAGGTCGGAAATGCGGAACAGGGCGCCGACAAGCGCACTGCGCCGCGCTTCACCCTGCTGATCCGCGCCGCGAAGCTCATCCTGGATGGAAAGCGCGAATATCTGTGCGTGATTCGCGATGCCTCAGCCAGCGGCATCAAGATCCGCCTGTTCAATCCTCTGCCGCCGCACTCATCGGTGCAAATCGAGATGAGCAACGGCGATCGCTACATTGTCGACCAGGTCTGGAGCGAGGGCGAGTACGCCGGGTACCGGTTCTGTGACGGCGTCGACATCGAACGGCTGCTTGACGAAAGCCACGGCGTATTTCCCAAGCGACAGGTGCGGCTGCGCATTCACCTGGATGCGCTGCTTCATTCGGGCGGTGAATCCCTGCGCGTGGCATTCCAGGACATTTCGCAGCAGGGCGCCTGCATAGAATGCGACAAGTGGCTGCTGATGAACGAACTGGTCCGGATCGAGACCGACGTGCTCCCGCCAATCTACGCCAAGGTGCGCTGGCGCAGCCACCCGCGCTATGGCTTGCTGTTCGAGCAGACGTTTCAGCTCGACGAACTGGCAAAGATCGCAGCTCCCTTGCAAGGATACGATCATACGGCCGACGTGTTGCATCATCCCGAGCGCTTCCGCCGCGGCTGAACAAGAGCCGCCAGCGGGCTTATCGCTGGCCATCGACGACCACTGCGCACTTCAGCTATCGCTTGAAGCCTTGCCTTGTTGCGCGCGCGTCTTTATGCGGCTTCCCTTCCCAGAGCGACGGCAGGGCGTGAACAGACCGTCGTCGAGGGTCTGACACGTTTTATTTCCTAGCGCGAAAGCGCCCCGTACCGCTCGATGAATGGCGTGAGATATTCTCGGTATGGGTCTGCCGCGCCGATCGCGCCGGTGTTGATCGGCTCGCGTACCTGCATCACACTTGCGGTCGAGACAACGCGCTTCGTCTCGTGCGGGCGGAACACCTGCTGTTCGGGCGCGAGGCCGCAGTGGGCAAGGATGCGCGGGATCTCGGTGTCCGGAGATTGCACGAGCTGCTGGTAATCGACCGGCAGGATGCGATCGGGGAACATTTGCGACCAGTGCTCGAACAATGCGTCCTCAAGGGCGAAGTGATCGGCAATGTCCTCCAGCTTCCATGACCAATCGAGTCCGCTGATGAAATAGGTGCGGAAGGCGGACCATGCGCAGTCCACCGGATCGCGGCGGAGCCAGATGATCGGGGCTTGTGGCAGGAGGGCGGCGATCAGCCCGACATGGCGGCTGGTGCCGATGGCCTTGTCGACGAAGCGTCCGGTCTTGCCGAACCGCTCCTGGCCGAGGTGGACATAGGTTTGGGCGAGGTCGTCTGCCCGTCCGCCTCGCGACAGCCAGTTTGCGAGATGGCTGGCCGACAGACCGCCGAGATCGCGCTGCAGGATCGCCATGCGGCCAAGTTCCTCGCCGCCGCTGACGGCCGAGTGACTGACGAGGATCTGTTCGACCAATGTCGTGCCCGAGCGCGGCAACCCGGTGACGAAGATCGGCTGGCTCGTATCGACGCTGACTTGTGCGTTGAAGTCGGCGACGACGCTGCGATCGTACCCTGCGCGGCATTCCTCGGCCTCACGGCGATCGGCAGAAGGTTCGAAGCCGCGGATCTTGCGGGCGATGGCAGCACCTGCGGCGAAATTACGAAAGGCATCGGCAGGCTCGCGTCGGTCGAAGTGAACGCGTCCGGCGGCGTAATGGTAATGCGCCTGCTCAATCTTGGGAGCGACCCGCATCAGCGGCGCGGCAGCAAGGATGCGATCGCCGACAGGATCACCGGCCAGACGCTTGCGGGCAGCAGCAAGCGCGAGCATCGCCTGGCCGAGGCGGGGGTTGGCCTTAAGGGCTGCGAGGAGATTGCCTTCAGCCTCGTCCGCGCGGCCTAGGTTCACGGCGATAGTGCCGCAGATATAGCGGTTGCCGGCACGGTCAGGCACATCGGCGGGCACACGCTGCATGACCGCAGCGGCTGCTTCGAGATGGCCCGTTTGCGCAAGCATCGCTGCCTGCTGAAACGCTGCATCGGGTGCTCCGCCGCGATGCTCTACCCAAGCCTGCATGGCGTGGTTGGCAGCGTTGAGTTCGCCGTTGGTCTGCATGACACGAGCGATCGATTGCCAGCGTTCCCCCAGCGGTGGCTTGCCCTGAATCAGTGCAAAGGCTGCGGCATTGGCGGTCCGCCGATCATTGGCTTCGAGCGCGGCCACGAAACGGCGCAACTGCTGGACGGCTTCGGCTTCGGTCATGGCGGTGGCTGTCATTCAAATGGGCTAGACGATGGGGGCTCACAAAAAAAGAGGGGCAGCCGAAGCTGCCCCTCCCGATTGTGCATTGGACTTTGCTTCAGATCAGAAGTTCACGCCGAACTGGAAGCGGAAGTAACGCGGGGTCTGGTACGACAGCGGGGTGCCGTAGTCACCGCGCGGACGACCGTTGGCCTGCGTGCCGAGTTCACGAAGGTCGGTGACGGCCTTCTGGTTGAACACGTTGAACACGTCGACGCGGAAGCTTGCATCGATCGCGTCGGTCGGGACCTTCAAAACCGCCGACAGGTTGGTGTAGGTCGTCCAGTCGGACTTCAGACGCGAACCACGCGGGGTGAGCGAGAGGCTCGTGCCGGCGGCGTTGTTCTGGAAGCCGGTGAACGCCGGGTTGGTGATGACATTACCGCTGGAGTCCACGTTGCAGTAGAAGCCGGCAGCGCCATAGGCACCTGCGTACGGGTCCACGCGAACCGGCACCCGCCCGATGCAGCCGAAGCGGCGGGGCGAGATCGCCTGGAACTGCGCACCGAGCGTCAGCCATTCACCGATCTGGTAGGAACCGAAGATCTTGAACTTGTGACGCGCATCGTTCGGCAGGTAACCGAACGCACCATTGACGAGACCCGGCTGGTCGAACGCGGTGGTCAGGCCCGAGTCGGTCTGGCCGTTATCCGAGCGGATGCCGCCTTCGATGTTACCTTCCGACTTCGACCAGGTGTACGAACCCGAAAGGCTCCATACGCCGTCGAACTCGCGGTCGAAGGTAAAGGTGACAGCCTTGTAGGTGCGCTTAGCCCGCGGATAGCCCAGATCTGCCGCCGAGAAGTTAACCGTGCGCAGCGTGGTTTCGCCGTTGACGGGGTTCGACAGGGTGATCGAGGCATCACGGCCGGGGTTCGCCAGCACATACTGGTGGAAGCCGGACCAGATCGGGCTGCCCGATGCGGTAGTGCAATCGAGCTTGTTGGTCGTGCAGTACTTGTTGACGGCAGCGTCGATCGCGATGTCTTCGAGCGAGTCGTTGAGCTTGCGATACTGACCGAACAGGCCGACACGGATGCGGCTGCCGATCTGCTGTTCAACACCCAGCACGAACTCGTCAACCGACTGCGGCTTCAGGCTCTTCGAGACGGTGGCTTCCGTGGGAGTGGCCACGCCGTCGGAGATGATGTCGCAGTTGCGGACGCTGTTATCGGGGCACGGGGCAGCATCGGCAAAGCCGAGCACCGGTGCGCCGAGGATCGGCGTACCATCAGGATTGACGCCCGACACAAGATTGTAGCGGGTGTAATCGAGCTCGGCGCCGGCCAGGCGGATGTTGGTGTTGGCAACGATCGGCAGGAAGTAACGGCCGTAGGAGCCATAGATCTTCGTGCGCTTGCTGCCGGTAGGGTCGAACGCGAAAGCGAGACGCGGCGCCCACTGGTCACCCGACTTGTAGTAGGTTTCGCCCGCGACGTTCTTGTTCTCGAAGCGGTCGTTACGCACGCCGAGGTTCAGCGAGAGGCGATTGTCGAGCAGCGACCAGCTGTCCTGCAGGTAGAAGGCCTCGTTGCGCGACTTGAACACGCCGCCGTTGATGAACGTACGACCCGTTACATAGAGGGTGTTCGGGGTCCGCACGTACACGTCGCCAGTCGGACCCGAGTTCGTGTAGGTGTAGAACACGTTGCCGGTGTAGCTGGTCGTCGAGTCGGTCGTCAGGTTTTCACGGTCGTAACCGGCCTTGAAGTGGTGTTCACCGAAGGCCTTCACGAACAGCTCTGCGTCGGCACGGTAGAATTCACGCGTATCGAGGTTGGTCTCGATCGCATTGACCGCGTTGCCCGACAGTGCCGGGCTGAAGTTGCCGGAAACGTCGGAAATCCCCGGGTAGTCAGGCTGGGTCGAGCCGGTGATCTGGCTGTTCTTGTTCTTGCCGTAGGCGCCCGAGATGGTGAGGAAATCGGTCAGCTGGCCGGTGTAGCGACCAACGAAGTTCTCGCCGCCATCCTGAAGACGGGCCGTGCTCTGGTAGCCGGCGCGGACGGGACCGTCGGGGTCAAACCGCGAGTCGTAGCCGCCACCGTTGACGTCGGTCACGGCGAACGAATTGCGCAGTGTGACGCTCGTCGAGTTGAAGTAGGTGAACTCGAGGCGGTGACCATCGAACGGCAGGAAGTCGACCTTGCCGCCGTAGAACGGCGTGCGGGTGGTGTCTTCGAGACGGCGCAGGCCAGTGCTGTAAGGCTGGACCTGAATGCGGTTTGCCGGATTTGCAGGATCGACAGCCGTGGTGTTCGGGTTGACGGTCAGCAGGGTGTCTCCAGCCTTGCTGTAGTTCGTCTGGTAGAACGCGTAGAAGAACAGGCGGTCCTTGATGATCGGGCCGGACAGGTTGAAGATCGCCTGCTGCAGCTCGCGACGGTCCTGGTCATTGCGGTCAACCAGGGTGTTCGGACGGTCCTCATAAAGCGAATCAGGCTGCCAGTTGAACAGGACGCCGCCGTGGAACTGGTTCGAACCCGACTTGGTGATCGCGTTGATGAAGCCACCGGTGAAGCGACCGAATTCAGCAGGGACGCCGCCGTTCTTGACTTCGACCGTCTGGTAGAATTCGAACGGAACGGTTGCCGCACCCAGACCTTCGCGGAAGTCGGTGACGTTCAGGCCGTTGATGAAGAAGGTGTTTTCCGAAACCGAACCGCCCGAGATGGCAGGAAGGTTGCCGAATGCGCTGTCACCCTGGCTGGTGCCGGGAGCGAGCAGGATGACCGAGGTCAGGTCGCGAGCGACAGGGACGCGCGCGGCGACGTCGGCAACCGAGATGACCTGGCCGGTGGTGGTGCGGTCAAAGTCGGAAACGCGGATGCGCTGGCCGGTGACGACGATCGAGCCGTCGGCCGACGTCGAGCCGGCACGGATCAGGCGGAACGAGTTGCCGCCTTCGGACTGGGTGATGCGCACAGCCGGGTCAGTGAAGGTGCTGTAACCGTCAGCCGTGATGGTGAAGGTGTAGGTGCCCTGCGGCAGGGTCGGGATGCGATAGCCGCCCGCAGCGTCGGTCGTCGTGGTGCGGGTGAAGCCCTGGTCGTTCGACTTGATTTCGACCGTTGCACCGGCGAGCGGGGCATCGTCGTCACCAACGATCTGGCCGCTTGCAGTGGCGTAGGTAAAGTCCTGCGCCATGGCAGGCGCGACGAATGCGGCCGAGCCGGCGAAACCGGCGACGACCAGCGCCAGAGGCGCGGCGCTCGCACGGAGCGCAGAGAAGGTTTTGATGTTCACGTGTCCAGTCCCTTTTGTCCTGACGCCCGGACCTCCCTATCGAGATTGACCCGGACCCCTTGCCCGATTGCCTTAACCCGGAAAATCCGCTTGCGCGCAAAGTCCAAAGCCCCCTGCAATCGGGTAAGATGGTTCTGTGTGACTTAATCGGACACAGTCAGCAAAACAGGAATCACCCAAGGGAAATGAATTCGAAACATGTGTAGCGAAACTGCCACACAGCCTTTGGGACAGGGGACAATTGCCTGCATTTGCGCATGTTACGGGTGGTGCACGGAAATTACACTCGGCCGCCGTTCATTTTGCATTAATTTCAAAAGCGACCGTTTCCGTTGAAACAAGCGCCATCGCGACGCCTGGAATGGGTTGCGATTGCAACCACATCGCTGACGGCTGAGCGCGCCGTTAGCACGTGGCGGCGCAGATGCCAAAGAAGAGGGGGCGCGGCCTTGAAGGCCACGCCCCCCTTCAATCATCGGCCAGACCTCAGAACTTGAGGCGTGCTGCCACGGTGAATCGGCGCCCGATCGCGTCATAGAGCGACGGGAACGTATTGCCGCTGTTGTACGAAGTCGATCCGATCGTGTTGCCGACTTCCGGCGGTGCCTTGTCAAACAGGTTCTCGACCAGGAACGACAGGCGCATGGTCTTCATGACATCGAACCCGACATTGAGGTCGAAGTAATCGAACGCGCTGATCGAGCGATAGTTCGGTACGATGACGGCCGGGTTGGTCGAACCGAAGCTGCCGACAGTGCCGGCGACCGGCGGCGTCGTTGCCGTGGCACCGGTACGCGGTTCGTAGCCGACCGCACCGATGTGACGCCACAGCAGCGAGACGTCGACAGCCTTGTATGCACCCGTCAGGCGAGCGTTCCAGGTCCACTCCGGAAGGACCGGATCGCACGAGACGCTGTAGTAGCCGGCGCACTCGCGGATGAACGAGTTCGGGTTCGACTGGAAGCGGCTCTTGTCGGTGTAGTTTCCGGTCAGGCCCAGGCCCATGCGGACGTCACCGAACTGGCGATCGTAGGTGAGGGTGAAGTCATAGCCTTCGGTTTCCAGGAAGCCCTGGTTGGTCGAAAGCAGGACCACGCCCCCGGTCGTTGCCGGCGAGCCCGACAGACCGCCGGTCAGCGGGTTGCGCAGGATGAGCTGGCAGCGCGGATCGGCAGCGTTGCTCTGGCCGAAGCAGCCGTTGAGGATATCACCGACGGTCGGCGAGGTGATCGCACCGGTCACGCGGATGCGGTACCAGTCGAACGTCGCGCTCAGGCCCGGAATGAACGAGGGCTGGAACACGGCGCCAAGGGTCAGCGTGCGGGCGCGCTCCGGATCGAGATTGGGGTTGCCGGTGGTGGTGACGTTGATCTGGCCGGCGATCGGCGCGGGGATGTTGCCCAGCGTCGCTGCGGTCAGGCCCACGGCCTGAAGCTGCGCGGTGCACAGCGTGCGGGTCGTCGCATTCGTCACGTTGCCCTGGCAGGGATCGACCGCGAGGTTGTTCAGGATGACGTTGCGCGGCGTGAACAGCTCGCCGATGTTCGGCGCGCGGACGGCCCGCGTGTAGGCACCACGGAACTTGAAGTCGCGGATCGGCGCCCAGCTGCCGCCAACCTTCCACGTGGTGTTGCCACCGGTGGTCGAGTAGTCGGCATAACGGATGCCGGCTTCAAGCGTCAGGTTGTGGAAGAACGGACGGTCGGTGACGAGCGGCGCGTTGATTTCGGCGAAGAATTCCTTCGAATCGTACTCGCCATCGACAGTCAGGAAGGCGCCGCCCGAGCCGAGGATTTCACCAGGCTGCTGGTTGGGCAGATCGCCCAGCTGGCTGCCGCCATAGCGACGGTATTCGGCACCGAGCGCGATACCGATCGGCACTTCGGCGAACGGGCTGCTGAAGCCGAGGTCACCCGAGATGATCGCCTGGGCCGATGCCAGTTCGGTCTTGGTCGTCTGGGTGGTGGGCACGCCGACGAAGTTCAGCATTTCCGGCGTGATCGAACCGGAGGCACCGAACAGGTTGATCGGCGTACAACCCGTCGACGACCCGGTCGGGCAGCCGCGCAGGGCCTGCTGGACGCGGCTGCGCAGGGCAGTGCCGGTATCGACGCGGATACGCTCGGATTCGCCGTACTGGCCGAAGATGTCCCAGTTCAGGGTGTCGGTCAGCTTGCCGCGGGCACCAGCGGTGATCTGGAACAGATTGCTGGTGAATGTGCCGACGCGCGGGCCGGTTTCGACGAAGCGACGTGCCACGATGGCGGTGATTTCGCGACCCGAACCGACGGCGCCGGCGCAATCTGCAATGCCTGCGAACGAGCAGAGCTGCGTACGCTGGGTGGGGGTCAGGAACTGGTTGTTCAGCGGCAGCTGGAACTGCTCGGTGAAGGTCCCCGTCGGTGCGAGGTTCTGCACGATCTTCGAACGCGTGAACATCGCTTCGCTGTAGACTTCGATGTTGTCGGCGACTTCGTATCGTCCGCCTGCGTAGACGCTCCAGCGGTCAAGCGGGGTCTGGAAGTAGTTCAGCGGGTTGAAGTTGTAGTCGCTGAGGCCCGGAGCGATGCTGCCCGTGGCCGGATCGAACTGCGCGCCGCTCGAACGGGTCGGGTCGACTGCGGCGACCGGCAGCGGGAAGAACAGCGAGGCGGGAACGGCCGTGTTCGAACCCTGCGGGTTGCCTTGCAGAACGCTATCGGGGCAGGCACCAGACACGAGCTGGGCCGTGGAACAGGTGGATGCGCGCGAGACGGTGCCGATCGGACGATCGCCCTGAATGACCGGCTTGGTCTTGGTGTAGCTGATGCCGAGCACGACGTTGCCCGCACCGCCGCCGAGTTCGGCGCCCGTGGTGAGGTCGAGCCGGAAGCTCTGGCCGTCGCCCTCTTCGGCAAGGCCATACTGGGCCGCGATGTCGAAGCCGGTGAAATCACGCTTGGTGACGAAGTTGACCACACCCGCGATGGCGTCGGCACCGTAGTTGGTGACAGCACCGCCGGTGAGAACGTCGCTGCGCTCGATCAGGGCAATCGGGATGACGTTGAGATCGACCACGTTGCCGAGGGTCGAGGGGACGACGCGGCGACCGTTCAGCAGGACGAGGTTGCGGTTCGTGCCGAGGCCGCGAAGGTTGAAGCTGGCAATGCCGTTCGCGCCGTTGTTAACGCCCGGGGTGATTCCGGCCGTGGTGCCCGGGAGCTGGCGCAGGACCTGCTCGACCGAAACCGCGCCGCGACGGGCGATTTCCTCAGCGCCGATGACGGCGACCGGGCTGGACTGTTCGAGATCGGGCCGGTTGATGCGCGAACCGGTAACGACGATGGCTTCGCCGGGAACGACTTCGGCATCAGCCTGCGCGGCGTCTTGCGGTGCTTCCTGGGCGAGCGCAGGGGCAGCGAGCAGCGCCAGCCCTAGCGCGATCGGTGCGGCGCCTGAGCGCAGCGACGAGAAATTGGCTCTCATGTTTGTTCAGTCCCTTTGTTGGGCAGTGCAGTGCTGCCCGCGTTTTCTTTCTGACCCGTCGGGAACCTGAAGGGGGTTCCTGAATAGTGGACCGTACTCGGTAGGCGGAGGGATGAATCAGATTGGCCAATTCTTGAAAGTGTAATTCAGGGCAGATAAATCTTTCGCAGTAGTATTGTGACTTTGTTGCCACATAAGAATAGATTCTATTACTTTTCTATACTATTTCTATAAAGTTTCCTTCCGTTTCGAAGTGTTTCCGACTGTCGATATATTCGCGAAAATACGCGTTGGCGGGCAAGAAGATTTCAGGCGTAACCAGAAACGCGCAATCGCCCGCGCCGGGCTGCGGCACGTTGTGCAAGCGCTGTTGGTTGGTGTCAGGCGGTGGCGTCGAGCAGCAGGAGGGGGTCGATGCGACGATCGAACCACTTCATCGACCAGTGCAAGTGCGGTCCGGTAGCCCGACCGGTGCTGCCGATTCGCCCCAGCGGATCGCCTTGGCGCACAGCGTCGCCTTCGTTGACGAGCAGGGCCGAAGCATGGAGGAAGGCGCTGTTGAGACCATTGCCGTGATCCAGCATCAGCAAGCGCCCTTCGAGGCTGAAGGGCGCATCACCTGCAGCAAGGATGACTACGCCATCGGCAGGTGCGACATAGGTCGTGCCAGCGCCGCCTGCGATATCGAGGCCCGAATGATAAGCGGCCGGTTCCCCGCGATAGACGCGTTGCGAGCCGAAGCGCCCCGAAAAACGGCCTGGTGCCGGACGGATGAAATCCTGGCGCCAGCCTTGCGCTGCAGTCTTGCGAGAGCGGGCATTGGCGATCCGGGCGAGTTCGGCCTTGCGCAGACGCATGTAGGCTTCGTCGGTGACGCCGCCGGGCTTGCGGGCGACGTTGATGTGTTCGATCTGCCACGCCCGCGGCGCGATGGTCAGGTCGCTGACGAACGGCGCTGAACCCGCGCGTGTGACGCTGAGCCTGGCCAACGGTCCGGCATCGCGATCGAAGGCGATCAGGAACGTTCCGTCGGGAGCGAGAGGAACGGGGCTGCCGTCAAGCGTGAGTGACGTGGTTCCGGGCTGAACCCTGCCGCGCAGCCAGCCTCCCTGCATGGCGCGGCCACCGGGCAGGATGCTGACAGGAGGCAGCGGCGTATTGCCGATGGCCAGCCCTGCCAATACGGCCGTCGCGCCGCTCAAAAATGCGCGGCGGCTGGGTGTCTCAGCTTTCAAGATGACGACGGGTCGAGATTTCGGCCGTGGCATAGGCTTCCTGCCGCGCGGCGCACCAATAGCGCAAGGCATCGAGCGGGATCTTTTCACCCGAAACCGCGCACACGACGTGATCGCCGCCGGAAAGCTGGCGGAAGGTGCCGGGGAGATAGTGCAGGCGCGCGAGGCGACCGGATTGGGACATCAGCATTGCACCAATGTAGTCGCTTGCGACCGTCAGAACAATTCCTGCTGACCCCCCGACCGTGCAACCGGGCGCGGTTTCTGTGCAGGCCGTGGTGCAGGCGGTGTGGCCCCGGCAGAGACATCAAGCGTGCCATCGGAAAACTTCAACGTAAGAGCGGCCTGCTGGGCGGCTGTTGCCTTGTCCTTCACCAGATTTCCGTCGCGATCGGTGACCAGCACATAACCACGCTCGAGTGGTGCTTCGGGATTGAGAGAGCGGCGCAGCCGGTCCAGCGCCTCGACCTTTCCGCGCGCATGTTCGATGCGCTGGAGCAGAACCTCGGGGCGCAGGCGGCGCGCGGAAAAGCGCTCAGCGTCACGTGCCACACGGGCGGTGAGCAGGGCAGGGCGCAAAGCTCCGGCGTGGCGAGCGAGAAGCGCGCCAGCGATCTCGGTGCGGTGGAGCAGGGCGCGACGCAGGCGTTCGCCCAAGTCGTCGATGCGCTGGGCCTGTCCCTGTAGCAATGCCTGGGGCTGAGGCAGGCGCTGGCTGCGCTGTTCGAGCCGCTCCTTTGACTGGGCAAGCTGGCGGGCCAGGGCACGGCGTTGACGCGCATTGAGATCGGCAACAGTAGCAGCGAGTTCGGCCTGGACCGGCACCGCGAGTTCGGCGGCTGCGGTGGGCGTGGGCGCGCGCAGGTCGGCCGCGAAATCGCACAGCGTGGTGTCAGTTTCGTGGCCCACCGCGCTGATGATCGGGATGGTGCAGTCGGCGACCGCGCGAACGACCTCTTCCTCGTTGAACGACCACAGGTCTTCTATCGAGCCGCCGCCGCGGGCGACGATGACCAGATCCGGGCGCGGGATCGGTCCACCCGGTTGCATCGTGGAAAAGCCGCGCACCGCATTGGCCACCTGCGCTGCGGCACCTTGTCCCTGCACCAGCACCGGCCACACGATCACGCGGCTGGGGAAGCGATCGGACAGGCGGTGCAGAATGTCGCGGATCACGGCACCGGTGGGCGAGGTGACGACACCGATGGTGCGGGGCAGGAAGGGCAGGGCCTTCTTGCGCGCTGGATCGAACAGCCCTTCGCCTTCGAGCCGGGCCTTGAGCTTGGCGAGCAGGGCAAGCAGCGCGCCCTCCCCCGCGATCTCCATACGCTCGATCACGATCTGGTAGTTCGAACGCCCGGGATAGGTTGTGAGCTTGCCGGTGGCGATCACTTCGACGCCGTCTTCGGGCCGGAAGTTCAGGCGCTGTACCCCGCCGCGCCACATCACGCCGTCGAGGCGCGCGTTCTCGTCCTTGAGGCAGAGGTAAAGGTGGCCAGATGCTGCGCGTTTCACGCCTGACAGTTCGCCACGCACGCGCACGAAGCCGAAGCGATCCTCGACAGTACGCTTCAGGAGCGCGGAAATCTCGGAGATCGAAAGGGCCGGAGCGTTGTCGCCAGCCGATTCCCTCGCTAGGAGCCCGCCCGAGCCATTGTTGTCGTCGTCGTCAAAAGGCGCGGAAGGGAAAGCCATGAATATCCTGCTGCTGGGATCGGGTGGGCGCGAACATGCCCTCAGCTGGAAACTGGCCCAATCGCCGCTGACGGGCAAGCTCTATGCGGCGCCCGGAAACCCCGGCATCGCGCAACATGCCGAACTGGTGGCGCTGGACCTTACCGATCATGCTGCCGTGGTGACCTTCTGCGAAGCGAACCGTATCGGCCTTGTAGTGGTCGGGCCGGAAGCGCCGCTGGTGGACGGTCTGACGGATTCGCTGCGGGCAGCAGGCTTTTCGGTGTTCGGGCCGAGCCGCGCGGCGGCACAGCTTGAAGGGTCGAAGGGCTTTACCAAGGACTTGTGCGCCCAGGCGAACATACCGACGGCGGGTTACGTGCGGACCCGTTCGCTGGAACAGGCGCGCGCCGTGCTGAAGGACTTCGGCGCGCCGGTGGTGATCAAGGCCGATGGTCTGGCCGCGGGCAAGGGCGTCGTTGTGGCGATGACCATGGCCGAGGCCGAAGCCGCCGTGGACGACATGTTCGATGGTGCGTTCGGCTCTGCCGGGGCCGAGGTCGTCATCGAGGAGTTCATGACCGGCGAGGAGGCAAGCTTCTTCGCTCTCACCGATGGCGCGACAATCGTGGCTTTCGGATCGGCGCAGGACCACAAGCGCGTCGGCGATGGGGATACCGGCCCCAACACCGGCGGCATGGGCGCCTACAGTCCGGCGCGCGTGCTGACGCCCGAACTGGAAGCGCAGGTCCTGTCGCAGATCATCGCGCCCACGGTGAAGACCATGGCCGACGAGGGCATGCCCTACTCCGGCGTGCTGTACGCAGGCCTGATGCTGACCGGGCAGGGGCCGAAGCTGATCGAATACAACGCCCGCTTCGGCGACCCGGAATGCCAGGTGCTGATGATGCGGCTTGAAAGCGACCTTGTCGAATTGCTGCTTGCCTGCGCCGATAACAAGCTTTCAAGCATCCAGCCGCCGCGGTTCTCGAATGAGGTGGCGATGACCGTGGTGATGGCAGCAGAAGGCTATCCCGGTACGCCGAAGAAGGGCGGGCGGATCGATCATATCCCTGCCGCCGAGGCCACCGGCGCAAAGGTCTTCCACGCAGGAACGACGCTTTCGGCAGACGGTGTGCTGTCAGCCAGCGGCGGACGCGTGCTTAATGTCACCGCCAAGGGCCCGAGCGTAAAGGCAGCGCGTGACGCTGCCTATGCAGCGGTCGATGCGATCGGCTTCCCTGAAGGGTTCTGCCGCCGCGACATTGGCTGGCGCGAGATCGAACGCGAGGAAGCCGGCGCCTGAAAGCCGCCAGCCGGCGCGACGCGCAACCCTTGCCCCAGCCGGAACCGGAGCAAGGGTGAGGTAGCGGTCAGGTATTGGCCTGCAGCACGCGCAGCTCGGCTTGCGGCAGGGCATCGGTCTTTGCCTGGGCGAGCAGCTCCTGCTTGCGGGCGAGCATTGCATCGCGCAGGGCAACCATGTCCATGCCGGTTTCGCGGGCCTGGGAGAACATGCCTTCGGAACGGGCCTCTTCCTCGTGGACATGGTGCTTGATCTCTTCGCTGAGCACCTTGACCTTTGCATCGAAGAACTCGTCATCGGGCGAGCTTGCCATGATGTCGTTGATCAGGATCTTGGCAGCGTCGTGTTCGACGAAGGCCTCGGTGTAGGTCTCTTCCTCGATCTTGCCCTTGAGCGCGGGGTAGAAGATTTCTTCCTCGATGATCGTGTGGATCTTGAGCTCGTTGCAGATTTGCTGGGCAAGTGCCTGCTTGCGATCGTCGCGGGCAGACTCGAACTTCTCGAACAGCGCCTCGACATTGCGGTGATCGGCCTTGAGCAAGGCAATGGCATCGGTGAATTTCGCTTGGGCCATGGGAAAATCCTCGAAAAATGAGTCAGTTAGCCGTTCAATCGTTCGAGCGGGGCTAACGTTCCGGAACCTTCGCGCGCGCTTGCGCTTCCTTTGACATGAATGGTTTATCGAGCGCGGCGCAGCCGCACGAACGCTGGCCCGAAGTCCTGTGGCTGATTCGGCATGGCCAGAGCGCCGGTAACGTGGCGCGCGACGCTGCGGACGCGGCTGGCGATCTGCGCATCGCGCTCGATCATCGCGACGTCGACGTGCCGCTGTCCGATCTCGGGCGCGATCAGGCCCGGGCGCTTGGCCACTGGTTTGCAAATGGCGAGGAAGGGGAACGGCCCGACGTGATCCTTGCCAGCCCCTACGTCCGCGCCGTGCAGACCGCCGAGATATTCCGCGAGGCAGGCGGATGTGCCGGTGACCTGCGCATCTGCATAGACGAGCGCCTGCGCGAGAAGGAATTCGGTGTTCTCGACGGGCTGACGACCGCCGGTATCCATCATTACCAGCCGGACCAGGCAGAGTTTCGCCGAGTGCTGGGCAAGTTCTACCATCGTCCGCCGGGCGGCGAGAGCTGGGTGGACGTGATCTTCCGGCTGCGTGCGCTGCTCGACACGGTGTCGTTGCACTATGCCGGGCGGCGCGTGATGATCGTTGCGCACCAGGTTGTCGTCCTGTGCATGCGCTATGTGATCGAACACCTCTCGGAATCCGAGATTCTCGGCATCGACAAGGCAGGCGACATCGCCAACTGCGCGATCACGCAGTACCGGCTCGAACGCAGCGCGAAGGGCGACGGCGAGCTGGTGCTTGAACACTTCAACATGGTGGCGCCGATGGTCCGTGAAGGGACCGAGCCGACGCGTGAGCCCGACCGCATGGTTGCTGCCCGTGGCTGAGGCGCGGACCCTGGATGGGGCATGGCTGCGCAAGCACCCGTTGCCGCAGCCGCATGAAGAAAGCGACAAGAACGCCCGCGGCCGCGTTCTCGTCGTCGGCGGCTGCACGATGGTGCCGGGCGGGGTCCGCCTGACGGCAGAGGCAGCCCTGCGCGCGGGCGCAGGCAAGGTGCGGATAGCGACCGTCGAGGTCACCGCGCTGATGATCGGTGTGCTGATGCCGGAGGTGGCGGTGCTGCCGCTGCTGCCTGACCGCAAGGGCGAGATCGACGCGAGCCGGGTCTCGCTGGAAGGCGAAGTCGGAAAGTGCGATTGCCTCGTCCTTGGCCCGGCCATGAGTTGTGCCGAGCAAGCGTCCGCCCTGGTCGGCATGTTGATGACGGCAGCGGAGGAGACGTCGCTGGTTCTCGATGCTGCGGCGCTGATGGCGATCTGCGACCATGCCGCGCGGCTGAAAAAACGGCGTGCACCGGCGGTACTCACCCCTCACCTCGGCGAAATCGCTGCGCTGCTGGGCGAAGACGCAGCGGCTATCGAGCAGGACCGCGCCGCCGCCGTGCGCCACTGTGCCGAGCGTTTCGGGTCCATCATCGTGCTCAAGGGTGCAGTCAGCCTGGTCGCGGCTCCTACGGGGGAACTGTTCAGCTACAGCGGCGGGAACGTCGGGCTGGCGACCGGGGGTTCGGGCGATGTCATGGCCGGCATAACTGCAGCGCTTCTGGCGCGCGGAGCAGAACCGCTCCAGGCGGCGCTATGGTCGGTCTGGCTTCACGGCGAGGCCGGGCGCCGTTGTGCCGAGGCGATCGGCCCGCTGGGCTATCTCGCCAGCGAGCTTCTCGGCTTCATTCCGCGGGTGATGGAACGGGCTGCTTGAGACGGTAGTCCTCGACCGGCACGCCGCCGATGACATGCTCCTGGATGATCCGCTCCAGCACTGGCGGAGTGCAGGAGTGGTACCACACGTTGTCCGGATAGACGACCGCGACCGGCCCGACCATGCACACCCGCAGGCAGCCGACCTTGTTGCGCAAAACCCCCTGCGCCCCACCGAGCTTGAGCTCGCCGAGGCGCTTCTTGAGGTAGTTCCACGCCTCGTCACCGACGTCGCGCGGGGCACACTTGTCCTTTTCAGGGCCGGCGCAGAGCAGGATGTGGCGCTGCGGATTGAACCCGCCGAGCTTTTCGAGGGCTATTTCTGCCAGAGCAATTTCAGCCGGATCGGGCGTCATTCCGCCTTGCCGCCCTTCTTCAACCAACGGTCGAGCCAGTTGAACGAGGTCTGGTGCCACTGCAACGAGTTCTTGGCCTTGAGCACCCAGTGGTTCTCATCGGGGAAGACCAGCAGTTCGGACGGAACGCCGCGACGCTGCAGCGCCGTGAATGCCGCTAGGCCCTGAGTATAGGGAATGCGGAAGTCCTTCTCGCCGGTGATCACCAGCATCGGCGTCTTCCACTTGGCGACGTGGTTGACCGGGTTCCACTTCTCGAACTCTTCGGGCGCCTCGTAGTATGGGTGCCCGCCGTGCTCCCACTCGTCGAACCACAGCTCCTCGGTTTCGTAGGCCATGGCGCGGGCATCGAACACGCCGTCATGCTGGACGAGGCACTTGAAACGGTCGGGCCAGTTGCCGGCGATCCAGTTCATCATATAGCCGCCGTACGAAGCGCCGGCGGCGCAGGCGTTGTCGCCATCGATCTGCCCATCGAGCGCGATCGCGGCAGCAAAGCCCTTCTGCAGGTCTTCCAGCGGCTTGCCGCCCCACTGCCGGTTGATGCCATCGGTGAAGGCCTGCCCGTATCCGGTTGAGCCGTGGAAATCGACCGAGACGATGGCGTAGCCCTGGCTGGCCCAGACGCGCGGGTTCCAGCGGTTGGACCAGCTATCGTTGTACGAGCCCTGCGGCCCGCCATGAACGAACAGGACAGAGGGCATCTTGCCCTTGATCCAGCTCGGCTTGGTGATCTGGCCCCAGACCGTGTCGCCATCCGCGCCCTTGAAGCTGAAGCGCTGTGTGATGACCGGTGCGCGCTGGGCCAGCGCCGAGGTGGCAACATCGGTCAGTCGCGTGCCTGCCTTGCCCGGCTTTCCGATGAACAGCTCGGCCGGAGCATCGAGCGAATCGCGGGTGTAGACGAGGCGACCGTCCTTGAGGGGCACGACATTGCCGATGTGCCCTTCGCGGCCGGGGTTGAGCACGAGGCGGGTGACCTTGCCGCTCAGCGGATCGATGCGGAAGGCGGGCGTATCCAGGACGTCCTCGGCGGTTGCGATCAGGGCCTTGCTGTCCGGCGTCCAGGTCAGCGAGGTGACCGAGCGGTCCCAGCCACCGGTCAGTTCGCGCTTTTCGCCGGTCTGCAAGTTGATGAGGTGGACGACAAGACGGTCCGCCTCGTAACCGGGTCGCGCCATCGCGGCATAGGCCAGCCACTTGCCATCGGGCGAAGGGGCGGGCGTGTTGTCGGTGGCCTTGTTGGATTCCGTCAGGTTCTTCGGCGCCGCGCCGTCCAGCCGCGATTGCCAGATGTCGAGATTGGTCGAGGTCGGCTCGTTGCGGTCGGCCTGCCGCGCGACGAAGAACAGCGACTGCGAGTCTGCGGCCCAGGCGACGTCCTCGCCGCCACCAAAGGGCTTGCCGGGGCTGTCGCCGGTGAGGGTGCCCACAGGGCCGTCGGCAGCCTTGCCATCGCCGATGACCTTCCCATCAGCGCCAAGATCGAAGGCAAAGACGCGGCTGTAGTTGCCAGGCGTTTCCCACGCATCCCAGTGGCGAACGAAGCCCGCACCGTCCTTGTAGTGGCGGCCTGTGCCGGGTCCGGGGAGGGCGGTGTTGCCGTCGCTGTCGCAGCCGAAGGTCGGGCAATCGCGCGCGATATCTCCCCACACGGCAATGTGCTTGCCATCGGGAGAGAGTTCGAACCCGGATACCTCTGCCTTGAAAGCCGTGACCTGCGCGGTCACGGCCGAGGTCACATCGACCTTCCAGACCTGGGTGGTTTCGGCTTCGCCAACCTTGCGATCCGAGAGGTAATAGAGCGAACCGTCCGGCGCGAAGGCTGGGTCGCTGGCGCTGCCGCCGGTGTCGATCCGGCGCGGCGCGCTCTTGCCATCGGCGCTGCGCACCCAAAGTGCAGGCGTGCGCTTGTAGCTGGCAGGATCAGTCGTGGTGACGACGTATGCGATGGTCCTGCCATCGGGTGAAACCGCCGTGCTGCCCAAGCGGGCGAGCGTCACCAGATCCTGCGGAGAAAATGGCGCGGCTTGCTCCGCGAGGGCAGGAGCAGCGAATGCGACGGCGAGCGGGGCAGCCGCCCACAACAGCGAGTTGGATTTCATGGAAACCGGATTAGCGCCGTAAGTCCACGGCGCAAACCGCTAAATCAGCCGCGCTTCCCGGCGATACGGGCAATCTCCGCTGCGACCATCTTTTCGACCATGGCAGGCAGGTTCCTGTCGAGCCATTCGGCCAGCATCGGCTTGAGCAGTTCGCGCACCAGCCCTTCAAGCGAGGTTTCGCCCGACCGCACGATCTGCGGGGCAACACCCGGCTGCGCCAGCATCGAGAGCGCTGCCAGCGATTCCCGCATCGAGGCAGCAGCAGCGTCGGCAATCAGTCCGCCTTCGACGCCGTCCTCATCCTCGGCCGTCTCCGTCAATTCCAGCACTTCGGGGCGAGGGGCCGGCCGCGGGGCAGGTTCAGGCCGAACGCGGGCCTGCGCCTCGGCCTTGTTGTCGCGCGCGATCACCTTCTTGATCGAGTCGAGAATTTCTTCGACGGACGGTTCACCGGCCTGACGCATCGCAACGATTACCCCCAAATACCCCTGGTGTACCGATTCTCTCAGGGAAGCGGCGCGGGCGGGATTGTCGCATCCTGCGCCGGTGTGTCAACGGTACGTGTCGATACGGCCGCAGGCTTGGGATCACGGTCCCAGTCCAAGAAGCGTCCCTTCACCCGATCGTAGTTGACCTGCGGATCGTAGAGGGCCCCGCCATCAAGACCGAGGTCATTGGCATCGGCCTTGCCCATTGCTGCCAGCAGGTTGAACCCTGCGACATAGGCATTGCGCCGCGCCG
The DNA here is from genome assembly GCF_900176395.1 of Novosphingobium sp. B1. Taxonomy (GTDB): domain Bacteria; phylum Pseudomonadota; class Alphaproteobacteria; order Sphingomonadales; family Sphingomonadaceae; genus Novosphingobium. The sequence continues at coordinate 83,202 of NZ_FWXL01000007.1, read as the reverse complement.
CCACCAACTGCACTTGCGCGCGCAGCAGTTCCTGTTCGGCATCGAGGATGTTGAGGATGGTGCGGTTGCCGACCGTGTTCTCCGCCCGCACCCCTTCAAGGCTGAGCGCGGCGGCATCGACAGCGGTCTGGTTCATCGTGATAATCTCGTTTGCCGCTTGCAACGACGCATAAGCCGAGCGGACCGAGGCAATCACTTCACGCTCGACGCCGATTTCCTGTTCGAGCGTCGCGCTCTCACGCGCCTGCGCTTGCCGGGTCTGCGCAGCGGGGCCGCCACCCTGATAGAGCGGGATCGAGACGCTGACGCCGGCTTGCGCCGTGGTATTCGCTTGCTGAAGGGTCTGGCTGGAGCCCTGGAACGTGCCCTTGAATGCCTGCCTGCTGCCATTGGTGGACAAAGAGACCGTAGGCAGCTTTGCCGCATCGGCAACCTTCACGTCGAAGGCTGCGGCTTTGCTGCGCTCGCGCGCGGCGATCAGATCGGGATTGTTATCAAGTGCGAAATCGACTGCGGCATCCGCGTTGCCCGGCAGGCCGGGTAGTGGCGGCGGGGGCTGCAGATCAGTCGGCGCCTTGCCCACGACCTGAATGTAGCGTTCGCGGCTGGCGATGAGATTGGCTTGTGCAGTGCGCAGATCGCCACGCGCCAGCGCGAGGCGGGAGTTGGACTGGGCAACGTCGGTGCGGGTTACGTCGCCAATCTCGAAGCGGTCGCTGGTCGCCTTGAGGTTCACCTCGAGCACATCGACATTGCTCTTGTTCAGCCCGACGATCGCGGAATCGCGGATGACGTCCATATAGGCGGCGACGACTTGCGAGAATACGCCTGACTCTGTCGCGCGCAGATCTTCCTGCCCTGCTTCGACACGGGTCTTGGCCGCGCGGATCGAATTCTTGACCGCGCCTCCAGAATAGACCGGCACGCCAAGGCTGAGATCAAGACTGTTCGACCAGTCTGTGATCAGAAACGAGTTGGGGTTGGCCCGCAGCACCTTGGTGTAGCTCGCCTGACCCTGCAGGCTCGGCAAACCGCGCGCCCGGGCGAGCGGCACGCCTTCATCGGTGGCGCGCTGGTTCGCGCGCGCGGCCTGAAGCGTCGGGTTGGTGTTGTAGGCGCTGGTCAGCGCCTCCCGCAGGTCGTCCGCCAGTGCCGGCGTGGCGACGAGGCTGGCGGCGCTGGCCGTCAGCAGCAGGCAAAGCGCCTTGGCACTGGGCATGGGGTTCAGAAGCTCCATTTCTTCGGAGCGGCAAACTCCGCAAGAATCGCGAAATCGGCTTCGGCCAGCGGCGTGGCGACGACCTTGCCCTGAACGGCGCGACCGATGGCGAGACGCGTCACGCCGCGATCGGAAAGGCCGGTCACGATCCGGCCTTCATCGGTGAGGAGCGAGGCAAGGGAATCGGGCAGCACTTCAGCAGCGCCATCGACGAGGATCAGCGAGAAAGTGCCACCTTTCGCATCAGCCAGCGAATCGGCGCGCGCGACGCTTCCCGAAAGCTGCGCGGCAAGTGCCGCCAGATAACCGTTGGGCGAGATGACCAGCACCTTATCTTCCCGCGTGGTCTGCGCAGCTTCGAGCATCTGCCCGTAAGTCAGCGCCGGAGAAAGCGCACGGCCATCGCCCAGTGGCACGGCGCGATCGATATAGGCCACTGCGCGGCGTGCGGCTGGCACGAAATCTTCACGCGGCACGGCGTTGAACGCGTTCAGGATTGCCGGAGAATTCACGCCGCTCACGCGGAGCTGGCTATCGATCATTGCACGGCGTGCGATCAGCATCTCATCCGTTGCCGGGCGATCTTCAACCACGGTCATTCGAGCCCTCATATCCGTTTGCTGCCGTAGTCCCGCTGGACGCCAGCCTGAATGTTGCCAAGTGCCTGTAGATTATCGACCTGCCGTTTCCAAGGGATTTGCATGTTGATTGTCGAGGCGTAAGGGGCGTTCGCAGTTTCGGCGCCGATCGGCGCGGCATCGACCTCTGGAGGGAGTCATCGAGATGGCGGAAATGGTCACGATCCGGGAAGCGGATCTCATCGAAAGCGTGGCGGACGCGCTGCAGTACATCAGCTATTTCCACCCGATGGACTACATTCGGGCACTGGGCGAGGCCTACAACGCCGAGCAGGGCCCGGCGGCGAAGGACGCAATTGCGCAGATCCTGACCAACAGCCGCATGTGCGCAGAAGGGCACCGCCCGATCTGCCAGGACACCGGCATCGTCAACGTGTTCATCGAATGGGGGCAGGATTGCCGCCTCGAATCCGACATGAGCCTGCAGGACGTTGTCGATGAAGGCGTGCGCCGCGCCTACAACAACCCCGATAACAAGCTGCGCGCGAGCGTTCTGGCCGACCCTGCCTTCACCCGTCGCAACACGCGCGACAACACGCCGTGCGTGCTCCACGTCGAGATGGTCAAGGGCAACAAGGTGACGGTCGACGTCGCGGCCAAGGGCGGCGGCTCGGAAAACAAGTCGAAGTTCAAGATGATGAACCCGTCTGAGAACATCGTCGACTGGGTGGTCGAAATGCTGCCGCAGATGGGCGCAGGCTGGTGCCCGCCGGGCATGCTCGGCATCGGCATCGGCGGCACGGCCGAGCACTGCGTGCTGCTCGCCAAAAAGGCGCTGATGGAGCCGATCGACATGGCCCAGCTCAAGGAGCGGGGTGCCCAGACCGATATCGAGCGCATGCGCATCGAGATCTTCGACAAGGTCAACGCGCTCGGCATCGGCGCGCAAGGCTTGGGCGGTCTTTCCACCATCCTCGACGTCAAGATCATGGACGCGCCGTGCCATGCTGCGGGCAAGCCGGTGGCGATGATCCCGAACTGCGCCGCCACCCGCCACGCGCATTTCACGCTCGACGGCTCCGGCCCCAGCTATCTCGAGCGCCCGAAGCTTGACGAATGGCCGCAGGTCCACTGGGCACCGGACAGCGCGGCCAAGCGCGTCAACCTCGATACCCTGACGCAAGCCGAGGTCGAAGGCTGGAAGGCCGGCGATCGCCTGCTACTCAACGGCAAGATGCTGACCGGGCGCGATGCTGCGCACAAGCGCATCAAGGACATGCTGGCCAAGGGCGAGGAACTGCCGGTCGATTTCAAGGGCCGCGTTATCTACTATGTCGGCCCGGTCGATCCGGTGCGCGACGAAGTCGTCGGTCCGGCGGGCCCCACCACGGCCACGCGCATGGACAGCTTCTCGGACACCATGCTCGACCTCGGCCTGCTGGCCAGCGTTGGCAAGGCAGAACGCGGCCCGGCCGCCACACAGTCAATTGCCAACCACAAGAGCGCCTATCTGATGGCGGTCGGCGGCGCGGCCTATCTGGTTGCCCGCGCGATCAAGGAAGCGAAGGTGGTAGGGTTCGCGGATCTTGGCATGGAAGCGATCTACGAATTCACCGTCGAGGACATGCCGGTAACCGTCGCGGTCGACAGTTCGGGCGAGAACGTCCACCAGGCCGCGCCGCTGGTATGGAAGAAGAAGATCGCGGACGAGGGCCTGCTGCCTGCGTAAGCTTGCTGTTCGATGAACGGCATAGGCCGCCCGACCGCCGTTGTGGCGTGTCGGGCGGGTTGCGTTTAGGGTTGGCGCAATGACGTCGTCGCAAATAGACCCCGGTATTCCGCGCGTTCCGGCCCGGCAGGTGATCCTGTCGGCGGCGGCGTTGTGGCTGTGCTACTTCCTGCTGATCACCGTGCGTGGCCTGGTCGTGGAACTGGGAGACTTCAGCGACCTCCTGTGGCGGCGCGCGCTCGTCACGGCAGCGGGTATCCTGGTGACGGTCGCTTGCTGGCCGTTGTTGCGCCGCTTCGACGGACGCCCGCTGGCGACGCGCGTCGGCGCCGCCCTGGTGATAATGCTCCCCGCTGCGCTCGCACTGGCCGCGGTCAACCAGTGGGCCTTCGCCCCGGTCGAAAAGCGCATGATCGAGCGGATCAGTACCGGGTCCGAACAGCAGCAGGGCAAAAGCCAGACGACGACGACCGAGACCACCGCAACCGATGGCGGGAGTCAGTCCGCCGGCAAGGGCGGGGTGAAGATCCGGCATGACATGGCCGGGAACGTCCTGGTCGACGTGCTCGACGAAGGCTTCATACCGCCGGTTCCGCCACCGCCACTCCCGGCCCCTGAACTGACCCAGGCGCCCAAGGCCCCGCCCGCTCCCAAGGCGTCTCCCGCCCCCAAGGCCAGCTTCGAACCCTTGCTGAGCGAGGAGGACATCGCGGAACTGCGCAAGCTCGGGGATGTCACGGCGCTGGAGGCGCTGCGCAAGGCCGGGATCAGGCAGGATGCCGACGGCAGCACGGTCATTTCTCAGCCAGGGCTCTATGTCCGCCAGTTTGCCGATGGACGGTCCGAGGTGCGCACGGGCGGCAAGATCTACACTGTCGACGAGGACGGCGAAGTCGAAGATATCCAGGACGGTGCTGTTCCTACGGCTCCACCGGTGCCCCCGGCACCGGCGGCAAGTGCCGCAGCGCCCGCAGCGCCGGTGCTTTCCGCCGCCGACCGCGCACGGATCGAGCAGAATGCGCGGCGCGAGGCGCAAAAGGCGCTGCAACGAGCGCAGGCCCTGCGAGAAGCCGCGCTCCAGCGGGCAGAAGCGGCGCGCGAGCGAGCCGAGGCCAGCCGCGAGCGAGAGGTTCAAAAGCGGCAGGCCGGCCTCGATAGCGGCACTCCCAAGGTTGCTGCTTCCCAGCGGGCGGCTGAAGACGCGCCTGCACCGGAAACCGAACCCGACATCAACCCTTCCGACATTGCCACGGAGGAGCTGCGCGGACCGGACCATGTGACCATCATTCGCCAGACGGTCGAGAACGAAGGGCTGTGGCGGCAACTTACCGACGTTGCGCTTGGCCGGTACTTCCTGCTGATTGCCTGGGCTGCGCTTTACCTCGCACTGGGCAATGGCGAACAACTTCGCGCAGCAGAGTATCGCGAGGGGCAGTATGCCCGTGCTGCAAAGGCGGCAGAGCTTCGCTCGCTACGTTATCAGGTCAACCCGCATTTCCTGTTCAACACATTGAATTCCTTGTCGGCTTTGGTCATGGTCGGGCGGACCGAACAGGCCGAGAAGATGATCCAGTCGATTTCGCGCTTCTACCGTCACAGTCTGGCAGGGGACCCGACTTCGGATATGCCCCTGGAAGACGAAATTGCGCTGCAGCGCCATTATCTCGATATCGAGGCGGTGCGCTTTCCCGAGCGGCTGCGCTGCGAGTTCGATATTCCGGATGACCTGCTTTCGGCATGCGTGCCGGGAATGATCCTGCAGCCATTGGTGGAAAATTCTATCAAGTACGCGGTGTCCACCACGATCCGGCCGGTCACCATTCGCATCTCTGCCCGCGAGGCGGGGGGATTCCTGGTGCTGACCGTTGCCGACGATGGTCCCGGCGAAGGGTTCGTCAATGGTGGGACAGGCATCGGCATTGCCAATGTGAAAAGCCGGCTCGCGGCCCGTTTTGGCGAAGACAATGCAATAGTGGAAAGCGGCCCGCTGCCGGCGGGAGGATATGCCACCGTGATGACGATGCCGGTCGTCCGGAACGACTGTTGAGGGGGCCTGAGTGCGTACGCTGATTGTCGATGACGAACCGCTGGCGGTTGAACGGATGCAGATTCTTTGCGCGCGGATCCCTGCGCTGCAGGTGGTCGGTACGGCCAGCGACGGCGCGGCTGCCCTGCGCCTGATCGAAGCGCTGGCCCCGGACCTGGTCTTGCTGGACATGACGATGCCCGAGGTCGATGGCCTTGGCGTTGCGCGGGCGCTGGCGGGGCAGGAAAACCGTCCGGCGGTGGTCTTCGTGACCGCGCATGACGATTTTGCGGTCGAGGCTTTCGACTGCGATGCGGTGGACTATGTGCTCAAGCCGGTAGCGCAGGAGCGGCTGGAGCGCGCGGTCGAGCGCGCGCAAGCGCGCCGTTCCGCGCCAGCCGATGTGTCACTGACCCCTGAGAAGCCCGCCAGCGAATGGATCGAGGAATTCTGGGTGCCGCACCGGTCGGAGTTGATTCGCGTGGCCGCGGCGGATCTGGAGCGCATTGATGCAGAGCGCGACTACGTCAGGCTGCATGCCGGCCAGCGAAGCTACATGATGCTGCACACGATCGCCGGACTCGAGGCCAGGCTGGACCCTGAGAAATTCATTCGCCTGCATCGATCGACGATCGTGCGACGGGACCGGATCGCAGGCTTGAAGCATGACGGCCTGGGCGTGTGGTCGGCCGAACTGGCCGACGGCACGTTGCAACGGATCGGCCGCACCTATCTGGCGCGGGTCAAGGCGATGGCCGGCCGCTGAACGTTCACCCCTTGTAGAGCGCGTCGATGCGGGCGCCGTACCGCTCCCTGATCTTGTGTCGGCGGATCTTGAGGCTCGGTGTCATCTCGCCATTGTCGATGCTGAAGGCTTCATCGGCAAAGGCGAACTGGCGCACCTTCTCGATAACGGAAAGGTCCTTGTTCACCCGGTCAACCGCGGCGCGGATGGCGCTCTTGAACGCGGGCAGATCCTGCAGTTCCTTGAAATTGAAATGCTCGCCCTCGGCGCGTGACCATTCCAGCGCCCATTCGGCGTCGGGCACGATCAGGCCGACGATGTAGGGGCGCTTGTCACCGGAGACCATTGCCTGCGCGATCTCCGGCTGCAGCGTCAGCATGCCCTCGATCTTCTGCGGAGAGACATTGTCGCCCTTGTCGTTGACGATCATGTCCTTCTTGCGGTCAGTGATCACGATCCGACCTTTTGCGTCGAGGTGGCCGATATCGCCGGTGTGCAGCCACCCGGCGTTCGGGCCTTCCGGCGGGATGGCGCGCGCCGTTTCGGCATCGTTGTGCCAATAGCCGTGCATGACGAGTTCGCCCTTCACGAGGATCTCGCCATCTTCGGCAATCCTGACCTCGACGCCCTTCATCGGCGGGCCGACGGTGTCCATCTTGAGGCCAGCCTTGGGCCGGTTGCAGGAAATTACCGGGCCGGCCTCGGTCTGGCCATATCCCTGCAGCATGGTCAGCCCCATCGCGTCGAAGAACACGCCGACGTCGGGATTGAGCGGCGCGCCGCCCGAGACCATCGCCTTCATCCGTCCGCCAAACCGGGCGCGGATCTTGGGCCTCAACGTGCGATCAAGGATCAGGCTCATCGGCGCATCGATGATGCGGCCCTTGCCGGCGGCCTTGCGGCCGCCGATCGAAAGGGCGCGGTCCATCAGGTAGTTGGCCACCTTACCCTGCTTTTCGACCTGTTTCATGATCCGCGTGCGCAGCACCTCGAACAGGCGCGGAACGACGACCATCAGTGTCGGCCGGACTTCCTCGATGTTCGAGGCAAGCTTCTCGAGGCCTTCGGAATAGTAGATCTGCGCACCCATGCCGATCGGCAGATATTGCCCGCCAGTGTGCTCGTAGGCATGGGACAGCGGCAGGAAGGAAAGGAACACTTCCTCTTCCCAGCCGAAATCGTTCGCCAGGATCTCGGCCGCACCCTCGACATTGCAGAGGATTGATCCGTGGTGCAGCCGGACGCCGCGTGGTGAGCCGCCCGTGCCACTGGTGTAGATGATGCAGGCAAGATCGCTGCGGCCGATGTTCTTGAGACGCTCGTCGACGGCTCGGCGCGCCTCCGAAGCATCGCCGGTGATCATGGTCTGCCAGTCATGAAAGGCCAGCTTGCCTGCCTGCATCTGCCGCAGTGGCTCGATGCCGATGACATGTTCCACGCAAGGGGCGGACAGGGCAGCAGGAAGCAGGGGCTGCGACAGCTTCGATGTCGAGACGATCACGGCGCGCGCGCCCGAATTCTCGAGGATGTGCAGGTGATCGCGTTCGGTGTTGGTGATGTAGGTCGGCACGGTCACCAGACCTGCTGCCATTATGGCATGATCGGCGATGCACCATTCCGGCCGGTTTTCGGAAACGAGGGCAACGCGGTCACCCGGGTTGAGGCCAAGCGCACGCAAGGATTGGGCAAGCACGCAGACTTGCCGCGCTGCTTCCGTCCAGCTCAGCGATTGCCACTGGCCCTTGGTCTTCGCCCACAGGAATGGACCGTCACCCCGGAACGCAGCGCGATCGAGGAACATCGAGACCAGATTGGGAAAGCTTGCAAAATCGGAAAGCTGCACTGTTGACCCTCGCCCCTTATCGGCGGGACGGACATGGTCCGCCCCCCAGTTAACGGGAACCTAGTGCCCTCGTTCCATCACGGCAACCGCAGAGCACGGCTGTTCCCCAAGGGACGCAAGGATCGCCTCGCAGCTCAGTCCCCATCAGGGGGCAACTGCCGCGCCTTCGCTGCGCGGGTCTGCCGCGCCAATCCAGCGATCGCCAATGCGCTCGATGGCATTGGCCTTGAACGAGGGCGAACGGGCCATGACCTGGGCGTGGCCCAATTGCTGAAGTGCAGGGATCATCGTCTCCAGGCTGGTGCCCTTCTCGACGAAGATCATGTCTCCCCCAGGCGCGAAGACCACTGGCAGGGCAATGGCCTCGCGCGCGGAAAGGTCCCAGTCGAGCACGCCGATCAATGCCTTGGCCACCTGGGCAGGAATGGTCACCCCGCCTGCCGCGCCGACGGCGATACGCAACCTGCCGTCTGGGCCGTACACCAGGGTCGGTGCCATCGAACTGCGCGGACGCTTGCCGGCCTCGATACGGTTTGCGGTGGGTTTGCCATCCTTGTCGGGGACGATGTTGAAGTCGGTCAGCTCGTTGTTGAGATAATAGCCGCCGACCATCAGGCCCGATCCGAACGGACCCTCGATGGTGGAGGTGTAACTCGCGGCGTTGCCCCAGCGATCGACTGCGACGAAGTGCGTCGTTCCGTTCTCTTCCTGGGCGGCAGGCCGCGCGAAGGCAGTTCTCACGCCGGGCGGCGTTCCGGGCAAAGCCGCAGCCATAGTTGCCTTGTCGGAGATCAGCGCCGAGCGCGTGGCAAGATAGGCGGGATCGGTCAGACCCGATACCGGCACTGTGACGAAATCGGCGTCGGCCAGATATTTGTCGCGATCGGCGTAGGCCAGGCGCTGCGATTCGGCGATGAGATGCCATGAAACCGGGCTCGCCAGGCCAAGCGCTTTCATGTCGAAACGTTCGAGCTGCTTGAGAATGGCAAAGACCGTCGTCGCGCCAGACGAGGGTGGCCCCATGCCGCAGATGCGATACTGGCGATAGGATCCGCATACTGCAGGACGCGGCACGGCGCGGTAGGCGGCAATGTCGGCGGTGGTCATCGGCGCGGGATTGCGCGGTGCGGTGCCGACCTTGCTGGCGATCAGCGTTGCGTTGTCGCCGCTGTAGAAGCTGTCGGCACCCTTGGCTGCAATCGCCTCGAGCGTGGCGGCAAGGGCTGGATTGCGGATCAGTGTTCCCACCGGCAGTGGATTGCCATCCGCCCCGTAGTAAAGTGCGCGCGCTGCAGGATCGAGAGCGCCGGTGCGGCTGGCTGCGGCAAGGATGGTGTTGAGCCGCGGCGTGACCATGAAGCCTTCACGGGCGAGGCGGATGGCGGGCTGGAACAGGGTTCGCCATGACAGCTTGCCCTTGCCGTTGTGGGCCATCGCCGCAAGCCTGAGATTGCCAGGAACGCCGACGCTCCGTCCTCCGGGTATGGCATCGCCATATGCGAGCGGCTTTCCATCGACATAGAACCATTGCGGCGTTGCGGCCTTCGGCGCCATTTCACGGCCATCGATGGTCTCGACCGCACCGGCAGCATCGCCAAGCACGAGGAATCCGCCGCCGCCGATGCCCGAACTTTGCGGCTCGACGACGGTGAGCGCGAGCATCGTGGCAATTGCAGCGTCGGTCGCGCTGCCACCGAGCCGCAGCATCTGCACGCCGGCTTCGGCCGCGCGCGGGTCTGCCGCCGAGACAAGGCCCGGCGACCCCACGGCGACGCCGGGTTGCGACGATTCGAGTGCTGCAGGGGGCGGCGCGCTTACGTTTGCGCCAGGAGGTGGCACGCAGGCTGCGGTTGCGAGAACAAGCAGCGGAGCGCTGCGAAGGACGATGGAGGGCAATTTCATGCCCGCCTTGCTATTCCTTGCCGACCGCCTCGGCAATGGAAGTCAGCCCAGCCTCGCGGACCTTTTTCTCCAGCCCTGCAACGATACGAGCGGCAAGCCCCGGTCCTTCATAGACCATGGCGCTGTAGAACTGGATCAGGCTTGCCCCAGCCTTGATGCGTGCCCAGGCATCATCGACCGTGGCAATCCCGCCGACGCCGATCAACGGAATGGTCCCGCCGCTTGCCGCGCGGAAATCGCGCAAGCGCTGCAGAGCGAGGTCTCGCAACGGTTCGCCCGAGAGTCCGCCGGTTTCCCCTGCATGACGCGACTCGAGCGGCGGGCGGGTGATCGTGGTGTTGGCAATGATCAGCGCCCCCAGCCGTTTCTCGACCGCAATGCGGCAGATGCTGTCGATGTCGGACGGTTCGAGATCGGGAGCCAGTTTAAGGAAAACGGGCACATTGATATTGCCGCGCGCTTCAATCACCGCGTCCAGAAGGGCTGAAAGGGCGCCTTCGTCCTGCAGTGCGCGGAGGCCCGGCGTGTTCGGAGACGAGATATTGACCGTGAGATAGGATGCGAGCGGCGCCATCAGTCTTGTCATCAGGGCGTAATCGGCAATCCGATCGACCGAATCCTTGTTGGCACCGATGTTCACGCCGACAATGCCGGGGCGCCCGTTGCGTCCGGTTTCCCGCCGCCGAACCAGCCGATTCGTAACGGCCTGCGCGCCCTCGTTATTGAAGCCCATGCGGTTGATCACGGCACGGTCTTCGACAAGGCGGAACAGCCGCGGCTTCGGATTGCCTTCCTGAGGCTTGGGCGTCACGGTGCCGACTTCGACGTAGCCGAACCCCAGTCCGAGCATCGCGTCCGGAACTTCCGCGTTCTTGTCGAATCCAGGTGCCATGCCGACGGGGTTGGGAAAGGCAATTCCAGCCACGCGTTGCGCGAGGCTGGGAGTGGGCGCAGCCAAGGTCGTGGGCTGATTGAGGCCAAGGGCCTTGATCGTAAGGCGGTGGGCAGGCTCGGCCGGGATGCGGAAGATCAGCGGGCGCAGCAGCGAGTAAAGCGTCACAGTCAACTATTTCCGGTCAAGCGCGTGAATGCGAAAGGCATGGAAATGCCATTTGCCGATCACCTGACCGGTGCGCACCCCCAAACCGCACCTTTGCGCCGTGTTTTCCGCAAGGCCAAGCCCGATCTTCTCGAATCTGACAGCAATTGTCATTGAAAGGACTGCGAATGTTGCCGGAATGCCACCGATTTTGTCGAATCCATACAATTCTCCATCCGGTCTTCTGCGTAGTTAGGCAGTGCGACCCGAAGGGCTCGGAGCAGTGATGCATCGAGTTCTCGACTTCAAGGCGGCCGACGATCCTGACGGATCCGGCCGCCCTTTTTTTGGTCTGCCTCCTGCCAGCATGGTTCTTGTTAACTGGCGACGCTGTGCCTAGATAACCGGAGCGATTCGGTCTGATTTGCAGTCCGGCTCGGCGCCAAGGCACTTCGGGAACTTTTGCCAATGCGACTTTCCAGCATGGCCGATTACGCTGTCGTCACGATGACCGCTGCTGCACGCCATTGTGGCGGAGAGCGTGTATCGGCCCAGCAGCTCGCCGATGAGACCGGCCTTCCTGCGCCGACCGTGCAGAAGCTGGTGAGCAAGTTGTCTGCCGCCGGGCTTCTGAAGGCCGTGCGCGGGGCGCGTGGCGGGCTCAAGCTTGCGCGCCCTGCCGCGGCGATCACCTTGGCCGACATTGTCGAAGCCGTGGAAGGACCCATTGCGCTGACGCCTTGCAGCGAGCATGGGCGTCATGACTGCACGCTGGAATCCGCGTGTACCGTCCGTCCGCACTGGCCTGCCGTCGATGCCGCACTTCGCGGTGCGCTGGCGGGCATACCGCTCACCCAATTGTCCCGTCCTGCCGCAGCGGTGACGGAGGTTATGGCATGACCGAGAACGTCGAAGTGAAAGACCAGGCTGCCCGCGAGGCTGCCGCAAAGGTGGCTGAATACGAACACGGCTGGTCATCGGATATCGAGCAGGAATACGGGCCGAAGGGCCTGTCCGAGGACACCGTCCGCTATATCTCGGCCAAGAAGGACGAGCCGGAGTGGATGCTCGAATGGCGGCTCAAGGCCTATCGCCATTGGCTGACCATGCCGACGCCGGACTGGGCCAAGCTGAATATTCCCCCGATCGACTATCAGGACGCATATTACTGGGCCGCCCCCAAGGCCAAGCCCAAGCTCGGCAGCCTTGACGAGGTCGATCCCGAAATCCTGCGCGTCTACGAGAAGCTGGGCATTCCGCTGGAGGAGCAGAAGGTGCTCGCAGGCGTCGAAGGCGCGCGCAAGATCGCTGTCGACGCCGTGTTCGACAGCGTCAGCGTCGCCACCACCTTCCGCAAGGAGCTGGAAGCAGCGGGCGTGATCTTCCGTTCCATCTCCGAAGCGATCCGCGAATACCCGGACCTTGTGAAGAAGTGGCTCGGCAAGGTCGTGCCGATGCACGACAATTACTTCGCCACATTGAACTGCGCGGTCTTTTCGGACGGCACCTTCGTCTACATTCCCGAGGGCGTGCGCTGCCCGATGGAGCTGTCCACCTATTTTCGCATCAACGCGGAGAACACTGGCCAGTTCGAACGCACCCTGATCGTCGCCGACAAGGGCGCCTACGTCTCCTACCTCGAAGGCTGCACCGCGCCGCAGCGTGACGAGAACCAGCTCCACGCCGCCGTGGTCGAATTGGTCGCGCTCGACGATGCCGAGATCAAGTATTCCACCGTGCAGAACTGGTATCCCGGCGATGCGGAAGGGAAGGGCGGCATCTACAACTTCGTGACCAAGCGCGCGCTGTGCCAGGGTGCCCGTTCCAAGGTCTCGTGGACCCAGGTCGAAACCGGCTCTGCGATCACCTGGAAGTACCCGTCCTGCGTGCTGAACGGCGAGGATTCGGTTGGCGAGTTCTACTCGGTCGCCGTCACCAACAACTACCAGCAGGCCGATACCGGCACCAAGATGATCCACAACGGCAAGGGATCGCGCTCCACCATCGTTTCGAAGGGCATTTCGGCGGGGAAGAGCAACAACACCTATCGCGGTCTGGTGCGCGTGGCTCCGCAGGCGGAAGGCGTGCGCAACTTCACCCAGTGCGACAGCCTGCTGCTTGGCGCCGAATGCGGCGCGCACACCGTGCCCTACATCGAAGTGCGCAATCCGAGCGCCACGATCGAACACGAAGCCACCACCAGCAAGATCAGCGACGACCAGCTGTTTTACGCAATGCAGCGCGGCTTGGATCAAGAAAGCGCCGTCGCCCTGATCGTCAACGGATTCGCCCGCGAGGTGCTGCAGCAACTGCCGATGGAATTCGCGGTAGAAGCGCAGAAGTTGCTAGGGATCAGCCTTGAAGGATCAGTCGGTTGAAGAAGACGCTTACCCTCCGCCCTGTCGGCGAACGTGCCGAAGCGCCGAAGATCCAGAAGAAGGGGCGCGGCTGGGCCATTTCGGGATCGCGTCTCGATGCGATCCATGAGCGCGCGCGCCAGTTGCGCCGTGAGCCGGACGAGGCTCACTTGGCGCTGGCTGACGAACTCGCCAAGGAAGATCTCGGCAAGTACAAGTTCAAGCGCTACGCCGTGATCGGATCGGCCATCGTCGATTTCGCCAGCCAGTCGCTCAAGCTGGTTGTTGCGCTGGATCGCGGCGATGCACCGGAACTCGAACGCCGTCGCGATGCCAGCCTTGCAGAAGTGGGCCTCAAGGTAATCCGCTATGATGCGGCCGAAGTGCTCGGCGATCCCGAAGGCGCCTGCGCCGCCGTGCTGCGCGAGATGAAGGCCCGCTACGACGAGTTACGCGCCGCCTCGCGCCCGCAACGCCCATCCTACTCGCGCTCCGGCGCGCGCCCGCAGCGCAGCACGTATTCACGGACTCGCGACTGAGAGAGACCCATGCTCGAAATCCAGAACCTCCAGGCCACTGTTGCCGACAAGCCGATCCTCAAGGGTCTTTCGCTCACCATCAACGCGGGTGAGATCCATGCGATCATGGGGCCGAACGGTGCCGGAAAGTCGACCCTGGGCTACACGCTCGGCGGGCGTCCCGGCTATGAAGTGACCGGCGGCACCGCCACGTTGGATGGCGCCGACCTGTTCGAACTCGAACCGCACGAACGCGCCGCGGCTGGCCTGTTCCTCGGCTTCCAGTACCCGGTCGAGATCCCCGGCGTGTCCTTTGTCCAGTTCCTGCGCGAATCCGCCAATGCTCAGCGCAAGGGCCGGGGCGAGGCTCCGCTTTCGGGCGGCGAATTCCTCAAGCTCGCCAAGGAGAAGGCAGGGCTGCTGCGCATGGACATGGACATGCTCAAGCGCCCGGTGAACGTCGGCTTTTCCGGCGGTGAAAAGAAGCGCGCCGAGATGGTGCAGATGGGCATCCTCGATCCCAAGATCGCGATCCTCGACGAGACCGACTCCGGCCTCGATATCGATGCGCTGCGCATTTGCGGCGAGGGCATCAACGCGATCATGCGCAAGCCCGACAAGGCGGTGCTGCTGATCACGCACTATCAGCGCCTCCTCGATTACGTGAAGCCCGATTTCGTCCACGTCCTCGCCGGAGGCCGCATCGTCAAGAGCGGCGGCCCCGAACTCGCGCTCGAACTCGAAGAGCATGGTTACGAGGCCGTCGCGGCATGAGCGCACTGCCCACCCGCAAGGATGAGGCCTTCCGCTACGCCGACCTCGCGGCGCTCGCAGCGCTCTGGCCGCTGCCGGTGCAGGATATTCGCGTTGCTGCGGGTGAGACGGGCGCGAGTGCGGTGGTGCTCGACGGTGCGAACGATGCCGCGCAGGACATAGCGATCACGCTGGGAGATGGCGCGGAGTACGACTTGCGCTTGCTCAACGCCGGGTCCGCCTATGGTCGCATTTCGGTCAAGGTCACGCTCGGGAAGGGGGCGAAGTTTCACCTTGGTGCGGCGCAGATCGCAGGCGGCGAACAGACTGCCGAGATCGTTACCGAAGTGGTCCATGCCGAGCCTGACGCGGTTTCCAGCCAGGTTGTCCGCTCGGTCCTGGGTGGCAAGGCTGCCGGCACGTACCTTGGCCGCGTCGTTGTGGCGCGAGGGGCTGTTGGCACCGATGGCGAACAGTCGATCCGCGCCATGCTGCTGGATCGCACGGCGACGGCCAATGCCCGCCCGGAACTCGAAATCTACGCCGACGACGTCAAGTGCGCCCATGGCTGCGCCGTCGGTGAACTCGATCAGCAGAGCCTGTTCTACCTTGCCCAGCGCGGCCTTCCGCCTGCCGAAGCCAAGAAGCTCATGCTCCATGCTTTCATCGCCGAAGCCTTCGTCGGCGCAGGCGAAGAGGAAGCGCTGACAGAAGCCGCGCTCAAGGCACTGGATGCCGTGCTGTGACCACGGACGCGCTCACCCGAACTGCCGAGTGGCCCGGCCTCGTCAATCCTGACGGCAGCCGCTGGCACTACCTCGATACCGCCGCCACCGCGCAGAAGCCGCAGGTGGTGATCGATGCGATGGTGCGCGCGCTCGGCAGCGATTACGCCACCGTCCATCGGGGCGTCTATGCGCGCTCTGCCGACATGACGCTGGCTTTCGAAGCCGCCCGTCGCAAGGTTGCCGCTCTGGTCGGCGGCGCCGAGAGCGAACTGGTCTTCACGCGCGGCGCGACCGAGGCGATCAACCTCGTTGCGCAGACCTGGGGGCAAGCTAATCTCAAGGCCGGCGACCGCATCCTCATCTCGCGCCTCGAACACCATGCCAACATCGTGCCGTGGCAGATGCTGCGCGATCGTACGGGTGTGGAGATCGACGTCTGCCCGCTGACCGAGGACGGCAAGATCGACCTCAACGCTGCCGAACGCATGATTACCCCGGCACACAAGCTGGTTGCATTCGCGCACGTTTCGAACGTGCTGGGCTCCACTCTCGATGCGGAGCGCGCGGTCGCGATGGCTCATAGCGTCGGGGCGAAGATATTGCTCGATGGCTGCCAATCTGTCGCCCGCCTGACCGTCGACGTGAAGGCCCTCGAGGCCGACTTCTACGTGTTCTCGGCGCACAAGCTCTATGGCCCCACCGGCATCGGCGCGCTCTGGGCCAAGGCCGAGATCCTCGATGCCATGCCGCCGTGGCAGGGCGGCGGCGCGATGATCGACAAGGTGACGTTCGAGCGCACCACCTACGCCCCCGCGCCGCAGCGCTTCGAGGCTGGCACCCCGGCCATCGTCGAGGCGATCGGCTTTGGCGCAGCAGTCGATTTCGTGGCTGCGCAGGGGCTTGACGCCATTCATGCCCACGAGTGCGCCCTTGTCGCAAAGGCGCGTGAGGCACTGCGCGGCATGAACTCGGTCAAGCTGTTCGGCCCTGAAGACAGCGCCGGAATCCTCAGCTTCGCGCTCGAAGGTGTGCATCCGCACGATCTCGGCACGATCCTTGACGAGGAAGGCGTGGCGATCCGCGCCGGACACCATTGCGCCCAGCCGCTGATGGCGCATCTCGGCGTGCCTGCTACGGCGCGCGCCAGCTTCGGCATCTACAGCGATGAAAGCGATATCGCCGCGCTCGTGCGCGGGATCGAAAGGACCAAGAGGATTTTCGGATGAGCGATAACGATCCCAAATTCGCTATCGAGGAAGTGGAAGCCGTCTCGGCCCCCAAGCGCGCCTTCGTGGAGGACGCGGTCGAGGAAACGCCCGCCGAAAAGCTCGAGCGCAAGCGCGATTATCTTGAGGGCTTTCTTGCCGCCAAGCCGGAAACGGTTTCATCGGGCGAACCGGGCGGTGTAATCTACGATGGGGTGATCGCGGCGCTCAAGGAAATCTTCGACCCCGAAATCCCGGTCAACATCTACGATCTTGGCCTGATCTACGGCGTCGATGTTTCCGATGACGGTCACGTCGATGTGACGATGACGCTGACCACGCCGCACTGCCCTGTTGCTGAATCCATGCCCGGCGAAGTGGAGTTGCGCGTCTCGGCCGTGCCCGGTGTGCGCGATGCCGAAGTCAATCTCGTCTGGGACCCGGCCTGGGATCCCGCCAAGATGAGCGATGAAGCCAAGCTCGAACTGGGAATGCTCTGAACGCTCCCCATATAGGTGTCACCATGACGACCGAAACGCAGACCAAGCCCCGCCGTCCCCGCCCCGCCGCGGTGATCCTCACCCCCTCGGCAGAGGCGCGCGTGGCACACCTCATGGCCACGGCCCCCGAGGGCGCGATTGGCGTGAAGCTGTCGACGCCGCGTCGTGGCTGTTCCGGCCTTGCCTATTCGGTCGACTACGTGACTGAAGCCAACCCGCTCGACGAAAGGATCGAAACGCCGGGCGGCCTGTTTTTCATCGATAGCGCCTCTGTGCTCTACCTGATTGGCAGCACGATGGACTGGCAGGAAGACGATTTTACCGCCGGCTTCGTGTTCCAGAACCCGAACGCCAAGGGTTCGTGCGGCTGCGGCGAAAGCTTTACGGTCTAACCGTCCGCCAGAAACTGCAGCAGCGCCGACTCGAGCGGATCGATCAGTCCGTCGGCGTCGATGCGAGCCTGCAGCCACAGGTTTTCGGCCTCGGTTACCGCGTGATCGCTGGCAACTTCGCTGGCGATGTCGCGCACCGGCTTCTTGCGGCCAAACCCGACTTCGCGGAGGCCTTGTGCAAAGCCAGAGGCATTGACCTTGGCCATGCGCCAGAAGAACCGGCCGATGTGGGTTGAACGATCATCCATGAAGGCTTCGAGTTCGCTCGCACGCGACCGGCTGATTCCGCGAGCGCCGTTCCAGCCCTGCAGGTAGTTGCCGATGCCCTGGACGAAAAGCCGCTCCCATTCAGGGGCATTAGGCGCACCAAGCGTTGCGTCCTTGAGGCGAAACAGCATTTCCGCCTCGTGGCTGCTGACGCCGGCAGGGCGGTTACCGCCAGAGGAAAAGATCACGCGACGGATCATCGTGCATTCGGCAGCCGTGATGCAGCCTGGATCGAACGCGCCGCCATCGCGCGTCGGCCCTTTCCCGGTCAGCACTTCATGTTCAAGCTGTTCGAGGACGAACAGGCGCAGCGCTCCGGGGGCGGAAATCGCCTTTTCGAGCACGCGGACCATCAGTTCCATTTCGGTCAGCGAGTTGACCTTGCCATCGTGCGAGATGCGTTCGATCAGCCAGTGGGCGGTATCGTCCGAAACGTGCCCACGCGGTTCGGTACCATTCACCACGAATTCGACCAGGGCTTCGACGAAGAAGTCCGACCACTCGGGCGTCGGTGCCTTGATCTGGTCGTTGAGGATGAAGATGGCCTCGGCTTCGTCGGAGTCGATCTTCGCATCGGGCCATGCGGCACGGCGCAGTTCAAGAATTTCCTGGGCGGATATCGCGCTGTCTTCGGCAACCTGCGCGGCCAGAGCGCGGAAATGCAGCGTCATGCAAGTTCTTTCCCTCAAGCGTCCAATCGCCGCCTGACATATGTAATATCGCTTAATTTGGCGTTATCAGACTCAAGGGCCGATAAGCCTGACCATGGCCATCAGCGCGGACATGGCGAGCAGGAAACCGACAAATCCGCGCCACGCCTTGTCGCTGACCTTGCCGAACGCCAGTGAGCCGAGGTGATTGCCGAGCAGTACTGGCCCGAACAGCAGCAGTGCGAAAAGGGCGTCGCGCCACGAAGCCAGACGGAGCGCGAGGGCGGCGACGGTGCTCGCGATCGAGGTCAGCAGAAAGACGGTCAGCATCGAGGCACGCGCCACTTCGCGCGGGATCGGGCGGCGCAGATAATAGGGAACGACAGGCGGCCCCGGCATTCCGGCAAAACCGGTCAGCAGGCCGGAGGCGATCCCGGTCAGGCCTGTTTCGACAGGCCCGGGAGCAGCGCCTTCACGCGCGGGTAGCAGCACCAGCAGGAATGCGGCCAGCGCGACGGCAGCGATCAGAACGCGGGCGAGCCCGGGCGGGGTAGCGAACAGGACGAGCAGCCCGACCGGTGTCAGCAGCATGGCAGTGCCGCCGATGATTCCCGCGCTTTTCTCGCCGGCGTTCCACACCTTGCGCGCGCCGACGAGGCCGATCAGCAGTCCGAGCATGTTCGAAACCACCACGGCCTCGCCCGGGGGGATCACCAGCCCGATCAGCGGCACCAGCAGGATTGCCATGCCGAACCCTGCCAGCCCTCGCACGAAGGCGGCCACAAATGCGGCAAGGGCGCAAAGAGAGACCGAAAGGAGCGGGAGATCGAGCGAGGTCAGCTCCGCAGATCCGGCGGCGTAGCCTCGCCCTTGAGCAGGGCAATTGCCTCGTCCAGCGACATCACCTTCTGGTGCTGTTCGCCCAGCGTGCGGATCGCCACGGTGCCTTCCTCGGCCTCGCGCTTGCCGACCACCAGCAGGTAGGGGACCTTCTGCAGCGAGTGCTCACGCACCTTGTAGTTGATCTTCTCGTTCCTGAGGTCGGTATCGGCACGGATGCCGGCAGCCTTGAGCTTTGCGAGCGCGTCCCTGGCATAATCGTCAGCATCCGAAACGATCGTCGCAACCACGGCCTGCACCGGTGCCAGCCACGCCGGCAGGCGTCCGGCGAAGTGCTCGATCAGGATGCCGATGAAACGCTCGTAGCTACCGAAGATTGCGCGGTGCAGCATGACCGGACGGTGCTTCTCGCCATCCTCGCCGATGTAGGTGGCATCGAGGCGCTCCGGCAGGACGCGATCCGACTGGATCGTGCCGACCTGCCAGGTGCGGCCGATCGCGTCGGTCAGGTGCCATTCCAGCTTGGGGGCATAGAACGCGCCTTCGCCGGGCAGTTCTTCCCAGCCGTATTCCTCGGTGGCGAGGCCTGCGCGCACCACGGCGGCGCGCAGTTCGGCCTCGGCCTTGTCCCACATCTCCTCGGTGCCGAAACGCTTTTCCGGGCGCAGGGCGAGCTTGATCGAGTAGGTAAAGCCGAAGTGCTTGTAGATGCGGTCGGCCAGTTCGCAGAACGCCTGCACTTCCGAAACGATCTGGTCCTCGCGGCAGAAGATGTGCGCGTCGTCCTGCGTGAACTGGCGCACTCGCATCAGCCCGTGCAGCGCGCCGTGCGGCTCGTTGCGGTGGCAGCAGCCGTTCTCGTACAGGCGCAAGGGCAGTTCGCGGTAGGACTTGATGCCCTGCCGGAAGATCAGCACGTGCGCCGGGCAGTTCATCGGCTTCAGTGCCATCCAGTCGGCATCATCCGAGACGATCGGACCCTCATCCTCGGTGTTCGGCACCTCGTCGGGGATCACGAACATGTTCTCGCGGTACTTGCCCCAGTGGCCGGACTGCTCCCACTGGCGCGCGTCCATGACCTGGGGGGTCTTGACCTCGCGATAGCCTGCGCCGTCGATGGCGCGACGCATGTAGGCTTCCAGCTCGCGCCAGATCAGGTAGCCCTTGGGGTGCCAGAACACCGACCCGTGGGCTTCGGCCTGGAGATGGAACAGGTCCATCTCGTTGCCCAGCTTGCGATGGTCACGCTTGGCCGCTTCTTCCAGCCGCGTCAGGTGTGCATCGAGCTGCTTCTTGTTGAGCCAGCCGGTGCCATAGACGCGGCTGAGCATCGCGTTCTTCTGGTCACCGCGCCAGTAGGCACCCGAAACGCGCGTCAGCTTGAACGCCGCCGGATCGAGCTTGCCGGTCGAGGGCAGGTGGGGGCCGCGGCACATGTCGAGCCAGTCCTCGCCTGACCAGTAGACCGTCAGCTCTTCGCCCTCGGGCAGCTCGGCAGCCCATTCGGCCTTGAAGTTCTCGCCCTGCTGCTTCCAGCGGCTGATCAATTGCTCGCGGCTCCATACCTCGCGGCGCAGCGGCTTGTTGGCGGCGATGATCTTGCGCATCTCCGCTTCGATCGCCGGGAGGTCCTCGTCGGTGAACGGGCGGTCCTTCGGGGCAAAGTCGTAATAGAAGCCGTCGTCCGTGCTCGGCCCGAAGGTGATCTGCGTGCCGGGGAACAGCGCCTGTACCGCTTCTGCCAGAATATGCGCATAGTCGTGCCGCGCGAGGTCGAGCGCTTCAGCCTCGTCCTTCGCGGTTACCAGCGCCAGTTGCGCGTCTGCCGTGAAGGGGCGCGACAGGTCCACCAGCTCGCCATCGACTTTCGCCGCCAGCGCAGCCTTGGCAAGGCCCGGACCGATCGCGGCGGCAATGTCGGCCGGAGTGCTGCCGGTCGTAACCTCACGCACGGAACCGTCGGGCAGGGTGATCTTCAGCAACTCGGACATGCGGGTCTCTCTGCAATCTGTTGGCAGCGCTTTGGCACAGGTGCGCCGCCACCGAAAGGGCGCGCATCAGGCAAATCGGATCGGTTCGGGAGGCGATGCGCGGGCCTGCCCGAACCGGGCGGCGGCATCGCGGCAGGACCTAGTCCAGCAGCGACCGCCCCCGGCTCGCGGGGGTAGTGGTTGTAGTGCTGGTCGTCAGGCGTGCCATCGTGCCCGCCTTCTAGCGTGGAAGCCGTACAGAGTCATCATGTGTATCAGGTCAAGCATCATTGGCATGATGACAATGACGCTTGACATGCTGCGTAAAAAGGTCAAGTAACCTTGTCATCAAATCAAGGAGGCTTTACCTATGATTCGCTTTGCACTTCCTGTCGTGACCGCCCTCGTGATGGTGGCAATCGCCATGCTCGATATCTTTGAAGTCCTGCCAAAGGGCTCCACCACCAATGCCGTCCTGTTCGTGCCGCTTGTCGCCGCGCTTTCGGGCACGCGCTGCCTGCGCCGCCAGCGGGAGGCCTGAGCCATGGTCGCCCGGATGACGCCCGAACACCGCCGCTACACCCGCGCCGTCATGCTGCTGATGGGAGGGTATGTCGCCACGCTCGTCGGCGTGAACCTGTTCTTCAAGAACAGCGCCCCTACCGGCCTCGGCGCCTATGCAGCCGCCCTCCTTCCCGCGCTCCCGGTCATCGGCGTGTTCGTGGCAATTGGCCGCCTGCTCACCTCGCTGCGCGACGAATACCAGCGCTACCTGATGACC
This sequence comes from Novosphingobium sp. B1, assembly GCF_900176395.1. GTDB lineage: Bacteria > Pseudomonadota > Alphaproteobacteria > Sphingomonadales > Sphingomonadaceae > Novosphingobium. Next base: position 61,160 of record NZ_FWXL01000007.1, on the reverse strand, counting down.
CGGCAGATACTCATCGCCACCGGCTTCACGCTCAGCGTGGCGACGGCATGGGGCTTTGTCGAAAGCTTCGGCCTGCTCCCTCACGTCCCGGCCTTCTATGCCACGGTCCTGTGGTTCGCCGGGCTTGGCTTCGGTGGTTGCGTCAACGCGCTTCTCGAACGGCGCGGAGGTGGCGAATGAAAAACCGCCTCAAGGTCCTGCGCGCCGAGCGCAACTGGAGCCAGGCCGATCTTGCCGAAAAGCTAGAGGTCAGCCGCCAGTCGGTCAACGCGATCGAGACGGGCAAGTATGACCCTTCGCTCCCCCTCGCCTTCCGCATTGCAGATGTCTTCGAGCTTCCGATAGAAGACATCTTCCAGCGTGGAGATTGAACATGTCCGGAAAGCACCCCCGCCGCATTGGCATGTGGCTGGCGATTGCGGTCGGCATCGCTGCCGCCTCGATGTCCGCCAGCAAGCACCACAAGGCTGACCGCCCAACCGGCACGACCAGCCGCGCCGCCCAGCACGTCATTCTGGTCTTTCCGCTGAACTGAGCTTGCCGGGCCGCGCCTTGCGGGCCATGTCTGGGGCATGACTGATATCGCGCGCTTTACCCTGCCATCGGGCCAGCAGATGGCCTACCGCCACCTGCCTCCCGCCGCCTCGATCGCCGCTCCAATCCCCGTTCCTACCCCCGGTCCTACCCCCGGTGCTACCATCGTGTTCCTCCCCGGCTACATGTCCGACATGGCTGGCGGCAAGGCGCAGGCCGTGCTCGAGTGGGCGCGCGAGCAGGGTCACGGCTGCCTGCTTCTCGATTACACCGGCTGCGGGATGAGCGATGGCGACTTTGCCGATGGGCGCCTTTCCAAGTGGCGCGACGAGGCCGTTGCGCTGATCGATCACCTTGGCATCGACAAGGTTGCGCTGGTAGGTTCGAGCATGGGGGGATGGCTCATGCTGCTTATTGCCGAAGCATTGGGGAATCGTGCCGTTGCACTGCTCGGCATAGCCCCGGCCCCGGACTTTACCGACTGGGGCCTTTCGCAATCGCAGCGGATCGAACTGGCGGCTGGTCGCACGATCCATGAGGACAATCCCTATGGCCCCGAACCCACGCCGACCTATGCCGGGTTCTTTTCGGATGCCGAAAAGCACAAGCGGTTGCGCGGCGAGATCCCGTTCGACGGGCCGGTGCGGTTGATCCACGGCCAAGCCGATCCAGACGTCCCCTGGGAGGTCTCGATCAGCCTTGCCCGTGCCCTGCGTTCAGCCGATGTGCAGGTCCACCTGATCAAGGACGGCGACCACCGGCTTTCCCGCCCGGCCGACATTGCGCTGCTCTTGCGTGAAATCGCCGGGGTCATGGCCGGACAAGACACCTGACGTGCCGAAGGACAAGCCTGCCATGATCGACCTACCCGCACCCCTCTTTGCCGTGGAGCACCGGATCGAACAGCAGGCATCGATGATGCAGATTGGTCCCTCGACAATGCCAATGCGCCCGTTCGACTTGCCGATCCCGCGTCGACGCGATCCCGAAAAGGAACGCGCGGCGGAGCGCCAGGCAGGGCTCGATCGCCCGCAACTGCCCGAACAGGACCGTCTGGCCTTTTGCCTGCAGAAGGCCGCCAGCGATCCTGATGCCGCGATGGTCGAGGTCCAGACCTGGCTCGGGGAGAGCCGCGACACTGGTCAGCAGGTTCGCGCGAACCAGTGTCTCGGCTTGCTGCGCTCGAACGCAGGCGACTTTGCCGGGGCGGCCGAAGCATTCTCGCAGGCTGTTGCCGGCGTGCCCAAGGAACAGGAAGTCGCCGCGGTCCCGCTGATGGGTATGGCCGGAAACGCTGCTCTTGCGGCAGGACAGGCAGAAGCCGCCGTTTCGTGGTTCGACCGCGCCTTGGCGGTGAAGGGCGCGACCGACAATGCTGCGCAGGCCGATCTGCAGATCGACCGTTCGCGCGCATTGGTGGCGCAGAATCGTCTTGCCGAGGCTGCTTCCGCTCTGGACGAGGCCCATCGCCTCGCGCCCGAAGATGCGGAGGGCTGGCTTCTGTCTGCCACCCTCGCACGCCGCCAGGAAGAGCTTGATCGGGCGCAGCGCGACATCGAGATCGCTGCCAAGTATGCGCCGCGCGATCCGCGCATCGGACTGGAGGCGGGCGTGATCGCGGTTCTTTCGGGCCGGGATGATGCGGCGCGCAAGTCGTGGGAGTCGGTCATTGCGGCCGACAAGGGCGGTGAAGCGGGACAGACCGCGCGCGGTTACCTTGAACAACTGGGGCCTGCACCTAAATCGGTTTCACCCGAAACCGCAGGAAAGCCAGCATCATGAAACTCTCCATCCTCGATCTGGTCAGCGTGGTCGAGGGGGGGAATGCCAAGGCGGCACTCGACAACTCCTCCGCTGCAGCGCGCGTTGCAGAGGAATGCGGCTATGAGCGCTACTGGGTCGCCGAACATCACGGCATGGAGGGTCTCGCCGGCGCTGCGACAGCCGTGGCGCTTGCCCACATCGGCCACTCCACGTCGACGATCCGCATCGGGTCGGGCGGGATCATGCTGCCCAACCATAACCCGCTGGTAATTGCCGAGCAGTTCGGCACGCTAGACGCCCTGTTCCCGGGCCGGATCGATCTTGGTCTGGGCCGTGCTCCCGGCGCGGACCAGCGCATCATGCGCGCCCTTCACAAGGATACCAACCGTTCGGCCGAGGACTTCCCTCAGGACGTGGTCGAACTGCAATTGCAGTTCGCTGGCGACCCCCGCGTGCCGCTGCAGGCTTATCCGGCCAAGGGCGCGCGTCCTCAGCTCTGGATTCTCGGTTCGAGCCTGTTCGGCGCGCAACTCGCCGCGATGCTGGGCCTGCCTTATGCCTTTGCCTCGCACTTCGCGCCCGACCATCTCGACGCAGCGCTGAAAATCTATCGTGAGCGCTTCCAGCCGTCTGAAACACTGGACGCACCCTATTGCGCCGCTGCCATCAATGTCGTCGCTGCAGAAAGCGATGAAGAGGGCCAGCTTCTCGCCTCGTCGATGGATCAGGCCTTCGTGGCACTGCGTTCCGGCACACCGGGCAGGCTCAAGCCGCCCGTGCCGGGCTACCGCGACACCCTGCCGCCGCCCGCCCTCGCCATGCTCGAGCACGTGCGGCAAGTCAGCGCCGGTGGTTCGGTGAAGACGGTACGCGACGGACTGGCCGCATTTGCCGAGCGTACGCAAGCTGACGAGATCATCGTCGCAGCCTCGATCTACGATCAGGAGGCGCGGCTGCGCTCGCTCCGTCTGACGGCACAGGCGGCGCGCGAACTCGCACCGGCCTGAAAAGGGCCTGATCTAAATCGCTCGGCACGAAAGTACGGGCAAAGGGTTCACAACGGCGGGTTAAGCCGCTTGCGCCAGTGAACCGGACTTGAGGTCTCGGAACGGCTGGATTACCCTTTGGAACAATGATACGCTTACGTATTCAATAATTACACGAGAGTGAAATATCCTCTCGCAAGGAGAGTCGGGAACACGCCATGGCGTCAACGTCCGCAAGCCGTCCGCAAAACCCTGCCACCCCATCCTCGCAGGAGCCTACCGACCAGATATCATTGGCGCTGGCTGAGCGGTTTGCAGCCGCGCTCCTGCCGGACGAAGCGCTTGATTTCGATACGGCGCGTCTTGCTGATGCGGCACGTTTCGCGGCCGGTGCTGCTGCTGTCCGCAAGGGCAGCGATCCTGCCATCGCCATCGAAAGTGTAAGTGGTTCTGACAGCGGCGGCCGCCACTTGCGCATCGCGGTGATCAACGACGACATGCCCTTCCTTGTCGATTCGATCACCTCTGCCATCACCGCACAAGGCTTGGCCATCGATCGGCTGGTACATCCCGTTGTGGCCGTGCGTCGCGATGGTGAAGGCAACCTCACGGATTTCCCTGCCGGCGATGCCTCGGGCGAGCGCCGCGAGTCGATCGTCTATCTCGAAACGGAGCGCGCCGACGCGCGGCAGCGTCGCAGCCTGATTGCAGCTCTGGAAGAAACGCTAGCAGACGTTCGCGCCGCGGTTACCGACTGGCCCCTGATGCAGGCCGCCATGCGCGAAGATGCTGCAGGCCTTGCAGATCCCGAAGGCGCCGCGCTCCTGCGCTGGCTGGCCGATGGCATGCTTACGCAACTTGGCAGCGTGACGCGCAATCGCGATGGCAGTGAGGACAAGCCGCTCGGCATCTGCCGCGCGAGCCAACGCAATCTCCTTGCCGACAGCTCGTTTGACCGCGCGTTCCGCTGGTTTGAATCGGGCAAGGGCCGCGCACCGCTGATCGTCAAGGCAAACCGCATCGCCAACGTCCACCGACGCGTACCGCTTGACCTGTTCATGGTCCCGCGGATCGAGAACGGCAAGGTCGTCGCGCTCTCGGTTCACGCTGGCGTATGGACCAGCGCTGCGCTTGCGGCGGCGCCCGATCGCATTCCGCGCCTGCGCACACAGCTTGCCGAGCTGATGGACAAGTTCGGCTTCGCTCCCAACGGACATGCCGGCAAGGCGCTTGTTCATGCGCTCACCGCTCTGCCACATGATCTCCTCGTCAGCTTTGACGACGCCGATCTCGAACGCGTGTCGACCGCAATGATGAGCCTGGTCGACCGCCCTCGCCCGCGTCTTGCGCTGGTCGAAGCTCCACTTGCCCGCCACCTGTTTGCCTTCGTCTGGCTTCCGCGCGACGTGCTTTCGACTGAAGTTCGCCTCGCCATCCGCTCGATGCTTGAAGCCGCAGCCGGGGCGCAGGTGATCGACTGGTCGCTGCAGGTGGAAGGCAGCACGCTCGCCATGCTGCGCTTCGTGCTTGATGTGCGCGAACAGGACATCAGGGCCGACGAGGCAGCGCTCGACCAGCAGTTGCAAGGCATGGTCCGGGGATGGGCTGGAGCGGTCGAAACCGAACTCGCCACGACCGAGGAACCCTCGCGAGCAGCCGCGATTGCCGCGCGATATGCCGATGCTTTCCCGATTGCCTACCGTAATGCATCGGGCGCCGCCGAAGCTGCCCGCGATATTCGCGTGCTGCGCACCCTTTCGGGAAGCAACGCCCCGCGTCGTGCCGTCCGTTTGCACCGCAACGCGGGCGAGGCCGCGCTGCGTCTCAAGCTTTACCAGCGCGAAGGGGCGATCGTGCTGTCGGATGCCGTGCCGGTGCTCGAAAACTTCGGCTTCCGTGTGCTTGAAGAAGTGCCCACTCCACTCGACGGCGGCGGCCTTGGCTACATCCACGACTTTCTCGTGGCTCACCCTGAAGACAGCTCTGTCGAAGATCTGTTAGCCCGCGCAGCTTCGATCGAAAGTTCGCTTTCTGCCGTGCTGAACGGCGCGGCCGAAGACGACGCCTTCAACCGGCTGATCGTCGCAACTGGTTTGACTGCCACCGAAGCCAACTGGCTGCGCGCGTTCTATCGCTACTTGCGCCAGGCCGGTTTGACCTTCGGCATCCCCACCGTGGTCGAAGCGCTCAAGAACGCCCCTTTCGTCACGCGCGGGCTGGTTGACGCCTTTGTTGCGCGACACGATCCTGCCTTCGCGGGCAATCGCGAAGGGGCCTTCGTCACAGCCGAAGATCGCATCAAGACTGGCTTGGCCGGCGTTGCCGCGATCAATGACGACCGTCTCCTGCGCAGCTTCCGCGCGCTTGTTGGCGCCATTTTGCGTACCAATGCTTTTGCTCCAGCCGCTGCGGAGGCATTGGCCTTCAAGATCGATTCCGCACTCGTCCCGGGGTTGCCCAAGCCGCTGCCGTGGCGCGAGATCTTCGTCTACAGCCCCCGTGTCGAAGGCATTCACCTGCGCGCCGGCCCGGTAGCTCGCGGCGGGCTGCGCTGGTCCGACCGGCGCGACGACTTCCGCACTGAAGTACTGGGCCTGATGAAGGCGCAGCGCGTCAAGAATGCCGTCATCGTGCCTACAGGCGCCAAGGGCGGATTCTATCCCAAGCACTTGCCCGATCCCGTCAAGGATCGCGAAGGCTGGCTGGCTGAAGGAAAGGCCAGCTATCAGGTCTTCATCCGCACGCTGCTGTCGATCACCGACAACATCGTGGAGGGCAAGGTCGTCCATCCCGCAGATGTCGTGATCCGTGATGGCGAGGACCCCTATTTCGTCGTTGCCGCCGACAAGGGTACGGCCACCTTCTCCGACGTTGCCAATGCCATCGCAGAATCGAAGGACTTCTGGCTCGACGATGCTTTCGCCAGTGGCGGATCGAAGGGCTACGACCACAAGGCGATGGGAATCACTGCCAAGGGTGCCTGGCTCTCGGTGCGCCGCCACTTCATCGAGATGGGCGTGGACGTGCAGACGCAACCCGTCCGTGTGGCAGGATGCGGCGACATGTCGGGCGACGTGTTCGGCAACGGCATGCTCCTGTCGAAGGCGCTCAAGGTCGTCGCGGCGTTTGACCACCGCCATATCTTCCTCGATCCCGATCCCGATCCGGCAAGGAGCTGGGACGAACGCAACCGCATGTTCGCCTTGCCACGCTCCAGCTGGGACGATTACGACAAGAGCCTGATTTCCACCGGCGGCGGCGTCTTCCCGCGCGCGATGAAGTCCATTCCGCTTTCGGCCGAAGTGCAGGCGATGCTGGGCGTCGAGTTGCCGGAGATCGACCCGGATTCGCTGATCTCGCTGATCCTACAAAGCCCGGTCGACTTGCTGTGGTTTGGCGGCATTGGCACTTATGTGAAGGCTTCGACGCAGAACAACGTCGATGTCGGTGACCCATCGAACGATTCGGTGCGCGTCTCGGCTAACGAAGTCCGCGCGAAGGTCATCGGCGAAGGCGCCAACCTTGGCACCACGCAGGCCGCGCGCATCGAGTTCTCCCTCCACGGGGGAAGGATCAACACCGACTTCATCGACAATTCCGCTGGCGTCGATTGTTCGGACAACGAGGTCAATATCAAGATTGCGCTTGCCGCGGCCAAGCGCTCGGGCAAGCTGACCGAGGACGCCCGCGTCGAATTGCTGGCAGCAATGACCGACGAAGTCGCCCACCTGGTGCTCGAGGACAACCGCCTGCAGGCGCTGGCGCTTTCGATCGCCGAACGTGGCGGTGCCGCCGCCATGCCGGCTTGGTCGCGTCTTATCGATGTGCTCGAGGAAGGCGGAGACCTGGATCGCAAAACCGAAGGCCTTGCCGGTGCCGAGGATCTCGCCCGTCGCGCCGCTGCCGGGCAGGGGCTTACCCGCCCCGAACTTGCAGTGCTGCTGTCGAGCAGCAAGCTCGTCCTCCAGCGCGCGCTTGAGGAAAGCAGCGTGGTCGATGATCCTGTGCTCGAAGAGGAACTCGTTGCCGCTTTCCCGCAGCAGATGCGCGAAGCCTTCGAAACGGAGATCGTTCACCACCGCCTGCGTCGCGAGATCATCGCCACGAAGCTTGCCAACCGCATAATCAATCGCATGGGGCCAGTGATCCCGTTCGAACTGTGCGAAGAGGAGGGCGTTTCGCTGGCTCAGGTGGCGGCAGCGTTCGTCGCGGCAGAGCGCCTGCTCGATCTGCGCAAGACCTGGAACTTGCTCGACACCGCAGACATGCCCGAAACCCTGCGGCTCGACCTGTTCGACCGCATTGCGCAAGGACTGCGCGGCCACGTTGCCGATGTCCTGCGCGCCGGTCGGGGCACGCAATCGCCCGATGACCTGATCGAGGACCTGTTCGGCGGCGTTGCGCTGCTTTCACACACGACTGCAGAACTGCTGCGCGGTGCGGCGCAGGCGCAGGCGCGCCGGATGGCCGACGATCTTGCGACAAGCGGAGTCCCCGCCGAGATCGCCGCGCGGCTGGTGCATCTGTACGACATGGACGGCGCAATCGGTCTTGCCCACCTTGCCGGGGAGCTGAATGTCGATGCTGCGGCGCTCACCGGTGCCTTCGCCGATCTTGGCGCGGCCTTGGGCATTGACTGGGCGCAGCAGGCGGCGCGGCGGATGAATCCGTCTGACCCCTGGGAGCGTCTGCTCGTGGCCGGTCTTGCTCGCGATTTCCAGCAGATGCGCCTGGATTTCCTCGCACGCTCCAAGGGTGGTTCACCTGATGCCTTCGTCAGCGAATGGCTCAACGCAAATGCCGTCGCCGTGCGCCAGTTCCGCAGCCTTGTCGCCCGCGCGCAGGCGGCGCCAGCCGTTGCCCCTGCCATGCTCGCGCAGGTTGCCAGCCAGGCAAGGACATTGCTCGGTCGCTGAATCCCGAGACCGCGATTGCCCGAGCGGCATCATGGTATATACAGCCGAACATAGCTTGTTCCGGAACCATGATGCCGCAGACTCTGCTTCGTGCCATTCTCGCTCTGCTGATCGCGCTGGCTGTAGCACCGCCGGCGCTGGCTCAGGACAGGGGGCCGCTGGTGCTCGCTGCCGCAAGCCTGCAGGAAGCGATGACCGACGCTGCGGATGCCTGGGCCAGAAAGGGCCATGCCCGTCCAGTCCTGTCGTTTGCCGCATCCTCGGCATTGGCGCGCCAGGCCGAGGCAGGCGCGCGTGCCGATCTCTTCGCCTCCGCCGATGAAGAGTGGATGAATTACCTTCAGGGCAAGTCGCTGCTAAAATCGGGGAGTCGCGCCCGTCTCACCGAGAACAGCCTTGTCCTCGTCGGCCCCGCGCGAAGCCGGCTGACCATGCAGATCCACCGCAACTTTCCGCTTGCTGCGGTGCTCGGCAATGGCCGCGTTGCCATGGCCGATCCTGCTGCGGTCCCCGCGGGTCGCTATGGCCGCGAGGCGCTAACCCGGCTCGGCGTATGGCATCGCGTCTCCGGCAAGGTTGCCGCTGCCGAGAATGTGCGCGCGGCCCTTGCGCTGGTCGAGCGGGGCGCAGCGCCGCTTGGCATCGTCTATGCAACTGACGCCTTGGCTTCGCGCGGCGTGCGCGTTGTCGGCAGGTTTCCGCCTGCCAGCCATCAACCGATCACTTATCCGGTCGCCCTACTGGCCACCTCGCGCCACCGTGACGCCGAAGCTTTCCGCCGATTCCTGATCTCGCGCGAGGGCCGCGCCATTTTCCTCAAGCGCGGCTTCGGCCAGCATCGATGAGCGCAGATGAGTGGGAGATCATCCGGCTTTCCCTCAAGGTCGGTGCCGTCGCCGTCATGGCATGCCTGCCGATCGCGTTCGCACTGGCATGGGCGCTCGCCCGCGGCCGCTTTCCCGGCAAGCTTTTGCTCGATGCGCTGATTCACCTGCCCTTGGTTCTTCCGCCGGTCGTGACGGGCTGGCTGCTGCTTCTTGCCTTCGGCCCTGCAGGTCCGGCAGGCGCTTGGCTCGAACGCGCGCTCGGCATCACTTTCATGTTCCGCTGGACCGGCGCCGCGCTCGCCGCAGCGGTCATGGCCCTGCCGTTGATGGTCCGCGCCATGCGCCTGTCGATCGAGGCGGTCGACCGGCGTCTTGAAGCCGCTGCGATGACGCTGGGCGCGTCTCGCTGGCGGGTATTCCGCACGATCACGGTCCCTCTTGCGCTTCCCGGCGTGATCGCGGGAACAGTCTTGGGTTTCGCCCGCTCGCTCGGCGAATTTGGCGCGACAATCACCTTCGTCAGCAACATTCCCGGCGAAACGCAGACGCTGCCGCTGGCCATCTACAGCGCTTTGCAGATTCCCGGCGGGGAAAGCGCAGTGGCCCGTCTCGCCATCGTTTCGGTAGTGCTTTCGGTGGCTGCACTGGTCATCTCGGAAATGCTTGCCCGCCGCATGGGGAGGGGCGCCCATGTCCTTTGAGGTGGCCGTCTCGCGCATGATCGGCGATACGCACATCACTTGCAGCTTCACCGCAAAACCCGGACTGACCGCACTCTATGGTCCCTCGGGCGCCGGCAAGACTTCGATCCTCAACATGGTTTCCGGACTGCTCAAGCCGGATAGGGGCCGGATCGTTGTTGGTGGTGAAGTTCTGTTCGACAGTGAAGCCGGGACCGATGTGCCAGTCCAGCTTCGCCGGGCAGGGTACGTGTTTCAGGACGCTCGCCTTTTTCCGCACCTGCGCGTTCGTGCCAACCTCGCATATGGCCTGCGCCAAGGCGGGCTCATGTCATTGGACGATGTTGTCGCGTTCCTCGGCATTGGCCATCTGCTTGACCGCTGGCCACGGTCCCTGTCCGGCGGAGAGGCGCAGCGCGTCGCCATTGGCCGCGCTCTGCTGTCGGACCCTCGTTTCCTGCTCATGGATGAGCCCCTGTCATCGCTCGATCGCGCTCGCCGGGAAGAAGTGATGCGCACGATCGAACGCCTGCGTGACGAATTGTGCCTGCCCGTTCTCTACGTCAGCCACGAACGTTCCGAAGTCGAACGTCTCGCCGGGACGATCATAGAAATCTGACGCTCGCCCGCATCGGTCTTTTTGAAGACGTTCTGTTGACGCTCGGGCGATTTTGGCCAAACGCCCGTGCAACGATCGGGAGGATTCGAGCATGGAGCACGCAGACGTCATCATCGTGGGTGCCGGGCACGGCGGGGCACAGGCCGCGATCGCGCTGCGGCAGAACGGCTTCGAGGGCCGCATCCTGGTGATCGGCCGTGAGCCGGAAATCCCTTACGAGCGTCCGCCGCTGTCCAAGGAATATCTCGCCCGCGACAAGACGTTCGATCGCATCTGCATCCGCCCGGCGCAGTTCTGGGAAGACAAGGCTGTCGAGATGAAGCTCGGCGCCGAAGTCGTCTCGCTCGATCCTGCCGCGCACACGGTGAAGCTCGGTGACGGCTCGGAGATCGGCTACGGCAAGCTTATCTGGGCCACCGGCGGCGATCCGCGCCGCCTTTCGTGCATGGGCGCTGATCTCAAGGGGGTCCACGCCGTCCGCACCAGGGAAGACGCCGACCGGCTGATGGCCGAACTCGATGCCCTTGATGCAATTGGGGGTGCAAAGCGCGCCGTGGTCGTCGGCGGTGGCTACATCGGCTTGGAAGCCGCTGCCGTGCTGACCAAGTTCGACGTCTCGGTCACCCTGCTCGAAGCCCTGCCGCGTGTGCTGGCCCGCGTTGCCGGTGAAGCCTTGTCCGAATTCTATCAGGCCGAACATCGCGCGCACGGCGTCGATCTGCGCACTGGCGCTGCGATGGATTGCATCGAGGGTGATGGCGTCAAGGTGGCCGGCGTCAAGATGCAGGACGGCTCGGTCATCCCGGCCGACATCGTGATCGTCGGCATCGGCATCGTACCCTGCGTCGGCCCGCTGCTCTCTGCAGGCGCCGCGGGCGGCAATGGCGTCGACGTCGACGAACTGTGCCGCACGTCGCTGCCCGATGTCTATGCGATCGGCGATTGCGCGGCCCACTCGAACGACTTCGCCAACGGCGCGGTGATCCGCCTCGAGTCCGTCCAGAACGCCAATGACATGGCGACCACGGCTGCCAAGTGCATCTGCGGCACCGAAGCGCCCTACAAGGCGACGCCGTGGTTCTGGTCCAACCAGTACGACCTGCGCCTGCAGACCGTCGGTCTCTCGACAGGGCATGACAGCGCCGTGCTGCGCGGCGACCCGGCCACGCGCTCGTTCTCGGTGGTTTACCTCAAGAACGGCAAGGTCATTGCGCTCGATTGCGTGAACATGGTCAAGGACTATGTGCAAGGCAAGAAACTGGTCGAAGCCCGCGCCCAGATCGCGCCTGAGCAGCTCGCCGACGCTACTGTGCCGCTCAAGGAGATGATGGCCTAGGCCAGCCGCGCGGCGGCCCAGCGGGCGGCATCTGCCACCGCAGGATCAGCGTCATCGCAAAGGCCTTGCACCACTGGCAAAAGCGCCTGGCTTCCGCTGTTTCCGGCAGCATAGAGACAATTGCGCACCATCCGGTCCCGCCCGATTCGCTTGATCGGGCTGCCGCTGAACACTTGCCGGAAGGTGGCATCGTCCAGCGCCAGTAGTTCGGCCAGTCTCGGCGCGGTCAACTCGGCGCGCGGAAGGAATGCCCGATTGGCCTGCGCGGCCTGCGCAAAGCTGTTCCACGGGCAGGCCGCCAGGCAATCGTCGCAGCCATAGATCCGGTTGCCCAAGGCGGCGCGAAACTCCTCCGCTACCGGGCCTTTGTGCTCGATCGTGAGGTAGGAGATGCAACGCCGCGCATCCAGCTGATATGGCTTGGGAAAAGCATTTGTGGGACATGCCGTCTGGCATGCGGTGCATGATCCGCAGCGGTCGGCATGTGGAGTGTCCGAGATCAGGTCCAGTGTCGTGTAGATAGCCCCGAGGAACAGCCATGAGCCATGGCTCCGGCTCACCAGATTGGTGTGCTTGCCCTGCCAACCGATTCCGGCCGCTTGCCCCAGCGGTTTTTCCATCACGGGCGCCGTATCGACGAAGACCTTGACCTCAGCCCCCGGCACTTCGGCTACGAGCCAGCGCGCCAGCGCCTTGAGATTTCGTTTCACGACATCGTGATAATCGCCGCCCTGGGCATAGACGGAGATGCGGCCTCGCTCCGGGTGCGCTTCCAGTGCGCGTGGATCTGCCGCCGGAGCGTAGCTCATCCCCAGCGCTATAACGCTTCGTGCATCGGGCCAGAGCGACTGCGGACCGCGGCGGTGATGCAGACGCGTCTCCATCCACTCCATCGTGCCGTGGCATTCCTCGCCCAGCCATTGCTCCAGGCGCTGGGCGCGAACCGGGTCGTCGACTGCAGGCGCAATGCCACAGGCGGCGAAACCGAGGCGGAAAGCCTCAGCCTTTAGCCGTTCATTGACAGTACCTGCGCCGTGATTAACCAAACTTGCTGTCCCGCTCGTTCATCGACTATCGCTTAGCGCATGTTCCATGAAGATCGAGCTAGGGGAATGGCCCGTGACAGGCAACGTTTCGGGCAGGGGCAGTGTGACAGGAAGCCCTGAACTGGCCATAGACGCACGTGGTCTGGTGAAGCGCTTTGACGGCTTTACTGCCGTCGATGGCGTGGACATCGCCGTGCCCAAGGGTTCGATCTATGGCATCCTCGGCCCCAACGGTGCAGGCAAGACCACGACGCTGCGCATGCTGCTCGGCATCATCGATCCCGATGCTGGCTACCGGCGGGTGCTGGGTCATGAACGGCCGACGGAAGTCGCGCGCCGGATCGGATACCTGCCCGAAGAGCGCGGGCTCTACCCGGCGATGAAGGCTTACGAGGCAATCGGCTTCCTTGCCGCCCTGCGCGGTGTTCCGCTGAAGGAAGGGCGGCGTCGCGGGCGCGAACTGCTTGAAGAGCATGGGCTTGGCTACGCGGCAGACCGCCAGATCAGGCAAATGTCGAAAGGCATGGCGCAAACGGTGCAGCTTCTCGGAACCCTCGTGCACCAGCCGGATCTCGTCGTCTTCGACGAACCGTTTTCCGGGCTTGATGCGTTAAACCAGGGCAAGCTCGAACGCATGATTCGCGCGCTTGCGGCGAGCGGCACGACGGTGATCTTTTCCACCCACGTCATCGCTCACGCTGAGCGCCTGTGCGATCAGGTGGCGATCATCGCCGGGGGGAAGGTGCCCTTCGCCGGGCCGGTGGACCTTGCGAGGGACCGCCTGCGTCCGCAAGTCCGCCTCGAAACGCGCGCGCAGGACGGACCATGGCGTGGCGCGCTTCCCGACGATGTCCGGCACGAAGGCGCCTTCTGGCACTTTACCCTGCCCGAGACCGGCGTGGAGCCGCTGCTGCGCGCCTTGATCGAAGGCAATGCCGGCATTCTCAGCCTGTCGATCGAGCGGGCGGGTTTGCACGATGCCTTTGTCGCGATTGCCGGCGAGGCTGCCGCCAAGGCGCTTGAGGAAAGCGAAGGAGAGCCGCGATGACCGGATTTGCCGAGAAGCTGCGCGCTGCTCTTGTCATCGCGCGGCGCGATTTTGTCGCGGTGGTCTTTTCAAAGACATTCATCTTCTTTCTGATCGGCCCGGCCTTTCCGGTGATAGTCGGAGGACTGGCAGGAAACATCGGCGCCAAGGTCCAGCAGAACGTCGAGAAGCCCACCATCGGCCTTGCCATGAGCGCTGCCGATAACAAGCGCATGATCGCCGCGCGCGAGGAACTGGACGGGCGCGTGGCGGGCGGCTTGCCCGACATGATCCAGCTTGCAACGCCAGGGCAGGGCCAAGCCTTCGATGCCAGGGCTGCGCTTTCCAACGCCGACCGCGAGGTTACCGCAGTCGTTGGCGGCACGCTTGCGGCGCCGACCCTGACCGCCACCGCCGATCGTGCGCGGCAGTGGGTCGGTCTTGTCTCGAACCTTGCCGCGCGCGCCCGTGCCGATACGCCGACGGCTTACCCGGACGTGCAGGTGGAAGAGGTCAACACCTCTATCGCCAAGGTCCGTACCGGCCAGGCCTATACCGCGCAGGGCAGTCAGGTCCTGCTGTTCCTCCTCACCATGCTTCTGGCCGGGATGGTTTTGTCCAATCTTGTCGAGGAGAAGGGCAACAAGATCATCGAGGTGCTTGCGGCAGCCGTGCCGATGGACGCGATGTTCATGGGCAAGCTCTTTGCGATGCTCGCCGTCAGTCTGGTTGGCATTGCCGTGTGGGGCACGGCGATTGGCCTTATCGTGCTTGCAGGCGCCAAGAGCATGCCGCCGCTTTCGGCGCCCGCGGTCGGCTGGCCTCTCTTCCTGACGCTGGGCTTCCTTTATTTCGCCATGGCCTATCTGCTGATGGGATCGCTGTTCCTGTCGATCGGGGGCATGGCCGCAACAGTGCGCGAGGTGCAGACGCTGTCGATGCCGGTCTCGATGTTCCAGCTCATGGTGTTCTTCTTTTCTAGCTACGCGCTGAGCATGCCGGGCTCGTGGGTCGAATGGCTTTCGGTGATATTCCCGGTCAGTTCGCCCTACGCGATGCTGGCCCGCGCCGCACAGCAGCCCGAGGTTTGGCCGCACATCCTCGCGCTGGCCTGGCAGGCATTGTGGGTGGTGGTTATCGTGCGGGCAGGAGCGCAACTGTTTCGGCGGACCGTGATGAAATCCGGCCCTGCACGAGGCAAGACCAAGCGTTCCCTGTTCAGGCGCAAAGCTTATTGACACCTATGTAGGTTGTGGCAAGCTACCAAAGTGACGAGGACCGTGCGGGCAACGTGCGGCCTTTCCGGAGGATAGCCATGGCCACGCAGCTTGCACCCGAAGCCCCGCAGTTCACCTACCGCAGCTCTCCCACCGCGATCGAGGCGTTCAGCGCCTGGCTCAGGGACAATCCCCAGGCCTTCCCGGCGCACACGCACAAGTGGGACGTGAGCCGCTCCGACATCTACGTCGAAGACCGCTGGCAGCCGATCTTTGCCGAGATGCGGCGCGAAGCCCCGGTGAACTTCGTCCCGGAATCGCCTTATGGTGCCTACTGGAATGTGGTGAACCACAAGGCGATCCAGCACGTCGAATCGCTCCCGGAACTGTTCTCCTCATCCTGGCAATACGGTGGCATCACCATTGGCGACCCGCCGGCCGATACCGATCCGGCCCTGCTGGCCGAGCGCCAGTTGCCGATGTTCATCGCGATGGACCGGCCGCAACACACCGGCCAGCGCCGTACGGTCGCTCCTGCCTTCACGCCCGCCAAGATGGTCGAGATGGAGCGGGAAATCCGCCAACGCACCGGCGAGGTGCTCGATTCGCTGCCTTGGGGCGAAAAGTTCGATTGGGTCGACAAGGTCTCGATCGAGCTTACCACCGGCATGCTCGCGCTGCTTTTCGGTTTCCCCTGGCCTGACCGGCGCCTCCTGACGTTCTGGTCGGACTGGGCCGGAGACGTGGAACTTGTCCTGGCACGCGAACTGTCGGACATGCGCTTCGGCTTCCTCGGCGAAATGGCGCACTATTTCCAGCGCCTCTGGGGCGAACGCATGCGCAGCGGCCCTTCGGGCGATCTCATTTCGATGATGATCCATTCCGAAGCGATGAACCACATGAGCCCGCAGGAGTTCATGGGCAATCTCGTGCTGCTTATCGTGGGCGGCAATGACACCACCCGCAACACCATGTCGGGCATCGTCCACGCGCTCGACCAGTTCCCGGACCAGCGCGATCTGCTGGCCCGCGATCCTTCGCTTATCCCGAATGCTGTGCAGGAATGCATCCGCTATGTAACACCGCTTGCGCACATGCGCCGGACGGCCACTGCCGACGCGGAACTTTTCGGTCAGGAGATCAAGGCCGGCGAAAAGCTGATCCTTTGGTACATCTCGGCCAACCGGGACGAAAGTGTGTTCGAGAACGCCGACAAGCTTATCGTCGATCGCGACAATGCGCGGCGTCACCTTTCGTTCGGCTATGGCGTGCATCGCTGCGTCGGCGCACGCCTTGCCGAACTGCAACTGCGCATCTTGCTCGAGGAAATGCACGAGCGGCGAATGCAGGTGCGCGTGGTGGGGGAAGTCGAGCGCGTGCGCGCGAACTTCGTCCACGGCTTCCGCAAGCTCGAAACCGTGATCGAAAAGCGGTAATCCTGGCGACAGGATAACATGCTATGATCTTCGTCACGATGGAACCGGCAGGACTGGACTAGATCGAGTCATGTCCTGCCGGCGGGCAATCCGCCCCCCTCGAGGTCCATCCTCCGCCCACCGGCAGGACACCGAAAGGCTCTGGCATGTCTGCTTCTTCCCCTGATCGTCGTCGCTTCCTTGCTCTGCTTGGCGCTGGTGCGGCCTTGCCCTTCGCCTCGGCTTGCACCGCAAAGCCTGCTGCCAAGGGCCGCTTTCCGGTCATGAAGACCGAGGCCGAATGGCGGCGAACCCTCACCGCCGAGCAATTCTATATCCTGCGCGAGGAGGGCACCGAGCGTCCGTTCACCTCACCTCTGCTCAAGGAACACCGCAAGGGCACCTTCACCTGTGCGGCGGATGGCACGGCCTTGTTTGCCTCGTCTACGAAGTTCGATAGCGGCACTGGCTGGCCCAGTTTCTGGAAGCCGCTGCCCAAGGCTGTCGGAACCAGCAGCGACCGTTCGCTTGGAATGTCGCGCACGGAGGTGCACTGCAGCCAGTGCGGCGGGCACCTCGGACATGTGTTTGATGATGGTCCGGCACCGACGGGCTTGCGCTATTGCATAAATGGCGATGCGCTGAAGTTCCGGCCTGCCTGATCATTACTTCGTGCCGTCGGTAACCATGTTTGCCGATTGACGGGCAGGGGCAATCCGATAACGGCGCTGACGTGCGCCGTGCCCTCCCCATCGTTGTCCTGCTCCTGCCGCTGCTGTTCCTTGTCTGGAGTACGGCGCGCGTAGATCCGCTCAGCTTCAATCCTTGGATCGACGTAGCGGACATGACAGCGTCGGTTCCACCGGCTGAACGCCGCGCATTGGGACCGTTCGCTCTTGAAAAGGCGTGGCGCCTGACTGGGCCTGACCAGCGCTTCGGCGGCTATTCGGCCCTTGTCCTGCAGCAAGGCGGCCTCCTAGCCATCAGCGACCGCAACCGTGCGCTGCCACTGCGCTTGCCGATCGAGCCGGGAGCGATGAAGCTGCAGATGCCGCGCCTCATTTCGCAGCACTGGCCGGACGGGCGGGGTTATGTTGGTTTCGATACCGAATCCGCGGTGCGGGACCCATCGGACGGCAGCCTGTGGATCGGCCTGGAAGATGATCCACGCGTGGTACGGGCCGATGCCCGCAGCGGCACCGCGCGCCTTCTGATCGTGCCGGAAACGCGTGATTGGCCAGCCAACGGCGGGGTGGAGGCGATGGCGCGTCTGAACGATGGGCGCTGGATCATGCTGTGCGAATCATGCGGCACGGGGGCTGGCGGACTTCACCTCGGGCTGCTGTTCGCAAGTCAGCCGGCGCGTTCGCGGGCACAGAAGTTTGGCATCACCGTGCCTGCCGGCTTCGATCCGGTAGATGCAGCCACGCTTCCCGACGGACGCGTGCTTATTCTTGTGCGCCGGCTGGCGCTGTTCCCTCCGCATTTCGAGGCCCGCCTGGTCTTGGCAGACTTCGCCGCTTTCGATCCGCGCCGTCCGTTGGCAACCCGGGAGCTGGGGCGCATCGACGGACCCGTCCTGCGCGAGAATTGGGAGGGCATGGTTCTGGCCCCGGCAGGAGATCATCTCGATCTCTGGCTTGTCAGCGATGCGAACGACGCTGCGCTGCAGGAAACGCGCCTGCTCCAGCTTCGCCTTGAGCCGGCAGCATTACCAGCGCCGTAATGCCCGGAGGCAGGCGCAACAAAAGCCCCCGATCCGCTGAGGATGGGGGCCTTGCTGTTTCAACCCTTGCGGGCAGAAGATTAGGCGGCGTTCGCCTTGACCAGCTCGCGCTTCACCTTGAGGGCGCGCGTCGAAAGCTTGGTGTCCGACTGCTTGAGCAGCCAGTTGTCGAGGCCACCGTTATGCTCGACAGAGCGCAGACCGTGCGTCGAAACGCGGAACTTGAAGCTGCGGTCCAGCTTCTCGCTCATCAGCGTGACGTTCTGGAGATTGGGCAGGAACAGACGCTTGGTCTTGTTGTTGGCGTGGCTTACGTTGTGACCGACTTGGCGGCCCTTACCGGTCAGTTCGCAGATACGCGACATGGCTAAAACTCGCTTGTGTTCGATAATACCTATCGGGAAGGCGCGGCTCTTATCGATTCACGGGGCGAAGTCAAGGATTCGGAGTTTGAAAGCGTCAATCCGCTCCTTATACCCCGCATCATGACCCGCTGGCCTCTTCCCGAACCGATGCGACTGGCCTTGGATCAAGCCCGAACCGCTGCCGGTGAAGGCGAAGTGCCCATTGGCGCGGTCATCGTCAAGGACGGAACGCTCATAGCCGCCGCGCACAACCAGCCGCGGACATTGTGCGATCCCACAGCCCACGCCGAAGTGCTGGCGATTCGCGCTGCCGCCGCAGCTTTGGGGCAGGAGCGCCTTGAAGGCTGCGACTTGTGGGTCAGCCTGGAACCTTGCGCGATGTGCGCTGGTGCCATCGCCCATGCCCGCATCGCCCGTGTCTATTACGCCGCCAGCGATCCCAAGGGCGGCGCGGTTGAGCATGGTGCGCGCGTGTTCGACCAGGCCACTTGCCTGCACCGACCCGAGGTCTATTCGGGCATGGGCGAATCGGAATCTGGCGAATTGCTGCGCGGCTTCTTCCGCGAGCGACGTTAGAACGCGAGCCTCAAAAGGAGCGCCAGATCTTCACCGGCACCGTGTCCGGCGGACCGCTATTGCCGATGGGGCAGCGTGCCGGCTTCAGCTTGCGCGAATGGCACAGGTGAATCTCGCGCAGCCAGCCGTCGCGGCCGAGCAGCAGGCGGATCATTTCCGGGCGGAGACGCGGGTTGGCAAGGACCAGCGCCTGCTTGACCTTGCCCACGTCCAGTCCTTCGGTGCGCGACAGGCGCGCCATGTCGCGGAACTCGAAGCTCTGGAAAAGCGCGCGACCCTTGGCGAAGTAGTCGGCCGGGCTGATGCCCATGCAGGTGCCGTGCTTGGCCCATTCATGCATCATCAGGTCAGCCGACGGCGTGGTGCAGAAGTTGCGGCGCAGCGTCGTCGCATCGGGCAGCAGGCGAGACGGGCAGTACTGCGGGAACTTGCCGCCTTGGCCATCGGGCCAAAGGCCGTGGAGTACGAAGCCGAACCTTCCCAGACGGCCTGAACATTGCGTGGCGTGTGCAGGATCGTCCCTGCGCGTGCGGCAGAACTCGGGCGACCAGCTTATTGCCAACGTATAGCCGGTCGTCGGGACGATGCGTGGGGGCGCGTCGGGCGCGGGCGAGGGTGGCACGTTGATCTGCGGCGGCACGTTGCATTGCCACCCCTTCGCCAGGGCCGGGGTTGCCGCCAGCAGTCCAACGGCGATCAGCGTGCCGCGCACCCTCAGTCAGCCTTGCCCTGCTTGAGCCACGCCGTCGAGGCAGGCAGGAACATCAGCACGCCTGCCGCAATCATCAGCAGGATGGCGATCACCGAGAATATGGCGAACGGAATGCCGATCATCGTTGCCACTGCAGGAACGCCGCCGAGACCAAGCACGTCGAGTGCTATCACCGCAACGAGGAACCAGCGCGCTATTGCAAATCGCCCGCGCGACACCGCGAGCGCGAGACCGATGGCAACCAGAGCATTGACGAACGGGCCGATCAGCAGCTCGTTGCGGCCGACTTCCAGCGCAGCCGCCATCGCCCCGGCATTGGCGACGATGTTGACGATGCGGATCAACTGGCTGGCGATCACGCTGATTTCAAAGGCTCGGATAGTGGCGGGACGCATCTTGGGTTTCCGTTCAGGCGATTGGCGTGAAGTCGAGGCCGATATCGGCCGCAGGCGCGCTTTGCGTCAGGCGGCCAACCGAAACGTAGTCCACGCCCGAAGCGGCAATCGCGCCTATCGTATCCAGACGGACGCCGCCCGAGGCCTCGCAAGGCACTCGGCCCGCCACGAGCGCAACGGCCTCGCGCAAAAGGTCTGGCCCCATATTGTCGAGAAGGAGCCGCGTTGCCCCGGCTTCGAGTGCGGGCAGGATCTGGTCGATATGGTCGACCTCGCAGATCACGTCCTTCACCCCTGCGGCCAACGCGCGGCGGACGGCCTCGGCCACACCGCCCGCTACCAACACGTGATTGTCCTTGATCATCGCTGCGTCCCACAGGCCCATGCGGTGATTGGTGCCGCCACCCGTACGCACGGCGTACTTCTCGAGATGGCGCAGGCCGGGGATAGTTTTGCGTGTGTCCAGCAGGCGCGCGTCTGTCTCACCCATCGCGTCCACATATTGGCGCGTAAGCGTGGCCACGCCCGACAGGTGCTGCACCGTGTTCAGCGCGCTGCGCTCGGCCGTGAGCATCGCGCGGGCATTGCCCTCCAGTCGCATGAGGTCGGACCCCGGCGGGACCTGCGCGCCCTCATCAACCAGAATATCGATTTTCATGGCGGGATCGAGCGCGCGGAAGAACGCGGCTGCAATCGGCAGGCCGCAGACCGATATGGCATCGCGGCTGTCCATCACGCCCGAAAAACGGGCGTCTGCCGGGATCACGCTGTCGCTGGTCACATCGTATCCGCCGCCGGGCAGACCCTCTCCAAGGTCCTCGGCCAGCGTTGCGGTGACGAAAGCTTCCAGATCGAAGCCGGGAATGGAGAAACTGCTCATGCGGAGCGCAATACCATTCCCGGCCTTTCTGTCGAGTTCAGTGAACGAAGCGCGCCACCACGTCACGGTACGAACGCGATACCTTCACTTCCGCGCCGCTTTCCAGCACCAGGAAGCATTCGCCATTGGTATGCGGTTTTACCTGGCGCACCTGATCGAGGTTGACGATCTTTGAACGGTGCACGCGCTGGAACACGCGCGGATCAAGGCGGCGTTCGAGATCCTTCATCGTCTCGCGCAGGATCAGAGAATTGTCGCCGGTGTAGATGCACATGTAATCGCCAGCAGCTTCGATGCGCTCGATCGTGTCGACATCGACGCGGAAGATCTTGCCGCGATCCTTGATGTTGATGAGCTTTTCGAAACGTCCAGCCACCGGTTCACCCTCATCCTCGATCTCGGGCAGGGCATCGGGTGCCACTTCGGCAAGGACGTTCTTGAGCTTGTCGGCTTCTTCGCGGCCACGCTTTTCCGAAAGGCGGGTACGGGCGCGGTCGAGCGCGTCGGCAAGGCGGTCTTCCTCAACCGGCTTTAGCAGGTAGTCGACCGCGTTGGCCTCGAACGCCTTGATCGCGTGCTCGGAATAGGCGGTCACGAAAACGAACAGGGGCGGATCGATCTCCATCACGCCCTTGACGACCGAGAAGCCATCGAAGCCGGGCATCTGGATGTCGCAGAACACCAGGTCGGGTTTCTCGGTCTTGATCTTGCGGATGGCCTCACGGCCATTCGAACAGGTGTCGATCACTTCGACATCGGGGAAGGCCTGAAGGCGGAGCTGGAGCCCCTGAATGGCCAGTTTCTCGTCGTCGACGAGGATCGTGCGGATCGTCATGCGGTTCCCTTGGGTCTTGTCCAGACTTGGATCACGTTGCGCCCCCGAAACGGTCCCCCCGTTGGAGTGTGGCTGATGACAGGACGATGAATAGGGCAGTCGGTTCCCGCGATCATGCGCCAACCCCTGCCGGGCGTCGGGCAGGAATTGCCTGAACCGGTTCTGGCTTTGCCTCGAACGGCAGTTCGAGCACGACCTGAAATCCTCCTTCGGGACGGTTTGAAATATCGAATCGCTGGTTCTCGCCATAGGCCTGAACCAAACGATCGCGGATGTTGGCAAGGCCTATGCCGGTGCTGTCACTGCTCACGCCGAACACGCTTGAAGGATCGGTGCCCGGTGACAAGCCCGGTCCGGTGTCGGACACGGTAACCCGCAGCATCGGACCGACGAGTTGCGCTTCAACCGTGATTTCCGCTCCATATTCCAGAGGGCTGACAGCGTACTTGATGGCGTTTTCGACCAGCGGTTGCAGGAGCAGCGAGGGCATCAGGCCACTGCGCACGGCATCGTCTATCCGAAAATCGGTGCGCAGCCGCTCCTCGAAACGCATGCGCTCGATGTCGAGATAAAGCTTCAGCGTCTCGATCTCCTGCGCCACCGTCACCCGTGCAGTTGGTTCGTTGACCAACGTATAGCGCAGGAATGACGACAGACGCGAAAGCATCGCGTTGGCCGGTTCCGTCTGCTTGAGCAGGACCAGCGTCGAGATGGAATTGAGCGTATTGAACAGGAAATGCGGGTTGAGCTGGTAGCGCAGCATGGCCAGCTGGGCCGAGGTCGCCTGCGCTTCCAGCCGCATCAGCTGGTCGTTCTGTTCTTCAACCTGCAGGAAGAAATTGATCGCGTAATAAAGGCCGGTCCACGATATGACGAGCGTGAGATCAAGGTAGAACACGCCGAGGAACAGCTGCGCAAAGCTGGCGTCGCCACCCTGCCGGTAAAGACTGATTACCCACGAGTCGATGAAAGCATACAGGCCCACGGCGACCGACATGGTCACTGCGGTTACGCCCCACGTCACGATTGGCCGCCGGTTGATCAGCGCGCGGTAGATCACCGACAAGATCAGCGAGATCGAGAAGCCGGTGATTGTGGCAATGACGACGATGACCAGGAATGACCATGGCTGCGCATTGGCGATGGACGACATCGCCCGCAGCAGCATCGCGCCGCCCCAGCCAAGGAACTGCAGGCGCCAGAAGGCGCGGTTCTTGTTGCCGAAGAACGGCGTGGGTCTGAACGGCAGCGCTGCCATGAAACGGTTTGTAACCTTTAGCGGTGGGTTAGGCTAGCCTTGCAGGCTTTGGTCCGCAAAGGCCATGATCCACGTGACAGCAACGGGCTGCAACGCAATTGGTGCCAGCACGCCGGAAATCGGCGATCAGCGCTTGCGGGCAGCGTCGATTGCGGCCTGAAGGTCTTCCTGCGGTACTGCGCCGTGGACCAGCTGTTCGCCGATGACCCATGCCGGCGTACCGTTGATGCCGAGCTGGCGCGCCATCTGCAGATTGCGCTTGAGCTCCTCTTCCACATCGGGCCGCGCGGCAAAGCTGCGGGCCGAGGCAAGATCGAGGCCTGCTGCCGTGGCCGCAGCCGTTATGCTGGCGTCGGACGGGCGGGGGCCTTCGAACATTGCCTTGTGATAAGCGGGGTACTTGCCCTGCTCTGCCGCTGCCAGCGCCATCCGGGCTGCCGGCGCGCTTTCGGGTGCAATGATCGGCAACTCGCGCACGACCACGCGCAGATCCGGGTTCTTGGCCACCAGGGCGTCGATCGCCTTCACGCTCTGCCGGCAATAGGTACAAGCAAAATCGGTAAATTCGACCAGCGTCACCTTGCCGTTGGGGTTGCCGAGCACGGCACCCGGGAATGCGGTTTCCAGCGCGCCGCGCATGGGCGCGATCTGTGCCGATGCCTCACGCTGCTGCAACCGCTCCATCGCCTCGGGCAGGACTTCGGGGTGTTCGAGAATGTAGGTGCGGATCAGCCCTTCGATTGCGGCCCGCTCCTTGCCGTCGATGCCTGCGCTCGAAAGCGAAGCCTCCAGCTGCTGGTCACCCTCGGCGGGACGGGATTGCGAATGGGCATACCACCAGCCAGCGCCCGCACCCCCTGCGGCAAAGAGCAGGGCAAGGGCAGCAAATGCTCCGAAGCGGCGAGGTGTTTGATCAGCCATGAATGCGTGCCTAGCGCGATTTCTTCTGGCGTTCCATGGTGGCGCGTGCCGACATCGCGATATCCTGCGCCCGCAGCCAATCCGGCGTGCCCTTGGGCAAGGCTGCCTCTGCCGCTTCGGCACTGCGCACAGCTTCGCCCAGTTGCATGTTCATGAGCTGCTGTTCGGCACTGGCGAGGCGGGCGCGCGGAATATCGCCCTTGGCTTCGTAGATCACGCCAAGCTGGTACCAGGTGAAGGGGTTTTCCTTGTCGCGCGCCACCGAGGTCCTGAGCACTTTCTCGGCTTCGGCAAAGTTGGCCTTGTCCTCGGTTGCGATCAGCGCGTGGCCAAAGGTCGTGGCGATCAAGGGTTCGTTGCCGGTCAGCGCCGTCGCCTCGCGCAACGGCTCCAGCGCTTCCTGCGGGCGTCCGGACTCCAGCAGGATCTGTCCTTCAAGTTCCTTGAAGTAGGGGTTCTTCGGATCGCTGGCGATCAGGGCCTTGGTTTCGTCCAACGCCTTGTCGACAAAGGCTTCCTTGTGGAACGCATAAGCGCGGGCGTATCGGGCGGGCACGTCGGTCAGATATTCGGGATAGGCGCGCAGCGTGTCCTGCGGCTCGGCAAGATAGCCATAAAGCTTGGCCTTCACCCGCAGGAAGCGCGCCTGGAGTTCGGCAGGAGGCGGGGTGTTCCAAGCCGGGTCCTTCTCGAACGCATCCTGCAGTGTTGTCAGGCGGTCTGCAGTCATCGGGTGGGTGCTGTAGAACTCGGCATCGGGGTTGCCGCGCGAGCTGTAGCCGTAACGGAACTCGAGGTTCTGCAGCTTCTTGAAGAACTCGACCGATCCGCGCCCGGAAATGCCGGCTTTCGTCAGAAACTGTACGCTGGCGGCATCGGCTGAACTTTCCTGCGTGCGGCTGAAGGAGAGGAACTTGCCCAATGCCGCCTGCTGACCGGCCATGAACACGCCCAGCGCTGCGTCCGGCGATCCCGCCGCCGCGGCAAGGCCGCCAAGGAGCAGTGAAAGCACGGTTATGCCGGTCGCCGGCTTCATCCCTTCACTGAACCGCACCACGTGGCCTCCGGTGATGTGGCCGAGTTCGTGGGCGATAACGCCTTGCAGTTCATTGACGCTGTCCGCCGCACCGATCAGCCCGGAGTGAATGTAGATCGCCTGCCCGCCGGCAACGAAAGCGTTGATCGAGCCATCGTTGAGCAGGACCAGGTCGATTGCCTTCGGATTGAACCCGGCGGCGGCAAAGATCGGGGCCGATGCATCGCGGAACAGCGCCTCGGTCTCGGCATCGCGCAGCACCGATTGCGCTGCAGCAGGCTGAATGCAAAGGCTGGCCGCCGCGATCAACGCAGCAAGCCGGGCGAAGAGCAGGGCGGGGAGTCTTCGGATCACGCCACGGGACTAACCGCCCGGCGGCTGAACCGCAACTGAAGCGGGAGCGGTCCTACTTGTGATCGTCTTCCCAACGTCGCAGCACGCGGCGCTCCACTGCGCGAAACAGGGCGTCGAGATCATCGGGCTCGACGTCGAGCGCCTCATCCCAATCGGCGAGCACCGCGTCGAGGTCGGCGCGGTCATAGGTCACGGTATGGATAGGGGCAGGTGAGGGCAAGGTCGCGGGGATATGCGGCCAGGCATGGCCGGTCATCGCGTTATAAATCCAGCCCGCCAAGGCAATGCCTGCCACGTTGAGCGCGAGCGGCGTCAGCGGCCCTGGAAAATGGGTGGCGGGTGCGATCCCCGCCATGGCACCCAGGATCGCCGCTGCGCCCCCAGGCGGGTGGGTGCAGCGCGCCATGCCCATGACGGCAATCGCACTTCCCACGGCAATCGCGACGGCAACCGGCGCGCCCATGCCCGCGATGGCGCACAACTTGCCTATCGCAAGGCCCACTCCCATCGACAGGAGGTTTCCGCCGACCAGCGGCCAAGGCTGCGCAAGCGGGCTGGCCGGGACGGCAAAGACCAGAACTGCCGAGGCACCGACTGGCGCGACGATCCACGGCAGACCCCCACCTGCTGGAACGAGATGGCCAAGGCCAGCGGCGAGTGCGATGCCGATGAAGGCGCCAACGGCGCCGCGCGGCCAACCCATGCGGAACCAGTCGGCGCGAGAGGCGGCAGCCCTGGCTGTCGATGCGCTTGCAGGCATTGTCGTTCGATCCCCTCGCCACCGGCGTTTCTTGCAGGCATGTCCATGGCGGGCTACCCCCCAGCCATGCAAGTCCCTGATTTCGGTAAGATCGTCTCGAGCGCAAGCCTTCCTGCAATGCGCGCCCGAATCGCAGCGCTGGCGGGGGCTATCGTCCTGAGCGTCGTTGCAGTCCTGTTCGCGCGAGCAGGCGAATGGGCGCAGACGATATTTTCAGTATTCTATCGTGCAGTCCCGCTGTCCCCGCTTGTCGTCACACCGTTGGTGTTCGCGGGAGTGGTCTGGGCAACGCGACGCTGGTTTCCCGCAGCGCGTGGCTCGGGCATTCCCCAGGTCATGGCAGCGGGGCACAACTCCTCCGTTGCCGCCCACGGCCCCCTGGTTTCGATGAGAAGTGCTTTCGGCAAGCTCTTCGGCACGACCGCACTGCTGCTGGTCGGGGGATCCGCAGGCCGCGAGGGGCCGACCGTGCAGGTCAGCGCTGCCCTGATGGTCGCAGTGCATCGCTGGCTGCGCGTGCCGGTGACGGCAGGCGTGATCATCGCCGGCGGCGCCGCAGGCGTGGCGGCGGCGTTCAATACGCCGCTTGCCGGAGTGGCCTTTGCGATCGAGGAGCTGGCGTCGGCCTTTGAGCAGCGCTTGGCGGTGCTGGTCATGGCCGTGGTGATGATAGCCGGCGTGGTCAGCCTCGGGCTATCGGGAGACTATGTCTACTTCGGCGCGATGGCGCAGCGCCTGCCCTTGAGCGACATCTTCGTGCTTGCGCCGGTTGCGGGGCTCGTCGGCGGGGTGGCCGGGGGCTTGTTCTCGCGCGCATTGATCGGGATGGCCTTCTCCGCGCGCCCACTTGTCGTACGGATGCGCGCAAGGCCCGTGCTGCTGGCGCTGGCGTGCGGGCTGGTCGTGGCTCTCACCGGCCTTGCCACCGAGGGTTCAAGCTGGGGGACCGGCTATGACACGACCAAGCTGCTGCTTGCGGGCGGGGATGCCTCGCTGCTGTTCGGACCGGGGAAGTTCATTTCGACGCTGGCAACTGCGCTGAGTGGCGCTCCGGGCGGCATTTTCGCGCCATCGCTATCGGTCGGTGCCGGTGTCGGGCAGTTGCTCGCAGCAGGTTTCCCGGGCGAGGCGCCGGGAGCAATCGTCGTGCTCGGCATGATCGGTTATTTCACGGGCGTAGTACGCGCTCCGCTGACCGCTTCGATCATCATCATGGAGATGACGGCGGACCGCACCATGGTCCTGCCGCTGTTCGCCACCGCGCTGATTGCCGACTGGGCCAGCGCCAAGGTGTGCAAGCCCAAGCTTTACCACACGCTGGCCAAGCAGTTCGCACCAGCCGATTGATGGCCATGAAAAAAGGGGCCGGTCCGAAGACCAGCCCCTGATTTCGTTCAGCCTTGCAGCAAGAAGCGCGATTGGCGCTTCGAGAACTGCCAGCCGAAGCGCGATTAGCGCTTCGAGAACTGGAAGCTGCGGCGTGCCTTGGCCTTGCCGTACTTCTTACGCTCGACGACGCGCGGGTCGCGGGTGAGGAAGCCGGCAGCCTTCACGGCGCTGCGCAGTTCGGGTTCGAACTTCGACAGGGCCTGGGCGATGCCGTGCTTGACCGCGCCGGCCTGGCCCGAGAGGCCACCACCCTTGACGGTGCAGACGATGTCGTACTGGCCTTCGCGACCGGCGACTTCGAACGGCTGGTTGATCACTAGACGCAGGGTCGGACGGGCGAAGTAGACTTCCTGATCACGGCCGTTGACGGTGACCTTGCCCGAGCCGGGCTTGAGCCACACGCGGGCCACGGCGTCCTTGCGGCGGCCGGTGGCGTACGAACGGCCCTGCGCATCGACTTCGCGAGCGCGGATCACGGCAGCGGGGCCGGTGCGGACGGGAGCGGCGACTTCACCACCTTCGGACGGAGCAGCAGCCACGGGAGCGGAAGCGGTCAGGTCCTTGAGGTCGGCGAGGCTCGACACGGTGTTTTCGGTTTCGGCCATGATTATGCACCCACCTTGTTCTTGCGGTTCATCGAAGCGACGTCGAGCGCCACCGGCTGGGTGCCGCCATGCGGGTGCTCGGCACCGGCATAGAGGTGAAGGGCGCGCATCTGCGCACGGCCGAGCGGGCCGCGGGGGATCATGCGCTCAACTGCCTTTTCAAGCACGCGCTCGGGGAAGCGACCACCGAGGACCTTGTCCGCGGTGACTTCCTTGATGCCGCCGGCATAGCCGGTGTGCTTGTAGTAGGTCTTGTTCTTCAGCTTGTTGCCGGTGAACTTGACCTTGTCGGCGTTGATCACGACAACGTGATCGCCGCAATCGACGTGCGGGGTGAAGCTCGGCTTGTGCTTGCCGCGCAGATGGTTGGCGATGACGACGGCGAGACGGCCGACGACCATGCCTTCGGCATCGATCAGATGCCAGTTCTTCTCCACCTCGGCCGGCTTGATCGACCGGGTGACCTTGCTGAGAGCCTTCATGGCTACGGGTTCCCTGAATTCGGTGCGTCGATCCAAGCGGGAATCCGCTGCTTCACGACGAAGGAAGCGCGCCTTTGTTGCAAATGCCCGCCAGAGTCAAGCAAACTGCGGGTTTTGGTAGAGGTAAAATAATACCGTTAGAACTTGGAGGGGCCGCAGTCGGCTTCGATCCAGCCAAGAGTTGCCGCTCCCGCCGCGTCGCAGCGCCAGCCGGAGATCGCCGGGGCGTCATACGGGTGGAGCGCTTCGAGGCGGGCGATGGCGCCGTCCAACAGGTCCACGCGGGTCTTGAACAGGACGGCGACTTCGCTGCCCTCGCCGCGCTCGCCGTTCCAGCGATAGAGCGAGCGGACGGCGGGGAGGATGTTGGCGCAGGCGATCAGGCGTTCTTCGAGCAGCGTGTCTGCCACGGCCTCGGCGCTTTGGATGTCGCCAAAGGTGGACCAGATCAGCGCGGCAGTCATTGCTGGCGGTGTCTCGGGCTGCCGAGGATGTGGGCGGACCATACCGTTGCTGCCACGAGCAGCGCGCCGACCAATTGGTGCAGCACGCCGAGCCAGATGGCGACGCCGCTCCACACGGTGAGGATGCCGAGCAGGACTTGCGTGCCGAACACGGAGTGGAGGACGACCGAGGCCTTGCGGTCAGTCCGGCGCAGCTTGCGTGCGACGACCACCAGCACGGCCACTACGGCCCAGGCCCACCAGCGGTGAATGAAGTGGACGAGGAATGGATCGGACAGCAGGGCATGGGCAGTACCCATCGCCCAGTCGACGCCATCGGGATAGACCTTGCCCTGCATCAGCGGCCAAGCGTCCCAGTTGAACCAGCCGCCGCCCGCCGAGGTGCCGGCGCGAAGCCCGGCCACAATCGCGCCGTAGAACAGCTGGAACACCAGCATGGCAAGGGCAAGCAGGCCGAGGCCCCGCAGTCTCGAGCGCCCCTCGCCATTGGCCAGTGCGATCAGGTCGAGCGCGGTCCAGACGAGGCCGGCCAGCGTGAACAGCGCGACCAGCAGGTGCGTGGCGAGGCGGAAGTGGCTGACCTTGACGTCATTGACGATGCCGGACTTGACCATCCACCAGCCGACCGCGCCCTGCAGCGCGCCCAGAGCCAGCAGCGCGAGCAGGCGGGGCTTGTAGCCCTCGGGAATCCTGCCCTTGATCCAGAACCATGCCAGAGGCGCTGCAAAGACGAGGCCGATGGTGCGGGCGAGCAGGCGGTGGACCCACTCCCAGAAGAAGATGAACTTGTAGGTGGAGAGCGTCATGCCCGCCGGGCCGTTGACCAGCTGGTACTGCGGCGTGGCGCGGTAGGCGTCGAATTCGGCCTGCCACTGCGCTTCGGTGATCGGCGGTAGGGTGCCACTCACCGGCTTCCATTCGGTGATCGAAACGCCCGATTCAGTAAGGCGGGTGATGCCGCCGACCACGACGATGGCGAGGACCATGAAGGCGACGACGAACAGCCAGCGCGACAGGGCGGTGGCGTCACTGCGAAGCTTGGGCGAGACGCTGTTGCTCATGGCGCTGCCCCTGCTCCTGCCCTCGCAGAATCGCAAGAGCGATTGTCGGGCAGCGCTGTGGCCCTTTGGGCAGGAGAGATTTTCCGGCGCCCACCTTGTGCGATGTTACATTATAACATATATGCTCAAGCGATGAGTGATGCCCTGCTTGCCTTGCGTGCCCGGCTTGACCGGATCGGCGTGCTCCTTTCGGGGCTGTGCCTGATTCATTGCGTTGCGGGGCTGTTCCTAGTCGGCATGCTCGGCGTGGGTGGCGGTGTGCTGCTCAATCCCGACATCCACCGCTGGGGCCTTGCCTTTGCGCTGGTGATCGGCGCGGCGACGATCGGCATTGGCGCATTGCGCCACGGGCGGTTCCTGCCGCTGGCAATCGGCGGCACCGGCCTGGCGCTGATGGGCGCAGCGGTGGCCGTGGGCCATGGCGATGCCGAAGTAGCGCTGACAGTGGGTGGCGTGATCCTTGTCGCAACCGCGCACTTCATCAATATCCGGCATTCTCACTAAGGCCATATCACCAAGGCCATACTTGCACCCCGGCCCTGCCTCGCTAAAGCGGGCCGCATGACTGGAATGCTCTCCCTTACCGTCAACGGCGAACCTCGCCGCGCCGCGCCCGGATCGATTGCCGAACTGGTGCGCAGCCTCGAACTCGAACCGACCAAGGTCGCGGTCGAGCGCAATGGCGAGATCGTGCCCCGCTCGACGTTGGCGGACGTGGCGATTGCCGAGGGTGACGTTCTGGAGATCGTGCATTTCGTAGGCGGAGGACAAAGCGACGTGGTCGAGACGAATGATACCTGGACCGTTGCCGGACGTACCTTCCGCTCGCGCCTGATTGTCGGCACCGGCAAGTACAAGGACTTCGAGCAGAACGCCGCGGCAGTAGAGGCTTCCGGTGCGGAGATCGTCACCGTTGCGGTGCGCCGCGTGAACGTGTCGGACCCCAAGGCGCCGATGCTGACGGACTATATCGACCCCAAGAAGATCACCTATCTGCCCAACACCGCAGGCTGCTTCGATGCCGAAAGCGCGATCCGCACATTGCGCCTGGCGCGCGAGGCCGGTGGCTGGGATCTGGTGAAGCTCGAAGTGCTGGGCGAGGCGCGCACGCTCTATCCCAACATGATCGAGACGATCCGCGCGACCGAAGTGCTGGCCAAGGAGGGCTTCCTGCCGATGGTCTACTGCGTGGACGATCCGATTGCGGCCAAGCAGCTCGAGGATGCGGGCGCGGTGGCCGTGATGCCGTTGGGCGCGCCGATCGGTTCGGGCCTTGGCATCCAGAACAAGGTGACGGTGCGACTGATCGTCGAGGGTGCCAAGGTGCCGGTGCTGGTCGATGCGGGCGTGGGCACGGCATCAGAAGCGGCCGTCGCGATGGAACTCGGCTGCGATGGCGTGCTGATGAACACCGCGATTGCAGAAGCCAAGGACCCGATCCGCATGGCCCGTGCAATGAAGCT
Organism: Novosphingobium sp. B1; assembly: GCF_900176395.1. Lineage (GTDB taxonomy): Bacteria > Pseudomonadota > Alphaproteobacteria > Sphingomonadales > Sphingomonadaceae > Novosphingobium. Next base: position 29,511 of record NZ_FWXL01000007.1, on the reverse strand, counting down.
TGCGGTAGAGGCCGGGCGCGATGCCTATCTCGCCGGGCGGATGCAGACGCGAAAGTACGCCGATCCAAGCAGTCCGCTGGCGGGTCTGATCTGACCTCTCCCGCACATCGAACCGCTTGATTTCTGAGGTGTTGCCGCCCCCGTTTGCGCAGGGGCGGCGTATTTTATCAGCCTACCACGCCTGCGGCAGCCAGCACGGCCAGCGTCAGGATATCGGGCGCGAGCGAGGTCATCGGGGCGATCTGTACCGGCTTTTCCATACCGATCAGCATCGGGCCGATTACGGCGTTGCCTGCCAGTTCGCGCAGCAGTTTGGCCGAAATGTTGGCCGATTGCAGGCCCGGCATGATCAGCACGTTGGCTGGGCCCGAGAGGCGGCTGAACGGGTAGTTGGCCATCACCTTCGGGTTGAGCGCTGCGTCTGGTGCCATTTCGCCTTCGTATTCGAAGCCCGGGTCTTCCGCGTCGAGGATCGACACTGCACCGCGAATGGATTCGAGCCAGCGGCCATAGGGGTTGCCGAACGTCGAGTATGACAGAAACGCCACGCGCGGTTCGTGACCCATGCGGCGGGCGACGGCAGCAGTCTCGCGGGCGATCTGGGCAAGGTCCTCGGCCGAGGGGCGTTCATTCACGGTCGTGTCGGCGAGGAACACGGTATAGTTCTTCGCGACCATCAGGTGAATGCCGAAGGGCAGGTGGCCGGGCTTGGGATCAAGCACGCGGCGCACTTCCTTCATGGACTGCGCGAAGGTGCGCGTCATGCCGGTGATCAGCGCATCGCCATGGCCCAGTGCGACGAGCAGCGAGGCGAAGACGTTGCGGTCCTGGTTGACCATGCGCTTGACGTCGCGCTCCATGTAACCGCGGCGCTTCAGGCGTTTGTAGAGATACTCGACCATGCTCGGGACGAGTGGCGAGACGGCGGAGTTATGGATTTCGTAAGCCGCAGGATCGCTGACGCCGAGTTCGGTCAGCTTGTCGATGACTCCCTGCGTACGGCCGACCAGCACCGGCGTGCCATAGCCAAAATCCTTGAACTGGATCGCGGCACGCAGCACGACCTCGTTTTCGGCCTCGGCAAAGACGACGCGTTTGGGGTTGCTCTTGGCCTGGGCGAAGACATTGGTGAGCACCGACGTGGTCGGGTTCAGGCGTGCCTTCAGGCTGTTGCGATAGGCGTCAAAGTCCTCGATCGGCTTTTGCGCCACGCCCGAATCCATTGCCGCCTTGGCAACGGCAGATGACACCACTTCCATCAGACGCGGATCGAATGGTGCAGGGATGATGTAATCAAGGCCGAAAGTGTGGTTGATGCCATAAGCGGCCGCCACTTCTTCGGGCACAGCCTCACGCGCAAGCTGGGCGATCGCCTCGGCTGCGGCAATCTTCATCTCTTCGTTGATCGCGGTCGCCTGAACGTCGAGCGCGCCACGGAAGATGAACGGGAAGCCGAGCACGTTGTTTACCTGGTTCGGATAGTCCGAACGGCCCGTGGCCACGATGCAGTCCGGGCGCACCGCCTTGGCCTCGGGCGGGGTGATCTCCGGGTCAGGATTGGCCATCGCGAAGATGATCGGCTGCGGCGCCATCCTGGCCATCCAGTCGGCCTTCAGGGCACCGGCTGCAGAGAGGCCGAGGAAGATGTCTGCGCCGACCAGCGCATCTTCGAGACTGCGGGCCGAAGTGTCGACCGCGTGCGCGCTCTTCCACTGGTCCATGCTGTCTTCGCGGCCGCGATAGATCACGCCCGAACGGTCGCACATGATCACGTTGTTGTGGCGCACGCCCATTGCCTTGATCAGTGCAGTGCAGGCAATGGCAGCAGCACCTGCGCCGTTGACGACGACCTTGACGTCTTCGAGCTTGCGTCCAGTCAGGTGGCAGGCGTTGAGCAGGCCGGCGGCGGAAATGATCGCGGTGCCATGCTGGTCATCGTGCATGACCGGGATCTTCAACCGGTCCTTGAGGGCCTGCTCGATGATGAAGCATTCCGGGGCCTTGATGTCCTCAAGGTTGATGCCACCGAACGAGGGCTCCATCAGGGCGACGGCTTCGATGAACGCATCCGGGTCTTCGGTCGCCAGTTCGATGTCGATCGAATCGACGTCGGCAAAGCGCTTGAACAGCACGGCCTTGCCCTCCATCACCGGCTTGGATGCCAGCGCGCCAAGATTGCCGAGGCCAAGGATGGCCGTGCCGTTGGAAATCACCGCCACAAGATTGCCCTTGGCGGTATAGTCGTAGGCGGTCGCCGGATCTTCGGCGATGGCGCGAACCGGCACTGCAACGCCGGGAGAGTAGGCCAGCGACAGGTCGCGCTGCGTGGCCATCGGCTTGCTGGCGATGATCTCGATCTTACCGGGGCGGATCGTGTTGTGGTAGAAAAGCGCCTCGCGCTCGGTGAAGCGGACGTTGCTTTCCTCGGACATGGTTCCCCCAAGTTTAGTCGGATAATAGGCAACGGCAGTGTCTGACCTTTGACGTTACGTCAAGGCGCGCAAGCGCCATGGTCACGATGCAGATCTACCGAAAGTGTCAGCGCCCTTGTTCGATATTCCTAGAAGTCGCGCGGCTTCCAGGTGGGAATGCCCAGGCGGCGAACCTTGAACAGCAGGCTGCGACCTTCCTGCCAAACCAGTTGCAGGCGCGGGTCGGCGCGGCGCGGCAAGCCGGTATCGATCAGCCAGACGTAATCGACCCGCTCGATCGGGGCGTACTTCAATGCGCTGTCGACATTGCGGCGCCAGCCGCCCGAGCAACGACGCGACCATACGAACTCGGAAGGGTCCGCCGTGAAGTTGCGGCCAGGACGGAAGCGCGGCACTACCATGTGCAGGCCCGGAACGGCCCAATTGTCGTTCACCCAGGCTTGCCGGTACAGACTGGCAAGGCTGGCAAGGTGATCGCGCCGGGTATTGCGCCACGATTCATCCAGACACGAGTGCTCGACAAAGGCGAGAACACGGCTTCCGGCTTCGACGTGAGTCAGCGCCGACAGCTGCTTGCGATAGTCTTCGGCGTAGCTGTTGAAGCTCAAGGCGGTGACAGTCAGGCGGACGGCCAGAACTGCCATGCCGACATAAGCCACTGCCCGCGCCCATTCCATGCGCCGCGCGCCGCTCCAGTCCTGAAGGCCGAGGCCAAGCATGGCGGCAACGGGCAGAAGGCGGATGTCCACGAAGGATGAGCCGTTGATATCGCTCGGGATGGCGAGGAACAGCAGGAAGACGGTAAGCGCAGGCAGTCCCTGCCGCCAGCGCCACTTCGCGCCGAGGAACGGGCCGACAAGGACCAGCAGGCCGGCAATGATCGACGTGCCGAAATCAAGCAGCTTGGACTGATCGCGCAGCGTGAGCACGAAAGACCAGGCTTTCTGGTCCCAGCGCCACACGTTCATGCTCTTGGCGGGGGGCGAGAACAGCTTCCACAGCAGGATCGTCACGACGGTGGCGAGCAGCGGCCAGCAGGCCTGCCACAGTCGCAGGCCGATGGCCTTCCAGTCAAGCGTCGCCAGCCAGCGGCGATCGGCAAGATCGCGCCAACGCCATCCGGCAGGGAGTTCGTCCATGGCGCGGCCAAAGGCATGGGCACCGACCAGCAAGGCCAGCAGCAGGCCGCCGATGGCGTGGCACAACATGGCAACGGGCTGGGCGATGATCAACATGATCGCCCGCGCCTTGGGATTCTTCTGCTCCAGCCACAGCGAAGCGCCGAAGGCCGTCAGCGAGAGGCCAGTGGCGAGAATGTAGTTGAGAAAGCCGGTGAGCAGCGGGAAGCTGAACACGAACATCAGCGACCATGCCGCCGCGTGACCGCCCTTGGGGTTAAGCATGCGGATGGTCCACAGGCAGCCGCCTGCGAAAAGGCCGGTCGCCAGAACGGTGCTCCACCAGCCGGCTGCGAGGATGCCGAACTGCGCACCCAGCACCTTCATCAGGACGCCGCCGCCAATGTTCAGGGTGAACACCCACTTCCAGGTGAAGTACTTTTCCAGCGGATTGCCAGGGCCTGCCGCTTCGATTGCGGCAGCGCCCATGTGGCCGGGCACGTCGATCAGCGGCGGCACATCGACCAGCGCGAACGGGAGGCAGACCAGGAGGATGCCGACGATGATGCCGGGGCCGGACAGCCATGGCAGCGCGCTGGCACGCGCCCACATCGCCCTTGCGTCCTGAAGACGCTCTTGCAGCCAATCCTTTTCGCGGACTTGCGTCAAACCGTACGTACCCCCACAAGACCGGAACCGTCTCCATGCTGCCTGCACTCGACAGAGTGGCATTGGAGTTGCGGATATCCCGGTGTCGATGGTTTGAGAAACACGTCGCGCTCGTCTAGCCACGTGCGCGTGACGCCTAATGCCCCAACTCCGATGATGGCGCAATATCTTGCGCTTAAAGAACAGGCCGCCGATTGCCTGCTGTTCTACCGCATGGGCGACTTCTTCGAGCTGTTTTTCGACGACGCCAAGATCGCGGCGCAGGTGCTCGACATTGCGCTGACCAGCCGGGGAGAGCACGGTGGCGCGCCGATTCCGATGTGCGGCGTCCCGGTTCATTCAGCCGAAGGTTACCTTGCCCGATTGATCAAGGCCGGGTGCCGCGTGGCCATCGCCGAACAGGTCGAGACGCCCGAGGAAGCGAAGAGACGCGGCGGTTCGAAGGCATTGGTTGCACGCGACATTGTCCGATTCGTCACGGCAGGCACATTGACCGAGGAGGCCCTGCTCGAACCCCGCCGGGCCAACGTGCTTGCTGCGGTGTGCGAGGTCCGTGGGGCCATCGGCATAGCCGCCTGCGACATTTCCACCGGTCGCATGGAGCTTGAGGAATGTGCGCCCGACCAGATGAGCGCAGCGCTTGCGCGGCTGGGCGCAAGCGAAGTGGTAGCGCCCGACACGTGGGACCATGCGCCGGGCGAATGCGTGCCGCGGCCGAATCGGTCGTTCGGCAGCGATGAAGGCGAAGTGCGTCTGAAGGCCGTGCACGGCGTGTCGACACTCGACGGATTCGGCCAGTTCACGCGGGCCATGCTCGCCGCGGCGGGTGGTCTGGTCACCTACCTTGACCATGTCGGACGGGGCGCGTTGCCTTTGCTCCTGCCTCCCGTAGCGCGCGAGGCAGGCACGCACATGGCAATGGACGAGGCGACGCGCAGCAGCCTTGAAATCCTCGTAAGTTCAGGCGGCGCGCGGAGGGGCTCGCTGGTCGAATCCATCGATCGCTGCGTGACCGGGGCAGGCGCCCGCCAACTGGCCGAGGACCTCTCGGCGCCGCTCACCGATGCGCGCGCAATCAATCGGCGTCTTGAACTGGTCAGCTGGCTCCATGACGATCCGCTGCTGCGCGGTGACATTCGTGGCATCCTGCGCGCCTTGCCCGATGTCGGCCGAGCGCTGGGCCGCGTGGTAGCGGGCCGTGGTTCTCCGCGCGATCTCGGGCAGTTGCGTGACGGGCTTTCAGAAGCGCGGCGCCTCCACGATCTGCTGCGTGGCCGCAGCGACCGACCTGAGCCCCTCGATGCCATGCTGCCATCCCTTGCCGGGCACGGCGCATTGTGTGACCTCTACTCGCGTGCGCTGGTGCCCGCGCCGCCGACCGAACGCTCGCAGGGCGGCTACATCGCAGAGGGCTACGACGCCTCTCTGGACGAGTTGCGCCGCGTATCGGGCAACGCCCGCCGCGCCATTGCCGCGCTCGAGGCGAAGTATCGCGACGACACTGGCATTGCTGCGCTCAAGATCCGCCACAATGGCGTGCTTGGCTACTTCATCGAAGTTCCTGCAAAGCACGCGGATCGGCTGATGGCTCCGGAATCGGGCTTCACCCATCGCCAGACCATGGCCGGGGCAGTGCGGTTCAATGCGCTCGCGCTGCATGAGGAAGCAAGCCGGATCGCCGAAAGCGGAGGCCACTCCCTCGCGGCAGAGGAAGCGCATTTCGAGGAGCTGGTCGCACACGCCGTGCGCGCCAAGGAAGCAATTGCCGCGACGGCCGCAGCGCTTGCCCGCATAGACGTGGCCGCGGGCCAGGCTGAGCGCGCTGCCGAGGGCGGATGGGCGCTGCCCCGCGTGGTCGACGAACCCTGTCTCGAGATCATCGGTGGACGGCATCCGGTGGTGGAAGCCGCACTGGCGGCCAAGGGCGAGAGGTTCGTGGCCAACGATTGCGCGCTTGGTCCACAGGACCGGTTGTGGCTGGTCGGCGGGCCGAACATGGGCGGTAAGTCAACCTTCCTGCGTCAGAACGCGCTGATCGTGCTGCTCGTTCAGGCAGGCGGCTTCGTTCCGGCGCAGAGTGCCAAGATCGGGCTGGTCGACCGGCTGTTCAGTCGCGTCGGAGCGGCAGACAACCTGGCCCGGGGCCGCTCGACTTTCATGGTCGAGATGGTTGAGACCGCAGCGATCCTCTCGCAGGCAACGGAGCGCAGCTTCGTGATCCTCGATGAGGTAGGCCGTGGCACTTCGACATATGATGGCCTGTCACTGGCGTGGGCGGTGGCTGAGGCGATCCATTCGATCAACAAGTGTCGGTGCCTGTTCGCCACGCACTATCACGAACTCTCGCGCCTCGCTGAGGCTTGCGACTCGCTAAGTCTCCACCACGTCCGCGCGCGGGAGTGGAAGGGCGATCTGGTGCTGCTGCACGAACTTGCGGAAGGTCCGGCAGACAAGTCCTATGGCCTTGCCGTGGCGCGGCTGGCAGGCGTGCCCGCGCCGGTAATCAAGCGTGCGAAATCGGTCCTGGAGAAGCTGGAAAAAGGCCGTGCCGCCACTGGCGGACTCGCGGCGGGGCTGGATGACCTGCCGCTGTTCGCCGCCGCGATCGAGGCGGCCGAGGAAAAGGTCGATGCCTTGCGGGAGCGGCTCAATGGCCTCGATATCGACGCGCTGTCGCCACGAGAGGCATTGGACTTGCTCTATCAGTTGAAGGCCCAGGCCAATGGTTGAACTGACGTCTCTCGGCAGCAAGCGCGCCCTTTTCGTGATGGCGGCAGAGCCGGAATACGGCCCGCACCTGCGCGCGCGCTTCGCGCCGCTGATCACCGGAATCGGCCCGGTAGAGGCGGCGCTGCATGTGGGGATAGCGCTGGCGCGGCTGGAAGCTTCGGGCAACTTGCCGGATTTGATAGTGTGCCTCGGCTCGGCGGGGTCGCGGCGCTGCGCACTGGGTTCCGTCTACCAGATCAGCAGCGTTTCGTGGCGCGACATCGACGCCTCGGCGCTCGGCGTGGAGCCGGGCGTGGTGCCCTATCTCGACGAGCCCAGGGATCTGCCGCTCGAAACGCCGCTGGATCTGCCCGTCGCCACACTATCGAGCGGGGGCGATGTGGTCAGCGGCGATCACTGGAACCGGGTAAGCGCCGACATGGTCGATATGGAGACATATGCCGTCGCCCGCGCCGCCCGAACCTTCGGCGTGCCGCTCATCGGTTTGCGCGGCGTGTCAGACGGACCCGGCGAACTCGCTGGCGCGCATGACTGGCACAAGCTGCTGGGCTACCTTGATGGGGAACTTGCGAAGGCCGTGGACAGGCTGGCGGAACGCTACGCCTGCCTTCATCTCTGACCGTCCGCACTCGATCCGGGCAGGGCATCTCCGGCAGGCTCAAAACAGCGACCCAAAGGCCCGGAACTTGTCCGGGCCAGCGATATCTTGACGCTGGGCTCGCTCAAAGGCTGAGGAACAAACCCGCCAGCGCTGCGCTCATCAAGTTGCTCAAAGCGCCTGCCACCAGTGCCCGAATGCCAAGCTTGGCGATGACCGGGCGCTGGTTGGGGGCGAGGCCACCAGTGACGGCCATCTGGATCGCGATCGAGCTGAAGTTGGCAAAGCCGCACAACGCGAAGGTGACCACCGCGATCATATGCGGCGGCAAGGCTGTGTCCTTGCTCAGGTCAATGAAAGAGACGAACTCGTTGAGGACCAGCTTGGTGCCGAAATAGCCGCCCGCATGGATCGCCTCTGCCCAGCCATCGGCACCAAGCAGATAGAAGATTGGCGCGAAGACATAGCCTAGGACAATCTCGAACGAGAGGTCGGGCGCGCCGAACCAGCTGCCGACCCAGCCGAGCATGCCGTTGGCGAGCGCAACGAGTGCGACGAAGGCAAGCACCATCGCACCCACCGCTACGGCAAGCTTCACACCAGTCTGTGCGCCCTGGCTGGCGGCCATGATGATGTTGGCGGGGCGCTCTTCCTCGTCCGACGCCAGGCTGGGCTTGACGTGCGGGTTGGGCAGCGCCTCATCCGCGACCTCGACCGGGACGGGAGGTTCGTCGGGCATCATCAGCTTGGCCATGAGGATGCCCCCCGGCGCCGACATGAAGGCTGCAGCCACAAGATAATCGATACGGATGCCCATGCTGGCATAGGCCGCGAGGATCGTGCCCGCCACGCCAGCCATGCCTACCGTCATGACGCAGAACAGCTGACTGGGATTGAGACCTGCCAGATAGGGCCGGATCACCAGAGGCGATTCGCTTTGGCCAACGAAGATGTTGCTGGCCGCGCATAGTGATTCGACCTTGCTGATGCCAGTCACCTTTTCGAGTGCACCGCCGATCCAGCGAATGACCAGTTGCATCACGCCGAGGTAGTACAGGATGGAAATCAGCGCGGCGAAGAACACGATCACCGGCAGCGCCGATATGGCAAAGCTGGTGCCGCCGATGGCGGGGTCAGCCAGTGGGCCGAACAGGAACTGCACGCCCGCGCGGGCGAAGCCGAGCAGGCCTTCCACGCCGCCTGCAGCGCCTTGCAGCAGCCGGTTGCCGATTGGCACATAGAGCACGAGCGCAGCGAAACCGGCTTGCAGCGCAAAGGCTGCGGCGACAACGCGCAAGCGAATTGCGCGACGGTTCGAGGAAAGCAGAAAGGCGAGGGCGAGGATGAGCACCATCCCGAGAAGACTGGAAGCGACACGCATCGGGAAAGGCTTTGCTCCGCAAGGCAGATTGGTTGCAGCGGTTTCTAATAGCGAATTGGCGCGGGCTGAAAAGCGCGCTATCGGCCCGAAATGCACGATGATGCCAACCCAACCTCCGCAATCCCCCGTTCCCTGTTCGCATTTTCCCTCCTTTACGGCGGCATGTGCGTCCTTGCAGGCGTCCTTGGCGTAAAGCTGGCCTCGCTGGGTTCATGGCCCGTGCTCGGCGATCTTGCCGTCGAATCGGGAATTTTCGCGTTTTTGCTGCTCGTCGTCATGGCCAGCGCGGTTGCCGAACTGTTCGGCCAGGATACTGCAAACCGGCTGGTGCGATTCGGATTCGTGCCGCTGATCGTGTCGATGATCCTGCTGACCACGGTGATCCACGTCGTGCCGCCGGCACCCTTCTGGAATGATCAGGATGCGTTTGCCCGTCTGCTGGGGCAGGGCGCCCGCATGCAATTTGCCGGGCTGATCTCCTACGGCACGTCACAGACGCTCAACGTCTATCTCTTCTCGCGGATCGCCGGAGGACGCGGCAAGATGCTCATGCTGCGCGCATGGCTTGCCTCGATGCTGAGCCAGGTGGTCGACACCATCCTGTTCATCACCATCTCCTTCTACGGACAGGATCTGCCGCTGCTCTCGATCATGGAAGGCCAGATCATTTCGAAGCTGGTGCTTTCGACGATAATGGTCCCGCCGCTGATCTGGGTGTTCGTGCAGCTCGGCAAGTGGCTCGACCGCGAAGCCTGATTGGCCGGCACAAGCTGCCGTTTGCGCGGCAACGCCAATATTGGATTCCGCAGGCTTTGCGCGTAAGGGCGCGCGCATGAGCCAGAACCACGACCCCGCGATGCTTGCCAAGGCAGAGACCCTGACCGAGGCGCTGCCCTATCTCCAGCGCTATGCCGGCAAGACTTTTGTCGTGAAGTACGGCGGCCACGCCATGGGCGATCCCGAACTGGCGCAGGATTTTGCCGAGGACATCGTGCTGCTGAAGGCGGTGGGGATCAATCCGGTCGTCGTCCACGGTGGCGGCCCGCAGATCGGGCGGATGCTCAAGGCGCTCGGCATCGAATCGCAGTTCGTCGACGGTCTGCGCGTGACCGACAAGCAGACCGCAGAAGTCGCAGAAATGGTGCTTGCGGGCGCGATCAACAAGGAACTGGTAAGCTGGATCGCCCGCGCGGGTGGCAAGGCAATCGGCATCTCGGGCAAGGACGGCGGGATGGTCATTGCGCGCAAGGTCGAGGCGAAGAAGTCGCCCAAGGCCGTTGCCGGCGAGGATGGCGATCCGATCGTGGTTGATCTCGGCTTCGTCGGCGAGCCCGACCGGATCGACACGACGGTGATCGACACCATCGTCAATGCCGGGATGATCCCGGTGATCGCACCGATCGGAGTTGGGCCCGACGGCGAGACCTACAACATCAACGCCGATACCATGGCAGGTGCAATTGCCGCAGCGCTTGGCGCCTCGCGCCTGTTTCTGCTTACCGACGTTCCTGGCGTGCTCGACAAGGAAAAGAACCTGCTGACCGACCTTCGCCCCGCCGATATCGCGCGGCTGGCCGAGGATGGGACGATCAGCGGCGGCATGATCCCCAAGCTCGAAACCTGCGTCCATGCGGTTGAAGCCGGTTGCGAGGCAACCGTAGTCCTCGACGGTCGCGTGCCGCATGCCATGCTGCTCGAAATCTTCACGGCGCGCGGCGCTGGAACCTTGATCCGCGCCTGAACGGGGCATTTAAAAGGATTAACGCTGGAACCCCCGCTGCGTTCGTGCGTCAGGGCGGAATGATCCGCACCGCACTCGCAACTGCCGCCGCGTCCGCGCTGGTCTTCCATCTTGGAGGTTGCCAGAGGGGCCCTGCCGCACCCACCGATGGCGCTGCGGCCTCGACCTTTGTCGATGGCAGCGCGACGCGGGCGAGCGCTGGAAATATCGATACCGGCACTGCGCCTGGGGCAGGCGCTTCGGCCACGAGCTTTTCTGATCCCGGCTTCGTGCAGTTGCTATACTCGCGCGATCCGATGCGCGTGACAGATGCCTTGATAGCGACCATAGAGGCCCGCGAATGGCAGCGGCTCAGGGCTTTCTGGGGTGATCGCGGGGAGCGAAGCGGCCTGACCCCGCAAGCCTTTGCCAAGCGTTGGGACCGACTTTCCTCACCCGTGGTGACGACTGGCGAGGCGCGGATGGAGGGCGCCGCAGGCTCCTTGTTCTACACGGTGCCCGTCACGATTGACGACGGCGCGCGGACGATTTCGGGAGAGATCGTGCTCCGCAGGGCAAATGATGTGCCCGGAGCGACGCGCGAGCAGCTCCGTTGGCACGTCGAAAGCACCACCATCGAGCCCTGAACGAATTCCTGCACTTGTAGCGTATGGAGCGGGTCGGCTAGGAGCATTCCGACGGGCGGCGGTTTCCGCAGCGCCCCATCGATTGCAGGAAGCAGGCAGACATGTTGCTCTATACTCTGATCGCGATGATCAACTACCTGGTTAACATCATTGTCGTGGTGGTGATCGTGCAGTTTGTGCTCGGCCTGCTGATCTCGTTTAACGTAGTCAACATGCACAACAATGCCGTGGCGGCCATCTGGAAAGCGCTGAATGCCATTCTCGAGCCGTTGCTTCGCCCGATCCGGCGCATAATGCCAGATACAGGCGCGATCGATTTCTCGCCGATGGTGCTGATCATCGGCCTCAACTTGCTCATGATTCTGCTAAGCGGTATTGCCTCGTCGACGGCAGGTGCGTGACTTCAATCGGGAATTGCTGACATGACTGCTGCCGTGATCGACGGAAAGGCCTTTGCGGCCGATCTTCGTGCCCGCGTGGGCGAACTTGCTGTCGCGTTCGAGGCAAAGGCCGGGCGCAAGGCCGGTCTCGCCGTAGTGCTGGTTGGCGAAGATCCTGCCAGCCAGGTCTATGTCCGTTCAAAGGGCAAGAGCACGGTCGAGGCCGGAATGAACAGCTTCGAGCACAAGCTGCCCGCTGATACGTCCGAAACCGACCTGCTTGCCGTGGTTGAACAACTGAATGCCGATCCGGCGGTTGATGGCATTCTTGTGCAGCTTCCCCTGCCCAGACACATCGACGAGCAAAAGGTTATCGCCGCGATCAATCCGGACAAGGACGTCGACGGCTTTCACGTGACCAATGCCGGCCGGCTTGCCGTAGGCCAGCCCGGTTTCGTGCCTTGCACGCCGCTGGGCTGCCTGATGCTGCTCAAGGACAGGCTGGGCGATCTTTCTGGACTGGATGCCGTTGTTATCGGCCGGTCCAACATCGTCGGCAAGCCGATGGCCCAATTGCTGATCGCCGAAAGCTGCACGGTAACGGTCGCCCATAGCCGGACGAAGAATTTGCCCGAAGTGGTGAAGCGCGCCGACATTGTCGTGGCTGCTGTAGGCAGCCCGGAGATGGTCAAGGGTGACTGGATCAAACCAGGCGCCACGGTGATCGATGTGGGCATCAACCGAGTGGCCGCGGCAGAAGCTGGCAAGACACGGTTGGTCGGCGATGTGGACTATGCTTCAGCGGCGCAGGTCGCCTCTGCAATTACGCCAGTGCCTGGGGGCGTGGGCCCGATGACAATTGCCGTGCTGCTGCGCAACGCGCTCGTGGCGGCCTATCGCAGTGCCGGGTTGGAGCTTGCCGCAGACGCCATCTGATCGATCCGAAGCGGGGTGGGCACGGCGCAACGCATCCGCTAGGCTGATGCGATGAAGCGCCTGATCCCCCTCGCATTCCTCGTTCTTGCCTGCCCCGCTGTCGCCCAATCTTCCCCCGATCCGCGCGGATCCGGCCGCCCGCAGCGCGCCTACGCCAATCCCTCGGCCCTGATCGCTGCCGATCTCGCCTTTTCCCGTCTTGCGCGCGAGAAGGGGCAGTGGACCGCTTTCCGCGAGACTGCTGGCGAAGCCGCGGAAATGTTCGAGGGCGGGCGCAAGCAGGTCAAGGCGTTGCTCAAGGATCGCAAGGACCCACCTTTGCCGGTCAGTTGGGCACCACATCTGGCTTGGATAAGTTGCGATGGATCGGCTGGTTTGACGTTTGGTGCCTGGCAGGGAGCCGCCGGCAGCGACGGCGAATATGTCACTGTCTGGCAGCGCCAGTTCAAGGGCAAGGTCGACTGGAAGTGGGTGCTCGACGACAGGCAGGATCTGGCGGCGCCCTTGCGCGAGGTGGACTGGGCCGAGGGCAAGGTCGCCGATTGTCCTGCACGCCAGCGTCCCGCAGGCGATCCGCCCCCGCAGCCCGGCAGCAAGCGGGGGCGCAAGGAGGGCAGCAAGCTGCCGCCGATGCGGCCACTCGCCGGAGCGATTCCGGCATCGCCAAGGGGTGATAGCAAGGACGGCCAGTCGCGCGACGGCAGCCTCGCCTGGCGCTCCACGGTCATGCCCGATGGCAGCCGCCGCTTCACGGCATGGATCTGGAAAGACGGCGCGATGAGCGAAGTGATCGCGCGCAGTTTCAAAGCGAACGGAATCTGAGGCGATGTGGCAACTTTTCCTCTCCGCCTTCGTGACGCTGTTCGTGGTGATCGACCCGCCCGGTTGCGCGCCGATCTACGCCGGCCTTACGGCCAATGCGACATCCAAGCAGGCCTTCTCCATGGCTCTGCGGGCCTGTCTGATCGCAACTGGCATCCTGCTGGTCTTCGCGCTGTTTGGCGAGGACCTTCTCGGCGCGCTGCACATCGAACTCGATAGCTTCCGCATCGCCGGCGGCATCATGCTGTTCCTGATCGCGCTCGACATGGTGTTCGAAAAGCGTACCGAACGACGCGAGGAGCGTGCCGAGAAAGTGCGTACGGCGCAGCCGCAGGTCGAGGACGTCTCTGTATTCCCCATGGCCATGCCGATGCTCGCAGGCCCGGGCTCGATTGCTTCGGTGATGTTGCTTACAGCCCGCGCCAACGGCACGCAGGAAACAGTCGTCATTCTTGGCGCGCTTGTGGTCGTGATGGTCCTGAGCTTTGTGGCGCTCGTCGCCGCCAGGCCTCTGATCCGCGCGCTGGGATCGCAGGTCGAGGCAGTCATCACCCGGCTGCTAGGCGTGCTGCTGGCAGCGCTTGCGGCGCAGTTCGTGATTGACGGGATCCAGGCGCAGTTCTGAAGGCTCTCGGATTGCGCGCTGCTATTGCAGGGTAACACGCCCGCCGTCGTCGCTGTCGCGCTTGCCGAAGAACTGCATGAGCTGAACGAGCAGTTCGCACCGCGCAGCCAGCGAATCAGCCTCGAGCAACGCCTGCTTGGCAGCGGCGTCAAATGGAGCGATCTGTGACACGCCATTGATCAGCGACATGTCGTCCAGGCGGCCAACCGAGTCCCAGTCGACCGCATAGCCCTGGGCATCGGCAAAGCGTCGCGCCTCGATTTCGAATGAGGCGCGTTCGACTGCGCTCAACGCCTCCGCCATGTCATCGGCGATCAATTCTGCCTCGATCTGGCGGAAGGGCGTAGTGACATCGAGCTCGCGGATCACGCGAAACCGCGAGATGCCTTCAAGAACGAGGTTGAAGCGGCCATCTTCCGACGCTTCGACGTCAACGATCTTGCCCACGCAACCTATGGCAAACAGCGGTGCGCCTTCAGCGGGCGATTGCGGCTGGATCATGGCGATGCGGCGGTCGCGCGCCAGCGAATCGCTCACCATAGCGCGGTAACGTGGCTCGAAGATGTGCAGTGGCAATTGCAGACCGGGATAAAGCACTGCGCCTGTCAGCGGGAAGATCGACAGGCGCGTGTAAGTGCTGCTCGCGCCCATGCCGATCAGCCGAACAGCACGGTTGAAAGCTTGCGGCGCGTCGCCGACACCCATGGATCTTCAAGGCCAGTTGCCTCGAAAATCTGCAGAAGCCGGGTCTTGGCAGCGCCATCGTTCCATTCACGATCGGATGCGATCATGGCCAGGAGCTTTGCAGCTGCTTCGTCACGTTGGCCTGCGGCATAAAGACCGTTGGCGAAGGCCAGCTGGGCGTCCATGTCGGCAGGCCGCTCAGCTGCTGCTGCGCGCAGGGCGGCGAGTTCACCTTCTTCTGGGGCATCTCCGGCGAGAGCCAAGGCCGAACGGGCCTGAGCCAGCGCTGGATCGGCTGCCAGCGTGGTATCGAGCGAATCAAGCACGGCCTGCGCCTCATCCTTTCGACCTGCCAAAATCAGCGCCCGTACAAGCCCGGCGTGCGCCTGCGCGTTATCGGGCGCGATCTCGACAATCTGGGCGAAAATGCTTGCAGCACGATCTCCGTCGCCTTCGACGAGCACTTCCTCGCCCATGGCAAGCAAGGGCGTCACGTCCTGCACCGGCTCGTCGCCCTGTACGGGCAGCTTGCCGAGGATCTGGTCGAGGTATTGCTTGAGCTGAGATTCGGTGCGGGCAGGGGTCAGATCAGCGACAGGTTGCCCCTGAAACATTGCATAGACCGTGGGGATCGAGCGCACCTGGAACTGCGCGGCGATGAACTGCTCTTCGTCGACATTGACCTTGGCCAAGACAACGCCCTTGTCGGCATACTCGGCCGCAACCTTTTCAAGCACCGGGTTCAGCGCCTTGCACGGCCCGCACCACTCCGCCCAGAAATCGAGGATGACGAGCTTCGTCATCGAAGGCTCGACCACGTCCTTGCGGAATCGGTCCACTGCCTTCTGTTCTTCGAGATTGAGCCCCATGCTGGCCAAAATGTGTCTCCGCTCGGATGTTTTCAGGTTTGTCGCACAATGTGGGAAAGCTTCGCGCTTCGACAAGGGGAATCGGGGGTTTTGCGAAAGACTTCACACAAGATGCATTTTTGGTGTTGCGCTCTTTCCGACTCACCGTTAGAGGCCCCCACACCCCAGCCGGACGGGGCACTTCCCACCGGCCAGAAACGCACGAGCGGGCGTAGCTCAGGGGTAGAGCACAACCTTGCCAAGGTTGGGGTCGAGGGTTCGAATCCCTTCGCCCGCTCCAGTTTTCGTCAGAAACTTCAACGGGTTACTCGCCTGTGACCACGTTTCTAGCTGGTTACAAACCGGCGTGACTATACCGTTGTAATCATGCTGTAAGCTCGACGAAGTGTTGTTGGTTCGCGGCAGGCTGATGTCGTTCTCCGACCCTATGGGATATTCGCGGCTGGTTCGCGCGGCAATTGTGGGTGAACGGTATTCACCGCATGTTTGCCTTGGGCTGTGATGCAGCGTCGTTTAGGCAGTTCATGCCCTCCTACCACCGTCATTCTTGCGAGTGTTTCTTCACCCGCAAGGCCGCTGCAGAAACTTCGAAATGATCTGCAGGACGGAATGAGCGGAACGACCGTTCCATTTCTGATGGTTTATGACTACATGCGTTGGAGTCTTACCGCTCAAATTGGGCGGCGAAGCATCGCAGGTGAAATGTGTGGAGTGGATCGAGGTTATCTATGGGAAAATTGACTGGAAGAGTCGCGGTTGTAACGGGCGCTGCTGGCGGAATCGGTAAGGCCTCGGCAAGGCTGTTCGCGTCTGAAGGGGCAGCCGTTGTCCTGCTGGACCTCGCGGAGTCCGTGGAAGAAACTGCCGCGCTGATTTGTCGTGAGGGCGGCGAGGCACGGGCCTGTTGCGTCGACTCCTCGCGCGAACAGATCGTCGCCGGAGTGATCTCTGACGTAATCAAGGACTACGGCAGGTTGGATGTTGTTCTCGCGAATGCGGGAATTTCCGGAGGTCTGAAATCGCTTTTCGAGCAAGATGAAGATGACTGGGCGCAGTTGCTGCGAATCAATCTGACCGGAACGTTCCTGGCGATCAAGCACGGCGCCAAGGCGATGGCCGAAGGCATGGGCGGATCCATTATCTGCACGGCGAGCATCGCTGGCTTGCGATCGGGCGCAGGCGGCCCTGCCTACTCGGCGTCAAAGGCCGGTGTGATCAATCTTGTGCAGGTTGCGGCGCAGCAGCTTTCCGGCAGCAA
Source organism: Novosphingobium sp. B1 (assembly GCF_900176395.1). Taxonomy (GTDB): domain Bacteria; phylum Pseudomonadota; class Alphaproteobacteria; order Sphingomonadales; family Sphingomonadaceae; genus Novosphingobium. The sequence goes on along the minus strand of NZ_FWXL01000007.1, from coordinate 12,642 downwards.
TGTCCGCGTTAATGCGATTTGTCCGGGTTTGGTCGAGACCGGAATGACGAGCATGATTTTTGATGCGGCGCGAGACGCGGGCAAGGAGGGCCGACTTGGGCGCCTCAACCCGCTGCGAAGAGCAGGATCGGCGGACGAGATTGCGCGCGCGGCGCTCTTCCTGGCCTCTGACGACTCCAGCTATGTCAACGGTCATGCGCTCGTCGTTGATGGGGGCCTGTCCACATCGCATCCGGTCTCGCGTCAGGAATTTGGCGCAACGGCGTGCTGAAGCAATCCGTTCAGTAGGCGATGCCGCCAGCCACTTCGATGCACTGTCCTGTGATGTAGCTCGCTTCGGGCAGGCAGAAGATGAATGCCCCGCCGGCGGCTTCTTCCGCCGAGGCTGCGCGGGCGAGCGGGATGCTGCGGATTAACGCGTCTCGCTGATTCGGAAGAAAACCCACGCGGCGTTTTTCACCTTCAATCTTGATGACGCCCGTCCCGTCTTCGGTTGTGGCGGTCAGACGCGTATCAACCAGTCCGAAAGCCACGCAGTTTACGGTGATGTTCATTGATCCCCATTCCTTCGCCAACGATCGCGTCAGGCCAAACAACCCGGCCTTTGCAGAGGAATAGGCGACTTGCCCTGCGGTGCCGCGTGTGGCGGCGATCGACGCCACATTCACGATCCTGCGGCTCGCCAACTTGCCTTCGGTGCGCTCGGCATCCACTCGCTCTCGCAGGAGGGGATGGAATGCCCTGATGATCCTGAACGGCGCGGTCAGGTGAATGGCCTGCATCGCCTCCCACTGTTCGTCTGTGGTTCGGTGTACTGGTTCGTTCCACACATACCCGGCATTGTTGACGATGATATGCACATCGCCGAATGTTTCCTTGGTAAACTCCGCCAATTCTTCAGCGAAGTTCAAGCTTGTCACACTCCTGGGGAACGCGGACGCACATGCGCCCATGGCCACGATTGTTGCCTGCGTTTCAGCTGCAGCGTCAGGATCGAGGTCATTTACGACTACTTTCGCCCCTTCCTTCGCCAGTAGGAATGCGAGTTCCCGTCCGATCCCCCGCCCCGAGCCGGTGACCACCGCCACACTGTTTTCAAGCTTCCGCATTGTAGGGGATCCTCATGACTGAACAGACGCCGGCGACAACGAAGCGGCGGGTATCCGGCGTAAGCGCATCAAGGTCGTTCGAGCTGAAGGCAGGACTGCTGAAAGTCTCGACCCGACCTGTTCTGGCCAGCATGAAGATGACCGGCCCGACGATGAGTAGGGAGGCGGCTTGGCATTGGAACTCCGTTGCTTCCGGGAACCTGTCCTTTAGCCCCGCAACAAATTTCTCGGCCGGCGCATTGAAATAGCGGGCCATGATCTCCGCCGGCCAAAGCCGTGAAAAGGTTATATGGCCAATCAGCTGGAAGAAATTGCGCCAACCCGGGCCACCGTGGATGCTGCGCTCCATCGCTGGCATCATGTAGGCGTTGACCAGTGCCTCAACGAATTTTGCGCCAGAGAGGTCCGAGGTGATGGCTGCATCCATCGCCTCGATGCGCGCAGCCGCAAGAACCTCGGCTCGCCGCCTCAAGACTTCGAAGTATAGGTTCTGCTTGCTTCCAAAATAGTAGTTGACGTTGCCAAGCCGCGTTTCTGCCATGTCGGTAACGTCGCGGATCGAGACACCCGTGTAGCTCCATCTTGAGAATAGGAGTTCCGCAACGTCGAGAATTCGCTCACGAATCTTGGATGAGCGCTCCGTTACAGATGGTAAAGGAACGGTAGATGTGACCAATTCCGGTCCAGCTATAACCTCATGGCTGTCAACGCCATCTACATTCTCTAGGGTGGGAACGGGATACTCCTTCCCGAGCAACCTACGCGCCCGCCGCTGGAGCATGCGATGTTCAGCTGACTCCTCAATCGCTGGTTTCTTCTTAATTACCAACTTGCTCTCCACACCACCGCCATACCCGGATTGCGACTATCTTCCGTATCGGCAAACACAACAGGGAGCAACCGATACGGTCGTTACATTTTTGAGTTGGAACGATCGTATCATTTTGCTATGAGCTCGCCACCTGCGGTTTTCAGCAGGAATAAAGGGAGGGGTTCATGAAAACGGGAAATGTTCGCTTTTTTGCGCTTGTTTGCTACCTGCTAGCGACTACTGCTGTTGCAGAGGCCGCCAAAGCTCAGGTTGCTGACAACCAAGAAGATGAAGTTGGAAGGCGATCGGGAAGCGGTTCCGATGAAGTCGCCGAAATCGTGGTTACGGCGCAAAAGCGGTCCGAAAACCTCTCTGACGTCCCTATGTCAATCACAGCACTTTCTGGTGACTCACTGCTGCAGCGGGGAGTGCAGAGCGTTCAGGATCTTACGAAATTTACACCGGGTCTTTCTTATGTGGAGAGCGGTTCATCAGCTCCGGTATATTCCCTGCGTGGCGTTGGATTTTTTGACACGACGATCGGCGCGCGACCAGCGGTTAGCGTTTACGTTGACGAGGTGCCTTTGCCCTTCTCAATCATGGCGCAGGGCGCTGCCTTTGACCTGGAGCGCGTCGAAGTTCTTAAGGGGCCTCAAGGTACACTTTTTGGTCAAAATTCAACTGGCGGCGCGATCAACTATATCGCTTCTAAACCAGGCAGGAGCTTCAAAGCTGGCGTTGAAGCAAGCTACTCCAGCTTCAATACGATTGACTTGCAAGGATTCGTCAGCGTTCCGCTTGGTGAAACACTGGGCGTTCGAGTGGCAGGGCGCTTGCTTCGAGGCGACGAATGGCAGCGCAGTTACACGCGGACAGACGAACTCGGCGACCGCGACCTCCTACAAGGCCGTCTTATCGTGGACTGGCGCCCAGCAGATGGGGCCAAGCTAACATTAAACATCAATGGGTTCCGAGACAGATCAGACACGCAGGCTGCGCAACTTATTGCATTCATTCCGAGCAGCCTGCGACTCGCGCCTCAAGTTCCTGCGCTGGCCACATATCCGACTGCGCCGCAAAATAATCGAGATGCCGACTGGGATGCCGGAATTCCATTGGTCAAAGACAATTCCTTTTATCAAATGTCGCTAAGAGGAGACTTTGATCTGAGCGATGCCATCACGCTAACGTCGATTACCGCCTATTCTCGCTTCGACGTTGATCAGGTAACGGATCAAGATGGGACTTCATACAATAACGTGAGAACCACGGGGGGCGGTTTCAACGATTCTTTCTCTCAAGAGGTTCGAGTATCCGCAGAACTGGGGCCCATTCGGTTCATGGTGGGAGGAAATTATGCGCATGATCGCGCGATTGAGCTCAATCGTGTGGACCTTGCGTATTCGACGACGAATTTCGTCACGCAACCGTACGGTGTTCTGCCCGCCACGCTCCAGTCCTATCGCCAAATCTTCGATACAAAGGCTCTGTTCGGGAACGTAGATTGGGAAATATCGCCCACCGTTCGCGTCCATGGCGGCTTGCGATATACAGACGTCAAACTCGACTATAGCGGATGTACGAAAACCGCTGAAGCAACCGGAGCCGCAGCAATAACGGGGTTGTACAACGCCCTGCGGTCCGCACGCGGGCTAACTCCCCTCGCAACAATTCCTGTTGGTAGTTGCCTCATGGTCGATGGCGGCCTGAATCCGGGAGAAGCCACCGGGACACTGTCACAAGACAATATCTCCTGGCGCGTCGGGTTGGACTGGAAGCCCAGTCCACGAACATTGATTTATGCGAATGTGAGCCGTGGCTATAAAGCAGGCAGCGCACCGACCATTAATGGCTTGGCAATAGCGCAAGTCGTGCCTGCAGTTCAGGAATCAGTCCTAGCATACGAGGTGGGCGCCAAATTCAGTGTGCTCGACGGTGCGGCGGACATTTCTGCGGCCGCTTTCTATTATGACTACACCGACAAGCAAGTGAGAGGCCGGACTCTTGTCCAGCCCGCTTTGCTTGGTCCGCTGGAAACTCTTGTCAATATCCCCAGATCAAAAATTCGAGGGGCTGAAGCGCAGATTAACCTTCGGCCAATGGCAGGATTAAATGTAACAATTGCGGGAACCTATCTGGATAGCGAGGTGACAAGTGATTTTAGTAACTACAATATTTTAGGGGCACTTCAGCAATTTAAAGGAAATTCATTCCCATACACTCCTAAATATCAAGTCATTCTAGATTCAAGCTACGCTTGGTCAGTTTCTGAATCGGTCGATGCATTCATTGGCGGAAATGTAAATTACAGAAGCGCGACTGTTGCGGGATTTGGCAGCAACACACTGCTCGATATTGATTCATATGCACTGGTGGATCTACGTATTGGCCTTGAATCAAAGAACAAACGCTGGCGAGCTCAAGTTTTTGGTAAGAATATTTTTGATCAGTACTACTGGTCAAATGTGGCAAAATTCGTCGACAATGTTCGCCGTTATTCCGGTAGTCCAGCGACTTTTGGGGTCTCGTTGAGCTTTAGGCCCTGATCGTCTGGGTAATTCCACCGAGTATCGCTGCCCGCTCCGACTGCTTTCAGGCACCCGTCAGGCGAATAAAAATGATACGGTCGTTACACTTTTGAGTTGGAACGACCGTATCATTCTGGTAGTCATATGCGACTCGGCATAGACGCGAGAAATTTTTAGGAGAGGGAAATGAGGCAATATCACGCCTGGCAACTGGCTTTTGCGACGACGCTTCTGGCTGGGGCTTCCATTCCCGCCCAGGCGTGGGCACAGGATGCCGCTATTCAACCGCAAGCAGATCAAACTGCGGATGAGGACGCGCCGGTTGGCGAGATTGTTGTGACGGCGCAGCGCCGTTCAGAATCGCTCATGTCGGTGCCGCTGGCGGTCAGCGCGCTGTCTGGCGATGCGCTTTCAAGTCGCGGCATCGCTCAGCCGACTGCGCTTGGGTCTATCGTGCCCAACCTTCAGGTCAACGATTCCACTGGCGGTGCCGAACCGAACTTTACGCTCCGCGGTGTCGGGCTTGGCAACGATTATTCGTCGAACCAGGCGTCTCCGGTCGGTGTTTATGCTGATGACACCTATATGGCATTTCGTGCCACGCACGGCGGGCAGATGTTCGATCTGGAGCGCGTCGAGGTGTTGCGCGGCCCGCAAGGCACACTCTTTGGACGCAATACGACCGGCGGCGCGATCAATTTCATTACCCGAAAGCCGAGCCTGTCCAGCGCAAATGGCTATGTCGAATTGGGTTATGGCAATTACAACGATTTCCGTGCTGAAGGGGCCGTTGAGGGAACGCTTGTCGAAGACAAAGTCGGCATCCGGGCCGCTGTTAGCTACGATCGCCATGATGGTTACGTTGACAACGTCTTTCCGGGCGCGAAAGACCTTGCGTCGGCAGACAATCTGCGAAGCCGACTTTCGATCAGGCTGAAGCCATCGGAGAATCTGGATATCAACCTGCGCCTGTTCGCAAACCGGGCGCGACAGATCCAGCCAGGCATTATCGCCATCGGCACGGGAGCGAATGGTGCAAACCCGATCAGCGGCTATGCCAGGGGAAATCTCGGCTTCTACCAGATCAGTTCTGACAATCCGCACCAGAACAGCTCGAATACCGAAGGTGCTGCGCTCTCTATCAAGCTTGGCTTGTCCGACTCGTTGACGCTGCAATCGCTGACGTCCTACGACACTGCCAAGTCATTGTTCGGCCAGGACGTTGATGGCTCGCCGGTGAAGCTCCTTGAGACGGTTTTCGATAGCAAGTACAAGGAATTCAATCAGGAGCTACGGCTCGTTTACGACAGCGGAGCGGTCCAAGCGCAGGGCGGCGTTTTTTATGGGCGCGACCGCGTGTCGATCAACAACAAGTACATCCTGTTGGCGTTTCTTGGCGATCTTGGCGTTCCGGCCGATCCGAACCTTGTCGCAGGCGGTGCGACTATCGATCAGGGCTACACGCAAGTCCGCATCTCCAAAGCGGCTTTCGGTCAGTTTGACTGGAAAGCTACGCCATCGCTGACGATCACACTTGGCGCGCGATACACCGAGGACATTGCCAAGTATGAAAATGGCACCTCGGTTGTTGGAGACTATGACTTCACTCCGATCGTTCAGGTTATCGGCGCGCCGGGCGCGCCACTCGAACGCAGGGGGAGCAACCGGGCTTTGACCGGTCGGGCTGCGATCAGCTACAAGTTTGACGGCGGACCGTTGGTCTATGCCAGCTACAGCCGCGGGTATCGTGCGGGGACTTTTAACGGATCGGGTTACCTGAGCCCGACCCAGATCGACTTTGTCGCGCCGGAAAAGGTCAACGCCTACGAAGCTGGCATCAAGGGGCGCTTCCTTGATGGAGCCCTCAGCCTTGCGGCAGCCGGTTTCTACTACGACTACACCAACCAGCAAATTCAGGACCAGATCGGGCCTGTGGCGTTCCTGCGAAGCGCTGGCGCATCAACGCTGAAGGGTTTCGAAATCGAAACAACGATGCGTTTCTCGCCGCAGGTGTCATTTACGGGCAGTGTCGGATATACGGACAGCAAGTATGATCGGTTGACCCTGCAGAGCACGGTGCTTGACGGGAACAAGTTGCCGTTCGCTCCGTCCGTGACGGCCACCGGCCGGTTTGACTTTGTCGTCGGCGGAATTGCTGGCGGCGAGCTCACCATCAGTCCCGGCGTGACCTATACAAGCAGTCAGTGGTTTACGCCTTACAATGACGCCCTCAACTATGGCATTCTGCGTCAAGGTTCGTATGCCCTTTTCGATGCGACCGTGGAATGGAAGAACGGACCTTGGTCAGTTCGGGCATGGGGCAAGAACCTGAGCAATGAGAACGTCTATTCCTACGGCGTAAATCTGTCATCGTTCGGGATTCAATACTTCAATGTCAATCAACCACGCACTTATGGGATCGCGGTTCGTCGGACATTCTAAGCTGGCCGGCGGCGATGGACTTCAGTTTTCTGGTTCAAGTCCTTCGCCGCCAGCCGTGATTTTCGAACAGCAGCGCAGTGTCGGCCCCGCACCAGGAAGATGGATCTTTTCGACCATCGGGAAGGATTAATGGCGACAGGCACCGTGCCAGTCCACTGGAGTAGTGACATGACGGAGTTCTCGGGCGCGCGAAGTCTGCGCGAGCGTGTCGATATGGTAGCGGAATCGCTGAGCAAGACAATTGCGATTACCTTTTCCGAGAATTGTGACGCGCCCGAGACCCAAATTACCTTCCGCTCGTTCGCAGTCGACGTCAGAAATAGGACCTCTGCGCTTCTGCGCAGCGGGGTTGCACCGGGTGATGTCATCGGGGCATTCATGCCGTTGACCCCGGTATCCTACCAGACTTTGCTGGCGGCCATGGTCGTTGGGACCGTTGCCCCGCTCAATTACCTGTTGGAAGCGGAAGCACTCATAGATCTTCTTCGGCAGGTCAAGGCGTCTGTCCTTCTGACATCGGCGACCGCAGCCGAGGATCCGACCTTTCCGGGCAAAGTTGCCATAATCCGCAACGCTTTGCCCGACCTTAAGGTTGTCGTGTTCGGCGATGCTCAGATAGCTCCCGGAACGGTCGAACTCGACGCACTCATGTCGGAAACTGGTGAGGACTGGCCTGATGGTCTGCCCAACGATACCTGCCGCAATATGGTCCTGATGCTGACCGGTGGCACCACCGGAAAGCCCAAGATCGTCCCGCATACTGAAGCGATGTACCTGGCGCTTCTCGAAGCGGGTGCCCATGCACAAGGCGCCCTCAAGGGCGAGCGAATGCTCAGCGCCCTGCCACTTTTCCATACGAGCGGCACACTCAATGCCGGACTGATTCCGCTGATGGCGGGAGCATCTATCTTCATCCCATCGGCGAGAGGATACCGTGATCCTGACGTAGCAAAGCGTTTTTGGGAGCTCGTGGAACGCTATCGCATTACGCTGGGCGCAGCTGTCCCCACCGCACTTGCCGCCATAGCGTCGAATCCGCCGACCGGGCCAGTGTCTGGATTCAAGCACATTCTGACCGGCGGTGCGCCACTACCGCAGGCAACTGCCGAGGCGATCAGGGAAAGCACAGGGGCCTTCGTTGTCAATGGCTGGGGCATGACGGAAACCTGCGGGTTTTCCGTCCTCAATCCTGTCGACAATCCCCGCATTGAGACCGTCGGGGTTCCGTTCGACTGTATTCAGGCAGAGGTAAGGCTGCCTGCTGCGGACGGCAATTTGACTGTCCAGGCCGGAACCGACCAGATCGGAGAACTGGTTGTTCGTGGTGCGACCGTCATTACGCACTATCTCGATGATTACCCCGATGCATTTACGCCCGATCGGTGGCTCCGTACCGGCGATCTGGCCCGCATTGACGCTAATGGGCATCTGACGATTACCGGACGACAGAAAGACATCATCATCCGTGGTGGCCACAATATCGATCCCGAAATCATCGAGGGTCCGGCCTACCGTCATCCGGCTGTCGAACTTGCTGCCGCGGTCGGTCGGCCTGACAGCTACGCTGGGGAAGTGCCAATCCTGTTCGTGCAACTGAAGCCGGATGTCCGACTGGAAGAGAGCGAGTTGCTCGAATTCGTTCGGCCATTGATTGTCGAGCGCGCGGCGATCCCCAAGTCCGTCCATATTCTGGGCGTCATGCCTTTGAGCGGTCCGGGAAAGATCTCCAAACTTATCTTGCGACGGGAGGCTGCCCGGCAAGTATTTCAGCATGAAGCCGACGCGATAGCGGGCAGTGGCAAGATCGCCGTTTCGGTCCACGACGACGCGCGTCATGGCATCGTCGCGGAATTGCGCGGAGTGAACGAGATTCCCGAATCCGTTCGCAAGGACATTGACGAAAAGTTGAAGCAATATTCCATCGCAGCGCGCTGGGCAGAGGGAGTGACATCATGAACATTGCCGAATTCAAGCTGTCGGATCAGGATTTCGGAACCTATGGACAGGGGTTGCAACGTCCCGAATGCGTCTGGATCGACAGGGACGGCATTTGGGTTTCCGATGCGCGCGGAGGCGTCGCTAATGTGCCGGAGCAAGGAGAGCCGCAGCTATTGGGACACGGCATCCTTGAGCCCAATGGCTACAGCCGCAGGCCTGACGGTAGCTTCGTGGTTGCCGGACTAGCCGACGGCGCTCTGCACCTGATTTCAGCCAGCGGTTCGACCCGCACTCTGCTCGACAGCTATCAGGGCAATTCTCTTGGCACTGTCAATTGTGCCTGGGCGGACGGTCCTGATCGAATTTGGCTTTCGGTGATGTCACGCAGTCTGCCTTGGCACTCTGCTTTGGCGCGCGATCAGAAAGATGGCTACATCCTTCGCGTTGAAGACAACGGGAAGCGTTGCGAGATCGTCGCTGATGGTCTGGACCTGACAAACGAAATCAAGGTCTCGCCGGACGGATACCATCTTTATGCGGCCGAATCACTGGGCTGCAGAATTGTCCGCTTCCCGATCAGGTCCGATGGTTCACTTGGGGACAAAGAGATTGTCGGCCCGGACAGCCTGGGCTGGGGCGCATTCCCCGATGGGTTCGCATTCGATCCTTTCGGAAACATCTGGGTGACGATCGTAAGTCAAAACGGTCTGTCAGCGATCGACCAGAACGGCGATCTTCACGTAATTTATCGCGATGCGAACGAGGAGGCTGTAAACGTCATGGCCGAAGGAGTTGCGCAGCGAAATGGCCATGTCGAGCAGTTCGCTGCCTGTGCCGCTGTTTCCGGGCCGTTGAAGCTGCCAACCAGCCTGGCGTTCGGTGGGCCGGACGGCAGGACCGGTTTCATAGGCTCGCTGCCGATGCCGCACCTGGCAACGTTTCGTTTGCCAGAAAGCCTGACCTGATCCTCCATCGACGCGGCATTGCCTTGCCCCATCTTGCGCAACAGGAGCAATAGACTTGAGTATTATCACGCGATCTGGACTGCCTTTGAAAGATTTTTACGGGGCCGATGATGGCAAGTCGGAGAGGCCGGGGCAGTTCCCTTTCACAAGGGGGCGCATGGCGAATGCTCACGCAACCGGAACCTGGATTCAGCGAGAACTGAGTGGTGAAGGCGACGGACGGCGTTCGAACGAACAGATCCATTACCTCCTCGAACATGGCCAGACTGGCATTGATGTGATCGGGGATGCACCGACGCAGTCGATGCTCGATCCAGACAATCCCCTCGCGCGTGCAGCGGTGGGAACCCAGGGCGTGTCTTTATGCCGCAAGCAGGACTATATCGACCTGTTCAAGGGCGTGCCCTTCGCTAGCACTTCGATCTCCAGCTCTGTTCCGGCGATCATGTCATTGTCGGGATTGGTCCTTGCCGCGCGGGAGGCCGACTTTCCAATCGACAAGCTGCGCGGCTCGGTTCTGCAACCGCCACTGTATGTTGAGGACTGTTCCTACGCATTCCATCTGCCGGTCGAGTTCCGGGTCCGGCTATCATTGGATTGCATGGAATACTGCGCGCTGCACATGCCCAAGTTCCACTCCTACATCGAGGACACTTACTTCTTTAGCGAGTCCGGCCTTTACCCCGTCGAGGAAATGGCGCTGGGCTTCCTCCAGATCAGGCATCTTACGCGATTGTTGATTGAGCGCGGCGTGCCAGTGGACTCCTTCGCTCCGCGTATCGCCATCCTCGTGAATTGCGGGATGGATTTCTTCGAGGAAATTGCAAAGGTTCGCGCCACTCGCCGCCTTTATGCGAAAATGATGCGCGATGAATTCGGGGCCGCGAACGAGCGATCTCTCTCTGTCGCGATCAGCAGCCATACTTCCGGCCTTTCGTTAACCGCCCAGCAGCCTGTGAACAACATCGTGCGCGGCACGCTTCAGGCGATGTCGCTGGTGCTTGCCGGCGTCCAGGCTTTGGAAATTTCGGCCTTTGACGAGGCCTACCGCACGCCCAGCAAGGAAGCTCATCTCGTCGGGCTGAGGACACAGCAGATAATCGATCTGGAAACGGGCGCAGCACGCATTTCTGATCCTCTGGGTGGTTCCTATTTCGTCGAGCAACTGACGGATGAAATGGAACGCCGGATCGTCGAAAAGGTCGCGGAACTCGAAGCACTCGGCGATCCAAATGCACTGGCGAGCGGCGGGTATTTCCGTCAGCTCTTCCACGATGCCATGGAGCGCGGACAGCGGCGTGTCGAGACAGGCGAATTGCCTGTTGTCGGTCTCAACCTGCTGCAGATTCCTGATGAAGATGACACGCTTCTCAAGGAAGTCACCACCAGCAAGATCGAGACCTGGCACAGTCAGACTGAGCGCATTGAGCAATTCAAGATCACCCGGAATATCGCCGGCGCGAAGGCTGCGATGGAACGGGTAACTGCAGCAGTTGGAACTGGTGAAAATCTCGTTCCGGTGGTCATCGCCGCGCTCGACGCCGACGCGACGGTTGGAGAGATCGTTACAACTATGCGTCGCGCACTCAACATGGCGCCCGACATTTTCGATTCCCCCTTGCCCTGAAGGTCTGATGCAATGGCGCAGGAAAAAATCTCCCTTGCCGTGATGGGCATGGATCAACACGAAAACGGCGTTATCGCTGTCGGCCGCATCCTGCGCGAAGCGCAGATGAGTACGGCCTATCTCGGCAAGCTGCTAAGTCCAGGACAGGTTGTCGATGGCGCGCTCAGTCACGGAGCGGACGTTATCGGCATTAGCTGTCATTCGTGGGAATATCTCACACTGGTTCCGCAGCTGGTCGAGGAGTTGCGCAGCCGAAATCTGAACATTCCAGTCATGATCGGCGGTTCGGTCGTCACCGCTGACGATGCCGTAAAGATGAAGAATCTCGGCGTTGCCGCAGTCTTTGGTGCAGGGGCACGCGATGACGAAATCGTCGATGCAGTCAGGAGCCTGGCCAGAAAGACCTGAGGCGGAGCTCGCTACTCCACTTCTGAAAAAATGGACCACTAGCCCAATAAGTCCGCCGGGAAAGAGGATCGAATCATGAGCAGATTTAAGGATGAGAATTTCCTCACCCGGCTGGTGCAGGCAGTCAACGCGGACGCTCAGTTCGGCGCTGCCACCGAATGGTTTGACGGTTCCGTATTGCTCGACGACGGCAGCGCGAACTGCTGGCTAAAGATCTACAATGGGGCGATCATCGACCGTCGGCCTCACATGCCGCCCATCGGGTACACCTTCAAGATTTCCGCGCCGGGCTGGGCCTGGGATGAACTGGTCGGCGGAACACCCTTTACCGACCTACTGATGGGCGGCAAGCGACGGTTCGCGAGCCCGGAAGACATTGTCGACGGCGCCAACATGACCCCGGGTATCTTCGCTATAGAGGGTGACATGATGACGGCTTTCCGGGTGATCGAAGCGATCTACCTGATGACGGACCACTACCGGGAAACTGCAAGATCACTGGAGGCCGCGTCATGAAGTCCACCGAAGACATCGTCGGCCGCTATCTCCGCGTAGACGGCACCAGGGTTCATTATGACGAGCTAGGCGAAGGAACGCCGCTCGTCCTGATCCACACGCTTTATGCCTGTTCGCTCGAATGGACCAGAATCATGCCGATGTTGGCCGAGCGCGGCTTTCACTGCGTGGCGCTTGATCTACCGGGGAATTCAAGGTCCTATTGTAGATTTCCGCTGAGAATTGACCCGGTAGGGGCATAAATTTCCACTGAGAATTGACCCATGTTTGAACCCGCCCCTGGCTGACCAGTCTGGGG
>NZ_FWXL01000011.1 GCF_900176395.1 Novosphingobium sp. B1 | reverse complement strand
TGGGTGTCCAATGCGGTCGTAACGCGGTGCTCGTCCATCCCCCCAATTCAACCACGCCCCGAGGCTGCGCAAGGTGCCGACAGAACACCGCTTACCGATCAGCGCCTTGGTATAAAGCGTACCTTCGCAGCAAAGGCCGCAAGCAAGGCACAACTCGCTTGCCAGCGAAAGCGGAGCACTCTGCGATTCCATGTGAGAAGCGTAACTTCGCTCGCAAGGTGCTGCTAGTTATCGAACGAAAGTATCCATTATGAATCAGTGTTGCGCGCGGGGCGTGATCTAGTCCTCGATGGCGCCCGCGGCCTTGCGCGAAAACATCGTTTCGCCATTCGCGCGGAAATAGCGGTCGACGAGCAGATCGAGGGCGGTCAGGGCAAGCATGAAGCGCAGATCCGAAACGGCGGGTGCACTTCCCGAGCTTATCGTGTTGCGTCGCTTGCGGGCGAGCGGAAGTGTTTCGCCCGGCTGCAGCAGTTGGCTGACGGCCCTTCTGGCGACCAGGGTTTCATCGACCCGCCGCCTGGCCTCTTCGGGTGCAATCAGTTCCTTGCGCAGTTCCGACAGAGTCTTGCATCGATAGCTGCGACAGGTGATCGGGCGGCGGGCGTAGATCTCGCACCTGCGTTCCACCGAATAGTGGCAAGGCTGAGGAAAGCTGGGTTCGCCGCCGTCGTCGCTGATGGCGAAGTCTGCCGCGAGCGCTGGCGCTTCGTCCGGCGAGACGTTCACGTAGGCGAACTTTGTGCCGTCGCAACACATCGCGCAGTGGGTGCACAAGTCCTGCTCCTGGCGAGGTGGATCGACTGAGAGGCAGGATGTCATGACGGCAGCGTAATGACGCGGAACCGGGGGTTCAATCGAATTCCCAGGCCCTTTCGCCATGGCTGGTGATGTCGAGACCTTCGCGCTCCTCGTCCTCGGTGACGCGCATCGGAATGACCATGGCAACCATCAGCGCGCACACGACCGTGGCAAAGGCGCTCCACAGTGCGACTATGCCGACTCCGGCGAACTGGGCAACGAGCTGGCGGACCATGTTCATGCCATCGGCGTAACCCGTGCCTCCGAACCCATCGGAAAGGAATACGGCCAGCAGGATCGAGCCGAGCATGCCGCCGACACCGTGAACGGCAAAGACATCGAGGGAATCATCGATCTCGAGCCGCTGCTTCACCAACTGGATCATCGGGTAGCAGACGATTGCGCCCAGAGCGCCGAAGATCATCGCCGCGCCGGGGGCAATGAAGCCGGCCGCGGGCGTGACCGTCGCCAGTCCGGCAACGGCGCCCGTAGCAAAGCCGACCGAGGTTGGCTTGCCCACGCTGAACTTTTCGATGGCAATCCACACCAGCGCAGCGATGCAGGCCGCGACGTGGGTGTTGATGATCGCCGAAGCCGCATCGTCGTTGGCAGCAAGGGCCGATCCGCCGTTGAACCCGAACCAGCCAACCCAGAGCAGGGCAGCGCCGGCCATGGTCAGCGAAGGGCTGTGGGGGAGCATGAGTGTCTTGGGGAAGCCGCTGCGCTTGCCAAGCAGGAGCGCGACCACCAGCGCCGAAATGCCGGCGGTGGTATGGACGACGATGCCTCCGGCAAAATCGAGCGTGCCGAACCGGGTGGCGAGCCATCCGCCGCCCCAGACCCAGTGTGCGACCGGGGCGTAGACGATAAGGCCCCACAAGGCGCAGAACCCGATCACCCAGCCGAAACGCGCCCGGTCGACCCATGCACCGACCATGAGGGCCGGCGTGATCAGGGCAAAGCACATCTGGAACAGGGCGAAAGCGCTTTCGGGAATGGTCGTGCCGGCGCGAACATTGCCGATATCGAGCAGCATCCAAGCATTGCCGCCGCCCAGCCATCCGGCAGAGACGTTGCCGAATGCCAGCGTGTAGCCCACCATGATCCACAGCACCGAGGCGACCGCAGCGATCGCGCCGACTTGCACCAGCACCGCGAGAAAGCCCTTGGCGCGGACCAGGCCGCCGTAGAACAGGGTAAGACCGGGCATCGTCATCAGCAGCACGAAGGCCGAGGAGACGAGGATCCAGGCGGTATCGCCGCTATCGGCGACATCCTGCACGCTGGTGAGGGCATCTTGCGCGTGAGCGGCAAGCGACAGCAACGCCAGTCCGGTGGTCAACACCGCGCCGAAAAGCCCCTTGGCGGTTCTCGCAATCATCGTACGCCTCTCCCCTCTCGCACGCGTATGACGTGCCAGACCCTCTCCGGGCCGGGCATTAGAGCAACATTGCGCAGGTGCACAAGGAGGTGAGCGAACGATTGTTGTGCTAAACGTGGACCTGTTACGCTGAGTGCCAATAACTTGGGCGCAGCGTGCAATCAGACGAGACCCTGCAGCACCTGATCAGGCGGGCGGTGGCCATCGGCCCAGAAGCGGATGTTGGCGATGACCTTGTCGCCCGATGCAATGCGGCCTTCGAAAGTGGCGCTGCCCATGTGCGGGAGAATGGCGACATTGGAATGGGCGAGGAGCCGGGCATCGACCTGGGGTTCATGCTCGAACACATCGAGGCCCGCCCCGCCGATGCGCCCGGCAACAAGCGCCTCGATCAGCGCCTCCTCATCGACGAGCTGGCCACGCGCGGTGTTAACCAGATAGGCGCTGGGCTTCATCAGCGCGATGCGACGAGCATCGATCATGTGCAGCGTTTCGGGCGATGCAGGGCAGTGCAAGGTGAGAATGTCGGCCGCGGCGACCAGATCGTCGAGATCGTCGACGTAAGTTGCGCCGAGCATGGTCTCGAATGCTTCGGGCAAGCGATGGCGGCTGTGATAGGCGACGTTGAGACCGAAGGCCCGGGCCCGGTGGGCGACGGCCTGACCGATCCGGCCCATGCCGACGATACCCAGGGTCTTGCCCGAAAGACGATGGCCCAGCATGGTCGATGGCGCCCAGCCTTCCCATTTCCCGGCACGCAAGGTCCGTCCGCCGTAGTTGAGCCGGCGGGCGACCGAGATGATGAGCGCGATGGTCATGTCCGCGGTGTCATCAGTGAACACGCCGGGCGTGTTGGTGACCATGATCTTGCGCGCACGGGCCGCGGCAAGATCGATATGTTCGGTGCCGGCGCCGAAATTGGCGATCAACCCGAACTGGGGCCCGGCTTGCGCGATCAGATCGGCATCGATCGCATCCGTCACGGTGGGCACCAGCACATGCGCCGTATTCAGCGCGGCTACAAGTTGCTCGCGCGAAAGAGGCTTGTCCTCGGCGCTGAGCGTGACGTCGAAAAGTTCCGACATGCGCGCCTCGGTTTCGGGCAGGAGGCGGCGCGTGACGACGACCCGCGGCTTGCCTTCGATGCGACGTGTCGGACGATATTCGGACGAGCTAGGCATAGTCCTGAAGCTAGGCGCGTAAGGGCCGGACGGTCAAGCATCCGGGCAGCGGAGCGCCGGGGACAGGTTGTGCATCCGCCTTGCTCTTGCGCTGCATTTTTGCGACGGCAAGGCATGGTCAAAACTCTGCTGCAACGCTTCAGGCATTCGCGCTGCGCCATCATGCCGCTGGCGCTTCTCACGGCCTCCGTTCCCGTCGCGATGGTGGCGGCCGGCCCGGCAATTGCGCAAGATGCAGAGTCCGGCGTGCCCTATTGGGTGAGCACGCGCAAGGATACTGCCAACATGCGCGTAGGGCCGGGGCGGGAATATCGCATCAAGTGGACCTATACGCGCAAGGGCGTGCCGATGAAGGTCCTGCGGATGATGGGCGGGTGGCGGCTGGTCGAGGATCCGGAAGGTGCGCGCGGCTGGATCCTGCAGCAGTTCCTGAGCCGTGAGCGCGCTGGCATCATCAAGGGCAGCATCACCGGCATGCGCGAAAGCAAGGATGGCAGCGGGCGGTTGCTGTGGCGCGTCGCGCCCGGCGTGATCGGCAAGCTCGGCGAATGCAAGGATGGGTGGTGCCCGTTCGAGGTCGACGGTCGCAAGGGATACATCAAGGCGAGCACGGTCTGGGGCGCGGGCACGCCCTGATTGCCAAGCCTTTCGCAACCGAAAAAAGCCCCGGCCTCTCGCGAGACCGGGGCTTTTCGATGCAATTGCGTCAGTTTCAGACGATTTCGACTGCCAGCGCCGTGGCTTCGCCGCCGCCGATGCAGAGGCTGGCGACGCCCCTGGTCTTGCCGTGCTGCTTGAGTGCGGCGATCAGCGTGGTGACGATGCGGGTGCCCGATGCGCCGATCGGGTGGCCGAGGGCGGTAGCGCCGCCGTTGACGTTGATCTTCTCGTGCGGAATGCCGAGATCGTGCATGGCGAACATCGCAACGCAGGCGAAAGCCTCGTTCACTTCGAACAGTTCGACGTCAGCGATCGACCAGCCGGCCTTGTTGAGGACTTTCTGGATTGCGCCGACAGGGGCCGTGGTGAAGTCCTTCGGCTCCTGCGCGTGCGCGGCCAGGGCAACGATCCGCGCGACGGGCGCAAGACCCGAAGCCTTGGCGACGCTTTCGCGCGCCAGCACGACAGCGGCAGCGCCGTCCGAGATCGACGAAGACGTTGCCGCAGTGATCGTGCCATCCTTGGCAAAGGCAGGCTTCAGCGACGGGATCTTGTCCGGGCGGCCCTTGCCGGGCGCTTCATCGGTGTCGACAGTGACTTCGCCAGCGCGAGTCTTGACGGTAACGGGCGCGATCTCGTCCATGAATGTGCCATCGGCGATGGCGGCCTGGGCACGGCGCAGCGATTCGATAGCGTATTCGTCCTGGTTCTCGCGGGTCAGCTGGTAGGCGTTCGCCGTGTCCTGCGCGAAGGTGCCCATGGCACGACCGGCGTCGTAGGCGTCTTCGAGGCCATCGAGGAACATATGGTCATAGGCCATGTCGTGGCCGATGCGCGCGCCAGAGCGGTGCTTCTTGAGCAGGTAGGGGGCATTCGTCATCGATTCCATGCCACCGGCAACGACGATGTCGACGCTGCCCGAAGCGAGCGCTTCGGCACCCATGATGATCGTCTGCATGCCCGAGCCACAAACCTTGTTCACGGTCGTTGCCTGAACCGACTTGGGCAGTCCTGCCTTGATCGCGGCCTGGCGGGCAGGGGCTTGGCCGAGGCCGGCTGGCAGCACGCAGCCCATGTAGATGCGCTCGATGCTGTCAGGCGTGACGCCTGCGCGCTCGACCGCAGCCTTTACCGCAGTGGCGCCAAGATCGGTTGCGGCGACATCCGCGAGGCTGCCCTGCATCGCGCCCATCGGGGTGCGGGCGTAGGACAGGATGACGACGGGATCGGCGGACGAGAACTGTGCCATGGCTTGACGGCCTCCTGCGTTTCGGTGCTGATGCGCGGGCTTGTACGCTCCCGCGTTCGTCTGCGTACATAGTGCTGCACTGCAGCGAACGCAAATGGGGCATTGGGCCAATGCATGATTGAGCCTGCATTTTCACCGGTTTTCAATGTGGTTCAACTGGTTGGTGGTGCCGTTCTGGGGGCGGTGGTCGGCAGCTTCCTTGGAGCGGCGCTCGTGCGCTTGCCGCAGGGGCGCTCTGTCGTGACCGGGCGTTCAGCCTGCGACGGCTGCGGCAAGGCACTGACGGTGGCGGAGCTGGTGCCGGTATTTTCGTGGCTGCTGCAGCGTGGCAAGTGCCGCGCCTGTGGAGCGAGCATCGGCGGATGGCAATTGGGGTGCGAGCTGGGTGGGGCAGGGGTGGGCGTGGGCTCGCTGCTGCTGGCGCGCGAGGGGCTTGCCTTGCCCGCCATGCTGCTGGGATGGCAACTCCTCCTGCTGGCGCTGCTCGACCTGCGGCATCTGTGGTTGCCACGCCTGCTGACGGCGTGCCTTGCGGGCTCGGGTGCGGTGATAGCCTTTGCAAGGGCCTGGGCGGCGCAGGATCTCGCGCCCGTGCTGATCGGCGCTGGCGGCGCAGCGGTGGGCTTTCTCTCTCTATGGTTGATCGCGAGGTTCTACCTGAAGGCGCGCGGACGCGAAGGCATGGGCGGCGGCGATCCGCCACTGCTCGGCGCGATTGGCCTGTGGGTTGGGCCGCTGGGCGTGGTCGAGACCATGCTGGGTGCCAGCATCGTCGGGATCATGGCGGCTATTGTCATGCTTGTCAGCAAGCGTAAGATCGACGCCGAAACGGCCCTGCCACTGGGGACCTGCCTTGCCGCTACGGCCTGGCCGATCTTCCTGTTGCAAGGGTTTGGCTGAAAAAGATTCGGGGGAGCATGGCGAAATGTTCAAGGAAACCGCGCGCGACGAGATGATGCTGGCGCTGGACAAACAGCGCGAGGCTTTCACGACTGCCCGGCCAGAACCGCTTGCTACCCGCAATGACCGGCTGGAGCGCTGTGCGAAGATGCTGCTCGCGCATGGCGAGGACTTTGCCAGGGCAATGAGCGCCGACTTCGGCCATCGCAGTCATGAGCAGTCGATGCTGACCGACATCATGCCTTCGATGAGCCTTATCCGCTATTCGCAAAAGCGCATGAGGGGCTGGAGCAAGCCAGAGAAGCGCCATGTCAACTTCCCGCTGAACCTGCTCGGAGCGCGGGCTGAGGTCCGGTACGAGCCCAAGGGCGTGATCGGCATCGTCGCGCCGTGGAACTTTCCGGTCGGACTGACGATGGGGCCGCTGGCGCAAGCGTTTGCCGCCGGCAATCGCGCCATGCTCAAGCCCAGCGAGTTCACCGAGCGGACCTCTGAACTGATGGCCGAGCTTTTTCCCAAATTCTTCGGTGAGGAGGAAGTGGCGGTGATCTTGGGCGGACCGCAGACGGGCCAGGACTTCTGCTCCCTGCCCTTCGACCACCTGCTGTTCACCGGCGCAACCTCGATCGGCAAGCATGTCCTGCATGCGGCGGCCGACAATCTCGTGCCGGTAACGTTGGAACTGGGCGGCAAGTCGCCCACCATTCTCGGGCGCAGCGCTGACGTTGCCAAGGCCGCCGACCGCATCGCGCTCGGCAAGATGATGAACGCGGGCCAGATCTGCCTGGCGCCGGACTATATGCTCGTTCCCGAAGAACTCGAGCAAAAGGCCATCGGCGCGGTTCAGGCGAGCGTGGCGCAAATGTATCCGACACTGCTTGCCAATGACGACTACACCTCGGTCATCAACCGCCGCCACCGCGATCGGCTGGCGGGTCTTGTCGAGGATGCGGTTGCCAAGGGAGCCGAGGCGATCGTCGTCAATCCGGGCAACGAGAATTTCGACGGATCGAATGGCAACAAGCTGCCACTGACGATCCTGCGCAATGTCAACGACGACATGAAGGTGATGCAGGACGAGATTTTCGGGCCGATCCTGCCAGTGAAGACCTATGGGCGGATCGAGCAGGCTATCGATTACGTGAATGCGCACGACCGTCCGCTGGGGCTGTACTATTTCGGTGAGGATTCGACCGAGCGCGAGACCGTGCTGACCCGGACGATTTCGGGCGGCGTCACGGTCAATGACGTTATTTTTCATGTCTCGGCAGACGATCTGCCCTTTGGTGGAGTGGGGCCTTCGGGCATGGGCAGCTATCATGGCGTCGAAGGTTTTCGTGCGTTCAGCCATGGCCGCGCGGTCTATAGCCAGCCGAAGATCGATCTGGCCAAGATTGCAGGCCTCAAGCCACCCTATGGCGCGGCCACCGCACGCACGCTCAAGATGCAGTTGAAGTAGGTTAGGCATATGAAAGGACAGGCCTGCGCGGAGCTTGTCCTTTCGCATGATGCGGGGAAAAGGGCGGGCAAATCCGCCCGTACCGCAATGCACACCACTTGCGCAGGCGCGCGGTCGGGACTAGGGCGCAGGCGAACCTGCAGCTTCGCGAGTCAGCCCTTTGGTCGATCTGTCTCAATACCTGCCGATCCTGATCTTTCTCGGGATCGCTCTGGCATTATCCTCGGCATTCGTGTTCCTGCCGATGGGCGTGGCCCGCTTGACCGGAGCCCACAATCCCACGGCTGAAAAGCTCAGCGAGTACGAATGCGGCTTCCCCGCGTTCGAGGATCCGCGCAGCCAGTTCGACGTGCGGTTCTATCTCGTCGCGATCCTGTTCATCATCTTCGATCTCGAAGCCGCGTTCCTGTTTCCCTGGGCGGTCAGCCTGAAGGAAACCGGCTGGGCCGGGTGGACGACCATGATGGTCTTCCTCGGCGAACTGGTGATCGGCTTTATCTACGCCTGGAAGAAGGGCGCACTGGACTGGGAATGAGCAACATGGCCACTAACCCGCTCGTTACCGCCAATGCCGGTGCCGTCACGGCGCCGGACCAGGCGTTTTTCGACAGCCTCAATGCCGAGGTCAATGACAAGGGCTTCCTCGTCACCAGCACCGAGGAGCTGTTCCAGTGGGCCCGCACCGGCTCGCTGTGGTGGATGACCTTCGGCCTCGCCTGCTGCGCGGTAGAGATGATCCACGTGAACATGCCGCGTTACGATATGGAGCGCTTCGGCGTTGCCCCGCGCGCTTCGCCGCGCCAGTCGGACGTGATGATCGTGGCCGGCACGCTGTGCAACAAGATGGCACCGGCGCTGCGCAAGGTCTATGACCAGATGTCGGACCCCAAGTACGTGATCTCGATGGGTTCGTGCGCCAATGGTGGCGGCTATTATCACTACAGCTATTCGGTGGTGCGCGGCTGCGACCGCATCGTTCCGGTGGATATCTACGTGCCCGGTTGCCCGCCGACCGCCGAAGCGCTGCTCTATGGCGTGATGCAGTTGCAGCGGAAGATCCGCCGCGCCGGCACGATCGAGCGCTGAGGAGGGTTGGGTAATGACGGTTCTCCATTCCGCTCCGCGCTGGTCTTCGAACGAGGGCGTGAAGGAAGTCCTGTCCGCAGCGCTTGGCGCGATGCTGGTCAAGGCCGATGAAGAGCATGGCGAAATCCTGCTGACCGTCGCGCGCGACAGCGTCGAGGATGCGCTGCGCGTGCTTCGGGACGAGCATGAATACCAGCAGTTGATGGACATCGCGGGCGTCGACTATCCGCAGCGCGCCGAGCGTTTCGATGTCTGCTACTGCCTGCTTTCGGTGACGAAGAACCATCGCGTGATCGTCAAGGTCGCAACCGACGAGGCGACTCCGGTGCCAACCGTGACGACGCTGTGGCCCAACGCCGGCTGGTACGAGCGCGAAGTCTACGACATGTTCGGCGTGCTCTTTTCGGGCAATCCGGACCTGCGCCGCATCCTGACGGACTACGGCTTCCAGGGGCATCCCTTCCGCAAGGACTTCCCGCTGACCGGCTATGTCGAGCTGCGCTATTCGGAAG
Organism: Novosphingobium sp. B1; assembly: GCF_900176395.1. Lineage (GTDB taxonomy): Bacteria > Pseudomonadota > Alphaproteobacteria > Sphingomonadales > Sphingomonadaceae > Novosphingobium. Next base: position 92,696 of record NZ_FWXL01000011.1, on the reverse strand, counting down.
AAGACAAGCGCGTGGTCTATGAGCCGGTGCAACTGGCGCAGGACCTGCGGCAGTTCGACTTTATGAGCCCGTGGGAGGGTGCCGACTACGTGCTGCCGGGCGACGAGAAGGCCGTGACGCCGCCGCCTGCGCCGGCACCGGTTGCGACCGCACCCGAAACCAAGGGTTCGGCTTCTGTCGACAAGCCCAAGACGACCGACAGCAAGGCCGACACCGGCGCTGGCGAGAAGGCGAACGACGCCGCGGCTAAGCCGTCTGACGGCAACGATTCCGCCGTCAACGCGCCTGATGCCCCGAAGTCGACCGAGGATCGTCCTGCCAAGAATGACGGAGAAGGCGCATGAGCTTCTCGCTCGAGGAATCGCCGACCACCGGCGACGAGGTCATCACCAACTACACAATCAACTTCGGACCCCAGCACCCGGCGGCGCACGGCGTGCTGCGCATGGTGATGGAGCTTGACGGCGAAATCATCGAGCGCATCGATCCGCACGTCGGCCTGCTGCATCGCGGCACCGAGAAGCTGATCGAGCACAAGACCTACCTGCAGGCGCTGCCGTACTTCGACCGGTTGGACTACTGCTCGCCGCTGGGCATGGAGCACTCTTATGTGCTCGCGGTCGAGAAGCTGCTGAACATCGAGGTTCCGCTGCGCGCCCAGTACCTGCGCGTGCTGTTTGCCGAGCTTACCCGCATCTGCAACCACATGCTCAACCTCGGGTCGCACGTCATGGACGTGGGCGCGATGACGCCGAACCTGTGGATGTTCGAAATCCGCGAGGACTGCCTCAACTTCTTCGAACGCGCATCGGGCGCGCGCATGCACTCGGCATGGTTCCGCCCCGGCGGCGTGCATCAGGACGTGCCGCTCAAGCTGCTGACCGACATGGCGGACTGGATCGACGAGCGCCTGTTCCCGCTGTTCGAGGACGCGATGAGCCTCGTTGTCGACAACCGCATCTTCAAGCAGCGCAATGTCGACATCGCCGTGGTTTCCAAGGAAGATGCGCTGCGCTGGGGATTCTCGGGGCCGATGATCCGTGGCTCGGGCATTCCGTGGGACCTGCGCAAGAGCCAGCCCTACGACGTCTATGACCGGATGGAGTTCGACATTCCGGTTGGCACCAGCGGCGATTGCTACGATCGTTTCATGGTCCGCGTGGAAGAAGTGCGCCAGTCGGCCCGCATCATGAAGCAGTGCATCGCGCAGATGCCCGAAGGCCCGATTGCCAGCACCGACCGCAAGGTCGTGCCGCCCAAGCGCGCAGAGATGAAGCAGTCGATGGAAGCGCTGATCCATCACTTCAAGCTCTACACCGAAGGCTTCCACGTGCCCGCCGGTGAGGTCTATGTGGCGACCGAGAGCCCCAAGGGCGAATTCGGTGTCTATCTGGTCTCGGACGGCTCGAACAAGCCGTACCGCTGCAAGATCCGCCCGACGGCCTTCAGCCATCTTCAGGCGATGGACTTCATGTGCAAGGGGCACATGCTGCCCGACGCCACCGCCATCCTCGGTGCGATCGACGTGGTGTTCGGGGAGTGTGACCGGTGAGCAATCTCGACACTGCCAAGGCGATGATCGCAGCCTACAATGCGCAGGACGTGGATACCTATGTCTCGTACATGACCGACGATGCCTGCGAGGCGAACTATCGCGGGGATGTGGTGCGCGAGGGCAAGGAGGGCACGCGCTCCGGCCTTGCCGCAGCGTTTGCGCGATGGCCGCAGAACCATGCCGAGATCGTCGAAGCGCAGGCTATCGGAAACTACGTGCTGATGCGCGAGCATGTGACGCGGGGGCCCGCCACCGATGGTTCGGCGCTGGTCGAGCCGTTCGATGTGATCGCAGTCTATTCTTTCGAGGGCGACAAGTGCTCTCGGGTGGAGTTTATCCGGTGAAGTCCACGTTTGACCTCATGCGCCTGTGGGCCATGCTGACGGGCCTCGTGCTCGCTGGCTGGTACTTTGGCGAACTGTACTTCGGAGCGAAGCCGACCGATACGCTGCCGATGCTGATCGCCGCCATCGGCGGGTTCGAGCTGTTCCACTGCGCGCAGGACATCCTGATCAAGCGGGGGCGGACCAATGGCTGATCGTTTCATCGAACCCGACAGTCCCGAACTGCGCGCGCGCTGGGGTGGCTTTGAATGGACGGCCGAGAACGCCGAACAGGCCAAGGTCATCGTCGGGCGATATCCCGCCGGGCGTCAGCGTTCGGCTGTGATGCCGCTGCTCGATCTGGCGCAGCGCCAGGTTGGGGCGGAACTGAACACGCAGGGTTGGCTGCCGATCCCGGTGATGGAGTACATCGCCAAATACCTCGACATGCCGGTGATCCGCGTGGTCGAGGTGGCGACATTCTACACCATGTACAACATCGCGCCGATCGGCCGGTTCCACGTGCAGGTTTGCGGCACCACGCCTTGCATGCTGCGCGGGTCGGACGACATTCTGGCCGCCTGCAAGGGCAAGGGCCTGAAGAAGGGCCACACCACGGCGGACGGCATGTTCACGCTGACCGAGGTAGAGTGCATGGGCAACTGCGCCTCGGCCCCGATGGTCCAGATCAACGACGACAACTACGAAGACCTCACCGCCGCCGACATGGAGCGCATCCTTGATGAGCTGGCCGCGGGCAAGCAGCCGAAGACCGGCACGCAGCTTCCCGGTCGTCACACGGTCGAACCGGCAGGGGCGCTCAGCAACCTGACCGCGATGGTCGATGCCAATCACGATTACCGGGGGGAGTGGTAAGCCATGGCTCTCGCTGACAAGGATCGCATCTTCACCAACGTCTACGGCTTCCAGCCGTGGAACCTGGCTGCCGCCCAGGCGCGCGGTGACTGGGACAATACCAAGGCCCTGATGGAGCGCGGGCAGGACGCGATCATCGAGGAGATCAAGGCTTCGGGCCTGCGCGGCCGTGGCGGTGCGGGCTTCCCCACCGGCATGAAGTGGTCGTTCATGCCCAAGGAAAGCAAGGACGGTCGTCCGAGCTTCCTGGTCATCAATGCCGACGAATCCGAGCCGGGTTCGTGCAAGGACCGCGAAATCATTCGCCACGATCCGCACAAGCTGATCGAGGGCGCGCTGATTGCGGGCTACGCGATGCGCGCGCGCGCCGCCTACATCTACATTCGCGGCGAATACATCCGCGAGGCCGAGACGCTGTTTGCCGCCGTGCAGGAGGCCTATGACGCCGGCCTGATCGGCAAGAACGCGAGCGGTTCGGGCTACGATTTCGACGTCTTCGTCCATCGCGGCGCGGGCGCCTACATCTGCGGTGAAGAAACCGCGATGATCGAAAGCCTTGAAGGCAAGAAGGGCCAGCCCCGCCTCAAGCCGCCGTTCCCGGCAGGTGCAGGCCTCTACGGCTGCCCGACCACGGTCAACAACGTGGAATCGATCGCGGTTGCGCCGACAATCCTGCGGCGCGGCGCTTCGTGGTTCTCCTCGTTCGGTCGCGAGAACAACAAGGGCACCAAGCTCTTCCAGATCAGCGGCCACGTGAACCGGCCCTGCGTGGTCGAGGAAGAGATGAGCATCCCGTTCAGCGAGCTGATCGAGAAGCACTGTGGCGGCATCCGTGGCGGCAAGGACAACCTGCTTGCCGTGATCCCGGGTGGCTCGTCGGTGCCGCTGGTTCCGGCCGCTGAAATCTGGGACGCGCCGATGGACTTCGATGGCCTTCGTGCGCTGGGTTCGGGCCTTGGCACCGCGGCCGTCATCGTCATGGACAAGTCCACCGACATCGTCCGTGCGATTGCCCGCCTGTCGTACTTCTACAAGCACGAAAGCTGCGGCCAGTGCACGCCGTGCCGCGAAGGCACCGGTTGGATGTGGCGCGTGATGGAGCGCCTGCGCACCGGCGATGCCGACGTCAGCGAAATCGACATGCTGTTCAATGTGACCAAGCAGGTCGAAGGCCACACCATCTGCGCCCTCGGCGACGCCGCCGCATGGCCGATCCAGGGCCTGATCAAGCACTTCCGCCCGGAGATCGAGCGCCGGATTGCCGAGAACGCTCGGGAGGCGGCGGAGTGAAGATTGCGTTACTCGCCCTTGCTGCATTGTCGTTCGGCCCAGCTCCCGGAGCATATGCGAAAACAGCGGCAAACATGACCGGGCACGAGCAGCGCGTTGCACTTCAGGTTTTGGCGCGATGCAATCTGGAGCAGATGAGACCATTAGCGGTAGACATGGCGCTCAACCTTGGCACGCCCAATGTTGCCGGAAATTTCGGCAAGCTTGGAAATGCGACATGCGCAAAACGTGTTTCGTCAGATTTTGCTCGAATTAGGATATCTGCAGCCGCCCTTGCGAGTGCGATTGCAGAAGAGCTGTTGCAAGGAAGGGACCTCGGCTCTTTGAGTGAAAAGCTGTCGGACGCACCTGCAATCCAACGAAATGCAGAGCCGACCTTTGATCCTGCTAAAGGATCGCGGGAGCGTTTCGATGCCATGCTTGCCACAAATCGCGCTGAGCGCACTTTGGATGTTCTTGGCGAGTGTGTGGTGAGAAAGTCACCACAACTTGTGGCAGGTGTCTTTCAAACCGGCATGGATACACCGGAAGAGAATTCTGCGCTGAAGGCAGTATTGCCGACGGTATCTGAGTGTGTGGCTTCGGGCGCGATCAAGGTCCGGCCTGCACAGATCCGCCAAGTTTTTGCCATAAACTATCTTCGTCTTGCCGCAGCAGCGGTACCCGGCTTCAAAGAGGGCCTCCTCTAATGCCTAAAGTCAAAGTCGACGGCGTAGAACTCGAAGTCCCGGCAGGCGCTACCGTCCTGCAGGCGTGCGAGCTGGCCGGCAAGGAAATCCCGCGTTTCTGCTATCACGAGCGCCTGAGCATCGCTGGCAACTGCCGCATGTGTCTGGTCGAGGTGAAGCCGGGGCCGCCCAAGCCGCAGGCGTCGTGCGCGCTGCCCGCCACCGAAGGCCAGGAAATCCGCACGGATTCCGAGATGGTCAAGAAGGCGCGGGAAGGGGTGATGGAGTTCCTCCTGATCAATCACCCGCTCGACTGCCCGATCTGCGATCAGGGCGGTGAGTGCGACCTGCAGGACCAGTCGGTTGCCTATGGCCGCGGCGCCTCGCGCTATCACGAGAACAAGCGCGCGGTGACCGAGAAGTACATGGGCCCGCTCATCAAGACGACGATGACGCGGTGCATCCACTGCACCCGCTGCGTGCGCTTCAGTGAAGAAGTGGCCGGCGTGGACGAGATCGGCGCGCTCTATCGCGGCGAGACGATGCAGATTTCCACCTATCTGGAAAAGGCTGCGGCGCACGAGCTTTCGGCCAACGTGATCGACCTCTGCCCGGTCGGCGCGCTGACTTCGCGCCCCTATGCGTTCGAAGCGCGTCCGTGGGAGCTGAAGAAGACGCTGTCGATCGACGTTTCGGACGCGATCGGCTCGAACATCCGGCTCGACAGCCGTGGTCGCGAAGTGATGCGCGCCCTGCCGCGCGTCAACGACGACGTGAACGAGGAATGGCTGTCCGACCGTGGCCGCTACATGGTCGACGGGCTGACCCGCCGCCGCCTTGACAAGCCGTGGCTGCGCCGTGACGGCAAGCTGGTCGCTGCAACCTGGGCCGAGGCGTTCGAGGCGGTTGCCAGGATCAATCCGGGTTCCTCGGTGGCGGTGATCGCGGGCGATCTGGTCGATTGCGAGACGATGTTTGCCGCCAAGAAGCTGGCGGGCGCGCTGGGCTCGACGCTGCTCGAAGGCCGCCAGACCGGCCTCGCGTACGATGCGTCGAACCTTGCTGCGGTGAACTTCAACTCGACCATCGCTGGTATCGAGGACGCCGACGCCGTGCTGATCGTCGGCTCGATGATCCGCGACGAAGCGCCGCTGCTCAACACCCGCCTGCGCAAGGCGGTGAAGAAGGGCGCGAAGGTATACATCGTTGGCCCGCATTGGGATCCGACCTATCCCGCGAAGTTCCTGGGCGACGATCTGGCGGTGCTGGGCAGCCTGCCCGAAGCGGTTACCGAGGCATTCGGCAAGGCTGAACGTCCGGCGGTCATCGTCGGCGGGGCAGGGCTGGCTAAGGGTGGTCTGGAAGCCGGCCTGGCCTTCGCCGCGCAGTTCAATCTGGTGCGTGATGGCTGGAACGGCTTCAACGTCGTGCATATGGCGGCAAGCCGCATGGGCGGTCTGATGCTGGGCTATGCGCAGACGGGCGGCATCGCCGATCTGGTTGCCGCCAAGCCGAAGATGGTCATCTCGCTCGGTGCGGATGAGGTGGACTTCACCAAGTTTGCCGGCTCCATGATCGTCCACATTGGCCACCACGGTGACAAGGCGGCGCACGCTGCCGACGTGATCCTGCCTGCCGCCGCGTTCAGCGAGAAGGACGGCACTTACGTCAACACCGAAGGCCGCGTGCAGTATGCGGAGAAGGCCGTGTTCGCGCCGGGTGATGCCCGCGAGGACTGGACGATCCTGCGTGCGATGGCCGATGCACTGGGCGTTTCGGTCGGCTTCGACAGCTTCGAGCAGCTTCGCGCGGCGATGGTTGCCGAAGTTCCGGCGCTCGGCGTGGAAGGTCTGGCCGATTACGGTGCGCTGCCTGCCGCTCCTTCGGACGCGAAGGCAGAGGGCGTGATTGCGGGGTATCCGATCAAGGACCGCTACCTGACCAACGCCATCGCCCGTTCCAGCCCGACGCTGCAGCGCTGCTCGGCTGAACTGCTGCATGGTGAGAGCTTCGCGGAGGCCGCGGAATGACCGAGTTCTTCATGGGTCTTGGCCTCTCGTACGAGTGGGCCTGGGGCATCGCCACTGTCTGCGGGATTCTGCTGATCGCGTTCCCGCTGATGCTCGGCGTTGCCATGATCATCTATGCCGACCGCAAGATCTGGGCGGCCATGGCGCTGCGCAAGGGTCCGAACGTAGTCGGGCCGCTCGGCCTGCTGCAGTCGTTCGCCGACGGCTTGAAGGTGTTCCTGCAGGAAACCATCATTCCCTCGGCTGCGAACAAGGGCCTGTTCCTGATCGCGCCGATCATCACCTTCACCGTCGCGCTGATGGCATGGGCGGTGATCCCGTTCAATTCGGGCGCGGTGCTGGCCAACATCAACGTCGGCCTGCTCTATGTTCTCGCGATCTCGTCGCTGGGTGTTTACGGCGTGGTGATCGCGGGCTGGTCGTCCAACTCGAAGTACCCATTCTTTTCGGCGATGCGCGCCTCGGCGCAGATGATTTCCTATGAAGTCTCGATCGGCTTCGTCCTGATCTGCGTGGTGCTGTGGGCGGGGACGTTCAACCTGAACGGCATCGTGCAGGCCCAGAAGGGACATGTATTCGGCATCATCAACGGTTTCGTTGCAAACCCGCTGCTGTTCCCGATGTGGGTGATGTTCCTGATCTCGGGCATGGCCGAAACCGCACGCGCGCCGTTCGACCTGACCGAGGCGGAATCTGAACTCGTCGCCGGGTATCAGACCGAATATTCGTCGATGGCCTTCGCGCTCTACTGGCTGGGCGAATATGCCAACGTGCTGCTGATGTGCGCGCTGAATGCCGTGCTGTTCTGGGGCGGATATCTGCCGCCGCTCGACATTCCGGTGCTCTATCTGGTGCCGGGCTTCGTGTGGCTCCTGCTCAAGATCCTGTTCTTCTTCTTCATCTTCAGCTGGGTGAAGGCCACCGTCCCGCGCTATCGCTATGACCAGCTGATGCGCCTGGGCTGGAAGGTCTTCCTGCCCGTATCGCTGCTGTTCGTATTCCTCGTCAGCGGCTACCTCATGGCTACCGGACACTTCGCATGACCGTCGGACAGCTCATAAAGAGCTTCACCCTGTGGGAGTTCGTGAAGGCGCACTGGCTGACCTTGAAGTATCTCTTCAAGCCCAAGGCGACGATCAACTACCCGTTCGAGAAGAACCCGCTTTCCCCGCGTTTCCGTGGTGAGCATGCCCTGCGCCGTTATCCCAACGGCGAGGAGCGCTGCATCGCGTGCAAGCTGTGCGAGGCGGTCTGCCCGGCGCAGGCTATCACCATCGAGGCCGAACCGCGCGAGGACGGCAGTCGTCGCACCACGCGCTACGACATCGACATGACCAAGTGCATCTTCTGCGGCTTCTGCCAGGAAGCCTGCCCGGTCGATGCGATCGTCGAGGGGCCGAACTTCGAATACGCGACCGAAACGCGTGAGGAGCTGCTTTATGACAAGGCGAAGCTGCTCGCGAACGGGGACAAGTGGGAGCGGGCGATTGCCGCGAACCTTGAAGCCGATGCGCCGTATCGCTAGGGGGCCGCGCCAATGATCCAGGTATTTGCCTTCTATCTCTTCGCCACGCTCTGCATCTTCAGCGGTGCCGTGACGATCCTTGCGCGCAATCCGGTGCATTCGGTGCTGTGGCTGATTCTCGCGTTCTTCAACGCCGCCGGCCTGATGGTACTGGTGGGCGCGGAGTTCATCGCGATGCTGCTGGTCATCGTCTATGTCGGCGCGGTCGCGGTGCTGTTCCTGTTCGTCGTCATGATGCTCGACATCGACTTTGCCGAACTGCGGGCCGGGTTCATCAAGAACTTCCCGCTCGGGATGGCGCTCGCAGTCGTGCTGTTTGTCGAACTGTTCGTCGGCCTGATCGTGCGCGGGGCAGGGTCGGTGGCGTTGGGCAAGGCTGATGGCTCGGCTGCGCCGGTGGCCGAAGCATCCAACATCGAGGCGATTGGTGCGCTGCTTTACAGCCGCTACCTGTTCCTGTTTGAAGCTGCGGGCATCGTCCTGCTGGTGGCCATGATCGGCGCTATCGTGCTGACCCACCGCCAGCGCACTGATACGCGCGGCCAGAACGTCTCGAAGCAGAACGCGCGTCGCCCCGAAGAGGCGACCGTCAATCTCCAGCCTGAGATCGGCAAGGGGGTCCAGATCTGATGATCGGCATCGAACATTACCTCGTCGTCAGCTCGATCCTGTTCGTGCTCGGCGTGCTCGGCATCTTCCTCAACCGGAAGAACGTGATCATCATCCTGATGGCGATCGAACTGATCCTGCTTTCGGTGAACCTCAACCTCGTTGCGTTCAGCGCGTTCCTGCACGACCTTGTCGGCCAGGTTTTCGCCATGTTCGTGCTGACGGTGGCTGCGGGCGAAGCGGCGATCGGGCTTGCCATTCTCGTCATCTACTTCCGTGGCCGCGGCACGATTGCCGTCGACGATGTCAACCGGATGAAGGGCTGAATCGATGTCTTCCATCCTGATAATCGTTTTCCTGCCGCTTCTGGCAGCGATCATCGCAGGGCTTGGCAACAAGAAGCTCGGCGCGGTCCCGGCCAAGGTCGTGACGACCGGCGCGCTGTTCATCTCCTGCGCGCTTTCGTGGCCGATCTTCCTCTCGTTCCTTGGCGGCACCGCCGAAGCGAGCGTCACCCCGGTGCTGCACTGGGTGAAGTCGGGCGCGCTCGACTTCTCGTGGGCGCTGCGGGTCGACACGCTGACGGCCGTCATGCTGGTGGTTATCACCAGCGTCTCGGCTCTCGTCCACCTGTACTCTTGGGGCTACATGAGCGAGGAGCCGGATCAGCCGCGCTTCTTCGCTTACCTCTCGCTGTTCACCTTCGCCATGCTGATGCTGGTGACGGCGGACAACCTGGTGCAGATGTTCTTCGGTTGGGAAGGCGTGGGCCTTGCCTCTTACCTGCTGATCGGCTTCTGGTTCCGCAAGCCATCGGCCAATGCGGCCGCGATGAAGGCCTTCGTTGTCAACCGCGTTGGTGACCTTGGCTTCATGATGGGCATTTTCGGGACGTTCCTGGTGTTCGGCACCGTATCGATTCCGGCGATCCTCGAGGCTGCGCCCGGCGTGGCCGGTTCGACCATCGGCTTCCTGGGCCACCGCTTCGACACGATGACCGTGCTTTGCATCCTGCTGTTCATCGGTGCGATGGGTAAGTCGGCGCAGCTTGGCCTGCACACCTGGTTGCCTGACGCGATGGAAGGTCCGACCCCGGTGTCGGCGCTGATCCACGCGGCGACGATGGTGACCGCGGGCGTGTTCATGGTTTGCCGCCTTTCGCCGATGTTCGAGGTCAGCCCGACGGCTCTGTCGTTCGTGACCTTCATCGGCGCGATGACCTGCATCTTTGCAGCGACCGTCGGCACGACGCAGACCGACATCAAGCGCGTGATCGCCTATTCGACCTGTTCGCAGTTGGGCTACATGTTCTTCGCGGCGGGCGTCTCGGCCTATGGCGCGGCGATGTTCCACCTGTTCACGCACGCATTCTTCAAGGCGCTCCTGTTCCTTGGTGCCGGTTCGGTGATCCACGCGATGCATCACGAGCAGGACATGCGTTACTATGGCGGCCTGCGTAAGCGGATCCCGCTGACATACTGGGCCATGATGATGGGCACGCTGGCGATTACCGGCGTCGGCATCGTCGACCTGTTCGGCTTTGCCGGGTTCTATTCTAAGGACGCGATCCTTGAGGCGGCCTATGCCAAGGGTACCGAGCTTGGGCACTTTGCCTTCTTCATCGGCATTTTCGCGGCGCTGCTGACCAGCTTTTATTCGTGGCGTCTGGTTTTTCTGACGTTCTTTGGCAAACCGCGCTGGGAGCAGTCGGAGCATATCCAGCACGCCGTCCACGATGCGCACGGTCACCACGACCATGCCGACGGTGAGCATGACAATCCGCCGTCGCAGGAAGACGCCGGGCATGAACCGCACGGTCACGCCCATGCCCATCATCACGATGAGCACAGCGACGGCACGGCGGGTTATCACCCGCACGAAAGCCCGCTGAACATGCTGGTTCCGCTGGGCGTGCTGTCGTTGGGCGCAATCTTCGCCGGTTTCGTGTTCCACCACGCCTTCATCAGCGAAGGCACGGGCGAATTCTGGAAGGGTTCGCTGATCTTCGCAGAGCACACCCTGCACGCGATGCACGGCGTGCCGACGTGGGTGAAGTGGGCGCCGTTTGCGGTCATGGCCACCGGCCTGCTGATCGCCTGGTATGCCTACATCAAGAACACGAAGTTCCCGGCGGCGTTCGTCGACCAGTTCGGGTTCCTCTACAAGTTCCTGCTCAACAAGTGGTACTTCGACGAGCTCTACCATTATGTCTTCGTCGTCCCCGCGATGTGGCTCGGCCGGGTGTTCTGGAAGGTTGTCGACCAGGGCGTGATCGACCGGTTCGGCCCGAACGGTGCCGCATGGGTCGTCGCCCAGGGCAGCCGCGCCGCCGCCAAGCTCCAGTCGGGGTATCTCTATAGCTATGCGCTGGTCATGCTCGTCGGCCTTGTCGGCGCGATCAGCTGGGTGATCGCACAATGACCAGTTTTCCGATCCTCTCGCTGATGCTGCTTGTGCCGCTGGTTGCAGCGGTGGCCTGCCTTGTCGTTCCGCGCGAACAGGCGCGTTCGGTGGCGCTGGTCGCCACGATGATCAATTTCGTGCTGGGCGTGATCCTGTGGGCGCAGTTCGACATCGGCGGCGCGCAGTGGCAGTTCACGGAAAGCGCCGCGATCTTCTCGGGCTTCTCGTGGAAGCTCGGCATTGACGGCATCGCGCTCCTGCTGATCGCGCTGACGGTGTTCCTGATGCCGATCTGCATCGGCGCCAGCTGGACCTCGATCGACAAGCGCCAGGGCGAATACTACGCGGCGTTCCTGCTGATGGAAACGCTGATGATCGGCGTTTTTGCGGCGCAGGACCTGTTCCTGTTCTACATCATGTTCGAAGCCGGCCTGATCCCGATGTATCTGATCATCGGCGTGTGGGGCGGGGCTGAGCGCATCTACGCCAGCTACAAGTTCTTCCTCTACACGCTGCTCGGCTCCGTGCTGATGCTGATCGCGATGTTCTGGATGGTGAACGAGGCTGGCACGACCGACATCCCCACGCTGATGGCCTACAACTTCCCGGTGCAGGCGCAGACCTGGCTTTGGTTGGCCTTCTTCGCGAGCTTTGCGGTGAAGATGCCAATGTGGCCGGTCCACACCTGGCTTCCGGACGCGCACGTTCAGGCACCTACCGGTGGTTCGGTGATCCTTGCCGGCGTGCTGCTGAAGATGGGTGGTTACGGCTTCATCCGCTTCTCGCTGCCGATGTTCCCCGAAGCCTCTGCGCAGTTCGCGCCGCTGATCTTCGGCATGTCGATGGCAGCAGTCGTTATCACCTCGCTGATCGCGCTGGTGCAGCACGACATGAAGAAGCTGATCGCCTATTCCTCGGTCGCGCACATGGCGATCGTGACGATCGGCCTGTTCGCATTCAACCAGCAGGGCCTCGAAGGCTCGATGCTGATCATGCTGAGCCACGGCCTGGTGGCGGGTGCGCTGTTCCTCAGCGTCGGCGTGATCTACGACCGCCTGCATACGCGTGAAATTGCGCGCTACGGTGGTCTCTCGATCAACATGCCGTATTACGCGGTGTTCCTGCTGCTCTTCACGATGGCGTCGATCGGCCTTCCGGGCACCAGCGGGTTCGTCGGCGAGTTCCTGTCGCTGCTGGGCGTCTATCAGATCTCGAGCTTGGTGGCGCTGATCTGCACGACCGGAATCATCCTCGGTGCGGCGTACATGCTCTATCTCTATCGCCGTATCGCCTATGGCGAGCAGAAGAACGCAGATGCTGCCGCGATGCTCGATCTCGACAAGCGTGAATGGGCGATGATGGTGCCACTTGCAGCCGTGGTCCTGTGGATGGGCGTGTACCCTGAAAGCTTCATCGCGCCGATGCGCAAGGACATCGCCGCACTCGATGCGCGCCTTGCGCAGGCCAAGCCCAAGGGCGATGCGCAACCTACTGCTGGAAAGCCAATGCCTGCTGGTCATTCTGAACATGCTGCCGCGCACGGGGAGGCACACTGATGGACTTCGCCCGTTCGCTTGCGCTTACCGCGCCTGAAATCCTGATTTCGGTTTCGGGACTGGTACTGCTGCTGATCGCCGCCTGGGGCGGTGACAAGGCCTCCCGCCTGATCTCGATCCTGGCCGTCGGTGTGCTCACGGTCTGCGCCATCCTTACCGCGCCCGCGCTGTGGGGACAGGCGATGGGGCCGGACGTCGCTGCATTTGGTGGCCAGCATCGCGCCGATGCCTTTGCCGCGTTCGGCAAGCTTCTGATTTACGCCAGCGCTGGCGTCACGCTGATCATTGCGCAGTCGTTCTTCGACAAGGCTCGTGCCATGCGGGCGGAATTCCCGCTGCTGGTTCTGTTCGCCTCGCTCGGAATGGGCATGATGGTCTCGGCCGGCGATCTGCTGGCACTGTACATTGGCCTCGAACTGAACAGCCTTGCGTCCTACGTTATGGCTTCGATGCTCCGCAATGACGAGCGCTCGGCGGAATCGGGCCTCAAGTACTTCGTGCTGGGCTCGCTCGCGTCGGGCATTCTTCTGTTCGGCATGAGCCTGACCTATGGCTTCACAGGAACGACCAGCTTTGCCGGGATCAATGCCGCGCTTTCGGGCGGCCTCTCCACCGGCGCCACGTTCGGCCTGATCTTCGTGCTCGCAGGACTTGCCTTCAAGATCAGCGCTGCGCCGTTCCACATGTGGACGCCTGACGTTTACGAAGGCGCGCCTACTCCAGTCACGACCTTCTTCGCCACGGCCTCGAAGGTTTCGGCGCTCGGCCTGCTGATGCGCGTCAGCTTCGAGGCGTTCGGGAGCCAGCCGCATGCATGGCAGCAGGTCGTGATCTTTGCCTCGCTCCTGTCCATCGTGATCGGCGCACTTGGTGCAATCGGCCAGAACAACATCAAGCGCCTGATGGCCTATTCGTCGATCAACAATGTCGGCTTCATCCTGATCGGCCTTGCCACGGCGACCCGTGCCGGGGCATCGGCAATGCTCGTATACATTGCGATCTATGTGGCGATGTCGGTGGCAGGGTTCGTTGCAGTTCTGCTGCTGCGCGACGAGAACGGCAACCAGGTGGAGGCAATCTCTGATCTCGCCGGTCTTTCGAAGACCCGGCCGTGGATTGCCCTGGCGATGGCTTCGGTGATGTTCAGCCTTGCCGGCATTCCTCCGCTGTTCGGGTTCTGGGGCAAGTTCGTGGTGTTCCAGGCTGCGGTCCAGGCCGACATGATCGTACTCGCGGCAATCGGTATCGCGGCTTCCGTGATCGGTGCGTTCTACTACCTCAAGGTCGTCAAGGTCATGTACTTCGACGAACCGGCCGATGTGGTGAAGGGCGCGGGCGAAACGTCGCATACGGTTCTGCTTGTATTGTCCACGCTGGCGATCTCGCCGCTTGGCTACCTCGGCACCAAGTGCCTCGACACGCTTGCAGGATACGCTGCGACCGCGCTGTTCCCGGTCGGTTGAACACTTGATCGAGACTGTTGCCGAGATTCCCTCGACCAATGGCGCGTTGCTGGCGCGCCTTGGCGAGGGCGAGGCGTCGCGCGAGGGCGACTGGCTAGTAGCCGACCGGCAAAGTGCGGGTCGGGGGCGGGCTGGGCGTTCTTGGAGCGATGGTTTTGGCAATTTCATGGGATCGACGGTCGTCAATCTCCGCGGATCCGATCCTTTGCCGCAAACCCTTGCGCTGGTCGCAGGGCTGGCCGCTCACGATACCGTGACCGCCTCCGCGCCTCAATTAAGAGACCTGTTCCTCAAGTGGCCAAATGACTTGCTGATTGGCGGGGCCAAGCTCGGCGGCATTCTGCTGGAGCGGCAGGGCGATGCGGTGGTAGTGGGCATCGGCCTCAACCTTGCGCAAGCACCGCAGGTTTCCGATCGAGATACAGCGTCGCTCAAGGAACTGGGCTTTGCTGTCCCGCGCGACGTATTCGCGGCGAATCTGGCTGCGCGATTTAGTGATGCGGTCGACCGATGGCACTATGGCGAGTGGGCGCTGCTGCGCCAGCAGTGGATTTCGCGTGCCTTGCCCACAGGGACGCTTGTTTCGGTAAAGGATCGAGACCACGGCACCATCATGGGGGCGTTCGCCGGAATCGATGACGATGGCGTTGCCCTTCTGCGCTTGGCGGATGGCGCGGTCCGTGCCATCCACGCTGGCGACATAGATATGGTAGGTTCGCATGCTTCTGGCGGTTGACGTCGGCAATACCAACATCGTCTTCGCGCTGTTCGAAGGCCGCGAGATCAAGTCTCGCTGGCGGGTTGCGACCGATCCGCGCAGAACGGCCGATGAATATGCAGTATGGTTGCTCCAGCTCATGCAACTGCAAGGGTTTGACGCCAAGGCTGTGACGCGCATCATCATCTCGACGGTGGTGCCGCGGGCGTTGCACAATCTTGAAGTCCTGGCGCAAAAGTACTTCGGGCTCGATCCGTTGATTGCCGGTCAATCGCCGGTGGTGTGGGGGTTCGAGGCCGACGTTGACGAGCCGCGTTCGCTTGGTGCGGATCGCGCCGTGAACACGGTGGCCGCGCATGCCAAGTATTCCGGCGATTTGATCGTGGTTGATTTCGGCACGGCGACGACGTTCGACGTGGTCGACTTCAACGGCGCCTACAAGGGCGGCATCATTGCACCGGGGATCAACCTCTCGCTCGACGCGCTGGTGACGGCAGCGGCCAAGCTGCCGCGAATCGCCATTGCCCCGCCCCGGGGGAACGATCGCAGCGTCATCGGTCGCAACACCGAGGACCAGATGCAGATCGGCGTGTTCTGGGGTTATGTCGCGATGATGGAGGGCCTGATCGCCAGACTGCGCTCCGAGATCGGTCGACCTGCAAAGGTCGTCGCGACGGGCGGGCTTGCCGTCCTGTTCGACGAGCATACCGAAATTTTCGATCACGTGGATACCGACCTTACGCTCGACGGCCTCGCGATCCTTGCTGAGAGAGTATCCAATTCGTGAAGTCTGCCAAGGAACTCCTCTTTCTCGCACTCGGAGGTTCGGGCGAGATCGGGATGAACGTCAATCTTTATGGATGTGACGGCAAGTGGCTGATGGTGGATCTCGGCATGACCTTTGCCGACCCCTATTATCCCGGGATCGACCTGGTTTTTGCCGATCTCGATTTCATCGAACGGCGGCTCGATGACCTGGTGGGCATCGTGCTCACCCATGCGCACGAGGACCATATCGGGGCGGTGCCCTATTTCGCGCAGGACCTTGGCGTGCCGCTCTATGCAACGCCATTCACGGCGAAGCTGGTGCACGAGAAGCTGGTCGAAGCTGGGATCGAGGACGAGGTCGAACTGAATGTGATCGACCACCTCGAACGGTTCAAACTCGGGCCGTTCGGCGTTCGCTACGTGCCGCTGGCGCATTCGATCGCCGAGGGCAACGCTCTGCTGATCGATACGCCGCACGGGAAGATCTTCCACACCGGTGACTGGAAGCTCGACGACGAGCCGCGTATCGGCACGCCTGCAACCGAGGAAGAACTGACTGCCATCGGCGACGAAGGCGTGCTGGCGCTGGTCTGCGATTCCACGAACGTGTTCAATCCAAAGCCGTCCGGTTCGGAAGGCGAGGTCAGGGCAGGGTTGCTTGAGGCGGTGGGCGCGCAAAAGGGCCGTCGCGTCGTCGTCACGACATTCGCCTCCAACGTGGCACGCCTGCAGACCCTGGGTGAGGTGGCCGAGGCAACCAACCGCAAGCTGTGCGTTGCGGGGCGCTCGCTCGACCGGATCATTCGCGTCGCGAAATCGTGTGGCTATCTCGAGAACTTCCCGGAACTCGTCCACATGGATGATGCGATGGACCTGCCGCGAGGAGAACTGCTGGTCCTGGCGACGGGCGGACAGGGTGAGCCGCGCGCTGCCTTGGCGCGCATCGCGGGTGACCAGCATCCTGTGCGCCTGGAAAAGGGCGATGTCGTGCTGTTCTCCAGCCGTCAGATACCCGGCAACGAGCTTGCCATCGGCCGTATCCAGAATGCGCTGGTGGAGAAGGGCGTGCGGATCGTGACCGACAAGCAGTCGATGATCCATGTTTCCGGCCACCCGGGGCGCCCGGAACTTGTGGCGCTGTATGACTGGATCCGGCCGGAAATCCTCGTCCCTGTGCACGGTGAGATCCGCCACATGGCCGAGCAGGCGCAATTGGGCCTTGATGAAGGCGTGCCGAAGGCGATCCTGCAGAAGAATGGCGATCTCATTCGTCTTGCCCCCGATGGTCCGAAGAAGATTTCAGAAGAGCGGACCGGGCGGCTCGTGCTGGATGGCGACATCATTGCCCCAGCAGATGGCGAGGGCGTGGTCGCGCGGCGGAAGCTTTCGCAGAACGGCTTGATCACCGCAGCTCTGGCAGTGCGCCGCGATGGCGTGCTGGCATCCGAAGTCGAAATCGCGTCTATCGGCATTCCGTTGGACGAGGACATGGAAGCCTTCGTTGCGGAAGCCAAGGTCGAGGCGGCCGAAGCGGTGCGCGGGCTGAAGGGAGATCGCAAGCGCGATAGGGTGGCGGTTGCCGAAGCCGTCCGTCTGGCGGTACGGCGTACCGGGCAACGCTGGTCCGGCAAGAAGCCGGTCGTACAGGTCCTCCTGCGGGAAAGCTGAAACCGATGCGAGTAACCTCGATCTTCGCCATCTACGGGCTGTTCTGGGTCATGGCAGCGTTTCTCGTGCTGCCGTTCGGGGTGCGAACCCATGACGAACTCGGCAAGGAAAAGGTGCTGGGTCAGGCTGACAGCGCGCCCGGCAACTTCGATCCGCGCAAGCTGGTTATCAGGGCGACGCTGCTTTCCGCCGTGATGTTCGCCTTCTTCTATGCGAACTACTTCAATGGCTGGATCACGGTCGAAGATCTCGATCTGACGACCTACTTCTCGCACTGAAAGTGCTGGAGGGGGCAGGCAGCAAGGTAGCTGATGGCAAGCGCAGGATCGATCCGGCGTTGCTGTCGATCATGGCGCTGGCATTGGCGGTTCGCGTCCCGATCGCACTCTTCACGGTCTATCATCACGCCGACGAAATCTGGCAATACATCGAGCCAGCCTACGGGCTTCTGACCGGTGACTGGATACGCACCTGGGATATCAGGCTTGGCATACGCAGCTGGCTGATCCCGCTGGCGATGCTCCCGCCTGTGTGGCTGGGCCACGCCCTTGCTCCGGACAGTGAACTGCACCTGATACTGCCACGGCTGGCAATGGCCCTTGCGTCAATTGGTACAGTGTGGGCGGGCTGGTCGCTGGGATTTCGGTTGAGCAGGCGTCATGCCATCGTTGCCGCATTCGTAGCCTCAATCTGGGTGGATTTCGCCTATTTTGCCCCGCGCACGTCAAGTGATACCTTTTCAGCGCTGGCCATATTGCCTGGCGTTGCCATGCTTGCGCGGTTTCGGGACGAACATGCTTCGAAGCATGCCTTCTGGGGCGGGCTTCTGCTCGGTCTGGGGTTCATCACACGTTTCCCGCTCGGTCCTGCGCTTGCCATTCCCTTCATCTGGGCAGGGCGTCTGGACATTCGCAAGGGGTGGGTGCCGCTTCTCGCCGGTGCGGCCTGTGGCGTAGGCTTCGACGTCGTGGCCAATGCTGCAATGGGTCAGCCGCCGCTGCAGTGGGTGTATAACAACGTCTTTGCCAACGTGGTTGCCCAGCGCAGCCACGCCTATGGCGTCGAAGGCGCCGACTGGTATCTGCGGGTGCTGGGCTGGGAATGGCAGTACATCGCAATTGCCCTTGTCCCTGCGCTCGTATTCGGCGCGAGGCGATATCCGATGCTGCTGGCGACGGCGGTAGCGGTGATCGGTGTGCATTCGGCGATCAGCCACAAGGAATATCGCTTCATCCTCCTCGCAGTCCTGCTCCTGATATTGCTGGCTGCGATCGGCTCGGCCGACTTCCTCGACTGGCTCCGTGCGCGGCGAGGGCGCGTAGCGCCGCGCGGCAGTGTGCTGCTGATACTTGGATTGTGGACAGCAGCGTCGGTACAGGTCGCTGCCAGTGAGCCGTTCGTGATCAATTGGGGAGTTGGGAAAGCGCCGCTGCGTGCCATGCGCACGGTTCGAGCGCAGGCCGGATTGTGCGGGTTGGCGACCTATCGCGTGCGAGATGTGCCGTTCGTGTCGCGCGCGGTGCTCAATCGCGAAGTCCCGACGCTGCTGATCGACGGACCCGACGCCGCAAGGCGCGCGAGCGACGCCCAAACTCGCTTCAACGTGGTGGTCGTGCCAGCCGAACACATGCGGGAACTGCCGCAGGCCTACCGCTTCATGGGTTGCATGTCGCCACGCAAGCCGTTGTTCGAGCAGCAGTATTGCGTGCTGGCGAGGGCGGGATCCTGTACCGAGCCTGCCGGCGATCTCGATTACAACACTGTGCTGCAGCGGCTCGACAAGTAGGGTCAGACGCCTTCGAGGGCGTAGCCGGCGGAGCGGACGGTACGCACCGGATCTGCAGCTCCAGGGATGGCGATCGCCTGCCGCAAGCGGCGGATATGCACATCGACCGTGCGCAGTTCGATATCGCTCCCGCTTCCCCACACGGCGTCAAGCAGTTGTCCGCGAGAGAAGACGCGACCGGGGTGCTCCATGAAATGCCGCAAGAGCCGAAATTCGGTGGGGCCGACTTTCATTGGCGTGCCGCGCCGGGCGACGCGATGCGCGGTGGGGTCCAGCGACAAGTCTCCGACAGTGATGGTCTCGCCAGCCAGGGCAGGGCGAACCCGGCGCAAAACGGCGCTGACCCGGGCGATCAGTTCGCGGGGAGAGAAGGGCTTGGTGACATAGTCGTCAGCGCCGATCTCGAGGCCGCGGATCCGGTCTTCCTCATCGGATCGGGCGGTGAGCATGATGATCGGGACGTGCGCCGTCTCCTTGTTGCGACGCAGGCGACGGCACACCTCAATGCCGCTCGTGCCGCCGATCATCCAGTCCAGAAGGACGAGATCGGGTGCATCTTCGGCAGCGAGAAGCAGGGCCTCGTCGCCATCATCGGTGGTGCGCACATCATAGCCTTCTCCCCGAAACCGGTATTCTACCAGCTCGGCGAGGGCCGTATCGTCTTCAACCAGCAGCAACTTGGGAGCAGGCACGCAAACCTCCATGACGGTCAGTTTGCCAAGACACGACCATTGTTACCGTGCTGTGACGAAACCCGAAAAGGGCTTCAAGCTGGCGGCAGCACTTCCTCGCGGTCCGGCAGGTTCATGCCCGTTGCGGCATAATAGACCATTTCGGCAATGTTGGTGGCGTGGTCGCCAATACGCTCGATATTGCGCGCCACGAACAGGAGCTGCGCGGCGCTGCTGATGGTCGCGGGGTTCTCGACCATGAACGACACGAGATTGCGGAAGATCGAATCGTAGAACGCATCGACCTTGGCATCGCGCTGGACGATCTCGGCAGCGGCCACCGGATCGCGCGCGGCAAACGCCGTGAGCACGTCGTGCACCATCTCTGCCGCAAGGTCGTTCATTGCCGGAATCAGCGTCAGCGGCTCGAATCGCTTGCGGCCTTCGATGATGCCGACGCGCTTGGCGATGTTCTTGGCATAATCGCCGATGCGTTCGATCACGCCAGCAATCTTGAGGGCGGCAATGACCTCGCGCAGATCGTCCGCCATCGGAGCGCGAAGGGCAAGGACGCGGATTGCAAGCTTGTCGACCTCGGCTTCGAGCTGGTCGATGCGCTTGTCGCGGGCGATCACGCCGGCGGCAAGATCCCGGTCTCCGCGCAGCAGTGCGTCCATCGCCTCGGACACGGACAGTTCGGCAAGGCCGCCCATTTCCGCAACCAGGCCGCGCAGCCGGGTGATGTCCTCGTCGAATGCCTTGACGGTATGTTCGGCCACCATCTCTTCCCCTTACCCGTAACGCCCGGTGATGTAGTCCTTCGTCCGTTCCTCGCGCGGATTGGTGAAGATATCGGAAGTCTTGCCGTATTCGACGATCTTGCCAAGGTGGAAGAACGCCGTCCGCTGGGACACGCGCGCTGCCTGCTGCATCGAATGGGTGACGATGACGATGGCATAGCGGCCGCGCAACTCGTCAATCAGTTCCTCGATGCGAGCGGTGGCGATGGGATCCAGCGCGGAGCATGGCTCGTCCATCAGGATCACCTCTGGATCGACGGCAATGGCGCGGGCGATGCATAGGCGCTGCTGCTGACCGCCGGAAAGCGCAGTGCCGCTGTCGTTGAGGCGATCCTTGACTTCATCCCACAAGCCGGCCCGGCGCAGCGACTGCTCGACGATTTCGTCAAGCTCGGCCTTGCTGCCGGTGATGCCGTGGATCTTGGGTCCGTAGGCGATGTTTTCGTAGATCGACTTGGGGAAGGGATTGGGCTTCTGGAACACCATGCCCACGCGGGCGCGGAGCTGCACGACGTCCATGCCCGATTTGTAGATATCCTCGCCATCGAGCAGGATGTCGCCTTCGACCTTGGCACTGGCGATGGTGTCGTTCATGCGGTTGAGGGTGCGCAGGAAGGTCGACTTGCCGCAGCCCGACGGGCCGATGAAAGCCGTTACGTAGCGCTGCGGGATCTCGATCGAGACATCGTCGATCGCCCGCTTCTCGCCGTAGAAGACCGATACATTCTTCGCGCTCATCTTCGACGGCGCATCGAAGTAGGGCTTGTCGTCTGCCTTCACGGCTGTCTGGATCGCTTCAGCGTTCATTTTACCACCGCTTTTCGAAACGGTTGCGCAGGTAGATCGCAAGGCCGTTCATCAGGAGAAGGAAGACGAGCAGGACGACGATCGCGGCGCTGGTGCGCTCGACGAAGC
Source organism: Novosphingobium sp. B1 (assembly GCF_900176395.1). GTDB lineage: Bacteria > Pseudomonadota > Alphaproteobacteria > Sphingomonadales > Sphingomonadaceae > Novosphingobium. The sequence continues at coordinate 71,072 of NZ_FWXL01000011.1, read as the reverse complement.
CGCGGTCGATCTCGTCGGACCACAGGAAGATCTGCACCGGCAGCACGCTTGAAGGCGAGGTGAAGTCCGTGGGCGGGCTGGACACAAACGCGCGCATGCCGATCATCAGCAGGGGAGCGGTCTCTCCCAGGGCGCGGGCCATGCCGATGATCGTGCCGGTGAGGATGCCGGGCAAGGCAAGGGGCAAGACGTGGTTGAAGACGACCTGGACCTTGCTTGCACCGATCGCCAGCGCGGCATCGCGGATCGAGGGTGGAACCGCCTTGATCGCGTTGCGGCCCGAGATGACGATGACCGGCATGGTCATCAGCGCGAGAGTCATGCCACCGATCAGCGGGGCCGAACGATAGTGCGGAAACAGGGCCAGAAATACGGCAAGCCCGAGCAGACCGAAGATGATCGAAGGCACCGCGGCCAGATTGTTGATCGAAATCTCGATCCACTCCGTCCAGCGGTTCTTGGGCGCGTATTCCTCGAGGTAAAGCGCGGAGAGCACGCCGACCGGGAAGGCCAGGACAAGCGTGATGAACATCGTCAGGATCGAGCCCTTCAGCGCACCCCAGATGCCCACCGACTGGGGGCTGGTTGCGTCCGAGCGGCTGAGAAAGCCCTTGTCGAAGACACGGACCAGCTTGCCTTCGCTGACCAGCTTTGTTGCGAGCTGCTGCATCGCCGGCTCGCCTTCGCCGCGCTGGGCGGCGGCAAGATCGTCACTGGCGGGGAGCGAGGCGCTGTAGGTGCGGCTCAGGAGCGTGGGGTCCTCGACAATGGCAGTCGCCACCTCGCGCCATGCACCCTGGGCGACAAGATCATCGGCTTGCGCGCCAAGTGCGGTCTTCGCCGCGCCCTCGACGACCTTCTCGATGCCTGCAAGTTCGAGCCCGCCGCTGGGATCGGGCTGGGCAAGGCGCTTGGCGTCGATTTGCATCGCGCCTGCGAGCGGAATGTCGAAACGCACTTCGCTGCGCTGGAATCCGGCAATGCCGGCCGAACTCATGTTGACCAGCAGAAACGCCAGCATCAACGCCGAAAACGCCACGGCGGCAAAACCCAGCCAGCGGAAGCGCTTGTCGGCGGCGCGGCGGCGCGCGAGCCCCTTGTCCATCAGCGCCCGCCTGCGCGCCTGCACATCTGAAGTGGTGTCGGTCATCGCAGGATCACTCATAGGCTTCGCGGTAGCGCTTCACCACGCGCAGGGCGATGAAGTTCAGCGTGAGGGTGACAAGGAACAGGACCATGCCGAGCGCGAACGCCGAAAGCGTGGCTGGATGGTCGAAGCTGCCTTCGCCGGTCAGCATGGCAACGATCTGGAACGTGACCGTGGTCATGCTTTCGAACGGATTGGCGGTAAGGTTGGCCGAAGCGCCTGCGGCCATCACGACGATCATCGTTTCGCCGATCGCGCGGCTGACGGCGAGCATCACGCCGGCGACGATCCCGGGAAGGGCGGCTGGGATCAGAACCTTGCGGATTGTCTCCGAAGTGGTGGCGCCCATGGCAAGGCTGCCGTCGCGCATCGCCTGCGGCACGGCGGCTATGGAATCGTCGGCCATTGAAGACACGAACGGGATGATCATCACACCCATGACAAGGCCTGCCGCCACAGCGCTTTCGGTCGAGGCGCTGGAGATGCCGATGGCCTGTGCAGCATCGCGCACCATCGGCGCAACCGTCAGCGCGGCAAAGTAGCCGTAAACGACCGTCGGCACGCCGGCGAGAATCTCGAGCATGGGCTTCAGCACCTTGCGCACGCCGTTGCTGGCGTATTGCGTAAGGAAGATGGCGCTCATCAGCCCGAGCGGGATGGCAACGATCATGGCAATGATCGCGCCGATGTAGATCGTTCCCCAGAATAGCGGGATGGCGCCGTAGTCGCTGCCGTCCGGCGATCCCGAGCTCATCGGGTCGGGCGACCAGTGCGTGCCGAACAGGAAATCGATCGGCGAGACCATGCCGAAGAAGCGCACTGTTTCGAACACGAGGCTGACGATGATGCCGACAGTCGTCAGGATCGCCACCAGCGAGGCAACCAGCAGGAGCGCCATCACGGCACGTTCGACGCGGGTCCGCGCGGTGAAATCGGGCTTGAGTCGCGTGAACGCAAAAGCGCCGCCTGCGAAGGCGACAAGTATCGTGATTACCAGGCCAATGGAATCGTACAGCGTGATTGCTGCGCGATAGGGCGCGATGAGGCCCTGCGCTTCTTCGTTGAACACGCCGAATGCGCGACCCTCGGCCACGGCACGGGCCTCGGCAAGCATGGTCTCGCGCTCGAACCCGAAGCCCGGAAGCAGCGATGCAGCCGGATCGGCCAGGACTTGGCTGGTGATCAGGACCGGGCTGACAGCATTCCAGATAACCGCGAAGAGCAGGGCAGGCACGCCGATCCAGAGAGCGACGTACCAACCGTGAAAGTTCGGAAGGGAATGGAGCCGGGTGGTTGGAGCGGCCTTGCGGAACGCCCAGGCGCGCGACCGTGCCGCCAGCCAACCAAGAAGGCCCAGCCCAAGGGCGAGCAAAAGCAGGATGGCTGGCGACATGACCCCGGTACTACCCCCAATTCTTACTTAAGCTGCGAACCATCAAGGACCGGCAGGTCGTTAACAGCCTTCGCGCTCCCCGCAAGCACATCATCAGGTGCGACGACCATGCCGAGCTTGCTGAGCACGCCATCCTTGCCCCACAGCTTTGACCATTCGGTGACAAATGCCTGCAAGCCGGGAATTGCCTTCAGGTGCGCCTTCTTCACGTAGATGTAGAGCGGACGAGCACCAGGATAGGAGAAGTCCGAAATCGTCGCGTAGGTCGGCTCGACGCCCTTCATGGTCAGGCCCTTGATACGGCCCTTGTTCTCTTCAAGGTAGGAGTAGCCGAAGATGCCGATGGCCTTCGGGTTCGCCTCGATCTTCTGGACGATCAGGTTGTCGTTTTCCCCTGCATCGACATAGGCGCCGTCATCGCGCACTTCTCCGCAGATCTTGTCGTGCTTGTCCTTGTCGCTGTCCTTGAGCGCCTTCATCTCGGCGTTCTCATCGCAACCCTTGATCAGGATCAGTTCCTTGAGTGCATCGCGCGTGCCCGAGGTCGACGGAGGGCCGTAGACAAGGATCGGCTCGTTCGGAAGCGACGGGTTGACGTCCTTCCAGGTCTTGGCAGTGTTCGCCTTGCCATAAGGGTTCTTGGCGAGCGCCTTGTAGACGTCTTCCGGGGTCAGCGCGATGCCGGGGCCACCCTGGGCTTCGGCAAAGGCGACGCCATCGAGGCCAACCTGGATTTCGACGATCTCCTTCACGCCGTTCTTCGCGCAATCCTCGAATTCCGACTTCTTCATGCGGCGCGAGGCGTTCTCGATGTCGGGGTGCTGTGCACCGACGCCGGCGCAGAACAGTTTCATGCCCGCACCAGTGCCGGTCGATTCAATGATCGGCGACTTCAGCGACGAATCTGACTTGGCAAGAGATTCCGCAACCGCCTTGGCGAAGGGGTATACGGTGGACGAGCCGACCGCGCGAACCTGGTCGCGAGTGGCCGCTTCCTGGCTTCCACAGCCGGCAAGAGCAAGAGCGCCGATAGCGGCAGCAGAAAGCGAAATGTTGCGAATCATCGACATGGTTTCCAAGCCTTCATCCCTGTTGGCAGGGCGGCCAATGCGACGGTTGCGTGACAGGTTTATGACAGTGGCAGCAACAGCCCGTCAATCTTCGGAAACATGATCGACCGGGGCCAGAGGAATGCGCACGGTTACTGTCGTTCCGATGCCTTGGGTCGACGCGATATCGAGCTTGCCGCGATGGCGTTCGACGATGTGCTTGACGATCGCCAGGCCCAGCCCGGTGCCTCCTACCGCGCGGCTCCGGCCCGGATCGGTGCGGTAGAACCGACGCGTCAGGTAGGGCAGATGATCCGGGTGGATGCCTTCGCCGCGGTCCGTGACGACCAGTTCTGCCTCGCCGTTGGCTGCGGTGATTGAAACCTGCACCGGTTGTGCGGGGTCGCCATATTTCATGGCATTGTCGATCAGGTTGCGGACCAACTGGTCAAGCTGCTGCCGGTCTCCCAGAACGATGGCATCTCCAGTCGTCGCGGCCAGACGCTCCTCGCCCGCAGTCATCGTGATTTCACTGGCGATGGAGCCGACCATCTGTCCGATGTCGATCCGGTCGCGCGGGAGTTCGTGCTTTTCGGCCTCGATCCGCGAGAGCGACATCAAGTCTTCGACGAGGCTTTGCAGTCGGCGCGCCTCGCGGAGCACGGTGGCGTGAAACTTGGCCGTAGTGGCCTTGTCGACCTTGGCGTCAGGATCGGCGAGTGTTTCGATGTAACCGATGATCGAGGCCAGCGGCGTGCGCAGTTCGTGGCTGGCATTGGCAACGAAATCGGTGTGGGCCCGGCTGATGTCGGCCTCTGCCGTGCGATTGACCATCTCGATGAGCGAGAAACGCTCGTCGATCGGTACGCGGCTGACCTGCCAGATCGAGCGAGCGCCGGTCAGTCCGCGAACCAGCGCACGGCCTTGGGGCTGTTGCAGGAGGCGGACTGCTTCGGGATGGCGCAAGGCGACGCGTGCGTCCTGACCGACGATGTGCGCTCCCAGCTCTTCGCGCGCGGCCGCATTGGCATTGCTGATCCGTTGGCCGTCAAGCATCAGGACGGGCAAGCCGAAAGGCTCGATGAGGTCGATCATCGCCTGACGGGATACGCTGCCATCATCGTCGTCACGGGTTTCGACCGTTGGTTCGGGGCGCGCCAGCCAAAGCGTTGCCAGCCAGACCGGCAGGACGGCAGCCGACATCCAGAATCCGGCGCCGCCGAAATACATGACAAGCACCGAGCAGAACGCAACCACGATGCTCGGCATAGGAAGATTGGAGAGTGGCAGCGGCATTATCCCAAGTCGAATCACGCCATCGTCAGCGGTTCAAAATCCGAATCGCCGACTAGTGTTTCGCGCATATTGCAGCCGGAATAGGCGACGCAGCGACCGCCATGCAAGCTGCGGCCCTAACTCTCCAGAAGTCGCATCGCCTGGGTGACGACGGCAGCGGCCAGGGCCTGCGGCTCCGGCTCGGGTTGCGGGGTGCGGATCATGGCCCGGTTGGATTGCAGCGCGAAGCCAAACACGGCGCACCACATCGTCGCCATTCGGATGCCGCGTTCGTGATCTGAAAGGTCAGGACACACGGACTGCACAAGCTGGTGCATCTGCCGGAAACCGAGATCCTGCTCCGCCCGGATTTCCGGCGCGAGCCCTTCGCGCACCAGCTCGCTTTCGTACATGAGGGCGAATGTGCGACGGTTCGCGGTCGAGAAGTGAAGGAAATTCATCAGAAGTCCGCGCAACCTCTCGCGCGGTTCGCTGCTGACGACACCTGCGAAAGCGTCTGCGAACATCGTTCTGTAGCCATCCACCGCAACGGCCAGCAGCAACGCCTGACGATCGGGAAAGTGATGGTAAGGCGCCGCGGAACTGACGCCGATTTCTTCGGCCAGCTTGCGCATCGACAGAGCCTCATAGCCCTCGCGCGCGATGACCGTCTTGGCGGCTTCCAGCAGCTCGAGACGCAGGTCTTCCCTGTGCGAGGGTCTGCCCCGCCTTTCTCTGGTCACCGGCCTGATGGTCATCGCGCTCATGTGCGGGGAATTGCAAATCTTCGCAAGCCTCATCCGTCTTAATGAGCGCTGATAAATTCCACTTGCACGGCTATTAAGCGGTGCTAAGAAGCGAAAATTAGCGGTGATAATTAAAGGCGCCGCCCTAGGGAGATCGTCCTGTGACAGGCTTCAAGTACGGCGTTTCGCTGTACAGCTATACCGATGACTTCGGCACCGTGATGACGCTCGATGATGCGTTCGACCACGTCGCCGATACGGGATCGACCGGCATCGAGATTCTTGGCGAGACCAGTGTTCCGCTCTATCCGGAGCCTCCGGTTTCGTGGATCGATGACTGGTTTGCCAAGCTTGAGCGCTACCGCCTTGAGCCGACCAACTTGGCCTGCTGGGTTGATACCCGCATACAGATCGATCGCAGGATGTCGGAAGAAGAGGGTGCCGCGCAGATCGCGCAGGACTTGCGGTTGGCGCATCGTCTCGGCTTCAAGTTCATTCGGCCCAAGTTTGGGGTGATGGATCGTGAACTGACGCCCGACCCGATCTGGGAAGGCGCGATCGAGCGTAGTCTTGATCTGGCCCATCAGCTGGACGTGGTGATCCTCCCCGAAATTCATGCTCCGACGCCGATCCGTCATCCGGTGACCGAAGGCTACGTGGCCTTCATCGAACGGACGGGCACCAAGCATTTCGGCCTGATGATCGACACCGGCATCTTCCAGGATCGCCCGCTCGACGCCTGGGGTGGCGGCGATTTCGAGGCGATCAAGAAGGGCGCTCCCGAAATGGTCTACGGGACCAAGGTGCCCGTCGAGCATCTGGCCGATGTCATCCAGTACGTGCCATTCATCCAGGCCAAGTTCCACAATATCGACGAGGCTCTGCACGATCATCAGATCCCGTGGGAGCGGATCGTGCCAATGCTCAAGAAGCTTGGCTACGCCGGCTATCTTTCGAGCGAATACGAAGGGAGGCGCGATCCCTGGGTGGCGATTGAGCAGGTACGCCGCCAGCACGCGCTGCTGCGGACGCTCGAAGAAGAATATGACGCCGCCCATGGTGCACCTTTGGCGGAGACGGCCGATGCTTGAACGTAGCCATATCCAGAGCACCGGCTTTCGCAATGTCGGCCCCGAAGGTGCGCGAACCGGCTTCGAGGTGCGCATCCGTCAGGCCAATTACCGTTCGTCACGGCTGAGCCTGATCGAAGGCGTCGATATTATCGTCGACGGCGTGACCTATCCGGCAGAGGGGAACCTGTTCCGCCTTGGCGGCAAGGAATACACCCGTGACGAACTGAACGAAGCGACGCAGACGCGGCTTTACGTTGGCGACTACTTCACTGTCGTCGTGCCGAAGCAGGGCGGCCTGACGCGCGGGGTGCATCTCGTCGGCAGCGCGATCCGCTATCGTCACCCGTATTTCCCGCCCGAGTTCCAGCCCGCCATCGCTCGCAACGAACGTCACGCGACGATCATCCAGGCTTGAAGCAGCGACAGGCTGCCGGGAATCAGGACGCCGGGTACGCGGACCGGCGGGGCAAAGCAAAGGCCGCGGAAATCGTTCAAAGGGAGGATAATCCATGAACATCAGCAGGAAGACCCGGCTCGTGCAGTCGGTATCAATCGCAGCGATCGCGCTGTTCTCTTCAGTACCCGCCTTCGCCCAAGCCGCCGATGAACAGGCCGCCGAAGAAGCATCGGCGCCCGGCGAGATCATCGTTACCGCGCAGCGCCGCAGCGAGAACGTGCTCAAGGTTCCGGTCAGCGTGACCGTGGTTGGCGCGGAGCAGCTGGTCCAGCGCGGCGCAAACGACCTGACCGCTGTAACCAAGTTGGCGCCAAGCCTTCAGGTGGCACAGGACAACACCTTTTCGGTGCGTGGCGTAGGCACGGCCACGTTCTCGAACACGGTCGAAGCCAGCGTTTCGCAGGTGATCGACGACGTGGTGCTCGGCAACCGTGAATATGCGGCAAACGCATTCTACGACGTAGCGCGCGTCGAAGTGCTGAACGGGCCGCAGGGCCTGCTGTTCGGCAAGAACGCCTCGGCCGGTCTGGTGAACATCACGACCAACAAGCCCAAGCTTGGTGAGTTCTCCTTCAGCGCCGATGGCGAACTGGTCCAGCGTGCCCGTCCCGGTGACGACGGTACCGGTTACCAGATCCGCTCGACCGTCAACGCGCCGCTGGGCGACAAGGCTGCGCTGCGCCTGAATGCGATTTACAGCGATCAGGACCCGATCACGGTCGGCAAGGTCAATCCGAACATACGCAACGACCTTGGTCTCGAAAACCTCGGCCTGCGGGCGAAGCTGCTGTTCGAGCCGACCGACAATCTCTCGGTCTATGTGATTGGCGACTACAACCGCCAGCTCGGCATCACCGGGCGCTACGACATCACCTTCCGCCAGTTCGGCCCTGGCAGCCAGTACCCGGCACGTGGCCTCGTCGCAGGAACGGAGAACCTGAACTTCGCGGCTGACGCGCCCAACTTCCGTGACAGCGATACCGGTGGTCTTCAGGCCAACATCAACCTGCGCCTCGGCAACGGCATGGAACTGAGCAGCATCACAGCATGGAAGCAGGCCAAGGTCGATTTCCAGTTCGACTCGGACCAGACGCCGTTCAACTTCTTCAACTTCAACGGTTCCAACCAGAAGTACGACCAATACTCGCAGGAACTGCGTCTCGCCCTGCCCAGCGGCAATGCCCTGACCGGCCAGTTCGGTCTGTATTACTATCGCTCGGTCGGTAACAATTCGGGCTTCCGTGGTGGCAACAATGGCTTGCCAGACTTTGTGGCCATCGGCTTTCCGTTCTGCATCGGCGCCACGGTCACCGCAGGTCCGCCGCCGGCGTGTGGTGTCAGCAACCGCTCGTTCCTCGGCCAGGACTTCCAGTACCGCCTGCAGAACGACAGCTATGCCGCGTTTGGCCAGCTTGGCTACCAGCTCACCGACACCTTCAAGATTACTGCCGGTGCGCGCCTGACTTATGAAAAGGCGCAGATAAACTTGCGCGAAAACTTCGGTAATTATTTTGTCACGCTCGGCGTTAAGAATAACGTTGCCGACCAGTCCACCGATGCCACCGATCTCAGCTACAAGCTGGGCTTCGACTGGCAGGCGTCGCCAGACCTGATGCTCTATGGCTTCTACGGCGAAGGCTTCAAGGGACCGGGCTTCTCGAATACGGCTCCTGCTCCGAATGCCGATCTTGCCGTCCGCCCGGAAATCTCGCGCGGTGGCGAACTCGGCATCAAGGGCAAGGCGCTTGACGGCGCGTTGACGTTCAGCGTTTCGGGCTTCTACACGAAGTTCTATGACCTTCAGGTCCAAGCCTTCGTCCAGGCGCTGCGCACGTTCGTGCTGGGCAATGCTGCGACGGCAACGACCAAGGGCATCGACTTCTCGTTCCAGGCCCGTCCGTTCGAAGGGCTGACCCTTTCGGGGTCTGCCTCGTACGCTGATGCGACGTTCGATGATTACCCTGGCGCGCAGTGCTATCCCTCACAGACGACCGGCGGTTGCAAGGCTGACATCAATTCGTCGCTGCCCGGCTTCGTCGGCACTTTCAATGCCAAGGGCTATCAGTTGCCGCTGTCCTCGAAGTTTACCGCGACGCTCGGCGCCGAATATGCAGCGCCGATCACCGAGGGCCTGGAAGCGCAATTTGGCGTTGGCTACTACCATCGCTCGCCGCAGTCCGCCGGCATCGGAGCACCGTTCGTCATCCCGACCTGGGACACGGTCGACCTGCGCGCCGGTGTGAAGGCCGACAACTGGAACATCAGCCTGTTCTGCAAGAATTGCACGAACGAGATCCGCCCGATTTCGGTTGGTTCGGATGGTGGCGACGCCAACCCGGTGGGCGTTGCCCCGCCGGTGATGACGCTCAACCAGCGTTTCAGCTTTGAATCGGTACGGACCATCGGCTTGCGTGCCGGTATCAACTTCTGATGCTCAAAGAGGGCCGCCACCACCAAGTGGCGGCCCTTGCGTTTGCTGCATCCGGCCAAGACTGGAGCGGTTCTGGAAAAGGATGACCTGATGACGACCTCGCCCGCGCTTCGGTGCTCGATGCTTTGCCTGGGTATCGCATTCTTCTGGGGCTCGTCAGCAATAGCGCAGACGGGTATTTCTACCGAAACGATCGCAGCGCCTGCGCAACCCAATACCATCACCCTCCCGACTGCCGAGAAGGTGGATCGCGAGGTCTGGCATCCCAGCGACATGGGCCGCTACGCAGTGCGCAACGTCACCCGGCCGACGCTCACTGTTTTCCAGCCGATCGGGAAAGCCTTGCCAGCGTCTGTCATCATTGCACCAGGGGGAGCGTTCCTTGGCCTGGAAATGGACAAGGAAGGCTGGGAAGTGGCGCGCTGGTTTGCCAATCATGGCGTGACTGCTTTCGTCCTCAAGTACAGGACGCTGCCGACGCCTGCTGACCAGAAGGTCTTCGTCGCCGAACTCGGCAAGATGATCGGCGGCCAGAAGGCTGCCTTTGCACCTCCGGCCGATACCCCCGCCGAAGCCTTGGCAGACGGCATAGCCGCACTGCGCCATGTGCGCGCAAGTTCAGCCAGATATGGCATCGATCCCGAGCGTGTGGGCTTCATGGGATTTTCGGCAGGCGGTTTCCTTACCCGAAGCGTCGTGGAGAAGGGGGGCGCTGATCGCCCCGATTTTGCTGCGCCCATCTACCCGAACATGGGTCCGATGACAGTACCTGCCGATGCGCCGCCCATGTTTGTCGCCATAGCCGCCGATGATTTCCTGCTGGCTCGGCAGCGCGGTCTGCCCTTGATTGAAAATTATCGCAGCGCCGGCAAGTCGATCGAGTTCCACCTGTTTTCGGCCGGCGGCCATGGCTTTGGCGCTGGCCCTGCCGGTTCGCCAGAGGAAGGATGGCTCGAACTTCTGTACCGGTGGATGCGAACGCAGGGCTTCCTGACAACGGAGAAGAAGTAAGATGATCGACCGTCGCAGCCTGATGGCTTCTGCCGTGGCTCTAGGTGCTTCTGCGGTGACAGGCGGCAATGCGCTTGCGCGCGCAGCCAGGGCCAAGCCGCTTGATCCAGAATTTCCCGCAGGCTTCCTGTGGGGTGCCGCGACTGCTGCCCACCAGGTCGAGGGCAACAACCTCAACGCCGACTTGTGGGTGATCGAAAACGTACCCGGCACCACGTTCGCCGAGCGTTCGGGCGACGCGGCCAACAGTTTCGAACTTTGGCCCGTCGATCTCGATCTGGTCAAGGGCATGGGCCTCAACGCCTATCGCTTCAGCCTGGAATGGGCGAGGATCGAGCCGGACGAGGGATACTTCTCCAACGCCATGCTCGATCATTACAAGGCGATGATCGAAGGCTGCCGGGTGAGGGGCCTCAAGCCCGTCGTAACCTTCAACCACTTTACCACGCCGCGCTGGTTTGCTGCCAAGTGCGGCTGGCACAATCCGGAATCGCCTGCGCTGTTCGCACGCTTCTGCGACCGTGCTGCACGCCATCTTGCGGCGGGCATCGAAATCGCCACCACGCTGAACGAGCCCAATCTCGCAGGCGTGATCGGCGAAATCCTGCCACCGCAGCTCATGGCCGGTGACAAGGCCACGCAGGAGGCCGCAGCCCGGCAACTGGGCGTGCCGCTCTACACGCCAGGCGTGGCTCTCTATATCCGCGACCCGAAGACCTACCGCGCCAACATGATGGAGGGTCATCGTCGCGGCCTCGCCGCGATCAAGGCGGTTCGGCCCGACCTGCCGGTAGGCGTGAGCCTGGCGATGCTGGACGACCAGGCGGTTGGCAAGAACTCGATGCGCGATGGCATTCGCGAGCGCTATTACAACGAATGGCTGCGCCTGGCGCGTGACACCTGTGATTTCATCGGCGTGCAGAACTATGAGCGCAAGGTGTGGAATGATCGGGGCCCGCTTCCAGCGCCTGCAGACGCACGGCGCAACGCCGGCGGGATAGAGGTCTGGCCAGGCTCGTTGGCGGGTGCCGTGCGCTATGCCCATGAGGTGACGAAGCTGCCGGTCTATGTCACCGAGCACGGCGTCAATTCGGACGATGATGCTTTGCGCCAGTGGCTGATCCCGGCCGCGCTTGCAGAACTGAAACGCGCGATCAACGATGGTGTACCGGTGCGCGGCTACTTCCACTGGTCCTTGATCGACAACTTCGAGTGGGGCTTTGGCTACCACCACCGCTTCGGCCTGCATTCGTTCGACCGGGTGACGTTCAAGCGGACTGCGAAGCCGAGCGCCGAGGTCCTTGGCCGAATCGCTGCGCGAAACGCATTGTAGGCAAGACAGACTGCTGAAGAGATGCGCGGGGGCGGGCGGTGCTACCGTCTGCCCCGGCTACCTGTGCGCTTGTGACGCGACAGTTTGCTTTGGAAAATACCCATCCGATCGTGGCAATGGTGACCCCTACGGGAATCGAACCCGTGTTTCAGCCGTGAGAGGGCCGCGTCCTGACCGCTAGACGAAGGGGCCATTCCGCTGGAAGGCCTGATAGTGCGCCGCCGCTTCCCTCAAGCAAGAGGAGAAGCAAGTGGTGACCCCTACGGGAATCGAACCCGTGTTTCAGCCGTGAAAGGGCCGCGTCCTGACCGCTAGACGAAGGGGCCACTGGGCTTGCGCCGCTGGGCAGGTCCGCGCCTCTAAGGGGAGTATGGCGGGGCGTCAAGCACGGAATTGAAGAAAAATGTCAGTCGGCAAAAGCTGCATCCTCGACATGGAGTTCCGCAGCAGGCCGGCTGCCCCAATCATCGATCTTTGCACGCCCTGCCAGCCAGAGCTGGCGGCCTTTCGAGCCGTGCAGAAGCGCCTGGCCCATCTCGGTCTGGGCAGCGCGAAAGGCGATGGCCTTGAACGAGCGCCCGTCGCTTCCCGCAGCGATCATCCGCACATGATCGGTGCCGACTAGATCGGCCTTGACCAGGCGCACCGGGCCCACGGCCACACGCGGTCCCGGCCAGCCCACGCCGAATGGACCTGCAGCCTCGAGCGACTCAACAAGTTCAGGCGTGAGACCGCCGGGACTGAGAGAGAGGTCGAGCAACAGGGACTGCGACGCTTGCGCCCGCGTAACATCGCGGGACAGCCGCGCGTCGAGCCAATCGGCCAGGTCCTGAAGCTGGTCAGGGCTTACCGTCAGCCCACAGGCCATCGCGTGGCCTCCTCCGGCGACGAGAAGACCCGCTTCGCGCGCAGCGATGATGGCAGCGCCAAGATCGACCCCGGTGATGGAGCGACCCGATCCCTTGCCCTTTCCGTTCTCGTCGGCGTCCAGGGCGATAACGAGTGTCGGCTTGCCAGTGCGTTCCTTGATGCGGCCTGCCACGATTCCGATCACGCCGGGATGCCATCCGCGCCCCGAAAGCACCATTACCGCCCGGTTGTGCTGCGCCGCTAGCTGCGATTCTGCAGCTTCCTGCACTTCCTGTTCGATGGCCCGACGCTCTTCGTTGAGCTGCGAGAGGAGGGCGGAAATCTCGCGCGCCTCCTCGGGGTCTTGCGTCGTCAGCAACCTGACACCCAGCGTGGCTTCACCCACCCGGCCACCGGCATTGATGCGCGGTCCAAGAGCGAATCCGAGATCGCTGCAGGTCGGCGCTCGATTGAGGCGGCTGGCATCGATCAGCGCGGAGAGGCCGATATTCTCGCGCCGTGCCATGATCTTGAGGCCCTGGCTCACCAGCGCGCGGTTCAGGCCCCTGAGCTGCGCAACGTCGGCCACCGTGCCGAGCGCGACCAGATCGAGCAGGTTCATCAGGTCTGGCGCCTTACGGCTTTCGAACCAGCCACGCGCCCTAAGCTCGCGAACCGTGGCGACGGCCAGCAGGAAGGCAACGCCTACTGCTGCCAGATGACCGTGGGCAGCGGCCTCGTCATCTTCATCGAGCCGATTGGGATTGACCAGTGCCGTCGCACGCGGAAGCTCTGCTGAGCATTTGTGATGGTCGACAACGATGACGTCGACACCTTCTGCAGCCGCCATGGCGAGGGCTTCATGCGCCATCGCCCCGCAATCGACAGTGACGATAAGCTGCGACCCCGCTTGGGCCAGCCGGACCAGAGCTTCACCCGAGGGACCATATCCCTCAAGCAACCTGTCGGGAATGTAGTGGCCAGCCGTTACGCCAAGATCGCGCAGCAGCAGGATAAGCAAGGCTGCACTCGTCGCCCCGTCGACATCGTAGTCGCCGTAGATCGTGATCGCTTCACCCTGAAGGACAGCATCTGCAAGGCGCGCAGCTGCAATGTCCATGTCCCGGAAGATCGACGGGTCAGGAAGAAACTCGCGCAAAGTGGGCCGGCGATGGCGTTCGAGCTCATCAATGGTGACCCCGCGCGACAGTAGCAGCTGGTTGACAATGTCATCGGCCGGACCGCGCAGGCCATGTCCCATGTCCATGTTGCCGCCGCGCCAGCGCCAGGCCTGGCCGGAAAGAGAGTGTGTTATCGCAGTGACCGGAATCATGTGTTTGCGCTATACCATGACACGGACACCGAAAAGGGCAGGCGCGGTTGCGCACGATGAGAAACTTGTCCCCGGTCCATGGCGGTCGCATCGATTGAGGATGGAGACGGAACATGCGGGGAAGGACCATAGGGATCGCGGCTGGCGCAGGAGTGCTTGTCGCGCTTGCCGGTACGGGCGTGGCACAGCAGTCGGCCGCGCCGATCGCGCGCTACGACATGCGTGCCGAGACGATGTCTGGACTGGGCGGTATGGGCGCGCCGGGTTCTGGTGGAGGTGGGCTTGCTGCAGCCATGGCGCTGGGCATGGGTGGTGCACCCAAGGCGCAGCATATGTTGTGGCTCGATCTTGGCAGCACGCGTGGGCCGACCGATGGCAAGCCGAAAGCCGAACATTTCATGCCCCCGGGCGCGAAGCTTGGAAAATCGGTTCTGCTCAAGACGCCGGTCAGCGAGCCCCGTCTGCCGGGAGAAGCGGAATTCCAGCGGCCCAAGGGGCGGATGCTCATCTTCTGGGGGTGCGGCGAGCATGCGCCGAAGGGGCAGCCGGTGGTTATCGACTTCAGCAAGCTTGCCCAAGGGCAGGTGCCACCCGGTCTTTGGACGACGACGGTGCCGCTCGACCGGTGGGTTTCGCCTGGCTCGAGCAAGACATACGGATACTGGCCTGGCGATGACGGCAAGTCCGCAAGGCCGGATTCGTCGTTGCCAGGCCAGCACAGGATTGCCTCCAATTATGCACCTGAGATGGCTTTCAGCCTGTCGAAGGACTTCATGGGCGCTCTGGATGCGACGAACGCCCCTCAGCCTTCTGGCGCGACGTTGCTGCGGTGGGGCAGCTTGGCTGATGCCACTGGCTATTATGCGATGATCATCGGCGGCAAGCAGGCGCCTAAGGGACAGGAGATGACCGACATCGTGTGGTGGTCATCGAGCGCAGCCCGCCAGTTCGGGGGTGGCCTGTCCGATTGGCTTTCACCCGCAACGGTGGCAAGGCTGGTTGCCGACCGTACCGTGATGTCACCCCAGACGACGACATGCACGGTGCCGGCAGAGGTCAAGGCCGCAGCGCCCGATTTCATGTTCGGTACGCTCCACGCCTATGGGCCGGAAGAATCGTTCGCCTATCCGCCGCGCCCGGCAGATCCCAAGGTGCGATGGATGCCGGAATGGACAGCACGCATCCGGCATCGGTCGACTACGGGGTTTCTCGTCGGCTTCGAGGGCTTTGCGGGGCGGAGCGACAATGGCCGAACGCAAGGGACCCCGGCGCAAGAACAGCGGCCGCAATGCAAGCCGAAGAAGAAGGGTCTGGGCGGCCTGCTGGGAGGGGCTGTTGGCGGCGCGCTGGGCCTGCCCACGGGCGCAGACGACTGCTGAGACATGGCACAGGGGCTCCTCATCATCTGGCACAGTCGCACCGGCGCGTCGCAGGCTATGGCCTGTGCCGCGCATGCCGGTGCGATGACCGAGTTGGGGAGCCGCCTGTCGAGTGCCGAGGAGACCAGCCCCGCCGACATGCTGGAAAGCGCCGGCTATCTGTTTTGTTTCCCCGAGAACCTCGGCAGCATGTCGGGCGAAATGAAGGCTTTTTTCGATCGCTCCTACTACCCGTTGCTGGGGCAGCTGGAAGGCAGGCCTTACGCTTCGATCATTGCCGCGGGATCTGGTGGCGATGGGGCACAATTGCAGCTTGATCGGATCGTGACAGGATGGCGCCTGCGCAGGGTCGCCGAGGCAATGATCCATTGCACGACCGCGCAGACGCCCGAGGCGATACTCGCACCCAAGACCGTGTCGGATGAAGTTCTTCAGGCCTGTCACAGTTTGGGACAGGGGATAGCTGCGGGTATGTCGCTAGGAGTTTTCTAAGGTATCCGTCTTATGGTCGGCAACGGAGCCAATCGGGCGCATGGTTGACTGGACGTTGTCGGGACGCTGTGCAAGCTGTCGGGGATTTTGAGAGGGACGGTTGTGGAAGCGAGTGACCGGTCGGCCGAATGCGCGCCTGTCGCCGCGCTACTCTATCAGCTGGAACATCTGCCAGATACCGATGCGCTCGTCGCCGCCGCAAGGGCCGAGGGCGGCTTTGCAGTTTCGCACAGGCCCCAAGGGTCTGAAGGCTGGGCCGAAATTCTGCGGGAAGGTCTCACTTTCGACGTTCGCGGCTTGCGTGACGGGCCACCCGCGCCCGCTCCGGATGTAAGAACCGGTGTAGGCTTGCCCATCTTGTCCATCACGGATCAGTCTTGGCTCGCAGTTGCACCGGGACCCCACCTGGCCGGCGCTGAAAGGCTTTTGCCGGTGATCCGAGTCGTGGCGGCTCTGCTTTCAGAACTGGCCAAAATCGGTCCGGCAAGCGCCATTGCGTGGATTCCCGCCCGTTTGGCGCTAAAAATCGAACACTTCGAACAGGCTATTCGCCCATGGCTCGATGGCGGACCATTTCCGGCTCCCGCCTTTGTGGCGATGCATCGCGAGGCCGACGGTGGCCTGCGCACTGAAGGCCTTAACTTCCTGACAGGGCAGGAATTTATCTTGCGGCCACGCAGCCCTTCAAGTGACGCTCCCCTTGCGCGGATCGCTGTCCGCCTGGTGGACTGGCTTGTAACACACGGCCCGGTCACACAGTCTGCCGAGGCAATTCTTGCCGGAACGGGAGCAGTCGTTCTTGAGGCGGAAAGCGGCGACCGTATCTTGGCCTGGTGCGACTGAATAGCGACCATTTCCGACGGAAAAGAGTACGTCTGCCATTTGGTAGCGTAAACGTTCCGGGGCGTCCGGGATATACGCCGGACTTGCAGCGCCATCATCTCGTTCCCCGTCAGATCCTGCAATTGAAGGCTTTTGAAAGACTGATCGATCATCTTGGCGTTGACCGGCTCGGGATTCACGACTTCCGCCGGAATGGCCAGTTGCTGCCGGCGTCCGAACAGGGCGCGACGAGGGCAGGGCTGCCGCTGCACCGTGGGCCGCATCGTGCCTATAATGAACTTGTCATAGAGCGGATCGGCCAGATCGAAAGCGACTGGTCGCGCGATCGGCAAAGTGGCCCGGCAGCAGACTACGTGGCTCTGATGCGCTTTGACCTGCTGCAAAGAGCGCTGCGCCGACGGTTCCTGGATCCGCGCAACTGGGCGCGAGTCCCGCTCAACCGTCGGGACCCTGCCCTGGACTTCAGCCACCTCGATGACATGGCTGACCTGTTCTGGTCCGAAACGACTGAAGTGGCCAGCGCCGCGTGACAGACCGTTACCGCTTGAAAGGCGCGGTTGCGGCTGACAGGGCGTTGCGCGCCTCGTGATACTGACGCTCGAGCCGTTCGACACGGGCTGCCACCGGTTCGACGGCGCTCACCGCACCGACGCCCTGGCCAGAACCCCAGATGTCCTTCCAGGCCTTTGCCTCGGTGTTGCCGCCAGAGCCGAAATTCATCTTGCTGGGGTCGCTGACCGGAAGGTTATCAGGATCGAGGCCCGCGTTGACGATCGATGAACGCAGATAGTTGCCGTGAACCCCGGTGAAGAGGTTCGAATAGACGATATCGTCAGCGCGGCTGTCGACGATGGCTTGCTTGTAGGCGGCGTTGGCGTTGGCTTCCTCGGTCGCGATCCAGGCTGAACCAATATAGGCAAAATCGGCGCCGAGGGCCTGCGCTGCAAGCACCGAGCGACCGTGCGCAATGGCCCCGGAGAGGGCGACCAATCCATCGAACCATTCCCGGATTTCCTGCATCAAGGCGAATGGCGATTGTGCGCCGGCATGGCCGCCGGCTCCTGCCGCGACCGGGATCAGACCGTCGGCACCTTTTTCAATGGCCTTGCGGGCAAAGCGATCGTTGATGACGTCATGCAGCACGATGCCGCCCCAACCATGGGCAGCGGCATAGACGTCCTCGCGCGCGCCAAGCGATGTGATCATCATCGGCACCTGCCACTTTGCACAAAGCGCCATGTCCTCATCGAGGCGGTTATTGGTCTTGTGAACGATCTGGTTCACCGCAAAAGGCGCAGCGGGCCTGTCCGGATTGGCGCGATTGTGCGCGGCCAGTTCCTCGGTGATCTGGTGCAGCCACTCGTCCAGCTGGCTGATCGGACGCGCGTTGAGCGAGGGGAACGATCCGACAACACCTGCCTTGCACTGGGCAATCACGAGTTCCGGACAGGAAATGATGAACAGCGGCGATGCAATGACGGGCAAGCGCAGATTGGCGAAAAGCGGGGGCAGGGACATTCGGCACGTGTCCTTCAGATGGTGTTTAATCGGTTGGTTAAGTGGCTAGGTCAAGCGGCCGCGCTTGTCAAAGGCGCTTATGCCGGCACGTCCTTGATGCCGTAGAAGCTGGCGGCAGTACCTGCGAAAAGCGCCCGTTTCTCGCTGTCCGACGCGCCGCGCGCCAAGCGCTTGAAGGCGTTCCACAGAACGTTGTAGCTCGCTCCCCACTTGTCGACCGGATAGTTGCTTTCAAACATTGCGCGGTCTGGCCCGAAGGCCTCGATGCAGGTCTCGATGTAGGGGCGCCACATCGCGGCCAGGGTCTCCGACGAATTGCCCGCCATGGGGCCCCCCTCGGGGAGTCCGCAAAACGCCATGGCCAGACCGCCGAGCTTGATCGAGACGTTCGGGCAGGAGGCGATCTGGCGGATCATGTCCCGCCATCCATCAAAGCGCTCGTGCAGCCTGCCGTGGTAACTACCCATGCCAAGGGGAGTACCGCAGTGATCGAGACAGATCGGCTGGTCGGGAAAGGCGCGGGCGAGGCTGAGCAAGTCGCCGAGCTGGGGCTCGAGCAGCCATGCGTCGAAGGTAAGGCCGAGTTCGCCAAGATGGCGGAACCCCTCACGAAATGTGTCAGAGAGGTAGAGTTCGGCAGGGGCGTGGAACGGTGGACCCAGGACATCGGGATCGGCATCCCACGCGCCTTGGTGGCGAATGCCGCGGAAGCGCTCGTTGCCTGCTTGCACCAGCGCCTCAAGCACCGGGCGGGCACCATCGCCAAGCTGCAGGTCGGCGTGGCCGATGATGGCGGCGCAGGGACTAAAATTGCCATAGAGACCGCTGGCGCCTTGGGCGGCAACACCATTGACGAATTCGACTTCGCCGACAGGTTTCATCGCCGGCTCGGCGTCTGCGCGATAGAAAGCACCGCATTCCATGTAGACCGTGGCGACAACGTTGTGACCGCCTCGCGCATCGGCCAACAACTGGTCAAATGTGTAATAGGACGAGTGGGTCAGCGTCTCGATGAAGGAATGTCTTGGCTGGGGGAACGCGGCGATCAGCGGCCGCAGGTCCCACAGATGATGGTGAGGATCAATGATCGGCAGATCGGGTTCGAGAATTGCTTCTTCGGCCATAAGTCCTGTCCCGTTGCGCGCCTCTCGCGGGCACAGGCAGGACTATGGCGCATCGTCTGTCACGAGCAAGCGGGATCTTAATCGAACGATTGAACGGGTGGCCAGCGCTGGCCACCCGCATCCGGTCAACCGGCGGCGTTTGCGGCGCTCAGCACCGCGCGGACCGAGGCGGTGGCCACATCCTCGTCGATGCCAACGCCCCAGATGGTGCGGCCGTCTGCCGTCTTGCATTCCACATAAGCTGCAGCACGGGCATTGCTGCCAGCGCCCATGGCATGCTCGGAATAGTCGGTGATGTCTATTTCGACACCGAACCCATCCTTGAGCGTGGCGACGACGGACGAAATGAGGCCGTTCCCGCGTCCCGAAACCGACTGAACCTTGCCGTCCACTTCGATCTTGCCGGCAAAAATGCGCGTCCCATCCGGCGCCCGCGCCTCTTCATAGTCGACTAGTTGCAGATGCTGCGGCGCATCGAGGCGGTAGGCCTTGCGGAACACGCCCCAGATGTCGGCCGCCTGCAGTTCCCGGCCGAGCTCGTCGGCGAGTTGCTGCACGTGGCGCGAGAAGTGCGCCTGCATCTTCTTCGGCAGCTTCAGCCCCTGATCCTGCTCAAGCACCCAGGCAAAGCCACCCTTGCCAGACTGCGAGTTGACACGAATCACCGCTTCATAGCTGCGGCCGAGATCGGCCGGGTCGATCGGCAGATAGGGGATCGCCCAGAGTTCATCGTTGCGCTGTTCCTGCGCGGCGAAGCCCTTCTTGATGGCATCCTGATGGCTGCCCGAAAACGCCGTGAACACCAGTTCGCCGCCATAGGGGTGACGCGGATGGACCGGAAGCTGGTTGCAGTATTCGACGGTCTGGATCACCTCGTCGATGTTCGAGAAATCCAGCTCAGGGTCAACCCCCTGGGTGTACAGGTTGAGGCCGACCGTCACGAGGCAGCAATTGCCGGTGCGCTCGCCGTTGCCGAACAGGCAACCTTCGACGCGGTCCGCCCCGGCCATGATACCAAGTTCTGCCGCAGCGACGCCGGTACCGCGGTCGTTATGCGTGTGCAGGCTGATTACCGCCCGATCCCGGTTGGGAAGGTTCCGGCAGAAATACTCGATCTGGTCGGCATAGATGTTGGGCGTTGCCGCTTCGACTGTGGCCGGCAAATTGAGAATGATCGGCTTGTCGGTTGTCGGCTGGAGGACCTCCATGACCGCTTCGCAGCATTCGATGCTGAAATCGAGTTCGGCAGTAGAGAAGGTTTCAGGGCTGTATTCGAAGTGCCAGTCAGTCTGAGGGAAGCGCGCAGCCTGATCACGCAGGTGCTTTGCGCCCATCACGGCGATCTCACGGACGTCCTTCTTGTCCATGCCGAACACCACGTTACGCCACAGCGGCGACACGGCGTTATAGACGTGCACGATCGCTTGCCGCGCGCCGGCGAGGCTCTCGAACGAAGTCCTGATCAGGTCCTCGCGTGATTGCGTGAGGACCTGCACGAAAACATCGTCCGGGATCCGTCCGGAATCGACGAGGCCGCGAATGAAGTCATATTCAGTCGCGCCGGCGGAAGGGAAGCCGACCTCGATCTCCTTCATCCCGACCTTGAGCAGCAGATCGAAAAAGCGGCTCTTCTTTTCGGCGTCCATCGGATCGATGAGCGACTGGTTGCCATCGCGCATATCGGTCGACAGCCAGCGCGGCGCCTTGTCGATGGTGCGGCTCGGCCATTGCCGATCGGGCAGGTCGACTTGCGGAAACGGACGATACTTTGCCGAAGGGTTCTTGAGCATGGTCATGGAATAACTCGAATGATCTGGATTTCGTCGGTTCTGGCTTTCAACCCCTGAGCGCCGTGCACGGCGGGTAGGACCGACGCGTCAGCTCACGCCCAAGGGCGGATAAGTCGCAGGGTAAGGTCCAGTCGAGCGATCATTTCACAAGCCTATGGTGAATCGCGGCGCGCTTGTCCAGAATGAAAGGAGACACAATCGAGGGGATCCAGCATGAATATTGCGCCGTTCGCCGTCGAAATCCCGCAATCTGCCATCGACGACCTTTATAAGCGAATCGACATGGCGCGTTGGCCCGAGAAGGAAACAGTCGACGATTGGTCTCAGGGGACGCCGTTGGCGGCGCTGCAGGATCTGGTCGCCTACTGGCGCAACGGATATGATTGGTACCGCTGCCAGGCACTGCTCAACGGTTGGGGAATGTTCGAAACCGAGATCGACGGCCTCGCGATCAGGTTTGTCCACGCGCGATCACCCCATGCGCAGGCGAGGCCGCTGGTGCTGACCCATGGTTGGCCGGGCTCTATCCTCGAATTCCGGCGCTGTATCGAGCCACTGACAAATCCCCTGATGCACGGAGGTTCTGCCGACGACGCCTTTCATCTCGTGATCCCGTGCCTGCCGGGCTACGGCTTTTCGGGAAAGCCAATGGTGGCAGGATGGAGCGTCCAGAAGATCGCGCAGGCGTGGGGCGTTCTCATGAAGCGCCTTGGGTACGACCAATGGCTGGCGCAGGGTGGCGACTGGGGGGCTGCCGTCACGACGGCGATCGGCGCGCTTGAAGTGGAAGGCTGCGCAGGTATCCATCTCAACATGCCGATTGCCGGCCCGCTGCCCGAAGACCTAGTTTCTCCGGACGAAGCAGAAGCGAAGGCTCTGGCCAGTCGCAAGCACTACCAGGACTGGGATTCGGGGTATTCGAAGCAGCAGGCGACAAGGCCCCAAAGCGTCGGTTACGGGCTGGTCGATTCGCCCGTCGGCCTGGCTGGGTGGATCTACGAGAAGATGTGGGCGTGGACGGACAACCAGGGGCGGCCGGAGGACGCGCTGAGCCGCGACGACATGCTCGACAACCTGATGATGTATTGGCTGCCAGCGACAGGTGCTTCGTCGGCCCGGCTTTACTGGGAGAGCTTTGGCAGCTTCGCACCGGTACAGATCAACATTCCCGTCGCGGCAAGCGCCTTTCCGAAAGAGATCATCCCCGCACCGCGCAAGTGGTTCGAGCGAACCTGCCCGCGGCTTGTGCATTGGGGCAACATGGAAAAGGGCGGACACTTCGCCGCGTGGGAGCAGCCCGAAGCATTCGTAAACGAGCTTCGGACTGCATTTTCCCTGATGCGTTGAAGGATTACTTCTTCTCGAACGCGATCGTTATGTTCAATGGCACCTCATCGGACACGAACGGCAGGCCGTACTTCACGTTGAAGTCCGAGCGCTTGATCATGGCCTTGCCATGGAAACCAACGGTTGCCGCCTTGGTGAAGGGATTGGTGCCAGCGCCGGAAAACACCGCGTTGACGGTTACCGGCTTGGTCACGCCGTTGAGCGTGAGATCGCCCGTGATGGCGGCCGAAACGCCGTCGGTGCCTGGTGCCACGCTGGTCGATACAAAGGTTGCATCGGCGGGAGCCGCGCCGAAAAAGTCGGCGGCCTTGCCTTCTGCACCCGGCTTGAGGAGATGCGCTGTAAGGCCTGCGTTGGCGGTGATGACCTTGCTGACCGGAATCTTCACCGACACCTTTGCTGCGGCCGGATTTGCAGGATCGAGCGTCAAAGTGCCTGACACATCGCCGAACAGACCGAAGTAATCGTTGAACCCGAAATGGTTGACCTGCCAGCCGACGAGGGAATGGGCGGGATCAGCGGTGTAGGTCCCTGCAGTCACGCGCGACTTGTCGGCCTTGCCGGGCACTTCGGGCATCTGTGCGACCATTGGCGCTGCCGCTGCGATCAGCGCCAGAGGCAAGGCAACCTTGAGCGTACGGGGAAGTTTGACGAGCTTGGTCACGTGGGATCTCCTGGGAGTAGAGGAAACACGTGGATGCCAAACGGGAACAACCGGCACAAGCTTTTGTCAGCCGCAGCGGATCGCCATGATGGTCTGCTGGCGATCAATGATGAGATTGAGCCGATCGGGCCGGTAATCAGGCGTCACCGGTACGCCGGCGTGGACGAGGCGGATGCGGTCATGCATTACGGCGCGCGTCAGTTGTGACCGTACGGCGGGACCATATCTCTGACCCAGAAAGCGATCAGTCAGGCGCCTCTTGCAATTATCCTGCCCGCCGGGCGAAGCGGAGGTCGCAGGCGTCTTGGGCGCGCGGCTCATCGCCACGATCGATTGTGCCTGCGCACAGACTGCCCCGGCAACTGCGAGCATTGCTCCTGCGCATATGATGACCCGCGTCCGCATTCCGAAAACCTGTGATATATATCACACCAAATTGGAGTGATACGCAGTTCGCGGGGCGCGTCCATGACATTCGTCGACCGATTTCATCGGTCCGCCGGAAGGCATTGAGAAGCTGGGTAAAAAAGAGGGGGCGGAAAAATCCGCCCCCGAGCAAAAATAACGAAAGTTAGTAAATTCAATCAGTTCTTGGACTGATCGACCAGCTTGTTTGCGCCGATCCAAGGCATCATGGCACGCAGCTTGGCACCCGTTTCCTCGATCTGGTGGCGCTTGGCGAGACCGCGGGCAGCCTTCAGTTCCGGTTGGCCAGCACGGTTGTCGAGCACGAAGTTCTTCACGAAGCGGCCCGACTGGATGTCTTCCAGAACGCGCTTCATCTCCTTCTTGGTCTCGGCGGTGATGATGCGCGGACCGGTGGTGATGTCGCCATATTCGGCGGTGTTCGAGATCGAGTAGCGCATGTTGGCAATGCCGCCTTCATACATCAGGTCGACGATCAGCTTCAGTTCGTGAAGGCACTCGAAGTAGGCCATCTCCGGAGCATAGCCAGCTTCGACCAGCGTTTCGAAACCGGCCTGGACAAGGTGCGTTGCACCGCCGCACAGAACGGCCTGCTCGCCGAACAGATCGGTTTCGCACTCTTCGCGGAAGTTGGTTTCGATGATGCCCGAGCGGCCACCACCGACGCCCGAAGCGTAGGCGAGGGCGACGTCATGCGCATTGCCGGTAACGTTCTGATGGACGGCGATGAGGCAGGGCACGCCACCGCCACGCTGGTATTCGCTGCGCACGGTGTGGCCCGGACCCTTCGGCGCGATCATGATCACGTCGATGTCAGAGCGCGCCTCGATCAGGCCGAAGTGGATGTTGAGGCCGTGTGCAAAGGCGAGCGCGGCGCCCGGCTTCATGTTGGCGTGCAGGTCGTCAGCGTAGATTGCAGCCTGATGCTCGTCGGGCGCAAGAATCATGAGAACGTCGGCCCAAGCCGCAGCCTCGGCGTTCGGGAGGACCTTGAAGCCGGCAGCTTCGGCCTTCTTCGCGCTGGCGGAACCCGGACGCAGCGCAATCGCTACTTCCTTCACGCCCGAATCACGAAGATTCTGCGCATGGGCGTGGCCCTGCGAGCCATAGCCAAGAATGGCGACCTTCTTGTCGGTGATGAGGTTCAGATCGCAGTCTGCGTCGTAATAGACCTTCATGTCGTTCCCAATCTTTGATGAATTCGTGAAAGGATGAGCGGTGAATATCAGGCGGCGGTTGCGCCGCGGATCATGCCGACGATGCCGGTGCGGCCCACTTCGACGAGGCCGAGCTCCTTCATCAGCGCGACGAAACTGTCGATCTTGTCCGGTGCGCCGGTAAGCTCGAAAATGAAGCTCGACGTCGTCGTATCGACCACCTTGGCGCGGAAGACATCGGCAAGGCGCAGCGCCTCGACGCGGTTTTCGCCCTTGCCGGAGACCTTGATTAGCGCCAGCTCGCGTTCGACGAACGGGCCGACTTCGGTGAGGTCGGTGACCTTGTGCACCGGCACCAGCCGTTCGAGCTGCGCGCGAATCTGGTCGATCACCGGCGGGGGCCCGTGCGTCACGATAGTGATTCGGCTGAGGTCATGGCCATCGGTGATGTCAGCCACGGTCAGGCTGTCGATGTTGTAGCCGCGCGCGGTGAACAGGCCGGCGATCTTGGCGAGAATGCCCGCTTCGTTGTCAACCGTGATGGTAAGGACGTGGCGCTCCTGCGCCTCCTGAGCGATGTGCATCATTGTCTCGATATCCCTCAGACCAGCGCCTTGGCTTCGTCGTCCATCGTGCCGGCAACTTCGTCCCCGTAGAGGATCATGTCGGTGTGCGCAGCCCCTGACGGGATCATGGGGAAGCAATTGGCTTCCTTGGCGACGAGGCAATCTACGAAGACTGGCCCGTCATGGTCGATCATCGCCTGGATGCCTGCGTCCAGTTCGCTCTCGTCGGTGATGCGGATGCCCTTCCAGCCGTAGGCTTCAGCCAAGCGTACGAAATCGGGCAGGCTATCCGAATACGAGTTCGAATAGCGGCTCTCGTAGGTCAGCTCCTGCCACTGGCGGACCATGCCCATCCATTCGTTGTTGAGCACGAAGATCTTGACCGGCAGTCGATACTGCGTGGCGGTGCCCAGTTCCTGGATGTTCATCTGGATCGAGGCATCGCCTGCGATGTCGATGACCAGCGTGTCGGGGAAGCCGGCCTGCGCGCCGATCGCGGCGGGAAGGCCATAGCCCATCGTGCCAAGGCCGCCCGAGGTCAGCCACTTGTTGGGCTTCATGAAGTGGAAGTACTGCGCCGCCCACATCTGGTGCTGGCCGACCTCGGTCGAGATGATCGGCTCGAGATGCTTGGTCAGCTCGTACAGCCGCTCGACCGCGTACTGCGGCATGATCGCCTTGGACTTGCGCGGATAGGCGAGGCTCTTCTTGCCGCGCCAGCCTTCGATGCGGGCGTACCACCCGGACAGGTCCTGCGCCTTGTAGCCGCGTGAATGCCATGCGTCGACCAATTGGCCGAGAACCTTGCCGCAATCGCCGATGACCGGCAGATCGACCGCAACGGTCTTGTTGATAGAGGCGCGATCGATGTCGATGTGGATCTTCTTCGAATTGGGCGCGAAAGCATCAAGGCGTCCGGTCACGCGATCATCGAAACGGGCACCGACGCAGACGATCAGATCGGCCTGGTTCATCGTCAGGTTGGCTTCGTATGTGCCGTGCATGCCCAGCATGCCGAGCCAGGCCGGGTGATCGGCCGGGAACGCGCCCAGACCCATCAAGGTCGAAGTGACGGGGGCGCCGGTCAGCGACTGTAGCTCGCGCAGCAGGCGCGTGGCTTCAGGGCCTGAATTGATCACCCCGCCGCCCGTGTAAAAAACCGGAGCCTTGGCCCTGGCGATCATCTCAATGGCTTCGGCGATCTCGCTTGGGCCACCTTCAGTCTGCGGGGCGTAGCGATTGCGCTGCTGCGGAGCGGCATTGCTCCACGGGGCTGATGCGATCTGGACGTCCTTCGGAATGTCGATCACGACCGGGCCGGGGCGGCCTTCGGTGGCGATGCGAAAGGCCTCGTCAATCGTCGCGGCGAGTTGCGAGGGGTCCTTCACCAGATAGTTGTGCTTGGTGCAGTGGCGCGTGATCCCGACCGTGTCGGCCTCCTGGAACGCATCGGAGCCGATCAGGCCGGTGGGCACCTGGCCGGTGATCACGACCATCGGAATCGAATCCATGAACGCATCGGCAATGCCGGTAACGGCATTGGTTGCGCCAGGGCCTGACGTGACGAGCACGACGCCGGGCTTGCCCGTGGCGCGCGCATAGCCTTCGGCCGCATGTGCGGCGCCGGCTTCGTGGCGGACGAGAATGTGGCGGATGCGTTCATCGCCGAACAGCGCATCGTAGATCGGCAGTACCGCGCCGCCAGGATAGCCGAACACGAATTCGACGCCCTTGGCGACAAGGCTTTCGACCAGGATCTCGGCGCCGCTGCGCTCGCTTGTCACGTTACTTCATCCTTCTTCGCGTGGTCGGGCCGTTACTCCCGATGCCCCGTCGGAAAAACAAAAAACCACCAACAATTTCGGCCCGGCTGCAGCATGGCTGCGCCGGGCCGTCTCTCCCTTCCGGGTGCTTGATCGACATGCGAGATGGATCAGGCAATTGACGGCCTGCTACTTGACATAAAATATGGTGTCAAGCGGCTAAATGCGCAATAAACTTGCTGCGTAGTCGAAGTCAATGGAATTTTCGAACTCTAGGCGAGGCCAATGGGCGGGATTCTGGTTTCGCAGCCACGTATATTGGCGTTTCGCGTAGTTGCGGGTGGCCTGCTGGCCTGCGGCAAGAGCTTCGTCGCGGGAAAGCTCGCCTCGTAGATATCCTGCGATTTCGGGCACGCCGATCGCGCGCATGACGGGGAGCGAATCAGCGAGGCCGCGTGCAAGTAGGGCTTCCACTTCGGCAACGGCGCCGCGTTCCCACATCAGCGCAAAGCGCAGGTCGCAGCGCTCGTACAACCAACGTCGCTCTGGCAGGAGGATCAGCGGCGAGAGCGCAATGTCTTGCGCGATACCGCCGGTGATCTGGCGGTGCCAGTGGTGCATCGGCAATCCGGTCGAGCGCACGACTTCTAGTGCACGGCTTATTCTCTGGGAATCGGCAGGGCCCAGTTGGCTTGCCCTTTCGGGGTCCTCGGCCTGCAACGCGGCGTAAGCATCGCTTACCGATAGGGCGCGGACCTCGCTGCGCACTCCGGGATCAATCGGTGGGACTGGTGAAATACCTTCCAGGAGGGTCTGCAAATAAAGACCCGTTCCGCCTACCAGTATCGGCAACGCGCCCGAACGATGGGCCGCGGCGATGCGCTCCTTGGCAGCCTCTGCCCAGTCGGCTGCCGAGCAGGGATCGGCCCCGTCCCAGGCGCCGAACAATTCATGCCGCACGCCGAGCATTTCTTCAGGGGAAGGGCGCGCGCTCAGCACACGCAGATCGGCATAGACTTGTGCGCTGTCGGCATTGATCACGACCGCATCGGCGCCGCGTGCGATCGTGTCGAGCGCCAGCTTCACGGCGAGATCGCTCTTGCCGCTGGCCGTCGGCCCTGCGATTAGCGCGACGCGCGGCTTGCCCGCAGCGTTCTCAAGAAGGGATTGTCCATTGATCATCGCGCGCCTGATAGCAGACCCGGAGACG
Source organism: Novosphingobium sp. B1 (assembly GCF_900176395.1). Lineage (GTDB taxonomy): Bacteria > Pseudomonadota > Alphaproteobacteria > Sphingomonadales > Sphingomonadaceae > Novosphingobium. Next base: position 42,696 of record NZ_FWXL01000011.1, on the reverse strand, counting down.
CTTGGTGACAATCTCTCGCTTGCGATGGAAATGATCGAGGCGCGCGATTGGGAAGTGGCTGGTGCCGGCATGCTCGACTTCTGCGAGGACGTGCTCGAACTTGAAGTCGTCGAAGGAGATCCTTCAAGCATTCGCACGATTCTCGACCAGTGTTTTCCCGACAGCGACCTGCTTGTGTCCGACGGTCTGATCGAAGTGCCGAATCTCTTCGTGTCTGACATGGATTCGACGATGATCGGGCAGGAATGCATCGACGAACTTGCCGATTTTGCTGGCCTGAAAGACCGCATCGCCGCGATCACCGAGCGCGCCATGCAGGGCGAGCTCGATTTCGAGAGCGCATTGCGCGAACGTGTCGGTCTGCTCAAGGACTTGCCGGAAACAGCCATCTCGCAATGCCTTGATGAACGTATCCGCCCTATGCCCGGTGCCCGAACGCTGGTTTCGACGCTGAAGTCGCGCGGTTGCCACACGGTGCTGGTCACCGGCGGATTCCATTCCTTCGCCGATCCGGTGGCCGCGCTGCTCGGCTTCGATCGCGTCGTCGGCAATCGCTTGGGGCTGCACGACGGCTTGCTGACCGGTGGCCTTGTGGGCGGCATCGTCGACAGTTTGGTCAAGAAGAAGGTGCTGCTTGAAGAAAGCGAGCGACTCGGCAGCGAAGTGTTCAGCCTCGCCACTGGCGACGGAGCAAACGACATTCCGATGATCGAGGCAGCAACCTACGGCATCGCCTACTGCGCCAAGCCCAAGGCGCGCTCTGCCGCAAACGGCTGGATCGACCGGGGCGATTTGACATCCATCCTTTCGCTGCTCGGCATTGCAAGGTCAGACTGGGTCCTCGTCTGATCAGGCGAATGCGCGCGCGCCGCGGCGACGGCGGGCAAGCATACGCAACAGCAGGGCGGTGAGGGCCAGCATAGTCATTGTGAGCCCGATTGCCCTAGTTTCCGGCGCCGGAATGCGCTTGGCATAGGCCAACGCAAAAATCAGCCAGATTACGTGGATTCCCGCCGAGTGCAGCCTCTTCCAATTGCGGCCCAAGGCGCGCATCGCGGCACTGCTTGAAGTCAGTGCCATGGCGAGGATGAAGACGTAGGCCGTGCCTCCCGGGATAAGTGAGGCAGGCGTGCGCGGTTCGGGATCCAGGCTGAGGGCCATGATCAGCGCAACGAGATGAACCGTATGGCTTGCGGCAAAGCCAAGGCCCCACCACCGCCGATCACGGGCGATCGCGCGGCTCCACGGGGCAGGTTGCAGACGGACCAGCGAAGAGGCGAGATAGGTCAGGAGAAAGATGGGAAAGCTTGCGCGCGCAGTCCAGCGCGCGGCCAGATGCCAGCCTTGCTGGTCAGTGGTCCCGGCCGCCAATCCGGATCCCAATGCCATCAACGAAAGCGCCATCCCCAGCGCCATCGGCCACTTGCGTGACATGTTTGCTCTCCCCCTGCCTGTGAGGAACCTGCATGGTGCAGTTGCTATTGGCAAGCTAAGGCACGAGCCTCGCGATTGACGATCTATTTACACCTCTGTTAGTATCCCGCGGAAAATATCGGGAGAATCGACGTGAACGCCATGACAGGTGCGTTGAGTGCCGACTTGCCCATTTACGACGAGCGTCGGCCTGAAATGAGGATGCAGCCGCTCAAAGCGTGGCACCACTTTCAGAACTTGCTGAAGGACAAGGAGAACACAGAAGAGGTTTTCCATATTTTCGAGGCCTTGCCGTGGCGCAACCTACGCGGGCGGGCTGAGGCTTTCCTGCGCAGCGAGCGCGGGCAGGCTCTTCGTGCAACCGAGCCTTATCTGCCGGCAATATTGGACGATCATGCCGCGCTGCGCCAGATGCCGAAAGGATCGCTTGCGCATGCCTATTGCGATTTCATGGAAAGCGAAGGGCTGACGGCGCAAGGACTGGTCGACGAATTTGACCGCTTCGCAGCCAAGCGTGAACGGTTCGAAGACCAGTTTCTCTGGTATCTGAACCGCATGCGCGACGTGCATGACATGCTTCACGTGCTGACGGGATACGGCCGTGATGCACTGGGCGAGGCCTGCGTACTGGCGTTCACCTACAGCCAGCAGCCGAGTCCGGCTCACCTGTTCATCGGCTACATGGCCGGCATGAACATCAACCGGCAGACCAAGCGCAGTGCACCGGTGCTGCGCGCCGTCCGCGAGGGTCAGAAGCTGGGCAAGGCTTGCCCGCGCCTGTGCGAGCAGGCCATCACCGAATTGCTGCCATTGCCGATCGAGGAAGTGCGCGCTTGGCTGAACATCACGCCGGCATCGCGTTACAAGGAGGCACACACCATCTGGCGCGCCCGAGGCATCGATCCATACGACCTGCTCGGCAAGAGCGCCGACAAGCTCGCCGCCTGACGCCTGACCGGAGCTGGTCGGCACGCTGCCCGTAACAGGCTGCGCGCCGGCCAGAATCTCAGGCTTCCATCCAGTCCCGGAAGAATGCCTCGTTTGCCTCGCGCAGGACGGTCAGTTCGACGCCTGCGACCTGTGACCCACCGACTGTGCCAAGCCGTGTTGCGCCTTCCAGCACTTCGTCCGCCCTGGTCGTGACCACATAGCGCGACTGGTCTTCGCCAAAGGCCGCAGCCGTAGTCAGCGAAGCATCCAGCGCGCAGCCCTTGCCACCGGCCAGAGCCATTTCGGTCAGTGCCACGAGCAGGCCGCCATCGGAAATGTCGTGAACGGCTGTCAGCTTGCCGGCGGCAATCCATTCGCGCACTTGCTCGCCGTTCTTGCGTTCAACGGCCAGATCGACCGACGGCGCATCGCCGTCTTCACGGCCATGGATTTCGCGCAGGTAAAGCGACTGGCCAAGGTGCGACCCTTCGCCGCCGACCAGCCAGATCACCTCGCCTTCGTTCTTGAACGCGACTGTTGTCATCACTTCGTGATCGAGCATGAGCCCGACGCCACCGATGGCGGGCGTGGGCAGGATGGCCGAGCCACCGCCAGTTGCCTTCGATTCGTTGTAGAGCGAGACGTTGCCCGAAACGATGGGGTAATCGAGTGCACGGCACGCATCGCCCATGCCGTTCAGCGCCTGAACGATCTGCGCCATGATCTCGGGGCGTTGCGGGTTTGCGAAGTTGAGGCAGTTGGTGATTGCCAGCGGACGCGCACCAACGGCGCAGATGTTGCGCCACGTTTCAGCAACAGCCTGCTTCCCGCCCTCATAAGGATCAGCATAGCAATAGCGCGGCGTGCAGTCGGTGCTGATGGCCAACGCCTTCTTCGAGCCATGGATTCGCACCACCGCAGCATCGCCGCCCGACTTCTGCAGCGTGTCGGCTCCGACCTGCGAATCGTACTGCTCGAAGATCCAGCGGCGGTTGGCGAGGTCTGCGCAACCGATCAGCTTGACGAGGTCCGCGCCAAGGTCGGCGCTCTCCGGTACCGAACCCAGCGGCGCAACATTCGCCCACTTCTTGTAGTCCGTCAGCGAAAGAGCAGGGCGGTCATAGAGAGGGGCGTCTTCGGCGAGTGGCCCAAGCGGAATGTCGCAAACCGTCTCGCCCTGGAACTTCAGAACCATGTGGCCTGTGTCGGTCACTTCGCCGATCACGGCAAAGTCCAGCTCCCACTTGCGGAAGATTGCTTCGGCCATGGCTTCCTTGCCGGGCTTGAGCACCATGAGCATGCGCTCCTGGCTTTCCGAAAGCATCATCTCATAGGGCGTCATGCCCTCTTCACGGCACGGCACCTTGTCCATGTCGAGTATGATGCCGGCCTTGCCGTTGGTTGCCATCTCGACCGAGGAGGAGGTGAGGCCGGCAGCACCCATGTCCTGAATGGCGACGATCGCATCGGTCGCCATCAGTTCGAGGCAGGCCTCGATCAGCAGCTTTTCGGTGAAGGGATCGCCCACCTGCACGGTGGGGCGCTTCTCGTCGGATTTCTCGTCGAAGTCGGCCGAGGCCATGGTCGCGCCATGGATGCCATCGCGCCCGGTCTTGGAGCCGACGTATACGATCGGATTGCCGAGGCCGGTGGCAGCCGAATAGAAGATCTTGTCCGTGTCGGCCACACCAACGGTCATCGCGTTGACGAGGATGTTGCCATCGTAGGCCTTGTGGAAGTTCGTCTCGCCACCCACCGTCGGTACGCCGACGCAGTTGCCATAGCCGCCGATGCCCGCGACGACGCCCTGCACGAGGTGCTTCATCTTCGGATGATCGGGACGGCCGAAACGCAGCGCATTCATGTTCGCCACGGGACGCGCGCCCATCGTGAACACGTCGCGCAGGATGCCGCCAACGCCCGTCGCCGCGCCCTGGTATGGTTCGATGTACGAAGGGTGGTTGTGGCTCTCCATCTTGAAGATGGCGGCCTGTCCGTCGCCGATGTCGATCACGCCGGCGTTCTCACCGGGGCCGCAGATTACCCAAGGCGCAGAGGTCGGCAACTTCTTGAGGTGGATGCGGCTCGACTTGTAGGAGCAATGTTCCGACCACATGACCGAGAAAATGCCGAGCTCGACTAGGTTCGGCTCGCGCCCGAGCGCGTTCAGGACGCGCTGGTATTCTTCCTCGGACAGCCCGTGGGCGGCGACGACATCTGGCGTGATTGCGGACATGGCGCGCGCCTTAGCGATGTGGCGCGCATCAGGCTAGTCCTGACGGGCGAATTTGCCAGTCACCCGAATTTCATGGCGGCCCACGTAGCGGCAGTGGCGGCCACGGTCGTTGCGAATGTGCCCCAGATCACGTCGATCACCGTCACATGGACTGGCCAGCGTGCCAGCACTGCCTGGCTGGTGAGATCATAGGTCATGTAGCACATCGCACCCAGAATCGCGGCGTTCAGGGCTGCTGCGCCAAGTCCTTGCGAGAGACCGGGGCGCACCGCAAACCACATCATACCGCCGAGGTAGAGCACATAGAACACGACAGCAGGCGCCGCCCTGAACTGCGGTGCCAGCAGATCACCGAGCGCTGGACGATAAAGCTTCGATCCGGCCCACCCCAACCATGCAGCATCCATCGCGCCGAACACCACGGCGGCTGCGACATAGGCGATCACGTACTGCATGGCCTTTGGGTCCCCGGCTTGTTGCGGATCGAAGCTTGACCGCGCCCCATGGCCCCGTCAATGCTGCCCCTATGGGAACCGGACCTGATATCGCATCAAGCATCACTGCCCTCAGCTTCGAAGAGGCGCTGAAGGAACTCGAAGCCGTCGTGAGGCGGCTGGAAAGCGGTGAGGCACCGCTCGATGAATCCATCGATCTTTATGCCAAGGGCGATGCCCTGCGCGCCCACTGCCAGGCGCGCCTCGATTCAGCGCAGGCGCGGATCGAAGCGATTGTGGCTGACCGCGACGGCAAGCCGCAGGGCTTGCGCCCGTTCGACGAAACTCACGGCTGAACGGAGCTCTGACCATGGCCGATACCGGTCTGCTGACGCCTGCGCTAAAGGCCATCGCCGAAGATATCGACAAGAGTTTCGACCTGCTTTTGCCAGTTCCGGGTGACGCACGAGACCGGCTTGTCGAGGCGATGCGCTACGCCACGATCGGTGGCGGCAAGCGGGTCCGCCCGCTGCTGGTATGCGCCACATCCTCGCTGTTTGGCGTATCACGTGAAGCTGCCATTCGCGTCGGGACAGCGATAGAGGCCATCCACGTCTATTCGCTGATCCACGACGATTTGCCATGCATGGACAATGACGCGCTGCGTCATGGCAAGCCGACTGTCCATCTCGCGTTCGACGATGCCGCAGCGGTTCTTGCGGGAGACGCGCTTCACGATTTTGCCTTCGAGGTCCTGTCCGATCCCGCAACCACTGGCGATCCTTTCACGCGCATCGAATTGATCCGTACGCTGGCGACGGCCAGTGGCATGAACGGCATGTGCGGCGGCCAGATGATGGATATAGTCGCCGAGACCTCGAGCTTCGATCTGCCCACGGTCACTCGACTGCAGCAACTGAAGACTGGCGCGCTGCTGTCTGCCTCGGTGGAAATGGGTGCGATTCTCGGCAGGGTTCCGCCTGAAGGCCGGACGCATCTTCGCGGATATGCCCGTGACATCGGTCTTGCTTTCCAGATTGCCGACGATCTTCTTGATGCCGAGGGTGATGAGGCTGCGGCCGGCAAGGCGCTGCGCAAGGACGAGGCGCAAGGCAAGGAAACGTTCCTCTCGCTGCTCGGCGCGGATCGTGCCCGCGAGCAGGCGCGTATTCTGGTGGACCAGGCGATCGAATTCCTGGCGAGCTACGGGTCCGAGGCCGACCTCCTGCGCGAATTGGCGCGCTTCATTGTCGAGAGGAACCACTGATGGCGGAGCGCATCGGCGTCTATCCGGGCACGTTCGATCCGATCACGCTCGGCCACCTCGATATTATCCGGCGTGGGGCCAAGCTGGTCGACAAGCTGATCATCGGCGTGACGACGAACCCCTCCAAGGACCCGATGTTCACGACCGATGAGCGCATGGCGATGGTCAGTCGTGAAGTGGCGGAACAGGGCATCGACAACGTCGAGGTGGTGGGCTTCAACGCCCTGCTGATGAAGTTTGCGCGTGCGCAAGGCGCGTCGGTTATCGTGCGCGGGCTGCGCGCCGTTGCAGACTTCGAATATGAATACCAGATGGCAGGCATGAACCAGCAACTCGATGACGAGATCGAGACGGTGTTCCTGATGGCTGATGTCAGCCTGCAACCGATCGCCTCCAAGCTGGTCAAGGAGATCGCGTTGTTCGGCGGCGACATATCCGGTTTCGTGACAAGCGCGATTCGAGACGAGGTGGTTGCCCGTGTCGAAGAGAAGGGCCGTCTCGGCGATTACTGAGGCGTCTTCTTTCCAGACACCAGGTGGCAATCGTTCATTGCAGCGACAGCGCGAGAAGCCTATCGGCGCTGCAGACTATCCGGAGTTCGACTGTTCCATGGTTTTGCGCTTATTCTCCGCACTCGCGCTTGGCGCTGCCCTGATCGTTACGCCCGCTGTCGCGCAGGAAAAGAACGCGCAGCCGGCAGAAGAAGCTCCCAAGGCACTGACTTACGCCGTAAATGCCGATCAGACGGTCGATCGTGAGAATATTCTCTTCCTCGACCTGTCGAACGGTGGCCGCGTCGCGATCAGGCTGATGCCGGAGTGGGCGCCGACCCATGTCGAGCGCATCAAGACCCTGGCGCGCCAGGGGTTCTACAATGGCGTCATCTTTCACCGCGTGATCGATGGCTTCATGGCGCAGACGGGCGATCCCACGGGGACCGGCCAGGGCGGATCACAACTCCCTGATCTCAATGCCGAATTCAATGCGATCCCGCACGTGCGCGGTACGGTATCAATGGCGCGCACCAACGAACCGAACACTGCAAACAGCCAGTTCTTCATCGTTTTCTATCCGCGTTTCGCGCTCGATCACAAATATACGAACTTCGGTCGCGTGATCGCGGGCATGGATTTCGTCGATGCGATTGTCCGTGGCGAGCCGCCGCAAAACCCGACGAAGATCGTGCAGGCTTCCATAGCGTCCGACAACAAGCCGGCTCCGGCGATGCAGGCACCTGCCGCGCCCACCGCGATCACCGCCGATATGCTCAGCAATTCCCGATCGAACTAACGCCTCTCGAATCGCGGCCACTTACCCGCTAAAGGGCCGCGATGCGCGTAGACCTATTCGATTTCGAACTGCCATCTGAAAACATCGCCCTGCGCCCGGCGCGACCTCGTGATTCCGCGCGCCTCCTCGGCGTTCCTCGCGAGGGAGCGTTTCGCGACCTTTCGGTGCTTGACCTGCCGTCGTTGCTCAACCCCGGCGATGTGCTGGTCTTCAACGATACGCGCGTGATCCCCGCACAACTCGAAGGCAGGCGCGGCGATGCGCGGATAGGGGCAACGCTGCACAAGCGCATCGACTTGCGCCGCTGGCAGGCGTTCGTCCGTAACGGCAAGCGCTTGCGCGAGGGTGACGAGATACGTTTCGGCGCTGGCGTGACGGCTCTGGCCGAAGGGCGCTTCGCGGATGGTAGCTGGACGCTGTTCTTTCCCGGTGACGAACCCGTGGAGGTTCTGCTCGAGCGGGCAGGGCAGATGCCCTTGCCACCCTACATCGCCGGAAAGCGACCGACCGACGAGCAGGACCGCCAAGATTACCAGACAATGTTTGCCGCCAAGGATGGTGCCGTTGCCGCGCCAACGGCATCATTGCATTTCACGCCCCGCCTGATGGAGGCTGTTGCCGAGCGCGGAATTCGTACCGAAACGCTGACGCTGCACGTTGGGGCCGGAACGTTCCTTCCGGTCAAGGCCGACGACACGCAAGATCATCAGATGCATGCCGAATGGGGCACGATCGACGCTGCAACCGCCGATCGGCTCAATGCCGCCCGTGCGAATGGAAATCGCGTGGTCGCAGTTGGCACCACCTCCCTGCGCCTCCTCGAAAGCGCGACCGGCGAAGATAACATTATCCGGCCATTCGAAGGCGACACGGCAATCTTCATCACGCCAGGCTATCGGTTTCGCGCCATCGACGGACTGATGACCAACTTCCATCTGCCCAAGTCGACGCTGTTCATGCTTGTTTCGGCATTGATGGGGCTGGAGCGGATGCAGGCCGCCTATGCGCATGCCATTGCCCAAGGCTATCGCTTCTATTCGTATGGCGATTCCAGCCTGTTGCTGCCGGACTGACGCTGCCTCAGGCGAACCAGCCCCAGATGAGCCGGACGGTAAGGCCGATGCTCACAACGACCAGCAGCGGCCGGATCACCCTGGCGCCGAACTTCGTGGCGTAATGTGAGCCGATCCACGCGCCTGTCATGGCACCGGCGCCCATGCAAAGGCCCAGCGCCCACATTGCCTGGCCGCCAGTAGTGAAGACAATGACGCTGGCGATATTGCTGGTGACGTTGAGATACTTGGTGAGGCCTGTCGCGCGGGTAAGGCCTAGCCCGCGCAGGCCGACGAGAGTCGTGGCGAAGAATTGGCCCGCGCCCGGGCCGAAGAAACCATCATAGAACGCAACGCCTGCTCCGACCGGCATATAGCCTTTTTCGGTCAGGTGCCCCTTCTTGTCGTCGTCGGTCATTGTCGGGGATAGCACGGTATACAGCGCGACAGCGATAAGCAGCACGGGCACGACGATCTTGAGAATGTCGGCGCTGAGATGCTGGATCGCCAATGACCCGCAAAGCGCTCCGGCAAACACGATTGCCGCAGTCGGGGCGCTCTTGCGAAAGCTGAAAAGACCGGCGCGATGGTAGCGCCAGGTGGCCATCGATGTGCCACACATCGACTGCACCTTGTTGGTGCCCAGCACTACATGGGGGGGCAATGGTGTGGACAGGAGGACCGGCATCATCACCAGCCCGCCACCACCGGCCACCGCATCGACAAAGCCCGAGACGACGGCAACACAGGTCAGGGCTGGATAGAACCAGAGGTCGAGCGTCACCGGGTCAAGCATTTGCGCGCCATGGCGATTGCGCCTAAGGGCCGCAACACTCTTTTTGCCGAGATTGCCGCCGATGACCCGTTTTGCCTTCGACATCCACGCCACCGACGGAAAGGCGCGCACCGGAACGATTCGCATGATGCATGGGGACATCCGCACCCCGGCGTTCATGCCTGTCGGCACGGCAGCGACCGTCAAGGCGATGAAGATGGAGGACGTGCGCGCCAGCGGGGCGGACATCATCCTCGGCAATACCTACCACCTGATGCTCCGTCCAGGTGCCGAGCGTGTGGCGCGGCTGGGCGGTCTGCACAAGTTCGGCGGTTGGGACCGCCCGATCCTCACGGATAGCGGCGGCTACCAGGTCATGAGCCTGTCGGACCTGCGGAAGATCACCGAGGAGGGCGTGACCTTCGCCAGTCACCTCGACGGTTCGCGCCACCTGCTCAGCCCGGAACGTTCGATGGAGATCCAGCGATTGCTGGGGTCCGACATCGTCATGTGCTTCGACGAATGCCCGCGCGCCGACCAGGCCCGGGATGTCATTGCCAAGTCGATGGAAATGTCGATGCGCTGGGCAAGGCGCAGCCGTGACGCATTCGATGCAGGCGGCGAACACGCCGAACGCTCGGCCCTGTTCGGCATCCAGCAGGGCGCGCTTGACGAAGCCTTGCGCAAGGCAAGTGCCGATGCCCTGACCGATATCGGTTTTGACGGCTATGCCATTGGCGGTCTTGCCGTTGGCGAGGGACAGGAGGCCATGTTTGCAACACTGGACTTTGCTCCCCAGCAATTGCCCGCCGAGCGGCCACGCTACCTAATGGGAGTCGGCAAGCCGGATGACCTTGTCGGCGCGGTTGAGAGAGGCGTGGACATGTTCGACTGTGTCCTGCCGACCCGCTCCGGACGCAACGGACAGGCGTTCACCTGGAACGGGCCGGTGAACATGCGAAATGCGCGCCATGCGGAAGATACCGGCCCGCTGGATGAGCGCTGCCCGTGCCCGACCTGCGTGAAGTACAGCCGCGCTTATCTGCACCACCTGCACAAGTCTGGCGAGATGCTGGGAGCCATGCTGCTCACCGAGCACAACCTGTGGTTCTATCAGCAATTGATGGCAGGAATGCGCGCCGCAATCTCAGAAGGTCGTTTCACGAGGTTTGCAGCGGACTTCCGTCGGGATTATTTCGCGCGCTAGACGGCCTGATCGCCGGATTTGTCACGCTGCGATGTCGTGCGATCCGTCGTGCACCATTGGGTCTTGCGTTTCTAGACGCGTATCCTTGTAGGCGTAGAATTCGCCAGTGCGCTGATCAAGAAAGCCTGCGCCAATGGAAAATGCCTGCCTCTGCGCGGTGAGCAGATCCGGGTACCATTTGCCGATGCGATGGGGGGTGACGAAGCGATAGAGGCACATGTCTTCCCAATCGTCAGGAGCGGCGCAAGTTCCCCTTCAACGCCGAAATTTGCCCCTCGAAAAAACATGTAACAACCTGTTTGCAAACGCGAAAAAGGCGGAGCTCGCGCCCCGCCTCTTCCATGTTCGCAGTGGTTCGAAAACCGATCAGCGCGAATAGAATTCGACGACCAGATTCGGTTCCATCTTCACCGGATAAGGCACCTCGTCGAGCGACGGAACGCGGGTGAAAGTGGCCTTGTCGCCTTCGGTGGCTACGTAATCGGGCACTTCACGCTCGGGCAGGGCCTGAGCTTCAGCGATGAGGGCCATTTCCTTGGCCTTCTTGCCGAGGCTGATCACGTCGCCCGGGCGAACGCGACGCGAAGCGATGTTGCACTTCACGCCGTTGACGTAGATGTGACCGTGCGAAACGACCTGACGGGCCGAGAAGATGGTCGGCGCGAACTTGGCGCGGTACACGACCATGTCGAGGCGCTGTTCGAGCAGGCCGATCAGGTTCTGACCGGTGTCGCCCTTCATCTTCGACGCTTCCTGGTAGGTGCGCTTGAACTGCTTTTCGGTCACGTCGCCGTAGTAGCCCTTGAGCTTCTGCTTGGCGCGGAGCTGGATGCCGAAGTCGGAAACCTTGCTCTTGCGGCGCTGGCCGTGCTGGCCTGGGCCATACGAGCGGCGGTTCACCGACGACTTGGGACGACCCCAGATGTTCTCGCCAAGACGGCGGTCAATTTTGTACTTGGATGCCTTGCGCTTGGACATGCGCTGCCTTTCAATTTGCAGTACACCGGCGAACGCGCCGATGCTTCAAGTCCCGGACACGCACCACTTTGCCAATTGCGAAGTGCGGCCACCGCTTCACCGGGAGTGCAGGGCCAATTGCGAAGGGCGGCCAAGAACAGAGATTCCGGTGTATGTCAAGGGCAGCCGCCATAGACAGGACAGGCAGCATCGAGTCTTATCGATCCTGATGCACGAGAGGCCGCCTCGTCCCGAACATGATCTCTTGCCTCGACCGATGACGGACGGGCTGGAGGCGATCGACCTGCAGATCCTGCAGTTGCTGTCGCTGCGCTTTGCATCCTCGAGCGCGGACGCTGAAAAGCATGGAACAGGCGTCGGTGTCGGTGATGAGGATCACCGAGCCGCGACCCTTTCGCGCATACGCCGCAAAGCCTTCGAGCTGGGAATTCCCGTAAGCCTTGTGACGGATTTCTGGGACCGCATGCTCGATGCAGAGCAGGCTCGGCTGGAACAGGTCCTGCGGCGCCGGGAAGGTTGAGCCTGCCGCAGCCGGCCACGCGATTACTCCGCAGCGTCTCCCGGCCGCGAGCCAGGCTTGCGACGCAGCGCGCTCAACACGCCGCGCATTGTCCGTACCTCGAGGTGGTTCCAGCCGGGCTTGGTCAGCATGGTGCGGAGCGTGCGACGGGTAGCGACTGCGCGCGCCTCGGGTTCGAAGTATCCTCTCGGCTCAAGCAGCGAACAAAGCTGATCGAACATGCCCTCGAACTCTTCCTGCGGGGCAGGGGGCAGCATGTCCTCCACTGTGGGCTGTACGAGTTCAACGTGCTTCGACCATTCGTAGGCGCACAGGATTACCGCCTGGGCCAGATTGAGCGAACCGAACTCGGGATTGATGGGAACGGTGACAATCGCCCGGGCAAGGGCCACGTCATCGGTTTCCAGGCCCGACCGTTCGGGGCCGAAGATGATCGCGCTCCGGCCCGGGGCGGTGACGATGTCCTTCGCCGCTTGCTCGGGCGTCAGCACGGGCTTGGTCACACCCCGCTTGCGCACGGTTGTTGCATAGACATGGCTGCAATCGCTCACGGACTCGGCTAGCGATGCGAAAACTTGGGCATGCTCCAGCACGCGATCGGCGCCTGCAGCGGCAGGTCCTGCGGATGGATTAGGCCAGCCATCGCGAGGGGAAACAAGTCGCATTTCGGTCAGGCCGAAGTTCAGCATGGCCCGGGCGGCCTTGCCGATGTTTTCGCCCAGCTGCGGGCGCACAAGTACGATAACCGGCTGGCGCTGTTCGGTGTCTTCCATGCTCAAGCCCGACCGCTCATTTCCTGTACGCTCGAGGCGAATTCCTCGAAGTCGCGCGCTTCGGTGAAGTCGCGATAGACGCTGGCAAAACGGATGTAGGCGACGCTATCGAGCTGGCGCAGGCCTTCCATGACCATCTCGCCAATCATTTTTGAAGGGACCTCGGCATCGCCCATCGTCTCGATCTGGCGCTGAATGCCGGAGACGAGCTGGTCGAGGCGTTCTTGCGCTACCGGGCGCTTGCGACAGGCAAGCGCGACCGACTGCTCGATCTTCGAGCGATCGAACGGCTCGCGCCGCTCGCCGCTCTTTACCACCACAACCTCGCGCAATTGCACACGCTCGAAGGTGGTGAACCGCGCTCCGCAGCCCTCGCATTGACGGCGCCGGCGGATCGAGGTGTTGTCCTCGCTCGGCCGGCTGTCCTTTACCTGGCTGTTGTCATGGGCGCAGAACGGACAACGCACGGGTCAGCGCTTGATCCGCTGCCAGAAGGCATAGCCTGCACCCACGGCGAGGCCGAGGGGGAGTGAAACAACCGGGAGGAGAGCACCTGCCACCGCCCCGATGGCCGCGCCGGTCAGGACCGGCTTGGTCGAGGGGTGGGCAAGGCCCTGCTTGGCCATGCCCGAGAGTTCGTCCTTGGCGCGGGCGGCGAGATCGTCTTGCTCGTTCATAAGTTCACAGCTCCGGATAGATCGGGAACTGCGCGCAAAGCTCCGCGACACGATCGCGCACGCGCTGTTCGACCTGACCATCGCCTTCATCGCCATTGCGCGCAAGACCATCGACCACTTCCACGATCAGCTTGCCGATGGTGCGGAACTCTTCCTCGCGGAAACCGCGCGTGGTGCCTGCCGGCGTTCCGAGTCGGATGCCCGAAGTGACGAACGGCGAACGCTTGTCGAACGGCACGCCATTCTTGTTGCAGGTCAGCCAGGCGCGGTCGAGGCCCTTTTCAGCAGCCTTGCCCGTCACATCCTTGGCGGTGAGGTCAACCAGCATGAGATGGTTGTCGGTACCGCCCGAAACGATGCCTAGACCTGCATCCTTGATGCTTTCTGCCAGTGCCTTGGCATTGGCGACGATCTGGTGGGCATAGGCCTTGAACTCGGGGCGCAGCGCCTCGCCAAATGCAACGGCCTTGCCGGCAATCACGTGGACCAGCGGGCCGCCCTGGAGGCCGGGAAACACGGCAGTGTTGAACTTCTTGGCCAGATCTTCGTCATTGGTAAGGATCACGCCCGAGCGCGGACCGCGCAGGCTCTTGTGCGTGGTGGTCGTGACGACGTGGGCATGCGGGAAGGGCGAGGGGTGCGCACCGCCTGCAACCAGCCCGGAAATGTGCGACATGTCGACCAGCAGCCATGCACCAATCTCGTCTGCGATGGCGCGGAACGCGGCCCAGTCCCAGGTGCGCGAATAGGCAGTGCCGCCGGCAATGATCAGCTTGGGCTTGTGCTCGCGGGCGAGGCGGGCAACTTCGTCCATGTCGATCTGGTGATCGTCGGGGCGCACGCCGTAAGGGATCACGTTGAACCACTTGCCGCTCATGTTCACCGGCGAGCCGTGGGTGAGGTGGCCGCCCGAGTTCAGGTCGAGGCCCATGAAGCTGTCGCCCGGCTGCAGCAGCGCGAGGAACACGGCCTGGTTCATCTGGCTGCCGGAGTTTGGCTGGACATTGGCGAAGTTGCAGCCGAACAGCTTCTTGGCGCGCTCGATCGCAAGATTCTCGACCACGTCGGCGTATTCGCAGCCGCCGTAGTAACGCTTGCCGGGATAGCCTTCAGCGTACTTGTTGGTGAAGACCGAACCCGTCGCTTCAAGCACGGCGCGGCTTGTGATGTTTTCCGATGCGATCAGTTCGATCTTGGTCTGCTGGCGGTGCAGTTCGCCCTTGATAGCAGCGAAGACTTCGGCGTCTGCAGTCTCAAGGTGTTCGGTAAAGAAGCCGGCTTTGCGGATTTCCGGCGCTGCTGTGGCGGTGGTCATCTCTGGAGGCTCCTTCAGATTGCTGGGTTGGATAGCTTTTCGACGCGGCCGGCATGGCGGCCACCACCGAACTCGGTTGAAAGAAAGGCGTCGAGGCAGGCCTTTGCCATGTCGACGCCGGTAAGGCGCGCGCCCATTGCGATCACGTTTGCATCGTTGTGCTCACGTGCGAGAGCCGCAGACAAGGGTTCGGATACGAGCGCGCACCGGCAAACTGCTTCGCGATTGACTGCGATCGAGATGCCGATGCCCGATCCGCACAACGCGACGCCGCGTTCGGCAATGCCCTCGGCGACGACCGATGCCAGCTTATAGCCATAATCGGGATAATCGACACGGTCTGCCGTTTCCGGCCCGAGATCCGCAACCTCATGGCCCTGTTCGATCAGATACTCGCGCAACTCGGCCTTGAGGTCGACGGCAGCATGATCCGAAGCGATGGCGATGCGCATGGGCGAGTTACTCGGAAAGCAGTGTGACGGGATTCGTTGGCGCGCCCATAGGCCGTTGCCACGCAACAAGCCACCGCAAATCGGCAGTTTCCATCTGCCCGATAGGGCTCATTCTACCAACTGTGATCGTCTGGGCGGTTGCGGCGATCCCAGACCCTCCTTAAAGGCGCGGCATTCTGGATGTGACGGGATGACAAGGAATGCCGCAGGAACATGTGCTCATTGCCGGAGGCGGCATCGGCGGACTTGCGCTCGCGCTGACACTGCACCAGATCGGGGTGTCCTGCACGGTCTTCGAATCCGTCCGAGAACTGAAGCCGCTGGGTGTCGGCATAAACCTGCAGCCCAATGCGGTGCGCGAGCTCGAGGATCTGGGCATCGGTGAGGCCGAGCTCGACTCCGTTGGCATCCCTGCACGCGAATGGGCCCTGGTGGGGTTGAACGGTTGCGAGATATACGCCGAGCCGCGCGGAAAGCTGGCGGGCTACAAGTGGGATCAGTACGCCGTACATCGCGGCGAATTCCATACGCTGCTCTATCGCAAGGTGGTCGAGCGGCTCGGCCCTGACGCGGTAAGGCTCGGAAGCAAGGTAACTGGCTATCGCAAGGAAAGCGATGGCACTGTCGTGGCAATTATCGAGAACCGGTCCGGCGGTATCAGCGAGGTGGCGGGGACTCTGCTTTTCGGTGCCGATGGCATCCATTCGGCAATCCGCGCGCAGATGCACCCCGATCAACCGCCGATCCACTGGGGCGGGACAATCATGTGGCGCGGCACGGCCAGGGGCATTCCCATCCGGTCAGGATCCTCCTTCGTCGGGCTCGGCACCAGCCGGCATCGCGTTGTGATCTATCCCATCTCGCACCCGGACGGCGATGGTCTGGCCGACATAAACTGGATCGCCGAGCAGACGTACGACACCGATCACGACTGGACCAAATCGGGCTGGTTCCGCCCCGTCGCATTGTCGGAATTCGCGGGCGAGTTCGCCGGCTTTGTCTACGACTGGCTGGATCTGCCCGCACTCTTGGCCAAGTCGACCGTTGCCTATGAAAATCCGATGATCGACCGTGATCCATTGCCGACCTGGGTAGATGGACCCGTCGCGCTGATCGGGGACGCTGCACACCCGATGTACCCGACCGGCTCCAACGGAGCGTCGCAGGCCATCATGGATGCCCGGCAGATCGGGCGGATCATGCTGGACCGCGGCGTCACCGCTTCGGCACTGGCGGCATTCGATTCGGAATTTTGTGAGCCAATCGGGCAGGTGGCTATGCGCAACCGCGGGGCTGGACCGTTCGGGCTGCTCAACATGGTTGATGAGCGTTGCGGCGGGCAGTTCCAGAACATCGATGACGTCATCCCTGCGCACGAGCGCAGCGCTTTCATGCTCGCCTATCAACAGGCTGCCGGGTTCGCAAAGGATCGTCTGAATGCGGCTCCTCCCACGATCCCTGCAGGCGCAATCGTCAATCGGGTGGCGGCATGACGATCGCTCTGGCGCACGTTTGCGATCTTGTCGTCGAGCTTTCCCCTCCACTTGAAATGGGCATTTCACCTGTCGGTGTGCGCAGGATCATTCCGATCGTCGGCGGGAAGGTCAGCGGTCCGCTGCTTTCCGGGCGGATCTTGCCCGTCGGAGCCGATTGGCAGACGGTTCTGAAGGGGGGCATTGCGGATCTTGATGCCCGGTACGCCATCGAGACGGGCGATGGAGCAATCGTTGAAGTTGTCAGCCAGGGGGTCCGCCATGCCTCGGAGCAAGTGCATGCCCGGATCGCCAGCGGCGAGGATGTCGCATCTTCGGAATATTACATGCGAACGGCTATTCGCCTCGAAAGTGGTCACCCCGCCTACGAATGGGTCAATCGCTCACTGTTCCTGGCCGAAGGCGGCAAGGTGGCGAACACGGTGCGATTGCAGGTCTATCGGGTCGACTGAACGGCCGCACCTCGATCAAAAATAGAAAGGGCTCCGCACTTGCGAAGCCCTTTTGTATTCAAGCCCGTGAAACGCGGTTACTGATCAAGGAACGAGCGCATCTTGCGGCTGCGGCTCGGATGCTTGAGCTTGCGCAAGGCCTTCGCCTCGATCTGACGAATGCGTTCGCGAGTCACCGAGAACTGCTGTCCGACTTCCTCAAGGGTGTGATCGGTGTTCATGCCGATGCCAAAGCGCATGCGCAGCACACGTTCTTCGCGCGGAGTGAGGCTGGCAAGGACACGCGTGACCGTTTCCTTGAGGTTTGCCTGGATCGCCGCGTCGACCGGGATGATCGCGTTCTTGTCTTCGATGAAATCGCCGAGGTGGCTGTCTTCCTCATCGCCGATCGGCGTTTCAAGGGAGATCGGCTCCTTGGCGATCTTCATCACCTTGCGAACCTTTTCGAGCGGCATCGACAGACGCTCGGCCATTTCCTCGGGCGTCGGCTCGCGGCCTTGCTCGTGCAGGAACTGGCGGCTGGTGCGGACCAGCTTGTTGATCGTCTCGATCATGTGAACCGGGATGCGGATCGTGCGCGCCTGGTCGGCGATCGAGCGGGTTATGGCCTGACGGATCCACCACGTGGCATAAGTCGAGAACTTGTAGCCGCGGCGGTATTCGAACTTGTCGACCGCCTTCATCAGTCCGATGTTGCCTTCCTGAATGAGGTCGAGGAACTGCAGGCCGCGGTTAGTGTACTTCTTGGCGATCGAGATCACGAGGCGCAGGTTTGCCTCGACCATTTCCTTCTTGGCGATGCGCGCTTCACGCTCGCCCTTCTGGACCATGTTCACGATGCGGCGGAACTCGCCGAGCGACATGCCGGTGGCGGCCGCAATGTCGGCGATTTCAGCGCGAATGCGCTCGACGGGGGTCGATTCGTTCGCTGCGAAGGCTGCCCAGCGCTTGTCGCGCGTGGCGAGGCTCTGCAGCCAGCCATCGTCGAGCTCCCGACCCATGTACATGTCGAGGAAATCCTTGCGCGGCACCTTGTGGCGCTCGGCCAGGCGCAGCATCTGCCCGCCAAGTGTCGTGAGGCGACGATTGAAGGCATAGAGATTGTCGACGAGGTATTCGATCTTCGAGGCGTGGAACTGAACCGATTCCACCTGCGCCGTCAGATCCTCGCGCAGCTTCTGATACTGCGTTTCCTTTGCGGCGGGGAAGTCGTTGCCATTGCCCAGTGCATCGAGGCGTTCGGCCTGGATCTTCTCGAAGGCGCGGAACAACGAGGTGATCTCGGCAAAACGCTCAAGCGCGGCGGGCTTGAGCTGCGCTTCCATCTGCGCGAGGCTGAGGGTGTTGTCTTCCTCCTCTTCCTCGGCGGGACGGGCGCGGCGCTCGCGCAGTTCGTCATCCTCGTCGTCGGCGGATTCCTCCTCCTCGACGTCCTCTTCTTCCTTGAAGGTCGGGCCAGCCGTGGCTTCGCTGATCTCGGGCTCGGCCTCTTCACCATCTTCCGACAGATTTTCCGGCTGTGGCTCCTTGGAAAGCATCGCGTCGAGATCGAGAATCTCGCGCAACTGCATTTCACCGGCGTTCAGCGCGTCGGACCACTGGATGATAGCATGGAAGGTGATCGGGCTTTCGCACAGGCCCATGATCATCGTGTCGCGCCCTGCTTCAATGCGCTTGGCGATGGCGATTTCGCCCTCGCGGCTGAGCAGTTCGACCGCGCCCATCTCGCGCAGGTACATGCGCACCGGGTCGTCGGTCCGCTCGACCGTTTCCTTGCGCTTGATGACATCGGGGCGGTCTTCGACGGTCTCCGCTTCGTCGAGTTCGTCGTCCTGGGCCTTCTCCTCCGGATCGACCGCGTCCTCGTCGCTCTCGACGATGTTGACGCCCATTTCCGAGATCGCGGCCATGATGTCCTCGATCTGCTCGGAGGACATCTGGTCCTGGGGCAGGGCCTCGTTCAATTCGTCATAGGTGATGATGCCGCGGCGCTTGGCGCGCGCGATCAGCTTCTTGATCGATGCATCGTTGAGGTCGATCAGCGGAGCATCGCCGCTATCGGTCTTGTCGTTCGAAGCCATTTAACCCAGGTACCACCATCCGAGATCCGGGCCGAGGGCGGCCCGGGTTGCGCCATTGCTATAATTATAACGCAGCACGAGCACGGCCCATTTGCCCCAAACGGGCAAGCAATGCCAGCCTTCGCTGCAACAATCTCTGCTGTTCGGCAAAGCTTTCGTCGGAAAACTCGGCTTCATGGCGTTTTGTCGCGGTTCCGAGCGCCTCTTCGACGGCCGGTAGTTCGACAAGGAGGGCAATTGCCTCGGCAAGTTCCTCGCCTGCCGAATCACCGCCACTACCAAGAAAGCCGAATCGCATTCCGGCGTAGTCCTGCGCCGACGGGAGCCGAAGTCCTCGCTCCAGCAATATGGTGCGCAGGCGCTGGCTTTCAAGCGGCTGGCCTGAATCGGCGAGCACGAGAAGTGCATCGATTACGGCGCAAGTGTCTGGATTTTCTGGCCGAAGTCGCGCCAGCGCTTCGGAATGCCGGGCGACATGCTGCGGGTTGCAGATCAGGCCATCGATTACGGCGGCAAGCAGGCTGCTGCTTGGCCCGGTTCCGATCCGCAGCATTCTCGCCTTGTCGTGCTCGGCCAGCGGGGCAGGGGCAGGCTTCCACGGCTGGCCTTTGGCACGTGGTCCATTCCCCTGACGAGGCTGAAATGGCGGTCGCTCCTTGCGGGCAAACGCCAGTTCGCCAAAGCGTTCGGTAAGCTCTCGGCGATAGAGCGACTTGATGTCGGGGTGCTGGATGGTGTCGCAATGCGCCAGCAATCGTGACTTGAGGCCAGCCTTGTCCTCAGGCGTCGTCAGCGGGGCGGCATCCCGTTCGGTTTCCCAGAGTACATCAACGAGGCTGCGCGCTTCGTCGAGCAAACCTTCCATGGCCGCCGCACCCTGTTTCTTGACGACATCGTCGGGGTCCATGCCGGCAGGCAAGGTAACGATGCGCAACGAGTGGCCAGGGCGGAGCAGGGGCAAGGCGCGAGTGATCGCACGCATGGCGGCGCGCTGGCCGGCGCTGTCACCGTCAAAGCACAGGGTGGGCGTTTCTACCAGACGCCACAGCCGTTCGATCTGGTGCTCGGTCAATGCCGTGCCGAGCGGAGCGACAGCCTCGCCGATACCGGCGGCGGCCAGCGCGACAACGTCCATATAGCCTTCGACCACCACGACGCGCCCGCTCTGGCGCGAGGCAGGGCCGGCGCGGTGCAGGTTATAGACGGTGCGGCCCTTGTCGAAGAGCGGGGTGTCGGGGGAGTTGAGGTATTTCGGCGCGTCAGTCTTTTCCGCAGTCAGGATGCGCCCGCCAAACGCGATCACGCGTCCGCGCGGGTCAAGGATCGGCAGCATCAGGCGGCCCCGGAATCGGTCGTAGGGTTCCTTGCCCTCGACCACGATCCTGAGGCCTGCCTCGATCAGCATCTCGTCCGGAAATGCTGAGAGCGCTTCTTTCAGCGCGGTCCGGCTTTCAGGGGCGAAGCCGAAGCCGAAATCGCGCACGATCTGCGCCGGGAAGCCGCGCGAGGCGAGATAGCGGCGGGCCTCGCCGCCGCGTTCCTCTGCCAGACAACGCACGAAGAAGGCCTGCGCTGCCTGCATCACGTCATGCAATGACTTTTGCTGCTCGGCCTTCTTGGCCGCACGCGGATCGGGAGCGGGGACTTCCATCCCCGCCTGCAGCGCCAGTTCCTTCACCGCTTCCATGAAGGGCAGGCCCTGATGGTCGGTCATCCACCGGATGACATCGCCATGCGCGCCGCAGCCGAAGCAGTGGTAGAAGCCCTTCTCGTCGTTGATCGTGAAGCTTGGCGTCTTCTCGTTATGGAACGGGCAGCAGGCCTTGAACTCCCGCCCCGCCTTGGTGACGCGAACGCTACGCCCGATCAGGCCCGAAAGCGAGATGCGCGAACGCAGTTCGTCCATCCATTGCGGGGAGAGGCTCATGGTGCCGTCAGGCCGAAAGTGCTGCCTTCACCAGGCCACTGGCCTTGCCCATGTCAAGCTGGGTGCCGTGTTTGGCCTTGAGTGCGGCGACCACCTTGCCCATGTCCTTCATGCCCGCAGCGCCAGACTCGGCGATGATCGCGGCGATTGCAGCGCGAGTGTCGTCCTCGCTCATCTGCTGGGGCAGGAATTCCTCGATCACGGCAAGCTCGGCCTTCTCTACATCGGCGAGTTCCTGCCTGCCGCCCTGTTCGTAGAGCGTGATCGATTCGCGACGCTGCTTGGCCATTTTCTGCAGCACATCGGTCACCAGCACGTCATCTTCAGGCACAGCCGACGCAGTGCGCAGCTCGATGTCCTTGTCCTTGAGCTTGGCAAGGATCAGGCGGACGGCGGCAAGGCGAGGCTTGTCGCCGGCTTTCATGGCGGAAACCTGCGCGGCCTTGATGGTATCGCGGATCATGTAACTGCATTTCCTGTGAGGTTGCCGCCGTCATGGCGGGAAACCTCCCATGTAGGCCAAACTTTCGGAAATCGCTAGGTTGACGCTGCGGCAATGCAGGTCTAGCAGCCGCCCCTTAGCAACATCGCCAGAACACCTGCCAACGGAGCGCCCCATATCATGGCCGACCCCGCACTTTCGCACGCGCCTCAACCAGATGGCGCGACGGGAGTCCTCGTACTTGCCGATGGGTCTGTTGCCTGGGGACGTGGTTTCGGTGCTACCGGCGCCGCCGTGGGCGAGGTGTGCTTCAACACCGCGATGACCGGCTATCAGGAGGTGATGACCGATCCGTCCTACGCGGCGCAGATCGTGACCTTCACCTTCCCGCATATCGGCAACGTCGGCACCAATGCCGAAGACATGGAAAGCCATGATACGCCGGGCGCGGTTGGTTGCGTGGTGCGCGAGGACGTGACCGATCCGGCCAACTTCCGCAGCGCCAGCACGTTCCAGCAGTGGATGGAAAAGCAGGGCAAGATCGGCATCTCGGGTCTCGATACCCGCGCGTTGACTCGCCGCATACGCATGAGCGGCGCGCCCAACGCGGTGATTGCCCACGATCCCAAGGGCGAGTTCGATATCCCTGCGCTGATCGAGCGCGCCCGCAACTGGCCGGGCCTTGAAGGCATGGACCTTGCCCGCGTCGTCACGCGCGATGGGCAGGAGAGCTGGGAAGGATCGGTCTGGCATCTCGGCAAGGGCTTCGGCCGTAGCCCCCATGACAAGCGCCCCCACGTCGTTGCCATGGACTTCGGCGCGAAGGACAACATCTTCCGCAACCTCGTGAAAGCGGGCGCGGCGGTGACGGTGGTTCCGGCCGAGACCTCGCTGGAAACGATCCTCGAATTGAAGCCCGATGGCGTGTTCCTGTCGAACGGCCCGGGCGATCCGGCGGCGACCGGCGCCTATGCCGTGCCGGTGATCCAGAAGCTGCTCGAAGCCGACATGCCGATCTTCGGCATCTGCCTCGGCCACCAGATGCTGGCGCTTGCCGCCGGTGCCCGCACCACCAAGATGCACCAGGGCCACCGCGGCGCGAACCACCCGGTCAAGCGCTTAGGTGACGGCGTGGTCGAGATCACCTCGATGAACCACGGCTTCGCGGTCGACAACGCGCCGGGCGCTTTGGGCGAGAACGTGATCGAAACCCACGTCTCGCTGTTCGATGGCTCGAACTGCGGCATCGCGGTGAAGGGCAAGAAGGCGTTCGGCGTGCAGTATCACCCCGAGGCAAGCCCCGGCCCGCAGGACAGTTTCTACCTGTTCGAGAAGTTTGTAGCGTCGCTCGGTTGAGCGGCTGACACCCTGAGATTTCCCTCTCCCGGCGCGTTTCCACATGTCGGGGGCTGAAACACGAGAGCGATAATGCCCAAACGCACTGACATCTCCTCGATCCTGATCATCGGCGCCGGGCCGATCATCATCGGCCAGGCTTGCGAGTTCGATTATTCGGGCACGCAGGCGGTGAAGGCGCTCAAGGAAGAGGGCTATCGCATCATCCTGGTCAACTCGAACCCCGCGACGATCATGACCGATCCGGACATGGCGCACGCGACCTATGTCGAGCCGATCACGCCCGAAGTCGTCGCCAAGATCATCGAAAAGGAGCGCCCCGATGCGCTGCTGCCGACGATGGGCGGACAGACCGCGCTGAACACCGCGCTGGCGCTGTTCAACGATGGCACGCTCGAGAAGTTCGGCGTGCAGATGATCGGTGCCAATGCCGATGCCATCGACAAGGCCGAGGACCGCCAGCGCTTCCGCGAGGCGATGGACAAGATCGGTCTTGAATCCGCCCGCTCGGGCGTTGCGCACACCATCGACGAGGCACTCGAAATCCTCGAGCGCACCGGCCTGCCTTCGATCATCCGCCCCAGTTTCACCATGGGCGGCACCGGCGGCGGCATTGCCTACAACAAGGAAGAGTTCGTCAAGATCGTGAAGGGCGGCCTCGAAGCCAGCCCCACGACTGAAGTCCTGATCGAGGAATCGCTCCTCGGCTGGAAGGAATACGAGATGGAGGTTGTCCGCGACAGGAAGGACAACTGCATCATCATCTGCTCGATCGAGAACGTCGATCCGATGGGCGTTCACACCGGTGACTCGATCACCGTCGCCCCGGCGCTGACGCTGACCGACAAGGAATACCAGATCATGCGCAATGCATCGATCGCGGTTCTCCGGGAAATCGGCGTGGAAACAGGGGGTTCGAACGTACAGTTCGCGGTGAATCCCAAGGACGGCCGCCTGATCGTCATCGAGATGAACCCGCGCGTGTCGCGTTCTTCGGCGCTGGCATCGAAGGCTACCGGCTTCCCGATCGCCAAGGTCGCGGCCAAGCTCGCCGTGGGCTACACGCTCGACGAGATCATGAACGACATCACCGGGGCCACCCCGGCGGCGTTTGAACCCACCATCGACTACGTCGTCACCAAGATCCCGCGCTTCGCCTTCGAGAAGTTCAAGGGCGCTGAGCCGCTGCTTGGCACTGCGATGAAGTCGGTGGGCGAAGTCATGGCCATCGGCCGCAACATCAAGGAATCGATGCAGAAGGCCCTGCGCGGGCTGGAAACCGGCCTCGATGGCTTCAACCGCGTCGTCGGCCTCGAAGGCGCCAGCCGTGACGAGATCACCGCCGCACTCGCCCGCGCCACGCCCGATCGCCTGCTGGTGATCGCGCAAGCGTTCCGTGAAGGCCTGTCGGTCGACGAAGTTCACGCCGTCACCAAGTACGAGCCGTGGTTCCTGCGCCACATTCACGAGATCGTCGAGGCGGAGCAGATCATCCAGCGCGATGGTCTGCCCAATGACGCGGCTGGCCTGCGCCGCCTGAAGGCCATGGGCTTCTCGGACAAGCGCCTCGCCACGCTCGCCGTGCGCGGCATCGGCGTTGCCGGTGGTCTGGGTGAGACCCAGGCCAAGCGGTCGGGCCTGCTGCATGATGTACTCTCGGCCATGGCCGGTGCCACCAGCGAAAGTGAAGTGCGCGCGCTGCGCCACAAGCTTGGCGTGCGCCCGGTGTTCAAGCGGATCGACAGCTGCGCGGCCGAGTTCGAGGCGGTAACGCCTTACATGTACTCGACCTACGAAGGCGCGCTGTTCGGCGAGCCGGAGAACGAGGCCGCGCCGACGGACGCCAAGAAGATCGTCATCCTCGGCGGCGGTCCGAACCGCATCGGGCAGGGCATCGAGTTCGACTATTGCTGCTGCCATGCCTGCTTTGCGCTGGGCGATGCCGGGTTCGAGACCATCATGGTCAACTGCAACCCGGAAACGGTTTCGACCGACTACGACACCTCGGATCGTCTCTACTTCGAGCCGCTGACCGCCGAAGACGTGCTGGAGATCCTCGCCGTCGAACAGTCGAAGGGGGAACTCGTTGGCGTGATCGTGCAGTTCGGCGGGCAGACTCCGCTCAAGCTGGCGCAGGCGCTGCAGGACGCAGGGATCCCGATCCTCGGCACTTCGCCGGACTCGATCGACCTTGCCGAAGATCGTGAGCGCTTTGCCGCGCTGGTTGCCAAGCTTGGGCTCAAGCAGCCGCAGAACGGCATCGCGCGCAGCCGTGACGAAGCCGTCGCCGTGGCCAGCCGCATCGGTTACCCGGTGCTGATCCGTCCGAGCTACGTGCTTGGCGGGCGTGCCATGGAAATCGTCGACAGCCAGGCGCAGCTTGATGACTACATCGCCACCGCCGTGCAGGTTTCGGGCGACAGCCCGGTGCTGATTGACCAGTACCTGCGCGATGCGATCGAGTGTGACGTCGATGCGCTGGCCGATGGTGACGATGTCACCGTAGCGGGCGTGATGCAGCACATCGAGGAAGCCGGGATCCACTCGGGCGACAGCGCCTGCACCCTGCCGCCTTACAGCCTGCCCGCCGACATCATCGCAGAGATGGAGCGTCAGGCCGTCCTGCTCGCTCGCGGCCTCAACGTGCGCGGGTTGATGAACATCCAGTTCGCGATCAAGGACGGCGAGGTTTACCTGATCGAGGTGAACCCCCGCGCCAGCCGCACGGTGCCGTTCGTGGCCAAGGCCGTGGGCACGCCCATCGCCAAGCTCGCCGCGCGGGTGATGGCTGGCGAGAAGCTTGCCAACTTGCCCGCAATCAAGCGCGAGATCGATTACATGGCGGTCAAGGAAGCCGTGTTCCCGTTCGCACGCTTCCCCGGCATCGATCCGGTGCTTTCGCCGGAAATGAAGTCGACCGGTGAGGTCATGGGCGTCGACAAGACCTTCGCGGTGGCCTTCGCCAAGTCGCAGCTGGGTGCTGGCACCAAGCTGCCGCAGGGCGGGACGATCTTCGTCTCGGTCAAGGACAGCGATAAGCCGGTGATTCTGCCCGCCGTGCGCAAGGCTATCAGCCTCGGCTTCAAGATCGTCGCGACCGGTGGCACGGCGCGCTATCTGCAGGATGCAGGCCTGATCATCGAGCGCGTCAACAAGGTCGCCGAAGGGCGCCCGCACATTGTCGAC
Organism: Novosphingobium sp. B1; assembly: GCF_900176395.1. Taxonomy (GTDB): domain Bacteria; phylum Pseudomonadota; class Alphaproteobacteria; order Sphingomonadales; family Sphingomonadaceae; genus Novosphingobium. The sequence continues at coordinate 16,419 of NZ_FWXL01000011.1, read as the reverse complement.
CGGATCATCGATGGCGACATCGCGCTGATCTTCAACACGACCGAAGGCTGGCAGAGCCACAAGGACTCGCAGTCGATCCGCGCCTCAGCGCTGAACTCGCGTGTTCCCTACTTCACCACGGCTGCCGCATCGGTTGCGGCAGTGGAGGCGATCGAGGCACTTCGCTCTGCCGAACTTGAAGTGCGTTCATTGCAGGACTATTATGCTTGAACCTTATTAGTCCCCCGGCATTGTCATGAGACTGGTCCGGCTCGGCGCATTCGGCGTCGGTCGGCGGGGGCAGGTTTTCCCTTGATTGCCGCAACGGCAGGCAAGGCGTGACAGGAAAGAGAGTTGCGAATGGCGAGTGTGGAAAAGCTGCCGATGCTTGCAGAAGGCTACGAAAAGCTGACTGCCGAGCTGAAAGCGCTGCGTGAGGAGCGCCCCCGCATCGTTGACGCGATCGAGGAAGCGCGGGCTCATGGGGATCTTTCGGAAAACGCCGAGTATCACGCGGCCAAGGAACGTCAGGGTCAGGTCGAGGCCACGATTGCCGATCTTGAGGACCGGGTAAGCCGCGCCCAGATCATTGACCCGACGACCCTCTCGGGAGACAAGATCATTTTCGGCGCCACCGTCACGTTGCTCGACGATGACGAGAAGCCCGTGCGTTATCAGATCGTCGGTCCTTACGAGGCTGATGCCAAGAAGGGCATGATCAGCTACAACTCGCCGCTGGGCAAAGCTCTGATCGGTCGCAAGGTCGATGAAGAGATCGAGGTTACGGTGCCTTCCGGAGACAAGTTCTATCTCGTTCAGAAGATCGAATTCATTTGACGGCGATATCGGTCCAGCAAAAAAGGCCCCGGAGCGATCCGGGGCCTTTTTGCTTTTGTCACTTGATCAGGCCGAAGGAAGGTTCGGCTCGAGCAAGCGGTGCAGGTGCACGATCACATAGCGCATTTCGGCATCGTCCACCGTCTTCTGCGCGGCACCGCGCCAAGCCTCTTCGGCGCTGGCATAGTCCGGAAACACGCCGACCATATCGATAGCCTTGAGGTCCACGAACTCGAGGCCTTGCGGGTCTTTCACCCGGCCGCCCATGACCAAATGTAGCTTTTGCATTTGCGACTTTCTCTTGGGGAGGATTCAAGCCTCCCCTTGCAAAAAGTCCCGCATCGCGCAAGTCAGGCTATCGGGCAGGGCTCCGCCTTTTCCGGGTCAGTTCTTCACCTTCGCAGAAAGTTCGTTGATCTTGCGCAGGGCGATCTCGCTTGCCTCTACGGCGGCTGCGCGCGCGATTTCAGCCAGATCGATTGCCTTGCGCTTCGCCTCGGTGCCGCTTTCGCTCAGTCGACCACCGACGGTTCCGCCGACTTCGGACAGCTTTTCGCTCACCGATCCGCCGACCTCCTCGATCTTGTGAAAGCCGTCACGACCGGCGTCCCGGGCCTTTGTCGCATAGTCGACGGCAAGCTGGCTTGCGACGGCAGCAAGACTTGCGGCGCTCTTGCGCAGGCTGTCAGAGGTCTTTGCGCCCTTACGGCTTCCCGAAGGAATCGCACGGGCAACAAGCGCACCAAGCAGGATCCCCGCCGCTACCGAGGCAACCGGATGCTCCTCGATCAGGCCCTTCACTGTTTGGACGGGCTTTGCATTGGCAGTACGCTCGGCCAGCCGATCCTTCGCCGCCGTGACCTTGTCACGCAGGCTCTCAACTTCGGGATTGGTGATGTGGTCTTCCATGTGTGTCTCCTCAACGGATCCGGTCGAGTGCCTTGTCGACCAAGTCCTGGATAGGTTGGCGGAACAGCCAGGCGAGCAGAGCCGCAACCGTTGCGCCTAATATGGCCTTGTTGTCGGTGGCGACGTCGCGGGCGGTGTCGATGATCTCGCTGGCTTCGCCGACTGCGCGTTCCTTGATGCGCCGTGGTGAGACCTCGATCCGCGCAAGTTCGACGTCGCCCTTGAACACGGCGAGAGCTTCATCGCGCAGCGCCTTTGCGCTCCGCAGGCGATCCTGATCGGTCATGCCGCATCCTTCCCGGCTAGACCGCTTCGGACGTAACGAACCGCTTTTGCGGCGCGCAGCAGGCAGATAGCAGTCAGGATGGCCAATAGACCGCCAACGATGGCAAGCGAGCCCCAAAAACCGACATACTGGGCAAGGGCCATCAGCAATCCTACGACGATCGCCAGAAGCGTGAAGAAGCCGAACGCCAGCCCGAGAATAACAAGGACAGCGATGCGTTTCACCGCTCCCAGACCGAACGCTGCCTGCTCCTTGCGGTAGGCAAGCTCGGCTTGGAAAAGCGTTTGGCCATCGTCGATCAGCGCTTTGATCGCACCGCTAAGGCCTTCATCGTAAGGGGCGGGATCCTCCCGCACAGGTCCCTGCGAGGAACTGGACGAAACGACCTTCGCCGCTTCGTCATCGTTCATTATGGTTTCGCTCATCGCTTCGCAGCCGGACTGTCGCGCCAGCGATCAGTCGTCCGATCCGCCAGAGAGCAGGCGAGCGATCGCGTAGCCCGCGATGGCAGCCACACCGATGGCAACGCCCGGGCTCTTGCGGACAAATTCCTTCACGTCCTCGCCAAGTTCGCCCAGATCCTTTGAATCCAGCTTTGCTGCAGTTTCCTGGATCGAGCGCGCGGCAGTCCGTGCATAGTCGCCGTATTGCACGCCCAGCTTCTCGTCGATCGTCGGCGCTGTGTCCGAAATCGTCTTGCCGAGTGACGAGAGCGCGTCGCTTGCGCGGGTCTTGCCTTCGACCGCGAGTGCCGCGCCCTTTTCCTTGGCCTGACCTGCATAGACCTTGGCCTCATCGACCCAGTCAGAGGTAGTTCCTGCTACCTTTGCCTTGTATTCCGCACTCTTTTCCAGCGCTTCGCCCTTCAGCGCCTCGGCACCAGCCTTGGCTTCTTCGATTGCCTTGGTGAAACGGCCCTTTGCGGTTTCAGCGTTCTCCGATGCCGAAGCCTTCACCTCGTCCACCGTATCGGCGACGCGGTTCGTGAGATCATCGGCGGTGGGAGTTGTGGTGTTGGCCATGTCTCGTATCCCTTCAGCTTAATGCGAGGTTTGTGAACCCGCGATATGGGCGGTCTACGTCATCTTGCTAGACCATGTTCGATCAATGCAAGCTTATTGAAGACGTATGCCACCCTTGTGGAATTGTTGCAGTGCAAACGCGGCTTGCCTGCCACGGTTCCAGCCGATAGGAGCCGCGCCGAAAGCTGGCGTCCTCGGGACGCCCTACTGCAGGGAGCAGACCATGACCGCGATCATCGACATTCATGCGCGTGAAATCCTCGACAGCCGTGGCAATCCCACTGTCGAAGTCGACGTCCTGCTGGAAGATGGCAGCTTCGGCCGTGCGGCAGTTCCTTCGGGCGCTTCGACCGGAGCACATGAAGCGGTCGAGCTGCGCGACGGCGACAAGGCTCGCTATCTTGGCAAGGGCGTCACCAAGGCGGTAACCGCAGTCAATTCCGATATCGCCGAATGCATTCTAGGCATGGATGCCGAAGACCAGCGCGATATCGACCTGGCCATGATCGAACTCGACGGCACCGAGAACAAGGCGCGCCTTGGAGCCAACGCCATCCTTGGTACCAGCCTCGCCGTGGCAAAGGCCGCCGCTGACGCGCGCGGTCTGCCGCTCTACAGCTATGTTGGCGGTGTCGCAGCGCATGTCCTGCCCGTGCCGATGATGAACATCATCAACGGCGGCGAACACGCCGACAATCCGATCGACTTTCAGGAATTCATGGTCATGCCGGTGGGCGCGCCTTCGCTGGCCGAGGCGGTGCGCTGGGGTGCGGAAATCTTCCACACGCTGAAGAAGGGCCTCCACGAAAAGGGGCTGGCAACCGCAGTTGGCGACGAGGGCGGTTTCGCGCCGAACCTTGCGAGCACGCGCGATGCGCTGGACTTCATCATGGCCTCGATCGAAAAGGCTGGCTTCAAGCCGGGCACCGACATCAAGCTTGCCCTGGATTGCGCCGCGACCGAGTTCTTCAAGAACGGCAAGTACGAGATCAGCGGCGAAGGCCTCTCACTCTCGCCTGATGCCATGGCCGATTACCTTGCCGCTCTGTGCGATGCCTACCCGATCATCTCGATCGAGGACGGCATGAGCGAGGACGACTTCGAGGGCTGGGCAGCACTTACCGCCAAGGTCGGCAAGCGCGTTCAGCTTGTCGGTGATGACCTCTTCGTTACCAATCCCAAGCGTCTTGAGATGGGTATCGGCAAGGGTCTGGCAAACTCGCTGCTGGTCAAGGTCAACCAGATCGGATCTCTGACCGAAACACTCGAAGCTGTCTCGATCGCGCAGCGTAACGGCTACACCGCCGTGATGTCACACCGCTCGGGCGAAACTGAAGACGCCACGATCGCCGATCTGGCGGTTGCAACCAACTGCGGCCAGATCAAGACGGGCTCGCTCGCCCGTTCGGACCGGCTTGCCAAGTACAACCAGCTGATCCGCATCGAGGAAGAACTGGGTCTGTCGGCGCGCTATGCCGGTGCCGCGGCATTCGGCCGGCTCGGCGCCTGAGGCTGCGCCAAGCGTGAAGTAGTAAGGGCGGGGCAGGGCCGAACAGTGGCCTTGCCCCGTTTTTCGGTCATTGGGCCATACGGTACGATTGCTGTCCGGCATCGTCCTCGCTGCGCGCTTCGCCACTTATTTCGGCGAAATACGCGACCATCTTTTCATAACCGTCGGTCGAAAGGCGCACGAATACGCGGCGGGCGTCGTTCGTGTCGTTTTCGCGCACGATCAGGCCCTTTTCTTCCAGCACGGTTAGCCACCGCAAGGCCGTGGTGGCAGGTACCGCGGCGCCGATGCACGCACTGGTGACCGGCAGGCGCTTGCGATCCTTTGCCGCAATGAACAGGTCCAGCAAGATGTCCCAGGCAGGTTCGCCGAACAACGAGGGATCGGCAAAAACCGTCGCCCGCCGTCGTCGGTCGCGATAATTGGCGCGGGCATGTTCGGCCCAGATCGGACTGTCCTTCGCAGGCGAAAAGCCGATAGCATCAGCTTGCCGTCCATCCGCCTCGGTGAGCTCAAGCTCATGGGCTATGGCGAGAAGTTCGTTGGCGGCATTTATCAGGCGTCGTGCTTTTGCCTTCAGTAACTCCGTGTTCATCACCAAGCCCCCGATCGTGTGCAAAACCAATGCCGCAGTACGAAATTGCAGTCCGTAGCGTGCATGACGACAATGTCACTTTCAGACCTAGTCGGGCATCTCCTAAGTAGTCTTCCCTAAAAGATCCGATAATGATAAGAAAAAGTCATTGAATTGCATAATTTGCAGAGCCTGATTGGAAATTACCTCTCCATAATCGACCTAATGCGGAGTAATCTCTTGGGGGCAGCAATCACTTTCGGTTCGGATCCAGGAGATAGCGCCACACGCCCCAAGCGTTGATGGCAAGCAATGCTGCATTCTGGATGACGAGCGATGCGGCTGAATGGACAAGCCCCGAAGCAATCCACATCATCGCCACAGCACAGAACAGGACAAAGCCCCATCCGGTCGCACGTCGACCCATGTCGGCGGCGACCATGCTTGCTGCCACGATCGTGCCGATTGCAGCAGCCCACTCTAGCAATCCGTCCATCGCAACCGTCTCCCGTGCCGGAGCCTTGCCAGTTGCGGCTCCTGTGCCGGTTACCAGAAGTGGTGGCGAGGGTTCCGCCAGCTTGATCTGATCGGTCAATTCAATGTGGCTTCCATCGCTGGATGGGTTCTGTCAGCTTGGCCAAGGAGAGAACGACATGGCAGAATTTCCTGTGCGGGCCCGCGATGTTGATCCAGCATGGATCGAAGCGCAGCTCGCTCGCGCTGGTGTGCTGGGCGATGCGCGGATCACCGACCTGGCCTGGGAGCCGATCGGCACGGGGCAGGTGGGCGATACTGCAAGATTTTCTTTGCGGTATGACCGTCATGATGGTGCGGTTCCCCAAACGCTTGCAGCAAAATTTGCCGCTGCTGATCCGACCAGCCGCCAGACTGCAGCGTCATTTTCGCTCTATCGCAAGGAAGTGATGTTCTACCAGCAGGTCGCGCACTTGACTGGCGTGCGGGTGCCGCGCGTCTATGCGGCCGAGGTTGATGCCGATGGTTGCGATTTCGTGCTGCTCTTCGAAGACCTCGGACCTTGCTGCGCAGGCAACCAGCTTGACGGATGCAGCTTCGAGCAAGCGCGTCAGGCAGTGCTCCAGGCCGCCGCGCTCCATGCACCGACCATGGACCATCCGCTGCTCGATGCCGATTGGCTGCAGCCGAACGATGCTGCGCAACAAGTGTTGCGAACCTTGTATCCGAAGGCTCAAGCGGTCTTCCGCGAGAGGTATGCCAGCGAACTGGCACCGGAATTCATGGCGATCTGCGAAGATCTTGCTGACAATCTGGAGTTGTGGTTCGACAGAAAGCCCGCCCGCCGAAGTTTCCTGCACGGTGACTTCCGTTTGGACAACATGCTGTTCGATGTCTCTGGCGGTGCCGAACCCATAGCGGTCGTTGACTGGCAAACTGCGGCAGCCGGCTGCAACATGACCGACATCGGCTATTTCCTGGGGTGCGGCATCGGGCCTGATTTGCGCCGCAAGAGCGAGCGGGCGTTGCTCGACGCTTACTGTGCGGAAATGACGAGGCTGGGGGTGCCGCTGCAAACTGCGCAGGTGTGGGAAGACTACAGCATCGGCGCGTTGCACGGCGTGTCGACCGCCGTTTTCAGCGCAGCCTTTGTGGTCCGCACCGAGCGCGGCGATGCCAACTTCCTGTCGATGGCACGCGGAGCGTGCGATCTCGCGCTAGAGCACGACAGCATGGGTAAACTGAAGCGCCGCATGGAGCATGTCTGATGTTGACCAAAGGTGATGATTTTCCGCTGCATCAGACAAGTGAGCCGATTGCCTACGCAGGCACCGATCGCAATTTCTATGACCGCTATTTCTTCAACGGATACGCGCCGGATGGCTCGGGGTTCTTCGCGGTTGCCTTCGGCGTCTATCCGCATCTCAACGTCGCCGATGCCCATTTCTCGTGCATTCGCGATGGCATTCAGCATAACCTCCATGCTTCTCGCGAGCTCGGCATGGAACGGTTCGACCTGACCGTCGGCCCCATAACCATTGAAGTGGTCGAGCCGTTGAGAGTCCTGCGGGTCAGAGTGCAGGGCCAAGGCATTACCGCCGAATTGACGTTTACAGGCCGTGCCTTCCCGATCGAGGAGCCACGCTTCGTCCATCGCATCGGTCCGCGCACATTCATGGACTATACGCGGCTCACGCAGAACGGCCGTTACCAAGGCTGGATCGAGGTCGACGGACAACGCACCGAACTGGCAACCGGCACCGTGGGGACGCGGGACCGGAGCTGGGGTGTCCGACCGGTCGGCGCCTCGGACACGCAGCCCCACGGGCACGGCGTAGTCTCGTCGTTCTTCTGGCAGTGGACGCCGGTAAACCTGCCCGAGCGCAGCCTGTTCTTCCACATAAACGCTGATCGTCATGGCGCGCCCTGGAATACCCGCGCCGTGATCGCCCCGGACGGGGCTGGACACGACCAGTTCTACGAAACACCGGCCGCATCGATGTATTCGCCACTTCAGGCCGGGACGCGGTGGCCCGCGTCGGGCGATCTGGAGATCAAGACCCCCGAGGGGCCGCTGCGGCTCAAGTTCGAACCGATTGTCCGCTTTCAGATGCGTGGCCTCGGCTATACCAGCCCGAAGTGGGGCCATGGCCTTTATCACGGTCCGCTCGTGGAGGAACGAGAGGAGTGGGCGCTCGGCTCACTCGACCCTCTCGATCCAAGCATGCAGAACCTCCACGTACAGATGATCTCCCGCGTCACGACCAGTGACGGCGAGAGCGGCATCGGCGGCTTCGAGCAGCTCGTGATCGGTCCTTACGATCCCTGGATGCTCAACGGCTATCTCGATGCACCGGACCGCTAGACTGGCAGGGCTGGCGCTGGTCGGTCTTGTCTTCGGGACCGGCTTGGCCATTGCTTCGCTCAAGCATGGCGGTTCTGGCGGTGAAAGCCATCAGGGTTGGAGCGGAAGCCGTGTTACGGGATCAGCCGATGCCGGGCCGATTCTGCGCGCCCGCGTTGCCCTGACGGGACTGCTTGCGCTCAACCGCAGCCAGGCGATCTATTTTACCCGCAACATCGACGATTTGGGCGAGCCGCTGCGAGAGGAGTGCCAGTACCGCTTGTCGGGCGGACCTCTGCCGGGAAAATGGTGGTCGATCACTGCCTATGCGGCAGACAATTTCCTGCCACGGAACAGCGATGAAGCGCTTTCTGTCGATGCCTCCGAAGTCACGGTCGATTATCGCGGGAACTGGCAGGCCGAAGCCGGGCCTGTGCCCGCACCGGGTTTGCCGTGGCTGTCAACACGCGCCGCCGGCCGATTCGATCTGACCTTGCGGATCTACAATCCGACGCGAAGGGCGCAGGACGATTTCTCCTCGATCCAATTCCCGCGAGTCGAACGCGTTTCATGCGGAGACACGCAATGAGACGTGCTATGCGAAACCTACTCGTTGTCGCGGCCACGGCGGGAATCGGCTATGTAACGACGGTCGTCGCAGTCCCGCATGTGATCATGCACGTTGCCATGAAAAGGCTGTCCGACGATGGTCGGCGCATCAACACCTTCCAGTTCGCTGACCGCACGACGTCTGCTTCGCGCGCTATCGTCAGGCCGTCTCCTGATCTTGCCTACGCCAGTTGCGTCTATGACCTGTCGGATGGCCCGATTGTCGTGGAAGTTCCGCCCACGGAAGGTGGCGGATATGTGTCAGTGTCGGTCTTCGCCGCCAACACCGACAATTTCGCCGTTGTGGATTCCCTTACCAATCCACGCGGCATCCGCTTCGTCCTGCAGGAACCGGGCAAGCGCTTCCATCCGCGCAACATTCCCGTGATCTATTCGCCGACCAGGCGCGGCATAATTCTCGATCGCAGGCTTGCGCCGACGCTGGCGCAATTCGCACGCGCAGACAAGGCGCGCCGCGGTGACCGCTGCGCGCCCGGATGACCGTTCAGGCCCAGCGCTGACGCAGCGCGAGTAGAGCGAGTGCCGCCTTCGCCGCTTCGCCGCCCTTGTCCTTCTGCGCGGGATCGGCGCGCACCAGTGCCTGCGCCTCGTTCTCGACGGTGAGAATGCCGTTGCCAATCGCGACGCCATCCATCGTCAACGCCATGATCCCACGAGCGCTTTCGCCCGCCACGATCTCGAAGTGGTAGGTCTCGCCGCGGATCACCACGCCGATCGCGACGTATCCATCGTAGTCGCCTGACTGGTCTGCGAGGGCAATGGCGCCGGGAATCTCGAGCGCGCCCGGAACCGTCACGACGTCGGCCTGATGGCCAGCATTCTCAAGGGCCGACTTGGCGCCCGCGACAAGCATATCGTTGAGGTGGTCGTAGAAGCGGGCTTCGACGATGAGAAACTTGGCCATGTGATCGATCCCTTGTGCGTTGAAGCGTGAGTGGAAGCGCTATGCCTCCCACCTTTGAAGCGGCCTTTAATCAAGCGGGGTCGTAATTGCCAACCGTCAAACAGAGCGCGACTCAGTATTTCCTGTTCGTTTCCGAACGGCGCGATTCGCAGGTTTCCTGCACCTCCATATCGCAGTATAATCGGAAATCACATCAAGATGACACATTGTAGGACAATAACACATATAAATGTCATGCATTTTCATGCATTCCTGACAAAATGGTCCGTTCCGTTAACCGCCTTCCCTTACGGAAACCCGTATTTTTAATTATCCGGTTGACAAAGAATCCTTGCCGATATGTCCTGTGTCACAGGCAACCCGCGGTCAATGACGGGTGTCGCTGGAGAGAGAGGTCTGAGCTATGAGGGGCAAGCTTTCACTGCTTGTCGGCGCATCCGCCGCAGCTATTTCAACCCCGGTTTTCGCACAGTCGACCGACGGAAGCGGTCTTGAAGAAATCATCGTTACGGCACAGCGCCAGGCACAGTCGCTGCAGGACGTGCCAATCGCCGTTTCGGCTTTTTCGGCCGAGAACCTTGAAAAACAGCAAATTCAGAACTCGTCCGACCTGCAGCTTTCGCTGCCCAACGTAACGTTCACGAAGACGAACTTCACCTCGTCCAGCTTTACCATCCGCGGCATTGGCGACCTGTGCGTCGGCGTTTCGTGCGATGCTGCCACTGGCATCCATCTCAACGACATGCCAATGGTTTCGAGCCGCCTGTTCGAAACCGAGTTCTTCGACCTTGAACGTATCGAAGTGCTGCGTGGTCCGCAGGGCACCCTGTTCGGTCGCAACGCTACATCGGGCGTGGTCAACATCATCACGGCCAAGCCTGACCTTTCGGGCTTTGGGGCATCGGGCGAAATCGACTACGGTCGGTTCAACTCCGTTCGTGCGCGCGGCATGGTCAACGTGCCTCTGGGCGAAACGCTCGGCGTTCGCATCGCTGGCATGTACAACAAGCGCGATGGCTACACTTACAACATCGGCACCAACAGCCGCATCGACGGGCGCGACATGTACGCATTCCGCGGATCGCTGCGCTGGGAGCCGAGCCCGGACACCACCATCGATCTGTCTGCCTACTACTTCCGCGAGAACGACAATCGCAGCCGCGTCCAGAAGCAGCTCTGCCATCGCGATCCCACAGGCGTTCTAGGCTGCTTGCCCGACAAGCTCGCCAACGAGACGACCAACGCGGACTCGACCCTGGCCGCTTTGCTCACGTCACGCGAATTCTTCGGTATCGCGGTTTCGCCGACCTTCCGTCCGCTTGGCCTTGGCAGCATCTACGGTGATGACGGCGACAACTTCTCCGGCGCCGTAAACCCGACCGACGTCCGCACGGTCAACATTGACTACCTGCCGACCTACTTTGCCGAAGAAGAAGTCTATCAGGGCAAGCTGCAGCAGGCTCTCGGTGACAAGCTGACGCTCAATGTCACGGCCGGCTATTCGCGCAACGAAGTTCGCAGCCGCACCGATTACAACCTCGCCGTCGAGCGCAGCCTGGTTGGCAATCCCGGTCTGTTCGCGCTTGCCGCCTTTGCCCAGAACCCGGCGCTCGGCTTCGCATTCGCGCCCATCGCCGCACGGCTCATTCCAAATGGCCCAACCGGCAATGTCTGCCAGTCCGATATCGATCCTAACAACGTCGGCGTGTTCGGTTCGGGCAACAAGGCGATTTGTGCCAATACTTCGCTCGATTTCGATGAATCGAGCCAGACGTACAAGCAGTACGCTGCCGAAGCACACATCGACTCCGATCTTGACGGCATGTTCAACTTCCTGATCGGCGCGAACTACCTGCGCGGTGTTACGACGAACAACAGCTACTACGTCAACTCGTTCGGTTTGGATTATGCCTCCGGTCTGCTCGGGGCAGCAGCCGCTGCCAGCGGCACATTTGGGCGTAACGCCGTCTTCCGTCCGTCGCCGTTCTTCCGCAACAACACCGATCGCGGCACGCTCGACAGCTATGGTATCTTCGGTGAAACCTACTTCAAGTTCAGTGACAAGGTTAAGCTGACCCTTGGCCTCCGCTACAACCACGACAAGAAGTTCACCCGTGCCCGCACCACGCTGCTCAGCGATGGTCTGTCCAGCGAGTTTGCCGGCGGCAACGCGATCTATGCGCTGGTCGGTGCCGACTCGCTGGAAAAGGCTCTGAACTATGCGACGGCCGATTTCGACAAGGGCACGGCAGGCGTACAGCCCTTCCAGGAGCGTTCGGTCAGCTTCGGTCGCATGACCGGTCGCGCCGTGCTCGACTTCCAGTTGACACCGGACAACCTGATCTACCTGTCCTACTCGCGCGGCTACAAGTCAGGCGGCATCAACCCGCCGCTTTCGGTTGGCTCGGTGAACGACTCGTTCAAGCCCGAAAGCGTCGACGCGTTCGAAATCGGTTCGAAGAACCGGTTCGGTGCGCTGCAACTCAACCTGTCGGGCTTCTACTACCGCTACAAGGACCTGCAGCTTAGCCGCATCACTGCGCGTACGTCGGTCAACGACAACATCGATGCCGACATCTACGGCGTCGAGGCCGAAGCCATCATGGCGCCGGCACGCAATCTGCTGGTCAACATGTCTGCCAGCTATCTCAAGACCAAGGTCGTGGGAGACCAGCTCTTCGTCGACACGCGCGACCCGTCCGCAGGCCGTTCCGACACCGTGATCATCAAGGACATCACGCTCGGTTCCAACTGCGCGGTGACCGGTGCCAACGCGACCGCTGCCAACGCCTTCGTCAACGCCATCAATGCTGGCGTCGGCTTGCGCCCGACGACGCCGATCCCTGGCACCAACACCACCGGTGCCTTCTCGATCTGCGGCGCGCTGGCAGCTCAGGCAGCAGCCATCGGCAATGCATTTGGTGGCATCCGGGTAAGCTCGGGCATCGAGAAGAACGTCCGCGGAAATCAGCTTCCGCAAGCGCCAGAGTTCAAGTGGACGGCCGGTATCCAGTACACGATGGATATGGGCGAGATGACCTTGGTCCCTCGCTTTGACATCAACTACACCGGTGAAAGCTACGGCACGATCTTCAATGGCAATATCAACCGGATCAAGGGCTACGAGGTTCTGAACGCCCAGATCCAGCTGAATGGCAAGGATGATCGCTGGTTCCTGCGTGGCTACATCCAGAACATCGGCAACAACAACGCGACCACTGGCCTTTACGTGACCGACCAGTCGTCTGGCCTGTTCACCAATATCTTTACGCTGGAACCGCGCCGCTACGGCGTCGCAGCCGGCTTCAAGTTCTGAACTTCGCCGTCGAACCAGACGCGAACACTCTGGCGCCGGGACCTTCGGGTTCCGGCGCTTCTTTGTGCGCAAGTGCAGCCGAAGCTAAAGCGCGGCGCGCATTCCGCTGAAGCTGGTGGAGGGGTGGTGGTGGACGCACTAGGGCTCGAACCTAGGACCCGCTGATTAAGAGCCATGATCAGAGGGTCCTAGCGTGTCCGCATGTGTCCAAAAATGGCGGAAATCTGCGATTCATAGTCCGCATTGTTCTTGAAATGTTCGCCAGTATCCACTACAAAAAGCTACCTAAGGTAGCAGGTACATATGGCGAACAAAGTAGGTTTGACGGACGCAAAGATCGCAGGACTAAAGGCGCCGGCGGCTGGTCAAATTGAGCTGGCCGATGGTATCGTCCCCGGCCTGAGGCTCCGCATGGGCGCCAGTGGTATCAAGACGTACATTCTGCGCAAGCGGGTTCAGGGCAAGTGGTTGAATGTGACCATCGGACGCCATGGTCAGAGTTTTACCCTCGCCCATGCGCGTAAGAAGGCGCGCGATCTGCTTGTCGATGTCGAGCAGGGCAAGAGCATTGCCAGGAAGCCGGGTGCTAAGAGGAAGGGGTCAAAGGGCGTCGGTACGGTTGCCGAGCTCTACGAGACGTATCTGTCCCAGCAGATCGAGGGCAAAAAGCGCAGCGCGAGGGAGTTTGATCGGGTCTTCCGAAAGTACATTGAGCCCGAGCTGGGAGACCGCCTCGCGGACTCCATTACCCGAGGTGACGTGAGCCGCTTTGTTGAGAAGATCGCATTCGAGCGGGGCAAGGAAACCCTGACGATGGCGCGGATCGTCTATCGCCATCTTTCGACCTTCTACACGTGGGCACTTACCAGACTCGAGCATATGCCTGCTAATCCCTGCCGGGACGCGTGGCGTCCGAAGCGGAATGAACCTCGTGATCGCGTACTCAGCGACCGAGAACTCGCGGCGCTATGGCAATCTGCGGTCGAGGATGGCTATCCGTTCGGTCACCTTGTGCAGATGCTTGTCCTTACGGCTCAACGCCGGGGAGAAGTGCTCGATGCAGCTTGTGACGAGTTCGATTTCAAGGCGAAGGTCTGGACCGTCCCGGGCGACCGAGCGAAAAATGGCAAAGCGAATGTGGTGCCGCTGTCCGCGCAGGCTCTTGCAGTCGTCACAGAGGTATTCATGGCCGCAGGGATCGACCCTGACGACGCTCACAAGCAATCCCAGATACTGTTGGCATCGAAGGTCACCAGCACGAACAGCGTTAGCGGCCTCTCGAAAGCATGGAAGCGGATCAGAGCAAGCGTGGACGAGAAGCTCGGCTACGAAGCCGGTCACTTCACAATGCATGACATTCGGCGGACGGTGGCAACTGGCCTCCAGCGTCTCGGCATACCTCTGGTGGTTTCTGAAGCGGTCCTCAATCACCAGTCAGGATCAGCTATGGCCGGTGTGGCGGGGGTCTATCACCGACACCAGTATACCAACGAGAAGCGCGAGGCGTTGGCGTTGTGGGGTAAGGAGGTAATGCAGATTGTAGCCAAGTACCCAGCCGAGGCCAAAAGCGGCTAAACTCCCGTGCAGTCGCTTGCCTGCAAAATGGTCCAGCCAAGCAACAATCCGTCAATTGCCTCTGTTTCGGCTAACTTGGGGATAGACCGCTAAAAGCGCCAATGGCGAAGGACGTTGCGGACATATCCGGGCGTCTCGCCATTCCGCGGTATACCGCCCGCGCGTTCGACTGCACCTGGACCGGCATTGTAGGCTGCGACAGCGAGGTGAACCACGCCGAACCTGTCGAGCATCTGCCTCAGATACCGCGCCGCGCCGAAGATATTGGCCATGGGGTCAAATCGATTGAAGACGCCGAGTTCCTTTGCCGTTGCTGGCATCAGCTGGCCAAGGCCCACAGCGCCTGCCGGACTGACAGCAAGGGGGTTATAGCGGGATTCCGTCCAGACGAGCGCGTCGAGCAGGCCGGTAGGCAATGAATACTTCGCTTCCGCCGCATAGACGTGGGGCAGGTAGCTCGCCCGCCGAAACCCGGATGGGGCAGTTTTGGCCTTGGGCTCGTATCTGTACGGCAGGTTGACCCGTCCATTTTCTGCAACGCTCAAACTTGGTGCTGGGGCGGCTTGCGCGGATTGCCAGAACCCATGCTCGACCAACTGAAATCCGTTCGATGCTTCGGCAATCCGAATGCCGCCTGAAGGACCGGCATGTTGCTCCGGTAAATCTGGCATTGGCAGTTCCTGGGCATTGGCAGGCATGGCTGATGCGATGGCAATGCCAAAGATCAAAAGGGCTTTCATTGTCATTTCTCGATCCTTCTATAGCCGAATCGAGTGAGAACATATAAAGAACACACGACGTAGGAAAATGCTTTGGCGCTGGTGCAGAGCGGAGGCTGCACGGGAAGGGCACCTCAACCGGAGTAGGTCGATGCCCCAGCTAGAGAAAAGTCATCAACTCGAACGCCGTGCCCGCACGATTGTCGAACGCCTCAAGGGAACATGGCGCCAGGGCAAGGGCATGTGCTGCTGTCCTGCCCACGACGACCGCACACCGTCGCTCAGCGTGACCTTGGGGCGAAAGGCCATCCTGTTCCATTGCTTCGCCGGATGTTCGAATGAGGACGTCATTGCTGCATTGGATCGCCAGGGCGTTCGCAGCCGAGAGCTCTTTGATGGTTCTGGCCCTGGGACAGCTGATCGGCAAAATCAGAGTGACTTCAGTCCCAATGCGCGACGCTTGTGGCAATCGGCTTCGGCGATCTCCGGCAGCCCGGTCGAACGATATCTCGCACAGCGCGGTCTCCAGCGCGCATCTGACCAGTTCCGCTACCTTGAACGTACGCCGCTCGGGCCACGCGGGGCAGTTAAGTTTCTCCCTGCGATGCTGGCCGCAGTCACGACTGACATTGGCGTTATCGCAGTACATAGGACATTTCTCGATGTGGCGAGTGGCAAGCTGGCCGGCTTCGAGCGACCCAAGCGTGCGCTTGGCAGTCTCGGCTTTGGTGCCGTCAGAGTTGCTCCCCCGGTGCAGGGGAGGCTGGGCCTTGCCGAAGGTATCGAGAGCGCCCTCTCAGCCATGCAGCTCTTCGGGATCCCCTGCTGGGCGACGCTTGGAAACGAGCGGTTCGGTCTCGTCTCGATCCCGGAGAGCGTGCGCGAACTCTTCCTGTTCATCGACAATGACGCCGGAGGTGCTCACGCCGAGGAGCGCGCGCTGAAGGCCTACGCTGCGCCTGATCGCGTTATCCACTCACGCGCGCCAGTCTCACCCGGTTTTGACTGGAACGACGAATTGAAGTCGCGGCTCGCCCGACAACCCGATCCGTCGAGCAGAGGGGAGGGGGCCTTCGGCTGATTGAGGCCTGCCCACCCGCAGGACCTCGTCAGGAGGTTCCCATGTCCAACTCATCCCTCGCCTTTGCCTTCGATGACCCATCACCGCCTGTTGTTGTGATGGCGGCCCAGACCATGGCTTCTGAGCTGGCGGGAGGCCGCGCGCTTTCACGCAGCGACGTCACGTGTAGATTTCCGCTGAGAATTGACCCGGTATTTCCATCGAGAATTGACCCGGGTGATGGTATGTCCCGCAGAGCGGGTTTTGGGTCAAGCTGGTG
>NZ_FWXL01000005.1 GCF_900176395.1 Novosphingobium sp. B1 | reverse complement strand
CCAGTTCATGCGGCCTCACGAAGGCGGCGAGCGGCGACGGTGTCGCGCAGCTTGGCGAGCAGCTGGTCGAAATCACGGGTGCCGCGGCGGGCATGGCTGGCCGCAATGCTCTCAAGCATGGCTTCGGTCAGCGTGTGCAGCGGCGCGGTCGAAGCCTTGGCGAACGCTGCAACAGCGTTTTCGCGCTTGGTGACGTTCTCGCGACTGCGGGGGAAGCGGGCGCCGGGCTTCATGAGCGCCTGCCTTTCGCCATGCCGCGCAAGGTCTCGAAAAGCGCACGGTTCTCCGGCTTCGGCCCCATGCCGGTCAACGCGAAGAATCCATCAAGGAGTTTGACCGCCCAAGCCACGGCCTGCTGTTCGTCGCGGGTCATGCTGCCTGCGGGCCCAGCTCCCGCTTGATTTCAGCCCAAATCGCGTAGGCGCGGTTCTTGGTGATGCCGATGCGGGCAGCAGCGTCCGGAATGCTGATGTCGAGTGAGACCAGTTCGGCGAGACGCGACTTTGATGACTGGACAGGGTTGCTCACAGCGTTTGTCCTTCGTCTGATGTGGGGCGGAGTTGGCTCATCACGCAGCCAGCCTTGCCGAGTGCGCTGGCTCCGACCCGTTCAAGGCCGACGACATGTTTGCCCACGTCAATGGCATACCTGCGACAGCCTTGTGCCGGTCGCCTTTGCCGAGAACAGCCGCGCCGAGATCCGCCTTTGCGGTGGCGATGGTCAGGTATCCTCGCAACTCACTACAGGAGGCGGGAAGCCGGGGCAGGGGCAACCGTGCATCGCCGAACCCTTCACCATCATGGAGAGAGGCCGCAAAGAAGGCTCCAATCTGGAGTACCGGCAGGATGGTACTTCCAATGCGATCCTGACACCGAACGGTGGCCGTGGTGGCCGTGGTGGCCGTGGTGGCCTTGGCGTTGGGGCGATTGCTGCCGAGTGGGCAGTACGCCGCCTAACCCCGACCGAATGCGAACGCCTGCAAGGCTTTCCCGACAACTGGACCAAGATCGCATGGCGCAAGAAGCCTGATGCCGATTGCCCGGATGGACCACGCTATCGGAGCATTGGAAATTCGATGGCAGTGAACGTGATGCGATTCATTGGTGAGCGCATCAAAGAAGTGGACCAGATCGCAACGCAAGAGGTGAGGGCAGCATGACCCGCCTGCTCACAAAAGACGGTATCTGCGCCTATCTCGGCGAGATCAGCGCGGCCACATACGACAACTGGCACCAGCGCGGCATCGTGCCGGGACCGGTACCGGGGACGACGCGCTACGACATCCGCGCCCATGATGCAGCGCTGGATCGTATCGCAGGGCTCGACAAGGCCGCGGCGAAACCGAAGCTGTCGCCGTTGGAAGAGTGGGAACAGAGCCATGCGGCTTAAGCTCAAAGGCGTCTACGAGAGCCACAAGAAGCTCAGGACCGGCGCCTATATCACCTATTACTACCTGCGTGGTTTCGGTGCCTTGAAGCCCATCGAGGGTGACGAGGACGCGCCGTTCTATCCCGGCAGCATGGCGTTCATGCGCAGCTATCAGGCGGCTGTCGAGGCACCACGCAAGGCCCGCGTCGATGGTACCCTGCAGGAAGTGCTCGACGGGTACCGCGCAAGTCCGGATTTCTCGAAGTTGGCCAAGCGCACCAAGTCTGATTACGAGGGACACCTCGACAAGATCGCCGCGGCGAAACTGCTCGAGAAAGGTCCGGCATTCGCGACATACCCGCTGGCCGCTGTCGATGATCCGAAGATCCGCAAACGGCTTCTGGACTGGCGCGACAGGCTGGCCAAATCATCACCGCGTCAGGCCGACGCAACATTCGGCGTCCTGCGAATCGTTCTGGAATGGGCGCGCGATCGCGGCATGATCAGTAACAACCACGCCACGCGGCCGAAGAAGGTCTACAAGGCCGATCGGTCGGAGCAGTTGTGGCTGCCCGAGCATATCGAGGCATTCCGCGCTGTGGCTGAGCCCGAGATGGCCCTTGCGCTGGATCTGGCGCTATGGACCGGCCAGCGCCAGACTGACGTGCTCAAGCTGGGCTGGTCGAGCTACAAGGATGGCCGTCTGGTTTTCCGGCAGGGCAAGCGCAAACGCAAGGTCGACATGCCGGTGCCGTCTGCACTGAAGGCGATTCTCGACAAGACGCCGCGCCGGGCATCGACCATCCTGACGACAGCCGCCGGCAAGCCTTGGACAACAGACCCGCGCCCGATCAACTTCATGCATCACTGGCGCAAGACGACGCTCGCCGCCGGTCTCGATGGCCTGCATTTCCATGACCTGCGCGGGACGGCTTGCACGAATCTGGCCGACGCAAACTGCACGCCGTCAGAGATCGCGGCCGTGCTGGGATGGACGCTCAAGACCGTCATGGAGATGCTGGATCGCTACCAGGCAATGACGGCAGCACAGAGCAATTCGGCAGTGGCGAAGCTCGAAAGCAGACATACGACTGCGGAACGGAGTGCGGAACGTGGTGAATAACTTTTTCAGCGAATCACTTGAACCCAAGGATTTCTGCTGGCTGGGGCGGCAGGATTCGAACCTGCGAATGCCGGTACCAAAAACCGGTGCCTTACCACTTGGCGACGCCCCAGCAGAGCGCGCGCTTATAGCGTGGCTTGCGGGGATGAAAAGGGGTGACCTGACATTGCCGCCACCCCTTTCGAACAGGTTACCAGTTGCGCTTGGCCGGTTGCAGCATTTCGGGTGCGAGCGCGTCGAAATCGCTGGCCTCGTGCCGCTCCGACAAGCCCTTTTGCGAATTGACGAGACGGCCGCGGATCACGCCGGGGCGGGCATCGATTTCGCCGACCCAGCGGCCTACGTGTTCGTATTCGTGCATCGACAGGAAGGTTGCGGCCTCACCATAGGCTTCGCCGCGATAGATGTTGCCGAACCAGGTGTAGGTCGCAAGATCGGCAATCGTGTAATCGTCGCCTGCAAGGAAGCGCGTCTGCGCCAGGCGGCGATTGGCGACATCGAACAGGCGCTTGGTTTCCATTGCATAGCGGTCGATCGCATATTCGATCTTGAACGGCGCGTAGTTGTAGAAATGTCCGAAGCCGCCGCCGATGAACGGTGCCGAACCGACCTGCCAGAACAGCCAAGACAGGCACTCGGCCCGGGCTGGACCCGACGCGGGCAAGAGCACGCCGAACTTTTCGGCAAGGTGCATCAGGATCGCGCCCGATTCGAACACGCGGACCGGCTCGGGGCCTGAGCGATCGACCATGGCCGGGATCTTGGAATTGGGATTGATGTCGACAAAACCGCTGGTGAACTGATCACCATCGAAGATCTTGATCAGCCAGGCGTCATATTCAGCGTCGGAAAAACCCATCTCGAGCAGCTCTTCAAGCATGATCGTGGCCTTCTGGCCATTGGGCGTGCCCAGCGAATAGAGCTGGAACGGATGCTTGCCGACGGGCAGCTCACGCTCGCTCGTCGGACCGGAGATCGGGCGATTGACGCTGGCAAAGGCGCCGCCGTTCGCCTTGTCCCAGGTCCAGACCTTTGGCGGAACATAATCTTCGGACATCGCGCGCTCCTTCGAACATTTGTTAGTGTTGCATACTATATTGCGGACTTGGCACCGGAACCGCAAGGCCCTGCTGACCGTTCGCCGCCACATGACCAGCAAAGCCGCAAAACTCGTGCATGTCGATGACAGTCTTCCCGGCGTCACCCGCCGGCGGTGCGGGCGCGGCTGGGCCTATTTCGATGCCAAGGGGCAGAGGGTTACCGACCGCGAGGAAATTAGCCGCCTGAATGCGATCGCGCTTCCTCCTGCCTACGTTGACACCTGGTTCTGTCCTGCGGCCAACGGGCATATTCTGGCCACCGGCATCGACGCCAAGGGGCGCAAGCAATATCGCTATCACCCCGATTTCCGTGCGGAGCGGGAAGGGGAGAAATTCGATCGCTGTGCCGCATTCGGGCGGTTGCTGCCGCTGGTGCGCGCGCGCGTCGAGGACGAGCTTTCCTCGCGCGGGCTGTCGCGTGACCGCTGCATCGCCAGTGTCGTCCGTCTGCTCGATACCGGCGGCATTCGCGTCGGAAATGAGGCTTATGCGCGCAGCAACGACAGTTTCGGCGCCACCACGCTGCGGATGAAGCATGCGCAGGTGAAGGGGCAGGTGCTGCGCCTGCGCTTCCGCGCGAAATCGGGCAAGGATCGGGAAATGCGCATTACCGATCGCAGTCTCGTGCGCTTCGTCAAGAAGATGCAGGACCTGCCCGGACAGAACCTGTTCCAGTACATCACTTACGATGGCACCCCCTGCGCGATCGGGTCAGCCGACGTCAACGACTGGCTGCGCGAAGTCATGGGCGAGGACTTCACCGCCAAGCATTTCCGCACCTGGCGGGCGAGCGTGCTCGGCTTCGAGGCGCTGGCCAACGCGCAAGGCAAGGTGCAACTGAAGGAACTACTGACGCAGGTCTCCGACCACCTCGGCAACACCCCTGCCATTGCCCGCAAGAGCTACGTCCACCCGGCGGTCATGGCGCTGGTGGATGAGCAGGAGACATGGCGTGCCGGGCTGCGCCTGCCGCGTGCGACGCGCTGGCTCAGTCGCGAAGAGCGCGGGCTGATCACGCTGCTCGAGGAAGGCCCGGCGGCGGCAGAGTTGCTCGCCGCCGGATAGATCGGATCAGTTGTATTCGATCACCGCATCGCGGCGAAGGTCGCGCAGGTAGGTCTGAGCGCGCTTGTTCACGCGATCGTCCTCCATCTGCGCCATCATCTCGTCAAAGCTGGGGCCGTTGCTGACCTTCGGATCGTCGCGACCGCAAAGCATCAGCACACGAACGCCTTCCTCGATCGAACCGAACGGCGGCGTGGTCTGGCCGACGGGCAGATTGAGCAAGGTTTCCTGCAAGGCGCCCGGCAGGTCGCGCGCCTTGATCTGGTCGTTGGCAACGACAGTCGCGCCGATCTTGGTAGCCTGGGCTTCGGCATCGCCACAGCCCTTGATTGCCTTCACGGCAGCCGCAAACTCCGCCGCGCGCTTGCCTGCAGTCTCGTTCGAGGTACCCTTGGGGAATTCGATCGAGATCTGCTTCAGGCTGAGCAGGGCGTCGCGCGGATCGGCGGTGAGCACTTGGCGCTTGTCGATCAGGTAGAGAATCGAGAAACCACCGCGGATTTCGATCGGTCCGGCAAGCTGGCCGGCGGCCATCGTTCCTGCCGCGGCGCTCAGTTCGGATGGCAACTGCGCAAGACGGATCCAGCCAAGATCGCCACCCACTGCCGCGGTCGAGGCTTCGGAGTACTGGCGGGCATAGGCGACGAAGCTGCCGCCGCCCTTGAGCTGCTCGACGATCTTCTGCGCGTTTGCAAAGACCTGCTGCTTGTTCACGTCGGTCGCGGCAAGGAAGATCTCGCCGATGCGGTATTCCTCGGTACCCTTGGAGGCTTCGAGGCGCTGCATCGCTTCCTGGACTTCGCCTTCGGAAATGTTCACGAACGGCTGGACGTTGCGGCGCAGGAGGTTCTGCCACGCAAGTTCGCCACGGATCTGGCGCTTGAGCGATGCCGATGAAGACCCGATACGGGCAAGGTACTTCTCCAGCGCCTCGGGCGACTGGCCAAAGTTCTGCGTGGCCACGCGCTCGTACGTCGCTTCGACCTGCGCGTCACCAGCCGGCACGTCGGCTGCCTTGGCTTCCTGGATCTGCAGCGTCTCGTCGATCAGGTTGCGCAGCACCTGCATGCGCAGGCGTTCCTTTTCCTCGGCATCGATCTTGCCCTGGTTGGCCGAGACGATCAGCGCAAGGCGCTGCTCGACGTCAGTGCCGGTCACGATCTCGCCATTGATGATCGCGGTGGCGCGACGCAGGTTGGGATCATTCTTGCCGAACATCGTCGGGTTCGCGGGGATATTGAGCGGCGCATTGGCACCCTGCGCCATGACCGGCGATACGGTCAGCGAAACAGCGGCGATTGCCATGGCGGTGGAACCCAGCGCGCGCGTAAGCGCCTTGCGGGTAATGTTCAGCGTGGACTTCATGATCGGGTATTTGGTCCTGTCGAACTGGCGCTCAAACGGCAGCCTTCTGCTATCTCGGTGTCCTTGGCCGCGCGCGGCTTAACCCAAGCTGAGTGGCGCATCAGACGCAAAAGGGCAATAGAGGAGGCTACTTCACCCCGAGGTTCTTGAGCGAGAGCGAAATCTGGAACGAATTGCCGCGCACGGCATCGCCGATGTTCACATAATCGCGGCGCCACGTGAACGACAGGTCAAGGCAATCATCGGTATAGGCAACGCCCAGCCGGTGGCGAAGCATCTGGTAGCCATCGGACGTAAGCGTCGGATCCTCGTCGCGGTTTGTGAGGTTGATGATCGCGGATCCGAACACCGAGAAGGTGCGGGTGATCGGCGTGCGCGCGGCAAGGCGCACTTCCTCGCGGTCCTGCAGGTCCTCGAACGTCGTGGCGATGTTGCGGTTGAGCTTGAGGTAGCCGATTTCGGCGTAGCGGCGATGGTTGCCGATCGTCGCGTCAAACTCGTTGCGGCGCAGCGCGAAGCTGTCCTTGTCGAGCCGGAAGCGGTGGGTCAGCTTGATGATGTCGCCAAACCGCACGGTCGTGCGGCCGACATAGTCCGACGCGCGATTGGTGAGGCCGGTGCCGTCGGGCAGGATAGAGGCCTGCGTCGACAGGCGATAGCTCTGGCCCACGGTGGTAGTCACCCGAAGGCCGGGGCGCTGGAAGGTCCAGTCGAAGCCATAGGTGAAGCGCACGCCGTCTTCGATGCGGTCGTGTCCGGGAAAGCGGTTGAGCGCGAAGAGGTTGGTGTCCTCGAGATCGACCGAGCGCGAATCCTCGTTGGGGATCTCGAAGTTGCGGACGTCTGGCGACGCCACGATCTGGAAGCGCGGCGTGATGACTTGCGTGCCGCCGAACATGTCGCCCACGAAAGGCCACTTCACATCGACTGCCGCAGTGGCGATGCCGCGCGTCTGCCACCCGGGCAGCCCGCGATAGATCGCGGTCGTGGTCAGGTCGTTGTCCGAACTGTGATAGGCATCTGCCCGGACAAGACCGGTCAGCGTGATTTCCTGACCCAGCCCGGTCAATGTCCGCATGTCCCACTGCGCGCGGGCGAAGGCGCGCTGGCTGTCCTGGCCGGCGGTCCGCACGATGGCGAGGCTGTTGGCCTCCAGCTCGAACTTGCCGGGGATGCCTTCGAACATGAGGCGCCGGCGGTAGTCGATCACCGGAAGGGCCAGCGGCACCATGCCCTGATCATCGCCCACGCGCAGGGTCTGCGTCACCCAGCCAGCGATCGAAAGATAGCTGGTATCGTCGATTCGCTCGATATTGAGCGAGGACCGCAACCGGTCGTCGCGCGTGATGTCGTAGCGGCGCAGGAAGGTGCGGTCGGAGGCCAGGCGGCCGTATCCCGTCAGGCTCCAGTGCGGCGAGAACTGCAGCTTGCCGTTCGCTTCGATGTATCCGCGCCACTTCTGCTGGCCGGTCGGCGTGGTGTTCAAGGGCGCGCCCAACGGGATGCGGCCTGACCGGGTGGCATAGCCGGTGATCTGGAATGCGCCGAGATTCGTCAGGTGGCGGTATTTCGCGGTCAGCATCGGCAGCGAACCGGTATAGAACGTCCCGGTCAGCGCCAGATCGCGATTGTCGGCAATGCGCCAGTACCACGTCTCGCTGATTTCTGCGCCGTTGGCCGCGCCAAGGCGGAAGTCCGGAATCAGCAGGCCGGTTTCGGCGCGGAAGTCGGACGTGTGGCCAAGGCCCGGAAGCGGCAGGACCGGCACGCCGAACATGTGCAGCGTCGCGCCCTTGTATTTCACGCGCTTCTGCTTGGCGTCGAAATAGACACGGGCCGCCGTGACTTCCCAGCTCGGCTTCTTCGGGCAGCCGTTCCCGTCTTCCACCGCGCAGCCCGAATAGGCCGCGTTCTCGAGCGTCATGTTGCCGAACTCGTCGCGCGTGCCGCGTTCGGCGGCAAGGCGGCCCCCGGTGCGCAGGACCACCAGCAGGTCCTCGATCGCGCCGGCCTTGAACTCGTCGGTCAGCTCGACCTGGTCGGTGTAGACGATGTTGCCGTCTTCATCGACGAAGCGGATGTTGCCGGTGGCCAGGATCTGCCCGGTGTTGCGATCCCACGTGACATTGTCTGCCCGCACGGTCTGGACATCGTGGCGCAGCACGACATTGCCGTCGGCGAAGACCTTTTCGGCGTTGCTGTCATAGCGGACCTTGTCCGCTTCGAAGCGGACCTGATCGTCGACGCCCGATTCGTCACCTGCAGGCGAGGACAGTGGCGCCTCCTGCGCCTGGGCTTGCGAGGCAGCCAGTGCGAGTAGCGCCACGACGGGGGCAGCGGCCAAGCGCGCAAGGCGCAAGCGACGATCAAGGGCTTGCGGCTGCGGCCGCCGGGCGGGTTGCATGCGCTTGCCTATCGCACCAGTGCACCCTAACTGCAATTCCACAATTTCCGCTTCCCGCCCTTTGCGCCGAAGTGTGACGCCCATGCCGAGCAGGAGTTCCCGATGAAGGTCGTTTTCCGTACCAGCGATGCCCCGCTTCCCCGCCTCGTCGCGCGCCTGGTCGCGCAGGACGCCCTGCCGTCCGACCTCGATGGTGTCGCGCGCGAGGGCGCGGCGGCTGCGCGCTTTGCCGGCAAGGTCGGACAGGTCTTCGAAGCGTTCGTCGGAACGGACAGCGGCGTGCGCCGGCTGGCGCTGGCCGGCACGGGCAGAGCCGATGCCGCTGATCGCTCTGCCAATCTCGAAAAGGCGGGCGCTGCGCTTACGGCAAAGTTTCTGACCTCGGGCGAGGGATCGCTGGCGATCGACTTCAGCGCATCGGGCCTGTCCGGTGCCGAGGCCGCCGCCGTGCTGTTCGGGGCGCGCCTTCGGGCGTGGCGCCACGATGTCTATCGCACCAAGCTGGCTGACGAACAGAAGCCGTCGCTTGTCGAAATCGTTGCGGTCAACGCGCCCGAAGGCACCGCAGCGACCTGGGAAATCGAATCGGCGCTGGCCGAAGGCATCGAGTTCACCCGTGAACTTGTCGCTGAACCTGCAAACATCATCTATCCTGAAAGCTTCGTCGAACGCGCGAAGGCGCGCCTTGAAGGCTCCGGAGTCGAGATCCTCGTGCTTGGTCTCAAGGAAATGACCGATCTGGGCATGGGCGCGCTGCTGGGCGTGGCGCAGGGTTCGGTGCGTGAGCCCAAGCTGCTGGCGATGCGCTGGAAGGGCGCAGAGGCTGACAAGCCGACGGCCTTCGTCGGCAAGGGCGTGACCTTCGATACTGGCGGCATCTCGATCAAGCCTGCCGCTGGCATGGAAGACATGAAGTGGGACATGGGCGGCGCTGGCGCGGTGGCCGGCACCATGCTCGCTCTCGCCAAGCGCAGGGCCAAGGCCGATGTCATCGGCGTCTGCGGTCTCGTCGAGAACATGCCTGATGGCAATGCCCAGCGCCCCGGTGACGTGGTCACCTCGATGTCCGGCCAGACTGTGGAAGTGATCAACACCGACGCTGAAGGCCGTCTCGTGCTGTGCGACGCGCTGACCTGGGTGCAGAAGGAATACGGCCCCAAGACCATCGTCGATCTCGCCACGCTGACCGGTGCAATGATAATCTCGCTCGGCCATGAATATGGCGGTCTGTTCGCCAATGACGACGACCTTGCCGCAAAGCTCGATGCAGCCGGCAAGGCGACCGGCGACAAGCTGTGGCGTTTCCCGCTGGGCCCATCCTACGACAAGCTGATCGACAGCCCGATCGCCGACATGAAGAACGTCGGCCCGCGTTATGGTGGCTCGATCACCGCAGCGCAGTTCCTGCAGCGCTATATCGACAAGGGCGTGGCCTGGGCGCACCTCGACATCGCCGGCATGGTCTGGGCGGACAAGCCCGGCCAGACCTGGGACAAGGGCGCGACGGGCTTCGGTGTGCGCGTGCTTGATCGGTATGTCCGCGACGTGCTGGAGGCCTGAGGCTTGAGGTACCGGCCCACTCCCCTGGGCCGGTCACCTGACAGGTAGGTTATGGGTGGCCGGGCCGGGGGGAGCGGGCCGGTACCGAAGCACAATTCGCGGACGCGGATTGTGCATCCCGAAGGGATCGACAACAATGCCCAAGATGCGGCGCAAGTCTGATCTTCCCTCGAAGATTTGCGCCGCTTGCGGTCTCCCGTTCACATGGCGCAAGAAGTGGGAGCGGGACTGGGACAACGTGAAGTTCTGTTCCGACCGCTGCCGTAGCGGCAAGAACAAGGTGGCCGGCTGATGCGCGTCGATTTCTATCAGCTGACTAGTGATCCTGCCGAGCAGGTCCTGCCGCTGATCGCGCGCAATACCCTTGGCGCGGGTGAGCGGCTGCTGGTCGTGTCGGATGATGAGGCGCAGCTCCGCCGCGTCAGCGAGGCGCTCTGGACGCGCCTGCCCGAAACGTTCCTCGCCAACGGGCGGGCCGGGACAGCACACGACGACCGTCAGCCAATTCTCCTCTCGGACGCGCCCGAACCGGCCAACGGCGCGCGGTATCTCGCACTTGCCGACGGTATATGGCGCGAGGGCGAGTTTGAGCGTGTCTTCCTTCTCTTCCCGCCCGCCCGCATCGACGATGCACGGGGCTGCTGGCGCATGCTGGGTTCACGCGAGGGCGTCGAGCGCCGCTACTGGCGGCAAGAGGGAGGGAAGTGGAAGGAAGGGCCATGAACCCAGCGCCGGGACTTGGCTTCACACCTGATCAGATCGATCGCGTGATCTTCTTCAAACGCGATGAGATTACAGCAGATCTCATCTGCTGCGAGGTTAGCGTTTCCGGCTCAGTCCACTTTTTTCACGAAGAGTGTGTGCAATGGCGCGCACTCCTGCGCAGCTTTGACGAATTGAAAGCGTTCGATGGGAATTGGTTCGAGAAGGTCGCCAAACCACCCTTTCAGACTTGCGAGACCGTCGCTTTCACACGCCTTTGAGCGCCATCCTTGCACCACAGCACAAAGATCGCTAGGGGCGCGCGCAATCAGAATCCCTACATCGCAAGGAATGCTCCCATGGCGGTTACCCGCACTTTCTCGATCATCAAGCCCGACGCCACCCGTCGCAACCTGACCGGCGCGGTCACCAAGATGCTGGAAGAAGCAGGCCTTCGCGTCGTCGCTTCGAAGCGCATCCACATGTCGCGCGAGCAGGCTGAAGGCTTCTACGCCGTTCACAAGGAACGCCCCTTCTTCAACGATCTGGTCGAGTTCATGATCTCGGGCCCGGTCGTCGTGCAGGTGCTTGAAGGCGAGAACGCCATGCAGCGCAACCGCGACATCATGGGCGCGACCAACCCTGCCAACGCCGAACCCGGCACGATCCGCAAGGAACTGGCTGAGTCGATCGAAGCCAACACGGTCCACGGTTCGGACTCGGACGAGAACACGGCGATCGAAATCGCCTACTTCTTCAAGCCGGAAGAAATCGTCGGCTGATCGGCGAAAGCCATCACGGAAAGGGGGCCGGTGCAGCAGTGCGCCGGCCCTTTTTCGTGGGGTGGGATACGCACTTTCTGCCAATGTTGCGCAGATGCAACGCATCGTTGCAAAACACATGTTATCGCACATAACCATAATTGTAAGCACCGCATACAAGGCGTAATCATCTTCCTGTTCCAACACGAGAACGCTGAGGCCGCTCCGGTCTCTTCAGGGAGGATACCTGATGTTTACAACCCGCGCTTCGGCGCGCCTGCTCGCGCGCACCAGTCTGTTTGCCGCTGCGACCTTCGCCCTTTCGCAACCCGTTCTGGCGCAGGACGCTGCACAGGACGCGGCTTCTGCCGAGGGTGGCACCGAAATCATCGTGACCGCGCAGAAGCGTGCGCAGTCGCTCTCGGACGTCTCGCTTTCGGTGGCCGCTGTCGGCACCGAACAGCTTGCCGCCAACAACACCGTCAATCTCGAAGGCCTGCAGGCGCTGGTTCCCTCGATCAGCTTCGGCAACGACTTCAACTTCGCCAAGCTGTTCATTCGCGGCATCGGCCTGTCGAGCTCGCTGCCCGGCGTCGATCCTTCGGTCGCACTCCACGTCGATGGCGTGGTCGTCAGCCTGGCCCAGGCGCAGCTTGGCTCGATGTTCGATCTTGAGCGCGTCGAAGTGCTGCGCGGGCCGCAGGGCACCCTCTATGGTCGCAACGCCACGGGCGGCGCCGTCAACCTGATCACCGCCAAGCCGACCGACACGCTCGACGGTTATGTCCGCCAGACCTTTGGCGGCGATGCCTTCCTGGTGCAGACCGATGCCGCCATCGGTGGCCCGATCGCCGAGGGCGTGCGCGCCCGCGTGGCGGTCCAGCGCATCAAGCGCGACGGCTTCGGCATCAACGAGTTCACCGGCAACCAGATCGACAATGCCAACCAGTGGTCGGTACGCGGTCACCTGCAGTTCCTGCCGACCGACAAGCTCTCGATCCTTCTGACCGGCGAGCTCCACACCGAGGACGATCGTTCGCTCGCCGTGAAGTTCCGCGAGGTCTCGTTCCCCGGCACGACCGTGCCGAGCCTGACCGCGCTCGGTCAGCGCACGAATGCCGATGGCAGTGCGGCCTCGTTCGCCAAGAACGTGCGCAACCTGAACACCAACTACGATCCGATCAATGATCGCAAGCAGTATGCCTTCACCGGCATCATGGACTATGCGGCATCGGACACGATCTCGCTCAAGTCGCTGACCAGCTACCGCAACTTCCGCGCGATCTTCTTCCACGATTTCGACATGTCGTCCTACGCCGGCTATCCGCTGGCGCAGACCAATGCCGTGCGCACCAGCGCCAACCACTGGCAGCCTGTGTTCGAGAACCAGTTCAGCCAGGAACTGCAGCTCAACGTCGATACCGACAGGCTGCACGCGGTCTTCGCCGGTTTCTACCTGCAGGATCACATCCGCGTCGAAAACCACATCGGCTTCGATGTGCTGCGCAACACCGATCCGTTCCGCGTCCAGTTCGACGGCAAGCTCGATGTCGAGACCTGGGCCGTGTTCGGCAACGTGACCTACGACCTGACCGAGCAGTTCTCGGTCAAGGCCGGCGGTCGCTACTCGTGGGAAAAGCGCAAGCTCAAGAACAACAGCGGTATCGGCACTGCCGCGACCGGCTTCAACCTTGATCCGCTGCAGTGGGATACCGCGAAGACCTGGGACGATTTCTCGCCGTCGCTCGGCCTCGAGTTCCGCCCGAACGACGACGTGATGGCCTATTTCAACTGGTCGCGCGGCTTCAAGTCGGGCACGGCCGAGATCGGCTCGCGTCGCTCGGCAACGGCTGTCACGCCGTTCGTGAACCCGGAAAAGGTCGAAGCCTTCGAAGGCGGCATCAAGTACAGTGCTGGTGCGCTGCAGACGAACCTTGCGGTGTTCTACCAGAAGCTCAAGAACGGCCAGTTCCAGCGGACCTTCCCGATCCCGGCCGCGCCGTTTTTCGCCAGCGCGCTTGAAAATGCTGCGGAATCGCGGGCCTATGGCGCAGAATTCGAACTGCGCTGGCGCCCGTTCGATGGCCTCGCCATCGATGCCTCGGCTGCCTACCTGAACTCGAAGTTCACCAAGTTCTTCTCGAAGAACCCGCTCAACGCAGCACTGTTCGGCCCCGGTGGCGCGGCCCTGCCAGACGAGGACCTGTCGGGCAACGCAACCCGCATGAGCCCGAAGTGGACGCTGAACTTCAACCCGACCTACACGACCAACCTTGCCAGCGGCGCCAGCGTCATGTTCGGTACGAACGTGTCCTACCGTTCGAAGCAGTATCACACCGAGTTCAACGATGATCGCATGGCCGCCGATGGCTACGTGATGGTCGATGCCAACGTGAAGTACCGCCATTCGGACGACCGTTCGTCGATCAACCTGTTCGTTCGCAACCTGACCAACGAACTGGTCTGGGCGGGCAGCTATGCGGTTGCGACCAGCCGCACCATCGGTGGCACGCTGATGCCGCCGCGGACCTACGGCGTGACCTTCGGCTACGAATTCTGAGCCGGAACACGCGACCAAATGACAAAGGCCGCCGGTTCCTCCCGGCGGCCTTTTCGTCTAGCCTGAGCGGCACAGGAGATTGACCGATGCAGGGTATGGGCGGGGGCGATTGTCCCTTCGAGTTCAATTTCGATGCCAGCGCGTTCAAGGTTGGCGACACGGTCAGCTATCGCATCGTCGGCAACCCGATGTTCGAGGATATGCCCTTTGCGGGCGAACTGCTCGAGGTGCATGACGATCATGTCGTGATCGCGGGCGATCCCAATGACAGCGCCGTCCGCTATCGTGGCACGCGTGAAAGCAGGCCACAGGTACAGGCCAGTGAAATCTAGGCCGCGAGCGCCTTCTCGCCGCGATACCATTGCGTCAGGCCCCACCCGATGCCGGCCATTGCAAGCAGACCCAGCAGGATTGGCGCGGTGTAGCCAAATCCCGTTGCCAGCAGGGTCGCGGCCACCAGCGCCGCAGTCGAGCAGCCCAGGTCCCATCCGCCTTCCGTCGCCATGTTGAACCGCAGCGTGCATTGCGAGCGCTGGGCCATGGCATAGAGCGGCGAGAGCATGGCGGTGGCCAGCATCGGCGCGGCCAGCGCGCCGAGCGCCGTGGCAACGAGCGCGGGCAGGGGAGAAGCCCAAGCCAGCGCCTTGACCACCAGAACGGCCGCGCCAAGCCCGTAGGCCAGCGCCAGCGAATGCGTTCCACGCCCGCCATCGATCAAACGGCCGATGATCAGGCTGCCGGCCGCGGCGCCAAGGCCCGCAAGCGCAAGAGCGCCGCCGAAGCTTTCGAAGTTCTGGCCCAAGGTCACGAAAAGCGCCAGGTTCCAGACCACGACCGAACAGCCAGCCTGAAGGCCTTCGGCAAAATAGATCCGCCGTCCGGCACCGACGATCTCAGGGGCCGCGCGGCTTTCGCGCGGGATCGCCGGGTTGGGTGCGTTGAGCAGTGGCAGGCCTGCCAGAAGCTGCATGGCCGCGATCACCGCAAAGCCGATCACCGGTCCCGCCCCGGACAGCAGGAAACCGCCAGCCACCGGCGCCACGATGCCGACGGCGGCGGTGGTCGCCTGCTGGATCGACACCTGCCGTCCCAGCGCCGCGTTGTCGCCGGCGGCCGAGACGTAGGCGTGATATCCCGTCCAGTAGAGCACGCTGCCAAGGCCGGAGACGAGGATATAGGCCACCAGCAACAGTCCTGTGCCTTCGACAAATGGCAGCATCAGGAAGGAGGCGGCGCGAACGGCGCAGCCCAGCAGCAGGACAGTGCGCAACCCATGCGCGTGCGCAATGGGCAGCACCGCGGCACGCAAGGCGAATCGCGAGAGCAGCACCAGGGCAAAGCTCGCCAGTGCAAGTGCCGGGCTGAGGCCCTGCTTGACCAGGAAGCCAACTACGAACAGCCCGCCGCTTGCTTCAACAAACGATTGCAGGCCGGTGTGTGCATAGATGCGACGGATGGCCGTGAGTTGCATGGTGCCCTTCAGAACTCCAGCATGGCAGCGAGCCGCTTGGGCGCGACTGCGGCCCAGCTGCGGCGAAGCCAGTCGGCGGCATGCTCCCAGTCGACATCGGGGCGGTTCAGGATCAGGCCGGCCCAGCCGCTCGCACCGTAGTAGGCCGGCCGGAACCAGGTGTCCTCGTCCTGCTCGATCAGCGCGGCGAGTTCGTCCTGCCCACTGGTCTTCACCAGCAGCGCAATATGCGGCGTGCCGTGGTGCTGGTCGTTGAAATAGGCGAAGTATTTGCCGCCGACGCGCCAGCCGGGAGCGCCGTGGCTTTCTCGCTCCTCAACATCGGGAAGGGCGGCAGCGAGGGCGCGCACCTTCTCGAGCAGCCATTCCGCGCTGCTTTCGCGCGCGACGTAGCTGGCGAGGGTACGAGAATAGAGCTGGTGCTCGGCGAACAGGACCCGCGCTGCAAGACTGTCGCCACTATCGCCGGGGATGATCGCGACGGGCGTCTGGCCGAGAATCGGACCATCGTCGAGCTCGGCAGTCACCAGATGCACGGTGCAACCACCGTGGCTGTCGCCCGCCTCGATCGCGCGATCGTGGGTGTGCAGGCCCTTGTATTTGGGGAGCAGCGAAGGATGGATATTGAGCATCCGGCCTTCCCAGCGCCCAACAAACTCCGGGCTGAGAATGCGCATGTAGCCTGCCAGCGCGATATAGCGCGCACCGGCCCGGACCACCTCGGCTTCCATCAGCGCGTCGTGTTCGGGCCGGGGAATGCCCTTGTGCGGCAGGCAGAATGTCGCCACGCCTTCGGCCTCGGCCAGCTTCAGGCCCGAGGCCTCGGGATTGTTCGAGAGGACGAGAACGATTTCATAAGGGCAGTCCGCCGCACGGCTCGCATAGAGCAGCGCGGCCATGTTGGTGCCGCTGCCCGATATGAAGACGGCGACGGGAACCCGGTCAGCCAATGTGGGTGGCTTCCCATGCCTCGCGCGCGGACCACGTCTCGGCGCTGCCGGTAACGGTGCAACCCTTCTCGCCAGCGACGATCGTGCCGACGCGATAGACCGACTCGCCGGCTGCGGCGAGATCGGCGGCGAGCGAATCGGCCTGCGCCGGGTCCACCGCCAGGATCATGCCGATGCCGCAATTGAAGGTCCGCGCCATCTCTTCCGGCTCGATATTGCCCTGCGCCTGAAGGAAAGCCATCAGGCGGCTCTGTTCCCAGCTATCGGCATCGATGCGCGCATGCAGCCCCTGCGGCAGCACGCGCGGCACGTTCTCGAGCAGGCCACCGCCGGTGATGTGCGCCAGCGCGTTGATCCGGCCGGAGCGGATGAACGGCAACAGGGTCTTCACATAGATGCGGGTCGGCTCAATCAGGTAGTCGATCAGCAGGCGCTCGTTGTCGAACAGGGCAGGGCGGTCCAGCTTCCAGCCCTTGTCGGCAGCAAGGCGGCGAACCAGCGAATAGCCGTTGGAGTGTACGCCCGACGAGGCCAGGCCAAGCAGCACGTTGCCCTCGGCCACGCGGTCACCGGTAAGCTGTTCGCCCCGTTCTACTGCGCCCACGCAGAAGCCCGCCAGATCGTAGTCACCATCGGCGTACATGCCGGGCATCTCGGCGGTTTCGCCGCCGATCAGCGCGCAACCGGCCAGCTTGCAGCCATCGGCAATGCCCGCGACCACGCGTTCGGCCACTCCGTTGTCGAGGCGGCCCGTTGCGAAGTAGTCGAGGAAGAAGAGCGGCTCGGCGCCTTGCACGATCAGGTCGTTCACGCACATGGCGACAAGGTCGATGCCGATCTTGTCATGGCGGTCATGATCGATCGCCAGCTTGACCTTGGTGCCAACACCGTCGTTTCCGGCCACCAGCAGCGGGTCCTTGTAGCCTGCTGCCTTGAGGTCGAAAAAGCCGCCGAATCCGCCAAGCTCGGCGTCCGCACCGGGGCGGGCGGTCGCCTTCGCCATGGGGCCAATGGCCTTCACCAGCGCATTGCCAGCGGCGATGTTCACGCCGGCCTTGGCGTAGCTGTAGCTCTCGGGCTTTTCCTGCTTGTCGCTCATGGGAGGCGCGCCTAGCGCTTTCCCGCTTGGATTTCCACTTTCGTTTCGGCAAAAGCGGCGCTTGCCGTTGCGGAATTCGAATTCCGGGCAACATGAAGGCCGCAAACGCGGTCGCACAAGGTTCGGAGTTCCTTTGGTCGCCCTTTCCCTGCCTTTCCAGAATGCGAAGAACCGCAAGGCGATACTGCTCGGTCTTGCCCTTGTTTCCGGGCTTGGCGATGCTGCGCTGGTTGCCCAGATCGAAGGCGATCGCGGTATTCCCCCGATTGCCAGCAACGGCGATTACGAGGTGCGCGGGATCGAGGTGAACGTCAGCGGCGACAATGCCGAGGATGCGCGCACGAAGGGCTGGCGCGAGGCGCAGCGCAAGGCCTGGGCCAAGCTGTGGGAATCGAACGGCACCGGCGGCAGCGTGCCGGGACTCGACGATGCCACCATCGAATCGATGGTGGCTGCCGTCGTGGTCGAGCGCGAGCAGATCGGGCCACGCCGCTACATCGCGACGGTCGGCGTGATATTCGACCGCGCGCGCACAGGCGAGCGGCTGGGCATGGGAGGGGCCAAGGCCCGTTCGGCACCGTTGCTCGTGGTCCCGGTGCTATACCAGGGCGGCGTTGCCACAGTATTCGAAACGCGCAACCCCTGGCAGAAGGCGTGGGCCGAGTATCGCACCGGCGCCAGCGCGATCGACTACGTCCGGCCGGCAGGGTCCGGCTCGGACTCGCTGCTGCTCACTGCCGGCCAACTCGATCGGCGCAGCCGCAACTGGTGGCGCCTGATTCTCGACGAATTCGGCGCGGCGGACGTGATCATGCCGATTGCCCGGCTCGAACGGGACTATCCCGGCGGCCCGGTGCGCGGAACGTTCAGCGCCCGCTACGGCCCGGACAACCGCTTCCTCGGCAGCTTCGAGCTGACGGCCAAAA
This sequence comes from Novosphingobium sp. B1, assembly GCF_900176395.1. Taxonomy (GTDB): domain Bacteria; phylum Pseudomonadota; class Alphaproteobacteria; order Sphingomonadales; family Sphingomonadaceae; genus Novosphingobium. The sequence continues at coordinate 347,148 of NZ_FWXL01000005.1, read as the reverse complement.
GCGAGGCAGACCTGCCCAGGATGCTCGAGGACGCCATCGGCCGAATCGACGCGATCTATACGCAGGCGCTGGTCGCCGGCACCTTGCGCCCCGATCCCACGCTCAACATCGCCCCGCAGATCGACCCGGCGCTGATCGAACAGACGCTGGCCAAGGCGACCCCGGTCGCGCAGTCGAACCCGGGCATTGTGCCCGGAGCGGAACCGAGCGCTGCAGCCAGCGCTCCGGCGGCAGCCGCGGTTTCCTCGACATTCACTGTCCAGTTCCCGACTGCCGATGCCGCTGCGGTTGACGCTGGCATGGCTGCGGTGCGCAGTGTCGCAGGGGTCAAGAGCGCCGCTTCGACTTCCATCGCGCTTGGCGGCACGTCGGTCATGCGCGTAACTTACGCCGGCGAGATCGAGGCCCTGGCGGCGGCCCTGCGCGCGCAGGGCTGGCGCGTCACCGTGGGGGCGGGCGCGCTTTCGATTCGCAAGTAGGCGAATCAGGCGTAATCCCGGCCGCATCCTGAGCGTATAGGCGTCAGCATGTCGTCACAGATCGCCCTCCCGCTGGTCACGGCGCGTGGTGCCGAAACGGTCATCACCGGTCCGGCGCTCGATCCTGTTATCGCGGCGCTGCAGAATGCGGCGGACTGGCCGTTCCGGACCGCGATCCTCACCGGGCCGCCGCGCTCTGGCAAGAGCCTGCTGGCGCGCTGGTTTGTCGAAAGCGGGGCAGGGGAAGTGATCGACGGCGCCGATTCGCTGCCAGAGAACGACGTCTTTCATGTCTGGAACCGGGCTCAAGCCGATGGCCGCCCGTTGCTGCTCGTGAGCGACCGCCCGCGCGGCGAATGGAAGATCATGCTGCCGGACCTGGCTTCGCGTCTGGGGGCGGCACTGCTTGTCGAAATCGGCGCGCCTGATGACGACCTGGTTGCGGGCTTGCTGATGGAACATGCGCTGCGCCGGGGCATTGTGCTGGGCGAGGCCGTACTTGCCTATCTGCTGCCAAGGGTGGAGCGCTCGTATGCCGAAATCGAGTTGCTGATTGAAACTCTTGACCGTCTGTCCCTTGAGCGTAAATCACCCGTCACCATATCCCTCGCACGCGACGCGCTGGCGGAGCGGACAGGGGAATTCCAGCCGCGCTTGCTTTAGGCGCTTGAAAGAGAGAGAATCGGGGCATGTTCAACGGCCTGATCGCCTATCTGGACTCGATCCGCTCGCGCGATCCCGCGCCGCGGTCGCGCTGGGAGATTCTCCTCTACCCCGGGCTTTGGGCCGTTGGCTTCCACCGCGTGGCGCACTGGCTGTTCAAGGCCGACCTGTTTTTCCTCGCTCGTCTGGTCAACCATTTCTCGCGCTTCCTGACGGCGATCGACATCCACCCTGGCGCCAGAATCGGGAAGCACCTGTTCATCGACCACGGCTTCACCGTCATCGGCGAGACGGCAGAGATCGGTGACAATGTCACGATCTACCAGTGCGTGACGCTTGGCGGCACCAACCCGGCCAATGGCATCCCCGGAAAGCGCCACCCCACTCTTTCAGATAACGCGATCATCGGTTCGGGAGCCCAGATCCTGGGTCCGATCACCATCGGGCCGCGTGCGCGCGTCGGTGCCAATGCGGTGGTTACCGACGATGTGCCCGAAGGCGCGACGATGATCGGGCTCAAGGCTCGTTCGACGCTGGTTCCCGCAGAAACCTGGCTCAAGGAATTCATACCCTACGGCACGCCATGCAAGGAACCGTGCGAACCCAATGGCGGGACAAGGGTCGACGAGCTCGAGGCCGAGGTCGCAGCGCTCAAGGCTCAGGTCTCGGCACTGATCGCCGCGCAGCCGGGCGGTGACGGATCGACGCCAGCGCCGACGCCGACGACGGTCGGTCGCAGGACCCGCAGCTGAGCGTGACCGGACCTGATGCCGGCCCGCCCGGCGTGGTCGTGCCCTTTCCGAACGCGCGTGCTGTTCAGCAGGTGGGCTTCGATCGGCTCGAAATACTCAAGATTCTCGATCTCTATGGCCGCATGGTCGCCGCGGGCTTCTGGCGTGATTACGCGATGGACTTCGGCAAGGACGCCGCCGTCTTCGCCGCGTTCAAGCGCACGGCCGAACGACCCAGCGCCCGCATCGAGAAACGCCCGTCGCTGCGCGGCAAGCAGGGCATGTGGGCGCTGTTCGGCGAAGCGGGACAAGTCCTCAAGCGCGGTCACGACCTTGCCGGCGTGCTTTCACCGATCGAGCGCAAGCTGTTGAAGATAGTTGAAGACTAAGCCTTCCGGGGCTTGATCAGGAAGTTCATCCAGCAGCTTGCCAGAGGCTTGTCGCGGTCAGCCTGCCATGCCTCGGCACGGACGTTGGCAATGCGGCGACCAGCACGCACGACCTGTCCGCGCGCGAACGTCTCGACCGTAACTCCGCCGCGCAGATACTCGACCGAGATGTTCACTGGCTTGATTCGCACGTTCGCGCCCTTTTCGCCCAGTTCGGCGTGGAGCGCCATGATCGCGGCGATCTCGAGCATTCCCGCAATGGCGCCGCCGTGAAGATAGCCGGGGCGCCCCATCGCGCGGTCGCTGAAATCCATGGTGAGCAACGGCGCGCCATCGAGCATGCCGTTCATGCGGATGCCCATTGCGCGCGCATAGGGCGGCAAGCGGTCTGCAAGGTCGTTCACGCCTCGGCCTCCCGGCTGCGCGCCCAGCCATCCGCTTCGACCTGAATGAAGATGCCGGCTGCATGGGCCACCGGATCCGCAATGTCGCCATCGTGGGCGATGCCCCGGACGAAGGCCATCGACTTCTTGAGCTGATAGCACTCGGCCCAGGCGACGATGGTCTTGCCGGACGTCGCTGCCCTTACATAGTCGACCCGCAGGTCCAGCGTCACTTGCGGGCGAAATCCGCCGCGCAGCGCCCACACCGACATCGAGGTCGCATTGTCCAGCAAGCTGATGATCGGCCCGGAGGCGAGCACGCCGGTATCGGGGTCGCCCACAAGATCTTCCCGCCATGGCAGGGCAAGCTCCACCCAGTTGTCGCCGTGGGACTGGTACTGCATGCCGATGAAGCCGGTATGCCCATGGCTCATCATGAACTTGCCGAATCGCGCTGGATCGAAGTCCATGCCCGCTGGAATGGCGGGGCGTCCCCCCTGATTGTCTGTCGGGCGTTCGGGCATTGAATCCATCGTCGGTTCCTGCCGCAGCACTGCCGGCATTTCAAGAAGTTCAAGTGATCGCTTAAAAGGCGCTTCCGGCCAGCGCGTCTATTGCACCCTGCAGAATCAGAGCGGCGGCATGCGAATCGATGCGTTCGGCGCGTTTGGCACGGCTGAAATCCTGCTCGATCATGGCGCGCTCTGCCGCCTGTGTCGTCCAGCGCTCGTCCCATAGCAGGATGGGAAGGTCGAGATCCTCGAGGTTGCGCGCAATTGCCCTTGCGCCCTGCGAACGCGGGCTTTCCGATCCGTCCATGTTCAGCGGCAGCCCGATGACCAGACCCTTGACGCTCCGCTCCTCGATCAGCGCACGCAATTTCGCCTTGTCGGCCATGAACTTGCCGCGCTGCAAGGTCTTGCCTGCCGTGGCGAAGCGCCAGTCCGCATCGCACAGCGCAATGCCAATGGTCTTCGTGCCGGTATCGAGGCCCATCAGCACGCCGCCTGACTCCGGCAAGGCATCGCGCATCAAGAGCGCCGATTGCGTGATCACCTTGCCCTCGCAGTGCGGCTCCATGCCGCCGTGCGCGTGGCGAGGTCCTCGCGCAGGTTCATCCAGAACAGGGGGATGTCGTAAACGTGGTAGTTGTTGCCCGGCAGCACGAACGGCCCGAGATCCGGCGGATCGCCGATCATCAGCAATCCCGTGCTCGCATCGCAGCGCGCAGGCACGGCCTTCAGCACCAGTTCGCCCGACTCGAGATCTTCTGCCGGCTTGAGCGTGCCGAGATTGGCAGATGCCGGGGCGCTGCCGCCAACCTTGCCCGTAAGCGGATTGGTGCACAGGACGGGCTTGCTGTCGCGCGCACGCCCATCAAGGGCTGGCCGCGCGCGATAGGCCTCGAGCACCATGGCGGGATCTGCGGGCTCGGCAAAGCTCGACCAGTTCATGATGCAGCCCACCTGATCGGGGGCGGTGCATGCGGGCAGTCCCATCAGCGGAAGATCGTGCTCCACCGAGATCGGCCAGCCGATCGGATAGGCGCCGACGATGCGCTTGGCGAGCGGTGTCCCCGCGACCCGGTCCTTCAGCAGGTGGATGAGGTGCAGCGCGCCCTGGCTATGACCGGCCAGCACGATCGGCGTGTCGGCGGGCAACGATGCGAGGAACGTGTCGAAGGCCTGCCGCACGTCGAGATAGGCCGTATCCAGCGCGCGCTGGCCTTCGGGCTTGGCGGTCAGGAAGGCGCCGAAAGCCGCCTGCCGATAGCGTGGTGCCCAGACTTGCGCCTGTCCGTTGAAGGCAGAAGCCATGCCACGCACGAAGAACACAGCGCGCCGGCTCGAATCCGGGTCGTCGATCGGCCCGTTCCAGTTCTCGCGGGCAAGATAGCTCGTTGGGTGGATGAAGAATACTGCTGCGCGCCGCGACTCGGGCGAACCTGCATCCTTCTGCAATCCCGGCGGCACCCACTGTGCGGGATCGCCGCTGCCCAGCCCGGGCTTGGCTATCCACATCGCGTTGCCGGCATAGGTCTCTGCGGGAAGCGGATCGAGCGCCGCGAAGTCCACGCGCGGCACGAAGGCAAAGCGCGTCAGCTCGCCCGACCAGATGCGCAACGCAAACAGCGCAGCGATGACCAGGACCGCCAGAAGGGCGACGAGATAGAGGAACTTGCGGGCCATTGTTCGTGCTCTCTCAACCCTCGCTGCGGTTTGCGTCGTTGCGCTCTGCCTGGCGTTCGAGCGCGATCTTGATCATGGCGATGATCGGGTCGGCCAGCATGAGGCCAAGGATGCCGAACAGCAGCCCGAACATCAGCTGCGCGCCCAATACCAGCGCTGGCGCAAGATCGACGGTGCGCTTGGCGACCATCGGTACGATGATATTGCCGTCCACCGTCTGCACCACGAGATAGACCGCGATGCAGAACAGGCCCATGTCGGTGCCACCCGAAAAGCCGACCATGATCATCAGCAGGCCCGATATCGGCGCGCCGATGTTGGGCAGAAACGCCAGCAGGCCGGTGAGCAGGCCGAGCAGCGCCGCCATCGGCACGCCCCACCACGCCAGCAGTGCCCAGGTGGCAATGCCCTCTACCGTCATGCCCAGCATGCGCCCGGCCAGCAGCAGGCGCAGCGCCTTGCCCATGCGCTGAGCGGTGCCTTCCCAATGCTCGCGGCTTTCCACCGGCAGCATCCAGGCAAAGCCGCGGCGATAGAGATCCGGCTCGAGCACGAAGTAGATCGACAGGATGAAGATCAGGAAAGCGGTGGTGAAACCGCCAAAGATGCCGCCCAGCGCGCGCGTGACCTGCCCGACACTGCCGAGAACCTGCCCAGCGATCTGCTGCAGGTTCACGTCCCGCATCGTGATGCCCAGCCGCTGTGCCAGCTGCGACAGGTTGTTCAATTGCGTCTGGATCACGTCGGGCAACTGCGAGGCCTGCGCGGCGATCTGGCCGCCGGCGAAGATCACCACCCAGATCAGGAACGCAAAAGTGAAAAGCAGCAGCAGCGCGATGCGGATGCCGCGCGGCATCCATGGCGCTACCCTGGCGATAAGTCGCTGCCCACCGTCGATCAGCGCTGCAAAGACTATGCCGCCAATGATGACCATGATCGGCTGGGCAAGCAGCACAACCAGCGCAAACAACCCTGCCATGCCAAGCCACACCGCGGCCTTCTTGGCCTCCCGGCGGATCAGCCCGTCGGTGATGTCGGTCGGGCCGGTGCTGGCAGGGGCGGCTTGTTCGTCCATGACTTACTTCCCCGCCAGCGCGCTGTCCTGAGGAGGGCGGCGCAATTCGGGACGCAGCTTCGTCCAGGCGCGGTTCTTGCGCAAGGCGGACCACCAGCTTGCCGGGTTCCAGCTTTCGCTGCCATCGAGCGAGAAGGTCACGAACTCGGCCCGTCCGCCGATGTTGGCGAGTGGAACCGGTCCGCCAAGGCCGCGCTCTTCCACCGGCGCGCGGCTGTCGGCCGAATGGTCGCGGTTGTCGCCCATCAGGAAAACGTGGCCCGCCGGGACCCTGGTCTCGGGATAGTTGTCGAGCACCTGGTCGGTGTGGTCGATGATCACGTAGCTGGCGCCATTGGGCAGCGTCTCGCGAAACGCCGGTAGCTCATAGACCTCGCGACCGTCGGCAAGCCGCGTGCGGTATCGCTCGAACATGTCGTAGCACGGCGCGCCGTCGCACGAGAGTTGAGGGTCGGCTGGGATCTGGACGGGCGGCTCGACCTGCTGCGGGACGAGCTTGCCGTTGAGGATGATCTGGCCGTGGACCACCGCGATTCGGTCGCCGGGCAGCGCGACCACGCGCTTGATGTAATCCTCGTCCCGGTCGGGCGGCACCGCGATCACGATATCGCCGTATTCCGGCGTTCTGGCCAATACGCGATCCCTGCCGCGCGGCAGGACATGGAACGAAGCGGACACCCAGGACCAGCCATAGGGATACTTCGACACGATCAGCCGATCGCCAACCAGAAGATTGGGCATCATCGAGATCGAGGGGATATAGAAGGGTTTGGCGATGAGGCTGTGGAACGTGACCACAGCCAGCAGCATCAGAAACAGCCCGCGTATTTCCGACCACCAGTCGACGCCACCCGGAGGCGGCGGGGGAGGCGTCAGCGGTTTTGCTGCGATATCAGGTATTTCTTCGGTCAAGTTGCAGGCTTCTCTGCGATCGCCCGGGCTTCGATGACCACAAAGGCCTGTGCCCAGGGATGATCGTCGGTCAAGGTCAGATGTACGACGGCGTCATGGCCTTCCGGCGTGATCGCCGCCAGCCGCGCAGCCGCGCCCCCGGTGAGCGCGAGGGTCGGCGCGCCGGACTTCGCATTCACCACGCCGATGTCCTTCATGAAGACACCCGCCTTGAAGCCCGTGCCGACCGCCTTGGAGAAGGCTTCCTTGGCGGCGAAGCGCTTCGCCAGCGTGCCAGCCATGGTATAGGGCCTGCGCGCCGCCTTGGCCTGCTCGATCTCGGTGAAGACCCGTTTGATGAAGCGCTCGCCGAACCGATCAAGCGAATTCTGGATACGCTCGATGTTGCACAAGTCCGAGCCCATGCCGATGATCACGCGGTCACCCTCATCGCGCTTCGTCCATCAGGTCGCGCATCCGTCGCACCGCAGCTTCCAGCCCCACGAATATCGCCTCGCCGATCAGGTAATGCCCGATGTTCAGTTCGGCGAGCTGCGGGATGGCGGCTACTGGCTGGACGTTCTCGTAGGTAAGGCCGTGTCCGGCGTGCGGTTCGATGCCATTGCGTGCAGCGAGGGCCGCCATGTCGGCGATGCGCCTGAGTTCGATGGCGCGCTGTTCGCCTTCGGCATGGGCATATTCGCCGGTATGCAACTCCACCACTGGCGCTCCCAGGCGCATTGCCGCTTCGATCTGGCGGGCCTCGGGCGCGATGAACAGGCTCACACGGATCCCGGCGTCCGATAGCCGCGCGACGATCGGCGCCAGCCGGTTGTGCTGACCGGCGGCATCGAGACCGCCCTCCGTCGTCCGCTCCTCGCGCCGTTCGGGCACGATGCAGGCTGCGTGCGGCTTGTGCCGCAGCGCGATGGCCAGCATCTCGTCGGTGGCGGCCATTTCGAGGTTGAGCGGCAGGTTCGTTGCGGCCTGAATGCGGGCGAGATCCTCGTCGCGGATGTGCCGACGGTCCTCGCGCAGGTGCGCCGTGATGCCGTCACCGCCGACGCTCGCCACGATCTCGGCCGCGCGCACGGGATCGGGATGATCGCCACCACGCGCGTTGCGTATCGTCGCGACGTGATCGATGTTCACGCCCAGCCGAAGCCGCCCGGGGACGAGCACGCTCATCAGGGCTTGGCCCGGCTGCCCGGCTTGACCGCTTCCGTCGCGGCAAGAGCGGGTGGCAACTCGTCGGGCGCATATGTCGGGAAGTTGAGCGCAACGAGCGGGAAGAAGGGCACGCCCAGATCGACACTGCCTGCCGAACGATCAACCAGCGCCGCTGCAGCGATCACTTCGCCGCCGGCAGCCTCGATGGCCTTGATCGCCTCGCGGCTCGACAGGCCGGTGGTCACCACGTCCTCGACCATCAGCACCTTGTCACCCGGGTTGAGCGCGAAGCCGCGGCGCAGTTCGAAAGTGCCGGTCGGCCTCTCGACGAACATCGCCTCGACTCCCAGTGCGCGACCCATCTCGTGCCCGATGATCACGCCGCCCATCGCGGGCGACACCACCTTCTGGATCTGCTGGCGAATCTCGCGCGGGATCTTCTGTGCGGTCGCCAGCGCGAGGCGTGAGGCGCGCATCGGGTCCATCAGCACGCGCGCGCACTGAAGGTAATGGGCACTGTGCCGGCCTGACGAGAGCAGGAAATGTCCCTCGAGCAGGGCCTGGCTGGCGCGGAATTCGGAAAGGATCTCGTCTTCGAGCATTGATCTGCCTGGAATGCTGCTGCAACGCATCGCAAATGGCCGTTGCCTGCGCGCGGGGCAACCCTTTTCGGACGTTTCGTTACAGAGCGTTGCGGCCTTGCCCGAATGGCCATGGCGAACCCATGAAAAATATGCGCCCAGCCGCTTGAGGCTTGGGACAACCGCGCGTATAGGCCGCTCCAATCGAGGGACTTAGAGGAGGCGCGCAAGCTCCTCCTTGATGCAGCGCAACAAGCGCGCAAACAGGGAAAAAGCGGAAACTTTGACGATGAGTCTTGCCGATACCGCCCGTTCCATGGGCAAAGCCTTCCGGTCTTACGGCCGGACCCTCGGCATCGCCGCCGCGCTGACTTTCGGGACTCAGGCGCTTGCCGCCGCGCCCGCAGCGCCGGTCGATGCCCCGGTCGTGGCTGCAAGTGAGTCGGCCGCGCCTGCTGCCGCTGCTGCGGAAGCCGCTCCGGCCACTGCAACTGTTGCGGACAAGGGTTCCTATACCCCGATGGCACCGACGCCCGGCAAGGGCCAGCCGGTGGACAAGGGCTGGACCTTCCAGGACCAGTATTCGCCGGTTGGCGAGCAGGGCCTGTGGATGCACGACGTGATCCTGATGCCGATCATCGTCGCGATCTCGATCTTCGTGCTGATCCTTCTGGTGGTCGTGGCCGCCCGCTTCAACAAGCGCGCTAACCCGGTCGCTTCGAAGACCAGCCACAACACGCTGATCGAAGTCGTCTGGACGCTGGTTCCCGTGCTGATCCTTGTGGTCATCGCGGTTCCGTCGATCCGCCTTCTGGCCCAGCAGTATGAACCGGCACCCAAGGGTGCGGTCACCGTCAAGGTGACCGGTTACCAGTGGTACTGGGGCTATACCTATCCCGACAACGGCGGCTTCGAGGTCATCTCGAACATGCTGACGGAAGAGGAAGCGCTCAAGAAGGGTGAACCCGGCCACCTCGCGGTCGATAACCGCATGGTTGTCCCCGTGGGTGAACCGATCCGCATCCAGACCATCGGTTCGGACGTGATCCACGCCTTCGCCGTGCCTTCGCTGTGGTTCAAGCTCGACGCTGTGCCGGGCCGCATCAACGAGAAGGTCCTCTTCATCAAGGAGCCGGGCGTCTATTACGGCCAGTGCTCCGAACTGTGCGGCGCTCGCCACGGCTACATGCCGATCGCGGTTGAAGCGCTTCCCCGCGACAAGTTCGAGGCCTGGGTGAAGACCCAGCCCGGCGGCACCGTCGGCCCGGCAGCTCCTGCTGTCGTGACCCCGGCTGCCGCGCCGGCTGCTGCTGCTCCGGAGGCTGCGGCTTCCGAAGCACCCGCCGCCTGACGCGACGTTCATGGACAAGGTTTGACCGAGATGGCCACCATTCCCGCAAACGAAGGCTTCGATGCGCATGATCATGCGCACGACCACGATCATGACCACAAGCCGAGCTTCTTCGCTCGCTGGTTCATGTCCACCAACCACAAGGACATCGGCACGCTGTACCTGATCTTCGCGATCTTCGCGGGGATCATCGGCGGCGCGGTGTCGGGCATCATGCGCGCCGAACTGGCCGAGCCGGGTATCCAGTACCTTGGCTGGTGGACCAACTTCGTCGGCGGCAACGCCACCGACTTCAACCAGACGCTCCACATGTGGAACGTGCTGATCACCGCCCACGGCCTGATCATGGTGTTCTTCATGGTCATGCCCGCGATCATCGGTGGCTTCGGCAACTGGTTCGTCCCGATCATGATCGGCGCGCCGGACATGGCGTTCCCGCGCATGAACAACGTGTCGTTCTGGCTGACCTTCGTCGGTTTCTGCTCGCTGATGATGTCGGCGTTCATGCCGGGCGGCACGGGTATCGGCGCCGGCACGGGCTGGACGGTCTACGCACCGCTCTCCACCTCGGGCTCGGTCGGACCTGCTGTCGACTTCGCGATCTTCTCGCTTCACCTTTCGGGCGCTGGCTCGATCCTGGGCGCGATCAACTTCATCACCACCATCTTCAACATGCGCGCGCCGGGCATGACCCTGCACAAGATGCCGCTGTTCGTGTGGTCGGTGCTGGTTACCGCGTTCCTGCTGCTGCTGGCGCTGCCGGTCCTGGCCGCTGCCATCACCATGCTGCTGACCGACCGCAACTTCGGCACGACCTTCTTCGATCCTGCCGGCGGTGGGGACCCGGTTCTCTACCAGCACCTGTTCTGGTTCTTCGGTCACCCCGAAGTGTACATCATGATCCTGCCGGGCTTCGGCATCATCAGCCAGATCATCTCAACCTTCTCGAAGAAGCCGGTGTTCGGCTACCTCGGCATGGCCTACGCCATGGTCGCAATCGGCGTCGTCGGCTTCATCGTGTGGGCACACCACATGTACACCACCGGCCTCGACGTGAACACGAAGATGTACTTCACCGCCGCAACCATGGTCATCGCGGTGCCGACCGGCATCAAGATCTTCTCGTGGATCGCGACGATGTGGGGCGGTTCGATCGAGTTCAAGTCGCCGATGGTCTGGGCGATCGGCTTCATCTTCCTGTTCACCGTGGGCGGCGTCACCGGCGTCGTGCTGGCGAACGGCGGCGTGGACGACAACCTGCACGACACCTACTACGTGGTCGCGCACTTCCACTACGTGCTGTCGCTGGGTGCGGTGACCTCGCTCTTCGCCGGGTTCTACTACTGGTTCCCGAAGATGAGCGGCCGGATGCACTCCGAGTTCCTGAGCCACCTGCAGTTCTGGATCTTCTTCGTCGGCGTGAACCTGATTTTCTTCCCGATGCACTTCCTCGGGGTCCAGGGCATGCCGCGCCGTTATCCGGACTACGCCATGGCGTACTCGTACTGGAACAAGATCGCCTCGATCGGCTACGTCATCATGGCCGTCTCGATCGTGATCTTCTTCATCAACATCCTCTACGCATTCCTTGCCGGCAAGAAGGCTGAAGCCAACTACTGGGGCGAAGGTGCGACGACGCTGGAGTGGACCCTGTCCTCGCCCCCGCCGTTCCACCAGTTCGAAACCCTGCCGGTGATCGACGACGCTGCTCACGCACACTGAGCCGCCAGTCGGCCCAAGGGCTGAAATCGAAAGGGCCTCCGGGGAAACCCGGGGGCCTTTTTCGTTGCGCCGCCTGCCGCATGGCCTGCCCGAACGGCTCATCCCCTTTCGCTTTCCTTTAACGTAAGCGCCGCGTATAGGCGCGCCCAACCATGGATTCTGCAAAGCCCCTCGGATCGACTGTCGCCCTGCCGGCGGAGTGGCGCGATTTCTTCGCGCTGACCAAGCCTCGCGTGATGACGCTGGTCATCTTCAGCGGCCTGTGCGGCCTGCTTGCAGCGCCCGGCGCATTGCATCCCGTGCTCGCCTTCACCGCGATCCTGTGCATCGCAGTCGGTGCTGGCGGCGCAGCAGCCTTGAACATGTGGTGGGAAGCCGATCTCGATGCCGGCATGAAGCGGACATCGAAGCGCCCTCTGCCGTCCGGCAAGATGGACCCGACTTCGGCGCGCGATTTCGGTTTTGCGCTGTCCGGCGCGTCGGTCGTGGTCATGGGGCTCGGGGTAAACTGGCTTGCCGCCGGCATCCTGGCCTTCTCGATCTTCTACTATGCGTGGATCTACACTGTCTGGCTCAAGCCGCGCACGCCCCAGAACATCGTGATCGGTGGCGGAGCAGGGGCCTTTCCGCCGCTGATCGGGTGGGTTGCCGTCACTGGCGACATCACCCTGATGCCGATCCTGCTGTTCCTGATCATCTTCATGTGGACCCCGCCGCACTTCTGGGCACTCGCCCTCTTCGTCCAAACGGACTACGCCAAGGTCGGTATCCCGATGATGCCGGTCGTGGCGGGTGAAAAGTCGACGCGGCGCCAGATCCTGATCTATGCCATCCTCTTGCTGCCGGTTACCCTGGCGCCTTGGTGGATCGGCGGAACAGGATGGGTCTATGGCGTTTCGGCGCTGGTGCTTGGCCTGATCTTTGTGGCCCTGTCCATCAAGGTCGGCCTGCGTGAGACCGGACCCGATGACACCATGAAGCCCGAGAAGCGCCTGTTCGGCTATTCCGTGCTCTATCTCTTCGTGCTTTTCGGCATGCTGGCGGGGGACCGGCTTGCCACAGGTCAAGGTTGGCAATGATGAACGATCCCCAAAACAACGTGCACCTCAGCAAGGACGAGACAGCCCTTTACCGCGCGCGCCAGCGCAGCCGGAACAAGGTTCTGGGCATTGTCCTGGGATCGCTGGCGGTCCTGTTCTTTGCGATCTCGATCGTGAAGATCGCCGCCCAGGTCACCGGTAGCCACTGACATGGCGACGCAGGTCGTTCCCGATCCGCGGCGCAATCGCCGGGTCGGCTTGTACGCTGCTGCCGGCGCGCTCACCATGCTGGGCCTCGGCTATGCCTCGGTCCCGCTCTACCGTCTGTTCTGCCAGGTGACCGGCTACGGCGGCACGACCCAGCGCGCTGACGCAACGGCAGCTGCCGGAGTCAAGGTTGCGGGCAAGATGATCCGCGTCCGCTTCGATGCCAATGTCGCTCCGGGCCTGCCATGGGCGTTCAAGCCGCAGCAGGTCAGCCAGGACCTGCGCATTGGCGAGCGCAAGATCGCGACGTTCGAAGCGCGCAACAATTCCGATCATCCGATCACCGGCTCTGCGATCTTCAATGTCTCGCCAGAGCAGGCTGGCAAGTACTTCAACAAGATCCAGTGCTTCTGCTTCACCGAGCAGAAGCTCATGCCCGGCCAGGACGTGCGCATGCCGGTGATCTATTACGTGGATCCGGCGATTCTCGACGATCCCGGCGCGAACAACATTGAAGAGATAACCTTGAGCTACACCTTCAACGAAACCCCTGAAAGCGTGGCTTCACGCCAGCGCGGCGGGCGTTGAGGCCGGAATTGCCCAAGGTGGAAAAGCCTCTGGACCGCGCGCAAGCACGGCGATAAAGGCCCAAGTGAACTGCGCCCGGAGCGTGCTGCTGCGGGCTAGCCATTACGACCAGACTGACTGGGGGAATTGAGGCGATCATGGCCGGCGCAAAGAACCACGATTATCATATCCTTCCGCCCGACGTGTGGCCCTTCGTCGGCGCCGTCTCGGCCCTGACCATGACCAGCGGCGGCGTGCTCTACATGCACAAGATGGCCGGTGGCCATGCCGTGTTCTTCGCAGGCCTGCTGGGCGTGATCGTCACGTTCTTCTCGTGGTTCGGCAAGATCATCAAGGAAGCCCACGCCGGCGATCACACGCCTGTCGTGCAGCTCCACCAGCGCTATGGCATGATCCTGTTCATCGCTTCGGAAGTGATGTTCTTCGTCGGCTGGTTCTGGGCCTTCTTCGACTTCTCGCTGTTCCCCTCGACGCTTGCCGAAGTGGTCGGTGGCCAGTGGCCGCCAAAGGCGATCGAAGCGGTCATGGACCCGTTCGACCTGCCGCTGCTCAACACGCTGATCCTGCTTTGCTCGGGCACCACGCTGACCTGGGCGCACCACGCCCTGATCCACGGTGACCGCGAAGGCCTGAAGAAGGGCCTGTGGGCAACGATCATTCTCGGCGCCGTGTTCTCGATGATCCAGGCTTACGAGTACGCTCACGCTCCGTTCGCCTTCGGCACCAACACCTATGGCTCGGCGTTCTACATGGCGACCGGCTTCCACGGCTTCCACGTGATCGTCGGCACCGTGTTCCTCGTCGTCTGCCTGATCCGCGCCTACAAGGGCCACTTCACCCCGCGCCAGCACTTCGGCTTCGAAGCGGCCGCATGGTACTGGCACTTCGTCGACGTGGTGTGGCTGTTCCTGTTCGTCGCCATCTATGTGTGGGGCGGCTGGGGCTACAAGATCCACTGATGCCGTCTGGCGACAGCCAGAATACGAAGGGGCAGCCGGGGATTACCCAGGCTGCCCTTTTCGGTTTGTGCCCGCGCTGTGGCGCCAAGGGGCTGTGGGCGGGGCTCGCCGCGCTCGCTGACCGCTGCCCTGCATGCGGGCTGGAATTCGAACGCTACGAGCCGCGCGGGCGGGGCATGTATCTCGTGGTCCTGCCGGTCACGATCCTGCTGGTTCTCGCTGCGCTGAAGCTGGATGACCTCGTGCAGTTGCCGGTCTGGGCGCTGATCGGCCTGTGGGGAGCGCTGGTGCCCACTGTCGTTACCGTGGCCCTGCGCTACGCCAAGGCAACCGTGCTGATGGCGCGACTCGAAAAGGAAGGTCTTCTGTGATGCGGCGCGTGCCGATCGTTTCCACCGTGATCGTGATCGCCGCCGTGCTGACCATGATCGGCCTCGGCGTCTGGCAGCTTGAGCGGCTGCAGTGGAAGCAGAACCTGCTGGCGCACTATGCGGCGGCGATCCGGGACCCGGCGGAAGTGCCGTTCCCCGCAGCAAAGCAGGCTGCCGTCGAGGCCGTCTTGTTTCGCCGCGCGTCGCTCGATTGCCAGTCGATCAGTGGTCAATGGAACTCGATCTCGGGCCGTAATGACAAGGGCGAGGCGGGCTACGTCCATCTCGCGAATTGCGCGCTGCCCGGCGGAGGCAACGCCTGGGTGCAGGCGGGGTGGACACAAGGTCCGCAGCACCCAGACTGGGCCGGAGGCAAGGTCAGCGGACTGATCGCACCCTATATCGATGGAACTGCGCGCCTCATCGCCAGTCCGCCGGCACCCGGCTTCGCGGCGAGTTCGCGCCCCGATCCCAACGACATCCCCAACAACCACCTCGCCTATGCCGTGCAGTGGTTCTTCTTCGCTGGTGTCGCGCTGGTGATCTATGGCCTTGCCCTGCGCAAGCGCTGGCGCGAACGCGGCTGACGCCAGAATCCTTGCCCTTTGCGGTCATGGCCGCTAACCGGCCAGACCCATGAAGTACGTCAGCACCCGGGGGCAGGCACCCTCGCTCGATTTCCAGGGCGTCACGCTCGCAGGCCTCGCTTCGGACGGGGGCCTCTACGTGCCCGAAACCTGGCCGCAGTTCAGTGCGGACGAGATCGCAGCGATGGCCGGGCTCCCTTACGCCAAGCTCGCGCAGACCATCATGCAGCCGTTCGTCGGCGATTGCCTCAGCCCCGAGCGCCTGCTGGAACTGTGCGAGCAGGCCTATGGCCGCTTCGCCCATGCCGCCGTCGTTCCGCTCAAGCAGCTCGACGAGACGCAGTGGGTGCTCGAACTGTTCCACGGCCCCACGCTTGCGTTCAAGGACGTGGCGCTGCAGTTGCTCGGCCTGCTGTTCGAGGAATTCCTTGCGCGCGGCGACGACCACATCACCATCGTTGGCGCCACCTCGGGCGACACCGGCTCTGCCGCCATCGACGCGGTTGCCGGTCGCGCCAAGGTGGATATCTTCATGCTCCACCCGCACGGCCGCGTGTCGGACGTGCAGCGCCGCCAGATGACCACGGTCATCGCGCCCAACGTGCATAACATTGCCATCGACGGCAGCTTCGATGATGCCCAGGCGATGGTGAAGCGCATGTTCAACGATGCCGCGATGACCAGCCGCTTCGGCATCGCTGCAGTGAACTCGATCAACTGGGCGCGTCTGATGGCGCAGGTGGTCTACTACTTCTACGCCGCGCTCCAACTCGGCGCGCCGCAACGCAAGGTCGCTTTCTCGGTGCCGACCGGCAACTTCGGCGATGTCTTCGCCGGATACGTCGCAGCCCAAATGGGCCTGCCGATCGAGCGGCTGATCGTCGCCACCAACGTCAACGACATCCTGCACCGCGCGCTGTCGAGCGGCGATTATTCCGCCAGCACCGTCACGCCGACTGCCGCCCCGTCGATGGACATCCAGGTATCCTCGAACTTCGAGCGTCTGCTGTTCGATGGCTGTGGCCGCGATGGCGCCGCGCTCGCCGGGCAGATGAAGCACTTCGAAGCCACGAAGGCGATGCGGCTGACCAACGCGCAGCGCAAATCGGCAGCCGAGCTGTTCACGTCCGAAAGCGCAGATGCCGGGCAGATGGCCAATGCCATGCGCTGGGCCTACGAGGCCTGTGGCGAAGTGCTGGACCCGCACACTGCGATCGGCCTCCATGCCGCTCGGGTCGCTCAGGGTATCCCTGCCGGCATCCCCATCGTCACGCTGGCCACCGCGCATCCGGCAAAGTTCGTCGACGCGGTAGAGCGCGCCACCGGCGTCCGCCCCGGCCTGCCTTCGCGCGTGGGTGACCTGTTTGAGCGCGAGGAGCGCTATGACCGCCTCGCCGGCGAATACGATGCTGTCGCCGCCTACGTGGCCGAGCGCGCGACGCCGAAGCATGGCTGATCTCGATCTCCAGCCCAAGTTGATCGTGGGAGAGGGCTGGGCAGACTTTGCCCTGCTCGATTCCGGCCACGGACGGAAGCTGGAGCAATATGGCCCGCACCGCTTCGTCCGCCCTGAACCGCAGGCGATGTGGACGCCGCGTAACTCCGACTGGCGCGCCGACGCCGAGTTCGTCCCCGGCTCCGACGAGGACGGCGGCGGGCGCTGGCAGTTCGACCGTCCGCTCCCGCGCGAAGGCTGGGAGCTTGGCTGGAACGATGTCCGCTTCACCGCTTCGTGCACGCCCTTCCGCCATCTCGGGTTCTTCCCGGACATGGCTCCGGTGTGGGACTGGATGGGTGAGCGGCTTGCCGGCAAGCCCGATGCGCAAACGCTGAACCTGTTCGGCTACACCGGGGTCGGCACGCTGGCGCTGTCGGAATACGGCCCGGTAACCCATGTCGACGCCTCGAAGAAATCGGTTGCCCAGGCCCGCGCAAACGCACAACTTTCGGGCATGACGGACCGTCCGGTGCGCTGGATCGTCGACGACGCCGCAAAGTTCACCGCCCGCGAAGTCCGCCGTGGCCGTCGCTACGATGGCATCATCCTCGATCCGCCCAAGTTCGGCCGCGGTCCCGATGGGGAAGTCTGGCGGCTAGAGGAAAGCCTGCCCGGCCTCATCAACGACTGCGCGCAACTGCTTGATGCAGACAGCCGCTTCCTCTTCCTCACCGTTTATGCCGTGCGCATGTCCTCGCTCGCAATTGCCGGACTTCTGGCAGAGGCGCTGAAGGATCTGCCCGGCACGATCGAGCACGGCGACCTGTGCATTCGCGAACAGGGCGAGGGCGGACGCCACCTGCCCACCGCCATCTTCGCCCGCTGGAAAAGCTGAATCCCACCCGGCGCAATGGACTTGGGTCCGCGCCGGTGCCAAAGAGCCCATCCCATGTCAGACAGCCTGATCCTCGAAGTCGCCAATCTCGAAACCGATGTCCTCACCGGGATCTATTCGGAGGAGACCGGCCGCCCGCAGCCGCTGCGCATCACCATGCGGGTCGGTCTCAAGCATCAGGATCGCTACACCGCCGATTGCCCGCTTGCCGCCAGCAAGAATTACATGGACCTCAAGTTCGCAGCCACCGAAGGCCTGCCCGAGGGGGTGCATTTCAAGCTGATCGAAGCCGTGGCAGACCACATCATCGAAACGCTGATGTTGCAGGATGATCGGATTCAGTGGGTGGAAGTGAAGATCGTGAAGCTGGCGATCAGCGAGAACGGCGAGGAAATCGGGATCACGCTGAAGCGCGAGCGCAAGGCTTGAGCCAGCGCCCCCTCGCGCTCGTCACCGGCGGTTGGCGCCGGATCGGCGGCGCGATTGCCCGCAAGCTCGCGGGCGAGGGCTGGGACTTGGCCTTGCACGCGCACCGCGCCTCCACTTTCGATGCCGAATTCAAGGCGCAGCTCGAATGGCTCGGTGCTGCGATCCATCCGGTATCGGGCGATCTTGAGGATCCTGCCTACCCGCCGAGCCTGCTTTCCGAGGTAACCGCGCTGGCCGGCCGCTCGCCCGACCTGCTGGTCAACTGCGCCTCGCTGTTCCACGATGATCGCGCCGAGACGATCACGTCTGAAGCGCTCGAGCAGCATTTCCGCGTGAACCTCTTCGCGCCGCTGCTGCTCACCCGCGCCTTTGCCGAGGCCCTGGGTGACCGTGGCGGCTCCGTCGTCAACATTCTTGACCAGCGCGTGATCAATCCCGTGCCGGACCAGATCAGCTACACGCTTTCGAAGCAGGCGCTCCACGCCTCAGTCCGCACCATGGCCCGCGCCATGGCACCCCGGGTGCGCGTCAATGGCGTGGCCCCGGGCCTGATCCTCCCCACT
The DNA here is from genome assembly GCF_900176395.1 of Novosphingobium sp. B1. Taxonomy (GTDB): domain Bacteria; phylum Pseudomonadota; class Alphaproteobacteria; order Sphingomonadales; family Sphingomonadaceae; genus Novosphingobium. The sequence continues at coordinate 328,447 of NZ_FWXL01000005.1, read as the reverse complement.
GCCGATTACGATGCGGAACAATGGCGGCGGCTTGAAGACATCATGCCGTTGAAGCGCCTGCCAGGCGCCGACGAGATTGCCGACGCCGTGCATTATCTTGCCACCGCAAAGTCGGTCACCGGACAGACTTTGTTTGTCGATGCGGGCGCGGCCCTTGAATCTTACGCGCGCGACTTCGTATATCTCGAGAAGTGACAGCGCCCGCGCCTTTGATCGACAGATTCGCCCGGCGGATCACCTACCTGCGCTTGTCGGTGACCGATCGCTGCGACCTGCGCTGCGCATACTGCATGCCCGAACGCATGGAGTTCCTGCCCAAGGCCGAAGTCCTCAGCCTCGAGGAACTGCACCGTCTCTCGCTCCACTTCATCGCCCGCGGCGTGCGCAAGATCCGCCTGACAGGGGGTGAACCGCTGGTCCGGCGTGACATGATGGAACTTGTCCGCGCGCTGGGCCGCAAGCTCGGTGACGGGCTCGATGAGCTGACGCTGACGACGAATGGCACGCGGCTGACAGAGTTCGCCGATGACCTTGCCGCCGCCGGCGTCAAGCGCATCAACGTCTCGCTCGATACGCTCGATCGTGAGGCCTTTGCCAAGCTCTCCCGCCGCGACATGCTGCCACAAGTGCTCGAAGGCATTGCTGCTGCAAAGGTCGCCGGTCTGAAGGTAAAGATCAACGCCGTCGCGCTCAAGGACCTCAACGAGGCGGAAATCCCCTCGCTGATCGAATGGGCGCATTGCGCAGGGCACGACATGACGCTGATCGAGGTCATGCCATTGGGCGAGATCGAGGGCGATCGCTTCGACCACTACCTGCCGCTCGACGCCGTTCGCCGCAATCTCGAACAGCGCTGGACACTGACCGACAGCGATGCGCGTTCCGGCGGTCCCGCCCGCTATGTCGATATCGCCGAAACCGGCGGTCGCCTCGGCTTCATCACCCCGCTCACCGGCAATTTCTGCGCCGGTTGCAACCGCGTCCGCGTCACCGCTACCGGCCAGCTCTACATGTGCCTTGGCGGTGAAGGACGGGTGGACCTGCGTGCCGCGCTTCGCTCCGAAGATCCCGATGGCGCCCTGTCCGAATGCTTCGCCCGCGCCATGGGCGAGAAGCAGGAGCGCCATTCCTTCGTGATCGACAAGCCCGGCAGCGCGCCCGCCGTGTCGCGCCACATGTCGACGACCGGCGGCTGAGTCATGGCAAGGCTGGTATTCATGGGCAGGCTCGAAGACGCCGCCGGTGCGGCGGAACTGCCGGTTGAGCCGGGGCCTGTCGAACAGGTCCTTGCCAGACTTGATCCGGCACTTGCCGTGCAGTTGCTGGGCGAAAAGGTGCGCATGGCGCTTAACGGCCGCCTGCTTACCGATGTCGGCGGCATCGTGCTGGCCCAGGGCGACGAACTGGCCTTCCTTCCCCCGGTGAGCGGTGGCTGACGTCCGTCTTTCGCTCGATGCGTTTGACCCGGCTGCCGAGATCGCCGCGTTCAACGCGCGCCAGCAATACGCCGGAGGGATCGTCACCTTCCTCGGGCAGGTTCGCGACTCGGGCGGCGTCGAGGCGCTGGAGCTTCAGCACTACGAACCGATGACGCTTCCCGGCATGCAAGAGCTCGCCCGCGTCACCGAAAAGCGCTGGCCGCTGGAGGGGCTGCTGATCGTCCATCGCAGCGGCGTGATGATGCCCGGCGATGCCATCGTGCTTGTTGCCGCAGCGGCACGGCATCGCCGCGATGCTTTCGCTGCTGCCGATTTCGCGATGGACCACCTCAAGAGCGAATCGTGGTTCTGGAAGCGCGAGAAGACGGCTTCGGGCTGGCGCTGGATCGAGCCCCGCCCGGAGGATCACGAGGACATTTCCCGCTGGCGCGCCTGATCGGCAACAATTGATTCGCGTCAAGGAATGGCGTCCGCGACAGGCGCAAGAAGGCTCCAGCAAAAGGAGCCCAGTCCATGAGCATGCACATCGCCGCCGACCATATCGAGCATGTCGCCGATATCGTTGAGCAACCACACCATACCGTCGTCGATCGCAACTTCGGCCTGCCGGGCGGGCTCTACGCCGTATCGGCCGGCGGCTATCTCGCCTTCATCGCCATGATGGCCTCGATCTTCGGCAACAGTGAACTGGCCATTCCGATGGTCATCTTCGTGATGTTCATCGCCTGCGCCTTCGGCATCCCCGCTGTCTGGACCCGGCTCGGCGCCGATCGCCACCCCGATGCTCTCGGCTGGTACGACTTTCGCAGGAGGGGCATCCAGACCCTGTCGGGCAAGCTCGATGCCGGCTCGGCCATGGCGCAGGTGCTGATCCTGCCCGTACTGATTGCCGTGTGGGGCCTAGCCATCGCGATCATCGTCGCGACGGTTCGCTAGGTCTGGCTTAAGGCTTCGCGATGTTCTGCAAGGGCGCGGCGCTCGGGCGCTGCGCCCTTTGCCTTACCTGCCAAGCTGGGACAGCAGCGAATCGATGACCTCGGTCTCGCCCGCGGCGATTGCCTCGACTTGCTGGCGCGTTGCCATCACCGCCTTGAAATCCGCGTCCGACCCATCGACCGCGCGGTTGCTTGCTTCTGCTTCCATGCGGTCGAGTTCGGCCAGGGGCAGGCCCACGCGCGATCGGGCCGCTTCAAGCTTGGCAATGGCCACCGAAGCGACCGACCAGTTCTCGGTGCCCTTGGCAGCGCCGCGGGCGGCAGCGGCGGCGCGGCTTGCTGTAGGGCGCGCAGCCTCGAAAGCCCGGTGTGCCTCGCGCGCATCGCCCAGCAGCCCGGCGAGCTTTGCCTCGATTCCCCGGGTAAGCACGGCCGGCGGTGGTGGGGCAGGGGGCGTCGTGCGCGCGGCGCGATAGACGTCTTCGGCAGGCCTGCGGGCGAGCGACGGAAACTTGTCGCGGTCGGCGCAGCCGCCCAGCAGGGTTGCAGCGCCAAGCGCGGTAAGGAAGGCGATCGAAGTCTTGTGGTGGGCCATGATGGTCGCCATAGCATGGACGCGCGCGCTCGCCAGCCTTGGTTGGAGGCGCTGCGCCAAGTGGCCGGATTTTGGGCGCGAAGCTGCCCATCTACGTTGAATGCGGGCATTGACAGAGGCCCCGGGTTTGACTATCCGCGCCCTTCTTTCCGGTGCCCTGCATCCAGCGGGGTAACGGTATGTTGCCCTCAGTCAGCGATTCGCAGGCGTTGGGCGCCTCATTTGGAATCGCCCAGGGCAACCGGGCTTTTGGAACGGATACACAGAACGATGTTCGCAATCGTGCGCACGGGCGGCAAGCAGTATCGGGTCGCCGCCGGAGACAAGATCGCGGTCGAGAAGCTGGCAGGCGAAGCCGGCGACAAGATCACGCTGGGTGAAGTGCTTCTCGCCGGTGAAGGCGATTCGCTGGCTGACGCCGCGAAGATCACTGTTTCGGCAGAGATCATCGCCCAGGCGAAGTCGGAAAAGGTGATCGTGTTCAAGAAGCGCCGTCGCCACAACTATCGTCGCCGCAACGGTCACCGCCAGCAGATGACCCTGCTGCGCATCGTCTCGGTCGCCTGAGCGCAAACGGAATTCGGAGTAATCTGAGATGGCACACAAGAAAGCAGGCGGCTCTTCGCGCAACGGTCGCGACTCAGCCGGTCGTCGCCTCGGCGTGAAGAAGTTCGGCGGCCAGGAAGTGGTCGGCGGCAACATCATCATCCGCCAGCGCGGTACCCGCGTGTACCCGGGCGCCAACGTCGGCATGGGCAAGGATCACACCCTGTTCGCGCTCGGCGAAGGTCGCGTACGCTTCCACGCCGGCAAGCTTGGTCGCAAGTACGTGTCGGTCGACATTATGGCCGAAGCGGCTGAATAACCGGATGGTCATTCAAAGGGCCATCCCGATGGGGTGGCCCCGCCAGCACTTAGGAGCTGGCCGATAGAGGGAGAGGGCCCCGCCCATCTCCCTCTTTTCATGTCTCCCTCGGACGCAAACCCGTTCCTTCGCTATCGGACGCAATGGCTGTCCGTTCTGGCGCGGGGCGCAATACCTCTGTCACGTCAGCGCACTAGCTGCGCGTCGGCAGAGGGGCCGATGAAGGAGAGACAAGATGTTCATTCGCAGCGAACGGCTGTTCCTGCGGCCTGCCTGGCCGGAGGACTGGGCCGAACTCCATGCCCTGATCGACGACGAGGCCGTCGTGCGCCATCTTGCGCGCGCACCGTGGCCCTATGGCCCGGACGATGCCAAGGCGTTCGTCGCCGCACCGCAGGGCGGCAAGCACCCGCACTTCTTCGTCACGCTCCCCGGCGGCCATGGCTCCCGGCTGATCGGCAGTGTCGGCCTGATCGAGGATTCCGGAGAGACCGAACTTGGCTACTGGATCGCGCAGGGCCACTGGGGCAGGGGATATGCCACCGAAGCTGTGCGCAGCGTGCTGTCGCTTGGCCGTACGCTGGGCCATCGCCGCGTCAATGCCCGCCATTTCGCCGATAACCCGGCGTCGGCAAGAGTGCTCGAGAAGGCCGGCTTTCGCCCCACCGGCGAGATCCGCCTGGGCCACAGCGCGGCGCGGACCCAGCCTGCGCCAACGGTTCACCACGTGATCGATCTGGTCGCCCCGGTCGATTGTGACGGCCCGGAGGACGGCGGCTTCGAGCCGATGCGACGCGCCGCCTGACCCGCAACGAAAAAGGGCTCCCCGCGGGGAGCCCTTCGATCTTCAGCGCGGCATCACCGCATCCGGAAACTCGCTGTCCGCCTTGCCGATCAGCGCGCGATCATCGTGCTGCCACGGGTGGAAGCCCGGCAGGAAGTAGCTGAGCCAGTCCGGGAAGATGCGGCGGATCACGCCCGGCTTCCACAGGAGGTAAGCCGCCAGCTTCCACTTCCACTTCGCGCCGGTCAGTCCGTCCTGCGCCAGCAGGTCCAGCGTGTCCTCGACGCGGTGGGTGATGAAGTTCTTGGTCACCACCACCATCATCAGGCTCTTGACCTTCCAGCGCTTCCACCGGCTCCAATTGCGCGTGGCGTGCGCCCAAGTGTCATAGGCGACGCCCTTGTGCTCGATCTCCTCGATCGCGTGCCAGCGCCACATGTCGGCCGCTTCCTGCTCGGCGCCGGCGAAGTGCGCCGGGTTCGCCAGAAACTCATGCGCCATCATCGCGGTATAATGTTCCAGCGCCATCGTCGCCGCGAGGTTGAGGATGACCGGACGATCCTTTGTCAGCGCCAGCAATTCCTCCACGCGCTTGTCGATCCGCGCCATGTCGTAACCGGCGTTCTCGGCCTGACGGTTAAAGGCGAGATGCTCGCGCGTGTGGTTGATTTCCTGTTTCACGAAGGCCCGGATCTCGGCCTCGAGCTTGGGCGGCACGCCCTCGCGGTGGGCCTTCACCGCCTCGATGAAGAACGCCTCGCCCCGCGGGAAGGTGCCCGACAGCGCGTTGTGCCACGCCGTCGCCACCGGATCGCCGTTCAGCCACCAGCGGCCAGCCGGCTCGTTGCGGCCAAAGCGACGGTCGCGTATCGTGATCGTCAGGTCCGAAGGGGTGGGCGCAGCCTTGCCGTTCGCGGTATCGCGCTCTAGGGCGATCGTGGGGGTCATGGCAGTCATGAGCCGTAATCTAGGCGTGCTTACACCGATGTCAATAAGGAAGCGTCTTCCGCCCGAGGAAAGCCGCATGGCCGCGCTGGAAGCCGCGCGTGCGCTGCTTGTGGAAGCGGGGCCCCAAGCCGTCACGCTCAAGGCCGTCGCGGGGCGAATCGGCCGCACGCACGCCAACCTGCTGCATCATTTCGGCTCGGCCTCCGGCCTCCAGAAGGCACTGGCCAAACACCTTGCCGAAACGATTTGCGCCACGATTCGCGAAGCCGTGATCGCCAGCCGCTCCGGCATCGGCAAACCGCGTGATGTAGTGGACCTCACCTTCGATGCCTTCGACCGCGAAGGCGCAGGGGCCCTTGCCTCCTGGATGCTGCTTTCCGGCAACGAGGACGCGCTCGATCCGATCGTCGAGACCATTCACGATCTGGTCGTCGATCTTGAGGAATACAGCTCTGACGCGCAGCGCAGCACAACTCTGGCGCTTACGCTCATGGCCTTGGGCGATGCGCTGATGGGCGGGCCGCTGGCGAAGGGACTGGAATTGCCGCGTACCGCAGCGCGCGACCGCGCCGAACAGATGCTGATCGAAGGCATTGCCGCGCAGCAGGCTACTCAGGCACAGTAAGCTCCATCCACTGGGGGGCAAGGCCAGGCGCAATGTCCTCGACCCGGCGATGGTCCACGGCAAGGCCCAGCTCCGGATAGGCCGTGCGTTGTCGCGCCGGATCGGACTGCTCGAGCGGAACCACGACGAGCCGGCGGTTCACCTTCTGCCGCCAGTTCATCCGAGCGGTGTTTTCCTGGCCGACATAGCAGCCCTTGGTAAAACTCACGCCGTTGAGGTCAACCGCGTTGCATTCGAGCCAGAGCACCTCGCCGTTGCCGAGTTCGGCCAGCCCCTCTGCGACGCCCAGCTTGAGCCGGTGAGCGCGCCATGCGTCATCTCCCGCTTCGTCCGCGTCAGTGACGGGCGCAATCCAGCGCTGGCCCAGCGCGCGCAGGCGGGGATCGCTTGCCCCGCCGTCACCCGGATGATCTTCCCAGAACACGCCCAGTGATTCGACTCGGCTGATGCCGATCTTGCGCCGCAGGCGGTAAAGCGTCAGCCGCTTGGCCAGGGCATCGGCACTGGCTGCCTCGCAATCGATCAGCAGGCTGTCAGCTCCGTCCGGCCAGACGAGAAAGTCGAACAGCACCTTGCCTTGCGGACTGAGCAGCGCGGTCCACACCGGCAACGCGCCTTTCACATCGTTGGTGACAAGCCCTTGCAGAAAGCCGGCAACATCCTCGCCGGGGTCGAGCGGAGAAAGGCGGATCAGGGCGCGCTCATACAGTCGGGTCATGACTGGAAGATAGGCACCGTCGCCGCTAAGGGGAACCCCATGGCTACGACAACACCGACGACTCTGACGATCCGCCGCCCCGATGACTGGCACACCCACCTGCGCGATCGCGACGTACTCGTCGGCGTAGCGCCCTATACGGCGCGCCAGTTCGCCCGCGCCATCGTCATGCCGAACCTGTCGCCGCCGATGACCGACGTTGCGGGTGTCGCCGCCTACCGCGAACGGATCCTTTCCGCGCTCCCGGCAGGCAGCGATTTCACCCCGTTGATGACGCTCTACCTTACCGATTCGACCGACACTGCCGAAGTCGAACGTGGCTTTGCCGAAGGCGTCTTCGTCGCGGCCAAGCTCTATCCCGCGCATGCCACCACCGGCTCGGCCCACGGCGTCACCGACATCCGCAATATCTATCCCGTGCTCGAAGTCATGCAGCGCATCGGCATGCCGCTGCTGATCCACGGCGAAGTCACCGACAGCCACGTAGACATCTTCGACCGCGAAGCCGTCTTCATCGAACGCACGCTGACGCGCCTTGTGGCAGACATGCCCGGACTGCGGATCGTCTTCGAACACATCACCACCGAGGAAGCGGCCCAGTTCGTCGAAGGAGCAGGGCCGAACGTCGCCGCAACGATCACGCCGCAGCACCTCCACATCAATCGGAACGCCATGCTCGTCGGCGGCATCCGCCCACACGCCTTCTGCCTGCCGGTTGCCAAGCGCGAGAAGCACCGGCTCGCCTTGCGCAAGCTCGCCACGTCCAATTGTGATCGCGTGTTCCTCGGCACCGACACCGCGCCGCATGCCAGGCACCTCAAGGAAACCGCCTGCGGTTGCGCCGGCATCTTCAACGCGCCTTACGCGCTTGAAAGCTACGTCACGGTGTTCGACGAGGAGGGCGCACTTGATCGCTTCGAGGCGTTCGCCTCGCTCAACGGCCCCAAGTTCTATCGCATGCCGGTCAACGAAGGCACGATCACGCTCGAAAAGGCGCCCGTCGCCGTACCCGAAGTGATCGACTGCAACGGCACCCAGATCGTGCCATTCCACGCCGGAGAAACGCTGGGCTGGCGCCTCGCCTAGGGCTGGCGCGCCCGCTTCAGCATGTCCCAACTGTATAGCGCGATCGCCGACCAGATCAGCGCGAAGCAGGCAAGCCGCGTGGCATCGAGCGATTCGCCGAACACCGTCAGCCCGAGGATGAAGCTCAGCGTAGGTGACAGAAACTGGACGAAGCCCAGCGTGGAAAGCGGCATGCTTCTGGCCGCCACGGCGAAGAGCAGCAGCGGAATTGCCGTCGCCACGCCCGAGGCAACGAGCAGCGGCGTCTCCTGCCCGCCCATGAGCAGAGCTGAACCGGCGGGCGAGATTGCCCCCAGCCACACGATGACTACCGCCGGCAGCACCAGCAGCAACGTCTCGATCGTCAATCCCGGCACGGCGCCGACCGGCGCCTTCTTCCGCACGAAGCCGTAGAATGCAAATGAGAATGCCAGCGATAGCGCGACCGCCAGCGTGTCCAGCGCGCCGCCGAGCAGCAGCGCGATGCCAGCGCCGGCAAGCCCGACTGCCAGCCACTGAACCCGCGTCAGCCGCTCGCCAAGGAAGACAGTGCCAAGCACGACGTTTATCAGCGGATTGATGTAGTAACCAAGGCTCGTGGCCAGCACGTGGCCGTTGTTGATGGCAATCACGAAGATCAGCCAGTTCGATCCGATCAGCGCTGCGCTCAAAACCAGCAGGCCCAGCACAGGGAGGCTCGCCAGCGCCGCCCGCACCTCGGGCCATTGCTTGCGGAAGCCGATGATCACGATGCACACCGGCACGGTGAAGAGCACGCGCCAGCCCACCAGCTCCAGCGGGGGCACCGCGTGGAGCGCGCGGAAATAGAGCGGGAGCAGGCCCCACATCACATAAGCGGCCAGCGCGGCTGTGAGTCCCCGGCGCAAGGTGCTGGATTCGTTCATGCAGCGTCCCTGCCAGCAATGGTCGGCCGGGCCAACCCCGCCAAAGGCGTCGTTTCATCGGCAACCGCAATCGCTTCACCGCAAAGTTCAAATCTGACGCTGCGGTTGCGTTCCGTTCAGGTTGGCAGTCGTAAACATGAACCAACGAAACAACAGGACCAGACTCCAAACGGTGCGGGTCCTCTCCAAGTGAGGAGCAATTCGATGTTCAGTCTCAAGAAGTCCGCACTGGCCCTTGTCGCCGCCTCGACCGTCGCAAATGCCGTTCCGGCTACCGCCGCCGTCCTGCCGCAGGCCCAGGCCAGCACCGCCATCGCCACGCAGTGGAACGAAGGCTGGGATGGCGAGCGCTGGGAGCATGGCCGCGACCGTCGCGACTGGCGCGGTTATGACCGGGGTGATCGCTACTACGGCCGTGGTGACCGCAACTACTATCGCGGCAACGATCGTGGCTACTACGGCGATCCGGTCTATCGCAACACCCGCGTCTGGCGCGGCAACGACGGCCGCTACTACTGCCGTCGCTCCAACGGCACGACCGGTCTGCTGATCGGTGGTGCAGCCGGTGCCCTGCTTGGCCGCGAAGTCGCCGGCAATTACGGTGACCGCACGCTGGGTGCGATCCTTGGTGCCGCCGGTGGCGCACTGCTCGGCCGCGAAGTTGACCGTGGCGGTTCGCGCTGCCGCTAAGCCGGAAATGACCAGTTACTGACCGTCCTTCGGGTCGCGCTGAAAGGTCGGCAGGGGAGCGCTCCGCAAGATGCGGGGCGCTCCCTTTTTATTAACCACGCGCGCGATATGGACCGGCAATGTCCTTGTTTCGCCACATGATTTGCGGGCTGAGCCTCGCGCTGGCGGCCTGCGGTTCGCCGCAGGTCGAACAGGATGGCGAACCGCTCGACCCGCTCATGGCCGAGGCGCTGCAAGGCCAGCTGATGGTCGATCCCGACCTCAGCCAGCAGAACCTCAAGAATCTGGCCATCGATCCGGGCGGCCCGCGTGATCCGGCGCTGCCGTTGCCTGATCCCGCACCTCCGGGTGGTGCTACTCGCTCCTGAGACCCACGCCGATGCTGGCGCGCGGCTGGTCCATCTCGGTCGATGCGACCGGGTAGGCGCAATAATCGGCGGCGTAATAGGCGCTCGGTCGATGATTGCCCGAAAGCCCGATGCCGCCGAACGGCGCTGCAGACGATGCGCCGTTGGTCGGGCGGTTCCAGTTGACCACGCCCGCCCGGATGTTTGCCCAGAAGCGGTTGTAGTCCGCCGGTGCGCCGCCCAGCAGCGAAGCCGAAAGCCCGAAGCGGGTGTTGTTGGCTTCGGCGATGGCTTCGTCGAAATCGTCTACCTTGACCACCTGCAGCAGCGGGCCGAACAGTTCGACGTCGGGCCGCTCGGCCACGCCGGTCACGTCGATGATCGCCGGGGACAGGAACGGCAGGCCTTCCTGCAGGCGAACCATGTGCTTGATCGGTCGTCCACCTGAAGACAGGAGGTAGACGAAGCTTTCGGTCAGGCCATCGGCGGTGCGATTGTCGATCACCGGCCCCATGAATGGCGCTGGCTCGTCGAACGGAGCGCCGACGATGATGCGGTCTGCCAGATGCTTCACCTGGCTCATCACCGCGTCGTACATCGATGCCTTGATGATCAGGCGGCGTCCGGCCGTGCAACGCTGGCCAGCGCTGGTAAAGGCGGACTGGACGATGATCGTCGCGGTATCCTCGATCTTGGGCGTGTCCCACACAACGATCGGGTTGTTGCCGCCCATCTCGAGCGCGACCATCTTGCCGGGGTTCGAAGCCAGCTTGCGGTTGATCGCGATGCCGGCATGGGCCGATCCGGTGAACAGCACCCCGTCGATGCCATCATGCGCCACCAGCGCCTGGCCCTCGGCCGGGCCGCCGACCAGAACCTGCACCACGGCAGCGGAAATGCCCGCGCGATGGAAGCACTGCGCCAGCATCTCGCCGGTTGCCGGTGTCTTTTCCGATGGCTTGAACACCACAGCGTTGCCCGCGATCAGCGCCGGCACGATGTGGCCATTGGGCAAATGCGCAGGGAAATTGTAGGGGCCCAGAACGGCCATCACGCCATGCGGCTTGTGGCGCAGCGCCGCCGTGCCCTGCATCGCCGAGTCGAGCTTGCGCTGCGAAGTGCGGTCGGCATAGGCGCGGACCGAAATCTCCACCTTGTTGATGACACTCTCGACCTCGGTGCGGGCTTCCCACATCGGCTTGCCGGTCTCGCGCGCGATCATCGTCGCCAGCTTGTCGGCGTCCTTGCGCACCTCGTTGGCAAAGCGGCGAACCAGTTCGATACGCGTTGCAAGAGGCTGCGCTGCCCAGGCCGGCCAGGCGCGGCGGGCGCGGGCGACCACCTCGTCGACATCGCCGACAGGAGCGCGCCACACTTCCGCGCCGGTTGCGGGTTCATACGATACGATTTCGGCAGTTGCCACGGATTTGCCTGCTTCTCATTCAAGTTCGGCGCGGGCCCGGTGAACCGGTTTGTGCGCACAACGTAACGCGATAGTCGTTACCGATTAAACAATATTCACAGGCGCCACCACCCCTGCTGATGCAATTCAGCCCCGAGTGTGGCCCATCGGTTCGGGCCGGGGGCCCAACGCCTCGCCCATGCGCCGCACAGCCGCGACCTTGCCAGCGAGCGCGCTCCACTCGTCGCGCTCGGCAATGGGCTGCCATATCGCCTCGACTTCGTCGATGAGCATGGACTGTGGCGCAGCATCGGACCAGTAGGGATGGCTACTGTCCGTCGCCGCATAAGGAGCCAGCGCCGCCTGCAGCGCCTGCTCGGCGGCGTCGGTTCCAGCGCCGCCCCGACCGCCACGGTGCGCAAGGAAGAACGCATCCGGTCCACTGCCTTGCGCCACCATTACCTGCTCGCAGGCGCCGATCAGAGCGGTATCTTCCTCAAGCCCGCGCGGCACTACGCCCAGCCGCCAGCACCAGCGCCGGGTCATGGCCTGCTGGTACAGTTCGGGATAGCGGTTCAGCGCCTCGATCAGGGGCGGCGCGTCCACCAGCGTGCGTAGGGCCACGGCCAGTTGCCCGCAATTCCAGTGGATCGTTTCTGGCTGGCGACCATAGGCATAAAGCCCGGAATGGTCGAAATAGGCCGCGGTAAAGCCCGGCTCCCACTTCGGTAGCCAGCGCCACGGGCCATAGTCGAAGCTTTCCCCGGTCACGTTCATGTTGTCGGTATTGAGCACGCCATGGACGAATCCCGCCACCATGTAGCTTGCCGCCATGTCGGCCATGCGCTCCACCACCTGGTTGAAGAAGCGCACAGCCGGATGTGCCGCGTCCTCATGCCCGCCCGGAAGATTCGCGAGGCAATAGGCGACAAGCTGCGCCATCTCGTCTTCGAGTTCCAGCGCTGCCAGCCGCTGGAACGTGCCTATGCGGATGTGCCCATGGCTAAGCCGGACCATCACCGCCGAGCGCGTCGGCGAAGGCTCGTCGCCACGATACAGGGCCTCCCCGGTCTCGATCACCGAGAGCGTGCGGCTGGTATTCACTCCCAGCGCCTCGAGCATTTCGGTGGCCAGGATCTCGCGCGCGGCACCTTTCAGCGTCAGGCGTCCGTCCCCGGCACGGCTCCACGGCGTCTGCCCCGAACCCTTGGTGCCAAGGTCCATCAGCCTGCCGTCTCGGTCGAGCATCTGCGCGAAGGTGAACCCGCGCCCGTCGCCCAGGTCAGGGTTGTAAACGCGGAACTGGTGCCCGTGATAGCGCAACGCCAGCGGCCCCGGCATGTTGCCCTCGAGCGGAACGAACCGTCCGAAATGACGCACCCATTCCGCGTCCGACAGGCCTGCCAGCCCGACATCGCCTGCAGCGCGGTCGTTTCGCCAGCGCAGGGTCGCTTCGGGAAAGTCTGCAGCGCTGACCGGATCGCCGATCCAGTCGGCCAGCGCCATGAGCCGGGGGGAAGGTCGATATATCGCGTCTTGCGGGAGCGCCTGCATCCGGCAATAGTGGGCACGAGCAAGCCTGCCCGCAAGCAGGCTCCCCGGATTTCACGCGGAATACCAGACGAAATGGCCGAATACGAAGATCGCTACTGGACCAGCAGCGACGGATTGCGCCTGCATTTCCGATATTTTGATGGCGATTCCGCCAAGCCCCCGGTGATCTGCCTGCCAGGGCTCACCCGCAATGCCCGCGATTTCGAGGACCTGGCCGAGCGGCTGGCCGGAACTTGGTGCGTGCTGTGCCCGGAGATGCGCGGCCGCGGTGACAGCGACTACGCCAAGGATCCGATGACCTACACCCCCATGCACTATCTGCAGGATGTGGAGGCGTTGCTGGCCCAGGAAGGGATCGAACGCTTCGTCTCGATCGGCACTTCGCTCGGTGGTCTGCTGAACATGCTGCTCGCCGCCAGCAATCCGCAACGCATCGCTGCAGCAGTCCTGAACGATGTCGGTCCCGAGGTGTCCGAAGCCGGCCTCGAACGCATTCGCGGCTATGTCGGGCAGGGGCGCAACTTCGAAACATGGATGCACGCGGCCCGCGCGCTTCAGGAAAGCAGCGGCGATGTCTATCCCGATTGGGACATCACGCAGTGGCTGCGCTATGCCAAGCGCATAATGGCCCTAGGCACCGGCGGTCGTATCGCCTTCGATTACGACATGAAGATCGCCGAACCGTTCGAGGCTCCGGCAGGCGCTACCCCGCAGGTGGACATGTGGCCGCTCTTCGATGCCCTGGCCTCCCGTCCGCTGCTGATCCTGCGCGGAGAAACGTCCGACATCCTCACGGCGGAAACCGCAACGAAGATGGCCTCGCGCCCCGGCGTCGAACTCGTCACCCTGCCGCGGATCGGCCACGCCCCCACGCTGGACGAGCCGGAAAGCGTGGCCGCGATCGGCCGTCTTCTCGCCCGGGCATGACCGCCGCCCGGCCTGTGAAGATCCTGCACCTGCATTCGACCTTCGATGCCGGCGGCAAGGAGCGACGTGCCGTTGCCCTGATGAATCGCTGGGCCAGGGGCCGGAACGGCAAGGCGCTCGAACATCACATCGTCTCGGCGCTGCCTTCGGCGATGGGCGCAAGGGCGCTGATCGACAAGGGCGTTGCCGCCTTCTTCCCGTTCGGCTTCCCCCCGCTTGCCGGAAAGCTGCGCATCGGCCGTCTGCAGCGTCTCGCCCGGGCCATGCAGGGCTTCGACCTGATCCTTACCTACAACTGGGGAGCGATGGACGCGGTGATGGCCCATGCCGTGTTCGCGCCGTCGCTCGGCCTTGCGCCGCTGGTTCACCACGAGGATGGCTTCAACGCCGATGAAGCGGGTGGCCTGAAGCGCAGCCGAAACTGGTTCCGCCGCGTCGCGCTGGCCCGCGCCAGCGCGCTGGTCGTGCCCTCGCGCCAGCTTGAGGACATTGCGCTCGGTGCATGGCACCAGCCGCGCGGCAGGGTCCAGCGCATCCCCAACGGCATCGATACGGCTCTCTATGCCCGCAAGCCGCGGGCCGATGTGCTGCCCCGCGTGGTCAAGCGGCCCGGCGAAAAGTGGCTCGGCACGCTGGCTGGCCTGCGCGCGGTCAAGAACCTGCCGCGGCTGGTCCGCGCCATGAAGGATCTGCCGCCTGAATGGCACCTCGTGATCCTTGGCGAGGGGCCGGAGCGAGAGGCGATCGTGGCCGAGGCAATTCGGCTTGAGGTCGGCCACCGCGTCCATTTGCCCGGCCACGTTGCCGATCCGTCGCTCGCTGTCGGCCTGTTCGATCTTTTCGCGCTCTCGTCCGACAGTGAACAGGCGCCGCTGTCCGTGATTGAAGCGATGGCTGCGGGCCTCGCCGTTGCCAGCCCTGCAGTAGGCGATGTCGCCGACATGGTCGCGCCTGAAAATCGCATTTTCGTGACGCCCGAGGGCGACGACAATGCGCTGGCAGCTGCCGTGGCGGCGCTTGCGGCAGACCCGGCCTTGCGCAAGCAGCTGGGCAACGTCAACCGCGCCCGTGCCGTCGCGGAATTCGATGAGGCGGTCATGGCGGATCGCTATGCGCGCATCTATGGTGCAGCGCTTGGCCGGGCAACGCTTGTCTGAACTTGCTTCAGCCGCCGTTCACGCTGGTGGCGTCAGGAATCAATTCCGTTGAAAAGGCGGTTCCATCCGCTAAACACCGCGCCAGACACACGCTAGCAACCGTCAACCAATTCCCGAAAGCGCTGCCTTGGCTCTCCGTCCCGATCGTCCGCAAACTCGTTCCACGCAACTCGCCGATCGTGCCGCCGCGCAAGGCGATGGCTTCCTGCGCGAGGTTGACGATGCCCTGCGCGAGGATCAGGTCTTCACCGCCCTGCAGAAGTACGGCAAGCCCGTCGGCGCGGCCATCGTTGCCGGGCTGCTCGGCCTCGCCGGCTGGCTGTGGTATGACAACCACAAGGCCAGCACCTCCGGCGAACAGGGCGAAGTGCTGACCAAGGCGCTCGACAATATCGAAGCCCGCAACCTCAAGGCAGCGACCGACGAAGTCGCCCCGCTCGCCAAGGATGGCACCGATGGCTATCGCGCCGCCGCGCGCATGCTCAGCGCAGGCGTGCTCGTCGAACAGGGCAAGACCGCCGAAGCGGCCAAGGCCTTTGCCGCCATTGCGGCCGATGGCGATGCGCCGCAGGCCTACCGCGATCTGGCAACCATTCGCGAAGTGTCGCTGACCTTCGACCAGATCGGACCCGACAAGGTCGTCGAACGCATCAAGCCGCTCGCCATTCCCGGCAACCCCTGGTTCGGCAGCGCCGGCGAGCTCGTCGCCATGGCCTACGTGAAGCAGGGCAAGAACGAACTGGCGGGCGCGCTCTTTGCGCAGATCGCCAAGGACAAGACCGTGCCGGACTCGCTGCGCCGCCGCACTCGCCAGATGGCGGGACTGCTGGGCGTCGACGCAGTCGAGGAACCCGGTGCCGCAACGCTGGTTTCGCCGGCGCAATGATCTCGAGGAATCCTGAAATGAAGGCCAAGACCAGCCTCCGCCGCGCCGCGCTCTCCAGCGCGCTGATCCTGTCGCTGGGCCTTGGTGGCTGCGGCGTTTTCGGCGGCAAGGACAAGGCCAAGACCACGCCCACCGTTGGCCAGCGCCAGCCGATCCTCTCGAAGATCGAAGCCGGCACCAAGGTCGATGATTCGATCGCGCTGATGTCGGTCGTGCTGCCTGCGCCGGAAGTAAACACCGAATTTGCGCAGGGCGGTGGCAACGCCGCCAAGTCCTATGGCCACGTTGCCATCAGTGATGCCCCGCAGCGCGCCTTCACTGTCAGCATTCGTGGTTCCTCGGCCAAGCAGCGCCTGGCTGCCTCGCCGGTCGTCGGTGGCGGCAAGCTCTTCGCGATGGACACCGATGGCCTGGTGCACGCCTGGGATGCTGCATCCGGTGCCCGCGCCTGGGAAACCTCGATCCGCGCCGACAAGCAGAACGCCGGTTCTACCTTCGGCGGCGGCGCCTCGTTCGATGAAGGCGTGGTCTATGTCACCAATGGCGTGGGCGAAGTTGCCGCGCTCGATGCGGCCAGTGGCAACGTCAAGTGGCGGGTAAAGCCTGCCGGCCCGCTGCGCGGATCGCCCACGGTCGCCTTCGGGCAGGTCATGGTGATGACGCAGGACAACCAGATCCTCACGCTCAATGCCGATGACGGCGCGGTGCTGTGGAACGCCAATGCCTCGGTCGGCCAGACCAACGTCTTCGGTGTCGCCTCGCCCGCCGCGGGCCAGGGCACCATCGTCGCCGGCTATTCCTCGGGCGAACTTGTCGCCTACCGCTACGAGAACGGCCGCGAACTGTGGGCCGATGCCCTTGCGCGCACCAGCATCGCCACCTCGGTGTCGACCCTGACCGACATCGACGCCGACCCGATCATCGAGCGCGGTCGCGTCTATGCACTGGGGCAGGGCGGGCGCATGGCTGCCTATGAACTCGTTACCGGCCAACGCATCTGGGAACTCAACCTCGCCGGCATTTCCACCCCGGCCATCGCGGGCGACTGGATCTTCACGCTCACCGACGAGGCCAAGCTGCTCTGCATCGCCAAGTCCAACGGCAAGGTCCGCTGGATGACGCAGTTGCAGCGCTACAAGAACGAGAAGAAGAAGAAGGACCAGATCCTCTGGACCGGCCCCGTGCTCGCCGGAAACCGCCTGTGGATCGCCAACTCGCGCGGCGAGATGATGACCGCATCGGTCACCGACGGCACTGTCAGCAACTTCACCAAGCTCGGCTCGGGCGTCAGCCTCGCCCCGATCGTCGCCAACCAGACGCTCTACGTGCTGGATGACAGCGGCAAGATCACCGCGTTTCGCTGATCAAAACCAAATCCTAACCCATTGATGCGAAGGACGGTGGCATGACCGCCCGTCCTTCGCTTCCTCCCTCGGACGTCTCTTCCGGCGTCGGCGTTGCCGGCCTTGCAGGGCTGTTCCTGTGGGTCATGGTCTGTCGCTTCTGGCCCCAGATCGTCGACACCTTCGGTCTTGCTTCCCCGCGCGAGGTGATGGACGGCCCTGCTGCGGCCATGGCGGCCCTGCTGTTCTCGGGCGCTGGAATGATCGGCTGGTCCCTGCTGGTCGACAAGGTTCACCGCCGCCCGTCCACCGGGATCGACTGGTCCGCCCCGCGTCCCTTGCGTGACGTGATCGACATCTCGATCACCAAGATCGCCGGTCTCTGGGCAACATGGGCCGTCATCGGCTTCGCCTACTGCCTCGGCCGCTGGTACTGGCGCGGGCAGTATGTCTTTGCGATGGAAGTGCTTGAAACTGCAGCGCCGCTGCTGTTCCTCGGCGCCATCCCTTACGTCATCTGGCTCGACCGCGTACTCGTGAATCCGCGCGACGCCACGTGGCACTTCGGCGCCATGCTGATCGGCCGCGAACCTTGGGACCCTGCCGAGGTTCGGCGCCATGCGCTGTCGTGGCTGGTGAAGGGCTTCTTCTGCGCCTTCATGATCTCGATCGTTCCGGGCGGCTTTGGCGCGGTCGTCCGCTTCGACTGGAGCCACGCCTTCCACGATCCGGTCGAGTTCGCGTCCCTGCTGATCGAGACGATGTTCATGATCGACGTGCAGATCGCCATGGTCGGCTATCTCGTCACCATGAAGCCGCTGGATGCGCAGATCCGCACTGCCAATCCCCACCTTGCCGCCTGGGTCGCCGCGCTGATCTGCTACCCCCCGTTCATCCTGATGGGCGAGGGCGGGGTGCTGGACTATCATCACAACGGCGCGGAATGGCCGCACTGGCTGGCCGGACAGACTGCGCTGATGTGGGTATGGGCGGCCGCACTGGTGATCCTCACCGCGATCTACGCCTGGGCCACCGTGGCCTTCGGCCTGCGCTTTTCCAACCTGACCTATCGCGGCGTGCTCACCAACGGACCCTATCGCTTCACGCGCCATCCGGCCTACCTGTCGAAGAACGCCTACTGGTGGCTTGCCACCCTGCCGTTCCTCACCACCAGTGGCTCGATGGTCGACGCGATCCGCAACACCGTGATCCTCGCCCTCGTCAGCGCGGTCTATTACTGGCGGGCCCGCACCGAGGAAAAGCACCTGCTTGCCGAAGACGCCAAGTACCGCGAATACCATGCGTGGATGGCGCAACACGGGCCGATCACCTCTGTGCTGCGCAAGCTTACACGCCGCCTCACGCCCAGGCCGATTGCCCAGCCGGCGGAATAGTCGTCAGAGCTCGGTGCCCTCGTCGGCCTCGAACATGCTGATCTTGCGCTCGAACAGGCCCAGTTCCGCCCGCTCCTGCGCCCAGATTTTCATGTGCTCGGTCTGGAAATGGGCCTGCAGCGCTGCCTTGTCGCGCCACTTTTCGGCGATGTGGATCAGCTCGGGGTCGAGAAGGTCCTGCGAATAGGCGTATGCCATGCAGCCATCCTCGGCCAGTGTCGCGGCGATGACCTTGGCCATCATCGGCCTGATCGCGGCGATGTTCTCGACCGGAACGCGAACGGTGCCCATCACGATGATCATCAGAAGCTCTTCTCGCCATAGATGCGCGAAAGGTCGCCGCCCCATTCGCCATGGTACAGGTCAAGCAGGCGCTCGGCCGGGGTCTTGCCCGAGGAAACGATCTCGTCGAGCGGATGGAGATAGCCGGTCTCGTTGTCGCCGGCTTCGTTGAGCTGCGCCCGCGCGGCAAGCCCGGAGCGCGAGATCGCCAGCACTTCGGCGGCGACGTCGCGCAGCTTGCCCCCGCCGGGCAGCGTCGCGTCCAGTCCCAGCCTTGGCACTTCGGCCCGCAGCCGCTCGCGTCCGTCCATGTCCCAGCCCTTGACCAGGTCCCATGCTGCATCGAGCGCGCCCTGATCGTAAAGCAGGCCCACCCACAGCGCTGGCAGCGCGCAGATGCGGTTCCACGGGCCGCCATCGGCCCCCCGCATCTCGAGGAAGGACTTCAGGCGCACTTCGGGGAAGGCGGTCGAAAGATGGTCGTTCCAGTCTGACAGCGTCGGCTTCTCGCCCGGCAGCACCGAAAGCTTGCCGTCGAGGAAATCGCGGAACGAAAGGCCTGCCGCATCGATGTACTTGCCGTCGCGGAACACGAAGTACATCGGCACGTCGAGCATGTAGTCGACATAGCGTTCGTAGCCGAAGCCTTCATCGAACACGAACGAGAGCATGCCCGTGCGCGCCGGATCGGTATCGGTCCAGATATGGCTGCGGTATGAAAGGAAGCCGTTGGGCTTGCCTTCAAGGAACGGCGAATTGGCGAACAGCGCGGTCGCCAGCGGCTGCAATGCAAGACTGACGCGAAACTTCTGCACCATGTCCGCTTCGCTCGAATAATCGAGGTTGGTCTGGATGGTGCAGGTGCGCAGCATCATGTCGAGGCCCATCGTGCCAACGCGCGGCATGTGCCGCAGCATGATCTCGTAGCGGCCCTTGGGCATGATCGGCAGTTCTTCGCGGGTCTTGTCGGGCCACAGCCCCATGCCAAGATAGGCCAGGCCCAGCTTGTCGCCGATGGTCTTGACCTGGGCCAGGTGGCGCCCGGTCTCGGCACAGGTCTGGTGCAGGTTGACCAGCGGCGCGCCCGAAAGTTCGAGCTGCCCGGCCGGTTCGAGGCTCACCGCGCCATCGGGGCCGGACATGGCGATGACGTTCCCGCCCTCGACGATGGGCTCCCAGCCGTATTCGGTCAGAGCGCCCAGCAGGTCGCGGATGCCGCCCTGCTTGGCATAGGACGGCGCGGCGCGGTCGCTGGTGCGATAGACGAACTTCTCGTGCTCCGTCCCGATCCGCCAGTTTTCCTTGGGCTTTTCGCCCTTCTGCATCGGGCGCACGAGCATGTCGCGGCTCTCGATTACGGGATCGTTGCTATTTGAAACTTGCCGCGTGCTCATGCCCGCATCCGTTAATGACCGGGACAGGTTTTAGCCAGCCAAATTGTTGCCCGTCACCTGCAAGGCAATGTTGCTGTCAGCGCGTGAATGGCCTTGGCCGATCCAGTCGCCGCGCATCCCCATCCACAGCGCCGTCCCGGCAATGGCTGCCGTCTCGCCGCGCAGGACGCGCGGTCCCAGCGAAAGCGCGACCGCAGCCGGGTGCGCGCGCACCAGCGCCCGCTCGGTCTCGTCAAAACCGCCTTCAGGGCCGATAAGCAGGGCAGCCGGGCCTTCGTGGATCGCAAAGGCGACCGCTGCCGGCATCCCGCCGTTCTCGTCGGCGAAGAACAGCTTGCGCTCCTTCGGCCAGTCACGCAGCAGATGATCGAGCTTGGCGGTCTCGCCCAGCTCTGGCAGCGCCGTGCGCGCGCACTGTTCGGCCGCTTCGGTCATAATGGTCGATGCCCGCTCGGGGTTGAGCTTGTCGGCTACGCAGCGCCGCGTCACCACGGGCACAACGCGCGCCACACCCAGTTCGGTCGCCTTCTCCAGCACCAGATCGAAGTTCGGTTTCTTGAGCAAGGCTGCACACAGCCAGAAGTCGGGCACCGCTTCGCGCTCGCGCAGGCAGCGCTCAACCTCGACGACGACGGCGCGCTTGCCCGCCTCGACCACCCGCGCGACCCATTCGCCGGTGAGGTTGTCGCAGACGATCACCGCGTCCCCCGGCGCAACGCGCATGACCTTGGCCAGATAATGCGCCTGCTGCCCCTCGATGGGCAAATGCAGCCCGGCTTCCAGCCCCGTCTCGACAAACAGGCGCGGCGCGGATTTCGGGGGCCAGGCAGGAGTTGCAGTCATGCATTCCGCCTAGCGGTTTCCGGCCCTTGCGTTAAGTGTCCGCAGGATGACTCCGACCGTTTCTGACACGATAGTCCCCGACAGCGAGCACAAGGGCCTTGTCGCGCGTCTGCCGCAGCCTTGGCGCAACCTTGCTCTGATTGCCCGGTTCGACCGGCCGATCGGCTGGTGGCTGCTGTTCTGGCCCTGTGCCTGGGGCCTGTTCCTCGGCGGCGGCACATCGCGGTGGGGCATTCTGGCCTGGATGCTTCTGGGTGCCATTGCCATGCGCGGGGCAGGGTGCGTCTATAACGATATCGTCGATGCGGATCTCGATGCTCGCGTTGCCCGCACGGCGCTGCGCCCGATTGCCAGCGGCGCCACGACGAAGCGCGCAGCGTGGCTCTGGCTGCTCACGCTCTGCGCGGTCGGCCTCGTCGTGCTGCTGCAACTGCGCTGGGAAGCGCAGATCGTTGCGCTCGGCAGCCTTTCCCTCGTCGCCGCCTATCCGTTCATGAAGCGCATCACCGGTTGGCCGCAGGCTTGGCTCGGCCTGGTATTCACCTGGGGCGCGCCGGTCGGCTGGGTCGAGGCCAATGGCTTTGATCGCATGGCGCCGCTTGGCGCGCTTTACGCCGGCTGCTGGGCGTGGTGCATGGCCTATGACACGATCTACGCGCTGCAGGACCGCGAGGACGATGCCATGGTCGGTATCGGCTCGTCGGCCCTGTCGTTTGGCCGTCATGTCCGCGCTGGCGTTGGCGGCCTCTATGCGATGGCACTGCTGTGCTGGGGCGGCGCGGTCTGGCTGACGCGGGCCGATCCGCTGGCGCTGCTTGCGCTCATGCCTGTTGCTGGCCATCTCGCGTGGCAAGTCGTCACGCTTCGGGAAGACGGTGTCGATCCGCTGGTCAAGTTCCGCTCCAACCGCTTCGCCGGACTGCTGATGGCAGCGGCGGCCTATGTCGTCGGGGCGGCCTGATCGCCGAACAGGGCTGCGTGCCTTGCCGTGATCGCCGGCCACAGGTCGGCGGCGTCCGGCACGTCGAGCAGGAACTCGTCGCGCAAGCATTCGACCAGCGCGCGCGCAGACCCGATTTCGCGCTGCTCCTCTCCGCTGGCGGAAACGATCGTCAGTACCTTGCCGCGAAGCATGAAATAGCTCTCGCCCGAGCGTCGCTGTGCCGAAAGGTTCTGGACGAAGACCGACGCCGGATCGCTCGCCTGCCATTTGCACATCGTCGCAAGACGGCCCTCGTCTGCCTGCTCGGCCAGAAAGTCATAGGACATCGCCCTGTCCCCAAGGGCCACCTGCAGACGCCACATCCCGTCCGCCGTTCGGCCAAGTGAAACTGGCAGCGGGGCCTGGTGCCACGATCCTTCCTGCAGCGGCACGGGTGCCGCAAGATGGCTGCCAAAGCCCGCATCGACCAGCCAGTGCCGGCCTTCGCATGGTACCAGCAGGCACAAGTGCGAACCCATGGCCTGATCGCTCCGCACTTCGCGCATCACGCCAGCGCTCATCCGCATCACATCGAAGCCGATGGCAGCCAACGCTGCGCCCAGCAGCCCGTTGTGTTCGTAGCACCAGCCCCCGCGCTTGTTTTCGACCAGCTTGGCGAAGGCGGCCCCAAGGTCCGTCGTCATTGCACGGCCAAGTTGCACGTCGATGTTCTCGAATGCGATGCGCTCCACATGCGCGCGCACGATGGCCTGAAGCGTGACCAGATCACACGCCGGTCTGTCGGCAAAACCGATCCGGTCCAGGTATGCTGCCAGGTGTGCAGATGACAGTGCGCTGGAACCTGTGCCGGATGGGGGCGGACTGCAATCGATGCTTGTCAATTCTCAACCTCAAGCTAGCTTGATCGCGCCGGACAAAATCTTGCCGGTAGCGAAAAATGCACGGGGGTCGCATGAATCGCAATGACATCATACCAATAGGCGTGCTCGCCCAGCGTACCGGGCTCGCCGTCTCGGCGATTCGCTATTACGAGGATCGCGGACTGATCGCCTCGGTGCGCACGGGCGGCAACCAGCGTCGCTTCCTGCGCTCCGATATCCGGCGCCTCGGCTTTGTCCAGATCGCGCAGAAACTTGGTCTCGGCCTTGCCGAAATCGAACGCGAACTTGCCGCCCTGCCCAATGGGCGCACACCCAACGTGCTCGATTGGCAGCGCATCAGCCGCTCGCTTCGCAAGGAGATCGATGCCCGCATCCAGTTGCTCACCCGCACCCGCAACAAGCTCGATGAATGTATCGGCTGCGGCTGCCTCAGCCTTGACCGCTGCGCGCTCTACAACAAGGAGGACCGCGCCGGTGCCGCCGGGCCTGGGCCACGTTACGTGCTGGACTAACCGGCGCCTTCCAGCAGTTCCACTGCTCCGCCAAGATCCACGCTGACCAGCCGCGAAATCCCGCGCTCGACCATGGTCACCCCGAACAGGCGGTGCATCCGGCTCATCGTCACCGCATTGTGCGTGACAATGAGATAGCGCGTCCTCGTCTCGCCCACCATGGCGTCGAGAAGGTCGCAGAATCGCTCGATATTCGCATCATCCAGCGGCGCGTCGACCTCGTCGAGCACGCAGATCGGGGCGGGGTTAGTGAGGAACAGCGCGAAGATCAGCGCAACAGCGGTCAGCGCCTGTTCGCCACCGGACAGAAGAGTCAACGATTGCAACCGCTTGCCGGGCGGCTGGGCGAAGATCTCCAGCCCAGCCTCGAGCGGATCGTCACTGTCGACCAGCGCTAGATGCGCCTCGCCGCCGCCGAACAAACGGCTGAAAAGGCGGCGGAAATGTCCGTCGACCGCTTCGAACGCCGCCCGCAAACGTTCGCGCCCCTCGCGGTTGAGATTGCCGATGGATCCTCTAAGTCTATGAACAGCCTCGGTTAATTCGGCCTGCTCGGCCACCGAGGTGCCAAGCCGTTCCTCGGCATCCTTCAATTCGTCGACAGCGACAAGGTTAACTGGACCGATTCGCTCCCGCTCTGCCACCAACTTGTCCATCGCGGCAGATTCTTCAGTGGCGGCAAGGACTTGCGCGGATTCAAAGGCGAAGCGCTCGGGCAGGAGCGGTGGCGGGCACTGAAAGCGCTCGCCCGAAATCGCCGCCATTTCCTGACGGCGTGCATCCTCGTTCTCCGCGCGGGCAGCCGCGCCGGCGCGGGTCTCGCGGGCTGTCGCGAGCGTCTCGCTGGCGGCCGCAAGGTGCGCATCGGCCTGCGCAACCTCCCGCTCACCTGTGGCCAACCTGCCTTCGACTTCCGCCAACTCGCGCGCCAATCGCACGCGGATGCCTTCGCCCTGCTCGATCTCGGCGATCAACCCGGCGGGCTTGGCGGCAGAGATCGCCCGCTCGGTCTCAAGCTCCTCGCGCCGCCCCGTCATTTCGGCAAGCCGCTTGGCGACGTCGCCTGCGCGCGCGGTCCAGGCACGGATATCGCCCTTCAGGCCTGCCAGCCGCTCCTTGCCCGCCGCAATCTGCTGCTCGAGCGCGGCAGATGCAGCGCTGGCAGCTTGCAGCGCTGAGCGTGCCGCATCGTTGCGGGCGCGCGCGGCCTCGAGCGCGGCGCGGCCGGCAGCGGGATCGGGCAGAGCACCGCGCTTGTCCTCGGCGGCGGCAACTTCGGCCTGCGCGGCGGTGCGCTGTTCGCCAAGATCGGCCTGTGCGCGCGCCAGTTCAGCCTTGCGCTGCTCGAGCCGGGCGCGGGCGGCCTCGGCGGCATCGAGCGCGCGCAGCGCCGTGCGCTCGGCATCGGCGGCCGCAGACAGTGTGCGTTCGACTTGCGACAGTTCCGCCTGCACTTGTGCAAGGCTTGCGCGGACCTCTTCCTGCACCGCCTCGGCGCTGGCCACGGCTGAGCGGCGATCGGGCAGGAGCGCCTGCAGATCGGCAAGGCGGTTCTCCGCCTCGAGCGCAGCGGCTTCGGCAGCGCCTTCGCCGCGGGCGATGAAGCCGTCCCAGCGCCGCAAGTGGCCGGCTCGCGTTACCAGCCATTCGCCGGGCGCAAGCGGCTGGCCATCGTCGCTTTCGACAATGCGCACCAGCGCCAGACGCGCAGCCAGTTCAGGCGGGCATTGGGGAACATGGTGGGCAAGCGAATCCGCAACAGGGGCGGGGACTTGCGCGCCAGTCCAGAAACGACCGTCAGCTCCTGCAGGTGCCGCGCCAACCGGGGCCGAGGCATCACGCCCCAGCACGGCGGCAAGCGCGCGTTCGTAGCTCGGTGCAGCGCGCGTTCCGGCAATGGCCGATTGGCCCAGCCCCTTGGCGGCGCGGGCCTTTTCACGCGCGGCCTTGTCGCGCGCCAGGGCATCGGCTTCGCGCTCGATCCCGGCAAGATCGGCGCGCGCCTGGGCAAGCGTAGTGCTGGCGGCATCGCGCTGGCTGGAAAGATCCTCGCGCCTTGTGCCAAGCGTTGTGCGGGCTGCCTCCGCACCGGCGATCTCATTCGCCGCCTGTGCCCGCCTGGCCTCGGCCTCGGCGATCTGCGCGGCGGGATCGGCCTTGCGCATTAGGGCTTCTGCCTGCTGGGCGAGCCGCGCAGCGTCGCCATCAAGCCGGGCAAGGCGTTGGCGCGCGGCGGCGACGGCAGCCTCGGCCACCCGCCATTCGGCATCGATCCCGGCCTGCTCCGCGACACGCTGCGCCAGCGCAACTTCTGCCCCGCGCGCGGCCCGATCGGCATCGTCGACCGCGGCAAGAAGCGTCGGTCGCCGCTCGCTGTCGGCGGCAAGCGCGGTCTCGGCCAGCGCGAGGTCCTGTTCCAGCCGCCCCATCGCTGCCGCGGCGTCTTCGGTCAGGCGGTCTGCGCTGGCACGGTCCTGTTCGATGCGGGCAAGCTGGCGGTCAATGTCGGCCACGCGCTGTTCGGCGGCTTCGAGTTGCGCGGTCAGCGCTGCCATGCGCTGACCATGGGCCGATGCATCCTGCCGCCGGTCGAACAGTTCCTCGCGTGCTGCGGCCAAGGCGGCAGCGGCCTTATGCTGCGCTTTCTGTGCCTGCTGGGCAAGGTCGGTGGCCGCTTTTACCGCATCTTCGGCAGCGACGGCCTGCTTGCGCGCAGCATCGGCGGCTGCGGCGGCGTCGCGCCAGCGCGCGAAGACCAGCCGCGCTTCGGCCAGCCGGATCTTCTCGCTCACCGCCTTGTAGCGCTCTGCCGCGCGCGCCTGCCGGCGCAGCGTGGCGATGTGGCTTTCGAGGCCGGCGAGCATGTCTTCGAGCCGTTCGAGATTGGCCTCGGTCGCGCGCAGCTTCTGTTCGGCATCGCGCCGGCGGACGTGGAGCCCGGCGATGCCCGCTGCCTCTTCCAGCATCATGCGCCGTTCGGCGGGCTTTGCGGCGATGACCGCGGCGATGCGCCCCTGGCTGACAAGGGCCGGGCTGTGCGCGCCGGTGGCGGCATCGGCAAAGACGAGGGCGACGTCCTTGGCGCGCACGTCCTTGCCGTTGACGCGGTATGCGCTGCCTGCGCCGCGCTCTATGCGGCGGATGACTTCGAGTTCGGGGCCGAACGGACCGTCAGGATCAGTCTCGGCGGTGAGCATGACCTCGGCAAAGGCGCGTGCCGGGCGCGTGGCGGTGCCGGCGAAGATTACGTCTTCCATGCCCCCGCCGCGCATGGACTTGGGGCTGCTTTCGCCCATGACCCAGCGAATGGCTTCGAGCAGGTTTGACTTGCCGCAGCCGTTGGGGCCGACAACGCCGGTGAGGCCGGGTTCGATGCGCAATTCGGCAGGTTCGACGAAGCTCTTGAAACCCGACAGTTTCAAGCGCTTGAATTGCACCGATCAGGCCCCCCGACCCGTCCTTGCCCCCGACGGCCTTAGCGCGCGCCGGCCTTCTGCAGCATCGGTTCGAGCTCCTGCCAGCTGGCAACGCCGGTCTTGCTGCCATTCAGGAAGAACGTCGGCGTGCCGGTGATGTCGAATTCCTTGCTCCACTGCTCGTTCGTGGCGGCAAGCTTGGTGGCCTTGGCGCTATCGGCCAGGCACGATTGGCCCTGGGCCGCGGCAATCCCGCGCGAGGCGAAGAATTCGCTCATCCTGCCCTGCTGGGCGATGGCGGCAAAGCGCTTGTCCACCGGCAGGTTCTGGATCTGCTGGAAGGCGGCTTCATCCTTCTGCAGGTTGGTGAACATGTTGGGCTGCCAGGCCCAGAACTGCTCGGACAGCGGGATCACCGCTTCGGGTGCGCCGCAAGTGGCAAGCAGCACGGCGGGCATGTCGAGCGCATTCAGAAGGAACAGGCGCAGTTCGTAGGAAACGCGGCCCGACGCGATGTAATCGTCGCGCAGCTTGGGGAAGCCCTTTTCCGAGAACTCGGCGCAGTGCGAGCACGACAGTGCGCCGAATTCGATCAGCTTGATCGGCGCATTGGGATTGCCCATCAGGTAGCCGCCTTCGGGCGTGACCGAGAAGGTTTCGGTCCACGACTGACCGGCCGGGGCCGGCACCTTGGCAACGGGTTCGCTGCTGGCGATCTCGCCACCGGCGGCGGCGTCCTTCTTGCCGCAAGCCGAAAGGCCAAGGGCGAGCGGAAGCGAGGCAAGGAGTAGGGCGCGGGCGAATTTCATCGGATCAGGGTTCCCGTTTCTGGCGGTTTGGCCGGACGCTAGCCGATTGTTGCAGGGGTTTGAAGGGGAAGCCGCCGGCAAGCCACCGGCGGCTGTGGATCGTTCAGTCGAGACGGGCCATGATCTGCGGGCGCAGCGAAGCCCAGTCGTACGTGCCGGCCAGCAGGATGCCATCGATCATGAAGCTTGGCGTGCCGGTGACACCCAGCTTGTCCACGGCATAGTCGGTCTGCTGCGCCAGCTTGTTCGCCAGCGCCTCGTTGGCAAGGCAGCGATCGAGCGTCTGCCGGTCCATCCCGCGCGCGGCCATGAATTCATAGAACTTGAAGTCGCTGGCGATGGCGCGGGTGCGGGTGGTGAAGGCTCCGGTCATCCAGCGCTGGCGCTGCGCCTCGGTCGACGTGGCGAGCGGGCCGATCCATTGCGGCTGCAGGCGCATGAACGCGGTGTGCAACTGGAAGAACTTGCTGGGCGCCACGCAGTTGGTGATCAGCGCCACGGTCATGTCCACCGGATCGCGCACGAAGTTGCGCACTTCGACCGCGCCCTTGCCCGGCGCGATCATGCCGATCTTGAGCTGCCCTTCGGATTCGGTCTCGAAGTGCGAGCAGTGTGGGCAGGTGTAGCTCACGAACTCGATCACGCGCAGCTTGGCGGCGGGATTGCCAAGCACGTGGTTTCCTTCGGGCGTGGCAGCCGATGTCACCGCCCAGTTCAGGCTGCCGGACGGCCTTGCAGCCGGCTTGGGCGCGACCTTCCTGGCGGGCTGTCCCGAAGCGCCGAACGCGATCAGGGCGCTGGCGGCAATGACGGTGGCGGTTATCTTGCGGATCATCCGATTTTCTTCCCCCCGGATACGGAATCGAGACTGCGGGCCAATGATTCGAGCACGGTGCGCAGTTCCGGATCGCCGATATCGCGCAAGGAATCCCC
This sequence comes from Novosphingobium sp. B1, assembly GCF_900176395.1. GTDB lineage: Bacteria > Pseudomonadota > Alphaproteobacteria > Sphingomonadales > Sphingomonadaceae > Novosphingobium. The sequence goes on along the minus strand of NZ_FWXL01000005.1, from coordinate 299,855 downwards.
GAGTTCCATCGGGATCGGCTTGAGCGATGGCGGCGCGGCGCGCGATGTTTCCCTGGGCTTGGGTGCCTGAACCGCACCTTGCCGGATCTTGACCCTGGCCACGGCGCGATAGCCGAAAAAGCGGTTTACCCGGTCCATGATCTCGGGCGTGACATGCTGGATCAGCGGGGCGTGGGCGGGGCTGACGACAAGCTGGAGAATGCCCTCAGACTTTTCACCTGGGGGGAAGCGGATGGATTCGGGCGCGCAATGGCGGGCGTGCCGCTCGCCCACGATCTCGGGCCAGCGCGTCACCACGCTCGATTGCACGAAGCCGAAGCGGCGGAAAGCGGTGCGGCCGATGGCGGGCATGAGATCGGCGATCTGGCGCGCCTCGCCGCCGCGCGGGCGCTCGTAAGGCTTCGGAGCCTGCGCCGGCTTGCGAGGCTTGGTCTTGCGCGCGTCCGAAGGGGTGCTTTCCATATCGCTTCGCGCCATGCCATAGGTGCGCGATGGAAACTAGGGTGGATCAGGCCAGAGCGGATCGGGGTGCGGGTTTCGATCCGGAGGCAATCGCCCCGCTGTTGCTGCAATGGTACGATGCCCATGCACGGCGCCTGCCGTGGCGCAAGCTGCCGGACGAGGGAATGCAGGACCCATATCGCGTCTGGCTTTCCGAAGTGATGCTGCAGCAGACCACGGTCGCGGCGGTCGGCCCCTATTTCGAACGGTTCACCCAGCGCTGGCCGACGGTCGATGATCTTGCCGCGGCTGACGATGCCGATGTGATGGCGGCATGGGCGGGGCTGGGCTACTATGCCCGTGCGCGCAATCTGCTCGCCTGCGCGCGGGCGGTTGCCGGCAGGGGCGGCGTCTTTCCCGATAGCGAGGAAGGACTGCGCCAGTTGCCAGGCCTTGGAGAATACACGGCCGCAGCGGTGGCGGCGATTGCCTTCGGGCGGCGTGCGGTGGTGGTCGATGCCAACGTCGAGCGTGTGGTGGCGCGGCTCTTTGCGATCGACGAGCCGCTTCCTGCCGGCAAGGCCGCTATCCGCTTTTCTGCGGGCCAGGTGACGCCCGAGGCGCGCGCAGGCGATTTTGCCCAGGCGATGATGGATCTGGGCGCGACGATCTGCACGGCGCGTTCGCCGCGGTGCGTGCTGTGCCCGCTGCGTACGCATTGCCGCGGTCTGGTCGAAGGCTCGCCCGAGCGGTTGCCGATCAAGGCGGCAAAGAAGGCCAAGCCCGTGCGCGCCGGCCGCGCCTACTGGATCGAGCGCGAGGGCCGGGTACTGCTGGTGCGCCGGCCGGGGCGGGGCATGCTTGGCGGAATGCGCGCGCTGCCCGACGATGGCTGGTCGGCCAAGGGCGATGGCGTCCACGCGCTGGCAGGCGAATGGCGCGAAGGCGGCATGGTGCGGCACGGCTTCACGCATTTCGATCTCGAATTGCAATTGATGCTTTGCCTGCCGTCACAAGCGGTTAATCTGCCGGAGGGAGAGTGGTGGCCGGTCGAGGAGATCGAGGCTGCCGGATTGCCGACCGTGTTCGCCAAGGCGGCGCGGCTGGCAATCGCTGAAAGGACAGATTGAGCATGCACGATATCGCGCTCTCGCGGCGGAACTTCATCGGATCGCTGGGCGCGATGGCGGGTGCTGCCGCCTTGCCGCGCATGGCCTGGGCAAGCGCGGCAGCCGAGGCGCGCTTCCCGCACGTGACGGCGATGCTCGATGGCTATGTCGCCTCGGGCAAGCTGCCTGGCATGGTCTCCGCGCTTGGCTGGGGTGCCTCCGAAGCGCCGCTCGACATCGCCCGCGGCACGCTAGCCAAGGGCATGGCCGCGCCGGTCGGCATGGACAGCCTGTTTCGCATCTATTCGATGACCAAGCCGATCACCGGCATGGCCGCGATGATGCTGGTCGATGAAGGCAAGCTGCGGCTCGACCAGCCGATCGCCGATCTCCTGCCCGCCTACGGCAAGATGATGGTGCAGACGACACCCGATGGCTCGATCACCGACCTGCGCCCGGCAAAGACGCAGATCACCGTGCGCCACCTGCTGACCCACACGGCAGGACTTGGCTATTCGATCATCCAGAAGGGGCCGATCAAGGACGCCTATATCGCCGCCGGGCTGGTGCCGGGGCAGGCCAGCCGGATGCCGCTGCCGGGCATGGACGCGCCCAGGCCACTGAAGAGCCTGGCCGAATTTGCCGATGTGCTGGCAACCATGCCGCTGGTCTATGAGCCGGGCACGACATGGAGCTATTCGGTCGCGCTCGACCTCATGGGCCGGGTGATCGAGGTCGCCTCGGGCAAGGCGTTCGACGCTTTCCTGGCAGAGCGCGTGTTCGAACCATGCGGCATGACTTCCACCGGCTTTCGCGTCGCTGCCGCCGACGTCGACCGGCTGACGACCAACTATGCGGCCGTGGGCGGGATGCTGCTGCCGATCGATCCGGCCAGGGCTTCGATCTACCTCGACGCGCCGCCCTATCCGTTCGGCGGAGCAGGGCTGGTGTCTTCGCCGCGCGATTACGACCGCTTCCTGCGGATGCTGCTGGGCTTCGGCCGGATCGATGGCAGGCAGGTGATGAGCGAGGCGGCGGTGCGGCAGGGCACCAGCAACCTGTTGCCTGCCGGAACCGATCTCTCGCGCTCTTTCATCAAGGGCAACGGCTTCGGCGCAGGCGGGTCGGTAGGGCTGGGGGCGGATGCGGGGACCTATGGCTGGGCGGGGGCAGCCGGCACGGTCGGCTTCGTCAACTATACCGTCGGCCTTCGCGCCGGGGTTTACACCCAGTACATGCCGTCGGAAACCTATCCGGTGCACCGTGAGTTCGCACAGGCCGTTCTGGCCGATGTGACAGGGAAGAAGGCCGCAGCCTGATGGACACGACTATTGCTTTTGCTGGCGGCGGTCTCGACCGGGCCGACCATATCCGCGCCGACGCGGACAAGCTGGGCGCGCTGTTGAACTGGCGCGCTCGGCTGCTGCGGCTTGACGGGATCGACCCGGTCATCGCGCCCGATGGCGGGCTGGACTGGGGCACGCTGGCCGACGCCGATGCGCAGGCCGAACTGGTATTCCTGGGTCTGAGCGAGGATGGACGCGGCTGTTTTGCGCAAGTGACGCCGGCGATCGTGGGCAGCGTCGCTCCGGCCAATCCCCGGTTGTGGGCAGCGATGGGGGCGCTTTCGCCGGCCGACCTTTCGATCTACGGCGGCGCGCGCAGCCTGGTCGACTGGCATGCACGCCATTGCTTCTGCGCGCGCTGCGGGTCCGCCACCGAACTGCGCAAGGGCGGCTGGCAGCGATCCTGCACCAACCCTGCCTGCAAAGCTGAACACTTCCCGCGCGTCGATCCTGTCACCATCATGACGGTGGAGTGCGAGGGCGATCTCCTGCTCGGCCGCCAGCCCCGTTTCCCCGCAAGGCGCTATTCGGCGCTGGCCGGATTCGTCGAACCGGGCGAGGGGCTTGAGGATGCCGTGCGCCGCGAAGTGCTGGAGGAAGCAAGCGTGAAGGTGGGCGAAGTGCGCTATGTCGCCAGCCAGCCCTGGCCGTTCCCCTCCTCGCTGATGATTGCCTGCCATGCCTTCACGAAGCAGCGCGAGATCACCATCGACGCGACAGAACTCGACGACGCCCGCTGGTTCACTCGCGAGGAGGTGGCCTACGCCATGACCGGCGCCGAAGACGGCGCCTTCATCGCCCCGCCGCCCTTCGCAGTAGCGCATCACCTGCTGAAATGGTGGCTGGCACAATGAGCGAGCCAGCCAAGGTCACGCTCGACATCTGGTCGGATGTCATGTGCCCGTGGTGCGTGATCGGGCTGGGGCAGCTCGACAAGGCGCTTGCCGGGATGTCAGGCGAGGTGGATGCCACGATCCGCTTCCACCCGTTCGAACTCAATCCCGACATGGCCGACGAGGGCGAGGAGCAGGCGGCGCACATCCAGCGCAAGTATGGCCGCACCCCGGAACAATCGGCAGGCGTGCGCGACACACTGAAGTCTGCGGCCGAGCGCGCGGGCTATTCCTTCGACTACACAGGCAAGGGCGAGCCGCCGCCGGCCATGATGTGGAACACGCGCCTTGCACACCGTGTGCTGACCTGGGCCCTGCGCGATTTCGGACCCGATCGGCAGATGCAGTTGAAGCGCGCCCTGTTCGACGCGCACTTCCGCGAACGCCGCAACATGGGCGATCCTGAAGTTCTGGCCGACGTTGCCGAAGGCGCGGGCCTGCCGCGCATCGGGGCGCTCGAGGCTATGATTGACCCGGCGATTGACGCGATGGTTACCGCCGGCGAACGCCAGGCGTGGGACATGAACGTCAGCGGCGTGCCTGCCGTCGTCATCAATGGAAAGCTGCTCGTACCCGGCGCGCAGGAGCCGGAGGTCTACGCCAGCCTGATCCGCAAGGTGCTGTCCCGCGAGGCCGAAGGAAAGGCCTGACTGCTGTCAGCGCTCAAGCCGGGCGAGACCGCGCCGGTTCCGCCATCGCGTGCTTGGGAGCGTCGGGGGTGAGCGCCTTGACCGCCAGTTGCCATGCCGAAAGGGCCAGAACCACGGCGAGCAACGGTTGCAGGATCCTGTCCGGGGCCCGCGTCGAAAGCAGGCTGCCGATGATCACGCCGGGTATCGACCCGATCAGCAGGTTGACCAGCAGGACCGAATCCACGCCGCCGATCAGCCAGTGACCGGTCCCCGCAATCAGCGCCAGCGGCACTGCATGGGCAATGTCCGAACCGACAATGCGGGCGACCGACAGTCGCGGATAGAGGATCAGCAGAACGGTCATGCCGATCGCGCCAGCCCCGACTGACGAGATCGTGACCGCCACCCCGATTACGGCGCCCAGCAGCGTCGTGCTCAGTTCGACCTGACGCGGCGGCGCCTGCGGGTCCAGCCCATGGGCAAAGCGGATCAAGCGGTCTCGAAACAGTACCGCCAGCGAGGTTATGCCCAGCAGGACGGACAGAGACAGCAGGATCACGTTTTCCGACGACTTGCCGACCTTGCCGACGTAGGACAGTGTGACAAGCGTGAGCAGCGCGGCCGGGATCGATCCCAGCGCGAGGCGCCGTACGATCTTCCAGTCGACGGTATCGCGCCAGCCGTGCACGGCCGAACCGGTGATCTTGGTCATGGCGGCATAGAGCAGGTCGGTGCCCACGGCGGTATGCGGGCTCACGCCGAACATCAGCACGAGCAGCGGGGTCATCAGGGAGCCGCCGCCCACGCCGGTCAGCCCGACCAGCATGCCCACCAGCATGCCCGCAGCAGCGTGCAGAAAGTCCATATCGCCGAGCGCCTGCATCGTTGCCCCCAAGTAGCCGACAGCTTGGCCGATCCTTGCCACGCCGGCAATCTCTATGGATGGCATAGAGATACTGTCCACATCTATTCGCAAAAGGCGCGAGAAGAAAAACTTGCGGGCTGCGCGGTGGTGTTTATGCGCCCGAAAAAGGTTGTTGCAACTGCAGCAACAGGTTTCGGCGCGGTGTGACCGCCGTCCGGTACTGAGGGTTTGGTCGTAGCGGTCTTGGGTCGTTCTACGTATTCACGACTGTTGCCAAGCGCAGTCAGACGTGATTCGAATCGGACACAAGCGTTAACATTTTTGCGCCTGATGCTGGCTGTGCAGGTGCCAGCCTTGCGCGTGATCGCGCAGAGCGCAACGATTAGTCTTCGATGATCTTGCTGGTCCCGGTGTCTTTCATGCGCACATAGAAGATCAGCGAGATCGCGATCATGACTGTCACGTACCAGTAGAAGCCTCGCTCCCATCCGGCATCCTTGAAGCTGAGTGCGACATACTCTGCCGTGCCGCCAAAGATCGTGTTGGCAAGAGCGTAGGGCAGGGCAACGCCAAGCGCACGGATGTGAGCGGGAAACATCTCGGCTTTCACCACCGCATTGATCGAGGTGTACCCCGTCACGATCGTCAGGGCGCCGAGGACTAGGAGAAACGCGCTAAGCGGATCGCGCGTCGTCTCGAGCGTTGCAAAGAGCGGGTAGGTGCCCAGTACGCCGAGCACGCCGAAACCGATCAGCAAGGGCTTGCGCCCGATGCGATCGCTGAGCGCGCCTGCCACGGGCTGGAAGATCATGAACAGGAAGAGCGTCGCGCCATTGATCCGCGATGCGGTTTCGCGGTCGAAGCCGCTGGTATTCACCAGGAACTTCTGCATGTAGATCGAGAAGGCATAGAATGCGAGCGTGCCGCCGGCGGTCATCATCATCACCGCAAATGCCTCGCGCGGGTGCTGGCGGAAGAGCGTGAGCATGCCCGATTGCGGCGCGCCGCTATCCTTTGCTTTGGTGAAGCTCTCGGTCTCGGCAAGGCCGCGCCTTATCCAGAACACCACGATGGCAAGCGCCGCCCCGATCGCGAAGGGAATGCGCCAGCCCCAGGCATCGAGCGCAGCCTCGCTCAGCGCCGATTGCAGGACAAGCAGCACGCCGATTGCCAGAAGCTGCCCACCAATCAGCGTGACGTACTGGAACGACGAGAAAAAGCCGCGCCGCCTCTTGCCGGCCATTTCACTGAGGTAGGTTGCGCTGGCGCCGTATTCCCCGCCAACCGAAAGCCCCTGCATCAGCCGCGCCAGCACGAGCAGGGCCGGCGCGATCAGCCCGGCGCTTTCGTACGTCGGTGCGACCGCGATCAGCAGCGATCCTGCGCACATGAGCGAGACCGACAAGGCAAGGCCGCTCTTGCGGCCCTTGCGGTCGGCATAGATGCCCATGATCCACGCACCGACCGGCCGCATGAAGAAACCTACCGCAAAGACCGCCGCTGCCCCCAGCAGCTCTGCCGTCTTGTCATCCGAGGGGAAGAAATGCGGTGCGAATTACAGCGTGAACGCTGCATAGGCATACCAGTCGTACCATTCGACGAGATTGCCGGTCGAACCACCGATAATTGCCCTTGCGCGCTCTCGGTTGCTGGGGGCTCCGGTTGCAGGCGCGGTGGTGGTCATGGAAGAAATTGCCGATCCAGCAAAGGGGTTGTGCCGGGAGAAAGCGAGGTCGCGTTCACTTCTCTTTCTTCAGCTTCGAAAGGTCGATGCCCAGCTTCTTGACGCGATAGTAGAACGTCTTGCGCGGCACCGCCACCACGGCGATGGCCTGTCCGATCTCGCCGTTGGCTTCGCGGACGGCCTTAACGATGGCCTCGCGCTCGAAGGCATCCATGCGCTCGGGCAACGATTTGCCCGGATCGGTCCCGGAGCCTGCCGCCGTCGTGGCAGCAGGGCCGGTCTGATCCACGAGGCCAAGCACGAAACGCTCGGCATAGTAGGCCAGTTCGCGCACGTTACCGGGCCAGGCGTGGGTTGCCAGATGGTCGCTCACTGCCGGCGTCATGTCGGGGATCGGCCTGCGCAAGCGTGCGCTGACCTGGCCTACGTGATGCGCAAAAAGTTTGGCGATGTCGTCGCGCCGGTCGCGCAAGGGGGGCATCTGCAGCCTGACTGCAGCGACGCGGTAGAACAGCGCCGGCGCGATTGCATCTTCGGCGCGTGCCGGGGTCGTGCCGGCCGTGGCGATGATGCGAATGTCGAGCGGCAGCGGTTCGCGGCTGCCGGGCGAGCGCAGCACCCGCTCCTCGGCAAGCTGGATCAGGCGCGCCTGGAGCGGGGCAGGGGCAAGGTCGAGGTCATCCAGAACCAGCGTGCCGCGATTTGCCGATGCCAGGCTCGCCGCTCCGGCCGGGGCAAAGGTTTCCTCTTCAAGTTGCGGGGGCAGGCTCGCGCAGTTGATGATCAGCAGGCGGTGGCGCGACCTTCTGCCGGCGCGATGCAGGAGCCGCGCGAACAGCTCCTTGCCCGTGCCCGTCTCGCCTTCGATCAGGATGTCGAGGTTGGTGTCCGCAAGCGCCGGAATCATGGCGCGAAGCCTGGTGATCGCGGGAGAATCGCCGACCAGCAACGAGGAGTACTCCATCACGGCCTCGGCCTTGAGGCGGCGGTTCTCGAGCGCCAGTTCGCGCGCTTTCAGGGCCCGATCGACCGCGGCCAGCAGCGCGTCGGGCGAGAAGGGTTTGCTGAGGAAATCCCATGCGCCGGCCTTCATCGTTTCAACCGCCAGGCCGATATCGCCATGGCCGGTGACCAGGATGACCGGCAGTTCGGGGTCACGCTGGTGCATGGTGCGGAAAAGTTCGACGCCCGACATTCCCGGCATGCGGATATCGGTAACGATTACGCCGTCCCAGGCCTCGTCGATCGCAGCAAGCGCCGGTTCGGCCCTGTCGAACACGGTGACCTCGTAGTCGGTCAGCGAGAGCATCTGCGCTGTTGCGCGCCGCAGGTCGTCGTCGTCCTCGACCAGCGCCACCTTGCCGCGAATGCCGGTCCCGTTCATCGCACACGCACCAGGCATACTTCGAAGCACGCTCCTTCATCGCCTTGCACAAGCGACAGCGTGCCGCCGAATTCCTCGACGATGTCCTTGGCGATGACGAGACCAAGCCCGAGCCCGGTCGCCCTGCTCGTTGTGAAAGGCGTGAACAGCGAGGCCGCGACATTGCTGTCGATACCCGGCCCGTTGTCGCTCACGCGAAGGCGGACAGCTTCTTCGTCCACCGCGATCTCCAGCACGATGCGCGCGGCGGGCTTGTCCGCCAGCGCTTCGGCCGCATTCTGCAGCAGGTTGACGACGACCTGTTCGAGACGGACTCTTTCACCCCTGACGCGCACCTTGCGGCGGCGGCCGCGAAGCTGGACATCGATTGACGGCAGTTGTTCCTTCAGGATCAGGCGGGCGCCATCGATTACGTCTTCGAGCGGTAATTCGCCGACCGAGCCGCCTGCCTTGCGCGCAAACCCGCGCAAGTGTGCGGTGACCGCGCCAATGCGCTCAGCCAGACGGCTTATGCTGGCCAGGTTTTCCCGCACGCCGTCGCTGTCTCCGCGATCGAGCATGATCGTGCTGTTGGCCGCGTAATTGCGGATTGCCGCCACGGGCTGGGCCGTCTCGTGCGCGACGCTGGCGGTGATCTGCCCGAGCGTGGCCAGGCGGTTGGCCTGCCGCAAGCCTTCGCGCAACTGCGCCGCGCGCTGCTCGGCAGCAGACCGCTCGGCCATTTCGTCGCGTAGCGCGGCAGTGCGTTCGCCCACGGCGGCTTCCAGATGCTGTGTGCGCACGCGCCGCTGCCGGTTGCGTTCGGCCAGCAGGGCAAGAATGCCGAACACCACGAGCGCCGCCAGCCCGGATATGAACTGGGCACTGCGCACGGCAGTATCCACGGTCGGCTTGAGCGGAAGGGCAAGGTTAACCCGCCAACCGCTCGAATCCGCCGATGTCGTGGACAGCAGATAGCCGCGCCCTTCGTCCATCGTGATGCGGTTGGGGCCGGCAAACTTGAACGGCGGCCCGCCGATCGCGCTGACCCCGCTCGTCTGCTGTTCGGCGATGCGCACCGCGCCGGTCAGTCTGCGCGTCGCCGAAAACCGCCACTGTGGCCGGCTGGAAACCAGGATCACGCCGTTCCGGTCGGTCACGAACGTCACGCCTTCGGCCCGCGACCATTGCGCCTCGATCGTCTCGAATTCGAGCTTGACGACGACCACCCCGTTGTTTGCCGAGCGGTTGGCAAGGTACAGGCCGGGCTTGCGGCTGGTATTGCCAAGCGCAAACTGTTCGCCGGTTCCGGTGGAGAAGGCATCGCGGAAATAGGGGCGGAATCGATAGGAATTGCCCACGAAGTTCTCGGGGCTGCGCCAGTTGCTCGCGCTCAGCGTCGTGCCATCGGGGCCGATGACGTAGATCACCGGCGCCCCGATCTCGTGCGAAAGCTGCTCGAGCTTGAGGTTCAGCGCCTGTCTTGCCGCCGGCGTTGGATCATCGATTGCCGCGACCACGCCACGGTCGTCGGACATGAAGCGGGGCAGCAGGCGAAACCTCGCAATCTCGCTCGACAGCAGGGCCTGTCGCAGGCTTGTATCGGACATCGCGCGCTGCTCGAACCGGGCAAGCGCTACGCGCTGGCTTATCGCACCTCCCAGCAGGCCAGTGCCAAGCGCGCCTGCGGCCACCAGAACAAGACTGATCTTGCCCGAATGCCTGCCCACGAATCAGCGCCGATCTTTGTGCCGAAAATTGCACGAGCAAGGCTACATTGTGTCAAAATCGGCACAAAAATTTTTGCAGCTATTTTGTAAGCATCTGAAAAACAACGTCAAATATCGAAGGCATTAGTGTTTGGAGCGCGCCATGAAACTGACGAGCATACGCAAACGAAGAAAGGGGCCGCACGCGGATGCGGGTCCGACGAGAGGAAAGTCCGGCTCAGCCATGCAGTCTGCAAGCGCCACGTTCCAAGACCCGGCCCGTCCCAGGCGGTGGTATGCGAGTCTTTACGTGCAGGTGCTGCTGGCCATCGCTGCGGGCATCACCGTCGGTCTGGTCTGGCCCGAAACGGGCAGCGCGTTGCAGCCGCTGGGTGACGGTTTTATCAAGCTGGTCAAGATGATCATCGCACCGGTGATCTTCCTGACCATCATTACCGGCATCGGCGGCATGCGCCATGCGGAAGACATCGGCCGCGTGGCTGGGAAGGCCTTTGGCTACTTCCTTGCAGTGTCCACGCTCGCGCTGGTTGTCGGCCTGATCATCGCCAACGTCGTGCAGCCGGGGGCGGGCATGAACATCGATGTGGCAACACTCGATGCCGGAGCCGTCCACGGTTATGCCGACAAGGCCCATGAGGCCACGATCCCCGGGTTCCTGCTGTCGATCATTCCCACCACCTTCCTGTCGGCATTGACGGACGGGTCGATCCTTCAGGTGCTTCTGGTTGCGATCCTATTTGGCATCGCGCTCAGCCTCAGCGGCGAGGCCGGCGTTGCGATCCATCGTCTCGCCGAGCAGCTTGGCGAGGTGGTCTTCCGGCTGGTTGCCATCCTCATGCGCGCCGCGCCGATCGGGGCTTTCGGGGCGATGGCCTTCACCGTGGGCAAGTACGGGCTCGGCGCCCTGCTCGGCCTCGGCAAGCTGGTCGCGACCTTCTACCTGACCTCGGCGCTGTTCGTGGTGATCGTGCTTGGCCTGATCGCGCGCGTCACCGGCTTCTCGATCTTCCGCCTGCTGCGGTACCTGCGCGACGAACTGCTGCTCGTCCTTGGCACATCCTCGTCCGAGGCTGCGCTGCCGGCGCTGATGCAGAAGCTCGAGCAGGCGGGTTGCGCCAAGTCGGTGGTCGGCATCGTCGTGCCCACCGGCTATTCGTTCAATCTCGACGGGACCAACATCTACATGACGCTGGCCGCGCTGTTCATTGCGCAGGCTACTGGCGTGGATCTCTCGCTCGGCGATCAGATCGCGCTGTTGCTGGTAGCGATGATCAGCTCGAAGGGCGCCGCTGGCGTTACTGGTGCGGGGTTCATCACCCTTGCGGCAACCCTGTCGATCACGCCTGCGGTGCCAGTGGCCGGCATGGCTCTAATCCTGGGCGTCGACCGCTTTATGAGCGAATGCCGCGCGCTGACCAACTGCATCGGCAATGCCGTCGCCGCGATCGTCGTGGCGCGATGGGAAGGCGCGCTCGATCGCGAACAGCTTCGCGCAGCGCTCGCCGGCAAGAGCGCGCAAGGCGCACAGACCTTCACAGCGAGCGGGGCACCCGCCGACTGAAGACTTCGCATGATCTGAAAAAAAACGGGAGGGTTTGACATGGCAAGCAGAACAAAGTTCGCACCATCACTTATCGGGGTCTCGCTTCTGGCGCTGCTGGTTCCGGCAACGGTCCACGCGCAGGACACGGCATCCGCGTCGCAACAGGCCGAAGATGCCTCGGCCACGTCGGGCGAAGCCGCCGCGATCACCGTGATCGGCTCGCGTGGCAAGGCCCGGACCGACGTCGAACGGCCGGTCGCGGTCGATGTCGTCTCCGGCTCTGAACTGCGTGCCACCGGCCAGGTCGATCTTGGCCAGCAGGTGCAATTCACTTCGCCCTCGTTCAACTCGACCAAGTTCGGCGTCAACGGCGCGACCAACTTTGCCGATCCCGCTTCGCTGCGCGGCATGTCGCCCGATCAGGTGCTCCTGTTGGTCAATGGCAAGCGCCGCCACCAGTTCTCCGCGCTGAACCTAAACGTCTCGCCCGGCCTCGGCACAGTAGTGTCCGATCTCAATTCGATCCCGAGCGGCGCGATCCAGCGGATCGAGGTGCTGCGCGACGGTGCCGCCGCCCAGTACGGGTCCGACGCGATTGCCGGCGTGATCAACCTTACGCTCAACAATGCCAGCGAGGGCGGCAACGCCAACATCACCAGCGGCCTCAACAAGGAGGGCGATGGCTTCACCATCCGCACCATGCTCAACCAGGGGCTGAAGCTGGGCGGAGACGGCGGCTTCATCAACTACACGCTGGAATATTTCAGCACCGAGGGCACCAACCGGTCTGACCCTTATGACGGCGTGCTCTATCCCGCGACGCCTGCCAACTACACCGGCCCCACGGCGAACTTTCCTTACACCACGGCCAATCCGCGCGCAGATCGGGGCGTCTATCCGCAAGGCCCCTTCGTCGTCGGCAACTACGGCGCCAACCATAACAAGACCTACCAGGCCTTCGTGAATTCCGAACTGCCGCTGTCGGACAACGTCACCGGCTATCTCTTCGGCGGCTATTCGCGCAAGGACATCCGCGCCTTCGGCTTCTTCCGCGCCCCTGCCACCTTCGCCAACTCCAACCTCACGATCTATCCCGATGGCTACGTGCCGATCCTGCCCGGTCGTTCGATCGACTGATCGGTAAACGGCGGCGTCAAGGGTGAGCTCGGCGGCTGGGATCTCGATCTCAGCTATGGCATCGGCCACAACCATCTTGATCAGTGGGCGCGCGATACCGTCAATGCCTCGCTCGGATCTGCTAGCCCGATCAGCTTCTACATCGGTCGCTCCGAATTCAACCAGCAGGTCGTCGAGTTCACCGGCTCGAAGGACTTGGGCGCAGTGATGGGCATGAATTCGCTCAACGTTGCGATGGGCGTGCAATGGCGGCGTGACAACTTCAAGGTCAAGCGCGGCGACCCTGCGTCCTATGTCGTCGGCCCGCTGGCGGTTTCGGGCAAGACGCCGGGCACGAACGGCCGCCCCGGTTATGCCTCGCAGGACGAGAACGACCTCAGCCGCCGCAACATCGGCGCCTTTGTCGATGTCGAGGCGGACATCACCTCGCGCCTGCTCATCGCGGCGGCGCTGCGCTACGAAGACTACAGCGATTTCGGCGGCAACCTGTCGGGCAAGTTCGCCGGCCGCTTCAAGATCAGCGACAATCTCGGCATTCGCGGCTCCTACAACCGCGGGTTCCGTGCGCCTTCGCTCGCGCAGATCGGCAACCGCGTAAACACCTCGACCGTGCAAAACGGCCTGATCCTGCAGACCCAGCAGATCTCGAGCGACAATCCCCGCCTTGCGCAATTGGGCATCGCCGATCCCAAGGCCGAGATTTCCGACAGCTTTGCCGCCGGCATCACCGGCGATTTCGCGCGCCTGACCGTGACTGTCGATGCCTTCCAGATCAACATCAAGGATCGCATTGCCATCACCGATGGCATCCTCACCGCCAACTATCCTGCCGTCGCCCGGCTCTTCCCCGGCGTGCGCGAAATCCGCTTCTTCACCAACCAGATCGATACGCGCACGCGCGGCATCGACGTGGTCGCGACATATCGCATCCCGCTGGCCGGCAGCAACAAGCTGAGCGTGACGATTGCCGGCACCCACGCCACGACCATGGTGCTGCGCCAGCGCGAAACGCCGGCAGCGCTCATCGCGGGCGCTTCGGCTGCCAACCAGGCCGCGCCGCTCATCGGCCTTACCGCCATCGAACTGATCGAGGTGGCCTGCCGCGGACCAAGGTCCTGTTCTCGTCCAATCTCGACGTCGGCAATTTCACGCTCGGCGCCCGCGCCAGCTATTTCGGCTCGGTCAAGGCGTTCAGCACCGGCTTGAACAAGGCGGACTCGAACGTGTCTTGCGATGCCAACAACCGCTGCGTCCAGACCTTCGGCGGCAAGACCCTCGTCGATCTCAACCTGACCTACCGCTTCTCCGAAAGCTTCTCGCTGACCGCCGGTGGCAACAATATCTTCGACACCTATCCCGACAAGTGGAACGCCAAGCGCGATGGCTTTACCGGCGAGGCGGCCTCCTACTCCAACGGGCAGACCCCATACACCCGCAACGCCGGACAATTCGGCTTCAACGGGGCCTACTACTACCTCTCTGCAAATCTGAACTTCTGATCCACCCTGACTGGGCCGGCAGCCGATCACGAAAGGTTGCCGGCCTTTTTTCAGGCTGGTGATGTCTGCAGGGAAGGATGGCACCTTGTCTGTACCGTGCCCTCGGGTCGCATCCGATAGGGAGACGCTTGCTTGGAAACCGCCGGTGACCTGATCATGCTGGCATTGGCCGGAGCCGTTGCCGGCGCGGTGAATGCCATCGCCGGCGGCGGCCGGATCCTGACCCTTGCCGGGATGATGGCTCTGGGCATCGACCCCAGGATCGCCAATCTCACCTCGACCGTCGCGCTGAGCCCCGGCCAAATCGTGGCGGGTGCCATGGCCTGGAAGGGTGTGCGCCACAGACCAAGGCTTGCCGCGCATCTCGGCGGCAGTGTCGCGCTGGCAATCGCTGTCGCAACGATCGCGGGTGCCTGCGGCGCGCTGCTCCTGCTGGCGACCGATAGCGCCGGCTTTCGCGGCATCGTGGTCTGGCTCGTGCTGGCCGCAACTACGATCTACGCTTGGGCGGGCCGGTCAACCCAGAGCATCCGAGGCAGCAAGCCGCTTGCACGCCGGCTGTTCTGGCCGGTCATCACGATTCTTGGCATTTACGGGGGCTATTTCGGAGGCGGGAACAGCTTTCTGGTCCTGGCCCTGCTCGCCGCGTCAGGATTGGCGGGGGCCGAGGGGGGAGCGGTCAAGAACATCGTCGTGGCCGCCGTAAATGCCGGCGCGGTCGTGGTGTTCGTCGGTTCGGGGAGCACGCAATGGCATCTGGCGATACCGCTGGCCGTTGGTGGCGTTCTTGGCAGCATGGCCGGGGCACGACTGTTCGGCCGTTTGCGGGCCAGCCAGATCCGCCCGATAGTCATTGCCAGCGGCCTGTTCCTCGCCGGCTGGCTCGCCTTCAGATAGTGCCGCAACCATCTCTTGGCAGCGTGCATGTATCGAGACGGGCAATCTTGGGAAGAAGGTGGTCGGGGAGATAGGATTCGAACCTACGACCCTCTGGTCCCAAACCAGATGCGCTACCAGGCTGCGCTACTCCCCGACACGTCGTGGCCCCTAGTTTCTCCCCGCCTTGCGCGCAAGCGGAAACGTCCGAAGGCGGAAAATCGGCTGCAGGCGGTTGCCCTGGCGTCCGCATGGCGGCAAGACTCCGGGTCATGAGCAAGCGCAAGCGCCGGTATCTCACTGCGACGATGCCCGATGGCTACGTCAAGACCATCGGGCCGACTGCGGACAGCTTCACCCACTACTGGCGCATCGTGGCCGAACTCGAGAACGGCAAGACCGAAGTGTTCTGGGGCCATGCCCGCTCTCTTGCCGAAGCCCGCAAGAAAAAGGCCCCGGCGGCCGAAGCTGCACGCATGCGCGGCTGGAAGAGCTTCGCGTTCGAGATCGCGGAACTGGTCGAGACGCCAGCGCCTGGCAACGAGGCCTAGCCGGACAGCGACGGCAGGCTCCGCGCCAGCATGTACAGCGCCACGATCACGATAAGCCCGGCAAACAGGGCATTCAGCATCCCTTTGCTCGCTGCCAGCCGTGCCGATGCCTTGGTGCCCAGCACCGTGCCGATCACGCCGCCTGCGACGAAGGCGATCGCAATCGGCCAGTCGAGCATGCCTGAGGCTGCGTAATTCAGTGATGTGGCAAGGCCGAATGCGCTCACCGCCACCAGCGAGGTGCCGATGGCACGGCCGATGGGCATTGCCGTGCTGGCGATCAGCGCGGGCACGATCAGGAACCCGCCGCCGATGCCGAAGAACCCGGAAAGCAGCCCCGTTCCGGCGCCGAAGGTCAGGACGCGCGGCAGGTTGTCGCGGTTGCAGACCACCCCTTCGATGCCCTCTGCCGCGCGGCCTCGCCACATGAGGAAGGCGACAACGAGCATCAGCAGCGCAAACAGCGCAAGCAGGCTCTGTCCGTCCACCGCCTTGCCGATGGTCGAACCGCCCAGCGCGCCGAGCACGCCCGCGCCCGCGAAAATGCCGCCGCAGCGCCAGTTGACGTTACGCGCGCGGGCATGGTTCGCAAGACCCGCCAGCGCGTTTGCCGCCACCGCCAGCGCGCTCGTGCCAATCGCAAGGTGAGGGCTCGCCACACCGACGACATAGACCATCAGCGGCACGGCAAGGATCGATCCGCCCCCGCCCACCAACCCGAGGACGAACCCGACAACAATGCCCGACAGGCTCGCCAGCTGATGTTGCAGATCCCAGATCACAGGAGATTCACCGGCAGGCGCAGGTAACGCACGCCATTGCTGTCCGGTTCGGGCAGGTGCCCTGCGCGCATGTTCACCTGGATCGAGGGCAGGATCAGCCTGGGCATGCCGAGCGTCGCGTCGCGCGCCTCGCGCATTGCGACAAATTCGTCCTCGCCAATGCCTTCGTGGACGTGGACATTGGCCGTGCGTTCGGCGCCGATGGTCGTTTCCCAGACGAACTGGTCTCGCCCGGTGGCCTTGTAGTCATGGCACAGGAACACGCGCGTCTCGTCCGGCAAAGCCATCAGCCGGCGGATCGAGCGGTACAAGGTCCGAGCATCGCCTCCGGGAAAATCGGCGCGCGCCGTGCCATAGTCGGGCATGAACAGCGTATCGCCGACGAACACTGCATCGCCGATCACGAAGGCGAGGCACGCCGGCGTATGGCCGGGCACGTGCAGGGCGATGGCCTCGATCTCGCCAAGCTTGAAGGCGTGGCCGTCTTCCATCAGCAGATCGAACTGGCTGCCGTCGCGGGCAAAGGCCAAGCCTTCGTTGAACACCGTGCCGAACACGCTCTGCACGGTGCGAATTTCCGCGCCGATGACGATCTGCCCGCCGAGCCTTTCCTTGAGATAAGGGGCGGCAGACAGATGGTCGGCATGGGCGTGGGTTTCGAGCAGCCAGTCGACCGTGAGGCCGTGGGCTTCCACATGGGCAATGACCTGGTCCGCCGAGGCATGACTGGTCCGGCCCGAGGGCTGGTCGAAGTCCAGGACCGGGTCGATGATCGCGGCACGCAAGGTGCGGGGATCATGGACGACATGGGTGGCAGTGAAGGTCGCCTCATCGAAGTACGTCGCGACGACGGGGACTGCGCCTGAGGTTCGCGCGGCGAGGACCGTGGCGTGAGCGAAGGCAAGCGGCTGATCGGACATTGGAAAACTCCTTCGCCCAATCGTATAATGTAAATCTAATATAAGGCAATAGCGATCTAAACGGCGCGCCGGTCTTGTGCGTCGCGCTTTCGGCGCTATCTCGTTCGCACCATGAAGCCTGCCAGCCTTGCCGACCTCAAGTCGAACGCCGCCGCAATGGCGGGCCGGATGCGCTCGTTGAGCCATCCCGAACGTCTGCTCATGCTTTGCCGCATGGACGAAGGCGAGGTTTCGGTGACGGAACTGATCGAGCTGACCGGCCTCTCGCAATCGGCTGTCTCGCAACATCTCGCCCGTCTGCGCGACGAGGGAGTGGTCGACAGCCGGGTCGCGGCACAAGTGCGCTTCTACAGCCTCAAGGACGAGGTCGTCCGGGCGATCATTCACGCCCTTTGCGAAATCTGCGAAAAGCGCTAGATTAAACACTGCTCAATAAAAAGTCGTGCCAGCCTGAAGCCTCTTGCGCCCGGCTTTCAAATTAGAGTATTTATTCTATATTGAGTGCGCGCGAAGCAATCGCACGCAGGGAGAGCGGGTTTTCGATGCAGCAAAGTCCTCAGCGCGGCTGGAATCGCCGCGAATTCCTCAGTGCAACCGCGCTCGTCGCGCTTGCGTTGGGCGTGCCTGCCGCAGCTGTCAGCCTGACCAGCCTTGAATCGGAAGACGCGCCGACCGACCGGCAGCGCTTCGTGATGAAGGACGTAAGCCAGCTCGTGATCCCGCGTTCGGCAACGCCCGGGGGGGGTGACGTCGGCGCGGGCGACTTCGCCATCCTTGCACTTGCCCACGGGCTCGATGGGTCGCGTTCGCTGCTCAAGGACGCCGCCGCCTATGCCCGCTTTGCCCGCAACGATGGCTCGATCCGCCATGTCGCGTGGCTCGAGAAGGAACTCGATACCCGCGCCGGCGGCGATTTCCTCAAGGCTCCTGCGGGGCAGCGCCTCGCCGCCCTCAAGGCGCTCGATGCCGAGGCATTTGCCAGCCGCGAGAGCGAAAGTCCGTGGAAGGCGATCAAGGGCCTGATCCTCACCGGATATTACACCAGCGAAGTCGGCGGCAGCCAGGAGCTTCGCTACGAGCCGGTGCCGGGGCGCTTCGATCCCGACCTGCCGCTGACCCCCGATTTCCGCGCCATTTCCAACGACTGGACCGCCGTCGATTTCGGCTGAGACACAGGGACTGACTGACATGCAATTCGACGCAATCGTGGTCGGCTCCGGGATCACCGGCGGCTGGGCGGCCAAGGAACTGACGCAGGCGGGCCTCAAGGTCCTGATGATCGAGCGCGGGCGCGAGATCGTCCACGGCGAATACGAGACCGAGAACAAGGCGCCGTGGGAAATGCCGTTCCGCGGGCTTGGCGATACCGCACACTACGTGCGCGAATATCAGGTCCAGATGAAGAACAGGCACTTCAACGAGTTCACCCAGGGGCACTTCGTCAACGACAAGGAAAACCCGTACTCGACCGGCCCGGATACCGATTTCACGTGGTTCCGCTCCTATCAGCTGGGCGGCCGCTCGCTGACCTGGGGGCGCCAGTCCTATCGCTGGTCGGACTATGATTTCGGCGCGAACAAGCGCGACGGCCACGGCACCGACTGGCCGATCCGCTATGCCGATATCGCCCCGTGGTACGACAAGGTCGAGGAGTTCATCGGCGTTTCGGGCAGTCCCGAAGGCCTGGCCCAGCTGCCCGACGGCAAGTTCCAGCCCGGCATGAAGCTGAACGTCGTCGAAGAGCATGTGCGCAAGGTCGTGGCCGACAAGTACGGCCGCTGCCTCACCATCGGGCGTACCGCCAACATGACCGTGGCCAAGCCCGAAGAGGGCCGCTCGGAATGCCAGAACCGCTCGATCTGCGCCCGCGGCTGCTCGTTCGGAGCCTACTTCTCAACCCAATCGAGCACGCTTCCCGCCGCCAGGGCGACCGGCAACCTGACCGTGGTGACCGACGCCATCGTCGAAGGTGTCGACTACGATCCGAAGACGAAACGCGTCACGGGCGTGCGTTATGTCAACACGAAGGACGGAACGCAGGCGGCTGCTACGGCGCGGCTGGTGTTCCTCAATGCAGGAGCCTTCAACTCGGTCCATCTCCTGCTCAAATCGCGCAGCGAGGCGATGCCGACCGGCCTTGCCAATTCGAGCGGCGTGCTCGGCACCCAGATCATGGATCACGCCAACACGCTGTCCACCATCGCGCTGTTCCCGCAGTTCAACGATCGTACCACCTTCGGCAACCGGCCCACCGGCGCTATCATCGCGCGCTATCGCAACATGGATGCGATGGACGGCTCCGGCCACACCCGCGGCTATTCATTTCAGGGTGGTGCGCTGCAGAGCAACTGGGGCGCGGGCAAGCGCGAGGCCGGGATCGGCGCAGAGCTCAAGGACAGGCTGCACCAGCCCGGCATGTGGCGCTTCGTTCTGGTCGCCTTTGCCGATTGCGTCCCGCGTGACAGCAACCGCCTGACGCTCGACCGGACGAAGACCGACCGTTTCGGGATCCCGCAGCTTCACGTCGATTTCGCCTTCGGCAAGGAAGAGCAGGCCGCGCTCGCACAGGCCAAGGCCGATGCTGCCGAAATGATGACGGCGGCGGGCGGCACGGTGATCATGGGCCTCGACCAGCCGGGCGCTGGCGGCACCGCGATTCACGAGATGGGCGGCGCGCGCATGGGCAACGATCCGAAGTCTTCGGTGCTCAACAAGTGGAGCCAGGCGCACGATATTCCCAACCTGTTCGTCACCGATGGCGCGCAGATGGCATCGTCAGCCTGCCAGAACCCGTCGCTGACCTACATGGCGCTGACGGCGCGGGCCTGCGATGCAGCAGTGAAGATGCTCCGCGAAGGCGTCATCTGAGGTGACGACAATTGCCGGCATGACCGAGAGGCAGAAGAGCCTCGCCTTCTTCACCCTGATCACCGCACTGGTGCTCGAGATCGTGGATGTCACGATCATCAACACCGCGCTCCCCGCAATGCAGGCAGACTTTGCCGCAAGGGGGCAGGACCTCGGCGGGAGTGCGGCGCAGTGGATCGCGGCAGGCTATTCGCTCGCGTTCGGCCTGCTGCTCATCCTCGGCGGGCGGCTGGGCGATATCTTTGGCGGGCGGGCGATGTTCCTTGCCGGGGTGGCGGGCTTCACCGCCGCTTCGCTGCTGTGCGGCGCTGCGGCGGACCCGCACCTGCTGATCGCGGCGCGCGTGCTGCAAGGCGCTGCCGGCGCCATCATGGCACCGCAGGTCATGGCGGTCATCCAGATCCTCTACGATCCGGTCGAGCGCATCGGGCGGCTCGCCTGGTTCGGCGTGATCGGCGGCCTTGCCGGCATTGCCGGGCCGATCATCGGCGGGTTGCTGATCTCGGCGGATATCGCAGGGCTTGGCTGGCGCACCGTGTTCCTGATCAACCTGCCGATAGGTCTCGCGGCGCTGGCGGCCGGATGGCGATACCTGCCGCGCGAGGTTGCGCACAAGGGTGCCAAGATCGACGTGATCGGAACGCTCGCCTTCGGTGCGGCACTGGCGGCGATGCTGTTTCCGCTCGTGCGTGGCGAACACGCCGGGCTGGACGCAGGCAGCATGGCGCTGCTCGCCGCTTCGCCGCTGCTGATGTGGGCTGCGTGGGCAGGCCTCAACCGGCGGGCAAGGGCGGGCCGACCGACAATCTTCGACCCTGAATTGCTGCACAACCGCCTGTTCCGCACAGGCGCGCTGATTGGTCTCATCTTCTCTGCGGCCAATACCGGCTTCCTGTTCGTCTTCGCCCACGCGCTGCAATCGCGGCTCGGCTATTCTCCGTTGCAGACCGGCCTCGTCCACATCCCGTTCAGCGCGGGCGTGATGCTGGGCATGGGATTTCTCGGTCGCCGTTATCTTGCCCGCTACGGCAAGTGGGTGATGGTCAGCGCCGCGATTGCCCTGATTGTGGCGGACAGCGCGGCGCTCGGATGGCTGGCGCTGGGCAATCTCGCCCTGCCGCTCCTGCTTCCGGCGCTGTTGCTGGCGGGCGTCGGTATGGGCTGTCTTTCCGGCCCTGTCTCGCCCGTCGCCCTGGCGCGGGTCGACCGGAGCCACGCCGGCGCTGCCAGCGGCATTCTCAAGACCGTGCTGCAGACGGGCAGTGCGTTCGGCATCGCCCTTGTTGGCAGCGCCTATTTCGCGCTGGGCGGTCCCGATGCTCATGCCGGCGCCGCGGGCCTCTACGCCGCATTGGCCGTGATGCTGTTGCTGCTGCTGGGCTGTCTTGCGCTCGCGCTTTCGCTGCCCGGTCAGATCTTTGCGCCGCAAGCCTCTTCCCAACCGGCGTAATCGCGATACACTCTCCGGCAATGACAGCGCCGAACAGGCGCGCGGGAGAGGATCAGCGCAATGGAAGACCTGCCAACCGCCAAGTTCCACAGCATGACCGAAGGCACCCAGCAGGATTGGGACGCGATCATGACTCATCTCGTACCCCATTCCCGCAACGGCGGCGCGCGCGTTCTGGCGCATCTGCGCCTGCTTGAAGGCGATTGCGGCGGCTTTGCGGTGGATCGGCTGACCCACTGCCTGCAGACAGCGACCCGCGCCCACCGCGACGGGCGGGACGAAGCCTATGTCGTCATGGCCCTGCTGCACGACATCGGCGATACGCTCGGCGCCTACAACCACCCCGATATCGCCGCCGCCATCCTCAAGCCGTTCGTCTCGGAAGAACTGCTATGGATCGTGCAGCATCACGGCATCTTCCAGGGGTACAACTTCTTCCACTTCATCGGCCTCGATCGCAACATGCGCGACAATTTCGCCGACCACCCTTACGCTGCGGCAACAGCGGAGTTCATCGAGAAGTACGATTGCCCGGCCTTCGATCCCGAATACGACACGCTGCCACTGGAATTCTTCGAACCCATGGTCATGCGCCTGTTCGAAATGCCGATGAACAGCGTCTACAAGAAAGCCATGGCCGAGGCTTGATCGCCGCCTCGCCACAAGGCGGGCCCAAGCGATACACTCTGTCACGATTGCCGGGCTTGCATCTTCTCTTAATTGCGTGATTAATTCGGTCAAACGCTTGGGAGAGCAAGCCATGGCCGAAGTAGCCGTCAAGCAGAGCACCGCCGAGCGTACCGCCGACCTGTTCACTTTCGACGAGTTCCTGCGCTTCTGGGCAGGTGACCGCCCGCAGTGCGTGGCGCTGGATGGGCCGGACCGTTTGCTCACCTACGGCGCCCTGGCCGATACCACGGCGCAGGTCATCGCCGGCCTTGCCGACCTCGGCATCGGCAAGGGCGATCGCATTGCGTGGTTCGGCAAGAACAGCACCCTCTACTTCACCCTGTTCTTTGCCGCCGCAAGGCTCGGCGCAGTGACGGTGCC
This sequence comes from Novosphingobium sp. B1, assembly GCF_900176395.1. GTDB lineage: Bacteria > Pseudomonadota > Alphaproteobacteria > Sphingomonadales > Sphingomonadaceae > Novosphingobium. The sequence continues at coordinate 277,116 of NZ_FWXL01000005.1, read as the reverse complement.
GATCGGCTGGCGCCTCGCTCCGGCAGAGGCGACCTGGATCGCAGGCGACGCGCAGGCAAAGGCCGTCTTTCTGGGTGCCGGCTTCGAAGGGCTCGCCAGCACCTTTGCCGACTTGCCGAGCGTGCACATGGCGCTGACGCAAGCCGAAGCCTGGCGCTGGATCGATGCGCAGCAGCCCGCCGCCTTCGCGCCCGCCGGGCCGGACGATGCCGTGCTGCAGCTCTATACTTCGGGCACCACCGGCAATCCCAAGGGGGCGGTCCTGTCCAACCGCAACCTGTTCGGTTTGCGCAAGCAGTCGCTGGGAGCGCCGCAACCCTATACGCAGATGACCGACGACGAGGCGATCCTCGTCGCCATGCCCTGCGCCCACATCGGTGGTACGGGCCTTGGCGTCATGGCCATCGGGGCGGGGTTGCCGGGCATAATTCTCGCCGAGTTCGAGCCGCGCGCCGTCTTTGACGCGGTCGAGCAAAAGGGTGTCACCCGTTTCTTCATCGTCCCTGCGGCGCTGCAGATGCTGCTCAACCATCCCGATTGCGCCAGCGTCGATTTTTCCCGCGTGAAGTACATCATCTATGGCGCATCGCCGATCCCGCTGGTGCTGCTGCGCGAATGCATTGCCATGTTCAGGGCCGAGTTCATCCAGGCCTATGGCATGACCGAGACGACCGGCACCATCTGCATGCTTCCCCCGGAAGACCATTGCGTCGAGGGCAACCAGCGCATGCGCTCGGCCGGAAAGCCGCTTCCCGGCGTCGAGGTGCGCGTGGTGGGAGAGAATGGCGAGGACCTCGGGCCCAACGAGATCGGCGAGATCCAGACGCGCTCGTCCAACAACATGCTCGGGTACTGGAACCTGCCCGATGCCACGGCGAAGACGATGACCGCGGACGGCTGGATCGCCACCGGCGATGCCGGCTATCTCGACGATGATGGCTACGTCTACATGCACGACCGCATCAAGGACATGATCATCTCAGGGGGAGAGAACGTCTATCCCGCACAGGTCGAAAGCGCGATCTATGGCCATCCGGATGTGCTCGAAGTCGCCGTGATCGGCGTGCCAGACGCCACCTGGGGCGAAGCGGTCAAGGCCGTCTGCGTGCCCAAGCCGGGGCACGGTATCGACCCGCAATCGATCATCGACTGGACGCGCGAACGGCTCGCCGGCTTCAAGGTGCCCAAGTCGGTCGACGTGATCGCAGCCCTGCCGCGCAACCCCTCTGGCAAGATCCTGCGCCGCACCTTGCGCGAACCCTACTGGGCAGGTCTCGAGCGCCAGGTGAATTGAGGAGCGCGCGCAGGCAGTTGCGTTGACAGCACGGATTGGCCTGCTCATAACGGCCCAAATCCGAGAGTTGTGGCGAGCATGGCGGTGCCTGAAACGAATATGCGCCAGACAAGGCTTGCGCGCTTGGCAATCATCTCGCTCGCCACTGTAGTGCTGAGCTGTGCGTTATACGTAGCTCTCAATATCCAGAAGCTGGCAGAAAAGTTCTTCTGGGATTTTTTCGTGTATTCCGGCGCGTTGCGAGCGGCGTCCGCTGGAATGAACCCCTATCAACCGGGGGCCATCCAGACGTTTGGCGTACCTGCCCACTTCAACTTCACATCGCCCCCTGTGTTCATCTGGACAATGCAGGGTCTCGATCACTGGCTTGGGAGCGCTGTTCTGGCGGGTGGTTATGTGGCGTTGTTCTGTGTCGCGTTCTTCGGGACATTCTGGACGCAATTGAAGCTGCTTGCTGACGGAGCTCATGGAAAATCCATGATCTCTTACGTCGTGGCGGCGTTTGCAGTGTTCAATATCGCGGGTCTAACGTCGCTTATCTCGGGCAACATAGGAATAATTCTGAATTTCCTCATCGCCACGGGGATCTGGTATGGAGCAAGGAAGAGCAACTGGATTCCGCTTTTTCTTGCCGTTTCCATAGCGGCGACGCTGAAGCCGTTTTATCTCGAGTTCCTGATCCTGCCGGTTTTCCTCTCCGCCGACTGGCGTAGAATGATCGCTCTCAGCGCTTTGTGCGTATTATTCGTCGCCGGCGTCTATGCGCTCAGCTGGAACATTTCACCAGACACGTTCCTTGATTGGCGAGAAAGCCTGGCCGATCAATCCATCACGCGCGGCGATGCCGGATCGAACCTTTTCGCCTTCGTCATGAGCTCGGCTGTTTTTGGCAGTAACGCCATGATCGCAGCTGCAGTCCAGGTTGGATTGTCCTGCGTTCTCTTGCTCATCGTCCATCACGGCCTGCCGTGCCATGACGAACGCAGGTTGGCTGCGTTGTGGGTGGTCGCCATTTTCGCCAACCCGAGGTTGATGGCTTATGACGCCGCGCTTGCGGCATTGCCTGTGCTGAGCCTGTTGGCAGGATGGGCTGCGCAGCGCTTCGACCTTCCGCGCTTTGCCAGCAGCGCCTTCGTCTCCGCATCGCTTTACAGCCTTGGCGTCCTGTCGCTGGCAAATCCGCTGATACCCCGGAGCATCGTCTTTCCGCTGGTCGCGGTGGTATCGATCGTGCTCGCTTGCCGCGCCGCCAGAATTGCCGGGACAGGGCGCATCGAGGCGGTGAGGCTGAACCGCAATGCCGGACCGGGCTAGCACTCCACTTCAGCGCTCAATTGTACTGCACCGTGACCGTCAGGGTGCCCGTCAGCGTTCCCAGCGCGCTCGCGCCTGTCAGCGGCACCGTGCCGCCCACGTTCACCTGCACCGTCCCCGCCGATCCCGTTGATCCGCTCAGCACCTGCGCGCCGCTGCCCGTCGCCGAAAGCGTTGCCGACACCGAACCGCTGCTGCCCGAAAGCGTCATCGTCGTCGGCACCGATACCGTCACCGCCTGACCGCCTTCGCCGCTGACGGTGAACTGCGCCGGCGTTGCAGCGGGCGTGGGAAAGCGGCGGACGTTCGTGCCCGTCACCGAAGCCACGCCGCCGGGCGTCAGCGTCAGCGAACCCGATCCGCTGCTTGGCCGGGTCACGCTGCCAAACTGCAGGTCCTGTGTCTTGGCGATGTTCACCGGACGGATCACTTTCGCCAGGATATTGCCGACCAGCGAGTCCGATCCCCCGCCGAACTGACGCTGCGCGGTGATCAGGTAAGATGTCACGGCGTTGCCTGTCGGGTCGGCAGAATCGTTGCCGTCCACAGTCAGGTCGAAGCCGATCAGGAACGTGCGCGCCGAATTGCGCGGGATCGGGGCAAGGTTGATCACGATATAGCTGCCCGCGCTGTAGGCCGAATTGATCGTGGCGCTGCCGTTGGCAAGGTTGATCGAGGTGATGTAGCTGAGCCGCCCCGTCGGTGTCCCGGCCAGCGACAGTTGCGCCTGCACGTTCGTGGAATTGCAGGCATTGGTGTTGCTGCACGATATCGTCACAACGGCATTGGCCGAACTGGCCGAAAGCCGCACCGCGCTTCCCGATTGCAGGGTTACCGAACCCGACGAGGCGTTCGAACGGAACACCGACTGGCCGCTGGCAGCAGAAACGATGTCACCGAAATTCGCATCGGTGATCGTGTCGACAGAGTAGCTCTGGGCCCGCGCCACGTTGCAGCCCACCAAAGCCAGCAGGATCACAAGAACCGCGCGCATCATCAGCGTGTCACCATCTGCACAGGATCCCTGAACGCCACTTCACCCGCCGCGTCAATGCTGCGCCCATCGGCGCCCACGGCGACGAAGATCGGCTCGACCAGCCGCATGCCCAGCCTTGCCGCCTGATCGGGGTCGATCTCGATCGCATACTTGCCCGGCTTGACCTCGTCGAACACCACCGTGCCATCGAACTCGGTCATGCCGTGCGCCACTTCGCCGCCTGGAGATACGAGCCGCACCTTCACGGCGGAAAGACCGCTCATCCCCCCGTCCTTGCGGCGGAAGCGCAGGCGCGCAACCAGTTCCGAGGTCGGCACCAGCGGGTAGGCGATCGTCGTCATCCCGCCCGCACGTGCGGCGAAGACGATATTCTGCGGCGGCGGCGCAACGAACACGGTGTCAGTGCCGGCAATGTCGGCGCGCAGCGCCGCGTTGTTGCCATCGCCAAGGCCGGTGATGAAGGCACGGCCCTGTGCGTCGGTCACGCTCCTGATGCCGCCGCCGGTGACGACCACGCCGGGCACAGCTTCTTCCCCTGCGTCCTGGCGCCCGTTGGCATTGGCATCGATGAAGGCGAGCAGGGCCGCGCTGGCGCCGTTGGCCGGTCCGGGAGGCGTCATGCGGTATCGACCCTTCAGCGGGTCCCGCGCGAGGCCGAAGTTCAGTTGCAGGCCCACGCGCCAGCGGTTCTGGCTGGTCGACCAGTCCCCGCCCAGCGTGGCCGAAGCGAAGGGCAGGCGTGCGGTGACCGCTGCCTGCAAGGCGGTGTCGCTTGCCGAAAAGTTGCGTGTGGCGCCAAGGCGCAGGCTGTAGCGTTCGCCGATCACGCGGTCGGCAGCAAGGCCGAGCGTTTCAAGGCGCGCGGCCGGCTTGAGGGCAACGTCAGCCGTGGCGCGCAACTGCCACTTGTAATCGATCAACCGCATCGCCGCAAAGTTGGCGTTCACCCGCGTGTCCCTGAACCCGGGCTGCGTGCGCCGGCTGTAGTCCGCGCCAATCGCCACCAGCGTGTCGCCGACATTCGCAGTGGTTCGCGCCCGTGCAGTCATGGTCGAGCCGCCATCGAGGTATTTGGCCCGGTCGAACCGCCCGGACAGCGGCAGGCCGAGCGAGCCGGGCAGCGGAACTGCCAGATCGAACACCAGTTCGCTGTAGCGGCGCAGCGGCCGGCTCGCGTCGAATGCGGTGTTGGCCTCGTCGGCAAAGCGCCCGCCGTATTCGACATGGCGGCCAAGGAAGCTGATGCCGCCGATGCGTCCGGCAAGGCCGAGCGAGGCCGCGATGCCGCCGCCGAAATCGGAAGCGAGATCGCTCTGCACGGCCATTCCCAGCAGCGAACTGCGCGTGCCCACGCTACCGACGGTATGCGCCACGCCGCCAAAGTCGGTAAAGCGCGAAAGACCGCCTGCCAGCGTCAGCCCTTCGGTCAGCCCGTGGGCCACGCTGAGGACAGCGCGCAGATCGCCCTTGGCCTTGCCGAAGCCGCTGAGGTTGGCATCCGAAAGGTTGATCAGCGTGCGGTCCTGCGCAACGATGCCAAGATCGACGGTGGTCTTGCCCGCTGCCAGTTGTCCGCCGCCAACATTGACGACCCGCGTCCGTTCGATCCGCTCGCCGCGCGGTCCGTAAAGCACGATGCGGATCGCATTGCGCCCACGCACCAGCGGAATGTCGTTGAATTCATAGCGGCCTTGCGCCGTCGCCCCGCGCTGCGCCGAGCGCAGGATGTCGTTGATGTATAATTCGGCGTCGTAGCCCAGCGGCAGTTCGCCGCGAAGGTTGATGCGCTGGAACACGCTCGCCTCGTCGATGCGCGACGAGGTGACGACCAGTCCGGCCCCGCCAACGCTCCTTGCGCCGATCACTTGCGGCGGCGTGAACACGTCGCCGGCCGAGGCCATCGAGCCGCCAAGATCGCCAAGCAGGCGGCCATCTTCCGAACGCCGCGTGAATGCGACCCGTGCCGATACCGGATCGCCGCTGTCATCGGTCGCCATCCAGGCAGAAAGCCCGGTCTTGAGCAGGTCGCCAGCAACGCGCCCCTCGAACCGCGTGATCGAACGTCCGCGGCCGGCAGTGCTGCCCTCGCTGTTGTATCCCAGTTCGCTGGTGAAATCGAAGGCCGGCGCGCTGATCCAGCGGTAGGGCGTGGCCACGCGCAGCGCATCGTCCTGCTGCTGCGGCTCGCCGGCCAGCCCGGCCATCCGCGCCAGACGTTCGCGCTGGGCCTGCACCGGCAGCTTCTCGGTCGCCTCCAGCGTCAGCACCATCTCGTCGCTGGCAGCGGTGATGTGCAGCGGCAGCAGCTTGGCGATCAGCGACGCGCGCAGGTAAATGTCTGTTTCGGTGATCAGGCTGTCGGGCGGGATCAGCGCCACGACCTTGCCGCCGATCAGGGCCTGCCCGGATTTCAGGTCGATGGTGATCGGGCGCTGGCTCTCGCCCATCCGGCCCGAGGCGACGCCGTTGGCCACGTCGAGATCGAGCGGCAGTTCAAGCAGCCGCGAAAGTTCGCCCAGCGGCAGCAGCGGATCGGCCGGATCGCCATATCCGGTCAGCGCCTCGCTGATGGTCGCTCCGTCAAGCTGCACGGAAAAAAGCAGCAGATCGTCGCGGTTGGCTGAAACGCCGTTGCCAGGCGAGCCGATGGCCTCGGCCGCCATGGGTTGCGATGGCGCAACCGGTCCTTCTGGCGCGCCGTGCAATCCGGCGGCCAGGGCCATCAGGGCCTGCAGTAGGGCCATGTCAGGGCGCGGTGTAAGTCCCGCTCGCGATCGGCGCGCTCTTTCGAACGTCGTCTGATGTGTAGAGGGCAGTCACGGTCTCTCCCTTACGCAGAGGGCGCAGCAACGGCACCACGGCGGTGCGCTCATCGGTTTCGGCATAGACCGCCACGCCGCGCACGATGCCGACGACTTCCTTGGCCGTGCGCAGCTCGATGTTGCCGTAAAGCGAGGTGGATCCCTTGCGCTGCAGCGGCACCAGCAGGGCAGGGCCCTCGCGCGAGGTGGTTGCGCTGATGGTGCCGATGCTGCCGGTGGCGTTCGGTTCGCCGCCCCGCACGATCAGCGGGATGGAAATGCCGAAGACCGACTGGATCCGCAATACGAGTTCGCCCTTCTCAGCCGCCGCTGCCTGTTCGGCGGTCAGGCCTGAATCGGCAGCGGGAATGGTCGTCACGGTCAGGTGCGATCGATATTCGGCCGCATTCCCGCCGTCGGGCAAGGTCGCCCGAACCCGCACCGTCCTGCCCTGGCCCGGCGGCAGCGTCAGCCGGCTAGGCGCGGCAAGCAGCCAGGGGCGTGCCGACTGCACTCTTGCCGCAAGCGCCTGCGCACCGCGTTCGCCAAGACGCGCGACGGGCACGATCTCACCCGACGGCAGCATGGCGTTGTCGACCAGCGCTACGTCGACCGTGACCGGTGTCGTTCCCTGGTTGAAGACATATACGGCTTCAGTGCGCTTGGTCCGGTCAAAGATCACGCGGCGCGGCGTGATGTTGATGTTGGCGCCCACAGCCTGCACCGGAAGGCTGGCCTGCGTCTCGGTCCTGGGCGGCGTGATCGCGAGCGTCGCTTGTTGTGCGGCAGCGGCCTGACCGTACGCCAGCGTCCCGACCAGCAGGGGCAAGGCCAACCTGGCAATGGTGGAATTTCGTTTCATGGCCGTTCCAGCTTTCATCGTTTGCACCGTGCCCTGCCGCTCAGTTGAACTGGGCAAGGAACAGGATCGAACCGCCGCCGGGCACCGAAGCGCGCATGAGCGGTGGCAGCGGCCGGCGCAGTTCGCTGCTGACCGGCGTAAGCAGATCGATGCGATAGACGCCGCTCGCCATGACGATTACGCCGCTGGCAATGCGGGTGTTGGGTGCCGCCTCGGTAGGGGCGGGCTTGCGGCGCGACAGCAGCATCGATGCCGAATCCCCATTGTCACCCACCAGGAAAACGGCCGAAACCGCATCGTTGGCGATGTCGTAGGAAAAGCCGGCGCCCACCGGTTCGACGATCGCCAGCGAGGCCGAAGCGTCGCTGGTCGCGATCTCATCGGCAGCAGCACTGACCGGTGCAAGGCTGAAGAATGCGAATGCTCCAAAACTTGCGGCAAGGTGTTTCCGCAGGCGTCCGGTCAGCGCTTCGTGCAATTCCACAGGTCCCCTCCATGCACCGGTCATGCCGTCCCGCCCGAAGAACCCCCCGTCCTCCGGGCAATCCCATCATGTCACTGATAGGCGACAGTGACGGTGAAGTTGCCGGTATAGGCGCCCGAGGCCTGCGTGTCGGGCAGGCTGAACGAGCCGCCGACGTTGAGCGTCGAGGAGCCGGCAGCCGCCAGCGCGCCCGAAAGCGTCACCGTGCCACCGAAATCGGGCAGCAGGTTGACGGTGAGGGTGTTGGTGCCGCTGCTCAGCGTTGCCGTCGACGGGATCGAGGTCGTGACGACCTGGCCGCCTTCGCCATCGACGGTGAACTGCGCGCGGCTGGTCGTGCTGGCCAGCGCGACCGCACCGGCCGAGGCGACCACCGAGTTGCCGCTGTTGGCGAGGGTTACGGTGCCCGTGCCACCGGTACGAGGGCGCACGATGCGGCCGAAGGCAAGGTCTGTGTTCTTGGTGATGGTCAGCGGGCGGACGATCGTGACCGATCCCGACGCCGTGGCATTGCTGGTATTGGCGGCGGTCTGGGCGAAGGCAGATCCTCCGGCCAGAAGCCCGGCGGCAATGGCCGCACTGGCAAGCAACTTCTTCATCTCGGTTCCCCTTTCCAAGTTCCCTGCGGCTAGACAGGGCATCCCGAACCGGACGAAATCCTTGGAAATTCCGCCCGGACCGCCCGGCACGAAGGCTGGACTAGGGTTTCCTCTAAGTGCGGACACCTAAGCAGTGGTTAACGCTGTTTGCGGGCGACAGTGACGGCCTTGCACTGACCACTTCGCGGTCGCTAGTATCAAGATACTGATAAAGCGAAGTATTATGGCCCAAGATCCAGTATTCGATCAGCCAATATTCAACCCATTTTAATGCAGATTTCCCGCAGCGCCGGCTTAACATATTAACCAAAGTTGGTGGCGATCCTTGCCGTAAGGCGTCGTCGTTGCGATGCCAAAGCGGAATGCCGTGACCACTTGCGTTATAGCTGTGCCAGCCGGCGCGCTTTGCGTCGGGGCGGAAGGCGGGGCAGAGCGAGCTGCGGCAAAGTCGGCAGGCAACAAAAAAGGCCCCGAAGGACCTGCACTGCAAAACAGCCTCATCGTGCCGACATCGCCGGGGGGTGCGATTCACCCGGTTGGCGTGGCGCGGATCGCGTGAACCGGCGCCTGCGCATGGGCAGGCGCCGTGCCACGAACGGATCAACCGTTGAGCTTGTCCTTGACGGCCTTGGCGGCAGCGAAGGTGAGCTTGTTCGAGGCGGCGATCTGGATGGTCGCGCCGGTCGAGGGGTTGCGGCCTTCACGGGCCGGGGAGTTCTTCACCTTGAACTTGCCGAAGCCGTTCAGCGAGACTTCTTCGCCCTTTGCGGCTGCTTCGGCGATCGCGTCGAACACGCTGTCGACAGCCTTGCGGGCGTCGGCCTTGGTCAAGCCATGGTTGGCGGCGATTACGTCGGCGAGGTCGCTGTTGTTCATTGTACTCTTGTCCTCTGCTGGAAAGGGATGGAACGGCTAACGCAACGCTGGCGGCGAAAGCCATGGGGCCAGACCGACTTTCCACCGTTATTCCGCACGGACCAGCGTTTTTGCGTCGATTTTGGGGTTGCGTGGCCACGAATCAGCGCAATCGGCAAGTCCGGCAGCATTTGTAACTTTGTGTCGCAGCCTTGAAACTGGGCCATCAAGGAAGGTGCGCAGGTGCAGCAATCTGCTAGAGACGCGCGAACACGATTGCCCGAAGGGGCACGGATCGCGCGTGACGCTCAGGCGTTCAGGCATCCGGCTTCTTCGTCGACGAACGTAAATGCCCAGTCCTTGCAGCGAGAATACCCTTGCCGATCAGCAGCCGCCAAATCCTGCCAATTGCCTTTCTGGTCACCACCTCGCTCAGCATTGCCGCCTGCGGATCTGCCGATGCCGAAAAGGCCAAGCCCGTACCCGTCGTCGGCGTCATCATCGCCAAGGAACAACCTGTCGAGGTTACGACCGAACTGTCCGGCCGCACCGAAGCCTCCGAAATCGCTGAGGTGCGCCCGCAAGTTGCCGGCATCGTCATGTCGCGTCTGTTCCAGGAAGGCACCTACGTTCGCGCGGGGCAGCCGCTCTACCGGATCGACTCGCGCATCTATGCAGCCAGCCAGGCGCAGGCCGCAGCGTCACTCGCCTCGGCCCAGGCAACCGTCGAGGCCAACCGCCTCAAGGCCGAACGGTTTGCCCTGCTGGCCGAACAGGGCGGCGTCAGCCGGCAGGACGCCGCCGATGCCCGTGCAGCCTATAACCAGTCGCGTGCCCAGGTCGGGCAGGCTCGCGCCGCGCTTTCGGCGGCCCAGGTCAATCTCGGTTTCACGCGCGTCAGTTCGCCGATCAGCGGCCGGATCGGGATTTCGATGGTGACCAAGGGCGCGCTCGTCACCAATGCGCAGGCCACCCCGATGGCCAAGGTGCAGCGGCTTGACCCGATGTACGTCAACATCCAGCAGTCGGGCAGCGATTTCATCGGCCTGCGCCGTGCGATCGAAAGCGGCAAGCTCGCCCGTGCCGAAGCGCCTGTCACGATCATTCTTCCCGATGGCAGCTCCTATCCGATTTCCGGCAAGCTCAATCCGGCCGACATCGACGTGAATCCGGAAACCGGCACGATCACCGTGCGCGCTGTGGTCCCCAATCCGCGAGGCGAGTTGCTTCCGGGCCTCTTCGTGCGCGCTCGCGTCGGGCAGGGCGTCGTGCCCAACGGCATCCTTGTCCCGCAGATCGCGGTTGCCCGCGATCCGCGTGGCCGCGCCAGCGTTCTGGTCGCCAATGCCAAGGATGAACTCGAAAAGCGCGATATCGTCGCCGACAACCCCTATGGACAGAGCTGGCTCGTCACCTCAGGCCTGAAGCCCGGCGATCGGGTCGTCGTCGAAGGGCTCAACAATGCGCGCGAAGGCCAGAAGGCCAAGGTCGTGCCGGCGGGCAGCAAGCCTGCTGCGCAAAAGTCGCCTGCGGCCCCGCGCGGGAACTGACCGGCAATGATCTCGCGCTTCTTTGCCTATCGTCCCATCTTCGCCTGGGTTCTGGCCATCGTTATCATGGCCGGCGGCCTCTTTGCCGTCAGCACCATGGGCGTGGAGCAGTACCCGGACATTGCCCCGCCAACCGTCTCGATCAACGCCAACTACGGCGGTGCCGACGCATCGACCGTGGAGAATTCGGTCACCCAGGTCCTCGAGCAGCAGCTCAAGGGCCTCGACGGGATGCTCTATTTCAATTCGAACTCGTCGAACGGTTCGGCCAGCATCACGGTCACCTTCGACAAGGGAACCGATCCCGATACGGCGCAGGTCCAGGTCCAGAACGCCATCTCGCGCGCGATCAGCCGCCTGCCTGCTGTGGTCCAGCAGCAGGGCGTAAACGTCAACAAGGCGCAGTCGGATCAGTTGATGGTGGTCGGCATTTACGACAAGACCGGCCGCGCCACCAATTCCGACATCTCCGATTACCTAACCACCCACTTCCAGGATCCACTTTCCCGCGTGGAAGGCGTGGGTAACACGCAAGTGTTCGGCGGCTCATTTGCCATGCGCATCTGGCTCGATCCGGCGCGGCTGGCTGCTGTGCAGCTCATGCCGTCAGACGTGACTGCGGCGCTTCAGGCGCAGAACACGCAAGTCGCTGCGGGCGAGATCGGTGGCAATCCATCGCCCGCCGGGCAGCGCCTCAATGCCACGGTTACCGCGCGCTCGCGTCTTGAAAGGCCCGAGCAGTTCGAGAACATCGTTGTGAAGACCAACGTCGATGGCTCGGTGGTTAAGCTCAAGGATGTCGCGCGCGTCGAACTCGGCGAGGAAAGCTACGGCTCGCTCAGCCGCTTCAACGGCATGCCAGCCACTGGCCTGTCGATAAACCTCGCCTCAGGGGCAAATGCCACCCGCACTGCCGATCTCGTCAAGGAAAAGGTCGAGGAGCTATCGGCCGATTTGCCCGCCGGCTACGCGATTGCCTATCCCCGAGACAGCTCGATCTTCGTGAAGCTTTCGATCGAGGAAGTCGTCTGGTCGCTGTTCGAAGCTATCGTGCTGGTCGTCATCGTGATGTTCCTGTTCCTGCAAAGCTGGCGCGCCACGCTGATCCCCGCAATCGCTGTGCCGGTCGTGCTGCTCGGCACCTTCGGCGTGCTGCTGCTGTTCGGCTACACGATCAACACGTTGACGATGTTCGGCCTTGTTCTGGCTATCGGCCTTCTGGTGGACGACGCCATCGTCGTGGTCGAGAATGTCGAGCGCGTGATGCACGAGGAGCGCCTTGGCCCGCTCGAGGCAACGGTCAAGTCAATGGAGGAGATCACCTCCGCCCTTATCGGCATCACCCTCGTGCTGACGGCCGTGTTCGTGCCGATGGCTTTCTTCGGCGGCTCGACCGGCGCAATCTATCGCCAGTTCTCGGTTACCATCGTCTCGGCAATGGCTCTGTCGGTTCTCGTGGCTCTCGTCTTTACGCCCGCCTTGTGCGCCACGTTGCTTCGCCCTGTCGGCGATCACGAGAAGCCCAAGGGTCGCTTCTTCAGCAAGTTCAACAGTACCTACGCTTCGCTCGAAGACCGCTACCGTTCGCGCCTTGCGCGCACCGTCGGTCGCCCCACGCCGTGGATGATCGCCTTTGGCGCGATTACCGTGGCCATGGTCCTGCTTTATATGCGCCTGCCCACCAGCTTCCTCCCCGACGAGGACCAGGGCAACATCTCGATCAGCTACCAGCTCCCCGTCGGCGCCACCTCCGAGCAGACCCGTGCGGTTGCCACCGAGATCTCGGACTACATCCAGAAGACCGAGGCAGATAACATTCAGGCCGTCTTTGCGGTCATGGGACGTGGCCAATCAGGCTCGGCGCAGAATGCAGGCCAAGGGTTCATCCTTCTCAAGGATTGGTCCGAACGCAAGGGCAAGGACCGCTCTGCCGCTGCCATTGTCGAGCGGCTCAACGCGCACTTCCGCCAATCGCGCGAGGCGCAGATATTCATCCTCAACCCGCCGCCCATCCGTGGCCTCGGCAGTTCGTCGGGCTTCGAGATGTGGCTGCAGGATTCGGGCGGCGCCGGTCGTGAGGCACTGACAGCTGCGCGCCGTCAGTTGACCAAGGCTGCGACGGAAAATCCCAAGCTTGCCCAGGTCCGCCTGAGCGGTCTCGAGGACACGAACCAGCTCAAGGTCGATATCGACGACGATGCGCTGACCGCCTTCCAGATCGCGCCGGCCAGCGCCAACTCCACCCTGTCCATCGCATGGGGCGGCCTATACGTGAACGACTTCGTCGATCGTGGCCGCGTCAAGCGCGTCTATGTCCAGGGCGATGCGCCCTATCGCGCCAAGCCCTCCGACCTCGGTCAATGGTTCGTGCGCACGGCGAGCGGGCAGATGGCGCCATTCTCGGCCTTCGCCTCCACGCGCTGGACCCAAGGGCCGGTCAGGCTCGATCGCTTCAACGGCATCGCCGCGCAGCAGCTCAATGGCAGCGGCGCGGAAGGCGTGAGTTCGGGCGATGCCATGAACATCATGGAAGACGCTGCCGGCCAGCTCGGCAAGGACTACACCGTCGCCTGGTCTGGCCTGTCCTACCAGGAACGCGCCGCCTCCAGCCAGTCGGGCCTGCTCTATGGCGCGTCGATGTTCTTCATCTTCCTGTGCCTCGCCGCCCTTTATGAAAGCTGGTCCGTGCCGGTCGCTGTGCTGCTCGTGGTTCCCCTGGGCATCATCGGCGCGGTCCTTGCCGTCACCCTGCGCGGGTATGATAACGACATCTATTTCCAGGTCGCCCTGCTCACCACGATCGGCCTTTCTGCAAAGAACGCGATTCTCATCGTCGAGTTTGCCGAGTTCGCGATGGCGCGCGGGGCGGACCCGGTAGCGGCTGCGCTCGAGGGCGCGCGCCTGCGCCTGCGTCCGATCATCATGACCAGTGTCGCCTTCATCGCCGGCGTCATTCCGCTCGTCATCGCCAGCGGTGCAGGGGCCAATGGCCGCCGCGCCATCGGCACCGGCGTCATGGGCGGGATGCTGTCTGCAACTTTCCTCGCCATCTTCCTCGTGCCGGTGTTCTTCGTCGTGGTCAAAGGCCTCGTCAGCAAGCTGCGGCGCAAGCAAGCCACGCCCGAGATGCCGCAGGGAGAACCGGCATGAACAGCCGCGCCCTTCTCGCCACGCTTCCCGCGCTTGCGCTGAGCGCCTGCAACTTTGCGCCGAAGTACGTTCAGCCCACCGCGCCGGTACCACAGTCGCTGCCTCAGGGCGGGGCCTACGCCGCACTGCCATCGGGCGAAACGACGGCGGACGCGCTGGGGTGGCGCGATTTCTTCACCGATGCGCGCCTGCAGCAGGTGATCGAACGTGCGCTTGCTGGCAATCGCAACCTGCGCGCTACGCTCGCCAACGTCGAACGCGCCCGCGCACTCTATCGCGTCAATCGCGCTGCGCTGTTCCCCATCGTCAACGCGTCGGCCACGCTTTCGGCAGTGCAGGGCACGCAAGGCCGCGTGACCGACAATTTCCTCGTCCAGGCCGGCTCCAGCGCCTACGAGATCGATCTGTGGGGGCGTCTGCGCAACCAGAGCGAAAGCGCGCTGCAAAGCTATCTCGCTACCGACGAGGGCCGCAAGTCAACGCAGATCGCGCTCGTCGCCGAAGCTGCCAGCGCCTGGCTCAGCTATGCTGCGACGTCCGATGCCCTGCGCATTGCCGAGGAAACTCTTGCCACCCGCCGCCAGACCCTGACGGTCAACCAGCGGCGCGAGGCCAACGGCATCGGCACGAAGCTGGATGTGGCCACCGCCACCGCCGCGCTCAACACCGCAGAGGCCAACGTCGCCGACCTGCGCACCAACCTTGCGCAGTCGCGCAACGCGCTCGATCTCATCGTCGGCAGCACCGTCGCGGATGATTTGCTTCCGGCCACGCTGGGGCAGGGCGACCAATTGCGCGATGCCCTGCCGATCGGATTGTCCTCCCAAGTCCTGCTGCGCCGTCCCGACGTGCTGGCTGCCGAACATGATCTGCGTGCAACTTATGCCGATATCGGTGCAGCCCGCGCAGCGTTTTTCCCCGCGCTGTCGCTGACCGGGCTGCTCGGCTTTGCCAGCGCCGGGCTGACCAGCATCTTTTCCGATGGCACCTTCCAGAAGACCGCCAATGCGGCCGTGCGCCAACGCCTGTTCGATGGCGGCGCCACTGCCGGGAACCTTGCCGCCGCCAAAGCCTCGCGCGAGGCGGCGCTGGCCACTTACGAGCGCACCATCCAGACGGCCTTCCGCGAAGTCGCGGATGCGCTCGCCCGCCGTGGCACAATCGATGAAAGCATCCGCGCCCAGACCTCGCTCGAAGCCAATGCCGCCACCGCCTACCGCCTCAGCCAGTTGCGTTACGATTTAGGTGTGGCGACCTATCTCGAACCCCTCGATGCACAGCGCACGCTTTACAATGCCCGCCAGTCGCTCGTCTCGGCACGCCTGACCAAGGCCAGCAACATGGTCGAACTCTATCGCGCCCTTGGCGGCGGTTTGGTGGAGAACACCGGGCAGCCGCCACGCTGACGCCAGC
The DNA here is from genome assembly GCF_900176395.1 of Novosphingobium sp. B1. Lineage (GTDB taxonomy): Bacteria > Pseudomonadota > Alphaproteobacteria > Sphingomonadales > Sphingomonadaceae > Novosphingobium. Next base: position 261,797 of record NZ_FWXL01000005.1, on the reverse strand, counting down.
GGGCGTACGCTGACCGCACCCCCCGCAAGGCTCAATAGCTGCGCGGCAGCCCCAGCACATGCTCTGCGAGGAACGACAGGATCAGGTTCGTGCTGATCGGCGCAACCTGATAGAGCCGCGTCTCGCGCAGCTTGCGCTCCACGTCGTATTCCTCGGCAAAGCCGAAGCCGCCGTGCGTCTGGACGCAAGCGTTGCCCGCCTCCCACGAGGCATCGGCGGCGAGCATCTTGGCCATGTTGGCCTCCGCGCCCATCGGCAGCCCCGCCTCGTACATCCGCGCTGCCTCGCGCATCATCAGCTCGGCAGCACGCATGTTTGCGTAAGCCTTGGCGATGGGGAAGGCGACGCCTTGGTTCGCCCCGATGGCGCGGCCAAACACCTGCCGCTCCCCGGCGTAGTTCACCGAAGCCCGCGTGAACCACTTGGCATCGCCCACGCACTCCGCCGCGATCAGCACGCGCTCGGCGTTCATGCCGGAGAGGATATAGCGGAAGCCCTTGCCCTCTTCGCCCAGCAGGTTCGCTACCGGGATACGCATGTTGTCGAAGAACACTTCGGTCGTCGCGTGGTTCATCATCGTACGGATCGGCCGGATGGTGAGCGATTTGCCCACCACTTCGCGCATGTCGACGATGAACACCGAAAGCCCGTCGGTCTTCTTCGCCACCTCATCGCGCGGGGTAGTGCGCGCCAGCAGCAGCATGAGGTCGGAATGCTCGGCCCGGCTGGTCCAGATCTTCTGGCCGTTGACCACGTACTCGTCGCCCTCGCGCCGCGCGAAGGTGCGCAAGCTGGTCGTATCGGTCCCGCTGGTCGGCTCCGTCACCCCGAAGGCCTGCAGGCGCAATTCGCCACTCGCGATCTTCGGCAGGTACTGGCGCTTCTGCTCCTCCGAGCCGTGCCGAAGGATCGTGCCCATGATGTACATCTGCGCGTGGCAGGCGCCGCCGTTGCCCCCCTCGGATTGGATCGTCTCGAGGATCGCTGCCGCTGCCGAAAGGCCAAGGCCCGATCCGCCGTATTCCTCCGGGATCAGCACCGAAAGCCAGCCCGCCTCCGTCAGCCCATTGACGAACTCCGTCGGATATTCGCGTTTCTCGTCCAGCTTGCGCCAGTATTCGCCGGGAAACTTCGCACACAGCTTGCGCACGCCCTCACGGATCTCGCCATGGTCTTCGGAGTCGTAGGGCGAGAGGATCATCAGGCGGCCTCAAACACGGCTGCGATGCCCTGGCCGCCGCCTATGCACATCGTCTCCAGCCCATAGCGACCACCGCGCCGCTGCAATTCGCGCGTCAGGTTGGCAAGGATGCGCCCGCCGGTCGCGCCGATGGGGTGGCCCAGCGAAATCCCCGATCCGTTGACGTTGAGCATTTCGTGTCGGCTGTCGTCGTCCGACCAGCCCCAACCCTTCAGGCAGGCAAGCACTTGTGGCGCAAAGGCCTCGTTCAGTTCGATCAGGTCGATATCGCCCCATGAAAGGCCGTTGCGCGCAAACAGCCGCTGGGTTGCGGGCACCGGGCCATAGCCCATGCGGCTGGGATCGCAGCCCGCCGCGGCCCACGAATGGAACCACGCGATCGGCTCCAGCCCCAGTTCGTCCAGCTTGTCCTCGGCCACGACCAGACAGGCCGCAGCCGCATCGTTCTGCTGGCTGGCATTGCCTGCGGTGACAACGCCCTTCTCCAAAGGTTTCAGCTTGGCCAGCGTCTCCATCGTCGCATCGGCGCGATAGCCCTCGTCATGCGCGAAGGTCACAGGATCGCCCTTCTTCTGCGGAATGCTCACCGGCACCAGCTCATCGTCGAACAGGCCTCCGGCCCATGCTGCCGCCGCGCGCTGGTGGCTGCGCACGGCGTAGGCATCGCAAGCCTCGCGGCTGATGCCGAAGTCCTTCGCCAGATTCTCCGCCGTCTCGATCATGCCGGATATCACGCCATAGCGCTCGATCGGCTGACTCATCACGCGCCCGCGCGTCAGCCGGTCATGCAGGGTCAGCGAGCCTGCGCGCACCCCCTTGCGTACGTCGGTCGTGTAGTGCTCGACGTTGGACATCGATTCCACGCCGCCCGCCACGACCACGTCGGAGACCCCGGTCTGCACCATCATCGCCGCATTGACGATGGCCTGCAGGCCGGAGCCGCAACGCCGGTCGAGCTGGTAGCCGGGCACTTCCTCGGGCAGTCCCGCCAGAAGCCACGACCAGTGCGAGATGCACGGTGCCTCGCCGTTGCCATACCCTTGCGCAAAGATCACATCGTCCACGCGGGCAGGATCGATCTTCGTCCGCTCCATCAGCGCGGTCAGGATCGTGGCGCCAAGCTGCCCTGCTGTAAGCGAGGACAGCGAGCCACCGAACTTGCCAACGGCGGTACGGATCGGGGCGACGATGGCGGCTCTACGAAGAGTCATGCGGATTCCTTGTCTGAAGTGGCGACAACGCCCTTGTCGATCAGTGCGGCAATCTCGCCGGAGGCCATGCCCAGCCGCTCGGCCAGCACTTCCTCGCTATGCTCGCCAAGATAGGGTGCTGGCTGCGGATCGCCCGCCTCGCTTTGCGGAATGTTGGCAAAGCTGCGCGGCGCGGGATATTCGAAGCCGCTCGGGTTGGCGGGCGAGGGGCCGAACAGCGGGTTGTTCGTGACCAGGTCGGGATCGTGCGCCATTTCGTACATCGTGCGATAGCGCTCGAATGTCGCGCCCGCCCGGGTCAGCCGTGCAGCAAGATCGGCATAGCTGAACCGCTCCGCCGCCTCCTGGAACATCGAGAACAGCCGGTGGCGATGGACGAAGCGGTAGTGGTCACTTGCCGCAAAATCCACGCCCAGTTCGGCCTCGACTGCCGAAAGGTCGTCGGTCAGCCCGAAAGCCTCGACAGTCGCCTTCCATTGTTTCGGCGTCAGCGCGGCGACCATGAAGCGCTGGCCGTCGCCGCTGCGGAAATCTCGCCCGAACGCACCCCAGATGGCATTGCCGATGCGTTCGCGGTCATCCCCGCGATAGAGCATTTCCGCTGCCGCCCCGGCATTGAACGCCGTGCCGATGGCCACGTCGCCCAGCGGCACGCGCAATTCGCTGCCCTGCCCGGTGGCATCGCGGTGTCTCAGGCCTGCCAGCAGGGCAAAGGCGCAATAGGCCCCGGTGATGAAATCCCACGCCGGCAGGATCTGGTTCACCGGCGGTGCGGTGCGAGCGTCCCATTCCTCTGGCCCCGTCATCAACGGATAACCTGCCGCGGCGTTGACCGTGAAGTCCATCGCCTGCCGCCCGTCATGCCAACCCATGATCCGTACAGAGACAAGATCGGGCCTTCCGGCGGCGATCCGGTCATGCGCCATGAAGCTTTCCAGTGGCAGGTTGGTGATGACCTGCCCGGTCTTGCGGGCCAGTTCCACCGCCAGTTCGCGCCCTTCGCCCGTCTGCAGGTCGAGCGCCACGCTCTTCTTCGCGCGGTTCAGGTTCTCCCATGACAGCGAGCGCCCCTCGCGCGTCATCATGTAGCGCTTGTAGTCCAGCCCTCCGCGCCGATCGTCGATGCGGATCACCTCTGCGCCCATCTGCGCGCAATAGAGTCCCGCCGTCGGCGAGGCGACGAACGAGGAAACCTCGACGATCGATAGCCCGGAAAGCAGCTGGTACATCGGCTTACCAGACCGAACCTTCGGCGGCGAACTCGCGCAGCAGGTGCTTGGCGATCTGCAACTGCATGATCTGGCTGGTGCCTTCGTAGATGCGCAGGATGCGTGCATCGCGGAAGAAGCGCTCAGCCGGATATTCGGCAAGGTAGCCCGCTCCGCCGAACACCTGCACGCAGCGGTCGACCACGCGCCCGCAGGCCTCGGACGAGAACAGTTTGGCCGCTGCTGCCTTGCGCTGGATATTCTCGCCGCGGTCGGCCCGCGCACAGGCATCGGCGATCATGCATTCGGCGGCGTAAAGCTCGGCCTCGCTGTCGGCCAGCATTGCCTGGATCAACTGGAAGTTGGCGATCGGCTCACCGAAGGCCTTGCGCTCGTTGGCATAGCGGATCGCGGTATCGAGCGCGCGCCGCCCCATGCCGACGCCCATGCCCGCCACCGAAAGCCGCCCGTTGTCCAGGCTCTGCATCGCGATCTGGAAGCCGCGCCCTTCCTCGCCGCCGACCAGCGCCGAGCCGGGAATGTGCACGTCCTCCATGATCACGTCGGCAATGTGTGCGCCAGATTGACCCATCTTCTTGTCGGGCTTGCCCACAGTGATCCCGGGCGTGCTCATATCGACGATGAACGCCGATACGTGTGCGTTTTTGGGCAGGGCCTCCTTTGAAGTGCGCGCCATGATCAGCCCGATCTTCGCCCATGGGCTGTTGGTGATGTAACGCTTGGTGCCGTTGAGCCTGTAGCCATTGCCATCGCGCACCGCCGTCGTCTGCATGGCGGCACTGTCCGATCCCGAACCCGGCTCGGTCAGGCCGAAGCAGGCGATCTCGCCGCTGGCGATGCGCGGCAGCCATTCGGCCTTCTGTTCGGCCGTGCCGTAGTTCTTGATCGCGCTGCCAGTCATGCCGATGTTGATCGACACGGTGGAGCGGTAGGCGGGCGAGGCATAGGCCATGTGCATCACCGTGGTAATGTATTGGCTGATGTTCATGCCGGCGCCGCCGAACTCCTCGGGGATGGTGATGCCGAACAGGCCCATCTCGCGCATCTCGTCGAGGATCTCGTCCGGAATGCGGTCATTGGCGATGACCTCCTCTTCCGCCGGGATCAGCCGCTCGCGCACATAGCGGCGCAATTGCTCAAGAAACTGCTCGAAGATTTCGGGGTCCATACCGGGGTTCACGCTGGCCATGTCGGAAATTCCTCAAACAGGATCATAAGGGAATACGTGCGCCGAAACCTCGTCGGCACGCGCAAAAGCGGGTCTGAACGCCGGGATCAGCTCTTCGGCGATGGCGGCGGGTGTCCAGCCCTCCAGCTTGACCATCGAGCGCACCGGGCGCGGCTTGTCGAACAGCAGGATCTCGTTCTTGCGCACCGAGAAGATCTGGTTGGTGACGTCCTTCGAAAGGTCCGAGGCCAGATAGGCCACCAGCGGCGCGATCTTGTCCGCGCTCATCGTCTGCAGGCGCTCCACCCGCTCCTTCTGCTCGGGCGTTTCCGCCGGGATCGAGGCGGTCATGCGGCTCCACGCAAATGGCGCGATGCAGTTCGAACGCACGCCCCAGCGCGCCATGTCGAGCGCGATCGACTGCGACATCGCGACAAGGCCCAGCTTCGCCGCGGAATAATTCGCCTGGCCGATGTTGCCGATCAGTCCCGAGGTCGAGGTGAAGTGGATGAAGCTGCCCGAGGACTGCTCGCGGAAGTAGGGCGTCGCCGCCTTCGAGACATTGAACGCGCCGGTCAGGTTGACGTCGATCACGCTGGTCCAGTCCTCGTAGGACATCTTGTGCCAGATCGTGTCGCGCAGGATGCCGGCATTGTTGACCACTGCATCGATCCGCCCGAACCGCTGCACGGCATCCTCGACGATGCTCGCCGCACCTAGCGGGTCGGCCACGCTCGCAAGATTGGCCCAGGCCTTGCCGCCCGCAGCCACGATGTCGTTTACCGTCGTCTGCGCAGGGCCTGCATCCCCGCCATCGCCGCCTTGCGCCACGCCCGGATCGTTGACGACCACCGCAGCGCCTTCGCGCGCGCACAGCAGTGCGATCTCGCGCCCGATACCGCGCCCGGCGCCGGTCACGGCCACAACCCTTCCATCCAGCACGCCGGCCATCCGAATCTCCCAAAGGCGTCTTGTTGACACCGTTGTTAAGCGACCGGTTAAACCATTTCAACCGCTACCGCCACTCCTGTCCAAACAGGCTTTCCTATTACCGCCAATTGTGGTCTGGACGCTTTACCAATCACCGCGCGATTGATCAGGAGAGGGCAGGGCGATGCGCTTCAAGGGGCTGGATCTTAACCTGCTCGTCGTGTTCGACGCGCTGATGGAAACCCGCAGCGTCACCCGCGCTGCCGAGCGGATCGGACTGACCCAGCCGGCGACCAGCGCCGCGCTGCGCCGGTTGCGCGATTACTTCGATAACGAGATCGTTGTCGCCGTGGGCAAGCGCATGCACCCCACGCCGTTCGCAGAAGGCCTGCACCCGCAGATCCAGCTGGCCCTGCGTGGCGTGGAACGGGCAATCTCCACGCCCACCGCGTTCGATCCGGCAACCTCGAGCCGGCGCTTCCGCATCATCGGCTCGGACTACATCATGGTCGCGGTCCTGGTGCCGCTGATCGAGCGTTTTTCCCGCACCGCGCCCGGCATCCGCCTGGAAATCATGCAGCCCACCGAACACAGTGCCAACGAGCTTGAGGCGGGCAAGGCCGATCTGCTCGTGACGCCAGAGCCGTTCCTTGCCACATGGCACCCCCACGAGGTGCTGTTCGAGGAAGAGCAGGTCGTCGTCGGGTGGGCGGAGAATCCCATTTTCTCCAAGGGTCTGACGGTCGAGGACTTCTACGCCGCCGGACATGTCACCGTGGCCTTCGGCGCAAACCGGACCCCGGCATTTGCGGATTCTGCGCTTTCCCGCATGGGCCGCAAACGTCTGGTCGAGGTAACCGTATCGAGCTTCGCGTCTGCGCCCTGGTTCATCGAGGGCACCCCGCGCCTGGCCGTCCTTCACGAGCGCCTCGTCCGGCAGATCGCCCGTCGCTTCAATCTCGCATGGGCACGTTTGCCCTTCGCGTTTCCGCGCATGCAGGAAATGATGCAATTTCATGAATCCCGCGCCGACGATGCAGGACTGACATGGCTGCGCCAACAGATGCAGGAAATAGCAGCAGAAGCGGCATAAGGCGCAGTTTTCTGCCATTTACAAATGCTCGCGGACTGTCGGCACGCCGTGTGTCCAAGTGTTGCCCAGCGTCCAATTCAAGGTGGCAGGAAATAATACCTGCCCTCTAATTGTCACTTATGTTAATTAACGTACATTAAACTTCACAATACTTGCGATGAGCTTGGAACCGTTTGGCGCAACTTGCGTTGTGTTGGCGGGTGGTCACGGTCAAATGCGCGCGCTTGCGTTCTTGCAGTTCTCGATAAGGGCGCTGTGACGAGCGGAACGGGGCATTCTGGCCAATCAGATGCAGACAGGCAATTTGCGTGAGGGGACAAGAGTGTTCACCAAGGCAGAAGCAGAACAGGCGCTGGCACGCTATCTCAGTCTCAGGAAATCGCTCGACGCGGCCTTGAGCGAAGCCGAATCCCTGGCGATGGGCGCCGTTGCCGATCAGATCGCTGCTGCAAAGACTGCGCTGCTGGAAAGCACGACACAGTTGGGCCCGGTCGATTTCGGCCCTGCAAGGACAACCAGTGACTGAAGCCGGCTTGTTCCGGCCTTAGTGAGACGTCCGCCGGGCGCGCTTGATCGTGCCGGAAAAACTGAGCACGGGCTGCTCGCCGCCTTCCGTGCTTCGCAATACCGTGCCGCGCGCAAATACCAGGCTTCCGCCGGCCCGCACGCACTCGCCCCGCGCCGTCAGCACATCGCCAGCCTCGGCAGCGCTGATGAATTCGCAATTCATGGTCACCGTCACCCCGGTCACTTCGTCGCCGTTCGAGGCTGCGACCATGAACAGCGAGAAGTCCGCGAAGGTCATCAGCGATCCGCCGTGGACGATGCCGTGTCCGTTGAGGTTCTTTGCCTCAGGCTTGAATCCGGTAACAATGCCCCGCTCGTCACGCCTGACGTAGAACGGACCGGTTCCGTCCTCGAACGGATCCTTGCCCGACCATTTCCACCAACCGGCCCAGGTACCATCGGTCACCTGCTCGAAATTGCCGCGGATGGGCGACGTGCTGCGCGATGCGTCCGATGAAGTCATGGCCGCCCTCTTAGTCGCAGGTGCGAAGCGGGTCTAGGCCACTTCCTCGCGCTCGTAGGCCATCATCTGCGTTGCCAGTCTGCGCCCCGAGATCCACGCATTCTCGACCCTTGGCCCCAGCAGCCAATCGCCGCACACGCCGATTTTCGATTGCGTGCTCCACAGTGCACCAAGATTGCTCCCGGTCGACATGGCATAGCGCCAGCGGTGCGCTGATGCGACGACGGGTTCGGGCAGATCCTGTCGGAGCGCTTCGCCAAGAGCGGCCAGCAGGGCGGCTGAAACCTGCTCTGACGTGTCGTCGATATGCTGCATCGACCAGTGCGGGCTCGCCTGGACAACCCACGTTTCCGGGCCCTTGCGCCCCGGCTTTGCGCCGTTGCGCGCGGCCCAGCTTATCAGGCCGGATTCGCGGACGGTATCGGCCTTCGCCGGCAGGCGCTCGGCAAAGGCAAACATGCCCGTCCAGCACGGCTGCGATCGCGCAGCAAGCGCCGTCGCCGCCAGTGACAGATCGTGCAGAGCCACGATGGCCGAGGCCTGTTCAGGCGGGATAGACACTACGACTGCATCGAACGGCCCTTCCTGCATGCGCTCGCCGGCCGCGCTTTCTCCGGTCAGGAACCAGCGGCTATCGCGCCGCACCAGTCCGCGCACGTGCCAGCCGAATGTAACGTCGTGCTGGTCGGCCATTTCCTTGATCACCGCATTCATCGTCGGCACGCCTACCCATGCGCCCGTTCCGGCTGCAGGCCAGGGTGCCGCGACGCCGCTGGCGGACCAGCGCGCCACCTGCGCCATGAAGGCAGGATCGCGCACGGTAAAATATTGGGCGCCGTGATCGAAGTGGGCATCGCCCAGCGGCGTTGTCATGCGGCGGGTCGACATTCGCCCCCCGGGGCCGCGACCCTTGTCATAGAGCGCGACGGTGTGGCCGGAGCGGACCAGTTGAGAGGCGCAGGAAAGCCCGGACATTCCTGCGCCGACAATGGCAACATGCATTTTCATCGGTTTCTGCGCGGGCTCAGCCACGTCCCATCAACGCCAGGACTTCCTTGCGACTGCTGGCGTCGTCAAGGAAGCAGCCGAGCATCCTGCTCGTCACCATCCCCACACCATGCGTCCTGACGCCCCGTCCCGTCATGCAGCCATGCTGCGCCTCGATTACCACCGCGACCCCTTGCGGCTGAAGATTGTCCCAGATGCACTTGGCGACTTCCGCCGTCAGGCGCTCTTGCACCTGCAGGCGGCTGGCAAAGCCATGCAGCACGCGCGCCAGCTTCGAGATGCCGACCACCCGGTCCTTCGGGAGATAGGCGATGGAGGCCGTGCCGGTGATCGGCGCCATGTGGTGCTCGCAATGGCTCTGGAACGGGATATCGCGCAACAGCACGACCTCGTCGTAGCCGCCCACTTCCTCGAACGTGCGCGAGAGGTGCAGGCCGGGGTCCTCGGCATAGCCACGGCAATATTCGCGCCAGGCCCGCGCCACGCGCTTGGGCGTATCGATAAGCCCCTCGCGTTCCGGCTCGTCGCCCGACCAGCGGATCAGCGTGCGGATGGCATCTTCGACTTCGGCCGGAACGACGATCTTGCCGTCCTCGCCAATAACGTCCGCCATGCCCGAAGAGGCGGCAAGGGAAGGAGACAACACGTTCATCGGCAAAGGCTCCGATCCGGCGCGAAAAAAGGGTGGCTGGATGGTTTCCGGATGCGCCCCGACCCCCTCGGGAACAACACGGACCAAAGGGCACGGGCTGGCAAAGCGCGCAAAGGGGCGTATATGTGCACACATGTCCATAGCCGAGATGATCGCCTCCAGCCCGACGGCCGCCGTCATCAGCAATCCGCGTTTGCCGGACAACCCGATCATTGCCTGCAATGACGCGTTCGTCGAACTGACCGGATATAGCCGCGAGGAGATCATCGGCCGCAATTGCCGCTTCCTTCGCGGACCGACGACGGAGGACGACAAGGCGCGGGTTCTGCGCGACGGTATCCATCGCAAGCAGCCGGTGATGGTCGAGATCATCAACTACAAGAAGGACGGAACCCGCTTCCGCAATGCCGTGATGGTCGCGCCGATCTTCGATGCCGAGGGCGAGGTCGAATATTTCCTCGGAAGTCAGGTCGAACTGGCTGAGGAACAGGGTGCGGCCAACGACGTCCGCCGAAATGGCGCAGCCGAACGCGTGGAACGCCTCAGCCGCCGCCAGAAGGAAATCCTGGTGCTGATGGCGGCGGGCAAGCTCAACAAGCAGATCGCCTACGAACTGGGCTTGAGCGAGCGCACCGTGAAGATGCACCGATCGGCGGTGTTGAAGGGTCTGGACGTGAAGACCAGCGCCGATGCCATTCGCGTGGCGATCGAGGCCGGCTTCTGATCATCGGTGCTCGGGCCGCCGGCAAGATTATCCCGTAATCGCCTGTGCGCCATTGATGCGCATTTCGCACCACACGCCATCCGGGTCGAAGTTCAGCTCAAGCCCCTCGATACCGGGTTGCGGCATGAGCAGCCGCGTTCCCAGGCCCTCGCGCGCCGGTGGCAGCACCCGGGGGCCGCCGCGCTCTGTCCATAACAGGTAGAGCGTCTGTCCTTCTGCGCCGATGAACCAGTTGACCTCGACGTGCCCGCCGTCATTCGACAGCGCGCCGTGCTTGACCGCATTCGTGCAGAGTTCGTGCAGCGCCATGATCAGGGGAATGCAACTGCCGGTCGGTAACCGGCAGGGTTCTCCGGTCAGCCGGATACGCCCATTGCTGTCAAACGGCGCGGTCGTGCTCCTCACCAGTTCGGGCAACCTGCCTTCCGCTTCGGCACCGATCTGCAGAAGGTCGCTTGCTGCGGCCAGTCCGTCGATGCGCTGGCTGAACTCCTTGTAGAAATCCATCGGCGAAGCGGCCCGCGGGCCGCGCGATGCCAAGGCCTGGATCAGGGTGAGCATATTGCGCACGCGGTGGCGCAATTCGCGGTTGTAATGCTCCTGTTGGGCATTGATCGAACTCACAGCCCGCATCGCGCCGCGAAGGGTCGCTCCCGTGGCGATGATCAGTCCACCCGAAAGGGCAAACAGGACGAAGAAGACCACGCGCCCTGCAGTTACCGCTTCGAACCAGGCACCGCCACCAAAGAGCCGTTGCGCCGTAATCGCGGCGACCACGGCAAAGACGACCGCATAGCGCGCTTCCAAGGCAAGCGAACAGATCAGCAGGCTTGGCCAGTAGGTGATGAAAGGCAAGCCAAGCGCGCCGGTGTCGACAGAGGCGCGAATCGCGGTTGGTACGATCAGCAGCCCACCGAGCCATGCAAATGATTCACTTACAGATCGGTCGGGCTCGACCAGCCGACGCACCAGTCCTGTGCCTCGCAGTTCCCCTGCTTTCACGTACCGCATCTCCCACGGCATCCGCACCGGCGACCAGGTGCGTCACGCCGTTGAACGGCTTATGACCGTTTCGGACCTAAGTGCAAGATTTATGGTCAGTTTTGCGCCCGATATGGTGAGACCGGGTTCAGTCCTGTGCAGAGCCGTCGGAGATGGTGATCGGTGTCCGGGGCGCCAGGCGCAGCACATCGGACAGGAGCACGATGTCGGCAACTGCGCGCGCTTCGTCGATGGTCAGGCCTTCGAATCCCGGCAGGAACGCCCGGCACGTCTGGACAAGATTGGCGGGCGAGCGCTCAAGCTCGGAACGATACTCGCCCAGCGTCCTGCATCCGTCGATCTCGCTCCAGGCAAGGCCGGTGGGGGAGGGGCGCTCATGGTAGGCCCACAGGGCATGGATCGCGCGCTCTACCGCGAGTTCGACCTGATCGACCACGGCGGCACCGGAAGCTTTCGCTCTGAGACGTTGCCGGTATCGGCGCTGGCGTTCTGCGTTGGAGAGGGCCATCGCGCCGACCTAGCCGAGCCGGTCTGTCGGCGACACTCCGTTACGTTACTTATCTATTCTTAACGTGTTTGATCCTGATCAAGGCACGATTGTATGTGTTGCATATGAATGTCTGCGGTCGGTGCCCAGCCCGGCCGGGAGATTCGAACCATGCCTGAAGATACCGAACCGTCGGACACCGCACTGCGCAAGGCCATCCCGCTGTTTGACGGCGACCTTGCAACGCGCGGCTACGCCCTGAACGCCATGTGCTTTTCCTTCAACGAAGAGGCCAACCGCATGGCCTTCCTCGCCGACGAGGAGGCCTACTGCGCCCGGTTCCATCTCACGGCCGAGCAGCGCAAGGCCGTTGCCGACCGCGATGTCCTCGCCATGCTCGAGGCTGGCGGCAACGTCTATTACCTCGCCAAGCTCGCCGGCATCTTCGGACTCGGCGTGCAGGATCTGGGCGCACTGCAGACCGGCATGTCGGTCGATGCCTTCAAGGCCATGCTCGCAGGCTGGGCCAGCCACGTTCCGCACAAGGAGAATGCATGATGGCCCGGATCGTCGGCGGCTATTTCACCAGTCATGTGCCCGGCATCGGCGGCGCCATCGTGCGCGGCGATCAGGACACGCCCTATTGGAAGCCCTTCTTCGACGGATTTCCTCCCATCCGGCAATGGCTCGCTGCCGAAAAGCCCGATGTCGCGGTGGTCTTCTCGAACGATCACGGCCTCAACTTCTTTCTCGACAAGATGCCGACCTTCGCCGTCGGCGCAGCCCCGTCCTACGACAACGCCGACGAGGGCTGGGGCTTGCCCGTCTACAAGAGCTTTGCCGGCCATCCGGCGCTGTCCTGGCACCTCATCGACAGCCTCGTGCGCGACGAGTTCGATATCACCACCTGCCAGACCATGCTCGTCGACCATGCCGTCTCGATACCATTCGAACTTGCCTGGCCGGATGCGCCAAGCTGGCCGATCAAGCTCGTGCCGATCTCGATCAACACCGTGCAGTATCCGCTGCCCAGTCCGAAGCGCTGCCTTGCATTGGGGCGCGCCGTGCATCGCGCGCTGCAGACCTGGAGCGGGGCCGAACGCATCCTCATCTGCGGCACCGGCGGTCTGTCGCACCAGCTCGACGGCCCGCGCGCGGGCTTCATGAATCCCGAGTACGATCTGTTCTGCCTCGATAATCTCGCTGCCAATCCCGAGGCGCTGACCAATCATACACCCGAACAGGTTGCCCAGCTTGCCGGCACGCAGGGCGTCGAAATCCTGAACTGGATCGCCGCGCGTGGTGCCATGGGTGAGGGCCGCTGCCGACAGGTCAGCCGCAACTACCACATTCCCATCAGCAATACGGCTGCGGCGACCGTGCTGTTGCAGCCGGCCTGATCGCGCGCCGGGGCGTCAGTTGCGACGGCGCGTCCGGGCCTTTGTCCTGGTCGAAGGACGCGCCTTGGCCTTGGCTGGCGCGGCCTTGGGCTGCAGTTCCGGCCACTTGGCAACAACCGCGGCCTTGACCAGCTCGCGGCCCTCCAGCGCCAGCTTTTCGGGATTTTCGGCGATATATGCGGCGACAACATCGCGCACTTGCCCTGCCGTTGCGTCGGCCGGGGTGCGCACCGGCTGGGCGCGTTCGCGATAGCCGTCCAGCACGCCCATGACATAGGCCACGCACATCGCCCGGTCGACGGCGACACCGGTGGCGCAAGTCTCGGCGAGTTGCCTGCCGCTCATCCACTCCGCGCGCGCTGCGGTTCCGGGCAGGAACGCGCACGCGCCGATCAGTACAAGTCGGGCCAATATCCGGCTGGAACTAAGGCGCGGGCAGGGGAGCTTGGTGGCTAGAAGATCCATGCCGCCATCAACAAGGCAGCCTGCATTTTGATCCGTGCAGGCGTCAGGTGTCCTGTTCGTTCACGGCCATGAGCGCAAGTTCGGTGCGATTTTCGATGCCGAGCTTCTGGTAGATGGTGTGGAGGTAGACCTTGACGGTCCCTTCGCCGATGCCAAGCTCGGCACCGATGTCGCGGTTGCGCAAGCCTCGGGCCACAAGCGCGGCAATCTTGCGCTCGCGCGGATTCAGCTTGGCCAAGGGGCCCATCGCTTCGGGCTTGAGCGAGAGATCGAGCGCTCTTTGCAGAAAGCTCGGTGCAATTGCCCTGTGCCCCTGATGCACCTTTTCCAGCACGTCGATCAGGCCATCCTCGGCGCCGTCCTTCGAGACGATGCCCTCCACCCCCGCGCGCATGACCTTGATCAGCTGGCGGTCGTTGATTTCGGCGGTCAGCAACACGACGGGCCGCATGTCGCCGCGGCTGCGCAGCACTTCAAGTGTCTGAACGCCGTTCATGCCCGGCATGTTGATGTCGAGCAGCACGATCGCCGGATCGTGGGTCTTGATTGCGTCGAGCGTTTCCTCGCCGCTCGCGGTTGCGGCGACGACGGAGAATTGCGTCCCCCGCAGCACCGCTTCCACACCGGCGCGGATGAAGCCGTGGTCGTCTGCCACCAGTACTGGGATCATGCGTGTTCTCCGGACCTTAGGGCAATTTCCAGCCTTGCCCCTCGACTGTTGCTGTGAAGTTGAAAGCTCCCGCCCAGTGCTTCGACGCGCTCGCTGATTGAGCGTGGGCGCGAAGGGCTTCGGGTCGGCGGGAACCCGATACCGTCGTCGGCAATGCTCAGGCGCAACAGGGCCCCTTCATCCTCCAGCTGCACCAGGACCTTCTGGCACTTGCCGTGGCGCGCGGCGTTGGCAATGGCTTCGCGGACGAGCTGGCGGATCTCGTGGCTCAATTGCACGGAAATTGGCAGCGGATGTTCCGGCAGGTCCAGTTCGGTATCGATGTGCCAGTGCGCGCCTGCTTCTGCGAGCAGGTCGCGAAGTTCCTCGGCAATCTCGGTCTGGCGATCGCCGTCCTCACCTCGGCGCAGCCGCTCGATCAGCAGGCGCAACTGCCCCTGTTCGCGGCGCAGCGCGTTCTTGATCGAATCAATCTCGCCCTCGGGGTCGTTCCCTTCGCGGATCCACCTGCGCAGCGCCTCGAGCCGGAAAAGTGTCCCGGCAAGAAATTGGGCAACGCTGTCGTGCAGGTCTCGTGCAAGGGCATGTCGCACACCGGCCTCCGCCGCGTTGCGGGCAAGGCTGGCCATTTCCTCGCGGTCGAGGGCACGCCCCACTTCCTCGGCAAACAGGCCGATCTGGCCAACATCGTCAAAGCCAACGGCCTTGATGTTCCACACCATGATCTGGCCACTGCCACTGACACTGCGCACCGGTGCAATCAGGCCTTCGACGACGTCGAGATGCTTGGCCAGTTCGGACTCCAGCATGTCGGGAACCGCGCGAATGACCCCATCATCTGACAGTTCGAGCCGACGGTTTCGATTGGCAGAAAACAGCGCCGTGGCGTCAAGTTCCAGCAGTTCCTCGGCAAATTGCTGTGGCGAGAGCCGCTGCGACGTGATTTCACCCTTGCACAGCATGCGCAGGTCGATCCACGGCTCTTCACCCTTCGCGAACGCCAGGGCAACGCATTCTGCATCAATCGATGTGGCAATCTCGCGAAGGGCCGCATCTACAAGAAGGTCCCGTCGCTCGCCCGGAATGCCTGGTGGCTCGGGAACGTTTGCAGCCTTGCCTGACCCGCGCGACATGCTCAGCCAGATGAGCAGGGACGACAGGAGGATGATGTAGATGGTCCGACGCGAAAAGCGGACAAGGTCGATATCGATCCCGAACTCGCTTAGCGCAAACCCGAACGTGAGATTGGCGACCAGCAGGACCACGGCTGTCGCGGCGGTCGCGCGCCAGTTCCAACGCACCATGGCAGCCACCAGCAGAAAGGCGGCAAACGCCAGGAACGGGGACTGGAACTCTGAAAAGGGACTCTCGGTGAAATAAACCGCCGCCAGGAACATCAGGATGTCGATGCCTTGAGCGGGGATCGCCAGTCTGAAGTCCAGCCACCAGCTGCGCCAGGCGATGACCATCAGCAAGGCTGACCAGAGCACGTAGATCAACAGCAGGAAATAGCCGAACGGCGCCGAGCGCACCGGCATGGACGGATCCAGAAACAGCGCAAGGATGAAGGTCAGGGCAAGTATGGCTCGCCCTGTTGCAATGACCCTGCCGGTCTTGCGCATTAATGTTAGGCCGCCCTGCAAATCGCCCTCGATTCGACTCCCCGCCGAACATGTGCCCGATCCGGTGAAATGTGCATACCTTATCAAAGGTTATATGTCAGATGCTTGCGCATGCATTGCGTGCCGAAACGAACCGATTCCTGTGGTCGCGTTAACGAATGAACGATTGGAAATTGTTCATCCTTGCTGCACAATACTTAATACTCGCGTTTACCTAATCTTGCAGCGCGGGGGACACCAGGGTGCTACTGCAATGACAATCGCCGGCGATGTGTTCGAAAACCCCCTTGTCGAGTTGACTGGAAAGCAGCGCGAGGTTCTTGACCTGCTTATCCAGCACAAGACTTCCAAGGAGATTTCGCGCCTGCTCGGTATTTCCCCTCACACCGTCGATCAGCGGATCATGCTGGCCCGGGCGAAGCTTGGCGTTGCCACGCGAGGGGAAGTGGCACAGGCCTATCGCCGCCTGATCGAGACATACGAACAACCCGTATATGAAATTTCCCATGTAGGATTTCCGCCGCTTCCCGTCGCATCACCAAGGCAGGAAGACAAGGATGGCCAAGCGGCTGAAACCTGGTTTCCGGCGCAGGTGCACCAGGCACCAGAGGTCGGCGCCGGAGATCACGTTGCCCACAAGGAACAGGTCTCTGACCTGTCCGGCAGGGATCAGCCCGAAGCCTTTTACCATGTCCTCCCGGAGATGTTCGACGGGCCTAACGGCACCCTTCTGCGGCTGGGTTACATTGGCGGCATAACGGTGTTCCTGATCCTGATCGTGCTTGGTGGCTTGAGCATGTTTGCCCAATTGTCCGTCATGCTCGATCGCTGATCGCAAGGCGGGCCGCGAAGACCTTCTCCTTCCAGGAAACGGGTGACCGGCGCGGGGGCGCCGCCACCCTTTGTCAAAGGGTCCTTCGGCGCAAGCCGGGGGTGGGAGCAAAGATGAACACCAATCAGGACAATGTGGCGACGATTGCCACTCGCAATGCCATCTCGGTTCACGGTATGCGCATCCAGCGTGATCTCCACGAGGCCGAGGCTGCCTTGGACGAAGCGCTGATCCGGCAGGCCAACCTGCTCGCCACCATGGTCCGTGCCCGTCGTGAAGCACAGGTGGGTGCCTTCACCGGGCAGGAGGCTATCCTGCGTCTTGCTGCCAGCCAGCGCGCCGTACTCGATGCCAGCGGGGAACTTGCTCGCGTCCATGGCAAGTTGACCGACGTTGGTCGCGAGGTCCACTCCACTCTCGCCGATGACTGTCCGCCCACTGGGCAGGTCGCCGAGGCAACGCCAGCCGCCATCTCTGTCGCGGCCTGAAACACCGCTGTTTTTTTCCGATCTTCCGTGAGTGATACCCCGGAATGCTGATGATTTGGCTCTACAGGATCGCGATTGCCGCCATCTTTCTCTTCGCTCTTCGCAAGGGCGAAGAGCCGGAGCGGCTGGTTGTCGCGATCATTGTGGGGGCTGCAGTGCTTGATGGCGCAAACCACGCCATGTTCGGTGATCCCGTGTTCTTCTCGGTCAATCCCGGACACCTGGTGATCGATACGTGGGCCATGCTGTCCATGTTGTGGATTGCGCTCAAAGCCAACCGCGGCTGGCCCATGTGGGCCTGCTCCGCGCAGATCATCGTCGTTCTCGGACACGTATCGAAGCTGATCGATCTTTCGGTCGTGCGATATGGGTACTTCGCGATGATGCAACTGCCTATCAGCATACAGGCAGGTGCGATCCTTGCAGGCACCCTTGCCCATGTCCGCCGGGTCGAACGGATCGGCCGTTATAACGCCTGGCGGCTCGCGCACTGAATCGCCTGTCGGCGTGGAACCTTGGGGAAGGTTCCTGGCCCAGATCCATCGGCACATTCTCGCTGGAAGACCGGGATGCCTGCATCCGGGGAGCATTCTTCATGACCATACGTTCCATGCGCGCCACGCTTGCCGACGGCCGCACCTTGTCGATCGGCCGCCGCAGCAGCGGTGCCGAGCCCGATAACCACACGCACTCGCCTGCCCTGTCCGACAGGGAACCGCTGGATCCCGAAGCGCTCGTCCGCCTTACAGCGGTTGCGCGCGAGCTCTACGCCAGCCGCCGCCGCCGCCACAAGTTCCTGCCGGCCGATCTGTTTGGCGAGCCCACGTGGGACATCCTGCTCGATCTCTATATCTCCACGCGGGAGAATCGCCGCGTGCCGACCACCAGCGCCTGCATCGGCGCGCACGTTCCGCCGACGACCGCCTTGCGCTGGTTGCGCATCCTCGAAGCGCGTGGCCTGGTCGAACGCGAAGATGATGGCCGCGACGGCCGCCGCACCTTCGTCCGCCTCAGCCCCTCGGGCCTCGCCGCCATGGACCAGACGCTGGCGGCGCTTGGTCACAGCTTCCTCAAGCTGACCTCCAGTCTCCTGCCCCCGCGTGACGGCGAGGACCTGCTCGGCCAGGGGTAAAAGCTTGTCCGGCCAAGTCCTCGCCTGCCGTCAGGCCAACGCGTGACCCGTTCCCCGGAAGGCCGGGCGGAATTGCACCCCCCGCCCGGCCGACCGGTGGCAAGAGTCTTGCCTTACGGCAGCACCCACCGGATCGCGCCCGCATAGGTGCCGCTCGCCGGCATCCCGTCCGAGCCCAGCGCCGGCACGAACCGCGCCCGCGCGCTCACCTTGGCGCACGTGGCTGCATCGAGATCGGCCGATCCGCTCTATCCGGTCACCTCGCACGAGGTCACCCGCCCGTCCGGCCCGATGCGCAAGGCGAACCGGGTGACGCCCTGCCGTTCCTCGCGGATCGCCGCCGTGGGATAGTCGCGGTTCGATACCCATGCCCCCGGCGCCCCCTTGGGCACCGCCGCCCGCGCGATGAACGATGGCGAAGGCCGGGGCGAGGGCGATGGCGTCACCTCCACGTCCCTGATCACCTCACCCTCGAACGGCAGCACCGGTCCCGGATCGGCCGGCTTGATCACGAAGCCCTCGTCCGCCGTCGCCAGCCTGATCGTGCTGTCGGGCGCGGTCGCTTCCGCCTGCTTCGAAGCCTTCGCCTTTTCGCGCTGGGGCGGGGGAGGGGCGACCGGCGTGATCTTCACCTCGTCCTTCCACTGCTGCGCCACCAGGCTGTCGCGCACCACGTTCATCACGCCGCCCGCAAAGCCCGAGACGATCGCCCAGATCGCCACGCCATGAAGCGCACCCACTGCCACCAGTGCCTGCGCCCGTCTCTTGCCGGAATGTTCGACTGCATATGCCATTGGCAACACCTCTCACCTTTCCGACGCCCCAGTTGCTGGCGGGCCGTCCCGATAGAGGGCGCCCCGCACGGGGGGCATTCGGTAACCATGGAAACTACATCATGGCGACTAACCCCGCCACAAGAATCTCAATCAAAATGATAGATACTGGCCATAGCAATAGCCCCTGCCCGCACATGAAAAAGGCGAGGCCCCCCGGGAACGAAGGGAGCCTCGCCTTGGATGCCGGGCGCGCCCGAAGGCGTCGGCCCGGCTGCCAGACCGTGCGCGCTAGGTGCCGCCCCACGCAACAGTCCGGCCATTAGCCTGTATCACCCTCAACCGCAGCAGCGCCGCCCGGTTCCCTGCCGAGTTCAGATTCTTGCATGAAATCATCAGCTTGGCTCCCATCGCCCGAGCCCGCCCCGCGCCGCGCCAGCATCTCGTCGCGGATCGCCAGCAGCTTGGCATGGAGCGAGCGCCGCACCGCCTCGACATTCCCCGGCGAATGGGCCTCCGCCTCATACTCCGCCCGCCACGCCGCCCGCAGCCGGTCATAGACCGGATGCCCCGGCCGCAAGTCCGCCAAACGCACCGCGCCATACTTGTCCGGCCGCCGCGCGCGCAGCAGGAACATCAGCAGCCCGGTGTTGTGATGCGTCCATGTCGCCACGACCTTCCCGCGCGAGACCACCGGCCGCTCCTCTCCGGCAATCGCCCGCTCCAGCGCGCAGTCCTCCAGCCGCGAATAGCCCCGCTCCACTGCGAGGTCCCACGCCCGCGCAAAGTCCTCCGCGCCCGCCCGGTGCCGCAACTTGTACAGCGCCTCCACCGAAGCCCCGATGGAGAGCGCCGCCTGGGAGACGATCCCCATCGCCGCCAGCGTGGCAATGAACCGCCGCTGCTTGTCCGGCGTGATCGAATTGCGCCGGGCCGCCACATGCACGAACGGCGCGAAGTCAAGCGCCGCGTCATCGACCGCATCCATCCGCGCAACCCGGGAAGTCCGCCCCCGCGCCGCCATACCACCTCCGCTAACCAAAACTTGCCGAAAGGCCGCAATTAACCCATACGGTTAAATGTAGGAAAGCGGAAAACATGGAAGGATCAGAAGGAAGGCCAGATGTGAGGGTCATAACCCTCGCGCTCCCGGGAGTCGGAGCCGATCGTGCCCAAGCGCCCGCTTCGCCCCTCTCGCGGGCTGGAGACGGCAGGCCCAAATTAAGGCGCGACAGCGCAGCGTCATTATCGGGCGAAGCCGCCCCTCACAAAACTACACGCGTGTAGGTGACAAGCTGTCAGCCGGCGAAACAATCGCAGGCGCGCTGTGCGTCCGTGAGCCGCTCGCCACCCGAAGCGGCTCTCGACAAAGTATCGCCATTCACCTTTGGTGGCGCGAAGGGCTGGAGCTGACGAAACCGGCCGAGCGCGCGTCTAGACTCGCCAGACAGCAGCGGATCCACATTGCCGTTAAGTCAATCACCACGGGTTTTTAAAACCGGCAACTCAAGGATTGCGGACAGTCCCGTTTTTTCCATCTCCAATGCGCAATTTCGGGAAAGCCCAGCCTGTCATCCTCGTGCCTATGCGCTGTCACTGCGCGTCTCGCAAAAAATTCCAATTGGGAAGGTGTACGGGCTGCGCAGCTTGATCAAGGACGTTCACGGTTTCGGTGCGTCGCGGGAAACGATGCGACCGCCCTGCATGACCCAGACGATCGACCGGGTGTTTGAGATAGACTTGCGAGGATCGGCGGAAAGCAGCACGAGATCCGCGCGCCGGCCTGCCTCAACGATCCCCACGTCGCTTCGATGGAGGGCCTCAGCCGCGTTTGCTCCGGTCATGCGCAGGATCTGATTTGGCGTCAGGCCAGCTTCCGCGAGCAGTTCGAACTCCTGATGCAGCCCTTCGCCGGGTGCGATCCACTCGTTCGTCAGGTCGGTGCCGCTCACCAGCAGCACGCCCCCGTCGCTCATCCGCTTAATCCAAGCCCAGAGCTTGGGCTTTGCTCCCTGCCAACGTCGATAATCATCAGCGGTCCAGTCCGCGGTGGCATCGCCGCATCGTTCCCAGTCGCTGCGAAGTTCGGGGAACGCGCGCAGGAAGGGGTTTCGACGGAAACGGCCATCTGCAGGTTTCGAGAATTTGCCCTCATAGGCGATCAGCGTGACGTCGACCGACACCCGTTTGTGTGCCAGCGCTGCGACGAGTTGGCGTTGCTCAATCCCGTTCGGGTCAAATGCTTCAAGCCAGTCGATGCGAGAACGAAAGCTGCCGTCCCCCTTGATGGCGGCGGTGTAGGCGGCTCGCCGGTTCGCTGGCAGGTCGTCGATTGACCAGTCGACGCTATGCGCCAGATGATCGACACCGAGTTCAACGCCCTGCGCCCAAGTCGTTCGTTGCAGATGCCCGATGACCGGGATGCGATGGCGGTGGGCCTCATCAACGACGACGGCCACCTGCTCCGGTTTCAGCCGAGCATAGACCTTGAAGTAATCCGGTCGAGACGGAAGCGCATCACGCACGACTTGGCGTAACTGCGGGGCCGTCAACGATGCATCGTTTATGAGTTCGGCGGACGCGATCGCGCGCGGTCCCCGCACGATGCCAGCGTTCAGATCGTCGCGTAGCTTCAAGCCCTCAACCGTCGGTGTCGCAGGGCTGCGAACCATCGTGATGCCGAAGTCGATCTGCCTGGACAGAGCCTTTTCCGACAAGGCGCGGTCGAACTGCGGTGCCGCGTCTCCCGACGAGCATCTTGGAAACAGGAGATGGGCGTGCATGTCGATGAAGCCCGGCAACAGGAATCTGCCCTGTCCGTTTGTAACCGCCGCATTTCGCGGAAGCGGAGCGATTGAACGGCCAACACTGACGATGCGCCCATCTCTCACGAGCACGCGCGCATCTGTTAGCGCATTACTTCCACGGCCATCGAGGACAGTCACATGGTCGATGACGGTGCTGCCGTCGCCAGTCTCTGCCTCCCCGGTCGCACATGACGCCAGCGCCAGACCGAGCAATGCAGCGATACAGCGACGTCGAAGCATGGTTCCCGTGGATATTGGCAGTGAGCGATACCGATCCATGGCAGTCAAACGCCAGCCTTGTCCATGCTTCAGGTGCCAATGATTTTCCCAAAACACCATACTTTTCAGGTCAATTGCAAATGGCGACTTTCAGATGAACCCACCGTTCGGCGAGGCGGCTGCGGATGGAAGATTCGTCCCAGTTGCAGTCGGAATCGGCTGCTCAGAAGCCCGGCCCCTTGACCACACCCCCAAACCCGCGTAGGGGGGCGCACTTCCACAGGTGCGGCCCATCCAAACGATTGGGCCGTGTCCGTGGCTTGAGCTGAACATTGCCGGTGCGTCTGGGTTTCCCCAGGTCATCCGTCAAAGTAACCCGGTGACGAAAGTTGCGGGTGGAGCGTTTCGGTTCGTGATTGCGTGTGGGGAAGGGGTCATCCGGCCAGCTTCCCTGGTTTTGCGCATTTGCGGGTCCCGCATTCCTTCACCTTCCGCCTCGTCGCAAGCCGGTCCCGGCCTTTCCTGACGTGGCGCGCGCAAGCCGAGCCGTTTCAGGAAAAGTGGGAACCGGTTTTCCGCCCGGAAGGGGCGACCCCAGCATGGCAATTCCGCCATGCTGGCAAAGCAGGTGAAGAGTACTTCATGCCCACTATCAATCAGCTGGTCCGCAAGGGCCGCGAACCGCAGAAGGCCAAGTCCAAGGTCCCTGCGATGGAGCAGAACCCGCAGAAGCGCGGCGTCTGCACCCGCGTCTACACGACCACCCCGAAGAAGCCGAACTCGGCTCTCCGCAAGGTCGCCAAGATCCGCCTGACCAACAGCCGCGAAGTCATTTCGTACATCCCGGGTGAAGGCCACAACCTGCAGGAGCACTCGGTCGTGCTCATCCGCGGCGGCCGCGTTCGCGACCTTCCTGGCGTTCGTTACCACGTCCTGCGCGGCGTGCTCGATACGCAGGGCGTCAAGGACCGCAAGCAGTCCCGCTCGAAGTACGGCGCCAAGCGTCCGAAGTAAGGTTTAGCGAGGCCCGGCTGCGGACCGCTCCCCCTCCCGGCTACCCTGCGAAGGTAGCATCTGGGTGGCCGGGAGGGGGAGTGGGTCGGAGCCGCAAGGTGGACCCGGATGGGGCCACCGCACTCCGAAGGAGTATAGAGTATGTCACGTCGTCGTCGTCCGGAAAAGCGGGTCATCCTGCCCGATCCGAAGTTCGGTGATCAGGTTCTGTCGAAGTTCATGAACAACCTCATGCTCGATGGTAAGAAGTCGGTTGCCGAAAGCATCGTCTATGGTGCTCTCGAAACCATGCAGGTGCGTGCGAAGGCGGACCCGGTCCAGCTCTTCCACGATGCGCTGAACAATGTCCGCCCGCAGATCGAAGTGCGCTCGCGCCGCGTCGGTGGTGCGACCTACCAGGTCCCGGTCGAGGTTCGCCCCGAGCGCGCCCAGGCTCTCGCCATCCGCTGGCTGATCACGGCTGCACGCAACCGTTCGGAAACCACGATGGCTGCGCGCCTCTCGGCCGAACTGCTTGATGCTGCCAACAACCGTGGCAACGCCGTCAAGAAGCGTGAAGACACCCACCGCATGGCCGACGCCAACCGCGCGTTCAGCCACTACCGCTGGTAAGTCTTTAAACGGTCACATCCGTAACCATATGGGCGGGGCCTCCCCGGCTCCCCCATAGACCCAAGGAATAGCACCATGGCACGCAGCCATCCGCTCGAGCGCTATCGCAATTTCGGCATCATGGCGCACATCGACGCCGGCAAGACGACGACGACCGAGCGCATCCTCTACTACACCGGCAAGTCCTACAAGATCGGCGAAGTCCATGACGGCGCTGCGACCATGGACTGGATGGAGCAGGAGCAGGAGCGCGGCATCACGATCACGTCGGCCGCCACCACCTGCTTCTGGAACGACCACCGCCTGAACATCATCGACACCCCCGGCCACGTCGACTTCACCATCGAAGTCGAACGTTCGCTGCGCGTGTTGGACGGCGCTGTCGCCGCCTTTGACGGCGTCGCCGGCGTCGAGCCCCAGTCGGAAACCGTCTGGCGCCAGGCCGACAAGTACAACGTCCCCCGCATGTGCTTCATTAACAAGCTCGACCGCACCGGCGCGAACTTCAAGTACTGCGTCCAGACGATCATCGACCGCCTCGGCGCGAAGCCGGCGGTGCTGTATCTCCCGATCGGCGCCGAAAGCGACTTCAAGGGTCTCGTCGACCTCGTCGAACAGCGCGCGATCATCTGGAAGGATGAATCGCTCGGTGCCGAATTCTTCTATGAAGAAATTCCGGCCGACATGGCTGACGAAGCCGCGGAATACCGCAACAACCTCGTCGAACTCGCCGTCGAACAGGACGACGAGGCGATGGAAGCTTACCTCGAGGGCAACGAACCCGACGTGGCGACGCTGAAGAAGCTGATCCGCAAGGGTACGCTTGGCCAGGCCTTCGTGCCCGTGCTGTGCGGTTCCGCGTTCAAGAACAAGGGCGTCCAGTGCCTGCTCGACGCGGTCGTGGACTACCTGCCTTCGCCGCTCGACATCGAGGACGTGCAGGGCATCAACCCCGACACCGAAGAGCCCGACAGCCGCCCGACGGCTGACGATGCACCGTTCTCGGCGCTGGCGTTCAAGATCATGAACGACCCGTTCGTCGGCTCGCTGACCTTCACCCGCATCTATTCGGGCACGCTGACCAAGGGCAGCTACCTGAATTCGGTGAAGGACAAGAAGGAGAAAGTCGGCCGCATGCTGCTGATGCACTCCAACAACCGCGAAGACATCGATGCTGCCTATGCAGGCGACATCGTGGCGATCGCCGGCCTGAAGGAAACGACCACGGGCGACACCCTGTGCTCGGAAAAGGCTCCGATCATCCTCGAGCGCATGGAATTCCCCGAGCCGGTCATCGAGCTCTCGGTGGAACCCAAGACCAAGGCCGACCAGGAGAAGATGGGCATCGCGCTCAACCGTCTCTCGGCCGAAGACCCCTCGTTCCGCGTCTCGACCGATCACGAATCGGGCCAGACGATCATCAAGGGGATGGGCGAACTTCACCTCGAAATCCTTGTCGACCGCATGAAGCGCGAGTTCAAGGTCGAGGCGAACGTCGGTGCGCCGCAGGTGGCCTATCGCGAATACCTCGCCAAGGCGATCGATCTTGACCACACCCACAAGAAGCAGTCGGGTGGCACCGGCCAGTTCGGCCGCGTCAAGGTCAAGGTGACGCCGGGCGAGCGTGGTTCGGGCTTCGTCTTCAAGGACGAGATCAAGGGCGGTAACATTCCGAAGGAATACATCCCCGCGATCGAAAAGGGCTTCCGCGAAACCGCAACCACGGGCTCGCTGATCGGCTTCCCGATCATCGACTTCGAAGTCCTGCTTTATGACGGTGCGTACCACGACGTCGACTCGTCGGCCCTGGCCTTCGAAATCTGCGCCCGCGGTGCCATGCGCGAAGCCGCCCAGAAGGCCGGCATCAAGCTGCTTGAGCCGATCATGAAGGTCGAGGTGATCACGCCCGAGGAATACCTCGGCGACGTGATCGGCGACATCAACTCGCGTCGTGGCCAGATCCAGGGCACCGACAGCCGCGGCAACGCCCAGGCAGTTGTCGCCATGGTCCCGCTGGCGAACATGTTCGGCTACGTGAACCAGCTCCGCTCGTTCACTCAGGGCCGTGCAAACTACTCGATGTTCTTCGACCACTACGACGAGGTCCCGGCGAACGTCGCGACCGAGCTCAAGGCGAAGCTTGCATAAGAGCACGGATAGCATTAGGGGCGGCGCTCGATTCAGCGGGTGCCGTCCATTTCCCGCAGTATCTGCACACATACGAAAAGAAGGTTTGAACAATGGCCAAGGCTAAGTTTGAGCGGACCAAGCCGCACTGCAATATCGGCACCATCGGTCACGTCGACCACGGCAAGACCACGCTGACCGCTGCCATCACCAAGGTTCTCGCTGAGACCGGTGGCGCAACGTTCACCGACTACGCGAACATCGACAAGGCTCCGGAAGAGCGCGAGCGCGGCATCACCATCTCGACCGCACACGTCGAGTACGAAACCGCCAACCGTCACTACGCGCACGTCGACTGCCCGGGTCACGCTGACTACGTCAAGAACATGATCACCGGTGCCGCCCAGATGGACGGCGCGATCCTGGTCGTGAACGCTGCTGACGGCCCGATGCCGCAGACCCGCGAGCACATCCTGCTTGCCCGCCAGGTCGGCGTGCCGGCTCTGGTCGTGTACATGAACAAGGTTGACCAGGTCGACGACGAGGAAATCCTCGAGCTCGTCGAACTCGAAGTTCGCGAACTGCTGTCGTCGTACGACTTCCCGGGCGACGATATTCCTATCGTCAAGGGTTCGGCTCTCGCCGCTCTCGAAGGCCGTGACGACAACATCGGTCGCGACTCGATCAACGCGCTGATGGAAGCTGTCGACAGCTACATCCCGCAGCCGCCGCGCCCGACCGACAAGCCGTTCCTGATGCCGGTCGAAGACGTGTTCTCGATCTCGGGTCGTGGTACGGTTGTGACCGGCCGCGTCGAGACCGGCATCGTCAAGGTTGGTGAAGAAGTCGAGATCGTCGGCCTCAAGGACACCACCAAGACCACCGTCACCGGCGTCGAAATGTTCCGCAAGCTGCTCGACCAGGGCGAAGCTGGCGACAACATCGGTGCACTGGTTCGCGGCGTGAAGCGTGAAGACGTCGAGCGCGGCCAGGTTCTCTGCAAGCCCGGTTCGGTCAAGCCGCACACCGAGTTCTCGGCAGAGGTCTACGTGCTGTCGAAGGATGAAGGTGGCCGTCACACGCCGTTCTTCGCCAACTACCGCCCGCAGTTCTACTTCCGCACCACCGACGTGACCGGCGAAGTGATCCTCCCCGAGGGCACCGAAATGGTCATGCCGGGCGACAACGTTACCCTGGCTGTCAAGCTGATCGCTCCGATCGCTATGGACGAAGGTCTCCGCTTCGCAATTCGCGAAGGCGGCCGCACCGTCGGTTCGGGGGTTGTCAGCAAGATCACGAAGTAATATAGGCCGCGCATCGGCGGGGAGATTCGCTCTTCCCGCCGGTCGGTTTCTTACTGACTGATCGCTATTGGACAGTCGGCCCGCTCTCCCCGAGCTTCGTAAAAGGGGTGGGGTAGAGGGCAGGTCGACTGGCTTTTTTGTTTTGCTCTTTCGCATCGGTAAACGGACATGGACGCCCAGAATATCCGCATTCGCCTCAAGGCCTTTGATCATCGTGTGCTCGACCAGGCCACTGGAGAAATTGCAGATACCGCCCGCCGCACCGGCGCGCTGATCCGGGGCCCCATTCCGCTCCCGACGCGCATCGAGAAGTTCACCGTGAACCGCGGTCCTCACATCGACAAGAAGTCGCGTGAGCAGTTCGAAGTTCGCACCTACAAGCGCCTGCTCGACATCGTGCAGCCCAATGCGGCCACGGTCGACGCGCTGATGAAGCTGGACCTCGCGGCCGGCGTCAACGTCGAGATCAAGCTGGCCTGAGGCCGCTGATCGAGCGAGCTGCCAGAGGCAGTGTCCGCTCCGGCCGGGTCGTCCGCATCGACCCAAGGTTTCTGGTCGGACCCGTTTCGGCCAAGACTTTCGCCCGGGATTGCGATCCTGAGTGAAAAGGCCAGAGTTTCCGGGGTAACAAAAGCTCCGTTGACAATGGGATACCTCCGGCACCGTCCTTCTCGGACCTTGCCGGGCAAGCGTCCCCCGATTGCTGCCATTACGGTGGTGGCATTCAGCCCGGTCGGGGGCGCGCTTCACATACGGGCTGAACACGCATGTCGGGATGGGCCCGGCATGCCTCTGTTATGGAGTATGGATCATGCGCACCGGCGTGATCGCGAAGAAGGTGGGGATGACCCGCCTTTTCCAGGAAGATGGTCGGCACGTGCCGGTCACTGTCCTGTCGCTAGAAAATTGCCAGGTGGTTTCGGTTCGCACTGAAGATCGTGACGGTTACGTCGCGGTTCAGCTCGGTGCTGGCGAAGCCAAGCAGAAGAACGTTGCTAAGCCGCAGCGCGAGCACTTTGCTAAGGCAGAGGTTTCGCTGAAGATGGAAGTCGCCGAGTTCCGCGTCGCCGATGACGCCCTGCTCGACGTCGGCTCGACCATCGCTGCTTCGCACTTCGTTCCTGGCCAGTATGTCGACATCACCGGCAACACCCAGGGCAAGGGCTTCCAGGGCGCCATGAAGCGCTGGGGCTTTGGCGGTATGCGCGCCACCCACGGTGTTTCGATCTCGCACCGTGCCCACGGTTCGACCGGTAACCGTCAGGATCCGGGTCGCGTCTTCAAGAACAAGAAGATGGCCGGTCACATGGGCGATCGTCAGCGCACCCAGCAGAACCTCGAAGTCGTCCGCACCGACGACGAGCGCGGTCTGATCTTCGTCAAGGGCTCGGTGCCCGGTTCGAAGAACGCATGGCTGCTCGTTCGCGACGCCGTCAAGGTTTCGCGCCACGCTGAAGCGCCCTATCCCGCAGGCCTCAAGCAGGCCGCCAACAGCAATGACTCGGCAGCTGCCGACACCCCCGCAGAAGTTGCGGCTGTCGAAGCCACCGAAGGTCAGGAGGGCTAAGTCGTGAAGGTTCAGGTCCTCAATCTCGACGGCACTGCCGGCAAGGGCGAAGTGGAACTGTCGGACGACGTGTTCGGTCTCGAACCGCGCGCCGACATCCTGCACCGCGTCGTCACGTGGCAGCTCGAAAACCGTCGTGGCATCGCCCGCAAGGCGCGCGAGCGTTCGGACGTTGCCCGCACCGGCAAGAAGTTCGGTCGCCAGAAGGGCGGCGGTACGGCTCGTCACGGTGACCGTGCAGCTCCGATCTTCATCGGCGGCGGCAAGGCCCATGGTCCCCGCGTTCGCGAGTTCAACATCTCGCTGAACAAGAAGGTCCGTGCGCTCGGTCTGAAGATGGCTCTCTCGAGCAAGGCCAAGGCTGGTCTGGTGATCGTCGACACGCTCGACATCGATGCCAAGACCAAGGCGCTCGTCGGTCAGCTGTCGAAGGCCAACTGGGGCAAGAAGGTTCTCGTGATCGACGGTGACGCCGTGAACGACAACTTCGCCAAGGCCGCTCGCAACATCGTCGGCGTGAACGTGCTGCCTGCCATCGGCGCCAACGTCTACGACATCCTGAAGCATGACACGCTGGTGCTGACGCGCTCTGCTGTCGAAAAGCTGGAGGCGCGTTTCAATGGCTAACGCAATCGACACGCGTCACTACGACGTGATCGTGGCTCCCCACATCACGGAAAAGGCGACGCTGCTCAGCGAGCACAACGCCGTGGTCTTCAAGGTTGCCGACAAGGCGACCAAGCCGGAGATCAAGGCAGCGGTCGAAGCCCTGTTCAACGTCAAGGTCACCAAGGTGAACACCCTGACGCAGAAGGGCAAGACCAAGCGCTGGAAGGGCAAGCCCTACAAGCGCACCGACGTCAAGAAGGCTGTCGTGACCCTGGCTGCTGGCCAGTCGATCGACGTCACCAGCGGGATCTGAGGCTAGACCATGGCACTCAAGAGCTACAATCCGACCAGCCCCGCCCGGCGCGGCCTGATCCTCGTCGACAAGTCGTCGCTGTGGAAGGGCAAGCCGGTCAAGGCGCTGACCGAAGGCAAGAACAAGACCGGCGGTCGCAACAACAAGGGTCATGTCACCTCGCGCGGCATTGCCGGTGGTCACAAGCAGAAGTACCGCTACATCGACTTCAAGCGTCGCAAGTGGGACATGCCGGCTACCGTCGAGCGTCTGGAATACGACCCGAACCGCACGGCCTTCATCGCTCTCATCAAGTATGAGGACGGCGAGCAGACCTACATCATCGCTCCGCAGCGTCTGGCCGTTGGCGACACCGTCGTCGCCGGCGAAAAGACCGACGTGAAGCCTGGCAACGCAATGCTTCTGTCGCAGATGCCGGTCGGCACCATCATCCACAACGTGGAGATGAAGCCGGGCAAGGGCGCGCAGATTGCACGTTCGGCAGGCACCTATGTCCAGCTCGTCGGTCGTGACCGCGGCATGGTCATCGTTCGCCTGAACTCGGGCGAGCAGCGCTACCTGCGTGGTGACTGCATGGGCACCGTCGGTGCTGTGTCGAACCCCGACAACGCCAACACGAACCTTGCCAAGGCCGGTCGCAACCGCTGGCTGGGCAAGCGTCCGCTGACCCGCGGCGTTGCCAAGAACCCGGTCGACCACCCGCACGGTGGTGGTGAAGGCCGTACTTCGGGTGGCCGTCATCCTGTGACTCCGTGGGGTAAGCCGACCAAGGGCGCCCGCACCCGTCACAACAAGTCGACGGACAAGATGATCATCCGTTCGCGCCACGCGAAGAAGAAGAGGTAAGACCACATGGCACGTTCCGTCTGGAAGGGCCCCTTCGTCGACCTGCATCTGCTGAAGAAGGCGGAAGCCGCTCACGATGCTGGTTCGCGCGCTGGCGCCATCAAGACCTGGTCGCGTCGTTCGACCATCATTCCGCAGTTCGTTGGTCTGACGTTCAACGTCTACAACGGTCACAAGTTCATCCCGGTTTCCGTCTCCGAAGAGATGGTCGGCCACAAGCTTGGTGAATTTGCGCCCACGCGCACGTTCCCCGGCCACGCCGCGGACAAGAAGGGCAAGCGCTGATGAGCAAGCCTAAGGCACCCCGTCGCGTTAGCGACAAGGAAGCGCTGTCGGTCGGCACGCAGATCCGCGGTTCGGCGCAGAAGCTGAACCTCGTCGCTGCTCTGATCCGCGGGCACAAGGCCGAAGACGCGATGAACATCCTCGCGTTCTCGAAGAAGGCCATGGCGGTTGATGCCCGCAAGGTGCTCGCCTCGGCGATCGCCAACGCGGAAAACAACCACAACCTCGACGTCGACGCTCTGGTCGTGGCGGAAGCCTCGGTTGGCAAGTCGATCACGATGAAGCGCTTCCACACCCGTGGTCGCGGCAAGTCGACCCGCATCCTGAAGCCGTTCTCGCGGCTCCGGATCGTGGTCCGCGAAGTTGAGGAGGCCTGATCATGGGTCACAAGTCGAACCCCATCGGTCTGCGCCTGCAGATCAACCGCACCTGGGACAGCCGCTGGTACGCGGAAGGTCGCAACTATGCGCAGATGCTCAAGGAAGACCTTGAGATCCGCAAGTTCATCGTCAAGACCCTGCCGCAGGCAGCGATCTCGAAGGTGGTGATCGAGCGTCCTGCCAAGCTGTGCCGCGTGTCGATCTATGCTGCCCGTCCGGGCGTCATCATCGGCAAGAAGGGTGCGGACATCGAGAAGCTTCGCTCGAAGCTTGCCACGATGACCGGCAGCGACGTGAAGTTGAACATCGTCGAGATCCGCAAGCCGGAAATCGATTCGAAGCTCGTTGCCCAGGGCATCGCCGACCAGCTGGTTCGCCGCGTTGCCTTCCGCCGCGCGATGAAGCGCGCCGTGCAGTCCGCCCTGCGTCTTGGTGCCGAAGGCATCAAGATCACCTGCGGCGGCCGTCTCGGTGGTGCTGAAATCGCCCGCGTCGAATGGTATCGCGAAGGTCGCGTTCCGCTGCACACGCTGCGCGCGAACATCGACTACGCTGAGGCCGAGGCGCTGACCGCTTATGGCATCATCGGCATCAAGACCTGGATCTTCAAGGGTGAGATCCTCGGTCACGATCCGATGGCGCAGGACCGACTGATGATGGAAGCGCAGACTTCCGGCGTCCGTCCGGCACGCTGAGCCTAGAGGGTAGAGAAGCACCATGTTGCAACCGAAGAAGACCAAGTTCCGCAAGGCCTTCAAGGGCCGCATCCACGGCGTCGCCAAGGGTGGTACGGACCTGAACTTCGGCTCCTACGGCCTCAAGGCCCTTGAGCCGGAGCGTGTCACCGCTCGCCAGATCGAAGCGGCCCGTCGTGCGATCACGCGCCACATCCGCCGTCAGGGCCGTCTGTGGATCCGCGTGTTCCCGGACGTGCCGGTCTCGAAGAAGCCTGCCGAAGTCCGTCAGGGCAAGGGCAAGGGCTCGATCGAATACTGGGCAGCCCGCGTTAAGCCGGGTCGCATCCTGTTCGAACTGGACGGCGTCCCCGGCCCGCTCGCGGCCGAGGCATTCAGCCGCGCCGCGATGAAGCTGCCGATCAAGACGAAGGTCGTTGCCCGCCTGGGTGACACTTCGCACCTTGGCGGCGAGTGATTGGGAGTCGAATGATGGCCAAGATCGAAGACCTTCGCGCCAAGAGCGACGACCAGCTGAACGCTGAACTCGCCGAACTCAAGCGCGAGCAGTTCAACCTGCGTTTCCAGGGCGCGACGAACCAGCTTGAGCGCCCCGCGCGCATCAAGGAAGTCCGTCGCGACATCGCGCGCATCAAGACGCTGCAGACTGAGCGTTCTCAGTCGGCCCAGGCGTAAGGAAGCCAATATGCCCAAGCGTATTCTGATCGGCACCGTGGTGTCCGACAAGACCGACAAGACCGTGGTCGTGAAGGTCGAGCGCAAGGTGAAGCACCCGCTCTACGGGAAGATCATCCGCCGCTCGAAGAAGTATCACGCCCACGACGAGGCGAATGCCTACAAGACCGGCGAGACCGTGCGCATCGAAGAGACCGCGCCGATCTCGAAGCTGAAGACGTGGAAGGTTGTCGACCGCGTCCAGGCCGGCAAGGGCACCGCCATCGAAGCGGACGTCTGATAAGGTCGTCAGCCAAAGTTTGGGGTTGCTTCACGGCCAAAGTCGTGTAGCGGCCCCCGACTACTGTTTTGGAACTGCCGGACTGGTTCCGGCAAGCCAGTGAGAAGGAACCGGATCAATGATCCAGATGCAATCCAATCTCGACGTGGCGGACAACAGCGGCGCGAAGCGCGTCCAGTGCATCAAGGTGCTGGGTGGCTCGAAGCGTCGGTTCGCAAGCGTCGGCGACATCATCGTGGTGTCGGTCAAGGAAGCTCAGCCGCGTGCCCGCGTCAAGAAGGGCGACGTTCACCGTGCGGTGATCGTGCGCACCAAGAAGGACGTCCGTCGTGCAGACGGTTCGGTCATCCGTTTTGACGGCAATGCTGCCGTGCTCGTCGGCAAGAACGAAGAGCCGATCGGCACGCGTATCTTCGGCCCTGTGGTCCGCGAACTCCGCGGCAAGGGCTTCATGAAGATCATCTCGCTCGCGCCGGAGGTGCTGTAATGGCTGCCGCTAAGATCAAGAAGGGCGACACCGTCGTCGTTCGGTCGGGCAAGGACAAGGGCCGTACCGGCACTGTCCTCCAGGTCCTTCCGAAGGACGAGAAGGTCGTGGTTCAGGGCGTGAACATCGCAGCCCGTCACCGCAAGCCGAGCCAGCAGAACCCCCAGGGCGGCATCGATCGCTTTGAGGCGCCGATGCACATCTCGAAGGTCTCGGTCGCTGACAAGGATGGCAAGGCCACCCGCGTCCGCTTCGAGGAACGTGATGGCAAGAAGGTCCGTGTGGCCGTCAAGTCCGGGGAGGCCATCGATGGCTGACAAGTACACGCCGCGTCTGCGGTCGAAGTATGACGCCGAGATCGCAGCAGCGATGCAGGCGAAGTTCGGCTACTCGAACGCGATGGAAATCCCGCGCATCGAGAAGATCACGCTCAACATGGGCGTGGGCGAGGCGAGCCAGGACAAGAAGAAGGTCACGACTGCCGCTGCCGAAATGGAGCGCATCGCTGGCCAGAAGCCCGTCATCACCAAGGCGAAGAAGTCGATCGCGCAGTTCAAGCTGCGTGAAGGCATGCCGATCGGTTGCAAGGTCACCCTGCGCCGTGAACGCATGTACGAATTCCTCGACCGCCTCATCACCATCGCAATGCCTCGCATCCGCGACTTCCGTGGTCTGAACCCGAAGTCGTTCGACGGTCGTGGCAACTACGCGATGGGTCTGAAGGAGCAGATCATCTTCCCAGAGATCAGCTACGACCAGATCGAGAAGGTGCGTGGCATGGACATCATCGTCACCACGACCGCGAAGACGGACGAGGAAGCCCGTGAGCTTCTCCGCCTGTTCGGTTTCCCGTTCCCGCAGGAAGCTGCTGAAGAGCAGCAGGCCGCGTGATCCAGAATTGAAGAAGAGAGCTTAAGTCCATGGCGAAACTGAGTTCCATCAACAAGAACGAGAAGCGCAAGAAGCTCGTTCAGAAGTACGCGGCAAAGTTCGCTGCGCTGAAGGCCACCGCTGACGATGAGTCGCTCGACGAAACCGAGCGCCTGATCGCCCGCCTCAAGATGGCTGAACTTCCGCGCAACGCAAATCCGACCCGGGTGCGCAACCGCTGTGCAACCACCGGCCGCCCGCGTGGCTACTATCGCAAGTTCGGCCTTTGCCGCATCGAGCTGCGGGACAAGGGCAACAAGGGCCTTATCCCCGGTCTGACGAAGTCGAGCTGGTAAGGATCATCCGATGGCTATGACCGACCCCCTGGGTGATATGCTCACCCGCATCCGCAACGGCCAGCAGGCGAAGAAGGACTCGGTCCTCTCGCCCGCATCCAAGCTGCGTGCGCACGTGCTCGAAGTCCTTCAGCGTGAAGGCTACATCCGCGGTTTCTCGGAGGACGCCACCGGCGCGCATCCGCAGCTGCGCATCGAGCTCAAGTATTTCGAAGGCCAGCCTGCGATCAAGCATGTTGCCCGTGTCTCCAAGCCTGGCCGCCGCGTCTATTCGGGTTCCAAGGAACTTCCGGTGATTCGCAATGGCCTGGGCATCACCATCGTCTCGACGCCCAAGGGTGTGCTCTCGGATGCCGAAGCACGCGCTGCGAACGTCGGCGGCGAAGTGCTTGCGGAGGTGTTCTGATGAGCCGCATCGGCAAGAAGCCGGTGACGATCCCGAGTGGCGTCACCGCGAACATCGCGGACGGCATGCTGACCGTGAAGGGCCCGAAGGGCACGCTCACGCTCACGCTCCGTGACGAGATCAGCTACACCGTCGATGGCGACACGATCCTCGTGAAGCCTGCCAACGACACCAAGGGCGCTCGCGCGTTCTGGGGCATGCAGCGCACGCTCGTTGACAACCTGGTGACCGGCGTGACGCAGGGCTACACCAAGGTCCTCGAGATCACCGGTGTCGGCTACCGCGCCAATGCTCAGGGCAAGAACCTGAAGCTGCAGCTCGGCTACAGCCATGACGTCGATTTCCCGGTGCCGGAAGGCATCGAGATCAAGACCCCTGACAACACTACGGTGGAAATCTCGGGCATCGACAAGCAGAAGGTCGGCCAGGTTGCCGCCGAGATCCGTCGCTGGCGCAAGCCTGAGCCGTACAAGGGCAAGGGCATCAAGTACCGCGGCGAGTTTATCTTCCGCAAGGAAGGGAAGAAGAAGTAATGGCAAAGCTGTCTCTCTTCGAACGCCGCCGCCGTCGCGTCCGCACTGCGCTCAAGGCGCGCTCGGGTGGCCGTCCTCGTCTGTCGGTGCATCGCTCCGGCCGTCACATCTACGCCCAGATCATCGACGATGCCGCCGGCAAGACCATTGCCGCCGCATCGACCCTGGTGAAGGGCGAGAAGTCGATCGGCGCGAACGTCGACGCTGCGACCAAGGTTGGCACCGAAATTGCCGAGAAGGCCAAGGCTGCAGGCATCACCACTGTCGTGTTCGATCGCGGCGGGTTCCTTTTCCATGGCCGCGTCAAGGCGCTGGCTGACGCTGCCCGCGAAGGCGGGCTGGAGTTCTGACAATGGCTGACGAAACCAACCTGGAAGGCGCAGCCCCGGTCGAAGCGACCGGCGGTGAGCCGCAGCGTGAAGGTCGTGGCCGTGGCCGTGGCCGTGGCGGAAACGATCGCGGTGGCGAGCGTGGTGGCCGTGGCCGTCGCGACGACCGTCGTGGCCGTGGCAACAACGACGAGGAAGGTGGCGAGGAGCTGATCGAAAAGCTCGTCCACATCAACCGCGTGTCGAAGACCGTGAAGGGCGGCAAGCGCTTCGGCTTTGCAGCGCTCGTCGTGGTCGGCGATGGCAAGGGCCGCGTCGGCTTCGGCAAGGGCAAGGCTCGCGAAGTGCCTGAGGCGATCACCAAGGCTACTGCCGCAGCAAAGCGCGCAATGGTCCGCGTGGCGCTCAAGGAAGGCCGCACCCTGCACCATGACGGCAAGGGCCGTTTCGGCGCTGGCAAGGTCAACGTTCGTTCGGCTCCCGCCGGTACCGGCATCATCGCCGGTGGTCCGATGCGCGCCGTGTTCGAAAGCCTTGGCGTTGCCGACGTGGTGACCAAGTCGGTCGGCACTTCGAACCCCTACAACATGATCCGCGCAACGTTCGACGCGCTGACTGACCAGACTTCGCCGAAGTCGGTCGCCCAGCGTCGTGGCAAGAAGGTTGCCGATCTCCTCGGCCGTGGTGGCGCTTCGCAGGTCGAAGCCGAAGCCGCTGCCGAAGCCATCACGGAGTAATCGGTCATGGCAACGATCAAGATCAAGCAGATCGGTTCGCCGATCCGTCGCCCGGAAAGCCAGAAAAAGATCCTGGTCGGTCTGGGTCTGGGCAAGATGCACCGCGTGGTCGAGTTGGAAGACACGGCCGAAGTGCGTGGCGCCATCGCCAAGCTTCCTCATATGGTGGCCGTGGTCGACTGACCACTGCTCCCATGATGGGAAAACGGGATGCCCCGGCCCAGTGCCGGGGTTTTCCTTTGGGGCTCGGGGCGCAGGTGCTCCCGATCCCGTGAGGGGGTGACAAGCCTTGCCCGATGGGCTAGGCGGCGCCCTTTCCAAAGCGCGTCTCAAAGCGAAAGCGAGTGCAGAACATGAAGCTTAACGAACTCAACGACAACTATGGCGCCCGCAAGGGTCGCATGCGCGTGGGCCGCGGTATCGGCTCGGGCAAGGGCAAGACCGCCGGTCGCGGCCAGAAGGGTGCCAAGGCGCGCTCGGGCGTCAGCATCAACGGCTTCGAGGGTGGTCAGATGCCGCTCCACATGCGCATCCCGAAGCGCGGCTTCAACAACATCTTCGCCAAGGATCACGCCGAAGTGAACCTGGGCATGATCCAGAAGGCGATCGACGCCGGCAAGCTCGACATCTCGGGCACTGTCGACCACGCATCGCTCAAGGCTGCTGGCCTGGCTCGTGGTGGCAAGGATGGCGTCCGCCTGCTCGGCAAGGGTGAACTGACCGCGAAGGTTGCGTTCTCGGTTGCCGGCGCATCGAAGGGTGCAGTCGCGGCGGTCGAAAAGGCTGGCGGTTCGGTCTCGGTGATCGAGAAGGGCCCTAGCGAAGCCGAGAAGAAGGCAGCCCGCGCTGCGGCCAACAAGGCCAAGTAAGCACATTTCCGGTCCCCGCCCGGCAGCCGGGCGGGGATTTCGGCATTGCAGGGGTTCGACATTCGTCGCCCCACACTATATGGGCTAGCTCAAGACGTCCGAAACGCCCGCGGCCCACGGCCCGGTTTCGCAGCAAGGCTTAGAACCCCGAAATGGCATCACGCGCCGACAACATCGCCAGCAACCTCAATCTGGCCAACTTCTCCAAGGCAACCGAGCTCAAGAAGCGCATCTGGTTCACGGTGGGCGCGCTCATCGTATTCCGGTTCCTCAGCTTCGTTCCGCTGCCAGGCGTCAACCCGCTGATCATGGAGACGCTGTACGACCAGACCCGTGGTGGCGTGCTCGACATCTTCAACGCTTTTTCGGGCGGTTCGCTCGAGCGTATGAGCCTGATCGCGCTGGGCGTCATGCCGTACATCACGGCATCGATCGTGGTGCAGCTGGCTGCCTCGCTTCATCCGGCACTGGCCGCGATGAAGAAGGAAGGCGAAAGCGGACGCAAGAAGCTGAACCAGTACACACGGTATGGTGCGGTTCTGCTCACTGCGATCCAGGGCTGGGTGCTCGCATCGGGCCTCGAGGCTTACGGTGCTTCGAGCGGGCTTCAGGCTGTGGTCAATCCGGGGCTTCTTTTCCGCGTCGGCGCTGTCATCTCGCTCATCGGCGGCACGATGTTCCTGCTGTGGCTGGGTGAGCAGATCACCTCGCGCGGGATCGGTAATGGCGTTTCGCTGATCATCATGGCCGGTATCGTCGCGCAGTTGCCCAAGTTCTTCGGCAATCTGTTCGAGGGCGGTCGCACCGGCTCGATCTCGCCGTTCCTGATCGTCGGCATCGTCGTCATGCTCGTCGGCCTCGTCCTGGCCATCTGCTTCTTCGAGCGCGCAACCCGCCGTTTGCTGATCCAGTATCCCAAGCGAGCGACGCAGCGCGGCATGATGAATGCTGATCGCAGCCACTTGCCGCT
This sequence comes from Novosphingobium sp. B1, assembly GCF_900176395.1. Lineage (GTDB taxonomy): Bacteria > Pseudomonadota > Alphaproteobacteria > Sphingomonadales > Sphingomonadaceae > Novosphingobium. The sequence continues at coordinate 223,390 of NZ_FWXL01000005.1, read as the reverse complement.
CAAGCTCAATACCGCCGGCGTCATTCCGCCGATCTTCGCAAGCTCGCTGCTTCTGCTGCCGCTGACTATCACGCAGTTCGCCGGCAATTCGATCTCGCCAGACACGACGGCCGGACAGGTCATCGTGACGCTGAACCAGTACCTCGGCCACGGCAAGCCGCTGTACATGCTGTTCTACGCGCTGGGCATCATCTTCTTCTCGTTCTTCTACACCGCTGTCGTGTTCAATCCGGAAGAGACGGCCGAGAACCTCAAGAAGAACGGGGGCTTCATCCCCGGCATTCGTCCCGGCAAGAACACCCAGAACTACTTGGACTATGTGCTAACTCGCATCACGGTGCTGGGTGCGGCATACATCACGCTGGTCTGCGTGGTTCCGGAGTTCATCATGGCTGAAACGGGCATGGGAACGCTGTTCTTCGGCGGCACCAGCCTGCTGATCGTGGTCAACGTCACGGTCGACACCATCACGCAGATCCAGTCGCACCTGCTGGCCCACCAGTATGGCGACCTGATCAAGAAGGCGAAACTGAAGGGACGGCTGCGCTAGGGAGCAGCGGCCGCATGAGGGGGACGATCTCGTGAACATCATCCTGTTGGGGCCTCCGGGCGCGGGCAAGGGCACGCAGGCTCAGCGCCTGGTCGAACGCCATGGCATGAAGCAGCTTTCCACGGGCGACATGCTGCGCGCTGCGGTCAAGGCAGGTACGCCCGTCGGGCTGAAGGCCAAGGCGGTAATGGAAGCGGGTCAGCTCGTTTCGGACGAGATCGTATCAGCGCTGATCGGTGATGAACTCGATGCGCTGGCCGCTGGACAGGGCGCCATCTTCGATGGCTATCCGCGCACGGCGCCGCAAGCCGAATCGCTGGGCGAGATCCTTGCCTCACGCGGCAAGGTGCTGGATCACGTGATCGAGCTCGACGTGAACGAAGATGCCCTGGTCGAGCGCATTACCGGGCGTTACACCTGTGCAACCTGCGGCAAGGGCTATCACGACACGTTCGAGAAGCCGGCTGTCGAAGGCACCTGCGACAAGTGCGGCGGGCACGAGTTCAAGCGTCGCCCTGACGATAACGAAGAAACCGTGCGCACGCGCATGGCGGAATATCGCGCGAAGACCGCGCCGATCCTGCCGATCTACGAGGCACAGGGTATCGTCAGCCGGGTCAATGGCATGGCAGACATGGACGACGTGACGGCAGCCATTGAGGCCATCCTCGGCAAGCGCTAACAGGAGGAAGTGATCCGTCCGTTTTGGGGCGGGCAGGGACTTCCGACATGCGCAAACTTCATAAATTTCTGGCGGCGGGACTTGGCGGTCTCGCCGCTTTTGCTTCATCGGCCGCTTTTGCCGAGGTGACAGCGCGGACTGACGCGGGTTTCGTGGTCCGCGTGACCGGAGAGGTCGCCGCATCGCCGGCAGAGGCATGGCAGGCGTTCACAACCCCATCCAAATGGTGGCACGCGCAACACACATACTCGGGTGATGCGGCTAATCTGGTGATGGACCCAATCGCGAACGGGTGTTTCTGCGAGAAGCTGCCGGTGCCAAAGGGCGCGCCCGCTTCGCAGAAGGCAGGCTCGGTCATGCACATGCGTGTGGTCTATGCCGAGCCTTATCGTGCGCTCCGTCTTGTCGGCGGGTTGGGACCTCTGCAGTCCGAAGCGGTAAACGGCACGATGACCGTGACATTCAAGTCGGTGGACGGCAGCGGCGGCAAGGCGACACGGATCCTGTGGGAGTACGTCGTCGGCGGCTTCATGCGCTACAAGACAGAGGCCATCTCCACGGCGGTGGACAAGGTTCTCGGCGAACAGATAGCGGGGCTGACGAGGCTTCTGGGACCTGCATCGCCTTCGGCTGCGCTCCTTTCGCCGGTCCTGCCCGAAAACGGTGCAGAGCCTGAGTCGGTGGTGGCAGGCAACGCCGGATCCGTTGAAAATGCGGATCCCGCCGAGGTTGGCCCAAGCTATACCCCGGACCCGACAAAGGACGACGCAGCAGCTGGCGAATCCGTGAAGTCGGCACTCGACGGGCTCTTCAAGAAGATTGATGCCCGGCTTCCTCCCGGACGCTGACAGGAATATCAATCGCTTTCGCGCCGCGCAAAACGCGTTAATCTTGCTTTGAAGAACAGCGCGACTCGGAAGTAATGCCGAAGTCGCCGTCACGGGCCGCAACCTTCGTTCTGCCGGGTTCATTCCGGGAGACGTTACGGGGGCCGCAACAGGCTCCCATTTGGGGGAGACTACCGTGGCTGTATCCGATCATGTTGACCTGCCAACCTTCATGGAAGGCGTGAAGAAGCGTAACCCCCACCAGCCGGAATTCGTTCAGGCGGTTCAGGAGGTCGCTGAAGATATCTTCGAGTTCATTCAGGACAATGAAGATTACCACGCGCAGCAGATACTGCGCCGCATTGCCGAGCCGGACCGCGTGGTCAGCTTTCGGGTGTGCTGGGAGGACGACAATGGCAACGTCCGCGTGCAGCGAGGCTGGCGCGTGCAGAACAATAACGCGATCGGGCCGTACAAGGGCGGCATCCGCTTTCACCCTTCGGTGACGGAATCGGTGCTCAAGTTCCTCGCTTTCGAACAGACCTTCAAGAATGCGCTGACCGGCCTGCCGATGGGCGGCGGCAAGGGTGGGTCGAACTTCAATCCCAAGGGCAAGAGCGTGCGCGAGATCATGCGCTTCTGCCAAAGCTTCATGACCGAGCTCTATCGCCATATCGGCGCCGATATCGACGTGCCGGCGGGTGACATCGGCGTGGGTGGGCGCGAGATCGGCTTCATGTTCGGCCAGTACAAGCGCATCACGAACAACTTTACCGGAGTGCTGACGGGCAAGGGCCTGGAATGGGGCGGTTCGCTGATCCGCACCGAGGCGACCGGATATGGCGCGGTCTATTTCCTGGCAAACATGCTGGCGACCAGAGGCGAGGACCTGACCGGCAAGACCGCGGTAATTTCCGGATCAGGCAACGTGGCGACCCACGCGGCGGAGAAGATCGTCCAGCTTGGCGGCAAGGTGCTGACCCTTTCGGATTCGGGCGGATACATTCACGATCCGGACGGCATCGATCAGGAAAAGATCGACTGGGTAAAGACCCACAAGACTCACCGGCGTGGCCGGATAGAGGAATATGTGGCAGCCTATCCCAAGGCGACATTCGTTGCCGGGAAGACCCCATGGAGCGTGCCTTGCGATGTGGCGCTGCCCTGTGCGACCCAGAACGAGCTGCTCGGCGATGATGCGCGGACGCTGATCGCCAATGGCTGTCAGGCAGTGGCGGAGGGCGCGAACATGCCGACCGATCTGGAAGGCGTGCACGTGTTCAAGGCTGCGAGGATCCTTTATGCCCCCGGCAAGGCGTCGAACGCCGGCGGCGTGGCCGTTTCCGGCCTGGAGATGAGCCAGAATTCCGAACGGCGTTCGTGGAAGGAAGACGAACTGCAGCAGATGCTGAAGGACATCATGGCCGGCATCCACAAGTCCTGCCTGACATTTGGCGACCAGGGCGGCGGTTACATCGATTATGTGAAAGGCGCGAACATCGCCGGGTTCAAGAAAGTGGCAGACGCAATGCTGGCTTTCGGCGTGGTTTGAGCATTTCGGAACAAACTGCAGACGGCAGGCCGGCAGGGGGGCGCAACAATCGCCGCCCCTGCCGGTCTTTTCATTTTCGCAGCAGTTCCGGCGTTGTGGGCAAGTGCCCAAGCCTGCGTTTTCCACCGCCACAACTGCACGCGGCATGACGGAAAAGACATTAGCCGGTAAGGACTTTGCAGGAGTCCGCTCCACATCGGAGATTTATTTTCGTTCCCCTCTTGTTCCCTTGGAACATAGAGGGTACATAACCCCTGTTGACGGTTCGTGTGAGCCAACTCTAGCAAGGGGATCGATGCCATGGCGGCTCAGCTCAAGCTCATCGAGGAAGGTAAGATCAAGGACATGGATCGTCAGAAGGCGCTAGACGCAGCCCTCGCACAGATTGACCGTGCGTTTGGCAAGGGCTCGGCGATGAAGCTGGGTTCGAAGGAAGCGATGCAGGTGGAGGCCATTTCCACCGGTTCGCTCGGTCTCGACATTGCGCTGGGTGTGGGCGGCCTGCCGCGCGGGCGCGTGATCGAGGTCTATGGTCCGGAAAGCTCGGGCAAGACCACGCTGGCCCTGCACGTTATTGCCGAGGCGCAGAAGAGCGGCGGTACTGCGGCGTTCATCGACGCCGAGCATGCGCTTGACCCGGTCTATGCCCGCAAGCTTGGCGTGAACATCGACGAGCTCATCGTATCGCAGCCCGATACTGGCGAGCAGGCGCTCGAGATCACCGACACGCTGGTGCGTTCGAACGCGATCGACGTGCTCGTGGTGGACTCGGTTGCCGCGCTGGTCCCCCGCGCTGAAATCGAAGGCGAGATGGGTGACAGCCATGTCGGTCTGCAGGCCCGTCTGATGAGCCAGTCGCTGCGCAAGCTGACCGGGTCGATCAGCCGCTCGCGCTGCATGGTGATCTTCATCAACCAGCTGCGCATGAAGATCGGCGTGATGTACGGCAATCCCGAGACGACGACGGGTGGCAATGCGCTGAAGTTCTATGCCTCCGTCCGCCTCGATATCCGCCGCACCGGGCAGATCAAGGACCGCGACGAGATCGTCGGCAACGCCACGCGCGTGAAGGTGGTCAAGAACAAGGTTGCGCCGCCGTTCAAGCAGGTCGAGTTCGACATCATGTACGGTGAAGGCATTTCCAAGATCGGCGAGATTCTCGATCTTGGGGTCAAGGCCGGTGTGGTCGAAAAGTCGGGCGCATGGTTCAGCTATGACTCGATCCGCATCGGGCAAGGCCGCGAGAACGCGAAGAACTTCCTGCGCGATAATCCCGAGATTTGCGACCGGTTGGAAGCCGCGATCCGCGGCCGCACCGATCAGGTTGCCGAAGGTCTGATGGTTGGTCCGGACGCGGACGACGGCTGATCTTCAAGGTGCAGAGCAGTCCAACGGGCTGCCGGCCAGACAAAGAGCCCGCGCGTTCCCCGGCAGGATCGCGCGGGCTTCTTGTTGCAGGGCACCGCCCGCCAGTTTCCACTTCGTGCGATGCCGTTTGCAATCAACGGGCTGGTCGTTAACCTTCCGCTTAAACCAATCGGAGAATCGCCATGGGCATCGTCGTTCACCATCTCAACAACAGCCGCTCGCAGCGCGTCCTCTGGCTGCTCGAGGAACTGGGCGTCGACTACGAGATCCGACATTATCAGCGCGACGCCGTCACCAATCTGGCGCCGCCGGAACTCAAGGCCATTCACCCCCTCGGCAAGTCGCCCCTGCTTGAGATCGACGGGCGGATGATCGAGGAATCAGGGGCCATCGTGCAGGTCTTGTGCGAACGCTATGGCGCGGGCAACTGGCTTCCAGCCAATGGCACGGACGACGCCGTGCGTCACCTTGAACTCATGCATTTTGCCGAGGGTTCGGCGATGACTCCGATCCTGCTGCAGCTCTATACCTCTCGTCTTGGCGATTCCGCAGCGCCGCTCAAGCCGCGCATCGACGAGCAGCTGGCGGCGCACTTCGGATACATGGAGCAGATCCTGCGGCCGTCCGGCCACTTCATTGGCGATGACTGGACCGGCGCGGACGTGATGATGAGCTTCCCGGCTGAAATTGCGGTCATGCAGGGTGCAGGGTCGCAACTGCCGAAGTTGGCGGCCTTTGTCGCTGCCATTCGGGCGCGGCCAGCGTGGCAGCGCGCGCGAGAGAAGGGCGGCGAGTACTTCGGGCAGTAAGGGGTTGCAGGGTGACCAACGCGGCGGACTGGCAGGGCACGGTTGGCAAGAACTGGGCGCAGGAGTGGCAGAGGACAGACACCAGTTTCAGCGAACTGACCCCCCAGTTGCTTGCGGCCATATCTCGTGAGCCGGGCCACCGTGTTGTCGATGTGGGTTGCGGGGCTGGGGAACTTTCGCTGGCCATAGGCCATGCCCGTCCTGATGCGCTCGTCACCGGCATCGATATCTCACGGGACTTGATCGAGACAGCGCGATCACGATCGGGGCCGCCGAATGTCACATTCGAGGAAGCTGACGCATCAGTCTGGCGGCCGGGACCGGGAGATGCTGCGCCTGATCTTCTGGTGTCGCGGCATGGGGTAATGTTCTTTCCAGATCCGCCCAAGGCGTTCGGCCACCTTGCATCGGTCGCCGCGCCGCGAGCGCGCCTTGTGTTTTCCTGTTTTCGCACGGCTGCAGAGAATGCCTGGGCGTCTGGCATTGCTGGGTTGTTGCCACCGACGCCGCCGGTGCGGGCACAACGCTTCGCGCCAGGGCCATTCGCCTTCGCCGACCCGGATCATGTCGCCGCTTGCCTTTCCGGATGGCGGGACCTTGAGTTCATGCCCATCGACTTCGGCTATATTGCAGGCACGGGTGCAGACCCGGTTGGCGAGGCCATGGCGCTGTTTCGGCGAATCGGTCCGGCGGCGTCGGCCCTTCGCACCCTGCCGCAGGAGCAGCGTGATGAGGTGGAAACACGGCTGCGGGAACTTGTGGAAGCGCATCTGGCCGATGGCAGGGTCCGCTTTCCCGCCGCCGCCTGGCTGGTAACCGCCACGTTCGATCACCGTGATGGATGAAACGTGCTTGTAGCGCGCCGAACGCTCGCCTAATCGGCCTTTCATGACTTCGACGAACGAAATCCGCCGCTCCTTCCTCGAATACTTCGGCTCGAACGGGCACGACGTGGTGCAGTCTGCACCGCTGGTGCCCTATAACGACCCGACGCTGATGTTCACGAACGCCGGCATGGTGCCGTTCAAGAACGTGTTCACCGGCCTGGAGACGCGCGCGACCCCGCGCGCGACGTCATCGCAGAAGTGTGTGCGTGCGGGCGGAAAGCACAACGATCTGGACAATGTGGGCTACACCGCGCGCCATCACACGTTCTTCGAGATGCTCGGCAACTTCTCGTTCGGCGATTACTTCAAGGAGCAGGCGATCACCCACGCGTGGACGCTGCTGACGCGCGAATGGGGACTGCCCAAGGACAAGCTGCTCGCCACCGTCTATCACACCGACGACGAGGCGTTCGAGCTGTGGAAGAAGATTGCAGGTCTCCCCGAAGACCGCATCATCCGTATTGCCACCAAGGACAATTTCTGGGCGATGGGCGATGATGGCCCGTGCGGGCCGTGCTCGGAGATCTTCTTCGATCACGGCGACCACATCTGGGGTGGCCCTCCGGGATCGCCGGAAGAAGACGGTGACCGTTTCATCGAGATCTGGAACCTCGTGTTCATGCAGTTCGAGCAGACTGCGGGCGAGATCACCGGCAGCCTGCCCAAGCCGAGCATCGACACTGGCATGGGTCTCGAGCGCATCGCCGCCGTGCTGCAGGGCGAGCACGACAACTACGACACCGACACGTTCAAGGCGCTGATCGCGGCGTCCGAAAGCCTGACTTCGGTCAAGGCCGAAGGCGAGCAGCGCGCCAGCCATCGCGTGATTGCCGACCACCTGCGCTCGACCAGCTTCCTGCTGGCCGATGGCGTGCTGCCGTCGAACGAAGGGCGCGGCTACGTTCTTCGCCGGATCATGCGCCGTGCGATGCGCCATGCCCACCTGCTCGGCGCGAAGGACCCGCTGATGCACCGCTTGGTGCCCGCGCTGGTCGCCGAGATGGGCGCTGCCTATCCCGAGCTTGGCCGTGCGCAGCCGCTGATCGAGGAAACCCTGCTGCGCGAGGAAGTGCAGTTCCGCCGTACGCTGTCGAACGGCATCAAGCTGCTCGACGAGGCGACCGCCGCGCTGGGCGAAGGCGATGCGCTGCCGGGGGAAACCGCGTTCAAGCTCTATGACACCTATGGCTTCCCCTATGACCTGACCGAAGACGCCCTGCGCGCTCGTGGCATCGCCGTTGACCGTGAGGGTTTCGACGCCGCGATGGCCCAGCAGAAGGCGGCAGCGCGCGCGGCATGGAAGGGTTCAGGCCAGGCCGCGGACAGCGAAGTGTGGTTCGACATTGCCGAGCGCGTCGGCGCGACCGAGTTCACGGGCTACACTGCAACCACCGGCGAAGCGCAAGTCGTCGCACTGGTGAAGGACGGCAAGGAAGTCGAGAGTGCTGCTGCGGGTGATGACGTGATCGTCATCGTCAACCAGACGCCGTTCTACGGCGAAAGCGGTGGCCAGACCGGCGATGCGGGCACGATCACCGGTGGCGATGGCCTGAAGCTGGCGGTGAGCGATACGGCCAAGCCCTTGGGCCGTCTGCACGCACACAACGCGAAGGTGGAAGCCGGCGCGGTCAAGGTCGGCGATGTGGTGAAGCTCGACATCGACGTCGAACGTCGCGACGCGATCCGCGCCAACCACTCGGCCACGCACTTGCTTCACGCGGCACTCCGCAACCGGCTTGGCGGGCATGTGACGCAGAAGGGTTCGCTGGTTGCGGCAGATCGCCTGCGTTTCGACTTCTCGCAGCCGACGGCGCTGACAGCTGATGACATCGCTGCGATCGAGGCTGAAGTGAACGCCGAGATCCGTGCCAACGAGCCGGTGACAACGCGCCTGATGAGCCCTGACGACGCAATCGAGGCGGGAGCGATGGCGCTGTTTGGCGAAAAGTATGGCGATGAAGTGCGCGTACTTTCGATGGGCCGCGCAACTGACAAGCATTTCTCGGTGGAACTGTGCGGCGGCACGCACGTGCGTGCTCTGGGCGACATTGGCGTGTTCCGCATCGTGAGCGAGAGTGCTGTCTCATCGGGTGTGCGGCGTATCGAGGCGCTCACCGGTGAAGGCGCGCGGCAATGGTTCGTGGCGCGCGAAGAGTCGCTCAAGCACACCGCATCGATCCTGCGCACGACCCCGGAAGACGTGGAGGCGCGTGTTTCCGCGCTGATGGAAGAGCGCAAGAAGCTCGAACGCGAATTGGCCGAGGCCAAGAAGGCGCTGGCGCTGGGCGGCGGTTCGGCCAAGGCGGAAAATGCCGACGAAGAAATCGGCGGCGTGAAGTTCTCTGGCCAGGTGCTTGATGGCCTTGATCCCAAGGAATTGCGCGGGCTGCTTGATCAGGCCAAGCAGCGCCTGGGTTCAGGCGTGGCAGTGATCGTGGCGGTGAACGAGGGCAAGGCCTCCATCGCGGCAGCGGTGACCGAGGATCTGGCCGGGAAGGTCAGCGCGGTCGATCTGGTGCGCGCGGGCGTCGAAGCGCTTGGCGGCAAGGGCGGCGGTGGCCGCCCGGACATGGCGCAAGGTGGCGGTCCGGACGGTTCGAAGGCCGCAGATGCCATTGCTGCGGCCATGGCGGTTCTCGCGCAGTAATCGACAGGCAGCGCTGCAGCGTGGGATATGATCCGGGCCTGGCCTTTGCCTGGGTCAGGGGGCGGTCGCTCGCGCGCGGCCTGCCCGATCCGGTGCCGGAACATGGTGGCTTGCGGGTCGACACCCGATCTGAAAGCGAGCAGGCCCGCTGGGTCTTCGCAGAACCATGCACGGGGATTTGCGAACTGGGTGAGGCGATCACCGAGCCCGGCTATTTGCTGAAGCTGTTCGGGACATCTTCCGATCTGATGGCGCTTCTGCCAGCGCGGTGGCAAGCGCAGCCGGAGCGCTGGTTCATGCACAAGCTCGGCGTGCGAGAGGCTGTCGGCCTGCCCGAAGGCTATATCGGCCGCGTGACACGAGCGGGGGTGGTGAGCCATGTGGAGATCATCGCCTCCGACGGCACGCTCGCGGCAGAGGGATATGCGGCCGAGACTCACGATGCCTTTGTCTATGATCGCATCGTGACGAGTGACCTGCATCAGCGACGCGGGCTGGGCAGCTTTGTCATGCAAACGCTGGGTGAGCAGTGCTCTGATCCGGCGGTGCCGCACGTGCTGGTAGCAACGGCGCCGGGGCGGGCGCTTTACGAGCGACGTGGATGGATGGTGCTTTGCCGCTATGCCACTGCGGGTGTAGTTCTGTCGGCATGAGTTCCATCGCCGCCATCGTTGCCGAAATTGCCGAGGAGATGCGGGGCGAGACGGAACGGGGAGCGGTGGCTTCCTACATTCCGCCGCTTGCGTGCATTTCGCCCGACAAGTTCGGCATCGCGGTGGTGATGGTGGACGGGACGGTGCACGCCGCCGGCGATGCGCAAGAGCCGTTCTCCATCCAGTCGATCTCGAAGGTCTTTGCACTGACGCTGGCTTTGGGGGCGGTGGGCGACCAGTTGTGGCGGCGCGTCGGGCGAGAGCCTTCGGGCAGTGCGTTCAATTCGATCGTGCAACTGGAAAGCGAGCAGGGCATCCCGCGCAATCCGTTCATCAACGCCGGCGCGATTGTGCTGTGCGATGTGCTGCTGGGGCGAAGCGAGCCGCGAGAGGCAATCGGGCAGATGGTCCGTTTCGTGCGGACGTTGGCAGGGGATGACGAAGGATCGATCAGGATCGACGAAGCCGTGGCGCTGGCTGAACAGGATACGGGCTTTCGCAATATGGCGCTGGCCAATTACATGCGCGCGTTCGGAAACATCCATGCACCAGTCGAGCGGGTGCTGGGTGTCTATTTCCACTTCTGTGCGCTGGCGATGACCTGCTGCGAGCTTGCCATGGCGGGCCGCTACCTGATGAACGGCGGACGGGTGGACGGTCACTCGATCATCACGCCGAGCCGAGCACGCCGCATCAACGCGCTGATGATGTCCTGCGGTCATTACGACAATTCCGGGGACTTCGCATTCCGGGTCGGTCTGCCGGGCAAATCGGGCGTGGGCGGGGGGATACTCTCGATCGTGCCGGGAGTGGCGAGCATAGCAGTCTGGTCGCCCGGCCTGAACGGCAGCGGCAATTCGCAGCTTGGCACCCTGGCGCTGGAGCGTCTGGTCCAGCGCACAGGGTGGAGCGTGTTTGAACCGCGCGCCTAATCGAGCGCTGATATTCCGTCATCGCCGTCCTGAGGTGCCGCGTGTCTCAGGTTCGGAACCACGCGGCAGATTCTTCTCGCGCATGGTGGCGTCGGTCTGCTGCGGCTGTTCGATCGGGCCCTTGTCCGGCTGATCCCCCTGTGTGGCGGGGTTGAGATCGGGCCGGTTGCCGGGGGTGTTGCGGTGGGTCATCCTGTTTCTCCTCGCATAATGAATGCGCGGAGAACCCGGCGGTTGCAGGCCGTCAGGCAGAGCGTTCCCGCAACGAGGCAGACTTCAGGCGCGGCAGCGAGTTGAGTTCGCCTTCCTCCTTGATCTTCTGACGGAATTCATCGCGCTTTTCGTGGATCGAGGCGATGACCGGGCCCATCGGGAAGCCGAGATCGACCAGCACTGCTTCGGACAATTGCAGCGAGCTTTCCAAAGTTTCGGGCACGGCATGGCTGGCACCGGCCTTGTAAAGCGCGGCGGCGTGGGCAGCGTCGCGGGCACGGACGATGATCGGCAGATCGGGGTGGACGCTGCGCAGGCGCTTGACCATGCGCAGGATCAGCACCGGCTCGTCCATGGTGAGGATCATCGCCTTGGCATCGTCGAGCCCGAGACGGGCGATGGCGGCCTCGCTGTCGATATTGCCGAACAGCACGGGCAAGCCATCCTTGCGGGCGTTGCGCACGATCACGGGATCGGAATCAATGCCGAGCCAGGCCGCCTTGTGGACCGTCAGCATCTCGGCAATCAGGCGCCCGACACGGCCGAAGCCCATGACAACGACGCGCTCGCCTTCCGGTTCTTCGACGAAAGTGGCTTGCCCGACATCGGCTGTGCCTTGCGCGAGGCGCCGGCCCCAGGATTCGCCCAACTTGGCGAGAAGCGGTGTGATGGTCAGGCCGATCGCGGTGACGATCTGCCAGAACTGTGCGGTCTCGCGGTCGATCAGGGCGGCTTCGGCGGCTGTCGTCAGAACGATCAGCGTGGTCTCGGAAGGGCTGGCCATGAGAATGCCGGCTTCGAGCGCGGTGGCACGCTCCTTGCCCATGAAGCGCAAGGCAAACATGGTGACAAGCGCCTTGAGCACGACCACGCCGACAACTGCCAGCGTCAAGGGGCCGATATTGGCCCAGACCACGCGCAAGTCGATCCCCATTCCGATGGTGATCAGGAATACGCCAAGCGCCAGGCCCTTGAATGGCTTGGTGATGGCTTCGACTTCGGTGTGATATTCGGTTTCGGCAATCAGCAGGCCCGCGAGCAGCGCGCCCATGATCGGTGAGAGACCGACCATCGAAGTCGACAGGGCCGCCGCGATCACCACCAGCATCGTGGCGGCAAGGAACAGTTCCGGACTCTTGGTCTGCGCGGCTTGCGCGAAGAGGCGCGGCAGGAGCAGTCGTCCACCGACGAGCAGGACAGCGACGACGATGCCGCCGTAGAGCAGGGTCTCTCCGAGCGTTGGGCCATCCGAATGCGCGGCGACTGGACCCATTGCGCCCAGAATGAAGATGATCGGCACGAGCGCGATATCCTCGAACAGCAGCATGGACAGAGCGGCGCGGCCGACAGGGCCGTGTGTCCCGGCGATGGGCAGGACAAGTGCCGTCGACGATAACGCGAGCGCGAGGCCCAGGCCGAAGGCGCCGGTGATCTGCAAGCCAGTGGCGAGCAGGACTCCCGAGAGCAGGAAGGCAGAAACGCCGAGTTCGATCGCGCCAAGGCCGAAAACCAGGCGGCGCATGTCCCAAAGACGATTAAAGGAAAGTTCAAGCCCGATCTCGAACAGCAGCAGGATGATACCGAATTCTGCAAAGGGCGTTATCGCTGCCGGATCGGATATTGTGACATGGTAGAGCCACGGGAACTGCGGCACGAGCGCGCCGAGACCGAACGGGCCGACAAGCAGGCCCACGACGATGAAGCCGATGATCGGGGTGATACGGAACCTGGCGAAGGCCGGGATGACGATGCCTGCGGCACCAAGGATTACGAGTGCGTCGGAAAGTGCGGTCGTCGGTTCGAGATTGCCTGCCATTCTGAGAGGTTAGGGCAGGGGGCAGGTGCTGTCACCCGTAAAGGTCTACCGCATCGGTTGAATGCACAAACGAAAGGGCCCCGGCGCGAACCGGGACCCTTTGCTGTTTCCATGAAGGAACCGGTGCTTACGCCCAGTTCTTCATTTCGGTCTCGAGGTTCTCGACGATGGCTTCGAAGAACTTCTCGGTGGTCATCCACGCCTGATCGGGGCCGATCAGCAGAGCAAGGTCCTTGGTCATCTTGCCGCTTTCGACGGTTTCGATGCAGACGCGCTCGAGCGTTTCGGCGAACTTCACGACTTCCGGGGTCTCGTCGAACTTGCCGCGGTACATCAGGCCACGAGTCCAGGCGAAGATCGAGGCGATCGGGTTGGTCGAGGTCTGCTTGCCTTGCTGGTGCTGGCGGTAGTGACGGGTCACGGTGCCGTGGGCAGCTTCGGCCTCGATGGTCTTGCCGTCAGGCGACATCAGGACCGAGGTCATCAAGCCGAGCGAGCCGAAGCCCTGTGCGACGGTGTCGGACTGCACGTCACCGTCGTAGTTCTTGCAGGCCCAGACGAACTTGCCCGACCACTTGAGCGCCGAGGCGACCATGTCGTCGATCAGGCGGTGTTCGTAGCTGATGCCGGCGGCGGCGAACTTTTCCTTGAAGCCTTCGCTATCGAACACTTCCTGGAACAGATCCTTGAAGCGGCCATCGTATGCCTTCAGGATGGTGTTCTTGGTTGAGAGGTAGACCGGCCAGCCCAGCGACAGGCCATAGTTGAACGAGGCGCGCGCGAAGTCGCGGATCGAATCGTCGAGGTTGTACATCGCCATGGCGACGCCGCCCGAGGGGTAGTTGAACACCTCGCGATCGATCGTCTCGCCGTTGTCGCCTTCCCAGACGAGGCGCAGCTTGCCGGGGCCGGGCACGACGAAATCGGTGGCGCGATACTGGTCACCGAAGGCGTGACGACCGACGACGATCGGGTCGGTCCAGCCCGGAACCAGGCGCGGCACGTTCTGGATCACGATTGGTTCGCGGAAGACAACGCCGCCAAGGATGTTGCGGATCGTGCCGTTGGGCGACTTCCACATCGACTTGAGGTTGAATTCCTCGACGCGCTGCTCGTCAGGCGTGATCGTGGCGCACTTCACGCCGACGCCATACTGCTTGATCGCGTTGGCGGAATCGATGGTGATCTGATCGTCCGTCTCGTCGCGCTTCTGGACCGAGAGGTCATAGTACTTCAGGTCGATGTCGAGGTAGGGAAGGATCAGGCGTTCGCGGATCCATTCCCAGATGATCCGGGTCATTTCGTCGCCGTCGAGTTCGACGACCGGGTTCTTCACCTTGATCTTCGCCATGTCCGTCCTGTCTTTCAAGCTGGGGAGAGAAATTGCGCCTTCCCTTAGCAGAGGCTTGTCGGTGCGCAAGGCGATGGGGCGATTCGCGCAATTTTTCGGGCTTTGCGCTGGACATCGGCGGGTGGGCAATGCAGATGTTTAAGTGACCGGTTAAAGCGCCGGGCGGAATTGCAGTTGGAGAGATGCTATGAGCGAGGCGGAAGTCTTTACCGAAGTCGACGGCAACGTGCTGATCGTCACGATCAACCGGCCCGATGCGAAGAACGCAATGAACAAGGCTGCGGCCGAGGGCATCTCGGCAGCGATGGACCGGCTGGACGCCGAAGCCGACCTGCGCTGTGCGATCCTGACCGGCGCGGGCGGCACGTTCTGTTCGGGTATGGATCTCAAGGGCTTCCTGCGCGGTGAATCGCCTTCGGTTCCTGGGCGTGGGTTCGGCGCGCTTTCCGAATGGACGCCGAAAAAGCCGATCATTGCCGCGGTCGATGGCTATGCGCTGGCAGGCGGCATGGAACTGGCGCTGTCGTGCGACCTGATCGTGGCGAGCGCTTCGTCGAAATTCGGCATTCCCGAGGCCAAGCGTGGTCTTGCCGCAGCAGCCGGCGGCCTGATCAAGCTGCCGCGCCAGATCCCGCCGCGCATCGCGATGGAACTGGCGCTGACCGGTGACTTCATTACTGCGCAACGTGCCTATGAACTGGGTTTCATCAACCAGATCGTCGAGGGCCCGTCGCTCGATGCGGCCAAGGCGCTGGCAGCCAAGGTTGCCGAAAACGGTCCGCTCGCACTGATTGCGTCCAAGGGGATCATCCGCGATTCGCATGAGTGGAGCGAGGCGGAGATGTGGCAGAAGCAGCAGGCCTACATCGCACCGGTATTCACATCGAGCGATGCGCGTGAAGGCGCGGCGGCCTTTGCCGAAAAGCGCAAGCCCAACTGGCAGGGCAAGTAAGGCACCAAGGCGATGGACAGACCTGACCCCTTGCGGCACATCTCGTGCCCATGGGGACGGGGCAAGGTTCAAAAAACGGGGTATGGGACACGATGCGGAGTGGGGCATGGCTCCATCCGCACCGCGTCCGTGCCTATCTCTGGGCGCTGGCGATCGCCAATGCGGCCTCTCTTGCGTGGCTGCTGCTGACTTCGCATGGCGGCCTCGATCCGCAAGGCCGACTGCTAGGCACCGATTTCGTCAGTTTCTGGGCGGCAGGACAGGTCGTGCATGCGGGGGGCAATCCGTATGACATGGCACTGCATCGCGCGGCCGAGAGTGCGGTCTGGCCGCAGCAGACGGGCTATACCGCCTTTTTCTATCCACCGGTGTTCCTGTTGTGGTGCCTGCCCTTGGGGCTTGCCGGTTATTTCACAGCCCTGGTGGGATGGCTTATCGCGACAGCCGGCGCATGGCTCCTTGCGGTGCGCGCGTGGGCCGGGCGGATCGATGGACTGATTCTTGCGGCATTTCCGCCGCTGCTCATCTCGATAACCCACGGCCAGACTTCACTTTTGCTGGCAGCTTTGCTGGGTGGCGGCTTCCTTTGCGCGGCGCGTGGACAGTCAGTTCTGGCTGGTGTGCTGTTTGGCCTTGCTGCGTTCAAGCCGCAGTTTGGCGTGGCTGTTCCATTGGTGTTGATTGCCGCGCAGCAGTGGCGCGTCGTTGCCTGGGCGGCGGTGACGGTCCTGACGACGGCAGCAATGGCGACGCTCGCCTTCGGCTTCGACATCTGGGGGCAATGGCTGGCAGCGGCAGGTCCAGCGCAGGCAGCCATGGCCGAAGGCGCAGTCGGCTTTGGCAAGATGCAGAGCCTGTTCTCGGCGCTGCGGCTGCTCGGGCTGCCTGTAGGCGCGGCCTACACTGCACAAATCGTCCTTTCTGTCGCCGTGGTCGTGCTGCTGGTACGCTTGGCCTGGCGCAAGGGCATGACGCTGGACGTCGGCGCGGCGAGCATGACGGGGGCCTTGCTGGCAACGCCGTTCGTGCTCGACTACGATTTTGCCCTTCTGGCCTTTCCGCTGATCTTCCTGGCACGGCAGGAAAGCTTGCCATGGGAGCGCATGGCAGTGGCATCGGCGTTTGCGGTCGGAGCCTTTGCGCGCCCCCTGGGCGTGGCAACCGGCATTCCGGTGGGAGCGCTGGTCATCGCTGGCCTGTTCTGGGTGCTGCTCCGCCGCGCCGAGGCCACCGTGGCCTCGTAAGGGAAGGCCTGAATGCAGAAAGGGCGGCGCCGCAGCGCCGCCCTTCAGGCTATCCGATGGTGGGCGTAGCAAGGATTGAACTTGCGACCCCTACGATGTCAACATAGTGCTCTACCACTGAGCTATACGCCCGCACCATCAAGCTTCCCGAGGCCTTCAGCAGAGCTTCAAGCTGCCGGGAAGCGGCCCATTAGCCTTGGGTCCCCAGCATGGCAAGGGGGAAATTTCAGCTTTCTGCGATCAGGGCTGGCGAGTGCCGGTAAATGCGGCATCCTCGAAAACGCGCTCGACTTCGAGGACCAGATCCTTGAGGTGAAATGGTTTGGACAGCACGCGCGCCTGGGGCGCTTCGCGATTGGCCTTGAGCGTAACGGCAGCGAATCCGGTGATGAACATGACCTTGGTCGCCGGGCTGATCTCGGCGCAACGCTGTGCCAGTTCGATGCCGTCCATCTCGGGCATGACAATGTCGGACAGCAAGAGGTCGAAGTGCTCACGCTCGAGCAAGGGGATGGCGGCGGTGCCGCGGTCGACTGCGGCCACCGAATAGCCCGCGTTCTCGAGTGCACGGCAGAGATAGGTGCGCATCGCCTCTTCATCTTCGGCGAGCAGGATCCGGATCATGGCCATCCTTTTGTGCTTGATGTGCGTTTGGCGCGGCCTGACCATGTCGCCATTGCCGCGTCCGGGACTTTAGTCGCGAGGAGTTAACATTCTGCCGTTGAAGTTGCAGGCCAATTCACGATGACCCCTGTCGGAAACCGGACCAGACAGGGTTTTGACACAGGAAGGAATCGGTTGCACGGTCAAGGCATGGAGCCAGCGCCCGAGACCAATGGCGATTCGACCGTGAGCAGCGGCCTGAAAGCGGGCGTGACCACCGGTGGATCGGTGCCCGGAACCCCCGGAATTCACGCTTTCTCGCTCAGCATTTCCGAGCCATCGCCCATTCCGGTGGTAATAGCTGTACCCCACGCGGGCAGGGCCTATGCGAAGTCGCTCCTCGACAGGATGCGCCATCCCGCTTTTGCTGCGCCGCGGCTCGAGGATCGGTATGTCGATCTCCTTGGCAACGCAGTTTCGGCCGAGACGGGGGCGGCGCTGCTCGTTGCTCATGCTCCGCGGGCCATGCTGGACCTCAACCGTTCGTGCGATGATGTCGACTGGGAAATGCTGGGTGGGGCGCCAGCAGACGCATCGGCGGGCCCATCCCCGTTCGGACGCCGTGCTCGCAGCGGCCTCGGCCTGGTGCCGCGGCGCCTGCCGGGGCTGGGCGAGTTGTGGAAGCGCAGGCTCGATCACAGCGAACTGCAAGAGCGGATCGCCGGAATCCACGTGCCTTATCATGCCGCACTGGCCGATACTCTCATGGCGATCCGCGATCGATGGGGAGCCGTGCTGCTGATCGACCTTCATTCGATGCCACCGCTCGCCGCCCGGTCGCCTGGAGAAGCCGCACCCGAATTCGTCATCGGGGACCGGTTTGGAGCATCCTGCGATGGCGGGACGGTCGCCTCGGCGTTCAGCTATTTCCATGAAGCAGGTCGGCGCGTGTCACATAATCGGCCCTACGCGGGAGGGTACGTTCTCGAGCGCCACGCCCGTCGTCACGAAGGAATCCATTGCCTGCAACTGGAGATCGATCGGACCTGCTACCTCGATTCGCGCATGGCTGAGCCGGGACCAGGGTTTGAAGCGATGATCCAGCTGTTGGTCGGACTGGTGCGGCGCCTGGCTTTGGACGTGGCGGAACTGGGCCGCGTGCCCGGCCGCGGCAGATGGCGTGCCGCTGCGGAGTAAACTTGCGGGAAATGGCTGGGATTGCTGACCAAGAAAAAACCACCTGGAGCGAAGCTCCAGGTGGCCAAGGTTCAGGGAGGAGGTGCACGTGAGTGCACCAGTTGCTCTGGGCCATGAGGGGAGCCGCAGGGCAACGTTCTCAAGATAGGCAAGCTGCCTCGGCCTCGCAAGGGCGTTTTCGGTATTTTTGCAACACCCCAAGAAAAAACGCGACGAACCGAGTGGTCGTCGCGCTTTTTGATATTGGTGTTGCCCCTGTGTTGCAGCCGGTTTCGGCTGCAACCGGAAGCATCATGCCGGCAGGGTGATTGCAGGAATCGGCCCCTTGCCGAGCTGAACCTGCGCGCCGAAGATCGAGCTGATCAGTTCGAGCGAGAACAGGTGGGCATAGAGCAGCGGGAGAAGGCCGCTCTGCGCCCAGCCACGCAACACGTCGCCGCGCATTTCGCGCAGCTTTTCCTGATTGATCATCTGGAAGCCGCGGTAGATGAAAGGCTGTTCGTTGCCTTCCTGCTGGATGGCCACTTCGCCTTCCATAAGCAGGTCGTGCTTCTTCAGCTCGTCGATGAAGGCCTGCGTACGCTGACCCGCCTGCTCGAACTGTTCACAGAAGCCGAGCGCGGCCTTGGTCGCTTCGGAAGGCTGACCGTCGACGAACAGCTCCTGCCCATCGACCGATTCGCCAAGCAGGTCGGCCGAAGGATCGAAGCACAGCGACAGTTCCTCGCTGCTGGGGTTCAGCTTCGCGAGAAGGAACGGGTAGCGGCGAACGTAAGCCGGGATGTAGATCGGCTGCGTCACCTTGCCGTCGGCATCGACGAAAACATTGACGCCTTCGTTCAGGCCCATGAGCGCAAGCGGCACGGGGTTGTCGCCCGAGGCGAAGATGATCGGATAGTGCCGGGCTGCCTGCGGAAATTCCTCTGCGGTCAGGGGAATGGCATGCTGGCCGATCAGCCAAGGCGCTGCGTCCGCATTCTTCGCCTTCCATGTCGCGTGATCGCGGCTGTTGAGCGGCATGAGATCATTATAGAACATCGGCAGGTTGGCTTGCGGCGCGCTGGCCATTTTGCATCTCTCCAAGAATCAAAACAACTGCGCGGGCAAAAACCTTCTGGCCGCGACTGGCGGGAGTGGCGGTCTTAGGGATTGTGAAAAGCCCGCGCAAGCCGCGTCAGACAAGCTTTCCGGGGTTTAGCAGGCCGTCCGGGTCAAGCGCATGCTTTATGGCGCGCATTGTCGCCAGCATAGCCGGATCGGCGAGTCGTGCCAGCTCATCACGCTTCAAACGACCAATGCCATGCTCGGCCGAGATCGAGCCGCCCCAGGCGGACACCATGTCATGCACTTGCGCGCTGATGGCCTTGCCATCCGAAGCTTCCCAGGTGGCGCGATCGCTTCCTGCGGGGGCAATGACGTGGAAATGGACATTGCCGTCGCCAAGGTGGCCGAAGCAGACGGCTCGTGTGCCCGGCCAGTCGGCCTCAAGGCGGGGCACGGCGGCTTCGACAAATGCCGGCATCTTTTCGACAGGCACCGAAATATCGTGCTGCATCGCCGGACCGATCGCGCGTTCGGCCGGAGAGATCGTTTCGCGGATCAGCCAGAGGCGCTCGGCCTGGTCCTCGCTGGCGGCGATCGTGGCGTCTGCAATCAGTCCGCGCTCGAAAGCGGTGGCCAGCAGGTTCTCCGACAGGCCAGCAAGACGTTCCGAAGTTTCGGGATCGGTCGCGACCAGTTCGATCAGCACATGCCATGGGTGCGCACCTGCCAGAGGCGCGCGCAGGTCAGGCATGTAGGCAAGGACCGCCTCCAGGCTGTGCTGCGGCAAGACTTCAAAGCCCTCAACAAGGCCCGAGGCCATGTCCTGCGCCAGCAGCAGAAGTTCGCGCGCATCGTGGAGGGATGCCGCGCCTGCCCACATCACGCTGCGTCCGCAGATCGCCGGTTCCAGCTTGAGCGTGGCTGCCGTGACAATGCCCAGCGTCCCTTCCGAACCGATCATGAGCTGCTTGAGATCGAAGCCGCGATTGTCCTTCTTCAATGGGGTCAGCAGATCCAGCACTGAGCCATCGGCCATGACGGCTTCAAGCCCCATGACGAGTGCGCGCATCGAGCCATGGCGGAGCACCTGCGTGCCGCCGGCATTGGTCGAGATCAGCCCGCCGATCGTTGCCGACCCCTTGCCGCCCAACGACAACGGGAAGCGCAAGCCCTTGGCATGAGAGGCTTCGCGAAGGGTCTGCAGGATTACCCCTGCCTCGCACGTCGCCGTGCGCGCGGCTGGATCCAGCGCGGTGATCCGGTTCATCCGCCGCAGCGACAGCAGCAGTTCGTTTCCCGTGCCCATGGGCGTTGCCCCGCCGGACATGCCACTGTTGCCCCCCTGCGGCACGATGGCAACGCGATGGCTTGAGCAGAGCCGCACGAGGCTGCTGACCTCTGCTGTGGTCGCCGGGGCCGCGATGGCGAGCGCATGGCCGGTATAACGGCCGCGCCAGTCGGTCAGCCAGGGCGCCATGTCGCCAGCGTCTGTGGTCAGCCCCTTGGGCCCCAGCAGGAAGGCCGCTTCCTTTAGAAACGCATCGGTCATGTCTGGTCGGCTATTGGCACGAGCGCGCAAGGGCAATTCATTTTTGATTGCCGCGAAGTTAAGCAAGCGTTCAAGCCGTTCGGCTATGGCTTTTGAACCTGCGAAAACAGGCTTTCGATTGGGAGGAGCACAGCGCGTGCCATTACCGGTTGCCACTGGGCCGTCTCCAGGCCGAACAGAGTAATTCTGCCGAGATGTTCAGCCTGATCGCCACCTTGGCGCCGATGGGACTTATGCTGTTGTCGCTTCCGGCGGCGCAACCCGTCATGACGCCCTTCCCGTTTGTGCAGGTCTCTGACGAGTGGGTCGGGGCGATGATTCCGGTCGGTTCGCCGCTGATCGATGATCGCTCCGGCTTTGAAGCGCAAGGCGCGGCGGATCTTCGGCTTGGCGATGATCGGTGGAATCAGGTTCGGATCGAGCAGCGGATGATCATCCGGATCGCCCCCCGCATGCCTGGCCAGATGTTCGCGATGCCGCCGGGCCCGCCGCAGCAGCAACTCCGATTTTACGAGCGCAAGACCGACAAGTGCCTGCCCGTTGCAAACATTGCGGGAGTGCAGATCGAATCGCAGGGGCGACTCATACTGGTTACACGCAGTCGCAAGCTGATCGGTGCCAGCCTGGACAAGTCTTGCCATGCCAGGGATTTCTATTCGGGCTTCTACGTGGAGCGCAGCACTGACGGGCAGCTTTGCGCGGGGCGCGATACCATTCATTCCCGTGCAGGTGCGAACTGCGCCATCACCAGGATGCGCGAACTTGTCCCGGATGATGACTGAAGTTCGCGTTTCATCGCGGATTTCTTGACTTTTCGGGCCATATCGTCTTAGCGCGCAATCAGTGTTGGCGGTATCTTGCGCTGCAAGCCGTCCAGCAGGTGCATTTGCTTGCGCCGTCTCTTGTTTTCGGAAAATTGCCTGCATGAAGTTTGCCGACCTCGGCCTCTCGGATGAATTGCTCCAGTCGGTGCTCGATGCCGGCTATGATGAGCCCACTCCGATCCAGGCGCAGGCAATTCCCGCCGTCCTCATGATGAAGGACATCATCGGCATCGCCCAGACCGGCACCGGCAAGACGGCCGGGTTCGTGCTGCCGATGATCGACATTCTGGCCCACGGCCGCCGCCGCGCGCTGATGCCGCGCTCGCTGATTCTCGAACCAACACGCGAACTCGCCGCGCAGGTGGCCGAGAACTTCGAGAAGTATGGCAAGAATCACGATCTCAAGATGGCGCTGCTTATCGGTGGTGTGCAGATGGGCGATCAGGTGAAGGCGCTGCAGGACGGCGTCGACGTGCTGATCGCCACGCCCGGTCGCCTGATGGACCTGTTCGAACGCGGCAAGATCCTGCTCACGGGCTGCGATCTGCTGGTGATCGACGAGGCGGACCGCATGCTCGACATGGGCTTCATCCCCGATATCGAGAATATCTGCACCAAACTGCCGACCCAGCGCCAGACGCTGCTGTTCTCGGCCACGATGCCGCCGCCGATCAAGAAGCTGGCCGACAAGTTCCTGTCGAATCCGAAGATGATCGAAGTGGCGCGTCCGGCGTCGACCAACACCAGCATTGCCCAGTTCAAGGTGCGCTGCACCTCGCGCCAGAAGCGCGAAGTGCTGCGCCAACTGCTGCGTACCGACAATGTCACCACCGCCATCGTCTTTGCCAACCGCAAGACCACCGTGCGCGAACTGGCCAAGTCGCTGCAGCGCCACGGCTTTGCCGCGGGCGAAATCCACGGCGACATGGACCAGAGCGCGCGCAACGCCGAACTGCAGAAGTTCAAGGACGGCGACATCTCGATCCTCTGCGCGTCCGACGTCGCTGCGCGCGGGCTTGACGTGAAGGGCGTGAGCCACGTCTTCAACTTCGACACGCCGTGGCACCCGGACGACTACGTCCACCGCATCGGTCGCACCGGCCGCGGCGGCGCGACGGGCCGCGCCTTCACGCTGGTGGCATCGGAAGATGCCGAGGCGATCGACAACGTCGAGAAGCTGCAGGGAACCAAGATCCCCGAGTTCAAGCTCGAGATCGCCGAGAAGGAAGAGCGCAAGCCGCGCGAAGCCGAGCGCCGCGAGGAAGAGCCCAAGCGCGAGAGCCGCCGCGAACGTCCCGCACGCGAGGAACGCAAACCCCGGACCGAACGCGAACCGCGTGCAGAGGCCCGCCCGGAACGCGCCCCGCGCCGCGAACAGCACAGCTACCGCGACCACTCCGAACCGCCGTCAAAGCCCGGCGAGTGGAATGGGCCGATCCCGGAATTTCTGGCAGTTTCGGCGCTCTGACGCCTTAGCCCTCTCTTCTTCAGGGGAGAGCGAGGGTGCTGGGCGCAGGGTAACAATCCATTCCATCGTCGGCCCGGACTTGATCCGGGCCTTGGCTTTTCTCTTCAGGCGGGGCGCTGGAAGAAAAGCCCAAACCCGTGTCAAGCCGGGGGGCGGTAGGAAGGTCAAGGCAAGAATGGGCAGCGAATGATGGTTTCCTGCCGTTGTCACTTTCGAAAGCTATTGATATCTTGATGAAATGCTGTGGAACATCATCGACAAGCGAACTCGGCCTTATCGTTGGCGGGAAGTCAACGCCATCGTCGAAGCTACCGAACACGATAACAGCTGCAAGGATTCCGATCAGGCGCCTGAGAGCGATCCTCGCCTCACCGTTGATTATGAGGCACTTGAGGCAGTCTCTGTAGCCGAAGCCGTGCAATGGGCTGAGGATAGGCCGTGCCCTGTTACGCTCTATCTGTACGACCTAGGCCAAGGCTTCGCGGACGAGGGGCATTTCACGAATGTCGCGGTTCGCTTCAGCAACGAAGACTAATTCAGTCCGCGACCCATTTGGGGCCGAATTCAGTCGCCCAACAACAGCGAGCGACAAAGCCAACGCCCTCAAGCCACCTTCACAAAGCTGTCGATCACCCGCTTCCTTCCACCGCCCTCGAAATCGATCTCCAGCTTGTTGCCTTCCTGCTCGGCCACGGTGCCATAGCCGAACTTTTCGTGGAAGACGCGCGCGCCCACGCCGATGTCGCCGCGCGGTTTGGCGGCGAAGCTGGCGGCGCTGCGGGTGGGTTCGGCGATGCGGCGCGGCGCCGGGTTGAAGGGCTGCGCGGCGGCGCGTTGCCAACCGGGGCCGCGTGAGGCCGCGCGGTTGGCGCTGGCCTGAGCCACGTGGGCGAAGGGATCGTCCCGCTCGCTCCAGTTGGCGCGCCACATCGATGCGCCGCCTGACAGCGTGGTTTCCTCCTCGATATGTTCGGCTGGCAGTTCGCCGATGAAGCGCGAGGGGATCGAGCTGGTCCACTGGCCATATATCTGGCGATTGGCGGCGTGGAGGATCGTGCAGCGGCGGCGCGCGCGGGTGATCGCAACATAGGCGAGGCGGCGCTCTTCCTCCAGCGAGGCAAGGCCGCCTTCATCGAGCGAGCGCTGCGAGGGGAACACGCCTTCCTCCCACCCCGGCAGGAACACATTGTCGAATTCAAGGCCCTTGGCGGCGTGGATGGTCATGATCGTGACCTTGTCCTCATCGGCGGTGTTCTCGTTGTCCATGACGAGGCTGACGTGTTCAAGGAAATCCCCCAGCGTCTCGTATTCTTCCATCGCGCGGGCGAGTTCGGTGAGGTTTTCGAGGCGTCCGGCGGCTTCGGCGGTCTTCTCCGCCTGTAGCGCCGCAGTGTAGCCGCTTTCGTCAAGGATGGTGCGGGCGAGTTCGGCGGGCACCAGCTGCTTGGCCGCATCGCGCCACCGGGCAAAGTCCCGCATCAACGCGGCGAGCGTGTTGCGCGCGCGTGCGGGCAGTTCGTCGGTGTCGAGGATTTCGACCGCCGCCAGCGAAAGCGGAATGCTCCGCGCCCGCGCATGGCGGTGGAGCTTTTCCAGCGTCTTGTCGCCAAGGCCGCGCTTGGGGGTGTTGTAGATCCGCTCGAAGGCAAGGTCGTCCTGCGGGCTGGCGATCTGGCGCAGGTATGCCAGCGCATCGCGGATCTCGGCGCGTTCGTAGAAGCGGAAGCCGCCGACGATGCGATAGCCCATGCCGATCTGGATGAAGCGGTCTTCAATCGTGCGCGTCTGGAACTGCGCGCGGACGAGGATGGCAATGCGATCGAGCGGTGCGCCCTCGCGCTCCAGTCGTTCGATTTCCTCGCCAATCCGCCGCGCTTCTTCGGGAGCGTCCCACACGCCGATCACGCGCACCTTGTCGCCGCCGTCGACCTCGGTCCACAGCGTCTTGCCGAGGCGCTCGGAGTTCTCCGCGATCAGGCCCGAAGCCGCGCCGAGGATGTGCGGGGTCGAGCGGTAGTTCTGTTCGAGGCGGATCACCTTCGCGCCGGGGAAATCCTTCTCGAACCGCAGGATATTGGCGACTTCCGCGCCGCGCCATGAATAGATCGACTGGTCGTCGTCACCCACCACGCAGATGTTCTTGCGGTTCTGGGCAAGCAGCCGCAGCCACAGGTACTGGACGGCGTTGGTGTCTTGGTATTCGTCCACCATCACGTACTTGAAGCGCTGCTGCCAGGATTCCAGCACGTCGCGTTCGCGCCGGAAGATGTTGAGCATGTGCATCAGCAGGTCGCCGAAATCGCAGGCGTTCAGCTCGCGCAACCGGTTCTGGTAGAGCGCGTAGAAACGCTGGCCCTTGCCATTGGCATAGGCCTCGTTCTCCAGCGCATCGAGATCGCCGGGATTGAGCCCGCGGTTCTTCCACTTGTCGATCAGGCCGGCAAGCTGCTTGGCCGGCCAGCGCTTGTCATCGACGCCCTCGGCCACGATCAGCTGCTTGAGCAGGCGCAACTGGTCATCGGTGTCGATGATCGTGAAGTTGCTCTGCAGGCCGACAAGCTCGGCATGGCGGCGCAGCATCTTGGCGGCGATGGAGTGGAAGGTACCGAGCCACGGCATGCCTTCCACCGCCGGGCCGATCAGGTGCCCGACACGTTCGCGCATTTCGCGCGCAGCCTTGTTGGTGAAGGTGACGCAGAGGATCTCGCTCGGCCAGGCAAGCCGCTGGCGCAGCAGGTTGGCAAGGCGTGCGGTGAGCGCGGCGGTCTTTCCGGTACCTGCACCCGCCAGCATCAGCACCGGCCCTTCTGTAGTCTTTACAGCCTCTTGCTGGGGCGGATTGAGGCCATCGAGCCAGGCATCGGCCTGGCCGGGATTTGCGGGAACGGAAGCGGACATGGGTGAACAGATAGGGACCAAAGACCGCACCGGCAATCGCATTTGCCGGAAATGTCGCAGCATCGCTTCGTCGCAGGAGTCCATGCAGGCCGTCGCACAGTCGGGAACTGCGGGAACTGCGGCAGCTTGCCTGTTCACACTTCGGGAATAAACAGAACAGGAGCATAGCCAATGCGTAACCTTTTTGCTGCGAGCGCGCTTGCGATCGCTTCGACCCCGGTCATGGTCATCGCCCAGGACACCACGGCGACGACGACCACGACCACGGGCACCTCGACCAGCATGCCGGACAGCACTTCGCCGATGGGCACGCAGGACACGACCGCGCCGACCACTGCAACGACTGGCGGCACATTCTCTCCGGCGCCCGACCAGCAGTCGCAGATCGACGCATGGCCGGCTGAACAGAAGACCAAGTATGCCGCCTGGCCTGCGACGTACCAGGAGTATTTCTGGGATCTTGATGCAGACCAGCAGAAGGGCTGGTGGGCACTGACCGACGAACAGAAGGCGCAGATCTATGCGATGACGCCGCAACAGCGCACGCAGGTGTGGCCTTCGATCATCGCGCAGGTAAACGGCACCGCCACGCCTTCGACCGGCGCAACGCCGGCAACGCCCGCACAGCCGAACCCGGGCATGGGGACCGGCGCCACGCCCGCAACTCCGGCTATGCCTGCTGAGCCAGCAACCCCGGCATCGGGCGGAATGAGCGCCGGGATGGCCATGGGCAACAGCACCACGGGGAACATGGCTCCACCGCCCGCTGAAGCCATGAACAAGAAGTACCCGGTCTGCAGCAAGACCGTGACCGACAGCTGCCGTAATCGTGGCGGCGTCTAACATCGGCGTTTGAAATGTTTGGGGGCGGATGCGGACATGCATCCGCCCCTTTTTAGTGCGTAGCGCACCTGCAAAGCCGATTTCCAACCCCCTCGAGACAATTGCACGGCAACGATTGCCGATGAGGCGAAGGCCAACTATCGCTGCGGAGGTTGGACGGAAGGGGTAGCGATTTTGGTGCATCCACTGAGGCAGAATGCGCGGGTGCTGACGGCAAGCCTCGTTGGTACGGCGGTCGAATTCTACGACTTCTATATATACGCCACTGCAGCCGCGTTGGTCATCGGCCCACTGTTCTTTCCAACCGAGTCCGACACAGCGCAGACGCTGCTGGCGTTCATGACATTCGGTCTGGCATTCTTCGCCCGGCCCATCGGCGCGATCGCGTTTGGTCACTTTGGCGACCGCATCGGGCGCAAGTCGACTCTCGTCGCGTCGCTGATGCTCATGGGGGGATCGACCTTCCTGATCGCCTTCTTGCCCACTTATGCGATGGTCGGCGGGGTTGCACCCGCGCTGCTTTGCCTATTGCGCTTCGGGCAAGGCTTCGGCCTTGGCGGGGAGTGGGGAGGGGCCTCGCTGCTCGCGGTCGAAAACGCGCCCAAGGGATGGGAAGCGCGCTTCGGCAGCGCGCCTCAGCTTGGTGCACCACTTGGCTTCCTGTTCGCGAATGGCCTTTTCCTGCTGCTTGGCAAGGGGCTGTCGGATTCAGACTTCGCCGCCTGGGGTTGGCGCGTGCCATTTCTGGCCAGTGCGTTGCTGGTAGGTCTGGGGCTGTGGGTACGGCTGAAGATCGGCGAGACACCTGCATTTCGGGAAGCGCTGGAAAAGGCGCCGCCGCCGCAAGTGCCTGTCGGCGTGCTGTTCCGCCATCATCTGGGCGCGGTGCTGGCGGGGATCGCAGGCGTCGTTGCCTGCTTTGCGATCTTCTATCTGGCGACCACCTTTGCGCTTTCCTTTGCGACCACCAAGCTCGGCTACGCCAAACAGGATTTCCTGAGCGTGCAACTTGGCGCAAACACCTTTCTTGCCCTTGGCATTCTCGTCGCCGGTTACTGGGCGGACAAGACCTCGGCACGCCGGGTTCTAGGAACGGGCGCTGCGCTGACGGTCATTGTCGGGCTGGTGTTCGGCTCGGGCCTTGGTTCGGCATCCTTGCCAGTGGTCTTTGCCACGCTTGCAGGCGCACTGTTCGTCATGGGCCTTGCCTACGGCCCGCTCGGGGCATGGCTTCCGACGTTGTATCCCGTCGAAGTGCGCTACACCGGCATTTCGCTGGCGTTCAACGTGGGCGGGATCATCGGCGGTGCACTTGCGCCATTTGCGGCAGCATGGCTCGCAGGGGTGGGTGGCACGGCCTATGTCGGTTTGTTCCTGACGCTGGCCGGGGCGATGACTCTGGCTGGCGTGCAGTTCTCGCCCCGGCGGGCGGCTTAGGACTTCAGCCGCATCAGCGTGATCAACGCCTTGCCCACCTTGCGCTCGGCGTCGACTTCGCAGACGCGAACGTCGGGCACTTCCTTCGCAGCCGTTTCAAGGCAAATCCAAGTCGCCTCGCCGATCCAGCCAAGCCGGGAGAGCCGGTCGATCGCGACCGCGCCTGCGCCGGTGCCATAAGGCGGATCGAGCATCACGAGATCGAGCGGCTGCTTGACTGCGCCGAGGCTGAGCACCGACGAGGCGCGCACGTCGCACTGCGGGGCACAGCGCAGCGCCGCAATGTTGGCGCGGATGGTGCGGACCGCAGACGGGTCCTGCTCGACGAAGATAGCCGAAGCAGCCCCACGCGACAGCGCTTCAAGGCCGAGCGCGCCGGAGCCTGCGAACAGGTCGGCCACGGTCAGGTCTTCAAAGCTGCCGAGGCGGCTGGCGAGCATCGAGAACAGCGTCTCGCGCGTGCGATCTGCGGTGGGGCGGGTCGTGTCACCCTCGGGTGCACGCAACGGGCGGCCGCGCCATTGTCCGGCGATGATTCGCATTATGCCTTCTTCAGCGTCTTGCGGAAGCGTTCGACCATGACCTGCGGGATCTCCTCGACAGAGCCGCGCTGCAGATCAGCGAGTTCGAACGGACCATAGCTGATGCGCAGCAGGCGAGACACTTCAAGGCCGAGATGTTCGAGCACGCGGCGTACTTCGCGGTTCTTGCCCTCGGTAAGGGTCAGTTCGATCCACTTGTTGCGGTTGGCGCTGCGTTCGAGATTGGCATTGATCGGACCATAGCGGACCCCGTCAATCTCGACGCCTTCCATGAGCTCTTCAAGCCGTGCCTGGGTGATGTCGCCAAAGGTACGGGCGCGGTAGGTGCGCGGGATGCCGGTGGAGGGCAGTTCAAGCGCGCGCTTCAACTCGCCATCGTTGGTCATCAGCAGCAGCCCCTCGGTGTTCACGTCGAGGCGGCCGACCGGCATGACGCGCGGCGCGTCCTTGGGCATGGCATTGCGCAGGGCGGTGTAGATGGTGGGCCGACCTGTGGGATCGCGCTCGGCGGTTATCAGGCCGGCGGGCTTGTGGAAGCGGAACAGGCGCGGCGCGGCAATCGGACCGACCATCTTGCCATCGACGCTCACACCCTTGAGGCTTGTGAGCAACGTGGCGGGCGTGGTGACGATCTCGTCGCCGATCTTGACCCGGCCTTCCTCGATCATGCGCTCCACCTCGCGGCGGCTGGCGATTCCGGCGCGGGCGAGCAGCTTGGCAATGCGGTCGCCCTCGCGTTCGGAGCCGTCTTCGTTCAGCGCACGCTTTGCAGGCACGACAGGCTGCGAAGTGCGTGGCGCTCCGCTGCGCATCGAGAAAGGCTTCTTCTCAGGTGTGCCGGGCCGGGGACTGAACCGCTTCGGCCGATCGCCACCGTTTCTTGGGGGAAAAGTCATGGCGCAGCCCTTACGCGAGAACGCGCTATCCGTCACCCCTAGCGCCTGATGAATTGGCCGCTAGTCTGCCAGCAACAATCGAGGGAGCGAATTCAGAGATGAGCACCGAGGCCAGTGACCGTAATCTGTGGGACTCGGTGCGCCCCTATCTCGAGAAGGAATCGCTTGCCGCATTCTTCCTGGGCGTCTCCTCGGGCTTTCCCTATGCAATGATCGGCGCGACCTTGACGACCCGATTGGCGCAGGACGGGATCGACAAGAAGACGGTCACCGCGTTCACGCTGGCGTTTCTGGTCTACAACCTGAAGGTGTTCTGGGCCTGGCTCGTCGATGGCGTGCATCTGCCCCTGCTCGGACGGCTGGGGCAACGTGTCTCGTGGATGCTCTTGGCGGGCTCGCTGGTCATGGCGGCTGTTGCCAATCTCGCACTCGTCGACCCATCGGTAGATCTGGGGGCGACGGTATTGGCCGCCGTGCTGGTGGGCGTGGCCGGAGCAACCTTTGACATCGTGATCGACGCCTACCGAATAGAGACGCTAAAGCCATACCAGCTCGGCACCGGTTCGGGCATGAGCCAGTATGGCTGGCGCATCGGCTCGGCCGGCGCTGGTGCGCTGGCGCTGGTGGTATCGGCCCGTTCTGGCTGGAGCGCAGCCTATCTTGCCTGTGCCCTATTCGCGCTTCCTGCTATGCTGACGGCGCTGGTCCTTGGGGAGCCAGAGCGTCACCGCGAACCGACCGCGCGCAAGGGCCTGGGCGAAGTCGTAGCCTCGATCATCGGGCCGTTCGGAGAGTTCTTCCGCCGTCAC
Source organism: Novosphingobium sp. B1 (assembly GCF_900176395.1). GTDB lineage: Bacteria > Pseudomonadota > Alphaproteobacteria > Sphingomonadales > Sphingomonadaceae > Novosphingobium. The sequence goes on along the minus strand of NZ_FWXL01000005.1, from coordinate 192,797 downwards.
GGTGCCTGGCTGGTGCTGCTGTTCATCCTCGTCCACAAGGTTGGCGACACGCTCGCGAACCTCACTTTCCGCCTGCTGTTCGACGATCTCGGTTTTACCAACGATGAGATCGCGCTGTGGGATGTCGGCGTCGGCTTCTGGGCCTATCTGATCGGTGTTTTCATCGGTGGCGTCGCCTATGCGAAGATGGGCCTCAAGCGTTCGGTCCTGCTGGCTCTCGTGCTGATGGCGGTTTCGAACCTGTCGTTTGCCGCACTTGCGGCAGCGGGGCATTCCAATCTGGGCATGGCCGGCGCGATAGGCTTCGAGAACATCGCCTCGGGCTATGGTGGCGTCGTCGTGGTCGCCTACTTCTCGGCGCTGTGCGACTTGCGGTACACGGCGGCCCAGTATGCCCTGATTTCGGCAGCGGCGAGCATTGTCGGTCGCTTCGCCACCGGAACCACGGCAGGCGCGCTGATCGAGAGCATGGGCTACGTCAACTTCTACCTGCTCACCACCGTACTGGCGCTGCCGGGCATCGTGCTGTTCTGGTGGATGAGCCGCAGCGGCCTTGTCGACGCGGCCATGGGCACGGCGGGGGGCACGGCGGGGGAGGAAGAGGGTTAGTCCGGAATTTCTTCGTTGAGCCGCAGAACTTCGCCTGCGAGGTAGAGAGAGCCAGCGATCAGGACATCACCCTCGGGGGGCAGCGCCGCAATCGCTTCGGGCACCGTCGCGAAACTGCCTACCGGAAGGCTGGTGAAGGGCGCGAAGTCTTCGGGCTTGTGCGCATCGTGGCCTGGCGCAGGCACCACCGAAATAGACAATGCCCGATCCGCCAGCGGTGCAAGAATGGCTGACGGATCCTTGTTCGCCAGCATCCCCATGATCAGGTGCACCGGGGGCTGGTGTTCGAGATGCCGCGCAATGGCACGCCCTGCATCGGGGTTGTGCCCACCATCGAGCCAGACAGTTCGACCACCCGCCAGAGCCGTCAGCGGCCCGACCCCGAGACGCTGGAGCCGCGCGGGCCAGCGCGCGTCGACGATGCCCTTGCCGACTGCACCCAGGGTTACCTGCACGGCGCGCTGGTGGCGAATCATCGCCACAGCGAGCGCCGCATTCTCTGCCTGATGCGTGCCAGGCAAGGCGGGGAGGGGCAGCGTGATTTCACCAAACTCATCGCGGTAGAGAATCGAGCCTGCAATGTCGGCATCCCAATCGCGCCCGCGCATGACCAGCGGCGCACCGATCCGAGCCGCCGTCTCGGCTACCGAATCGGCTGCGATCTGCGCATAGGCCATCGTCACGAGAGGCACGCCGGGCTTGGCGATGCTTGCCTTCTCGAACGCGATTCGTGCCAGCGGATCAACGGGGACGCCCTCTTCAGGCGCAAGCAGGAATGCCTCGTGATCCATCCCCAGCGTCGCGATCCCGCACACCGCAGCGGTTGGCATGACGTTTGTCGCATCGAGCCTGCCGCCAAGACCGGTTTCGATCACGCAGGCGTCCGCTGGTGTACGCGCGTAGGCAAGGAACGTGGCGACGGTCGTCACCTCGAAGAAGCTCGGCTCCAGCCCTTCGTTTGCATCAAGCACTTCCTTGAGCAGCGCGGCAAGAAGTTCGTCCTCGATCAGCTTGCCTGCAATGCGGATGCGTTCGTTGTAGCGGACGAGGTGAGGCTTGGTCGCGGAATGGACAGTCAGTCCTTGAGCCTCGAGGATGTAGCGCAGGTAGGCGCAGGTCGAACCCTTGCCGTTGGTGCCGGCGACATGAAAAACCGGCGGCAAGCGATCTTGTGGATCACCGAGCCGTGCGCAGAGTTCGCGCACGGTATCAAGGCCCAAACGCCCCGATGGCAGCGAAAGCGCACCGAGGCGGTCAAGCTGCGCCTGCACCGCCTGGTTCTCGGAAATCGCGATGTCCTTCATCGAAGGCTCCGATCAGGCCGCCGCCTTGCCCGCCATCAGGTAGTCGATCACCTGAGCCAGCGTGACCTTCAGGTCACGGCGGTGGGTGACCATGTCCACCATGCCGTGAGCGTGGAGGTACTCCGCGCGCTGGAAGCCTTCGGGCAGCTTCTCGCGGATCGTGTCCTGGATGACGCGCTGTCCGGCAAAGCCGATCAGCGCACCCGGTTCGGCAATCTGCACGTCGCCCAGCATCGCGTAGGATGCGGTCACGCCGCCGGTCGTCGGATCGGTCAGCACGACGATATAGGGCAGGCCCGCAGCCCGCAGGCGCGAGATTGCCACGGTAGAACGCGGCATCTGCATCAGCGACAGGATGCCCTCCTGCATGCGCGCGCCGCCAGCGGCCGTCACGGCGATGTAAGGGCACGTCTCCCTGATCGCACGCTCGGTCCCGGCGATGAACGCATTGCCCACGGCCATGCCCATCGAGCCGCCCATGAACGCGAACTCCTGAACGCCGACAACCGCCTTCTGGCCCTCTATCTTGCCGAAGGCGTTGGTCAGCGCATCGGGGTGCGGATTGCTGGCGCGGGCAGCCTTGATACGGTCAACGTACTTCTTGCTGTCGCGGAACTTGAGCGGGTCTTCCTTGACCTTTGGTGCGGGCAGCAATTCGTAGCCAGCATCCAGCAACTGGTCGAACCGAGCGTCCGCTCCGATGCGGCCGTGGTGGTCGCAATGCGGGCAGACCGAGAGGTTCTCTTCGTACTCCTTGGTGAACAGCATTTCGCTGCACGAAGGGCACTTGATCCACAGGTTGTCCGGCGTGTCCCGCTTCGGCGTGAAGGGGAGGGCGTTACGGACCTTGTTGAGCCAGCTCATGCGATTTCCCTACGAGCGGAGTGGACGGCAGCGGCCAATGCGGCGGTGAGTTCCTTGATCGGACCTGCGGCATCCGCGCCATGCTTTTCGACCAGATCGATAAAGGCCGAACCGACCACGACGCCATCGGCAACCTTGGCAATGGCCCCGGCCTGTTCGGGCGTGCGGACGCCGAAGCCGACCGCAACCGGGATCGTTGCCGAAGCCTTGATCCGCGCCACGGCTTCATCAATCGAGGCCTGCGCCGCCTGCTGCATGCCGGTGATGCCGGCGACCGAGACGTAATAGAGAAAGCCCGAAGAGCCATCCAGCACGGCAGGAAGCCGGGCAGCGTCAGTCGTGGGCGTGGCGAGGCGGATCAGCGAGACGCCCGCCGCGCGCAGGGCCGGACCCAGTTCCGGGTCCTCCTCGGGCGGAATGTCGACGCAGATGACGCCATCGACGCCCGCCTTGACGCACTCGGCGGCGAACCACTCGCTCCCGCGAATGGTCATTGGATTGGCATAGCCCATCAGCACCAGCGGCACTTCGGGGTGACGTGCTCGGAACTCGGTAGCGATGCGCAGGATGTCGGCAGTCTTGGTGCCAGCGCCGAGCGAACGCAGGTTCGCCAGCTGGATCGCCGGACCATCGGCCATCGGATCGGTGAAGGGCATGCCCAGTTCGATCACGTCCGCGCCACCTTCGACGAGCGCGTCGAGGATGGAGGCAGTGGCGTCAGGCGTCGGATCACCGCCAGTGACGAAAGTTACGAGGGCAGGGCGGCCCTTGGCGAAGGCGGAGGAGAGGCGGGTCATACGCGGTCATTCTTCAAGGATTTGAATAGCTGGGTTCGCGGGAGATACATTCCTATCAGTACGCCCGTGAGGCTAACCAAAAATGATTTGCTGTCGGAGTCGAAACCAATCGCCGCCGCAAGCCGACCGACCGCAAGGCTTGCCGCCGCTGCGCCAATCAGCAAAACCGTCCATCTCAAAGCGAAACCCCCAAGTGCTCCGCGACCGAGAAGATATCCTTGTCCCCCCGTCCGCACAGGTTGGCGAGGATGATCTGGTCCTTGCCCATGGTTGGGGCGATCTTCTTCACTGCCGCAATCGCGTGGGCGGGCTCAAGCGCGGGGATGATGCCTTCGGTGCGGCAGAGCAGCTGGAAGCCGTCCAATGCCTCAACGTCGGTGACCGAGGTATAGTCCACGCGGCCGATTTCCTTGAGCCACGAATGCTCAGGGCCAATGCCGGGATAGTCGAGGCCCGCCGAGATCGAGTGGCCTTCGGTAATCTGGCCGTCCTCGTCCTGCAGCAGATAGGTCTTGTTGCCGTGGAGGATGCCGGGGCGTCCGCCTGCAAGGCTCGCGGCGTGCTCCTTGTCCAGCCCATGCCCTGCCGCCTCAACGCCCAGCATCTTGACGCTGGCATCGTCGAGGAACGGGTGGAACAGACCGATGGCGTTCGATCCGCCACCGATCGCGGCGACCAGCAGGTCGGGCAGGCGGCCGATGCGGCTCAGCATCTGCGCGCGCGCTTCCTTGCCGATCACGCTCTGGAAATCGCGAACCAGCTCAGGGTACGGGTGAGGGCCAGCGGCGGTGCCGATGATGTAGAACGTGTTGTGGACGTTCGCCACCCAGTCGCGCAGCGCCTCGTTCATCGCGTCCTTCAGCGTGCCTGCGCCCGCCGTGACCGGCACGACTTCCGCGCCGAGCAGCTTCATGCGGAACACGTTGGGCTTCTGGCGTTCAACGTCGGTTGCGCCCATGAAGATCACGCAAGGCAGGCCGAAGCGCGCACATACCGTGGCCGTGGCCACGCCGTGCTGGCCCGCGCCGGTCTCGGCGATGATCCGCGTCTTGCCCATGCGCATGGCGAGCAGGATCTGGCCGATGCAGTTGTTGATCTTGTGCGCACCGGTGTGGTTCAGCTCGTCGCGCTTGAACCAGACTTGCGCGCCGCCAAGCTCTTCCGTCAGCCGGGGCGCGAAATAGAGCGGGCTTGGCCGGCCTACGTAATGTTCGAGCAGGTCGTCGAACTCTGCCTGGAACGCCGGGTCAGCCTTGGCCTTGCGGTATTCCTGCTCGAGATCGAGGATCAGCGGCATCAGCGTTTCAGCGACATAGCGGCCGCCGAACTGGCCGAAGTGGCCGCGTTCATCGGGCTGGTTGCGGAAGCTGTTCGGTGTTTGCACGGTCATGGCGCTGCGCTTGGCAGAGCCTTTGCGGAAAGTCCAGATTGGCAAAGGTGGTGACTTTGGGGCAGGCCACAGCAAGATTGCAAGATCCTGCACGCGCCGTTCATCCAGGATCAATATAAAACAATCTAGCTGGGGTTCGCAACGTCGTGAAGGCGGCTCCGAAAGGGGTCGCCTTTTCGTGTTATAATAATGGTCAAGTAAATATCAAAAGTAACGATCTTTGTTAGCGGGCCTAATGTTGCAGTGATGTCACATTATTATTCGATCTGACTCTCCTGTGATTTTTTGCATTGTCTCCGAAACGGTCGCAACCTACCTGACGCCTCGCCACCTTCACAGAAGGGGCCAAAAAGTCAGGAGTACAATTATGCGTCTGGTTCTTATCTCTCTCGCCGCCTCGCTTGTTGCGGCTACCCCGGCTCTTGCCAACGAAACCCGCGTCGAAGCACGCGGCGGCGCTGTCTGGAATGACAGCAACACCGAAGCGCTTGCTGGCGTTGCCGCCGGCTACGACTATGACCTCGGTCAGGCTGCCTTCGTCGGTGCCGAAGTTTCGGCCGACAAGGTTCTGGCATCGGGCTACAAGGTGTCGTTCGGCTTCAACGGCCGCATTGGCGCGAAGGTCATGGACAACGGCAAGCTCTATGCCGTCGGTGGCTACAACACCGAAATCGCTGACAACGCAGAAGGCGCCTGGTCGCTGGGCGCTGGCTATCAGCACTCGTTCGGCAAGTTCTATGGCAAGGTCGAGTACCGCCACTTCTTCGCCGACAACGCCCTGCTGACCGACACCGACGCGGCTGTCGTCGGCCTCGGCGTGAAGTTCTGATCGAACTTCGCGACAAGCGAAATGAAGCGGGCGGCCTTGCAGGAGGTCGCCCGTTTTCACATGTTCTCAAGCCGTGCGAGCGTTGAAGCAGAAGGTGCGGATGCGGTCGGCGTCCTTCACGCCGGGCGCGCTTTCAACGCCCGAGGACACATCGACGAGGGTGGTGCCAGTTTCGCGCACGGCATCAGCGACGTTCGTTGGCGAAAGCCCACCGGCCAGCCCCCAGGGCAGTGGCCCCTTGTAGGCGCGCAACAGGTTCCAGTCGAAGGCGAGGCCGAGGCCGCCGGGCAGGGCTGCGCCCTTGGGCGTCTTGGCATCGAACAGGATGAAGTCGGCAACGCCTGCGTAGGCATCGGCCTTGGCAACATCTCCGGGGCCGGCGACCGAGATTACCTTCCACACCGGCTTGCCAAAGCGGGTGCGGATGGCAGCGGCCCGCGCTGCGTCTTCGTGCCCATGCAACTGGATGGCGTCGAGGCGGGCGCAAGCAACCGCCTCGCCCAGCAACCGATCGTCGGCATCGACGAAAACGCCCACGCGGGTCAGACGGCCTTCAGCCTGTGCCGCCAGCGCCGGCGCATCTTTCAGTGCGAGAAAGCGCGGAGATGGTGGAAAGAAATTGAAGCCGACATGGCTTGCCCGCGCCTCGATGGTGGCGGCGAGCGCGTCGCGGGTAGTGATCCCGCAGATTTTGATCGATGGTCCGGGCATTGGCGGCGCGTTACGTTCAACGCGCCGCCTCTGTCAATTACGGCTCAGGGGGCGAGTTCGTAGCTCACGTTGACCGTCACGGTCATTTCCAGCTCCCCCGCGGCTACTGGCGACGATTTGGGGGCAGAGGACATCGCTTCCCGCGCGAACATGATCGGGGGCTGCGGAGGCGGCGCGAAGCCGCCATTCTCGCTGATCGAAAGCACACGCACCACCCGCAGGCCGGCGGCCTTGGCATAGAGATCGGCCCGCGCACGAGCCTTGCTCATGGCCGCAATCCGCGCCTCGTCGAGCGCGCCTTCGGGGCTGTCGATCTGGAAAGACGGACCGTTGACCTGATTGGCGCCAGCAGAAACCAGCGTGTCGATCACCTTGCCGTACTGGTCGATCTTGCGCTGGCGGACAGATACCTGGTTTGTCGCCTGGTAGCCGACGATGACCGGGTCCGTCTGCTCGAACGATCCATCGGGCAAGCGCTTGGGCTGCCCATAGACCGGGTTTACCGAGAGATTGCTGGTCTGGATATCACGCTCGGCAATGCCGGCCTTCTTCAGTGCGGCGATGACCGCGGTCATGCGCTGCGCATTCTCGGTCAGCGCTTCACCTGCAGTCTTGCCTTGCGTGGTAACTCCAGCGCTGAACAGCGCCAGGTCGGGTGTGCGGGCGACCTTGCCCTCAACCGCAATGTTGAGCAGCGTATTGCCGGCAGCGACGACCGGACCTGCCGAAACTGTCTGCGCACTGGCGCTCTGGGCAATGCCAAGCCCTGCCATCGCGACAAGAGGCAGCGCGGCAAGAACGGTAGCGGATTTGAAGAACTTCACGGGGCTTGTCTCCTGCTTGTTGCGACAAGATTTGCCCAATTCAACTGTCGCGCACCTGAATTGGTGCCCGCTTTAACGTTCGAACCTGCATTAATCCTTCGTCATTAATGCCTGATGTTTTCGCATCTCTTTAGGATAACAGTGTTTTCTCCAGCACCACCATCCGGAATGGCACTGCATCGCCATTGGGAAACGGACGTGTTTCGCCGCTGTTCGCGTAACCACGCCGCTCGTACCAGGCGATGAGTTCAGGGCGCGCGTCGATCACGGTCATCTCCATGCTTTGCGCACCGAATTGCTCTGCGGCCATGTCCTCGGCATCGGCAATCAGCGCGCGGCCCAGTCCTTCGGCCTGCATGTCCGGATCTACGCACAGCATGCCAAGATAGGCACGGCCGTTGCCGAGATTCGTGATCGTGACCGTCCCGGCAAGCGATCCTTCGATTTCGGCAAGCAGCACGAGCGAGGAATCTGCAGCGATCGTTGCGGTCAGCTCGGCATCGCTGGTGCGTTCGTCATGAAGCAGGTCCGCCTCATGCGTCCACCCCCGTTTGGCGCTTTGCCCGCGATAGGCTTTCTCGACCAGCGCCCGCAGCGCCGGAACATCTCCCGCTCTGGCCAACCGGAACCGGATCATGGAGTCAAAGCGTGGCTTCGATCGCGCGCGCGGCGGCGACAGGGTCTTCCGCGCGGCTGATCGGGCGGCCGATGACCAGCACGCTTGCCCCTGCATCGCGCGCGGCTCGCGGGGTCACGGCGCGCTTCTGGTCACCCAGCTTGCCGTCGGCGGGGCGCAGGCCGGGAACGACGAAGTAGCCATTCTTCCAGCGCTTGTGAATTGCCCCGACCTCATGGCCCGAGCAGACGATGCCATCGAGCCCGGCTTCCTGCGCCAGATCGGCGAGCCGCAGCGCCTGGTCATAGGCCGATCCACCGACGCCCATGGCCGCCATGTCCCCGTCATCGAGGCTGGTCAGCACCGTGACCGCGACAACCTTGGTATGCTCGCCAGCTGCCGCCTTGGCGTCTTCCATCATGGCGCGCCCTCCGCCGGCGTGGATCGTGACGATGGCAGGTTCAAGCACGTGAATTGATTGCATCGCGCCCGCCACCGTGTTCGGGATATCGTGCAGCTTGAGGTCGAGGAAGATCGGCAAGCCTACCTTGGCCACTTCGTGCACGCCGTGGTGGCCGTGCGCGCAGAAGAACTCGAGGCCCAGCTTGAGCCCACCGACATGGCCCTTGACCTTCTGGGCAAGCGCAACGGCGGCATCGAGCCGGGGCAGGTCGAGGGCAAGGTAGATCGGATTGCTCACAAGGTCTCGCTTCTGTTTTCCGCAGCGGCGGCTTCGAGGTTGGTGGAGGAAAGCGAGGGCGCGGTCTTCACGTTCAGCTGCGCCTCGAGATTGGCAATGCGCCGCAGCAGGCGCCAGCGCGTGGCGCGATAGATCAACCAGGTCGGCACCAGTCCAAGCAGGAAGGCAAGGATGACCAGCGCTGGAAGCCGGGTTTCGAGCAGCAGCCCTTCCCAGATGCGGACTTCAACCGGCTGCCAGTTGGCGGCCGTGAACGCGGCGAGCACCGCAATGACGAGAACCCAGAAAATCGTGCGCAGCATTCCCATGCCTTTCGCTCCGTGAGCCACCCGTCCGAACCCGCCCTGATTAAGGCAGGTTAAGCCTCTTGGCGAGTCCCTGCTGCCTTGCCCTGGTGTGCGTGCAGCGTCCCCGCCCGCACGGGGACGCAAGGGGGCCTCGTCAGGCTTCTCCGAACACCCGCGCGAAGATCGTGTCGATCGCCTTGAAATGGTAGTCGAGGTTGAACTTCTCCTCGATCTGCTCTGCGCTCAGAACGGCGGCGACTTCGGGATCAGCCTTGAGCAGTTCCAGCAACGAAAGCTGACCGTCGGATTCCCAGACCTTCATCGCGTTGCGCTGCACGAGGCGGTAGGAGGCATCGCGTTCCAGACCGGCCTGGGTCAGCGCCAGCAGGACGCGCTGCGAGTGAACAAGCCCGCCCATCTTGTCGAGGTTCTTCTGCATCCGCTCGGGATAGATCACCAGCTTGTCGACCACCGAGGTCAGGCGGGCTAGGGCGAAATCCAACGTGATCGTGGCGTCCGGCCCGATGAAGCGTTCAACTGAGGAGTGCGAGATGTCGCGCTCGTGCCACAGCGCCACGTTCTCGAGCGCAGGCGTGACGGCCGAGCGGACCATACGGGCCAATCCGGTCAGGTTCTCGGTCAGCACGGGATTGCGCTTGTGCGGCATCGCCGACGAGCCCTTCTGGCCGGGCGAGAAGTATTCCTCGGCTTCCAGAACTTCGGTGCGCTGCAGGTGGCGAATTTCCACGGCAAGGCGCTCGATCGACGAGGCAATCACGCCCAGCGTCGCAAAGAACATTGCATGGCGATCGCGCGGGATGACCTGCGTCGACACTGGCTCGACAGCAAGGCCGAGCTTGTCGGCCACGTATTCCTCGACGGCAGGATCGATGTTGGCGAAGGTCCCGACCGCGCCCGAGATCGCGCAAGTCGCCACTTCGGCGCGCGCCGCAACAAGGCGCGCCCGGCAGCGGGTGAACTCGGCATAGGCTTCTGCAAGCTTCTTGCCGAAAGTGGTGGGCTCGGCATGGATGCCGTGGCTGCGGCCGATGGTCGGCGTGTACTTGTGCTCGAAGGCGCGGCGCTTGATCGCCTCAAGCAGGGCATCAAGGTCGGCAAGAAGCAGGTCCGAGGCACGAGCGAGTTGCACGCTGAGCGTGGTGTCGAGCACGTCCGAGCTGGTCATGCCCTGGTGCATGAAACGCGCCTCGGGGCCGACCTGCTGCGCCACCCAGTCAAGGAACGCGATCACGTCGTGCTTGGTCACGGCTTCGATCGCGTCAATCGCGGCAACGTCGATCGTCGGGTTGGTCGCCCACCAGTCCCACAATGCCTTGGCACCGGATGGCGGCACCACGCCCAGTTCGCCCAGCTTCTCGGTGGCGTGCGCCTCGATCTCGAACCAGATGCGATAGCGGGCTTCCGGCTCCCAGATCGCGGTCATCGTTGGGCGGGCGTAGCGGGGGACCATGTTCGACTCCGTGCAAATCGTAATCTCGGGCTTGCCGGGGCCGCTAGGCGCAGAGCGCGGCGATGGCAAGGGGCCGCGCCAAGCTCGGCGTCACGGTTCAGGGAACAGTGCCGCTACGGCATTGGCATAGTCGGGCGTCAGATGGGTAGCATCGGCGTAGACCGGGCCTCGGGGACCGCGCAGCAGGCAGTCCGTGGCGTTGCACAGCACGTCCGACGGATCGACGTAGGCAATGCGAGGATTGCCAAGAGCAAAGGCCTTGAGGGCGGCATTGACTGCACGCGCCTCAGCTTCCCGTGCCGGGTAGCTGCTTGGGCAGGTGACATTGACGTAGCGTTTGCAGCGCTCGGGTCCGCCCGCCATCTCGGGACCGGCCGCTGCGGCGGTGGGAATGCTGCCAATCAGGACCAGACGGGTGCCGACGGGCAATTCCGCAGCAACTTCGCCAATGCCGGTGAGGAGAGCGGGAAGACCCGTGCCATTGGTCCAGCCCAGATTCTTGCCGCTGCTGGCGGCGTAGATATCCCGCTCCCAGCGCTGCGCCCAGAACACGGTGCGGGGGCGGGTGCGCCTTGCATAAGTCACCAGTTCGTCGACCAGCGCCCGGCAGGCCACGGCCGTGGACGTTTGCTCGGGAGAATTGCTGGCGTGGGGCAGCGACATGCAGCCATTGGCGGTAAGCAGCGCGCCGTCAGGCCACCGCCGGCTCGCCGCCTGCATGTACTGGCGCGCATGGCTGTCACCATAGAGCACGAAGGCTACGCCCGAGTCGGGAAGGACCGTTTCCGGCACAAGCGCCGCAGCGTTCGCCGGTTCAACGGTTGGCAGTCGGTCGAAATGAGCGGCTGCTCCAAACCCTGCAGGCAGCCCGACAGTCGCTGCGGCGAAGGCCCAGAGGGATGTGGGGTGCCTCAAGAGGCGCCGTTCCCGCACAGGAGTTTCGATCAGGCGAAGCGATGAAAAGCCCAGAGCGCAGGCGATGAGCAGGGCTGCCAGCCTGAGCCAGAGCGGCACCTCGCCCAGCCAGCTGTAATGAATGAAGGCAAGAAGCGGCACATGCCAGAGGTAAAGCCCGTACGACGCTCCTCCGATGGCAACGAGGGGCCTCGTGCTCAACAGTCGGTGCGCCGCCGATTGCGTATTGCCATGGACGAGAACAAGGCAGGTCCCGATCACCGAGAGGAGCAAGACGGGCCCCGGCAAGGTCATGGCGGGCCTCGCCACCGCGATCCCTGCCAGAACCATTGCCAGACCAGCAAGGGCAAGTTCCGGCCGCTGTCGCCGGGCAAGGGTTGCACTTGCCGCCCCTGCGAGCAGTTCCCAGGTCCGGGTCTGGGGCAGGTAGAACGCGGCCTGCGGCGTTTGCAACGCGGCTGTCATTGCATAGGCAAATCCGGCAATCGTCCCGGCCGCCAGCAACGGGACCAGCATCGACCTTCGCCAGCGGCATAGCGCCGCAAGGCACAGCGGGAACAGCAGGTAGAACTGCTCCTCTACCGCGAGGCTCCACATGTGCAGCAGCGGCGCATATCCTTCGGTGTCATCGAAGTAGCCAACCTTGCGTGCGAACAGGAGATTGGCCGCGAAAATCCCGGTCGCGCCGAGCGCTTGGCCGAACTTTCGCAGATCGTCCCGCACGAAGATGGCGCATGCCATTGCGGTGCTGGCGAAAAGCATGACCGAAAGAGCGGGCAAAAGCCGGCGTGCACGACGCGCGTAGAAATTCAAAATATTGAAATTGCTGGAATTAGTCTCTGATCGGATGATGCGTGTAATGAGATAGCCGCTGATGACGAAGAATATGTCGACGCCGACAAAGCCGCCTTCAAATCCCGTTATTCCGGCGTGGAACAGCATGACAGGGACCACGGCGACTGCGCGCAATCCTTCTATTTCAGCCCTTCGCCTGCTGCCTGGAGACACTGTCTTCCCACCCCAAGGGAAGGGATTGCAGAGTCACTTTGGTTTATCAAGTTTGCGTCATCGGTTTATTGAGGATTTGCCAAGCGAGTAGTTCCGGTTTTCTTCAAGATCCAGCGCCACCGGAATCCTTGATGCGCTAGATCAGGCCCTGGGCCTTGAGCGAGACATGGCCCTCCCGTCCGATCACGATATGGTCGTGCACCGTCATCCCCATGAGCCGCGAAGCTTCCATGATCTTCTGCGTGACCTGGATATCGGCACGGCTGGGCTTGGGTGAGCCTGACGGGTGGTTGTGGACGAGGATCATCGCGGCTGCGCCCACATCGAGACCCTTCTTGACCACCTCGCGCGTGTAGATCGGACTTTCGTCGAGCGTGCCATCGCCCACGAGATGGTCGAGGATCAGCATGTTCTGCGTGTTGAGATAAAGAACGCGCACACGCTCCACGTTGAGATGCGCCATGTCGATGTGCAGGTAATCAAGCAGCGCTTGCCAGTTCGACAGGACCGGCTGTTCGCGCACCACTGTCCGGGCGAGACGGCGCGCTGCCAGGCCAACGATGCGCAGTGCTGCCGCGCTCGTATCTCCCATGTTGGGATGGAGTGCCAACGCTTGGGGATCAGCATTGAGCACGCCGGCAAGACTGCCGAAACGCTGGATCAGCGAGCGGGCAATGGGCTTGGTATCGATCCGCGGCCGTGCCACCATCAGCAGATATTCGATAACCTCGTGATCGGCGAGGGCGTCTTCGCCGCCCTGCATCAGGCGCTTGCGCAATCGGCCGCGGTGTCCGCTCGCATCGCCACCGTCAAACGATGTCCGATTGCTGCGGTGAGCATCCCGTTCAGGAAAGAGTCGGCCTTGTTCCGCCATTTATCCCGCGCTGGCACCGTTTGAACGCTTGCACGTTCTACGCGGTGCATTGCCCAAGCCATGGGTATGCGTAAGAAGGGGGCAGATGGCAGATAGTTTCGAATTGGCGGAAAGCGACCCGCCGCCAGAGCCGGTCCGCGTCCGGCGGTGGCGTCGGCGCGTGGGCATTTCTGCGCTCGCCGTCGCTACTGTAGGGCTGGGTGGCGTCTGGCTGGCGCGCAATGCCATTGCCGACCGAATCATCGTGGGGCAGTTGAAAAGCTACGGCCTGCCAGCGACTTACCAGATCGAGAGCATCGGGCCTGGCACCGAAGTGCTGCGCAATGTCGTAGTCGGTGATCCACGCAATCCCGATCTGACGATCGAGCGGATGGAAGTGGGCATCCGCTACGGGCTTGGGGTGCCTTATGTCGGGTCGGTGCGGCTGATCGCGCCGCGGTTTTACGGGCGTTTTCAGGACGGCAGGCTGAGCTTCGGCAGTCTCGACAAGGTTCTCTACGCGCCCAAGACCGACGACAGCCCGTTTGCCCTGCCTCGGCTTGACCTTCGCATCGATGACGGGCGCGGGTTGCTGTTGACGCCGGCGGGCAAGGTCGGCCTGGCTATCGAGGGCCGCGGCAGGCTCGACGATGGCTTTGCAGGCACGCTTGCAGCCGTTGCGCCGCGTGTATCCGGCAATGGCTGCAGCGTCGACGGAGCGCGTTTTTATGGGCGGCTCTCGGTGAGTAGCCAACGTCCCGCCTTGTCCGGGCCGCTGAAGCTTGCCCGGCTTTCGTGTGGCAGTGGCGCAAGCAGTGGCGCCATCTTGGCAGACATCGATGCGAGGGCGGACAAGGGGCTGGCCGGACTCGCCGGAAATGCCATCGTTCGTGCGAGCAAGCTGGCGCTTCCCGGCGCTACGGCTCAAACGCTCGCGCTCGATACCCGGCTCGCCTTCCGCGATGGCGCGCTGACCGGTCGTGTCGATGCCAATGCCGGTGGAGTAAGCAGCGGCGGGGTGAGGTTCGGTCTGCTTGGGCTTGAAGGATCGGTTCGGGCGCGAGACTCTTTCCGGAAGGCAGAATTTCGCGGCACGATCGATGGCGAGGGTTTGCGTCAGGGCAATGCACTCGATCGCGCACTGTCGTCTGCTTCGCGCAAATCGGCCGATACGTTGCTTGGGCCCATGCTTGAGCAGTTGCGCGACAGCTTGCGCCGCGAGGAACGGGGCAGCCGCATTTCGGGCGAAATCGCGCTGCGCCGGAATGGCGATGCCTTTTCCGCGGTCGTCCCCCAGGCAAGGTTGAACGGGGGCAGCGGGCAGGCGCTGCTGACCCTTTCACGCTTCCAGATCGCCAGCGGCACCAGGGGCGGACCGCCCTTGCTTGCCGGGAATTTCGTGACCGGGGGTGCGGGCATCCCCCGCATTGTCGGCCGAATGGAGCGGGGCAAGGCTGGGCAGGCGCTGTTCCGCTTGACCATGGCGCCCTGGCGCGCTTCGGGAGGCGTGTTGGCCATACCCGACATGATGGTAGCGCAAGTGCGCGACGGATCGCTCGGCTTCTCCGGCATGGTCCAGGTTTCCGGCGCGATTCCGGGAGGATCGGTCAGCAACCTCGCTCTGCCCGTCAACGGCGCCTATGGCGCAAGCGGGGAGCTTGCGCTGTGGAAGCGTTGCGTGACCGCGCGGTTCGAGCGGCTGGACCTGGGCAAGATGGCGGTCGACGGCAACGCGTTGCAGTTCTGCCCCCCAGGTGGAAGCGCGATCGTTCGCAATGGCGGTGCGGGCCTCAGGATCGCGGCAGGGACGCCCGCGCTCGACCTCACCGGTTCACTGGGCGGGACCCAGGTTGCGGTTCGGACAGGCCCGGTCGGTTTCTCCTGGCCGGGCGTGCTAAAGGCATCGGCCGTGGAGGTCGATCTGGGGCCGCCTGCTACCGCAACAAGGCTCAGACTTGCTGATCTGGATGCCAGACTTGGTCCCGACCTTACCGGAACTTATGCCGGAGTTGAGGCGCGGCTCGCAGCAGTTCCGCTCGACGTTACCAATGCTGCCGGTCAATGGCGCTATGCCGATGGCGTTCTGGCGCTGTCAGGCGTCGACTTCGACCTGACTGACCGGCTTGATCCACCCCGCTTCGAAAAGCTCCACGCCAGCGGGGCGACCCTTTCGCTCGCCGACAATCGCATAACCGCCAATGCCCTGCTGCGCGAAGCGAAGACTGCGCGCGAGGTTGGGGCGGTGGCGATCCGGCACGACCTTGCCACTGCCAGCGGGCGCGCGGACCTGACCGTCGATAATCTTGTTTTCGACAAGGGTTTCCAGCCTGCGCAATTGACGCGGCTGGCGCTGGGCGTCGTTGCCAACGTCAATGGCAAGGTGACTGGCAGCGGGGTGATCGACTGGAATGCGCGAGGCGTGACCAGCTCGGGCAAGTTCGGCAGCGAAGGGCTTGATCTTGCCGCAGCTTTCGGTCCGGTGAAGGGGCTGAAAGGATCGCTGGAGTTCACCGATCTGCTGGGCATGGTCACTGCGCCACACCAGAAGCTGACCGTGGCCTCGATCAATCCGGGCATCGAGGTGAGCGAAGGCGTGGTGGACATCAGCCTTCTGCCCGATCAGGTCCTGCGCCTGCACGAAGGACGCTGGCCGTTTCTTGGCGGTACGCTGGTGCTGGAGCCGACGGACTTGCGCCTCGGCGTTGCCGAGGCGCGGCGCTACACCCTGACCGTCATCGGCATCGAAGCAGCGAAGTTCATCGAGAAGATGGAACTTGGAAACCTTGCCGCAACAGGCACTTTCGACGGACAGTTCCCGCTCATCTTCGATGCCGACGGCGGGCGGATCGAGGAAGGCAAGCTCGTTTCCCGCGCGCCCGGCGGCAATGTGTCCTACATCGGCGCGCTGACCTACGAGAACATGGGCGCGATGGCCAACTTCGCGTTCGACGCCCTCAAATCGCTTGATTATTCGACTATGACCATCGCCATGCGGGGTGACCTTGAAGGCGACATCGTGACCAACGTGAAGTTCGATGGGGTCAAGCAAGGCGCTGGCACGAAAAGAAACTTCATCACCAGACAGGTGGCCAAGCTGCCGATCCAGTTCAACGTCAACATCCGCGCACCGTTCTACCAGCTCATCACATCGTTCAAGGCGATGTACGATCCCGCCTTCGTCAAGGATCCGCGCACGCTGGGTCTGGTCGATGCGCAAGGAAGACCGCTCTACCGGTCAGCCAATGGCGTACGCCCCGACGGCGCGCCGGTGATCGTGCTGCCTGGGAGCGCAAACAACATTCAGCCTGCAGAAAGCGGAAAAATGCCATGAGGAACCCGGAATTGACCCGATCCGCGAACCCTGCGACCAAGAGAGCCATGGGGAAAGACGGATTTCAGTTCTGGCTGCGCCACCTGCGGGTGCTGCCATTGATGGGGGGCCTTGCACTGGCCGGCTGCATTTCGGTGAAGGCACCGGACAAGCCGATCGTGATCGAGCTCAACATCAATATCAAGCAGGAGGTCGTGTACCGGCTCGCGCAGGATGCGAACAACACGATCGAAAGCAACCCTGACATCTTCTGATGTCCGGTGCGTTCTGGGGACGACGACGATGACCAAGGTTTCTATGCGCAAGACCCTCTCGACGCTGGCCGCAACCGGCTTGCTGCTCGGAGCGGCTGGTTCGCCGGGATTCGCGCAAAGTCGCGATCCGGCCTATGCCGCTGCGCGCGCTGCGGGCCAGGTGGGGGAGAAGATGGATGGCTATCTCGGCTACGTGACGCCGCCGGCACCGGCGCTGCGCGCGGTGGTCGAGGACATCAACATCAAGCGCAAGGCTGTTTATGCCGAGAAGGCCCAGGCCAACAAGGCGACTGTGGAAGAATACGCGCTCACGTCGGGTTGTCTGCTGATCGCGCAGACCAAGCCGGGCGAGAAGTACCAGGCGCCAGACGGCTCGTGGCAGACCCGCGGTGCAGGTGCTCCGATGCGTGATTCGCGCTGCCCGTAAGCGGAAATTCCGCATACGAATCACCGCCCGGTTTTCGCCACTTTCGCGCCCTTCCTCGCATCTGCGGGGGAGGGCGTTCGCATTTGCGATCATACCTTGGGTCAGACGGAGGATCAGACCCGGTTCGTGACGGTTGACTCAAGAATACCCCCCGCCTAAGGGGGCGGCGCTCTCGGCGGTCATCCGTCGTTTGTGCTGCACTTTCGGTCGGGCGACTGATCAGGGGAACAAGCATGAATGACGAACCATCCGGGACGGAGCCAATCGGCGAGGATGCGCGGATCGACGCGCTCGACAAGCGGCTGAAAGCCCTTCGCGAGCGTGAAGAAGAGCGCAACCGGCCAAAGGCGGGCGGGGAAACCGATGTGAATTATCGCATGGGCAACCGCGTGCTGGCGGAACTGATCGGCGGCCTCGTTGGCGGCGCGTTCATCGGCTGGGTCATTGACCAGTTTGCCGGAACGAGCCCCTGGGGCCTGTTGGTGATGTTGTTCATGGGGGTCGTCGTGGCATTCCGGAACATCATCCGAATTTCGAGCCGGCGCCCCCAATAGGGCGCTGTTGTTGTATTCGAGTGATACGGGGTTAAGCGCGTGGCCGAAGGCAAGGTCGATCCGGTTCACCAGTTCACGATCGAGACCCTTTTTGGGACCGATCACTGGTCTATTGGTGGTTACAACATCGCGTTCACCAACTCGTCGCTGTGGATGGCGATCACCACGGTGGTGCTGGTTGCGTTCGTTGCCGGTGGCGCCAAGCGCGAGCTGGTCCCAGGCCGCTGGCAGATGGCCGTCGAAGGCCTGACCGGCTTTGTCGACAACCTGCTTCAGGCGAACATCGGCAAGGCTGGCCGCAAGTACCTGCCTTACGTGTTCTCGCTGTTCGGCTTCATCCTGTTCGCCAACATGCTCGGCCTGCTGCCGCTGGCGCTGGTCGGCGTGCACCCGTTCACGGCAACCAGCCACTTCACCGTCACCGGCGTGCTCGCGATCATGAGCTTTGCCATCGTGCTCGGCGTCGGATTTGCCAAGCACGGCCTTCACTTCTTCTCCCTTTTCGTGCCGCACGGCACGCCTGTTCCGATGATCCCGATCATTTTCCCGATCGAGCTGATCTCGTTCATGGTGCGTCCGTTCAGCCTTGGCCTGCGTCTCTTCGTGGCGATGATGGCCGGGCACGTGCTGCTCGAAGTGCTCTCGGGCTTCGTCATCTCTGGCACCAATGCCGGGGTGGGGACCTTCTTCCTCGCCGCCGTTCCCAGCTTCGTGCTGATGATCGGCATTTGCGCGCTGGAACTCCTGGTGGCTGGCATTCAGGCTTACGTCTTTGCCCTGCTCACCTGCGTCTACCTGAACGACGCCGAGAACCTTCACTGATACCCGCAACATTTTCCCATACGGAATTGATAAAAGGAGTTTTTGACATGGACGCAGAAAGCGCAAAGCTGCTCGGTGCTGGTCTCGCCGCCGTTGGCGCCGGTCTCGCCTCGCTCGGCGTGGGCAACGTGTTTGCCAAGTTCCTCGAAGGTGCGCTGCGCAACCCCGGCGCCGCTGACGGCCAGCAGGGCCGCCTGTTCATCGGCTTCGCCGCCGCCGAACTTCTGGGCCTGCTTTCGTTCGTCGTCGCGATGATCCTGATCTTCGTTGCCTAAGGCACACGAAGCTCACTGATTGTTGAAATGCTGGCCGGGGTCCGCCCCGGCCGCCTGACGCCCGGACACCCGCGATGCCTCAGATTGAACAGCTTGCCACCACCTACTCCAGCCAGGTCTTCTGGCTGCTGGTGTTCTTCGGCATTGTCTTCTTCGTGATCGGCCGGGGCATGCTGCCCAAGGTCGTTTCCACGATGGACGGCCGCGACAAGCAGATCGCCGACGACCTTGCCGCTGCCGAAGCCGCCCGGGCCGCCGCCGATGCCGAGGAAGAGGCATGGCGCGTTCAGGCGAACAAGCAGCGCGCCGAAGCCCAGGCCGTGATCGCCGCTGCCAAGGCGGACGCGGCCAAGGCTACCGACGCTCGGCTTTCTGCCGCCTCGGCTCGCATTGACGAGACCGTGACGGCTGCCGAAGCCCGCATTGCCACTGCCCGCGCTGCCGCGCTGGGGGAAGTGGAAGGCGTTGCTGCCGAAGCCGCGCAGGACATCGCAAGCCGCCTGGCCGGCCTGTCGATCCCCGCTGCCGAGGCGCAGGCCGCCGTGAAGGGAGTTCTCGCAAATGGCTAACGCTGTAGAGACGACCGCTGTCGTCGAGCACGAAGCTGCTGGCGGCGAACACCACGTCGAACCTTCGGCACTCGGTCTCGGGCCTGGTGCATGGGTTGCCCTGTCGATGGCCATCTTCCTCGCGATTCTCGTTGCGAAGAAGGTCCCCGGCGCGATTGTGGGCGGTCTGGACAAGCAGATCGGCGCGATCCGCAAGCAGCTCGATGAAGCCAAGGTGCTCCGCGCCGAGGCCGAAAAGTTGCGCGCCGAGTACGCTTCGAAGATTGCGAACGCCGAAAAGGACGCGGCGGCCATGGTCGAGCACGCCAAGACCGAAGCGGCAGCCATTGTCGCCAAGGCCGAGGCCGACACCGCCGCTGTCATCGCCCGCCGCGAGAAGATGGCGTCGGACAAGATTGCCGCTGCCGAGCGCGCTGCGGTTGACGACCTGCGCGCCAAGGCCGCCGAGGCAGCTACGGCTGCCGCGCGTGACCTGATCGCGAAGAACCACTCCGCAGTTGCCGACAAGGCGCTGGTGGATGGCGCAATCGCCGGGCTGGTGAACTGATCGGCTTCTGGCCGCTTCAGGGCTTACAGAACACGACGACCCCTTCCGGTGCGAGCGGGGAGGGGTTTTTGTTTGTCCACCTCGTGCGCTAGGACGGGGGATATCCTGACATGAGGCAAGGATGGCGCTCTACGATACCATCGGTGTGGATTACGATCGCTTGCGTCGGCCCGATCCCCGGATCGCGCGATTGATACACGCTGCTCTTGGAGACGCTGGGACAGTCTTGAATGTCGGCGCCGGAGCGGGTTCGTATGAGCCGGCCGACCGAAAGGTGACCGCCGTCGAACCATCGCTGGAAATGATTGCCAAGCGGCCCTCGACGGCCGCACCTGCGGTTCAGGCGAGTGCCGAAGCATTGCCCTTTGGCGACGGCGCGTTCGATGCAGCGATGGCTATACTGACGGTGCATCATTGGGCTGACAAGGCCAAGGGCCTGCGCGAGATGCGTCGCGTGGCTCGTGGCCCGGTGGTCATCCTGACCTACGATCCTGCGCAACGTCCATGGCTGACGGAGTACTTGCCGCAGTTGGCGGCTCTCGACGATGCGCAGATGCCGCAGATGGCATTTTATGAGAACCAGCTCGGTCCAGTCAGCATCGCGCCGGTGCCCGTGCCGTATGACTGCGCCGACGGGTTTCTGTATGCTTTCTGGCGTCGGCCGGAGGTCTATCTTGATGCTCGGTATCGCAGGGGCAGTTCGTCATTCTGGGCGCTCGGAGATTCGTTGGCGCCGGGCCTGCAGATGCTGGAAGACGATCTGGCGTCAGGTGTCTGGCGCACACGCTATTCTGACCTGTGTGCATCCGACACGTATGATGCGGGATATCGGCTCGTGATCAGCGGGCGCTAGGGTCGGGTCGATCCCCGGATCACCAGTTTCACCGGCACGCGTCGGCCTGAGCCTTCCGTCCCGTTGATCTTCGCCAGAAGCTGTTCAACCAGCAAGGTGCCGGCCATCTGGAAGTCAGGTTCGATCGAGGTCAGGGGTGGGGTAGACCAGGCACCGGCTCGGATACCGTCGAACCCGATGATGCCAACCTTGTCCGGGACCGAAAGCCCGCGCGCCGTCAGTTCCTTGAGGGCGCCAAGAGCCATGTCGTCGCAGACGGCGAAGATCGCGTCGAACGGGGTTCCGCTCTCGACCAGGGCGATTGCGGCCCGGCGGCCCTGTTCTTCGCGGGCGAGGCCGCTTTCAACTTGTTGCAGGACAGGTTCAAGGCCGGCTGAACGCATCGCTTCGGCGTAACCTTCGTAGCGTTCCTGAAACTGGCGCTGGGGTGAAGTGGCCGAGCCGATGCAGACGATCTGGCGGTAGCCGCGCACCAGCAGGTGGCGGGTGGCCAGCGTTGCGCCCGAGAGGTTGTCACTGCGCACCCACGGCATGTCGTTGTCTGGAGAACCCCAGCAGGTCCAGTGCGTGCCATCCGGCATGTCGCGGAAGTAGTCCCACGCCTTGGTGTTGGTCGTGGTTCCGATCACGATCATGCCGTCGGCCTTGCGGCGCTCCTGGAAGTGGCCCCAGAAGTTCTCTGGTGCATCCTGGAACGAGACAAGGGTTTCGTAGCCCTTGGCCGAGGCGGCGGCGCAAGTGGAGCCGAGCAGCGAGAAGTAGAAGGGGTTGATGTCCTTGCGGTCCTGCGCCTCCCGACAGATCATCACGACGGCGAGCGTGCCGGTGCGGCCACGGCGCAAGCGGGCGGCGTTTTCGTCCACCTGGTAGTTCAGGCGGCGGGCGGCTTCCATCACGCGCTGGCGGGTGGGTTCGCTGATCGATGTGTCACCGGCAAGGGCGCGGCTGACGGTCGACTGGCTGACGCCCGCCGCTTCGGCCACGTCGAACGACGTTACGCGGATGATCTTTCTCTCGCCGGCCATGCTACCCCCAAGTCAACTGTCGCTTTAGCATGATCGGCGTCAGCGGAAAGTGTCCTTGGCCTTGCGCAGGGCTGCAAACGTCTCTGCAGGCGACGTCCCGCCCCAGCGCTCGGCCAGGTCGGCGTCGTCGGCGCGCAGGAAGGGGTTGGCGGCCAGTTCGGCGGCAAGGGTGGTCGGCACGGTCCACTCGCCGCGCGCGCGCTTCTCTTCCACGCCACGGGCATAGGCAGCCAGCGCTGCGTTGTCCGGATCGGCGAAGAGAGCGAATCGAGCGTTGGACTGCGTGTACTCATGCGCACTGTAGAGCGTCGTTTCCGGCGGTAGGGATTTGAGCCGCGAGAGGCTGGCCCAGAATTGGGGCGGGGTGCCTTCGAACATGCGGCCGCAGCCCAGCGGGAACAGCGCGTCGCCGACAAAGGCCACTGACGCGGCGGGCAGGTGATAGGCGCAGTGGCCCATGGTGTGGCCGCCGACGTCAATTACTGAGGCCGTAAAGCTGCCAAGTTGTACGGTATCGCCTTGGCTCACGGTGCGGTCCACGGCGGCGATCTTTCCGGCATCGTCCTCCGGCGCGATAACGGTGCAGCCGGTGGCGGCCTTGATCGCCTCGTTCCCGCCAGCATGGTCGGGATGCCAGTGCGTGTTCCAGATCTGGGTGATGCGCCAGCCCTTCACATCGGCCTCGCGAAGGTAAGTCTCTGCATCAGGCGTGTCGATGCAGGCGGTTTCGCCGCTTTCCGGATCGTGGACGAGGAAACCGTAGTTGTCGGACAGGCAGGGGAACTGGTGGATCTGTAGCGTCATGAGGCAAGCTTAGCGCCGCCTTCCGGACAAAGCAAAAGCCCGCCCGGATTTCTCCGGACGGGCCTTGCTTTTCGTAGCCAGAAGGCGGTGAAGCTTACTGCTTCGCCTTCAGAGCGGCGCCGAGGATGTCGCCCAGCGAAGCGCCGGCATCCGACGAGCCGTACTGTTCCACGGCTTCCTTCTCTTCGGCCAGCTGACGGGCCTTGACCGAGAAGTTCGGCTTCTTCGAACGATCGAAACCGGTAACCATGGCGTCGAGCTTCTGGCCGACCTGGAAGCGGTCCGGACGCTGTTCGTCGCGGTCGCGGCCGAGGTCGGAGCGCTTGATGAAGCCGGTTGCGCCGTCTTCGCCAGCCTGCACTTCGAGACCGCCATCACGGACTTCGAGCACGGTGACGGTGACGACTTCGCCGCGACGCAGCGAGCCAGCGCCAGCAGCCGAAACGCCACCAGCAGCCGGAGCGCCCTTTTCAAGCTGCTTCATGCCGAGGCTGATGCGTTCCTTCTCGACATCGACGTCGAGAACCACGGCCGAAACCTGCTCGCCCTTGCGGTGCAGAGCCAGCGCGTCTTCGCCCGAGATGCCCCATGCGATGTCCGACATGTGGACCATGCCGTCGACGTCGCCATCGAGGCCAATGAACAGGCCGAATTCGGTCGCGTTCTTGACTTCGCCTTCCACGGTCGAACCGACCGGGTGCTTTTCTGCAAAAGCTTCCCACGGGTTCTGCTGGGCCTGCTTGAGGCCGAGGCTGATGCGGCGCTTGTCGCTGTCGACTTCCAGAACCAGCACGTCGACTTCCTGCGAGGTCGAGACGATCTTGCCGGGGTGGACGTTCTTCTTGGTCCAGGACATTTCCGAAACGTGGACGAGGCCTTCGATGCCGGCTTCGAGTTCCACGAACGCACCGTATTCGGTGATGTTGGTGACAGTGCCGTGCAGCTTCGCGCCGACCGGGTACTTGGCGGCGACGCCATCCCACGGATCGCTTTCAAGCTGCTTCATGCCAAGGCTGATGCGCTGCGTATCCTGGTTGATGCGGATGATCTGCACCTTGACGGTATCGCCGATGGCGATGACTTCCGACGGGTGGTTGACGCGCTTGTAGCTCATGTCGGTGACATGCAGCAGGCCGTCGATGCCGCCGAGGTCCACGAACGCACCGTAGTCGGTGATGTTCTTGACGACGCCGTCGATGATCTGGCCTTCCTTGAGGTTCTGGATCAGGCCCGAGCGCTGTTCGGCGCGGGTTTCTTCCAGTACCGCACGGCGCGAAACGACGATGTTGCCGCGGCGGCGGTCCATCTTGAGGATCTGGAACGGCTGCGGCATGTCCATCAGCGGGGTCACGTCGCGGACCGGGCGGATGTCTACCTGCGAGCCGGGGAGGAAGGCAACGGCGCCGTCGAGGTCGACGGTGAAGCCGCCCTTCACGCGGCCGAAGATTACGCCTTCAACGCGCTTGCCTTCGCCGAATTCATTCTCGAGCTTGTCCCATGCGGCTTCGCGGCGGGCGCGGTCGCGGCTGAGCATTGCTTCGCCGTCGGCGTTCTCGACGCGGTCGACATAGACTTCGACTTCGTCGCCGACCTTGAGTCCGTGCGCCTGGCCGGGGGCAGCGAATTCGCGCAGGGCAACGCGGCCCTCGCTCTTCAGGCCCACGTCGATGACGGCCTTGTCGTTTTCGATGGCGGTGATGGTGCCCTTGACGACGCGGCCTTCAAAGCCACCGTTGGCGGCTCCGCCAAGCGATTCGTCAAGCAGCGCGGCGAAATCGTCGCGCGACGGGTTGGTAGCCATTATCCAAGCTTCCTGTTTCAAAGTATTCCGGCCAGGCGGTTGTTTCCGCCGGTCTTTCCTCCACGTACCGCCCCATGCGGGCCGTGGGCCAAAAAGGGCCGAACCGCCCCCGAAGCCGAATGCTGCCGAAGGCATCCGTTTGGCCAAGAGCCTTCACGGACGGGCGGCGCTTAGGCGCATGGCCTATGAAAAGCAAGGAAAATGGGCGCTGTCGCCCTATGACAGCTTTGACAATTGCTTCTCAACCAGCGCAATCGCGGTCGCCACGGCCATTTCCTTGGTCAGGGTCGACGTATCCAGCAATGCAGCACCTTCGGCCTGCCGCAGCGGCGCTTCGGCACGGTTGCGATCGCGCTCATCGCGGGCTTCGAGGTCGGTTTCGATTTCGGCGCGCTCAACGTCCTTGCCAAGCTGCTTCATTTCCACCCAGCGGCGCATGGCGCGGGCACTTACGCTGGCGGTGACGAAGAGCTTGGCGTCGGCGTGGGGGGCGATGACGGTGGCGATGTCGCGGCCGTCGAGCACTGCACCGCCGGGTTGGCTGGCGAACGCCTGCTGGCGCTGAAGGAGTGCGGCGCGGACGGCAGGATGGATCGAGACGCGGCTGGCGTAACCGCCAGTTTCTTCGCTGCGCAGTTCGGGGTCAGCCAGCAGGCTTTCCGGAAAGGCGCATGCGGCGAGTGCTGCTTCGGGATCGTCCGGGTTACCGCCGCTCAAGAACACTTGCCGCCCCACGGCGCGATAGAGCAGGCCAGTGTCGAGGTGGGGCAGACCGTAATGCACTGCCAGTGCCTTTGCGATGGTGCCCTTGCCCGAAGCTGTCGGTCCGTCGACGGCGATGATCACTTGGGATTACTCCGGTTTCGGAAGGCCTTGACCAGCCCCCATATCGCAATTGCCGCCCAGAAGAACTCCAGCACGAACGAGGCGGGATTCATGTTGAACAGCAACGAGATTGTCAGCAATGCAGCGCCGAGCAGATTCACGCCGTGCTGGACGAAGGGGTTGGGGCGGTCTTGCCGGGTGGCGTAGCCATAGGCGAAGATGATGCAGGCGGTGCCGCAGAAGCCGACGAGGTTGGCCAGATCGTGGCTGGTCAACGCGTCGCGCCCTCGAGCAGGCTCTCGAAGACCGGGAAGCTGGTGGCGATGGGGCGGGTGTCATCGACCTCGACGCCGCGCTTGCTGGCGATACCTGCGATGGCCATCGACATGGCAATGCGGTGATCGAGATGGGTGACGACGCTCGCGCCTTCCGCCGTGCCCGGAAGCGGATCGCCGCCTGTGCCGTCGATGATCAACCCGTCCTCGGTTTCGGTGACGGTGGCTCCGGCCAGTTCCAGCGCGGCGCGCATCGCGCTGATGCGGTCGCTTTCCTTGACGCGCAGTTCCTCGAGCCCGGTGGTGACTGTGCGGCCCTTGGCGAGCGCGGCGGCGACGAACAGGATCGGGAATTCGTCGACCATGCTCGGCACCACAGCGGGATCGACGTCGATGCCGGTGAGCAGCGAATGGCGCACACGCAGGTCGGCCACGGGTTCACCGCCAACTTCGCGACGGTCCAGTTCCTCGATGCTGCCGCCCATCAGGCGCAAGACGTCGAACAGCGCCGCACGGGTGGGGTTGAGGCCGACGTTCTCGACCACGAGGTCCGAGCCCTCGACCAACAGCGCAGCGACGACGAAGAAGGCAGCAGACGAGGGATCGCCGGGCACGACGATGTCCTGCGGTTTGAACTCTGCCTCGCCGCGCACCTTGATTATGCGGGCACCGTCATCGGCGACGTCCACGGTCAACTCGGCGCCAAAACCGCGAAGCATGCGCTCGGAGTGGTCGCGAGTGGGGATCGGTTCGATCACCGTGGTGATGCCCGGCGTGTTGAGGCCTGCCAGCAGGATAGCGCTCTTGACCTGCGCCGAGGCGACTGGGAGGCGGTATTCGATCGGCACTGCAGGAGAAATGCCACGCAGCGTAAGAGGCAGGCGGCCGCCGGGGCTGGCGGTAAATTCGGCGCCCATGGTCGAGAGCGGATCGATCACGCGGCCCATCGGGCGCTTCGACAGCGAGGCATCGCCGACGAAGGTCGCGGTAATCGGGTGACTGGCGACCAGACCCATCAACAGCCGTGTCGAGGTGCCCGAGTTGCCCATGTCGAGCGCCTGTTGTGGCTGCAGGAGCCCGCCAACGCCGACACCATGGACGTGCCAGGTGCCCTCGCCGTCACGCTCGATCGTCGCGCCCATCGCGCGCATGGCGGCAGCGGTGGAAAGAACATCCTCGCCCTCGAGCAGTCCGGTCACCCGTGTTTCGCCCACAGCCAGCGCGCCGAGCATGATCGAGCGGTGGCTGATCGACTTGTCGCCGGGAACGCGGATGCGGCCCTTCAGCGGGCCATTGGCAGTGAATCGACGAGGGCGCATTTGGGCTGGATCGTGGGAGGACACGGCAAGCGACTTTCGGAGGGGGGGCGGGTAAGGGCGCGCGGCTTTTGACAGCAGCGCGCCGCTATGGCAAGGCGCGCGCTCTCTTGATTCCGCGCAACTGCGGACCCATCAAGTGTGCAGTTTCTCCGCCCGGCGATCTTCCTGTCATGCCGGGCCAGTCTTGAGGAAGTTTCATGGTCAAGCCGGAATGGGGCGCCAAGCATAGCTGTCCGAAGTGTGGCACCCGCTTCTACGATCTGGGCAATGCCGACCCGGTCACATGCGTCGAGTGCAAGTATGCCTGGCATCCGGACCCGGTGCTCAAGTCCAAGCAGCCGATCCCCTATGAGGAGATCCAGAAGGAGAAGGCCGACGTCGCTCCGGACGTCGATCTGGCCGACGAGGATCTGGATATCGATGAGGACGGCGATTCGCCGGACAACGACGTCGATCTGGGCGGCGACGACGATCTTGGCGTTGCCGGTCACGACGGCGAGGACGACGAAGTCTGAGCCATCGGCTCGGCAATCGGGGCCGGTTTACGGACCGGCCCCAAAAATTTTCCGGAGACGGATTTTTTCGTCTTGCCAGTCGCAACAACCTCCCTTAGAGGCGCGGCTCCCGGCGAGAGACACCGCCGGAACGACCTGCCTCCAGCGGCAGGTTCGAATGGAAAATGGGGCCTTAGCTCAGCTGGGAGAGCGCCTGCATGGCATGCAGGAGGTCAGCGGTTCGATCCCGCTAGGCTCCACCATTCCTCAAGAAAGCCGCCTCCGGGCGGCTTTTTCATTTCTGCACGCCATTGGGCACCTTTCGTCGCTGCACCGATTGACGGACGTCACAGGCGAAGTAGCCTGCATGCGATAAGGGCCGCGCAAACATCTGATCAGATCGGAATGTCCGCCATGCGTTTCGTGCGCCGCCTTGCTGCCTCTTGTGTTCTTGCTGCATCCCTGAGCCTCGTATCAAGCCAGGCTGCTGCGCAATTTGGCGGGTTCAGCCTGCCATCTATCCCCAGTGGGGCAAAGCCGCGAACCGATGGCTGTCCCAAGGGCAAGACGAAGGATGCCGGCTCGGCAATTCTAGGCGATTTCCTGGGGCAGCGTATAAACCGCGCCGCCAGCGCCTCTGGCGTGTCGCGATTCATTCCGTCGGCCGAGTTTGCCGACACGCTCACCAATGCCATCGCATGTCGGCTTGACCCTGAGGAGCAGAAGCAGGCCGCAGAAGCCACGGTGCAAGCGACGCGCAGTGACGCGGTGGGCAGCACGGCTTCCTGGACTTCGAATACGCGTGAAAACGTGTCCGGCACTTCCACTGTTACAGCGCGCAATACCGAGTCGGCATCTGCCGCAGCAGGACCACGAGAATGCATCACCGTGACCGACGTGATCATCGTCAATGGCGAGGAGACGACCGCCAGCAAGCGCATGTGCCGCGCCCCGGGTGCTGCGCGGTACACGCTGGCAGCATGATGCGTCGTTTGCTTCTGGTGCTGGCGATTGTGGCAGCGACTGGCGCCGTCAATCCGGCGGCGCTGGATCCTCGCAACCCCACCTGCCCAGAGAAGCCCGACTGGGGCATGGCCAAAGCGATGACGTTGACGCCCGCTGAAAAGGGCGGAAAGCACGTTCTGATTGCCGATGGGATCATCGACGCGCGGCTGCCGATCAGGTTGAAGGCGGCGCTGGAAGCTGATGAGCGAATAGAGGAAATCTGGCTGAAGTCGCGCGGGGGCGACGCAACGGCCGGTAATCTGGCCGGAAAGGTAATCCGTTCCTTTCCCGGCATGTTGACCCGCATCCCGGCTGGCTGGACCTGCTTTTCGTCGTGCAACTTCGTTTTCATGGGCGGTGATCGCCGTCTGGTGGAGCCCGGTGGCGTCTTCATGGTCCACATGTTCACGCACACCGGGGATCGCGACGTGATCGAGATTTCCGTGGATGAGGGTACCGAGGAGACAACCCGGCTTATCGGCGAGATCGAGCAGGCCAGCGCCCTGCTGGCGAGCGAGGACAACGACTTCCTGATCCGCATGGGCATAAGCCGCAAGTTGCTGACCGAGGTAATGTATCGACAGCAGGCGGTGGCCACCAAGGAAAATCCCTCGACGCGCTACTGTCTGAACCAGGAAGAGGTGAGCAAGTACAACGTGATGCCGCTGGAGCAGGCAGATTGATAAACTGCCCGCTCCGGCATCGCGTTATTTCTTGAGACCGATCTCGCGCAGGCGCTCCTGCAGGTAATCGTCCGCCGTGATCGAGATGGGGTAGCGATCCGGATTTTCGGCCGTCACGCACTGCGGCAGGGTGCTGAACGGGAAATCACTGCGCAGATGCAGGAAGAAGGGCATGGAATAGCGGCTGAACTTCGCGCGTTCGCCATCGGGGTTGCGCACGCGGTGCGTGGTGGATGGCAGCACGTGGTTGGTCAGGCGCTGCAGCATGTCGCCGATGTTCACCACCAGCGCCCCCTCGGGAGGCGACACGCCAATCCATTCGCCTTGCTTGGTCAGCAATTCCAGCCCTGCTTCTTCTGCTCCGAGGAGCAGCGTGATCAGGTTGATGTCCTCATGCGCACCGGCGCGGATCGCGCCTGATTCGGCATCGGGAACCGGCGGATAGTGCAGCAGGCGCATCACCGAGTTGCCATCTTCGATGGCTGGATCGAACCAGCGCTCGTCAAGCCCCAGCCACACGGCAATGCGTGAGAGAATGCGGGCGCCGACGCGATCGAATTCGGCATAGAGCGCTTCAAAGGTTTCGCGGAAACCGGCTGGCCGCTCAGGCCAGACGTTGGGAAACATCGACATCGCAGCCAGGGGATGATCTGTTGGCAGATCGCGACCGACGTGCCAGAACTCCTTGAGATCGTGAAGCTTTGCACCCTTGGCGATTTCGGTGCCGAACGGGGTGTAGCCACGCGCGCCGCCAAGGCCTTCAAGGAAGTATGCGCGCTTTTCATCAGCTGGCAGCGCAAAGAAGGCTGCAGTCAGTTCCCACGCGCGGGCAATCAGTTGCGCATCGATGCCGTGGTCGCGGACCATGGCGAAGCCAAAGGTCTGGAAGGATTCACCCAGTTCGCGGGCAAGGGCGTCGGGCTCGCTATCAAGCGAGATCACCGGCAGTGTTTCGAGAGGCATGGTGTTCCAGTTCGCACAATTGTCGCTATGGAAACCGCCTTTAACGGGAATCGCGCGGGGTTTCATGACCAAAATCAACGCTACGCAAATCAATTGGGCCGACACGAGCGGGCGCAATCTCTGGCTGATGAAATCCGAACCTGACGTCTACAGCTACGACGACCTGTTGGCAGAAGGGGAGGGCACGTGGGACGGCGTGCGCAATCACCTCGCAGCACGCAATCTGCGGACGATGCAGGCGGGCGATCTTGCATTCTTCTACCATTCGAACATCGGGATCGAGGTCGTCGGCGTGATCGTGATCAGCGAGGGCGGTTTGACCGATCCTACCGATCCCGAAGGCAAGTGGGCCGCGGTCAAGGTGAAGCCGGTGACGAAGTTGCCAAACACGGTCACGCTCAAGCAGATCAAGGCAACGCCAGAGTTGCAGGAGATGGATTTGATCCGCCTGTCGCGGCTATCGGTGGGTGCGGTGCGGCCGGACGAATGGCATCTGGTTCTCAAGATGGCCGGTGCAATCTGATCGGAACCTCCAACGCGTTCGAACGTAGTCATCTCCGAACGGGCGGAAGGCATTTCCGCCAATTTTTCAAGGAGATCCGTAATGGGTGAACTGACCGATCGCGCAAAGGGCCTTGCCAACGAAGCCGCTGGCAACATCAAGCAGGCTGCGGGCAAGGCGACCGACAACGCAAGCCTGCACGCTGAAGGCATTGCCCAGGAGCGCAAGGGTGAAGCCCAGCAGGCCAAGGGCAAGGTCAAGGGCGCACTTGGCGACGAAATCTGATCGAGTGCGGATGTCTTGACCGGCAAGCCGGTCACACTTCGCAGTTCGTTAGGGCCGCTCCTCCAAGGGGCGGCCCTTTTGCGTTGTCCCGCAGTGATACGGGGCCGAAAATCACAGGGGAGTGGGGATACCGAAAGGTAAAAAAAGCGTTACGCCGTCATCATGACCAGCAAACTCGCCCCAGTCGCTTACGGCACCGCTCGCCATCCCTTTCGCGCCAGCCTGCCATTGCATGCGCTGCGCGAAATGCCGCGGCTCGAACCTGAGGTCATCCAGGCGATACGCCGCGCCGAGCAGCGACTGCAGGAGGCCGATATCCGGTCGCAGCCAGTGGATCTGCGCCGTATCACCATGCAGGACTTGCGCGACTTCCTGATCGCTTATTGCGCCTGTTTCCTTGCGGTAATGGCTTTCATCGCCTGACTGGCCAAGCGCACGATCTTAGCTGATTGCGCGCGCGGCTTTCTCGGCACGATAAAGCAGCCAGCCCAGCCAGGCTGAAACCACACACATTGCTGCTCCCAGAAGCAACTGGTCGACAAGCGGCACGGCCAGTGCGCTCAAGGCGCCTGCCAGCAGGGCCCCTGCGACCATTGCACCGGAGTTGACGATATTATTGGCTGCAATGGTGCGGGCCGTTTCGGACTTGTCGACGACGGTCGTGAGGAAGGCGTAGAGAGGCACGACGAACATCCCGCCAGCCACGGCGATGCCCAGAAGGCAGAGCAGCAAGGGGATGGCAAGGGGCTGCGCCACGAACAGGGCCACATCCATCAAAGGCTTTCCGTCCATGTCGGGCCATGAAGCGCAGACCAGATGGAAAGCCACCACGAACAGACCCATCACGATTACAGACGCCGGAGAATACCGCGCCGAGACCGTTCCCTTCAGGAGGGCGTTGATCGAAACCGATCCGATCGCGATCCCGACCGAGAACATCACCAGGAACAGGCTTGCGACTTCCTTGCTGGCGTGAAGCACGTTCTTGGCAAGGGGTGGGAACTGGATGAACAGCACGGTCCCGACCGTCCAGAAGAAGCTGATGGCCACGATTGCCATGAAAACCTGGCGATGCCGCATGGTATTGCGGATCAAGCGCCAGGATGCAGTGAACACGTTATGGTCGATTTTCTGCGCTTCGACCAAGGGAGGGGCAGGTGGAACCTGGCGGCCCGAAAGATACCCCAGCAAGGCAGTCAGGACGACACCGACGGCCGCAGCTTCGACAGGTATCCACCCGGCAAGGATGGTTCCGGCCAGAATGGCAATGTAGGTTCCGGCCTCGACAAGCCCTGTCCCTGCCAGGACTTCGCCATCCCGGAGGTGTTGCGGCAGGATGGCGTACTTGATCGGTCCGAAGAACGTCGAATGGACACCCATCGCCAGAAGGGCAGCGAGCATCAACGGAATGGCGACCGCTTCGACTTCGAGGTCCAGCCATGCCATGACGAGTCCCGCCCCGCCGACCACCATGATGGCGATCTCGCAGCCCTTGACCACTCTGATGATGCGCGCCTTGTCGCGCATGTCGGCCAGTTGTCCGGCCAGCGCAGACAGGAGGAAGAACGGCAGGATGAACAGGCCTGAGGCAATTGCCGAGAAACGTGCCTCGGCCGCTTCCGAACTGTAGACGTTGTAGACAACGTACAGGATCATCGCGTTCTTGTAGAGATTGTCGTTGAAGGCCCCCAGAAGCTGGGTGACGAACAGCGGCAGGAAACGGCGCGTGCGCACCAGATGCGTCGATGTTGTCATTTGGTCCGTTGCCAGCGTCTTATCGCCTGCACCCTTAGCCCGCTGGACCGCGTCGGCAAGTGCTTTCGATCAACGGGCGGCAGGGCGTGAATGTTGCGATTCCGTTTGACTCGAATGCGCGCTATGCCGTGAACCGATGCTGACTCTACCTAACCTGCTGACCTTGTCGCGGATCGTTACCGTACCCTTGCTCGCCGGATTGCTGTGGTGGCCGCAATGGCGACTGGGCTATGGGCTGGCATTCGGCGTCTATTGCCTCATGGGCATCACCGACTACTTCGACGGCTACCTTGCACGTGCGCAAGGCACGGTGAGCAAGCTCGGTGTTTTTCTCGATCCTATTGCCGACAAGATCATGGTCGCCGCCGTCATTCTCGTGCTCACGGCACAAGGCGTGCTGCGCGGTCCCTACGTCGGCGACATGCACGTGATTGCAGGCCTGGTGATCCTTCTGCGCGAAATCGCCGTATCGGGCTTGCGCGAATTCCTTGGCGGCATTCGCGTTTCGGTTCCGGTCAGCCGGCTAGCCAAGTGGAAGACGACATTCCAGATGATCTCGCTTGGCGCGTTGATTTTGGGGCAGGCCTTGCCTGGATGGCTTTTGCCGGTTGGCGGTTTGACGGTGAACGTGCCTCATACGGTCGGTTTGACGACGCTTTGGGGGGCGGCCGCGCTGACCGTCATCACCGGCTGGGATTACTTGCGCGTCGGTCTCAAGCACATGGACTGAAACTGGCTGCGTGCGGACGTTCAGCCGGCGCGCAGTTCCTTTGCAAGCATTCGGAACTCATCGGCGCGAGGGCTGTTGCGGCGCCAGACAAGTGCAATGTCGCGCCAGGCATGGTCGGCCTTCAGGGGACGGGCGACGATCTGGGTATCGTGCAGAATCCCCGCGTCGATCGCCATTTGCGGCAGCATGGTGAGCCCGAGGCCGTTGTCGACCATCTGCACCAGCGTGTGCAGGCTAGTGCCGATCATCGTCGCGCTGGCACGCATTTCGGGGCGATTGCAGGCGGCTAGCGCGTGCTCCTTCAGGCAGTGGCCGTCCTCAAGCAGAAGCAGGCGATTCTCGTCAATCAGGTCGGAGGTTATCGTTGCCGGTGGATCACGCGGATCATCCTTGGGGAAGGCGACCAGCAGTTCGTCCTTGAACAGGACCTCGGCTTCCACCTCGCCGGTCGCGTAAGGGAGGGCAAGCAGAACGCAGTCGGCACGACCGTGGTGAAGCGATTCGATGGCCGCAGCGCTTGGTTCTTCGCGCAGGAATAGCTTTAGCTGGGGACGCTCCTTGCGCAATCGCGGGAGAATGCGCGGGAGCAGGAACGGCGCGATGGTAGGGATTACGCTCATGCGGAGCTCGCCCGCCAGCGGAGCGCCGTGGCTTTGCACCAGTTCGGAAAGCTCTTCGGCTTCACGCAGAAGGCGATGCGCCTTGGCCACGACTTGGTTACCAAGCGGCGTGAAGCGGACAACGCGCCGCGTGCGCTCGACGAGGACGACGCCAAGCAGCGATTCGAGCTCGCGCAAGCCGGCCGACAGGGTCGATTGCGACACGAAACACGCATCGGCCGCGCGTCCGAAGTGCCCATGCTCGTGCAGAGCCACGAGGTATTGCAACTGCTTCAGCGTGGGCAGGTAGGTGCTCATGGTGGACTATTCATCCAATTGAACGGCAACTTCGGGCTGTGCGGGTGATCCACCGATATCATCGATGTGCGCCATTTTCAGCCTGCCGTTCACCACCGCAAATGCCAGCTTGCCTTCGACCAGTTCCAGCGCGTCTCGGCCGAACTGCTCGTAGCGCCACCCTTCCAGGATGGGGAGGTTCTTGCGCTGGCCGGCTGCCAGCAATTCGAGATCGTCGGTCCGTGCGAGCAGGCGCGCTGCGATGTCGATCTCGCGGCTGCGAATCTTGAGCAGGAGCTTGAGCAGGTCGGCGACGAGCGCGCCTTCCTTGCCGAGCGGTGCGCCGCGTGGCGCCTTGGGCGGCATCTCGGCGTCGCTCAGCGGCTTGGCATCGGCCAAGGTCTGCATCAGGCGGCGGCCGATATCGTTGTCCTTCCAGCCTGTCGAGAGCCCTCGCACCTTGGCGAGGTCTTGCTGTTCCTTCGGCGGGTGGCTGGCGATATCGGCCAGCGTTTCATCGCGCATGATCCGGCCGCGCGGAATATTCTTGTCCATGGCCTCACGCTCGCGCCATGCAGCCAAGGCCTTGAGGCGGCCAAGAACGGCCGGATTGCGGCCCGGCGCGCGAATTTTCTGCCAGACGGTATCCATGTCCGTCCGGTAGTTCTCCGGATCGGCCAGCTTCTCCATCTCGATATCCAGCCACTCGCCGCGTCCGGTCTTAATCAGGCGCTTCAGAAGCTTGGGGAAGATCTTTGAAAGGTGGGTAACATCGCCGATGGCGTATTCGATCTGTCGCTCGGTCAGGGGGCGACGCGACCAGTCGGTAAAGCGTGCGCCCTTGTCGATCGAGAAGCCGAGCCAGGATTCAACCAGATTCGAATAACCGATCTGTTCGGACTGACTGACCGCCATCATCGCGATCTGCGTGTCGAAGATGGGGTGTGGGGTCTTGCCGGTGAGGTTGTAGATGATCTCCACGTCCTGCCCACCTGCGTGGAAGACCTTCAGCACCTCCTCGTTCTCGCACATCAGCTCGAGCAACGGTGATAGGTCAATGCCCGGCGCCAGCGGATCGATCGCTGCGGCTTCCTTGTCATCGGCGATCTGCACCAGGCACAGTTCAGGCCAATAGGTGTTCTCGCGCATGAATTCGGTATCGACCGTGATGAAATCGGCCTTTGCCAGACGCTCGCACAATTCGGCCAGAGCGTCGGTCGTCGTGATCAGGGGATGTATCTTCATCGGTCTTTTCTGTATGGCGCGCCGGTAAGGGCGACCCGGTGGTGCTCCCGTCAGGGAGCGCGGCTTGACAAAAGCGCGGCCATCGCCTGTTAGCCGCCCATTCCCCCTGCCCGATTGCAGACCGATTGGAAAGAGTTTCGATGCACCTTTACCGTTCCCATACCTGCGGCGCCCTTACGCGCGGTGATGTCGGGCAGACCGTCCGCCTTTCAGGCTGGGTGCACCGCAAGCGCGATCATGGCGGCGTGCTTTTCGTCGACCTGCGCGATCACTACGGGATGACCCAGATCGTCGCCGATGCCGACAGTCCGGCGCTGCCGATCCTGGAAGCGCTGCGCGTGGAATCGGTCGTCACCATCGACGGCGAGGTCAAGGCGCGCTCCGAAGGCACGGTCAACGCCAACCTGCCGACGGGCGAGATCGAAGTCTTCGCGCGCGGAGCAACCGTGCTTTCCGCCGCCGAGGAACTGCCGATGCCGGTGGCGGGCGAGCAGGAGTATCCGGAAGACATCCGCCTGCGCTACCGCTTCCTCGACCTTCGCCGCGAGACGCTGCACGCCAACATCGTGACGCGCACCAAGGTCATTTCCGACATGCGCCGCCGCATGGAAGGTGCAGGGTTTACCGAGTATTCGACCCCGATCCTCACCGCGTCCTCGCCCGAAGGTGCGCGAGACTTCCTCGTGCCGAGCCGCATCCATCCCGGCAAGTTCTACGCGCTGCCGCAGGCACCGCAGCAGTACAAGCAGTTGCTGATGGTCGCAGGGTTCGACCGCTATTTCCAGATCGCACCGTGCTTCCGTGACGAAGACCCGCGTGCCGACCGTCTGCCGGGCGAGTTCTACCAGCTCGACCTCGAGATGAGCTTCGTCACCCAGGAAGAAGTCTGGGAGACGATGGAGCCGGTGATCGGCGGGGTGTTCGAAGCCTTCGCCAATGGCCGTTCTGTGACGCCGACCGGCAGCTTCCCCCGCATTCCCTATGCCGAAGCCATGCTCAAGTACGGTTCGGACAAGCCGGACTTGCGCAACCCGATCATCATTTCGGACGTCTCGGAGGAGTTCACCCAGTCGGGCTTCGGCCTGTTCGAGAAGATCGTCGGCGGCGGAGGGGTCGTGCGTCTTGTTCCGGCGCCGGGCACCGCGGACAAGAGCCGCAAGTTCTTCGACGACATGAATGACTGGGCGCGTTCGGAAGGCCACGCAGGCTTGGGCTACGTCACTCGCAAGGGTGGCGAGTTCGGCGGCCCGATCGCCAAGAATCACGGCGCCGACAAGATGGCTGCGGTGTTCGACAAGCTTGGCCTCGGCCCGGACGATGGCTGCTTCTTCGCCGCGGGCAAGGCCGAACAGGCCGCGAAGCTTGCCGGTTCTGCCCGCACCCGCGTCGCTGACCAGCTCGGCCTGATCGACAAGGACCGCTTCGAGCTGTGCTGGATTGTTGATTTCCCGTTCTACGAATGGGACGAGGACAACAAGAAGGTCGAGTTCAGCCATAATCCGTTCTCGATGCCGCAGGGCGGGATCGACGCGCTGAACGGCCAGGATCCGCTGACGATCAACGCTTTTCAGTACGATCTCGTCTGCAACGGCTTCGAGATCGCCTCGGGTTCGATCCGCAACCAGTCGCCCGAAACCATGGTCAAGGCGTTCGAGATCGTCGGCCTGTCGAAGGCTGACGTGGAAGAGCGCTTCGGGGGCCTTTACCGTGCCTTCCAGTATGGCGCGCCGCCGCATGGCGGCATGGCTGCTGGCGTCGATCGCATTGTCATGCTGATCTGCGGGGCACAGAACCTGCGCGAAATCACGCTGTTCCCGATGAACCAGCGTGCCGAGGACCTGCTGATGGGGGCGCCGTCGCCTGCAGCACTGAAGCAACTGCGCGAGTTGAACATTCGCGTCGTTGAACAGCCGAAGGGATGAGCCGGGACGGGCGCGCTGTGGGTTGATCCACACCGCCCCCCTTGCCAGCCCGCAATCCGTTCATTAGGGCGAAAGCCAACACAGAACACCCACCGCTTTCCTTCGAAGGGGCATTTCATGAGCGATACCGCCGACCGCGTTAAGAAGATCGTTGTCGAGCACCTCGGCGTCGAGGCTGACAAGGTCACCGAAGAAGCCAGCTTCATCGACGATCTGGGCGCTGACTCGCTCGACATCGTTGAGCTGGTCATGGCGTTCGAAGAAGAATTCGGCGTCGAGATCCCTGACGATGCGGCCGAGAAGATCTCGACCGTTTCGGACGCGATCAAGTACATCGACGAAAACAAGGGCTGATCGCCCACATCCCCCTATTGCCCTGAGCGTGTCGAAGGGCTGCCAGTGCGCTTGACGCCAGGCAGGGGAGGACTTCGGCAGGCTCAGCCCTAAACCAGGGGCTGGGCCTGTTTGCTTATTTTCCGGAGAATTCAATGCGTCGTGTCGTCGTAACCGGACTTGGCCTCGTCACCCCGCTCGGGGCGGACGTGGAAACCGTGTGGAAGAACCTGCTCGCCGGCAAGAGCGGGGCAGGGCTGATCACCAAGTTCGATACAACCGACCAGAAGTGCAAGATCGCCTGCGAGGTGAAGCCGGCAGATCACGAGTACGGCTTTGACGCCGGAAAGCGCGTCGATCACAAGATCCAGCGCCAGGTCGATCCGTTCATCGTGTTCGGCATCGATGCTGCTGGCCAGGCGCTTGAAGACGCCGGCCTTGTCGACATGGACGACGATCTCAAGATGCGCACCGGCTGCTCGATCGGCTCTGGCATCGGCGGTCTTCCCGGCATCGAGAGCGAATCGATCGTCCTGCACGAGAAGGGGCCCGGCCGCGTTTCTCCGCACTTCGTGCACGGTCGCCTGATCAACCTGATCTCCGGACAGGTATCGATCAAGTACGGCCTGATGGGGCCTAACCATGCGGTTGTGACGGCCTGCTCCACCGGCGCGCACTCGATTGGTGACGCTGCGCGCATGATCAAGGACGGCGATGCCGACGTGATGCTGGCAGGCGGCGCGGAAAGCACGATCAACCCGCTGGGTGTGGCCGGCTTTGCGCAGGCCCGTGCGCTCAACTGCAGCTATAATGACCGTCCCGAAGAGGCGAGCCGTCCCTACGACAAGGACCGCGATGGCTTCGTGATGGGCGAGGGCGCCGGCGTCGTCGTGCTTGAAGAGTACGAGCACGCCAAGGCGCGCGGCGCGAAGATCTATGCAGAAGTCGTCGGTTACGGGCTGTCGGGCGATGCCTACCACGTGACTGCGCCTCACCCCGAAGGCAAGGGCGCCGAACTCGCCATGCGCATGGCCATGCGCAAGGCCGGCATGGAGCCGGGCGACATCGACTACGTCAACGCCCATGGCACTTCGACCATGGCTGACACGATCGAATTGGGCGCAGTAAAGCGTGTGCTGGGCGATGACCTCGCGGGCGCGTCTATGAGCAGCACCAAGTCGGCCATCGGCCACCTGCTCGGCGGTGCCGGTGCAGTCGAGACAATCTTCTGCATTCTCGCCATCCGCGACCAGATCGTTCCGCCCACGCTGAACCTTCACAATCCCGACGAGGGCACCGAAGGTGTCGATCTGGTCCCGCTCAGGGCGCGTGAGCGCAAGGTTCGGGCAGCGCTGAACAACTCGTTTGGCTTCGGTGGCACCAACGCCAGCGTGATCGTCAAGGCGGTCGAGGACTAAGGACGCCAACGATGGCCCGCCGTCGTCGATCAAGGCTGCCGTTGCTTGCGGCAGCCGCCGTTGTGCTGGGCCTGTCTGGTTGGGTTGTCGGCGGCTGGTATTCGTCCGGACCGCTCGAGAAGCAGGTCGAGTTCGACGTTGCGGAAGGTGAAGGTCTGAGCCTGCTGGCTGACGATCTGCAGGAGCAGGGTGTCGTCGGCTCGGCAACCATGTTCAAGCTTCGGGCGAGGTTGCTCGGCGGCGGAACGGAAGTGAAGGCCGGCTCCTTCCTCATTCCCAAGGCCGCCAGCGAAGCGACGATTCTTGAAATCCTCAAGGGCGACAAGGTGATCCGCCGCCTCGTCACCATTCCTGAAGGAATGCCCTCGGTGCTTGTGGCGGAACGCCTGATGGCGAACAAGGACCTGACTGGCGCGGTTTCGGCACCGCTTGAAGGCAGCGTCCTGCCAGACAGCTATGACTGGCAGAAGGGTGAGCCGCGCACCGCTGTGCTCAAGCGAAT
Organism: Novosphingobium sp. B1; assembly: GCF_900176395.1. Classification (GTDB taxonomy): domain Bacteria; phylum Pseudomonadota; class Alphaproteobacteria; order Sphingomonadales; family Sphingomonadaceae; genus Novosphingobium. The sequence continues at coordinate 153,205 of NZ_FWXL01000005.1, read as the reverse complement.
GCAGGCCGCCATGGACAAGACGCTGGCCGAATTGTGGGCCAAGCGAACGCCGCGCACCGTTGCGAAGACTCCCCAGGAAGCCTTGATCCTTGCCTCGATTGTCGAGAAGGAGACCGGCAAGCCGGAAGAGCGTCGCATGGTCGCCGGGCTCTATTCCAATCGCCTGCGCAAGGGCATGCTACTTCAGGCGGACCCTACGATCATTTATCCGATCACCAAGGGCAAGCCGCTCGGTCGACGCATCCGCCAGTCCGAGATTCAGGCGGTCAACGGCTACAACACTTACACCATGGTAGGCTTGCCCAAGGGGCCGATTACCAATCCTGGGCGCGATTCGATTGCCGCAGTACTTGATCCTGCCGAAACGGACGCACTTTTCATGGTAGCCGATGGGACGGGTGGACACGTTTTTGCAGACACGCTGCAACAGCATAATTCCAATGTTGCCAAATGGTTCGCTCTGCGTAAGGCGCGCGGCGAACTTTAAGCTTGGCTATTGCAGTTGTCAGCGTCGCCGAAGTGCGAGCGAAAGTTTCTTTTCTTTTAATCGTTCGCCAGTAAGCTTCGCGGCGGAGGCACGGGGACAGAGCTTGCTCTGCCCAGTATCCGGGGGAACATTACGGCTATGCCGGGCGTCAGGCGCTAGCAAGATGCCGCGACTTTGCCGAATGTTCCCACTTCTCCCATGCTTTCGTTGTGATTTTGTCCGGTCCCATGCGACAGGCCGATCATGAACGAAAGCCCGTCTCACTCTCCTCTGATCGTCACGGCGTCTCTGCCCAAGGATCTGCAGGCGCATTTCGATCGCCTTCGTCGCGAGAATTTTCCACCTGATCGCAATGTGCTCCAAGCGCACGTGACGCTCTTTCACGCCTTGCCTTATTTCGTGCTCGACGAGGTGCGCAGCGCTCTGGCCACCCTGACAAGTCAGCTGGCGCCTGTGCCGGCCGAGATCGTGGAAATAATGGATCTTGGCGGCGGAACGGCTTTCCGCATCCACAGTCCGGGCATTGACACAGTGCGAGCCAACATCGCCGACAGATTTCATGGCCTCCTGACGAAGCAGGATCAGGCGGGGTTGCGTCTGCACGTTACCATTCAGAACAAGGTCTCAAGGGCGCAGGCGCGCGCCCTCCAGACCGAACTCGCGGCGATATTCAGGCCACGCAATTTCAACTTTGCGGGGCTGTCGGTCAATCGCTACCTCGGCGGGCCGTGGGAGCCTGCAGGGCAGTGGCGCTTTCACGGAAAGGCTGGCAGCCACCCTTGATTGGAACGGCCAACCGGGGCAGGGCGAAGCACCCTTCTTGCTAAGAGCGCTGCTGGACATGACGGATTGGTATGAAGCCGGGCAAAGGCACGTCTGGCTGCCCTATACGCAGATGCAGACCGCGCGTGCCCCCCTGGAGGTGATTTCCGCAACCGGAACGCGGCTGAGGCTGGCCGATGGTCGGGAGCTCATCGACGGCGTCTCAAGCTGGTGGTCAACCGTCCACGGGTATCGGCACCCACACATCGAACGGGCAGTGAAGCGGCAGCTCGAAACACTTCCCCATGTCATGCTGGGCGGGCTTGCGCATGAGCAGGCTTATGTCCTGGCGCGAAGGCTTGCTGAAATGCTGCCGGGCGATCTCGAGCACGTCTTCTTCAGCGATTCCGGCTCGGTCGCTGTTGAAGTCGCGATGAAGATGGCTGCGCAGTACTGGGTCAACCGCGGTCGTCGGCGAATGAAGTTCCTGTGCTTTCGCGGCGGCTATCACGGCGACACCTTTGCCACCATGAGCGTTTGCGATCCCGACGAGGGCATGCACAGCCTGTTCAAGGGCGCGCTCCTTGAGCAGCTCGTCGTCGACTTGCCACGCAATCCCGAAGACGAAGCCGCGCTCGGTCGATTGCTCGAACGTCATGCAAGCGATCTGGCTGGCATTGTCATCGAACCGCTCGTGCAGGGCGCTGGCGGCATGGTATTTCATGATCCTTTCACTCTTCAGGCTCTGCGCCGGCTTGCCGATGAGCACGACCTCCTGTTGATCTTCGACGAAATTTTCGTCGGACTGGGTCGGCTTGGGGATGCCATGTTCGCCTGCGAAATTGCCGGGGTCGATCCCGACATCGTCACGTTGTCCAAGGCTCTTACGGGAGGAACGCTGCCACTTGCAGCAACTGTCGCCAGCAAACGCATCTACGAAGGTTTTCTCTCTGACAAGGCTCAGTCTGCGCTCATGCATGGCCCGACGTACATGGGAAATGCGCTGGGCTGTGCCGCTGCGAACGCTTCGCTTGATCTGTTTGCAAGCGAGCCTCGCCTTGCGCAGGCCCGCGCCATCAGCGAGCAACTGCTTCGTCAACTTGCTCCGGCGAAAAGCTTGCCCGGCGTTGTCGATGTGCGCGTCCGTGGCGCAATTGGCGTCATTCAGTTGGACAGGGCTGCGCCGGCGGAAGAGCTCTCTGCGGCATGCATTGCTCAGGGTATTTGGCTGCGGCCCTTCCGTGACATTCTGTACACCACCCCGCCACTGGTCTCCGGCGAGGATGACGTGCGCGCGATTGCAGACGCCATGGTATCCGCGGTAAGGGAGTGGAGCATCAGAAGCTTCAGCTAAATATCAACAGTCCGACGTGCGAAAAGGGTTGCCTCTCACCGGACGCATGGCTAAACGCCGCGCCTGTCTGGAGACAGGCCGCTTTAGCTCAGTTGGTAGAGCACATCATTCGTAATGATGGGGTCACGTGTTCGAGTCACGTAAGCGGCACCACCTTCTTTAAGGTGCTTTCCCAAGGAAAATCATCGGCTTCCTACCAAAAGGCCTTAGCCTTGGAGGCCTGATTTTGCCTGCTGAAAGGACTTAAACTCGACCGACCCTGACCTGCCACGGGTAATTTCCTCCAGTTGCGATTAGAGTCCGGCCCAGACGAGGACGGACGAGATGAAGCGCAAGAGGTTTACGGAAGAGCAGATCATTGGCGTGTTGAAGGAGGCAGAGGCCGGCGTGAAGACCGGCGATCTGGCGCGGCGGCACGGCATATCCGAGGCGACGATCTACAACTGGAAGGCCAAGTACGGCGGCATGGAAGTGTCCGAGGCGAAGCGGCTGCGCTCGCTTGAGGACGAGAACGCGAAGCTGAAACGTCTTCTTGCGGATGCCATGTTGGACAACGCGGCGTTGAAGGACCTTCTCACAAAAAAATGGTGACGCCCGTCGCACAGCGGGAAGCGGTTGCTCATCTTCGGGATCACGGGATGAGCGAGCGGCGGGCGTGCCGCGTCATCGATGCCGATCGCAAGAGCGTTCGCTACCAGTCCCGGCGGCCACCGGAGACGGAGTTGCGTACGCGTTTGCGCGAGCTTGCCAATGAACGGCGCCGGTTCGGCTACCGTCGGCGGCACATCTTGCTGCGGCGGGAAGGAGAGCTATCAGGCATCAACCGTGTCTACCGACTCTATCGGGAAGAAGGGCTTGGCGTTCGCAAGCGCCGGGCCCGGCGCAGGGCGGTCGGCACACGGGCTCCGATCCTCGTGGCTGCTCGGCCCAATGCCCGCTGGAGTCTGGACTTCGTCCATGACCAGTTCGCCTGTGGCAGGCGGTTCCGGGTGCTCAACATCGTCGATGATGTGACCAGGGAATGCCTCGCCGCGATCCCCGATACGTCGATCTCCGGCCGCCGCGTGGCGCGCGAACTGACCGACATCATCGCCTGGCGCGACAAGCCGGGCATGATCGTCAGCGACAACGTCCTAGGTCGGGAAGCAGCGGCGGAAAACGGCCAGCAGGTCTCGTTGCGCCGATTGCGATCGGCGCTCATTGCGTTCTGATCCAGATGGCTTCCATCGTCAAGGAATGCGCTCTCGGCCATAGCAAACACAGGATCCAGCGGCCGTGCCGGTCGTGGTCTTCACCGTCCTTAAAATGAGATGCGGATGCCAGATGGAAGGCCCGAACATTATCTACAGGGTCGCCGCAGCGCCCTCACGGCACAACAGAGAGGGGTCCTTCCATCTGGTGTCCGCCCGTTCGACGAACGGACGGTACTCGGCTCCCGTCTTGATGACGGCGTGCGCGACGCGCGCCATCTTGGCGGTGAGTGCAGTCATCGCCTTGCGGCGGCGATCGGGGTCGTTGCCATGGCCGGCAACATAGCGGCCAAGCTTATCGCGGAAACTGTTGTCGCGCTGGCGGATGGCGACTTGGGTCGCCATCCAGAAGGTGCGGCGTAACCGGGCGTTACCGTACTTCGACAGCTTGGTCCGCCCGCGGAAAGTGCCCGACTGGCATGTGGCCAGGTCGAGCCCACAAAACTTCAGGAACTGGCGATGATGGTTGAAGCGCCGCAGATCGCCGGCCTCAGCGAGGATTGTGAGTGCATTGATCGGGCCGATCCCGGGGATCATGCGCAGGAGCTGGTAATCGCGGTTCTCGCTGAGCACGGCGTTCGCAGTCCGCTCGATCTCGTCGCGTTGCCGGATCAGCCTGCGCGCCTGCGCGATCACCATGCGGAACATGGCGATCGCGACGGCATCCTCGTCGACCGGTAGTGCGACCGAAGCGCAAGCGGTCTCGTAAATATCGTTGATTAAGCGAGCCTTGGAGACCTTGCGGCCGACCAGCGACCAGGCCTCGCGCGTAAATGCCTCCAGGCCGAGCGATGTCATGCTCACCGGGGTAGGAAACCGCTCGAGCAAGGCCAGGAACCAGTCCGACCGGCTGTTGCCGGCGAACCGCTCGATCTCCGGGAAGTACAGCGGAAGGTAGTGCGTCAGGATCCGGTGCCAGGTCTGGGTCTTTGCCTTGGAAATGGCTTCGTGTGTCTTCGACATCTCCTGCAGATCGTTGATCCCAGCGGCAAGCGGATCGACATAGCGCTGGGTGGCGCCGATCCGCAGCATATGCAGGATCACTTGCGCGTCTTTGGAATCGTTCTTGTCCCAGCCGTTGTGCAAAGCCTCACGGGTTCGGGCCAGCGCAACCGACGAAATCAACCGCAGCTCGAAACCTGCGGCCAGCAAACGGTGCGCCAGGGTGCGATGGTAGTTACCGGTGGCTTCAAAGCCGACGACAATCGGCCGCCCAATCTCTCCGAGGTCCGCTGCGAGGCGATCATAGTCCGCCTTGGTTGCCATCACAGTCATTCGCCGCCGGCGGCCGCCTTCCGGACGTTCGATCAGTACTTCTTGGCGGTGCTTGGACATATCGATGGCTACCAGCACGGCGTTGGCGGGAGTAGGGCTTCGCTTGGTCATGGTCGGTCAGTCTCCAAAGGGTTGAGTCGACAACTTCACTTTAGAGACCTGCTGGCCGATCATGGCCGCCTTGATGAAGCCTGCGGGCGCTACGCGCCCTTGCCTTCATCAAGGCAATCCGGCTCTTCGAGGGACCGGTTCCCAATTTGCTACGGGACCGAGTTCACCGCCAATGCGATTCTGGCCTGGTGCAAGGATCATGAGATCGATTGGCACTACATCGCCCCCGGAAAGCCGATGCAGAACGGCTACGTGGAATCCTTCAACGGACGGATGTGGGACGAACTGTTGAACGAGACGCTGTTCCACGGCCTCGATCATGCCCGCGCCGCGATCCGCGAGTGGGCAGAGGATCACAACGCCTGCCGCCCGCACTCCTCGATCGGATACCAGACCCCGGCCAGCTACGCGGAAACGATTTTTGCAATGGGGTCAGGCATGCCTGACCCCATTGCAAACAAGGCGCTGAAAGGCATTACCACAACCGCCGAGGCTCTAATCAGAGCTGGATGAAAGTCCCGTGGCAGGTCACACTCGACCTGCCGTGCCTCGCAAGGCTTGATCATTCCTGGCTTTGAACGGCTTCTGGATTTTGCACTTCGTTTGTGCTGAAGCCTGATCTCTGGCCGTGGCAAACAGGATCGAGCACCGATTTGACTGCATCAGCGCTGCTAAACCCAGAGACGCTATATGGTGAGCAGCTCGATCGGGAAACGATTGTGAGCATGCTGTCGCTTTTTGAAGCTTCAACTGGAGAGTTGTTGGACAAAGCGCTTGGCGCCTTGGAAGAGGGGCAGCATGAAGCCGCCGCGGCCTCTCTTCACGCGTTGAAGGGCATCGCTTTTGCAGTTGGTGCACAGCAGCTTGCCGCTGAGGTGCAGAAAGCGGAGGCCGAGCCCGATTTAGGGCCCAATTCCGGAAAGGCGGCAGCTGCCAGGCTCCGCATTGTTTATCGGGAAACTGTCGAAGCGGTCGTTAACTACCTGCGGAATGCCCGGCCACCGGCGTAGGCTAGACGCTTCGCACACCGGGGCCGTCAGCCCATTTGCGATTGTCAGCTAGCCGATCAAGCCGAGCTCTCTTGCCCTGAGAAGTGCCTGAGAGCGATTGGTCGCTCCGAGGGCCCGGAAGGTCGCAGCCAGGTGGCTCTTCACCGTCGCTTCCGCGACCCCGAGTTCGTAGGCGATGATCTTGTTGGAGTGCCCTTTGACCAACTCGTTGAGAACCTTGATTTGGGCAGGCGAGAGCAGGGCTGGTGAACTGGCCAGCAAGTGAGGTGTTTCGGTCGGCACAGGTCCTGCGGGGGAAAAGCCAGCTTTCTGCCTCAAGCTGCCAGCCTCATGCTGATTGAAGACATCCCGAAGTATGGTCTCCATCTCGGCGAGGTTTCCAGACTTGGGCCAGAAGCCGGCAGCGCCAAGTTGGAGAGCGCCATCGCGCGTCTCTGGCTTTTCGTCGGCGGTAACGACGACAACCGGCGAACCTTTCGCGATCGAGCGTATCAGCGAAACATTCATTAGACCCTGGCCATCGGGAAGGCCAAGATCGAGAAAGATTGCCCGAAGATCATCACGGTCAACATCATCGAATAAATCAGATATCTTTCCGAACTCTTTGACAATAATTGATGGATCTACCGACTGTATCATCGCTTTCAATGACATTCGGCACAGTGCATGATCATCTATTACCGCGACCTTCGTCACGGGATTGGTATTGCGCGGCACTATTTCGACCCACTTCTATCTTTTTTGCGTAGCTAGATGCTAACGGTTGGTTAACCAGAGCCCCCGTTCACTCATACTTAGGGTGGAATACGTACAAACCCGCTCCGGTTCCGAGCAAATCTGACTAGACCCCACTGCATACGGAAGGACAGGTCATGTCACACTGCACTTCAAAAAGTTTAACATCCGCTCTGGCAATCGCAGCCGCGGCCCTTGCAGCCAACGTCGCACATGCCGAAGGCGTCGAGGCTGGCACGATCATCAAGAACACCGCGCAGGCCAGTTACACCAGTGGCAGTGCCACGAAAACTGTCTTGTCGAACACGGTCGAGATCAAGGTTGACGAACTGCTCGACGTAGCCGTGTCCTCTCAGGGTGCAGCGATGACGTCACAAGATACCGCCGTGTTTACCTTCAAGGTGACCAATACCGGTAACGGAACGGAAGCGTTCAATCTCGTCGCGAATGCCGCGGTGGCAGGCAACGACTACGACATGATCGTTCAGCAGATCGTCGTCGACGACGGCGACGGCATCTACGATCCCACCAAGGACACCGTCCTTTCTACGGGCACACCGACCTCGGCGATTGTGCACGATGGCAGTGTGACTGTGTTCGTGATTGCCAAGCTGCCGGAGGGCGCGGCGGATGGTCAGACCAGCAACATCAAACTGGTGGCGACCTCTGATACCGGCACCGGCAGCGCAGGCACGGTCTTTGCCGCAAAGGGCGACGGGGGCAGCGATGCCGTCGTAGGCGCATCCACGGCAACGCAGGATGCAAGCCAGGCAATCACGGCGAGCATCGCGTCGCTCTCGATCGAGAAGTCGGCCACGACGTCTGACCCGTACGGTGGCACGCAATCAATTCCCGGCGCGGTCATTACCTACAAGATCGTCGCAAATATGACCGGCAGCGGCACTGTCGATGGCGCGTCCATCACTGACGTCATCCCAACCGGCACGACCTATCAGCCGAGTTCGCTCACCTTGCAGGGCACGGGGCTTTCCGATGCTGCCGACAACGACGCCGGCAAGGCCTCGAACACGGATGGAGTTGCGGTTTCGCTCGGCACTGTCGCTGCAGGTCAGACCCGTACCGTGACCTTCCAGGTCAAGATCAACTGAACGAGAGACACCTGACATGAGCATCAAGAAAGCCCTGCTGGTCGCATGCACTTCCCTCTCGCTCGGCATTGGCGCCTCGCCTGTTCTTGCCGAGGTGGCCGATGCAGTCACTCCCGATCCGGTCGTTCTCAAGGGCGATGTGCTGGTGGAGAAGAAGGTCGTCGTAAACGGCGCTGAAACCGTCCAGCTCGTCGAACCGGCCAGCGTCGTCCCTGGCGACCGCCTGTTGTTCCGCACCCGCTACAGCAACACCGGAAAAGCCGCGGTCGATGCATTTGTCGTCACCAATCCGGTGCCGCAGGCGGTAGCTGTCGCGGCGCCGTCAACGGATGCGCTGGAAGTCTCGATCGATGGCGGAAAGTCCTTCGCACGGCTTGCGACGCTTAGCGTTCCGGACGGCAAGGGGGGTATGCGCCGCGCCGTTGCCACCGACATCACGCACATTCGCTGGACGATCCCCCAGATTGCGCCGGGCGCATCCGGATCGCTTGAATACCACGCGGTCGTTCGCTGAGCGGACGAACTTGAGGTCGCGCCTGCCGGCCACTTGAAGCAGGCAATTTGATAACGGGGACACAACAATGAACCGCACAGCAAAGTGGCTGGGCGCGGTGAGCGGTGCTTCGCTCGTCGCGCTCAGCATTTCGCCTGCCTATGCCGCCGGAACGGCTGCGGGCACGCAGATTACCAATACCGCAACCGTCAGTTTCAAGGTTGAAGGCATCAGCCAGAACGCCGTTTCGGGGTCTGACACCTTCACTGTCGATCGCAAGGTCGACCTGCTGGTTACGGAAGTCGGCAATACGACGACCCAGGTCTCGCCGGGCCAGGCACAGGCGGTGACCACCTTCGAAGTCACCAATCTGTCCAACGCAACGCTCGACGTCGCGCTGTCGGCCGCCCAGCTTGCGGGTGGCGCTGCTCCGCATGGCGGAACCGATAACTACGATGTCACTGCCGTGAAGATCTACATCGACAATGGCGATGGCATCTTCAACGCGACGACCGACACGCTGGTCAGCTATGTTGACGAGCTTGGTGCCGACCAGAAGAAGACAGTCTTCATTGTCGCCGACGTGCCGCTTGATCGCGTGACCAACGACGTCGCTGCCGTCACGCTGACGGCGACTGCCGCAGAAGGTGGCGCAGCGGGCACGCAGGGCGCATTGGTCACAAAGACCACCACCGCAAATACTGCCGGCATCGACACCGTATTTGCCGATGGAGCAGGCGCGGCCGACTCTCAGTACGATGGCAAGTACTCGGCACGCGACGATTATACCGTGCTTGCCGCCGCGCTCAGCGTTGCCAAGAGCAGCCGCATCGTGTCTGACCCCGTCAACGGGACGACCAATCCCAAGTTCATTCCGGGCGCCGTCGTCGAATACTGCATTGCGGTCACGAACGCATCGGGAAGCGCCACCGCCAACGATGTGGGCGTCAATGACCCCTTGCCGGCGCAAATCACCTATCTGAGCACCTTCGGCGTCAAGGTCGATGGCACAGTCTCGAACGGGCAGTGCACGGCCGGAACGATCAATGGCACTTACACCTCGGCAACGACCACCGTCGCAGGGGTCATTCCGCAGGTGTCTGCAGGCCAGACAAAGACGCTGATCTTCCAGGCCACCATCAAGTAACGCTTTGCCCGGCCTGCGTCCCCTCGCAGGCCGGGCAGCCATTCGGATCGCCAGATTTCCTCATGCGCCGCTCTTCCACCCATCTCCCTGCGCTGGGGCTCTTGCTGCTCGCGTTCGTGTTGTTGATGGTGGTCGGCAAGGCGCGCGCACAGGACATCGCCAACACTGCCCGTGTTACCTACATCGTCAGCGGAGAAACGAAGGTCCGGGCCTCGAACACCGTTACTACGGCTCGCGTGTCCAATCCAGTCAGGCTTTCGACATTTCACCCGACGCTTGGTTCAGGCTCTTCGTTCTCGGCAGTGAAGTCGCAATGCAGTGCCGGCATCCGGTCGGCCGCTGCCAATGCTGCTGGCAGCACTCCGAACAAGGTTACCTACAACCTTGAACAGACAAACCAGATCCGGGTCGGCGAAACGCTTGTCTTTAGCTTTTCGTCGCCCGCTGCAAACCGTGATGCGGCCGCGATCGACACCCTGACCGCCCGCCTGGTCACAGGCTCGGATGACACCGAACTGCTTGCCATCTACGAAAGCGATGTGAATTCGGGGATTTTTGTGGGCGAGATCTCGACCACAGCCGTTCCGCCGCTGCCGGTGGCGCGCGATTGCGTGCTCAGCGTGGCGGGCGGAAGCACTGTAACCATCGAGATTCTTGCCGGCCCCGATCGCTCCAGCGTCATTTCGGTCGTCGAAGTCAACGTGCTGGCCGATCCGTTTGGTTACGTGTTTGACAGCGAGACGGGTGAGCCCGTCGACGGCGCGCGCGTGACCCTTATCGACGTTGCGACTGGCCAGCCTGCCAAAGTCTTCGCGCCAGACGGCATCACCGCATGGCCATCGTCGATCGTCACCGGCCAGCCTTTCCGCGATGGCGCGGGCAATCTCCAGACGCTGCCGGCAGGAGAATACCGTTTCCCGCTTGCCGCGCTCGGTTCGTACCGCCTTCAGATCGAGGCGCCGTCTCCCTACGCCGCACCCTCGAATTCGACACAAGAGCAGCTCGCCACCGTTGCGCGCCCAGATGGTACTCCACTGAAGCTGGGTGCTGCATCCTGGGGAGCCAGTTTTTCGCTGGGTAGTGTGGAGCCGGTCGAGATTGACGTGCCGCTCGACCGTCCGTCGATTGCGGTAAGCCTGACCAAGACGGCTTCTCGTGCCAGCGCAGCCCCCGGTGATGCCGTGATCTACGCGATCGAGGCGCGCAACATCGATACCGGCCGCGTAAAGCGTGATGTCGTCCTGACCGACCGTCCTTCCCAATGGCTGCGCCTTCGTCCGGACTCGGTCCGCGTTGATGGCAAGCTGGCGCCGGGCGCCGTCTCGGTAGCAGCCGATGGTCGGACACTGACCGTGCGCATCGGCACCCTCGCTCCTGCCGCTTCGCGGAAAGTGACTTATGCCATGACAGTGCGGCCCGATGCTCCGGCTGGCACGGCGGAAAACCGCGTCGATGCTATTGATGCGCGTGGCAACCGTTCATCTGCCGGCGCCGCGATCCGTATCGAGGAAGAAGGCATCGCCGGGCGGATGACTTTGATCGGACGCGTGTCCTATGGCGACTGCAGCGTAAGTCAGAACCGTCCCGGAGTTGCTGGCGTGCGCGTCGTGCTCGAGGATGGCAGCTTTGCCGTGACCGATGCGGATGGCCGCTATCATTTCGAAGGCCTGGTCCCCGGCACGCATGTCGTGCAGGCCCAGGACCAGACGCTTCCGGAAGGCTCGCGCTTTGTCGACTGCGCCCGCAGCAGCCGCAGCGCCGGCAAGGCGAACAGCCGCTTCGTCACGGGGCAGGGCGGAACGCTTGCCGTTGCAGACTTCGCTGTCATTCCTCCCGTGCAGGGCGTTGGCGGTCCTGCGGCAAGGCCTGATGCCAAGGATGACGAAGGCGACGCCGCGCTGGCCGCTGGTGATCGAGACTGGATCGGGCAAGGCGATGGCAAGGACGGCTTCCTCTTTCCCGACATTGCGCACAACCCCCGCGCCCCTGCCGTTCGCGCTGTCGTGCGCCATCGCAAGGGCCAGACCGTCGAATTGCTGGCCAACGGCAAGCCGGTCGAAAAGGTTGCGCTGGAAGGAACCACGGTATCCCCTGATCGTCGCTTTGCCGTGTCGGTCTGGCGTGGCATTCCGCTGCCCGATGGCGATGTCCGCCTGGAAGCGGTTATCCGCAACGTCGATGGATCCGTAGCGAGCAAGGACGAACGCTTCGTGCACTTCTCGAACCAGGCGGTGCGCGTCGAGATCGACGCGGCACGCTCGCGGCTGGTGGCCGATGGCCGTACGCGTCCGGTGCTCGCATTGCGCGTCCTCGATCGCAGCGGCCGCCCGGTTCACGATGGGGTATCGGGAGAATTGTCGATCAACGCGCCTTACGAGAGCGCCGAGGCGCTTGCGCGGATGCAGGCCAACCAGCTTTCCGGGGGCGCGGTGGCCACTCCAACCTGGCGGGTCAAGGGCGATGACGGCATTGCTCTGGTCGAACTCGCTCCGACAATGGTTTCGGGCTCGTTGCGGACGACTTTCAGGTTCGTTGACGGCGAACAGAAGCGCCAGCAGCAGCTCGAGTCCTGGATCGTCCCTGGCGACCAGAAGTGGACGCTCGTCGGCCTTGTCGAGGGAACGTCCGGTAGCCGGTCCGTGGCTGAGCAGATGCAGGCCGGAGCGCAATTCGACAGCGATCTGGGCGATGATGCCCGTGTTGCCTTTTATGCCAAGGGCCGCGTTCTCGGGCGCTTCCTTCTGACCGCTGCCTATGACAGCGCCAAGCAGAAGAACCAGCAGGTGCTGCTCGGCGCGATTGATCCGCAAGCCTACTACACCGTGTTTGCCGATGGCTCGAGCCGCCAGTTCGATGCTGCGAGCCGCGAGAAGCTTTACGTCCGGGTCGAGGCGAAAGCGTTCTATGCCATATATGGCGATATCGTCACCGGTTTCGATCAGACCCAGCTTGCCCGCTATCAGCGTACGTTCACCGGCATCAAGGCCGAGGGTAGTCAGGGCCGGATCCATGCGCAGGCATTTGCAGCGAAGGTTGGATCAGGCCTGCGTCGCGACGAGATCCAAGGCAACGGCCTCACCGGACCCTACAGCCTCTCGAGCCGCGCCTACATTCCGGCCTCGGAAACTGTCATCATCGAGACCCGCGACCGGGCTCGCTCGGAAATCATCGTCTCGAGCCGCACCCTGACGCGCTATGTCGACTATGACATCGATCCCTTGACGGCGACGATCACCTTTCGTCAGCCCGTGCTGAGCCGGGACAGCAATCTCAATCCGCAGTTCATCGTCGTGACGTATGAAATTGCCGGCACCAGCGACGATGAAATCACCGCAGGAGCGCGGGCCGACGTCACCTTTGCCAACGACAAGGTGCGCATCGGCGCGAGCGTCGTCAGTGAAAAGGACGCCACTGCCAACGCCGCTCGCAAGTCGCTTGGCGGCGCCGACCTGCGCTTCCGCCCCGACGCGGCTACCGAAATCCGTGCCGAGGCTGCCTTGTCGCGGGCCGATGGAGCCGGTGCTGACGCATCATGGCTGATCGAGGTCGAGCGACACGACGGAAAGCTCGACATGCTTTCCTACGCTCGGTCGATCGGCCGGGAGTTTGGTCTGAATCAGCAGAACATGGCTGAGCGCGGCCGTCGCAAGGTCGGATTTGATGGTCGTTATGCTGTTACACGAGATCTGTCGGTCATCGCCCGTGCCTGGATGGACGACGAACTGGGCGGTGAAAGCCATCGCCGTGCCGCGGAACTAAACGGAACACTGAAGCTAGACGACACCGATCTGCGCGCAGGCATCACGCACTACTCCGATCATCTCGCCGATGGCTCGGATACCGCATCGACCGTCCTTGAGGGCAACGTTACGCGACGCCTGCTCGACGATCGGTTCGAGCTTTCCGCGACGGGCAGCATTGCGCTGGGCCAGACCGGCTCGATAGACCTTCCGGCACGCCAGCGGATTGGTGCTGCCTATCGCATCGGCAACAGTGCACGCCTCCTGGCAACCTACGAGATCGCGAGCGGTGATGCCCTTGATGCTCGCGCCCTGCGCGCGGGCTTCGAATTGACCCCCTGGCGTGGCGCGCGCCTGACTTCGGCCATCGGTAGCCAGTCGATCGCCGAATACGGCAAGCGCAGCTTCGCCAACTTCGGCATCGGCCAGTCGGTCGAAGTAGCCAAGGGCCTGACCATCGACGCGACGCTGGATGGCGAGCGGATCCTCGGCGGTGTCGATGCGGCGCGCATCATCAATCCCGACCAACCCGTGCAGACCGGTGGGCAAATCGGCGCGCAGGGACTGGTAGAGACGTTCAGTGCGGCCACTGTCGGCGCGGTCTTGCGTCGTGACCTCTGGTCGGTCGCGCTGCGCGGCGAGATTCGGGATGGTGAATGGGCGGACCGCCGCGGCATCACTTTGGGAGCGGTGCGCCAGATGGGCGAGGGCGTGGTCATCGGATCGGGCTTCAGCTGGACCCGCGCCGTTGCAGGCGGTACAAGCAGTACGATCTTCGACGGCTCTCTCGCTACTGCCTATCGGCCGGAAAACGCCGAGCTTGCAGGGCTTGCCCGCCTTTCCTATCGCTCGGACCAGGTCGTCGGGGTAGTTGCGGGCGCGGCGAGCGCTTTGGGCAACAGCGTGTTTTCGGTCGATGGGAATGCGCTTGCGCGCCGCGTTCTGGCGAGCGTCTCGCTGAATTGGACACCACGCGATAAGGTTGATTTGCGAGACGGCGATGACCGCCACGAGTGGCTGCAACGCTCGGAATTCGAGCTGTTCCTCGGCGCTCGCTACAACTTTGACCGTCTGGTCGGGTATGATCTGTCGAGTGTTACGCTGCTGGGCGGCTTCGATGCGCGTGTCGGCATCGGCGAGCGCTTCGAGCTTGGCGGACGGGCGACGGTGCGCGCCTCGCTTTCGGAAGGTGCAACGTCGTTCGCCTATGGTCCGAGCCTTGGCTTTGTCCCCACGGGCGACGTTCTGGTGACCCTCGGTTACAACGTGTCCGGGTTCGCCGATCGCGATCTTTCGGAAGCGCGCTTTACCCGGCGCGGGGTGTTTGTATCAGGCAAGATCAAGTTCGACGCCAACAGCCTCGATTTCCTGGGATTGCGATAAGACCATGCTTTTGCGCAGATTCAGCTTGGGCCGACTGGTGGCGATTTTCGTTGCCATCGCCTTTGCAGCAGTGGCGCACTCCGGGCCAGCGCTCGCACAAAGCGCTTCGGTGGACTGGGGCAACCTGGGGCTTGCTGATCAGGCGGCGGTGCCTGCAACGTCGAATGTAACTGCAACCGACGGAACGGTGGCAACGGTCACCTGGTCTGCGACGAACAACAACGCCAACGGCACTTTCGTCCCGGCTTATGCCGCTTACGTGGTCTATGGTGCGACCCAGCTTGGCGGCAGCAGCAAGAACCTGCTCGGCAACTTCGACAACGCCTCGTTCGACACCGGCGACAAGATCACCACGACGATAACCCTGTCGCGCGCGGTCAGCAGCTTCGCTTTTCGTGTGACGGATATCGACAAGGGCAGTTGGACCGACGCGGTCGAAGTGGCCTACGACACCGGCAACGGCACGTTCGTGAACGCAGCCAGCTTCGCCACGATCGTCGGCAATGCCGCGCGCACCAACAACACTGCCGTCAACGGCTGGATCGGCACGGCGAGTGCGGCCGCGACCTCAACCACCGGCGACATCACCTTCAATTTCGGTACGACTGCGGTGAAGCGCATCCGTGTAACCTATTTCAGCTATACCGGCAGTGGCGATCCGGGCGGGCAGGTGATGGGCATTTCGGGCCTGACGTTTGCAGCCGCAACGGCCGATCTTTCGCTTGCCAAGACCTTGCTCACGGCTGCGCCCTTCTCGGGAGGGAGCGTTACATGGCGGCTTGCGCTGACGAATTCCTCCGCGAGCGC
Source organism: Novosphingobium sp. B1 (assembly GCF_900176395.1). GTDB lineage: Bacteria > Pseudomonadota > Alphaproteobacteria > Sphingomonadales > Sphingomonadaceae > Novosphingobium. The sequence continues at coordinate 137,542 of NZ_FWXL01000005.1, read as the reverse complement.
TGGCACGCCTTCTTCGGTTACGGTCAAGGACACGCTTCCCACCGGATTTACGTTCACTGGCTCTTCCGGCAGCGGAACCTTCTCGTCGTCGACTGGCGTGTGGACAGTGGCAAACCTTGCGCCGGGGCAGACCGTTACCCTTGACTTGACCGGCACACTGACCGCCAGCGCCGGGACAGCCGTGAACAATCGCGCAGAGGTGGCCTCCAGCTCGCTCGCCGATCCGGATTCCACCCCCAACAACGGCGTCACCACCGAAGACGACTATGCCGCCGTCAGCTTCACGACGGCCTCGGGCAGCCGCTTCGTCTGCGATGCCCGGCTTTTCGCCTCGCAGTCGAACCTCACGCAACTTGTTGCCGCCTCGGTCGCGGCCAGTCCTTTGACCGCAACCAACTTTGGCACGGCAACGCGCTACTATAACGCGCTTGGATACAACCCCGCCGACAATTTCATGTATGCGCTCGACAGTAACGCGGCGACCTCGAACAGGTTGCTGCGCATCAGCGGCGATGGTGCTGTTGCCGAACTCGGGTCGGTCTCCGGCCTGCCGACATTGGCGAGCGGAAGCTACAACGCGGGTGCGTTCATCGGAAACGACACGTTGCTCGTCCGGGCCGGCAGCACGGCTTCGAACTTCTACCTGGTCAATGTCAGCACAATGACCGCAACGATGTTGGCCCAGCCAGCGGGCTTCACGTCCGACGTCGGCGATCTTGCCTTCAGCCCAGTCACCGGCAAGGTTTACGGCGTTGGCAGTGGAATTCTCTATGAATTTACCGTGGGCGCCTCGACCGTTGCCAAGCGCGATATCGGCAGTGTCGGGGTTGCGGGCCAGTTCGGGGCAGTCTTTTCCGACAGCCTTGGCAACATCTATGGCGCCAACACCGCAGGGGGGCTCTACGGCTTCGATCTTGCGACCGGTGCCGCCATCTTGGTCGCCAGCACGTCGGCGCTGACCGATCTCGACGGCGCGAACTGCTATTCGGCGACGATCACCACGCCCGCTGACCCCAGGATCAGCAAGACCGATGGCACCGCATTCTATCAGGCTGGAGCAGTCCAGACCTACACCATCGTGGTGGGCAACACCGGCCCATATGGCATCACGCGGGTCAGTGTCAGCGATCCCCTCCCGACCAACGTTCCGGCTGCCAACGTCAAGTTCACCGCAGTGGCCGCTGGCGGGGCGACAACGACCATAACTGCTGAGACCACCGGCGCCCTCAGCGACACCGTGAACCTTCCGGTAAACGGCACGGTGACCTATACGGTCAAGCTCACGGTCCCCGCGAATTATACCGACGCGCTGGTCAACACGGCGACCATCGTGACCGGCGGCAACGTGGCGGACAGCAACACGGCGAACAACTTCGCGACCGACACCGATACTGCCAAGGCCCAGCTGACCCTTGCCAAGACATCGTCGCTCGTCAGCGATCCTGTCAACGGCGCAAGCAATCCCAAGCTGATCCCCGGTGCGATCGTCGACTACTTCATCACCGTGACCAATTCGGGCAACGGCGCAGTCGATGCCGACACCACGCTGGTCATCGACGCGATGCCTGCGAAGGTCTCGTTCCTCAATGGTGATGCCAATGGCAGTGCTGCCGGGGCGGATGCCGTGAACTTCTCCAGCACCGCATCGGGTCTGACATTCGCCTACGGCAGCGATGTCCGGTTTTCCAACGCGGCAAGTGCGCCTGCGGACTTCGCTGCGTGCACCTACACCCCGACGGCAGGCTTCGATGCAAATGTCCGCTATGTATGTTTCAATCCCAAGGGTACCTTTGCGGGGGCGAGCGGCGGCACACCCGCAAGCTTTACGTTGCAGTTTCGCGCGAGGGTCAACTAGCCTGCCGCAACCTGCCGCAACCTGCCGCAACCTGCCGGTTTGGCTCGGGCACCAGGATGCCTGCCATCTATATGAACGGAATTTCGGATGCCAGCCAACCACACGCGGAATGACGAAAGCATCCGTCTTGCTTCGCTTCGGGAGCACATGGTTCTCGACACGCCCGCCGAGGACCGCTTCGACCGCATCGCTGAAATGGCAAAAGCCTACTTCCAGGCCCCCATCGCGCTCGTTTCCCTGATTGACCGTGAACGTCAGTGGTTCAAGGCTTCCATCGGTTTGCAGCCGCGGGAAACACCCCGGGAATGGGCATTTTGCCATCATGCCATCCAACAGGCAGCCCATTCCGTTTTCGTCTTGGAGGACACTCTCTCGGACGCGCGGTTCTGCCAGAATCCTCTCGTCACTGGCGATCCTGGCATACGGTTCTACGCCGGCGCCGTCCTGACCGCTGCCGACGGGCAGAACCTCGGTACCCTTTGTGTGATCGACACCAAGCCTCGGCAGCGTCCGCAAGATGTCGACCTCAATTTCCTTGTGACGCTGGCCAAGATGGTTGTCGATCAACTCGAGCTTTCCAAGGCTCGCACCATTCTCGATGAGCACAGACGACTGCTCCAGAATGCTGAAGCCATGTCGGGGGTAGGGCACTGGCGCTTCGACCTGATCTCGCAATCGATCACGTGGTCAGACGAAGTCTATCGCATCCACGGCTTTCCAATCAGCGAGAAGGTGCCAAGCTACGAGGAACTGCAGCAGTATTACCACGAAGAGGATCGCGCCCAACTGGTTGCAGCGATCGATCGTGCGACCGCATGCGGCGAAGGGTATTCACTTGGACTGAGGATAATGCGTCCTGACGGTCAGGTCCGGCATACCTTGGCCATGGCTGAGTGCGTGCTTGACCATACCGGACGGACGACGTCCATCTTCGGAGTTTTCCAGGACGTGACGGCGCATCACATTGCGGCCGCCGAACTGGCCAAGAGCGAAGAAAAATACCGCCTGCTGGCCGATAACGCCCGCGATGTCATCGCGCTCTACGGCGTGGATGGCGTCTTTCGCTATGTCTCCCCTTCGGTGCTGGGCTTGCTTGGCTATTCCCCTGCGGAGTTGCTGGGCAAGACTCCTTTTGTCTTCGTACACGTCGATGATCGCGCCCGCGTCATCGAAGAATTTCGCGCTGCCGCTGAAATCGGCAAGGAGATGACGATCGAATATCGCGCTCTCACGAAGGGCGGCGATGTTCGATGGCTTGAAGCCAAGCCAAGGTTCCAACGCGACAATGACGGTAACCTGATCGAGATTTCGGATTCCGTCCGCGACGTGACCGAGCGTCGTGTGCGCGAAGCGGCACTGCATCAGGCTCGTCTTGAAGCTGAAAAGGCTGCCAAGGCGAAGACCACGTTTCTCGCCAACATGAGTCATGAAATTCGCACGCCGATGAACGGCGTCATTGGGTTTGCCGAGCTTCTTGCGCAGTCTCAGCTGGATGCAGAGCAGCGGCGTCAGGTGGAATTGATCGTCGATTCCGGCAGATCGATGATGCAGTTGCTCAACGACATTCTCGACATTTCCAAGGTCGAAGCCGGGCAGATGCACCTGGCTGACGAGCCGGTCGATATCCGCGCAAAGATGCAGACCGTAGCCCATCTCCTGGAGCCGGCCGCCCGGGCAAAGGGCGTGGCGCTTTCCGTCCACGTTGCGGAAGATGTTCCACCGATGCTCTGGGGCGATACGCTCAGGCTTCGGCAGGTGATGCTCAACCTTGCCGGCAACGCTGTGAAATTTACCGAGCGGGGAGCGGTATGGCTCAACGCGTCGGTTGACGAAGGCGCAGATGGCAAGTCACTGCGTATCGATGTCGGCGATACGGGCATCGGCATCGCTGCCGACAAGCTTGAATCGATCTTCGAGACCTTCGGCCAGGCCGACGCCACGATCGCCCGGCGATTTGGTGGTACTGGCCTCGGGCTTGCCATCACCAGGCAACTCGTCAACCTGATGGGCGGGCAAGTGCGGGGTGCGAGCGAACTTGGCAAAGGCTCCGTCTTCTCGTTGTTCCTGCCGCTGCGCACGGACAGGGACAGGCCTCTTATCGCAGAGTCGCCGTCCCACGCCGATCGTTCGAACGACACTGCGTCGCAACTCGGGAAGCCGAGAGTGCTCCTGGCCGAAGATCACCTCATCAACCAGGAACTGATGCGCGGCCTGACGCGCAAGATGGAGATCGAACTCTCGATTGCCACGACGGGCCAGGAAGCCATAGACATGGTCAAGGATGCTCTTGCGCAAGGCACCAGCTTCGACCTTGTCTTGATGGACATCCAGATGCCGGAAATGGACGGTCTTGAAGCCACGCGTCATCTGCGCGCGCTGGGGTTCGGGCCCGAGGCTTTGCCGGTCATAGCGCTGACAGCCAATGCCTATGCCGAAGACGTCGCAGCTTGCCTTGCGGCAGGCATGCAGGGACATCTCAGCAAGCCGGTACGCGTGGCAGAGCTGAAGGAACTGATCGACCGCAATTGCAGGGCCGGGTTCAACAACGTGCCAGCCTGACAGGCAGCGAGGCTCGCAACTCGCTCTCCAATGTGCGCTTGCGTCTTATGCAATTGACCTTGCGCGCTTAGCACTTGTCTGTGGCGAGGCTTGCGGCGAATGAGGTGACGCCTTTCAGGCATCCTCTCCCAAACTTTCAAAGGGTCGGCGCAAGCCGGCCCATTTTTTTTGTCTCGCGCGCATCCCGGGCGAGCGTTGGACAAGCAGGCCATGCGAAAGTCATTGCCTTTCACGACTTTGCGCGCCAGCCTTTACCGAATTGGGAGACCTTTTCGATGACCTTGAAATCACTTCTCTGCCTTTCGTTGCTGTGCGGTTCGGCCCTTTCCGTCGAAGCGTTGGCCAAGGATACGAGCTATCCCGCCGCCGAAGCGCAGACCCTTGACCTCGCACAGAAGGCGATCGCAATCCGCTCGGTGCGCGGCGAGGGCAATCGCACGGGCGAGGTGGCGAAGCTTTTCGGAGATGCTCTCATCGCGGGCGGCTGGAACGCCAGCGACATCGAGATCACCCCGGTTGACGATACGGCCTTTATCGTGGCGACCTGGAAGGGAAGCGATCCTACGCTGAAACCGCTGGTGATCTCCGGCCATATGGATGTGGTCGAAGCGCGCCGTGAAGACTGGGAGCGCGACCCGTTCGTGCCGGTGGTGGAGGACGGCATTCTCTACGGTCGTGGGGCCAGCGACATGAAGTTCGATGGCGCACTTGCCGTGTCCAGCCTGATCGAACTGCGCCGGCAAGGTTACAAGCCGCGCCGAACCATCGTCATCGAGTTTTCTGGCGACGAAGAGACGACGATGAAGACCAGCGCGATCATCGCGGAAAAGCTCAAGAACGCCGAATTGGTGATCAACGTCGATGGCGGTGGCGGCGCGCTGGACGAAGCCACCGGCAAGCCGCTTTACTGGACATGGCAGGGCGCTGAGAAGACTTACGCCGACTACCGGCTCGAAGTGACCAACCCCGGCGGCCACAGCTCCGCCCCGCGCCCTGACAATGCCATCGTGCAGTTGTCGCAGGCATTGCTCAAGGTCGGCACCTACAAGTTCAAGGCCGAGCAAAATCCGATCACGAAGGATTATTTCCAGAAGGCAGCGGCTTTTGCGGACAAGCCTGATATCGCGGCAGCCATGCGCGCGTTTTCCGCGAACCCGAATGACGCGAAGGCGCTTGCCACCTTGCGCGCCGACCCTTCGATGGTCGGCAAGGTCGGCACCACGTGCGTACCGACCATGCTGGGCGGTGGCCATGCGGAAAATGCCCTTCCGCAGCGCGCGTTTGCCAATATCAATTGTCGCATCTTTCCCGGCCACACCAAGGAAGAGATCATGGCCGAATTGGGCACGGTAATTGCGGATCCTGCGGTCAGGATCACCGACGTGACCCTCGGCTCGGTCGCGTCGCCGGCTTCCCCCCTTCGGCCAGACCTCATGACCGCGGTGACCAAGGCGATGGGCAAGGCTTATCCGGGCGTGCCCCTGATCCCTTCGCAGGCGTCGGGCGCTTCGGATTCAATGTGGTTTCGTACGCTTGGCGTGCCAAGCTATGGCCTGAGCCCGAGCTTCTCGAAGGACAGCGAGGACTTCGCCCATGGCTTGAACGAGCGCACGCGCCTGTCCAACATCCGGCCGGGCATTACCTATTACCTGAGCCTGTTCACCGACCTCACGAAATGATCGTGGCGAGGAAGCTGCGGGCAATGTCCCGCGCTTCCTCGGCCGTGAAGCAGCCCGGTGAAAGGCAAAGCTCCAGCCACAGCCCGTCGACAAGCGCCGTGATCGCGATAGCGTGTCCTCGGCGGCGGGCAGGGCTTACGCCGCATTCGGCCAGCAGGCCTTCGAGCCGCGCGCGATAACCTGCGTATTGCTCGTCGTGCTGCCGGGCAATGTCTGCCCGCGCCGTGACCAGGCTCCAGAACGCGACCCAGGTGGCGAGCAGGGCCGGGTCGGCAATGGAGGGAGCAAAACTGCCGGTTACAAAGGCTTCGAGCCGGGCGCGGCTGTCATGGCCGGCCGCGGCGACCTCGGCGTCCAGCGTGGCAGCGACCTTGCCGTCGACATGCGCATAAGTTGCCGCAATCAACGCATCGATCCCGCCGAAATAATGCCCGACGAGGCCCAGTGACACACTTGCCTCTTGTGCAATCGCACGGACGCTGGCGCCGGCACCACCATTACGCGCCAGAACGCGGGCGCAGGCTTCGACAAGGCTGAGCCTCCGTTCGTCGGGCTCTGCACGCCGGAATGCGGGGGAGGGTTGGGCGGGACTCATCGCTTGCGCATTCTGGCAGTTGTTATACGATCGTTCAACAAGTAAGATCGGGTGTAACTTGCAATCTGGATTCGGGACCATGGGCGATCTTTCCGGCGCATTCCGGCAAATTTCATCGGACGAAGTCGATCCGGATGCTGACTGGAGCTTGCCCGGGTGGCTCTACACCGACCCTGAATATTTCGCGGTCGAGATGGACCGTGTAATCCGCCCGTCATGGCAGATCGTCTGCCATGAAAGCGACATCGCCTCGGCTGGTGAGTATCGCACGCTCGATTATCTGAACGAGAGCATCATCGCGATCCGTGGCGATGATGGCGTGATCCGCGCGTTCGCCAACGTATGCAGGCATCGCGCGATGCGTCTGGTGGAAGGTCCTGCAGGCTGCGCGAAGAAGCTGGTGTGCCCTTACCATGCGTGGACATTCGAGCCCGATGGTCGATTGTCGGGAGTGCCGATGAAGGCCGACTATCCAGCCCTGAAGCTGGAGGACAACGGTCTTGTGCCCGTCGCGGTGGAAGTGTGGCGAGGCTTCGTCTTCGTGCGCCTGATCGACGGCGGCTTTCCCAGCGTATCCGAGATGATGGCCCCGTTCGAAGCCGAGGTCGCGCCCTATCGCTTCGAGGACATGCGCCGTATCGGCGATGTGCGGCTGCGCGAGCGGGCGGTCAACTGGAAGAACGTTGGCGACAATTACTCCGACAACCTGCACATTCCTGTCGCGCACGATGGCCTGACGCGCATTTTCGGCAAGTCCTACGAAATATCAGCGCATGGCTGGGCCGATCGGATGAAGGGCGATCTTGTCGACAAGCCTTCGGCCAACTTCTGGGAACGCTTCTACCAGACGCACTTGCCCGATGTGCCGCATCTGCCCACGGCATCGCAGCGGCGCTGGCTCTATTACAAGCTCTGGCCGAATATCGCTTTCGACATCTACGCCGACCAGATCGATTTCATGCAGTGGCTGCCGCTGACGCCGACAACCTCGGTCCTGCGCGAAATGTGCTTTGCGCTGCCCGACGAGCGACGGGAGATTAAGCTGGTCCGCTATGCCAACTGGCGCATCAACCGCGTGGTCAATGCCGAAGATACCTGGCTGATCGAGCGCATCCAGCAAGGCATGGCTTCGCAATCATATGGTGCAGGTCCGATCGGCCGGAGCGAGGTTTGCCTGCGCAGCTTTGCCAGGAAGATCCGTGCGATCACGCCCGAGGCGCGCCTGCACAAGGCACCGCCATCCGGATGGTCAAAGAAGTAAAATCGGGAATACGGGGAGTAATCGCATGTCCAACCGTTACGACGCGCTGATCATCGGTGGTGGCCACAATGGCCTTGTCTGCGCCTTCTATCTGGCCAAGGCAGGCATGAAAGTGCGTGTGCTTGAACGTCGCGACATCGTCGGCGGTGCTGCCGTGACCGAGGAATTCCACCCCGGCTTCCGCAATTCGACCGCGAGCTACACCGTCAGCCTGCTGCGACCCAAGGTCATTGCCGACATGAAGCTGCACGACCACGGCTACCGCGTGATCGAGCGGACGATCAGCAACTTCTTCCCGTTCCCCGATACCTATCTAAAGCTCGGCGGCGGTCCTGGCCGTACGGAGGCGGAATCTGCCCGCTTCTCCAGGAAGGATGCCGAGGCGTACCCCAAGTATGACGCCGCGCTGGAGAAGGTCGCCAACGTGCTGCGCGACATTTCGCTGCAAACGCCGCCCAACGTCGGCGGAGGCATGGCCGCCCTGAAGTCTGCGGCCATGCAGGGTTGGCCGATCGCCAAGCTGGACATTGCCACCCAGCGCGACTTGCTCGACATCTTCACCAAGTCGGCCCGCGACTTTCTAGACGGTTGGTTCGAGGACGATCACGTCAAGTCTGCCTTCGCGTTCGACGCTGTCGTGGGCAACTATGCCGGCGTTTCTACGCCGGGTTCGGCCTATGTGCTCCTGCACCACGTCTTCGGCGAGGTGAATGGCAAGCTCGGCGCATGGGGCCATTCCGTCGGCGGTATGGGCGCGATCACCCAGGCCATGGCCAAGGCCTGCGCCAAAGTCGGCGTCGAGATCAGTCTTGAAGCCCCGGTCGCAAACGTGCTGGTCAACAACGGCAAGGCAGCCGGGGTAAAACTTGAAGGGGGCGAGGAGATCTATGCACCCATCGTCGCCGCCAATGTCGGGCCGGCGCTGCTTTACCGGAAACTGGTCGATTCCTCTGATCTCGACGAGGACTTCAACCGCCGGATGAAGAGCTACAAGACCGGTTCCGGCACGTTCCGCATGAACGTCGCCCTTTCCGAATTGCCGGACTTCACGGTGCTGCCGGGCAAGGATCTGGCGGAACACCACACCGCAGGCATCATCATCGCGCCCGGCATGGACTACATGGACCAGGCATTCATCGACGCCCAGCAGAAGGGCTGGTCGAAGAAGCCAATCGTCGAGATCAAGATCCCCAGCACCGTCGATGACAGCCTTGCCCCACCGGGCCAGCATGTGGCCAGCCTGTTCTGCCAGCAGTTCGACCCTGCGGTCGACTGGGACAAGCACCGCGAAAAGGTCGCCGATCTGATCATCGACACCGTCAACGATCACGCGCCCAACTTCAAGGCCAGCGTCATCGCCCGCCAGATCCACTCGCCGCTCGACCTCGAACGCAAGTTCGGCCTGATTGGCGGCGATATCTTCCATGGTACAATGGGCCTCGACCAGCTTTGGGCCTCACGCCCCGTGCTGGGGCACGGCGATTACCGCTCGCCGATCAAGGGGCTCTATATGTGCGGCTCGGGCACGCATCCCGGCGGCGGCGTCACTGGTGCGCCAGGCCACAACGCCGCGCACGAGATCATCCGCGATCGCTCGGTCCTGTGGAAGCTGCTGCATCGCGCCTGACCCAAAGGTAGAATGGCAGGCCGAGCACGATGAACCCGGCGCCATATGTCAGGGCTTCGACCCCGAGGCCCCATGCCGCCCAGGCAATGAACGCTGCGCCGACTAGCGCGGCGATGATCACTGCCGGCTCGCGGGGTAAAAGGCGCACGGCAGCCAGCATCGCCAGAAAATAGGAGAGCAAGCCGGCCGCGAGGCTGACCGAGGCGATGAAAGCGAAGAGATCGCCCATGCCACGGCCGAAGTTGAGCAGCGTGACCACGCTGACCAGCGCGCTCGAGACGAGGTGCGACCGGACCGGCGTGCCACGCGCCCCCTCGGACGCGAACCAGCGCGGAAAAACACCGCCCTTGGCCATCGCCCAAGGCACTTCGCCCTGCAGCAGGATGAACCCATTGAGCGTGCCGAACGCGCTGATCGCGGCGAATACGGCGACTATCTGCCCCACTCCCGAACCTAAAAACCGCGCCAGGAAATCGGCGACCGGCGCCGGAGAGGCCGCGGCTGCCTGCATCGGCATGTACAGCGCAAACGCTGTCGAAATGCCGATATATACCAGGCCCGTCAGAGCGACGCCGATCAGCGTGGCGCGCGGAACGATGGCGCTGGCATTCTCGACCTTGTCTGCCGGAACAGTGGCCGATTCCAGCCCGAGGAACCCCCAGAACGTGAGGCCTGCCGCCGTCGCCACAACAGAGCCAGAAAGTGCAACCTGCGGCTGTGACACATGAGGCGCGCCCATCAGCACCAGCCACAGCGTCAGGCCGATCAGCCCTACCAGGGGCACGAGCTTGAGCGCCGTAGTGACCACCGAAACGTCGCCCGCTGCCCGCACGCCACGGATGTTCACTGCGGTGAGCAGCCACACGAAAGCCACCGAGAGCAGCGCGGGCAATCCTGGTACCGCGCTGATGCCCGGCGCGATGAGGCTGAGATTGGACACGACCGCAACAGCCACCGCGCCGTTGCCGGCCCAGACCATCGTCCAGTAGGACCAGGCCGTCACGAAGCCCGGCACCGGTCCGAACGCTGCCTGAGCGTAGGCGTAAGGGCCGCCAGCCAGCGGTAACCTTGCCCCGAGCCTTGCAAAGGTGAATGCCAGGCACAGCGCGCCGCCAAGCGTGACTGCCCAGCCGATCAGCTGGTTATAGCCCAGTGGGGCCAAGGTTGCCGGCAGGATGTAGATCCCCGAGCCAATCATGTTGCCGACAACCAGCGCCAGCGTCATCCAGAACCCGAGTTTGCCTGCACTCGTCATTCTGGCCCTGCTCCTTCGGCTATCGCAGGGGCAGACTAACGCTTGATCGCGGGCCGTCACCATGTTTGTGATGCAGGCAATGGCAAACGTAACCACCAGCACCACCGCGGCATCGCCTTTCGCAGCCTATGATCCGCGGCTTGTCCGCGCCGCGCTGGCGATGAACGAGAATGATCTGCCTGCAGCCGAGCCGTTGCTGCGCGCGCTGCTCAAGGACGATCCTTTCGATGTTCGTGCGATCCGTCTGTTTGCTGAACTGGCGGGGAGGATCGGGCGCTACACCGATGCCGAGAACCTGCTCCGCCGCGCGATCGAGCTTGCGCCGCACTTCACGCCGGCGCGCGCCAACCTTGCACTCGTGCTCTATCGCACCAACCGCGCGCCCGAGGCGCTCGAGGAACTGGCAAAGGTCACCGCCGACGATCCCGACAACGTAGGACACGCCAACCTGCAAGCCGCGGCCTATGGCCGCCTTGGCGAATTCGACGAGGCGCTGGCGCTTTACGAGCAGGTCCTGAGACAGGCGCCCGACCAGCCCAGGGTGTGGATGAGCTATGGCCACATGCTGAAGACAGTGGGCCGCCAGGCCGATGGAATTGTCGCCTACCGCCAGGCTATCGCCCTGCTCCCTGTTCTTGGCGAAGCTTGGTGGAGCCTGGCCAATCTGAAGACAGTGCGCTTCACCGACCAGGACATTGCCGCCATGGAAGCCGCGCTCGCCCGTGACGACCTGACGCCCGAAGACCGCTGGCACCTCGATTTTGCGCTGGGCAAGGCCTTCGAGGACCGCGAACAACCGGAGGCGGCTTTCCGCCATTACTCTGCCGGCAACGAACTGCGCCGCCGCCGCATGCCTTACAATGCTGAGGATACGACGCAGAATGTCGATGCTGCTATCGCAACGTTCACGCCAGCAATGCTATCGGGGCTGGCAGGGCAGGGCTGCGACGCCCCGGACCCGATCTTCGTCCTCGGCATGCCCCGCGCCGGATCGACGCTGGTCGAGCAGATCCTCGCCAGCCATTCGCAGGTCGAAGGAACCAGCGAACTGGCTGACATCGGCTTCCTCGCGCGCCAGATCGAAGGCTACCCGGCAGCGACAGCGAGCCTGCCGATGGGTGAACTGCGAAAGCTGGGCGAAGCCTACTTGTCGCGTACAAGGGTGCAGCGGCACACTTCGCGGCCCCTGTTCATCGACAAGATGCCCAACAACTGGCTGCACGTGCCGTTCATCCACCTGATCCTGCCCAACGCCAGGATCATCGATGCGCGGCGCCATCCGCTGGCCTGCTGCTTTTCCAATTTCAAACAGCACTTCGCCCGCGGGCAGGGCTTCAGCTACTCGCTTGATGACATGGGCCGCTACTATCGCGACTATGTGCGGGCCATGGCGCATTACGACCGGGTCCTGCCGGGCGTGGTGCACCGCGTGATCTACGAGCGTATGGTCGAAGACACCGAAACGGAAGTGCGCGCCCTGCTGCACCATTGCGGCCTGCCATTCGAGGAAGCTTGCCTTGCCTTTCACAAGACCGAGCGCGCGGTCCGCACGGCCAGTTCCGAACAGGTAAGGCAGCCGATCTTCCGGGATGGCACCGAGGCGTGGAAAGCGTTCGAACCATGGCTCGGTCCGTTGAAGGCGGCGCTTGGCCCTGTGCTTTCTGCCTATCCGGAAGCCTTATAACCGACACCGTTGTAAATTGGCCACGGTCGGCGATTAACAACGGTTTGCCGCGCTCTGCTGCTTGACGGCAAGTCGTGCGGCGGCGCAGCATGATGTCGCAAAACAGAAATATGAGGGTAAATTCTGGTATGCGTCAGATCTGCAAGGCGATCACGAATGTGAACCGCAAGGGGCGTTTCGTACGCCTGCTCCTGCTGGCCGGCACGGCGATTTCAGCACCGGCACTGGCGCAGGAAGCGCAAACCGATGCGGCCGATTCCGACCCCAACGTGATCATCGTGACCGCACAGAAGCGCAGCGAAAACCTGCAGAACGTGCCGATATCGATCCAGGCTCTGGGTACGCAGAAGCTTGAGCAGCTTGGCGTTGCCAACTTCACCGATTACGCACAGCAACTTCCCGCAGTGACGTTCCAGGCGCTTGGCGGCACGCCCGGCACCAATGTCGTCTACATGCGCGGCGTGGCATCGGGCGGCGATGGCAACCACTCCGGCTCACTCCCGTCGGTTGGCGTCTATCTTGACGAACAGCCCGTTACCACGATCGGCGGCAACCTTGATGTCCATGTCTATGACATCGCCCGGATCGAAAGCCTGTCCGGCCCGCAGGGCACACTCTATGGCGCCTCGTCCGAAGCTGGCACGATCCGCATCATCACCAACAAGCCCGATACTTCCGGCTTCTACGGAAGTGTCGACGGTGAAGTGAATACGGTCCGCAAGGGCGGACAGGGCTACAAGCTCGAAGGCATGATCAACGCACCGCTGTCACCCATGGCTGCACTGCGCGTGGTCGGCTGGTATCAGCGCGACGCCGGTTTCATCGACAACGTGCCGGGTCGGCGGACCTTCTGCGGCACTGCCACGGTCGATGGCGAAGGCAATACCAATGGCTGCCTGCTTGACGGTATCAGCGTCACCAACACCGCCTTCGTCAAGGAAGACTACAACTATACCGATATTTACGGCGGTCGTGCTGCGCTCAAGGTCGATCTCGACGAAAACTGGACGGTGACGCCCCAGTTCATGTACCAGGAAACCAAGAGCCACGGCTCATACGGTTTCGATCCGTCGGTTGGCGATCTTCAGGTCCAGCACTTCTTCCCCGAATTCCGCAACGACAAGTTCTGGCAGGCGGCGCTGACCATCGAGGGCAAGCTCGGCAACTGGGACATGACCTACGCCGGCGCTTATCTCGATCGCAAGACCTACCAGTCGAGCGACTATACCGACTACGCCGAAGCCTATGACTCGCTCTACCAGTCATACGGCGGTCTTGCGAACTACTTCTATTATCAAGATTCTCTTGGTCGCACGATCGATCCCCGGCAGAAGGTCATCGGCTCCGACCATTTCAAGAAGCTGAGCCAGGAACTGCGCGTGGCCTCGCCGGCAGACGAAGCCTTCCGCTTCGTCGGCGGGTTCTTCTACCAGTACCAGTCGAACCTGATCCACCAGGATTATCAGATTGCAGGTCTGGCGCCGCTGCTTTCGGTCAACGGCCAGCCCGGCACACTGTGGCTGACCCAGCAGAAGCGCGTTGATCAGGACTATGCCGCGTTCGGCGAGTTCAGCCTGGACATCTCGCCAACGGTGACGCTCACCGCCGGTGGCCGCGCCTTCGTCTATGACAACACGCTGATCGGCTTCTTCGGTTTCGGTCGCAATCCCGCCTTCATCCAGGGCGCAGACGACAATCCGCCGCCCAATGCCGCAGGTTCCTCGCGCACCGGCGTGGCAGCGTGCTTCACGCAGTCTGGCGTTCGTCTTCGGGAGGCGCAGCTTGCCGGACAAGCCAACACCTCCCTGCTGCCGCCTGCAGTAGAGGGCAGCCCATGCACCAACCTTGGTGTTTACACCAATGATGGCGTCAAGCCAGTCAAGGCCTCGGGAAGCGGCGGAACCTACCGCTTCAACGCGACGTGGAAGCCCAACAGCGATCTCTTGGCTTATGCGACCGTATCGCGCGGTTTCAGGCCGGGCGGCATCAACCGTCGCGGCGACTTTGGCGCCTATCAGCCTGATTTCCTGACCAACTACGAAGTGGGCTTCAAGTCCACGTTGGCAGGCGGGATTTTGCGCCTGAATGGTGCGATCTATCAGCAGGACTGGAAGAACTTCCAGTTTGCCTATCTTGGTCCGAACAGCTTCACCGTGATCACGAACGGGCCGAGTGCGCGTATTCGCGGCTTTGACATCGATGCTTCGGTGTCGCTTGATCGGTTGAGCCTGAACGTGTCGGGCGCATATGCCGATGCCAAGATCCGCAACAACCTGTGTGCGGCCATCGACCCGACGTTTACCTGCGCAGGCGGCGGAAACGAGATCCTTGCACCCGTCGGGACACGGCTTCCGATTACTCCGCAATGGAAGATGAGCGGTACCGCGCGCTATACCGTGCCGACAGGGACGGGCAAGGTCTATGGTCAGGTGAACGGCACTTATCAAAGCTCGGCCAGCTCTGACCTGCGCGTCGATTTCGCTGCAGCGCAAGGGCGGCTCGAAGGGTTCGGTCAGGTCAACTTGGCGCTCGGCGGCGAGTGGTCGGCCTTCTCGATCGAGGCGTTCGTGCGCAACCTGTTCGATGAGCGAGGGCAGCTTTCACGGTTTGTCCAGTGCGGTCAGTGCACGCAACGTCCCTATATCGTCCCGACGACGCCGCGCATGATCGGCGTTCGGGCAGGGGCCAAGTTCTGACGACAAGGGGCACGGGGCGGCAGCAGTCCGCCCCTGTTGCTCGCTGACCTGCTCTTGCGCTGATCGAGCCAAGCCAACATAACCCGGTCATGACCGAACACCTTGTCCTGCATGGCTTCTGGCGCTCCACGGCTTCGTGGCGCGTGCGCATCGCACTCGCGCTCAAGGGGCTGGAGTGGACCGGCATTGCCCATCACTTGCGGCTGGGCGAACAGGGCGCGCCCGCTTACCTTGCAATCAACCCGCAGGGGTTTGTCCCGGCGCTGGCGGTCGGCGATGACGTGCTGACGCAGAGCATGGCCATCTGCGAGTATCTCGACGAGGTCCATCCCGAGCCGCCGCTCCTGCCGCGTGAGCCGATGGCCCGGGCAAAGGTGCGGGCGGCTGCGCAAGTCATTGCTTGCGACATCCATCCGGTGCAGAATCTCAAGGTGTTGAAGATGCTCCGCCATCGGGGCCTGGATCAGCCAGCGATCGATGCCTGGGCGGCCGAAGTGATCGAAAGCGGCCTTTCTGCATTTGCCGGCCTGATTGCCGCAAACGCGGGACCTTACTGCTTCGGGGACAAGGTTACTCTGGCCGATGTCCTGCTCGTTCCGCAACTGGGCAATGCCCGTCGCTTTGGCGCCAGCTACGACTTCGGGCGCATTCCCGACATCGAGGCGGCTTGCATGGCAAACCCTGCCTTTGCTGCGGCTGTCCCCGAACTGCAGCCCGACGCCGAAATCTAGCGCTGTTCCTGTAGGGGAGCGGAGACGAGCGGCAGGTCCTCGTACGGGGGCTGGAAGCCAAGCAGGCGATAGAGATCCGGGCGAAGATAGGGAAAGGCATCGCCCGCATCTTCGTGCACGCGCGCGCATTCGCCGAGGAAGGTGTCGGTCGTTCGGAACAGGCCGCGTTTCATGTTCGACCATTTCTTTGCGGAAACATGGTCTGCAGCCCTTGCGCGCGCATCGCTGAGTCGCCCCAACAAATTCCCCGTTCGTCAAAATGCTGCAACGTGGCGCGCGATTTCCCCTGTAAACGCGGCTCGTCCAACGCGCCGCGCAGCCTTACGTCGACTGCTGCCTCCACGCCAACGGCCCGGACCCAGCCGGCGTTCTGCACCGTATTGATGGCGCCCACGATGCCGACCGAAGTCGGGATGACCTGCAGGCGATCGCGGAAGTTCACCTGATATCCGGCAAGCGTCGCGTTGATGATCGCATCCCGTGATGTTTCGGCGTCAGATCAGCGACACACACTTGACGATCGGTTGACAGCAATCATCCGCCACTTGAGTGTCACGTGGGTGTAACCTGACATGCGTTATGGGCATGGAGAGATGACAGGGGACCGAACTTGCTGATTTCTGACCTGCCTCCTGTTCAGGAGCGGTTTTTCAATCGTGAGTTGAGCTGGCTCGCGTTCAACCGCCGCGTGCTGGCCGAGGCGGTCAACGCCGATTATCCCCTGCTTGAGCGCCTGCGTTTCCTGTCGATCAGCGGGAGCAATCTTGATGAATTCATGATGGTTCGCGTTGCCGGCATTGCCGCGCAGGTGCGCCGCCAGATCGACGAACTCTCTGTCGACGGACAAACGCCGCAGCAACAGCTTGGCGCCTTGCTGGAAGCGGTAAAGGGTTTGATCGATTTACAGCAGGACGTGCTTGCCGGGCTCAAGGACGATCTCGCCAAGGCCGGTATCCGCATCATCGATAACGACACCTTGACGAAGGTCGAGGCAGACTGGTTGCGCGACTATTTCGAAGAACATGTCGTGCCGGTGCTGACCCCGCAGGCCATCGATCCGGCGCATCCGTTTCCGTTCATTGCCAATCAGGGCAGCGGCATTCTCTTCCAGTTGCAGCGCAGCGCCGATGGTGCGCCGGTAACCGAAATGATCCTGATTCCCCCGGCGCTTCCCCGCTTCGTGCGGCTACCGGGCGACAAGGGGTCATGGGTAGGGGTCGAGGAACTGGTAAGGCGCCATGCCACCTTGCTGTTTCCCGGCTTCAAGATTCTCGGCAACGGTACTTTTCGCGTGCTGCGCGACAGCGACATCGAGATCGAGGAAGATGCCGAAGACCTGGTGCGGTATTTCCGTACGGCCATCCAGCGGCGGCGGCGCGGCAAGGTCATCCTGCTGCACTTGCAGGAGAACTTCGACGCGGCGGCGGAAAAGCTGCTGCGTGAACAATTAAGGCTCGACCATGCCCTGGTAATCAAGAGCCGGGGTCTTCTGGCCATCGGCGGCCTTGCTGCCGTGGTGGAAGAGGACCGGCAGGATCTCAAGTTCGATCCTTACAATCCCCGCTACCCCGAGCGCGTGCTGGAACACGACGGTGATTGCTTCTCCGCCATCCGCGAGAAGGATCTGGTCATCCACCACCCTTACGAAAGCTTCGAGGTAGTTATCGATTTTCTGCGCCAGGCCGCGGCAGATCCCGATGTCGTCGCGATCAAGCAGACGCTTTATCGCGCCGGCAAGCAATCGGCAGTCATCGCCGCGCTGATCGCCGCTGCCGAGGCGGGCAAATCGGTCACTGCCGTGGTGGAACTCAAGGCTCGTTTCGACGAAGAGCAGAACCTGATGTGGGCGGCCCAACTTGAACGCGCTGGCGTGCAGGTGATCTACGGTTTCGTGGACTGGAAGACGCATGCCAAGGTCAGCATGGTCGTTCGCCGGGAGGGCGGCGGTTATCGCACCTATTGCCACTTCGGCACCGGCAACTATCACCCGGTCACCGCGCGGATCTATACCGACCTGTCGTTCTTCACCGCCGATCCGCGCATGGGCCGCGATGCCGGGCAACTGTTCAATTTCGTCACGGGGTATGTCGAGCCCAAGCAGACCGAACTGCTGGCGATCAGCCCGATCAATCTGCGTGAAAAGCTTTACGACTGCATCGCTCGCGAGGTGGCGTTGGCGCAAAAGGGCCGGCCTGCCACGATCTGGGCCAAGCTCAACCAGCTTACCGATCCCGATCTGATTGATCGCCTCTATCTGGCAAGCATGGCAGGCGTCGAGATCCGGCTGGTTGTTCGCGGGATCTGCTGCCTCAAGCCCGGCGTCCCCGGCCTGTCCGAGACGATCGAGGTCAAGTCGATCATCGGCCGTTTCCTCGAACACAGCCGTATCTGGGCCTTTGGCAACGGTGCAAACCTGCCCAACAAGCGCGCCCGCGTGTTCATATCCTCGGCGGACGGAATGAGCCGCAACATGGGCCGCCGCGTCGAAGTGCTGGTGCCGGTCAAGAACCCTACCGTGCACGATCAGATTCTCGATCAGGTCATGCTCGCAAACCTGCTCGACACGGAACAGAGCTGGGCACTTAGGCCCGATGGAGAGTACGAACGGCTCGAGAAGGGCGATCCGTCATTCAACCTGCACGGCTATTTCATGACCAACCCGTCGCTCTCAGGGCGCGGGGCGGCGCTTTCTCGTGGGAGGAAGGTTCCAAAGCTTGCGTTGCGGCGTGGCGCGGCTAACCGTGCCTGAGTGAAAACACCGCAGACCATCTACGATTGGGCGCATTCACGCGCGATCATCGACATCGGTTCGAACACGGTCAGGCTCGTGATCTATGGCGGACCGCTACGCGCCCCGACCACTTTGCTCAACGAGAAGGTGACAGCACGCCTTGGCAAGCATGTCGCCGAAACCGGTCGCCTGTCCGACAAGGCCGTGGCCAGCGTGCTGGCGGCCCTGCGCCGCTACAAGGCGCTTCTCGACATGGCAGGAGTCCCCCGGGTCGATGTAGTGGCAACTGCTGCGGCGCGGGATGCCGAGAACGGCCCTGATTTTCTTGATCGCGTTCGCGAGATCGGGTTCACGCCGCGGCTGTTGTCAGGTGTCGAGGAAGCCGAGACCAGCGCCACGGGCGTGATCGGTGCATTTCCGCATGCCGCGGGCATCGTCGGCGATCTGGGTGGTGGCAGTCTCGAACTCGTGGATGTTGCCGATGGCGGCACCAGCCATGGGGTCAGCCTGCCACTCGGCTCATTGCGGCTGCCTGCGTTGCGCGCGCGGGGCGACCGGTCGTTCGTGCGAGAAATAGGGCGCATGCTGGCCAAGGCCGACTGGGCCGCCGAACCCGGCGTCACGCTCTATCTGGTCGGCGGATCGATGCGCGCGCTCGCTCGGGCAATGATGGTGCGGCTCGACTGGCCATTCGAGGATACGCACGGATTTTCGCTCGCGGCCGAGGATGCGCGCAAACTCGCTCGACAACTGGCACGGCGCGGTCAGGTTACCGGGCCGATCGACGGCGTTTCGGCAAGTCGGCTTGCCAGCATTCCCGATGCTGCCGCATTGCTGGTCGTTCTGCTCAACCGGCTCGAACCTGGCCGGGTGACCTTTTCGTCCTGGGGCCTGCGAGAAGGCTTGCTCTTCGGCTCGCTTTCGGATGCCATGCAGAAGCAGGATCCGCTGGTCACGGCGGCCGAGGCCTTCGTCGCACCGCTCGGCATCGATCGAGCGCTGATTGATGCAGCAGTAAACTGGATGCGACCGGTACTGCCACAGGCCGCGGGCGCCACGCAGCGCTGCGCCATAGCGCTGTGCCTTGCTGCTGGACGTACGGAGCCCAATCTGCGGCGTGACCTCGCCAGCGATTGGGGCATGCGCAAGCGTTGGGTGGGAATCGATAGCGCTGGCCGCGCCGCCTTGGCTGAAGCGTTGCAAGCCAATACCGGCGAATCTTCAGCGCCTGCTCCATGGATGCGGCTGGCAGGGCCGCAGGTCTTGTCCGATGCCCGCGCCGTAGGCCTTGCCGCGCGGCTATGCCGGAGGCTTTCAGCTTGTTCGCCGGCAGTCCTGGGCAAGACCGCACTGATATGCGAAGACGGCAGGCTTGCCATCAGGTCCGATGTGCCCGCCCTTGTCGGCGATGGCGCCCAGCGCGATCTGAAGGAACTGGCGCGCCACCTCGGTGTCACCGTGGCGGGCGCGCCGGATAAGTGAAGGTGGGCAGGCTCAGGGCTGCCGTCCCAAAGTTTTCAGGACATCTGCCCAGGGCACCAGCTTGAAGTTCTGGGCTTGCGGTGCGTTGTCGCCGTCCTGCGCCACGAAGACGCCGCCCGGAAAGGCCGGGCCGAAATCGCCGAGGACTAGCTCTATCCCATCGGTGTCGCTCGTGGCGCCATAAGTGCCGGCCGCTATGCGAAAGCGTCCCTGCGGTTCAGCGGTTGCGAGGTCAAACAGTGCATAGGCGTTGTCCCCCTGGCTCGAAGCCACGAGCATCCCCGCGCTTTTGCCCACCGGCGCAAGTGCCAGGCCCTCGACATCGTCTACAAGGCCCTTGTCCCTGCCGACCAGGGCAAAAGGCCTTACCTGAAGCGTGGGCGCACGCAGGTCTACTTCCCAGATACCGATGTCTTCCTCGGCCAGATAAAGCCGACCTGTCCGGTCATCGACCACGCACCCTTCGGATTGCGTGCCGAACTTGATCGAGCGCAGATAGCTGGCGGCAATCGATGCACCTTGTTCGATCAACGCGCTCTCTGCCACCGTCCCATCCTTGAGCACCACGTATGCGCGGGCAAGTTCGCCCGCGGCCATCGCCTTGCCCATGCAGAAGCCGTAGGCTTCGGCCGGCGCATGGCCTGCAGGCAGGAAAGGGACTGCTCCGAGCGCGGCCAGCTTGCCTGTCTGTCCGTCCAGCCTGAACAGCGCGATCCTGGGCTCCACCAGATCGCTGCGATCGCTTGCTGCAACAAGCACGAAGCCTGGCCACACTTCACGCAGGTCCACGTTGTTGAGCGCGCCCGCCGCGACAAAGTCCCTTGTCTTGCCATCGAGACCATAGACGTAAAGCCCGGCCTTCTTGTCGGTGCCGACGATCAGGCTCGAAGCGGGATCGGCCCGATTGCGCCAGATCGCGGGATCATCGGCTGCATCGGCGCGGACCGAACCGACAGGCGCGGTCTCTGCGGTGGCGAATACCTGCACTGCCGGATAGGCCGGGCGCGGTGGCTCTGTCATCCCGGCGCATGCGGATAGCAACAGGGCTGGGAGCAACGCCCCCGGTCCTGCGATCTCTTTCTTGCCGAAGGACGCCATCAGAAGTTGATCCTCATGCCCGCCGCGTAACGACGGCCGAAGCGCTCGTATTCGATCGTATAGATGTCCGTACGCGGCGTCGGCGTGCCGGTTGCGCTCAGCAGGTTGCCCGGCTCCGAATAGCGGCGGCCCGGTTTGTTGAGCAGGTTCGAGGCATCGAAGTAGATCTCGAAGTTCCGGTTGATCGCGTAGCGGGCCGAGAAGTCCATCTCGTCATCTGCGGCCCAATAGGTGTCGCCGGCATCGGTCAGGTCATCGGCGTAACCATCAAGCCATGTGCTGCGGCGCTGGTACTGCAGGCGCAGCGACAAGCCGTACTTCTCGTAGTAGCCACCCAGGTTGTAGACGACATCGGAAGTGCCGGGCAGACGGACCTTGCGGGCGGGAATGGCGCCCACGGCGGGCTTCGTCACTTCGCTGTCGTTGTAGGTAAGGTTTGCACTTACGCCGAAACCACCCATCCAGTCGGGCAGTCCAAGGCTCTGCGTCCAGGGTTCAAGCTGCAGCTGTGCGGCCACTTCGAAGCCGAAGATCCGTCCGTCGCCGCCATTGGCGATGCCGGTAAAGGTATATTGCGAGCGATCGATGCCGTTGCTGTTGAGCGCATCCGAGCCGAAGGTGCGCCGCTGTGAATAGAGCACGTCTTGCACCTTCTTGTAGAACGCGCCAGCCATCAGGTAGCCCTGCGGACGCACGTACCATTCGAAGTAGCCATCGACGCCATAAGCCCGCTCCGGTTTCACGCTGGGATTTCCGCCCGAAACCGTCAGGTTGGCATCGTTCACCGTCACGTTCGGGCGCAGCAGGTCGTAGTCGGCCCGCGCCGCGCCGCTGTTGAACGAGAGCCTGAACTTCTTGTCTTCGGCCAGATCGTAATTGATGTGCAGGCTCGGGAAGGCGAGGGTCTGGCTCGCCTCGGCCGTGACCAGCGCGGTTGTTGAACCGATCGTCGCTTCGGCGATGCCGCGATTCTTCACGTGCTCAACGCGGACGCCACCGATGATCGAACCCCAGTCATAGCGCACCGTGCCCATGGCAAACCCGGCATAGACCTGTTCGCGCACGTCATAGATATTGCCGGTGTTGGGCGTGAAGCTGAACGCCCCCCGCGCTGCATCGCTGTACTGACGCATCTTGTCGGTGTCGAAGTAGCGGAAGGTGTAGCCCATCGCGATCTTGCCGAGGAATGGCTGATCCAGCGAGAAATCGTTGTAGTTGGTCGGAATGCCGATCCTGGCATAATCGGCCGTGGTGTTGATCAGGATCTGGCTTTCGTCCACCACTTTCGTGCGCTGGTCAAACTGGAAACCGACCTTTAAGCTGGCATCGCCCCCAAGCACGCTTGCATCCTTGGCGATGATCAGGCGGCCGGTGTAGGCCTTCGTGGTGTCCACGGCATCAAGCACCCGCAATTCCGCAAGCGGCTTGGTGAAAGTGTCGATCGCGGTCACCGGCGTGCCGGCGGCATAGCGGGTTGGGCCGGAAAGCTGCACTGTGGTGAAAAGCTTCGGGGTACTTCGCAGCGGATCGCTGAAATCGTACGTCACCGTCGGGCGCAGGTTGCGGGTCGACGGGCTGTTCCACCGCGCTTCGCCAACGACCGAGCGATCATCCTTTGATTCGGTGTAGTTGCCCAGCCAGTTTATCTTCCAGCCGCTTTCGAACTCGTGCGTGCCTTCCAGGGTATTGGTGAAGATCGATTGGCGGAATGCGCGCAAGGTCGAGCGCTGGTTGATGTCGATGCCGTAGACCGTGCCGACCAGCGGCGTGTTGCCAATGCAGACATCGGCATAGCCGGTAGTCGTCGGCAGGGTATTGGCCACGATCGGGCAAGCGGCGGCTGAACTGGACAGATCGCTCTGACGGTCATCGAGATCGAAGATGTAGTTGTCGCGCGCTTCATCGTCAGTGAAGATCGTGTAGACCGAACGCAGCGAGATGGTGTTCTCGCTGTCTGGCTTCCAGTCCATCCGCCCTGATACCGACCAGTTGCGGCGACGCAGGCGGTAAAGTTTGTTCTCGGTCTCGCGCGCCCAGAAGCGCGTGCCGTTGCCCGGGCGCTGATCCTGCGAGACACGTTCCCAGTCGGTCTCGAAGTTGTCGGTGATCATGTTGCGCTCGAAGAAGCTGCCCGAAAGCAACAGGCCGATCTCGCCATCCCCTGAGCGGAAGCGGTCGGACACGACCACCGACCCTTCATACTCGCGGCGATCGCCCAATTCGGCAAAGCCGATGCCGGCCTTGCTCTGGAAATGCAGGCCATCAAAATCGAAAGCCGAGCGGGTGATGACGTTGACGTTGCCTGACACGGTCTCGCCGGGCATGTCCGGCGTGACGGCCTTCGACACGACGACCTGCTTGGCGATTGCCGAAGGGATCGAGTCGAAACGGGCGTCGCGGCCTTCGGGGCTTACGACGTTGATCCCGTCAAAGCTCAGCGTAGTCCAGTAATTCGGAGCGCCGCGCAGGCTGATGTAGCGTGCCTGGCCCTGATCGCGTTCGATCGCAACGCCGGGCAGGCGGCTGGTAGCTTGCGCGATATTCTGGTCGGGGAGGCGGCCTGCGCTATCCGACGAAAGCACCGCAACCAGTGAATCCGACTTCTTCTGCACATCGAGGGCAGCGGCTTCGGATTCGGCAATGGGGCGCTCGCCCGTCACCACGATCGGTGTGCTGTCTTCAGCTTCTGCCACGGTTTCTTCGGCAAACGCTGGCGTGGCAAAGCCAATCGCCACCGAAGCGAGTAGCGCGATGCGCAACGAAGAGCGGCCCGCGAAGGGTGCGTGGAAAAACATGATTTGAAGAATCCCCTGAAGCAATGATGCTGCGCTGCGGCTAGGGATGGATTCTGACAGTGGAACGTCAGTTCGGTGACGAAACCGTGAAAGCCATTTCAGCGCTGTGACACACTGAACGATTTTCCAATTTGGAAACTTTTTGACACATTTACCGAGGGATAGTGCGCTGCTGTATTCTGTAGGGGAGGGATCGAAAGTAAGTCGGTTGCGAGCAGTGAGTTTGCTGCAGTGCGGAAGGGTGCGGGCAAGAAAGCATCTGTTTCCTCGCAATAATGCGCCGATATGGTTCCCGCCCAAAATACCGTGTTGTTATGGGGTTATGAGCGTGTTTTACTGCTGTGCCGTTTAATCAGAACGCGCTTGATTCCGGAAAGAGGGTGGATGCAAATGAGGCATGTTATCCAATACGTTGCACTGACAACCGCTACCCTGCTCCTCGCGTCCTGCGGTGGTGGCGGAAGTGCTGACAAGGCAGCAGAAGAAACCGCAGCGAAGCCTGCGGAAACAACTGCGGCTGCAGCCGCTGCTCCTGCTGCTGCAACAAGCGCCGCTGCGCCAACCGCCGATTCCACCGATACTCTCGATGGCACGACGCTCGCTTCCCTCACGCCCGATGCCGCACACGGGAAGACCATCTTCACCCAGTGCAAGGCCTGCCATGCCATTGAAGCTGGCAAGAACATGATCGGTCCGTCGCTCGCAGGCGTCGTGGGTCGCAAGGCTGGCACGGAAGCAGGCTTCACGTATTCGGCCGCCAACAAGAACAGCGGCATCACCTGGACTGCGGAAAAACTGTTCCAGTACCTCGAAAAGCCGCAGCGCGTCGTCCCGGGCACCAAGATGTCGTTCGCTGGCTTGCCCAAGGCGCAGGACCGCGCTGACGTGATCGCATATCTCAAGGCTCCGAACTGAGCCCACAAGGCCCTTCGGGTCGCAAGAAGGGGCGCGGACCACACCGGTCCGCGCCCCTTTCATTTGCTGCAATCCAGGCCGCCGCAGGGCGGCCTGACAGTTCGCCCTCAAGCCGCAGCGGAGCGCCGCGCGAGTTCACATTGTGACCAGATGTCGCTCAGCGCTTCGATCAGCTTGTCCACGTCACCATCGCTATGGACGGGCGATGGCGTGATGCGCAGGCGCTCGGTTCCGCGCGGTACGGTTGGATAGTTGATCGGCTGTACGTAGATGCCGTGGTTGTCCATCAGCCAGTCGCTGATGCGCTTGCACTTGTGCGGATCGCCCACCATCACCGGAATGATATGGCTGGGGTTCGGCAGGTGCGGGATGCCGATGGCGTCGAGCCGGCGGCGCACCGTTGCCACGCGCTCCTTGTGTCGGGCGCGCTCCATCTCGCTCGTCTTCAGATGCCGGATGCTGGCAGCAGCGCCGGCAGCAAGGGCAGGGGGCAGGGCAGTGGTGAAGATGAACCCACTGGCGAAAGTGCGGATGAAGTCGCACAGCGCCTCTGACGCGGCAATGTAGCCGCCCATCACGCCAAATGCCTTGCCCAGCGTCCCCTCGATCACCGTTATGCGGTCCATCAGGCCTTCACGCTCTGCGACGCCGCCGCCGCGCGGTCCATAGAGACCGACTGCGTGAACCTCGTCGATGTAGCTCATCGCGCCGTGCTTTTCGCAGACGTCGAGAATTTCCGCGATCGGGCCGATGTCGCCGTCCATCGAATAGACGCTTTCGAATGCCACCAGCTTGGGCACGTCCGGGCCGTATTCCGAAAGCAGTTCGTCAAGATGCGCCACATCGTTATGACGCCAGACCCGGCACGTCGCGCGCGAATGGCGGATGCCCTCGATCATCGAGGCATGGTTCAGAGCATCGGAGAACACCACACAGCCCGGAATCTTCGCTGCCAGCGTGCCAAGCCCTGCCCAGTTCGAGACATAGCCAGACGTGAACAGCAGCGCGGCTTCCTTGCCGTGCAGGTCGGCCAGTTCCTGTTCGAGCAGAACGTGATGGTGGTTGGTGCCTGAAATATTCCGCGTGCCGCCTGCGCCCGCACCGCATTCGTCGAGCGTCTTGTGCATGGCATCAAGCACCGCGGGATGCTGTCCCATGCCGAGGTAATCGTTCGAGCACCACACCGTGACCTGTTCGGTCCGATCGTCGACATAGCGCGTGGCGTGCGGGAAGTTGCCGCACCTGCGCTCGATCTCGGTAAAGATCCGATAGCGCCCTTCAGCCCGGACCGAGTCCAGTTCCCCCTTGAAGTAGCCCTCGTAGTCCATGGTTGTCGGTCCTCTTCGTGAATTCTTCTTCTATTTCAGTTCGCAGGTCGACGGGTGGGCAAGGCCCAGCCCCAGAGTGCCCCGTCGCGGATCGGCAGGGCCAGAAACAGGTGTTCGAGAGCGCCAAGGGCGGCCAGCGCGAACAGCAGGCTGGCGCCTGATGCACTGGCGCTGCCCTCGGGCGCATTGATCGCGATCAAACCGAGCCACCCGGCCAGTGAGGAAGTGCCTGCAATCGCAAAGAAAAGTTCAGGCCCCATCCGGCGCGGCCCAAAATATGTCTTGAGATAGGCGAGGTGCGGCGGAAAGATCTCGGTGCTCATGTTCGGTACGCCGAAGAAGATCACCAGCTTTGTCGAAAGCCGCATCGCCAGAAGCAGCGTGAAAGTCATCGCGCCGATCTGGTTGGCCGCGTTCCAGCTCAGGGAAATGAGCCCGATCGCGCTCAAGGCCAGCGCAATCTCGTGCCAGGCTACAGCGCTCACGGCGTGGAAGAACCTCTCCAGCCCGCGCGCTTCTGCGGGGCAAGGCTCGCGCCGCGGCCCCGTCACCGCCCCGGTCAGGAAGCTGATCTCGTGCCATGACCAGATCAGGATCGCACCGGCAAAGGCGGCATAGACGCCCGTGAGGGTCGGCTTGTTCATCGACCAGCCCACGACTGCCAGCCCGCCAACACCGGCAATTCCCGCCAGCATCAGGCTGCGCGGGAAAGTGCGGCGTTCGCGGTTGTCCGCCCAGGCGATCAGGCCGGTCGCAAGGAACCAGACCACGATCGTGGCGATAACCGGCAGGACATGGCCGGTCCAGCTTACCACGCGGGCTGCAGCCGCACGGTTGCCGGCAGTTCGTTGCGGCGGGGGCGCAGCAGGTACATCCTTGCGAAGTTGGCGCCGGCACCCATCGCACCTGAAGCCCGCATCAGCACGCCGGCAATGCCGCCGCGCTTCTTGCCTTCCTCGATGCGCTGGCTTGCCACCAGCAGCCGCTTCATCGCCCGGCGGAAGCGCGGATCGTCGGTATCGAGCTCGACCGGAAAGACCTGGCGGCTGATCGCGGTGCAGATCTCGAACACGCGGTAGTCGTAGGTCTCGGGATCGAGACCGAGCGCCTTGTGGAACACCGGCCGTGCATGATCGCGCACGTACATCGTCGAATAGACGGCGAGCAGGAAGAAACGCACCCACAGCTTGTTCATGCCGGTCAGCAGCTTGGGGTCAGCCCGCAGCAGCAGCGCAAACGCCTCGCCATGGCGGAACTCGTCGTTGCACCAGCTCTCGAACCAGTTGAAGATCGGATGGAAACGCAGTTCCGGGTGCGCGGCCAGCTGGCGATAGATCGCGATATAGCGGGCATAGCCGATCTTCTCGGACAGGTAGACCGAGTAGAAGATGAACTTCGGCTTGAAGTAATGGTACTTCTTGGCCTTGGTCAGGAAGCCGAGGTCGATGCCGATCCCGGCGTCTTTCAGCGATTCATTGATGAACCCGGCATGGCGGCTTTCATCGCGCGCCAACAGCTTGAACAGCAGCTTCATGTCAGGGTTCTTCGTGCGCCGTGCCATTTCGGCGTAGAGGATGCAGCCAGAAAACTCCGAGGTAAGCGAACTGACGAGGAAATCGATGAACTCCGCCCGCAGCTCCGGCTCCAGCCCCTCGATCACCCCGGCAAAGCTTTCCTGACGCTTGAAGTGCTTCTTGTTGGGATCGCTGACCATCTCGGCCATCAACTCGTCCCATTCCTCGCGGACAAGCGAGACGTCGATGGCATCGAGCGCGGCGAAATCGGTGGTGTAGAAACGCGGGCTCAGCACCGTCTCATGCTGCACCATCTTGTGAACGTCGGGCTTGGGCGCGCGCTCCGGCGCTGCCACGGGGCGTTCGAGTGTGATCGCGTTCATCTCAGGCTCCCAGGATTGAAGCTGACCTCGTAAAGCTCGGTCAGGCCAAGGTAAGCGACAAGCCGCATCCACCCCCGCAGCAGGGGGCCTGCCCGGACGACGGTCGCCGTCCGCTCGAACACGGCGCTTTGCCCGAAGGCCACGCGGATCGGTTCGCCATGAACGCGAACCTTGTCGCCGGGCTGGACAGACAAGTTGCCCGCCAGCTCGACATGCGCGTGGAAATGCGCCTCGCTCTGCTCCACCGCCACGCGGCAGGGCACTTCGAAGGCGCGGGCGCGGATCATGCCTGATTCCCCTTTGCTGCCGTTCCACCGAGGAACCTGGCAAAGGCGGCCCGGTTGGTCGCGCCGAATGAGCCAAGCTCGATCGAACGCCCCGTTGCCGGGTCGCGCAGCGAGAGCGATCCGTTCTCCCACTGCGTCAGTTCGAAGGGAGCCGCTGGGCCGATCCCCTTCATCTTCCTGTCGCGAGCCATGCCGCGCATCACGCCACGCACGAACCCGCCACCATCGTTCTCGCCCATCAAGACCGCGAGCGTCGAACCTGCATCTGCATCCTTGACCACGACAGCGCCGTCAGCACGATCCTCGAAAGCGAGGTGCCGCACTTCCACGGCGACCACATTGTCCCTGGCGCGCGCCACAGCCGGCACCGCCTCGCGCTCCAGCACCCCGACGCGCACCAGCCCGGTCAACGCCAATGTCGTTGCCACCAACGCACCTGCAAGGATCAGCGCCGGGCGCGGAACGGTGTTTTCATGGTCGTGAACGAGGCTCATGCCGCGGCGCCCTGCAGGCCATGACCGCGAACGGGCGTGGCCTTGGCGCGTACTGCAGCAGCCTCGTTCGGAACGACAGCAGCGCAGGCCCTGGCCAGAACCTTGGCGACTGCTACTGCATCGGGCATGGCGCGCAGCATGGGACTAGGCTGGCCAAACCGCCAGGGCCGGGCATGCGGCCAGAGCATCGCAAAGCCAAGCCGATGACGGCCGACCAGTGTCAGCGCAATATCACCATGCCCGCCACCCTGCGGACGAAGGTCTGCCGAGCCGATCGTCGCCAGCGGCAAGTTCACGCACTTGTTCAGTGCCACGCCGATGCGCAGCACCACGCGGCGGTTGGTGATGGTGTAAACCGTCGTCCGCGCCACGGCGATTGCGAACACCGCCAGCAACCCTTGCGTGATTGCTCCGCCGACAACGGCCGCACCAGCACCGAACAGCTTGCCAGTGGCAAGGCCGAGCACGGCCAGTGCTGCGAAATAGCTGCTCACCCAGCGGGTATGCAAGGCGCTGCGGGCGAAGGTCCGCCAATCGGGCGAACCTTGCCACAGGATGCTTTCGCCGGCCGGCAGGTCGCCCGGCAGACCGCGGATCGGCTCGTGGTCGTACTCGCTCATATCAGCGGTTCCAGCCGGTTTTCGTTGGCATAGAGATAGCCGGTGCCGAAGTAGGCCACGGTGCGCTCTTCCTCATACCGGGTGATCTCGCCCGGATTGGCGGGGAAGGGGGCGCCCGCAAAGTCGGCGGCATTGATCGCGTCGATGATCACCGCGTTCTTCTTCACCACGGCCATCGGCATCGGCGCCAGCACGGTCGACGTGCCGGTATCCACGGCCAGATAACGCACCATGTGTTCGGCCCGGTCGACCCACATGTCGGTCACCACGCCGGCCTTGAGGCCATCGGCGCCATAGACTGGCAGGCCACACGGGTCGGTGCTTGCCGTTGCCACGCTGATCTCCGGCGCGAGGCCCATCGGCACGATGCGCGGATTGCCATGGGCATCGATGTCCGCCCACTTGGCACGGTCGGCATAGGAACCGGGGCCGACGCCAGCGGCAAAAACGTCACCAGTCGGGCTCAGCGGCGCGCCGCCAAAGGTTTCGCGGCGCTTGGCGTTCACTTCGAAAGGATCGCGCTCACCGGTCGGGACAGACTTGGTGCCCTTGCCGAACGGCAGGATGAAGGTCTTGGGTGCAGCAGCCGAAAGCGGTCCACCCTCGCTGAGCAGGCGCCCGGTCAGCGCGTCTTCCAGCGGATAGCCCTCGCGCCGATCCTCGCGGCGGAGCCAGAAAACAAGGGCGATAAAGAACCCGATAAAGGTTATCATCGCGATCTGAGCGGCATCGATCGTGCCGACGATATTGCCGTAGTTCATGTGCGTGTCCTCTTCGCGTTCCCTTTGCCCCTGCTGCTCATGTGGGGAATTCCGTCAGTCCGAAGCTTCGTCCCTCCCGCCGGATTCCCGCCGGGGTCTGGCCGACCAGCGGGCCCAGCACGACGAGCGTGGCCAGCAGCAGGCAGATTTCGATGATGTAGATCGTGGCATAACCCGTGGCGCGGTTGGCCAGCGTCAGACCCAGCTCGTCGGAGACAGCGAGGCCGGAAACCAGATCGCGCAGCACCCCGCCCATGGCGATGGCGAGGCCCGCAAAAGTGGTCTGCACCGCGCCCCATGCGCCAAGCGCAAGTCCGGAGGTTTTCTCGGTCGCCAGCGTCATGGCCGTTGTCAGCGTGCCGACAAGGAACAGCCCAGCACCCGCGCCGATACCGGTCGCGCCTGCCAATAGCGCCGGCGGGCTGCCGAGCGGCGCTGCAAAGATCACCAGCATGAACGCGGCGATCCCCACGACCGCGCCGAACCCGGCGATCCGCAGTGCGTCCATGCCGCGCGAAAGCCAGCGGCCCGAAAGCGTGAAACCGACCAGCGCGCCAAGCGACCAGCCCCCGGTCAGGAATGTCGTTGCGCCAACCGAAAGGCCGAGGATCTCGCCGCCATAAGGCTCGAGCAGCGCGTCCTGCATCGAGAAGGCCGTCGCCCCAAGGCCCACCGCCACCAGCAATCGCATCGTGATCGGCTCGGCCACGAAGTTCTGCCACACGTCGGTAAATGCGGGGCGCGGGGTGTCGGCAGAAGCGATCGCTGCGCTGCGCGCCTCCTGCTTCCACAGGGCAATCACATTGAGGAAGAACGTCAGGATTGCCGAGCCCTGAATCACCTGCACCAGCCGGGTCGGCGTGAAGTGGGCCAGCAGCCCGCCGATCACCAGCGCGGCGATCATCATGCCCGCCAGCAACGCGAGGTACAGTAGCGCCACGGCGCGTGGGCGTCGTTCGTCGTCGACAAGGTCACCGGTCAGGGCAAGCCCCGCGGTCTGCGTCGTGTGCATGCCAAAGCCTGCCAGCAGGAACGCCAGCGCGCTTGCCGCAACGCCAATCGCGAACAGTTCGGGCCGCGCCATCAGCAGCAGCGCGAAAGGCATGATCGCTAGGCCGCCGAACTGCATGAGGGTGCCGAACCAGATGAACGGCACGCGCCGCCAGCCCAGCACCGAACGGTGCACATCGGACCTGTGACCGATCAGCGCGCGGAATGGTGCCGCCAGCAGCGGAATGGCGATCATCAGCGATACCAGCCACGCAGGAATGCCCAGTTCCACGATCATTACGCGGTTCAGCGTGCCATTGAGCAGCACGGTCATCATGCCCACGCTCACCTGGAACAATGACAGGCGCAGCAGGCGCGACAGCGGGATTTCGGCACTGGCCGCATCGGCGAACGGCAGCCAGGTGAGGGCCACCTTGCTCCATTTCGCAGAAAGGGCCTGCCGCTGCGCCATCAGATCTTCACCAGTTCCATCGCGTGGCTCTTGTAGAAGCCGCTCGAGATCCGGCCTGACCGGCCGATTTCCCAGCCTTCGATCTGGCCGAGCGCTGCGCGCAGTTCGCTCTCGGCAATCGGCACGATGGCGGGCGAGCGATCGGAACGTGGGAAGACCTTGCCCACCGTGTGCATCGCGCCGAGAAGCGGGGTGTAGGGCGCGAATGTGAACAGGATCGAGCCGGTGCAGCGGCGGGTCAGCGCAGACAGCGCCCAGACCATGTCCGGCAGGGTGTAGTGGATCAGCGAGTCCATCGCCACGACGTGATCAAAGCTGCCCAGACCCGCGTCGAGCATGTCGCCAACGCGCCAGTCGATGCGCCCGTGGCCAAGGTAGGACGGTGCCCGCTGCGCCGCGATATCTACCAGGCCCTGCGCCACGTCGATGGCGGTCACCACCGCGCCCCGGCAGGCGGCGTCGACGCTGAGGCTGCCGGTGCCGCAGCCGGCATCAAGTATCTCGCGGCGGCGCAAGTCGGTTGGCAGCCAGCCCAGCAACTGCGCCCGCATTGCGTCGCGGCCTGCCCGCACGGTCGCGCGGATGCCGCTGACCTTGGCGTTCGATGTCAGGTCGATCCACGCCTTCTGCGCGGTGCCGTCGAAGTACTGTGCCAGCTTCTCGCGCTGGCTGTCATAGCGGTTGGGAGCAAATTGCGTGGCCATCATTCGAACCCCAGGAAGTCGAAGATATCGCGGTCCTTCATCGGGTTGGCCGCAACCGGGTCAACGCCGTCCCACAGCATTTGTGCAAGCCGCAGGTATTCCTGCTGCGCAGCAATGACTTCGGGCGAAGGCTCCATCTCGAACAGCGTGCACTTCTTCAGGCGGCTGCGGCGGATCGCGTCGACATCGCGGAAATGTGCCAGACGCTTCATCCCGATCGCCTCGCTGAAGCGGTCGATCTCGTCCGTCGCGGCAGAGCGGTTGGCAATCACGCCAGCAAGCCGCACGTTGTAGTTCTTTGCCTTCGCACCGATTGCCGCAACGATGCGGTTCATCGCGAAGATCGAGTCGAAGTCGTTCGCGGCAACCACGAGCGCGCGCTCGGCATGCTGCAGCGGAGCTGCAAAACCGCCGCATACCACATCGCCCAGCACGTCGAAGATCACCACGTCGGTATCTTCCAGCAGGTGGTGCTGCTTGAGCAGCTTGACCGTCTGTCCCACGACGTAGCCGCCGCAGCCAGTGCCCGCAGGTGGCCCTCCGGCCTCCACGCACATCACGCCGTTGTAGCCCTCGAACATGTAGTCCTCGGGCCGCAGTTCCTCTGCATGGAATTCGACGCTTTCGAGCACGTCGATCACCGTCGGCATCAGCTTCTTGGTGAGCGTGAAGGTGGAATCGTGCTTCGGATCGCAGCCGATCTGCAGCACGCGATGGCCAAGCTTGGAGAACGCGGTCGAGAGGTTCGACGATGTCGTCGACTTGCCGATCCCGCCCTTGCCATAGACCGCAAAAACCTTTGCGCCCTTGATCTCGTCGCGGGGATCCAATGAGACCTGTACCGATCCTTCGCCGTCTGGCTGGCTGAAGCGCGCCCTTGGGTCGAGCAGGTTCATCGCAAACTCCTATTCCGCCGCAATTGCGGAAGTGATGGTTGAAGGGGCAGGCCCTGCGAACACGCCTTCCAGCCTGTCCTCAAGCTCGTCGCTGGCCATGCGCAGCGCTTCGAGCGTATCGTCGTCGGGTTCCCACAAGCGCCGCTCGCAGGCCTCGAGCAGCCGGTTCGCCACCCGCGCCGAACTCGTCGGGTTGAGCTGCGAAAGTCGTTCGCGCATTGCCGGGTCGAGGACGAAGGTCTCGCTGATCTTCTGGTAGACCCACGGCGCCACCTGGCCCGTTGTGGCCGACCAGCCTACCGTGTTCGTCACGTGCTGTTCGATATGGCGCACGCCTTCGAAGCCGTGCTGCAACATGCCCTCGAACCACTTGGGGTTGAGCGTGCGCGTGCGCGTCTCCAGGTCGATCTGCTCGGCCAGCGTGCGCACCTTGGCCTCGCCCACCGTCGCATCGACAATATAGACCGGCGCCTCTGTCCCCTTGGCCCGGGCGATCGATCGGCTGACCCCGCCCAGGCTGTCGACGTACTGGTCAAGATCGGTAATCCCGACCTCGACGCTCTCGAGGTTCTGATAGACGAAATCGACGTCCTTCAGTGCGCTGCGCAGCAGGTCGCGTTGCGCCACCGGCGTACCCTTGACGCCATAGGCATAGCCCTTGCGCGTCTCGAAGGCATTGGCCAGCTCGTCCGGGTCCGCCCAGACACCGCCCTCGATCAGCTGGTTTACGTTTGCGCCATAGGCTCCTTCGGCGTTGGAGAACACCCGCAATGCGGCCGTTTCCATGTCGCAGCCGTGCTCGCTCATGTGCGAAAGGCTGTGCTTGCGCACGAAGTTCATGTCCAACGGCTCGTCGGCGTTTGCGGCCAGGAGCGCTGCCTCGGCCAGCATTCGCGTCTGCAGCGGCAGCAGGTCGCGGAAGATGCCGGAAAGCGTCACCACCACGTCGATGCGCGGGCGGCCCAGTTCTTCCAGCGGGATCAGTTCGGCACCCGCAAGACGGCCGTAACCGTCGATCCGCGGCCGCGCGCCCATCAGCGAAAGCACCTGCGCGATCTGCGCGCCCTCGCTCTTCATGTTGTCGGTGCCCCAGAGGACCATCGCCAGGCTTTCCGGCGCAGCTTCCCCGTTCGCGGCATGGCGCGCCAGCAGGCGCTGTGCCTGAAGCTTGCCCTGCTCACATGCAAAGCGCGTGGGCAGGCGGAACGGATCGAAGCCGTGCAGGTTGCGCCCGGTCGGCAGGACTGCGGGATTTGCCAGCAGGTCACCACCCGGGGCAGGGCGGACATAACTCCCGTCAAGCGCGTGGATCAGTGCGCTCAATTCATCGCAGGAATCCAGCGCCGTCTCGATCGCCTCGGCCGAGCCGTGGCCTGCTTCCAGCAGTGCTTCCACAAGTTCGGCGCGCTCTGCTCCCGCAGGGGCTTCGCCAAGTACGTGCAGCCCATGCGGGATCAGCGTCCGCTCAAGCTCGTAGAGATTGGCGCTCAACTCGTGGACGCTCTCGCCCGTCACATCGAGCGCATCGCACTCGTCCCAGATCAGCTCTTCGAGCGCGAGGCGCTCGGCTTCCTCGGTCGTCACCCGCCAGCGTTCGATGCTGGCCTTGAGATCGGCAAAACCGCGATAGAGCCCGGCCCGCGCCAGTGGAGGGGTCAGGTAGCTCAGCATCGTTGCGCCCGAACGCCGCTTTGCCAGCACGCCTTCCGATGGGTTGTTCGCAGCAAAGAGATAGAAGTTGGGCAGGTCGCCCAGCAACCGCTCGGGCCAGCACTTCCCGGTCAGGCCCACCTGCTTGCCCGGCATGTATTCCAGTGCGCCATGCGTGCCGAAATGCACCACCGCGTCGGCGCCGAAGTCCTCGCGAATCCAGCGATAATAGGCAGAAAACGCGTGGGTCGGGGCAAAGTCGCCGTCGAACAGGAGGCGCATGGGATCGCCTTCGTACCCGAACCCTGGCTGCACACCCACGAAGACATTGCCAAATCGCGCACCCAGCACATGCACGTGCGATCCGTCGCTCTGGATCTTGCCGGGTGCCGGTCCCCACTGCGCCTCGATCTCGGCGAGGTAAGGCTCGCGCCGCACATGCTCGTCGGCATCGATGCGCGTATAGACGTTGGCATCTGCACCGAAGCGCTCGGCATTGCCCTTCAGGATCGCATCGCGCAGCGTATCCACGTTCTCGGGCACATCGACGCAATAGCCTTCGCGCGCCATGCGCCGGAGCGTCGCCAGCAGCGATTCAAACACCGCCAGGAATGCGGCAGAACCGGTGGCCCCCGAGTTGGGCGGGAAGTTGAAGATGGTGATCGCCACCTTGCGCCGCGCCCGTTCCGCCTTGCGCAGCGCAACGATCTTGACGACCTTCGCGGCCAGTGCCTCCACCCGTTCAGGGCAGGCCCGCATCGCGTTGACCGGGCCAGTGCTTTCAAAAACGCAGCCTCTGGAGCATCCCGCACAGGCTTGGCCGGCACCGTCGGACCGCCCGCCAAAGACCGTCGGCATCGTCGCGCCGTCAAGCTCGGGGATTGCCACCATGATGGTCGATTCAAGCGCCAGCAGCCCCTGCCGCGATGCCCCCCACTGCTCGAGCGTCTGGAACTCCAGCGGATGCGCCGCGACATAAGGCACATCCAGACTGGCCAAAATCTCCTCGGCGGCCTTGGCATCGTTGTAGGCAGGCCCGCCCACCAGCGAGAAGCCGGTGAGAGAGATTACCGCATCGACCACCGGCTTGCCGTCTTTCAAGAAGAACTTCTCGATGACGGGGCGCGAATCCAGACCGTTGGCAAAGCCCGGGATGACCCGCAGGCCGGCGGCTTCCAGCGCCGCGATCATGCCATCGTAATGGCCGGCATCTTTCGAGATCAGGTAGGAGCGCAACAGCAGCAGGCCTACCGTGCCGTTCTGGCCCTGCTTCGTCGGCAGAAGCCGCAAGCTGTCCGAGAACTTCTGCTCGGTACGCGGATGGTAGACGCCGACCTCGGGATAATCGCGCGGCGCTTCCGCCTTCGTCATTCCGCGCCGTGTCAGGCGTTCGCCCGCAGCATAACGGTCGATCAACGCGCGGACCATCGACACGACATTGTCGTCCGATCCCGCCAGCCAGTATTGCAGCGTCAGGAAATAGGCGCGCACGTCTTGCGCGGTGCCTGGAATGAAGCGCAGGATCTTTGGCAGGCGGCGCAGCACGCGCATCTGCCCGGCACCCGAGTTGGCCCCGGGCTTGCCCGATCCGCGCAGCTTCTTGAGCATTGCGAGCGGGCCCTTGGCCGGTGCATCCATGCGATAGCCACCCATCCGGGTGAGGCGCACCACTTCGCCTGAAGACATCAGGCAGACCATCGCGTCGCAAGTTTCGCGGCGCGCTTCCAGCGTCGGTAGGATTGCGCGGATGTGATCGTCGAGGAACAGCATCGTCACGATCACGATGTCGGCTTGCGCAATCGCCGTCTTGGTCGCTTCAAGCGCCTTGCTGCCAGGCCGATCCCAATCCGTCGCGGCATGGAGCGTCACGCAGATGTTGTCCGTGCTTAGCCGGAAATCGGCCCGTTCGACGCCTGCCTTGAGGTGGTTGTCCAGTGTTACGATCGCAACACGGACCTGCGGGGCGCGGCTACCGGGCATAATGGGCCTTCGCATCATAAAGCGTGGCCAGATCCACAGCGCCGCGACCTTGCGAGGCCGCGAAGGCCTCGGTGTTGCGGCGGACCTTCCCGCGCACGAAGAACGGGACTTTCTTCAATTCCTGCTCGGCTTCTGCCGTCCACTCGATGGTCGTGGCGGTCGGCATTTCTGCAACTTCGCCCATCCTTGATGCCGGCGCTGGCTCTGCCTGTGGCCGGGCAACGGGCGCGCCACCGTGCAGGTGCGATGGTCCGGCCTCGTCGGAGAACTCGAAGTCGTCGCGGAACATCGTCAGCAGGTGTTCTTCCAACCCCATCACCAGCGGATGGACCCAGGTATCGAAGATCACGTTGGCGCCTTCGAAGCCCATCTGCGGACTATGCCGGGCCGTGAAGTCCTGCACGTGCACTGGTGAGGAGATCACCGCGCAGGGAATGCCGAAGCGCTTGGCGATATGGCGTTCCATCTGCGTGCCCAGCACCAGTTCGGGCGAGGCATTGAGGATCGCGTCCTCCACTTCGAGATGATCGTCCGTAATAAGCGGATCAACACCGTAGAACGCAGCCGCTGCTCGCATCTCGCGTGCGAATTCGCGATTGTAGCAGCCAAGGCCACAAACCTCGAAGCCCAGCTCCTCATGCGCAATTCGCGCAGCAGCGATCGCGTGCGTCGCATCGCCGAAGATGAAGACGCGCTTGCCGGTCAGATATGTGGAATCGACCGAACGGCTCCACCACGGCATCCGCGACTGCGGATCGACGAGCGCGGCGGTTTCGTCGACACCGGCCAGCGCCGCAACTTCCGCGATGAATTCGCGTGTTGCACCAACGCCGATCGGCACAGTCCGGATGGAAGGCTGGTGCAGCGCCTGATCCAGCCAGCGCGCCGCTTCGCCACCCGTTTCGGGATAGAGCACGATGTTGAAGTCGGCGCGCCCGAGGGTGCGGATATCGTCGGGCGCAGCATCGAGCGGTGCCACGCAGTTCACGTCGATCCCGATGCTGTCCAGCAGCTTGCGAACTTCGGCCACGTCATCGCGATGGCGGAAGCCCAGGGCGCAAGGGCCGAGCAGGTTGACGAGCGGACGGCGTCCCTCGCGAGGCGCGGGGCGTATGTCGCGATCGACCAGTTGCCGCACCACGCGGTAGAACGTCTCCGCTGCGCCCCAGTTCTCCTTGCGCTGGTAGCTGGGAAGTTCCAGCGGGATCACGGGGCAGGGCAGTTCCAGCGCTTCGGCAAGGCCGGCCGGGTCGTCCTGGATCAGCTCTGCTGTGCATGATGCCCCGACCAGCAGCGCCTTGGGCGCAAAGCGTTCGTAAGCATCGCGCGCGGCGTTCTGGAAGATGCTCGCGGTGTCCTTGCCCAGGTCGCGCGCCTGGAACGTGGTATAGGTGACCGGTGGGCGCTTGCCGCGCCGTTCGATCATGGTGAACAGCAGGTCGGCGTACGTATCGCCCTGTGGGGCGTGCAGTACGTAATGCATGTCCTGCATCGCGGTGGCGACGCGCATGGCGCCAACGTGTGGCGGACCCTCGTATGTCCAGACCGCCAGCTGCATCGCCTATACCCTCAGGATGTCGCGACGACGCAGCGGCCGCGCGAAGAGCTCGGCGAGATCACCCGCCTGCTCGAAGCCGTGGATGGGCGAGAACACCAGCTCGATCGCCCACTTGGTCGAAAGCCCTTCGGCCTCCAGCGGATTTGCAAGACCAAGGCCGCAGACCGTCAGGTCGGGGCGGTCGAGGCGGACACGGTCCAGTTGCAGGTCAACGTCCTGTCCCTCGCTCAGCCGTGTGCCTGCAGGCAGCAGCGCCAGTTCGCGAGCGTTGAGCTCACGGTTGAGGTAAGGCGTGCCAACCTCCACCGGCACCATGCCAAGTTCGGTGCTGAGGAAACGTGCCAGTGGCAGCTCCAGCTGCGAATCCGGCAGGAACGTGATGCGCTTGCCATCGAGCCGGTCGCGACGGTGCGCAATCGCGCGCTTGGCCCGCTCGCGGCCGGGTGCGACCACCCGGTTGAAGTGCATCCGGTCAATCCCGAAAGCCTCTGCTGCGGCGCGCAACCAGTCGGTTGTGCCTTCGGCACCGAACGGGAACAGTGCGTCGAGCCGCTTGGCCCCGCGCCGCTGCAAGGCGCCACAGGTCTCGGTCAGAAACGGCTGAGCCAGCAGGAACACGCTGTTTGGCCCCACCTTCGGCAGTTCGGCCATGCGCTTGGCGGGCAGGAAATGCACCGGCCCGATGCCCAGCTCGTCGAAGAGGCGCTTGAACTGGTCCTCGACGATATCGGGCAGGGCACCCACCACCAGCAGGTTCGGCGCATCGCCAGCCAAGGCGGCGGGCATTTCCGGCACCAGCGCGGTCAGGCAGGCGTCCTCGCCCTCGGTAAAGGTCGTCTCGATCCCGCTGCCCGAATAGTTGAGGATGCGGACCGAGCCGGCAAACTTTGCGTCTAGCCGCTGTGCCGCCTTGCCCAGATCCAGCTTGATCACCTCCGATGGGCACGAGCCCACCAGAAACAGCGTGCGGATTTCAGGGCGACGCACCAGCAGCTTGTCGACGATACGGTCAAGCTCGTCCTGGCAATCGGCCATGCCGGCCAGATCGCGCTCCTCGATGATCGCCGTGGCAAAGCGCGGTTCGGCAAAGATCATCACGCCCGCCGCGCTCTGCAGCAGATGCGCGCATGTGCGTGATCCCACCACAAGGAAGAACGCATCCTGCATCTTGCGGTGCATCCAGATGATGCCCGTCAGCCCGCAGAACACCTCGCGCTGCCCGCGTTCACGCAGGACCTGCGGCTGTGCGGCCGGGGCGCAACCCGAAGACGGTGCGGTCAGCAGACTCTCGCCGCTCATGCCGCTGCCTCCAGTCTCGCTGCACGCAGCTTCAGCAGGAACTGTCCAGCATTGATGACATAGGCGGCATAGCCGGCGAGCGCGATCTGCATCCGCTGTTCGAAGCTGCCATGATGCCCAAGCAGCATCACCAGGTAGGTCGTGTGCAGAGCGATGACAAGCATCGAGAACACGTCTTCCCAGAAGAACGCGCGGGCAAACAGCCACTTGCCGAAGACGACCTTCTCCCAGATCGATCCCGTCACCATGATCGCATAGAGCGTGAGCGTCTTGACCACGACCGAGGCGTCCGCCGCTGCGGCGCCTTCGCCCCACGCAAGACTGCGTAGCACCAGCGCCAGGCTGACAAGGAAGACCAGGAACTGGAAGGGGGCAAGCAGTCCCTGGACGACAGTCCAGCGAGTCGCATCCCGCCTTGCGCGTTCCTCCGGCGTATAAAGCGCGGCACGCTTGGCAGGCTGGCCAAAGCCTTGGCCGGCAACGTCAATGCTGAATGCGTCCCCTCTCATTCTTGCCCCTTTCACGGGCTGAGGCACAAGGCCTTCAATGAGGGGAGACTACGCCTCGTCTCGCAGAAGTGTCAATCTATCTTGACGACAAATAAAAATGACAGATGGGGGTTTGTCAGCAACAATTAACAGGCGTAGACTGCGGGAACCGAACAGAGTCGAAATATCGAGCCGACAGTCCGGAAGAGCGCGAATGACGCTCTCAACAGGCCGGAGGGGTCTGACATGGCGACTGTATTTGGGGCAGAGTCATCAAAACGACCACATCGGTCGGGACGTACCTCGCGAGGTACGCCGGCTCGTGCTATCGGGAGTGGCAGGGATTTGGGGCGAGGGGCTCCTTCTCCGCTCAATTCTCTGATTCAGGAGCAGATCATCCCGCGTTTGCTGATGGCACACTCGAACGGGATGGCGCGTGGTCGCGTCCCCGGCGTGCTGTCTGTCGATCCTGCAGACGCGGCAAGCTTTTCTGCGCTGCCACTGGATCTGGAAGCTGATGAACTGCTCGACGTGGTCGAAGGCTACATCGCAAGGGGCGTTTCGGTAGAGTCGGTGTTCGTCGATCTGCTGGCGCCATCTGCGCGCCGGCTTGGCCAGTTCTGGGAGGAAGACGAATGCGACTTCCTCGACGTCACCATGGGGCTGTGGCGCATCCAGGAAGTGATGCGCCAGGTCGCCGTCAGGCACCCTCCACTCGGAACGGGCGGGCCGGGCCTGCGCAGCGCATTGTTTTCGCCCGTGCCGGGCGACGATCATTCACTCGGTGCCTTGATGCTCGAGGAGATCTTCGCGCGAAACGGGTGGCAAACCGAAGCGTTGATCAATCCTAAGCGTAAGGAATTGCTGCAGATTATCGCAGATCGTCCTTTTGACGTGGTGGGCTTGACCGTCAGTTGCGATTGTCCTAACGGACTTTTGGCCGACCTAATTTCCGCCATGCGCAGCGTCTCCCGGACGCCGGGAGTTCAGGTTTTAATCGGTGGAAGAATGGTCAATGCCAATCCTGCGATCGTCGAAGAGGTGGGGGCCGATGGCACTGCCACTGATGCGCGTGGAGCATTGGCGCTCGCCGAAACACTCGTCTCAAGGTCCGCGTTCTCGTCCGATCCGCTCGCATAGCCGAGCGTTCTGATGTCATCCCGCAAGAACAGCCTTGAAGGGAAGCTTCCCTTCACCAGCGCCGACCGCCACTTCGATACTCTCGGAGCCGATGTCGCGGCGCGGTTGGCAATGGTGGCAGGCGATATCGCGCTGGTTATCGACGATGCCGGGAAGATCATCGATCTGACGGTCAATCCGCGGGAGTTTCCCGAAGCGACGCAATGGCTTGGCTGCAACTGGCTTGATACCGTCAACGTCGAGAGCAAGCCCAAGGTCATGGAAATGCTGGCAAACGCGCGCAAGGGCGTCACCCAGCACTGGCGGCAGGTCAACCAGATCACTTCCGATGGCGAGGTGCCCGTTCGCTTCGTCGTGGTCAGTATCGGGCAAGGCGCGGGGAGCATCGCCTTCGGGCGTGACATGCGCGATGCCGCTGCCCTCCAGCAGCGCGTGCTCCAGGCGCAGCAATCGCTTGAACGCGACTACTTGCGTCTTCGCCAGCTTGAAGCCCGCTACCGCATGCTGTTCGAGCATACGGCCGAGCCGGTGCTGATCGTCGATGCCGAAACGTTCCGCATACGTGAAGCGAATCAGGCCGCGCATCAGCTGTTCCGGGCGCGTCCGGGCGCGCTTCCCGGGGGCAAGCTGACCAATCTGTTTGCCCGCGCAGGGCGTGAAAGCCTGATCGCCTTTCTCGGATCGGCGATGGTTTCCAACGGCATCCCGCCGCTCGAGGTTGAAACGGTCGAAGGTGCTGAAATCATTTCGGTTTCGGCAAGCGGCTTTCGAGAGCGTGGCGGCCAGTAT
Source organism: Novosphingobium sp. B1 (assembly GCF_900176395.1). GTDB lineage: Bacteria > Pseudomonadota > Alphaproteobacteria > Sphingomonadales > Sphingomonadaceae > Novosphingobium. The sequence continues at coordinate 95,226 of NZ_FWXL01000005.1, read as the reverse complement.
CTTCTGATCCGCATCGCTGGTGCGCCGGGTGCGTCGGAGCAGACCGACTCCGCCATGGCCCGCGTCATTGACGCCATGCCCGATGCCTTTGTCCTGACGGATGGCCGGATGCAGATCCAGGCTGCCAACATGGCCTTCGTCGAACTTGTCTCGGCAGCCACCGCAGACCAGCTGCGCGGGCGCCCGCTCGGCGATTTCCTTGGCCGACCGGGCATCGATCTCGATCTGATCGAAGGGCAACTGGCCAAGCACGAAATCGCACGCAACGTGAACACCGTTATCGGAGCGCGCGATGGCTTCGAAGGCGAACCGGTCGAACTGTCGGCCGTGCGGACCGTCGATGACGAGCCGTGCTACGGCTTCGTCATCCGGCCCATCGGCAGAAGGCTGCGCGATCTTCCGGCGACCAACGAAGCGCCGCGTTCCGTCGAACAGCTTACCGATCTGGTCGGGCGCATGTCGCTGCGCGACATCGTGCGCGAGTCGACCGACCTTATCGAGCGTCTGTGCATCGAAGCCGCGCTCGAATACACTTCAAACAACCGCGCATCTGCCGCCGAAATTCTCGGGCTGAGCCGTCAAAGCCTCTATTCCAAGCTGCATCGCTATGGCTTGGGCAACATGGCTGACGGCGTTGATGGATAAAGTGTCAATTTGATTTGACGGTCTGGTGTGATGGGCATAGTCTCTGCCCATGGCGCGATCTGCAGTCTTGACTGGGATGACGCCGCCTCCGGCGGCTCGCGATGTCTTGGAACTCCTGAAGCCGATCACCTGGTTTCCACCGATGTGGGCCTTGCTGTGCGGCGTGGTCTCTTCAGGCGTTGCTCCGCTTTCGCGCTGGTCCTTCCTGCTTGCCGGCATTGCGCTGACCGGCCCTCTGGTCTGCGGCACCAGCCAGGCCGTGAACGACTGGTTTGACCGCCATGTCGATGCCATCAACGAGCCTGGCCGGCCGATCCCTTCGGGGCGCGTCGCAGGCCGCTGGGGCCTGTTCATCGCCATTGTCTGGACGATGCTGTCACTCGTCGTCGCCGGGTTCACCGGAAAGTGGGTGTTCTTCGCCACGGTATTCGGGTTGGCCTGCGCCTGGGCCTACAGTGCGCCGCCGTTCCGCTTCAAGACCAGTGGCTGGATCGGGCCTGCCGTGGTTGCCCTGACGTACGAGGGATTGAGCTGGTTCACCGGCGCGGCGGTCATGGAAGGCGCGTTGCCATCGGCGCGCGTGCTGGCGGTCCTCGCGCTTTACAGTCTTGGTGCGCACGGCATCATGACCCTCAATGATTTCAAGGCGGTGGAAGGTGATCGGGCGACAGGCCTGCGATCGCTTCCGGTGGTGCTGGGCGAACGTCCGGCCGCGATCCTTGCCAGCGCGGTCATGGCGCTGCCGCAGGCGATCGTCATCGTGCTGCTGCAGGTATGGGGATTGACCATTCCGGCCGTGGCCGTCGCCGTTTCGCTCGCCGTGCAACTTTGCCTGATGCCGCGCCTAGTCTCGGCGCCTGCGCGCAACGCGCCCTGGTACAACGCCACCGGCGTGTCGCTCTACGTGCTCGGCATGATGGCGGCCGCTCTGGGTCTTGGAGGTTATGTGTGATGAAAGCCGGGTTCGGATGGTGGTCGATCATCCGTCTGGGTGCAGTTCAGGCCTCGATCGGTGCGATCGTCATGCTGGCAACTTCGCTGCTCAACCGCCTGATGGTGCTGGAATACGGGCTTGCCGCCGGAATTCCCGCCGGCCTCGTCGCCTGGCATTATGGTGTGCAGCTTTCGCGTCCGATCTGGGGGCATGGCTCCGATCTCGGCAAGCGGCGCACTCCATGGGTGGTTGGCGGGATCATCGTGCTCGGCGCGGGCGCGCTGCTGGCCGTTCAGGCCACCACGATGCTCGACGGTTCGCGCATTTCAGGCCTCGCGCTGGCGGTCGTGGCGTTCACCATGATCGGCGCCGGGGTCGGTGCTGCAGGTACGTCGATGCTTGCCATTCTCGCGTCGGGCGTGGCGCCCGAACGCCGTGCAGCGGCTGCGGCAACCACGTGGATCATGATGGTCTTCGGCATTGTCGTGGCGGCAGGCACTGCAGGTGCCCTGCTCGATCCTTATACCGAGGCGAGGCTTTTCCAGGTTGCTGGCGGCGTGGTTCTCTCGGCCATCGTTTTGACAAGTCTGGCGATGGCCGGGCTGGAAAGGCGCATGGGGCAACCGCAGCACGCGGCACAGACCGAACCACCTGCCGATTTCCGCGAAGCCCTGCGCGAAATTTTCGAAGAGCCTGAAGCTCGGCGCTTCACGCTGTTCATTTTCGTGTCGATGCTTGCCTACTCGATGCAGGACCTGATCCTCGAACCCTTTGCCGGGCTGGTCTTCCAGATGACGCCGGGCCAGTCGACCAGCCTTTCAGGCGTGCAGCATGGCGGCGTGCTGGTGGGCATGATCCTGACCGGGATCGGCGGCAGCGCCTTTGCCGGGCGCATGCCGATCGAACTCAGGGTATGGACGATGCTCGGTTGCTTCGGTTCGGCCTGTGCGCTGGCAGGCCTGACCATGGCCGCCCGCTTCGGCCCGGGCTGGCCGCTTGCCGCCAACATTGCTGCCCTGGGCTTCTTCAATGGCGCCTTCGCGGTCTCTGCCATTGGCTCGATGATGGGTTTGGCAGGCGCCGGCAAGCGCACGCGCGAAGGGGTGCGCATGGGTGTATGGGGCACGGCACAGGCAATTGCCTTCGGGCTTGGCGGACTGTCGGGCGCGCTTGGCGTCGATATCGTCCGCAGCCTCACCGGCCATGCCGCAGAAGCGTTCCAGCTCATCTTCGCTGTCGAGGCCGCCCTGTTCCTGCTTTCTGCCGTCCTGGCGATGCGGGTTGCGGCGCGCCGACCGAATGGAATGGCATTGGGAGCAGCGGTGATATGACCGAAGAGCAATTCGATGTCGTCGTGATCGGTGGCGGACCTTGTGGCGCCACGGCCGCATGGGACCTCGCGCGGGCGGGACGCAGCGTGCTGCTGCTTGACCGGGCCGGTCGCATCAAGCCCTGCGGTGGCGCTGTTCCGCCCCGCCTGCTTGAAGAGTTCGAAGTGCCGCAATCGCTGCTGGTTGCCCGCGCCCGCTCGGCCCGGATGGTCGCCCCGTCCAACCGCGCGGTCGACATGCCCGTGGGCGAGATCGGGTATGTCGGGATGGTCGACCGGGAACACTTCGACGAATGGCTGCGCCAACGTGCTGCCGATGCCGGGGCCGAGCGCCGCACAGGGACCTATGAGCATGTCGAACGTGATAACGGACAGGGAGCAATTGTCTGCTTCCGCAAGGACCGCGGTGGCGCGATCTCGAAAGTGCGCACCAGCCTTGTGATCGGCGCAGACGGAGCGCGCTCTGGCGTTGCGCGCGAGAACATCCCCGGCGCGGAACGCAACCCTTGCGTGTTCGCCTATCACGAGATCGTCCGCTCGCCCAAGACCACGCCGCAGGGCTTCGACGGATCGCGTTGCGATGTGCTCTACCAGGGCAAGCTCTCGCCCGATTTCTACGCGTGGGTCTTCCCCCATGGTGCAACTTCCAGCATCGGCGTCGGCAGTGCCAACAAGGGCTTCTCGCTGCGCGGGTCGGTCAAGCAGATGCGCAGTGAACTTGGCCTCGATGGCTGCGAAACAATCCGCAGCGAAGGTGCGCCGATACCGCTCAAGCCGCTGAAACGCTGGGACAACGGGCGCGACGTGCTGGTGGCTGGCGATGCAGCGGGCGTGGTCGCGCCGGCTTCGGGCGAGGGCATCTACTACGCAATGGCGTGCGGCCGGATTGCCGCCAGCGCGGCGCTCGGCTTTCTGGCCACCGGCAACCCTGCCATGCTGCGCCACGCCCGCAAGGCATTCCTGCGCCAGCATGGCCGGGTGTTCTGGATCCTCGGGATCATGCAGTATTTCTGGTATTCCAGCGACAAGCGCCGCGAGCGTTTTGTCGAGATGTGCGCAGACCGGGACGTGCAGCAGCTGACCTGGCAGGCCTACATGAACAAGCAACTTGTCCGGGCTAAGCCGATGGCGCATGTTCGGATTTTCCTCAAGGATTGCGCCCACCTGCTGGGCCTGAGGCCTGCTGCAGGATGAGGCGCGCCTCGCTCGTTCCCGCCGGGATCCCCGTCGGCATTGCCTCGCTCGCGGCCTTTGCCACGGCGATGATCGGCGGCACGATCACCGATCTGGGGCCTTGGTATGATTCGCTGATCAAGCCTGATTTCACGCCGCCGCGCCCGATTTTCCCGATCGCCTGGACAACCATCTTCGCGCTCTGCGCCATCGCCGGCGTTTTCGCATGGCGCGCAGCCCGCACGTCGCGCACCTCGGATACCATCATCGGCCTGTTCGCCCTGAACGGCTTCCTCAACGTGTTGTGGAGCCTCATCTTTTTCCGGATGCAGCGACCAGACTGGGCTTTCTGGGAACTGTCCCTGCTCTGGCTCTCGATCGCTACCCTGATCATCTATTGCGGGCGGATTTCGCGGCTCTCCGCAGTCTTGCTCCTGCCCTATCTCGCGTGGGTCACTGTGGCTGGTGCGCTCAACTGGGAGATCGTCCGCCTCAACCCGCCCTTCGGCTGAGCTGCAGGCATGGATGCGCTGTTTTCTTCTGGCTATGCTGCCGACATCGTGCTGGCCGCGCTTCTGATCGAAGCGATCTGGTTGCGCTGGCGGGGATGGAGCGTCGGCGATCTCCTGCCCATGCTGCTGCCCGCCGCGCTCATCGTTGTCGGGCTTCGGGCGGCGCTCACCGGGGCGGCCTGGTGGTGGATTTCCGCGCCGATTGCATTGTCGTTCCCGGTGCATATCGCCGACGTCATCAGGCGTGGTCGAAAGCTGTAGTTCTGCCTGATCCAGCAGGGCGAAACCTGCGCGAACCTACCTTTCACCTACCTTTCACCTACCCTTGACCTGCCCCAAACCTGCGCATGACCTTCGGGACGAAAAAAGGGCCCGCCGGGCAGTGCCTGGCGGACCCTTGAGATGCCCACATATTTGCGGGGGATCAGTGTGTTGCGGTCGTCACTGCTGCCGCTGCCACGGGGGCGGCAGGTGATGCAGGCGCAGCCGGAGCTGCAGGCACCGTTGCCGGCATCGCCAACGGAGCGCCCCACAGTGCCTTGTAGTCCTTGGCCATCTGGTACCCGCCCATCGGCTTGTTCTTGCCCTGGTGGCAGGTTGCACAGCTAACCTTGAACGGATCGCCCATCGGCCCCTTGCGGTGGGCAGGGAAGGCGTCCTTGAGCGAACTGATGTACTCGCCGTTGATGTTGCGCACCATGCGCAGGCCGTACCATGCCGTGGCGCGTTGCGGGGTGCTGATGTTCCATGGCTTGAACGCCTGCGCGTTGTGGCAGAACGTGCAGTTCACGCCCAGCGACTGCGACAGGTGCATCATCAGCGCATACTGCGGCTCCGTTTCCTTGATCGAAAGCTCGTTCGCCTTGGTCGGATGCAGCGTGTTCGAAACGACGCGGATGTTGCGGTCGGTCTTTGGATCGCCGGTCAGGTACAGGGCCAAAGCCGAGTTCGGCAGCGACGAATAGGCCGAGGCTGCAATCGGATTGTTCTGGCCGTGGCGGTTGCCGATGATCCCGTTCTTCTCGCCTTCGGGCAGGGCCCAGTAGTTTGCGGGAATGGCGTTGCCGCGGTGGCAGGTCCAGCAGGTGACGCCGGTCTGCTTGACGTGGCTGGACCAGTTCCCGTTGATGTTGCGCGTCATCTGCAACATCTTGCGCGCCACGACCTTGGTGTACTTTTCGTCTGACGCCATGTTTTCAGGATTGTGGCAGTAGTTGCACCCTTGCTCCGGTGCGATCCACGAAGTGATCGCGGCCATGGTGTAGGTAAACTGCTCTTCCGAAACGTCGCCCAGAACCTGGACGTTCTGGTAGGCGGCACCGGCGCGGGGGCCGTCATTCGAGGGCGGATCGTAGGGCGGGGCAGGGACCTCGTCCTTGGCCAGGGCGACCTTCTTGAGGACGACCTGGTCCATTCCGGTGCCCCGATGTCCGTTCTGCACCGACTGCTTGGGGCCAAGCTCGCACCCGGCGAGTGTCAGGCAGACACCCGTCAGTGCGGCGATTGCGATTGTCCGTTTCATTGGCCCGCACTCCCCAGCGTTGCGGGATCGATGACCCCGGTATCGGGGTACATCGGAGCATAGCCATGCTGCTGCGCCCAGAGGTACCAGTTATCGACCACGGTCCCGGTCAGCAGGATGCCGATGCCGCCGGTCAGCGTCGTCAGCACGGCAAACCACCATGCCCAGCGGTGGATCGATTCCATCGTGGCGTTGAAGCCCATGGTCCAGCGCCAGAACAGCGCCGCGCGTTCCGAGGCCGTCCCGCGATCGGTGATCTGCTCGATCTCGCGCTCACCACCATAACGGCCAACCGCAAGGATGGTCGCCCCGTGCATCGCGAAGAGCAGGGTCGAGCCATAGAGGAAGGCGATCGAGAAGGCGTGGAAGGGGTTGTAGAACAGGTTGCCATAGCGGATCGAAAAGGCAGCCGTCCAATCGAGGTGCGGGAAGATGCCGAAGGGCACCGCTTCGGCCCAAGAGCCCATGAAGAAGGGACGGATGAAGCCCAGCACGAGGTAAAGCCAGATTGCAGAGGCGAAAGCCCACGCAACGTGCGTCCCCATGCCCAGCGCCCGAGCGCGGGTATAAGTGCGGACCCACCACAGAATGATCGATGTGGTCAGGAAAAAGCCTGCCATGATCCACCATCCACCTTCGGCCAGCGGCACGAACGGGGTGAAGCCATACTTGGGCGCCGGCGGTTCAAGGCTGAGCCAGGGCAGCATGCGCACGAACTGGATCGGGTTCCAGTTGACCGAGGCGAGCATGTTGAGCCCGATGATCTCGATCGCGAAGAAGCCGAAGATCAGCGAAAACACGCCGGTCCAGCCCAGATAGACCGGGCCGATCTGCGCATGGCCGATCAGGCCCATGAGGTGGTTGAACGATCCCTTGCCGATCCGCGGCTCGCTGCCGGGTGGGAGGGCGATCCCCGCTTCGGGTTCGCCCCGCAGCTGGACCTGGGTGAAAATGTTCTGATAGGTCGCCATCGCTCAGTGCTCCTTCACGACCAGATCGGCAGGTTGAGCCACCAGGTCCACCATTCGGGCCAGCCCTTGGTCCACAGGGGCCCGCTGATCACGATGCACACCGCGCTCCAGAAGCCCGCGTTGAGGGCAAGCAGCAGACCGACACGGTGAATGCCCAGCGTGCCGACCGAGTAGCCGATGAGATCGCGGAAGAAGGTGTCCTCGTACTCGGGAGACTTCACTTCGCCGCCCTCTGGCGGATTGACTGCCGAAAGCACCAGCGCGCCGTGGAGCGCGAGGGCCAGGGTGGTCGTGAAGAAGAACGAGACTGCCAGCATGTGGGCCGGGTTGTAGTGGAAGTGGAGGTACTGGTACCCCGTGTTGGAGACCCAATCGAGGTGGCTGAAAATTCCATAGGGGAAGCCGAAGTGCCAGCCGCCCAGAAGGACGGGGCGGATCACCACCAGCGTGAAGTAGGCGAAGATCGCCATGCTGAAGGCAACCGGGACATGATAGCCCATGCCGAGCTTGCGGCAGATCTCGACCTCGCGCAGCGCCCAGCTGCTGAAGGATATCAGCGCGCAGACGGTGATGACCTGCCAGAATCCGCCCTGGGCCAGTGGCGCAAGCCCCAGGCCATACTTGAGGTCTGGCGGCTCGATCGAGATGAGCCAGGGATTCCACGTCGGCCCTTGCGAGGCGGCGTAGAAGATGAGCGCAGTGCCCAGCGATGCGAAGATCGCGGTCACCACGCCAAAGAAGCCGACGTAGAATGGACCCACCCAGAAATCGAACAGGTCGCCGCCGATCAACGTGCCACCGCGAACGCGGTATTTTCGTTCGAAACTAAGGAGTGCCATGGTTCTACCCCTCCCCGCCGCGGCGCGACGGGCTTAGCTGTGTTCTGATTGCCTGCCACAGGAGGCGGCGACGGAAGCGCCGCCGCCTCTCGCACAGTTGCGTCAGGGCGCTGCGGGCGCCGCTGCTGCTGCGTTCGCCATGCCCTGGGCCGAGTTGGGGCCATCGAGCCAGTTGAACGTATCGGTGCTGAGCAGGATGAAGTGAATCACCAGCGCGAGCACGAACAGGAACGCGAACAGGGCAACCAGAGCCCTGCGCGGATCGAAAATAAGCCAAATCCTCCACATGGTCTTAGTCCTTGTGCAAGTGTTGAAGGTGCTGCCTTTGGCCGGAGCCGATGGCAGGCCGATGCGTCAGAGCCAGGGCTTCCACATCCAGACGAGGACATGTGCGACCACTGCGACGGCGGTGAAGCCGACGAAGCTGCTCATGAAGAGTTTGTGGAATTCCTTTGCTTCCTCTGGGGTGAGGTAGGTCCTCAGCCCGAAGCGATCGTCATGATCACTCATTGCCCAATCTCCAGTCGTTGTTGATGTGCGAGAGGCGGAAGACCTCTTTCGGTATCCGCGCGGAACTGACCCGCGTGGATGGGGGAACACGGGCGACCGGAGAGCGGCGACCGTGCAAGCTGATGCGCCTGGGATGAGCGCGGAAAGACAAGTGCGCCGGTCATGTGACCTGTGCCTCGAGCATGGCGTCGGCCAGCCTGTCGGCGCTGACGCGGGATTCGTTGTGGCGGCGCGCGATGCGCTCGGCTGCATCGCGCAGGCGCTTGGCGGCAGAGATGCGCACCAGCACCGGCTGCGCTTCGACGATCTGGTCAAGCCGCGCCTTGGCGTCCTCGTCCCAAGCCAGCTCGCGGTTGTCGCGCGCGGGCGTTGCCTCCACGGCATCGAGTTGGGTCGCCAGCGGGATGATGTTGAACAGCGCATCGAACAGCGCGTTGCACACTTCCTGCACGAGATAGGTGGCGCCCGAATAGCCCATGAAGGGCGTGCCGATGTGGCGGCGGATTGCGGCGCCCGGGAAACTGGCCGGAATGTAGATCGACCGGCCGCCCTTCTCGGCGCTGTACATGCGTTCGTTATAGCTGCCGAACAGCACCAGCGGCGGGTTCGCGTGGATTGCGGCGCGCACGTCCTCGTTCCTCGGCTTGATCCCTGCGCTGCGCGAGAATGCAAACGTGCAAGGCAGGCCCATGTCGTCTTCAAGAAACTTGCGAATGCCGCGGGCATAAGTCTCGTTGGCGACGATGCCGAAGCTGGCCGTGGCGAAGAAGTCCTGCGTGACCGAGCGCCACAGGTCCCACAACGGCTTGATCGTGGTGTGCTTCTCGCGCTCGATGAACGGTTCGGGATCGAGCCCGAGTTCGGCAGCCAGCGCGCGCAGGAAGCGGGTGGTGCTGTCGAGCCCGATGGGAGCCTGGAAATAGGGCCGCTCCATCAGTTCGCACAAGTTGCGACCAAATTCGCGGTACATGCAGACGTTTGCCTGGGCATCCGCCAGCTTGCGGACATCGGCCAGATGGCTGCCCAGCGGGAAGACCATGTTGACCTCGGCGCCGATGCCTTCGATCAGGCGGCGGATCTCGTGAACGTCGCTCGCCATGTTGAACATGCCGTACGAAGGGCCGAGAATATTGACCTTGGGCTTTTCGCCTTCCTTGACCGGCTTGACCGCGGGGACGGTCTTGGGGCCGAATTCCGACCAGAGCCAGCTGAGGGCGCGATCCGCACACTGCCACTGATCCTCGTCAATGGTGCGCGGCAGGAAGCGCTTGATATTGGTGCCTTGCGGGGTAACCCCGCCGCCGATCATCTCTGCTATGGAGCCGGTGACGACCACGGCCGGCAGTTCGGGATCGAGCACCTTCCACGCGCGCTTCATCGCGCCTTCGGTGCCGGTCTTGCCGAGTTCCTCCTCGCCAAGCCCGGTCACGACGATCGGCAGTTCGTGTGGTGGCAGGCCGTCGGTATAATGCAGTACCGAAGTGACTGGCAGGTTCTCGCAGCCCACCGGGCCGTCAATGATGACCTGCAGGCCTTTTACTGCAGTGAAGACATAGACGGCGCCCCAGTAGCCGCCAGCCCGATCATGGTCGAGGACAAGGGTCATGTGCCCACCGCATCTGCCGCCTTGCGCGCGGCTTCGTTGAGGGCGGCATATTTCTTCTTGAAGGCCGGGCGATCCTGCGGGGTTTCTTCCCAGATCCCGGCGGCCGGGCCAGTGCCGACGCCTTCGAAGAACGCGGTCATCCTGTCGAAGCGTGCCTTGTTGGCCATCGCGGCGTTGATGACCTGCGCCAGGCTGCCGGCGCCGGCCACGCCCATCAGCGGACGGGCGGAGATCAGGTTGGTGAAGTAGAGCGCCGGGATGGCCTGGGCCTTGGCGTGCTGGACCACCGGAGTCGTGCCGATGGCGAGATCGGGGCGGAATTCCTCTACCGCGGCAATGTCCTGTTCGAGGCTGGCACGGAACTGGACGCGGACTCCGCGCGCCTCCAGCCATTCGCGGTCAGGATCGGACCAGCGGGTGCGCGGGCAGGCACTGCCGACGTAGGGGACGTCCGCGCCGCTTTCGATCAGCAGGCGGGCGACGAGCAGTTCGGAGCCTTCATAGCCCGAGACCGTGATGCGGCCGGTGATCGGATTGGCGGCGAGCGCTGCGCGGATCATCGGCACGAAGCGGGCCTTGGCGGCCTCGACCTTTTCGGCGGGCACATTGCAGGCGGCGCCGATGGCATCGAGCCATGCAGCGGTGCCTTCAGCGCCGACCGGGGCCGAGCCGACGACACTGCGTCCGGCGTGTTCGAATTCCCGGATGCTGGCGGTGTAAAAGGGATGGATCGCTGCGACGACTGCGCAATCGAGCGCAGCATAAAGCTCGCGCCATTCGCGGGTGGGGACGACCGGCCCTGCGGCAAGCCCCAGCGGTTCAAGCATCATGCCGATGCCGACGGGGTCGGCCGGAAACATCTCGCCCAGCAGAGTGACGGTGGGCTTGTCGGTGCGGGTGGCGGGAGCTGCGACCGGGCCCTGCGCCACTTCCTCGCGGGCATAGGCGAGCATGGCGCCCGCCAGCACATCCTTTGCCTCGGCGTGGGTCGGGATGCCAAAGCCGGGTACATCGATCCCGATGATGCGCACACCGTTGATCTGTTTCTTGAGTAACCGAAGCGGTACGCCGCTCGCGGTCGGAACGCACAGATTGGTTACAACGATCGCGTCGTAGTCAGCCGGATCGGCAAGACCTTCGACAGCCTCCTTGATGTCCTCGAACAGCTTGCCGGTGACCAGCGTTTCGGAACTGAACGGCACGTATCCGACCGTGCGGCGCGCGCCATAGAAGTGCGAGGTGAAGGTCAGGCCGTAGACGCAGCAGGCCGAGCCCGAGAGGACGGTTGCGGTGCGGCGCATACGCAGGCCAACGCGGAGCGAACCGAACGCCGGGCACATCGATTGCGGCTGGTCATGCGGGCCGACCGGGTAGTCAGCCGCGTAGCGGTCAAGCAGTTCGGACCCTAGCGCCTTGTTGGTCGCCTCGCGCAGCACGTCCGCGCCGGCGTGGCAGCCGCCGCCTTCGACCGGAGGATCGAGGTCGATCCGGTCTGGCTCGCGCGTGAGCGCCTGGCCTGCGAGGTCGGTCATGCCCTAGGCCTCGTCATAGACCACCTCGAGCGAGGGGCGCTGCTCGAATGATCCGCCGCGCATGTCAGCCTGTGTCGCCGGGACCAACTCGACGTTGCCTCCGGTGTCTTCGGGGGAGAAGAGGCCAAGCAGTCCATCCTGGTCGAGGGGCGTGGGCTGCCGCGGCGGTGCCGACGCGACATTGGATGCAAGCTCCGCAAAGAGACTGCCCCATTGCCCGCCGGGCTTGCCGATAATCTGGTAATTGGCCGACTTGCGCCGGATGTCCTCGTCCGCCGGAATGGCGCAAAGGACCGGAATGTCGACCGCGTTGGCGAATGCCTGCGCTTCGCCGGTGCCATCGTCCTTGTTGATGATCATGCCGGCGACACCGACATTGCCGCCCATCTTGCGGAAGTATTCCACCGCCTTGCAGACGTTGTTCGCCACATAGAGCGACTGCAGGTCGTTCGAGCCGACGACGATGACCTTCTGGCACATGTCGCGGGCGATCGGCAGGCCAAAGCCGCCGCAGACGACGTCACCGAGGAAATCGAGCAGGACGTAGTCGAAGCCCCAGTCATGGAAGCCAAGCTTTTCCAGCAGCTCGAAGCCGTGGATGATGCCGCGCCCGCCGCAGCCGCGGCCAACTTCGGGCCCGCCCAATTCCATCGCGAACACGCCGTCGCGCTGGAAGCAGACGTCTTCGATGCGCACATCCTCGCCAGCCAGCTTCTTGGCCGACGAGGTCTCGATGATCGTGGGGCAGGCCTTGCCGGCGAACAGCAGGCTGGTGGTATCGGACTTTGGATCGCAGCCGATCAGCAGCACGCGCTTGCCCTGCTGGGCGAGCATGTAGCTGAGGTTGGATAGCGCAAAGCTCTTGCCCGAGCCGCCCTTGCCGTAGATCGCGATGATCTGCGTTTCCTTCTTCACCTCACCGGTGTGCGGCGCGTCCGGCTCGATCGCGGCTTCATCGCGCAGGGCAGCGGCATGTGTGTCCAGCATCGTCATGCGCAGTTGCTCCAGTCGAGAACCATCTTGAGGCAGTCGGCATCGAGAAAGGCTTCCGGATAGGCATCCGGGGCTTCCTCTGCCGGGCGCTGGTGCGAAACCAGGCCAGAGAGATCGAGCGCGCCGCTTTCGATCAGGGCGCGGGTCGAGGCGAGATCATCGGGCCCCCATTCGGCCGCCACGCGGAAGCGCGCCTCGGCCCGGAAGGCGGGGGCAAAGGCAAAGCTCGGACGGTTCGCATAGAAGCCCGCCAGCACGATTTCGCCCTTCTTGCGCAGGCGCGGGACGAGCAGGTCCAGGCAATCGGCATCACCGCTGGCGTCGTAGATATTGGCGTAATCGCGGCGGTCATCGTCCTTTGGCGCGATGACGCTGTAGCCCCGGGCGCCATTCCGCCGGGCGGGCTTGTTGTCCCAGACGACAGGCGGCGGCGCGCCGGCAGCAATAGTCATCCGCGCGAGCAGGCGACCAAGCGTGCCATGACCGACGATGAGATCGGGCGGTTCGCCCCCATTCATCGCGTGAAGCGCCGTTGCGGCAAGCGCGAAGAGCACGCCATCGGCACCAAGCGACTCGGAGACGGGCAGGGCGCGAGCGGACGGGACGATGACACGTCGGGCCGTTCCGCCAAACAGTCCGCGGGCGTCGCGATAGCAGGTGGCGCCAGGGACGAAGACCCATTCACCGACCCGGGTTGCCACTTCGTCGCCAGCATCGACGATGCGACCGACAGACTCGTAGCCCGGTACCAAGGGATAGCCCATGCCGGGAAAATTGGGCATTTCACCCGACCACAGAAGCTTTTCTGTGCCCGCGCTTATGCCGCTCCACTGAATTTCGACGAGAAGATCGGACGGGGACAACAGGTTGCCACCAACTTCGGCGTCACCGCTTCCGCTCAGCTCAAGCTTGCGCAGCGCCAGGCGCCTTGGAGCTTCCAATATGACCGCCAGCGACTCCATGCCGGTCTTCCCCTCTCAGGCCTGATCGGCCGGTCTGAAGGCCCAAATGAGTCCGTCAGACACCATTCACCATACGCTAACGTTGATAGGTGTCAATCATATTGGACGGCATGTGATGTCAATATGAACAGACAATGACGCTGGCAATTACCGGCATTGCAGTGGTGCGGATGACGCAGCGGGAGAATCCTGCTGCGCTGGCAAGAGCTTCGTATTCCCTTGCGGTGCGCGGCCGTCCCGAATTCATCGCCCATAAGTAGAGGCCGAAATAGGCATCGCCCATCGGCTTGGCGTTGCGCGCGCCGGCCATGGGTTCTGCAATGACGAGCCTGCCACCGGGTGGCAGGGCTGTGCGGGCTGCCCGAAGGATCGCAAGGCATCGATCGTCGTCGTGGTCGTGCAGAATGCGAACGAGCGTCATGCAATCGTAGCCGGTCGGCAGCGGAGTCGCGAAGAAGTCTCCGGGGTGGAGAGCGATCTGCGCCATGTCCGAACCGCATCCGGCCAGAACCGGGGGGAGATCGAACACGCCGAAGGCCAGGGCAGGGCAAGCCTTTGCCACGGCCCTGACGAAGGCGCCGTGCCCGCCGCCTATGTCGAGCAGGCGGCGATGGCGGGCAAACGGGTAGGCGGCAAGCGCTTCGCGAGCCACCATCGCTTGCGAGCCGGCCATGAGTTCTGAGTAGCTCTGTGCCTTTCGGCCTTCACTTTCAGATGCATAGTGCCAGAAATCCGAGAGCTTGGTGGCGCTGGCGCGATCCTGCCTGAGGAGGGCAAGGGGATCGGCCAGATCGCTGTAAAGCAGCGGATGATGGCGAACCATCGCCAAGGCACCGGGATTGGACAGAAGGGCAGCGCCCTGTTGCCCCAGCATCCAGCAGCCCGGTGCGACTTCTTCGGCAAGATCGAGCGCGGCTGCCGCGCGCACCAACCGCAGTGCAGCGTCACGACTGAGTCCCGTGGAGTGAGCCAGTTCGGCGGCGTCCTTGGGGCCTTGGTCCAAGAGATCGAGCAACCCTGCCTGCACGGCTGCAAGCAGGACCTGTGAGTAGCAGAACCCGGCAACGAGATCGAACGCACTTGCTGCCCGCCGCCGCGATACTGCCGCGAAGAAGGGCAGGCGGGCGGCCCAGTACTGGAAGGACTGGTCCTGAAGAACGCGGTTGCGCCATTGCACCCATCGCTGCCGCCAGCGTGGGGGCGCGTTTGCCAGCTTCGGCGGATCGAGTGGCAAGACATCAAGCATTTGTCCAAACTATTGGACATTTATCATGTAAAGGTCAATTGTATGCTTGTCGGGCTGGAGTCCGGGGAGAGAGTGTCTTGCCATCGCGCGTGACGATCATTGGTGCGGGGATTGGCGGACTTGCTGCGGCTGCGCTGCTCGCTTCGCGCGGATGCGAGGTCACCGTGATCGAAAAGGCCTCGGGACCAGGTGGAAAGGCACGCCAGCTGATTGTCGATGGTGCCGCCGTCGACGCGGGTCCGACCGTATTCACCATGCGGGATGTGTTCGAGGCTCTGTTCGCCGAATGCGGCGCGGAATTGACCGACTTCGTCACAGTCCGGCGTGCCGAGGTGATTGCGCGCCACGCCTGGGACGCAGAGCAGCAGCTTGATTTCCACGCCGATCCGGAAGCGAGCGAGGCCGCGATCGGCGAGTTCGCCGGGGCAGAAGCAGCAAGGGGGTACCGCGCCTTTCGCCACGAAGCAGCCCGCATCCATCGGATCCTCGACCAGTCGATGATGCGGGGAAGCAAGATATCCTGGCCATTACCGCTGATGTGGCGCATCGGGCTGTGGCGCGTTGCAGATCTGATTGCGATCAGGCCCTACGAATCGATGTGGAAAGTGCTGGGCGAACACTTCGCCGACCAGCGCCTGCGCCAGCTATTCGCCCGATATTCGACTTACTGTGGATCCTCGCCGTTCGAGACACCGGCAACCCTGATGCTGGTGGCGCATGTCGAGGCGACCGGGGTGTGGCTGATCGAAGGCGGCATGAGCGCTCTGGCAGCAGCGCTTGTGCGGCTTGCCCAGATGCACGGCGCCAGGTTCCGGTTCGGCACGGCAGCAGCCCTGATCGAAGCCGACCAGGGCCGCGCATCGGGCGTGATCCTGCAAACCGGCGAGCGCATAGCCGCCGATGCGGTCATCGCCAATGCCGACCCCGAAGCCCTGGCGAGCGGCGGGTTCGGGCCCTTGGCAGCTATGGCGGTGAGTTCTCATGGCGTGCGCAAGCGGTCTCTGTCGGCGATGGTCTGGCTTGCCCATGCCCGGACCGAGGGCGTTGCGCTGCAACGCCACAACGTGTTCTTCTCGCCCGACTATCCGCGCGAATTCGCAGACATTCGGGCAGGAATGCCGCCGGTCGATCCCAGCGTCTACATCTGCGCGCAGGATCGCGACGCTGCGGAGCCGATTTCCCCCGGCACCCGTGAGCGCTTGCAGATCATCGTCAATGCGCCGGCCAACGGCGATACCCACACCTACACTGAAGAGGAGAAGGCGCAGTGCACACTGGCCATGAGGCGCAGCCTCGAGCGCTGCGGATTGCAACTGGAGACGGGCTTTCCGCACACGCTGCTGACGCCCAACGCCTTCGAGAGCTTTTTGCCCTCGACCGGGGGAGCGATCTATGGTCGGGCCTCGCACGGCTGGGCGGCGTCCTTCCTCCGGCAGGGAACGCGGACCCGGATCCCTGGGCTCTATTGCGCGGGTGGAAGCACCCATCCGGGGGCCGGGGTGCCGATGGCCGCCTTGTCCGGACGGCTGGCGATGCAGGCGGTGCTGCAAGACCTCGCTTCGATGCGCAGGTCCCACCCGGTGGCTATGGCTGGTGGTATGTCGATGCGATCAGCGAGTGCGGACGCCACGGTCTGACGATCATCGCATTTATCGGCAGCGTTTTCTCGCCTTTCTACAAGAAAAGCGGGAGGGGTGATCCGCTGCAGCACTGCGCGCTGAACGTCGCGCTTTATGGGCCCGGCGCACGGTGGACGATGACCGAGCGGGGGCGTGGCAGCGTGACACGCGATGCCGACAATCTCCAGATCGGGCCCAGCTCGGTGCGGTGGACGGGCAACGCGCTCGAGATCGACATCGAGGAAATGGACAAGCGTGTCGGCGTGCCATGGCAGCGGCGGGTTGCCGGAAAAGTCCGCGTGATTCCCGAAGCCCTGAACGAGCGCAGTTTCGCGCTGGATCCGCAAGGCCGGCACCGCTGGCATTGCATCGCGCCGCGGGCGCATATTGAAGTGACGATGGCCAAGCCGGGGCTGAGATGGAAAGGCAGCGCCTACCTCGATTCGAATTTCGGATCGGAGTCGCTCGAGGAAGGCTTCCGCGTCTGGCATTGGTCCCGGGCCCATGGACGGAGCGGGTCGGTCGTCTGCTACGAAGGCATTCGCCGCCATGGAGAGGGCTTTGCCAGCGCCCTGCGTTTTGGCGCTGACGGCGTGCCGCACGAACAGGAAACCTTGCCGCCGGTCGCGCCCTTGCCAGACACGCTGTGGCAGATGGAGCGCAGGACGCGGGCTGATCGCGGCCATGCCAGCGTGATCCGGACGTGGGAGGATGCGCCGTTCTATGCCCGGTCCACGCTGTCCGCACGACTGTTCGGAGAGCCTGTGACCGCCGTGCAGGAAAGCCTCGATCTCGATCGTTTTTCCTCGCCGATCGTGCAGTTCATGCTGCCTTATCGGATACCGCGAGGCTAGCCTTCTGGGCTGTCGTTCTGCTTCCTCGCCTTGTCGCGAGCGATTTCCTTGTTGATCGAGCGCAGTTGCCACAGGCCGAAGCCCAGCGCGATAGCGGCAAACACGACGATTTCTATCCAGCCGAAATTCTCGCCGATGGCATTCATGTAGGGTTTCCCTGCTGTTGGTGGGCGAAGCTGCAAATCTCGTCCGCGACCAGATCGGGGCGCTCTTCGTGCGCGAGGTGCCCCAGTCCCGGCAAGACCAGCAGGCGGCAATCGGGAAGACGCCGTGCCGCTTCCTGCACCGATTGCAGCGGTATTGCCGCATCAGCGCTCGAATGGATCAGCAGGACCGGGCGAGCAAATTGCGGCAATGCGCGGCTCAGACCTTCAAGATCCCAGCTTGCCATCATCTCCATGGCACCAGCGCAATGCCGGGTGTTGCCCATGAGCACCTCGTAGGCGGCAATCCCGCGGGCATCGATCGTGGAGGCGGTGGCACGACGCAGGAACCGACCGGTTTCTCCGGGGATGCGCGCGATTCCCGCGAGCATGCGGGGCACGAACGGGTTGATGAACAGCATTCTGGCAAGCGATGGAAACAGTTTCGCGGCAAGGCCGGGGAAGGGCATGAGCGCGGGGTTCAGCCCGACGACTGCCACGTCGTTGCCGCGTGTGCTGGCCAGTTGCAGGGCAATTGCCGCCCCGGCCGAATGTCCGACGATCAGGCGTGGCTCCACGTGCAGAGCCAGCAGCAGGTCGGACAGCGAGGCTGCTATGGCCTGCAGCGCCAGGCCACCGCGCGGACGACCAGAGGTAAAGCCATGGCCGGGAAGGTCGGGTGCGATGACGGTGAAGTGCTTCGCCAGCATCGGCAGCAGATCGCGCCAACTGTGCGTTGCGGCGCCGGTGCCATGCAGCAGGAACAGGGCGGGGCCTTCCCCGGCGACCTGCACATGCCATTTCAGCCCGGGTGTCTCCACGAAGCGGCTGGCTTCGCGGTTCGGCCAATTGCCGCCCTCGACCGACCATCGCGGCCCGCTCATGCGCGTTTCTTCTGTGGTTCGGCAGCGATCGTCACGGCAGCCTTGAGCGCCTTGGCATCGGCGAAGGGCAGAGCCAGGTAACGGGCGTGCATGGCCTGCGCGATGCGGGCAGCTTCGGGCCGGGGGCGGGGAGAGATGTCGATGACGACGGCGTCGAGGCCGGCGCTGGCGATCCCCTTTGCCGCAGCAAGAGCATCTGCGTTTGCCCTCGCGCGGCCGGCTGATCCGTCGGCCGCGATGTTGGCGCTGCCGTCGGTCAGAAATACGAGGAACGGCGTGCGGCCACGACTTGCCACTGCGTCTGCAAGCTGGCGGGTGAGTGCGATTCCCCGGGCCAGCGGGGTGCCGCCCCCGCCGGGCAATTCCGCAAGCGCGCGCTTGGCGCGCGTGAGCGAGCGCGTCGGGGGTAGCAGCACCTCTGCGTCGGTCCCGCGGAACGCGATCAGGGCCACTTCGGCGCGTTTTATGTAAGCCTGGGCGAGGATCAGTTCGACTGCGCCCTTGGCTTCGGACAGCCGGGCCAATGCGGCAGATCCCGAGGCGTCCACCGCGAAGATCGTGACGGACGTTGCGCGCTCCTCGAAGCGGCGGACGCGCAGGTCGTCACGCCGGAAGCGGATCGGGCCTGCACCTTCAGGAGCGGGATCGCGGCGGCGCAGCGGCTGCCACGGGATCGCTGCTCGCAAGGTATCGACCAAGGCCATGCGTCTGCCGCCGCCGGGAACGCCGGGTCTCGCGCCAAGGGGCTTGCCTCGCAGTGCCGAGCTGGTTCGCCGCCCCGCGCCGCCCCCCCGGGCCGAGCGTTGCGCGCGGCCCGATGCGATCAGCTCGAGAACGTCGGGCGGGATAGCTGCGCGCGCAGCCTCGATCAGCAGCTCTTCAGGGACGCCGGGCGCATTTTCGTCGTCGTCATCTACATTGTCATTCTGGGGCTGCTCGGCCTGTTCAGATTCCGGCTCTGCTTCGGGGGAAGGCGGGGCTTCAGGTTCTGGCGGAAGCTGGGTGGCACGAGGGACGAGCGCGAGGCGGACAGCCGCTTCGAGATCAGACTGGATAGCAATTTCCCGCCCGGCCAGCCTGGCGTGGGCCCTTGCCGCCGCTGCCGCTTGAAGCACTGGCCGCATCGATGCGATGCCGAACGCGGCTGCCGTTGCGGCAAGGGCGGACAGGGCTTCATCTCCGAGCAGCGGCAATGATCCACCAGGGATCGGCGCGGGCAAGGCGCAGTCACAATCCGCGCTTCGCACATCGTGCAGACCGAGATCGAAAGCCACCCGTTCCATCAGCGCGAGGGGAGGGCGCTCATCCGGTCCATCACCGTCGTCGAGGAGGACAAGCAGGAAGTTGCCGCCATTGTCGAGCGCCTGCGCAATCCGGCCGGCGATGTCCTGCCGGAGTCGTTCGGCCATGGGCACGATCAGCACGCCGCCGGCACTTTCCGCCAGCAATCCCCGCTGCAGCACCAGCGTTCCGCTGACGAGACTGGAGGTGATATCGATCCCGCCTGTGAGCCGGTCTTCGTCGATATGGCCGGGCAGGCGTCGGACAGGCGTGTCTGCGGGAAGCAATGCGCGCAACGCCTGCACCACCATATCGCGGGCAGGCCCTCCGCCACGCAGGACCATGCCGCCAAGCTTGCGATCCGCGGCCAGCAGGCGCGCTGCAAGGAGCGCATCTGCCATACCCGAAGTCATCGCGCCGGGTTCATGAGAAGTGTTCGGCTATCGCGCGGTCGATGCGGGCTGTCGATCCGCTCTCGTCAAGAACGTCGCGGCGAAGGCGGTGGCGAAGGGCCATCGGGGCAATCTGCAGCAGGTGATCGCGCTTGACGATCCTTGCTCCCTTCAACGCAGCGTAAGCCCGAGCCGCACGCATCAGCGTCAACTCTCCGCGCAAACCGTCGACGCCAACCGCACTGCAGATCTGCGCAGCATCGATCAGGACGCTTTCGGGCATCTCGATCTTCGCAAGCTTCTTCTGGCCGCGCGCAATCAGCTGAAGGGCCTTCTCATCCCATTCCGCCCACTGAGCGGCGAAAGCTTCACTGTCGGCGTCGTGCGCGGCGCAGCGGCGCATGATCTCGACCCGTTCGGCAAGGATCTTCGGGGTGCGCACTTCGACCGAGAGACCAAAGCGGTCAAGAAGTTGCGGGCGCAATTCACCCTCTTCCGGATTGCCGCTGCCGATGAGCACGAACCGAGCCTTGTGCCGGATCGACAGACCCTCACGCTCGACGACGTTTTCACCTGACGCCGAGACATCAAGCAGGAGGTCGACGAGATGGTCCTCGAGCAGGTTTATCTCGTCGATGTAGAGGAAGCCGCGATGCGCACGGGCAAGAAGGCCGGGTTCGAAAGCCTTTTCACCGGTGCGCAAGGCACGTTCCAGATCGAGCGAACCGATGACGCGGTCTTCGGTTGCGCCCAGCGGCAGGTCGACGAATGGGACCGGACGCTTGCCAGCTTTGGTAGACCGGCAGGGATCGGGGCAGGTGTGGGGGGCTTCGGGCGAACAGCCGTAGCGGCAATCCTCTACCACCGCGATGGGCGGGAGCAGCGCGGCAAGAGCGCGGGCCGCGGTGGACTTTCCGGTGCCACGGTCACCGAACACCATCACCCCGCCGATGGATGGATCGATCGCAGCGATCAGGAGAGCGAGCTTCATCTCGTCCTGACCGACGATCGCAGAGAAGGGAAAGCGCGCCATCTGTCCAGAAGTGTGGACACATATCGCCGTCAGGACAAGAACAATTATTGCTGCCTTGAAGTCTTCATCAGACGCGACTTGAGGAGGTGCATGGTCCACCAGACGCCAAGCACCATCGGCACGACAAGCAGGCCGACGATGAATTCATCCGAAACGCCCAGCGCCGTGTCAGGCAAGGCATAGAGGGCATATTTCAGAAGGCCGAGGACATAATAGCTGAGTGCAACGGCCGACAGGCCCTCGACCAGCTGTTGCAGCCGCGCCTGCATGGTGATCGACTGCTCCATCGATCGCAGCAGCTCGGCGTTCTGATTTTCGATCCGGGTATCGATCCGGGCCCGCAGCAGCGATGCCAGTTGTTCGGTGCGGTGCGCAATACGCTCGATCCGCTCGGTAGTGGCGCGGCACGTGTTCATCGCCGGGCGAAAGCGCCTCTGCGTGAAATCGACCAGCGACGCATAGCCTTCGACAGGTTCGACCCCGAGCTGTTCGAGTCGCTCCTCGACGATCTGGCCATAGGCGCGGGTTGCATCCATGCGGAAGGAAATGGCAGTCGAGACCGACGCAAGGTCGAGCGCAAGGCCTGAGAGTTCCTCCAGCAGGCTGTCGTCGCGTGCATCGCTGTCGGCGATGCGGTTCGAAAATTCGCGCAAGCGGTCTTCTGCAGCATCGAGTTTGGGCCAGCATTCGCGGGCAATCGGCAGGCCAAGCAGTGCCTTGTTGCGATAATTGCCCAGTTCCTGAAGTCGCTGGATCTGACGCGTCAGGTCACGCCGGTCGATGCCGTTGGCGGCGACGAGCAGACGGCCGAAACCATCGTCCTTCAGCCGGAAGTCCGACCAGATGCGGATACCGCCCGCAAGCCGGCTGGAAACCAGTTCATCACGATTGAACGAATGACGTTCGAGCAATCGTTCGATTGCGGCATCATCCTCGCCCAGCCAGACCCGGGTGCTGCGCACCACGCGCCCTGGCAAGGTGTTGGCCCAGGCGATGGCTGCTGCAAGTGGCGGATGACTGTGCGGATCCAGAAAGCCAGGCTCGTCGCATGATGAGCAGAACAGGGTAAGGCTGCTGCCCTCGCTCTGCCTTTCCCATGTGAACGAGACATGCTCGTTGACGTGGCCTTCGCGATGGGTGGGGTTGCCGACACTGTCGTGCGTCGCGGTAAGTGCTTCGATCAGCGAGAGTTCTTCAGCGCGTTCGGCATCCTCGACGGACAAGGCCCATTGCACGATGTGGCAGGGAACCGGGAGCAGCGGCCAGCGCCGCAAGTGCATTTCACCGACCGCCCTGCTTCTGAGCTCGTGATCGCGCATCGGTTGGCCCCCCGCGGGGCTGACGGCAAGAAACCCGATCTGGCCTGTCGCCGCCCTGTCCGGAAGCTAGGCGATGTTTGCGGTCAGGCCAAACGGATTCCCGGCCAATCCCGACCGAGCGACCGGGGATTGCCCAAAAGCACTACGCCGCCATACGCCAAACGGCGAAGGCTATTGACCGCGTGAACGTTCTCAATTAGGTGAACGTTCACAAGGCGGCGGTTGCCGTGCGCCTTGCGTATTTTTCCGAGCGCTGAATTCATAAGGCGCCGGAGAAGGGGAGGATCATGAGCGTTTCCACCACCCGTTCCGCTGCCGTTCGTGCGACCAGCGTCTTTGCCCTCGCGCTGGCCCTCACCGGGCAGGCGGCGTTTGCGCAGGAAGTCGCGGCCGACGAACCGGCCGAGGGCGATGCCATCGTCGTCACCGGCATCCGTGCCTCGCTTTCCAAGGCGATGGACATCAAGCGCACCGCGCAGGGCGTGGTCGACGCGATCTCGGCCGAAGATATCGGCAAGTTCCCGGATACGAACCTTGCAGAGTCGCTGCAGCGCATCACGGGCGTTTCGATCGACCGCAACAGCGGTGAAGGCTCGACCGTCACGGTCCGCGGCTTTGGTCCCGATTTCAACCTGGTGCTGCTAAACGGCCGCCAGATGCCGGCTTCGAGCCTTGGCGGCAGCAGCGGCGCTCCGGCCTCGCGCTCGTTCGACTTTGCCAACCTTGCCTCAGAAGGCATCGCCGGCGTCGAAGTCTACAAGTCGGGTCGTGCTTCACTGGCCACCGGCGGTATCGGCTCGGTCATCAACATCAAGACGGCGCGGCCGCTTGATCGTGCCGGCTTCCATGGCAGCATCGGTGCCAAGGCGGTCTATGATACCTCGTTGTTCGACGGCACCAGCATCACGCCTGAAGTCTCGGGCATCATCAGCGATACCTTCGCCGACAACCGTATCGGTGTGCTGCTGACGGGCTCCTACCAGGACCGCAAGGCCAGCCAGGCGCAGTTCAACGCGGGTTGGCGCGAAGGCTATCTCGGTTCGGAAAACAACTGGGGTTCGCTGGCGCAGCCGGGAACGCCTGCCGCCGCCAACATCCAGAACCGTCCCGGCCCGAACGACATCTACCAGGTGACGCAGAACGCCGGTTACGACTTCACCACGTTCCGCCGCAAGCGCATCAACGGTCAGGCTGTCGTGCAGGTGAAGCCCACCGACACGCTGACGGCGACCGTCGACTATACCTTCTCGCAGAACACCATCGACGCGCGCACCAACTCGATTGGCGTCTGGTTCAACCACGGCGACACCTCGAGCAGCTGGACCGACGGTCCGGCTGCAGGGCCGAACTTCTATGCCGAGAACTTCGGGCCCGGCAAGGATCTTGCCATCACTGGTGCGGTCGCGGCCAACCGTTCGCGCAACCAGTCGATCGGTGGCAACCTGAAGTGGGACGGTCCGGGCGGCTTGCGTCTTGAGCTCGACGGTCACCACTCGACCGCAGAAAGCAAGCCGACCAAGCCTTATGGTTCGGGCATTGCCGTGGGCAGCGCGATCTTCGGCGTGCAGTCGCAGAAGGTTGACTTCACGCAGGACATGCCGGTCATCAGCGTCAAGATGTTCCCCGGCTCCGAGATCAAGGCTTCGAACATCCGTCCGGCCGGCAACGCATTTCGCACTGCCTACCAGCGTGACGAGATCAACGAAGTCACCTTCCGCGGCGGGTACGACTTCGATGCCTCGTTCATCGACAGCCTCGACTTCGGCGTGACCTACACCGAAAACAAGGTGCGCTCGGCGTTCGGCGTCATCCAGAACGATACCTGGGGTGGCACGCTGACGGCAGCAGAAACGCCCGACGATCTCTACCAGGTCCGCGATCTGCCCAAGGATCTTGCCGGAATGTCCGGTGCGAACGATCCGTCGATCATCCCGAACTATTTCGACATCAATACCGATGGGCTGATCCGTCTGCTCGACAGCAAGCTGGGTATCTGCAGCACGGCTGTCGCTGCCGGCACCTGCATTGCCAAGTACACCACCGACCGTACTGTCCGCGAACGTACCTGGGCGCCCTACCTGCAGACCACGCACTCGTTCGATCTGGGCGCTGGCACCGCGCATCTGCGCTTCGGCCTGCGCTACGAGAAGACCAAGATCGACTCTTCGGCTCTCGTGCCGATCCCGGTTCGCACCGTGTGGACGGGTGGCAACGAGACTGCCATCGACTACGGCGCGACGCCGACCATCGCTGCCAGCACGCTCAAGGGCGAGTACGAGAACTGGCTGCCCGCGATCGACTTCGACATGGAGCCGGTCGAGAACGTCCGCCTTCGGGCATCGTACAGCCAGACGATCACGCGGCCTGACTACAACTCGATGCAGGGCGGCCTGACGCTCGCGTCTCCGATCCGCATCGGTGGCAGCACGGCATCGAGCGGCAACCCGGGGCTGCTGCCTTACAAGTCGAACAACGTCGATCTTTCGGCTGAGTGGTACTACGCGCCGACCAGCTATGTGTCGGTCGGGTTCTTCCACAAGAACGTGAAGAACTTCATCAGCCAGACGCAGGTCAACCAGCCCGCGTTCGGCCTGACGAATGCTGCCGCTGGTGCCAACGCTGCCGCTGCCCGTGCCGCGCTCGGCCCGAATGCAACGGCGCAGCAGTTGCTCGACTATATCGGTCAGCGCTTCCCCTCCACCGTTACCCGCGATGCTGCTGGCAACGTGACGGGCGTGATCGGTCAGGCGTCGGACCCGTTGGTGAACTTCATCACCACGCAGCCGACCAACAGCGATCAGCAGGCCAAGCTGTGGGGCTGGGAATTTGCTGTCCAGCACAGCTTCTGGGACACCGGCTTCGGCACGATCCTGAACTACACTGTCGTCAAGAGCGACACCAAGTTCGACAATGCCATCCGCTATACCGTGCCGCAGTTCGCGGTGAACGGGGTCAGCGACAGTGCCAACGCCGTCCTGTTCTACGACAAGAACGGCCTGCAGGCTCGCGTCGCCTACAACTGGCGCGCAGGCTTCCTCTCGGGCTACGGTTTCGACCCGTACTACGTGAAGGCCTATGGGCAGTTCGACGCCAGCGCATCGTACGAAATCCGCAAGGGCGTGACGGTGTTCGTCGAGGGCATCAATATCACCAACGCCGATCGCAAGGGCTATCAGCGTAACGAGCAGACCGTGTTCTTTGCGGCACCGGGCTATGCGCGCTATGCTGCCGGTGCACGGTTTACCTTCTGAGCCTGATGGGATGACCTTCGGGTAACGAAGAACCGGCGGCCCGTATTGCTTCGGCAGTGCGGGCCGCAGGGGTTTTCAAGACGGACGCGCTGGCCGGATCAACCGGCAGTCGGGATGGGTGAGAGATGATCGGGTCGGTGGAGCAGGTTGTCATCGTCGGGGGCGGCACCGCAGGCTGGCTTTCGGCGTGCCTGCTGGCCGCCAGGCGGCCCGAGCTTGCCATCACCCTTGCCGAAGCGCCCGACATTCCGACGATCGGCGTGGGCGAGGGCACATGGCCGACCATGCGCGAAACGCTCGCCACGATCGGCATTGCTGAAGCGGAATTTCTCTCGGAATGCGACGCCTCGTTCAAGCAGGGCTCGCGGTTCGATGGCTGGGTCGATGGTTCGGCTCAGGACAGCTACCTTCATCCGTTTACGCCGCCACCGCCCGGCGACATGGCCGCGATGCTGCAGGCCTGGCGCACCGAAGCACCCGGGTTGCCCTTCGCGCGGGCAATGACGCCACAGGCCCTGGTTTGCGATGAAAACCTTTCGCCCAGGCAACGCGCAATGCCGGATTATGCCGGGGCGCTGAATTACGGCTATCACCTTGATGCCGGCAAGTTTGCCGCGTTGCTGAAGCGCCACGCCACTACCCGCCTCGGGGTGACGCATGTCTCGGCGCAAGTGACAGCAATTGCGGATGACGAGCAAGGCAAGATCGCCAGCCTCTGCCTGCACGATGGGCGCGAGCTTGCCGGGGACTTCTTCATCGACTGTTCCGGCCTTGCATCCATCCTGATCGGCAGGCACTGCGCCGTGCCGTGGGTCGACCGCTCGGACGTTTCGTTCAACGACAGTGCGCTCGCCGTCCAGGTGCCGGTCGAACACGGCACCGCGATCGCCTCGCAGACCATTGGAACTGCGCATGAGGCAGGCTGGATCTGGGACATCGCCCTGCCGACGAGGCGCGGCATCGGCTGCGTGTTCTCTTCCCGCTTCATGGACGATGCCCGGGCCGAGGAAGTGCTGCGGTCCTATATTGCGGTCAAGGTGCCCGGGGCTGACATCGCGGCACTGCGCCCGCGCAAGCTGACGTTCTCGACCGGGCATCGCGAGCGCTTCTGGCAAGGCAACTGCCTTGCGGTCGGGCTTTCGGCGGGGTTCATCGAACCGCTTGAAGCGTCAGCCATCGTCACAATCGAACTTTCGATCAAGGCGCTGGCCGAAAACTTCCCGCGCCGCGCCGAAACGATGGGCCTGCTGGCGGATCGCTTCAACCAACTGTTCCGCTACCGCTGGGACCGCATCGTCGAATTCCTCAAGCTGCACTATGTCCTCAGCCGCCGGACCGAGCCCTACTGGCAGGCGCAGCGCGATCCCGCCACCGTCCCGGCACGCCTTGCAGAGGTGCTTGAGCTCTGGCGCGATCAGCCGCCGTCGGTGTGGGACTTCCCCCGCATGGACGAACTTTTCTGTGCGGCCAGCCAGCAATATGTGCTTTACGGGATGGGCTTTCCCGTTCCCGCCGGAGCAGCAGATCCTGCCGCAGCGCAGGCGTTCGCCGATGTGCGCCAGCGGTCTCGCGCGCTGGCTGCGGCGCTGCCGTCGAACCGGACCTATCTCGATGCCCTGCGCCCTGTTGCGGATGCAGACCCAATTGCCATGCACGGAGCCGCAGCGAAATGAGCAACCACGCAGTCCTCAATCCCGCCGATCATGGCGAGTTGCGCATCGACACTGCGGCCAGCGCAGAGCTTGGCGACAATGTCCTGGCCTGCGCCACCGTCCCGGCGGAATTCCGGTCGGTGCAGGCGCATTATCCGATCGTGCTGCGGCGCGACCTCTCGACCGGCAAGCTGGAAGCGCTGGCGCTCCTTGGGTTCGAGACGGGCGAGAACCTGTTCCTGCGCGATGGCAACTGGGATGCGCCCTACCGTCCGCTGTCGATGGCGATCCGTCCATTTCTCATCGGCCGTCCGGCCACGCCCGATGCTGTGCCACAGGTCCACGTCGATCTTGACCACCCGCGCGTCAGCCGGACAGGTGAGGGCATCCGGGTGTTTGACGCGAACGGCCAGCCCACGCCCTATCTCGAGGATATCGCCGCCAAGCTGGGGGACCTCGATCATGCTCACCGCGAATCCGCCGACTTCTTTGCCGCGCTCGATCGCTACGAACTCGCTGAATCCTTCACGCTCGAAGTGACGCTCGACGATGGAGCGAAGAACTCGCTCGTCGGCTATCACACGATCAACGAGGAAAAGCTCGCGGTTCTCGATGGCGCGGCGTTGCAGGACCTCATGGCGAGCGGCCACCTGGCACGGATCTACATGATCGTCGCCTCGCTTTCGCACTTCGGCGATCTCGTCGCCCGCAAGAACGCCAAGATACGTGGTGGCTGAAACGAGCGCCTTTCCGCTCCCTGCCGTTGTCGAGAGAACGCTTGGTGCGCCGGACGATCTGGACGTGATGCTGCAAGGCGCGCGTGAACCGTTCGTGCTGCGTGGGCTGGTGCGCGATTGGCCGCTCGTGCAGGCCGGCCTTCGATCCGCTCGCGACGCCCGCGCTTATCTCGTCGAACGCGCGCGGCCCGTGCCGTTCACCGTCTCGCTCGCTGACCCCGGCAGTGGTGGCCGTCTGTTCTACGACGCGGCCATGCAGATGAATTTCCGCACCGCGCGCGGAAAGCTGTCGGATATCTTTTCCGGCTTCGACGCCAACGAAGGGCGCGCGGATCATCCGGTCATCTATCTCGGTTCAATCGACGTGCCGACGCATTTCCAGGGCGTCGATGCCGAAAACCGGGTGGACCTCGGGACGCGCGATCCGATCACCAGCCTGTGGATCGGGTCGCCCACGCGCATCGCGGCGCACAACGACTTTCCCGACAACCTTGCCTGCTGCGTTGCCGGCCGCCGCCGCTTCACGCTGTTCCCGCCCGAGCAGTTTCGCAACCTCTACCTCGGTCCCATCGACAACACGCCGGCGGGTCGCGCCGTCAGCATGGTCGACTTCGGCGCGCCGGACTTTCCGGCGCATCCTCGCTTCGCCGAGGCGCTCGAGCATGGGCAGGTCGCCGACCTCGAGCCGGGCGACGCGCTGTTTGTGCCCTCGATGTGGTGGCACCATGTCGAGGCAACCGAGCCATTCAACATCCTGCTCAATTACTGGTGGCGCGATACTCCCCGCTACCTGGGGCAGCCGCAGACCGCGTTGACCCATGCTTTGCTCGCCATTCGCGACTTGCCCGACGCGGATCGCGCGATCTGGCGCGATCTGTTCGATTACTACGTGTTCTCGGGCGGCGATGAAGCAAGGGCGCACATTCCCGAAGAGGGTCTGGGCGCGCTTGGCCCCATCGACGCGCAGGGCGCTGCCCGCATCCACCAGTTCATACTGAGGAGCCTCAGCCAATGACCGCTTCGCATCTGCCCCGCCGCATCGTCATTGCCGGAGGTGGCACCGCCGGATGGATGACCGCCGCAGCCATTGCCCGCACGCTTGGGGCCGTTGCGCAGGTTACGCTTGTCGAAAGCGAACAGATCGGCACCATCGGGGTTGGCGAAAGCACGATCCCCCCGCTCGTCATGTACAATCGCCTGCTTGGCATCAACGAGGCAGAGTTCATGCGCGCCACGCAGGCGACGTTCAAGCTTGGCATCAATTTCGAGAACTGGCGGGTGCAGGGGGAGAACTATTTCCACTCGTTTGGCGGCACCGGCAAGGACCATTGGTCGGCAGGCTTCCAGCACTTCTGGCTCAACGGGCTGGAGCGCGGGCACACCGAGCCTTATGGCGAATACTGCCTTGAGTTGAAGGCAGCCGAAGCAGGCAAGTTCGCGCATCTTCCCGATGACAGGATGAACTATGCCTACCAGCTGGATTCCGCGCTTTATGCCAGGTTTCTGCGCGCGATGGCCGAACGCGACGGCACGACCCGGATTGAAGGCAAGATTGCCCACGTCGAACTCGATGGCGAAAGCGGCGACATTGCAGCACTGGTGCTCGAAGGAAACCGCCGTATCGAGGGCGACCTGTTCATCGACTGCACGGGCTTCCGTGCGCTCCTGATCGAAGGAGCGCTACGGGCGGGCTATGATGACTGGACCCACTGGCTCCCCTGCGACAGCGCAATCGCCATCCAGACCTCGAGCGTGCGTCCGCCGGTGCCCTATACCCGCGCCATCGCGCACGAAGCAGGCTGGCAGTGGCGCATTCCGCTGCAGCACCGGCAGGGCAATGGGGTCGTCTATTGCAGCGATTACCTCAGCCACGAGGCGGCTCTTGAAAAGCTGCTCTCGACCGTGGAGGGCGAAAAGCTGGTGAAGCCCAACCACATTCGCTTCCGCACCGGCGCGCGGCGCAAGCAGTGGCATCGCAATTGCGTGGCCGTCGGCCTTTCGGGCGGGTTCATGGAGCCGCTCGAGTCTACCTCGATCCACCTGATCCAGCGCGCTATCCTGCGCATCGTGCGGATGCTTCCTGCAGGCGCGATCAGCACCCGCGATATCGACGAGTTCAAC
The DNA here is from genome assembly GCF_900176395.1 of Novosphingobium sp. B1. Classification (GTDB taxonomy): domain Bacteria; phylum Pseudomonadota; class Alphaproteobacteria; order Sphingomonadales; family Sphingomonadaceae; genus Novosphingobium. Next base: position 65,165 of record NZ_FWXL01000005.1, on the reverse strand, counting down.
GACCAGCAGTTTACCGACATGGAGCAGATCCGCGATTTCCTCGTCCTGCACTACAAGGCGACCGACCGTCGTGACACACCGTTCTGGCGGCACTGCGCCAGCATGGAGATCCCCGCGAGCCTCGAGCACAAGATCGAGTTGTTCCGCGAGACCGGCCGCGTCTTCCGCAAGAACGAGGAGCTCTTTGCCGAGAATTCGTGGGTTCAGGTTATGATGGGGCAGGGGATCAATCCGCAGAGCCACCACCCGGTTGCCGCCAAGCTGCGCGACGAGGAACTGGCGCATCTGCTTGGCTCGTTGCGTGAGCAGGTGAGCCGCACCGTCGCCGCGCTGCCCGCGCACGGCGATTACGTGGCGCGCTATTGCGGTGCCGAAGTCCCGGCTGCGGCATGACCTTTCTGCTTCTGGCCGCAGCGGCGGTCCAACCCGATTGGCAACTTGTCTGGGCCGACGAGTTCGACGGCTCTTCGCTCGATCGCAACCGCTGGGTGCTGGCCGAGGACTGCTGGGGCGGCGGCAACGAGGAGCAGCAGTGCTACACTGCGCGCAGCGCCAACCACCGCGTGAGCGACGGGGTGCTGGAGATCGTCGCCCAGCGCGAGAACTTCACCGGCCCAGCTTTCCCGCGTGACCAGCGCAATAGTCCGGAGAAGGCGGAGGCGAAGCGATCCAAGCCCTTTACCTCGGCGCGGCTTTCCACGGCAGGCAAGGCCGCGTGGCTTTATGGCAAGGTGCAGATCCGCGCGCGCCTGCCACAAGGGCAGGGCACCTGGCCCGCGATCTGGATGCTGCCCGAAGATTGGGCCTATGGCGGCTGGGCACGCTCGGGCGAGATCGACATCATGGAGGCGGTAAACCTTGGCCAGCCCTGCGAGACGTGTGAGGGCGGGCGCGAGAACCGCGTGCTGGGCACGATCCACTTCGGTGGCGAACCGCCGCGCAATCGCTACATTACCGAGGACACGCAGCTTGCCGATCGGGCAGCCTTCCACACCTACGAAGTGGAGTGGGACAAGGACGGCATGGTCTGGCGCGTCGATGGCAAGGACTATGCCCGCCGCGCTCCGCACGAATGGCACACGCTAGCGTCCGACAAGGCAGGCGCACCATTCGACAAGCCCTTTCACCTGATCCTCAACCTCGCCATCGGCGGGCATCTTTCGGAAAGCCGTAACAGCAAGGGTGTTGATCCGGCGGGCTTTCCCAAGACAATGGCCGTGGATTGGGTCCGCGTATGGCAAAAGCGTGACGATGCGGGTAACGCAGGCGCGGGAACGAAAAGCGGGGGTAACTAACAGCCCATGGCGCGCAGGCGGCAGGCGGTAACGATCAAGCACGTGGCGGCCGATGCGGGCGTCTCGTTGCAGACGGTCAGCCGCGTGATCAACAACGAGGCCAATGTCCGGCCAGAAATGCGCGAAAAGGTCCAGGCCTCGATCGACAAGCTGGGCTATGTGCCTTCGATCGCGGCGCAACGGATGAGCGGTTCGCGCTCCTACCTGATCCTTGCCTTGAACGACCGGGAGCGCACGATTGCCGACTGGCGGGCGCGGCAGGGCACGGACTGGGTCGACCAGATGCTGCTGGGCGGCATGCTGGAATGTGCCGACCATGGCTATCGCCTGATCTTCGAACTAGTCGACACGCACAACGATCATGTCGAGCGCGAACTGGGTGCGGCGATTGCGGCACTTCAGCCCGACGGCGCGATTCTGACCCCACCGCATTCCGACAACCCGCAGATTCTCGAGACGCTGACCCGCCACAACGTTCCCTTCGCACGGATCGGCGCGCAAGTGCACGAGGAAGGCCTGCCCGATGGCATCATGGTCTCGATGGACGATGAGGGCGGCGCGCGCATGGCGACCCGGCACCTGATCGGTCTTGGCCACAAGCGCATCGGCTTCATCTCCGGACCTTCTGAATATCGCCTCTCGGAAAAGCGCATCGATGGCTGGAAGGCGGAAATGGACTCAGCCGGTCTCGTGACTGACGGTCTGCTCGAAGCGGGCGACTTCACTTATGCCTCGGGCGTCCGCGCAGCCCGTGCCCTGCTTGCCGGCACACAAAGGCCAAGCGCGATCATCGCCAGCAACGACCAGATGGCACTGGCCACGGTAGAGATTGCGGATGAATTGGGTCTCGTGATCCCCGCCGACCTATCATTGGTCAGCTTTGACAACACGCCGCTGGTGCGTTTCACCCGCCCCGCGCTAACGGCGGTGGATCAGCCGATTGCCGAGACGACAGCAACTGCTGTGCGCAGTCTGATCGCAGCGCAGAAGGGCGAGCCTGTCGCAGGCGCGGTTATACTGCCCATGGGCTTCGAGGTCCGCGGCTCGACCGGCCCCGCGGCGTGAGCCCGGCGCGGGGCCGCGAACGTCGCTTCCTTGGTCTCTATGCACTGGCATGGGCAGGGTCGACGATTGCCTATGTGCCGTTCCTGACCCTGCTCCTGCCGATGCATGTTGGCCAGCTGGCCGGGAACGAGGCGGTGCGCTGGCTGGCTGCAACGACATTCCTCGGGGCGATTGCCGCCAGCGCATGCAACATCCTGTTCGGCTGGGCGAGCGACCTGGCTGGCAAGCGCCGCCCCTTCGTGCTGGTGGGTCTCCTGCTATCGAGCGTCATGCTTCAGATTGCGCCGCATACGGGGACGTTACTCTCGCTGGGCGTGGTGATCGCGCTGTGGCAGGTCGGGCTCAACATGATGCTTGGACCGCTTTCGGCGTGGGCAGGGGATCAGGTTCCGGACGGACGCAAGGGGATGCTCGGCGGCTTGCTGGCCTTCGCACCGGCATCCGGTGCTCTGGCTGGCGCGCTGGCGACTACGGCGGATGCCCTTTCGCTCGAGACGCGCTTCGCGCTCGTGGGTGCGATAATCGCTCTGTGTGTCCTGCCGCTGGTCGTCCTTGGCGACGATGGCCTGGCGCAGGCTTCCACTGCAACGCCTGCGGATGGCGGCGAGGTTGCGCGCAAGGTTCTGCGTGGCATGGCCACTCGCATGTGGCTTGCGCGGTTGCTGGTGCAGATTTCGGAAGCGTCGCTGTTCGCCTTTTTCTACCTCTGGCTCCGTTCGGTCGATCCGGGCCTTGCCGACAGCGCGATTGCCCGCGTGCTTCTTGCCGCCATGGTCATAGGCGCGTTGGTAGCCGTGCTGGCCGGGGGCAGGGCCGACCGGACCGGGCAACCGGTGACACCCCTCGTCCTCTCATCGATTGGCGCTGCGCTGGGTCTGTCGGTCATGGCGATCGCAAGCAGTCGCAATGGCGCGATTGCGGGGTACATCTTGTTCGGCCTGTCGACCTCGGCCTTCCTTGCTCTGCACAGCGCCCACACCCTGCGCGTCCTGCCCGATAGCGCAAGGCGCGGGCGTGATCTCGGGCTGTTCAACCTGACCAACACCATCCCGTCGCTCGCGATGCCGGCCCTTACTTTGGCACTGGTGCCGAACCTTGGCTTCGACGCGCTCTTTGCGGTGCTGGCGCTGCTTGCGCTGTGCGCCACCGTGCTCCTGTCCGGATTGCGACGGGCAGCCTGACCCCTGCTCCGTCGAGGCTTGCTTTCCAATTGCAAACGTGTGAGATGAGCGATTGAGAACGTTCACAGAATTTGGGGAAGTAGATGTCGAAGGGAAGCTTGCGCCCAGCCAAGGCTAGTCTGGTGGCGCTATCGTTCCTGCTGGTTACCGCACCAGTCTCTGCGCAGGAAAGCCCGGTTGCCAATCCTGCGAATTGGCCAGCTGCCCACAGCCCGTCGACCATCACTGACGCGAAGACCGAGAAGGCGATAACAAAGCTGCTGCGGAAGCTGACCCTTGAACAAAAGGTGGGACAGGTAATCCAGGGCGATATCAGCTCGGTAAAGCCTGAAGACCTTGCACGTTATCCGCTTGGCTCGATTCTCGCAGGTGGCAACAGCGGCCCCTATGGAGACGAGCGTGCCGATGCCGCCAAGTGGCTCAAGCTGGTGAACGAATATCGCGCCGCCTCGCGCAAGGCGGGCGCAGGCGTCCCGATCCTGTTTGGCGTAGACGCTGTCCATGGCCACTCGAACCTGCCTGGCGCCACGATCTTTCCGCACAATGTCGGGCTCGGCGCGGCTCGCGATGCAGAGCTGATCAAGCGCATCGGAACAGTGACTGCGGCGGAAGTTGCCGGATCGGGCATCGAATGGACATTCGCCCCGACGCTCGCTGCGCCGCAAGACCTGCGCTGGGGCCGGGCCTATGAGGGTTATTCAAGCGACCCGGCGGTGATCGCCAGCTATTCCAAGGCGATGGTCGAAGGGCTGCAAGGCCCGTTGCTGGCCGGAAAGCCGCTGACGTCCGAGAAGGTTGCCGCCAGCGCCAAGCACTTCCTCGCCGATGGCGGAACCGAGCAGGGCAAGGATCAGGGCGATGCCAAGCTGGCCGAGACCGAGCTCGTTCGGCTTCATGCCCAGGGTTATCCGCCCGCGATCGATGCAGGTGCGCTGACGGTCATGGCCAGCTTCTCGAGCTGGAACGGGGCGAAGAACCATGGCAGCCGATCCCTGCTGACCGACGTGCTGAAAAGGCGCATGGGCTTCGAAGGTCTGGTTGTCGGTGACTGGAACGGGCACGGCCAGGTTGAAGGCTGCACGCCGACCGATTGCGCCGCCTCGCTCAACGCAGGGCTAGACCTCTACATGGCGCCTGACAGCTGGCAGGGCCTGTTCGACAACACCTTGCGCGAAGTGCGCGAAGGCAAGATTCCGATAGCGCGCCTCGACGATGCGGTGCGCCGCATCCTGCGGGTCAAGTACAAGCTGGGGATCATGGGACCCCGGCTGGTGGAGCGTGGCAACCCGGCAGCCGTTGGCGCCCAGGCGCACCTCGACGTGGCCCGAGAAGCAGTCGCCAAGTCGCTGGTGCTGCTCAAGAATGAAGGCGGACTCCTGCCGATCAAGCCGGGCGCGAAGGTGCTGGTGACCGGCCCCGGGGCTGACAGCATGGCCATGCAGGCCGGCGGTTGGACCGTGACTTGGCAGGGCACGGATACGACCGCTGCCGACTTTCCCAAGGGCCAGACGGTCGGCCGGGCGATTGCCGATGCGGTTGTAGCAGCAGGAGGCGCGGCAGAAATTGCCGAAGCCATGGGCGCGACCAAGCCTGATGTTGCTGTGGTGGTTTTCGGAGAGCAACCCTACGCCGAGTTCCAGGGCGATGTGACCACGCTTGCCTTCGAAGCGCGTCGCGGTGAGCTTGATCTCCTGAAGGGACTGAAGGCTCGCGGTATCCCCGTTGTTGCAGTGTTCCTGTCGGGCAGGCCGATGTTCGCAGGCGCCGAGATGAACCTTGCCGATGCCTTCGTTGCAGCCTGGCAGCCAGGTTCGCAGGGGCAGGGCGTCGCCGATGTTCTGGTTGCACGACGCGACGGGAAGCCTGTGCGTGATTTCACTGGCACCTTGCCATTTGCATGGCCGCGCGATGCGCGATCACCCATGAGCGCGCCCCTTTTTCCGCTGGGCTATGGATTGTCGTACGCCAAGCCAGGCAGCGTTGGCCGCGTCAACGAGGATCCGGGAGTAGAAGTCGGGTCGAAACTGGCCGAGACGACCTTCATCCGCTCGGGCAAGGTCATCGAGCCGTGGCGTCTGGGACTCGACAGCGTCGTGACAGTGCGGTCGGTCGACCTGACGGCGCAGGAGGATGCGCGCCAGTTCACATGGTCCGGCAAGGGTGATTTCGCGCTGGACGGGCCAGTGGTCGACATGCGGCGCCAATTGGGTGGCGGCTATGTGCTTCGGCTCGATTGGAGAGTGGACTCGAACGGGGCTGGTCCTGTGTCTGTCAGCTTCGGCGGCGCCAAGCTTGACCTCGGTGCCACGCCCGGCACCGTGGGCCAGATCTCGACAGTCCGTATACCGCTGACCTGCTTTGCCGCGCAAGGTGCCAACCTGGAGACGGTCACCTCGCCGCTGCGCGTCGGAGCAGAAAAGGGCTTCGGGGCAACGATCCGCGATGCGCGGGTCGAGGGTGTAGGCGAAAGCTTGCCTTGTCCTCCGGCCAGCCGGTGACCGGGTCTATCCCGCCGCACGGTTAAGATTTTCTGCCGGCTCGTTAAGGCTTTATCTTCAGGCGCTTGATGCTGTCATTTGAGGTTGCAGCCAGTTGACGCGGGTGTGCTACACGGCATAGTGCACCGCGTCTGACCCAGGCGCGGTCAAGGGGACGGGTCATGGATCGGGAGCTTCCGGCTGAAGATGAGGGCCTGTGGGGACGCTGGCCCTTGTCCATGTGCCACACGTTGCTGCACAGGCCCGGTCTGGGCGCGCTTGCAGCTCTCGGACTTGTCGCCGTCGCCGCTGCCATAAGGGTGGGCATGGGGGACGTTGCTCCGGCACCGCTCCTGCCATTCTACCCCGCAATCGTCATTGCCACGTTCCTCGGAGGCCGCTTTTCCGGCTATGTGGCAACCTTTCTGGCGTGGTATTTTTTCACCGATCCGATTGAGCTTTTCGTCCTGCGCGATGGTGCAGCCCTGGCAATGGTGGTCTATGTTCCGACCACGGTAATCGTGCTCGAGGTGGTTCACGCCTTGTGCAACAGTGCGATGCGATTGATCCAGACGACCAACCGGCTGCAGCAGGAAGTGTCCGAGCAGGCCCAGCAGCGCAGCAAGCTTCTGGGAGTGATCGATGAACTTCAGGCGATCTACAACGAGGCACCTGTCGGGCTGGGCTTGCTTGATGCTGACCTGCGCTTCACCCGAGTGAACGATTGCCTTGCCGAAATGAATGGCTTTGCGGTCGAAGATCATCTGGGCCGCAGCGCCTGGGATCTAGTGCCCGATCTGCGCGCATCGGCCGAGCCCATCTTGCGAAAGGTTGTGGACGAAGGCGAGGTAGTCCGTGGTGTCGAGATCACCGGGGAAACGGCAGCAAACCCCGGCGTCAAGCGGACCTGGTCGGAAGTTTTCTACCCGGTGCACGGGCCCGACGGTCAGCGCCGGGGCGTAGGTATCTTCTGCGTCGAGATCACTGACCTCAAGCATGCTCGGGAGCGTGAAGTTCTGCTGACGCGCGAAGTCGATCACCGCGCCAAGAACCTGCTCGCGGTGGTGCAGTCGATCGTCCAGATGATGAAGGCGCAAGGGGCGATTGCCGAGTTCAAGGAAGCGTTGCTGGGCCGGATCGCGGCAATCAGCCGAACCCACAGCCACCTTGCCGAAAATCGTTGGGACGGTGTCAGCTTGCGGGCGCTGATCGTCGACGAGTTGTCACCCTACGTGGTGAACCCCCGTTTCGAAAATGGTGCCTCGCAGGTGGTCCTGCGCTCGGGCGCCGGCCAAGCGCTGGGAATGGTCGTCCACGAACTGGCGACCAATTCCTCGAAGTACGGTGCGCTGTCGAACGATGGGCAGATCGACCTTGCATGCGTGGTCGAGGATGCGGCAGGCGAGGTCTTGGTGACGTGGACCGAAATCGGCGGGCCCATGGTGACCCCGCCGGAAAGGCAAGGCTTCGGCACCAGGTTGATCGAGCGCTCGGTCCATCACGGGCTTGGTGGCAAGCTGGATTACCAGTACCGGCCCGAAGGCGTGTACTGCAGGATCACGATTCCCAAGACCGCGCTAGTGTAGGTGCGCAGCAGGCTGCGCAGTCACCTAGTGACCACGTCCTTGTCCATCGGCGCCAACTTGGCCAAGAACCTGTTCTGCGCCGCAAACGGGACTTCCGCCTCGCGCATGGCCTTCTGAAGGTTCTCGACCAGAGCGTTGAGATCGGCCCGCGTGACGCCCAAGTCCTTGTGCGCCGATTTCATGTCGCGACCGGTGTAGGCGCAGCCCGCATCGAGCAGGTAGCAGAACTGTTCGAATAGCGTACGGCGCAGGCGGACGATGTCCTGGTTGCGGAAAATGGCGTCGATGCGCGGGTCCGTGGTGTTCAGTTCGACGAACCTGTTCACGATCGCGCGAATTCCCGCTTGCCCGCCAAATGCCTGCGCCATGTTGGAGTGCTGGAACGGCTTTGCGCCCGCGTTGGCGGGGGAAGTTTCGTAAGGCGCGACCGGCAGCTCGCCGGTTACCGGATCGGGCACCTTCTTCTCGACACCGAATTCCTTTTCCCAATCGATGCTGCCCGCAGCGTCAGTCGCCGGATCGGCTTTTGCAACTTCTGCCTCTTGCGGACCGGTCATGTCCTGTGCGCCGGCGCAGCCCGGATTTGTAAGAGCGACAGCGCAGGCCAGCGGTGTCAGGTGCTTGAGCACTTTCATCATCGTTTCAGAGTCCGTCAGAATGCAAATTGCAAGGAGACCAGCGCACCGCGCTGTCCATCGAAAGTGGCCACCGATCCGACATCTGCATAGGCAGCCGTCAACGTTGCGTTGCGGCTCACCGCCCAGGCCACGAACAGGTCATGGGCATCATCTTCCCGCGCGAATGCCAGGTTGCTGGGGCGCGTCCGATATTCCCCGCCGACAACCACGCGCGGTGAGAGCATCCAGCCCAGCGAACCTTCGAATTGCAGGCTGCGTGATGCGTTCAGAGGGCTGCCAAAGCCAAGCAAGCCGAACTGGTTTGCGTTGGTCAGGCGCGCGGTGGCATTGACCAGAAGGCTACGTGACAGGATAAGCTTCGTTGCGCTGGCAGTGAAGTCGGTCCCGCTGGCAGATCGCGCGCCGACAGCCTTGACTATGGCGCCGTCAAGACTGCGCTTGTGGTGCATACCCAGGCTGATCTGCGGAAGCAGCGCGGAGCCATAGACCACGTCACCTGCCAGCCTGACTTTCACGGCGAAGATGTCCTGATTGAAACGGTAACCTTCGCCCAGGCCCAGGGCGGCACCCGCTTTCCGGGTGTCGAAATTCTGGCGGGCATAGGACAGCTCGACGCGGTCGTGCACGCCGATCGACACGCCATGGCTCTGCCAGCCATAGTCCGCAAGCTCGATACCGGTTACGTGCCCGGAAATGCCGATTGCCCGGTCTGTTTCCATGCCCGCGATAGTCGACCAGGCCGCCAGACCGCCACCGCTCGCGCCTTCAATGGTCGATATGCCATTGGTGAGAACGAGTTTTCCGCCATCGAGCAGGGGGTCCGCACATGCAGGCGAAGCAACTGCGCAGGTCAGAAGGATTGCGCTGGCTGTTTTCCGGCAAACCCTGCCGAGCGAGTGCAGAGAGGCCGGACGTAACTCTTTCATATGCGATCAACCCGTGAACCAAAATCGATTTCGGGGTTAAATTTGACTCACTAGCAAATAGTGAAACATGCAATTCGGTTGTTTTGCAATGTATTAGGAAATGTTTGTGATTTGGCTCACATGACATTCCCGAAGCCCCTCTTTTTGGCCTTTGCAAGCCTCTCTCTTTTCGCAGGTATCCTGCCGGCGATCGGAACCGCCGCAGCACCTGCAGCCGTTTCCTTCCAGATTGTCGATCAGGCCGGCATGCCTTTGCGCGATGCGGTCATCGAAGTTGCGCCGCTTGCGGGCGATACCCGGAGACTTGCTTTTTCGTGGCGGAATGCGATGGCGCAGCGCAACCTCGCTTTTGTGCCTGGTACGCTGATCGTGCCGAAGGGGGCGACTGTCGCTTTTCCCAATCTGGATACCGTCCGCCATTCGATCTACAGCTTCTCGAAGCCAGGGCCATTCCGCATCGACCTGTACAGTCACGATCAAACGCGCTCGCAGCGGTTTGACAACGCCGGCACGATTTCTCTGGGATGCAACATTCACGACACGATGCAAGGCTATGTCCGTGTCGTTTCCACCCCTTACGCGGCGCGCTCCGATGGCAACGGCCTGGCACAGATCGATGGCGTCTCGGGAGGACGCCGCGAGGTTGTCGTCTGGCACCCACGGATCAGAGGCATCGGTGGGGAATGGCGGGGCAAGGTGCAACTCGTCCCCGGGCAGCGAAATCGCCTGACTGTCGCCGTAAGACCGATTGCCGGCAAATGAGCGCGGTCATGAGCATCAGGATGCGCGCCATGTTTGCGCGCAGCAAGTCCCTCATAGGCTTGCGTGTACGCTCTCTCGGCAGCCGCATCGCACTGGTTTACGTCGTGCTGCTGGCCATTCTGATGGTGGCGACCTTGTTTGTCGCCAATTCGAGCATCGCAATCTTTGCACGCGAAAATGCGGAAGGCGATCTTGGCTCGAATGCGCGCGTGTTCGATCAGATCATTGCGTCCCGGCAGAGCCAGATGGCCAATGCCGGTCAGGTCGTTGCCCGTGATTTCGGGTTCCGGGAGGCCTATGCCACTGGTGACACCGACACGCTGATCTCTGCCCTGCAAAGCCTGCGTGACCGGGCCAACGTCAGCGAAGCTGCCATCGTTCAACTCGATGGCTCGGTAATTGGAGGTGACCTTGATGGCACTGCGCTGCTGCCGCGGCTCGAGAACGGCAAGGATCGTGGCGTAATCAGGCTTGGCAAGGATGAAGCGCTTGCCGCCGCGGTCCCGATCGAGATGCCGGATCTTGCCGGGTGGCTGATCCTTGTGAGCCGACTCGGCCCGGCCGACGTGGCGCAACTGTCTCGGCTGTCAGCGGTGCCTATCGAGGCGCATGTCGTGGACCGCGGCGATCTTGCTCCGCATCTGGCGCAATTGCCGCTTGGGAAGATCGGCGAGGTCGATGATGGCAACGGGGAGCGGCTGGTCAGGGTTTCGCCGCTAGCCAGCCTGCAGGAAGGAAGCGAGGGGCGGCTCGTGCTGACTCACTCGCTGGAAGCCGCGATGGCCCGGTACACCGTATTGCACGTCGCGCTCATGTTCATCAGTCTGTTCGGAATGCTTGCCGGGGCCTGGGCTGCGATCCGCATCTCCAGAGGCGTGGCGAAACCGCTGCAGCAGCTTGCCGAGGCTGCCCGCGCTTATGCCGCAGGCGCGGTGTCGAAGGTTCGCGTGAGTGGCCCGTCGGAAGTCCGCTCACTGGCTGCAAGCTTCAATGCGATGGTCGAGGCCGTGGAGGAGCGCGAGCAGCAGATCCTTCACGCTTCGCTCCACGATGTTCTGACGGGGCTGCCCAATCGACGCTTCTTCATCGAAAAACTTGATCGTGCCGTTCAGCGCCAGACAGCTTCGGCAAGGACGCTCGTGGCCTTCATCGATGTCGATGATTTCAAGACGATCAACGACTCCATGGGGCACGCTATCGGTGACGGGGTTCTTTGCGCCGTGGCACAGGGACTGCAGGATCAGTTCCCTGATGCAATGGTTGCCCGTTTCGGTGGTGACGAGTTCGGTCTTCTCCTGAACGGCATCGAAGCCGGGTTCGATTGCACGGCGATCGCCCGATCGCTCGAGATAGTGCTCAATCGGGAAATGACTGTCGACGAACGCCCTGTGCTGGTCTCAAGCAGCATCGGCATCGCGATCGGGCCGGATGATGCGGCCAACGGCGATGGACTGCTGAATAGCGCGGATCTTGCGCTCTATCGCGCGAAAAGTGACGGCAAGGGCGGCTGCCACTTCTTCGAACCTTCGCTCGATGCCGAGGCAAGCCGTCGGCGCCGTATGGAAGTGGACCTTCGTCACGCCATCCGCGATGGCGATTTCGAGCTGTACTTCCAGCCGCTATACTCGATCTCGGAGGGCCGGGTAAAAGGCTTTGAAGCGCTGATGCGCTGGCATCATCGCGAACATGGCATGATCAGTCCGGCGACCTTCATTCCAATCGCCGAGGAAACCGGGCTGATCGTCCCCTTGGGCGAATGGGCGCTGCGCGAGGCTTGCCGGGTTGCTGCGCAATGGCCAGATGGCTTGTCGGTAGCGGTCAATATTTCTCCCCGTCAGCTTGGCGCTGATGGCCTTGCGAGCACTGTCGCGCAGGCACTGGCGCAAAGCGGCCTTGCGGCCCCGCGCCTAGAGCTTGAAATCACCGAAAGCGTATTTATCGGCAATGTCGAGAAGACACTGCGCGTACTTCACACCTTCCAGGCTTTGGGTGTCCGTGTGGCGCTTGACGATTTCGGCACAGGCTATTCCTCGCTTAGCTACCTGCGCTCCTTTCCGTTCAACAAGATCAAGATCGATCAGAGCTTTGTCCAAGCTTTGGGCGATGGTGGCAGCGCTCATGCGATCATTCGCGCCATCACCACGCTTGCCGATGCTCTGGGCATGGAAACGCTCGCCGAGGGGGTCGAGACAGCCGAGCTGCTCGAACTGCTGCGTAGCGAGGGCTGCGACATGATTCAGGGCTACCTGATCAGCAAGCCTGTTCCTGCTGCGGCGGTGCTCAACCTGCTGAGATCGGTACACAGTGCCGACCGCAAGGCGGTTGCCGGATGAAGTAGCAGGTTATCCGATCAGCATGGCCGAAGCGAGCGAAGCCACGAAACTGACGAGCGTTGCAATCGCCACGGGAACAGCCGGCCTGATGCCCGACTCCATCAGAAGGTCCAGTCGACTGCGCATGGCGGTTGCGATGACAGCAATCAGCAGGAAGCCCTTGGATCCTCCAAGGGCGGTATCACGCACTGACGGCGGTGTCTCGACCAGCGAGTTGATCACGACCACGGCGAAGAAGGCAACGATGAACCAGGGCAGGGCCAGCCGCTTCCACAGCGGAGCACTTGGCGTGTCGCCAGTACGGCCGAGAGCAAGGCCGGTGATGATTACCACAGGCGCAAGCAGCGCAACGCGCGAAAGCTTCACGATGGTGGCGTAGCTTCCAGCGGCCTCGGAGAAGGCATAGCCACCGCCGATTGCCTGGGCCACGTCATGGATTGATGCACCGATCAGGAAGCCGGCCTGGCTGTCGCTAAGGCCGAGGTATTCTGCGAGAATCGGGTAAAGCGACATCGCAAGCGCACTGGCAAGCGACACCACGACAAGGGTTATCGCAAACTGCGCCTGGCTCACCCGCTCGCGCCCGATAACGCCATAGAGCGCCATGGCCGCGCTGGCACCGCAGATCGCCGTGGCCCCGCCTGCCAGGATGCCCGTGTAGCGCGACTGGCCAACAAGCCTTGCCCCGGCGATGCCAGCCAGAAACGTGACGGTCATGATTGCCAGAAGCGCGAGGAACGGGTGCAGGCCGAGCGAGCCGATCTGCGAGAAAGTCACCTGCAACCCAAGCAGAACGACGCCAAGGCGAAGGCAGGTGCGCGAGGCGAAATCGAGGCCGAGGTGGCTGCGAGGGTCCTTCGCCACAAAGCTGAGCGAAAGGCCGATCAGCAATCCGAGCAGGATGATCGGGAAGTGATAATGCTCTGAAAGCCACGCCGCCGCCGCTGCTGCAATCGCGCAGATAGCCAGGCCCTGAAAGACGGTCTCGCGCGGCTCGGCTGGCGCAGGCACTTCCTGCGCCAGATGGATCTCGCCAAACAGGTCTGCTGCCGAGGGCAGCGAGTTCCAGTCAATCTCCGCCTTCGCCAAGGCTTCTCTCCCCGAAACACTCCCACCGTCTGTCCTACGGTGTCATATTGGGCTTCCTTTACGCGCTGAAGCGGCTATCGTGCAAGCGAGAAGCACCGCTGCAGCGGTCGGAATTGGTGGGAGATCGAGCAATGTCGAATGGTGCGGTGAAGGGCATGAGCCGCGGCGCGGTCTATGCGCTGGTGGCGCTGCTGTTCCTCGGCAATGCCCTGAACTACGTCGACCGGCAGGTTCTTGCGCTGCTCAAGCCCACGCTGGAGGCGGAATTTGGCTGGACTGACGCCGATTACGCGCACCTTGGCTCATCCTTTCAGATCGCCGCGGCGGGCACGCTGCTCTTCGTCGGCTGGTTTGTCGACCGGCTGGGTGTACGCCTTGCCTACGGCATTGCCGTCGTGGTGTGGAGCGCTGCGGGCATGGCGCACGCACTGGCGCAGACTGTCCAGCAATTCGTCGCCGCGCGCATCGTGCTGGCCGCGGGTGAATCCGTCTCTACTCCCGCCGGGTTGAAGGCAGCAGCAACCTACCTGCCGCTCGCCCAGCGCAACATGGCGATCGGTTTGATCAACACCGCTCCCAACATCGGTGCAATCCTGACACCCATCCTGATCCCGCCCTTTGCGCTGGCTTTCGGCTGGAAGGCAGCCTTCGTCGTCACCGGTGCGCTGGGCTTCCTCTGGCTGATCGGCTGGTGGCTCGGCACCCGCAACCTCCAGCCCGTCGGCAACGTGCCCGAACGCGCCCGCGTGCCGTGGGGCGAATTGCTGCGCGATCGCCGAACATGGACGGTGATCGGCGCCAAGTTCTGCACCGATGCGGTGTGGTGGTTCGTGCTGTTCTGGATGCCCGATTTCTTCAACCGGCAGTTCGGGCTGGGGCAGGGGGCCCTGGGCTGGCCCATCGCCATCATCTTCACGCTGGCCGCATTGGGCGCATTGACCTCCGGCGGCCTCTACCCGATCCTGCTGGGCAAGGGCTTCAGCGTGAACCGCGCGCGCAAGAGCTCGATGCTGTTCTACGCCCTCGTCGTCCTCGCCATGCCGCTATCGCTGCAAACACAAAGCCCGTGGATCGCCGCCATCCTGATTGGCCTCGGCCTCTTTGCGCACCAGGGCTTTTCCACCAACGTCTTCGGCATGACCGCCGACGTCATCCCCGCCACCCGCGTCGCCAGCGTGATCGCACTGGGAGCGATTGCGGGGAACCTGTCAGGCACCGGTATCATCGAGTTTGCGGGCTGGTCGCTGACCAACGGCCTCGGCTATGTGCCGATGTTCGCCATCTGCGGTAGCGCCTACCTGGTGGCGCTGGCCTTCATCCACCTGATGCTGCCGAAGCTGGAACTGGCGGCGGAGTGAAATAGATGAAACTTCTATCTTGATAGAGGCAGTAGTTCACCGGCTGTCATCCCATCGTAGAGGCTTTTGCATAACCGAGAAGCGTGATCACGATGGTATAAGTGAAAACGGCAGTCTGGGTCGAACTTGCAAAACCCCGCCGCAAGATCAGCCAACTGAAAATTGCGGGCGCAATGTAAATGCCCATAATCAGCGGTATACCAAGTTTGCGGCCGCCATGATCCGTGTGCTTTGCCGTCATGCTGACAGTCTGTCACTTTCCCTTGAGATCCGCAACTCTCTAGCTCTGCGGACGAAAAGAGGCTCCGGACCAACGCCCGGAGCCTCTTCTTCCACCCGAGGGAGGGGGAGTTTACTGGAACTTGGCGCGCAGGCTCACGCCGAAGTAGCGGTCGGCGTCGCGCGGGATCTGCAGGCGCTGGCCGGCGCTGACGTTGAGCAGCGCATAGGACTTGTCGGTGATGTTCCGGGCATGGAACGTCAGTCGATAAAGGTCTTCTGCGTCCGAGAAGCCGATCCCGGCATTCCAGATACCGTAGGCGTCGATCGGTCCGCTCTCGCCAAGGTCGGAGAACTGCTTGCCGACATGGCGGAAGTCGGTGTCGAGATAGAGCTTGAAACCGCCCAGATCGCGCTCGTAGCTGCCGCCAAGCGTGTAGGTGAACTTCGGCGCCAGCGGCAGGCGCGTGCCATTGCGTGCGTCGGGTGCGTTGGTGTTGGGGTTCGGGTTGAACTTCAGCACCTTGGCATCGGCATAGGCGCCGCTTGCGCGCAGCGTCAGGCCATCAACCGGCACGGCCAGCAGGTCCACTTCGAAGCCCTTGCTGCGCACTGAACCTGCGTTGGTCAGGTTCGAGACCACAGCCCCGTTGAGCAGCACGAAATTGTTCGCCTGGAAGCCGTTGTAGGTTACGGTGAAGGCCGCCGCATTGAATTGCACGCGGTTGTCAAGGAACTGCGACTTCAGGCCGATCTCGTAGGCGTTCGAGGTTTCCTCGTCGATCGGAATCGCATTGGTTGGCGCGGTGTGGTTGAAGAAGACGTTGAACGCCGGTCCCTTGTAGCCACGGGTGTAGCTGCCATAGAGCATCACGTCCTCGGTCGGCGTGATCTGCAGGACGGCGCGGCCCGAAAGATTGCCGTTGTTGCTCGATCCCGCCGAGGTGTTGGTGCCGTTGCCGCCCGAGGCGATCGTGCCACCGGCTGGGCTGCCGTTGGTGCCGGGGCCTGTCGCGGGCAGGCCGGTGGTGGCGTTCACCGCAGGCGCACGGGTGTGCGTGAACGAGAGGTCATCCCAGGTGTAGCGCAGGCCGCCGGTCAACGAGATCATGTCGCTGAAGCGATAGGTCGCCTGGCCGAAGACGGCGTAGTTGCGCGATTCCACCTCGCTGCGCGACGTCGCGGTCGGGAAGATCGTGTTGACCGTGTCCGGAAGGTTGCAAGGACGTGCGCCAGATGCTGCCACCGGCAGCGTCGATGTGGCGCAGGTCACGTTGCGGCGGGTGAAGTCCTGCTGGTTGTTCGAACCCCAGGCAAAGGCGCCGACCTGATAGAAGAACGGCTGCGTCTGGTCCGAGGCGAGGCGCACTTCGAGGCTGAGCTGCTGCGTATTCACCACGCCAAAGTCGTGAAGCTGGCCGGTGCCGACGATGGTGCGCGGCAGGAAGTCGCCGTCGCGGTTTTCCTCGTTCCGCCAGTTGCGATAGCCTGCGATCACGCTCAGCGTGTGGCTTTCGAAAACGTCGAAATCGCCTGATGCGGTCAGGCTCCACTGGCGGTCCTTGGTCCGCGTGACCAGATCCTGGTTGATGAAGCGCTGGTTCAGGCCCTGCGCCACGCCGCCCGGCAAGCCCAGCTCGGCATCGAGCACCGCGCCGCGGCTGACCGTGGTCACGTCGGCGCAGCAATCGTCGTCGGCGCGGAAGTAGTCGGCGATCAGGCGAAGCTTCGACCCGCCGTTGTCGTAGTCGATGATGCCGCGAGCACCGTAGTGCTCGTAGCCGTTCACCTTGTCGTTCTTGCCGCCATAGACGTTGGTGATGTTGCCATCATAGTTGCCGTAGAAGCCGGTGACGCGGGCGGTAAGCCCTTCGGACAGCGGGCCGGAAACTGAGGCGCGCAGGCGGTATTCGTTGCCTTCATAGGCTTCGATGCGCGCTTCGCCCTGCAGCGTGTCGGTCCCGCCCTTCGAGACGATGTTGACGAGGCCAGCCGACGCGTTCTTGCCGAACAGCGTGCCCTGCGGTCCGCGCAGCACTTCGAGGCGCTGGGCATCGACGAGGTCCATGAATGCCTGGCCCGAACGGCTCAGCACCACGCCGTCGACAACGGTCGAAACGCTGGGTTCTGCCGCTACCGAGAAGGTGATCGTGCCGACGCCGCGCATCACGATGGCGCTGTTCGCGCTGGTCGTGCCCTTGCGGAAGGTGACCGAAGGAACCAGCTGCGTCAGCCCTTCCAGGCTGGTGGTGCCGGCGGCTTCGAGGCGGTCAGCCGTCAATGCGGTGATCGCGATCGGAACGTCCTGGACGTTCTCGGCAACCTTCTGTGCAGTAACGACGATTTCGCCGATGCCCCCCGAGTTCTCTTCGGCGGCATCCTGGGCGTGGGCGGCGCCGGCGATGGCAAAAGTGAGGGCGCTGGCCGAAATCGCCAAGGCGCGCGCGAGTGCGGAATGCTTGAAGCTCATGGATCTCTCCCCTGCAAAAAGCGGTCTTCCAAGGGTAGTCGTGCTCCCTCGTCGATCGGCCGCGATTGGTGCTTGATCTGCTATGGAGCGGTGGATATGTCAAGCGGTGTCAGAAGAATGGACAGGTCTTGCGGGGAATAGCCTGCAATTGGCCGTGGGAATGAGGAAAGCCCTGTTGGAACTGCGGTTCGCCGGTGGGAATGACGGTTTCGAACTCCGATTCGGGGATCGCATCGTGCTGCGGCACTCGTCTCTATGTCCGGCGGTGGTCATGGCGTGCGGGCAGCCGAACGTCGCGATGTACCGCGGCAACTTCACGATTTCCGACGAACCGACTGCCGAACTCGCGCCGAGTGCGTGGCGCGAGACGTCCGCCGGGGTTGAATTCCTTCACGATGGCGATCCGGTCGCCCGGATGACGGTATCCGATAACGCGATTGCCGTCGAAGCCCTGATGTCCGGCTACGATCGGCTCAAAGTGCGCTTCCATGCCGAAAGTGGCGAATGCGTCTGGGGCGGGGGTGAGCAGATGAGCTATCTTGCGCTCAACGGTCGCAAGTTCCCGATCTGGACCAGCGAGCCGGGTGTCGGCCGCGACAAGTCGACCGAACTGACCTGCATCATGGATGCCGAGGGCATGGCGGGCGGCGACTACTGGAACACCAATTACCCGCAGCCGACCTTCCTGACTTCGCGCTGGCTGGCGGTGCATCTTGATGCGACCTGCTACAGCGTGCTGGATTTTACCGATGCTGACGCGCACCTCGTCGAGGTGTGGAGCGGCAGGGCACGCTTCGAAGTGTTTTCAGCCGATGGTCCGGCCGCGCTGATTGGTCAGCTCTCGACCCGGTTCGGTCGCCAGCCCGCGCTGCCGGATTGGGCGATCGGCGGCGCGATAGTGGGGCTCAAGTCCGGCGCGTCCAGCTTTGATCGGCTCGAGACATTCGCCGAGGCAGGCGCCGCAATCTCGGGAGTGTGGTGCGAGGATTGGGCCGGCATTCGCGAGACCACGTTTGGACGGCGGTTGTTCTGGGATTGGCACAGCGGTGCGCGCAGCGCTGCCCGCTATCCCCAACTTCGCGATCGCATCCAGGCGCTTGCGGCAAGAGGCATTCGCTTCCTTGCCTACGCCAACCCCTACATCGCGGTTGACGGCGATCTTTATGACGAAGCGCGCGCTGGCGGCCATTTCTGCCTGCGGCCGGAGTCTGAAGAGGTCTATCTGGTCGACTTTGGCGAGTTTGATTGCGGCGTCGTCGATTTCACCCAGCCCGAAACCCGCGAATGGTTTGCCGAGCGCATCCTCGGGCGCGAGATGCTGGACATCGGGATCGCTGGCTGGATGGCGGACTTCGGCGAATACCTGCCGACTGACCTGCGCCTTGCCGATGGCTCCGACCCGATGGAGGCGCACAATCGCTGGCCGGTGCTGTGGTCGCAAGTCAACGCCATGGCGCTCGAATCGCGCGGCAAGACCGGCGATGCGCTGTTCTTCATGCGCGCCGGGTTCGCGGGTGTGCAGGAATATTGCCCGCTGCTCTGGGCGGGCGATCAGTCGGTCGATTTTACCCGCCATGACGGCATCGGCACGGTGATCACCGGCGCGCTGTCGGCAGGGCTGGTCGGCAATGCCTACAGCCACTCCGACTGCGGGGGCTATACATCGCTCCACGGCAACGTCCGCACGGCCGAACTGATGCAGCGCTGGTGCGAACTGGCTGCCTTCGCGCCCGTCATGCGCAGCCACGAAGGCAACCGGCCGGATGACAATCTGCAGTATGACAGTACGCCGGAACTGCTGACCTGCTTTGCGGCGTGGAGCCGCGTGCACGCCCACCTTGCGCCTTATGTCCGCCATTTGTGCGATGAAGCGCACGCCTCGGGCCTGCCTGCCCAGCGCCCGCTGTTCGTGCATTATCCAGAAGACCCTGCGCTCTTTACGCTTCAGGACCAGTTCCTCTACGGTGCCGACCTGCTGGTGGCACCGGTGATCGGGGAGGGGGCCCGTCACCGCCAGGTGGTCCTTCCCGGGACCAGTACATGGCGGCACTGCTGGACGGGCGAGGACTTCGCCTCCGGCAAGCACGACATCCCCGCGCCTATCGGCCAGCCACCGGTTTTCTACCGTCCGGACAGCGCCTTTGCGCCGCTGTTCGAGGGGTTAAGGGGGGCGTTGGCAGGATGAGCGAGCGGGCGAACATCAGGGACGTGGCGGCAAGGGCCGGGGTGGCGGTGAAAACCGTCAGCCGCGTGCTCAACGGCCATCCCTATGTCAGCGCCGATACCAAGGCGCGGGTCGAAGAGGCGATGCGCGCGCTCGATTTCCGCCCGAGCGTCGCTGCGCGCATCCTTTCAGGCGCCAAGTCGAACCAGATCGCGCTGATCTACGACAATCACAGCCCCTACTACATGTTCCAGATCCAGGCCGGCTGCTGGGACTTCTGCCGGACCAACAACATCCGCCTGCTGGCGCAGCCGGTCGATGTCGCAGATCCGCAAGTTGGCGAGCAGGTGAGGGGGCTTGTCAGCGAGACCCACGTCGACGGTATCATCCTGTCCTCGCCGGTCACCGATTGCGACCCGGTGCTGCGGGCTCTGGAGGCAATGGACATTCCGTTCGTGCGCATATCGCCCGGCACGAACCATGCGCTGACCAGTTCGGTGTTCATGGACGATGCGCAGGCCGCCGATGACATGACCACGCACCTGATCAACGCCGGGCACCGCCGCATCGGCTTCATCAAAGGGCATCAGAACCACATGGCCTCGGACGACCGCCTTTTCGGCTATCGCCGGGCGCTTGATCGGGCGGGGATTTCCTACGACCCGGTGCTGGTCCGCGATGGCGAATTCGATTTCGATTCCGGCACGCGCGGTGGTCAGGCCTTGCTCGACCTGCCCAACCGCCCGACCGCAATCTTCGCATCGAACGACGACATGGCTGCCGGCGTGCTTGCCATTGCGCACGATCGCGGCATCAGCGTGCCGGGTGAGCTGTCGGTCGCGGGTTTTGACGATACCACGCTGGCCCGCACCGTCTGGCCGCCGCTGACAACGATCCACCAGCCAATGGCCGAGCTTGCCCGCACCGCCACCGAGATTCTCATTGCCGGTGGTGACATCACCCACCGGCGCCTGCCCCATACACTCGTAGAGCGCGCCTCGGTTGCGCCCCCACACAGGATTGTTTCATGAGCCTCTTGCCACCTCCGCCTGCTTTCCGTCCGCTTGGGGCTTCCGGCATTGCCGTATCGCCGATTGCCTGGGGCATGTGGCGGCTTGCCGAAGAGGGCCGCAGCGCCGCCGACGCGGCGAAGCTGGTCCACGCCGCTCTTGATGCCGGGATCAACTTTCTCGACACGGCAGACATCTACGGTTTCGACGGGCAAGGCGGCTTCGGCGATGCCGAGGCGTTGCTGGGCGAAGTGCTGGCGGTAGAGCCGGCCCTGCGGAGCCGCATGGTGCTTGCCACCAAGGGCGGCATCCTCCCCCCGTCGCCCTATGACCAGAGCCCCGATTACCTGCGCAAGGCCATCGAGGATTCGCTGCGTCGCTTGCAGACCGACGTGATCGACCTGTGGCAGATTCATCGGCCCGACATCCTCGCCCATCCGCATGAAACGGCGCGAGTGCTCGACGATGCGGTTGCCTCCGGCAAGGTCAAGGCGCTCGGCGTATCCAACTTCACGCCGGCCCAGATCGCCGCGCTCAACCACTTTCTCGGCGAAAAGCTGGCCACGACGCAGCCGGAGATCAGCCCGCTGCGCATCACCTGCTTCGAGAACGGTGAACTCGATCAGGCCATGCAGCTTGGCCTGACCCCGATGGCCTGGTCGCCGCTCGGGGGCGGACGTCTGGCCGCGCCGGAGAGCACGCGGGACATGGCGGTGGCGCAAGCCCTTGATGCCGTGGCCACCGCGCAAGGTGTATCGCGCACTGTCGCCGCCTACTCGTGGCTCATGGCGCACCCTGCCGGGATCATCCCGATCATCGGGTCGCAGAAGGCAGAGCGCATTGCCGAGGGCGCTGCCGCGCTCAACGTGCGCTGGACACGAACGGAGTGGTACGCCGTGCTCGTCGCGGCGCGAGGCGAGCGGCTCCCTTAAGCGGCCGCAACGGATTGAGACTCAAGGCGGACGGCAACTGACCACGGTTTTGCCGATAGAATGTTGCGTCCGCGACAAGCAGGAGAGGCAAGATGGCCGAACAGAATTGCGAGATCGCCTGGTTCTCGGCGCTGTGCGACGATGACTACGAATTCCTCGGCGTGCCCGACAAGTACCTCCAGTCCAGCTGGGAGCACTGCCGCAACATCGTGCTGCGCGCCGAAGAGGGCGGGTTCGACAACATCCTGCTGCCCTCGGGCTATAGCCTCGGCCTCGATACCACTGCCTTTGCCGCCGCTGTTGCCACGCAAGTCCGGCGCATCAAGCTGCTCTGGGCCACGCGCATGGGCGAGGACTGGCCGCCGCAGCTTGCACGCCGCATCGCCACTCTCGACCGTATCCTCGGCCCCAATGCTTCTGGCACGGGCGGGCGGCTCAACGTCAATATCATCTCGTCGGACATGCCGGGCGAAACCATTGCCAGTGGCCCGCGCTATGCCCGCGCGACCGAGATCATGAAGATCGTGCGCACGCTCCTCAACGGCGAGCACCTCGATTTCCAGGGCGAGTTCTACAAGCTCAAGCTCGATCCGCCGCGCGTCGGCACGCTCTCGGGCAGGTGCCCCGCTTTCTACTTCGGAGGCCTCAGCCATGACGCCCGCGAATGCGCTGCCGAGGCCAGCGACGTCTACCTGATGTGGCCGGACACCATGGACAAGGTGCGCGAGACCATCGCCGACATGAAGGCCCGCGCCGCCAACCATGGCCGCACTCTCAAGTTCGGCTATCGCGTCCATGTCATCGTGCGCGAAACCGAGGACGAGGCCCGCGCCTATGCCGACCGCCTGCTTTCAAAGCTTGATGACGAGGCGGGGCGCGCCATTCGCGAAAAGTCTCTGGATGCCAAGAACTTCGGCGTGCAGCGCCAGCAGGAGCTGCGCGGTGCCGCCGATGGCGACGGCTTCGTCGAGGAAAACCTGTGGACCGGTATCGGGCGGGCGCGTTCGGGCTGCGGTGCGGCCATCGTCGGCACGCCGGACCAGGTCCTCGCCAAGCTGCGTGCCTATCAAGCCGAGGGCATCGAGGCCTTCATTCTCTCGGGCTATCCGCACGTCCAGGAAGCGGACATGTTCAGCCGTTATGTCCTCCCGCACATCAAGCATGGTCCCCTCGACATCTGAAAATGCCCAGGTGTTCGGCGTCGCCATGGTCCATGGCGGCGTCAGCACCGGCCAGTGTTACGGAACAGGTTCGCGAAAGGGCGGACGACTTTTGCGGGAAATGGTGCCGGCTACAGGATTCGAACCCGTGGCCCCCTGATTACAAATCAGGTGCTCTACCAACTGAGCTAAGCCGGCCCGCAAACAGTGCGTTGCGCTCCCTAGCGTCAGAAGGCCCCGAACGTCCAGCCCTCGGTTGAGGCAATTTCGCTGGAAAGTTCGCACGGACGCCACAGTTTTGCATCGTGTGCCGCATTGCGCAGCCAGGCCGATGTCACGATCGCATCGCATGTATGGTCGTCGAGGGGGCCAGCAAGGCCGGACGGTGCCGAACCAAGCGCTTCCAATGCTTCGTCCAGCTCGGCGGCAGACCGCATCTTGGAACGCGATGGGGTACGACCGGCGGCCATGGCTGCGATCGTGGTGTAGATCTCGCACACGACCGGGCCGTGGTCGGGCAGGCCGTCGACCGGCCAGACGCCAGCCTTTCCCTTGAGGTGGTGCAGCAGGCGCATGCCGGAAAGGCTCGACTTGCCGACCTGCGCTGCCCCTACAAGATTGAAGTTAGAATAGGGCTTGCACCCCATGCGGCGCTGCGCGGCCTCAGTCATGCGAAAGCGCCCTTGACCGCCGCCGAAGCGGCAGCCTTCGCGGCCGCCATGACGACGGAAATAGGCTGCAAGTTCCGGATGATCGACCATCGTCGTCACGCCCAGATGTGGCTCTGTGGCACAGATTGCGTCGATCAGAGCCCATAGTTCTCGAGCCGAGGCTGGACTCTGTGGCCAGCCGGGGAAAAACGCGCCACGATCGGCAAAGGGCAGCGAGATGCCAAGGTCCATGCCAACCAGTGCGTCGTCCGGCAATTCCTCCTGCAGGAAGGTCAGCACCTCCATCCGCGACCAGCGATGACCGGGGCGAACGATCTGCGGTGCACCCCTTCCGGGCACGGCCCTGGCCAGCGCGATCCCCTTGTGACGCTCTCCTGCGGCACCGGACCAGTCGATGGCAATGAACTGGCCAAAGCGACGCGTCACTCGCCGCTTCTTTCGCGCCGCTTCTTGTCCCACCACTCCAGCCGCTTCATGATCTCACGTTCGAAGCCGCGTTCCACCGGCGCGTAATAGGTTTGCGGTGCCATGCCCTCGGGCCAGTAGCTTGCGCCTGAAAATCCGTCCTGCGCGTCGTGGTCGTACTCATAGCCCTTGCCATACCCTATTTCCTTCATGAGCTTGGTAGGTGCATTGAGGATATTGGCTGGCGGCATCAGTGAACCGGTGTCCCTTGCAGACTTCCAGGCCGCCTTGTGGGCTATATAGGCCGCATTAGACTTGGGGGCTGTGGCGAGGTAAAGCAGGGCCTGCACGATCGCCAGTTCGCCTTCGGGACTTCCCAAGAATTCATAGGCGTCCTTCGCGGCAAGGCACTGCACCAGCGCCTGCGGATCAGCCATTCCGATATCTTCCACCGCCATGCGCACAAGGCGCCTGAGCACGTAGAGCGGCTCCTCGCCCGCCACCAGCATGCGCGCCATGTAATAGAGCGCGGCCTGGGGATCTGATCCCCGCACGGCCTTGTGCAGCGCCGAGATGAGATTGTAATGCCCCTCGCGGTCCTTGTCGTAGACCGCCACCCGGCGCATCAGGAACCTGCCCAGACCCTCCGGATCAAGCGGCGCCGGCAGCTCGACATCGAACAGCATTTCGGCCTGGTTGAGCAGGAAGCGTCCGTCACCATCGGCAGAGGCGACCAATGCTTCGCGCGCAGGCGGCGTCAAGGGAAGCTTCAGGCCGGTGATGTCCTCAGCCCGGTCGAGCAGCGTGCCAAGTGCCGCCGCATCGAGGCGATGCAGGATCAGCACCTGCGCGCGGGACAGAAGCGCCGCGTTCAGCGCAAAGCTCGGGTTTTCGGTCGTCGCACCCACGAGCGTGACCGTGCCGTTCTCGACGAAGGGCAGGAATCCGTCTTGCTGCGCGCGATTGAAACGATGGATTTCGTCTACGAAAAGCAGGGTCCGCCGTCCTGCCAAAGCCATGGCTTCGGCTTCCGCGAAGGCCTTCTTCAGATCGGCGACACCAGAAAATACGGCGCTGATGGCGACGTAGCGCATTCCGACAGCCTCGGCGAGCAAGCGGGCGATGCTGGTCTTGCCGGTGCCAGGCGGCCCCCACAGGATCATCGACGTGAGCTTACCCGCTGCCACCATGCGGCCGATCGCGCCCTCTGGCCCTGTCAGGTGGTGTTGTCCGATGATTTCGCCAAGGTCGGACGGTCGCAACCGATCGGCCAACGGAGCCTCTGCGCTCGCCATAGGTGGCGGGCGATCCTGGGGTGCGGGGGCGAAAAGGTCGGCCATTCCTTGGCAAATAGGATGCAAAGCAGAAATTTTCACCTGCCACTTGCAAGTCTACGACAAAGATATATCTTAGACGCATCATGAAAGGATATTGGAACACATGAAATTTGAACATCGATATGGCCATCACGGTGGCCAGGCACATGCTCGCCGAGCCTTCAAGATGATGGCAATGATGGGTGGGCGCTTCGGCGATCCCTTCGACAATTCCGGCCGGTTTGGCGGTGATGGGCCGTTCGGCGGTGGGCGAGGGCGGGGCGGTGGCCGTCGCGGCGGACGGATGTTCGCAGGTGGAGAGCTTCGGCTTCTACTGCTGCATCTCGTGGCCGAACAGCCACGCCACGGCTATGACCTAATCCGGGCCATCAGCGAGATGGCTGGCGGCGAATATGCTCCCAGTCCGGGCGTCGTCTATCCGACCTTGAGCTTGCTGGTCGATGAGGACCTCATCGCCGAAGAAGCAGGCGAGGGGCCACGCAAGGCTTTCGCGGTGACCGGTTCCGGCCGCGCGGAACTCGCAGGGAAAGACGCCGAACTCGAAGCCATCATCGCCCGGCTCAAGGCCCTGAGCGAGCAACGCAACCGCGCTGACAGTCCGCCAGTCCGCCGGGCGATGGGTAATTTGCACGCGGTCCTGCGCAACCGGATGCTGTCGCAAGGGGTCGAGACCGAAACGGCTCATGCCATCGCCGACATACTTGACGAAGCGGCCCGCCGGATCGAACGCCTCTGATGTTGCTGGAGTCTGCGCTGTCACGGCGCTTTGACGACGCGCTGGGCCATGGTACCCTCTCCTGCGATATCACGGGGAGAGGGGCCATGGACAACCTCGTTGCTGCATCCTCACGGACACCTGCGCATCTCTGGGCTGTCGGGGTTGTTGGCGTGCTTTGGAACAGCTTTGGCTGTGTCGATTATACCCTGAGCAAGCTCTATCCCGCCACTTACCCGGCCTCAGTCGGAATGGATGCAGAGGCGCAGGCCTACATGCAGGCCTTTCCGGCGTGGCTGACGGTGTTCTGGGCGCTGGGCGTCTGGGGTTCGCTGGCCGGTTCGATCCTGCTGCTTTTGCGATCTCGTCATGCGATCCCGGCCTTTGCGGTGTCGCTGGCTGGCCTGATCGTCAGCCAAGGCTTCGAATATCTGAGTGGCTATGCCCCAGAATCAGTGCACACCACGGCCGTCATCGCCACGTCGGCAGTCATCTGGACAGCACTCGTCTTCCAGTTGTGGTATGCCATCCGGATGAAAACTGCGGGGGTCTTGCGTTAGCGCCGAGGCGACAGGGCTTTCTGTCGCACCAGACGCAAGTACGTGTCGGCGACCGCCTGATTGATCCGGTCCCACGAGAAATCCGTGCTGCGCTCTTCGCCTGCTGCGCCATGGCGCGCACGCAGGGCGGGATCCTCGACGTAGCAGCGAAGCGCTTCGGCAAACTGGCGCACTGCGCCAGGCGTGATAAGACGTCCCGAAACTCCGTCATCGACCAGGCTCTGGCTGCCGGTCGCGGCCGCAGCAACAACCGGTACGCTGCATGCCATGGCTTCGAGCGTGACGTTCCCGAAAGTCTCGGTGACCGACGGATTGAACAACACATCCATGCTTGCCACAGCCCGCCCAAGGTCCGCGCCACCCTGAAAACCGGCAAATACCGCGTCGGGCAGGCGTGCGGCGAACCATTCGCGAGCCGGGCCCTCGCCGATGACCAGCACACGGTGTCTTATGCCCTTGCGCACCAACTGGTCGATGGAGTCCGAAAAGACGTCGAGGCCTTTTTCCATGACCAGTCGTCCCAGAAAGCCGACGACCACTTCATCGTCGGCAATGCAAAGCGATCGGCGCCATTCAAGGCTGCGCGCCGAGGGTTGGAATATCTCGCGATCGACCCCTCGCGACCAGATGCCGATATCATAGTTCATGCGCTGGTCGCGCAGGACTTGCGCCATGGATTCAGATGGCGCGACCAAGGCATCGCAACGCCGGTAGAAGCGCCGCATCAGCGCTTCTACGGCCGGTTCGGCCCAGGCCATGTTGTAATAGCGGAAATAGGTTTCGAAGCGGGTGTGGACCGATGCCAGGATTGGCAGCCCGCGATGGCGCGCCCACGAAACTGCTCGATGCGCGACGACATCGGGCGAGGATACGTGCACGACATGGGGATCGAAAGCCGCAAGATCGCGCCGGACACGCGGGGATAGCGCCAGTGGGAAACGATATTCGGCACGGCCGGGGATGGCGAACGAGGGTATCCCGATCAGCGTGCCGGTTGCCTTGAAGGCGGGCTTTTCAACCTTCGGCGCGTAGATGCGTACATCCGCCCCCTCTCGCAGAAGGTAGCCGACAAGGCGGTTGAGCGCCTGATTGGCACCATCGCGGACGTAATTGTAGTTGCCGCTGAACAGCGCCACACGCAAACCTGAAAGCTGCGTCGGAAAGCTGGGGGGATTTTGCTCTCTCATCGCCTGTGCCATAGCTGTGGCCGAGAAGATTGGCGATAGGCGGCTGTGCATTCTTCACAAGTCGCACGGTAGCCGCCTGTTCACGGTAGCAGGAGGAAGGCTTGCGTGGGCCAAGAAGGCGCCAACACATCCATGTCGTAGGCCGGCGGAATCTTCGGAATTTCTGATCGATAAAAGCAACGAGAAACCGCGTAAGGACTGAAGCGCAGCAGACAATTGCCGTTACGGATTGCACGAAAGTCCATCCACGTTGGATCCGATCCAGACCTTTTTTTGGAAACCTTTGCAGCCGAGCAGTGTTGAGCCGGTGCGCGCTTCTAAGCGCTTTTGCAAAAAGGGAAATCCGATGAGGTCTATTCACCGTTTCGCGTGGCCGTTGGCCGCGACGCTGGCGTTCGTTGCTGCTCCTGCGATGGCGCAGGACGCCGACAGCATGTCCACCACCGCCTCGACCACGACCACCGGTGGGGTAACCGCCGACGGTTTTGATCGCGACCGGCATTTCAACGGCGTGTACATTCAGGGCTTCGGCGGCTTCGGCGTCGGCGGCGAGAATGGCAACACCTTCGAATTCGACACCAACCGCGACGGCTCCTACGGCGACACCGTTCGCACCCTCTCGGGCGTTGACGCCTTCGGACCGGGCTTCTGCAACGGTGCCAAGGGCCCGTCGCGCGCTTCGGGCTGCGCCAACGACAAGGCTGGCGCTGAATACGGCGCACGCATCGGGTTCGACGCCCGCTCCGGCAACATCGTGTTTGGTGGCCTGCTCGAAGGTTCGCGCAATGACTCGATCGAGCGTGCCAGCGCCTTCAGCACCACGCCTGCGTTCTATAAGATCGCCCGCTCGGTCGATTATGCCATCTCGGCCCGCGGCCGCCTTGGTTACACGCCAAATGGCGGAGCCCTGTTCTATGCCACGGGCGGCGTTAGCTATGCCAAGATCGACCACGATTTCTACACCAGCAACACCGCCAACTCGTTCACCGAGCAGAACGACGGTGACATGGTGTGGGGCTGGCAGGCTGGCGGCGGCACCGAAATCATGCTGACCAACAACCTGTCGCTTGGTGCCGAGTACCTCTACAGCCGCTACAAGGACGACAAGTATTCGGTCGGCGTCGGCGCGGGATCTGCGCCTGCAACCAACCCGTTCCTGCTGAACGGTGGCGGCACGAACATGCGCATCCAAGACAAGAACTTCGACGTGCACGCAATCCGTGCGGTCGTGGGTCTGCGCTTCTGAGCATTTGATTGACCATCCCGCGCCGTTCGGCACGGGACCGGCGATTAGGGAAAAGCTGCGGTGCGGAAAGCGCCGCAGCTTTTTCGTTTGCGGGGCAGCCGGCGAGCAATAACATGGGCGTAGGCTATGTCAGATGCTGTCTTGTAGGACAGCCGTTTCGACCCACAGCCATGCTCAACGAGCAGCGGGCAACAAAAAGGGCGGCCATTTCTGACCGCCCTTTTCGATGTCAATTCCGATCAGATCAGAACTTGAAGTTCGCACCTGCGCGGAAGGTGCGGCCGATCAGGCCGGGCAGGTGCCACGAAGCCAGGTAGTTCGGCTGCGTGGTGTAGAGGGTGTTCGCATAGAGCGGTGCACCGGCATTGGTCACGTTGCCGACGAACATGAAGAAGTTGAAGTTCTCATTCACTTCGAACGACGCGTTCAGGTCAGCATAGATGAAGCGCTTGATCTTGCAGAAGGCAGGACCGCCACCATAAAGCGTGGCTGCGCACGACGTGTCGAGGTTGCCCTGGTCTGCGGCAACGCCCTTCATGGCGCCGACGTAGTAGGTCGTCGCGGTCAGCGAGAACTGGCCGAGAACCAACGTGTTCTGCCAGTTGCCGCGCCACTTCGGCGTACCACCGCCCGACGACAGGTCTGCCGGACCAACCGTGCCGGTGAAGCGCTGAACGTCACCGTTGTCGAGGTGGCGGTCATACTTCAGCGTTGCCTGCAGATCGAGGCGGCTCAGCCACTGGATGTCCGGAGCGAGGTCGAACTGCGCGTTGGCGCCGAACTGCAGACCAGAGGTCAGGTCGTAGTCCGAGTTCACGTAAGGCGCGTTGACCACGAGCAGGCGCGGCAGAGCACTGAGCGCGAAAGGATCGGCACCGTCGATGACGTTGCACGAGTAGCCCGCGCCAACCTTTGCCACGGCAGCGCAACCGGCAGCCGATGCAGCGGCAGCAGATGCGAAGGACTGACCTGCGACCGAGTAGTAAGCCTTGATCGCGTCGCCAGCCAGCGGACCTGCCGTAACAAGGCCATTCTTCTTCACGTTGAAGTAATCGACCGTGAAGCTGATCTTGCTGGTGGGCTGGAACACTGCGCCCAGCGTGAAGCTGCGCGAGGTTTCAGGCTGGATGTCAGGGTTGCCCACAAAGCCGCGGCCGACCGAGTACGTGCTCGAGTAAGCGGCGTTGTTGGGGTGAGCGGCCTGGAACGCGGCGCCCGGCGTGTAACCCACGAAGCCCGAGAACGAACTGCGCGGATCGATCTCGGCGAAGGTCGGAGCGCGGAAGCCTTCCGAGTAGGTGCCGCGGATCGCCAGTTCCTTGATCGGCTGAAACTTCGCGCCAAACTTCGGCGAGAAGTGGCTGAAGCCTTCCGAGTAGTGGTCGTAGCGGCCCGAAGCATTGACTTCCAGGGTATCGAGGATCGGTGCGTCAACTTCGAAGTAGGCAGCCCAGACGTCGCGGTTGCCGTAAGCCTGCGCTGTCGAAAGGCCCGGAACGTCGAGGTTCGGGTTGGCGCTGCGGTTGGTCAGCTTTTCCTTGCGGTACTGGCCACCAACGGCAACCTGCAGGTCGCCGCCGGGCAGCGTGAACAGGCTGCGGCTGACCGAGGCATCGACCGTCGCTTCTTCCGAGTTCGACAGCGAAGTGATCGGGGGCAGGACGGAATCACGCACAGCCTGGGAATTCAGGCTGGGATTGACGAAGTTGTACGAGCCCGTGTTGATCGCCTTGACCAGCCCATTGAGGTTGGCAAAGCCGGTCTGCACCAGCTTGAGATCGTCGCGCGAGTAACCCGCTTCGAGGTTCCAGTTCCATGCATCGGCGATGGTGCCGCGCAGGCCGCCAGTGATGCGGTAGAGCTCGTTGGTGCGAACCGAGCCCGACTTCACGTCGCCGAACAGGTAATAGATGCGTGCAGCGCCGGCAGCCGGGTTGTTGGCATAAGCGGCAGCATATGGGTTGTTCGGGTTGAGCGTGCGGCCCGGCGTTGCCGGATTGGCGCAATCGACGCCTGACGGGCAGATCCAGACAGGAAGAACGATGCCCGGGTTCGAGGTAGAGGTCGACGGGGAGCCACCGAAGGCCTGGTTCTGGCGAATGCCGCGCGGCAACAGGGTAATATCGACCTTGTTGTGCGAGTAGCTGCCGGCCAGATAACCTTCGACGTTGTCGCCAACGCGGAAGCTGAAGCGGCCGATTGCGGCATAGCGCTCCTGCTTGGGCAGGATCTGCACGTATTCACGGGTCAGGTCATGCGCGCAAGCCGTGCCGACGCGCGACGCGGTGTTTTCCGTGAAAGTGCCGAACGGGCAGGCGCTGAGCGGCGTGAGCGACGTGAACAGGGCGGGCGAGGTTGCGTTGGCAACGCTGCCGGCCAGAGGGTTGTTCAGATTGGTCTGCGTGACGCGGGTGACCACGGCGTTGGTCGTGGGCGAGGTCAGCGTATCGTCGGCGCGGTTGTTGTCCTTACCGCCGATCGCGCGCAGATCGAGCGTGTCGAAGGGGAAGCCGCGCGATTTGGCAGTGACCTTGCCGCCCTTTTCATATTCGCCGCCGATGTAGACGTTCCAGCCCTGGCTGTTATAGTCGCCATAGCCAGCCAACAGGTGGGCGCGGTACTTCTGGCCGTCACCCTGCTCGGAAACGCCGGCTTCGGCGCCACCTTCAAGTCCGGTGAACTTCTTACGCATGATGATGTTGACCACGCCACCGATCGCGTCGGCACCATAGGTCGAGGAGGCGCCGTCCTTCAGGACTTCAACGCGCTCGACAGCAACCTGCGGGATGCTCGAAAGGTCCACATACGAATTGTGGCCATCGTCGCTGAGCGGGAAGTTGGCCGAGCGCAGGCCGTCGACCAGCACGAGCGTCGAGGAAACGCCCAGATTGCGCAGTGATACGGCAGAGCCGCCGGCGGAAAAGCCGCTGGTGAAGCCGATGCCGATCGAGCCGGCGCCGTCAGCCGAAGCCTGGCGGATCGCGTCAGCCATGTTGGTGACGCCCGCACGCTGCAGGTTTTCAGCGCCGATGACGGTGACGGGCGAAGGCGTTGCCGTGTCGGCGCGGCGCAGCAGCGATCCGGTGACGACGATGGTGGCATCTTCTGCAGGTGCGGGTGTTTCCTCGGCGACCTGTGGTGCAGCCTGTGCATAGGCAGGCGCTGCAAGAAGGCCAAGGCTGCTCAGCGCGAGCGCAGACGTGGCAACAGTGCCGCGCAAAAGCGCAGCCTGCGAAAGCAATTTCATGATGATTACCCCTCAATTGGGAGAGGACGTTACCGTTGTTACGACTTGTCCGATCTCCGACTGCCGGGTGTGATGCATCCGACCGGAAGGGCTGTAAAGGCTATGTTTCGTTAAATTGCTGATTGATCGCAGTTTGTTGCTAGGTGCTGCATACATGCAACACACCTGTAGTAGTTTTAACTGAAACTGAACGGAAACTTTGTCAGGCGAAAAAAAGGGCGACCGCGCGGGCCGCCCTTTGTTTCCATACATCGACCGTTCCAACTCCTGCACACAAAGTGTCGTTCGAAGCAGCCGGATTGTCAGGTTAGGCCGCTTCCTTCTTCCGCGACGCCTTCTTGCGCTCGTTCGGATCGAGGATCGCCTTGCGGATACGGATCGACTTCGGCGTCACTTCCACCATTTCATCGTCATCGATGTAGGCGATGGCCTGTTCGAGGGTCATGATCTTGGGCGGGGTCAGGCGGATCGCGTCGTCCTTGCCGCTCGAACGGAAGTTCGTCAGCTGCTTGGACTTCATCGGGTTGACCTCAAGGTCTTCCGGCTTGGCGTTCTCGCCGATGATCATGCCTTCGTACAGCGGGGTGCCAACGCCAACGAAGAGGATGCCGCGCTCTTCGAGCGGCCCGAGTGCGTAGGCGACGGCTTCGCCGGTGCCGTTGGAGATCAGCACGCCATTCTTGCGGCCTTCGATCTTGCCCTTGTGCGGACCGTACTTCTCGAACAGGCGGTTCATGATGCCGGTGCCGCGGGTATCCGAGAGGAATTCGCCGTGGTAGCCGATCAGCCCGCGCGAGGGGGCCGAGAAGGTGATGCGGGTCTTGCCGCCGCCCGAGGGACGCATGTCGGTCATCTCGGCCTTGCGGATAGCCATCTTGTCAACCACCGTGCCCGAGTGTTCGTCGTCCACGTCGATCATGACGGTTTCGTAAGGCTCGAGCAGGTTGCCGTCCTCGTCCTTCTGGAACAGCACGCGCGGGCGGCTGATGCCGAGCTCGAAGCCTTCGCGGCGCATCGTTTCGATCAGCACGCCAAGCTGGAGTTCGCCACGACCGGCGACTTCGAAGCTGTCCTTGTCTGCCGATTCCGTGATGCGGATGGCGACGTTCGATTCGGCCTCGCGCTCCAGACGGTCGCGGATCATGCGGCTGGTGACCTTCGAACCTTCGCGGCCGGCCATGGGCGAGTCATTCACCGCAAAGCGCATCGACAGGGTCGGCGGGTCGATCGGCTGGGCCTTGATCGGCACGGTGACTTCCGGCGCGGCGATGGTGTTCGACACGGTGGCAACGGTCATCCCGGCGAGCGAGATGATGTCACCGGCGCGAGCTTCGTCGACCGGTACGCGATCAAGGCCGCGGAAGGTCATGATCTTGGAGGCGCGACCGACTTCGATGACCTTGCCGTCCATGTCGAGCGCGCGGATCGGATCGTTGACGCGGATCACGCCCGACTGGACGCGGCCCGTCAGCACGCGGCCAAGGAAGTTGTCGCGATCGAGAAGGGTTGCGAGGAACGAGAACGGCGCCTCGGCGTCGAGGCTCGGCGGCGGCACGTGATCGACGATGAGCTGGAACATCGGCTCGAGCGTACCTTCGCGGCGATCGGGATCGGTGCTGGCATAGCCGTTGCGGCCCGAAGCGTAGAGCACGGGGAATTCGAGCTGTTCGTCGTTGGCGTCAAGCGTGACGAAGAGGTCGAACACTTCGTCGAGCACTTCCTGGATGCGCTCGTCCGGACGGTCGACCTTGTTGACGACGACGATCGGCTTGAGGCCGAGGGCCAGTGCCTTGCCGGTGACGAACTTGGTCTGCGGCATGGCGCCTTCCGAGCTGTCAACCAGCAGGATCACGCCGTCGACCATCGACAGGATGCGCTCCACCTCGCCGCCGAAATCGGCGTGGCCGGGCGTGTCGACGATGTTGATGCGGATGCCGTTCCATTCGATCGACGTCGGCTTCGCAAGGATGGTGATCCCGCGTTCCTTTTCGAGATCGTTCGAATCCATCGCGCGCTCTTCAACGCGCTGGTTGTCGCGGAAGGTGCCGGACTGGCGGAAGAGCTGGTCGACGAGAGTGGTCTTGCCGTGGTCGACGTGGGCGATGATCGCGATGTTGCGCAGGGGCAGCGACATGGAAACTGGCTTTCGTTGAAACTAGGGAATTGGTGGGCACATCGGCACAAGCGACAGAGCCCGCCCGAATATCGGCGCGCGCTTACTCTTTATTGTGCGTTGCGGCAAGTCTGGTCGGGATTTGTTACATCTTGAGCGCCTGGCCAAGGATGTCGCGGGCCATCGCGACGCGCGGATGGCGCAGGGACGAGCGGGCCCAGACCAGATAGAAGGTGTTGGTCGGCACGACGATCGGCGCGCGGATCTCCGCAAGAGTACAGGCGGAGCGTTCCGCCTCGGTGAGGTAGCCCGGCATCACCGACCAGCCAAGGCCGGCACACAGGGCCGATCGCAAGGCTCGCAGATCGGGCGCCGTGACCGCCGGGAGGCGGCTGACTTCGATCCTGTTTGCCTCGAGCCACGTCCGCACCAAGGGGCGATCAAGATCGTAGGCGAAGTAGGGAAAGCTGTTCAGCGCCTCGTCCAGGGGCATGTCGGCAATCTTTTCGACCAGTGCAGGCGATGCCACCGCTCGCAAGTGCTCCTCGCCTAGTCGTTCATGCGCCAGCCGTGCATCGGTGGGCTGTGAAGCCGTGATGCCGAGGTGCACCTTGTCCTCGAGCAGCATCGCATAGAGCGCGTCGCGCCCACCGATATGCAGCCGCAGGTCCAGACCCCGTTCGAGGAGCGGGCCGAGCCGCGGCGCGATCATTTCACCAAGCAAGTCCGAAGGGGCAGCGATGTGGATCGTGCCTGACAGCCGGACCGAGCGGGCACGCGCCGAGGCAAGCGCCGCCTCCGCCGTGTCGAGACTGCTGCCGATCGACGCTGCCAGATCATCGGCGATAGCTGTTGGCCGAACGCCGCGAGAATGACGCTCGAACAGGGGATGTCCCAGTTGCGCTTCAAGCGAGGCGACGTGCTGCGAGACCGCGGGTTGCGTTATCGCCAGCGCCCGCGCTGCGTCGCTGAGAGAGCGGCGGCGATAGACTTCCATGAAAGTGCGCAGCTGAAGGAGGGACATGCCTTGCACGAATACCTTGGCCGGCACCGAACTTCCAAACTCTTTGGCAACGCTGCCAAACCGGTTGCAAGTGTGACCGGTGTGCAACAGTGCATGAAAATGCATGGCTGCCATGGTGTTGTTAATCGAGCAGGAATTGTCGCGGACGCTGCGTGGCTTTAGTAGAGACAACGGGAAATGGATGACCGAATGGCCCGAACCCGGGGCCAGCCGCAGCCCATGGCGCGCGGTCAAGAGAAGGAAAAGCTTGCAGATGAAATCCGTATTCGCCGGTCGCGCCGGCCAGGCCGCGTATCTTTCTGGGGCCTGCGGTCTTGCTCTGGCATTCGCATCGGCCGCACACGCGCAAGACGTTGCACAACCCGTAGAAGAAGCTCAGCCCGCAGCTCCGGCCGCGGACGTCACGGGGCAGGGCAACGAGATCATCGTCACCGCCAGCAAGCGTGAACAGACCCTTCAGGACACGCCCATCGCCGTTTCGGTAACCAGCGCGCGCACGCTCGAGCAGGCGCAGATTCGCGATCTCAAGGATCTGACCAGCGTCGTGCCTTCCTTGCGCGTGACCCAGCTGCAGTCGAGCGCGAATACCAACTTCATCATTCGCGGCTTCGGCAACGGTGCCAACAACGCGGGCATCGAACCCTCCGTCGGCGTATTCATCGACGGCGTCTACCGTTCGCGTTCTGCGGCGCAGATCAGCGATTTCCCCGATGTTCAGCGCATCGAGGTGCTGCGTGGGCCCCAGTCCACGCTGTTCGGCAAGAACGCCAGCGTCGGCGTGATCTCGATCGTGACAGCGGCGCCGAAGTTCGACTTCGGCGGCAATGTCGAGGCCAGCTACGGCAATTACGACGCAGTCGTGCTCAAGGGCGTCGTTACCGGGCCGATCAGCGACGGTCTGGCGGTGAGCCTAGCCGGCGGCATCAACAAGCGTGATGGCTACAACAAGGATCTCGGCACCGGAAGCGATACGAACGAGCGTAACCGCTGGTTTGCGCGCGGACAGGTCCTGTGGGAGCCGACCGCACAGACGCGCGTGCGCCTGATCGGCGACTATTCCAAGATCGACGAACTGTG
Organism: Novosphingobium sp. B1; assembly: GCF_900176395.1. Classification (GTDB taxonomy): domain Bacteria; phylum Pseudomonadota; class Alphaproteobacteria; order Sphingomonadales; family Sphingomonadaceae; genus Novosphingobium. The sequence goes on along the minus strand of NZ_FWXL01000005.1, from coordinate 28,918 downwards.
CTGCGGCGTGGTGAACCTGCAGCCGTCTTCGGCGACAGTGGCGATCCGGGCGTTGGGCGGACAGGTCAACGGGCCGAACGAAATCTATGCCAACCGGGTCTATTCCAACGTCGATTCGGTCAATGACATCGACAATTGGGGCGTGTCGGGCCAGATTGATCATGACATCGGGCCGCTCACCGTCACGTCGATCACAGCCTATCGCCGGACCGATGCCTACACCAATCAGGATTCCGACTTCTCGAGCGCCGACCTGATCGGCTTCAATTCGCAGGACCAGGCGATCAAGACCTTCACCCAGGAACTCAGGCTCGCGACCAATCTGGAAGGTCCGGTCAATTTCCTGGTGGGCGGTTACTACTTCAACGAGAACATTCGCCAAACCAACCAGCTTGGCTGGGGGTCGCAGGCGCGCGGCTATGCCGACTTCATCATTCGCGGCCTTACGCAGAACACGCAAACCCTGCCCAGCCTCGAAGCGACGATCGGGGCGCTCACCGGACAGAACTACACCGGCCGCTTCTTCGGCGCTGGCCAGAAGCTGGATGAGCGCTACCGCCTGAAGAACGAGGCCTATTCGTTCTTTGGCCAGGCCGACTTCAAGGTGGGTGACCGCATTACCGTAACGGGTGGCGTGAACTACACGAAGGATGCCAAGGACTTTGCGGCAGCAGCAGACTCCAGCGACGTATTCTCCAATCTTGACTTGGTGCAGATTGGCGGCACCGCGCTGAGCCGTACCTTCGTGTCCACGGCCCTCGGCACGACCGACCCCGCGCGCATCGCCGCCTTTGCCCAGGCAAACCCTGCGCAGTTCGCGGCGCTGCAGACGCAGGCCGCCGGTTTCGCCGCACTGAACGCCAACCTTTCGACAACTGCGGCAGCAGCCGATGCCAATCCGCTGACGGTCGGCAATCCGCTACTGGCGCTGCAGCGCCTGCAGTTCCTTCCGCCGTTCCTCGCCGTGCCCAACGCGGTTGAATCTGGCCGCACTCGCGATGACAAGTTCACCTACATCGTGCGGGTGGCCTTCGATCTGACCGACCAGATCAACGTCTATGCAAGCTATGCAACCGGCTTCAAGGCAAGCTCGATCAACCTTTCGCGTGACAGCCGGCCGTTCCTTTCGGACCGCGCCGCGCTGATCGCGAACCGCCTAACGGTGGTCAACCAGACCTATGGCAGCCGTTTTGCCGGTCCGGAAAGCTCGACCGTCTATGAAATCGGCCTTAAGGCGGACTGGGGCCTGGTGACGGCCAACCTTGCTGCATTCGATCAGCGGGTGAACGGCTTCCAGTCGAACACGTTTACCGGATCGGGCTTCGTCCTGGCCAACGCAGGCAAGCAGTCGGTGCGGGGCATCGAGTTCGAAGGTACGGTGAAGCCGGCCAAGGGCTGGATGCTCAATGTCGGCATGACCTATCTCGACCCCAAGTATGACAGCTTCGTGCTTTCGGCCGTTGGTGACCTGTCGAAGACACGTCCGGCGGGCATTCCGGCGATCTCGTCGACCTTCGGCGCGAGCTATGATCACGAGTTCAATTCCGGCCATCACCTGATCCTGCGCGGCGATTTCCATTATGAATCGCCGGTGCAGATCATCGAGGGCCTGCCGGGCTTCCTCGATCAGGGTACACGCGTTGCCGTGGCTGCGGCGCGTCCGTACCGCCGCGAGGTAAACGAAGCCAACGCTTCGATCACGTGGGCGATGCCGAGCGGACTTGAGTTGACCGCATGGGGCCGCAACATCACCAATAACCGCTACCTGCTGTCGGTTTTCGACACGCCGGCCCAGCCGGGTTCGATCTCTGGCTATACCAGCCAGCCGCGGACCTATGGTGCGACCGCGCGCTATCGGTTCTGACGCAAGGCCAGCCAATGACGGAAAAGGGGACCGGTCTTCGGTCCCCTTTTTTGTATCCGAAGGCTGCGTGCGCCTTTAGCGAGTTTGTGCAGGTGCCGGCAAGGCGCCGCCGTCGGCATAGGGGCGCGCGTGGAGAGGGGGGAAGGCATCCTCGAGCGGCTTGCTGTCAGGCAGAATATAGACGTAGCCGCCCTTCTTGCCGAACATCGGGGCGATCTTGCCGTTATACAGCGCCTTGGGCACGTTGATGCAGCCAAACGTGATGCGGTTATCCGCTGCGGTCGGCGTGAGCATCCGCTTGGTTCGATTTTCCTTGGCATTGCCGGGAGGGATCGTGTGCAAGGCGACCGAGGTTGCGTAATCGACCCACAGCACCTTGGCATTTCCCGCAGCCAACCCAAATTTTGCGAGGAAGCGGCCAGCAGGCGTCGTCTTCTCGGCTGGCCCGATTTCGGCAAGGCTCTTGGATCCGACACCGGGAGTGGCCTCATCGCCCAACGCGCGCCCGATCAGGACAGGGCCGTGCCCGATGGGCTTGCCGCTGGCATCGAAAGCCAGGATCATCGCGTTGGTCTTGTCGATCACAACGAAGGGCAAGCCGGCATTGTCTCCGGTTGCGCTGACCCATGACAGCACGCGTTGGGCCGGGACGTCCAGGACGGGCATCTCGACAGGGGCGGGGGCGGGTTTCTTGACCCGTTTGCGAGCGGTGCTCTTTGAGGCTAGCGTTGTTGCCGCCTCGGCCGGGGAAATTGCAGGGGAGGGAAGAACAAGCGCCACACCTGCCAGCGCTATCAAAGCCTTGATCATGTTGATCGTTACTCGCACCGGATACGAAAAGCCGGACAGGCTTTCCCGGGTCGACTGACCACAGGCTACCTGTCCGGCCCTTTAACGTTCGAACTAATGCTTAGTTGCGAGCGCGCTTCTGCGGCTGCTGCTGCATCTGCATCATGCGCTGATCCATCCCATCCACGCGACCGGTGAGTTGGTCGAGACGCTGGGTGTTGGTCTGCGCTTGCGCGTTAGCGGCCTGCGCTTCGCTGCGGGCAGCCTGGGCAACGCCGTCAGTTGCCTGGAGACGGCTTTCGACACCGTCGATGCGCTGGTTGACCGTTGCGATCTGCTCGTTGACGTAGCCCTTGGTGGCGCAACCGCCAAGGCCCAGCGAGCCAGCGAGGATGGCAACGGCAGGAATGATCTTGAGAGACGGCGTCATGTAATGCTCCTTGATGAATCTTGTTTGGTTATTGGCGAACCGCAGCGAGAACGCGCAGGAGCGGAAATCAGACACCGGTGAATCGGCGGAACGTGGTCAGGCAAAGGTGAATTGGGGAACGCGCGGCGAGGCGTTTTCACGCGTAGATAACCGGTTCAAAACAAAAGGGGCGCGCCTTGCGGCACGCCCCTTTTGCGGTTCGATCTGATGCCCAGTGCCTACTTCGGCGCAAGGACCATCAGCATCTGGCGACCTTCCATGCGCGGGAAAGCCTCGACCTTGGCGATTTCAGCCACGTCATCCTGCACCTTGCGCAGGAGGTTCATGCCGAGCTGCTGGTGCGATAGTTCGCGACCACGGAAACGCAGCGTGATCTTCACCTTGTCGCCTTCGCCGATGAACTTCACGACGTTACGCATCTTGGTGTCGTAATCGTGGTCATCGATGTTCGGACGCATCTTGATCTCCTTGATCTCCTGCGTCTTCTGGCTCTTGCGGGCGAGGTTCGCCTTCTTCTGCGCCTCGTAGCGGAACTTGCCCACGTCGAGGAACTTGCAGACCGGCGGATCCGCGTTGGGGGAAACTTCGACGAGGTCCAGGCCAACTTCGGCAGCCTGCTCGATCGCTTCGCGGGTGTACATCACACCCAGGTTCTCGCCGTTCTCGTCGATCACGCGCACCTTTGGCACGTTGATCATCTGGTTGTAGCGAGGCCCGCTCTTGACGGGGGGCGCCATCATGCGCCGCGGTGGGGGAGCTATAGTGCTTTCTCCTGCAGTTTTTGCCCAATATGGTTCCGCGCGCTCATATCACAATGTGCGTTCAGATAAAGGGCGGTTTTGCCCTTGGTTCCGCAACGAGCCGGTTTCGCTGACGGATGTTGCCTTCAGGCTGCAGCGCGCCACAGGTTGAACCGGGCAAGCTTTTCACCGGCAGGCACGATCGCATCGATCGACCGTGCCGGCTGCAATGCCTTGAGAATGGCAGGATCGCCAGCGTCCATGCCCCCTGTCAACGCGCCAAAAGCGGGCAGAATCAGGCGGTTCTCGCTTGCGACGGCGCAGGGCCGGGCAATGGTGCGCCCCCGGATCGACACGCGCAGTTTGGGGTGGAAGTGGCCGGAAACTTCGCCTTTGGCGGTGCCCCTGCGCGCGATGTGGCGCAGCGTCAGTCCGCGAACGACGAGTTCGTCAACGAGTGTTCCGCCCGGTGCAGAGGCATCTTCGTCATGGTTTCCGGTGATCCACACCCAGTCCGTGGCGCGGGTGAGCGCATCGAGCATGCCGGCTGCGTGGGGTTCCATACGGGCGACCGCAGCCGCATCGTGGAACGAGTCGCCCAGGCAGAAAACGCGGCGCGCACCTGTCTCGCGCAGGGCCTGGGCAATGCGTTCCAGCGTGGCGCGGCTGTCGTAGGGCGGAAGCATCTGGCCGTGGCGCGCAAAGAAGCTGGCCTTCTCGAGGTGCAGGTCAGCCAACAGCAGCGCGTTCTCCTCTGCCCAGAAAAGCGCGCGCGAGGCGCCGAGGCGGAATTCCTGAGAGGCGAACGAAAAGGGAACCATGGCTTTCCCTTGCCGGATCGCGATTCCCTTGGCAAGTCGCCATGAGAGACCTCTGGGGGATTGCATGACCGACTGGACGACCCACACCACCCGCGCCCGTGCCTGGTTCGAGAGCTTGCGTGACCGGATCTGCGCCGAGTTCGAGGCGATCGAGCGCGAGGCGGGATCGGATGCGTCATTTGCCTACACCCCATGGAACCGTGAACATGAGGGCGAGGCCGTAGCAAATGGCGGCGGCGGCGTGCAGGGCCTGATGAAGGGCAAGGTGTTCGAGAAGGTGGGCGTCAACGTCTCGACGGTGCAAGGCGAATTCTCGAAGGACTTTGCCGGATCGGTCAACGGGGCGAGCGTCGAGGCACCGGGCTTCACGGCAACCGGCATCAGCCTCGTGGCACACATGCGCAACCCGCACGTGCCGGCGGTGCACATGAACACGCGCTTCCTGACGACCAGCAAGGCGTGGTTCGGCGGTGGTGGCGATCTCAATCCGCCGATCCCCTATGAGGAGGACACAGCCGAATTCCATGCCGAGTACAAGGCGGCCTGCGATCGGCATGACCCGGAGTATTATCCGAAGTTCAAGAAGTGGGCGGAGGACTATTTCTGGATCCCGCATCGCAAGGTTCATCGCGGGGTAGGTGGTATCTTCTACGACCATCTCGAATGCACCGACGATGCGGCTTTCGAGGCGAACTTCGCTTTCACGCGCGATGTGGGCGATGCGTTCATCAATGTCTTTCCGCGCCTCGTCCGCAAACGGATGGGCATGGACTACTCGCCGGCAGAGAAGCTGACCCAGCTTGAATATCGCGGGCGCTATGCCGAATTCAATCTCGTGTGGGACCGCGGCACGCTGTTCGGGCTGAAGACCGGTGGCAACATCGACGCGATCCTTATGAGCCTGCCGCCGGAAGCTGTCTGGAGCTGACGTGATCGAGGCGGAAGGCCCGGCGCTCGGGCACGGCTTTCACAACGTTGCGCCAAGCGATCTGGCATGCGTCGTCACCGCGCTCGAGATGCTTGCGCCGCCCGAGGGTCTGCGCAAGCTAGTGCCCGAGGGCGACGTGCCCGTGCAGTTGGTCCGATGGAAGCAGGCGGGACCTGAAAAGTACCGTCTGCTCTACAAGCGCATTGGCGGTCCGTGGCTGTGGTGGACGCGTCTCGGCAAGAGCGATGCGGAACTGGCAGAGATCATACACGATCCGCGTGTGCAGATCTTTGCCGTGGCCGACCGCGCCGGTGTCGAGGTTGGCATGCTGGAACTCGACTGCCGCGTTGAAGGAGAATGCGAGATCGTGTTCTTCGGTTTCATCAAGGGAGCCACGGGCAAGGGCCTTGGCAAATGGCTGATGCGGCGAGCCTTGCAACTGGCATGGGCGCCCGGAATCGGGCGGGTCTGGCTGCACACATGCACGACCGATGATCCGCGAGCGCTGCCATTCTACCAGGCCCAGGGCTTCGTGCCGTTTGCGCGCTTCGTCGAGATCCTACCCGATCCACGTGTTGCAGGACTTCTTCCGCAGGACAGGGGCAGCGCGCCGATTATTCTCTGATCGACCAACACGATTGCATTAAAGAGGTATTCCCCCTTGCGGGAAACGCTCCGATGCCGCCATTTAGGGCGCAGATGCTCCGCCAGTACGAACTTGTCGAACGTGTGCTTGCCTATGATCCCGACGCGGACGAGGCGATGCTCAACCGTGCCTATGTCTATACCGTGCAGAAACACGGCACGCAGAAGCGCGCGAGCGGAGACCCGTACTTCTCGCACCCGGTGGAAGTGGCGGGCCTGATGACCGAGCTGAAGCTCGATCAGGACACGATCATCACCGCGCTGCTCCACGATACCGTTGAAGATACACTTGCCACCGTCGACGAGATCGAGCGGCTGTTCGGGCCGGATGTGGCGCGGCTGGTCGACGGCGTGACCAAGCTCTCGAAGATCGAGACGATGAGCGAGAGCGAGCGCGCGGCGGAAAACCTGCGCAAGTTCCTGCTGGCGATGAGCGAGGACCTGCGCGTCCTGCTGGTGAAGCTGGCTGACCGCATGCACAACATGCGTACGCTTCACTACATCAAGAGCGAGGAAAAGCGCCGCCGTATCGCGCGTGAGACGATGGATATCTATGCCCCGCTGGCAGAGCGCGTGGGCATGTACGAATACATGCGCGAGATGCAGCTGCTCGCCTTCGAGCAGATCGAACCCGAAGCCTATGCCACCATCACCGGCCGGCTGGCGGCGATCCGCAGCGAGGAGGGCGCACAGGTCGATGCCATTGCGCTGGAGATCAAGAAGGCGCTGGCCGAGGCGGGGCTGCGGGTCGAGGTTTCGGGGCGCGAGAAGCACCCCTATTCGATCTGGCGGAAGATGGCCGAGCGGCACGTCTCGTTCGAGCAGATTACCGACATCATGGCCTTCCGCGTCCTGACCGACAACGAGGACGACTGCTACAAGGCCCTAGGCATTCTCCACCGCGAATGGCAGATGATCCCGGGGCGCTTCAAGGACTACATCTCGACGCCAAAGATGAACGGCTACCGTTCGCTGCACACCGCGCTGATCTATTCCAACGCGATGCGCGTGGAAGTGCAGATCAAGACGCACGAGATGCACGAGCGCAACGAATTCGGGCTTGCAGCGCACTGGGCCTACAAGCAGGGCGGCACGCCCGATGGGCAGGTGGGCTGGCTGCGCGACCTGATCGAAATCCTCGAATCCAGTCACGATGCCGAGGAACTGCTCGAGAACACCAAGATGGCGATCTACCAGGATCGCATCTTCGCCTTCACGCCCAAGGGCGCGTTGTTCCAGTTGCCGAAGGGGGCAACCCCGATCGACTTCGCCTTTGCGGTGCACACCAATCTTGGTGCGCAGGCGGTGGGCGCGAAGATCAACGGACGGCATGTGCCCTTGCGCACCGCGCTCGGGAATGGCGACGTGGTGGAGATCATCAAGAGCCGGACGTCGGAACCGCAGCTTTCATGGCTGGGCTTTGTCGTTACCGGAAAGGCGCGTGCGGCAATCCGCCGTTTCGTGCGCCAGAAGGAACGCGCCGAGGTCGCCGCGATCGGGCGCAAGCTTTACGAGGAAATTGTCGAGCGGTTGCCGACCACCATTGGCAAGAAGGCCTTGAACGATGCCCTCAAGCGCTTGAAGCTGGCCTCCGAAGAAGACCTCATGTTCGCCATCGGCTCTGCCAAGCTGGACGACCGGCAGGTGATGGAAGCGCTGGTTCCCGGCAGTGCAGCCAATCTTCCGGAGGAAAACTGGCCAAGCCAGAAGCGCGCCATCGCGGTGCGCGGACTGACCCCCGGCATGGCCTTCAAGCTGGCGGACTGTTGCCATCCGGTGCCGGGCGACCGCATCGTCGGGCTGCGCCGCCCCGGCAAGGGCGTCGAGGTCCACGCGATCGACTGCATGCGGCTGGCCGATGGCGTCGATGCCGACTGGATCGACTTGTCATGGGATGCACGCACCGACGGCGCGATCGGGCGATTGCGGGCAGAACTGTACAACCGCCCCGGGACGCTGGCGGAAATGGCAGGCATCTTCGCCAAGAACCACGCCAACGTCGTCAATCTCGAGATGACGCAGCGCGAGAACCCGTTCCACACCTACGAGGTGGACCTTGAGGTGCGTGACCTTGCGCACCTGACTCGGATCATATCGGCATTGCGGGCAAGCGAGGCGGTGGCGCAGGCGGAGCGGATCTAGATCCGGCGTACCTCGACCACTTGCTCGTTGAGCGTCGCGCTGCCGAAGATCGTGAGGAACGCTATGTCGGCGGCGTCTCTGCCGACGCCGATGATGGCCGTGCTGGCAGGGTCTGCCATGCCAGTCGCCTCAACGAGGTGCCAGGCTCCTGCCAGCCAAACCTGGGCAAGCGCATGGAAGTCCTGCGGATCGACGTCGGGGCTATAGGCGCTGACCATCCTGGCAGGAATGCCAAGGCCACGCACCAGCGCGATCAGGAGGTGTGCATAGTCCCTGCAGACGCCTTCGCGAGCGTGAAAGGTATCGAGCGCGGTGGTGCCGCCGTGGCTCGCGCCGGGTACGTAGGAAAGATGGGTAGATATCCACTCGCGCACGGCCTCCACGATTGCACCGCCGGAGAGATGACCGAACAGGTCCACCGCGGACGCGTGCATCGTGTCAACCGGGCAATAGCGTGACGGGAAGAGGTATTCGAGGACCTCGCCGGGCAGGCTGGTGAGCGTGTCTGCGGCAAGGCTCGCGAGCGCCACCGGCACACGATCGATCTCGACTGTGGCGGTGTAGGCAGCGGTGAAGCGGTCTTCCGGCTCGAGCCAGAGCCGGTTGCCAAGACCGTCATGGCCCGAAACCGTCCGCGTCACTTCGGGCGCAGCGTTGCAGGTTGTATCGATGATGCGTTGCCCCGCCGCGTCCGCCACGCCGATCTGCATCAGCACGGGCGCGGGGGCGTTCATTGCATAGTCGAGCTTTACGGCAATGCCGAGGATATTGGTCAGGGGACTTTTCCGGCGCAGGAGGGGCGGTGCCGCCACCGGCCACGCAACGGGTTAAATAGTGGCCCGATCTCGCTCTGCAAAGAGCCAGGCGAGAAATGCGGTCAAATCGATAGAGGTGACGTTTTGCAGGGGCGATGCTCCATCGTTAGTGATCTGGTCCGTGCCGGCCGAGACGGTTTCCGAAGTGATTTCCAAAGCGATCCGATTTTGACGCCAGCGGAGATTTGCGATATGTCCCTCCACATCGGACTGGCATATCCGCAGGACCGTGCCGGAGCGGCGCGCCGTCCGCCCTTTGCCCCTGTGAAATGGTTGACGTTGCAGTCGAAACCGCCTAATCGCGCCTTTCACTCATTTCCGGGCAGTGTTTGCGCAATCAGGGACAAACTCCTGAAGCCCTGCACAAATCCCGGATTTCCCGAGTGTTATTTCGCGATGAGATAGGCGGCGTGAGTGATTCGCGCGGCCTGTGGAGCAAACGGAGAAGCAAGTGGCTCGTATTGCCGGGGTCAATATCCCCACCAACAAGCGCGTGATCATCGCGCTGACTTACATTCATGGCATTGGCGCTCACAAGGCCAAGCAGATCGCCGACAAGCTGGGTATCGAACACACCCGCCGCGTGGCCGATCTTTCGGATGCCGAAATCCTTCAGATCCGCGAAACGATCGATGCCGATCACACCGTGGAAGGCGATCTTCGTCGCGAAGTGGCGATGAACATCAAGCGCCTGATGGACCTCGCATGCTATCGTGGTCTGCGTCACCGCAAGGGCCTGCCGGTTCGCGGTCAGCGCACGCACACGAACGCCCGCACCCGCAAGGGCAAGGCCAAGCCGATCGCCGGCAAGAAGAAGTAAGACCTTTTCAGGTCCTTCTTCCGTCCCAGTTTCTCGAGGATAGAAAACAATGGCACGCGAACCTCAGCGCATTAAGCGGCGCGAGCGCAAGAACATCACCAGCGGCATTGCGCACGTCAACGCCAGCTTCAACAACACCATGGTGACCATCACCGACGCACAGGGCAACGCCATTTCGTGGTCGTCTGCCGGCATGATGGGCTTCAAGGGCAGCCGCAAGTCGACCCCGTATGCAGCACAGGTTGCTGCTGACGACGCCGGCAAGAAGGCGGCGGAACATGGCGTCCGCACCCTCGAAGTCGAAGTCAAGGGTCCGGGTTCGGGCCGCGAAAGCGCCCTGCGCGCGCTTCAGGCGGTTGGCTTCACCATCACGGCCATCCGTGACGTGACCCCGATTCCGCACAACGGCGTTCGCCCGTCGAAGCGTCGTCGCGTCTGATCCTGCCTATGGTGGATGGGGCGCAGGTACCGGCGCCCCTTTCACCCAATACCTCGACCGGAGCCGGGAATTAAGCATCCCGGCAACCGGCAAAAGCCCGCACAAACCCCAGGGGAATTCCATGACTGTCAACATCAAGAACTGGCAGGAACTGAAGAAGCCCAACAATCTCGAGATCAAGCCGGGCAACGACGCCAAGCGCCGCGCGACCTTCGTCGCCGAACCGCTGGAGCGTGGCTTTGGTCTCACCCTCGGCAACGCGCTGCGTCGCGTGCTGCTCTCCTCGCTTCAGGGCGCGGCGGTTACCTCGATCAAGATCGAGAACGTCCTTCACGAGTTCTCGTCGCTTGCCGGCGTGCGCGAAGACGTGACCGACATCGTGCTCAACGTGAAGCAGATCGCCCTCAAGATGCAGGGTGAAGGCCCCAAGCGTCTGCAGCTCTCGGCCACCGGCCCGGGCGAAGTGAAGGCTGGCGATATCGCCGTCACCGGCGACATTGAGGTCATGAACAAGGACCTCGTGATCTGCAACCTCGACGAAGGTGCGACGTTCAACATGGAACTGACCGTCGACACCGGCAAGGGCTATGTCCCGGCCGTGTCGAACCGTCCGGTTGACGCGCCGATTGGCCTGATCCCGGTCGACTCGCTCTACTCGCCGGTCCGCCAGGTCTCGTACAAGGTCGATAACGCCCGCATCGGTCAGGAGCTTGACTATGACAAGCTCAACCTGACGGTCGAAACCGACGGCACGATCACCCCGGAAGACGCCGTGGCCTATGCTGCGCGCATCCTTCAGGACCAGCTCGCGCTGTTCGTTCACTTTGACGATCAGATGCCGGTCGGCCACGTGCCTTCGGTTGCCGGTGGCGTTGCTGCCCATGCACCGGAAGAGAGCGATGCCAACCAGCTCAACCGTTACCTTCTCAAGAAGGTCGACGAGCTCGAGCTGTCGGTTCGCTCGGCCAACTGCCTCAAGAACGACAACATCATCTACATCGGCGATCTGGTCCAGAAGACCGAAGCCGAGATGCTGCGCACGCCGAACTTCGGCCGCAAGTCGCTCAACGAGATCAAGGAAGTCCTTTCGTCGATGGGCTTGCGCCTCGGCATGGACATCCCAGGCTGGCCGCCTGAGAACATCGAGGAAATGGCTAAGAAGCTCGAGCAAGAGCTTCTCGGCTAACGAAATTCGGGGCGTCCTGCGGGGCGCCCTGTTTTCAAGGGTGACTTGGCGGCAGCCCGAATTCGCCGCCTGGATCGGGGTACCTCGTACGGCCCCCCTTCGAACGGAAAGGAAATACCATGCGTCACAAGCTGGGCCAGCGTAAGCTGGGTCGTACCTCCGCCCACCGCATCGCGATGCTGCGCAACATGGCAGCCGCGCTGATCAAGCACGAGCAGATCACCACGACGACGCCGAAGGCCCGTGAACTGCGGCCTTACATCGAAAAGCTGATCACGCTCGGCAAGAAGGGCGGTCTTTCGAACCGCCGTCTCGCCCACGCTCGCCTGCTTGACGATGCGCAGTTGCAGAAGCTGTTCACCGTTCTGGCCGAGCGTTACGCCGACCGCAACGGCGGCTACACGCGCATCATCAAGGCCGGTGTTCGCGCTTCGGACGCCGCGCCGATCGCCGTGATCGAACTGGTTGACCGTGACACCTCGGCCAAGGGCCAGGACTCGGGCCCGGTCATGACCGCGGACGAAGACGAGTACGAAGCAGCGTAAGCCGTTTCGGGGAGCGAACACGAAGCCGCCTAATCCGCGCTTCGGTTCGACCGACAAGATTGACGGGCGGGGCCATGGGCTCCGCCCGTTTTTCGTTTGCGGGGCTTGTGCCGCGCGGGGAGGGGGCTAGTTTCCGGTGCAACCGAATGATTCACCGGAAAGCCATCCCATGCGCTTGCGCCATACTCTGCTCGCCACTGCCGTGGCGGCCGTTTGCCTGTCCTCAACCGCTCACGCCGGAGATGGGGCTTTGAAGTACCCCACGACAGAGCGCGGGCCCGTGGTTGAAACGGTCTTCGGCGAGAAGGTTGCAGATCCCTTTCGTTGGCTTGAGGCCGATGTTCGCGTCGATGGGAAGGTTGCCGCGTGGGTCGATGAACAGAGCAAGTTTACCGATGCCTACCTCAAGGCGCTGCCCGAGCGGGCCGCATTTGAGAAGAAGCTCACAAAGCTCTTCGATTTCGAGCGTTACGGCATGCCCGTGAAGGCGGGCAAATACCTGTTCTTCCGCCACAATTCGGGCCTTCAAAATCAGTCGGTGCTTTATGTGTGCAATGCCGATGGCAGCGGAGAGCGCAGGACGCTTATCGATCCCAACGGCTGGGCCAAGGACGGCGCAACGGCTCTTGACGAATGGGTGCCTTCACCAGACGGCAGCAAGGTTGCCTATTCAGTGCAGGACGGTGGCACGGACTGGCGCTCGGTCAAGGTCATCGATGTCGAAAGCGGTCAGGTGCTTGCAGACACGATCGAGCACGTGAAGTTCTCGCGGCTGGCATGGGCCGGTAACGACGGGATCTTCTATTCGCGGTTCCCCGAGCCGAGGGCCGGCGAGGCTTTCCAGGCGGTGAGTTCAAACCAGTCTGTCTGGTATCACAAGCTGGGCACAGCCCAGCAATCGGATCGACAGGTCTTTGCAACTCCAGAAAACCCGCGGCTTTATCATTCGGGCGAGGTTACGCACGATCAGCGCTGGATGGTGGTTTCGACCAGCACCGGCAGCGAGAAGGGAAATGCGGTGGGTGTGGCCGCGGTCGGTCGTGGCGACTGGACGGTGCGCCCGCTGGTCACTTCCCTGTCCGACGAATGGACAATGATCGAGGGGGTCGGTGACCGGCTGTGGTTCATGACCAGCAGGGACGCGCCGCGCAAGAAAGTGGTGATGGTCGACCTCTCCGGCGCCGAGCCAGTCTTTACACCGGTCGTCGGCGAAGATGAGGCCGTGCTGGATGGCGTGCGGATCGTCGGCGATCGGCTCGTGCTAAATTACCTGCGTGACGTGAAGGCGGAAATGCGGGTCGCCATGCTGGATGGCAAGGGCATGACCAAGGTGACCTTGCCTGGCATCGGCAGCATTGCAGGCGTGGTCGGGGAGCCTGGTGACAATCAGGGGTACTTTGCATTCAGCGGCTTTACCCAGCCGGCGACGATCTATGCCTTCGATGCGGCAAACCCTGCTTCGGCCAAGGTGTGGGAGGCGCCGAAGCTGGCCTTCGATCCTGCGCAGTTCGAGACACGGCAGGTGTTCTATCCATCCAGGGACGGAACGAAAATTCCGATGTTCGTCGTTCGGCGCAAGGATGTGCAGGGGCCGGTTCCGACCATCCTTTATGGCTATGGCGGCTTCAACATTTCGGTTCTGCCCGGCTATTCTCCGGCGCGCATGGCGTGGCTGCAGGCGGGCGGCGCCTACGCGGTGGCAAACCTGCGCGGCGGTGGCGAATACGGTGATGCATGGCATCTTGCGGGCAAGGGGCCGACCAAGCAGAACGTTTTCGATGATTTCATCGCGGCGGGTGAATGGCTCAAGGCCAACGCGGTGACGTCCAAGGGCGGGCTCGCGGTGGAGGGCGGCTCCAATGGCGGTCTTCTCGTCGGCGCGGTGGTGAACCAGCGGCCTGATCTTTTCGCTGCAGCGCATCCCGCCGTTGGCGTGATGGACATGCTGCGCTTCGACAAGTTCACCGCCGGTCGCGAATGGGTTTTTGATTATGGCTTCCCCGAAAAGGAGGCAGATTGGCGCCTGCTGCGGAGCTATTCGCCCTATCATAACGTCAAGGCCGGCACGGCCTATCCCGCGGTGCTGGTGACAACGGCGGATACCGATGACCGGGTGGTGCCTGGCCATAGCTTCAAGTATGCAGCGGCGCTGCAGGCCGCTGGCCTTGGACCGAAACCGCAATTGATCCGCATCGAGACGCGCGCCGGCCATGGTTCGGGCAAGCCGGTCTCGAAACAGATCGAGGAAAGCGCTGACGTGTTCGCTTTTCTGGCACACTGGACAGGGCTGCAGCCAAAGGAGTGATGGGGCGCCTCGCCAGTATCCCCTTCTAGGTGGAATGTGCTAGAATGCTGGCAACGATGAAGCGGGAGATGGACAAGACCAGGCGTGGCCTGCTTGGCGGCGCATTCGCGCTGGCAAGCGCGCTGTCGGCACAGGCCGCATTGGCCGACAGTGCAGAGGCGGCGTTCCCGGAAAGCGCTGGTGGCGTTGTGGTGCCAGCGCCCGGGCCGAAGCTCGTTCTGCCAAGGTCGGCCTATCCCGCCACCCGTACCGAGACGTTGGAAGAGCAGGTCTTCGGACAGCGGGTGTCCGATCCGTTTCGTTGGCTCGAGGCCGATCCTCGCAGCGATTCCGCGGTCGCCCGATGGGTGGCCGAGCAGAACGCCCTGAGCAGCAGCTATCTCGCAAGGCTGCCGCAACGTGAGCAGATTGCAGCACGCATTCGCTCCCTGTTCGATTTCGAACGCTATGGACTGCCGCGCAAGGCGGGAAGACACTATTTCTATACCCGCAACACGGGATTGCAGAACCAATCGTCCCTATGGGTCCGCAAGGGCGTTGCTGGCGAGCAGCGCCTGCTGGTTGATCCAAACGGGTGGAGCACTGACGGATCATTGGCGTTGGCGCAATGGGAGCCTTCGCCCTCCGGCCGATACGTCGCCTTTGCCGAGCAGGAAGCGGGGAGCGATTGGCGCACCTTGCGCGTGATCGAGGTGTCTACCGGGCGGGTCCTGGCCGAGCGCCTGGCATGGGCGAATGATACCGAGATCGCCTGGGTCGGTGAGGAAGGTTTTCTCTACTCGCGGTTCCCTGCGCCGAGAGCGGGACATGATCCGCGCTCGCCGCGCTTCGACAAGGCTGTGTGGTTCCACCGGGTCGGCACGGGACAGGGCGAGGACGAACTGGTCTATGCCACCCCCGATCATCCCGAATGGAGTCACAAGGCCCAGGTGACCAGCGACGGCCGCTGGGCGGTGGTGATCAGCGAGGTCAGCACCGACAAGCGCAATGCTGTTCATCTCGTCGCGCTCAAAGGGCGCGAACAAGGCAAGTGGACAGCACGGCCGCTTGTTCCCGAGATTGCCGACCACTGGAAACTGGTGGCGGGAATCGGGGATCGCTTGTGGTTCCTGTCAGACCGCGGCGCTGCCAATTACCGCATCGTTTCCATCGATCTTGCGCGTCCGCAGCGCCGTTGGTCTGTCGTTGTGGCTGAACGCGGCAACACGCTCGAAGGCGCCCGCATGATCGGCGACCGGTTCCTGCTGTCATATCTCAAGGATGGTCAGACCGTCGCGGTGATGACCGATCGCAACGGTGTTCCCGGCAAGGCGATCACGCTGAACGGCATCGGCACGGCCAGCGGCTTTGGTGGGCGACCGGGTGACAGTGAAACGTACTATCAGTTTACCAGCTTCAACCTGCCTCCGGCGATATATCGCATGGATCTGCGCACAGGTGCGGTCACGCCTTTCGCTGTGCCCAAGATGACATTCGATCCCGCCGATTATCTGGTGGAACAGCGGCGCTATCCATCAAAGGACGGCACGATGGTGCCGATCTACGTGGTGCGGAAGAAGGTTCTCGCGGCAGCGGGAAAGCCACTGCCGACCCTGCTTTATGGCTATGGGGGTTTCGATATCGCCCTGACGCCCGGCTACTCGCCGGTCCGCATGGCCTGGCTGGAAGCAGGCGGTGCCTTTGCCATGGCCAGCATTCGTGGCGGTGGCGAACTGGGGCGCACGTGGTACGAAGCGGGGCGACGCGAGAACAAGCAGAACAGCTTCGATGATTTCATCGCCGCGGGTGAATATCTGATCAAGGAAGGCATTGCTGCCAAGGGCGGGCTTGCGATCCAGGGCGCGTCCAATGGCGGACTGCTTGTCGGTGCGGTTGTCAATCAGCGACCCGACCTCTTCGCTGCAGCCAATCCGGATGTGGGCGTGATGGACATGTTGCGGTTTGACCGGTTCACTTCCGGGCGGTTCTGGGTCGATGATTACGGGAAGCCTGACCGCGAAGAAGACTGGCGGAACCTGCGCCGCTTTTCGCCTTATCACAATGTTGCATCCGGAAAGGACTACCCGGCTATCCTCGTGACCACCGGCGACAACGACGATCGCGTGGTACCTGCCCACAGCTTCAAGTACGTGGCGGCCCTGCAAGGTGCCCGGATCGGCGATCGCCCGCATCTCCTTCGCGTCGAGAGCAAGGCAGGCCACGGTGCCGGAAAGCCTGTCGAGAAGGTCATTGCAGCGGGAGCTGATGTTCTTGCTTTTCTTGGCTATTGGACCGGCCTCACGCCGCAATAGTGTCGTTCATAAAAATGGGCGTTTAGCTGAACGTGCGCTGTCATTGCGGTTCAGCGTCACATCACCGCGAATCGTGCAGATCTGCATCCGTGGCGGGGAAGGCCCGCTCAGAGTGCAAGGACGAACGAGATGAAGACCATTTCCAAGGCCCTGGTCGGAACTGCTGCCGCCGCTGCGGTTGCGGTGTCTTCGGCCACCCCGGCGCTGGCCCGCGATCATCGCGGCGGGATCGACGGCGGCGACATCATTGCCGGCGCGTTGGTGATCGGCGGTATCGCGGCCATTGCAGCGGCAGCTGGCAACAACAATCGCTACGACTACGACCGTTACGGCTACGGCGGAAACTTCCGCGGCCGTGACGGCTGGAACGGCAACGGCTACTACGGTGGTGGTAATCCGCGCCAGGCCATCGAGCAGTGCGTTCGCACGGCAGAGCGGAATGCCTCGCGCTACAGCTACGGCCAGGCTGACGTGACCGACGTCCGCGACGTGCGCAGCACCCGCTACGGTTACGAGGTTCGAGGTCGTATCGCCGTCAACGCAATGGGTCGCGACTGGCGTCAGGGTGACCGTACCTACGGCCGTGGCTGGGGCGGCGACTACCGCGGTTGGGACAACTCCCTGCGTGGATACGATAGCGGTTCGTTCAAGTGCCGCATCGAGGGTGGTCGCGTCGTGGACCTCGACTACAGCGGCATTCGCGGCCTTTGATGCAGAAGCGCGGTTCAGGCACTGGCAAGCCTGGACCGCGTAATTTGTGAGCATGACGGGACGCCGCCTGCCTAACCAAGGATCGGGGCAGGCAGGCGGTTGCGGGGAGAGACGATTATGACGGTACGAATTTCGGCACTGGCACTGTCCGCAGCGGCGTTGGCGACAAGTTTGCTGCCCGTTGCCGCTCAGGCTCGTCCGGACTGGGGCGGGCGCAACTGGAGCGGTCGTGGCTGGCATCGCGACAGAGGCGGGATCGACGGCGGGGACGTCCTTGCCGGGGTGCTGATCCTTGGCGGGATTGCCGCAATTGCCAGCGCCGCCAGCAACGCCGAGCGCAAGCGCAATCGTGACATCGACGATTCCCGTTATCGTCCACGCGACGAAAATCCCCGCGACTACGTAGGGCAGGGCAGTGGCGGTGACTGGGGTCAGAATTCCCGGACGGGACAGCCGGTGCGCAACCTCAATGACGCTGTCGACGCCTGTGCCGCGGAGGCGGAGCGCAGCGGCGAGGTTGAGGATATCTACGATGCAAGCCGGCAAGGAGGCGATTATCGCGTCTCCGGAACACTGCGCAATGGCGACCGGTTTTCCTGTGATGTGAGCCCGCAGGGTGGCGTGTTGCTCGACATCAGGCGAGGGCGCATCTGATTTGATTTCAGCCGCGCGCCGCAGCGTGTTTCTTTTCATCATGCCTTGCGGCGCGGGCACGGGCTGATTATCGGCTGGTAACCGCTTTTGACAGAGGACACCCGGCTGATGACCACTTTCGACGATCGCGAGAAGGCTTTCGAAGCGAAGTTTGCTCGCGACGAGGAAATGCTGTTCCGCGTCCATGCACGTCGCAACCGGTTGCTCGGGACCTGGGCTGCAGAACGCATGGGCCTCGATGCCGCCGAAACCGAAGCCTATGCCAAGTCGGTCGTCCAGGCCGATTTCGAGGAAGCCGGTGACGAGGACGTGATCCGCAAGTTGCTGGGCGATCTGGTCTCGGCCGGGATTGAAATCGACGAAGCCGAAATCCGCGCGGCGATGGAAGCCAAGTCGGTTGACGCACGTCGGCAACTGATGGGTGAAGCCTGATGGCAATGCCCGCAGCCGAGATCGAGGCGATGATCCGGGCCGCACTGCCTGATGCGATTGTCGAGATTACCGATCTTGCCGGCGATGGCGATCATTATTCGGCGCGCGTTGTTTCGCAGGCCTTTGCCGGCCTGACCCGCGTCAAGCAGCACAAGCTGGTCTATGATGCGCTCGGCGGGCGCATGGGCGGTCAGCTTCACGCCTTGCAACTGACTACATCCGTTCCCAATTGAGGGCGGAAAGGAACTCATCCACCATGTCGACCGATCAACGCATTTCCGAAATCGTGGGCGGCAATGACGTCGTCCTGTTCATGAAGGGCACGCCCCTGTTCCCGCAGTGCGGTTTCTCAAGCAAGGCTGTGGCAATTCTCGAGCACCTCGGGGTCGAGTACGCCTCGGTCGATGTGTTGCAGGACATGGAAATCCGCAGTGGGATCAAGGCCTACTCGGATTGGCCAACCATTCCGCAACTCTATGTCAAGGGCGAATTCGTCGGTGGTTCGGACATCATGATGGAGATGTTCCAGGATGGCGAACTGCAGCAGCTGATGGAGGAATCGGGCGTCAAGTCCGCCTGATTTTCCTCGCCTCGATAAATGCAAAGGACGCGGTCGGCTTTGTCGATCGCGTCTTTTTCATGCGGCATGAAAATTTTGGTAGGCCCGGGAGAGGCGGAGCCATAAGAGACCGGGGGGACTGGCTCCGCCTCGAGAAGAAGCTACTCTTCGGGACACGAAGCTAAAAGCATGAACCGTGCCAAAATCGTTGAGTACCCGGAATCTGCACTTTCTAGAAGGTCGCCGCACGCGCCAGCAGCGTGAACTGTAAAGGCATCCGACATGATCTGGATGCTTGGCAACGGTCACGATCAGCGACATCATGTCGGCGATGGACGACCATGAAACCGACTCCGATGTCTGGCTCGCACGCACGACGCGCGCGGCAACCGTTGTGATCTTCAGGAAGAACCCCGATGGCGGCGCCGCGAAAATCCTCATGGTCGAGCGCAATGCGACCCTGAAGTTTGCAGGCGGTGCGACAGTCTTTCCCGGGGGCAAGATCGATCAGCAAGACATCGCCTTGGCGCAAAGCCTCGTTGCCGGCGCAGACGTAGGAATCGAGGATCTTGCCGCGCGGATCGCCGCGGTTAGGGAAACGCTTGAGGAAACCGGACTGGTGATCGGTGTCGCTGGCAACGTGGACGGCAAGATCGCTTCGGAAGCCAGGCGCATGCTCACCTCGACTGGCGATCTTGGACCCGTGCTTGATGCCTTCGGGTGGTCGTTGCAACTGGATGATCTAGTTCCGTTCGCGCGTTGGTGGCCAAAGCACCGCAGTGAAAGAATTTTCGACACCCGCTTCTATCTCTCGGACTTGGGAACGGGCGCCGTCGATATTGCCGTGGATGCCACCGAGAACCGGCACATGTTCTGGGCCAGCGCAAAAGAGGCTTTGGCTCTGGCAGAACGGGGCGGCATTCGCGTCATATTCCCGACCCGCCGCAATCTCGAGCGTCTTGCCCTGTTCGAAACCTTCGAGGAGGTCCGTGCGCACGCCCGCGAAACTCCCGTCGATGTGATCAGCCCCTTCGTTGCAGAACGCAACGGAGAGCGTTGGCTCATGATCCCGGACGGATTGGGCTACCCGGTACTCGGCGAGGCGCTCGAAAGGGCGCAACGCGCCTGAGGGGCGGTTCCTGAAAACCTCTCGGGACTTGTCCCTATCACCGAAGTTACCGTTATTTCGCCAGCTTGAGAGATAGAGGCATCGTGTCATCTGCAGGATGTGACGATGGTCTCTGTCTCAAGCCGTGAAAGCGTGCTTCCTGCTCCCGAACCGGATCATTCCGTCGAGATTTGCAAGGAGCCTGCTGGCGCTCAGACTTCGCCGGTTCACGAGTTGCAGGCGCGTCTGGAGCGATTCGAAATGGAGGCAGAAATCTCCGATTCGGACAGAGATTCACCGAGGGGATGGGCCATCATTGCGTGGCCTGTCGGATTATCGCTGGGCTTATGGCTTGTAATAATTGAGGTAATTTACGCGATGTGGTCGGAGTTCGTAGCGTAACGAATTGTTGACCGGCCGACTCTTACCTTAGGGTTCATGCGTAACCCCATCGATCTCCTGACCCCCGGTCATATCACGTTCCTCGGCCGCGTTACCGCGGTTGTCGCAGCGATCGCACTTGGCTTCGGATACGTAAGCAACACTATGACGCCTGCCATGGCGGGGGTCGGTTCCTTCTTCCTTGCATGCGCTCTGCTGCTTGCCGCACCGCGGCAGCGGGCGACTGAGATGCTGGGTGCGGTCACGGTGTGGCAGTGCTTTGCCGAATTCCTGTCGACCATCCAAAGCGGCTCTTTCGCAATGTGGCGCCTCGGAGTTGCCGTGGCGACACTGGGGAGCGTGATGGCAGTGATCCGTGTACAGCATTTGCGGGCGCTTTCGCGCCAGAGCCCGTCGACACGGCTGCGCGATCTTGATCGGCGGACAATTGGCGGCATCGGCGTGCTTCCTCCCTCCAGCTCGCAACTGGCTGAGATGCGCCAGAGCGAAGTCGCCTGATTCTGCAAAACAAAGCATGATCGGGGCGATTGCCCACCAGCGGTCCTGCGCTATGCTCGTTGCCAGCCTAAAAAGGATGGCCGATGCGTTTCAGGTTCCCGATCATTTCCGTGGCACTGGCTTCAGTTGCACTGACGCCTTTGGCCATGCCCCTACCGGCCAGCGCGCAGACCGTCGCAGACAGCGCAAGGGAAGCGGTCATCGTACTGCGACCGGATGCTGTCTTCGATGGCGAGACCGCGACCCTGCGCAAGGGCTGGTCGGTGCTTGTGCGGGCAAACCGCATACAGGCGGTTGGCCCTGACATTGCCACACCTGCGCAAGCATCTGAAATACAGCTACCCGGAACGACGCTTATGCCTGGCCTGATCGAGGGCCATTCGCATCTGTTCCTGCACCCTTACAACGAGACCTCTTGGGACGATCAGGTTTTGCACGAACTTCTCGCGCTGCGCACAGCGCGGGCGACCGTGCATGCGCGAGTCACGCTGATGGCGGGCTTTACTACCGTGCGCGATCTTGGCACCGAAGGCGCAGGCTATGCCGATGTCGGGCTCAAGCAGGCGATCGCGCAAGGGATCGTCCCGGGACCGCGCATGCTTGTTGCGACACGCGCGATCGTCGCTCCCGGAGCGTATGGCCCGCGTGGTTTCGAACCCGGTGTTGCTGTTCCTCTTGGGGCTGAGGAAGCAGGTGGCCCTGCCCTTGTCGATGCGGTGCGACGGCAGATCGGGGCAGGGGCCGACCTGATCAAGCTCTATGCGGATTATCGCTGGGGGCCGAGCGAGCCGAGCCGGCCTACGTTTACTGAAGCCGAGATGAGGATGGCGGTCGAGGCGGCACATGGCGCCGGGCGACAGGTGGTGGCACATGCCAGCACGGCCGAGGGCATGCGCCGTGCCATTGCCGCTGGAGTCGACACGATCGAGCACGGTGATGAGGGCACGGCCGAAGTCTTCGCAGCCATGAAAGCCAAGGGTATTGGTTTTTGCCCGACGCTGGCAGCAGGCGATGCGGTTGCACGCTATCGCGGGTGGAACGGTGCAGCACCGGCGCCAAGGTCGGTGCAGGAAGGCTACGACGCGCTGGCCAAGGCGCGCAAGGCGGGCGTCGCGATCTGCATGGGCGGCGATGTGGGAGTATTCGCGCACGGCGACAATGCGCGCGAGGCTGAACTGATGGTCAAGGCGGGGATGACACCGGCCGAGGTTGCCATTGCGGTCACGTCCGGCAATGCTAGGATGTTCGGGATCGGTGATCGGCTTGGCATCGTCAAGCCGGGCATGCTGGCCGATCTGGTTGCCGTGGAAGGCAATCCGCTGACCGACATCAGTGCGATCCGCAAGGTATCGCTGGTGATGAAGGACGGCATACTCTGGAAAGGCCCTGCGACCCGTTAGGCGCGACCCAGTGGGCGCGAACCGGAAGGTGCGCCGGCTAGGGCTTTTGCCGAGCTTTCGGCGCGGCCAGCATGGCATCTTCCAGCGCAATGTACTCCGCACTGTCCGACAGGGCTGCCAGCTGTGCCTGGAGCGCGCGATATTTGTGCAGGACGGACTGTCCCGTGGCGGTAAGCCTCGCGCCGCCGCCCTTCGTGCTTCCGGGCGACGTCTCGACCAGCGGCTCCTGCCAGCATCGATTCATCGTATCGACGAGCAGCCAGGCACGCCGATAGCTCATGTCCATTGCGCGTGCGGCCGCGGAGATCGAACCCTCGCGCGCAATGGCTTCAAGAAGATCGGCCTTGCCGGGTCCCATTGCGATTTCGTCGCCGCAACAGAACTGGATCTTGACCTTCACGGCTTGCATGGCGCCAGGGTATCCGGCTCTGCGGCAGGCTTGCAACTTGTTTCGGCGGCAACTAGCACGCTGCCATGATTGCCGAAGTCGAACCGTTCCATGCCATCGCCATCTCCCGTCTCGCGCATGACATGAAGGCGTCTGGCGCCAGCGTCATCCACATGGAGTTCGGGCAGCCTTCCACCGGCGCGCCAGCACAGGCCATTTCCGTCGCGCACGAGGTGCTCGATACCGAGGCCATGGGCTATTGGGAAAGCGTGCCGCTGAAGGAGCGGATCGCCGAGAGTTACGCCGAAAATTACGGCGTTTCCGTCGAGCGCGAACAGGTGATCCTCACATGTGGTGCATCGCCGGCCTTCGTGATGGCCCTATCGTGCCTGTTTCGTCCCGGAGCGCGCGTGGCCCTGGCGCGGCCTGGATACGTGGCCTATCGCAACACCTTGAAGGCCCTGTATCTCGAACCGGTAGAGATGCAGTGCGGGCAGGCCGAGCGTTTCCAAGTCACGGCAGCCGGGGTCGACGCTCTCGATCCCGTCCCTGATGGATTGATCATCGCCAGTCCCGCAAACCCCACGGGCACGATCGTCGACGCCGAGGAACTGGCGGCCATCGCCCAAGTCTGTCAGCGCAAGGGCATCAGGGTTATCTCCGACGAGATCTATCATGGCCTGAGCTATGGCGCGAAGGCTGCGTCGACGCTTGAATATCTGCCCGATGCGATCATCATCAATTCGTTTTCCAAGTACTTCAGCATGGCCGGGTGGCGGTTGGGGTGGCTGGTCGTGCCACCGACGCTGATCGATGCGGCGCGCGCCCGCATGGGGAGCCTGTTCCTCACCCCGCCAGTCCTTGCGCAAAAGTCCGGTCTTGCCGCGTTTTCCTGCCGCGAGGAACTTGATGGCCACGTCGCCACTTATGCCCGCAATCGCGCCATTCTGCTCGATGCCTTGCCGCAGATGGGACTGGGGCGCATCGCACCTCCCGATGGGGCGTTCTACATTTATGCAGACGCGAGCGAATTCACCGATAACAGCCTTGCCCTGTGTGAGGAACTCTTGCGCGATACCGGCGTGGCGACTGCACCGGGTATCGATTTCGACCCGGTCGATGGAAAGCGTTTCATCCGCTTCAGCTTTGCCGTGTCGACGCCCCTGACGGAAGAGGCTGTGCGCCGGATCGGGCCGTGGTTCGCTGCCAGAAGAAGGCGCTAGAGAACGTACCGCCGCCGGCTGGCATGACGGTTGCGGGCATTGGCGCTACCCCGAACCCGCGGTCCCGCATCGACTTGTCGCTACAAAGCATTTAATCGCTTAATTGATCTTGACGGATCGTATCGGGCTGTTGTCAAATCAGTGGGTCAACCGTGGAGAGACCCGCCTGGAAATGCAGCAGGAAATAGGCCTCGCGCATACCAGCGCCATGCGTCAGTTCGTGCAGTTCGCTGTCGTTGCCGGTATCGACCTTGCCAAGGTCTGCCCGCCCGATCTGCTTGCACTGATGGACCGTGCAAAGGTTGCCGAATGGCTGCCGGCAAGTGGCCACGTCGATATTCTCGAGGCCGTGTCGATGGGCACGGGGCGGCCCGATCTTGGCGTTGCCTTCGCGATGTGGTGCAACATGCGGGGCTTTGGCCCGGTCAGCCTGGTGTGGGATCACTGCGCCACGCTCGACGAGGCGATAAGGATGACGCGCCGCTACATGCATCTGGAGACGGCGGCGATGCGATCGAGCACCGACATCGCCGGGCACGAGGCTGCCCTGCGCCACGTCCTGACGGTGCCCACCCAGTTTGGCGGTTCGCAATTCATCGAGGCAACGCTGGCGTTGCAGATGCGCATAACGCGAAGCATGCTTGGCGAGGAATGGAAGCCGATCCGGCTTGAACTTGCGCACCGGGCACCGCCAAGCCACCGGTATCATCAAGCGGTGTTCCGTTGCCCGATCGAATTTGAATCCGATCGCAGTGCGCTGGTCTTCCGCAAGTCCGATCTTCACCGGCCTTCGCAACGTGCAAATCCGGTAATGCGCCAGTTCCTCGAGCATCAGCTTGCCCAGGCCGACAGCCAGTGGCCGGGGGACCTCGTTCAGCAGGTGCGCTATTTCATCGCAACCAATCTGATGGAGCGCTGTGCCAATTTGCCCCACGTTGCACGGCTTGCCGGCCTTTCGCCGCAAAGCCTGCAGCGGCGCCTTGCCGAGCGGGGCACCAGTTTTGCCGTGATTCTCGAGGAAGAGCGCAAACGGACGGCGGACGAATACTTCCGCACAGCACGGCGGCCGAACCTTGCCGAGCTTTCCCATCGCATCGGCTACACCGACGCCAGCGCTGCCAGCCGCTTTCTTCGCCAGCACATGGCAACCGGCGCCCGTGCGCTCATGGCGCAGAGCAGGCATTCGCGTCGCCATCCGTCTGCCGACCGGCTCGTATCATGATTGTGCCGGACCCGGCATGACCCCGCATCTTCCGCACGACATCCGATCAGGTCATTGATCCGGTCGGATCATGGCCGGCCCTAACAGCGAAAGCCACGACATGGGACAAAGCATGACCTTGCCTGAAACGACGCCGGTCATCGTCGGGGTCGGCCAATTTGTCGAGCGCATCGACTCCGCCGGCTATCGCGGTCTCGGATTCGCCGATCTTGCCGCGCATGCTGTCCGAGCTGCTCTGTCCGATGCAGGTTCGGCGGGCGATATTACCCCGCTTATCAAGGCCGTTGGCTCGATACGCACATTCGAGGAATCAGGGGCAATGCAGGTGCCCTTCGGCCGGGCCGACCACCTCGCCCTCGCGGTGTGTCGGCGGCTGAACATCAAGCCTGCCGTCGCCATTCTCGAAAAGGGGGGGGGGCAGTCGCCACTCGCCCTGCTCAGTGACCTTGGCAGCCGGATTGCCGCCGGTGATGTGCCTGCGGCGCTGATGTTTGGTAGCGAAGCGATCTCGACCGTGCGCCATCTTCAGCACAAGGGCGAAACGCGCGACTGGTCGGAGCATGATGACCCTGCTGCCGATGGCATCGAGTGGATCGACAAGGGCTTGGGGTTCGAAGGCACCCTGTCGGCCACCAGCATTGCCCATGGCATCCGTGCACCGGTCACCGCCTATGCCTTGTGCGAAAACGCCCGTCGGGCCCGTCTTGGACTGTCCCGGCAAGACTACGCGGCGCGAATGGGTGAACTGTTCGCACCCTTTACCGAGGTCGCGGCTGGCAACCCCTATAGCGCGGCTGCCGTCCAGCCGATGTCACCTAAGGAAATCGTCGAGGTCAGTTCACGCAATCGCCTGATCGCCGCCCCCTATCCATTGAAGCTGGTCTCGCGCGACCAAGTCAATCAGGCTGCGGCAGTTCTGGTCATGTCGGCAAAGGCTGCGCGCGAGGCGGGCATCCCCGAGGATCGCTGGGTCTATCTGCATGGTGCTGCCTTGACGAGCGAGCGCGAGATACTCGAACGCCCCGACATCGGCGCCTATCCAGCGGCGAATGCCGCGATAGCGTGGGCGCTTGATACGGCCGAGGCAACGCCGGACGGCATAGATTTCTTCGACTTCTATTCCTGCTTTCCTGCGCCGGTATTCAACGCCGCGATCGATGGCCTTGGCCTGTCGTCCGATGATCCACGCAAGCTGACGTTAACCGGCGGGCTTCCGTATTTCGGCGGTGCGGGAAATAACTATTCCACGCATGCCTTGGCAACGATGGTCGAAAGGCTCCGAGGCAAACCTGGGAGCAAGGGCCTCGTCGGCATGAATGGTGGTTTTCAATCGAAATATGGTGCCTGTGTCCTTTCTACCGGGCCACGCGCCTGGCCTGGCTGCGAGACCCGATCCGTTCAGCAGATGCTCGACGCTGCGCCACGAGCGACGTTGGCCCCGGTGATGCAGGGCAGGGGCCATATCGAAACTTATACGGTCGTGTGCGGCAAGACTGGACCGGAGCAGGCGATTGTCATCGGCGCGATGGCGACCGGCGACCGCTTCATCGCACAGAGCCGTTCCCCGGAGGTGCTTGCCGCTATGCTGGCGAACGATCCCCTCGGCCACGCCGTCACTTTCACGGCCGGTACCAAGAACAGCGAGTTCGCCTTGTCATGACCGTGACCCAAGGCAGCGAGGCGCCCGTTCTGCTTGAGGGCATCCGTGTCGTCGACCTCACCACGGTGGTGTTCGGGCCATATGCAACGCAGGTTCTTGCCGACCTTGGAGCGCAGGTGATCAAGGTCGAATCACCGGGCCAGGGCGATGCGTTTCGCTGGTCGGGGAAGGCCGCGGTAACGCCAGGGATGGCGCCGGGCTGGATGGCGCTCAATCGGGGCAAGAAATCGATCGTCCTCGATCTCAAGGATGATGCCGATCGGGCGGTCATGCTCGATCTCCTGCGCGAGGCGGACGTGTTCATCGTCAATGTACGCGGCAAGGCCCTCGAACGCATCGGGCTTGATCCGCAATCCTTGCGCGAATGCAACCCGGGCCTCGTCTATGTGCATTGCCTCGGTTTCGGTCAGGAAGGCCCTTATGCCGATCTCCAGGCTTACGATGACGTGATCCAGGCTGCGACCGGCACGACCACGTTGCTGCCCCGCGTCGACGGTGATGCGCGGCCGCGCTATCTTCCGTCTCTCATCGCGGACAAGGTCGCTGGACTTCACGCCGTCTATGGCGCGCTCGCTGCCATCATACACAAGCAACGCACCGGACAGGGGCAGTTGGTGGAAGTGCCCATGTTCGAAGCGTTCAGCAGCTTCATGCTGCTCGAACATCTCGGCGGGCTCACGTTCGACCCGCCAAACGCCCCAGTGGGCTATGCTCGCCAGATCGATCCGGACCGCCAGCCTTTTCCGACTGCCGATGGCCATGTCAGTATCGTCGCCTATACCGACGACGCATGGCATCGCATCTTTGCACTGCTCGACCAGCCTGACTTCCTTGGGCAGGACCATCTGGCGACCCCCCAGCAGCGCGCTCGCGCACAGGCAGAGCTCTATCGCGCAATCGCCAGTTTCACGCCGCAGCTGACGACGCGTGAAATTCTTGAGCGTTGCCACGCCGCACAGATTCCGGCCCAGGCGGTCCGGGACCTGTCGGACATCATGGCCGACCCACATCTTGCAGCGACCGGATTCTTCAAGAAACGCGATCATCCGGTTGAGGGGGCATGGTTCGAACAATCTGCGCCCGTGCGGTTCGAGGTTAGCACAGAAGGTAAACGGACGCTTCCGCCACCATTGGTAGGGCAGGATGGGAAAGAGATCAGGAAACGCATGTGGTCGGCGTTTCAGGCTGATCCGAATGGTTAACGGCCCCTTCCGCGCAATATCGGGGGATTTTCATTAAATTGCTTTAAATCGATGGTGAATTGCCCTTCAAGGTAAGACTCCTGAAACCGTGAAGAGTGGCTCTGGCAGCACGATTGCAGCAAGAAGCCCTTGTCACGATGAATGACGGTCAGAAAAGTTAATGCCTGAAGTGGCGCAAGGGCGTGATCGCTCTGCGCCATCTACTGCGCCGATTGCGCTTCAACACCTCGGGAAATGTCCTGATCATCACGGCGCTTTGCCTGGTGCCCTTGCTGATGCTCATCGGAAGCGCGGTCGACATCAGCCGTGCAACCATGGCGAGAAGTCGCCTGCAGAACGCCTGTGACGCTGCCTCGCTGGCTGCGCGCCGTGTCATGCGCAACGATACCTTCGACGATTCCGTCAGCAACACCGGGCGCCAGTTCTTCGCCTTCAACTTTCCGCAGCGATCCTTCGACACCGAAGCCTTCACTCCGCAGATCACGCGACCATCTGCCGGCGTCGTGCGGGTCACAGCCTCGACGCGCATCCACAACCAGATCATGAACATCTTCGGTTTCGATACGATCGCGCTGAACGTGGACTGCGACGCTTCGCTGAATTTCGTGAACACATGGAGTAATCGCGGGAGCGCGATTCGCCGTCAGCCACATGTGTGCTTGGATTTAGAAGTTGGCTGCTCCCCGATAAGATGGAGAA
>NZ_FWXL01000053.1 GCF_900176395.1 Novosphingobium sp. B1 | reverse complement strand
GTAAGCGCCGCCGGAACCCGGCCTTGCGCAGGATTGGGATGGCGTAGATTTCGCGGGGCAAATGGAGGCCTTGCGAGTGGATATCGAGCAGTCAAACGAGCCTCGTATGGGCGCTCGTCGGGATGGAGGAGCGGTCGTACGTGTCGAGCGGCGGCGGCATTGGAGCGACGAGGAGAAGCTCGCGATCCTGAAGGAGACGACGCAGCCCGGCGTCATAGTTGCGGCGGTGGCGCGGCGGCATGGGATCGGAACAGGCCAGCTCTACACATGGCGCAAGCAATTGCTGCGCGGGGCGATGGCGGGTTTTGTTCCAGTTGAACTGGTGAAGCCCGAGCCGGCAGGCAAACCGCCTGAAGCTGGCCGGATCGACATCCGGCGAGGCGACGGCTTCACGGTCTCGGTGGACAGGCTGGTTGACCCACAGGCGCTGCGACTGGTTCTCGAGATTGTCGGGGAGCTTGAACGGTGAGCCTGACCTTGCCGCCGTCGGCCAAGATCTATCTGTCGCTGGCACCGTGCGACATGCGCAAAGGCTTCGACGGGCTGTCGGCCCAGGTTCGTAATATCCTGCAGCTTGATCCATTCTCTGGTGCAGTATTCCTGTTCCGCGGGAAAAGAGGTGACAGGCTGAAGGCGCTGGTCTGGGACGGGTCAGGGCTTTGCCTGTACGCGAAACGTCTCGAGCGTGGAAAGTTCGTGTGGCCCCGAACCCAGGAGGGGGCGGCAGCTCGGCTCTCGGGCGCACAGTTGGCGATGTTGATTGAAGGCCTCGATTGGAGGCAGGCGATCATTCACAACGAGGTGCTCGTACCGACACTCGCATGAGCGGAAAAGTCACGAAAAACTGCGGTTTTAGGTAGGATCGGGAAGGCATTTCCGCTATAGTTCCGGGCATGCGGTTCGACCTTGATCGCCTTCCCACAGACCCGGTTCTCCTGCAGAAAATGCTGCGGGAGATGGCCGAAGCCATGGAGGTAGAGCGGGCCGAGCTGAAGGCGGTAAAGCATACCGTCAAGACCCAAAGCCTGACGATCGAAAAGCTGGAGCATCGCCTTGCCCGGCTGCTGCGCGTCCAGTTCGGTCGCAGCTCCGAAAAGATGGATATCGCGCAACTGCGCCTGATGTTCGAAGAGGTCGAGACCCCGGAGCCGGCCAATGACGACGTAGCCACATCGTCAAAGCTGAAATCGGCACGCAAGGCTGGAGCCCGGACGCCGATCCCGGCGCACGTCCCGCGCCTGACGACGGAGCATCGCCCAGAGCCCTGTGGCTGCGGGGGCGTGGAAACCGTCATCTGCGAAGACGTCACCGAAGTGCTGGATTATGTGCCGGCCCGCTTCCGCGTCCTGCGCCATGTTCGCCCTCGTATCGCTTGCCGGTCTTGCGAGACAATCCGCCAGGCTCCGGCCATTGAGCTGCCGTTGCCCAAGGTCATGGCGAGCAGCGCGCTGCTTGCGCATCTGGTCGTCAGCCGCTTCGTGGATCATCAACCCTGGCACCGCCAGTCGGTGATCTTGCGTCGCCAGGGCGTGGACATCGATCGCGATGTAATGGGGCGTTGGTCCCGCAAGCTGGCTTGGTTGATGGCCCCGCTCGGCGAACGCTTGCTCGCCTACGTCCTCCAAGCTCCCAAGATCCATGGTGACGAGACGCCGGTCACATTGCTCATGGGTGAGGACGGCAGCCACACTGCCTACTTCTGGGTCTATCTGCGCGATGGTCGTTCGAGCGGCGACATGAGCCCGCCCGCTGTGGTGTTCCGCTTCACCACCGGCCGCGGCGGCGAGCATCCCGCAGCCCATCTCGCCGGATATCAGGGATACCTCCAGGCGGATGGCTATGCCGGCTACAACGCGCTGTATCGTGACCCCAAGACGAAGGCCCCGCGCGGCGTGACCGAGGTGGGTTGCTGGGCACATGCGCGGCGCAAGTTTACTGACATCCTGGAAAAGAACCCGTCGCCAGTCGCGGCTGAAGCCGTTGTGAGGATTGGTGAGCTGTTCGCGATCGAGCGCGACATCAAGGGCGCACCACCCGATGCACGACGACAGGTCCGCCAGCAGCAGGCCTCCCCTAAACTGGCTGCCTTACGGCCCTGGCTCGAAGCACAGATGCGCGGGCTGTCCTCAGACAGCGCACTGGCGAAGGCCTGCCGTTATCCGCTCAACCGGTGGGCGGCGATGATCCGCTATTGCGACGATGGCCTGCTCGAGATCAGCAACAACCTGGTCGAAAATGCCCTGCGCGGCGTTGCTCTTGGTCGGCGCAACTGGATGTTCGTCGGTTCGACCAAGGGCGGAGATGCTTCGGCCCTGTTTTACTCGCTTGTCGAGACATGCCGCCTGAACGGCGTGGAACCCGAGGCTTGGTTTACCGACGTCATCGCGCGTATCGGCAACCACCCGATCAACCGGATCGACGAATTGCTGCCATGGAACTGGCATGCGGCGAGAGAGGTCCAGAACCTGGAGTATGCTGCTTGAGCAACGCCTTCATCGTGCGGATGACAATCACCCTAGACGACGTGACGCCGGCCGTCAGCCGCGTAATCGAAGTGCCGCTGGGTATCCGGCTCGATCGTCTGCACAGCGTCTTCCAGGCGGCATTGGCGTGGACGGACAGTCATCTGTGGGAACTGACGTTCGGTCGCACGGGCTTCGGCATCCCAGATCCCGAATATGGCTTTGGCGGTCCGCTCGATGCCCGCAAGGCGACCCTGGGTCAGGCTCTAGAGGGAATGCGGGGCAAGTCCTTCCGATACCTATACGACTTCGGTGATGCCTGGGAGCACAGCGTCAAAATCCAGGGCATCGCTCCGGCCGAGCCCCAAGGCAGCTATCCTCGCCTGCTCGCAGCCACCGGCATGCGACCGCCAGAGGACTCAGGCGGACCTTGGGGCTATGCCGAGAAGCTGGAAGCCCTGGCCGATCCGACACATGAATACCATGAAGAGGCGTTGGAAGCCCTGGGGGACGACCATGATACCGATGCTCAGCCCGACATCGACATGATCCATAACCGCTTAGCAGCGCTGGCAAAGAAATGGGCGCCGCGCCCGCGGAAGGCCAAATAGACTTACGTCAACGCCGCCTTCCGTCGGCGCTTAC
>NZ_FWXL01000019.1 GCF_900176395.1 Novosphingobium sp. B1 | reverse complement strand
GACATCGTCATAGCACCAGCGCCCCTCGACAATCAGGGCGCGGACACTCGGCGCTCCGTATCACCCGCGCAAGGTGGGCTCAGGACATCGCTTACCATCAAGGCGGCGGTTGCGCACCTGATTGCGATTGCTGAACGCGCCCCGGACTTATCCGGTTGAAGTATCCTTGCGCCAGACGAGTGGGAGCGCAAAGAGCAAGACCGTACAAACGGCGATAATGCTCCAGAGGACAGTTTTGTGCCATTCGTTGCGTAGGAATGCCGTCGCGATTGGAACGCCCACTTGGCTAATGCTCGCAAAGCCGTGCTGAAGGCCAAGTCTGAAGCCCGAACGGCTTCTAGAAGTGCTGATCCAGAAGCTGGCAATCAGTCGCAAAGTCGCTGCACTCCACCCCGCAGCAAAGATTGTGGCCGCAATGGCAGGGCCAGTGCGCGCGGCGGAGAATTGCCAAAGCGCGACGCCTTGTACGATCAACATCACCGCCGCGAGGGCGACAGGCCGATCTACAAGCCAGCTGAACCGGGCATGGAAGCCTTGGGCACCCAACATGGCCAGACCGCAAAGACTTAGCATCCATGCGATATGCTCACGCTGGAACAGCGCATCGGGGCGATGCAGAACAAGGCTGAGATGAATGGCTGCGAGGCCGCCTGTTCCGGTGATTGTAAGACCCAGCAACAGTAAGACGAGCAACGTCGAATTGTCATTTGTGGGCAGGTCGTCGTGGGGCACTCGACAATAGTGGCTCTCGGACGATCCAACCATCACCACGGAGCCCACTAAGCCTATGCCGATACCGAAAGCCAGAAGCGGCAGCTCGGGTAATATCCGTGCCGATCCCTCGGCAAGGAGGGGACCCGCAAAGTCTCCAAGGAACAAGGAGGCTGTCAGCATCGTAAAAAGGCCCGCCTTCTCATGCGGATCGCAGGCGACTTGATGGCCGACCAGAAGGCAGAGCGGAACAATCGCGCCAAAAGCCAATCCAGCGACGGCACGCAGACCATATAACACAACAAGTGACGTAGCACCGGTGAGCGCCGTGGATACCGCCAGCGCCATGACTGCAAAAAACAGAAACAATTGGAATCGGTAGCGGTCGGCAAGTGCCCCGGCGAACGGGGCCGCGATCACGCCGCCCAACGGGAATATGGCGCTCAGAATCGCCACGTGCATCTCGTGATTGATCGCGCCCCTTGCCCCAAGCCCCTGGTCAACAAGGTCAGGGAGCCAGGGGAGAAATGCCGTGTTTGCCGCAGCTGCCGCCCCTACCGCCAACATTGCTGGCGCCATGGCGGCTTTCACGGATCGGCGGGGCGGACTGTCAGTGTTCAGACGGGTTCCAGTATGTGCAGAGAGCTTGGGACCTCCCCTTACCACCACAACCGCAGACCAGCTACAAACCGGTGCTCGCCTGGCCCTTCTCCACGCGACCGCCTGAAATCAGCACTGCCACCGAGCGCTTGTTCCCAGACATAGCCGATGTAAGGTGCGAACTTGCGCGAAACCTCATAGCGCATACGCGCGCTCAATTCGACGTTGCTGAACCCGCTGCCCAGCTCGCGATCTCGGGATTGCTTGCTATAGACATTGGCCTCGACCTGAGGGGTCAGGATCAATCGATTGGTCAGCAGTGCTTCATATGACAACTTGGCACGAGCCGCCAAGCGCCCGTCCGTGCCCACATAGCCCGTCAACTGCACGTCGAACCAATAAGGGGCCAAGCCCTCGACACCGGCTGCAAGCCAGGTAGTCGCTCCCTTGCCGATATCCTGGCGCACACCGACCAATGTTCCCCAATAGGGCCCGGCCGAATGCCACCAGAGGGCTTCGGCGCTCGATTCGGGATCAAGCCGTTCTTCCTTGCTATTTTTGAGGCCCTGAGACCTGAGCCATAATTTGTTGCTGTCGGTTCCATTGGTCAGCAGGACCGACCAACCGATACCCTGACCTTCGTTGCCGCTGGCAAACTCCAGTTCGTCTACGAGAACTTTCGGGATCGAGATCTGATCGGCCATTTCGTAGTTGGGCAAAGTCGAATTGCGGTAGCCGTCAGAATAATCGTCGGAGTTTCGCGCGTCCGCAGGGGCCTTGCCGCCCTGCATCCCGCCCATCTCCATTTTCGTGGGAGCAGCGGGCATATCCATGCCCT
Organism: Novosphingobium sp. B1; assembly: GCF_900176395.1. GTDB lineage: Bacteria > Pseudomonadota > Alphaproteobacteria > Sphingomonadales > Sphingomonadaceae > Novosphingobium. Next base: position 31,124 of record NZ_FWXL01000019.1, on the reverse strand, counting down.
GCATGTCTCCCGACATATCCATTCCGGAATGATCTTCCTTCGGCGCAGGAGGAGCTTCCTGTGCGGCCGCGGGAAAGGCTGCGGCGAGGCTTGCGATAGCGGCAAGAACAACAAGGTTCGTTGTGGTGCTCATGCGACGACAACCTCGCGGAACATGCCGGCAGCCATGTGGTAAAGCAGATGGCAATGGAATGCCCATCGGCCGATGGCGTCTGCGGTTACGCGAAAGCTCAGGCGCTGCGCAGGCTGCACAACGATCGTGTGCTTTCGCACCTGGAACATGCCCGCCGCGTCCTCCAGGTCACTCCACATCCCGTGAAGATGCATGGGGTGGGACATCATCGTGTCGTTCACGAAGGTGACCCGCAGGCGCTCGTTTGGGCGGAAATGCAATGGCTTGGAATCGTTGAGCTTGATCCCATCAAGCGACCAAATGAACCGCTCCATGTTACCCGTCAGGTGCAATTCGATATCACGTTCAGGCTCGCGGGGATCAGGGTCTCCATTCGGGCTCTTGAGGTCGGCATAAGTGAGCACGCGCCATGGACGACCGCGCAATCCAGCGCCGGGATCGTCGAGATTGGTGCGCGGATAATCCACCCGCATGTCATTGTTGGCGCCATACTCGGTGCGCGCATGCTTCGCCAGCGGCGGCATCTCCATCATGCCGTGACCAGTGTGTCCGCCTGCCATTGCCGCCATCGCGCCCATCATATCGATAGGTTCCAACCAAGGGCGCTGATCTAGGGCAGGAATCGGGCCGGTCATGCCCGGTGAGGGCGCGATCGTGCCCCGCGCAAAACCTGTCCGGTCCATCGATTGCGCGAAGATCGTGTAAGGCTTGGCATCGGGCATGGTAAATTCGACATCATAGGTCTCGCCCGGCGCGATCCGGAATTCGTCGACGGTGACCGGCTCCACGTTCTGGCCGTCCGTTGCAACGATCGTCAGGGGCAATCCGGGAATGCGTACGTCGAAGAACGTTGCGGTGCCGGCACCGACAAAGCGTAAGCGTACCCGCTCGCCGGGGCTGGCCACCCCAGTCCAATTGCCTGCCGTCGTCGTTCCGTTCAAAAGATAGGTATAGGTAGCGGCCGAAACGTCGCTGTAGTCAGTCGGGTTCATCCGCGACGCATTCCACATCTGCCGCTTCTTGATCGCCGCCGCGAGTCCGACTTCCCTGGCATCCTTGACGAAGTCGCCGACAGTGGGCTGTCCGAAATTATAGTAATTACTCTGCTTCTTGAGATTGAGGAACACCTGCAAGGGCGGCTCATCGGTCCAGTCGCTCAGCATCACGACATAGTCTCGGTCCGGAGGCCTGACCTGACTTTCCCGTGGCTCGATCACGATGGCCCCGAAAAGTCCAGTCTGCTCCGCGAGCGTATGGGCATGGTACCAGAAAGTGCCGGTTTGACGGATGGGAAAGCGGTACGTGAAAGTTTCGCCCGGTGCGATCCCGCCAAAGCTGATGCCCGGTACTCCGTCCATCTCGGCCGGTACGATCAGGCCATGCCAGTGCACGCTTGTCATTTCGTCCAGCTTGTTGTGGACTCGCAGCGTCACGGTATCACCCTCTCGGAAGCGCAACGTCGGCGCGGGAACGCGGCCATTCACTGCCGTCGCAATACGACGCTTGCCCGTATAATTTACGGGCAAGCCTGCAATCTCGAGATCGAATTCAGTACCCGAAAGCGCGGCGTCGCCAGCTGGTCCGGAGGCCCAAGCGGGCAACGCAAGACTGGAGGCTACCCCTCCAACAAGGAGTCCTTGAACAAACCGTCGACGTCCAATTGCAGGCATAATGGGTGATATATCCACGAGAAGGAGAGCCTTATAAAATTGACGTTTGGTTATTAGACTACTGAATTTTAGTAGATTTGTTATTAGGGTTATTATGGTTACGAGGGAGACTCACCCAATAGCTTTTCTTGAGATCGCCCTCTACTATATGAACATGGGCGAAATGCTCGTCGAATATCTGATCGACTTCAACATGTCCGACCAATTTGCGATACCGGTGCGCCTGCCGATATACTTCCAAAACTTGGCCCTCATGCGCTCCATCAAGCCTTCCGAGGCAGACCACCGCTCCACCAGAATCGACACGGACGACCTCGCCACGCATGAAGAAGCTATGGCCGATGCCAAGCGCATATGCTGGCGATACTGCAACGACTAGTGCGGCCATTGAAACTGTCGCAAGAACCTTCCGCATCATGGCATTTCTCTTATTTGGTTATCTGGTGACATGGTGCCGCGACGCATGAAGGGCCCGCCGCAGGGGCGCGCGGCGGGCCGCCCAGCCCCGGACATTTCCGTGAGCCGAACTCTACATGTCGCTCATTGGCATAGGCTTATCGGCCGGCTTCATGCTTTTGGGTGGGCAACAAGCTTTTCCCGATGGCATGGGCATCGGTGTCTGGCTTTGTGCAGCATCGGGCGCCATTCCGCCTCCAGAAGATTGCTGCATGTTCTGCATGCCCATTTGATGATCATGCATCATCCGATCATGCATCTGCTGCGCGCCATGGTCCATGCCCTGCATGTGCTCCTTACTTGGAGCTGACGGAGTCGGTGTAACCTTGGGCTTTGGCGCCTGCACCACTTTCATGCCGGGAGGAAGTTCATCGGCCAACACGTAGCCGGATCCGGCCACAGCCAGCCCCAAAAGAGCAAGATAAATTGCTGACCTACGCATATTCCGATCTCCAGCCATTGCTGCGTTACTTCGTGAACACCAAATTGAGACCACGTTGATGCAATGCTGGCATCCGTATCGGTATACGTAATGTGCGAAGCTAGATCCTATTATCCCATCGTCGCCATGTGCCTGCAGCTTTCCGAACACCTCCGACAACTCTCCACACAACGTGCCAGAGAGGGGTTGCTACCTTGTTGGCCACAGGCACGGGCACACCTCTCGCAAACCTCGGCACAAGCCTGACAGAGCACCGTATGCAAGGGCGAGCGTCTGATCATGGAGTTTGCCGTAGTTTGGCAGATCTCCGCACAATCGCTCAACATCGCAGCGAGTTGCAATGCAGTGGCGCTGGCCCCCGTCACGGTAAGGCCCGCGGCTGTCTCCAGGCACATCAAATGCGACGCCCAGCACAGATCGATGCAATCCTTCATCGGCATTGGCATAGGCATGCCGCGTTCGCCATCATTCTTGCCACTGGCCTGACCAGTAACACCTGCCACTAGCACAACAGCTCCCCCTCCCAGTAGTTTGCGTCTTTCCAACATACATTTTCTCCGGATCAAGGTAAAATTCACTCATCCAGACACTGGATTTATTCTCCTGTAATGCCTTAATTGGAACCCACGCTACTTGCAGAAAAATTTGAAGCCCGCGAGACTGTGGCATGCCAGGACACTATCGTCCCAGCCGACCGCGAGCCGACAGCGTCGGCTCGCGGCCAGTCAAGGTGACACCGTGGGCTCTCCTCCGCCCATCCTGATCACATATCTTTCATTCCCCCGCCCTGCATGCCCGCGGCAGGATCTGCCGGCGGGGTGCTGGGGGCTGGTGAAGCAGGATGGTTCATGCCTGGCCCCATCCGCATGTTGTCGTGATCCATCCTCTGCCGCTGATCTGTTTCCATGCGATTGTGCATATCTTCCGCAGCTGCTGTGGCGCTTGCAGCTGCGGCGTCATCACGCACAGATGATGTCTGGCTATCTGTGGCATTTGTTGCCGCGCTGGACGTTGAGGTCGGCGTGGCCCCCTTATCCTTGCCGTTACAGCCGGCAAGCACAAGGGTGCCTGCCACTACCAGACTGCCGGTCATCCACCGAGCCTTACGATTCCAATTGGTCATGATCGATCCTTTCACACGAGTTGGTCCACTGGGCATTCTGCCAAATCACTGTTCAAGTGCTCGGCAGAACTCTTCTCGGTTCTCAGCCTCATCCAGAGGGGTTGCGAACAGGAAGCTTGAGAGGCGCTTGATTGATCGGCAAGCAACTGCTCAACTTGCCTTAAGCGGCCGATGTTGCTCTCTGCGGCGATCAGTTTTCCGCGGGTTACGGCCAGCAAATCTTCGACGCGCGACGGAGCAGCTGCAGATGCTTCGAGCAGGTCTCGCGTCTGCTCGAGCGTGAAACCGAGATCCTGCACCGACCGAATGAATTTCAGACGGGCGAGTTCATCGTCATTGTACAAGCGGTATCCTGCCTGACTTCGCGAGGAAGCCTGGAGAAGGCCAAGCCTTTCATAGTAGCGGATCGTGTCGCGACCCACCTCCGCTGCAGCAGCGAGTTCGCCAATCTTGAAATTGGCCATAGCATCCGTCTCCAATCCACAGGCCCAAGCTTATTCTTCATTTGTACCTGCAGCCAATGAGGTTCACCCTTGCCGATCGCCACCTTCTTTGGATTGTCGTCGCCAGGTAACGCTGCGCCTTTCGCTGACCGATCAATGGTGTCGTTGTAATTCTACAATGTCGCCCTTGCGTGGTTCTCCATCAATCACCGTTACATGAGCGTAGTGGTCATTTATAATCTGATCGACTGCGACATGTGCGATCAATTTCTTGCGGTAGTGGTTTGACCCCCGCCTTCGCAAGTAAACGGGCGCTGGGCGATAAACTTCGAGTACCTGCCCGGCTTCGGCTCCATCAACACGGCCAATGCAAACAACGGGCCCGCGATAGTCAATTCCGACAATCGATCCTCGCATGAACCAGGTGTGGGCTATGCCCTGTGCACTTACCGGTGCGCTTGCTGTAAAGAGGGACGCTGCAAATGCCACCTTCATGCGAATCTTGGCCACGCAATCCTCCAGTTCTTGTCACCAGCGACGACTACTGCCGGCACCTCCGTGCGGAGGCTCCGGCAGCGCGTTCAGGCGTCGGTCATGACCACGAGAGATCAGTGGCTGCGACCCAGTTCGACGATGTCGTTCTTGGCCGCACGGCCGTCGACGACAGTGACATGGGCGAAATGGTCATCGAAAATGTGGTCGATGCGAACGTGGCCAACATTCTGCCGGTGATAGGTCGGACCCGCACCTTTGCTCGGCCCCGGATGATAGACGACACGGACCACGTCGAGGGTCTGGCCAACCTCCGCGCCATCGGCCTTGCCGATGCAGACGACAGTGCCGGTCTTGTCGACGGCCACAACAGTACCGCGCATGAACCACGTGTGGCCGATACCTTGAGCGAGGACCGGGGCAGCTCCAAGCATCGATATGCCTGCAATCGCAACCATGAGAGACTTCTTGATCATTTTCGACTCCTTCGTGAATTATTTAAGGCCGCCCCCAGGCCTTATGGGGAAGAGCTGTTCTTCAAAGTCCGGAGTAAGGACCAAGCTCCAAGCTCAACATACGTAATGGTCACATTTTCATGAGCCATGCGCGCGGGAGGTGAGATCGCCCCAGCTTCCGAGAGCAGGCGTGGTACATGTCCAATCTAGCTCGTGCCGAATCCGTTCGGCCAGACTGGCAGAGGCACTCGCCTCTCCGTGCGTGACGAACGTCATTTTCGGTGCTTGCGGCATGCCAGAAAGCCAACGCAAGATCTCGTTGCAATCAGCATGGGCCGACAGCATCGAAAGATTGGTTACTTCGGCAAAAACCGGCACAACCTCGCCATAAATCTTTACCGAGGTCGCGCCAGCGACAAGCGCCGCGCCTCGGGTGCCGGCTGCCTGGAAGCCTGCAAAAAGCAGCAGGTTCTTCGGATCCGGGGCAAACTGTGCAAGGTGGTGAAGGACACGTCCGCCAGTCGCCATGCCACTTGCCGAAATGATGACCTTGGGATTGCTATCCGCCGTCAGCGCCTTCGACTCTTCGGCATCGCGTACATAGTGCGCTACGGCGCACGCGGCTTTGCATTCATCATGCGACAGGCGATGATCCCCTGAGTTTGCGCACATGATGCCGCTGGCGTCGATTGCCATCGGGCTGTCGAGGTAGACAGGCACGCCCTGAAGGCGGCCGGCCTTCTTCAAGAGGGACAGGTAATAGAGGAGCGATTGGGCCCGACCCACCGCGAAGGCCGGGATTACGACCGTCCCACCACGCGCTACGCATCGCTCAATACACTCACCCAAGGCTACTTCAGGCGAAACAGCGTCATGCTCCCGATCGCCATAGGTAGACTCGACGATTAGAAAGTCAGCCAATGGCGGAGGTGCGGGATCGAACATCACAGCGTCGTCATAACGCCCAAGGTCGCCCGAAAAGACGACCTTGGTTCCTTTCCAGTCGATCTCGATCGAAGCTGCACCGAGAATATGCCCGGCGCGGTGGAAGCGGGCAGAGACACCTGGGGCAACTTCGATGAACTCACCGAATTCCACTCCCTGAAAATGCTCCAGTGCGTTCAACGCATCGTTCTGGGTATATAGTGGCAGCGCAGGTTGATGCCGCGAATATCCTCGACGGTTTGCGAACTGGGCATCCTTTTCCTGCAGGTGGCCGCTGTCCGGCAGAAGTAGTTCACAAAGCTCGGCTGTTGCCCGGGTGGTGAGAACCCGGCCCCTCCAACCATCACGGACCAAACGCGGAATGGCACCGGAATGATCGAGATGCGCGTGCGTCAGCAGGATCGTCTCTACCCCTGCAATTTCTGGCGGAGGGGGAGCCCAGTTGAAGTTGCGTAAATCGCGACCGCCCTGGAACAGTCCACTATCCACCAACAAGCGCGTGCTGTCATCCTCGAGGAGATAGCGCGATCCGGTGACGGTGCCGCTCGCCCCAAAGAACCCGATCGCCAATCCTCCGCCAGCAGGTCTTGGCTCCACCTCAAACGTGACTTGAGGGGACCCGCTCGGCACGAAATGCCCCCGGGTTTTGTCCTTTTGGTGTCGATTCTTGTGCCCGTGCATGGACATCACTCCCGCGCTTGTTGATTTCTGCATGGATTGGCCATCCGATTGGTCTGCGGCCATACGTAAAGATCGCAGACGGGACGCTGGCGGGAGCATGTGATGTTTACATATGGCGCGGCATTCGTGGCGCCAGCACTGAGACAGTCTCGCGAACGCATCGTGACAAAACCGATAACCACAAGATACATGCTTTGAACGGGACAAAAATGTGACTTCAGATGACACCCCTTTCTGCAGCGCTCTAACGCCACATCCCTGTGAGCATTGCTTCCCCAGCCACCACGCAGCGGACTTGCCATCTTACAGGCTCGCCGCCTTGGATCAGGACTTCATTCTTGGGGACTCCATGCGCGGAGTTCGCTTCATGCTCGAATACGAGAAGGTGGAGGAAGCGTTGCGCGAATGGGGCGTCCTTTCAACCATTGTCGTATTTGGGAGTGCTCGCGTCCGAGAGGCGCAGCCAGGCAGGAGGGGCGCCTGGTATGACGAAGCCCGCAAGTTCGGCCGGCTCGCCTCCGAGAAGGGGGGCGCGCTGACCCGCAATGGTGGCAAGCGCATGAACGTGATCGCCACAGGAGGAGGGCCAGGGATCATGGAGGCGGCCAACCGCGGCGCCCATGACGTCTGCGCGCCTTCTATCGGCTTCAATATCACGCTCCCTCACGAACAGGTCCCAAATCCTTACACGACGCCCGAACTCACATTCCGTTTTCACTATTTCGCGATCCGCAAGATGCATCTGGCCATGCGCGCCAGTGCCCTGGTGGTCTTCCCAGGGGGATTTGGTACCCTGGACGAGATGTTCGAAATTCTGACACTGCGGCAGACCGGCAAGGCCCCCAAGGTCCCGATCATCCTGTTTGATCAAGACTATTGGCAAAGCGCGATCAATTTGGATGTTTTCAGCGAGAACGGCATGATCGACAGCGAAGATCGCGACTTGTTTTCGTATGCCGATAGCGCCGAGGCACTATGGGCAACCCTGATCGACCAGGGGCTCAGTCCGGCTATTGCTGGCTAAACTCCTGCCCGGCCCTACCTGACCTGCAGGAGATTCCGCTTCGGAGCCGAGACATTCGTTATCTACGTATATCGATGCCAATCTTGATCGCGGCATAGGGGGCCTGAGGCTGGCCTAACCAAGGCTGCCAAGGAAAGGACCGCTGTATGCGCAAGACAACGTTGATTTTTGCCGCCCTGGGGTTGCTGGCTTCCGGCACCGCTCCGGCATTAGCCGATCAAATGCCCCCCGGCATGAAGGATTTGCCCGCTCACAAACATCCTGCAAAGCCGAAGCCCAAGCACTCTGCAAGGCATCAGCACCGTTCGGCGGGCCAGACGGGCGGACATAAAATGTCCGGTGGTCACATGATGTCCGGAGGGAGCATGATGTCCGGAGGGAGTATGATGAAAGGCGGACACATGATGCAGGGGGGGCAGATGCCCATGACCGCGCCGACGACTTCGCCTGCTCCCAAGAAATCTGGCGGTGGCTGCTGCTGAATACTGCGATAACTTCGAGAAAGTAATCGCTGGCACCTCATGCTTCAAAGGTCCGCCGCCTCTACGGGTGGCGGACCTTTGTCATACCCAGATAAGCTTACATCCTTTGGGCGCGCAATCTATTGCGTCCTGCCGAGGATTTCCATGCACCGAGAATGCGATATGTTCATGGGATTCAACCCCATGCCTTTCATCTCCTGATGGTCATGCCGGGTCCCGAGACCCATATCACTTTCCATCTTCCGGCAGCTTTCCACCTCAGCCGAGGTAGCGGGAACAGAAGCACAGGCCCCCAAAGCCATCGTGACCATGGCTGCAATTGGAATGTATTTTTCCATAGATCCGTCCCATCATGAACAAGGTGTTCCTCCTGCGGGCAGATCTTTATCGTTTCATAATGGCGCCTATCCAAATGTCAGTCAACCAACTCGGCTGCGTGAGCCGGATAGCCTGATGCAATTATGTCACAAATGAAAGGCGGGGACCGGGAAACTCCTTGCGCTTTCGAAAGCGCAATCGCATCCCTGCAGCCATGAGCCAACTAATCGAAACGAATGATCAATCCTGCGTTCCGAATGCCTTGGTGCGCCAATTGATCCTGCAGTGGCGCGAAGATCCCGGTGCGACTTACAGGGGTTGGTTCCTCTGGGAGGAGCGCCTGAAGAACTTCCGCTCAATCCGCCGCGGCATAGCACAAGTCGTATCTGAGATCGAGCAAGGCACATTTGGCGTGACCTACCGCAACTCCTCGCTGGAAACGGTCGTTCACTCGATTGCCGAACAGCGACAGATTTTTCGGGGCGCGGATCACGCTTTCCTCTGGAAGCCCAAACTACGCATACCCGATATCTACGAAGACGCCGCGAACCAGAGAGCATTTGGTCAACTGCTCGCCAACTGCGCCTGTTGCGACACCGCTGATGCGATCATCAACCACATCCACGCAATCGACCGCAGGAAGATCAAGGGCCTGGGCCCTGCGGTGGCCAACCTGCTTTATTTTCTGCACCCAACGCTCATCCCGCCGTTCAATACAGCAATCGTGAAGGGTTATAACGCCGTAGCAAACGCAAACGTGAAGCTTGGGAGCTGGCCGCACTTCCTCGCAATGCGAAGCGGGGTCATCGAATTCAATGACCGCTATCGCGATCTGCTTTCGAACGATCTCGGCGCGATCGGCGGGTTTCTGTTTGACGTCGGTTCAGGACGCTACCCAGTGCCGCCCCAAACGACCGATGCCTCCAGCGTCACCGACTGGAATGCGCGACTGCAGGCTGCACGATCCGAAGCCGAAAGCTTGAACAAGCTATCGCTATCCAACCAGGAGAGCGACCGCACGCATACGGAGGTCCAGGCCTGGCTGCGCGATCTTGGCAAGTCCCTGGGGTTTAGCGTCTGGATTGCCGCCAATGACCGGGGGCGCCTTTACCAAAACGCGCCTTTGTCGAAAGGATGCTTGGACCAACTGCCCCCGAACCTGATGAGTTGTCCAGGAGCAGATGCCATTCGTCTGATCGATGTCTTATGGATCGACGAAGCCAATCAGTCTGTCGCCGCCGCCTTCGAGGTCGAGCATACGACGTCAATCTATTCGGGTATCGTCCGCATGCTCGACCTGGCGCTGAGTGGCGACAGCCTTCACGCTACGGCAGGCTTGTTTCTGGTCGCACCTGACGCGCGCGAAGGCGACGTGCGAGCGCAGCTACAGCGCCCTGCATTCAGCCGCATCGGCGATCTGGATATTGCCTACCTTCCGTATGGCGAACTTGCTCGACATCGGGATGCCATCGCGCGCTTCGGCTCGGGTCTCAAGGGGATCAAGGCTATCGCCAGCCCGCTCGGTCGGACCTGACCAAAAGCTTGTCAAAATGTGGTGTTTACGGATGGAGGGATTGAGGTCAGCGAGCCACCATGGCCACTCCTATTAAATGCGGGACGTGCCATGGATTGTTGCGGCAATGACAATAAGAGGAAAAATGCTGCGCCGAAATCAGTGCGGAATGGCCGTTGGTGGTTCGAGAAACTCGCGTTCCTGACGTTTTTTCTCGTCGGTGGATATTACCTTGTGACCGAGCATCGTGCTCACCTGTTTGGTTTTCTACCGTACGCCATATTGTTGATTTGCCCGATCAAGCACTTGTTCATGCACAAAGGGCATCACCGTAGCAGTGGAGATGGGAAATGACCCACTCTGACACTCCGGCTTATGGCCTTTGGGGACTAGCATTCGTCAACGCGGCGATCTTCATTTTCTTTGCTTTCAGTTTCTTCAAGCCTGAAACCAAGCGCGATTGGCGCAGTTTCGGTGCGTTCAGCGCCTTTCTCGTAGCGCTATTTGCAGAAATGTACGGATTCCCTCTGACGATCTATATTTTGTCAGGCTGGCTGCAATCGCGCTTTCCAGGGATCAATTGGTTCTCACATGATGCCGGACATCTTCTCGAAATGATGTTCGGGTGGCGCGTAAATCCGCATTTCGGTCCATTCCATATTGCCAGCTTCGTCTTCATTGGTGGTGGTTTTATGCTGATTTCATCCGGCTGGAAGGCTCTGCATACCGCCCAACAGAAACATGCACTGGCCACTACCGGTCTCTATGCACGGATGCGGCACCCCCAATATACAGGGTTCATCGCAGTGATGTTCGGCTTCCTGCTGCAGTGGCCGACCTTGCTAACGCTCGCAATGTTTCCAGTTCTGGTTGTTATGTATGTGCGCCTCGCCCGCCATGAAGAGCGTGATGCAATCCGCGAATTTGGCGACCAATATAGACAATACATGGAGCGCGTACCTGGGTTCGTTCCGAAGCTTGGATACAGCGACCGCAGTCTGAGCGGTCGCTAGCGCAGCAATTGAGAGGAGCGTGTCGTGGGAACTGTCGCATACCTTCTCGTCTGGGGCCTGCTCTTCATGTTCATGATGCGATTCGGCTGCGGCGCCCATGTCATGGGACACCATAGACGTCACAGAAATGACAGCGACATAAAGCATAAAGCGGCACAAACAGTCGATCCGGTATGCGGCATGACTGTTGACACAGCTAGTGCCAAGACCGCCGTGGTCGGAGGCCATGTATGGCATTTCTGCTCCGGGGCATGCCGTGACAAGTTCGAAGCCAACCCGCAGCTCTATGCGGCGTCTGGCAATATCGAGCCATCAGGAGAACCACGCCATGCCGCATGACCGCCAGCAGCCGGCTTTGATCCCGGTTGTCACCAGTGGGTTGGCACTGAGCCTGTTCCTCTCGGTGAGCTACATTTTGTGCATCTTGGGTTACCTTTTCCTGCCCGGTCTTCCGGTGCAGCATTCCGCCCTCGCCATTTTTCTGCCGGGGTTCCAGTTGCTGAGTTGGAAGACCTTTCTTCTCGGCCTTGGCGAGGCATTTGGCTGGGGTTGGTACATCGCTCTCGTCTTTGGACCGCTTTACAACTTTCTGGTCTCAAGGAGTGCGTAAAACTGGGAAGCTGGGGCAACTGTCCTGGGTCGCTATGTCTGCCAGAACGACAGACCAATACGCTCAGCTTGGTGAGAAATCAGGCGCCATTCACAATAATATGAGCGCCATTTGGGACGCCCCGAACGAGAGGAGCTACAAATGACCAGCCGCTTGAACGAGCTTCGCGAAATGGGCCAGGCAGTGTGGCTCGACTTCGTTGACCGTAAGTTCCTGGCCGATGGCGGGCTGCGCAAGCTTGTCGGCGAGGACGACATCACTGGCGTCACCTCCAATCCGTCGATCTTCGAAAAGGCGATGGGCCACGGCGATACCTATGATGCCGGATTTCAGTCGTTCCTCGGTAATGCCGATGCAAGTGTTCAGGATATTTACGAAAGCCAGGCTATCGCGGACATCAAGGCGGCCGCGACCGATCTGCGCGAAGTATATGACCTACTCGACGGCAAAGACGGCTACGTCAGCCTCGAGATTTCGCCTTATGTCGCGAACGACACCGATGTCACGGTTGCGGAAGCAAGGCGCCTGTGGGCAGCTGTGAATGAGTCCAACCTGATGGTGAAGGTGCCCGGCACAAAAGCCGGCGTCCGCGCGATCGCTCCGTTGATCAGGGATGGGCTCAATATCAACGTGACCTTGCTTTTCTCGCTCAAAGCTTATCAGTTGGTTGCCGAAGCTTATCTGGATGGACTCGAGGCACGGGCAGAGGCTGGCGAACCGATTGACAGGGTGGCGAGCGTCGCCAGTTTCTTTGTTAGCCGCATCGATGCGCAAATTGACAAGGCAATCGACGAACGGGTGAAAGCCGGCGATGCCGAGAGCGACGCGTTGCTCGCCATCCGAGGAAAAGTTGCGATCGCCAACGCCAAGTTGGCTTACGTTTGGTACGAGGACATGATTGCCAGCGCTCGCTGGCAAGCCCTCGCTGCAAAAGGCGCAATGCCGCAGCGACTGCTGTGGGCTTCAACCGGGGCCAAGGATCCCGCCTACCCGGACACGCTTTATGTCGACGCGCTGATCGGCCCGGACACGATCACCACGATACCGCCCAAGACGATGGATGCCTTCCGCTACCACGGCACCATTCAACTGACCCTGACCCAGCAGCTTGACGATGCCCGTCACGTCCTCGCAGAGGCGCGACGGCTCGGCCTGGCGTTGGACGTTGTCACCACCGGCCTCGTCGAAGAAGGCGTGAGACTGTTCGCAGACGCCGCCGACGCGCTGCTTGGCGGCGTCGCGGCCAAGCGCGAGGCATATCTGGGCGACCGCCAGAACGGAATGGAAGTCACCCTTCCCGAGGGGCTCCGACAGGCGGTCGAGGCCCGTTTGGAGTCGGCGCGTGTGGACGGCTGGGTGCGCCGTCTGTGGCAGCATGATGCGACGCTGTGGACCGACCGGGGGGAAGCCAACTGGCTCGGTTGGCTCGCGGCGGCTCGGGGTCAGCAGGTCGATGGCGATGCGCTGAAGTCACTAACCACAAAGGCCAGAGGCTATAAGGACGCGGTCCTGCTCGGCATGGGTGGGTCGAGCCTCGGTCCGGAAGTGCTCTCGCTGATCCTGGGCAGCCGCCAAACCCATCCACGCTTCCACGTGCTCGACACCACGGATCCAGACCAGATTGCGGCAGTGGCGGCCGAGATAAATCCAGCAAACACCCTGTTCATCGTCTCATCCAAATCGGGCTCGACCATGGAGCCAGAGTTGTTGCGCGCCTATTTCTGGGAACTGTCGGGCAAGGATGGCAACCATTTTATCGCGGTCACTGATCCAGGTTCAAAGCTTGAGGCTTCTGCCAAGCGGGACGGTTTCACGATGATCGTCGCCGGCGACCCGGCCATTGGCGGGCGCTACTCCGTGCTATCGGCATTCGGTATGGTGCCCGCGGCCGTAATGGGGCTCGACACAAGCGCCATCTATGCGGCGACCGCGGCGATGATATCTGCATGCGGTGCCGATGTGCCTCCCACACACAACCCCGGCATGCGCCTTGGGGCGATTATCGGCGAGGCGGCATTGGCCGGGCGGGACAAGCTTACCATCCTGCCGTCGAAGGGGTTGGAGCCGTTCGGTGCCTGGCTGGAACAGCTCATAGCCGAATCCACAGGCAAGCAGGGAAAGGGTGTTGTTCCCGTCGACCTAGAGCCCGTCGGCTCACCGGAAAGCTATGCGAACGATCGGATGTTCGTCCATTTGCACCTGCAGGGCGGCGACGACGACGCACTTGAATTGAAGCTCGAGGCGCTCGTGGCCGCCGGCCAGCCGCTAGTTACGATCCACGTCGCTAGCCGTGAACTGATTGGTCAGGAATTCTTCCGGTGGGAGGTCGCGACCGCGATCGCCGGTGCGGTAATCGGCATCAACCCGTTCGACCAACCCGATGTCGAGGACGCCAAGATCGCGACGCGCGCACTGGTCGACTCGTTCGAGGCGACGGGCGCTCTCGGGCAGGAAATACCGATCGCAGAAAATGCCGACTTTTCCGTGTATGCCTCGGTTGATGACGGCCCGCGCTCTGCCGATCCAGTCGCGTTGCTACGACTCCACTTCGCTAGCCTGGCACATGGTGCCTACGCGGGACTTCTCGCCTACATCGAGCGGAACGAGGCCAATGAAAAGGCTGTCGCGACAATGCGCCAAGCGCTCCGCGATGCCAACATCGTGGCGACCGTTGCCGGGTTTGGACCCCGCTACCTCCACTCGACCGGGCAGGTCTATAAAGGCGGCCCGGCGAGCGGCTCATTCTTGGTCATCACGCGCGATTCCGATGCCGATCTAGCCATCCCCGGTCACAAAGCGAGCTTCGGGACGATCCAGCTTGCACAGGCCCGCGGTGACATGGCCGTTCTGGCCTCGCGCGGTCGGCATGTACTGCGTGTCAACTTAAAGGGGGGCGGCGGCGGCATCGAAGCGTTGCGCGCAGCGGTGGTCGCTGCCGCACGCGACCATCAGGGAACCTAACTCTATGCGAATTGCAATCATTGGTCTGGGGCGGATGGGCGCCAATATCGCGCGCCGACTGATGCGCGGCGAACATGAAGTCGTGGCCTTCGACCGCAATCCCCCCGTCGTTGAAGACCTTGCCGCAGAGGGTGCGATCGCGGCCACGTCGTTGGAAGCCGCCGCCAACGCGCTGACATCACCACGCATCTTCTGGGTGATGCTCCCCGCCGGCTCGCCTACCGAGGACACGATTGAGACGCTCAAGGGCCTCGCCAGGCCGGGCGACATAATCATCGATGGCGGCAACAGTTTTTACAAGGATGACATCCGACGGGCACGTTCCCTGCGAGAGATGAACATCCATTATGTGGACGTCGGCACATCCGGCGGGGTCTGGGGACTGGAGCGCGGCTATTGCATGATGGTCGGCGGGGACAAGGCGATAGTCGATCTGCTTGACCCGATCTTCGCAGCGCTGGCGCCGGGGCTCGGAACGATCCCGCGCACCGCCAACCGTATGGAGCAAGAGGGCGAAGATCCGCGCGCCGAGCAGGGATACATCCACGCAGGGCCGGCAGGTGCAGGCCACTTCGTCAAGATGATCCATAATGGCATCGAGTACGGGCTGATGCAGGCTTACGCTGAGGGTTTCGATATTCTCAAGAGCAAAAAGTCGGACAAGCTGCCGGAGGATGAGCGCTTCGACCTCAATCTGACCGACATAGCCGAAGTGTGGCGGCGTGGCAGCGTCATCTCCTCTTGGCTGCTCGATCTGACTGCCGATGCGCTGGCGAATGACCAGATGCTCAGCCAATTTTCCGGACGAGTCGCCGACTCGGGAGAGGGTCACTGGACGATCGAGGCGGCAATGGAGGAGTCTGTCCCCGTCTACGTCCTGTCCGCTGCGCTGTTCGCCCGCTATCGCAGCCGGGTCGACCATACTTTCGGCGACCAGGTGCTATCGGCGATGCGATTCGGGTTCGGCGGGCACGTCGAAATGCCGCAATGAATAAGGCTCCGGTCTCCCCGGCAGCGACGTTCGTCATCTTCGGCGCGTTGGGTGATCTCACACGTCGACTGCTTTTCCCGGCGCTCGTCAATCTCGCGGAAGCCGGGCTTCTGGCGCCTGAGACCGAGCTGCTTGGCATTAGTCATCATGACTGTGATGACGACGGGCTGCGTCGCGCTCTCGATGACTTCCTGAAAGAGAGGCCCAGTTGGGAGAACATCCGGAGCCACGTCCATTACCGGAAGGGCGACTTCCGTGATTCAAAAACGTTCACGTCGTTGGCGGGCGAGCTCAAGGGGAACGCTGTTTTCTACCTCGCCACTGGTCCAGGCTTTTTCGGCCCCATCGTCGATGCTTTAGGTGATGCGGGTCTGCTCGACGAATCCCGGGGCTTTCGGCGGGTGGTAATCGAAAAGCCGTTTGGCACCGATTTCACTACCGCACAGGCGCTCAACCGCCAGGTCCTGGCCCGCGCCAAAGAGGACCAGATCTACCGGATCGACCATTTCCTCGGCAAGGAAACGGTCCAGAACATCATGGTAGCGCGCTTCGGCAACACCTTGCTCGAATCTGTCTGGAACAACCGTTACATCGATCACGTCCAGATCACGGCCGCAAAAGCCGTAACCATCGGCAGCCGTGGCAAGTTCTACGATGCCACCGGCGCGCTGCGTGACATGGTGCCCAACCATCTGTTTCAGCTTCTCGCCATGATCGGCATGGAGCCGCCGGTAAGTTTCGATGCTGCGGCGATCCGTACCGAGAAAGCGAAGGTCATCTCTGCTATTTGCCCGATCGACCCCCACGAGGCCATTCGCGGCCGATATGGCACCGGCGCGGTCGCGGGCGAACCAGTTTCTGCCTACCTCACGGAACTCGATGTCGATCCACTCAGCCGAACCGAGACATTCGTCGCAATGAAGGTACACGTCGAAACCTGGCGTTGGACGGGGGTCCCTTTCTACCTGCGCACGGGCAAGGCGCTGGCGGCGCGCGATACCGAGATCGTGATCCAGTTTCGGGATGTACCGCTCTCTCTTTTCAGGGAGACGGTGGTCGACCGGCTCCCGCCTAACCGGCTCGTCATCCAAATCCAGCCTGACGAGGCAATCAGCCTCGAATTCGTGGTCAAACAGCCAGGCCCCGCAGTGAACACGGCGCCGGTCAGCATGGATTTCAGCTATGCAGACCATTTTGAGCTCCAACATCAGACTGGCTACGAGACACTGCTCTATGATGTGCTGACTGGCGACCAGACGCTTTTCCAGCGGGCCGACCAGATCGAAGCCGGATGGCGCGCGGTGCAACCGCTGCTCGAAATGTGGCAGCAGGGTTCGCCCGAGGAATATCCTGCAGGCAGCGCCGGCCCCGAAAGCGCCGACGCGCTGATGCATCGCGCGCACCGGCGCTGGCACCGTCTGGGATGAGCGGGCGCATACGCCTCCTTGTGTGTGACATCGACGGTACGCTGGTCCGCGATGACAAAAGCCTGTCGGACGGCGTGATCGCCGCAGTCGAACGGGTCCGGAACGCTGGTCTTGCAATGAGCCTGATCAGCGCCCGTCCCCCAAGCGGCATGTTGTGGATCGCGAAAAGGCTGCAAATCTCCGATGTCATGGGCGCATTCAACGGAGGAACAGTCATGCGCCCCGACGGAAAGATAGTATTGGCTGAGCATATCGAGCCAAACTGTGCGGCGCGGGCGATTGCCTTATTGGACCACCCAGCGGTCACCCTGTGGTTGTTCGCCGACGGCCATTGGTTTGCCCAAACGATCGACGAGGTCTACGTCCCTCTTGAACGGCATGCCGCCAACATTGAACCAGTGCTCCGGAGCCATTTTAACGGATTGCTGGCACGGGTTGACAAGATCGTTGGAGTCAGCGGCGACCGCGAGCTTCTGGCCCGCCTCGACAAAGAAATTTCATCCGCACTTGGCGCGGCGGCAACGGTCGGCCGTTCCCAACCCTACTATCTCGACATCACGGCGCCCGGTGCCAACAAGGGCGATGGCCTTTCTGCATTGGCTGGTGCAGCTGGAGTGCCGCTCGACGACGTCGCTGTAATCGGTGACCAACGCAACGATATGCCGATGTTTGCGCGTGCCGGCCTGTCGATCGCGATGGGGCAAGCACCGGCTGCCGTCCGCACGGCCGCAAGCCTAGTGACCCTTTCGAACGAAAAGGATGGCGTTGCCCATGCCATCGACTCGTTCATCTTGGCCAAGGTCGTAAGGTGAGCCACCGGCCGCCTCTGGTTCAATCGTCGTGCTGGGCACATTTCACGCGACCGGAGGGAGCTGAGCTCGGCCGTTCCGCGGACCATGGAACACGGAATTCGTTTGGCCCGCACCGACTGGGCTATTCCCGATGACGAGGAAAACGCCCAAGCGACCACCACTGCCCGCGTCGGGCAGGCTTCCGATAGGATTTCTCAGATGAAGCGCCTCATCGCTTTCGACCTCGACGGCACGCTTGCCGAGAGCAAACAGCCGATCAGCCAGGCGACTGCCGAGTTACTCAGTGCATTGCTCGGTGTCGCAACCGTTGCGGTGATCTCGGGAGGCGACTGGCCGCAATTTGAGACTCAGGTCGTCTCTCGCTTGCCCCGCAGCGCGGCTCTCCAGAACCTGTTCATCCTGCCGACCACTGGGACCAAGCTCTATCGTTTCGACAATGGCTGGCAGGCGATTTACGCTGACATTTTCACGCCCCATGAGCGCCGCCGTATCGGCGAAGCGATTGATGCCGCTATTGACGGAAACCAACTCCACGAGAAGCAGATTTGGGGCGATCGGGTGGAAGACCGCGGCAGCCAGATCACCTTTTCCGGGCTCGGTCAGCTCGCGCCGCTTGCGGCCAAGACGGCTTGGGATCCAGACTTCGCCAAACGCAAGCTGCTCCAGTTGTCACTTCGCCGCATGCTGCCGGATCTGTCCGTGAACATCGGCGGGTCGACCTCAATCGACATCACGCGCCAGGGCATCGACAAGGCCTACGGCATGCGCAAGCTTGCCGAACATACAGGCATTCCCTTTTCAGCCATGCTGTTCTTCGGCGATGCAATCTATCCAGGCGGCAACGATGATCCTGTCCGCGAAGCGGGAATCGACACAATTGCTGTACGCGATCCTGCCGAGACCAACACTGCTCTTCTCGCACTCATTGCTTTCACAAAGCCGTAGAGTTCGAGAATGCATCCGCGCAATCTGCGGTTAGACCCATGGAGATAAAAGGCCTTGGCGGATCAAACTCAAGTCACGTTATAATATTGGAAATTGTAACAATTTCAATCATGCGCGAGTGGAATTTCAGCAAGAACCAGCCAGGATCTGATCCTTTGGTGAACGATGGGCACACTATTATGATGAACAGACTTCGCTCGTTTCTGCTTCTGCCGCTTTTTGAAGCATTTGGGCGGCGCACTTGCGTCATGTGGGCCCAAAAGCTTGTGCATTTCAGTATTCTCGGGCGTCGCCTAGCCATCTGGAATGTGCGTAGCCACACAAATTTGTCAACACCCACGCCTCTCCTAATGCGGCAAACTCTAGTGGTCTTTCTCCTGGCCGGAAGCTCAATCAGTCCCCTGATGGCAAAAATCAGGAACGAAACGCCAGAAAATGCCAAAATCGACATGGAAGGTGTCTGGGCATTCAATGGACGCTCTGAGTGCAAGGTTGGCAACGCATGGATATTCATGTCCGACGGAAGCTACAGTGAGATTATGCTGCCCGATTTCACAGCGCAGGGTGATGGCAAATGGGTCCTGCGAGGGAACACGTTATTCTACTCATTGGCATTGCCGAAGGGATCAATTGCAGGGCCGTTAACGAAGCGCATGGATATAATTGAACATAGCCCCAAACGGATTGTTGCCATTACCGGACGAAGGGTCCGGCATGTAATGCACCGATGCCCTTGATCCCTGCATGAGCATTATATCTCGATTTGAGAAGAAAAACTCGTTCCTAGACGGAAAGTTATAACCTAAATGGCCCGGCAATGCCGGTGGTAACGGGGGGGTAGTTTGATGGACAGCATTCTCATCGAGGCTATCCACTGGATCACGCGTGCGATAGAAATCACGGGTACGGCGATCATTGTCGTCGGTGCGGGTTACTCGCTTCTCAGATTCCTACTGACAGCGGCAAAGGGCTTGACCGATGAAGGTTCTGTTGGAAGTTTCCGCTCAAATCTGGGGGAAGCCATCCTCTTGGGTCTCGAATTCCTGGTTGCAGCGGACATAATCAATACCATAGCTATTCAGCCAACGCTGAACAGTTTGGCCGTTCTTGCGGGCATTGTGCTTATAAGGACATTTCTGAGCTTCTCTCTTGAAGTTGAGATTAAGGGCCGTTGGCCTTGGCAAAGGGCAACAGGAGTCCACCGCGATGACTGAATAGCAGTTCGGTTTTAGCACATGTGACGTGATGTCGTGGACGACCTCCGCACCAGCGTAGCTGTGCAATGATGTGGTCGTTGTAGGTCCATGTGTGGACGACCTCCGCTGCGCAAGAGCTTTTTGGCATTGATGATTTCGGTCGGGTGCATCCATGTGTTCGGCCTGTTCGCGCAGCACCGCATGGCTGCTGGCCCTGATGAAGTCCGCAGGCTGGCTCCCTAATCACGTCATCGCGCTCGAAGCGCTGTGACCCCCTGGGTTTCACTAACCCCCGGTCTGACCGGTTCGTCATCACTACTAAGCTGCTCCAACGCATCCTATCACGCGATTATCGCGTGATGGAGATCTCCTTATGCGGCGGCGTAGACCTCCTTCCGCGTCATCACTGCCCACGCAATCCGTGCTGTCTTATTGGCGAGCGCCACTGTCGCGATCTTCGTAGGCTTGCGCTCGAGCAGGCCCGCCATCCAGGGTTGGCGAGCCGGATTCTTGCGCGTCATTCTCATAACAGCAGTCGAACCGACGACCAGAAGCCGGCGAAGATAGCCATCGCCCTGCTTGGTTATTCCGCCGAGGCGCTCTTTGCCACCCGAGCTGTTTGCTCGAGGTGTCAGCCCAAGCCAGGCGGCGAACTGACGGCCTGATCGGAACAGCGATGGATCGGGCACCGCAGCTGCAATAGCCGAAGCTGTAATCGGGCCGATCCCCGGGATCGTAGCCAGCCTGCGGCTCGTCTCGTCGTTACGGTGCCAATCGAGGATTTGCGCTTCAAGCCGATCGATCTCGCTCGCTAGTGCCCTCAGTTGAGCGGCAATGCCATGAAGGGCCGAACGCGCGTGTGCGGGAAACCTGTCCTGCTCTTCGTACAGCGCCTTCAGGGCATCCACTACGCCGCCGGCGCCCAGGCCCGTCACGATCCCGTACTCAGCCAAATGGCCGCGAAGCGCGTTGATCAGCATGGTGCGCTGCCGAACAATCAGGTCGCGACTTTTGTGGAGCATCAGCACCGCTTGCTGCTCCACCGACTTCACAGCGACGAAGCGCATCGTCGGCCGGGTGACCGCTTCGCAGATCGCTTCGGCATCCGCCGCATCGGTCTTCCCGCGCTTCACGTACGGCTTCACATAGGCCGGCGGCATGAGGCGCACCTCATGGCCAATCGCTATCAACTCGCGCGCCCAGTGATGCGCCGACGCGCAGGCTTCCATGCCGACCAGGCAAGGCGACAATTTCGCGAAGAACCGAATAACCTCGGTCCTGCGCAGCTTACGCCGGATCAGCACTGCGCCATCAGCGGCGATAACATGAACCTGAAACACAGTCTTCGCCAGATCCAATCCGACGGTGACAACCTCCTGCTCCATGGAACGACTCCTAGACGTGGACCTACAACGACCACATCATTGCACAGCTACGCTGGTGCGGAGGTCGTCCACGACATCACGTCACATGCACCCAATCACACAGTCGTCGCTCTACCGCCAGCGCGCATCCATCGGCCGCTCCGTGCCCCACTTTTTTGGGTTCACGGACACTACGTATATCAGCCAGTTTGAGGAGTCGTCCATCAGGGGCATCGCGGCTCGCCAAATTATCGCCGGTCGTTTTTCAACGGAGGAAAGATCATGATGAAAAGTCGCACTTCCTATCTTTATTCGCTGGCATTGATAGGCGGCGTTCTTCTGTCTCCCAGCCTTGCTGCGGCCCAGAGCCAAGGAACAGGACAGGCCTCAACCCAGCCCCCCATGTCTCCCAACGGCAGTGCAATGCCGTCCGGTGGGATGATGGAAGGTCATGACGCGATGCCCGGCATGCAAGGCGGCATGCAAATGCCTAAACCCGTTATGGCACAGGACAAGTCAGGATGCTGCGCCAAGAAGATGAAAACTATGGGAAGGTCGAAGCACAGCCCCAGACATCGCAGGCACGCCAAGCCGGCCGCCGCAAAGCCTGCACCGATGCCCGCCGACAAGCCAATGCCCATGCAGGACGATATGTAAGAGTATCAGCATGAAGCGTCCGCTTCATCAAATCACTACTCACCGAACTCTCTGGAGTCGGATTGGCTACCGGGTTCTGATCGCACTGACGGTGATGCTCACATCACCGTCGGTCGTGGCGCAAACCGCTGACGAGCACGCTTCGCATCATCCAGGCGGAGGCGGGGCAGCTCCAGCCATGCCTGCCGCAGCCAGCGGCACCGACATGCCTGCAACACAACCCATGGGAGGCTCGGGCACTGACCCAATGGCCGCCATGATGAAGCAGATGATGTCACCGTCGGCCGGATCTGCCGGGCCGGGAGGTATGGGTGGCACAGCCGCGCCCTCCGGCTGTTGCGGGCCAATGGGTGCCAAACCCTTCTACCCCTCGCTGATGCAATGGCCAGCGCTGACCGACGAAGCGCGGCGGGCCGTTCGAGCCGAGGCGTTAAAGCGCCTCGGCTCGGGGACCAATGCCCTCGCTGCCGAGCAATCCCGACTCCATCACGCGCTCGCATCCAATGACTTTGCAACAGCAGGCGCCTCTATCAAGGGGGCTCGCGAAGGCCTTGCTCAGGCCGAGAGCGGCGTGAGCGCCCTCAAGGGGCTGGAAGAAGGCAAGGCCCCCCGCGAAATCGCTCTCACATGGTTCAAAAATCAAAATGGAATAGGCGGAGCTGAAAAGATGGCGACGGATAGCGGCCTTTCCTGGTGGCACATCATTGGAATGGTACTGCTCGCGGCCGCGCTACTTACCGCCCTGCTCTTGCGGCAGGCTCGGCTTCGTCGCATCGCGAGCCTTGTCGAGCGACTGATGCCAGGATCGCCCTCCGCACAAACTTCAATAGGCGCTCTGGCTGCACCCACGGCAATGGCACAGCCCGCTGTTCTCGCGGGCGTCCCACAGGTGTCTGCCGCGACTAATGCACCGCCGCCCGTTCGACGCCCTTGGAAGGGGGTGCTGCGGATCAAGGCGATCTTCGACGAGACGCCAAACGTGAAGTCGTTTCGCTTAATGGAGCCGGATGGCGGTTCCATTCCCTTCACCTTCCTGCCTGGTCAATATGCCACTATCACCTCGGAAATCGACGGACAGAAAGTCCGTCGATCCTACACAATCTCATCGTCTCCCACGCAGCGCGACTATATCGAACTTACGATCAAGCGTGAACAATATGGCCTGGAGTCGCGTCATCTTCACGATCATGCCGATACCGGCGATCTCCTTGAAATATCTGCCCCCGCCGGCAGGTTCTTCTTCACGGGGAAGGAAGCCGACGGCATCGTTCTGATCGCCGGCGGCGTTGGCATCACGCCAATGATGAGCGTTTTGCGAAGTCTCACAGACCGGTCCTACGAGCACGACATTTTTCTACTTTACGGCGTGAATACACCTGAAGACCTCATATTCCGCGATGAGTGCGATCATCTGGCACGGCGCCATCCCAAGCTTCACGTCGCGTATGCCGTCGCCAAAGCTGAAGGCACCGATTGGCAAGGCCATGTTGGCTACATAACGGCGGATTTCATAGCGGCCTCGGTACCCGACATTTCGAAACGACGAGTCCACTTGTGCGGCCCCCCCCCCCATGATGGCCGCAGTGAAAGAAGCGCTCGCGCAGCTCAAGGTTCCGTCAGACCAGGTCAAAACCGAGGAGTTCGCTCCGCCGAAGGGTGGCCCAGTCTTGGAAACCGAACCGACGGAACCTGCTGTCACACCGGCATTCACTGCTGACCAGGCCGTACCGATTCCGTCTGCACACGCTACGATCACATTCTCGAAATCCGGCAAGGCAGGCCCGCTCGCGCCGGACCAGTCGGTGCTCGAAGCCGCCGAGGCGATTGGCGTAGCGATTGATTATGATTGCCGAGCTGGCACCTGCGGTCGGTGCAAAGTGCCACTCCGCCAGGGTCAGGCAACCATGGAGGTCGAGGACGCGCTCGCCGCGGATGAGAAGGCAGCGGGAATCATCCTCGCCTGTCAGGCAAAATCGACGGGTGACCTGGTGGTGGAGGCCTGATGACCGAAACCGAAAAAATCACGGTCGGAGGCCTGGTCAGTGTGCTAACGCTGATCGTCCCCGGATTTCTTATCCATTCCGCGCCCCGCTTCCCGGGCAGCCTTGCCGGGAGCATGTTCGGGATCGCCGCCGCGCTTCTGTTCCTGCTCCTGCTGTCCTACACGGCGGTGAAGCGGCAGGCCTGGATCAAGGAGCGGACCAAAGGCTCCATCTCGCTTGGGGCGCTAATGGGGTTTCACGTCTACGCCGGCGCAATCGGGGCATTGCTCGGCATCATTCACTCCGGCCACAAGTTTCAGAGTCCGCTCGGTGTGAGCCTTGTGATATCGATGCTCGCGGTCGTCGCGAGCGGATTCATCGGGCGATATTATCTTGCGCAGGTCAGCCAGGATCTCCGGCTTCAGCAAATAGAGCTCAAGCTGCTTCGCGACCGCTACGATGGGTTGGCCACAGTTTCCGTAGTCTGGACCCGCGATAGCGTCGTCGATCCGTCAGGACTGAGGCTCGATCATCTGCTCGGGGCCATTTCAGATCTCGAATTTACAATAATGGCACGGGATGCGATCAAGCGCACCCTCGCGCGGTGGACTGTGTTCCATGTCGCGGTTGCGATTGTGATGTATGGCCTGATGGCATTGCACATTTGGGGCGGCTACTATTACGGCCTTCGGTGGCTGCCGTGAAGCGAACCACAATCCTTTACCTGGTGCTTGCGACGATCGCGCTGCTCGCCGCCGCCGCCATCCCTTTCACCGTCTACCGATCGGGGAGCACGGCGCTGCCTCAATGGTCATCGGCAGTCCGTCCCGGCCCCCTGTCAAGCGCACACGCGTTTCTTGAAGGCAAATGCGAGAGCTGCCATACTCCCAATCAAGGCATCAAGGCCGCAACCTGTATCGCATGCCACGCTTCTGCTCCTGAACTCCTGATGAAACCAGCGACCGCCTTCCACGCCAACCTGAAGGAGTGCGCGGGTTGCCACATCGAGCATCAGGGCCGCACTCTTCGTCCGGTTAGGATGGATCACCAGATCCTCGAGGAGATTGCGAGGCGTACTACGGGACAAGCTGCAAAACTCGACTGCCAGTCCTGCCACGCGCCTCGGGATATCCATAAGGGATTTTTCGGTCCCGAGTGCGCAAATTGCCACACAACGGAACGATGGAAAATCAACGGCTTCTTGCATCCCAGCCCAAAATCGACCGAATGCTCGCAATGCCACAAGGCGCCGCCGAGCCATTACATGATGCACTTCGAGATGATGGACAAGATGATCAGCGGCGAAAAACGGGCGCGGGTGGACCAGTGCTTCAGTTGCCACCAGACCGACTCGTTCAACAACATCAAAGGCGTCGGTATGGTCAAGGTGCATTGAGCGATCATTTTGCGCAGATAATTTGGCGACGGACAACCCAAGCAATGGTCGGCTTTTACACCACCAGCCCGCAGCGCACCTTGAACCCGTTCGCCAAGATTGCCCAATGAACCGCGATCAGACAATCCATGAGACACAATGGGCGAGCCGCTTCAGCGCGCGCGTCGGTAGCAACAGATTCACCCTGGCAAGTCCACGTCGACCAGGCCGTGGGTTTCCGAATCAAGCTAAGATCGAGACAGGTTTGGTTATCGACGGGATTAGGTTTGACGCACGCGCTGAAGCGCCCCGCCGCACAAGAAATTTCGCTAAGCCCGCCAAGTTCGAAGCCAATGAAACCAAATCCGTACCCAATGCAAAGAGAGCTCCGACCATTAGATTATGGGCGAGCCAGAACGGTGCGCCAACGAGAAACAGACCCTTCATTCGCGAAGTCGAGGTTTGCAATCGCGCAAGGCTGCCCAACGAGCTGCCGGTAAGCGCCAGAGCGGACGGGATGCCATGCCACGTCACAACCGAAAGAAAGACCAACAAAATCAGACTCGCCCCATAAAGTCTTGTTACCACGTAGCGATCTCGCACCGATGCAGAGATGACCAGTTGAGAGCATGAAATGAAACACGCCATCGCAGCTGTGTGCGAACCCAGTAGCAAAAAATAGAGCGCGAATGCGGCAGCACCCGCACTCTGGATTTTGACCACCGTTCGATAATTGCTGAAAAATGGCCAGCTGATGATGCACAAAAGTGCTAAGCAGCCTAAAGCGGTAACGATCATGACCGCGGCAGCGCGGTTTTTCTGAACTTGATCTGCATCACGCGCTCAACTCTATCGTTTGTCATAGCTAAAGCATGAAGGACCGATGCTAATTGCGCTTCAATTTCCTTCTCAGTAGAATTACAGTAAGCATACGCCGACGGCCGGGGCGCGGTTCGATCGGGCTGCAATTTCGTGCTGATTGGCGCACCAATCCCAAGGCAGGAGGCGATCGAGTTGGCTGACTGGCTGGTCAGCGATTAGAGTCTGTCACGTTGAGGTTGAAGCATAGCCTGAGTTTCTGAGGTAGTTTGCGCATTCGTATGGCGGGAAGCAGTCGAGCAGCGTTCCGATGCGCTGCCATGTGGCTTCGACGGAGCGTTCGGCAGCTTTGCGCAAGAGCAGCTTAAGTTTGGCGAAGACTTGCTCGATCGGATTGAGATCGGGGCTGTAGGGCGGCAAGAACAGGAGCTTGGCCCCCGCCGCACGGATGGCTTTGCGCACGGTCTGGCCTTTGTGGCTGCCGAGGTTATCCATGATCACGATGTCGCCCGGCGAGAGGGTCGGCACGAGGAACTGCTCGACGTAAGCCGTGAAGAGCTGGCCGTTGATCGGGCCGTCGAGCACACAGGGTGCGTCGATCCGGTCATGGTGCAGCGCAGCGAGCAAGGTCAGGGTCTTCCATTTGCCGAAGGGAGCCTTGGCCAGCAGCTTGTTGCCTCGCCGCGACCAGCCCCGGATCGGGGTCATATTGGTTTTGGCCCAGGTTTCGTCGATGAAGACCAGCCTGGTGGGGTCAAGCCGCCCCTGATACTTCTTCCATTGCTCGCGCCGACGGGCGATCTTGGGACGATCCTGCTCGGCGGCGAACAGCGTTTTTGTTGAAGCTGAACCCGGTGTCAACGCCGACATAAAATGGGGCCAACCACCGGTTTAAAAACGGGCCAGTTGGTTCAAACAAAGAGCCTCGGGTTGAGGCTGGGCATTATCGGCACCGGGGAAGCAGCTGTAGCGGAGCGGAAGCCGATTTCCCGCTGCCGATAGCCGTTCTAATCATGGCATCTTGCTGCCCTCCTTGTTCTTTTCGCGCTTGCGGCTACTGGCGAGACGGAAGCTGTCGCCATTCATCTCGAGGATGTGGACGTGGTGGGTCAGCCGGTCGAGGAGCGCGCCTGTGAGCCGTTCGGAGCCGAACACCGATGTCCATTCTCGAAGGGCAGATTGCTGGTGATCAGCGTGCTGCCGCGCTCGTAGCGTTGGCTGAGAACCTCGAACAACAGTTCGCCGCCAACGGCGGTGAACGGCACATAGCCGAGCTCATCAAGAATCAGCAGCTTGACCGAAGCCAGATGTTTCTGGAGCGTGCGTAACCGGCGCTCGTCCCGGGCCTCCATGAGGTCATGCACCAGTGCCGCGGCCGTGGTGAAAGCCACGCTTTGCCCCTTCTGGCAGGCGGCAAGACCGAGCGCGAGCGCGGCATGCGTCTTGCCGGTACCACTTGGGCCCAGCGCGATGACATTGCGGCGCTGCTCGATCCATTCCCCGCGCGCCAGTTCCAGCACCAGCGCCTTGTTGAGCGAAGGCTGGGCGGCGAAGTCGAAGGTGTCGAAGCTCTTGGTGTGCGGGAACCTGGCCATGCGAATACGGCGCTCGACCATCCGGCGCTCGCGGTCGATCCGCTCGAGTTCGCATAACCGCAGCAGGTAGCGTGGATAATCGGCGCGATCCTGCACGGCCTCAAGCGCGACCTTCTCATATTCGCGTACAAAGGTCGGCAGCCAGCCTTTCACCAATGCTCTGGGCGTGCCCGCGCAATACTGCTTGCCGACGCTCCACGCATTGCTCGAGAAATCGCGCGTTCATAGCATCAAAGCTGTCGGCCACCGGCATCGGCACCATGAAGTGGTACCGAGAATAGCCCACCAGCCCCTCAACCTTGCCTTTGTCGTTGCCCTTGCCGGGCCGGCCGATCTTGTCCTCGAACAGGTAGTGACTTTGCAGGGTCGAGAACATCCGGCTGCGTTCGCGCTTGCCGTCACCCAGGATCGGCGCCACCGCCAGCCTGGTGTTGTCGTACAGGATCGAGAGCGGAATGCCGCCGAAGAAGGCGAACGCTGCCACATGGCCCTCGCAAAAGGCCTCGGCCACTTCGGCGGGGTAGGCTTTGACAAATGGCGCATCGCTGTGTGGCAGATCCATGCAGAAATAGTGGAACCGCGTCAGCTTGCCGCCGATGACCCCATCCGCCTCACCAAAATCCACCTGCGCGTGCCCAGGCTTGTGGCTCGGCGGGATGAATACCTCGCGGCTGTGCAGCTTCGTGTTCGCTACATAGTCGCGGACAATCGTGATGCCGCCGGTGAAGCCGTGCTCATCGCGCAGCCGTTCAAATATCCGCACCGCCGTATGGCGCTGCTTGGCATGCACCGTGCGGTCATCCGCCAGGATCTTGTCGATGATCTCGGTGAGCCCCGTCAGCTTCCCGCTGAATGACCGACCGCAACGGCCATGCTGCGGCGGCTCGGGGAAAACTAGCATCTTGTCGACCGTCTTGCGGTTGATGCCAAAATACGTCGCAGCGCCGCGGCGGCTCATGCCGTCGATCATCACAGCGCGGCGGACCTTCTGATAAAGCTCCACTCTCTTCATCCTCTACCCCCGCGCAAAAACGGAGGTCTAACAGGACTGGCCCCTCACATGGGGATTATTTAGTCAAGCGCTTGTGCGGGGACGCCGCGCAGGCGCTTTGCTATATGGTCTCATGCATCTGGCCTCGCAACTATGGCCCAGAAATCCGGCACCGTTGGGCAACTTGCCGATCCTTGTATCCCGTGATCCATGGTCTGAGCCTGTTGCAATAAGCGCCCCGGGAACCGGTCCGCTCTAACCTCACATCCGGTCGCCGCCATGTCGCGGCCGACACCACAATCCCGCTTGCGTCGGGTCAGGCTCAGGAGACGGGACCAACCTTTTTGTCGGCGAGTAAGCCAAGAGGGCCAGACGGTCCGTCCACCTGGATCCGGCAGGGACGATGCCCTGCGGGAACTCGTAAGAATAGGTGTCGCTCAGACCGCTTTCAGCAGAGCGCCCTTCGGCACGACACCGGCCGAGCTGAACTGCCACAGCGCGATCAAGAGCTTACGGGCGAGTGCGACGATCATCACGCGCCGTACACGACCACCGTTCGCTTGCACCCGTTCCGCGTACCAGCGTGTCAGCTCGGACTCCAGCTGGTGTCGCAGCCAAAGCCAGGCGACCTGGATCATGGTTGTGCGGAGTCGTTTGTTGCCGGCCTTGGACACGCCCTGCTCGCGGTCCATGTTACCGCTCTGCCACGGCGATGGCGCAAGACCCGCGTAACAGGCGACCTGTCGCCGGTTGCTGAAGTTGCGGAAAAATGCCTCGGCGTGCCGCACGCCAGCGAACTCGGGACCAATGCCGCGTAGCTGGAGCAACCGGGCGCCGGCCGGATCGGCCACCTCGTCCGTCGCCGTCTCCAGCATCGCATCGCGCTCGCGCTCGACCTCCTTGATCTGGCGCATGACCAGTTCTAGCCGATCCAGTTCGCGCTCTATCTCGAGCTTCACGTGGCGGGGCAGCGGCCGTCCGTCACCGGTCATCAACTCCTCCAGTCGCGTCCGCCGGTTCGCGCGAAGCGGCTCATAGTCGCCGACTCCTTGCGCGAACAGCAAGCCCTTGACCCGGTTGATGTGCCGGATGCGCTCGGCCACAAGCGAACGTCGCTCGCGGCATATGCGCCGGCGATCCTCGTCCTCCACGCTCGGCACCGTCACCATCGCGCAGACCCGAGGCTCTCCGCGCTTGTAGGCGAGCAACGTGCGGACCAACGCCTCGCCGTCCAGCTTGTCCGTCTTCGCACGCCGGCTG
Source organism: Novosphingobium sp. B1 (assembly GCF_900176395.1). Taxonomy (GTDB): domain Bacteria; phylum Pseudomonadota; class Alphaproteobacteria; order Sphingomonadales; family Sphingomonadaceae; genus Novosphingobium. The sequence continues at coordinate 949 of NZ_FWXL01000019.1, read as the reverse complement.
CGCCGCGAGGCCGCGATCGAGGCGGCGTCGACGACGTGGCTCTCGATGTCCTCGCGCACTAGGCAGCGGTGAATCCAGAAGCCATCCAGGCCGGCCTCCTGAATGACAACCAGCGGGTATTGTTCGCCCGTCCCCTCCCGCGCCTTCGCCTGCAATTGGGCGAACCGCTCTAGCAGTGCCGGCACATCACCGCCCATCACCTGGTGTCGCGAAATGCGCTCGCCGCGACCCGGTGACAGCGACGTCACCAGCCAAGTGGAACGGCTCAGCTCGAGCGACACGAAGATCGCGTTCAGCTGAGTGCTAACGGCGGCTTGGGACAAAATGGACACGGGCAACCTCCTTCGCAACAAAGCGGGAAAATCATTCTGCCACAACCAGCGCCCCCCGCGCCCATGGGATCTTTTTAATCCGGGGGTGCCGGCCGGCGAGTGGCCCCTTTTATTGCCGGTATTCTCACCCGGCGCGGCGCAGTTGATGCCACACCGCGTTGTGGCTCACATCGAAGCCCCGAACGCGCAACTCATCCGCCAGCGAGCGGACCGTCAGATGCGGGCAGGCCTCCAGCCGGGCCAGCAGCCATGCCTCCTCACTGGCAAGAATGCAGGGACGCTGACCACCCATCGGCTTCGCTGCGACATTGCCCAACACGCGCAGTCGCTGCGCCCACTTCACGGCAAGATCGACCCGCCAAAACAGCACCCGCAACACGCTCGCGCAGATCAGAAGAATAGGGCTTGGCCATAGCTGCTGGCCTCCAACTCCAGCCAGCAGCTTGAATCACACATCTACGCCGTTGTGAATCCCGAAGTCGATTCAATCACAATGTGACAGACTCTAGGGCGAGGACGTCGGTGTAGATTTCCGCTGAGAATTGACCCGGTAGGGGCATAAATTTCCACTGAGAATTGACCCATGTTTGAACCCGCCCCTGGCTGACCAGTCTGGG
>NZ_FWXL01000044.1 GCF_900176395.1 Novosphingobium sp. B1 | reverse complement strand
CTTCATGGCTGCTTCCTTCCTTCAGGATTCGACAACCAGAAGTGTGCGCCTCAACCAAGGCCCGAGGGAAGCAGCCGCAATTACACGATGACTCAATCAGCAGCTTTGTCGATGACCGTCAGCGACGTAGACGCATAACGCAAGATATACGGCTTCTCGATTGGCTTCCCCATCGGCTGCTTGTCGCCGAAGAAGGCTACATAGCAGTCGTGAGCGCCGATCTCTTCGTCGAGCCAGCAATGGACGACGATCCCATACTCAGGGCCACCCTGTTCAAGGCCGTCGTAACAGACCGCCGTGCCGGGTGGCAGATATGGGCCAGATGTGTTTTGGTCGTCGTTCATGATCTGCGCTTTCCTCTAATTCCATCATAGCCAAAACGCGACGGCGGTGGCCAGCGCCACGGCGGACAGGAAGTTGGCGGCGAGCTTGTCGTAGCGAGTGGCGATCCGGCGGAAGTCCTTCATGCGACAGAAGGCGTTCTCGATGAGATGCCGTCCTCGATACCGCTGCTGATCGTAGCGGATGACGCGCTTGCGACTGCGCCTGCCGGGGATGACGGGACTGGTGCCGTTCTCACGCAGCGTTTTGCGCAAACTGTTGGCATCGTAGCCTTTGTCGCCGAGCAGGTAGCGCATACGGCCCGCGCGTTCGAGCAGCGCCGGGGCAGCCTTCACATCGCTGACATTGCCGGCGGTCAGCATAAGTGCATAGGGTCGGCCGAGCACGTCGGTCAGGGCGTGGACCTTGGTTGTCCAGCCACCACGAGAACGGCCGATGGCCTGCGTCTGGCGCCCCCTTTTCCGCCAAACGCCGAGCGCTGGGCCTTGATATAGGTGCTATCGATCGCGGTGCTCTTCGTGACTGCGCCCGCCTCGGCCAAGGCATCGAGCAATTTCGTCCAGAAGCCCCGCCGTGACCAGCAATTGAAACGGTTGTAGATCGTTGTGGAAGGCCCGTAGTCCGCAGGACAGTCGCACCATCGGCAGCCGGACTTCAGGACATGCACAATGCCCGAAATTACCCGGCGATCAACGACGCGCCGGGCTCCAGGCTGGTTCTTTGGCAAGTGAGGTTCGATCGCCTGCCAAGCAGCATCCGATAACCAGAACAACGAGCGCGACATCGAGCGGAGCCTCCATCCAACTTGGAGACTCCCTTGAATCAACCCAAACGCGCATTTTCAATAGGTTGATTGGGTTTTGGCCCTAGCAATGCCTGAAGTGACGTAGTGTCCGGAACGTCTCCTTCCGAGCGTGTGCGGGCGCTAGCTGCCTTCCGTTCATTTTTTCCGAAGTCGCCCACATCGACGCCGTTCGATCGCCAGACTGATGACAGGTCGAGCTCAGAAGCATTGACGTATCCATAACATCTCCATATTTCCACGTTTATCGAATTATGGAGATTGGGATGGACGCAGCCGCTGTCATCAAAGCGCTCGGCGCTCTGGCGCAAGAGCATCGCCTCGCAGCTTTCCGCCTGCTGGTGCAGGTCGGTGAGGAGGGTCTTCCCGCTGGTGTGATCGGCGAGAAGCTGGGCGTCGTGTCCTCCTCGATGAGCTTCCATTTGGCAGCGCTCGCCAACGCAGGGCTGGTCACCCAGCGCCGCCAGAGCCGCCTCATTTTCTACTCGGCGGACTACACCGCGATGAATAGCCTGATGGGCTACCTTACCGAAAATTGCTGCGGTGGGATCGCCTGCATTGACAACGTTTCCTGCTGCCCGGCCCAGACCGGAGCAGCCGGTTCCGACGCGGAAAAGGATGTCGCATGACCGACCGTGTTCTCAACGTGCTGGTGCTGTGTACCGGCAATTCGGCCCGTTCCATTCTGGGCGAAGCGATCTTTCAGAAACTGGGCGAGGACAAGATCCGCTCCTTCAGCGCAGGCAGCAAGCCCAAGGGCGTACCGCATCCCGGCGCGCTCCTCCTGTTGACCCGCACGCGCCTGCACGACCTGCCCGATCCCGACCACCTGCCAGCCCTCAGGCCTGAATATGCCCACCCGCGCCCGGCGCTGGGGCTTGGGCCCATAGACCCGCCGCTGCGTATCCTGCTGCTCTACGGTTCGTTGCGCGAGCGCTCCTATTCACGGCTTGTGGTCGAAGAATCGGCTCGCCTGCTGCGCTATTTCGGCTGCGAGACACGGATCTTCGATCCTTCCGATCTGCCGCTGCCCGATCAGGTAGCTGGCGACGATCACCCGGCGGTGTCCGAACTGCGGGAACTCTCGCTCTGGTCAGAGGGCCAGGTTTGGTGTAGCCCGGAGCGGCACGGCCAGATCACCGGCATCATGAAGACGCAGATCGATCACCTGCCTCTCGACATGAAAGGCTTGCGCCCGACGCAGGGCCGCACACTTGCGGTGATGCAGGTCAGCGCCGGATCGCAGTCCTTCAATTCGATCAACACGCTGCGGGTGCTGGGGCGCTGGATGCGGATGTTCACCATTCCCAACCAGTCCTCGGTGGCCAAGGCCTATGAGGAGTTCGACGAGGCGGGGCGCATGAAACCTTCGGCCTATTACGACCGCATCGTCGATGTGATCGAGGAGCTGGTCCGCTTCACCGTACTCCTGCGCCCCCATGTCGATCAGCTCGTTGATCGCTATTCCGAGCGGGTCGAGCGCGACCAGCCCGTTGGAACACCGGTCGAGCGTGCCGGACTGGCCCGTTCAAGGTAGTCAAATTTAAGGTACAAAATCGACAAGCCTCACAGTCTGAATTGCGGGTGCCGTTTAAAGGTGGCTCTGCCCTTATAAGCTACCGCCTCTCGGCACCCTTGCCCGTATACCTTGCTCATGGCCGGTTTTGACGTAGACCGACGTTCTCAGCAGCACATTCGAACCACTTGAGTTGGTCGCGTTTCACCCGTAGCGACCGCAGCGGCGCCGGCCAGCGGATTGGCAAATGGCGTCTTGAACCCGGACGTTCGCGGGTTGATCTAGCGAGATTGATTTCCAACTTTGGTTTAGCCCGCCTTAGTGTTGAGTAGCGCTGAGAATTGACCCTGGAGTGGAGTGCATCCCAGAAGCTGGACCACGGAGTTCCGTCGAACTAAGCCGCCTGCTGGGCGATTAGCGTTTCAAATTCCTCGGGCGCACAGTATCCGAGCGCCGAGTGCATTCGCCTGGTGTTGTAGACGCGTTCGATAAAGACCGGCAACCGCTGGGCGACATCTGCCAAGGTCTCGTAGCCGGCGATGTAAACCTCCTCAACTTTCAGCGTCTTCATAAAGCTTTCGGCACGGGCGTTGTGGTAAGGATTGCCGACGCTGCTCATGGATCCGCGCAAACCAGCAGCGTCCAAAGCATTGCGATAGAGCTGGGATGCGTATTGGCAGCCCCTATCCGTATGATGAATGCATCCCGGCGGTGGTTTTCTGCTGGTTACCGCGGAATGCAGAGCGGCCAGCGCGAGCGACGTATCGAGGCGCTGCGACAGCGCATATCCGACGACCTTGCGACTGCAGGCGTCCAGAATGATCGCAAGATAGCAGAAGCCTTGGGCGACACGGAAATAAGTAAAATCGGCGACCCAGACCTGGTCGGGCCGATCGGGGATGCGGTTCTGGTAGAGGTTCGGATAGATCGGCTGATCATGCCGGCTGTCGGTCGTGCGCACGACGCGTCGCCGCGGCCTTCCCCAATCCGCCTAAGCGCATGATCCGCGACACTTTCTTGTGGTTCACGAGAAGCCCGCGACGTCGTAGCTCGTGCGAGACACGACGGTAACCGTAGCGAGGAAATTCATCCTGAATGTCTTCGATCAAGGCGATGACTTCAGCATCGGTCGGCCCAACCTCCGACGATACCGAGTGAAAGTAAAAGGTGCTGCGCGGCAGGTTCATAGCTTTGCACCCCCGTCTAACAGAGCAGCCCCGGGGCCGGTGACGATGAAGGATCTCCCGCTGTCGGTTGCGGTCGGCGGGCGAGGCGTTTTTTTTGACAAGGTCGAGTTCCATCGTCAGTTGCCTGACCTTTCGCTCGAGCGCGGCGATCTTGGATTCATATTCGGCGATCACGCTCGCCTCGGCTTCCTCGTTGGTGAGTTCGCCCCGATCGAATTGCGTCAGCCACAGCTGGATGAGATTGGCGGAGATAGTGTATTTCCGCTGAGCATCCCTTCGGCCGATCACTCCCGCCCGGATATCCTGGCAGAGCTGAAGCTTGAACGGCGTCGAATGCCGCCGGTAGGGTCCTCGTGATGACATGAGCCTTCTCCAAACAAGGCCCGTTCAGCGTATCAGTTTTTCAGGCTCCCGTGGTCCAGCTTCTGGGGTGCACTCCACTACGAACCTCAGCTTCAGCGAATGATCTGGCGTCTTCGGCGATGCCAAGATGACCACTGCCTTGCTCGATCGCCTCACCCATCATTGCCACATCCTCGATACAGGCAATGATAGCTTCCGCTTCAGGGCCAGCTCCGCCGCACCCAAATCCAGAAAGGGATAAACCCAACTCTTGACCGTGCCCCTCGTGGGCAGCACTTATCCAACACCCACCCGGGTCAAATCTCAGTGATAACCCCGGGTCAATTCTCAGCGCTACTCAACACGCAGAGCTTATCCTCCCAATTTACAGCTGTTGCAGAGGGTTTTTGATGTGTTTGCGCGGGTCTGATGTAGATCAGCCTGGAGCTAGTCTTTTGCGTTGCGCTATTGCATCGGCCAGAGCAGCGTATCTGTAGGGGCCCACCGTGAAGATCTCGGTGAATGTTCTTTTGATACCTTCGCTATGATCGGTATCAGGGGGCAACTCTCCGCCTTCGTTCTCCCACGATCCAATTTCGCTCTTGGCAAAATCCGCTTCACGCTGATCATCGGGTTTGCTGCAAAGGCTCTCACCGATCAGCGCAAGCTGTTGAGCAATGTCCTCAAGGGCGAGAACCATCCGTTCCTCAACGGTTGCGTCGGCGCGGCGTTGGTCGCGAGCCCGGACTTCGGTCGGCGTCATGTCACACCTCTTGTGTTCGAAAACGATCGCGTCACAGCGAATGTCGCCGTTTGAACTCGCGTTCGACTAGCTTTATGACTTCATCTTCGTGGCTTTCGCTGTTTAGCGGAGCCTCGTTCGCTCGATCAGCGCGGTTCTGTACGATTCTCGCCTTGAGCTGCAGGATTACCTCAGGATCAGCATCAGCAAGAAAGCCGATCAAGGCCCGCAAAATCTGTTCCTGCGCTTCAACTTTGCGCTTGACCAAGGCTAGATCGTGGGTGGGATCCACATCCACGGCATCTTTTCTCCAGGTTCTATCCTGATCCCGATCGCAGCTTACGGGCCATTCGTGAGCCTCATCGGCCGCAGATGTAAACGCCGAGAACGACGGGGGAGTTTTTCCGGGGGTTCTAGACATGATCGACTCCACATGAGCGGGAGACGCTATCTCTCTGCCAGGTCATGCCCATGGATGCGGATCTGGTCACTGGAATATGGGGTGGAATACGCAGCAAACAAGCACCCGAGCAAGGCTGCGGCAACGCAAAGATCCCTGTGCTCAAGAGGTTTCGGCGGGCTCTTCAACGAGATGCTTGACTGTCACGCTGGTGCCCGGGTGTGCAGCATTCACTGTGACTGCAGCTTGCAACTGCTTTGCCAAGGCTTCAACTATGCTGGTACCGAGTCCCGGCACGGCTTCCTGTGACTTGCCAACCCCATTGTCCGTCACTTGGAGCAACCAGCCTTTGGCCAAGGAGCGGAAGTTGACGTGGATTTCGCCGCCAGCTTGATGGCTGGGAAAGGCATGCTTGAGTGCATTGATCACAAGTTCGGTCACGATCAGGCCGATGCTGACAGATGCTTCAGCCCCAAAATATGCATCGTCGACCGCAATCGCTAATTTAAGATGCTCAGGCTCGAGGATCATGGAGGCGCCTATGCTTGCGCAAAGGGTCGTCAAATATTCTGCCAGGGCCACTCCTTCCGCCGTTGATGTGGTCAGCTGCCTTTGCAAACGCGCAACGGCCATGACCCGTTCATGGGCGTCCTGAAGATGACTGCGTGCCTCCTCGGACTGCACCCGGCGCGCACCCAGCATCAGTACGCTCGCTATGATCTGAAGGCTGTTGGCAACCCTATGCTGAAGTTCCTGAAGAAGCACCTGTTTCTGCTTGATGAGATCGTCTTTCTGATCGGTCAGCAGTCGTGATGCTGAAACGTCAACAATCGCCAGCAGGAGGCCGACGTCATCTGCCTCCCCATAGGCAAGACGCTGTGCGTTGAGCACGAGATGATGCAAGCGTCCTGGGCGTTGAAGATCAAGTTCGTACGCTTCGATAGCAACGCTTCCCGCCATTGTGGTGGTCAGCAAGGAGCGTAAGCGTGGAAGGTTCCACTCACCCGCCCCCAGATCCAGTAGCTTGCGCCCGGAAACCTTCTTGGGATCGAGACCAAAGAGGGTGCAGAAAGATCCGCTCGCCGCTCTTACCGTCAAAGAAGGATCCATGAGCACCAACGGTGTGCTTGAGGCAAGAACGATGGCCAAGCCTAACCCGTCAGGGGCATGCATCGAAAGTGATTGGGCAGGTGCCATAAACCGGAATCCTTGCAAAGCCGCAGAGGCTGCGCATAAGCTTGGCTGATAGATTGCAGCGCAAATGCAGGCCAAGTGGCCACAAAGCGTCGGTCAAGACAGGACATAACACGAGTTGGGCTTGCAAAACTAATGTTTTGCTTGGCTTGGGAGGTGCGATGGCCGATCCGTTCAGCATATGATCCTGCGACAGAATTTTGCCCCGGGTTCAATAGCCTCAATGGAGAAAACGCAGCATAGATCCGTTCTTTTTATGTTTGTTGCATTCACACGCTAAAACGCCGTGGGAATTGGCAATCATGGGGGTTTTTTAATTATTTGTGTTGAGTCGTTTTATCCTTGTAAATGATCATTTTGATCACCATGTCGTATGTACCGGTGCTGGGCGATGCAGGGCCCGGCTGAGAGACCTCCGAGCTCCCGCACAACGGAGCACCGCCATGGATCTCAATCAGCTGCTTTATCATCATCAGGTTGCCCTGATCGAGGCGCAGACCTCTGTCTCTGCAAACCCTTTTGATCTCGTCGGCTATTATCGCTCTCGGATCGCGAAGATGAGAATGACCTTGGACACGCCCGATGTACCGCGTTGGGTACAAACCATGCTCGGTGGCTCAGGTTCGTGATCTCACTCGGTCCTATTGGAGAATACCGATGCGCGCTTTGACAGAATTCTATCTCGAACGTGTGGCACAATGCGCTGATGAGGCGAGAACGAGCGGCCTTACAAATCAGCGGAACAAATTCCTGCACGCCGAGGCCGCTTGGCAAGCCTTGGCCAACCGCAGCGCCCGTGATGAACGAGTGCAGACGGAGCGTGAGCCAGTTTGACTGCGTTCGTTGCAGTATTGCAGCTGAAGACACGGCTTCACAGTCGGAGACCTTGAGTGCTTCCGCGCGCAGGTGGTCAAAATTCCCGTTGGAGACTTTGCAGTTCACGTGGCGGCTTGCGCGCCGCTGACCCGCACTATGCTAAGGCTGGTGTATAAAGCCACCCGGGTCTGTTTGCCCTCTTCCTCGATGACTTGATCAATCCGTCGTTGGTCCACCCGCAGGAGAATGCACCGTGAGGAGACACCGAGAGTCTCATCTTGTTCAACGCATTGGCTGGCTTCGGGCTGCAGTTCTGGGCGCCAACGATGGCATCGTCTCCACAGCAAGCCTTATCCTCGGTGTCGCAGCATCCGGTGCTGATCGCCAGGCCATCATCGTTGCAACCATAGCAGGGCTCGTTGCTGGAGCAATGTCGATGGCGGCGGGCGAGTACGTCTCGGTAAGTTCGCAGGCAGATACCGAAGCTGCAGACATTGCCCGAGAGCGAGCCGAGCTCACGGACGATCCCGACTCCGAGCAGCAGGAGCTGGCAGAAATCTACATTGCACGCGGTGTCGAACCCGAAACAGCAAAAATCGTGGCCGCGCAGATGATGGCGCACGATGCGCTGGCCTCGCCCACGCGGGATGAGCTTCATATCACTGCAACAACCACTGCAAGGCCGGTGCTTGCTGCTTTTGCTTCAGCAGGTACATTTACCGCCGGGGCCATCTTGCCGGTACTTCTGGCAGCACTGTTGCCGATAGCGCTTATAGTCGCAGGTACTGCAGTAGGATCGATACTGTTCCTCGCACTGCTCGGCGCTTTGGGAGCCAAAACCGGCGGCGCGCCAATTGCCAAACCGGTTTTGCGGGTGGTTTTCTGGGGCGCTCTGGCGATGCTGCTTACTGCGGGGATTGGCCGATTGGTTGGAACTGCAGTCTAGCCCGCTGCCAGGCGGGTGCAGACTTCTGTCCGGCCTGTTGATGCAGTCCTGAAGAAGACCGCTGGCCCTGATGGTGTCCGCGAACTGGGTCCCGCACTACTAATCAGGCTGTGACGCCTTGGACATTCGCTGGGTTGTCCCGGTTCCCGGTCTGACCGGTTCGCCATCAGCTCGCTTTGCTCTCACAACTCCTGAAGCTGGCTTTCGCCGCTATTCCGCTGCCTCTACTCCGCCAACGCAGGCACGTGACGTTCGCGGTAGACCTCGCCGCGCGCCATGATGGCCCAAACGATTCTGGCCGTCTTGTTTGCCAAAGCGACGGTCGCAACCCGCGCAGGCTTCCGCGCTAGCAGGGCGAGAACGTTGGGATCGACCGCCTCCGGCTTGCGGATTCCGACGATGGCGCGCATATACTCCGATCTGATGCCGCCCAGCGTTCCGATTTGATCGCGCGCAGGTGAACACCTGATCGTTGGGTAATGATTTCACTGTGTGCTCGACTTGGTCAAGCCGGAGTTGTGGCGGACAGGCGGCGCATGGATTCGCCATGAGCGACACCTGGGTCTACGGCACTGTGCCTGCTGTGCTCGAACAGGCCAAGGGAGGCGCGCACCCCGGCCAGCATGAGGCAACAGACGTGG
>NZ_FWXL01000001.1 GCF_900176395.1 Novosphingobium sp. B1 | reverse complement strand
GCACGGGAAGCGTTGTGGCGGGAGTTCACCAGGCTGCACCGGGAGATGCTGAAGATCGCACGCGCAGACAAGATTTGCCACCGGTTGATGAGCATGCCCGGCGTCGGTGCATTGGTCGCCCTGACATATCGATCCGCGATCGACGATCCGGCCCGCTTTGGAAAATCGATTACGGTCGGCGCCTACTTTGGCCTCACGCCGAAGAAGTATCAGTCTGGCGAGACCGACCGGGACGGAGGTGTCAGCAAGGTCGGCGACGCGATGGTGCGAACCGCGCTCTTCGAGGCGGCGCACATCATGCTGACGCGAGCGACGCGCTTTTCCAGCCTGAAGCGCTGGGCGCTCGAGGTGGCAAAGCGTCGCGGCATGAAACGCGCCAAGGTCGCGCTCGCACGCAAACTGGGGGTTGTGCTCCATCGCATGTGGGTGGACGCCACTGACTTCCGCTGGGGGGCAAGCACAATGGCCGCTTGAAGGACGAACTGCTGATCGAGGCGGGCCGGGACCGGCACGCTTCCAATGAGGTCCCGTCGCTGGGACGCAGGCTTGGCAAGATCGTGTGTAGTGCTGTGAATGCTTCGGCAAACCACGCTTCCTAGATTGATCTGCCGGCTTGGATCTGATGGCATGGTGTGGCAGCCTTCGTGCTGACCACGGACAGAAGCATGATCCTGGCGACGAGATAATCATTCAGAGGGACTTGACGAACAAAGGCCCATTACAGAAGCACTACTTTGGCAGAAGTGTGCGGGGAGGTCTGTTAACGCTGCATCCGCAGTGTGGGCAATCATCGGGTGGTGAGCGTGACAGGCGGGCAAGGATCGCCTGGCGCACTGCTGGCAGGCTGGGTTGAGGAGGCGGGCCGAGGATTCTTTTTTTTCCGTCCCGCCTTAGCGAGCCTTCGGGATTGCAAAAATGCATAGGCCATCATCGACATCAAGGCATGGCGGTGAAGTCCGGCCCAGGATCGACCCTCGAAGTGATCGAGGCCGAGTTCTTCCTTGAGTTGCTGATGGGCCTGTTCGCAGATCCAGCGCGCTTTGATCGCGCCAGCGAGAGCCTTCATCGGGGTGTCTGCGGGCAGATTGGAGAGGTAGTATTTTCGCTCGCCATTCGAGCGATGCTCCCCCACCAGCCAAGCTTCCTCGCCCGGCATGTGCTGAGCTCCGGCGGAGCCGATCCGCTGCGGCGCGCCATCGGCAATGCGCACGCGCATGGCAGCAAAACGGGCCGTCAGGCGTCCCTTCGTTCCCTTGCGCCAACTGACCTGTCGCCACTGCGCACCCTCGAGCATGACATGTGCAGCCATGGATCTGACGTCCGGAACATGACGAACCCGTGGGCGACCACGCCCCGCGACTGGGAAGATCAGTTGGACGTTGGCAGGATAGACCTTCTGGTGCCGGGGAATGCCGACGGCCCAGCAAAGGCTACGTGCGCTCAGCGCTTGCCGGAATGGAGCGGACAGCCCGTAATCGGCATCGGCCAGCACGCAGCCGAAGCGCACTCCGGCAGCGATAACACGATCGATCTCTTCAATCGCGATCTCGGGCTTCGTGTGGTATTCTTGGAATGCGGCAGGCACGCCAGCCTTGTCCATGCGCGCAGTATCGTTCGTCCAGCTTTCGGGCAGAAACAGCCGCAAGCTCAGCATAAGCGGACTTCTCCCGAGGCCAGCGTCACCGACACAAGCGTCTGGCAGTTCGCATTCTTGCCCAGCGCGGTGGCATACTGGGGCGCAACGCCAACCGAGGCCCTGCCCTTTTTGGGCAGGGCGGTGTCGTCGATGATCAGCCAGGCTCTGTCACTACCAAGCAGTTCGTCCGCCTGCTTCCACAAGGTCGCTTCCAGCGGAGCGCTGTCCCACAGGCCTGCCCCGATGAAATGATGCAGCCGATCATAGGGTATTGCATCCGAACGGGCTGCCATGGGCTGGATGCTCTTGCGATCATCTGGTCTAATAAGGCCCGCAATGTAGGCCGGACACATCCGCCGCCGTGTCTTGTTACCCAGGTCTTCCAGATAGGGCGAGAGCCATCGCTCCAGATCTGCCTGCCAATCCTCGTTCATCGCCAGCTTCCATCAAAGCTGGCTCCCCATGAATCATGCAATCAGCGTCATGGGGATCCCGAAAATTACACTTCTGCCAAAGTAGTGCTAGTGAACCGGCTGGTCTTTTCACAGCAGGTGACCGCGCTCGAAGCCAATCTAGGCGACACACTGTTGAACGCGGTCGCGTCCAATTCAGTCGCGACCCAGCGCCTGATCGAAAAGGATGATGAGCTGTCGAAGCAGAAGTTCACCCTGACCCAAATCCGCAGTGAGCCCGACCTGGTCGCGCGCCGTGTCCGGGAGTATCTGCGGTCGATCCTCTATCACAACCTTGCCAAGGTTGGGGTCGAGGGTTCGAATCCCTTCGCCCGCTCCAATTTCTCTCTTAAAATCAATATTTTGCCGAAAGGCAATGAGGCGTGCGTTGCTCCTGTTTTTGCTCGGGCGACCACCGGGCGACCACGCGAGCCTCTGACGATGGCGCGTTGTTTCGTGGGCTGGCGTATAATTCGATTCTTGGAGGGGAAAGCCTTCCCCTGACTGCAAGCCGCAGCTTCGCTGCGTCTCGCCGCACCCCTTCGAACGGGGCTCGCGCCCCGTAGCGCCCCGTTAGAGGGAAAGAAAAGCCGGATGGCCGTGACGGGTTAAGGGTTGCGAGAGAGGCTCGCCGCCGGCCCGTCATGGAGACAGGCCATGGCACAGGCACACCGCACCCGCCCGACCGGCGAACGGGCGAACCTCTACGAGCAGATCACCAACCGCATCATCACTGAACTCGAAACCGGGCGCGTGCCCTGGGTGCAGCCCTGGGGCTCGTCCCGCGCGGCAATCGGGATGCCCTATAATGCCGTCAGCAACCGGCGGTACAGCGGCCTCAATATCCTGACCCTGTGGAACGCCGTCGTCGAACGCGGCTTTGCCGGACACGCCTTCCTCACCTTCCGCCAGGCGGTCGCGCTCGGCGGTTCCGTCCGGCGCGGAGAGCATGGCGTCGGGATCATCTATACCCGTCGCTTCATCCCCGGCGAGGAGCGGCGCCGCGCGGAGAACGAGGGGCGCGAGCCGTCTGGCGGCATCCCCTTCCTCAAGAGCTTCACCGTCTTCTCGGTCGAGCAATGCGACGGGCTGCCAGCGCATATCTGCGAACCGCCGGCGCCGATCCCCGAAGGGATGATCCTGCCGCAAGCGCAAGCCCTGATCGATGCGACCGGCGCCGATTTCCGGATCGGCGGGGCACAAGCCTATTATTCGCCGCGTCACGATTATGTCGCCGTGCCCCGGCCGGAGGATTATTTCGACCCCATAAACTGGCACCGGACGGCCCTCCACGAACTCTCGCATTGGGTCGGCCACCCCTCGCGTCTCAATCGCGACCAGAGCGGCGCCTTCGAATCGCCTGAATATGGTCGGGAAGAGATGATCGCTGAAATTTCAGCCGCTTACTGCTGTGCAGCTCTGGGAATCGTGCCGACTGTTCGTCACGCGGATTACATCGGCTCCTGGCTCGAAATCATCCGGGAGGACAATCGCGCCATCCTGCGCGCCGCCAGCGCCGCGTCCAAGGCCGCCGATTATCTCCTCGCTTTCCGGCCCGAAGCGGCACTCGCCGCCAATGACGACGATCCCGACCCGGACCCCGACTGCGCCATCGCGCTAGAAGGGAGGGCTGCGGCATGATCCTCCTGACTCCTGAATTGCGCGAGCAGCTTCGCGCCAACGCCCTCGCCCGGGCCGACGCGCTTCGTCGCGGCGAGCCGGCACCCGATCCGGTGCCCGTGGTCCGCTTCTTCAATCCCGTTGGGTCCGCCACCTGGCTCGTGACCGAGCTGGATGAGGACGGGATTTTCTTCGGCCTTGCGGACCTTGGTTTCGGCTGTCCGGAACTGGGCAGTTTCGCGCTGGAGGAACTGGAATCGATCCAGCTTCCCTTCGGCCTCGGTATAGAGCGGGACATCCTGTTCGAAGGCGCATTCCCGCTTTCGGTCTATGCCGGAGCGGCCCGCCGGGCTGGCTCGCTGGTCGAGGCCGAACGCATCCTCTACCGGGCCGCCAGAGCCGCGAAAGGCGGTGCGTGATGCGCTTCGCCAAATGGCCCCGGCCCACCTCCTATGAGGAGACGTCGCGCAAACGCGCCGCCTTCGCCCATAAGCAGCGGCGCGAGCGCGAGGCGCTGCCGCTCTTCGCCGACCTGATCGCCAGAGGGCAGCATAGCGTCGAGGAGGAGATGGCGCGCCGGGCCGAATGGTGGCCCCGCCAGCAGCAGGATCGGCGGGACGCGCGTGCCGCCGTCTGGCGTTCGGCACGGGCGAGCCTGTTTGCCTTTCCCGAAGCACAACGCCAGGCGATCCGACGGGCGTGGAGGGATTGTCCCTATCCGGCCGATCCATCCAGCTTCGCGGACCTGCTGCACCAGATCCGCATCGGCAAGGTCGATCCGGGACGGCCGCCGTGGAAATATCATGCCCGTCCGCAGGCGCGCGTCACGCCCGATCCCCGTTGCTTGGCCGAGGCCTTCAGGCGCGTCGGCCAGCGCAGGATCGAACCGGCGCCCGGACATGAACCTGTCGAGGCCCCGCAATATTGCGGCAATCTCGGCCACGGCATCCTGTTCATCGATGCGGTGCCGCCGGTCGAAGTCGACGGCCTTGCGACCTTCCACGTTCGGGCTGTCTGCACCGACGCCGACATCGCCCTGATCGGGCGGCTCGCCGAGGTGGAGCAAGGCCGTCCAGTCCGCGTGGTGCGCGTCGATGTGCCCCAGACCCGCGCTGCAGGCTTTTCACACCGTCTGTTGATTCTCGCCTGCTCTGCGACCAAACGCCATGATCCCGGATGGATGCCCGCGTGGGAGCGCTATGACGGCCCGCTCTGGCAGACCTGGCGCAGCGTCGATCCCGACCGCAAGCTCGCGCGCGTCGGGTTCCTGTCGGCGCGCTACGGTTTTGGCATGGGCGACCGGCCGATCGAGGACTATGATGCGCGGCTGACGCCTGACCTTGCGACCCGCATGATCGCGGGCGGCATGGGAACACGCTGGCCGCGTCCGCCGTCGCCCACAACTACGGCTCGCATCCCGGCTGGGAGATCGGCAGCCTCTGCTATCATGGCACGCGGCCATTCACAGACGTCGCGATGGTCGGTGGCGGCCTCTACCTCAAGGTCATGCGCGCCTTCCTCGAAGGCTTTCGCGAAATGCACTGCATCACCCCCGATGCCGAGATCACCGAAATCAATGCCGGGATTGGCGTGATGCGCCAGCGCCTGCGCGCCTGGCTCGAACACGGACGCGGGCAATGAGCGATCCGCGCGCCCGTGTTGGGCACAATGGCGGGCCGGCGCTCGACGAGGAGGACAACAAGGAACCGCCGGGACCGCGCTACTGCAAATACTGCCGGCACTGGTCGCCGCCGTCCGATTGGGAGGTCCGCGCCTATGAATCCTTCCAGCTCGGCCTGTCGAAACGGCGGGTCAAGCGTCCGTCGGGCACCTGCGACCGTGTGCTGATGCAGGCCGGCAAGCCGCTGGCCTTCTCGGCGACGGTCGACACTTTCGGATGCCTGAACTTCTCGGCGAAGCCGCCGGAGCCAATCGTACGCAGGCGCGGTTTCGTCACCATCTATGAAGGGGACCAGATCGTATGGCAGGGCCATGAGGAATATGTGCCCGACGAGCATCGGTGATCGGACTGTATCCCGATCCATGCTATGGACGAGCGATCCCGGCCCACGGAGGCGCCGATGCCGAAGAACCGCCAGACCTTCCATGATCCGCTGGACGAGCTGCCGCCGGTGATGATCGAAATCCTCAAGGGGGATATGCTGCGCTTCACGCAGATCGATCGCGACGGGCGCACGAACGTCGTGACCTTCTCCGATCGTCTTGCGGTCCGGCGGGGCGTGTTCGACGCCGCGCCTGCCGGCACCGAAGGGCTCAGAGCGGAAGCCTGAACTGATCCGGGTCGGGGCCGGGCGTTCCTTCCAGTCTTTCGATGATGGTTGCCGCAAGCGTGTCTGCGGCGCGCTCGCGCATCCGCTCGTCCGGCATCGTCAGCCCGACCCGCGCCCAGCCGGGCGCGGCAAGCAGGATAGCGGACAGTTGCTGTCGTTCGATTCGTTCCATGCGTCAATGAGAACGAATATCGAACATTCTGACGAGCCGGTTGCGGTGGATGACCCGTCCTCGTGCCTTGCCTGCACGCTCCAACGCAGACGACTGACTTCCACTGCGCTGTCAGCGCGCCTCGAACCCTTCATGGTAGGTAACCTCGCCCGCGCAGGGCTCGCCTGACAGGATCAACGACTGGAAATATTCCGGCGGAACATCGCCGTAGCGCAGCGCATCATCGCTGCTGAACCCGAAGCGGCGATAATAATCGGGATCGCCGAGCAGCACGCATCCGGCCGCACCCCGTTGCCGAAGCTGCTGTAATCCCTCCAGGATCAAGGCGCTGCCGATGCCGCTGCGTTGGAGGTAGGGCCAGACCGATACCGGCCCCAGACCGAACCAGCCCAAATCCTTGCCGTCGATCAGCACCGGCGAGAAGGCGATATGCCCCACGATCTTGCCATCCTGCTCCGCGACAAGCGAGAGGGGGAGCGCGCCAGCGGCTCTGAGCGCATCGACGATTGCGCCTTCGGTCTGGCTACTGTGTTCGACACTTTTGAACGCGGCTTCGGTCAGGGCGCGAATGGTCGAGATGTCGGCAGGTGTTTCGACGCGAATGATCATCAGGCTCGTCTGACGGGTCCGACCCGCTCGGGCAACAGCAACATGCCCGTCAGACCGTGAACAGCGCCCGACATACGTCGGAGCATAGGGGCGTGGACGGCCTGCCTGCGGCGGCACCCAAGAGCGAGAGTATCCCTGCGGGTCTCGTGACGGGCAGGAAGCCGGGAGAGAGTCTCCTGGCTGCTCGTCATGGAGAATGCCATGACCCGATCCACCTCTTCGCATCCCCTCATCGCCCGCCTGCGCGCCTTTGTCGCGGCCTGGTTCGTGATGGAGGCAACACCCGACATGGACACCGCCGACCATGAGGCCCGGCTCCAGGAAACCCGCCTGTCGCCCGGTGTTTCGCTGCTGGTCATCCTTCTGGGCGCGCTCCTGTGCTGGGCGGCGGTTCTCGTTCTGGCCGGTGTGCTGTGAGGACGCCGGGCCGCGCCGGGGGCGAGCGAAACGGGCCTGCCGGTGGCAGGCCCGAAAGAGGCAGAGGGAAGCCGGGGCTTAGTGACGGGCCGGGAGCCGGGAGAGAGTCTTCCGGCGGCCCGTCATGGAGAAAACCGATGGCTAAAAGCCTTCCGAAGATCATCCTCAGCGGCTCGCGCGACATCCCGTTCGACCGTCTGGTCCTGTCCCAGTCCAATGTCCGCCGGGTCAAAGCCGGCGTGTCGATCGGCGAGCTGGCCGCCGACATCGTGCGCCGCACCCTGCTCCAGAGCCTCAATGTGCGGCCCATGCTGGACGGCGAGGGTCAGGAGACCGGCCACTTTGAGGTGCCGGCCGGTGGCCGGCGGTTCCGCGCGCTCGAACTGCTGGTGCAGCAGAAGCGGCTCGCCAAGGACGCGCCCATCCCTTGCGTCGTCAAGGCGGCCAATGATGTCGTCACGGCCGAAGAGGACAGCTTCGCCGAGAACACCTTCCGCGAGCAGCTCCATCCGCTCGACCAGTTCCGCGCCATGCAGGCGATGGTCGACAAGGGCGAAGGCGTAGAAGCCATCGCCGCGCATTTCCTGGTGACGCCTGCGGTGGTCACGCAGCGGCTGCGCCTCGCCAAGGTTTCGCCCAAGCTGCACGACATCTATGCCGAGGACGGCATGACGCTCGAACAGCTCATGGCCTTCGCCGTCTCCGACGATCATGCGCGTCAGGAACAGGTCTGGGAGATGCTCGCGCACAGCTATAACAAGTCGGGCGCCTATATCCGCCAGAAGCTCACCGAGAACACAGTGCGCGCGCGCGACAAGCGGGTGCGATTCATTGGCGTCGAAGCCTATGTCGCGGCGGGCGGCTGTGTCATGCGCGACCTGTTCGAGCCCGATGATGGCGGCTGGCTGACCGATCCCGCGCTGCTCGACCGCCTCGTTGGCGAGAAGCTCCAGGCGGAAGGCGAGCGCATCGCTGCCGAGGGCTGGAAATGGGTCGCGACCGCCATCGACATGCCCTGGGGCGTGACCAACGGCCTGCGCGAGATCGACGGAGTCGAGCTTGCCATGACCGGCGAGGAGGAAGCGAAGCTCGCCGCGCTCCAGACCGAGATCGAGGAGCTTGAAGCCGAATGGGCCGATGCGCCCGAGGTGCCCGATGAGGTCCAGGCGCGGATCGAGGCGATCGATGCCGCTATCGGCATGCTGGTCGAACGGCCGATGAGCTTCGAGGCGCGGGATATGGTCATCGCCGGCGCGTTCCTGTCGATCGAGGTCGACGGCACGCTCGCGGTCGAGCGCGGCTATGTCCGCCCCGAGGATGAGCCGGTGATCGAGATCGAAGGCGCGGAAGATGTCGGCGTGGACGGTCATGCCGGACATCGCGCCGAGACAGGTGATGACGACGCGGCGGACGAGGATCAAGCGGCCGGTCCGGGCGTCTCCAATGTCGTTCCGATCAGCGCGGCATCCGGGGATGAGGACGATGAGGATGGCGAGGTGGTCAAGCCGCTGCCCGACCGGCTCGTCGCAGAACTCACCGCCTGGCGCACGCTGGCGCTGCAGGATGCGTTCGCGCAGTCGCCCTCGACTGCCTTCGCGGCGGTGCTGCATGCCTTCGTGCTCGATTGCTTCTATTCTTCGACACGCGAATCCTGCCTGCAGATCTCGCTCCATGAAGCGTCCTTCGGCTTCTCGACCACGGGACTGCGCGACAGCGCGCCGGCGCGGTCGATCGCCGAGCGGCACAAGCGCTGGGCCGACCGGCTCCCCGATTCTGACAAGAATTTGTGGGAAGCTCTGCTGGCGCTCGACGGCAACGAGCAGGCCGCGCTCTTCGCGCATTGCGCTTCGCGGGTTCTGAACGCGCAACAGGAGGTGGTGCCCAAGTATGACAATGGCCGCATCTCGAAGAGCAGCATCGAGCGCCGGGTCGAGCATAGCCATGTCCTTGCCCGGGCGGTCGGGCTGGATCTAGTCGGCGCGGGCTGGCGGCCGACGGTCGCAGGCTATCTCGGCAGCGTCACCAAGCAGCGGATCATCGCCGATGTGGCCGAGGCCAAGGGCGCGAAGTTCGCGGAGATGATCGACCATCTCAAGAAGGCCGACATGGCCCGCGAGGCCGAACGGCTGCTCGAGGACGGCGACTGGCTGCCCGAACCGATGCGCACGCCGGTGCTGGTGGATGCCGCGCAGGCTGGCGAACCGGAGGGGCAAGTCGATGAGGCCACCACGCTTCCGGCCTTCCTCGATGAAGAGCTGGTCGAGGCTGGCGCCGTTGCCGGCAATGACGACGGCGAGGCGCTGCCGGAAGCGGCCTGAACCTCCGGGCGGGGTGGCATTTCGCTGCCCCGCCTCCTTCCAATCCGTTCCTGAAGGATCGAGCCATGTCTGTTGCCAATCTTGAGACCGCCAGCGCCGACCGCCTGGCGCCTGTCCTGCACGCCGCCTTGCACCGTCTTGGTCATTTGGGCCGCGAGGGCGCCGTCGCGCTCGCCCGGCTCGTCGAAGACGATGACGCCGATTTCGACGAGGCGGCCGCATGGATCGCCGACGTAGCCAGCGGGGCTTTGCGCGAATGACGCACCGTCCCGTCATATCCTTCCCTTTTTCTCAGAAAGCCCGGTCGCAGCGCCGGGCTTTTGCCGTTCCGGAGAATAGCAATGACCGATACTCCTCAGCCCGTGATCGACATGGACGCGATCTTGGCGCGCTTTCGCGAATGGGAGGCACGCGCTGCCCATCTCCTTCCCGACAACAAGGCCAGGCTGTTCGCGGTCCTCGCCTCGGCGGGCATCACGCGCGTCATCGTCACCTTCGACGGAGGCGGTGACAGCGGCCAGATCGAGGACATTGCCCCCTTCCGCGCTGACGAGCAGGTCGAAATGCCGGTCGGGACGGTCGAAGTGATGATGCTCGACCATGGTGCCGACCAACCCGTCGCCAACAATCTGTCGCCCGGCGAAGCGATCGAAGACCTCTGCTACGATCTGCTCCGCCAGAAGCATTGCGGTTGGGAGAATAACGATGGCGCCTATGGCGAGTTCACCTTCGACGTGACCGCCGGCACCATCGCGCTCGATTATAATGAGCGGTTCACCTCGTCCGAATCCTATTGGCATGAATGGTGAGGCGGCGATGGGACATTGCTATCATCACGCGCTTTCCTCGGTCCGCAAATGGGGCAGCGTGCCGGAAGACTATCTGGCGCTGCACCAGTGGTTCGATCAGCCGTCCAAGGAGATCACAGCGGATTTCCGCCATCGTGCGCTCCGGCACCATGCTCAGGGTATATTTGAACTTGAGAGGGCGTTTGGTCCAACCATCACTCTTTCGACGGGCCGGGTCGTTCCGGTTAGGTTGATCGGCGAGATGCACGTGCGCGAGGACTTGGGATTCATTCCCAGCTTCGCCGATTGGGTGCGCTGCATCAGGCCCGAGCCCTGGATGGGACGCGCGCAGCCGATCCATCGCGATGTCGATCCCTTCGCCGCCGGCGACCCGGAGCGGTCAACCATGGCGACGGTCATCGCGGGAGGGCAGCCATGAGCGTTATCTATCCGCTGCGGCTCTTCCTCGATTGCTCGACGGCGCACCTCTCGCCTGATGCGCGCGACTACGTCGACAGGACGGACGTGATCGCGTCATCGACGCCCTATGGCTGGTTCGTCTGGGCCAGCGAGGAGCCCGGCGAGGATGTGCCGGACGATCTTGCCGCGATCATGGCGCACGCCCGCTCGCTCGGGGCGGAATACATCAACTTCGACCGCGATGCCGACGAGATCGGCGACTTGCCCGTCTTCGACTGGGGGTAGCCGGTCGTCGCCTTTCCACCTTTCAACCACCGAGCCCGGCCATCGCGTCGGGCTTTTTGCATATCTGGAGACCTGATCATGGCTGATTATCATTCGCCGACCGTCGTGCGACCGAGCATTCCGCTCGCTGCAATCACTCCGCTCGAACATGCCTTGCTTTGCCAGATGTTCGAGCATGAGAGCGACGGTGATGCCTCCTATTTCTTCGCCAGCGAAGGACCGTCCGACACGGTCTGGCTCGACATTGCCGATATCAAATCCATGCTGGCGGACGAACTGGCACCGTCCGGCCCTGTCGTCGAGATGATCCGCGCCAAACTGGCTGACGTCTCACCCGACGAAGCCGAACTGGAACTCGACCTGTCCGATCTGGGCGAGGGTGCGATCTTCCAGCAGATCATCCGGCGATGCGAGGAACTGGATCATGTCGTCATCACTTCCGCCTGGACCTGTACGAAGATGCGGCCCGATGGCTTTGGCGGCAGCGTTACCGTAGTGACGGCCGATCATATCCTCTCCAGTTCGACCAGCGAGATGGAAGCGCGGCTGCTCGACAGGTGCGACTACGGCGATCTGGGCTGCGCACCCGGTCATGGCAAACATTCGGTCCTGACGCTCAAGGAAGCCGAGATCCGTTCTATGGCGGCGAATATCCAGCAGGCCTGTGAGGGCACCGACGCCGCCGGGGTGACAGTCACCGACGAGCAGATCCGGCAGGCCTGTTTTGCGCTGATCCCGACGCTTGATCTCGACGAGCAGCTTCGCGACCTCGAATCCAGCACCGCCATGACGGCGATCCGGCTCGCGCGCGCTGCCTCTGCCTGATCCTTCCCTCTCATTCATCACCCTCTCGAAAGCCCGGCCATGCGCCGGGCTTTCGCGCTTCAAGGAGCATGAAAATGTCCGCACAGCATATCTACGACACCGCGCCGCTCGGCAGCCTGATCACTTTCTCCAATGGTGAACCGCGTCCGCCAGCGCGGTTCACGCGCAAGCTGCGGGCGTGGAATGAGGCAAACGGCATGGGCCGGCTGGTCGAGCGTGCCGCCGGCTGTTCCGGCCGGACCTACCCGTCGCCCGCGACCTTCGCGCTCCATCTCGGCAATTACGGGAGCCAGGGCACGATCCTGATAGTGGTCCGCCGGATATATACCCTCGACAGCCAGCTGCGTTTCGAGATCGCCGACCAGCCCAAGGCGGGCATGGTGCGCATCGTGTCGCGCCGCGATGGCCGCGAGGAGTTGCACCATCTCGCGCCCAACCGCGCCGCTGCCGAAGCCTGGGCTGCGGCGCATCGCTATCACGGTTCTGTCATGGAGGAGGTCGCTGATCCCGATCTGGTCGCGGCGCCTGTCCGGCTCGGGAGGGCGGCATGAGCAGACGGCGGCACTTCGTGCATGTCTATGCGACTATCCGGATCAAGGTGGCGGTCGATGCGTGCGATCATCGCGCGGCGATGCGAGCCGCCGACGCCGTGGTGTTCGGCGCCCGGCATGCGGTGGGACTGATCCCGGTCCATCCGGCGGTGATCGACACCGACTATGCCGAGGAGGTCACCGAATATCTGGTCGACGAAGCCGATGATCCGAGCTTCGCGCGAACGCGCAGTTACGGCCCCTATCACAAACCAAGGCTGGTTTACGGCGACAGGAGGGCGGCATGAGCGCGATCCTTCCGGACTATGGCGCCAGCGCCGACGGGCACCTCGCGGCCCGGGTCGGCGACATCGCTTATATCGCTGTGCCATGCGCTTCCGGTTTCCGGCTGGCGTCGGGATGGCAGCCGCGGCGTCGGATCGGGGAATGGAGCGAGGCCGATGTCTTTGGCAGCGAGGGCATCGTTCCTGACGCGGCGGGCTTTCGCGCGCATGTCGAGGATGTCGCGCGCCACCTCACCCAGTGCGCGGCCCTTGGGCGCAAGGAGGTGTGCATGCGTGTCTCGACGCCCTGGGGCATGTCGCAGGGCGCGACCATCTATGCCGAGGGTGTGGTCTGTCATTCCACCGCTTCGCATGGCGGGTTCAAGCTAGACCGCGCCCGCAACGCGGCCTTGCATCCCGCGCTGCGGCTCAAGGGCGGGTGGTATGAAGAAGATGGTGACTGGGCGCGGGTTGCGGTCGGCTATCCCGACATCTTCACCGACCGGGAGAAACGATCCGCCGACCGGACGCTCCGCGACTGGGAGCCCGATACTTGGGAAGCGGTTCATGGCCGGATGCTGAGTGCGGAGGAATCGTTCACCCGTGACCGGCAGCGGTTCGAGCGCGAGCATGCCGCAGACTGGGTGGTGATCTCGGCGGTCACGTCGAAACGGCATCCGGGTTTCATCGAGACCATCGCCGCGATTGGCGGCCGTCGCGACGGATCGGACAGGTGCGCATGGCTCGTGCCCGCCGCCGAATATAGCGCCGGAAGCCACGGTTTCGTGATCGATCCCGCGCGCCATCAACCGATACCAGCCTGATCGATGCCCGTTCCTCATATCGGGACGGGCATTTTTCATGCCCGCCAGCCAGAGGCGCGTGCATCATCCGGCTCGCCCCGCACAGCGGCATCGCTGGCTTTGGCACGGCCTTGCCGATCGTCAACGGGCAAGCCGTTCCCCTCCGGTGACGCGCGGACCTTACCCGTGCCTCTCGCGCTCGCATGCCGTCGTGCTGGCGGCGCGGAGACAACAGATGTGCAAGGTGCTCAACAAGCGACTGGCAGGCGTTCCTGAAAACGCTGCCTATATCGGACGCGGCTCAAAATGGGGTAATCCGTTCGTCATCGGCCGCGATGGCGATCGCGCCGAGGTCATCGCCAGATATGCGCGCTGGCTACGCCGCCAGCATCAGCTTCTGCGGGCGCTCGACGAGCTGCGCGGATGTGATCTCGTCTGCTATTGCGCACCGCTGCCGTGCCACGGCGACCTGCTGTTGTGGCTCGCCAGGGCCAGTCGGCAGGAGCGTATCATCTGGTGGCGTTCCGCGGCGTGACGGCCAGCCGCGATCTCCCCGTCCTCGTGTCTGATCTTCCCGCCTGATCGACGTCCGGTAAGAGGCACGGTCTCATGTCCGTCAACCCGCAAGGGGTTTCCCTCGCACATGCTCGGTGACGGTCTCGTCCGGCCTCTTGTTTCCGGCGTCGGCGGGAATGGTTCCGCCACAGGAACAGGAGACAGCTTATGACCGATCACACGCTCCCTTATGGCCCTGACGATGTTGCGGTCTGGCCCGATGGCACCTGGGGCTTGCTCGGCGACGTCCGGGCCGGCGACTATGCGTATATGTCGGA
This sequence comes from Novosphingobium sp. B1, assembly GCF_900176395.1. Classification (GTDB taxonomy): domain Bacteria; phylum Pseudomonadota; class Alphaproteobacteria; order Sphingomonadales; family Sphingomonadaceae; genus Novosphingobium. The sequence continues at coordinate 745,174 of NZ_FWXL01000001.1, read as the reverse complement.
CGACTATGAGATCGTGCGCAGCGTCGATCATGCGCGGCTGAAGGCGCTGGGCGTCGAGGAGGACTTCGATATCGAGCCCGGGTGAGAGGGAGAGGCTTGGCCGGGAAGGGAGAACCCGGCCGGGCCCAGAGAGAGCGTCCGGCGGGCTTCGCCCTTTCTCGCTCTCCCGGAGACTTGCCCCCATGACCCAGATCCTGTCCGACGCGGCGCTTTGCGCCGCGCCCCTCCCGGCCGCATCCGGCTTTGCCTTGCAGGGCGTTGCCCTGCTCGCTGCCGCGCGCGGCCTCCTGCCCAGCCTGGAGGCCGGGCGTCCGGTCGATGCCGCAACCTTGCGCGCGGCGATGTCGCAAGCGTTCGGCGGAACCGACGCCGAAGGCGCGTGGGACTGGAAGAGCGCCTATGACGCCTGCGAGGCCGCCGAGATCCTGTTTCTGCGCCGCTATGGCCAGACGATCATCGGCCGTGCGCCTGCCAGCGCGCTGGCGCTGATCGAACGGATTGCCGCCCTGCTGCCGACGCACACCCGCCGCTCGAAAACTTCGCAGGCGCTCCAGCAATATTCGACGCCGCCGGGCCTTGCCTATGTCGCAGCGCTCGCCGCTGCGCTCGTACCCGGCGATCATGTGCTCGAACCCTCGGCAGGCACCGGCATGCTGGCAGTCCATGCCGTGCTGTCACGCGCGGGTCTGACGCTCAACGAGCTTGCGGAAACCCGCGCCGCGCTACTCGGCCATCTCTTTGCGGGCATCGCCGTCTCGAACCATGACGCCGCGTCGATCGACGATCGGCTGCGACTTGCGATCCGCCCGACCGTCGTGCTGATGAATCCGCCTTTCTCGGCCGTGGCCCATGTCGACCGGACAATGCGGAACGCGGTGATGCGCCATATCGAATCCGCACTGGCCCGACTCGAACCGGGCGGCCGGCTGGTCGCGATCACCGGCGCCAGCTGTGCGCCGGCGTCCTGGGAGTGGCGCGCCCCGTTCACGCGGCTGCAGGAACAGGCCCGCGTCGTGTTCACCGCCGCTATCGATGGCAAGATCTATGCGAAGCACGGCACGACCATCGACACGCGGTTGACCGTAATCGACAAGCTGCCCGCGGAAAATCCGGGCCGGTTCGTCGAGAGTGCCGGCAAGGCGCCCGATACTGCCACGCTGCTCGGTTGGGTGCTGGATCAGGTGCCGCCGCGCGCACCGATCACACCATCGCCTGTCACGCCCCTGCCGGTCACCGCATCTGTTTCGCGCGGGTTGGCGAAGGCGCGGATCGCCGTGTCGCCCTCTGCGCCCGCCGATCCTGAGACCGAAGCGGTCGAACAGGCCTATGAGACGACCGACTGGACGCCGCCCGCCGATCGGCTCGGCGAGAGCATCTACGAGCCCTATGCACTCCAGTCGATCGTGGTCCCTGGCGCAGGCGCACACCCGACGCCGCTGGTCCAGTCCGCCGCGATGGCCTCGGTCGCGCCGCCCAGGCCCTCCTACCGGCCGCATCTGCCGCCCCAGCTCGCCACGCTGGGCATCCTCTCCGATGCGCAGATCGAATCCGTGATCTATGCCGGCGAAGCCCACGATGGGCATCTGTCGGGTTCGTGGAAGGTCGATGCCACCTGCGATGTTGTGACCGCTGCGGCGGAGGATGCCGAAGGGGCGATCAAGTTCCGGCGTGGCTGGTTCCTCGGTGACGGCACCGGCGCGGGGAAAGGTCGGCAGGTCGCCGCGATCATCCTCGACAATTGGCTGAAAGGCCGTCGCAAGGCGCTGTGGCTGTCGGTCTCCGATCGGTTGCTGGAGGATGCCCAGCGCGACTGGACCGCGCTCGGGCAGGAACGGCTGCTGATGACGCCGCTTTCGCGCTTCAAGCAGGGCAGCGCCATCCGCCTCGACGAAGGCGTACTGTTCACGACCTATGCCACACTGCGCTCGCAGGAACGCGGCGGCAAGAAATCGCGCGTCGAGCAGATTGTCGAATGGCTCGGCGCGGACTTCGACGGGGTGATCGTGTTCGACGAGGCCCACGCGATGGCCAATGCCGCCGGCGGCAAGGGCGCGCGTGGCGATGTCGCGCCCTCGCAGCAGGGCCGTGCGGGGCTCCGATTGCAGCACGCGCTGCCCAATGCGCGCATCGTCTATGTCTCTGCGACCGGCGCGACTACCGTGCAGAACCTCGCCTACGCCCAGCGTCTCGGCCTCTGGGGTGGCGACGACTTTCCCTTCGCGACGCGCGGGGAGTTCGTCACCGCGATCGAGAATGGCGGGGTCGCGGCGATGGAGGTGCTCGCGAGGGATCTGAAGGCGCTGGGGCTCTATGCGGCGCGTTCGCTGTCCTTCGATGGTGTCGAATATGAGATGCTCGAGCACCGACTGACACCTGAGCAGGTGCGCATCTATGACAGCTATGCCTCGGCGTTCGAAGTGATTCACAACAATCTCGACGCCGCGCTCGAAGCGGCGGGTGTCACCAGCGCTTCGCATGGTACGCTCAACCGCCAGGCCAAGGCGCAGGCCAAATCCGCCTATCAGGGCATGCTCCAGCGCTTCTTCAACCATCTCATCACCAGCATGCAGACGCCCAGCGTCATCGCCAGCATCGCGCGCGATCTGGAGGCGGGCCATGCCGCGGTGGTCCAGATCGTCTCGACCGGCGAAGCGATGCAGGAGCGCCGCCTCGCGGAGATCCCTGCCGACGAATGGAATGACGTCTCGGTGGACATCACGCCGAGGGACGGCGTTCTGTCCTACCTGCAGCACAGCTTCCCGGTGCAGCTCTACGAGCCGTTCACCGACGGCGAGGGCAATCTTTTCTCCCGGCCGGTCCATGACACAGAGGGCAATCCGATCATCAACCGTGAGGCGGTGCGCTTGCGTGATGCGATGATCGAGCGGCTCGCCGCCCTGCCGCCCGTTCCCGGCGCGCTCGACCAGATCGTCCAGCATTTCGGGACGGAGATGGTGGCGGAGGTGACGGGCCGGTCGCGGCGCGTGGTGCCGAAGACGAACGATGACGGCACGGTGCGCTTCGCGGTCGAGAACCGTCCGGCCTCGGCGGCGCTGCACGAGACTGATGCCTTCCAGAGCGATGTGAAGCGCATCCTGGTCTTTTCCGAGGCGGGCGGCACCGGGCGCAGCTATCATGCCGATCTCGGCGCGGTGAACCAGCGCCGCCGCGTCCATTATCTGCTCGAAGCGGGCTGGAAGGCCGATGCCGCCATCCAGGGCTTCGGGCGCACCAATCGCACCAATCAGAAGCAGCCTCCGCTGTTCCGGCCGGTCTCGACCGATGTGAAGGCGCAGAAGCGCTTCATCTCGACCATCGCCCGACGCCTCGATTCGCTGGGTGCGATCACGCGCGGCCAGCGCCAGACCGGCGGGCAGAATATGTTCCGGCCCGAGGACAATCTGGAATCGTGGTATGCGCGCGATGCGCTGCGTCAGCTCTATGTGCTGCTCGCGCGCGGCAAGGTCGAGGGCTGCTCGCTCGCCCGCTTCGAGGCGGCGACCGGCTTGTCGCTGCTCGATAGCGACGGTGGCCTCAAGGATGAGCTGCCCGGCATCAACATCTTTCTGAACCGCATGCTCGCGCTCACCGTCGCCATGCAGAACCTGCTGTTCGAAGCATTCGAGGGCCTGCTCACCGCCCGGATCGAACAGGCGCAGGCATCGGGGAGCTATGAGGTCGGGCTGGAAACCTTGGCTGCGGAGAGCTTCCGCATCGTCGGCCGCGCGCCGATCTACACCCATCCGGGCACGGGCGCGCAAACCGCTCTGCTGACGATCGAGCGCAAGGATCGGCTGACCCCGCTTTCGCTTGAGGAGGCGCTGGAGCAGGCTGACAATCGCGGCGCAAAGCTGCTGGTGAACGCCAGGACCGGCAAGGCCGCGATCCAACGCCGGGCGCGCAGCGTGACCGATGATGACGGTGCGATTCATCCGCGCGTGCGCCTGGTCTGGCCGCTCACTGACAGCGTGATCCCGGCCGAGATGCTGCTTGCCGGTCACTGGGAGGAAGTGGAACGTGACGCTTTCAGCGCGGCATGGTCCGCCGAGCTTGCCGGCTTGCCGAGCCATGAGGTCTCGACCCTGCATATGGTCTCGGGGCTGCTGCTGCCGATCTGGAAGCTGCTGCCCGACGAATCGACCCGCGTCTATCGGCTCCAGAGCGATGACGGCGAGCGGATCATCGGCCGCCGCGTCTCTCCGGCCTGGGCGGCGCGTGTGGCCAATGATGACGGGCCGGTCACAGTGTCAGGCGAGGACGCGATGGCGATGCTCCTGTCGGGCGAAGCCGCGCTGCTTCTGGCGCAGAACCAGAAGCTCCAGCGCGTTCGGGCGATGAACGACTGGCGGATCGAACTCACCGGGTTCAACGATCTGGGTGTGGAGCGCCTCAAATCGCTGGGCTTGATCTCCGAGATCGTCTCGTGGAAGCTTAAACTCTATGTGCCGACAGGGGCTGTCGGCGTCGCTGTGCTGGAGCGTCTGCTCGATCGTTTCCCGGTCGAGCGGATCTCCGGGCGCAAGGCCGCCTGAGGAGCCCTGTCATGCCCACCAAAATGCTGACAAGCCCCGCCAGCCAGATTGCTGTTGCTCTCGCCGACAACGCCGAGGCCGTGTGTCGCCATTATCTCTCGAAGGGCCATCGTGAAGGCCGCTACTGGCTGGTGGGCGATGTGCGCAATACGCCGGGACGCAGCCTCTATGTCCGTCTGGCGACATCGCCGGACGGACGCGGCGCTGCGGGCAAATGGACCGATGCGCAAAGCGGCGATCATGGCGACCTGCTCGATGTGATCGCCGCCGCGAAACAGTGCCGGACCTTGCGCGAGACGCTCGACGAGGCCCGTCATTTTCTGAGCCTGCCCATGCCGCCGCCGGTGGAAACTACGCCGTTCCGCAAGGCGAAGGCGCCGACCGGAACGCCCGAGGCCGCGCGGCGGCTTCATGGCGGATCGAAGCCAATCGGGAGCAGCCTGGTCCGAACCTATCTCGCCTCCCGGCAGATCACGAATCTCACCGGCTGTGAGGCGCTGCGTTTCCATCCCCATTGCTGGTATCGGGCATCGGACGACGACGATCCCGATGTCCGCCCCGCATGGCCGGCGATGATCGCGGCGGTCACCGATCTCGATGGCAGCGTCACGGGCGTCCATCGCACCTGGCTCGCGCTCGACGGCTCGACCAAGGCGCCGGTCGCCTATCCCCGGCGCGCCATGGGCGAGTTGCTTGGGCATGGGGTGTGGTTCGGGCGTGCCGGCGCAGTGATGATGGCCGGAGAAGGCATCGAGACCATGTTGTCGCTGCGCCAGGTCATGCCGGTGATGCCCGCGATTGCAGGCCTTTCCGCCGCTCATCTCGCGGCCATCCTGTTCCCGGCAGGGCTGAAGCGCCTCTATGTCGCGCGCGACGACGATCCCGCCGGCGCGGGAGCGTTGAAGACATTGTCCCAGCGGGCGATCACGGCGGGCATCGAAATCGTGCCGCTCGAACCCAGGCTTGGCGATTTTAACGACGACCTTATGGCCTTCGGGCGGGAGCGTCTGGCGGCAGCGCTTCGGGGGCAACTGCGGGCCGGGGATGCCGCGCATGTCCTGACGGGAGACTGAGAGGCAGCGGATCACGGTCTGGGCCTGGTGGATCATCGCCATCGGCTCCGGCCTTTAGGAGACGCCACGCCACCGGCCTTCGGGAGAGGGCGACTGCGGCAAGCGGCCCGGGACGGCAATGGCTGCGCGGGAGCTATGTTCCGCCGGGGCTGAAGCCCCTTTGCATCGCGAGGCAAAATAGCCCCCGCTGCGCCATCCTCCGCTTCGCTCCGGCCGCACCCCAAGGGCTGCGGTGCAGTCCCGTTCCACCCGCCGCTGGCCGTCGCCACGAAGGCCGCGAGAGGCGCGGCTCACAGGCACGGAAAGAATGACAATGACCCATGATGACCAGCCCCAGAATCCACAACCCGGTTCCACCGCCTACCTCCTTCAGGAAATGCAGCTCTACGGCTATCGGCCCTATGAAGATGAACCCGATCATCGCCCGCTGCCCGACGATCGCATTGCCGGCGGCGCGGTCGCCGAGATGTTCGACGCTCTGGTTTCCTGCCTGATCGACACGCGGATCGAACCCGACCTTGAGGATCTTGCCTGGGGCATCGTCAACGTCTTCCACCGCGCCGGGACAAGGATCGAGCGCGAGCTTGACGACAATGAGCAGGCGCAGAAGCGGATGCAGCGCGAACAGGATGGCAGCGAGGTCAAGTCCGTCGAGCTGGAGCGCACGATCGCCGAAGGGATCACCATGATCGAACGGCGCGACACGATGGAATATTTTCGCGATGCCGCCGCCGAGCAGTTCCGCATCCATCTGCGCAAACCCTGGCTTCCCCGTTCCGGCCCGATGGTCAACCACAAGGCGCTGACCTCGGCGGTGCTCGACAGCCGCAAGCATGTCGAGAAGCGCGGCTATAAGAAGCAGCGGCTGCTCGATCCCGATGGCGTGCGCATCGCCTTCACTGGCGGCGCCGACTACAACGATCATCAGCGCATCTACGCCGTGCTCGACAAAGTCCATCAGCAACTGCCGAGCATGATCCTCATGCATGGCGCAACGCCCACCGGCGCCGAGCGCATCGCCGCCTGCTGGGCACGTGATCGCAATGTGCCGCAGGATCCCTGTCGCCCCGATTGGAACCGGCACAAGAAGGCCGCACCGTTCAAGCGCAACGATGCGATGCTGGCGGTCATGCCCAAGGGCGTGATCGTCTTCCCCGGCACGGGCATCCAGGACAATCTCGCCGACAAGGCCCGCAAGCTCGGCATCCGCATCTGGGATTTCCGGAAACGGGCCGGGTGAACCGGAATTTGAAACGAAACAAGAACGAAAATCTTGCGCTCAGGGACGTCGATACCCTATTCTCAGATATCTGCTGCTTTGTCTGGTAGATTCGAACAGGGGATTTTCGATGACATGCAAGGCTGCTCGCAACGCCGAGCTTGAAAGGCTTCATAGCGAAGGCGCCAGCTATGCGGCGCTCGGTCGCCAGTTCAATCTGTCAGCTGCACGCGTGACACAGCTGATCGCAAGGGTGAGGCGCATGCGCAAAACCATGGCGCTGCGTCTGGACGCCCTTTTGCGTCACACGACATGAGCGCCCTGTTCACGCCACCTGATGGGCAAGCACGCTGTCTTTGGTGCGCGGCTTCACCCGACTACATCGCCTATCATGACAGCGAATGGGGTTTTCCGGTCGATGACGATCGCCGCCTGTTCGAGAAATTGAGTCTGGAAGGCTTCCAGTCAGGCCTTTCCTGGCGGACCATTCTCACCAAGCGCGAGAATTTTCGTGCGGCCTTTGCCGGGTTCGAGATCGACCGCGTGGCGGCCTTCGATCAGGCCGATGTCGAGCGCCTGCTGCAGGACGCCGGGATCGTGCGGCATCGCGGCAAGATCGAGGCGGTCGTCAACAATGCCGCCCGGGCGCAGGATCTCGTGCGCGAGGCCGGATCGCTGGCCGTCTATGTCTGGAGCTATGAGCCACAGGGCGGCGATATTCCCAATCAGGCATCGACCTCGCCCGCCTCCATCGCCATGTCGAAGGATCTGAAGAAGCGCGGCTGGGCCTTTGTCGGTCCGACCACGGTCCATGCTTTCATGCAGGCGATGGGGCTCATCAACGATCACGCCGAAGGCTGCGTCACCCGCGCGAAAGTGCAGCGCGCCCGTGAGGTGTTCCGGCGGCCGGGCTGAGAGGCTCTTCCCGAATATCGTCCGGCCCATGGCGATGGCGTGATGCAGCCGAACCCGGTGCGGCACGAACAGCGGTAATGTCACCAAAGGTTTGTGGGAAAGCGTTGCGCCACAACACCCTCACGCGCCGCGCCTGATGCGCGGCGGGCTGATGCGATGCCCCTGGGGCGTTGGTGGGAAGGCCTGCAACCCTGGGGCCGGGGCTTGCGGTCGGCATGCGCCACTGCAACCGATCTTCAGACAGGTCGGCTATGGCCACTGCGGACTTTCTCCGGGCTGCTGGAGACCAACCCCTCTTTTGTCGCCTGATACGAGCCTCGGCCGCCTTGGGCCGTCAACCCCCGTAAAGGGGGTTCCCCTGCGCTGACGCTCCGGTGACGTCGTCGTCCGGTCTCTCCTGTGGGCGCCATCGGGGATGGTCCCCGATCAACCACAAGGAGTTTTCGTCATGGCCACGATCGCCAACCTCACCGTGAAGAATGACGGCAGCATGGAGGGCATGCTCGCCACCCTGACCGTCCAGGCCCCGATCGCCATTATCCCCAACGGCCGCAAGTCCAAGGACAGCGAGCCCGACTTCCGCATCATCAGCCGCAAGACCGGCTACGAGCTGGGTGGCGGCTGGAACCGCTTCTCGCAGACCACGGGCGCCGAATATACCTCGGTGTCGATGTCGGCCCCCGAGTTCAGCGAAACCATCTACGGCAATATCGCCAACGCGCCGGGCGACGATCCGGCGAAGAAGGTCATCATCTGGAATCCGCCGGCCTGACCCCCAAAGGCCCGCGGCGGCCCCGCCTCCGGGCGGGGCTGAAACCTTGCCCTTCGTTCCGCATCGTCATTGTAACGCCAGGCGGCCGTTCAACCGGAATGGCCGCCTGGCCGTGATGTCTTCTGCCGCGCAATGAATTTCTGGACGGCGGGATGCATGGATTCATACAGGGCCGGTTCGGAATCGCGGGTCCATTTGTCGTTGAAGACCAGCGGCTCGTTCCGCTTCCAGGCGTCGATGTCATAGCTTTCGGCGCGCAGGGCTGCCTCGGCGATGTCCGATAGCTCGAGTTCAGCCGGCTTCATATGCGCGAACATGATCGTCGGCATCGCTTCTTCCGACTGCAGGCGATAGCCGCGGCTGTTGGCGCGCAAGACCGCCTTCGGCTTGTTGTACCCCGCCGCAACCTCCCGGCGGATGGTGTCGTAGGTCATGATGGTGAGATCGCGTTCGGCGCCATAACCGGCTAGCCGCAATTTGCGTGCATCATGATGCTCAAATTCCGCCGAGCGACCGATCATCAGCACGTAGCGGACCGACAGCCGGTGCTGCGCCATCGGCGCAGGCACCATCAACGGACGCAGCTTGTCGCGCAGGCGATCGGGATGTTGATGGACATAGTCGCGCCAGACGTCGATTTGCGCGACCGCGTCGTTGAATTCGGTGCTGAAGGCGGCGTTCTTGCTGGAATTCTTGAAGATCGGCTTGCTGCTGTCTTCCAGTTCCACCAGCACCAGACGCCACTCGATGCTGGATTTGGTCAGATAAGCATAGTCGGTCGCTCGTTCGCCGACGGGAAATTTGGCGATCACGCTGTTCATGTGGACCCGATGGTTGAGCATGTCCGGCGTCGGCATGAACATCGTGTTCGCCTCCAGAAATGCCTGAATGGCGTTCTCGTTCGCTTTCGGTAACCCAATCAGCTCATCGAATTCGGCCAGCTTGGCTTCAAGCTCGCAAGATAAGGATTTCGGCAAGCCCATCGTCTCCCTGAACTGGTCATGTGGTCATCCTGAATCTGTACGCGGCTCGCGCCTGTGCTGACCATCAGATTCTTTGCGCCATAAGCGAGCGACTGAGCTGCGCGGCATGGGGCCTGCCCGTTACGCAAAAGCCCAACCTCGCTCGTGTGTCGGCGCTGATCCCTGTGGCCGAAGCCCGGCCTCCTTCAATCAACCCGCAAGGGGTCCGCTACGCAAGCGTGCGGCCGCTTGGGACATGTCCCGGCGCGGTGATTGCGGCCAGCCCCCGGCCGGCGGGGCACCTGTCGAGCGGAGGATGGTCTTCCGCTCCTTCCGACAGGAGTTCAATCCATGCCGCTCAAGACCGCCCAGTCGCTCGCCTGGAACCTCGCGAAGACACTGATGACGATCATGGTCATCGTGCGGACCGGCAACGGTTACGCGGTGATGCCGTGGGACGAGTTTGACGGCAATCCGGCGAGCCTGGTGCGCGAATATGATCCCTTTTCCTGATCGAAAGGTGGGCTCCGCCCCGCCCGGAGCGAAACAATATCTGTTTCGCTTTTGGCCCGTCGCGCGTTATCTTGCTTCTCGCAAGACAAGCGCTGTGGAGGTGGTGGCGGGCGCGTCTGACGATCATTCGTCATGCAAAGGACGCATCTCATGACCATCTTTCTCGTTCTCGGCCTGTTTGCCGGCCTCACCATGCTCTGGCTGCTCTTCAGCCTCGCCGTCTATGCGCTGCCGCTCTACGCCGGCATCGGCCTTGCCTTCTGGATGCACGGGGCTGGCTTCGGCTATGCGCCCGCGATCCTTGCCGGCTTTGCAGCCGGGTTCGCGACGCTGTTCGCCGGGCAATTGCTCTTCGCGCTGTCGGGCTCGCCGCTGCTGCGGCTCGCTCTCGCGTTCCTCTTTGTCCTGCCAGCGGGCATTGTCGGCTATCAGGCCGTCCATGGCGTTATGGGACTTGCGATCGATCCCGGTGCGACGCTCACGATCCTGAGCGGTCTGGGCGCCACCCTGATCGCGGGGACCGCCTGGACCCGGCTGGCCGGCTTCGAGCGGGGCGAACTGGTTCAGCAGCCCATGACGCCATCGCTCCCCGCCGCCGAATAAGCGGTTGAGAGGCACGCGATGCGGGTCGCGGCCAGCCCGATGGGAAGGTCTTGGGGTGGTTTCCTGGCGGCAAGCCCGGCGTCGTCGCGGCAAGGCAGGGACTGTTCGATGCTGCGGCTCCGTATGACCGGAGCGCAGGCTCGCCCGATACCTTGGGCAATCTGCTTGCCGATGAGTTCGCCTGAATTCCTGACGCCCGATCGCCAGCCTGCTCGTGCCTTTGCCCGCCCACGCCAGAGCGGCCTCGGTTCGATGCGCGTCATACCAACAGGATCGCGTTCCGCTCGACGGGCTTGCCGCAACGGCCGGTCGCCGATTTTCTTCCCCCGGCGTGCCGCCGTTCCTCGCGGGACCAAGAAAATCGGCGACCGGCCGTCCTCTGCTGCGCTGCGGGCCGAAGGCTGCGGCGCCCGTCGCCTCTCGGCTCCCTTAACGCATCGAGGCCGCGATGGTTGCGGGCTCGAAGCAAAAGGAAGACAGGCAATGGCAAGGATCGGTAGCTTCAAAAAGGTCTCGGGCGAACTCAAGGGCGACATAGTCACGCTCGGGCTTCAGGCCAAGGCGGTTCGCTTCGTCCCGGACAGCGAGGCCAGCGGCAATGCACCCAGCCATCGCATCTATGTGGGAGACGCCGAAATCGGCGCCGCGTGGGAGAAGCGGACCAGCGACAACCGCCCCTATCTCTCGGTCAAGCTCGACGATCCCAGCTTCGTCGCCCCGATCTTCGCGCAGCTCTTCGCGGACGAAGATGGCGGTTATGACCTGGTCTGGAACCGGCCCGTCCGCCGGGCGCGGGACTGAGCCGGACGAGGCGCCACCCGGCATCGGCCGGGTGGCGCCTCGTCGCGCGAAGCGTTCAAGGGCAGTCATCGGGACGGATGAGATCGATGTGGCTGACGCCCAATGCACTGGACAGTTCATACAAGGTGATGACGGTCGGATTGCGCCGCCCGCGCTCGAGGCTGCTCAGATATTGTTGACTGAATCCCGAAAGCGCCTCGACTTCCTCCTGCGTCAGGCCTTTCTCCCGACGCAGGCGGGCAAAGTTCCGGCCGACCAACACGCGCATGTCCATGCGTCTATGAATCGGCAATTACATACTATAAGTTTATCAACTATAATATGTAATAAATCAGGGAGTGCAACTGATGGCTTTGATGTTCGTGGCGGGAGAAGGCGGGGCTCGATGGGGGGCGGACCGACCAGCCCTTTCCGCTTTTGCTCACCGACGTCGGTTCGACTCGATCAAAATGCCGATGGCGTCCGTTACGCTCATTCCGTCGTCCGTCCGTTCGGAGGTGCGGCCGGCTTAACCCCCTCTAAACCTGCCCAAACTAGCTGTGGGACAAAGAGTCGTCTGGGCGCGTTCAGCCCGCTAAAGGCAATCGATCCAGAATGGAGGGTTTGCGAGGGCCTTGAAATGGCCTGCGCCTTGTCGCGCCACCCGCGGCATTGGGCGCCAGCCATGGGATAAGGGAAGGATGTCTGCGCATGACGATCGAACCCTTCCAGGATGGGCCGCCCGGCGGGGATGCGCTCACCGCTTACGACCTCGCGCATCTGGATGCTTATATCCATCTGCTCGATGTGGAGAAGGCGGCGGACAAGCCCTGGCGGCAAGCCATCGTCAGCCTGTTCGGAATCGACGCCGCCCGAGAGCCCGATCGGGCACGGCGGGTCTATGACGGGCATCTTGCCCGCGCCCGCTGGATGACCGAGGTCGGCTACCGGCAGCTTGCCGAACTGGAATTGCATCGACGCGACTCGACTGAAAAATCCTGAAAAAGAGCTTCCCGATGCGCCGCTGACGCCGTGAGGCGTATTATTCGCGCGAGGGTTGCCGCGATAGCCTGCCTTCCCAAAAAGTTCTGGGAGGAGACTATGTCGCCAGCCGACGTCTGGCGCGCGGGTGAATCCGCGCGTCTTCCCGACAATGCCGATATCGGCATCGCCGCTTTCGAGTTTCTGCGGCGCAATGCCGCTTACAACCGCGATTTCGATCAAATTGCCCGCCGGAAAAATCCCGATCGAAAGGAGGAAGCCGTTGCCGCCCAGCGGTGGGGGCTGCGATTTCCTGATCGATCCTGAACAACCCGCTCCACCGGAAAGGGTGATCTGGCACGCCGACGTCAATCGCTTCACCGTGTTGATCGGCCGCGTACCGGCGCGCTTCACAGCTGCGGCGCCGATCGAACTGCGCAGCTTGCCGGGCCTGTCGATCATCGAGAAGGGCGAGGACGGCCTTCACGCCGTGATGGGCGAGCGCGAGACGATCGTTCATCTGCGCATCGAGCCCGATGCCGAGCGCTGGGGTTCAATCCTCCTGCCGTTCGAGGCTCCCAACCGCACGCGCGCCCGCACCGCCCAATGGCTGATGGCGCGGCTTGGCGGCGAGACGCGCGAGCCTTCTCCCGAAAGCCTTTGGGACACCATGTCACGACGATCGCATCTCCACATCCTCCTGCGCCTCCTCGATGGCGCCCGCGTCGGCGTTCCCTTGCGCGAAATGGCGGCGGTGCTCGTCGATCCGGCCTGTGCCGCGATTACATCGGGAGACTGGGTGGACAGCGCCGAGCGCAAGCGGCTGCGCCGCTGGCTCGTTGAGGCCGCACGACTCGTCGAGGGAGGATATCGCACTCTGCTGGGCGGCCCATAGGGACATAATTTCTCTTTTTTCCTGTCCCTTCTTCGACGCCATTGCCCCCGCCAATCCTGCCCTCCTCATCGCCGGTCAGCGCCGTTGCTGCCGGCCCTTGTCAGGAGGACGCCCATGGAACCCGAGCCTGTCGCCGCTCGTCCCCGCTATCTCGCCGAGCCAAATCTCGCCGCGATCGTGCGACCGCGCTATCTCAAGACCCCCGATGCCGCGACGCATCTGGGTCTATCTCCACGCACCCTTGAAAAGCATCGCTGCTACGGCACCGGCCCGGTCTATCGCCGGCTGGGCGGGCGGATCGTCTATGCGATCGACGATCTCGACGCCTGGGCCGCGCGCGGCACCCGCAAATCCACCTCCGATCCCGGCGTCGGCACCGTCCTGCCCGCGCAGCGTCGGTTCAGGCAGGACTGAACGGCGATGTCGCTTCATGTCCGCTGCGATCCGGGCGAACGCGCCCAGCTCGACCTGTTCCGGTCGATGCCGGGCGAGATCGCGCCGCGCGACGCGCAGGATCTCATGTCCTGGCCCTTTTTCAGCCTTGCCAAGCGCAAGCGCACCGCACCGATCGAGTTTCGCATGGGCGAAACCTGGATCTCGGTCGAAGCCGTGCCCGAGCACGGCATGGCGACCATCTGGGACGCGGACGTGCTGATCTGGGCGGCGAGCCAGATCGTTCAGGCCCGTGACGCCGGGCGAGCGACCTCGCGCCTCATGATGACCACGCCCCATGAAATCCTCGCCTTCACCGGCCGCAGCATCGGCCGCGATCATTATGATCGCCTGAAGGCTGCGCTGGACCGTTTGCAATCGACCACCGTCGCCACGTCGATCCGCCAGCAGCACCAGCGCCGTCGCCATCGCTTTTCCTGGATCAACGAATGGCGCGAACTGGCCGACGGCCAGGGGCGCCCGCTCGGCATCGAACTGATCCTGCCCGACTGGTTTTATGCCGGTGTCGTCGATCGCGCGCTCGTGCTCACCATCGACCGCGCCTATTTCGATCTCACGGGCGGCCTGGAACGCTGGCTCTACCGCATCGTGCGCAAGCATGGCGGTCACCAGCCTGGCGGCTGGAGCTTCGACATCGCGCATCTGCATCTCAAGTCGGGCGCGCTCTCGCCATTGAAGCAATTCGCGTTCGAAGTGCGCGCCATCGTCCACCGCCAGGCGCTTCCCGGTTATATCCTCACCATCGAATATGGCTTCGGCCGCGAGCGGCTGAACTTCGTTGCCGCCCCGGTCGATCCGCTCGATCGCGCCATGCGCCGGCTCAAGCTCAGGCCTGTGGACAACCGGCCATGAGACATGGCCTATTAAAAACCACGCGACCTGGCCGATTGAAAACTGCCCGCTTGGCCTATGAAAAACCGGCATGGCGCGCGACTCGCCGCAAATCTGCGGTGAATCGACCCCCTTCTAACGGTGCTAACAAGAGAGTCCTTCGGACTCTTGCTAACCGTCTGCAGGCCTGTGGACGATTTGCGCCCCCGATTCCCGCCGGGTGCGTCCGCGCGCGATCGTGGGAGACAGCCATCATGCTGCTCATCGACCACCGCCGCGCAACCGGGCGACCCCGCTCCGCGGCGAGATTGATGCGGGCAGGATGCGCCTCGTCGCCGTTCGCATCGCTGCCGTGCTGCGCTTCGGCTGCGAACCGGCGGTCCTTCCGCCACCTTTTTCGGAGATCTGCCATGACCGACTTGCCTCCCGGCGCGCGCAAGCCCGCCGGTCACTTTCCTCTGCCCCGCAGCGACCGCACCGAGATCGAACTGATCTGGATCGAGAAGCGGCTCGAACACTGGATCCGCTTCGGCCGGATCGCTGGCGAACGGATCGTCAGCCGCAAGACCCGCATCCTTGCCTTCCGGCCCGATGCCGTCGTCGCGTTCATGCGCTGGTCGGCCAACGACTATGGCACCGTCCATTCGCGCATCGACATCCTGCGAACGGTGCGCAGCGGTGAGCCTTATACGACCCTGCCTTTCGTGCGGCCGGGCGGCGAACTGCTGCTCTCGATCGAGGGCTGGCCCAAGGTCCGCACCGTGATAGAGGCGATCGACCAGATCGAGGCCATCGGCCTCCATCCCTGCGATATCGCGCCCGATCACTGGCGCCATGTTCACAATCGGCTGAGCGCCGGTCAGCCGTTCCGCGATTATACGGCAGAGCGCCATCAGGCCTGGCTCAAGCGCAAGGCGCTGGGGCAATGAGCCGGCTTCCGCTCTCCCATTATGTGCCGCATCTGACCGGCGTGGCGATCGGTATGGCGCTGAGTACGCTCATCGTGCCCATGCCCAAATTGCTGGTGTGGAACGCCAGCCCGAGCGCACCAGTCGGGCTATATGCGATCAATCCGCTGCGCGACCCGGCGGTCGGCGATATGGTCGCCGTCGCGCCGCCGCCCGCGCTCGCCCGGCTCATGGCCGAGCGCCATTATCTGCCGGTTGGCGTGCCGCTGTTGAAGCGTATCGCCGCGCGTCCCGGCGCCCAGATCTGCCGCCGCGATAGGGCGGTGACGATCGACGGACGCCGCGCCGCGATAGCAAGAACCTCAGACAGTCATGGCCGACCCTTGCCGGTCTGGCGCGGCTGCCACGTGCTGCGCGATGACGAACTGTTCCTGCTCAATGACGCGACGGACAGTTTCGACGGGCGCTATTTCGGGCCGATTCTGGCCACAGGACTGCGCGGCCGCGCGACACCCATCCTCACGCGCGACACGCCGGACGCGCCGCTGCGCTGGCGCTTCGGCGGCGCGCGCTCCCATCCTTCCATCACGCAAAAGGAGAAGTCCGATGCAGATCGGTTGCTTTGAAACGTCCGGCGACGGCTTCGCCGGGCGTTTGCTGACGCTCACGCTCGACGTGCCGCTGCGGCTCGTGCCCACCGGCTTTACCGGCTCTGGCCGTGCGCCCGACTGGCGGGTTCATCTCGCCGATGATGCCGCGCCCGAGGGCGTCGGGCTGGAGGTCGGTTCCGGCTGGAACCATGAGGGCAAGGCGGGCGGCTTCATCGCCGTCGAGCTCGATTGCCCGTCCTTCCCGCGTCCGGTTCGCGCCAATCTGCTGCGCTCGCACCGCGACGACGACGCGCATGTGCTGCTCTGGTCGCCGCGTCTGCAGCGCCCCAAGGCGGAATAGGCCGATGCGCGCCCGCTTCGTTTCGCGCTGCCGTTGCCGCGCCATCCGCCTCGCCGCCGCATCGGCCATCACTGGCACGGCTTTCTTCCTCTTCCCGGCCATCGCTCTGCTGGCCCCGGGCACGGCGGCGGCGCAGGTCGCCTCCGTCGCCGTGCATCCTTACGCACCGCATGTTGCCGAGGCGGCGCAGCGTTTCGGCATTCCGGAGGCGTGGATATGGGCCGTGATGCGCACCGAAAGCAACGGCAATCCGGCGGCAGTTTCGCGGGTTGGCGCGATCGGCCTCTTGCAGATCATGCCCGCCACCTGGGCGGGGTTGACCGCACGCTATGGACTTGGCGACGGTCCTTGGGACGTGCGCGCCAATATCCTCGCCGGTGCGGCGTACTTGCGCGAAATGGTCGATCGCTACGGCGATCTGCCCAGCGCGCTCGCTGCCTATAATGCCGGCCCCGGTCGCGTTGATGACTGGCGCATACGGGGGCGTTCGCTGCCCGCCGAGACCATCGCCTATGTGGCGAAGATCGCGCCGATGGTCGGCACATCCGGCGTCGCTGCGCCCGCCGATCTGCCCGGGGTTTCGCGCACGCCGATCGCACCGGCCGCGCCCTCCTGGCGCAGCGCGACGCTGTTCGTGCTGCGCGGCGATGGCGAACCGGACAGCGACGATACGCTATCGGACGCTGCGCCGCCCATGCAGGCCGAGCGGCTCATCTCTGCCCCATCTTCTGAGGCTGCCATGCGCTCTTCACGCGCCTCCACCCCCGCTGCGCATGGGCTGTTCGCGCCCGTTTCCGGGAGCAGCGAGCGATGAGCCGCGCTGGTGTTCGCTGGCGTGATTCAGCGCAGGGCGTAGTGCGGTGGAAAGGAGGACAAGTTGCGGAAATCGAAGGCAAAAAGGGATGGCGAGATAAAAAGGACGCCACCTGTGGGGCGTCATGTGGTTGGGATTGTAGGGTTTCTCCAGGTGGCACGGCATTGGGCCGGGTGGCGCGTTTTGGCGATTGTCGCGTCAATTCAAGGTGTCAGCGGGTGGCAACGCCATTTTCGAGGCCCCTATGACCATCGGCGACGATGATTTCGAGGTGCGGCCGGGAAGGAGCCGCGACGCGGGAAGCGGCTTGGGGCGCAAGGCGCAGAGCCTCGCCGCCCAGGTCAAGCACGCCGCCGCGAAGGCGGGCTATAGCCGCAAGGGGCCGTCGCGGGGGCGTGGGACCGGGCGTCATGGCCGCGGCCGCATCGCCCGGCTCAATGCTCGCTCGCCCGCCAATGCCCGCCGCGTCGTCATCAAGGCGCGTGTCGTGCGGCATCGCGGCAGCCGCTATCGTTCGGCGCCGCTCGCCCGGCACATCGCCTATCTGAAACGCGACGGCGTCACCCGCGACGGGCGCGACGCCAACCTGTTTGACGGGCGTGGCGATGCTGCGGATGGCAAGGCCTTCGCGGGACGCTGCGAGGATGACCGGCATCATTTCCGTTTCATCGTCAGCCCTGAGGACGCCGCCGACATGGCGGACCTGTGCGCCTTCACTCGCGAACTGATGGACGATATGGCGCGTGATCTGGGCACCCGGCTCGACTGGGTCGCGGTCGATCACTGGAACACCGACAATCCCCATATCCATGTGCTGCTGCGCGGGGTGGACGACACCGGCGCCGATCTCGTCATCGACCGCGATTATATCCGCGAAGGGCTGCGCGACCGGGCGCAGGCGCGCGTTACGCTCGAGCTGGGGCCGCGCAGCGAGCAGGAGATTCGGACCGCGCTCGAACGCGAGGTCGACGCCGATCGCTGGACCGGCCTTGATCGCCGGCTGGAGCGCATGGCCCAGGAGATGGCGGGCGTCGTGGATCTGCGGCCGCAGGCTGGCGATGATCCCCAGATGCACCGACTGCTGATCGGGCGGGCGCAGAAACTCGAACGGATGGGCCTTGCCGACGCTCAGGGTCCGGCGGTCTGGACGATCCGTGCCGGCGCCGAGCAGACGCTGCGCGACCTTTCGATCCGCACCGACATCATCAAGACCATGCACCGCGCCCTGCAGGGACAAGGCCGCGCGATTGATCTGGCCAGCCTGACGCTTCACAACGCGGCGCCGGCCGATCCGATCATCGGCCGACTGGTCGAACGCGGGCTGCATGATGAACTGATCGGCACCGCTTATGCCGTGATCGACGGCGCCGACGGGCGCACCCATCATCTGCGTTTCGGCGATATCGACATGACCGGCGACGCCATGACTGGCGCGATCGTCGAGACCCGCGTCTGGCAGGATGCGAAGGGCAACAGCCGGCTCTCGCTCGCGACCCGCTCAGACCTCACGCTGGCCGAACAGGTGCAAGCGCCGGGCGCGACCTGGCTCGATCGTCAGCTGATCGCGCGCGATCCGGTGGCGACCGGCAACGGGTTCGGGCAGGACATCCGCGATGCAATGGATGCGCGCGCTCACCATCTCGAAACCCAGGGGCTCGCTCAGCGACGCGGAACCGGCTTCCTCTTCGCGCGCGATCTGATTGCAACGCTTCGGGAAAAGGAGATCGAGCAGCAGATCGACGCCATCGCGCAGCGCACGGGCCTTGTCCATCGCCCTTCGGGGCCAGGCGACTATGTGAGCGGCATCTACCGTGAGTGCGTCGCTTTGGCCTCGGGACGCTTCGCCATGATCGATGACGGGGTGGGTTTCCAGCTCGTGCCCTGGCGGCCCGCGCTCAATCCGCATCTGGGCCAGCATATCACCGGAACCATGCAGCCCGGCGGCGGGGTAGACTGGTCGCTCGGGCGCGGTCGGGGGATCGGGCTATAAGCCGTCGAGGGGATGGAGCGATCCTGTCCCGACTTCATGAATGTAAGGCCACGACGCCTCAGCCGTCCGCGCCGAACCCGTTGCGAACGAGGTCGATGATGCGCACCGCCATGCTGCGGTTCGAGTCAAAGGGGAGATCCTCGAAACCGTGGCGGCGGTAGAAGTCCCGCACCCCGTCGTCGAGCGGGTGAGCGAGCACACAGAAACAGCCAATGCTTCGTGAAAGACGCACTGCGGTCGTGAGCGCGAACAGCATCAGCGATCGGGCGTAACCGCGTCCCTGATGGTCTTGATCGACCGCGAGCTGGCCCAGCAGCAGCGCCGGGAGTGGATCGGGACGGTTGCGCTGATCGGCCCTTGCGACGAACGCGCGCTCGATCTGGGAAGCGGAAAGGCTGACAAAGCCGACGACCCGCCCCGCCGCGGGATCGCAGATCACACTGGTCCGTGACACGCCCGATTCCTGATTGCGCGATGCGTTGCGACGAAACCAGCGGTTGAGCGATTCCCGCCCGCAGTCGAACGCCTCGCAATCATCCCCCTCCGCCAGCGGACGGGGTGGCGTTACCTCTCCCATGCGGGTCGCGACGCGGCGAGCTTGCCGAGCGCTTCGACTTGCCTCGGCTCTTCATGAACCCAGGCTTCGAACCTCTCCCAATCCTCGGCTGCAATGACAACCTGCCGACGTTCGAGCATATCTTCCTCCGCTGCCTCGACAGCCCGGCGCCGTATGAAGTCGCTGAGGTTTGTTCGTGCCGCCTGCGCAGCAGCCTCCAGCATGGCGCGTTCCTGCTGGCTGACGCGCACGCTGAGAATGGCCGGTGATGCCTTTGCCATGATGACACTCCTTTGTGTATGACAATAGCATACGCGGTAGCGGCGGTTCAATGGGCAAGCAGCTTCCACAAGGCCAGCGCGCAGCGGCATGAAAGGCTCGCCCTTGCGCCCGTCAGTCATCCGGTGTCCGCAGAAGAAGGCACGCCAGTTCCTGTCTTTCTGCGCCAGTCTGCGCTTGTCGCAATCGTCTGTTGAAGCAGAGCCAGTTCTGCGTTTCTTGATATGCCCTCCCGCGTCGGCGGCACGATGCCGGCGCTCATTAAGGGCGCTATCATGTCCGCAACCAAGATACTCTGGGGCCAGGTGCTGGCCGTCATCACCCTGACTCTGTTTGGCGTCTGGGCCGCAACGCAATGGACGGCGGCCGCGCTTGCCTATCAGAGTGAACTGGGCCAGCCCTGGTTCTGGCTGGGGCCGTGGCCGATCTATCCGCCGCCTGCCTTCTTCTGGTGGTGGTTCGCCTATGATGCCTATGCGCCGAAGATCTTCGAGACCGGCGGCTTCATCGCGGTCTCCGGCGCCATGGCCGCCGTCGTCGTCGCGATCGCCATGTCGGTCTGGCGCGCGCGCGAGGAGAAGAAATCCGAAACCTATGGCTCGGCGCGCTGGGCAACGGACAAGGAGATCCGCAAGGCCGGGCTCCATGCCGATGACGGCGTGGTGATCGGCTGGCAGGGGAACCGCTATCTGCGTCATGACGGTCCCGAGCATGTGCTTTGCTTCGCGCCGACCCGCTCGGGCAAGGGCGTCGGCCTGGTCATCCCCTCGCTCCTCACCTGGCCGGGCAGTTGCATCGTTCATGACATCAAGGGCGAGAACTGGCAGCTGACCGCGGGCTTCCGCGCGGCGCATGGCCGTGTGCTGCTGTTCGATCCCACCAATCCCTTGTCCAACGGCTACAATCCGCTGCTCGAGGTCCGTAAGGGCGCGTGGGAGGTGCGCGACGTCCAGAATGTCGCGGACGTGCTGATCGATCCCGAAGGCAGCCTCGAAAAGCGCAACCATTGGGAAAAGACCAGCCATGCCCTGCTGGTCGGCGCCATCCTCCATGTCCTCTATGCCGAGGCGGACAAGACGCTGGCCGGCGTCGCCGCTTTCCTCTCCGATCCCCGGCGCCCGGTCGAGGAAACCTTGCGGCGGATGAAGGCGACCCGCCATCTGGGTGAGGCCGGCGTCCATCCGGTCGTCGCCGCCGCCGCGCAGGAACTGCTCAACAAGTCCGACAACGAACGCTCGGGCGTGCTCTCGACTGCCATGTCGTTTCTCGGCCTCTATCGCGATCCCATCGTCGCCAGGGTCACCGGCTCGTCCGACTGGCGCATCGCCGATCTGGTATCTTCGCCCGTGCCCGTCTCGCTCTATCTGGTGATCCCGCCCAGCGACATCAGCAGGACCAAGCCGCTGGTGCGCCTCATGCTCAACCAGATCGGCCGGCGACTGACCGAGGAACTGACCGTCAAGGGCCAGCGCCAGCGTCTCCTGTTCATGCTCGACGAGTTTCCCGCGCTCGGCCGGCTCGATTTCTTCGAAAGCGCGCTCGCCTTCGTCGCGGGCTATGGCATCAAGGCCTTCCTGATCGCCCAGTCACTGAACCAGATCGAGAAAGCCTACGGCCAGAACAACGCGATCCTCGACAATTGTCATGTCCGAGTCGCCTTCGCGGCCAACGACGAGCGTACCGCCAAGCGTGTGTCCGATGCCCTCGGCACGGCGACCGAACAGCGCTCGATGAAGAACTATGCCGGACATCGGCTCGCACCGTGGCTGGGGCATGTCATGGTGTCGCGAACCGAAACAGCGCGGCCTTTGCTCACCCCGGGCGAGATTCAGCAATTTTCCGATGATGAGGAGATCGTCTTCGTTGCCAGCACGCCGCCGATCCGCGCGGCCAAGGCGCGCTATTATCTCGATTCGCGGTTCAAGACGCGGCTCCTGCCGCCGCCTGAACCAGCACCACTCGCGCCCGAACTGCGGCCGCGGGATGACTGGACCATGCTCCATCCGGTAGTGGCGCCGCCTCTGCCGCAGACATCTCGTGCCCAAGCTGAAGAATTGACTGGAAAGGAGAGCGAGGAAGGGGCTGCCACCAATGCGTCTGCCGATGCTCGCGAGGCTGATGCGGCTGACGACGCGGCGAATGCCGGCATCAGGCAGGAGCCGGAGCTCGGGGAGCATGAGAATATCGCCCCTGCCCCCAGACCCCAGGACAATGAATTCGACTTCGATCGGAACGATGCGCAGGAGGAGGATGGTGCTCAGGCGCGGCGGGAAGCCGACCGGCTGCTGAGGCGCAATGCCCGCAACGCCTCGCTGGATCCCGATGACGGGCTGCTGCTGTGAGCGGAGGGCATGTCAAGCGCAGCGTTCGCCTGTCGGCCGATCTCGCTCGCGCGCTTGCCGATCATGCGCGAACGCGCAAGGCGTCGCAAACCGCGATCATCGAAGCGGCACTGGCATCCTTCCTGTCGCCGGACGCTGCTGATCGGCTCGAAGCCTCTCTCAGCCGACGGCTGGATCGCATGACACGAGACATTGCTCGCCTGCAGTGGCATGCTGAGCTCACTGCCGAGACATTGGCCATCTTTATCCGGTTCTGGCTGACAAATCACGTCGCGTCGCCGGACTCGCAAGGCCAGGCTGCACAGGCCATTGGCCGCGAGCGTTGGGAGCGATTTGTCGAAACACTTGCCCGAAGAATGGAAACCGGCTCTCGCCTTGAAATGGAAATTGACCGGATAGGAGAAAATAAAAGAAATTCTTGAATAAAGTTAACCTTAATACACCGAAAATACGGTTATAATATTCTGAATTTCCCGTATTAAATATCTATGAACTATCTTTATTTGATAATAGTTAGCCGTCATTGTAATCTTAATCGATTTGCAATCGTCCAATATGGGCGTATCGCCTTCTCGTGCGCGGCAGCAGAGCGTCCAGCACCTTCGCCCTGCGCAAAAAACAGTGCCAATCATGCACCATTTTTCCTTGGGAAAGTGAGGAATTGCTGCGCAATGGGAATGCAAACAGTGGGAATTTGGCTGTAATAGCCGGTGGGGCGAAGCTAGGCGATGAATCATTCGGATGGAGCTTTTAACAAGCTCATGCTCTTGCCTCAGGCAAGCCAGTGCGAGATTCTCATCGTCGATGACGATGAGGAATGTCTCGACGAATATGCAGAGATGATCGAGGCGCTGGGCTACCCTTGCCAAAAAACCACGTCGCCGGGACACGCGCTGCGAATGATCGCTGACAACCCGCGGATTGGTATCGTTCTCGCCGATTTCAGGATGCCGCTGATGGACGGCGTCACCATGCTTGAAGAGCTTTCGGCGCGGTTTGCTGCGCTGCGCCCGATTGTCGCAATTATCATTACCGGTGACGGATCGCTCGATCTCGCTGTGCAGGCGATGCGTTCGAATGCAATCGACTTTCTGACCAAGCCGGTAGGGCGAAGCGCGCTGGCCGCATCTTTGCGCCGCGCAGCCACGCGTTGGACTCAACTCGTCGGCCAGTTCAACCTAGCCAAGATGCTCGGACGCGGCGGTCTTGCGGCCAGCCTCACGCCAATCCCGGCTGCCGCCAATCGGGAAGTTCGCGATCCGACTGCGGAAGAATTGCAGGTCTTCGTCCGCTCGATCATCAAATCCCGCCAGAGCCGATCAGCCTTCCTTGATACCAGTCTGTTTGCCGATCCGGCATGGGATATTCTGCTTGAACTCGCCTCGGCCGGCCTCAAGGACAAGGCGGTGCCGCCGTCCAGCGTCTGCGCCGCCACGCAGGTTCCCTTCACCACGGCGCTTCGCTACGTGCGGCAACTTGTCGCGGCAGGCCTGGTGCGGCGGTGGCAGGATCCCAAGGACAAGCGCCGCACATTGCTGGCGCTGGAATCTGCAACGCTTGAGGCGATCACGCAGTATCTTTCCTCAATGTGGCGCAGTCACGGCGTTCCTGTGGGCTGATACCGGCGGATCGGTGGCTCCACATGCGCCATCGCACCAAAGGCCGAACCCGCATTGCGATGCCCCAGTCGATAACAGGTCAGACTCGTTTCCGCCGACTCTCGCCAATTTGGCGGTGACGCACGATCTGCCTGTCTCGTGCTGCAACCATTTCGGTTTCAAAATGGCAGCAATGCAGGCGGATTGATGCGCCCCGTTCACAAGCGCGGCAGCGTGATCCGGATCGTCGTTCCTTCGCCCTGCGTATCGACAATTGCAACCGATCCCCCGTGCAGATCGATGATCTGATTAACGATCGCGAGCCCAAGCCCCGAGCCTTCAACCGGGCCGACATTGGAGGCCCGCGCATAAGCTTCGAATACCCTGTCGCGCTCGCTTTCAGGAATACCGATGCCATGATCGCGCACTTCGATCTGCACCGTCTGCTCCAATGCCCTGAGGTCGATCCGGATGCGCGCGGGCGCGTCCGAATACTTGATCGCGTTGGTAATGATGTTGCTCAGCACACGCTCGATCAGCGGGCGATCAAAGGCAATGACCGGAAGCTCGCCACCCTCGATCTCGAAAATCGTTTCCGCATCTCTTTCGCGGAACGACTGGACGACATGATCGACGGCTTGCGCGAGGCAGGCAGGTTCCGGGCGGTATCCCAGTTCGATCTGGTCCAGCCTGACGCGCTCGATCGTGCTGTCCAGCAGATGGAGAAGGCTCTGGATCGAACCGCGAATGCGTGAGGCCCGGCTACGAATCTGTTCCGGTGTCTTCTCGTCTGCGCACCGCTCCAGGCGCTGTGCAGCACTGTCGATGATGGCAAGCGGCGTGCGGAATTCGTGGGAAGCGATCGCCAGGAAGCGCCGCTGAATGTCACTGATACGCCGCTCGCTCGAAAGCGCCGCTTCAAGGTCCGCCGTCGAACGGTACACGTCATCGACATCGGTCATCAGCAAGACGACGGCGTCGTCGCGCTCGTAACGGATGCGTGCGCCGACTATGTGAAACCAGAGATGGCGCCCATCCTGAACCCGCAGCCGTGTTGGCAGTGCTCCGGTGCCGCTGGCCAGAATCATGCCTTTCAGCCTCGCAAAGTCATCCGGCGTCTCGAAAACCGCTTCGCATCCGTCATCCCCCCGGATTGCCTCGCCCAGCAGCTGCTGCGCAGAATGATTGGCCTTGACGACGCGGCATTCGCCGACCGACAGCACCAGTGAGGGCGCCAGGTTGAGATTGAGCACGGCGTCGAGCGCATATTCGCTTGCGGCGAGCTGGCGCGACATTCCGATGAGCGGGGAGATGTCTTCCTGCGTAACCAGGATCGAGCGCCGCGCGGTCACCGGATCGCTGACATATGAAATATCGAGCGAATGAATCGGGGCATCGGGGAGCGCCATGACCGCAGTCGTCTTGATTCCGCTTTGCTCGCGACCTTCTGCCAGCAGGCTGACGATGGCGTCCGGATCGGCAAACATTGCCCGGAAACAGTCGCTTTCGTTCCCGGCGCTTCCCGCAAGATGGCCGAAGGTCCGGGTCGCAGCCGGATTCTGGGTCAGCAGACTGCCCTCTTCGGTGAACAGGGAAATCATCAGCCGCGTATGGCGCAGCGCCTCGAGCGAGCGCAGGTCTGCGAACGGCAATTCGGTATCGAGCCGGGCCTCTATTTCCACGAGCATGGCCTGATCGTGTCCGTCGAGGCTCACCCCGCTGCAACGGCACATGGCCGCTGTCGCCCTGCCGCGCGGATAGAAGGTCCAGCTCTCGTGCCGAATCTCTCCTCTTCCAAATGCCTCGCGATAATCGTCAAGGCGGATGCGCGTCGAATCGCTGTATGGCGTCAAGAGCCGGTTCAGCAGTTCCTCTTCGCTGGTGGTATCCCAGAATCCCATTGCGGGGCGGTTCGCCCAGCAGATTCTTTGCGTTTCGAAGCTGTAGATGTAAAGTGGACACCCCAGAAGCGAAAAGGCTTCGAGGCTATCTGCGTTCAGGTAAGGAAAATTGGATTTCAGCCGCATCGTCCCAAAAGGTTTGTTGAAAGTTCTGCGCAGCAAGTGGCGGCGTGGGGATGATGAACTGATCGCAGACAATTCATGTGACCGCAACCACGGCGCTCAAGGGAGCCTTCCGCTCCGCAAATGGCTTTGGCGCTCCTATCTGCGTTCGGCCATCATTCCTCTCCTCGTCATAGAAATCGGTTTTCTGGCGGTCTACTGGGTCAGCAATGTCATAATCTATCGTCAGAACATCGCCGAACTCAATGCCGTCTCGCGCGATTTTCTTGCCGACGTCGCGCGCCGCGAGGCCGAGACGATCAATACGAGTCTGTCAGATGTTTCTCGCAGGACGGGCACATTCGCCCGCCAGACCTTGCGCGCGCTCGAAGGCGACTATAGCCCGTCCGCGGCGGAAAGGGCGCGTTATGACTTGTCGCCAACAGGCGTTTTTCTGACACGCTACGACAATGGTACGACCGCAAGTTTTTACAGCAATGCGGCGCCAGTAGGACCGGAACAGATTGCCAAGGTCTGGAAGCTTGCCGCCCTCGATCCCCTCATGATCGACATCAAGCAAAGTGATCCTTCTATCGCGTCGATCTATTTCAACACGTTCGACAGCTACAACAGGATTTATCCCTACGTCGATGCGGGCAAGCAATATGCTCCGGGCATGGTCATTCCCAGCTACAATTTCTATTATGAGGCGGACGAAGCCCACAATCCTGCCCGCCGCCCTGTGTGGACAGATGCCTATATCGATCCGGCAGGGCACGGATGGATGGTCTCATCGATTGCGCCGGTCTGGCGCGGACGAAAGCTCGAAGGCGTGGTGGGTATCGATCTGACGCTCGACACCATCGTCAATCGCCTCAATGGCCTTCACCTTCCCTGGGGCGCCTATGCAGTGCTGATCGACCGTAAAGGCGGCATCATCGCGATGCCGCCGGCCGGCGAGCGGGACTTCGGCCTCAAGGAATTGACCGCGCATCATTACGCGCAGGCAATCATGTCCGACACCTTCAAGCCTGATCAGTTCAACATCTTCAAGCGCGAGGACATGAAGGTGCTGGCCAGCGCCATGGTGAAGGCACCGGACGGCTTCGTGAATCTGGATTTTGCCAATGGTCGCCAGCTTGCGAGCTTCGCCCGCATCGCCGGTGCGGACTGGCGGCTGGTGGTGATCGCGCCAACGGCGCGCATTCACGCCAAAGCCGATATGCTGCGCGCCAGGTTTGAAATGGTGGGCTTGGTCATGCTGGCGGTCCTGTTTTTCTTTTATGTTCTGTTCTTCCTGTTCCTCTATCGGCGCGCGAACCGGATGAGCACAAGGGTAGCGGCGCCGCTGGACGAGATTACCCGGCTGATCCGGCGCATCGGCGATGGGGGTTACCGGCAAGGCTTCGCGGGATCGAGCATCACCGAGCTCGACGATCTGGGGCACCGCATCGTGGACACCGGCAACCGTCTTGGCGACGCCCATGACCGGATTCGCGCGCAGGAACGGGCGCTCAGTCTCGCACTGATGCGGCAGCGCGCCGCCAACGAAGAGCAGATACGGTTCGTACGGATCATGTCGCATGAATTGCGCACGCCTTTGTCCGTGATCGACAGCGGTGCGCAGATTATCGATCGCAAAGCCGAGGCCCTCACAGCAGCCGAACTGCGCAAGCGGGCGGGACGATTGCGCAGTTCGGTCCAGACCATTTCGACGCTGCTCGGCAAGCTGGTCGACAGCACCGCCATGGATTTTGCCCACGGCAACCGGGATCAGACCGGTGCCGTTGATTCCGGCGCACTGGTTCGGGACATCGCCTGCTCCATCATCCCCTCGTCGCGGTTGACGCTCGACCTCCCCGAGCAGGGACCGCCAATCGCCGATGGTCCGGCCTTGCCGATTGCCCTCGGGTCGGTGCTTGATAACTGCATGCGGTATACGGCCGCCGAAACACCGATCCTGATCACGCTTCACCCGGATGGCGACCTTGTACACATCACTGTCGCCGACAATGGTCCGGGCATTCCCGACGAGGATCTCGCCTATGTCGGACAGCGTTTCTATCGCGGTCGCAGTTCGACCGGAATCGAGGGGGCGGGCATTGGACTGTATATTGCGCGCAAGCTCGTCGTCTCGCTCGGCGGCGATCTTGCCATCGCATCCGATGACACCGGGACGGTTGTCAGACTGACCGTGCCGGTCATGCTTTCGCATCAGAATGTCGCTGCGTGACGCCCTGCATGTTGAGGATCGGCCAGACGATGGCGGCATTGCTCGAATGCGGTCAAGTCCGATTTCGCCGTTGACCGCCACGTTGCGGGCCTGAAGAGATCGCGACCGAATGTCGATGGCATGTTCGTTCTCGAATGCGGCTCGCCGGCTTCAATCCGCCCTTTTCAGAAGCTGGCCCCCATGGTGATACCATAGGTCCGCGGCGCGCCGATGTGATTGTAGTCCAGTCCGAAGCCTGTCAGAAGATCGATGCGCGATGTGAAATAGTGCTTGTTGGTCAAATTCTTGCCCCATAGCGAAGCGTGCCAGCGGCCATCCGAAGTTGCAAAGTCGAGATGCGCCTCGAAAATGGCATAGCCCGGTTGGCGCAATCTGGGGATGTTCAACACCTCGAAGAACTGGCTGGATTGATAGGTCGCGTTAGGGTGGAGCGACAGACGACCGATGCCGGTGTCGAGCAGGGTCAGGTCTGCACCCAGATTGAATGTCAGTCGCGGCGCGTTCGAGAGGCGGTTGTTCGCGACGTTCACGCCGCTCGCCGAGCCGCGCACGATCCTGGCGGACAGCAGGCCCAGTCCGCCGCGCAGTGACAGGGTCTCGCTGGCACGGAACGAAAACTCGGCTTCGGCACCATATATCCGCGATTTGTCGATGTTGAGCAGCGTTTGTGCGGCGTTGCTTGGATCGACATTGATGAACTGCTGGTTGTGGTAGTCGTAATGGAAGGCCGCCATGTTCAGCGTGACCGCGCCGCCCGCAAGCCGTAGTTTGGCGCCCGCTTCATAGGCAGTCACCTCCTCGGGCCTGGCCACGGTGAGTTCCGATGGATCGAAGAAGGCCTGGGCATTGAAGCTCGGTGCGCGGTATCCGCGGCTGGCGTGCACGTACAGGAGGCCGCCACCGGTCAAGCTGTAGTCGAAACCGATCTTTCCAGACAGGTTTTGGGTGCTGTAGCGAAGCTCTGACAACGGGATCAGATTGGCGACCAGCGTGCCGTCGATGCCCAGGGCGTTAGCCTCGAAATCGGCCTGGACGCCACGGTCATCGGTATAGCGCAGGCCGCCACGCAAGGTCAGCGCATCGGAGATGGCATATTGGACGTCGCTGTAGATGGCAAGGCTCTTCTTGACCTGCCTGAAGCGGTTGCTGAACAGGCACGCGAGCGGCAGACCAACAGCGCAGTCGTTGGCGGTGATGCCTGGAATGCCATCGGAATCGACATCCTTGGCGATCTCGAGAGTGGTGGCATTGAGCACCTTCTCCCGGCTGAGATAGAAGCCCAGAATGAAGTTGAAGGGGCCGGCGAGGTCGCTGGTGAGCCGCAGATCCTGCGCTACCTGGCTGGCATCGTCAAAATAGGGGATTTCCAGGGTTTGTGCGGCCGTGCCGTCGGTGTCTTCATAGAACCAGAGCTTGCCTTTGTCATAAGAAGTGATGCTGGTCAGCGTCAGCCAGTCCGCGATGGTCGCATCGGCGGTTGCCGCGACTGACCAGGTTTCCGCAAAGCGGCGCTCATCGATATTGGCAGCGATTTCCCACTTGCCGAGGCCCGCTCGATTGACCGCTTCGGGCTGCGCATAGACACCGTAGTTGCGCGGCGTTTGCTTGCTCGTCGAAGCGCGCAGGGTCAGGCGCAGACCATCGCCAGGTTCAGCATGGATGGTCGTGCGAAGCGCCCATTCGCGCACCGAGGCGAGGTCGGCCTTGCCAGGTACGACGTTCCTGAACCAACCATCTGCCCGAGCGAAAGTGCCCGCAAGGCGCAAGGCAGCCATGTCGCCAAGCGGCAGGTTGATCGCGCCGTTGATGTCGATGCGGTCGTAATTCCCATAGCCTGCGGTGAAATAACCGTCCGTCTTCCCCAGGCTCGCCTTTCGCGCGATCAGATTGACCGCGCCGCCAGTGGTGTTCTTGCCATAGAGGGTGC
This sequence comes from Novosphingobium sp. B1, assembly GCF_900176395.1. Taxonomy (GTDB): domain Bacteria; phylum Pseudomonadota; class Alphaproteobacteria; order Sphingomonadales; family Sphingomonadaceae; genus Novosphingobium. The sequence continues at coordinate 715,044 of NZ_FWXL01000001.1, read as the reverse complement.
CTTGTGGCCCGCGCAGAACCTCAACGCGTTCAAGGTCGAACATGGAAACGCCAAGCAGGGCGAAATTGCCTTTGTAGACCTCGTCGTAATAGGTCGCGACCGGGCTGGACTGGTTGAGGCTGTAGTCGGACATGGACACGCCGCGCATGGCGAAGATCGGTGTGTTGTCTCCAACGACCGAATTGAGTTGCAGGTTGACCACTCTGCTGACGAGGGTGTCGACATTGGTTACGCGCGCGCTCGTCAGCGTGTCGCCACTGATCGCGGAGATCGAGATCGGCACCGATTGCAGGTTCTCGGCGCGCTTGGTGGCGGTGACGACGATCGGCTCGTCATGGGCTTCTTCGCTTTGGGCCAGGGCCGGACTGCCTGAAAGCAGGGCGACGATGATTGCGGGATACCCCCGCCAAATCGTCGCTTCACAGGCGGTCAGCGTCTTGACCAACATGATCTCGTACCATCCCCATGTTTGACGTCCATTGTCGTCGGTTATCCCGCGGACGTCTGCCAACTCCACATGGGGGATGCCCTATGATAAACGCGCAAACACCAGGCAACGGTTTTTTGTCGCGGCCGAAGGTTGGCCGGTATAGAAGGTGGTCGCATGAGATACGATGTTGTCTGCACAATTGTCATATCGCCGGGCGGCGTTCGCGTGATCGCATACAACGAATGCGGCGCGGCCGTCCGGCTTGCCGTTTCAGGCAATAGCGCGCGGCAGAACGTCACAGCATGAACATGCCAGCCTGCATCCTGTGTGTGGAAGATCAAGCGGACCTGCTTGATGACCTGCTCCTGGAATTGCGCGACCATGGATACAGAGCCGAGGGGTGCCGAGACGGTCTGGCGGCGCTGACTTTGCTGGGCGAGTCGCATTTCGATCTGATGATCTGCGATATTCAATTGCCCGGACTGGGGGGTATCGAACTGCTGAACCGCATCCGCACCGAGAAGCGGGAGCACAGTAATATCCCTGCCGTGCTGCTTTCTGCCTATGGTGATCAGGATTTCCGGCGAGCCGGACGGGAGCAGGGTGTGTCGGCCCAATTCGTCAAGCCGGTCGACTATCGGGAGTTGCTGGTCGCGGTCGAGGAAATCCTGAGCGAAAAACAGAAGGGCGCATGAGCGAGCAGGCAGTGAGTGTCCTCCTGGTCGAGGACGACATCGACAGCGCCGAGGAACTTGCAGAGCTTCTTGAAAGCTACGACATGACCGTGACGCTTGCGCATACCGTGGGGCAAGCGCTGGATAAGGCACGTCAAATCCCGTTCACGGTGGCGCTGATCGACGTCGGCCTGGGCCTCGAAAGTGGACTGGATATAGCCGAGGTTTGGCACGGCAGCGGGCCTTGCATTGTGCTGCTCACGGGAAGCCCAGTCACCGAAACGCAGATGAGCAGGTTTGCGAAACCGGCGCCGCCGGTCTTGATCAAGCCTCTCGATGTGTCTCAATTGCTGGATATTATCGCGCGGTCCCAATCCTGACGGGCCGGTTCTCAAGGGAGAGCGGGGATTGCAGCCGCGCTGCCGATGCGGTGCCTCGTTTCGTGAATGCGGGCCGTGCTTTTTGATTTCCGAGGCGCCAGCCAGTTCCCCCTGATTCCCGTTTGCCGCTGATCCTATGCGGGGGGCGTGTCCTTCAGAGGGCGCGGCGTAGTTGCGAGCGATTCTCCAGCATCCACGCCAATATCCCATAAGTTCGCAGCGCGATAAATCTGCCTTTCGATCCGATCGAGCTTCGCTGCGAGATACCCGGCCTCGTCGCTTTCAAGAAGCGGCAGGATGCGCACGCGGATATTGTCCGTGGCAAGGCGGATCACGTAAGCGGCTGCTTCAGTTCATGGAGCAACTCGCGCGGAAGCGGCGCTTTCGCCCCATCGGGCTCGTTGTTGTGGCTCTTAGTCAGCTGCACTGCCCTTTTGCGTTTGCGCTCGGTTCGATGCGCTCTGTCCATAAAGAACGGTTGCGCATGTCGCAACGACGATGGTGACCGTCAAATTGCCTATCTGCGCGTCGTGGTGTCGCGAAGGCAATCTACCACCGGAATGGCACCATTATGCTGCCGGATTGCCACCTAATTGACTCGGCATCTCGCCTTGCGGGTTGTTAATAATCCTCCAATTAACCCGCTGCCATAGTTCGAAAAACATTTTCGTTCTCCTAAAATTCGGCGCGAAGGAAGTACTTAATTAATGCAATGAAATCTGAATTTATTTTTCAGAATTTCACTGATGCGATCAATTAATCCGCGTGATCTTCTTAACTGATGCGGGATTATATTGATTATTTTCTTTGTTTCTGCGTTTCAGAGGGGTTCGTAATGGCAGCGAGAGGGGGCAGCGTTCATGGCGGGCAGGTCGGCGGGAATGTGCACCCGTTGCCTTTGCCTCGTCGCCGCCTCGTTGAAAGCGCTGCGCTGAGCTTCAGTCTTCGCGTCGACAACTTTCCCCATATCCGTCAGGCTTACGGTGAAGACGCGGCTCGCGCCGTGCTGGTTCAATTGACGCGGCGCTTGAGCGATGCCCTGGGGGTGAATGGCCTTGTTGAGCCTGGCCCGAACGGTGTCATGGAATGCCTTATCTGGCGCCATGCCGGTCAACTAGGCAATTCGGTTGCGGAATGCGTCGACTGGTTGAAGCGGTTGTGCGCCGACGCGCCCCTTCTGCCTGTCGAGACGTCAGTTGGCAGCATACATTTCGCGCTTTCCGCCGACGAACTGATTTCGGCTTCGGCAATGCCGACAGTGACGAGTGTACTTGGTCAAGTCGGAGGCGGTTTCGCAGGTGACGTTGCGCGACCCGACAGTGGTTGGGCCGAGCAATATCGTTCCGATATGGCGATGGCTTCTGGGCTTCTGACCGGGCTTGGTAGCAAAGGCGGCGATGCTGAACCGGTCCTCGCCTGGCAGCCAGTCAGGGATGCCGATCGGGCGGCGGAGGCTGGCGGCTCCGAAGGCGTGCTCTACTGGGAAGGTTGTCTTCGTCATATCGATCGTGACGGTCAGGCTTCCTCTCTTGAGGGCGCGCTAGGCGCATTGGAGCGGCTCGGCTTCATTCGCCTCCTTGATCACCGTGTAGTGGCGATGGCGCTGGACGAACTTGATCGTCAGCCAGGCGAGGTCACGATAGGCGTCAATATTTCGGCACGAAGCGCTGCGCTCGATTATCTTTGGGAGGAGACCGTGCAGCGCCTCCGGCAAGAGCCTTGGTTGGCACGTCGGCTGGTGGTGGAGATTACCGAAACATCCGCAATCCCCAACATGAGCGAGGCCGTGCGTCTCGTGGATCATCTGCGCTCTTTGGGTTGCCGGATAGCGATCGACGATTTCGGAACCGGATATGCGTCGGTCCGCAATGTGATGGCGCTGTCGCCCGATTTCGTGAAAATCGACCGCTTCTTTTTGCATTATGCAAGCTACGGCGAAGTTCAGCAGGGCATATTCGAGCATCTTGCAGGACTTGCCTGGTCGCTCGGTGCGACGGTTATCGCAGAAGGTGTCGAAACCGCAGAGCAGGCCGAATTGGCGGCAAAAGCAGGTTGCCGGTGGCAGCAAGGCTTTTTCTGGGGGCGACCTTCGCTGAGCCGCCCTCGGTCATTTGAAGCCGGTCAGGCCGGTGCTGCTGTTCATGCTTCAATCGCTCCTTCCAGCATGGCGGTCGGCCAATGAACGGCCGCGAGCACTCGAACGCCAAAGGGCGCTGGGAATGGCTCGTCGTGCCGTACGAACCTGGCGCTGAAGCGCCGGAGTGCGAACCCCGGAATCCACGGGGCATTCTCATCGCCATCCCTTTGAGTTGCCTGCTCTGGTGGGGTTTGATCGCATTGTGGAAGGCTCTCGTATGAGTTCGTCTCCGATGCTTTCGGCAGTCCTGCTCGATGAGCGCGAAGAGATGCTGAATAATAGCGATTACCGTGACGTATCGAGCGTACCGGATCGCGACTTCTTTTATCAAGGCGCGCAGGACGACGGTGGAGAGGCAAGCCCACTTGTGCTTGTCGTCGTTGCGGCCCTTCCCATCGCGCTTGTATTTTGGACTTTTGTTGCCTGGGCGATCTGGAGCGCATTCCAGTGACGCTCTCACGCCAAAGCCCAAGTCTCGGATTGTCCGATAGCCATCCAGACACCTCGTTGGTTTCCGGGGAAGATGCCCTTGGCCCGGCAACTCACCCCTTCACGCCGGTGCCCTCGGGTCGCGCCACGGGGAGGCGAGGCACCGCATTCGGATATGACCGCCAAAGGCTGTCCGGAGCGGTGTCTCGCCGTTTGACATTTCAGCGCCTTCATCGCGCAGCCGCCTCTGGCTTGGGGGGAAGCGGGCTGCGCCTGAGGGGCGAGGCGAGCCGCTCGATAAGCACGCCCGCCTCTCAGATGCCCTTGATCGGGGCGCACGACTGCGGCGCTGGCCACTTTCGGCCCAGCAGCCGACCGCCAAGCTTGCGCGAACATCCTTGCCAGCTCATGTGACGGAGAAATTCTAGTGTCCAAATTCCGCATCCTCATGGGAGCGCTAGCCGCAGCCGGGCTGATACCGACGCCGGTTTTTGCCAACAATGTTGGCGAAAATGTCGCATGGCAATTCCAGACCAGCACCGACAAGGTCAACCGGGCCTACCTTGAAGATCTGCGTCAGAAGAAACTGAACGGTACCTACGCGGCACCTGTCTATAACACCTATATCGATCGTCAGTATAACTGCTCCGTCGGTGCGAGCGCGATCGGCAACGACTCCGTGACCAACGCGGTAGCCAATTCGCCTTCCACTGCGGGGCACAGTTCCACTTCGACTGGCAACGACAACACCACGACGCTGGCCAGCGCATCCGGTTCTGGAAGCAACACAGCCAACCAGTCCAATTCGGGTTCAGTCGGTTCGAGCACGTCGGGCGCCATTTCCACAAGTGTGCGCGGCGACAACTATCAGGCGCTCAATACCGAACAGGACAATTCGGGTGACCAGACCGCGACGGTGACAGGGTCGACCGCATGCCAATACAGTTCTTTGAATTGAGGCGGCGATATGATTTTCTCTTCGTTTGCCTTCGGGAAGCTGCGTGCTTCGGCGGCACTTGTCGCGATAGCGCTCGCAACTTCGGGCTGCTCGGCTCTTCACCCCGGCGTGAACACGCAGCGCCTGGCTCCAGGTGAGGCACCCACGCCGCTTGGAACACCCGTCCGCGACAATCGCTCGCCTATGGAAGCCGCTCTGGCCTGTTTTGGTGATCAGCTCGTTGCCCAAAACGGGCCGCGCCGTGTGATCGCGGTCGGTGATGTCAAGGACTACACCGGCAAATACTCGATCAACGAGGGCAACGCGATCACGCAGGGCGGGGCGCTGATGGTCTATTCGGCGCTTGGCAAGATCGGCGGGCCGCTGACCATTGCGGAGCGCTTCGACCCTACCATAGCGGAACGCGAACTGGGTTACACCGACCGGCGTCAGCTTGGCGACGGTGACGTGCATGAGGTCAATGGCAACCGCGTGCCGTGGCTTCCCTATTTCGGCGGCACCATCACCAAGTCCGACTACTACATCGTCGGCGGCATCACCGAACTCAATTACGATATCCGTTCAGGTGGCGGTGAAGTTGTCATCAACAATATTGGCCCGAAGGCGCGGGTCTATACCCAGAGCGTTGCCGTCGATCTGCGCATCGTGAACTCCCGGTCGCTGGAAGTGATCAAGACGATCAGCCTGACCAAGCAGTTCACCGGATACGAGATTGGGGCGAACGTCTTCCGTTTCTTCGGCACAGACCTGTTCGACATCAATGTCGGTGCCAAGGGACAGGAGCCATTGCAACTCGGCATCCGCACCGCGCTGGAAGAAGCGACGATGCGGCTGATCTCGGCGGTAGCGAAAGTCGATCCTTCGATCTGCATGGGGCAGCGGCAGGATACCATTCCCGAATTTTCCGCCGATCAGTTGCGCGGTCGCGCGCTCGCTGCACCGCTTCGGCAGGGCGCGGCATCGGCTGGTCCCGTTTCGCTGCTTCCCGTCGCGCCCTCGGCACCGGTGCCCTCGGCCACGCTCAACGATGTCAGCACATCGGGCGATGCGCCTTCCGGGGCCATGCTCCAGCTTGGCTTCGAATTCGGTGACACAACCCTGATGGGCAATGCGCAGGCCGTGCTCGACCAGATCGTGCTTCAGGCCGCCAGAGGCCCGGTCAACGTGATGATCATCGCGCGCGAAACCGAGAACTGGGATCCGGCCAAGCGCGACAGCCTGATCGACGCGCGTCTGGCGGCGATTGTCACAGCGCTGGCCAATCGCGGGATTGCCCCGGGCGGCATCAGCGTCACCTGGCGGCCGGACAAGGCCGATACGTCCATCCACCGGGATGGGCCGGGCATGCAGGAAATCGCACGAATTCAGATCAGGAAATAGCGGAAAGGAGTGCGCGCTTCCTCAGGGGGGGGGGGGTTATTTCTATTTGTCAAGACATTTTTCCTCAAATCACGGAGTGGTACATGTCCACCAATACACGCAAAATGCGTTCGGTCCTGATGACCGGCGCAAGCACAGCGCTTCTCGCCACGTTTGGCGCCACGTCGGCGCTGGCTCAGTCTGTTACGGAAACTGCCGCTGTCTCCATCAGCAAGGAACAGCAGTTCAACAGCTACAGCACGCCGACCCCCGGTCTTGTCCTGAACGGTAACACCCAGGGATCGGTCAACGCCAACGTCACCAACAATGACGCTGCCGCCTATGCGCTGCAGAACAGCACCGTGTCCGTCGGCTCGTCAGCGACCATGGGCAATGCCTCGTCGGCAACTGGCTATGCCAACACTGCCAGCCTGACGGTCAACGGCGATCTCAACAATGTGACCGGCTCCGGCTACGCGACCGTCGGCGCGTCGTCGGTTGCCGCAACGACTGCGGCCACTGTCGAAGGCACCACCGACATTGGCATCTCGCTGTCGCAGCAGAACACCAGCACCGTTGCGACGGTGACGGACAATACCGCGATGGGGATCACCATCGACCATGGCGCATCGGCCAGCACCGCGACACTCGTGGGCAACAGCCAGAGCGCCACGGGTGTGCTCAATTCGGGCGTGAACGCGCTCAACCTCGACGTCAATAACTCGAGCGGTTCCGGTGGCGTCGCCGCCGCCCAGTCGAGCCTCAACAGCTCGCTGACCGCCACGACTGCCGGCTCTGTCGGGTTTACGACCGGTTCGGGTCCGTCGACCAACGCGCTGCTGAACAGCACGGTCGCTCTGACGGACAACAACCAGAAAGCCACTGCCGTCGCCAACTCGGGTTCGAACACCCAGTCGGTCACCGGCAATGCGATTACGCTCGCGGCGCAATCTACCGGTCAGGCCACGGCTGGGGCAACTTACGTAGCCGGGGACATCGAGGCAACGCCTCCCACGTCTGCTACTCACAACACTTCGGCGATTGCTGGCTATGCCACGGTGTCAAAGCAGGAACTTGCGGTGTCGACCGCTGGTGCCAAGACCGTCACTGCTTTGATCAACGATGCTGGAACAAACTTTGGCGCTTCGGTCACCGGCAACGTGGTGGGCTCGACGCTGTCCAACGACAGCAACGAAGCCACAGCGCTTGCCCGCGGCAACGAGGTGTCCAACGCTACGACCATCGCGGCGAACAGCATTGCCACCGGCACTCTCGCCTCGCCAGCCTCGGGCACGGTCGCGGCAATCGCATCGCAGCAAGAGACCACCGTCGCCACCGGCACGCTGAGCATTGTCGCCCAGATGGGTGGCGCGGGTTCGGACGCGGCGATCGTTTCCAATGCGATCACCGGTGATGTGACGACCAGCTCCGCCTTGAGCGCGTCGGACAACGCTGTTCTGGCTGATGCCGCAGCGAACCGTGGCGGCAGCGCGATCACCGCTTCGGCCACCACGATCACCACGCTCGGCACCGAAGCGCCTTCGGCAGGTGTCGGCAGCGGCGTTGCAACCGCCAATGCCGCATTCGCGGTGGCGAACAAGCAATCGGTGGCTTCGGGGACGAGCGTTCAGGCCGGTCTGGTCGACAGCTTCACCACGCCGACCAAGAGCACCTTGGTCCAGACCGCGGTCAGCGGTAGCCTGACCAGCTCGAGCATCGCCTCGGATGGTAACAGCCTGACGGCCAATGCCACTGGCAACGCCACGCTGGGTACCGGGAATGCGATCACGCTGTCCGGCACCAACCTCGGCACCAGCGCCGCCATCGCCAGCGATCAGACTATGGCTGGCAATGCCAGCGCCTGGATCGGTATGGCGGGGACGGCGGCTACTTCGCCGACGACGCAGAACTTCACGTTCGCGGGCGCGAGCACCGGCTCCGCCGGGAACTATACGTTCACCGGTACGGCGGCTGGCACTCTTGCTGATCGTAACGCGCTGGCGGCTGCCTATCCTGCTAACACGTTCACCTTCGAGAGTGGCACAATCACTCTCGTCGCAACGGGGCAGCTTACCAGCTTGACCTCATTCCCGACGTCGTACACCTCGGGCGGCTCGGCAGGAACGCCGGCAGCTGGCGGTGTCATTGTCACGGTTGGCAACGACATCACCGGCAGCAGCGTGACGGTCGATGGCAACGAAACGGCCGGTTCGGTCAAGGGCAACAGCGCTACCAATGCGCTGGCGGCCACCGCCACGAACCTGACCCGCGGCAACGGTGCCAGCACCTCCTCGACGGGCAGCGCTAACGGGACCACTGGTACTGCCAATGCCGACATGGCCGTCGCCAATGTCCAGGGTAACACCGGTAACCTCTATAGCACTGTCGGCGCCGTGTTCGGCGTCTCGGCAACGGGCATTACTGATCCTACTCTGAGCGACGTGGGCACCAGCACCGTGTCTGTGTCCGACAATGCGCAGAGCTCGACTGTGACCGCCAACAGCGGCACCAACAGCATCGCGCTTTCGGCAACTAACGCCACAACGACCTCGGCTCTGGCGAACAACCAGTCGAGCACAGGTGGTCTTGGTGCGACGATCTCGTCCTTCAGCGGCGCGAACGTCACTGTCGGTCGGGATATCTCGAACAGCACGGTTAAGGTGGACGATAACGCCATCTCCGGCGCGACCACGGGCAACGCGGCAACCAACAGCGTAAAGGTAACCGGCAGCAGCACGCTGGCCGCTTCGGACGCCACTGTTGGTGCAACTGCGACGCCTGCTTCGACCCTTGCCACGGCCGATCACGCGCTCGCCAGCAACCAGTCGGTGACGGGTGACGAAACAACGACGGTTACCGGCAAGTTTGATATCGTGACGCTGGGCGTCGGTGCGCCAGCATCGGCCAACGGCACCAGCGACATCACCGGCAGCACGTTGTCCGTTTCGGGCAATGCGCAGTCGGCGGCCACCATCGGCAACACCGCAGCCAACAGCATGACGCTGGCGGGTGGTAGCATTGCCACCAACGGTGCGTTGCAGTCGGTTCAGACGGCTTCGGGTTCGGGTGGCTTCACGGCCTCGTCGACGATGACCGTCGCGGCTCCGGCGGCGAACAGCACGTCGAACCTGACGCTGGACAACAACACCAACATCGCCTCGTCCACCGTCAACGATGCCGCCAACAGCATGGTGGTTACGGCCGATACCGCCCTCACGTCGACCACGGTTGCGGGCACAGCTCCGAACCAGACTTACGGCGCCAATGCCTCGCTGTCCGGCTCGGCTGGCACCTACGTTGCTGCAGCTGATTATGTTGTTAACAACGCCCAGACGGTTGGGACCAATGCGGTTACCGCGACGGCGACGACCAACGTCTGGAACAATGACGGCGGAGCGACCGGCCAGAGCCAGTTCGCAACCAACGGCATCTACCAGAGCACCGTCGATCTCAGCGGAAACGCCACCACGGCTGCGGCAATGGCCAACCGCTCGACGAATTCGCTGACCCTTTCGGCCAATTCGGACAGCGCCTCGGCAGGTGTCGTCAACCAGCAGGTCAGCGGTGGTGCCGTGTCGGCGACCGCCACGACCAAGGCTGACGTTGTGGTTGCGGGCTATGACGCTGCCAGCGGCACCGATCCCAGCCCGGTCGATACCAGCTCGGTGACGCTGAACGGCAACGCTACGACCGCGCGCGCAGGCGGCAACACCGCCACCAATGCGCTCTCGGCCTCTGCGACCACCTTCGCCAACACTAGTGTCGGCGGTTCGGTTTCGCTCACCGGTGCCCGCACCGACAGCGTCGCGGCGAGCTTCGCCGTGCTGAACGAGCAGGCCAACACTGGTGCCATCACGGCAGCAGCGAACGTCACCTACGGGGCGTCGTTCAACAATCTGGGAACGGCGCCTTCGGTGACCAACTCCTCAGTGGCACTGAACGGCAACAGCGCGGTTGCGGTCGCCTATGGCAACGCCGCCACCAACTCGCTGACGCTTGCTGCGCTCAACAGCCCGGCCAGCGGCACGACCCCGACGACGGCGGCTATCGCAAGCAACCAGAGCAACACCGGCGCGATCAATGCGACCACCGGCGTTGGCACTGGCGCGCTCGCGATCAATGCCGTGGCCAGCGGTGCCGGCAACACCGGCGGCGTGTCCAACTCCAGCCTGTCGATCAACGGCAACTCGCTGGGTGCGGCCGCCTATGGCAACAGCGCGACGAGCACGCTCACCATCGGTGGGAACAACGTGAACGTTACGGGCTACAGCCCGCTCTAAGCCAAGGAATTCCTGCGCTCCTTGCCTCGGAGCGCCGGATGACCCGGAAATACCCCCAAACCAACCGGCAGCCTGCCACAAGCTGCCTTTCCGGGTGTGCCCCCGCGTTCGATCCGACGCGGGGGCCTTCCCCGGCAGATTTTCAGCGCATCGTCTTTCCGCTTGCAGAATTTTCGATAGAATTTTCGATGCCGCCACCCAATCAGGAACGTAACCTCCATGTTTGTTGTCAGCCTTCGCCGCTCGCTTGTGCCCATCGCGATTGCAACCGCTGTCAGCCTTGGCGCTGTCGGCCCTGGGTCCGTAACAGCGCAGGCCGCAGACAAGACTGGCAACTTTTCCGTAAGAGGCCTCGGATCGCAAACCTGCGAAGCCTATGTCGCAGCACTTGCCAGGCCGGACGACTTCTTGCGCTACGGAAACTGGTTGCTTGGTTATGCGACAGCTCACAACCGGCTAGTCGCAGACACGTATGATACCATGCCCACCGAAGGCGGCACCGATTTCCCCAATGTGGTCGCGGTCGTCTGCCGCACCAATCCCCGGATGCTTCTGGAGAACGCGGCGGCCAGTGCCATCGATGTGATACGGCCCTTGCGCCAGACTGCGGCCTCGCCGCTGGTGCAGGTGACCGCCGATTACAAGACCGTTTCGATCCATCAGGAATCGCTGAAACGGCTCCAGACAGCCCTGATCGCAAAACAGGCCTTCAAAGGAATGGCGACGGGGGCTCCCTCGGCGGCATTCACGGATGCGCTGAAGGCCTTCCAGCGCAAGGAAGGCATTCCCGTAACCGGACTGCCGGACATCGACACCTTCATCCGCGCCATCGTCAAACGCTGATCGCCCGGTAAGCAACAGGAGACATCGCGTGAAGTTCGACTGGTTGGCATCCCCCGCTTCGCCTTTTCATATCTTTCTTGAGGCTGATCGGCTGGTCCAGACGATTATCGTGCTCCTGCTGCTGGCCTCGATCGCTTCGTGGTCGATCATCATCGGCCGGGCCTGGGCGATCTGGCGTGAACTGCAGCGCTCGCGCATCGTCAAGCGCCTGCTGACCACTATCGGCACCCAGGACGATCTGCGCAATCTCAGCGACGGCGCCGAAGGCCGGATCACGCACATCCTCGGCGCGATCGAGGTCGAATGGCGCTGGTCCTCGGAAAATCTGGTCCGTGATTACGATCAGGTCCGGCAGCGCGTCGTGTCTATTGCCGACATGGCTATCGCGCGTGAGGAGCGACATCTCGCGGGAAGCACCGCATGGCTGGCGACCCTTGGAACATCCGCCCCCTTCATCGGCCTGTTTGGAACGGTCTGGGGGATCATGGGCAGCTTTCTCGCCATCGGGCAAAGCCAGGATACCTCGCTTGCCGTCGTGGCACCGGGTATCGCGGAAGCCTTGCTCGCAACGGGTGTCGGCCTGTTTTGCGCCATCCCGGCCGCGATGGGTTTCAACCGGCTCGTGCAGATGCTCGCCGCTGTCGATGCCGAATGGCGCTCGATCGCAGGGCTGCTCGAACTCGCCATCTCTCGCCATTTCGGATCGCGTTTCTGATGCGCGCAGTAGGTGAGGACATTCGGCCATGATACCGCAATCCGGGTCCGTGGGGCGGGGAAAACCCCCACATGCTCAGCTTCTGAGCGAGATCAACGTCACACCGCTGGTCGACGTAATGCTCGTTCTGCTGGTGATTTTCATGATCACCGCGCCGCTTGTGGCGACGGGTGTAAAGGTAGACCTGCCGCAGGCCAGAACGCGCGAACTGGCATCAGACCAGAAGCCCATCGTGGTGACAATCGACGCCGTGGGAGGAATATTCATCGGCGATGCGCCCGTGGCCCGCGAGGCGCTCGGCAATACCTTGCTGCAGATGGCGCAGGCTTCCGGCGATCCTTCGGCCATGCGCGTTTTCGTCCGGGCGGATCAAGCCATCGCATATGGGATGGTGATGCAAATCGTCGCCGAAATCGGTGCGTCGGGATTTGAAAAGGTCGCTTTCCTGTCGGATTCGCGTGACCCCGATGTTCAGAAGAAACTCCCGTGAATGCGCGGCTGCCCTCCCTTCTATCCGTTCTTCTGCACTTTGGACTGCTCGCCTTGCTGTCCCTTGTAACCTTCCGCGCGCGCGAAATCGTGACGCCTCCCGTGGGGATGGCCATCGAGATCGTGGATATCGAGCATGCCATGCCGTTACCCGATCCGGCATTTGTAAGGCATGAGGATGTCGAGGTTGCGACACCGGCGGCTGCGACGGCCCCTGCTGCGGCCCGGCAAGCGGCACCGGCGCCAATGCCGCTGGATACTGCCGTTCCTGCTGCGCCTTTGCCGCCAGTCGAGGCGAGTCCTGCTCCATCCCAACCCGCTGAGTCATTGCAGCCCAGCGAACGCCCAGCTCCGGTGCTGGGTCCCGGCCCGGTCGCGAGGCCGTTGCCGGCGGCGCCGACGCCTACCCGACCCCCGGCGTCGGCGCCCACTCCTCCTGCTGCAGCCAGCCCGTCAGCGGCGGTGCCTCAGCCGGTTGCCCCGGTCCGTAGGCTTGACCGCGCATCGTTGGCTCGCACGCTGGGCAAGCCGATCGGGTCAGCACCGCGACCGCGTCTCAATTCGGGTGCAATCGGATCAGCCATCGGGCAGGCCGTGCCCCGTGGTGTCGCCGGTCTCACGATCCGGCAGCGCGCCAATCTCGTCGATATGATCCGCTCGCAGATAACCCCGTGCTGGAATCCGCCGCAGGCGGAAGAAGGTAGCGGGCATGTGACGGTCCTGATGCGGATCAGGCTTGGCCGGGACGGGCAAGTGTCTGGTTCGCCAACCGTCGCCCGGATCAGCGGTCAGACCGTTGCGAACGGTGCCTACGCCAATGCGCTTGCTGGAAGCGTCCGCCGCGCCGTGCTGCGCTGCGCGCCGCTCAGGCTGCCAGCCGAACTCTACGATGCATGGGCGGACGTAGAACTCAATTTCGATCCGAGAGACATATCATGATCAAGGCAGTCATGCCGGTGACCCTTGCGCTGTTGGCAACGACATCTCAAGCATTTGCTCAGGGGCCGCTACATGTTGACATTACCGACGGCACCGCCTCGCCCCTGCTGATCGCCATTCCTGAGGTTGCCAGTGGCGTCATTCCGGGCGTCGCAAATGGTGAGGACGCGGGCGAGGCACTCGCGCGCATCGTGCGAGCGGATATGTCTTCCACGGGGCTGTACCGCCTCGTTTCTATCGATGGACGATATAGCGGGTCCGAAGAGGTTGCCTTTGCACCTTTTGCACGTGCAGGAGCGCAGGCGCTGGTGTTGGGCCGCGCCCGACCCTCCGGGAACGATGCGCTTGCCTATGATTGCGTCCTGTATGACGTTTTTGGAGCCCGCATCGAAACCTCACAGCGCATTCTGGTCAGCAAGGCGCAGTGGCGGCGCGCAGCGCACAAATGCGCGGACATGGTCTTCGCCTTCACGACCGGCGACCAGGGGCATTTCGATACGCGGTTGCTGGTAATAGGTCAGGCAGGGAGCGCTCCGGGCCAGGGAACGAGCCTGCTGTCGATGGACTTTGACGGTGAAAACCGCACATCCCTCACAGAGGAGCGCGAACTGGTGGCAATGCCGCGCTTCGGTCCAGGTAGTCGGCGGATCATCTACACATCTTTTACCGGTCCGGGACCGAAATTGGTGCTGGACGATCTCGACAGTGGCGAGTCCCGAACGCTTGACCTTCCGAAAGGTGTCCCGTCCGCGCCGCGTTTCTCGCCGGATGGTGCCTCGGTTATCTTCTCGCTCGCCCGCGATGGAGAGGCCGACATTCATGTCATCGACCTTTCAAGCGGCGCTGTGCGACAATTGACGAGCAATGCGGGGGCGGACACGAGTCCGAGCTATTCACCCGACGGAACGTCGATTGCGTTCGAATCTGATCGTTCGGGCGAACCGCAAGTCTATGTGATGGCATCCGATGGTAGTGGCCAGAAACGCATCAGCTTCGGTGCCGGGGCGCACGGCTCGCCTACCTGGAGTCCGCGCGGCGACCTGATCGCGTTCACCAAAATCGAGAACCGCACGTTGCGTATCGGTGTCATGAAGCCCGATGGTTCCAGAGAACGGATCATAACCGAAGGTGGGCGGGATGAAGATCCTGCCTGGGCGATTAGCGGGCGCGCAATCGCTTTTCAGCGCACTGCTGGCGGTGAGGCTCTTCCTGCCGTCTGGATAACCGATTTGACCGGGAAACTGGCCCGGCAAGTGAAAGTCGGTTCTTCCGTTGGAGAGCCGGCCTGGTCGGGGAAAAGGCCATGAACGCTTCGGAACGACGTTGGCAGGATTTGCACATCCGTTCTTGCCTATGCGCATCGACATTGCTCGCTTTGTCGGTCCTGCTGGCGTCCTGTCAGCGCCCGGTCCAGCCGCTGCGCCCGCCGCCCAGCTTCGATATGCAAGGGCCGACACCCGCACCTCTGAAAGTTCGCGAGGACGAAGCGCAAAGTCGGCTTCTGCGGGATCATGAGACTCCGGCCACGGTGGAGGATTTCGAGCGCTATGCTGGAACGACGCGCGTTCTGTTCGCACGGGACAGTGCCGAACTGGATGCGGCGGCGCGTGCCATTCTCGACCGTCATGCGCAATGGCTCAACCTCTACCCCGAAGTGCGTGCCTCGCTTCAGGGGCATGCCGATGAGTTCGGCTCGCGCGAACATCAGTTCGCGTTGGGTGAAAAGCGCGCTGCAGCCATGAAATTCTATCTCACTGCCCAGGGCGTGGCCGCCGAGCGCCTCGTGCCCACGTCGTTCGGCAAGGAGCATCCGGCCCGAACCGGCGGTGATGAGATCAGCCAAAACCAGAACCGCCGTGGCGAAACCGTGCTTATCGGTCTTCCCGCCAGCGCCAGAGAACGAGGGGAGTAACATATATGCGCCATTTTGCTGCAGCCCTATGCGCGATTGCCGCTGTATCAGCCGCGACGCCCGCTCTTGCAGAGCCAGGCGACATTCTGATCAAGATTCGCGGCGATTACGTGCTGCGATCGGGCAGCAGTGCCGTGACCGTCGATCTGGGCGGCATCCCGGTGTCCGCGAATGCCAAGGCGGCTCCGGGCGGCGAGGCAAGCCTGACCTTTTTTATAACCGAGCATTTCGCCACCGAATTCACGCTTGGCGGTGCGCCCTATGATATGAAAGACAGGAACGGTCGAACGCTTGTCTCGGCCGGGCTGATTACGCCCACCGCCATGCTTCAGTACCATGTCATGCCGTCATCAAAGGTCTTCAGGCCCTATGTCGGCGCAGGTCTGTCCTACGCCAATTTCTATAGCGAAAAGCCCGGTGAGATTTTGACGAATCGCACTGTGACTCCGCGCATTTCCTATTCCGCCGATCTTAAGGGCGCGCTCGCACCTGTGGTCCAGATTGGTGCCGACATCGCCATCAACGAGCAACTCTACATCAATGTCGATGCCAAGTATCTGGGTGCCAGTTCCAGGCTGACCGTCGAGCAGGGGGGCAATAGCCAGACGGTGTCGCACAAGATGCGTTCGCTCGTTCTGGGCGCTGGCGTGGGATTCAGGTTCTGATGACGCGGCCCGGAAACATCGGCTCACATCGGAATAAGCGGTTCGCGGCTATGGTCCTGGCAGTCTGGTCTCTGCCTCTGACCGGTGGCGCGCAGGCGCAAAGTCTGAGCGGTATCGACCAACGGTTGCAACGCGTCGAGCAGGTTGTTCGCGGTCTGCAAGGTGACCGTCCGGTTGTTGCCAGGCCAACAGCGGGGGCGACCCCGCCGCCATCTGCCGCACCACTCGATGCACTTCTTCAACTCGACAGACGCTTGGCGGCGCTGGAACGTGCGCTGTCCGGACTCGTGTCCACACAGGAGCAGGATCATCGCGCGCTTGCTGCCAGCCTCGCGCAAATGCAGGCGTTGAAAGGCGACATCGAATCCCGCCTCGATGCGGTGGAGCAGCAGGCTGCGGCAGTTCCCGCAACATCGTCTTCGCCGCCTGCCACATCGGTGTCACCAGCCGGGCCTCCCCCGACCGTCGACGAGCGCTTCCGGCAGGCTATGGCTTATGCCGAGGCGCAGGACTGGCAAAAATCCGAACTTGCTTTCGACAGTTTTGCCGCAAGCTGGCCATCGGATCCTCGCGTTCCCGAAGCCCGCTACCAGCTTGGCCGTGCTTTTCAGGGACAGGGTAAACATGCTCAAGCGGCCCAGATATTTCTCGAACTTTATGAAAAGGTGCCGCAGGCCCCGTTTGCCCTGGCCAATCTCTTCGCTCTGGCGGAGGCGCTCACCGATATGGGGCCGGACAACAGTGTTCAGGCTTGCGATGTGTACGCCGAAATCGAGGCGGTGCATGGCAGTACTCTCACGATAGAGCAGCGCTCGCGTCTGCTCGACCGCCGTCTGGCCCTGAAATGCGCCGGCTGACGTCCCTCCGCCTGCTGGCTGGCGAGCCGTCATCCATAGCGCGGACCGTGCTGTCCAGCGCACTCACGATGGCGTTGTCATGCGGTTATGCCGCACCTCTGGCTGCCAGCGAAATGGCCCGGCGATCTGCCGGGGAAATGACGTCGACACTTTCAGGCGCCGGCCTGCAATGCGTTCCCTATGCGCGCAGGATCAGCGGGATAGCGATCTATGGTGACGCCCATACCTGGTGGGATCAGGCTGCCGATCGCTATGACCGGGGCTTCAGGCCGCGGGTCGGCGCTGTGATGGCGCTGCCGCCGCATGGGAAGATGCAACTCGGTCACGTCGCGGCGGTAAGTCGCATCATCGATGCGCGGACCATCCTGTTGCGCCACGCAAACTGGTCGCCGATCGATGGTGCGCGCGGGCAGATCGAGGACGACGTGCCCGCCGTCGACGTCTCACCGAACAATGACTGGAGCCGGGTGCGCGTATGGTTCGCGCCGCTACAGTCTCTGGGCACGACCCACTGGCCGGTCCAGGGCTTTATCTACAATCGCAAGCCCGCCCGTCTTGTGCGCGCGAGCGATCCGATCGGCGATATCATCGCCCGCCTCATGCGGTCCGGAGCCCTGAGCCGACCCGCCCAAAGCAATCCTGCCGTCGACAACGCCATCAGAAAGAAGGTGACGTGATGGATTCTTCCCTCAAGCCGCAAGAGAACCACTTTGTCGCGCTTGGTCAGCTGCTGACTGGAGCCGGTGTTCCGGCCGATCGCACGGAACAACTCGTAACCGGCATGTTGGCGCAGAGTGCTCGCGAAACCCGGCTGGCCGTCTCGCGCGACATATGCGCGCTCGTGGATGGCTATATCCAAGGCCTGGACGAGCGTTATGCAACTCGTCTCGACGATGCGCAGAAACTTATGACGAAGCTCACTGTCGAACTGGAAGTGTCTCGCAGGCGCATGCGTGACGAGCGCTTTTCCAGAAGTCGTACCGTGATTGCGCTCATCCTCCTCCAGTTGCTCGCCTCGGCCGTGATGCTTGTTTCCCTCAATTTCAACGGCAGGGCCACGGCTGTGGACGTAGGCAGCGCGGCGGATGTCGCGCTTGGCCCCGGATTCGAAGTTCTCGAGAGGTAAAATGCCTGAGGAGCGTATATCTGCATCCGAACTGGTGCATATTGAGCAACTGATGCGCACGGCCTTCGAGGCGCTATCGCATGCCCAAACCCTGCTCGGCGCTCGTCTGGACATGAGATCGGAACAGCCGTGCCAACCACCTGCCGGACAATTGCCTGCCGACAGCGCCGACGTCGACATTTCGTTCCTGCGGCGCAAGGGGAACGGAAGTGAATGCACACGCCCGGCAACGATTGAAGGGCGTATTCGTCGCCTGGCGCCGCGCGCCAGCCGAGGCGGTGCGGCGATCCTGCGCAATCTGCTTGAGCAGCCCGGTGATTTCATAGACCAGCGCGACCTCGCAAAGGCGGCAGGAGTGACGTCCGGTGCTTCGCATGTCGTGAAGGTCTATATCTGTCATTTGCGTAAAGCGCTTGAACTTCATGGTTTTGGAGCGAACGTGATCGAGACTGGCTGGAAGAGCTATGCCATCAAGGCTGAAGCTGTTCCCGGCATATTCACATTTCTCCATCGTTCATGATCGGCGTTTGCGTGATCCGCATAGCGGCGGATGTTTGCACCTTGGCGCATACCGCCGCTGTAGAGCTCATGCCGTCCCGAAATTCCGCACCAAGGTTGGGGAACGAAATGCCCGCTCGTGCCAATTTCCTTCGGAGATCAAGATATCGTGTCTCAAATCAGACAATTCCTGAACGAACCGCTCTTCGCTTCGCCAGTGTTCGGCTATGAACTCCCCGACTGCGAACTGCTGAATCAGGCTCTGCTAGCTGCATGTGCAGCGCGGCGCACGTCCGAGCAAAGCATGGCGGTCTCTAACCAGATCGGCTGGCATTCCGCGCCGGACCTGTTCCTGCGCAAGGAAGAGGCTTTTCGCTCGTTGTGCGCCCAGATCGGCCAGGTGCTGACCCATGTCGCGCAAACCACGCTCCCCGCTTTCGATTTGTCCATCCACGACATTCAGGCACACGGCTGGGTCAACATCAATCCGAAAGGCGGCTTCAACACGCCCCATGCCCATCAGGGCTTTCACTGGTCGGGTTGCTACTATGTGGCCGTGCCGGACGCTCAGGATAATCGCAGCGGGCTGATCGAGTTTCTCGATCCGCGCGCCAGCGTCAGTATGCGGATGCCTGATGAGTCGGTGTTGTTCGCGCCCAAGTTCCAGGTGCGTCCACGCGCTGGTACGATGCTCATCTTCCCATCGTTTCTGAACCATTGGGTTTATCCGAATCAGGATGACGACGAGCGGGTCTCCGTCGCATTCAACGCCCGCGTCGAGGCCAGAGCCCACCCTCAAGGTGCTGCCGTTGCCCCATAGGATAGCTCAAACCTGTTGGAATGGCGCGAGCGGGACCTCTTGGTTCCTGCCCGTTCCAGCTTTGCTTGCAGCCTTCGTCGTTCACAACAAGGCGTGATCTGTCCTTGCGCCAACTGCAAGTCGGCTGTGTCCTGCACATTGACGTCTCCCGCCCCGGCGCCTTGCGCAGATCCGAAATTGCGGATCATGCGGAAGATTGTCGCGGGAAAGCCGGATGTCGCCGCGCTCGATCCCCTGTCGGTTCGGACTGGCATTGAACGCGCGCACCTTGAAACGGCCCTGGCTGTTCACCTTCATGGCTCCTTCGGCAGGGCGGCCCGGGCGCTCAACATGTTGCCTTCGACGGTGAACAAACGTGTTCGCAACCTGGAGTTTCAGTTGGGCTGTGCCGTGTTCGAGCGTCAGAAGCGCCGACTGGTAGCAACGCATGCGGGATCGGTCTTCCTGCAGCACAGCGCAAGTCTCCTTCGCGATTTCCGTGCTCTGGTAGATGCGGTACGCCGGATCGCTGACGGCAAGGCGGGGCAGGTCTTTATCGGCTATCATGGCGGTATTGCGCACCAGAAGCTTCGGCGCCTGCTTCTCGAAGCCGATCCGGATTTTCCTGAAATACACAAGATGCCCGTCGAACTGCCCTACGATCGACTCTTTGAAGCCCTGGCCAGCGGACGAATCGATCTTGCCATCACGCACAGCGTGCCAGATCTGTTTCAGGGGCGGAGCGCGCCGATGTGGAGCGAACGCTTCGTCCTTTGCCTGCCCGAAAGCCACCGGCTTGCGGCGTGCGCAACGGTGCAGTGGGAAGATCTTCTGCACGAAACCTTCCTCATATCGGGTTTCGATGCCAGCGAGGTCATGCGTGATTTGCTCGAGGAGCGCTTTGCACCGTTCGGCGTTTCGCCGCGCGTGGCAGTTCACGAAATTGGCCCCGCCGCCATCATTGACATGGTGGGGGTGGGCAAAGGGGTCAGCTTGTGTCTCGATTCCATGTCGCGGGAAAATGATGCGGGAGCAGTCTTTCGTGAATTGAACAGTGCCCCCGGCACCACAGACCTGACGATAAACGCCTGCTGGCACACGGATCATGCCAATCCCGCGCTCGACATCCTCCTGAAACGTCTGGACGTCAGGCCGAAGTAGGCGATGCCATTGCGGGGCAGTCGGAAACGGGCAGCTTCGTCGACTGCGGCTGCGAACGCGGCGGATGCCCGCCTCGGCGCTTAGTACTTCACTTTGCGCTATCAATCGTGATAATTTTTATTCTGGCTTGTTAGTCTTTGATCAGAGCCGGAAGGGGACGGCGGCAGGTCACGCCATTGGTCTGTCCCATCATGCGCCCAATTTCCCCATTTTTGGCCTGACGCGGGTAGCCGCCCGGTGCCTCGATCTACGCCATTGCCTGTCTTGATGCGCCAGCATTCTCCGCCGTGAAATCGTTGTTGAATCAAGTGCATTCCTGCGTCTCTTAATCATCCCCAACGCGCCGGGCGGCTTGTCGCCGGCGCCCTCGAACGGGGATATTTCATGGGCGCAGCCAGCCAGAGATCGGAAGTGCATGCACGCGGCGCGCGCATGCTGCGCACCGCCATGGGCACGTCGATCGCGGCATGGCTCGCCGACCCCGCGGTTATCGAGGTGATGCTCAATCCGGACGGTCGCCTTTGGGTCGACCGGCTGGGAGAAGGCATCAGCGACAGCGGCGAGCGCCTCTCGCCCGCCGACGGCGAGCGCATCATCCGCCTCGTCGCCCATCATGTCGGGGCCGAGGTTCATTTAGGCGCCCCGCGCGTCTCGGCCGAACTGCCGGAAAGCGGAGAACGCTTCGAAGGGCTGCTGCCGCCGGTCGTGACCGCGCCGGCCTTCGCGATCCGCAAACCGGCCGTCGCAGTCTTCACGCTCGACGATTATGTCGCGGCCGGGATCATGTCGTCGGGCGAGGCCGAGGTGCTTCTTCGCGGCGTTGCCGACCGGCTCAACATCCTCGTCGCCGGCGGCACCGGCACCGGCAAGACAACCCTCACCAACGCGCTTTTGGCGGAAGTCGCGAAGACTTCTGATCGCGTGGTGCTGATCGAGGACACGCGCGAACTGCAATGCGCCGCGCCCAATCTGGTCGCGATGCGCACCAAGGATGGCGTCGCCTCCCTCTCCGACCTCGTGCGCTCCTCGCTGCGCCTGCGCCCCGACCGTATCCCCATCGGTGAGGTGCGCGGGAGCGAAGCGCTCGACCTCCTCAAGGCCTGGGGCACCGGCCATCCCGGCGGCGTCGGCACGATCCACGCCAATAGCGCCGTCGGCGCGCTGCGCCGCATGGAGCAGCTGATCCAGGAAGCCGTGGTGACCGTGCCCAAGGCCCTGCTCGCCGAGACCATCGATCTCGTCGCCGTACTCGTCCGCCACGGCACCGGGCGACGTCTCGCCCAGCTCATGCGCGTCGAAGGCCTCGATCCCGTCCTCGGCGACTACCGCCTCACGCCCGCAACCCCCGACATCGGAGAAGAACCATGATCGATCTGTCCCGCCGCGCTGTGCACCGTCTGCGCGCAGCGCCTCTCGCCCTTGGCATCGGCCTCATCGCGCTCGCCAGTCCCGCTTATGCCTCGGGCTCCTCCATGCCCTGGGAAGCGCCGCTCCAGTCGATTTTGGAGTCGATCGAAGGTCCGGTCGCCAAGATCGTCGCGGTGATCATCATCATCGCCACCGGTCTGGGGCTCGCCTTCGGCGACACCAATGGCGGGTTCCGCCGACTGATCCAGATCGTCTTCGGCCTGTCGATCGCTTTTGCGGCCTCGTCCTTCTTCCTCTCCTTCTTCTCCTTCGGCGGCGGGGCGCTGGTCTGATGGAAGGCCGTGAAGAGGAAGTGCCGGGTTATCTGGCGCCGGTCCATCGGGCCCTGTCCGAACCCATCCTGCTGGGCGGCGCACCGCGCAGCCTGGCCATCGTCAACGGCACGCTCGCCGGCGCTCTGGGCCTTGGCCTGCGGCTCTCGCTCGCGGGCCTCGCGCTCTGGGCCATAGGCCACGGTCTCTCGGTCTGGGCCGCGCGCCGCGATCCCCAGTTCGTCGACGTCGCCCGCCGTCACCTCAAATATCCCGTCTGGATGCGGCCATGATCAACCTCTCCGAATATCGCTCCAAAGCCGCCTGCCTGGCCGATTTCCTCCCCTGGGCCGCATTGGTCGCGCCCGGCGTCGTGCTCAACAAGGATGGTTCGTTCCAGCGCAGTATGCGCTTTCGCGGGCCTGATCTCGACAGCGCGACGCCGGCCGAACTGGTCGCGGTGACCGCGCGCCTCAACAATGCGCTGCGCCGCCTTGGGTCGGGCTGGGCGGTGTTCGTCGAGGCGAGTCGCGTGCCCGCGCAGGACTATCCCGACAGCCTCTTTCCCGATCCGGTCTCGGCGCTGGTCGACCAGGAACGCTATGAACAGTTCCGCGAGGAAGGCGCCCATTATGAGAGCTTCTACCATCTGACCCTCCTGTGGATGCCGCCCGCCGAAGACGCCGCCCGCGCGGAGAACTGGCTCTACGAAGGCCGGTCGGGATCGGGCGTCGATCCGCATGAACTTCTGAAGAGCTTCACCGACCGCACGACCCGCGTGCTGCATCTGGTCGAAGGCTTCATGCCCGAGGTGGCCTGGCTCGATGACAGTGCGACGCTCACCTATCTTCACTCCTGCGTATCGACGAAGCGCCAGCGTGTGCGCGTGCCGGAAACCCCGGCCTGTCTCGATGTGCTGCTCACCGACGAGGCACTGACCGGCGGGCTCGAGCCCATGCTGGGCGAGCATCATCTGCGCACGCTCACCATCACCGGCTTTCCGACCGCGACCTTTCCGGGGCTGCTCGACGAACTCAACCGCCAGGCGTTCGCCTATCGCTGGTCGACCCGTGCGATCATGCTCGACAAGACCGATGCGACGAAGCTGCTCACGAAGATCCGGCGGCAATGGTTCGCCAAGAGGAAGTCGCTCGCCGCGATCCTCAAGGAGGTGATGACCAACGAACAGTCGGTCCTCATGGATTCCGATGCGTCGAACAAAGCGGTCGATGCCGACATGGCGCTGCAGGAGCTGGGTGCGGACGCGGCCGGGATCGCCTACGTCACCGCGACCGTCACCGTCTGGGACCGCGATCCGGCCCTCGCTTCGGAAAAGCTCCGGCTGGTCGAGAAGGTCATCCAGGGGTGCGATTTCACCTGCACGATCGAAGGCATGAACGGCATCGAGGCCTGGCTCGGATCGCTTCCCGGCCATGTCTATGCCAATGTCCGCCAGCCCCCGATCTCCACCCTCAATCTCGCCCACCTGATCCCCCTGTCAGCGGTCTGGGCGGGGCCGGAACGGGATGAGCATTTCGCGGCTCCCCCTTTGCTCTATGGCAAGACCGAAGGCTCGACCCCGTTCCGGCTTTCCCTCCATGTCGGCGATGTCGGCCACAGCCTGATCGTCGGCCCGACTGGCGCCGGCAAATCGGTGTTGCTGGCGCTGATGGCGATGCAGTTCCGGCGTTATGACCAAGCCCAAATCTTCGCCTTCGACTTCGGCGGCTCGATCCGTGCCGCCGCGATCGGAATGGGCGGAGACTGGCAGGATCTGGGCGGTGCGTTGCATTCTGCCGATGATGGTGGCGCTGTCGGCGACGGCGTCGCTCTGCAGCCGCTGGCCCGAATTGACGAGCCGGGCGAACGGGCCTGGGCCGCTGAATGGCTGGCCGCGATCCTCGCCGGTGAAGGCGTGGACATCGATCCCGCCGCCAAGGAGCATCTGTGGACCGCGCTCGGTTCGCTGGGCAGCGCGCCGGTTGCCGAACGCACGCTCACCGGCCTTGCCGTGCTGCTCCAGAACCAGCAGCTCAAACAGGCGCTGGCGCCCTATTGCGTCGGCGGTCCCTGGGGGCGGCTGCTCGACGCCGAGACCGAGCAACTGGGCGATGCCTCTGTTCAGGCCTTCGAGACCGAAGGGCTGATCGGCGCGGCCTCGGCCGCCGCGGTCCTTGCCTATCTCTTCCACCGCATCGAAGGCCGGCTCGACGGGCGCCCCACGCTCATCATCATCGACGAGGGCTGGCTGGTGCTCGATAGCCCGGCCTTCGCTGCCCAGCTGCGCGAATGGCTCAAGACGCTGCGCAAGAAGAACGCCAGCGTCGTCTTCGCCACGCAGAGCCTCGCCGACATCGAGACGTCGAGCATTGCGCCTGCCATCATCGAAAGCTGCCCGACCCGCATCTTCCTGCCCAATGAACGCGCAGCCGAACCGCAGATCCGCCAGGCGTACGAACGCTTCGGGCTCAATGCGCGGCAGATCGAGATCCTCTCCCGGGCGACCCCCAAGCGCGATTATTATTGCCAGTCGCGGCGCGGCAACCGGCTGTTCGAACTGGGCCTGGGCGAAGTGGCGCTCGCCTTTGCGGCGGCCTCCTCCAAAACCGACCAGCGCGTGATCGGCGAACTGGTCGCCGCCCATGGCCGTGTCGGCTTTGCCCCGGCCTGGCTGCGGCATCGCGGCCTCGATTGGGCCGCCGGCCTTTTGCCCGAACCCGTACCCCCGTCCGATCCGGACGATCCCTTCCTGTCGCTCGATCCCGAGGAGTTCAATCCATGAAGAAGCCATCGTTTCGCCGCGCCTTGCTGGCCGGCGTTGTCAGTCTGACCGCTCTGGCCGGGCCTGTTCTCACCTCGCCCGCGCAGGCGCAGTTCGGCGGGGTCGTCTATGATCCCACCAACTACGCGCAGAATGTGCTGACCGCCGCCCGCTCGCTCGAGCAGATCAACAACCAGATCCGCCAGATCGAGAATCAGGCGACCAGCCTCATCAACGAGGCGAAGAATCTCGCCAGCCTGCCGGTCTCGACGATCTCGACCCTCCAACAGCAGATCGGCCAGACGCGCCAGCTCCTGGGGCAGGCGCAGCGCATCGCTTACAGCGTGCAGGACATCCAGAGCGCGTTCACCCAGCGCTACAGCGGCGCGAACCTGACCGCCTCGCAAAGCCAGATGGTCGCCGCCGCCAATGCCCGCTGGCAGGACAGCGTCGGGGCGTTCCAGGACGCGCTTCAGGTGCAGGCCGGCGTCGTCGGCAATATCGACGGCGCGCGCGCCAGCATCGAGACGCTGGTGGGGGCCAGCCAGTCGGCGAACGGCGCGCTCCAGGCTGCCCAGGCCGGCAACCAGCTCCTCGCGCTCCAGTCGCAGCAGCTTGCCGATCTCACCGCCGCGATTGCGGCACAGGGCCGCGCGCAATCGCTCGAAGCGGCACGCAACGCGGCGACGGAAGCCGAAGGCAAGGCCCGCTTCCAGCGCTTCCTCGGGCATCAGTGACATGCACCGGGCCGCGTCCATGGGGCTGATCGCGCTGGTCGGGGTGACCACCGGCTTCCTTGCCGCCGGGGCCGCCCATCTGCGCTACGATACCCTCGCCTGCGCCCCCGAGCATCCCGAGCCGGGCAAGGTCTATCCGCACACCACGCCCTGCGTGACCGGCGCCGCCTTCGCTGCGGAGATGGTGCGGATCGAGGCGGCGGCGGAGGCGAGGCGCAAGGCGCGCGCGCAACAGGAAGGTCCGTTCCTCGTCTGGCTCAGGGGGGGCGACTGAGATGTCGCCCGCTGCCAAAATCGCGATCGGCGGAGGGATCGGCGGGCTGATGCTCGCCGTGGCCGTGGTTTCCGCGCTGCACCGTCCGCCCGAACCTGCTGTGACGATCCTCGTGCCTGAGGACGAGGCGGCCGCGGCCCGCCAGGACGATCTCGCCCGCTGCCGGACCATCACCATGCCCGAAAGCAGCTGCGACGCGGCTTGGGAAGCCAGACGCCGCCATTTCTTCGGAAAGGACAACCGTCCGTGAACGACACCTCGGTGATCGACAGCTTCCTGTCGGTCTTCACCAGCTACATCGACAGCGGCTTCGGCCTATTGGGCGGGGAGGTCGGGTTCCTCTCTTCGACCCTGATCGCGATCGACGTGACGCTCGCCGCTCTGTTCTGGGCCTGGGGCGCCGACGAGGACGTGTTGCAGCGTCTGGTGAAGAAAGTGCTCTATATCGGCGTCTTCGCCTACATCATCGGCAACTTCTCCAACCTTGCCAATATCGTCTTCCAGAGCTTCGCCGGCCTCGGTCTCAAGGCGTCGGGCGGCGGTCTGGCGCTCGCCGATTTCCTCAAGCCCGGCACGGTCGCCGCGACCGGCCTCACCGCCGGCCAGCCTTTGCTCGACGCGACGGCGGACCTGCTCGGACCGGTCGGCCTGTTCACCAATTTCGTGCAGATCCTCGTGCTGCTGATCGCCTGGCTGATCGTCGTGCTCGCCTTTTTCGTGCTCGCCATCCAGGTCTTCATCACCATCGTCGAGTTCAAGCTGGTGACGCTGGCCGGCTTCGTGCTGGTGCCCTTCGCCTTTTTCGGGCGCACAGCCTTCATGGCCGAAAAGGTGCTCGGTCATATCATCTCCTCGGGCATCAAGCTGATGACGCTCGCCGTCATCACCGGCATCGGCACCACGCTGTTCAGCCAGTTCACCAGTGCCAATGTCGTCGTCGAGCCCGATCTCAAGCAGGTGATGGCGATCGCGCTCGCTGCGCTGACCCTGCTCGGCCTCGGCATCTTCGGCCCCGGCATCGCCAATGGTATCGTCACCGGCGGTCCCCAGCTCGGTGCAGGCGCTGCGGCCGGAGCGGCATTGGCCGCAGGCGCCACGCTGGGCGGCGGTGTTGCGGGCGCCCGCCTCGCCGGTGGCGCCGCGATGGGCATGGCTGGCAGCGCCGCCACCGGCATGGCGCGCACAGCCGGTGCGGCCTCGGGCGCCTATAGCGCCGGTGCGGAAGGACGATCGGGCGCGGCGGCCGTCGGCGCAGGCCTCGCCAATGTCGGCAAGAGCACCGGCGGCGCGGCCGTTTCGCCGCTGCGCCGCGCCGCGCAAAGCCTCAAGCAAAGCTATGCCGATGGCCGGAACGCGGCGGCGGGCACCGCCGCCGGTGCGGGAGCGCAGGCTTCCGCTGCGCCGGCATCCGGCGCGGGATCAGCCTCGGCCGCGCCGCCCGCCTGGGCCGCGGCGATGAAGCGCCGACAGGCGATCACCCAGAGCGCCAATATGGCCGCTCATACCCTGAAGGGCGGCGACAGCCATGGCGGCGGCGCCGGTCCCGACCTCTCGCAAAAGGACTGATACGCACATGTTCAAGCGACCATCGATCCGTTACGGGCAAGCGCCCGAACCCGTGACCCCCTATCAGCGCGCTGCCCAGGTCTGGGACGACCGCATCGGCTCCGCGCGCGTCCAGGCGAAGAACTGGCGGCTCGCCTTTTTCGGCTGTCTTGCGCTATCGGGCAGTCTGGCCGGCGGTCTCGTCTGGCAATCGGCGCGCGGCACGATCATCCCCTGGGTGGTCGAGGTCGACAAACTCGGCGAGGCGCGCGAGGTCGCGCCCGCCACCGCCGACTATCGGCCGACCGACCCGCAGATCGCCTTCCATCTCGCCCGTTTCATTGAGAACGTCCGCTCGATCCCCGCCGACGGGATCGTGCTGCGACAGGACTGGCTGCGCGCCTATGACTTCGTGACCGACAAGGGCGCGCTGTTCCTCAACGACTATGCCCGGGCCAATGACCCCTTTGCGCAGTTGAGCAAGGTGCAGGTCTCGGTCGAGGTGTCGAGCGTCATCCGCGCCTCGAACGACAGCTTCCGCGTGGCCTGGACCGAGCGGCGCTATGTCGATGGCGCGCTTGCCGAGACCGCCCGCTGGTCGGCGATCCTGACGGTGGTCGTCCAGACCCCGCGCGATGCCCAAGCGCTCCAGAAGAACCCGCTCGGGGTCTTTGTCGCCAACCTCAACTGGTCGAAGGAACTCAACCCATGATCTGCCTGCCTCCCGCGAGGGCGCGCTCCGGTGCGCTGCTCTGCCTCCTCGTCTCCGTCTCGCTGCTGCCACTGGGCGGCATGGCGCAGGCGCGCGCCCGCAAGGTGCCGCCGCCGATGGTCGCGGCTGTGCCCGCGCCTGAACCGCGCCGGGCGGTCGACGTCGTCAGCGTGCCGACACCGCTGCCGCTTCCCGGCCAGCTCAGGCCCGTGGCGCCGGTCCGGGAAGGGCGTGAGGCGCCCGATCCGCGATCCCGCGTGACCGCCGCCAATGCGGCCGCGCGGGTGCAGCCGAGCAAGGGGGGCTATTTCAACGCCATCCAGCAATATCCCTATGCCGATGGCGCGCTCTATCAGCTCTACGCCGCGCCAGGGCAAGTCACCGACATCGCGCTGCAGGAAGGCGAGGAACTGGTGGGACCGGGGCCGGTCGCGGCCGGTGACACCGTGCGCTGGATCATCGGCGATACGGTGAGTGGTGTCGGGTCGAGCAAGCGGGTGCATATCTTGGTCAAGCCGACCCGTGCCGACATCATGACCAACCTCGTCATCAACACCGACCGGCGCACCTATCATCTCGAACTGCGCGCCACCGCCACCACTTATATGGCCTCGGTTTCCTGGACCTATCCCGCCGACCAGCTCATCGCGCTGCGGCTTGCCAATGCCGAGCGGGAGCGGACCGCGCCGGTTGCCTCCGGTATCGATGTCGAAGGGCTGAACTTTCGCTACAAGCTGTCCGGCGACCGTCCCTCCTGGCGTCCTGCCCGCGTGTTCGACGATGGCCGTCAGGTGATGATCGAATTTCCGGACGGGATCGCGACCGGCGAGATGCCGCCGCTCTTCGTTCGCGGCGCCGATGGATCCGCCGAACTCGTCAACTATCGCGTCTCGGGCCGCTACATGATCGTCGACCGGCTGTTCAGCGCGGCCGAGCTGCGCCTCGCGACCCGCAAGGGCGGGCAGCGCGTCACGATCGAGCGGCAGGACGCCAAATCGCGGAGGGCGTCATGAGCGGGCCGGAACGGGAAGAAGAGCCGGGTGATATGGCGCGGGAGGTAGCTGCCCGGCAGCCTGCCAGCGCCGCGCCGGAGCGGGCCGCCGCAGCACCCAATCCGGGCGCCTTTCGCCTGGCCGGGCCGACGCCGCGCGTGACGCGCCTGTCGCGCAAGGCTTTGGCGGCGATCGGCATGGTCGCCGGGATCGGCATTGGCGGATCGCTGCTTTATGCGCTGCGTCCGGTCCATCATGCGCCCGCCGTCAATCTCGTCAACACCGACAGCCGCAACAAGGCCGATGTCGTGACCGCCGCACCAGCGAGCTATGACAAGGTTCCGAAACTGGGGCAGCCCATGCCCGGCGATCTGGGACGGCCGATCCTGTCGGCCCAGCAGAGTGGTCAGAGCGTGCCGGTGCCACCGATGGGGCCGGCAGCGGGCCAACCCGATCCGCGTCTCGCCGCGGCCGAGCAGGCCCGCCAGCGTGTGATGCAGGAGCGGGAGTCCGCCAGGGCCAGCAAGCTGTTCCTTGGCAGTGAAGGCGCGCGCTCCGCTTCTGCTGGTGGTCAGGCTAGCGATGGTGCGCAGACGGTCCGCACGACTGCGGCGGGCGATGCCGCTGGCACGGTGTCGGCCTCGCCGACCGGTCAGGCCGCGAAACGGGCTTTCCTCCAGAATGGCGGGAATCGCGCCGTAGTCAGCAATGCGCGGATCATGGCGCCGGCCTCGGTCTTCATGGTGCAGGCAGGCAGCGTCATTCCCGCAGCCCTCATCACCGGCATCCGCTCGGATCTGCCCGGGCAGATCACCGCGCAGGTGACGCAGAATGTCTATGACAGCGCGACCGGGCGCATCCTGCTGATCCCGCAGGGGGCGCGGCTGATCGGCGCGTATGACAGCGAGGTCTCAGCTGGGCAGAACCGTGTGCTGCTGGCCTGGGATCGCCTGATCCTGCCCGGCGGCCGCTCGATCCTGCTCGACCGCCAGCCCGGCGCCGATGCCGCGGGCATGGCGGGCGCGCAGGACAAGGTGAATTATCACTGGGGCAATATGCTCAAGGCCGCGATGGTCTCGACCCTGCTCGGCGCCGGCACCCAGCTCGTGTCCCAAGGCGATGATGAACTCACCCGCGCGCTGCGCTACGGCATACAGGACACCGTTAATCAGACCGGGCGGCAGGTCGTCCAGCGCGAGATCAACGTGCCGCCGACGCTCACCGTCCGGCCGGGGTTCGCGATCCGGGTGGTGCTTACCCGCGATCTTGTGCTCGAGCCGGTTCAGGGGGCGCAGCCATGAGTCGGCTGCGCCTCGGGCCGATCGTCGAGGAGAAGCCCGTGAAGCTGACGGTCGAACTGCCGGGCGCGCTGTTCCGGCAGCTTGGCGACTATGCGCGCGTGCATGCAGCGGAGAATGGCTTGTCCGAGCCCGTGCCGCCCGAGCGGCTGATCGCGCCGATGGTGGAGCGGTTCATTATGAGTGATCGGGGGTTCGTGCGGCGGCGCAAGCCTCAGCCATAGCAATGACAGCCACAGAGCGGCACTTTTTTCTGGTATCGGCACCCCAAATGCCGGAAAAGGAATGGGCTGCGTCCGTTCCGCACGACGTCGGTGGACGACGCCGGGCAATGGCGCCAGCGCCTCGCCGCCCTCCTCGGTAGTCCCGCGCACGGCACGGCATTGCGCGCCAACCTTGCCGACGGGATGTCAACACTCCTGGCATGGATGCAGGAGCTGCTCCGTCCGCTTGTCGCGGAAGCGTCCGGCAAATGAACGCCGGCTTCGACGAAGTCCTGCGCGCTGACCGGCCCACCCGCACGGGCCTCTATGCGGAGACTGCGCAGCGGCTCGGCGCACCGCCGCAGAACGTCTAGAAGAATTTCCGGGTCTGCTGGACGCTCGATGCGCTGTTCAACGGGATCGAGGACAGCCCCAGGCTGCTGTTCAAGGGTGGGACGTCGCTGTCGAAGGGCTTGCGCCATATCTGAATAATATAGACGCATTATCAGTCAAATTTGACTACATTCTCAGCGCAACCTCCGTCTCCGCGTTCACGAAGGCTGGTTCGTAATCCCGCGCCAATGCCCCTGACACGCCGACCTGACGCAGAGCCTCACGCCAGCCGTCCGATATGTGCCGGGCGGTATCGCGAATGATTTGCCTCGCTTCCTCAGTCGGGATCTCGAAGAACGCGCAGGCTTCAAGCGCGAGCGCGATCGATCGGTCATGCGCTCCGCCCTCCAGAATTGCGGTCTCAAGGTGCGGATTTCGATCCGGCGCGGGGTTCACGTCGAACACGGGCGACAATCGCCATTGGCCTGCCCCCACATAGAGGAAGCCATGGTTTTTGAGGT
The DNA here is from genome assembly GCF_900176395.1 of Novosphingobium sp. B1. Taxonomy (GTDB): domain Bacteria; phylum Pseudomonadota; class Alphaproteobacteria; order Sphingomonadales; family Sphingomonadaceae; genus Novosphingobium. The sequence continues at coordinate 683,338 of NZ_FWXL01000001.1, read as the reverse complement.
GATCGTCCTTGTTCGATACGAGGATAGTGAAAATCAGGCGCAGAAAAAGTTCGCGAAAATCCGCTTTGGGATCGGCGCCATGAACACGGATGAAATCGACGATCTCGGTATAGGAGCCAAGCTCCGTCCCGGTCTTCCCAAGCGCCGTGCGCGCCGAGATATAGGGGATCCGCGCGCTACCCCGCCGGTCGAACCGCTGGATCAGCGCGACCGGAAAGGGCGTGTCGGCGAGTTCCAGTCTGGCGGTGGGCGTGCGGATGCCGCAAGCCTCGGCCAGCCGAAGCGTCGCCACCTCGACGCGCTCGATCGGCTGCAGATCGTGGACCGAAGTGAATTTGGCCAGCCAGAGCGTATCGCCGTCTTGGACATTGGCCTTGGGCCGGGCGCCGCCGGAACCGCCCGCGCCCGCCAACGCCTGCATCTCTTCGGCGGAGATTTCCTTCCCCTGTTCATAGGCGCGGGCAATGGCCGTTATCGCTTTGAGCTCGACGAGGCGGGGCACGGCGTCGCCGGCCTTGCCGCGGATGATCTCTCCATCCTCGCCCTGAAATCGCAGCGCGCCCTGACGGCAGGCGTCGTCGGACAGCGTCAGATACGCAAACTCGCTCAGACCATTGCCGTAAGCGCGTTCAAGAAGCCGTCGGCCCCAGCTATCCGGCGCGGCATCGGCGAAGACGCCCGCCAGTGCATCGCGCATATTTCCCGGCTGACCCGATCTATGAAAAGGGCCGCCTTCCAGGGGGAGATCCGGCTGCACGGCGAAGGCGCGCGGGTTCTCTATCCAGGACGCATCATAGGCGAAGTTCGAGAATTGGCGCGGCCCCGCTGCTGTGAAACGCAGTTGACCAACGGGCGCACGGCTTTCGCCAAGCACGACCTGGGCAAGGAACTCCGCCATCAGAACGATGCACCGTCTGGATCGACAACGTCATCTCGGACTCGCGTCAGGTCCATCCTAGCCTTTTGCTTTCTCATCCTGGTGGCAAAAGACTTGCCTCGCTGCGGCAGGTGCTCGCTTGACAGAGCCAATCCCAGCTCATCCTTGCGGACATCGATCAGATCGGCCAGCCGCTCGACAAGCCCGAGAACGACCAGCACATCGGCAAGCGTGCCGATAGCAACCCCCGGGTCGCCCTTCTCGAGCCGCGCAATGGAACTGGGGGAGGTTCCGGCACGCACGGCAAGGTCTGCGACCGCGATACTACGCCGCAGCCTCGCATTTCGAATGTCCTGGCCAAGCCTTTCGAGGGCTGGTCTGATCTTGGGAGAGCCCATAACAAGGGTCCATATATGATGGTTTAATAGTGATTGCGTATCGTATATGATGAATTATATCAAGATCGGTGGCCGGGTAGTGCCAACGGGTGGGGCGTCTTGCGAACCTCCTCCCGCCAAGGCCTGCGCGTTCGGCGCACTCTCCTTTCTGTCCGAAATTGCGATACAAATTTCAAACATGGCCACTCCGCCCGCCGGCCTCAAATCGGTCATCCTCGACCGAACTGGCCGTGGCTTGCCCGGTACTGTCTGGACGCTTTCGGATTTCCTCGACCTCGCCGGTCGCGATTCCATCGACAAGACCCTCCATCGCCTCGCGAAATCGGGTGACCTGCGCCGGATTGACCGCAGCCTCTACGACCGGCCGCAGTTCAACAGCCTGACCCGGCAGGACAGTGCCCCGGACCCACGTGCGGTCATCGACGCCGTCGCGCGGCGTGACCAGATCCGTGTCCTGGTCGACGGAATGACTGCCGCCAACGATCCCGGCATCACCAATGCCGTACGGGCCAAGATCCTCGTGCGCGGTGACACGATGCATGCCAGCCAGGCGCCTCATTTCTACGCTCCTGGTCCTAGCTGGTTTCAGATTAGGGCTCGCGGAAGTCTGCCCCTCTTGGCTGACAGTCTCCAGCCTGAGGCCGCCCCGGCATATCGGACGCACGAAAGGCGGCCTGAATCCCAAGCTTCATGCCGACGGTTTTTGCCCTTTGACACCATATAGGGTTGGAGCTCCTATGTGTCCTCGGTCCTGGGATGGAGGACACATAGGCGAGCCATGAAAAGTCAAGACATCGTAATATTGCTCAAGCTGGTGAGTCTGAAATACGTGTTCCCCGCCAAGTCGGGCGCACCGCAACGTGGCATCGCCACCGGGTTTTCGGCGCCCATGCTCAAAGGGCAGCTCGTCAGTTCCGGGGCGGATATACACATATGGCCTCACGCGGAAGGGACGCAGCGAGGACTATCAATAACGCCATTGTTCAAATCGGTCCCCGAAGCAGCCCTCAAAGATGAGCGACTTTACGAATTCCTGGCGCTGGTCGATGCCATCAGGCTGGGCAATCAGCGTGAAACCAATCTCGCTCAGGACAGGTTCGCGCAGCGGATGGCGCACGCATGAGCATTCAAGGTGAACTCCTCGACATGCTGGAGACGGTCGCCGAAGCATTGGGTGACGATCTGTGCCGGCAGATGGTGTTCGTCGGCGGATGCTCAACCGCCGTCCTCATCACCGACGAGATCACCTTGCAGGAAGTGCGGGCCACCGACGATGTCGATCTGATCGTCGGCCTGACCGGCATGGCGCAGTGGATGCAGCCTCAGAAAACCCTGAACAAAAAGGGCTTTACGGTATCGGGAGAGGATGACGTCATCTGCCGGATGCGGCTCGGAAACCTCAAGGTCGATTTCATGCCCGACGATCCCGACATTCTGGGGTTCAGTCCAGATCAAGGCGGCCCGACGCCCAGAGCTCCGGCGTCCGCTCCAGATAGAAGGCGTCGCTGTCATAGGCGGTGTCGAGCGCGTGCAGCGCCGCCCCTGCCAACCAGGCTTCCCATTGCGTTGGCGGCAGCACGATCGGCATCGTCCGGCTGACCGGCTCCGCGCGCGCATTGGCTGCGGTGAGCAGGCCGGCAAAGCCGCCTGTTGCAGGATCGGTCAGACACAGGCCTGCCCAGGCGCAGATCGGCACGTCCCAAAGTCCGAACCAGCTGCGGGTACGGTGGCCGGTTTCGCTTGCCGGATAGGCAAAATCCTCGACCGTGATCAGGCAACGCTCCAGCAGGTCCAGCCTCAGGGGCGCGCGGCTGTCGCCAGCGATCTCGCGCGCAAACGGCGTCGTTCGTGGTCGATCGCCGCGTGCTTCGCTGATCGGGTCTTGCGGCAGGCCCCAGGGCAGCGCGCGCAGATGCCTTCCCTCGGTCCCCCTCGTCACGACAATCGCCTTCTCGCCCGGCCAGATCGTCGGGAACCAGGTGAGATCGGGATCGGGCCGGGCGCCGAACAGTGTGGCGATCTCCGAGACGGCGGCGCGGCAGCGAATCAGGAGGGTCATGGTTCGACAATTGCCTCTTCTGGTGAAGATCCGGTGTGGTGCAGGAGATGCGCGGCGCATTGCCGGCAATCGCTGCTGCCGAATCCGGCGCAGGGCGTGGTGAAGGCGCCCGATGCCAGAAGACGTTCGATGAGCGCGCATTCCGATGCGCCGGGGGCGATCATCGCCGACAGGCTATCCGCAGCCCCCGTCAGATGGTCGATATGCCAGTGCAGGCGCTTGTCGCGGCGCAAATGCCGCCCGACACGGGCCCGAAGACCGCCTGGGCCATAAGCGCTGCCGGCATAGACATAAGACCCCGCCTCGAAGCGCCAGGACAAGCCGGGCCTGGGAATGTCGATGGGGCGATCGAGCCTGAGCAGCAGGAGATAGGCGCCGCTTGTCGATGGAAGATCGGCGGGGTCTGTCCCGACTCGGATGATGTCAGGTCCGGGCGCTTCTGTGATGAGCGCCATGAATGCCAAGTCTTCGCCGTCCATCGTCCTACGCCATTGCCTGTCTTTCAACGCCGCTCTTTTACGCCCGCAACGCGCTGTTGCCTCCTCTCATTTCATGGCTCTCTTGATGGCCCCCGAAGCCCCGGCACGGTGCCGCGGCCCTTCGGGGGATGATGCTCATGATCTCTTCTGCACCAGGAGGAAGAGCCACTCTGGCGCTTTTCTCCGCGCTCGTGCTCGCCTCGCCGGCGCTCGCCAACAATTATGGCGAAAGCGCCGCCTGGCAATTCCGCACCTCGGCTGACCGCGCCAATCAGGCCGCGATCCTCAACATCATGGAGAAGCGCCGTGCGGGCGGCTATGCAAGCCCGGCCTATACGACGACCATCGAGCGCCAGTATAATTGCGGGGTCACGGCGACCGCGACCGGCAATGTGGACAGCCAGACCGCGCTCGCCCATTCGCCGACCACGACCGGCGCGACGTCGGGCGCGCAGGGCAATAGCAGTTCCAGCAGTGTCGAGGGCGCCGGGAGCGCCAGTTCGGGCCAGACCAACAGCGGACTGGTGTCCACCTCGGTGTCCGGCGGCACGACGGTCGCGGTCGACGGCACCGCCTGGCAGGCCCTCAACTCCACCCAGTCGAACAGCGGCGCGCAGAGCGCCAGCGTCGCCGGCTCCATCGGCTGCGCCTTCGGAGCGCTCAACTGATGGGCGGGGCGACGGCGGGCCGCCGACAACTGGCCGGGAAGAGGATGGGCCGGGGGTGGCATGGGGTGAGCTTGCGGGCGGCGGGACTGCCGCTCCTCGCTCTCGCGCTGCCCGGTTGCGCCGGTGTCAGCCAGCAGAGGATCGGGATCGGCGAAGAGCTGATCGTCGTCGGGCCGCCGGTGCGCGACAATCGCACGCCGATGGACGCGGCGCTCGCCTGCTATGCGGGCTGGCTGGGGTCGCGCGGGAGTAAACCGCTGGTGATCGCGGTCGGTGACGTGCGCGACTATACCGGCAAATATTCGGTGAGCGAAGGCAATGCGATCACCCAGGGCGGCGCGCTCATGGTCGCCTCCGCCCTCGGCAAGCTGCGGGGGAGTGTGCGGATCGCCGAGCGGTTCGATCCGGTCATCGCCGAGCGCGAACTCGCCTATGCCGATCGCCGGCAGTTGGGCGACGGCAAGGTCCATGATCTCGCCGGTCCCTCGGGCCGGCAGGTCGTGCCCTGGCTCCCCTATTTTGGGGGCAGCATCGCCGCGTCCGACTATTACATCGTCGGCGGCATCACCGAACTCAATTACGACATCCGTTCGGGCGGCATCGAGACCGGCGTCAATTCGGTCGGCCCCAAGGCGCGCACCTATACCCAGAGCGTCGCGCTCGATCTGCGCATCGTCGATACCCGCTCGCTGCTGGTCGTGCGCACGGTGAGCCTCACCAAGCAGTTCACCGGCTATGAGACCGGCTTCGGCATCTTCCGCTTCTTCGGCTCCAACCTCTTCGACATCAATATCGGCGCCAAGGGACAGGAACCGCTTCAGCTCGGCATTCGCACCGCGCTCGAGGAAGCCACGATGCGCCTCATCGGCGCGGTGGCCAGGGTCGATCCCGAACCCTGCATGAGTCAGGCGAGCTGGACGGCGAGCGTGCCGCCCGCTTTGCCGGTGCAAGCCGTTAGTGCCACACCGACCTTGCGGCAACGGCTCAGCACCGATGGTCCGCCGCTTAATGGGCCAGCCAGCGCTGATGATGACAGCGGGGCGGTCGATCTCCCTCTCCTGTTCGAGACCGGCATCGACAGCCTGCAGGGCGGGACGGAAGGGGCGATCGATCGGATCGTCGCGGCGGCCAAACATGGCGGCGTCTTCGTGACGCTGCTGGCCCGTGACAGCGAAACGCTCGATCCCAAGGCCCGCGCGGCGCTGACCGATCGCCGGATCGCGGCCCTGACCGCCGCGCTCGCCAGGCAGGGCATCGCTGCTGCGGCGATCGCGCCGGTTTGGCGTCCCGCCCCCACCGATCCCGCCATCCAGCGTGCCGGCGCCGGCCTGCAGCGGCTCGCGCGGCTGCGCATCGGCTGATCGTCTCCATCCCTCGCACGAAAAGGAGGCGCCCACCCGACACGTCCATGCCCGGTTTTCCAAGCAGCTTCAAAAGAAGGATTTTCCCATGAAACAGACAGTGTTTTCCCGTTCCCGCCACCGCCGGCTGATGGGCGGCGCGGTTCTTGCCCTTGCCGGTTCCTTGGCCGTCCCCGCCTTCGCCACGCCCGATCCTGTACCGGGTGTCGATGCCAACGGTGCGCAGGTCATCGTGACCGACCAGAGCAAGGACTGGTCGCCGGTCAGCGCCACTGCGACCGATCCCCTCGTCGAAGCCACCGGCGCGGTCGATGGATCGAGCGTCGCCGTCACCGGCAATGCCGTCAGCGCCACCGCCCGTGCCAATAGCGCAAGCGCGGCCCTGACGCCCGATGCACGCGATCTCGAAGCCGCGACCGGCGGCACCTGGCTGGCGACCGGAACGGACGGCACCGACGGGCAATCGCCGGCCCTGATCGCGACGCGTCAGGCGACCGATGGCGCACCCGTGTCCGCGACGACCGCTAATTCCCGCATTCGCGCGCGGCTCGGCGATCTGGTGGATAGCAGCGCGGTGGTGAGCGCCAACACGCAGGAAGCCGTCGCGCTCGCCAATGATGCTGCCGATACCCTGTCGCTCACCGGCGTTGCCGTCGGCACCGGTGCGGGCGTGGTGAGCGACCAGTCGGTCGGCGGCGATGCCGCGGTCTCGGCCCGCTTCAGCGGTACGGCGGCGCTCAAGGTCGCCGATGCCTCGCGCAGCGATCTCGATGTGAGCGACAATCTCCAGCGGGCCGTCGCCTATGGCAACAGCGCCGCCAATGCGCTTGGCATCGACGCCGTCCAGCTCGATGCCGCGGCGAGCTATGGCACGCCCTCGATCGTCGAGGCCAATGCCAGCGATCCTTCCGTCAACGCCGCCTATGCCGTGCTGGCCGACCAGTGGCTCGGCAGCGCCGTGACGGCAAGCGCCAATGGCGGTTTCGCCGTCAAGGTGGGTGATACCGCCTTTGCCTCGAACGTGGCGAGCGACGGGAACAGTCTGGTCGCAGCAGGCTATGGCAACCAGTCCACCAATGGTCTCGATCTGTCGGCCGACGCGATCGTCAATGATGAATGGAACGGCGGCGCGGTCGCCAACATAACCAATGTTCAGTCAGCGGCTGCCGTTCTCGTGAAAGGGGTCGCCAAGGGTGGGGCAAGCATCGCCATCGCCGACGATGCGGTCGAGGCGAGCCTGGATGCCAGCGACAATGCAGTGCTCGCGGTGGCGACCGCCAACCGCGCGGACGGCAACCTCCTTGTCGTGACGGCCAATGCCATCGATGCTGGCGAAGGCTTTGGCGGCGAGGAAGGCGGCATTGTCGTGGAAGGCCCCGAGTACATCGGGACCGCGCTGGTCGAAGGCGACGGGGCGATGAGTGTGACCGCCCCCTTCAGCGTCCAGAACGGCCAGATCAGCCAGGCCCGTGTAACGGCCAGGGCCAAGGATGTGACAACAGCGATTGGGGCCGACGCTGGTATCGTCCGCTCCAACGCGACGATCATCGGCAATAGCGCCCTGGCTCAGGCGACCGGCAACAGGGCGGCCAATGGGCTGATACTCGACGCCAACAGCCTTGCGACCGCAGCCGACCTGAACAGCCTCCAGCTCGGCAAGGGTGTGGTCACCGCTTCTGTCGGCTCTGCCGGGGACCGCGCGGGCGCGGTCCTGTCCGCTGCTGGCGATGTGGTCGATTCCGGCCTGACCGTTTCGGACAATAGCCTTGCGGCCAACGCGACCGAGAACGAAGTCGCCAACAGCATGAGCATCACCGCCAATCGCCTGGTCAATGCGAGCGGCCATGAGAATGCGCGAGGCGGCATGCTCGACTATGGCGTGGGCGCTGCGGCGGATTATGCGCTGGCCAATGCCCAGGAAATCCGGGGTGGCTACCGACTCCCCGTCGCGGTCAAGGCCTCGGCCTATGGGGATTTCGATGCGGCCGCCGGCGACGGCGCGGTGCGTTCCGCCCTCAAGGTCACCGGCAACAGCCAGACGGCCTCGGCGCTCGGCAATGGCGCGGCCAATAGCCTTACCATCACCGCGACCGCGCTGGGCGGGGCCGAGGATCCGGCGCCGGGATCCGCCCTGTCCTCGATGCAGGCGGCCGATACCAGTGTCGATGCCGTCTCGGACATGCAGCTCGGGGTGACCACGGCAGCAGTCGATTCCAGCCTGCTCCTGTCGGGCAACAACAATGTGGCGCGGGCGCGCATGAACGATGCGACCAACAGCCTCGCGGTCGACACGGTCAGCGCCGGAACGCTGAGCGGGGAGCTGGCGGCTGTGCTGGTGGATGTGGGTTATGCCTCGCAAGTCATGGGCGATCATGTCCTCTCCAGCATCCAGGTCGCCGATGGCAGCGTCAGCGCGGCGGCCGTGACGACTGGCCAGTCGGTGGATCCGGCAGCATCGATCATTCGCTCCAGCTTCGAGGCGAGCGGTAACGAGACGCTGGCTGAGGCAGCGGCGAACACGGCAAGCAACAGCCTTGCGCTGACCTCGGCGGTAGCGGGCGGTGCCAGCGCTGGCCTGCTTAACCAGCAGTTGAACTATGCATCGGTCGGCGCGCAGGCGACCAGTGCCTATGGCATCGGCGCGCACGCCTCGTCTGACGCCTCCAGCCTGGTCGATGGCAATGTGACCACGGCCATGGCCCGCGGCAATATGGCGACCAATGCGCTGGCTGTGAGCGGCGTGGCCGAAGACGACTGCACGCCGGACATGGCCTCGATCACCACCGGCGCGCTCAACAGCGCCATGGCGCCCGCGCTCCTGTCCAACGTCCAGATGAACGCAGGCGGGGTGTCTGCCTATGCCGCCAGCCCGACCGTGTCGGTCAGCTATGGCAGTGTCGACGACAGCCGCCTTGGCGTGACCGGTAACAGCGTCTCGGTCGCCGCTTATGGCAACAGCGCCACCAACATGGTGACGCTGGCTTCGCTCGGCAGCTTGCCGGCGTCCGGCATCGGCAGCGTCCAGACCAACAGCGGCGGGGTGACCGCCCGGGTCACCAGCGTGGCCTATACGATCACCTCGCCGGGCCTCGGGGCGAGCCGGATCGGCATCTCGGGCAACAGCATCAGCGCATCGTCCGTCGGGAACGCGGCCACGAGCAAGGTCACGGTCTCGCGCTGATCCGCGTGGCGGGCGGCGCCACAAGCCCCTGGACCGCCCGCCGCATGCGGGAAAGGCCGTCACGCTTCCCCCGGCGTGACGGTCTTTCACTGCCCGGTTTTTTGTCCATCGGATGCAGGAAATCATGGCGGATTCGGCAGATCTGGCTATGCTGGCGACGTGAAGGAGGGTTGAGACGGATCCATGGCGCGCGGTGAACTGATGAAGAAATTGCTGGCGAGCTATGGCAAGGACGACGAGTTCCGTGCCGTTGCCGAGCAGATCATCGGTGAGGAAGAGAAGAAGAACAATCGCGTGCTCGCGCGCTCTCTTCGTCGTTCACTGGATGCCGCTCCCTCCCGTCCGGCCAAGCCCAAGGCGCTTGCGCCCCTCATTCCTTTTCCCGAAGCGGCCGGCGATTTCATCGAATTGGTCGAGCCGACGCACAACAAGCAGGACATCATCCTGTCGAGCGAGAATATCCGCATATTTCTCGACCTGATGCGTGAATTTCGCCGTGCCGACGAAATCCGCCGGCGCGGTCTGCCGGTGCGTTCCAAGCTGCTCTTCTGTGGCCCACCCGGCTGCGGCAAAACGCTTTGCGCAGAGGTCTTTGCCGCCGAACTCGGTATGCCGCTCTATATCGTCAAGCTCGATCGCCTGATCTCCTCCTATCTTGGCGAAACCGCGACCAATATCCGCAAGTTGTTCGAGTTCGCGCGCAAGCAGCCGACCGTCCTCTTCTTCGACGAGTTCGACGCCTTGGCCCGCGCCCGCGAGGACGGCGGCGAGCACAATGAATTGCGGCGCGTGGTCAACAGCCTGCTGATCTTCATCGACCGGATCCAGCCCAAAGGCTTTCTGGTCGCCGCCACCAATCTGGATCAGTCGCTCGATCCGGCGATCTGGCGGCGTTTCGACGAGGTTGTCTGGTTCGATCTTCCGGATACCCGAATGGTCGGGCGTTTCCTCACCATGAAGTTCCGCAATGTCGCTCTGGCCTTCGATCCGCAGGCGCATCTCGATCAGCTGGGCGGCTATTCCTATGCCGAACTGGACCGCATCTGCGTTCAGGCGATCAAGGCCTCGGTCATCGACAAGCGAAAACAGGTCAGGGAGCAGGATTTCCTTCATGCCATTGCCGACGAACGTCGGCGTCGTCGCCGCACCGACCGCATGACGGCCTGACCCTCGCTGCGTGGCACGTTACGATCATCTGCAGCTTCTGCGGCTGCCCGAGCGCATGCCCCGACGCAAGAATGGCGGTGGCGGCCCGCCACCTCAGCGCAATCCGCGTGGACACAGCGAGCGTCTGGGGCAGGAACTCGAGCAGGCCGTCACGGCGCAGCGCCAACGCCGCCGACCCGACGCGGTCGACCCTTCGCTGATCCTGCGAGTGCAGATGAGCGGCCCCTTGCTGGAAGAGGAGTGGAACCGGGTCGGGCTTACCGTCCTTTCGAGCGACGAGGATCGCACCCTTGTGCTTTTCTCTTCGTCCGATGAACTGACCGAATTCCAGCGCAAGCTCGATGCCTATGGACAGGGCGTGCAGCCCGGGCGCCAGAGTCCCGCCTTTTCGTCGTTCATCGCCAATGTCGAGACGATCACCGAGGTTGCGCCGCGAGATCGGATCGGCATGCGCGCGCGTGAGGCCGGGCTGGCAGCGCCCGAGGATTTCCAGGTCGGCGAGACCTATACGCTCGATATCGAACTCTGGGATCTGGGCGCGCGGGCCCTGCGTGAGCGCAAGATCGACGACATCGTCCGCTATGCCGAGGCGCGCCGCGCGGAGGAACTCGACCGGCACATCGGCCCCAATCTCACCCTCGTCCGTCTTAGTTGTGACGGCGCCGTCGCGCGCACTTTGCTGTCGATCGAGGAGGTCGCGGAAATCGATCTGCCGCCCGAACCCGATCTGCTTGCCGCGCAGCATATCGACGATGCGCTTGGTGATCTGCCCGACCTGGAAGATCTGGATGAGGATGCGCCGCTCATCGGAATCATCGACAGCGGGATCAACGACCATCCGCTGATCGAGGACATCATTGTCGGGTCGATCGCCATTCCCGAAACACTCGGCACAGCCGACGATCATGGTCATGGGACGTTTGTCGGCGGCATCGCCACGTTCGGCGACCTGCGCGCCCAGCTTGGCGCAGGCGAACTCGTCCGGCGCGCCCGCCTCTGTTCGGCCAAGGTGATCGACCACACCGGCAATTTCCCGAACCGGCGCCTCGCGCCCAAATTGATGCGTGAAGCAATTACCGGACTTCATGAGCAGTTCGGTTGCCGGATCTTCGTCATCTCGCTGGGGGACCGGACCAAGGTCATCGAAGGCGGCAAGGTCGGCCCCTGGGCGCAGACACTCGACGAACTGGTGCGTGAACTGGACGTGGTCATCATCGTGGCGGCCGGCAATCGTCAGCCGCGACGCGGAATGCGCGTCGAGGAAGCCGTAACCGATTATCCAGGCTACCTCCTGGAGCCTGAGAACCGCCTGTGCGAACCTGCGGGCGGCATGAACATCGTGACGGTAGGCGCGGTCGCGCATGGCAACGGCCTGAGCGCGCGGGCGGCTGACAATGCCGGAGTTCGGCCGATTACCGAAGCAATGGAGCCTGCGCCTTTCTCGCGCGCCGGTCCGGGTGTGCGCGGCGCGATCAAGCCGGACTTCACCGACGTCGGCGGGACGCTGATCTACGACGGGCCGACTGCCGCGCTGCAGGGCGGCGAGATACGCGCTGAGGCCGGGGTCATGTCGCTCCATTTCCGGCCGGTCGATCGATTGTTCGCGGCGCGTTCGGGCACGTCCCATGCGGCACCGCTGGTGGCGTTCAAGGCCAGCCAGATCCTCGCGCGTTTCCCCGAGGCATCAGCGAACCTCGTACGCGTGCTGCTGGCGTCCAGTTCGGTAACGCCGCCTGAAGCGACGCGTCGCCTTGCACTTCTGGGCGATGCGGCCGAGCGGGCGCTCTGTGGTCATGGCCTGGTGGATGCCGAACGCGCGGCATTCTCGGACGACTCCCGCGTCATTCTCTATGCCGAGGATGACCTCGCGATCGACCATTTCGCGGTGTATCAGCTTCCGATCCCCGAACTGTTCCAGACCGAACGCGGACGGCGTAACATCCGTGTCAGCCTCGCTTATGATCCGCCGGTAAGGCACAGCCGCCTCGACTATAATGGTGTGTCCATGGGGTTCCGGCTGATCAGAGGTTGCGAGCCGGATATGATCTTCGAACATTTCCGCAAGCGGACCGTCGATGAGGGGCCGTTTCCGGATATGGCGGCCCGGTACAACTGCAAGCTGCTTCCCAGTTCGACCATAAGGGAAAAGTCGAGCCTTCAGACCGCCAGCGTCAGTTTCTCCCGCAATATCCGGGGCTATGGCGACAATTATTATCTCGTCGTGCGCTGCGCCGGCGGCTGGGCCGGCGATGAAGGGCGGCAATCCTTCGCGGTGACGGTCGAGATTTCGCACGAAGCGGAATTGCCGCTCTACGAGCGCCTGCGCCAGCGCATCCGTGTCAGAGCCTGATCGGCTTTTCGCGAGCGGGACAGCCCGCCCGTTGGCTCAATTGCCAGAGCATTGACCACGACGCGCAGGCGCTCAGCTTCCGCCCCCTCCTTTCATGAGGGTTGCCGCAACATGCCGTAGCAGGTCTTCATCTTCGTCTGCGGAACGTGCATTCACGGCTCGCAATTGAGCGCCTTGGACAAGTCCGCAAATACCAGTCGGCCCAAGCGTGGAAAGAGGGCGAGCCGGGCGCGCATTTCAACTTCATCGAGCGATACCCGCGCTTCGCAATGATCGAGCGATCTCGGGGCGGCCGTGTCCATGATGAAAGCAGCCAGGCGACCATCAACTGTCGCCACAACTTTCCAGTAGCCAGAAGGCACGCGATGCCGTTCATCGGCGCGTGGCATGGCCGGAACGACGCGCTCGAAAAGAGGGCCGGTGAGAACATAGACGGCTATGTTCTCACGGCGTGCCAACTCGTTCTCCTGCGCCTCAAGACGCTGCCACGGAGCCTGGTTGAGCGGGGCGCCTTGCGGCGTAATGTTCGACAGGATGTTGGTGTCGGCCGCAAAAGGCGTTCCGGAAAACGCGGCAAGCGGAGCCTGGTGCCCCCGGTCGATACCAAGTGCTGCAGGCGCTCCGTCATAGTCGTCGGGTTCGAGTGTTTCATCAGGCGACAGCCATGGGTCGCTTGCCCATTTGCGCGTCCCCGACGGTCCGATCGTGTCCGGCGTAACCCGATAGGCAACCCAGTCAGCCATCTTGGTAAGGTCGTTCGAGGCGAGCGTGTAAATCTCCCGCACGATAATATCGTCGATGGCCGGCGCGCCGACCGGGCAGCCGTGCAGGCAGTGAAATGTGTGCAGCTCGCCCTCCGGCGCCGCAATGGCTTGCGAGCCGGTTAGGGAGCCGAAAGCCAAGGTCACGACAGTCGTGGCTTTGGTCCAACACTTGCGAAACGTGCCCATAGCGGCCGCCCTTCGGTCGCCGTCACTTGTAAAGGTGACGGAAATTCTCATGATCTCGCAGCGCTTCAGGCCGATATGGGCCTTCACCGCCTTGCCTGACGACGCTTTCAAGGCCGAACCTTTCCCCGACGGAGGGGTGCAAGGTGGCAGCAGCGACAGGATCGCGAAGCTGCGCCTTCCAGCTCAGCCCCCGGGTCAGGCGCCTCAGCAGGGCCGGCGTCCGCTGTCTTATCATGTCTGCCATGCCCGCGATTTCATCGTGCTGGACGCCGTCCGCCGATGGAAAGATCCGAAGTCGGCTGTCCTCGACAAACAGCGGAGCGGGAACCGACCGAGCTTCATCGATCATCCATTTCAAGGCGACGTCCGACAGGCGCGATTCCGATTCCGGATAGCTGCCGCCAATATCGGAATGGTTGCCCGCGAACCACAGCTGCACGAACGGCTTGGCCTCGCCCTCGACCTCAGGCCTGGCCTCGACGCCCTTGCCCGGCCCCCAGGGCAGCCGCGGAAAGTCGGCCCGGTTCTCATCGATGGCGATCGCGTGACGCGCATAAGGAACGGCGCCGCCCAGAAGGCGGTCAAAGTATTTGCCGCTCCACTGCGCGATGTGAAACCTGGGGAGCCGGCGTCCCTCCACCGGCGGCCACATCATTTTGAGCGACGTGCGCAGATAGGCCCAAAGCGCGTAGATTCCGATCAACGCGGTCGCCGCGAGGAACGACATCGTCCACGCGAACTCGAACGCCCAATGCAGGAACGCAGCCGCAAGCGCTCCGGCGGCTACGATCAGTGCCACCAGTGCCAGTGCCAGCACAAAGCGAAGCGGTCCCTTCGCGCCGAGTGAGGCGACCGTATCGAACACGCCGATAAAATAGGGTGCGACGTTTGCCTCACCATCGGCATCGGACCCATGCGCCAGGCGAAATCGGCGACCGAGCTCTTCGCGCTCCTCTTCGTATGTGTCCCGATCGTGGCCTGCGCCGTGCTCGGCGACGCGGATGACGGCCCGCTCGGCGATCTCGCGCGTGGCCAGGCGAAACCGCGGCAGCTCGCCGTCGGGCGATTTCGTCGGAACGCCGCACAGCCTGATCACATTGGCAAGGCTGCGCGCCGTGTATGCCCCACGGCTGAAACCGAAAAGCCAGATGCGATCGCCCGGCCGGTAATGATTGATGATGAACTCGTAGCAGTCGGCGATATTGGTCGTGATGCCGCGCCCGGTCACCGAAGACAGCAGCTTGGCGAACCAGCGCCGTACAGATGTCAGGCCCGAAGCTCCGGCATCGGTGCCGAGGCCCGGGTCGTAAAAGGCCACCTGCTGGGAGGGATCTATCGCGCTGTCGGGACCGGGCCGCGTCGCGCGATACATCTTGAAGATGTTGCTCATCCGCTGCTCCGGCCGAACTCCGCCGTCCTGGCCGGTGCCATCGGAATAGATCACAATATTCTTCGGCACCGGCACATTCCTTCCTTTGCTTCTGCGTGGGGCTCCAAGTGGGGCATCATGGCGATCCCGGCTGAGCGATCGTCAGCGCATAAACAAAGCCGCTGTCCCGCTGCTGGTCGTAGATTCGCAGTTCGGGATCGGCCTTGGGCATCCACACCCTGCCGGTCTCCACGGCGAGCGACGCCGGCAAGGCCGGAAAAAGATGGATGGCTACCCCTTCGCCGTGCCGGGCCTTGATCGCGTCGAACATGCGGCGAAGCGCCGTGCGAAAGGCCGCCTGATCCTCGGGGCGGCGAACGATGTCGTTATGCGGCGCTTCGGCGCACAGGCTCCAGATCGCAGCATCGCCGCCGACGATACGCTCGATCCGATCATCGGTGATCGTCGCGCTGACCCCCAGCTTGAGCGCCACCACGCCGCTTTTCCGGGATGGCGGTTCGGCCGTCTGATAGCGCACGGGCGCAACGTCGCGCTGCCAGGTCCAGGTCGAGGGCTCGCGGTGCCGCTGATGGATGACCGTCGGCACGATGTCGCAAAGCAAGCGACCGAGTTCGATGAGCAAAGGCTGCGGCGCCAAGGCGAACACGCTGAGATGGCGGATGTCCTGGCGTTCGATCCTACCGCCGACCTTCGCTGCGAAATTGCGCTGGAGGTTCGCCTGCTGCATGGACCAGAATGCCGGATCGCTGTCGGCGAAGGCATGGCCGGTCATTTCCAGGTCGATCGTCTGCGCGCTAGCCGGATGGTGATCGGGCGGCATGGCGGCGAATATCGCGCGGGTCGAAACCAGCGCTTCGTTCGCGCCGATGCTGGCGCCGAACCGCACCACATGCGATGCCCGATCCTTGTCGATCCCGGCGAGCAGCGCGACGCGCGCCTCATGTTCGGCCTTCATCTCGACGAGCAGAGCCTCGGGATGATCGGCCAGACCATCGACATCGATCAGCTTGTGATGGACGGCGCACATCAGCATCAGATTGTCGAGGCTCTTGGCCAGGTGCGGTGACCTGACGGGATCACCGCGCGGCCCATCGGCGCTGTCCGCGACGATGTGCGCGATGAAACCGAAGAGCGCGTTCTCATTGCCGGAGATGAGATCGCCCACGAGGTCGCGATTGCATCCCCGGTATTGGCAGCGTCCGGCCGACCGCGCCCAGAGCGCGGATTGAACCTTTTGTGGGGCCTTGGTCTTAGCCACGGGCCGCCTCCACATGGCGGCCGCTCGCGGTCCATTTGCCGGTCGCGCGCCAGCCCTCGTAGGCGGCCAGCCATTCGATGGTCCAGGGCACCGTGGTCTCGGCAAGCAGGTCGGCGGGCGACCAATCGCCTGCCTCGGGATCGAGGAGGCACAGCGTCACTTCGCCGTCAGGTCCGTAATAGACGTGCGGCAGCTGCCCTTCGCGGTCGCCGGGACGCGGTCGGAGCCGCGGATTCAGGACCGAGACGCGCGGCTGCACGCGACGCGGGTCCAGATTTTCGATCAGCAGCGGCGCGCGGTAGAAGATGCCGACGCGGTACGTCTGCAGAAGCGGGCGAACGGAGCCTTCCCAAGCCGCTGCATCGCCATCGCGCGCGACCACGACGAACGCGGGCCAGATCGCCCGCATCGCATCAATCTGCGCGTCGATGCCGTGGATCATGGTCAGCGGCGCTCACCCATGTTCGTGTGCGCCCTGGCGGCAACCGGCGCGAGCGCGCTTGCGCCGGTGATGATCGCGGGAGCCGCCGGCGTGAACAGGCCGCCGGTGCGCGTATAGCCATGCTGACGTGCCTGCACCTGCTGTCCGAGGCGCTTGTTGAAAAGATCGATCGAGCGCGTGACCACGCGCTGGCCGAACTGACCCCGCAGCCAATCCTGCAGGTCCTCGAGCTGCACGCCGCGTTCTCGCGCTGCCTGGAGGCCGTCGGCAAGGCCATGGAGCGCCTGGGCATAGTGCTGCTGCTGGGACTGGTTCTCGGGCCAGCGATCGGTGAACCGCTCTTCAAAGAATTCGGGATTGGCGACGTCGAGGAGCCTGTTCTGCCGTGCCGCCTGATCGATCGCCCGCGCCGTCCAGCGCGCCTGGCGCATCACCATATCGGCCAGCCCCATACCCGGTGCCGCGGCGTGTCCGGCATGACAGGACAAGACGACCGAGGGCGGCATCCGGCCTGCCTTATCGGCATAGAGAATGTTGCGGTGTCGCTTGATGAGCTGAAGTGCGACGGTGGTCACGCTCTTGATCAGCAGCGGCGTCTGATCCGGCACCTCCTCCACCTCGGCGGCATCGAAGGCGTAGCCGTGCTTGGTATAGAGTTCACGATTCAGTGCCAGCGCGAAGCGCTCTTCGACCGGCGCCCGATCATTGTACCAGGCGCAGAAGCCGTAGGCGTTCATCGGCACATAACGGTGCTCTTGCGGCCTGCCCCGCTTGGCGTGGGCGATCACGCCCTCCTTTTCCTTGACGGCGCGCCGCCGCGCCGGCGTCACGTCAAGGTGCATGCCATCAGCGTAATAGAGCGTGATGCAGCGAGTTTTGCGCTCGATCCGGGAAACCGGATAGTCCTTGAGCGCGGCCTCCAGAAGGTCGAGCAGTTCCTCCGGCCCCTCGCACCCACCCATGATCTCGACCACCGCGTCGAGATCGTATTCGTCGTCGGTGCCGCGCGTCGAGATCGTCGCGTCGATTGCCATAGAGCCCTGCGGGTAGAAGCTCGACACCCGTCCTGCGAGGGGGCTGCCGGGGCGCTCGATGTACCGGCAGACCGCCGTGTAGCGATCGACAGCGATGGCATGGAGGCCGGGCGGCAGCTGCAGATTGACCGCGATCTCAGCGAGGATCGCGTCCAACGGGTCGCCGAACGGATCGAACGGCCTGCCGTCACCGCGAAGCATATTTGAAGCTATGACGAAACTCCGGTTTACAAATTTTCGTTATACTGCCACCACGAACACACATCTGGGGCAGCCATGATGGCGTTTCAAGGGGTGTCGGTTTACAAAATAGTCTCCATATCGACTTTTTGTAAACCGGAGAAACGAAAGGTAGCTAAGCCATGATCGGCACGCGACTGAAGCTCGCCCGCGCATCCGCTGGATTGTCGCTGCGAGACCTCGCCGAGCGCATGGGCAACGTCGTCAGCGCGCAGGCGATCGGGAAATATGAGCGGAACGAGGACATGCCGGGTTCGCGCGCTCTGATGGCGCTCGCTAGCGCCCTTAGCGTCAGCGAGTCCTATCTGCTCAGCGACGAGGAGCTGACGCTGGAAGGCGTCGATTTCCGCAAGAAGCGCACCGCCAAGGAAGAGGCGACGATCGAGGCGCAGACGCTGCAACTGCTGGAGCGTTATCTCGCGATCGAGGATCTTCTCGGCCTCAAAAGCGTCGAATGGGAGCAGCCTCGCAGCGCGCCATACCCCTTGCACGATATACGTGATGCCGAAGACGCAGCCCGCTCAGTTCGCGAGGAATGGGGCTTGGGTCACGACCCAGTGCCCAAGCTCGCGGAATTGCTCGAAGAACGCGGTATCAAGGTGCTCTCGCTTGCTCTCGACGACATCGACGGCCTCGCCGCGCGCGTCATGCGCAAGGAGCGCGACGCCGCCCGCGTGATCGTCGTGCGGAGAAACATCTGGGCAGAGCGCAAACGCTTCACCCTCGCGCACGAGCTCGGCCATATGGTGATGACGCCTACGGCAGAGGTTGACGAGGAACGCGCAGCGCACCGCTTTGCCGGCGCTTTTCTGATGCCGGCCGACGTCGTGCGCGCTGAAATCGGCGCACAGCGCTCGGCCATCAGCATTGGCGAACTCGTAGCCATCAAGGAGCGCTTCGGCGTCAGCGTCCAGGCGATCGCCTATCGCTGCCTCGATCTCGGCATCATCGAGAAGAAGGCCTTTTCGGCGTTGTTCAAAGAGTTTACGAAACGGGGCTGGCGCAAGGAGCCATTCGCCGAACCGGCTTGCATTGCACCCGAATATGAGGAGCCCAAGCGGTTCGAACGGCTGTGCTATCGTGCGCTCGCGGAAGGCGTGATCGGCGAAAGCCGCGCGGCCGAAATGCTCGGGATCACCTTGCAGGCGCTTGACCAGCGTTTGGCTGAGGCAGTTTGAACGGGTGCCGTTCCTCGTCTCGGACACTTCGGTCATCATCGACCTTGATCGCGGCGACCTGCTCGAAGCCGCGTTCGAGCTCGATGACAGCCTGGTAGTCCCGGACCTTCTTTTCGAACGCGAGCTCGATGCCGACTTCGGCGAGCGGCTTCGCTCGCTGGGCATCGTGATCGAATCTCTCGATGGTAGTGAAGTCCGCCGCGCAACCCAGCTGCGCCGCGGTGAGCCACGCCTCTCTGTGGCCGATACCTTCGCCTTTGCCCTGGCGCAGGGGCGTCAATGGACACTGTTGACCGGCGACGGTGTGCTGCGGTCCATCGCAGAAGCTGAGGGCATCGCTGTGCACGGTGTGCTGTGGGTTTTCGATCGCATCGAGGCGAACCGCATTTGCGATGCCGCCACATTGCATGGCTGCCTGTCGAAAACGGCGGCCCACCCGCGCTGCCGATTGCCGCGGCGCGAAATCGAGCTGCGTCTGAAGCGCTATTCTGGCCGATAGGTTCGATCAGTTCGACCCCGAGATCGTTGGGCAAAGCTGGACGCCTCCCGCGGGACCACTGCTCTATCGCCGCTGCGCTCCAACCGAACCCCTGGCGGGTTTCGGCCCATGCGGGTCATGGTCAGGCTGGTGGGTGGCGTATCTGTGCAGCGGGAAGGAATATTGCTTCCTCCTGCGGACTGCTGCGAAGGAGCGATCCTTCGGACTGGAAATTGTACGTCCCGCCGGACGCATACCATCACGGTGCGGTGCGCCTATGCCGACAGCGGCTACCGCCGCCGCAAGCATCGGGGCGAGGCCGAAGCCTACGTCCGCCACAGTCCACCCGTCAGCTAAATTGCCAGAGCATTGACCACGACGCGCAGGCGCTCAGCTTCCGCCCCTCCTTTCATGAGGGTTGCCGCAACACGCCGTAGCAGGTCTTCATCTTCGTCTGCGGAAGGAGCATCGATTTCGGCATCGCTCATGCCCGCAAGGGCGGCCGCGATTTTCTCCGCGACCCGGTCGGCCGCTCGCCGTGCCGGATTATGCTGAACATGGGCGTAAATGGCCGTCGAGCGGGGATTGGAATGACCCAGGATCGCTCCGGTAAAGGCCATCGCTTCACCCGAAGAAATAGCCGTCGAGCCCATTGTGTGTCGCAGTGTATGGGGGGTGACGTCAGTCAGATCCGCTTTGTTTACAGCCTTCTTCCAAGGCGTCTTATACCCCCTGAAATAGCCGTCGCCATCCTCGGCAGGGAAAACGAAATCGGAATTCTCACAGCGTTCGACGGTGTTGAGCACCGCGACCGCGGCCGCACCGATCGGACGAACATTTCTTCCTGTCTTGCTATCCTCGAACCGAAGGCTGCCATGGTCGAAATCGACTTCCTTCCATCTGAGGCTGGCAATTTCCTCGCGCCGGCATCCGGTCAGCATCCACAAGCGCATGATATCAAGAGCCTTTCGATTGACCCCTTCATTCTCGAGCTCGCGCAACGCATCACCGAAGCGCTTGACCTCTGCCAGAGTGAGATAGCGATCCTTATGATTGTCCGTCTTGCGGACAGACGCGGTATCGCAGGGGTTGCGATCGACCATCTCGCGCCGACGGGCGAAGCTGAACACGGCCGACAGATCGCGGAAGACCTTGCGGGCCGCGCCGCTCCCTCCTTTCACGATGATACGCTTGCGGGGACTAATCATTTCGTTCTTCGCAGTCTTCCCGTTCTCCACGTCGCGAAAGAAGCGCTCAATCTCGGTTGCACCGATTTCCGTTATACGATGCCTGCCAAGCAAGGGCAGCACATGATGGCGCAAGCGCGCGATCGTGTACTGTTTTGTGAGCGGCTTCATCGGCGCACCCTGATGTTTGCCGCGCTGGATGAAGCATCCCTCCACCTCATAAAGATCGATCAGGTCGCTGATCCGCATTTCCGCCCGCTTGTCGTTCCGAGCTTTTGCCGGATCCTCACCCACAGTCGCCTGAGCAAGAAGCTGCCGTGCCTGGCGGCGGGCCAACTCGACAGTGAGGGGACCGAAGCGACCGATCGTGATGTGCCGCTTAGGCGCCCCTCGACCGCCATTTTCGGCGCGATAGCGAAGCACGAATGTCTTGGTTCCGCCGACGCCTACGCGAAGTCCGAACCCGGCGATCTCGCTGTCCCAGATATCGTAGCGCGCTTCCTCAGGGCGTGCGGCATCAATGACTCGCTTGGTCAAAAGCACGGTATTCTGCGCCATAAACTACCTCCTGCCCCCCAATTTGGGCGACCACCGGGCGACCACCGATGTCGGAAATAGGGGTGTATTTCCCGACAAGGGTAGCGTATCAAAATCCATTATTCAACAATAATAACAATATCTTATAGAAGAATGGCGAAGTCCGTCGCAGGCCGGAAAAGTCGATCTGCAACTTTGCCAAGGTTGATGTGCTCTACGATATCGCGCTCGGCATCCGCATCCTCGACCTCACATCCGACAAAACCGCATTGTTTGCTGCGATCATGCTGCGGCACGATTGCGTCCACCGTAACGGGTTTGACAAGAACGGAAACGAACTGTCGGTGTTCACCCGGAGTTTCGTCCAGCAGACCGCGGACCTGATCCGGGCGCTCGTCGAGAATATCGAGCGGGCGGTCCGGCAGGTTGATCGGGCCGCCCATCTCCAACCGTCGCCTATCCACCAAACGAATGAACGCTTTATAGAACGACCCTAGACGGCTTTCATGACCGAATTTGGTGCGCTTGGCGATCAGCTTCCTTCGCTATCTGAAATGTCCGCTATCTCGATCAAGGCTCCTGAAATGGGCCGTTGCGGATCGTCCGCAAGCATAGTCGTGCGCTATTGCTCAGCGCATATACGCAGATCTTCTACGAACGCACGAGAGGGGAGGGGGCTTTGCCCTGATTGAGCCATTTGGGCGTCGATGGTCGATGCACTGGGCTCACAATCAGGAGTGTGTCCCATGATCAAGTCGATCCCGCTGAACAAGCTCGTTCAATCGCCCCGCAATGTCCGCCGTCACAGTGATTTAGCTGCCGATGCCGAGCTCAAAGCCAGCATCGCAGCTCGTGGCCTGCTGCAGAACCTCATTGTTCGGCCTGCCGCGAAGGGAAAGTTCGAGGTCGAAGCTGGCGAGCGGCGTCGCCGCGCCATGTTCGCGCTGGCAGACGAAAAGATCCTTGCCCGCGATCACGAAGTCACCTGCCTCGTGCTCGAAGATAGCGCTGAGGTCGCGGTCGAGACCAGCCTTGCGGAGAACTTTCACCGCCTCGCCATGAACCCGGCCGACGAAGCCCAGGCCTTTGCCGCGCTCGTGGCGGGCGGTGCGACCGTCGAGGACGTTGCCCGCCGCTTCGGTCTGACCGTTCGCTTCGTTGATGGCCGGCTGCGTCTCGCGAACCTTGCGCCTGTGGTGTTTGAGGCACTGGCCTCCGGGGAAATCACCCTCGATATCGCCAAGGCCTTCGGCGCGACCTCGGACCAGGACATCCAGGCCCGGGTGTTCGAGCAGGTTTCCTCGGCCTACTACGCACCCAATCCCGACAGCATCCGGCGCATGGTCCTCTCCGGCACAGTCCGGGGCAGCGATCCGCGCGCCCGTCTCGTTGGCCGCGATGCCTACATTGCCGCGGGCGGCCGGATCGAGCGTGAGCTGTTCGACAACGACGACAGCGAATCCTGGGTCGATGTTGCGCTGCTCGAAAGCCTTGCCGCCGCGAAGATGGAAGAGCAGGCCAAAGCCCTCGCCGCCGAGCAGGGTCTTGCCTGGGTCAAGCCGACGCTCGATCCCTATGCCAGCCACGATCTGGTCGAAGGGCTGGTCCGGCTTCCTGCCGAACCGGCGCCATTGACCGACGCAGAATTGGCGAGGATCGACGAACTCGATGCCTCCTATGACGAACATGCGGCGATCCTCGAGGATCAGGACAGTGCCGAGGAGGCTGTGGCTGCGCCGAAGCGGCAATCGAGGCCATCGAACGCGAGTGCCAGGAAATCCGGGCCCGCCCGCCCGTCATCGCGACCGAACTCAAGGCCGAGGCGGGGATGGTGCTGGTGCTCTCCCGCGATGGCACGCCGGTTCTCCAGCCGGTGTTCTACGGTGAGCGTCAGGCTGAACCCGTCGGAGCCGACGGTGGGATCGAAGTCGTTACGGGCGATGAAGGTTCGGATAAGCGCCGGACCACCTTGTCCAAGCGCCTGGTCGACGAGCTCGCCATGCAGCGCCGCGATGTGCTGGCGCTGCACGTTGCATCCGATCCTGGTCTGGCGCTCCACATCATGGTCTTCACGCTTGCCGATGCCGACACCCACGACTGGCGGGCGCGGGCTGCGACCACGCTGCGCGCGCCTGTTCCGGCTGGCCCGATCATCGGCTTTGAATCCAAGGATGCGCCGGCGAGCAGCGCGCTTGCCGAGCTCAGGTCCAGTCTCGACGAAAGCTGGCGCGCCGGGAATGATGCGACGTCCCGCTTCGATCTCTTCCGTGTACTGCCCGATGACTGTCGCGCCGCCTGGCTGGGCTATGTCGTCGCTCGGTCGCTCGAGGCAAGCCTCAACATGGCCGGTGAGCGTCAGCTGCCGTTCCAGGATCACCTTGGCAGCCTGATCGGTATCGACATGGCCCAGTGGTGGCGCCCGACGGCGACCAATTATTTCGATCGGGTGTCGAAGCAGGTGATCCTCGATGCGCTGACCGATGTCGGCGGTCTCGAACTCTCCTCGCGTTTTGCCTCGGTCAAGAAGGGTGACCTCGCGATGAGCGCCGAGCGCGTCTTCGCCGGCACCTACATCACCGAAGTCGAAGTTCGCGAGAAGGCCCTGGCTTGGGTGCCTGAGGTCATGCGGTTTGCCTCCACTGCTCCGGAGGCTGGCGAAGTCGACATCGACGCAAGCGACGCTGAGCCTGGTGTCGACGGCGAAATCCATACCCCCCGCGAACTGGCCGCCTGACCACCTCCTGACAGGCTCGGCCACTCGCACCTCGAGAAGCGGTCCTTCGTCTCACGCCGGAGGGCCGCTTCCTTTTTGGGAGAAGAGCAGAGGGGGCTCGGGACCCTGTGGTACTGACCGGCGAACCCGTCGCCGATTGTCCAGATGCCGCAATCAGGAGAACCATCATGGCCTATCGCAAGGAGCAGGGCGGCGGCCTGTCGCCCGCCACCCGTATCACCCAGGAAATCATCGCCCGTTTGGAAGCAGGCACGAAGCCGTGGATAAAGCCGTGGCGCGGCGTGCCCGTTTCCCGGCCCCTGCGGGCCTGCGGAATTCCGTACCGGGGCATGAATGTGTTCTGGCTGTGGATGGTCGCCGACATGTGCGGCTATGCGCATCCGAACTCACCAGAGTAAGCAGTGCGAAAGCAGATCCCAGCTTATGGGCTTCGGGCCGCACTGCGCCAAAGGCTCCGCGCTGCCCGAAGCCCATAAGCGGTGCTATGATGTGACGACAGGGAACATTCCTGCTGAGGCAAGCGGTAACAAATTTATGTGAGGCAACACGACACCCGTCCCAGTGCAGCGCCTTCAGGTAGTTGCCGCTCTTGCTTCGGAAGAGGAAAACATGCCCGCCTTAGGGTTCGACCGCGAACAGCGGGCGAACCAGTGCCGCCAGCCCATCGAAGCCGAGCCGCATGCTGACCGGCTTGCTTGCCAGATAGACCTTCGTTCCGGGCGCCAGCGAGATCACGAGACATCCCGGAATGCACGCAGCACGCGGGCCAGTGCCTTCTCGTTGACATAGCTGTCTACCGACAGGCGCACGCCACTGGTCAGATCTATGTCTATTGCGCCGGGGCGTGCACCGGGATGGGGGCGGATCAGATCCTCCGGCGCTGGCGGCATCGGCGACGAAATGGGTCACGGTGCCTTCTGAGGCTCGGGCACTGCCGGCGCAGGTGCGGGCTCCGTCGTTATGATTGCACCGTAGGGAATGAACTCCAGCGCCTCGCTGGCGATGGCCGCCGCTTGGCGGCGCGCCGCTCGCCAGTTGTAAATTAGGTTCTCGGCAATCTCGTGGCGCTCAGCGACCTGACGGACCGATACGCCGTCTGCATCCGCCTCGGCGAGGATCGCCGCCTTCTCGGCATCCGAAAACTTCCTGCGCCGTTCGGTGCGCGCGATGATCTCTACCCGACCCTTCACTTGGCCTCCTTCTGGAGTCCAGAAAGAGACTCCTTAGCGGAGGTCCATCAGCGCCGAGCCTGAATGCCGCAACACGCCCGAGGACGGACGCTTACCAAGACATCGACGAACTGGCCGACAATCTGACGGCGCGGTTCGCCTCGCTGGCGAGGGCGCACACGCTCACGATGCCCGATCTCGCCGGCGACGTGGTTGAGCAGACTGAAACGACCTTATTGGCGCTGTTGGATGCGATCTTGGCTGCCCATCAGGGAATCAATGAGGAGCGTATCAGTATCGAAGGCGACAATCTTCCTATTGGTCCCCATGCCCTTACTACGATCGCCCTGCTGCTGCATGAGCTCGCGACGAATGCAGTGAAATACGGCGGTCTGGCTACACCGGAAGGGCAACTGAGAATTGAAGTTGGAATCGCAGGTGAGCGCATGACGATGACATGGCGCGAGACCGGCGCCCGGCGAATGTCCGGGGCAAGTCAGACGAGGGCTTCGGCCGCCGCTTAGAGAGGGCGAGTGTTGCGACTTTGCATGGCAAAGTGGAGCGCGCATGGTTTGATCATGGCTTGGAAATCGGGTTGGAATTTCCCGTAGGCGATCTTGGCCGCTAAGAGGATCCTAGGGCGCGGACTATTTCTGCTTTCGCATGAGGTGCGTGGTAGCCTCATTTTCGATCTTGGTCAGTTCCTCGATAGTTAAATCAAGGGCGCTACGCTGACCCTTCAGATCAATAAGTCTCTCGCGGACGCGCTCTACGAGTCTGCCCATCTGCTCATGATGTCCCGGGTCGGCATCATATAGATCGAGGAACTCCTTGATCTCTCGAATGGAGAAACCCAGCCGCTTGCCCCGGAGAATGAGTTGCATCCTCCCGATCTCGCGCTTGGAATATATGCGCGTATTGCCGACGCGTTGGGGGTCGATCAAACCCTCCTTCTCATAGAAGCGGAGAGTTCGCAGTGTGACCCCCAACTCGCGGGCAACATCATTTATACCTTGCAGTGGGGGTGTAAATTCACGCGCATCCCGCGCCCCGGCACCGTTATTATCAACAGGCGCTTTGATCCGCTCACGTCTCACGTTGGCCTTGCTCCGCCTATCAATGTCCGCCACCCTCATCCCACGGTGCCTGTTGCAAAACAGCTAAGTTTGACAGTGGCAGGCCGGTGGCGCTCATGCGAGCTTTTTATTCTCCTCCTCGACAAGTTCCTTCTTCGATAGCTTGCCAATCATGGTCTTGGGCAGGCTATCGCGAATTTCGATCGCTTTTGGCATCTCGATCTTGCTGAGGCGCTCTCGAAGAAAATCCTTCAGTTCGCCCGTAGTGACGGTTGCATCCTTGTGTAGTGCCACGAAGAGCTTAGGCGACTGACCCCGGTAAGGATCCGGAATCCCAATGGCGATTGCCTCCTTGATGGCTGGATGCTGGTATGCGGCGTCCTCGATGATGCGAGGATAGACATTATAGCCGCCGCAAAAAATCACGTCCTTGATGCGATCGACAAGGAAGAGGTAGCCATCTTCATCGAGATATCCGATGTCCCCAGTCCGTAGCGCTCCCTCAACGAATACCGCCTGCGTGTCTTCTTCGCGCTGCCAATATCCTTTCATGACCTGTGGGCCCCGGGCGCAGACTTCGCCCCGCTCGCCTTGGGGAAGCACCCTCGTAGGGTTCTCCGGATCGCGGATTTCCAGGATGGTGCCGGGAAAGCGCGGCCCACAGCTGTTGTCTTTCACGAGGCCGTCCAGGGGATTACACGCTATGATAGGGGCCGTCTCGGAAAGGCCGTAGCCTTCAACGACTTTTGCCCCGGTCCGCTCTTCGAAACGCTCCCGGACATCGAGGGGCAAAGGGGCACCGCCCGATATGCAGGCTCTCACTGACGACAGGTTCGGAATCTTGTCGTCCGCGAGCCCGTTGAGAGCCACATAGATGGTGGGCACGCCGAAGAACTGGGTGGGGGGCTTGCGCTTCATGGTTTTGAGGACCTGGTCCATCTCGAAGCGAGGAAGCAGCACCATCTCCGCACCGATCTCGACGGAGAAATTCAGCACTGTGGTGAGCGCAAAGACATGGAACATGGGCAGAACGCCGAGTGTGCGCTCTTGGCGGGAGCTGTGCCCCCCAACATGCACGACCATCTGCGCGCTGTTGGCGGCGAGGTTGGCATGCGTGAGCATCGCTCCTTTGGGAACACCGGTCGTTCCGCCGGTGTATTGCAACACCGCAACGTCGTCCGGCTCACGCCGCACAGGATTCGGGAGAACATTGCTCGACAAGAGTCTGTTCAAACGGACGTGAATGCTCTCGTCCAGTACACGAGCATGATCCTTGCGCTTGAACAAGGTAAAGCCCAAGCCTTTCATTCGCGGCAACATGTCGACCATGCCGCACAGAATGATCTTGTCCAGGCCGGCGCTTGCTGCAACCGCCTCCACTTTCCCATGGATTGCCTTCAGATCCGGTACGGCCATCATCCGCGTGCCTGAATCGCGGATTTGATGCTCAAGTTCTCGCTCGGTGTAGAGAGGGTTGAAATTCACGATGATCGCACCGACCTGGAGTGCGGCAAAATACAGGACAACGAAGTACGGACAATTGGGCAGGCAAAGGCCGAATCGATCGCCTTTCTTCAAGCCCTGATCCTGCAGGCCCCTGGCTGCCCTCTGCACGAGGCCGCCGATCTCACCGTAGGTCCAAGTTCTACCCAGGAAATCGATCGCTATCCGGTCTGGATAGAGCGCAACCGCGTTATCCAGCAGGTCGGTGATCAATCGGGGTGGAAGCGACGGATCCTGCTGTCCGTCGAAGATGTCTGAAATGGGTTCAGCCATGGCAGCCTCGAACATCAGAAGGTCAACCGACCACCAAGGGACAGCACGACGGCATGAGCGTCGTTCACCCCGCCGTTGACCAGGATGGGGGTCTGCGCGGCACTTCCAGCATAAGCGGCAGTTGTTCGATCAATCGTCTCGTCCTTGAAGGCGATGTAAGCGGCGGCGGCATTGAGGGTGAAATTGCGGGAAAGAGCAAAGCTGCTGCCCGCCGCGAAGTTCCATCGATCCGCATCTGGCACGCGCGCGTCGCGATTGCCGTCCCTCGTCGGGGTTTGATCGTGCTGCACGCCTGCGCGGATGGTCCATTGGGGGGAGGCAGAATAATCAATGCCACCCGCGAAGCTCCAGGTGTTTCGGTAGTTTTCCGGGATGGCAGTATTGAGCGGAGACCCCAGCTTGATGCTGTCGAACTCCGACCATCCGAAGCGGACAATCTGGCTGTTCAAGGTCAGCCTGGGAGACACCGCTACGCGTGCGCCGACTGTTGCCTGCCAGGGCGTGCGGAAACTCGCGCCGGTGTCGATCGAGCCATTTTGTCCGGCTAGCGGTCCGAGCAGCCCGGTCGTTGCGATCGAACCTTTCAGGTCATGCTTCACGCTGGACTTGTAGCTCGCACCCAGTGTGACGGGACCTGCGCGATATTGGAGACCAGCAGTCCAGCCCAGATCCCAACCATCGCCCTTGAGTTCCTGATGGCCATCGGCCAGGAGCGGGGAAAGATTGGGCAGATAATTAGACAGAGTAGCGTCCGCATATTCGATATTCAGCGCCGCGCCGATGCTGAGGTTGGGCGTTGGCATAAACGCGATGGACGGCTGGATATCGTAGGTGCGCAACTTCGTCTTATCGGTGGTGTAGCGCACCCAGCTTGTCGCCTCGTAGTCGGTGGTAAAGCTGTAAGGCGATGTCAGTGCGAGCCCGACGGCCAGTTTCGGGCTGACTGCAAAGGCGATCGCTCCTGATGGGAGGATGCCGTTGTTGATGGGATTACGCGATCTCTGATCACCACCGACCGCTGCAGGCGTCTGTCCCGGCCGTACGATGAGCGTATTGACGTTGTCGATACTACCCTTGGGGAGGATCGCGCTGATCGCGAAATGGCTATCGACGCCTGACACGCCCCCGATCGCCGCCGGGTTCCACCAGAGAGATTCCGCTCCCTGATCGGCAACTTCGCCTGAGAATGCGCGGCCCGCGCCCTTGACCGACTGTTCCTGAAGATAAAAGCCACCGGCATGTGCAACCTGCGGCACTGCCAGCGCTCCGACAAGAGCTACGGTTACATGACGTTTCAGGCCGTGTTTCAATGCTATTCTCCCCTCGCGTGATTTATTTCAGATGCATTGTTGTCAGCGTAAACGTATCCAGGTCTGGGTCTTGCACAGTGGCCAGACGATGCAGCCCTTCAGGCGCAAATGATCGCTGTCGATCACGGTGACGGTCGCGCCGTAAGTGCCGCCGTCCTCGGCGTTGTAGATGGTGCCGCTGGACCAAGAGCCGGATTTCCATTGGAAGCCCTGCAGGATTCGCAAGTCTTTCAGGGCGCGGCTGCGCAGCTGCGCATCCTTGTTCTTCTCATCGCGCAACTGCGGGTTCGCCCGGAGGCCGTCGGAGGACAGCAAAGTGCCGCAGATGGATGAACCGCATCTGGCAATCTCGACCACGCCATGTCGGTTTTCGGTCTGCCAACGACCCAACGCTGCGTCGGCCGGCATCGATGCCGCTGCCAGTATTGCCAGTAAGATTGTCATTCGTTCCGCTCCCATGAGGCACCGCTAACGCGATTGTTCTTTGCTGGACCGCGTCGAAGCGGCTCGAATCGGCCTCTCCCTCACCATCATGTTGACGTATAGGTAAGTCAAGGACTCAAATCGTCATCATTCTTCCGATTTCGTCCGGTTGCTGTTTGCCGCTTCCGGAGGCTGGCGATGCATCCCACCGCTGTCCGGGTTTTTTTTACGTATCGACTTGACCGAGGCGTCGGCGACGGCTCGGCGACGTGCGTAGGCGATTGAGAAAAATGCGATCACCGCAACCAGCGGAGCCAAACCCCCCAGGACAATAACGGAGGAAAAGGGGGGGAATGCCTTCTCGGCTGCCTTGAGAGGGTAACCGATTAGGCCGAGCGCGTAGTAGCCCACGGCAACCGCTGAGAGTCCCTCGACCAGGTGTTGGAGGCGAAGCTGCATGCGAACGCTGCGGTCCATTGAAGCAAGCAGCGACGCATTCTGATTTTCAATGTGTGTCTCGATCCGTGCGCGCAGGAGGGCAGTGAACTGTGCGGCTCGAAGGCTGACCTGGGCTAGGCGCGTCTGAAAATCCCGGCATGTTCGGACCGCTGGATTAAAGCGCCTTCCGGTGAAGTCGCTAAGCGACTGGAATCCTGGAAGGCGCGATGCAACGAGATCGGTAAGCCGCTCTGCGACGATCTCAGTTAGGGCGGCCGTGGCGCTCAGCCTTGAATCCGTTTCACTCGCTAATGTTAGCAATCTTGCGGTCAGCGACGACAGAGAGGCAAGAAGGCTATCATCAGTGCGCGAAGAATCGCGCAGTGCCCGACCAGTCTCGTCCAGACTGCGCTCGATCTCATCCAGCACGCTCCAGCCATGTCGCGCAGTCGGCAAACCGAGAAGCGCGAGGTTCCGATAGTTCCCCAGTTCCTGCACGCGCTGGATACAGCGGGAAACCTCGTCAACGCTTGCGCCATTGGTCGCGACCACTAGGCGCCCATACCCTTCTGCATGTATGCGAAAGTCGCTCCAGATCCGGATGGCATCGTCGACGACGCATGAAACCAAATGGGCAGGGTGAAATGCAGCTCTTTCGATAAGCTCGGCGGCAGCGCTGTCGCTGGTGACGACGACGATCTGCGTGGCGCGGATCACGCTGCCAGGAAGCTCTTCCATCCAGGTCAAAGCCTCTGCAGAAGGTCCGGTCAGGGGTAAGTTCCACTCCGGATTTTTGTTTTCCGTAGCAAATGTAAGGGTGGTTGTCATTGCCTCGCTATGCCTTTCCCAAGCGATACGGACAGCATCTTTCCAGCCGGTTTCCATATGTCGCGCGGTACGATCCAGATCTGCACCACGCAGATCGCTGATCACGGACCACTCCTTCTCCCACTGCTCGTCATCGAGCAGTCGTACGGTCTGTATGGCGAGCGCCGGCGGATCTAGTCTCGCAAATCGCCGCAGGTGCATTTCGTTGACGACCTGTCGGCGCAAGGCATGTTCATGAAGGCGCATTTCGAATCTCCTTCAGCGCGGCGCACGCTACCTTTGTGGATGGGCCGGGATCGCCGCATTGCCGGACGCATCAGCGTTTGCTTGGGTCGGGGCTGGGGGCGGGTTTTCAGGCATTCCTTGCTGTCACGGACACCCTCCTTCTTCACATGGCCCGTGCTCGCCCGCGCCGCTTCTGGGTACCATGCCAAACATTTCTGTTGACGTATAGGTCAATCTAAGCACCATTAGGTCATCAGCGTGTTTCTGATTCCCGATTCCATGGAGAGGCTTCGATCGATGCGTAATGTGGTTGTCGCGGGTTATGCCCGTTCGCCGTTTCATCTGGCTGGCAAGGGCGCGCTTGCGCGCGTCCGCCCGGACGATCTGGCTGCTCAGGTCATCCGCGGTCTGATTGAACGTACCGGTGTAAAGCCCGAGGATATCGAGGATATCGTGCTCGGTTGCGCCTTCCCCGAGGGGGAGCAAGGCTTCAACGTCGCGCGTCTCATCGGCCTTCTGGCTGATCTGCCGCTCTCGGTCGCTGGCATGACGGTCAACCGCTTCTGCGGATCGTCGATGAGTTCTGTGCACATCGCTGCCGGGCAGATTCAACTGGGCGCGGGCGAGGTCTTTATCTGCGCGGGCGTCGAATCGATGAGCCGTGTACCGATGATGGGGTTCAATCCGCTTCCGAACGCTGAGCTGGCCAAGAAGACGGCCGCCTATCTCGGGATGGGCGACACTGCTGAAAACGTCGCCACCAAGTATCAGATTTCGCGTGCGCAGCAGGAAGCCTTTGCCGTCGCGAGCCAGGACAAGGCCGCCTCCGCCATCGCTGCGGGCAAGCTCGAGGCCGAGATCGTCCCGATCCCGACCAAAGCCGGCATCGTCGACAAGGACGGCACGCCGCGTCCCGGAACGACGGTGGAAGCGCTTGCCGGCCTCAAGCCTGCCTTTGCCCAAGAAGGAACCGTAACCGCAGGCACATCTTCACCCTTGACCGATGGCGCCAGCGCGGTTCTCATCGCCAGCGAAGACTATGCGCTTGCCAACGGGCTTCCCATTCTGGCGCGGATCAAGTCGGTCGCGGTCTCGGGATGTCAGCCCGAGATCATGGGCATCGGTCCGGTTGAGGCTTCGCGCAAGGCGCTTGGCCGTGCAGGCCTCGATGTTGGACAACTCGATATTGTCGAGTTGAACGAGGCTTTCGCCAGCCAGTCGCTGGCTTGCATTTCCGATCTTGGGCTCGATGTCGACAAGGTCAATGTCGACGGTGGCGCGATCGCCATCGGCCATCCTTTGGGAGCGACCGGCGCGCGCATCGTGGGCAAGGCTGCGGCGCTGCTGAAGCGCGAAGGTGGCAAATATGCGCTCGCGACCCAGTGCATCGGTGGCGGGCAGGGGATTGCGACGGTGCTGGAGGCAGCGGAATGAGCGGCCCTGCTTCCGTGAAGAAGGTCTGCGTCATCGGCGCAGGCACGATGGGTGCGGGCATCGCGGCGCAGGTCGCTAATGCCGGTATTCCCGTTCTCCTCATCGATATCGTGCGCGATCCTGATGATCGCAACGCCGTGGCGGCGGGCGCGGTGGCCAAGATGCTCAAGACGGACCCGGCTCCTTTCATGTCGAAGGCGGCGGCAAAGCTGGTCGAAACTGGCAATATCGAGGACGATCTGGCGAAAATCGCCGATTGTGACTGGATCGTCGAGGCGATTGTCGAACGGCTGGATCTCAAGCACGGGCTATACGAGAAGATCGAGGCGCATCGCAGACCGGATGCGGCCGTGTCATCCAACACCTCGACCATCCCGCTGGGCCAACTGATCGAGGGGCGGTCGGATGGCTTTCGCAGCCACTTTCTTATCACCCATTTCTTTAATCCGCCCCGCTATATGCGGCTGCTGGAGATCGTGACAGGAGCCGAGAGCGATACGGCTCTGGTGGAACGGATCGCTGACTTCGCAGACCGCACGCTTGGGAAGAGCGTGGTTCGCGCAAAGGATACACCGGGCTTCATCGCCAATCGCATTGGCACCTTCTGGATTCAGGCGGCGCTCAACGCAGCCTTCGACCTGGGAATCACGGTCGAACAGGCTGATGCGATCGCGGGAAAGCCCATGGGGGTCCCCAAGACAGGGGTTTTCGGGCTTGTCGATCTCGTAGGCATCGATCTCATGCCCTATCTGCAAAAGAGCCTGACCTCGACCCTGCCGGCCGATGATCCCTATCAGGCGATCGCGCGGCCCGCGCCGCTAATCGACCGGATGATCGCGGACGGCTATACCGGCCGCAAGGGCAAAGGCGGCTTTTACCGCCTGAACCGAGATGCCGGCAAACGCAAGGAGGCCATCGATCTTTCGACCGGCGACTATCGGCCGGCCATTAAGGCGCCGTCTGTTTCTGGCGCGGCTGGTAAAGGCGACCTTGCAGCTCTTATCGCCCTACCCGGTGAGGCGGGCGCCTATGCCTGGGCCATCCTCGGTGCGACTCTGTCCTACGCTGCCAGCCTCGTGCCGGAAATCGCTGACGACATCGTTGGCGTCGATACGGCGATGAAGCTTGGGTATAACTGGAAGTTCGGGCCCTTCGAACTCATCGACAAGATCGGCGCGGCGAAGCTCGCCGAACGGCTCGCCGCCGAAGGCCGTCCGGTGCCGGCGCTCCTGACGTTAGCGGGAGATCGCAGTTTCTACCGCGTGGAAAATGGCAAACGGCAATATCTTGGACTGGATGGCGATTATCATGATGTCGTCAGGCCCGAAGGTGTCTTGTTGCTCGAGGACATCAAGCTCTCCTCGCAGCCGCTGATCAAGAACGGTTCGGCCGCACTCTGGGATATCGGCGACGGTGTGGTGGCCTTCGAATTCACCGGCAAGATGAACGCCCTCGACAGTGACGTCATGGCCCTGATCGGCAAAGCCATCCCGCTGGTGCAAGAGAAATACAAAGCGCTGGTCGTCTATAATGAAGGCAGCAACTTCTCGGCCGGCGCGAATCTCGGGCTTGCCCTGTTCGCGCTCAATATCGCGGCGTGGGGCGAAATCGAAAAGCTCGTCGCGGGTGGCCAGGAAGCCTACAAGGCGCTTAAATATGCGCCGTTCCCGGTGGTGAGCGCGCCATCGGGCATGGCCCTGGGCGGTGGTTGTGAAATACTGCTGAACAGCGACGCGGTTCAGGCACATGCCGAAAGTTATATCGGCCTCGTCGAATGTGGGGTGGGCCTGATCCCCGGCTGGGGTGGCTGCGGTGAGATGCTCGATCGCTGGCGGCAGAATCCCGCTTTGCCCAAAGGGCCCATGCCTTCCGTCGCAAAGGTTTTCGAGACCGTTTCGACAGCGACGGTCGCCAAATCCGCGGCCGAAGCAAAAGAATATGGCTTCCTGCGACCCAGCGACGGCATCACGATGAACCGCGTTCGTCTTCTCAGCGATGCGAAGGCGAAGGCTCTTGCACTGGTCGAGGGTTATGCGCCGCCCGCTCCGCCGGAATTTCGTCTGCCTGGAGCCGGCGGCAAGGTGGCCCTCGAACTCGCCGTCGAAGGCTTCCAGGCTCGCGGTCTCGCCACGTCCTATGACGGGGTGGTCTCGGGTGTGCTCGCCGATGTGCTGTCTGGCGGGGAGAAGGATCTGATCGATATCGTCAGCGAAGCCGATCTTCTCGCATTGGAGCGCAAGGCTTTCATGCAGCTCGTTCGTGACCCGCGTACGCAGGCGCGCGTGGAGCAGATGCTTTTGACCGGCAAGCCGCTTCGCAACTGACAAGATGCGGGTCGTGCGCCGTCAGGTGCGTTGGCCCGCGGGGAGATATTTAACCATGCAAGTCTATGACGCTCCACTGCGCGACATGCGCTTTGTCCTCAACGAGCTCCATCAGGATGACGGTTTCGGGGATATCCCCGCATTGTCCGAGTTCACCCCGGACCTGACCGATGCGGTGCTCGAGGAAGCAGCCCGCTTCTGCCGCGATGTGCTCTTGCCGCTCAACCGATCGGGTGACGAGGAAGGCTGCCACCTCCAAAATGGCGTGGTGCGCACGCCGCAGGGCTTTCCAGAAGCCTATCGCCAGTTCGCAGAAGGCGGCTGGACCTCGCTCGCGTCCGATCCGGAATGGGGTGGTCAGGGTCTACCGGAGACGGTGAACAAGCTCGTGGAGGAAATGATCTGTTCGGCTAATCTGAGCTTTGGCCTCTACCCAGGGCTCACCCACGGCGCGACGACTGCCGTGGAAGGCCATGGCAGTGATGCGCTCAAACAGGCCTATCTGCCCAAGATGGTGAGTGGCCAGTGGTCGGGCACCATGTGCTTGACCGAACCGCATTGCGGTACCGATCTTGGTCTTTTGCGTTCGCGCGCCGTGCCCCAGGGCGACGGCAGCTACAAGGTCACGGGCTCGAAGATCTTCATCTCAGCCGGCGAGCATGACCTCACCGAAAATATCATTCATCTGGTTCTGGCGCGCCTCCCCGATGCGCCAAAAGGCGTGAAGGGCATCAGCCTGTTTCTCGTGCCCAAATATCTCCCGAAGGAGGATGGCACTCCGGGACCATCGAACGGCGTGCAATGCGCGGCCATCGAACATAAGATGGGCCTCAAGGCATCCGCTACATGCCAGATGAATTTTGACGATTCCGTCGGTTGGCTGGTCGGCGAGCCCAATAAGGGCATGGCCGCGATGTTCACGATGATGAATACCGAGCGCGTGTCGGTAGGCATCCAGGGGCTGGGCGTGGGCGAGGCCGCTTATCAGGCGGCGGCATGGTATGCGAAGGACCGGATCCAGGGTCGCGCACTTTCTGGACCCAAATATCCCGATCAGGCGGCCGATCCCATCATCGTGCATCCTGACGTACGGCGCATGCTGATGACGATGCGCGCCTATAATGAGGGTTGTCGCGCCTTGTCGGCCTGGGTGTCTCGCGCGCTCGATGCGGAGAAGCATTCGCCGGAACCGGAAGTGCGGCAGCGCGCATCGGATTTCATTGCGCTGATGACGCCGGTCGTCAAAGCCATGTTCACCGACATGTCCTTTGAAAGCGCCAACCTGGCGGTCCAATGTTATGGTGGACATGGATACATTCGCGAGAGCGGTGTCGAGCAATATGCTCGCGATGCCCGCATCACCATGATCTACGAGGGCACGAACGGGGTTCAGGCACTTGACCTCGTCGGTCGAAAGCTTGGCGCTCATATGGGTCGTTATCTGCGCAGCTTCTTCCATCCCGTTTCGGCCTTCATCGAGGAGAACAATGTCGACGGGCCGATGAAGCCGATGGTCGAGGCGCTTGCCAAGGCATTTGGCGCGCTTCAGCTTTCGACCGCGACAGTCGCCCAGCGAGCAATGAAGGATCCGGAGGAAGCCGGTGCCGCGTCGACAGATTATCTTCGTCTGCTCGGTCTGGTCGCGATGGGCTATTGTTTTGCCAAAGCCACCAAAATCGCCGGATTTCAGCTGTTTTTCGGAACTGAAGACAAGCAATTCTACGACGCCAAGATCAAGACGGCGACATTCTTCTTCGAGCGAATCCTGCCGCAGGCGACCGCGCACTTCCTGTCGATCAAGGCAGGCAAGAAGTCGATGATGGCGCTGGAGGATGAGATCTTTTGACGCTCCCGCACTTCTTGGCGACCGACTTGCGATCCCGGCCATCGTCGCGCCGATGTTTCTGGTCTCTGGTCCGGACCTGGTGGTCGAGTGCTGCAAGGCAGGGTTGCTGGGCACTTTTCCCGTCCTCAACCAGCGTAGCAGCGAAGGCTATGGAGAATGGCTCGACGAGATAGAGGGACGGCTTGCGGGGGAAACATGGGGCTGCGCCCTTCGGTGTCAATCTCATCGTTCACAAAAGCAATCCCAGGCTCGAGGCTGATCTGGAGTTGACGGTCCGGCACCGCGTACCGCTCGTCATCACCTCGCTGGGTGCGGCAGCCGAGGTGGTTCAGGTCGTGCAGGGTTATGGGGGTCTCGTGTTTCACGACGTTACCAGCGTGCGCCATGCGGAAAAAGCGGTAGCTGCCGGCGTGGATGGACTGATCGCGGTGGCAGCCGGGGCAGGGGGGCATGGCGGAACGTTAAGTCCTTTTGCTCTGGTCGAAGAAATACGCCGCTTCTTTTCGGGGCCGCTGGCGCTGGCAGGCGCCATTACGCGGGGCCAGCAGATCGCCGCCGCCCGTCTGATGGGGGCGGGCCTGGCTTATATCGGCTCGCACTTCATCGCTGCGGAGGAGAGTCTCGCTGGCTCTGTCAGACTAACCAGGCACCTGCTAGCGGCGGTTGATGTCTCGCAAATCCCGCGCGTTGCCGCCAAGCCCGTTCCGCCGGTTCAACTCCTCTCCCGAGGTGATCCGCCTGGTGGTGCTGATGTACGTCCGCTTTCCGCTGTCGCTGCGCAACGTCGAGGACCTGCTGTTCGAACGCGGTATCGACATCTGCCACGAGACCGTGCGGTTCTGGTGGAACCGGTTCGGGCCGCTGTTTGCTGCAGACATCCGGCGCCAGCGGGTCAGCCGGATGCGCGGCTACCGGCACTGGAAATGGCATCTCGACGAGATGTACGTGAAGGTAAACGGCGAGATGGTCTACCTGTGGCGGGCGGTCGATCATGAAGGCGAAGTCCTCGAGAGCTACATCACCAGATCCCGCGACAAGTCCGCGGCTCTGCGGTTCATGAAGAAGACGCTGAAGCGGCACGGATCACCCGAGGCGATCACCACTGATGGCTTGGGGTCGTACAAGGCGGCGATGAAGCTGCTTGGGAACGCGAACAAGCAGGAAGTGGGGAGGTGGGCGAACAATCGCGCTGAATGCAGTCACCTGCCGGTCCGAAGGCGAGAGCGCGCCATGCTCCGGTTCCGACGGATGAAGACTCTGCAGAAGTTCACCGCGGTCCATGCGTCCTTCAACAATCACTTCAACCAGGAACGCCATCTCGTCGACAGGCAGACCTACAAGCAGCGACGTTCGGCCGCCTTGGTCGAGTGGCAAAACCTGTTCGCCTAGGCTGTCGGTGGGGAAGGGGAAACTGCGCCAAGTGGAGACCAGTTCGCATTAGACTGACAGCACCCCCTAAAGTTTATATTTCCTGACGCTTATCTTGATCTCTCGACTTTCGGCAAACTCCGTCGCTCCCAAAATGTATCGCGGACGATTTGATGTCGTCCAAGCACCTTATTGCGAAAGGTCGGTCGAACGGTCTTCGAGCAAAGCTTTAAGGATGGTGTCCCTGTAGAAGGGGAATGAGCCGCCGGACAAAAGGCATCACTAGGGACGCTAGAAACGAAGATCCTCCGACACGTGAGTGAGTCATCGCCCTGCGGTGAGCTGCGTCACTCATGTGATTGCGTTTAGACCTCTGAAATATGAAGAAAACGAGACCATGTCCGCCAATATCGCCGAAATGGAACGCCGCCGCGCAGCAGCCAAGCTGGGCGGGGGTGAAAAACGGATCGTCGCGCAGCATGCCAAGGGCAAGCTGACCGCCCGCGAACGGCTCAAGCTGCTGCTGAACGAGGGCACTTTCGAGGAGCTCGATACCTATTTCGAACATGACTGCGTCGATTTCGGCATGGACGAGCAGAAGATCCCCGGCGACGGCATGGACGCCGGATCGGGCGCCATCAACGGCCAACTGATCTATGTTTAAGTTGGAGAATATCCTGCGTGCCGAAAAGCGGTCAGTGGTGAGCAAGATCAACGTCAGCGAAGGCTCAAGCCTTATTGTCGATGAGTCATTCTCACGCTTTCAAACGCAACATGAAGAACCATTCGGATACCTGATATGATCAATATTCTTGCGACACTAAGGGATGGAAGCACTAAGGCCATTTCGACAACGCCTGACGGTTCACTGATGGAAGCGCTCCGGGATTCCGGCGTCGATGAGCTCCTCGCTCTCTGTGGAGGGTGCTGTTCGTGTGCTACTTGTCATGTTCACGTGGATGAGAGCTGGCTACCCAGACTTCCCGATATGAGCGATGACGAGGACGACCTTCTGGAGAGTTCCGAACATCGAGACAACCAGTCGCGGCTGTCCTGCCAGATCCCACTCACTGAAGACTTGGACGGGCTGAAAATCACAATCGCTCAAGAGGATTGAAAAGACGAGCAGAGGGTTCGTCTTCGCACAAATCCCAACTGCTGGCTGGGCGGAGATTGCCATGAAAATGTATGACGTTGTAATAGTCGGGACGGGGCATGGCGGTGCCCAGGCAGCCATTAGTCTCCGCCAGTTTGGCTTTGAAGGCTCGATCCTTATGGTGAGCCGTGACACTGAACCGCCATACGAACGGCCACCGCTATCGAAGGAATATCTCGCTGGCGATAAGCCTTTTGAACGCCTGTTGATCCGACCGGCTGAGTTCTGGGACAGCAAGAAAATCGAGATCGAACTGGGCTGCAACATCGTGTCGATCGACGCTGAATCCCATGTCGCCATTTCGGAGGACGACAGACGATTCGCTTACGGGTCCCTTGTCTGGGCTGCTGGGGGCGAACCGCGAATGCTGAGCTGCCCAGGAGCCCATCTCCAAGGGGTACATGGCGTTCGGAGCCGCGCCGATGTCGATCGCATTGTAGCCAGTCTGCGCTCTGGCGCCCATCGCATTGTCGTCATTGGCGGCGGCTATGTCGGTCTCGAAGCAGCTGCCGTACTTCGCAAAATTGGACGCGAAGTCGTCCTTGTCGAAGCATTGCCGCGGGTGCTGTCCCGCGTGGCGGGTGAAACCATCAGCGATTTCGTGCAATCCATGCATACAAAGCAGGGCGTCGATCTGCGGCTCGGCGTGGGTGTGAAGCGTCTCGTCGGCGATGGTTTCAAAGTTTCGGGAGTGGAGTTGACCGATGGAACCCATATCCCCGCCGACATGGTGATCGTGGGTATCGGAATTATTCCGTCGGTCGAACCGGTCAAGCGGACCGGAGCCACAGGAGAGAACGGGATCGACGTTGACAAGCAATGTAGGACGAGCGTGGCCGGCATATTCTCCATCGGCGATTGTGCCTGCTATGCCAATGCCTGGGCCGGGGGTAGGCACTTCAGAGTTGAATCGGTGCAGAACGCGAGCGACATGGCGAACACTGTTGCGAAAGTGCTCTGCGGACAAGACGTGACATATGATGCGCTCCCGTGGTTCTGGTCCAATCAGTACGATTGCCGTTTGCAGACTGCCGGTCTCTCGGTCGAATATGATCAAGCCGTAGTGCGAGGATCAGTTGCCGAAGCAAAGTTCTCGCTTGTCTATTGCAAAGATGGCCGGGTCGTGGCCATCGATTGCGTCAACAACACGAAGGACTACGTCGAAGCTCGAAAACTGATCGAGTCGAGAACCAAAATCGATCCGGTCAGGCTGGCGGATGCCTCGATACCCTTGAAAGAATCTGTCTCCCAGTAGCCTGTTTGGATTGTCACCTATCATAGGGACATACCGGTTCACCACATGATCCTACACTGCTGTCAGATAAATCCGGGACACCGGAACCGAGAGAGGGAGGATGTATGAAGCAAAAGTTTTATGTTTCGGTGGCTTGGACGGTACTTGCGGGTTCTCTGTTCACTTTTCCGGTCAGCGCATTCGCTCAGGACGTGGCTGACGACCAGGCGAGCGAGAGCGGCACCAGTCTTGAGATAATCGTTACCGCGCAGAAGCGCGAAGAGAAGCTGAGCGACGTGCCGGTTTCGGTCGTGGCCGCTACCGCAGAAACACTTCAGGCTTCCGGTGTCGTCGATGCCACCGACCTGGGTGCCATCGTTCCTGGCTTTACTGCATCCACCTCGGTGTTCGGGCCGCCGGTGTTTTCGCTGCGCGGCGTAAACTTCAACTCCTTCCAGGCTTCCGCCCCTCCGACTGTCAGTTCCTACATCGACGAGGCATCCATTCCTTACCCAATCATGGGACAAGCAATGTTTCTCGATGTCGAGCGTGTCGAGGTCTTGAAAGGACCTCAGGGAACCCTTTTTGGGCAGAATGCGACCGGCGGATCGATTAACGTCATCGCGGCGAAACCCACATCTTCCCTCGAGGCGGGTTTCCGGGTCGATGTCAACACCTGGGGTGAAACGAACGCCGAGGCATACGTCAGCGGGCCGCTGAGCGACACGCTGCGAGCGCGAGTGGCGGCGCAAACTACTCAGTTTGGGGGCTGGCAGCGCGGCTATTTCCTCAACGATGAGAAGAACGGCGATCAGAATAAGGTGGCAGGCAGGCTGCTACTCGACTGGACACCGACTGATCGTTTGTCGGTGGCGCTCAATCTCAATGCCTCCTACGACAAGAGTGAGCAGCAGCAGGCGCAGGCGTTTCTGTTCACGCCCGTCAATCCGGCCGCGCCTGCAGCAGGTCCGTTCCTATCCTATATTGGCAACGAACCTAATGATGCCCGCGATGCGGATTTCGACCGAGGTCTCGACACGCGGGCGGATAGTCATACCGTTCAGGCGATCCTGAGAGCAGAATATGAGATAACCGATAGTCTGACATTCACGTCGATTACGAACTACATAGATACGCGCTTTCGGTCCCCGCATGATCAGGACGGCACGGCCGTTCCGATGCAGCCCGCCGTATCGAAGGCTGATATCGAGTCGATCAACCAGGAGATCCGGCTTGCCGGCGACTTTGCAGATGGACGGGTGCGGTTTGTCGTTGGCGGTAGCTACGCCGATGACGACATCACCGAAGGCGTCGCCAACGACTATGTCGGCTACACCGGGTTTCCCCCCAATTCACCTGCCGAATGGCGCTACGATCTGACCCAGAAAGCACTGGCGGTATTTGGCAATGTCGACTTCAAGGTTGTCGATGGCCTCACGCTGAGCGCCGGCGCTCGTTACACCGATACCGAACAGTCGATCTATGGCTGCACTTTCGACCGAGGTGGGAATCCCGGTGCGCGAGGTATCAGCCAGTTCATCGTAGCAGGGATCAACCCTGCCCTGGCTGCGGCGTACGTTCCAGGCGGATGTATCACTATCGATGATGGTCCGCCGAACTTCTCCTTCCTGCCGGTGTTTGCCGATCAGACTCAGAAAGAGGACAACATCGCCTGGCGCGGAGTTATTAGCTACGAGCCATCGGATCAGGTGCTGCTCTATGGATCGGTAAGCCGTGGCTATAAAGCCGGCACATATCCTGTCATCATCAACCTGTTCAATTCGGTCATTCAGCCGGTCACGC
Organism: Novosphingobium sp. B1; assembly: GCF_900176395.1. Classification (GTDB taxonomy): domain Bacteria; phylum Pseudomonadota; class Alphaproteobacteria; order Sphingomonadales; family Sphingomonadaceae; genus Novosphingobium. The sequence continues at coordinate 640,960 of NZ_FWXL01000001.1, read as the reverse complement.
AAGAGGAGTTGACGTCCTATGAAGCGGGCGCGAAGCTGACGCTTGCAGATGGCCGCGTTCAACTCAACGCCGCTGCTTTTCACTACAATTACAAGGACAAGCAGTTCTTCTCGTTCCTGCCCGTACTTCAGGGTGCGCTTGTGACCGCAACCCTGGTGAATATTCCGGAGTCGACCGTCGATGGGTTAGAGTTCGACATTACGGCCAAGCCCGTAGATGGTCTAAGGATCAGAGGCGGGGCGACATACATCAAGACAGAGGTAGGCAACTACGTCGGGTTCGATTTCGCCGGCCAACCCCTCGACTTCTCTGGAAAGGAGTTCAACTACGCGCCGCCATGGTCTGCCAATATAGATGCGGAGTACGAGTTCCAGACCAGCGGTAGTGTCCGGCCGTTCATCGGAGGCAGCGTCACCTATCGCGACAACACCTTCGCTGATCTTGGCGAGCCCGCAAGTTTTGCGATGCCGTCCTACACGCTCCTCGATGCGCGCGTTGGCCTGATCTCCGACAACGGTTGGAGGCTCAGCATCTATGGCAGGAACCTGACCGACGAATACTACTGGAATTCGGTCGCTTCTGCCGGAGACGGTGCCGTCCGCTTCACGGGTGAACCCCGGACCTTCGGCGCATCCTTCAGCTTCCGCTATTGAATTGACGACAGGGGCTCGGCGGGGTGCGAGGTTCGTACCTCGCCCCAGGTCGGATATGCATCAACGGAAAAGGTAAGGATATGCCGGACCTTGCGGACCGGAACATCATTGTCACCGGCGGGGCGAGCGGGATCGGAGCCGCGACTGTTCGAGCGGCAATAGAGGCCGGCGCTACGGTAGCAATTACCGACCTTTCGGAAGCGCAGGGCGCCGAACTCGCGTTGGAGCTCGGAGAACGGGCGACGTTCTTCCCACATGACGTCACCCAAGAAGGCGATTGGCGGGACATCGTCTCGAAAATCGAAAGCGTTGCGGGTCCGGTGACCGGTTTGGTCAACTGCGCCGGGATTGCCGCCGCGCCAGCTCCGCTGGACCAGGTCGACGAGCAATCATTCCGCAGGATATTTGAAGTCAATCAGCTCGCCTGCTTTCTTGGAATGAAAGCGGTTACCCCATCAATGCGCAAGGCAGGCGGCGGTTCGATCGTCAACGTGTCATCGGTTGCCGGGCTAAAAGCAGCGCCTGGTGCGATTGGTTACGTGGGTAGCAAATTTGCCGTAACGGGGATGACGAAGGTCGCGGCTCTGGACCTGGCCGCTGACGGGATCCGGGTAAACTCGGTGCATCCAGGTTTGATCGATACGCCGATGGTCCGCCCAGACGGTGATGACGACGCCTTCGCGCCCATCCTCCAGTTTGCGCAGGCATTGCCGATTCCCCGGCCCGGAAAGCCGGAAGAAGTAGCTTCGGTGATAGCGTTCCTTTTGTCCGAAGGGGCCAGTTTCGTAACCGGCAGCGCCTACGCTGTTGACGGAGGCTGGACCACTGGATGATGTCAGTTGCAGGACGCCTTACAGGACGGGTTGCGATCGTAACCGGCGCTGCGAGCGGCATCGGTGAAGCCTCCGCCAGGCGGTTGGCCGCCGAAGGCGCAAGAGTTGTCTGCGTCGACGTTTCAGAACAGGTTCAGGCTCTTTCGCTCGAGCTCGGCGATTCTTCCGTCGCCGAAATCGCAGACGTTGCCGATGACACGCAAGTCGATCTGTTCGTCCGTTCAGCGCTCGATCGGTGGAGCCGGATCGATATTCTGGTCAACAACGCCGGCATCGACGGCCAACTCGCTCTCCTCGCCGATGGCCATCAAGAGAATTACCAGCGTGTCATGGACGTGAACTTGCGATCATGCTGGTCGACGATGAAAGCGGTCCTGCCATCCATGGTGGCAGAGGGTTCGGGGTCGATCATCAACATGTCTTCGGTCGGCGCGCTCATCGGCTTCGAGAACCTGTCGGTCTATTCCGCCGCCAAGGCGGGTATGCTCGGCCTGACGCGCGGCGCGGCACTGGAATACGGCGCGCACGGAATCAGAATCAATGCGATTTGTCCGGGTGGAGTACTCACCCCCTTGGCTGAATCTTTCATGGACGAAGGCACTTTCAAAGCCTGGGCGGACAAGCACGCCTTGAAACGCTTTGCCCGACCCGAAGAAATTGCTGCCGTCGTATCGTTTCTCGCAAGCGACGAGGCTTCGTTCATCACAGGCTCGTCGCTTGTCGTTGACGGCGGGATGACCGCAATCTGAAGTGCCAAGAATCAAGGACATGATACAATGCCAAGGGTAACCGCAAGCAGGGTGATCAAGGCTCCGGTAGCGAAAGTGTGGGGTGCTATTCGAGACTTCGAATCCCATTCTCGCTGGATCGAACACAATCCTGAAATCGCCGTCACCGGTGGCACCGGGCTGACGATCGGGACCAAGCGCCGGGTGACTTATGGCGATGGTTCTTTCTTCGATGAAATTCTTACGACACAGGATGATCGAAGGTTCTATCAGGAATACGATGTTGTCGGCGAGCTGCCATTGCCGGTTTACAATGTCAGGGGAGCGATGAAACTCCATCCGGTGACGGCCGACGACACCACTCTCGTCGTCCGAACGCTGACCTATGACACCCCGCTTCAGCCTGGCGAAGCGAAGGATTTTGAAAAGAGCCGCTACGACCTGTTGGCGACAAGCCTCGACCTGCTTGCAGACCTTTTTGAATAACGATGGACATTCCTCTTTCTCCTTTCGATATCACGCCAGAACTCATGACCGGGATCGTACGCCGGCGCTACCCCGAGGCACTGGTCACCGCTGTCGAAATCGTCCGGGCACACGAGTACGGCGAGGGCGATGTTTCCACCTCGTCCCGGGCCACCGCCCGATTGGCCTATTCCGACCCCGCGTGCGAGCTCCCGAAGGACATAGTCCTAAAGCTGTCGTTCGATCCGCGCGTCGAGGGAACGGATGCGTGGTTTTGCAATCTCACCGGGTTGTTCGACAACGAGGTCGATTTCTACAATCGCATTCGTCCCGAACTCTCGCTGGAAGCGCCGCTCGCGCTGGGAGGGTACTTCGACGAGGCCACCGGACGATACATTCTGGCGATGGAAGACGTCACCAGAAGGGGTGCGCGATTCCCGAGCAATCAGGACGATATTGCGCTCGACCACGTCAAACGGATCCTCTCCACTGTCGCACGGCTGCATGCGCAATTCTGGGAAAGCGAGCGATTCCAGGATGATCTTGCCTGGGTCGAGACGCACCTGTCCGGGCGCGTCGAAACTCATATGCGCAGCGTGATTCCGGAAAAGGGCATCGCAAGCGAACTGCAGCAGCACAAGTTCAAGCGGGAAATTCTCGAGCGCTTGGGCACCAGCGAACGTGAACTTTTCGCGGGCATGTGCGCAAACAAGCTGCATCAATCGAAGCTGCCCCAAACCTTGCTGCACGGTGACTTGCACATCGGGAACACCTATCTGATGCCCGATGGCACGGTAGGACTGCATGACTGGCAGCTGTGCGTGAAGGGATTTGCCCTGCACGATGTCACATACATCATCAACACGTCCCTCTCAGTCTCCCAGCGCCGTGTGCACGAGCGAGACTTGCTGGAGCATTATCGAGATTGTCTTGTCGCCAATGGCCTTGTCAGTCCGCCCGATATGGACATGCTGTGGCGCGAGCATCGCCGTGCAGCGCTGTGGACCCTCTATATTGGCTGGCTCACCTGCCCACCGCTCAGCTATGGCTGGGATACGCTGGCAGTAGCTTTGCTGCGTGTCTCGACGGCAGTCGAGGATCATGAAACGCTTGTCCTGGTCAGGGAAGGCCTGTGAGTGCCAAGCCTGCAGCATTGCTGATAGGTGCGAATGGCGGGATGGGAAGGGCAGTTGCGCGGGCGCTGCTTGATACCGGCTATGCGCTCACAGCTACAGTGTCGCGCCGGGCTGCTATCGATCCCTTTCTTGCGGATTGCCCTTCCTGCGAGGCTGTCGAGGCTCTCGATCTTTCCGATGCCGTCGCGGTGAAGGAAAGGATTGCGGCTCTTTCCAGTCGGCTGTCACGGGTTGATGCGGTTGTTGTCTGCTCTGCGGTTGCGCCATGCGCTCCCGCTGAAATGGTCGCCATCGAAGAATTTCGACGCACAATCGAGATCAACTGTAGCGCAGCGCTCGCCATCTACCAGGCGACCATACCGCATCTTCGCAAAACGAGGGGCAGGCTGGTCCTGACTGGTTCTTATTCCGGCAAGGTGGCAACCCCGGTTATGGCCGCCTATGTCGCGTCGAAATTCGCTCTTGAGGGCCTTACCGATGTCCTGCGTCAGGAAGCTCAGGGCTGGGGGGTCGAGATCGTGCTGATCCAGCCGGGTGCGCTCGACACGCCAATGATGCGGCGAACCCAGGAGGACCTCGGCCACACGATTGCCAACCTGTCAGCCGATCAGGCGGAACGATATGGCGATCTCTACCGTCAGATGAAGTATCGCGCCGATGAAGCGCTCGCTAACGGTACATACTCGTCGCCGGAGGCGGCCGCGGCAGGGGTAATCGAGGCCTTGCGCGAAAATCCGCCTTCGACGCGCTATCCCATTGGCGATCATGCAAGATACATGCTGAACCTGGCAAAGAACTCTTCCGATCGCGAAATCGACGACGTCATTCTCGACATCTATCGGTCTGCGCCGCTTTAAAAGATGCCCCGATCTTGTCCCGCCCTTCGGTGACTGAAGTGATTGGCATGGTCTGTTAGCTCTTGCTCCAAAGCACAACCGAACCCGCCATTATCCTAAGTGGCGATTTGAAATTCGGCGGCCGAGCAAGAGGAGCGGAATATGACATCTTCAGCGAAGGATTTTGGGACCTGGGCGTCCCCTGAGGTGCAGCGCTGCCCTATTCCGCACCTCAACCGCCTGCTCGAGGAGGCTCCGGTCTATCGCGACGAGGGCACCGGCATGGTCTGGGTAAGTCGCTATGAGGACATCAATTTCGTCAACAGCAATCCGGATATTTTTTCCAGCCGCACGCCAATCATGATCAACCGGAAAACCTCGGTTTCCGAAGAAGTCGCCCGGCGATACAAGGAGCGGGGATGGCCGGAAGAGCATGTTCTGGCATTCGCCGACCCGCCCGAGCACACGCTACATCGCGCGCTTGTCGATAAGGTCTTCACGCCAAGCTACACCAAGCAGCTCGAACCCTATGCGCTGGCGATCATCGATGACCTGATCGACGGCTTCATCGAGGATGGCGAAACTGACCTCAGCGCCGGTTTCGCAGTCCATCTCCCGATGTATATTATCTCGGATCAGCTGGGGGTCGATCGCAAGGACTACGAGCAATTTAAACTCTGGTCGAACGCCTGGGTGGATCGCAACGATCCGAACTGCCCGCCGGATCGCGAGCTCATGCTGACTGATCGCATGATCGACATGCAGAATTACCTCGCCGAGCGGGCGCGTTACTATGAGGCCAATCCCAGCGACAATCTGATTTCACGGCTGGTCCATGCCGATGTCGATGGCGAACGCCTCACCATGGGGCAGCTATTGATGGTAGCGCAACTTATCCTTGTGGCCGGAAACGAAACGACCACGACCGGCATCACAAGCGCAATGTGGATGATCCTTAAGGACCCCGCCCTGAAAGAGCGCGTGATGACCGAGGAAAAGGCTGTTCCAGCCGTCATCGAAGAGATGCTGCGTGCGCATGCCCCTGTGCCTCAGCAGTACCGCTACACCACTCAAGACACGGAAATTGGCGGTTTCCCGGTCCCGAAGGATACGATCATCGCGGTGAGCTATCTCGCGGGGAACTACGACAAGGCCAAATGGGAGTGCCCCGAAACCATCGACATTGATCGTAGAGGTGTCCGCAATCACCTCGCCTTCGGCCGCGGTATCCATTTTTGCGTCGGCAACCAGCTTGCTCGCATGGAAATGAGGGTTGCGATCCGGCGCCTGCTGGAGCGCCTGAAGGATCTGCGACTGTCCGAAAAGCACCCTGCGCCGCAGTGGATGGCGAATTTCCAGGTCCATGCTCTCGAAAGCCTGCACGTGCAGTTCACGCCCGGCGCGAAACAGGCGGGTTGAATGGCTGACGAGGAGCCAGCCGCCGAAGGTGCTGCGCCGCATAGCTGCGGCGTCGGCATTATCGGATTGAGCGCAAACGGAGGGTGGGCGAGCCTGGCTCATCTTCCCGCACTGCGCTCGATGCCCGACAAATTCGACGTTGTTGCTCTCTCGGCGAGTTCGGGCAAATCCGCTGAAGCTGCCGCAAAGGCGCACGCAGTCTCGATGGCGACTAGCGATGCGCTGGTCCTGGCCTCAAGCGGAGATGTCGAGCTGGTGGTCGTGGCCGTGAAAGTGCCGGAGCACCGTGATCTAGTGCAGAAGGCGCTTTATTGCCGAAAGGATGTCTATTGCGAATGGCCGCTAGGCCGCAACACGACTGAGGCGGAGGAGATGCTGGACGCTGCGCGCCGGTCAGGCGTGCGGCACTTCGTCGGCTTGCAGGCCCGCAGCTCTCCGGCCTTGCGCTATATCCGCGATCTCGTGGAGGAAGGATATGTCGGCAGGGTCATTTCGACCCGAGTGACGGGCTCTGGCGGGTTTCCCTGGAGCGGCCAAGCGCTCGCTTCGCTTGCCTACACGCTCGATGACAGTCTCGGGGCTACTCTCTTCACGATCCCCTTCGGCCATATGATCGACGGTTTCACGTGGGTTCTTGGCGAATTCGCGGAACTCGACGCGACAATGGCGGTGCAGTTCCCTCAGGTAAAACTCACCGACACCGGGGAGACAATCGCAGCCAATGGACCGGATGAGGTGGTCGTATCGGGCACCCTTCAATCGGGCGCGGTCGCTTCGCTGCACTATACTGGCCGAGAGTCTCCTGCAGGCAATCTGCGTTGGGAAATTTCCGGTGATTCCGGAGCGCTCCTGATCGAGTCCGGCAGCGGTCATCTGCAATACGGTCATCTTGATATAAGCGGCGGGCGGGGCGAGGAAGAGCTGCGGCCGCTCCAAATTCCCCCGATCTATCGCCAGTGCACGACTGCGGAGGACAGTCACGCCGATAGCGTGGCGCATGCCTATCACGCAGTTTCCAAAGACCTGAGGACCGGTGCCGCCAGCGTGCCGGATTTTGCCGACGCCGTGAAGCTGCACCGATTGCTTGATCGGATCAGACACGCGGCTGGCTGGAACATGGAGAGTGGTATATGAGCATGACGATAGAAGAGATGGAAGCGAAGCTGACCTATCTCATGGATCGCCAGGAAATCTATGACGTCGTGGTGCGCTATTGCCGCGGGTGCGATCGACTTGATCGGGACATGGTTATGTCGGCTTATCACCCCGATGCGATGGACGATCACGGCAGTTTTGTCGGGCCACCCGACGCGTTCTGGGACTGGGTCAAGAACCTGCACGGCCAATATCAGAGCGCGACCCAGCACATGATCGGTAATCATCATGTGGAAATTGACGGTGAAACCGCCCATTGCGAAACCTATCTCTCCTACTCGGCAATGAACACGACAGGCGCCCCGTTCAGTTCAATCGGCGGTCGCTACATCGACCGGATGGAGAAGCGCGAAGGCAAATGGGCCATCGCGCATCGCAAGTATATCGTCGACTGGGTCGCACCATCGATCAATACGATCGAAGGAAGCAAGACGCCGGAGGGAGCCCCAAACTTCGACTGCATCGCGCCTCATGAATTTGCTGTGGCCGAAACGGGGCAGCAGGCGAGCCGCGATACAAGCGATCCTTCCTATGAACGCCCGCTAGTGGTCGATCCCGCCCGCGTCGAGCGCTACGACCGTCTGACGAGGGAAGCGCAGGACGCTGCCTCGTGAGGGAGTCCGCAACCCTGCCAGCCGTTCTTGACGGGGTCAGAGTGCTTGAGATCGGCCACTTCGTGGCCGCGCCGTTCTGTACCCGCTTGCTAGCCGATCTCGGGGCTGAGGTTGTAAAGATCGAACCTCTGCGTGGCGACCCGGTCCGGCAGTGGGGTGCCCAGGTCGATGGCAAATCCCTCTGGTGGTCGGTCCACGGTCGCAACAAGCAAAGCATCGCTCTCGATCTAAAGTCCGAGGAAGGTCGAAGGATCGCTATCGATCTTGCGCAGAAATGCGATGTCGTGGTCGAGAATTTCCGCCCCGGTCAGCTCACGAAAATGGGTCTAGGTCCGGATGTTCTGCGTGAAGGCAATCGCGATCTTATCGTCGCCCATATCTCTGGGTATGGGCAAACGGGTCCCGGTAAGGATCGTGCCGCGTTCGGCGTCATTGGCGAGGCCGTTGGGGGGCTGCGCTATCTGACCGACCACCCGCCCGGTACATCCGATCTTCCGCCAGTCCGGGTAGGCATCAGCGTCGGCGACTCGCTCGCCGGTCTTTATGCAGCGCTGGGCATCGTCTCAGCGCTGTGGCGGCGCGAGCGCAGGGGGAGTGATCAACGGTATCAGACCGTCGATGTCGCGCTGACGGAGAGCGTTTTGAGCCTGATGGAGGGGATGCTCCCTGAATTTGGCGCGCTTGGGCGGATAAAGCAGCCGACCGGAGGGGCCATCGCCACGGCGGCACCCTCCAACGCATATCCGTCTAAGCAGGGCGAGTTCGTCCTGATCGCGGCGAACTCGGAGCCGTTGTTCGCGGCCCTTGCAGAACTGATGGACCGCAGGGATTTGATTGGGCACGAACGCTTCGCGGGCAATGCCGAACGGGTCGCGAACGCATGGGAACTCGATCGGATCATTACAGGGTGGTCGCAGTCGCTCGATACGCAGCAGCTGCTCGATTCGCTGGAATCGGCGGGCATACCTTCGTCAAAAGTGTACACTGCGGAAGATATCGCGACCGACGAACAATACCGTGCGCGCGGAATGGTACGGGAGGTCGCTGATCCCCGGTTCGGCGACGTCCTGCACCCGGGAATCGTGCCGCATTTTCCCGGCGCACCTGGGAGCGTGCGCAATACCGGCCCCGAGACCGGTGCCGACGGCGTGCGGATCGTGCGCGAACTGCTTGGCTACGATGCCGGGAAGATCGCGCAATTACAGCAGAGCGGAGTGCTCAAGTGACAATGCGTAAAATCCAGATTGTCGAGGTCGGACCTCGTGACGGTTTCCAACCGATAAAGGACTTCATTCCGACCGAGCAAAAGTTCGAATTCATCGATCGCCTCTATGCAGCAGGCCTCAGGCGGATGGAGGCGGGCGCCTTTGTCAGTACCAGCGCGGTTCCGCAGATGGCCGACGCGCCCGAAATTCTCGCGCACTGCGCCAGATACGCCGATCTTGATGTCCAGATGCTGGTTCCTACCGGGCGTCAAGCCGAGCGGGCGCTCCAGGCCGGTGCCGGGCATATTGCCTTCGTGATGTCCGCATCGCCGGCGCACAACCAGAGCAATGTGCGTCGTACTCCAGAAGAATCGGTCGAGGAGTTTGCGCTGCTGGTCAGCGAATTGCCGTCCGAAGTGAAGGTCAGGATCAATTTGGCCACATCCTTCGACTGTCCCTTTGACGGGCCGGTAGCACAGGACGCGGTTCTGCAAATCCTCGCGCGATTGTCGGAGATTACACCTGCAGCCGAAATCGCCCTTTGCGACACGACCGGGCGGGTCACCCCAGACAGGGTCTCTGCATTGTTTGCCCGCGCGGTCTCCGAAATCCCGCAAGTCGGCGGATGGGCTTTCCATGGTCACGATACATATGGACTGGGGGTGGCGAATGCACTCGCGGCTATGGGGGAAGGTGTGACGGTGATCGATTCAGCGTTCGCCGGCCTCGGCGGCTGTCCATTCGCTCCGGGAGCAACCGGAAATGTTGCAACCGAGGATCTCGTCTGGACGCTAGATGCGATGGGGGTCGAAACCGGGATTGATCTTGATCGCCTATTGACTGCATCATTGCAGGCCGAGCGCATACCGGGCGCGGCTACCGGTGGGCGAGTGCGCAATGCCCTGCGCGCAAAATTGACGGAGGCGGTGTGATGCCGCCCCGGACGATGTACGAAAAAATCTGGGATGCTCATGCCATTCTGGAGATGGACGACGGGACGTGGCTTCTTCACATCGACCGGCACCTCGTGAACGAAGTTACTAGCCCCCAGGCATTCGAGGGCTTGCGCATGCAAGACCGGACCGTCGCACATCCTGAGCTGACGATCGCAGTGGCTGACCACAATGTGCCCACCGATAACCGTGACGGACCGATTGAAGACCCGGCCAGCCGGCTCCAGGTCGAAACGCTGGAGCGCAATGTCGAGCAGTTTAAAGTCCCCTACATTCCCTTACGCAGCGCGCGGCAGGGCATCGTGCATGTCGTCGGACCGGAGCTTGGCCTGACCCAACCCGGCATGACTATCGTTTGTGGAGACAGCCATACATCGACCCATGGAGCATTTGGCGCTTTGGCATTCGGGATCGGAACTAGTGAAGTTGAGCACGTACTTGCTACGCAAACCCTGCGTCAGAGGCCGTCAAAAACGATGCTTGTTCGGATCGACAACGCCCTATGCGCGGGTGCCTCGGCAAAGGATCTTGCTCTTCATGTGATCGGTACACTCGGGACCGCAGGCGGCACCGGATACGTCATCGAATATGCCGGAGCTGCTGTCGAAGCGCTCGATATGGCCGGGCGAATGACGTTATGTAATCTCACCATCGAAGCAGGTGCTCGCGCAGGCATGATTGCGCCGGACCGAAAGACTTTTGATTGGTTGCATGGCCGCCCGAATGTTGCGCAAGGTGAAGAATTCGACGCAGCAGTCGAAAGATGGGGTGCGCTGCGATCTGACGCTTCGGCGAAATTCGACAAGACCGTCATCATTGACGCCCGCGATGTGGCGCCCATGGTCACATGGGGAACAAGCCCTGATGCGGTCGTACCTATCAATGGTGTGGTTCCCGATCCTGAAGACTTTCCAGAACAGCAGAAGCCGCAACTACACGCGATGCTCGATTACATGGGTCTCGCGCCGGGACAGGCAATCGAGGGCCTCCCGATAGACGTTGTTTTCATTGGCAGCTGTACGAATGGGCGGCTGGAGGACTTGGCCGCAGCAGCGGAAATCGTGCGTGGAAAAAAGGTCGCCAGCGGCGTGCGCGCCCTGATCGTACCGGGTTCCGGCCAGGTCCGCCTGCAGGCAGAAGATCTGGGACTCGATCTCGTTTTCCTGGAGGCGGGGTTTGAGTGGCGGGAAGCTGGCTGCTCGATGTGCCTTGGCATGAATCCGGATCGACTGGCGCCTGGCGAACGGTGTGCCTCCACCTCGAACCGCAATTTCGAAGGCCGCCAGGGCACCGGCGGACGTACCCATCTTGTCTCGCCCGCGGTCGCGGCCGCAAGTGCGCTGTCGGGCAAGATCGCTGATCCCAGAAAGCTTGAGCGATGACTCGTTTCGAACGCCTTGAAGCGACTGCGGCTCCCATACCGATCGACAATATCGACACCGACAAGATACTTCCCGGAGAGTTTCTGAAGACCGTCGAGCGCAAGGGTCTCGGCCGTGCCCTGTTTGCGAGAATGCGATATCGTGCCGACGGTTCACTCAATCCCGACTTCGTTCTCAACCGTGTGCCATGGGCCAATGCGGGCATTGTCGTGGCAGGGGCAAACTTCGGGTGCGGCTCGAGCAGGGAGCATGCGCCATGGGCCCTGCTGGATTTCGGAATTCGTTGCATCATAGCCGAAAGCTTTGCCGAAATCTTTTACAACAACTGCTTCAAGAATGGCATTTTGCCGATCGTTCTTGCCGTTCCTGAAATATCTGCGCTTCGAGAAACAGTGGCAGATGCTGGGCGGGCGCGGGTACGGGTCGATCTGATTGGTCAGACGGTGACCTACGGCGGCGGTATCGAGCTGCCCTTCGATATCGCCGAAGGACGGAAGCGCGCTTTGATCGAAGGGCGTGACGAGATCGCCGAAACGTTGAGCCTTCGGTCCACCTTGTTGGCCTGGCAGCAGGCCAACTGCCGCGAATTGCCGCCAATATTACTAGGCGTTGAGTAGCCTCTGCGCAGCTGTCCCAATCGCTTGGGACATAGTTTCTGGCGCCGATAGTCTAATTCCTTAATCTATCCAATGCGGGGAGTGTTTGAAATGACCGTCCACGAAACCCAGTCGACAAAGCTAACTCCGCTCATGCTCAACCACGCAGCGTGGGTGACGCATGATGTCGAGGCCACCGCTGACTTCTACATGAACGTCATGGGGATGGACCTCGCGAGTACCGTGGTCGGCAATTCGGTGCCTTCGACCGGCGACGAATTTCCCTACTTTCATATCTTCTTTCGCATGAAGGACGGGTCGACAATTGCGTTCTTCGAAGCTCCGGGACTGCCAGAGCGCCCCGCCGTCTCGCACCCGGCATACGAGATATTCGATCATATCGCGCTTCAGGCTGAGAGTCGGGAGGAAGTCGACGAGTGGTTCGATTGGCTGACGTCAAAGGGCCTGGAGGTTGTAGGACCAACCGATCATGATGGCCTCATCTACAGTGTGTATTTCAAGGATCCGAACGGGATCAGGCTGGAGATCACCTATCCTACCGATCCCGACTGGAACCATCATTCGGAGAAGGGCATCGCGCATCTCAAAGCGTGGAAAGACGGCAAGCAGCGCGCGATCGAGATGGGTTCAGACATCGTCCAATCGATGACGAACGTCATCAACGACATCAAGCGAGCGCGTTGATCGAAAGGGCTATCTAGCTTCGCCGAAGGCCAGTCTGTCGTCGCGAGCCAAGCTAAATTGCTGCCGGTTCTAGGCCGCCGCGCTTACCTGCGAGCCTATCGTCTTGCGAGACGTGATACCGGTGCTCGCGCGGGGCAGCCTCCTGTCTCGATCCCTGTCAGAATTGGACAGCGTAAGATCACTCTCGCGCGTCGATCGGTTTTGCCACTTACTCCAAAGCTCGAGGTACCAGAGAAGAAGCTCGCGCTGTGTTGCGATCTCCAATCGCTGATACGAACGCTTGCGATAGGTCATGACTGTCTCGTCACTGATCTCAAGCTCCAGGCCGATCCCCGTCGTGGTCATGCCGAATATGATACGAGAAGATACCTGCGCCTCCCGCCGAGGCAGTTCGCTTGCGCATTCCTCGATGCAAGCTTCAATTTCCTCAAGCGAGGTGAGCGCCACCGAGACATCGGGTCCATCCCAGGTCAGGTTGATGTGCTTCGCGACGACCGCGAAAATCGAATTGGAAATTGACCGGATCGATGCCACATCCTCTGAGGTGAAGGGACCTTTCTTTGATGTTCGGAGGACACTTAATCCCAAAATGTTGTCACCATTCCGTGCGCAGATCAGAAGTCGGTCCTGAACATGAGGCTCACCATAGACCAGATCTCGTAAGGTCGGGTTTGATAGGTGCTCTACATCGGTCCGAACAACCGCGGCATCCTCGATGCGCAGTTGTTGTCGCGCCTCGTCGAGAGAAGGATCTTTGCGCCACAGGCCCTCCTTCAGGTAGATTTCCACTTGGCGGTGCGCCGTGTCCGAGCCGTCGATACTCACTGCCGTAATTTCTACGAGATCGTCTTTAGTGAGATTAAAGACTGATGCGTGTTCCGCTCCGCAAGTTGCGTTAAGAAGGCGAAGCAGATGGGCGCCGAAAGACTTTTGACCGATCGACATAATCAGTTTCGGAAACTCCGACTCCAATTGCATGAGCTTCGTCTCGGACAATTGGGTCCAAAAAGGCATCTTCTCTCTCCAATTCAGCCGTCAATTCCGGTTCCGTCCCGCGCGCAGGGGACAGCGGCAGACGCGGCTGTTCGGTAAAGCATAGACTTGAAGAGGTTAACGGGCAAGTTTCGCGCGGACCCTGCCTCAAAGTGTGAGGGGATAAAACGAAATGCCGCAGCGCTTCAACCTGGAATTCGAATGGCTTCATCTCGCCTATGACGAGAGCCAAGCCTTCACCGAAACATATGGCTTTGCTGGAAACCAAGGCGCGGTGAACGTCGAAGGAATTTTGATTCGACCGCGCGACCAGTCGAGCGACACGTTGCAGGTCTATATGCATCCCGCTTCGACCCTGCAATTGCTTCCGGTTCCGCGCGAAGCTGCGCATCGCGGCGCGCACGTCCTTTGTGCAGGCAGCCGTTATGCAAGGAACGATACCGCCTGCATTCTCGAAAAGGTTTTGCTCGATCTGGGCGCGTATATCCGGCACGCCAAGGAAGTGCTTGGCTACAAGCATGTGGTGCTCGTCGGATGGAGCGGCGGTGGTTCCCTTTCGCTGTTCTATCAGTCTCAGGCCGAAAATCCTTCCATAACGGGGACGCCTGCCGGGGATCCCATAGACCTCGCAGGGGCGCGGCTGATTCCGGCTGATGCAGTAGTTTTCCAGGCGGCACACAGTTCCCGCGCGCAACTCCTGCTCGATGTCATAGATCCTTCTGTCATCGATGAAGACGATCCTGATACGCGGGACCAGTCGCTGGACATCTACGGAGACCAGGTAAATCCGCCATTCGACACCGCTTTCCTGGAGCGCTACCGGGGCGCGCAACTGGCGCGCGTGCGCAAGATCACGGCTAATGTGAAGGACACGCTCGAACGACTCCGCAATGTTGGAGGAAAAGAGAAGGAGCGTGGTTTCGTCACGCACCGCACCCTTGCAGACCCCCGGTTCCTCGATCCTGCGCTCGACCCCAATGATCGCCCGATCGGATGGTGCTATCTGGGCGATCCCGAAACGGTGAATTCCGGCCCCGTTGGGCTCGCGCGCTTCTCGACCCTACGCAGCTGGCTCTCGCAATGGTCTATCGACGACACCAATGCCGATGGGATCAAATGCGCGGAGCAGATATCCGCTCCATTGCTGCTGATCGAAAACTCGGCTGACGATGCAGTGCCAAGCTATCATTGCCAGTCAGTCTTCAAGGCCGCAGGCACCGTGGACAAGCAGTACCATCGGATCGATGGGGCCACTCACTACTACGTCGGCCAGCCAGATCATTTGGGCAGAGCCATAGACCTTACCGAGGGCTGGTTGGCTGACCGGCGACTTCTGGGGCGGTGAATTGCGCTGTGAGCGCACCAGGTCCGAGCACGACGAATTTGGGAAAGGAACCGACAAAGATGCGCTTCGACGGAAAAACTGTAATGGTCACGGGCGCTGGCAGCGGGATCGGCCAAGAGGCGGCCGCCGCATTCATTGCCGAAGGTGCGACTGTGGCGGGCATAGACTTGTCCGAAGGCGGGTTGACCTCAACCGGCAATATGCTGGGAGATGGCGAGCGTAGGTTTCATCCCATCGTCGCGGATGTTGGCGACGAGAACTCGGTTCGTTCAGCCGTCAAGGAAGCTCATTCCATCAACGGCCGCCTCGACATAGCCTTCAACAATGCTGGTATCACCCAGTCTTCCAGCCTGGCCGCCGACATCCCCGTGGACGAATTCGAGCGGGTGTTACGGATCAACGTGATGGGCGTGTGGCTCTGTATGCGCGAACAGATCCGATTGATGCTGCAGCAGGATTCTGGCGGTGCGATCGTCAATACCGCATCGTTCCTGAGCGTCCACTCGATGGCGATGCAAACCGCCTACGTGGCCAGCAAGGCGGCTGTCCTAGGCATGTCCAAGAACGCTGCCATCGAATATGCCGAGCAGAACATTCGTATCAATTGCGTTGCTCCAGGTGGGACACCCACGGGCATGATGAAGCAGAGCCTCTCCGGTCTCGATGCCGATGCGGAGGTTGCTGCACGCCAGGCGATTGCGGACATGCACCCGATGAAGCGGCTCGCGACGACGCGTGATATCGCGAATGCTGTCATGTTTTTGTCTTCGCAGGAAGCAGCCTTCGTGACCGGCATCTTCCTGCCGGTCGACGGAGGATGGTCGGCGCTCTGACCAGCGTTGTGACGGTCCCCACCATTGGTGACATACGAAGGTTTGGCCAGCCTCTATGTTTAATTGAATACTAAGTGAGGCATCGCTCCGGCGACCGGTTTTCACAGGAAGAGGAGAACTCGAATGGCATCCGATCCATCGGCGCAATCCGGACAATGCCCGTTTTCGCGCATCGAGATCGAGAAGCTCGATGTGTTGCAAAAGGTTTTGCGTTCCAAGGCCGTCGAAGAAGATGCAAACGTCTCCGCAGACAATTACCTCCACCCGGACGAATTGGGGGCCATCAACGTCAAGGCGTTTCAAGAGGGTAACCTTGCCATGAGCAAGGGCGATGCGCACCGCAAGCGTCGCCGGCTCCTAAACCAACTGGTGCGGCCAGAGCAGCTCGTACATTACCGCGAGGAAATCATCCTCCCGGCAGTCCAGCGCTGGATGGGGCGCAAGGCAGAAGAAAATGCCGATGGCACCTTCAGCATCGATTTGGCGGGCGTAGTCGAGCTCATCTTCCTCGAGTTTGCGGCCAAGATCATCGGCATCCAGGGCGTCGAGTCCGAGGAAGGCATGGCGCGTTTGCGCGGCTGTGCGCTGCCCATCTTCGGTGGCCTGAGCGCGGCCCATTTCGAAAATCGCGAAGAAGTGACCAATGCGGGGCTCGAAGCACGGAAGGTATTCGTAGAGGAATTCTACAAGCCGTCACTCGAGTTTGCGAAGAGCCAGCTGGTACAGGTCGAAGCCGGAGATCTGTCTGAAGACGAGGTGCCGCTCAATCTGCTGCACATGATCGCAACCGAAGCAGTCGAGGATTATGCCGACGAAGAAACCGGGGTCAAGGAAGCCATCCTGTTTTTCGTCGCAACCACGGGTACGAGTGCGCAGGCCGTCATGTCTACGGTCGACTATCTCATCGGCTGGTTCGAGGAACATCCCGAGGATCGCCAGCGCATCGAAGACATGGAATTCGTCTCGAATGCGCTCCAGGAAACGCTGCGCTTGCGCGCACCTTTCGTTCCCTATCTTACGCGACTTGCAGTCGACGATGTCGATGTCGACGAGGTCGAGATCAAGGCTGGCGACGAAATCCATGCCTACATTGCGCGTGCAGGGCGGGATTCGGACGTGTTCGGGGGTGACTCAAATCAGTTCAACCCCGACCGGACAATTCCCGAAGGCATCAATCGCTATGGTCTTGCATTTGCCACTGGCCCGCACCAATGCCTGGGCCTGCGCACCGTGCTCGGCAACGACGGCAAGAGCGGCAGCCATTTGCGCATGGTTCAGGGCCTCTTCCGCGCCGGCATCCGGCGCGATCCAGACCGGCAGGTCCAGACTTTGCCGCTGAAGCATTCGGATGA
This sequence comes from Novosphingobium sp. B1, assembly GCF_900176395.1. GTDB lineage: Bacteria > Pseudomonadota > Alphaproteobacteria > Sphingomonadales > Sphingomonadaceae > Novosphingobium. The sequence continues at coordinate 623,757 of NZ_FWXL01000001.1, read as the reverse complement.
TCCACGCGACCAGATCCCGACCTTCGTTTCTTTCCCGGTGATTCTGGACAATTGGAGTAATGTGGCATGAGTAGGGTTGAAGTACTCAAGGCAAGCGAGCTGCCCGTTGGCGAAATGACCAAGGTCGAGGCGGCAGGCCGGACAATCTGCGTCGCGCATCTGGAAGAACACGGGTACCGCGCGATCGACGATCGCTGCACGCACGAAGATGAATCGCTCAGCGAAGGTTACCTTTGCGACGAGAGCGTGGAATGCCCCATGCACAGTTCCCGGTTCAGCTTTCTCACTGGCGAAGTCACCGGCGTGCCGGCCTGGATTCCGGTCCGGACCTATCCGGTCGAGGTCGAAGGTGACAGCGTTTTCCTTATCGTCGAAGAATCGGAAGAAGCGTCGGCATGAATTCCGGGCCCGCCTTTCTCGCGCTTGAATCGATGGGGTCGCGATGCTGACGGCCGATCGATCAATCGTGGCTGACGGGCGGGATGTCTGGTCTGCTGATGCAGGCGCACAAACCCTTGTCGAGGAAGCTGTGACGGTGACTGCGACCGAGCGACCGAAACTGGTAACCATCCTCTACGCGACTGAGACCGGAGCGAGCGAGGACGTGGCAGGTGCGCTCTCGCGCGAAGCCGAGGCCGCCGACCTTACAGTCACGTGTCAGGATGTCGCCGATTTCGATCCAGAGGATCTCGACACACTCGATGTGCTGCTGTTCGTTACAAGCACTACGGGCGAAGGTGAAGTACCCTATACAGCCGAGGAATTTTTCGAAGCGGTCGAAAGCGAAGATTGCCCCGATCTGTCGGGCATTCGCTATTCGGTTCTCGCCCTCGGGGATTCCACCTACGAACAGTTCTGCGAGGCTGGCAAGCGGCTCGACCGCGCGCTGGCTACGGCAGGTGCTGTACGTATCCAGGACCGCGTCGACTGTGATGTCGATTACGAGGATACAGCCGCGCAATGGCGTGGTTCTGTCCTGGCCAAACTCATCGGCGAGGAAGCTGCAAAGCCTGTCGCAGAAGCGGAAATCGCAGGATCGGTCGAGCGATCGCCGCGGTACGAACCGCTTACCGCGTGCGTGACGGAAAACCGGATACTGACAGCGCCGGGATCCACCAAGGCCACCCGGCATATCGCGCTTGAGTTCGTGGACGAACCTCCTGCCTATGCACCGGGCGACGCGCTTGGATTGATCGCGCATAATGATGATGGCGTTGTCGATGCTCTTTTGAAGGCCTTGTCCTTCGATCCGGCAATACAGGTGCCTTCAAACGGGCGAATGATTTCAGTCGCCAGTGCGCTGGCTGAATCCTATGAAATCTGTGCGTTGACGCCGCGCTTCATCGAAGGGTGGTCAAAGCTTGCATCTTCACCTGGGCTCGAAGCGCTGCAATCGGATGATAAGGCGCGGATCGCCTTCATGCATGCCAATCATGTGATCGACGTCATCCGCCAGTACCCCATATCAGGGCTGAGCGCGGAAGAGTTCATTTCGCTTCTCCGGCCGCTACAGCCGAGGCTTTATTCGATCGCATCAAGCCAGCGGGTTACCGCCCGAGAGGTCCACCTCACGGTTGCGCCGGTTGAGTACGAACTGCACGGTGAAGCGCGGCGCGGCGTCGCGACAGGGCAGCTTGTCCTGCGCGCACCCGTCGGCTCGCAGGTTCAAGTATACATTCAACCCAACGAGCATTTTCGGCCGCCTGCACCAACGACACCGATTATCATGATCGGCCCCGGCACCGGGATCGCACCCTTCAGGGGGTTCCTGCAGGAACGATCCTGCGAGACGAATCGCGGCAAGGCTTGGCTGCTGTTTGGTGAGCGGAACCGGGAATTCGACTTTCTCTATCGTGAGGAACTTGAAGGATATCTTTCGGATGGCATTCTGACGCGTCTGGACACGGCATTTTCGCGCGATGGAAGCGAGAAGGTCTACGTGCAGCATCGTATCGCGGAGCACGCCGACGACATCGTAGCCTGGATCGATGCGGGTGCCCACATTTACATCTGCGGCGACGCCGGAATGGCGAACGATGTTCACGATGCCATTGTCCAAGCACTTGCACGAAGCAAGCAGCTGGACGCTGGCGGTGCCGAGAACATCCTCAATACCATGCGCCGTGCAAAGCGATATCAACGCGATGTTTATTGAAGCCTTCAAGTCTTTGGCCAGACCGCTCGTGGTGCAGGGCTGTCCGACCCGTCGAGAACAAAACGCGCAAGGAGTAGAACGATGCCAACAACTTCATCGGTAAAGGTCGACCCAATCACGCCGTTTGGTGTCGAAGTCGACCTTGATCTCAACGATCCGTCAAACGACGAGAAGGTCGCTGACTTGTTCAAGGAACACGGGTTCCTTGTTTTTCGCGAGCAGGAGCTTAGCCAGGACGAACAGAAGCGCGTGATGGCCCGCCTCGGCCCGTTGCTCGAGGATTTCACGACCGTCGGCTACGTTTCGAACACCCGGAAAGATGGGCTGCTGGGCGATTCCGAAGTCTCTTTCCATTCCGACTTCATCTACACTCCGGTCCCGCTGCTTGGCATCTCGCTGCATGGTATCGAAGTGCCGTATGAAGAGACCTGGACCCGGTTCGCCAGCGGCAAGCTGGCACTGGAATCGCTGTCGCAGCAAACGCGCGACCGGCTGCGTGATCTCAAGGGGCTTAACCTTTTTTCTGCGAGCGAGGAAGGTCTGACCGGACGTCAGCGGATTGAGGGCTATCCCGAAGACGCGCCACGCGCCGAACATGACATCATCCATGTCGATCCGATCACGGGTTGGGAAGTGCTCTATGCCACACAGCAGAACACTGCCCTGATCGTCGGTCTCAGCGAGGCGGAGAGCGAGGAACTCATCGGGGAACTGCATGAGCATCTCTACAATGATGACAATATTTATGAGCATCGTTGGCGCAATGGCGACCTCGTGATCTGGTCGAACCAGGCATTCCATCACGCGCGTGGCGGCCTAGTTCCAGGCAAGACCCGGACCTTGCAGCGTGTTTGCATTACCAATGGCCAGTCGAGTGATTACCGGCCACCGATCCCCGATGACCGTCTCCCGGAACACATGCGCAAGTAATCCCGAAAAAAGTCACGGGGCGGGAGAGAGTAATTGAAAAATATCGATTTTGCCGGTCGTGTCGCTCTCGTCACGGGGGGCGGCAGCGGCATCGGGCGGGCTACGGCACTTGGTTTTGCCGAGTGTGGTGCTCGCGTGGCAATTCTTGACCATGATGCGATCATGGCGGAGGAGGCGGCCCAACTCATCGTGGACGGCGGAGGCGAGGCTCTGGTCCTGAAAACCGACGTGAGCGACGAAGCGTCGGTGGCGAATGCCATTGCAACCGTTGTCGAGAAATATGGGCGACTCGATGCCGCTCATAACAATGCCGGTATTTCTCCCGACACAGGCAGCACGGTCGATTGCACACGTGAACTCTGGGATCGGATATTTGCGGTCAATACGACTGGCGTCTGGCTGTGTATGAAGCATGAGATTCAGGCGATGCTGAATTCGGGCGGGGGCGCGATCGTCAACACCGGCTCGGTCTCTTCGCTACGGGCCGCACCCTATATTTCAGCCTATGTCGCCAGCAAACATGCGCTGGTCGGCCTCACAAAGGTGACTGCGCTTGAACATGCCGAGCAAGGCATCCGGGTGAACCTCGTCTGTCCGGGCGTCGTCCGGACTCCGATGCTGGAAAAGAAGGCCGACGAGGGTTTTTTCAGTATCGACGAATATGTGCAGGGCTCGGTCCCGATGAAGCGGGCGGGGGCATCGAACGAGATTGCCTCGGCCGTCGTCTGGGCCTGCTCCGAGCAAGCATCCTACCTCACCGGCGCCATCCTGTCGGTGGACGGGGGAATGGTCATCGCCTGATTGGCACCCAGCTTTTTTGAACACGAACGGAGATTACAATGGCAACGCGCCCGGAATATTTCGATAAATACGAGACCCTGAAGTTCGACAGAACTGATGACGGGGTACTGACTGTGCGCTGGCACAGCAATGATGGTCCCGTACTGTACGGCGCGCAGCATCACCAGGAATGGGCGCCTGCCTTCACGGATATCGGCAATGACCGCGGCAATCGCGTTGTCGTCTTCACAGGCACTGGCGATGTCTTCATCGACCGTCATGGTGAATGGGGCGCCCCGATCACGACACCGCGCGATTTCGACGTTCCGTCTTGGGGCGAGAAGATGATGTTCCGCCGGATGTTCGAGATCGAGGCGCCGATCATCTGTGCCTGCAATGGACCGGCACTGATCCACGGTGAGTTGATGGTCCTAGGAGATATCAATCTCGCTTCGACAACAGCCCGTTTTGCCGACGAAGGACATTTTACTGCAGGTGAAGTCCCCGGCGATGGCGTTCATATTCTTTGGCAGGAGCTGATCGGCATCAACCGCGCGAAATACTTCCTTATGACGGGGCAGCACATCGATGCTCAGGAAGCTCTTCAGCTTGGCGTAGTCAACGAAGTGCTCGAACCCGACCAGCTGATGCCGCGCGCCATGGAGCTGGCGCACCAAATGGCAACTTACGACGACCTGACACTGCGCTACACGCGCCAGTGCTTTGTCGATCGCTGGAAGCAGCTGTTCAACGACCGGGTCGGGGTGGGGTATGGCATGGCGCTGCAGGCGCTCGCGCACCTCGATCGCGGCTGGATGGTCTGGGATAAGAGCAACGAAGGAAGCGATCACTACAAGTCCTTGCGCCGCCTCTATCCCAAGGACCGCGCAGATGCAGGTGAAGGCCGCGAAGCCAATCCGTGAGTCGACTAAGGGGCCGGCGCATCTCCTCTCCATCGTGCCGGCCCCTCATTTCTAAGGATGCATTATGCCGAACTCTGCCAAGAAAGCCTTTGAGACGATCCTTCTCGAGCATCCGACTGATGCTGTCGCGAGGATCGTTCTGAACCGACCGGATACGCGCAACGCGCAGAGCTCGACGATGCTGTATGAATTGAACGAGGCGTTCGATCTGTGCGCGCGCGACGATACTATCAAGGTGATTATCCTTGCGGCGCGGGGACCGCATTTTTCGGCCGGTCATGACCTGGACATGGACGCGTTCATGGCCGGGATGAAGCAATGGGACCCGGTTGGTTCCTGGTGCGGTTTCGGCTGCAGTGGGGCGGAAGGCAGAATGGGCATCGAGAAAGAGATGTTTCTCGGACTGTCCGAGCGTTGGCGCAACATCCCGAAAGTGACCGTCGCGCAAGTTCAGGGGAAGGCCATTTCCGGCGGCTTGATGCTCATCTGGCCTTGCGACTTGATCGTCGCGGCGGACGACGCAATGTTCGCCGACAACACTGCCGCAATTGGCGTCGCAGGAGCTGAATTCTTTCAGCATCCATGGGAATTAGGTATTCGCAAAGCGAAGGAGATGCTGTTCACCAGCGACTTCCTTGACGCCTGCGAGGCGCATCGGCTGGGCATGGTAAACCACGTCGTGCCGCTGGACGAGCTAGAGGCATTTACACTCAATCTGGCACGGAAGATTTCGCTCAAGCCGGCCTTTGCACTCAAGCTTCTCAAGGAAGCGGCAAACGCTGCGCAGGATGCGCAGGGACGTGTGTCTGCGATGAATACCAGCTTTGCGCTGCACCAACTCAGCCACTCACATAACGAACAGGTTTTCGGTCTGCCGATCGATCCGACCGGATTGCCGCCTGCGGTTCGCGAGAAGTTTAAGCGCAATGATGACAGCGAGGAAGGCGCATCGTGATTGCCTTGGGAATTGATTGGAGGACTTGGGAGTGGCGATAATAATGCTCGCAGACATTCCGGCACGCGGCGGTGCAAGACATGGCCGCGACGCCTGGGCAATTCGGCATGGCGACGATGTTATTACATGGGGCGAGTTGGCAGATCGTGCGCTTCGGCGTGCGCATGCACTGCGAAACCGCGGATTGGGTGTCGGCGATCTGGTGACCCTGGCCTTGCCCAATGGATCGCAGATCTATGAGTGGCTGTTTGCACTCTGGCGCATTGGCGCGACACCGCATGTCGTTTCGTATCGTTTGCCCGAATCCGAACTAAGAGCGATCATCGAAGTTGCCAAGTCCGCCATGGTTGTAGCGAGCGACCCTCAGCTGCAGAGTTCGCTCGGAGCGTTCGCCGCCGACTTAGGTATGGATTGTGATGATCTTTCGCCTTTGGAGCCAGTTCTCGCCGACAATTGGAAGGCGATGTCGTCCGGAGGGTCGACCGGGCGCCCGAAGATTATCGTAGCGCCTGGTCCCAACGCTTTCGATGACGAGAAGAAGCCGCCCCTGCGATTCCCGGCCGAGGGACCAATCCTTGCCACAGGGCCAATCTATCACAACATGCCGATGACAACGAACCTTCAGGCCTTGTTCGAAGGTCATCCTGTCATCGGTATGGAGCGTTTCGATCCCGAAGAGGCGCTTCGTCTCATCGACGAACACGCGATAGCCTGGACCAGTTTCGTTCCTACAATGATGATGCGCATTTCGCGCCTTCCGGAAGCGGTCAGGTCGAAATACGATGTGACCTCGCTCAAGACCGTCTGGCACTGGGCCGCGCCGATGCCGGCCGAGCTCAAGCAGGAGTGGATCGACTGGTTGGGCCCGGAAACGATTTGGGAGCTCTATGGCGGCACCGAAGGGATCGTGACGGCAATCCTCAACGGAACGGAATGGCTCGAGCATCGCGGGTCCGTAGGCCGAGCTGTCGGCAGCGAAATAAAGATCGTCGACGACGAGGGTACCGAAGTGCCGCAGGGCGAGATCGGCGAGATTTTCGCGCTGCCTGCAAGCGGAGCCGGGTCCACTTACAGTTATATCGGGGCGGAGCGGAGGACTATTGCCGGAGGCTTTGAAACGATTGGTGACTTCGGATGGATGGACGATGAGGGCTATCTCTACATTGCCGATCGCCGCACCGATATGATCGTGTCAGGCGGGGCCAATGTCTTTCCCGCGGAAGTCGAAGGGGCGCTCATGGCGCACCCGGCTGTAGCTGAAGCTGTCGTGATCGGCCTGCCCGATTCCGACTTGGGCGCACGGGTACATGCGATCGTGCAGGTGGTCGAGGATCTCGAAGCACACGGGCTCGACGAACCCGATAGTGAAACGCTGGTTGCTTTCCTGAGAGAGAGGATTGTGACCTACAAAATCCCTCGAAGTTTCGAATTCACCCGTCAGCGACTGCGCGACGACGCGGGCAAGGTACGCCGACAGCAATTGCGCGAAGATCGACTGACACAGGCCGCAGTTTCCTGATGCCTTCCGGAGCGGGACAAACATTCGAGGAGCTTTCGGCATGAGCCAGGACGCCGTTTTTCAGGCTGACTTTGTGATCGTAGGCGGAGGAAGTGCGGGGGCAGTTCTTGCCAACCGCCTGAGCGAGGATGGTCGGACGCGAGTTCTGCTTCTCGAAGCGGGCGGGAACACCAGCTCCCTGATCGTGCAGATCCCCGCAGGAGTCGTCCAGTTGATCGGCAACAAGCGATATGACTGGACCTATGCGCAGTCTCCCGATCCGACCATCGAGGGGCGCAAGTTCGCCTGGTCCGGAGGCAAGGGCCTGGGTGGAGGCAGCGCCATCAACGGAATGGTTTATGTCCGTGGCACCCGGCGCGATTACGACCGTTGGGAGGAGCTAGGGGCGAAGGGCTGGGGATTTGCGGACGTCTTTCCCTACTTCCTCAGATCGGAAGGCTGGGCTGGGGAGCCCAACCAGGCGCATGGATCGAACGGCCCTCAATCGACCTCACCGATGCGCGATGGATACCATCCACTTACTCATACCTTCCTTGAGGCCTGCAACCTGGCCGGCATGTCGACACTCGACGAATATCAGGACGGTAATCTTGACGGGGTGTTTCTCACGCACGGCTCTCAACGGGACGGGTGGCGGTGCAGCACGGAAAAGGCCTACCTCCGCCCAGCAAAAGGGCGCGCCAATCTGACTGTCCTGACGGGTGCAGAGGCTCGCAAGGTCCTGTTCGACGGGCGCCGGGCCGTGGGCATTTCGTTCGTAAAGGACGGCCAGACTATGAAGGCCAAGGCTTCCCGCGAAGTGATCCTTTCTGCAGGAGCAATGGGCACTCCCGGTTTGCTGATGCGCTCGGGCATCGGTCCTGCCGATCATCTGTCGGATCTGGGGATTGACGTAATCGCCGATCGAGACGGTGTCGGCGCGAACCTGCAGGAGCATCCAGGTGTCGGGCAAAACAAGTTCATCAACCGACATTCGCTTAACAGCCGTATGCGGCCCTGGCACGTGGCCGGCTATACTTTGCGCTACCTGCTGAACCGTACAGGGCCCCTGTCTACGCCGGCCGTACCGGCGATGGGGTTAATTAGAACCGATCCCGATCTGGACGAACCCGATGTGCAGGTGCATTTCATGCCACTCGGATACGATGCTGACCCGAACGCCGAGGCATGGGATTCCAGCGGGTTGCCGAAGGAAAAGATCGTGACGCTCTATGCGTCGGTATGTCATCCCAAAAGTCGGGGGCGCGTGCTTCTCGGGGAAAATGGCGAGCCGAGAGTGGAACATCAGTTCTTCGGCGACCCCGAAGACATGAAAACCCTTGTCGCGGGCTGCCGCTTTGTCGACCGGCTTTATCAAACGAAAGCCATGCAGGAGATCGTCGTCGCGGATCGAAATCCCAATCCGGTCCCGTCGAGTGACGACGAATGGGCCAGCTTCATCCGCAAGCATGTCGCACCTGGCTATCACGCAGTTGGTTCATGCCGCATGGGCGACGATGATAGCGCAGTGGTCGGTCCTGACCTGATGGTCAAAGGCTTCACGGGCATTCGCATCGCCGATGCTTCGATCATGCCGGCCATCACCAGCACAAACACCAATGCGACGGCTATCATGATTGGGGAAAAGGCAGCCGACATCATCAAGGGTGCCGATGCGTCGATTGCGAACAGTCGCGCAGCATAGGAAGGCGAGCCATTCATGAGTGACACTGCATCCCCGCCCATCGTGACGACAATCGAAGACGGGGTGGGAAAGATCACGCTCGCCGCGCCCGACAAAGGCAATCCCCTCAGCATCGAACTGGCCAACGGGCTTCTGCATGCCGTGCAGTCATTCGCGGAAGACGCTTCGGTTCGCTGCGTTCTCCTGACGGGCTCCGGCCGTTTCTTCTGCGTGGGCGGCGATATTTCGGCCATGTTGGAGGCCGCAGAAAAGGTGGGCGAGGTCATCGAAACCCTCACCACGTCTTTGCATGCCGCAGTCCAGACCCTGCTTGAAATGGAAAAACCTCTCGTCACTGCCGTGAACGGGCCGGTGGCCGGGGGCGGGCTGGGACTGGCGCTGTGCGGCGACATCGTGCTTTGCGGGCCGAAAGCGCATTTCTCGATGGCCTATACAGGGATCGGCTTCTCGCCCGATGGCGGATCGACCTGGCTTCTGCCGAGGCTGGTGGGTCTTCGGCTCGCGCAGGAAATGGCGCTTACCAACCGCAGGCTTTCCTCCGAAGAGGCAGTAGCATTAGGTCTCGTCACGCGGGTTGTCGACGGCGAGGATCTTGATCTTCAGGCCGAAGCCGTGAAAGTCGCCGCCGCACTGGCGCGCGGCCCGGTTAGCGCAAATGCGGCGACCCGCAGACTGCTCCTCGACAGCTATCGCGCTGACCCGGTGAGCCAGATGAAGCGTGAAGCGGCAAGCGTGAAAGCGCAGGCGACCGGGCCGGAGGGGCGGGAAGGGCTCGCAGCTTTCGTGGAGAAGCGACCCGCAGACTTCTCGCTCCGCCAAGGCGCATGAGTGGCTGACCTTTCTGCCCCTTGCGATTTGAGCGGGCAAACTGCTCTGGTCACTGGCGCGGCCGGTGGCGTGGGGGCCGAGATCGCGGTGTGCCTTGAGCGTGCAGGTGCCCGCGTGTTCGCCACAGATCTGGACAGCGCCCGTCTCGCCGATGTTCGAACTGACCGTGGCGCGGCATGGGATATCCGCGCTCTCGATGTGTCAAACATCGAGGATGTCGGCAGCGTCGTCGGTTCCGTTTGCGAGGAAGCAGGCAAGATCGATATCCTCGTGAACTGCGCCGGCATCTATCGCATGCAGTTTCTACCCGAGATTACCGAACCCGAGTGGGACAGGCTGTTCGCCGTCAATGTGAAAGGCGCTGCGTTCATGACGCAAGCGGTGGCGCAATCCATGACGGCAGCAGGCAGGGGGGGAGTAATTGTCAATGTCGCCTCTGCGGCAGGTCGTCGTGCAACGGCAGGGTCTATTGCTTATTCCGCCAGCAAGGCTGCGGTTATCAGTCTGACCCAAGGCTGTGCAAGCGAACTGGCGGCAAGCCGCATCCGGGTGAATGCGATTGCCCCCGGCGCGGTCGAAACAGAGATGTGGGACCAGGTCCAACGCGATTACGCGGGCAGGCTTCCTGTCGACGGACCGACGGTAAAGGAGATGCAGCTCTCCATGACTCCGATGGGCCGTATCTGTACCGCGGAAGATTGCGCGCGTGCCGTGCTGTTTCTTGCCAGCGACCAGAGCGCATTCGTGACAGGTCAGACCCTCAACGTGGATGGCGGGCTCTGGATGAATTGATGCAGGCAATAGAGTCTGGCAGGTGGAACGATGAAACAGCTTCAAGGACGTAGAGCTCTGGTGACCGGCGCGGCCGATGGAATCGGTCGAGGCATCGCAGAGTGCTTCATCGATCAGGGCGCAGAGGTGCTTGCTGTGGACCTGGACGCGGAAAAGCTGGCTGAGGGTTTCGATGGACGGGCTGGTGTCACCCTTCTCCGAGTGGACGTGTCCGCGGACGATGCGCCGGCAGCTCTGGTCGAGGCTTGCGTCAATGATCTTGGAGGTCTCGATATTCTGGTCAACAACGCCGGCGTTCCCGGCGAACTTGCGCTGCTTGAAGATTGTTCTGACGAGAATTGGCGAAAGGTGTTCGCCGTAAACGTCGATGCTGTCTTCAGGATTTTGCGCGCCTTCGTGCCCTTGCTGCGCCAGGCTGGTCGGCGCGGTCGTATCATCACGAATGCATCGGTCTGCGCCGAGTACGGTCTTCGACTACAGGGTCCCTATGTCGCCTCAAAGCATGCAGTGTCCGGACTGATGAAGGGGTTCGCCATCGAGCTCGGCGATAGCGGCGTGACGGTCAACTGCATCAGTCCGGCAAATACCGTCACCGGCATCACCCGAGACTGGTTCGCACCAGAGGATTCCCCCGAGGGTCGGGCGTATCTGTCGGCGGCAAGCGTGCTGGGACGAAATTCCTATCCAGCCGATCTTGCAGCAGCTGCTCTGTTCCTTGCCGGCGATGGAGGTGCGTATGTGACTGGCCAGGCGGTTACGGTCGATGCCGGGATGACGAGTCGCCTGTCTTCTCTCGATCATTCCAGCCGGATTGGGCAAGACTGATCCGCCACATTTGTCGGCTCTGAAAGATTGACGGGATGGCACTTGGTGATCGCCATATCGTCCGGCCTCAATGACCGAGTGTAATGACCGATCGGTACTCGTGCCTTCGCGCCGGCTACACCCGCAAACAATCTAGGCGATGAAGCTGGCTTCCGTCTTTGACCTTAAGGCCTCCAGATCCACTCCAGGTGCAAGCTCGAGCAGGTGGAACATCTCCGAGCCGCGGCCCTTACGTTCAAAAACGGCCAGGTCGGTGATGAGCATATCCACCACGTCGGCGCCCGTAAGCGGCAGTTCGCAGGTCTTGCGAAATTTTGCCGTGCCGTCCTTCGCAAGATGATCCATGAGGACGATGATCCGGTCGACGCCGGCGACGAGATCCATAGCGCCGCCCATGCCTTTGACCATCTTGCCGGGAATGCTCCAGTTTGCCAGGTCGCCATTCTCAGCGACTTCGAGGGCGCCAAGGATCGACAGATCGACGTGACCACCACGAATAAGGGCGAAACTTTCAGCCGAATTCATGAAGGACGCGCCGGGCAGGGCGGTAACAGTCTGCTTTCCAGCATTGATAAGGTCAGCGTCGACCTCCTCCTCGGTGGGGTAGGGGCCGACACCGAGCATGCCGTTCTCCGACTGAAATGTCACCTCGATCGCCGGATCAATGAAATTTGGTACCAGCGTGGGAACGCCGATGCCGAGGTTGACATAGTCACCATCACTCAGCTCACGCGCCGCACGTTCGGCCATTTGTTCTCTTGTCCAGCCCATGCTTATACTCCCGCCCTGACCGTGCGCTGCTCGATCGGTTTTTCGAACGATTGGCCCGTAAGAATCCGGTCGACGTAAATACCGGGCGTGTGAACCTGATCCGGGTCGATCGTGCCAACCTCGACCAGTTCCTCAACCTCTACCACAGTGATTTTTGCCGCAGTCGCGGCAATCGGATTGAAATTGCGCGCTGTCTTGCGAAACAAAAGGTTGCCTTTTCTGTCGGCCTTCCATGCCTTCACCAGCGCCAAGTCCGCGAAAAGCCCGGTTTCCATCAGGTATCGCTCGCCATTGAAGACACGCTCTTCCTTGCCATCCGCTACTGAGGTCCCAACGCCGGTCTTGGTATAAAAGGCTGGGATGCCGGCGCCTCCGGCGCGAATGCGTTCGGCAAGTGTGCCCTGCGGATTGAATTCCAGCTCGAGCTCCCCAGCTAGATACTGCCGCGCAAACTCCTTGTTTTCGCCGACGTAAGAGCTGATCATTTTACGTATCTGGCGCGTCTGAAGCAGCAGACCAAGTCCGAATTCATCGACACCGGCATTGTTCGAAATGACCGTCAAATCGCGCACATTGCTGTGGCGAAGCGCTTCGATGAGGTTTTCAGGGATCCCGCAAAGGCCAAACCCTCCCGCTACGATGGTCATCCCATCGAACAGCAAGCCGTCCAGCGCGTCTGCGGAGTTCGTCAAGATATGAGGCAAATTCGGTCCCCTGTAATTCGTCGGACGAAGGACCCTAGTCTGGTTTATCTTGCATCACTGTCCCTTCGAAACGGGACGCGGCGCGGTCCCCCCCTAGGGGGATGGCGAAAGAGGGCATCCGGATGCAAAGCTGTGTCCAGACCATAAACTAGGGAAAGTGATCATGACCATCGAGACGCCCGAGCGCATTCAATCCATGTGGCAAGTCGTCACGGAGAACATGAAGGCCAAGAGGTATCCCGAGGCCTTTCCCGCAATGCCTGACATTCCCGCTGCACGATATACGAGCCAGGAATTCTACGACCTCGAGAAGGCCCATCTCTGGTCGAAAACGTGGCTCTTCGTTGGGCTGGCGAACGAATTCGCTGAAAAGGGCAGCTATCGAACCTACACGTTGAATGACAGTCCGGTCGTGGTCATCCGCGGCAAGGACGGCGAACTGCGCGCATTCCACAATGTCTGCCAGCATCGCGGTTCCAAGCTGATGAAGGACGAGGCGGGCATCGCCCCCAACATGCGGTGTCTCTACCATTGTTGGACCTACGATTTGCAGGGTGATTTGCAGTTCGTGCCGGATGAGCATTACTATTCCGATCTGAAAAAAGAGAAGCGAAGCCTGAAGGATCTGCGTTGCGAAACTTTCGGCAACCTCGTCTTCGTGAACTTCGATCTCGATGCCGAGCCGCTAATGGAATACTTGACCGGTATTCCAGCGCTGTGGGCAGATGTTCCGCTGGATGACCTGACTCTATTCGATCGCTTCAGCTTTGAGGTCGATTGCAACTGGAAATGCGTACAGGACAATTTCGCAGAGAATTATCACGCGAAATATGTTCACGAGAACACGATCGACAAGGTTATCGACGCTAAGACTTCCGCTCTGCAGGCGGTCAAGAACGGCCACACCGCCATCGCCATCAAATCAAGAGGCGAACTGACCCGCGGCATGGGGGCGGCCTTCTTCAAGTCGGAGAACGACACGGCGGAAGAGCAGGAAGCCAAGCTTGCGGAAATTTCCAAGCTTGCGCAGCGCAGCTATAATCTCTTCCCGAATGCAACCTTCCCGATTGCCGAATATCTGTTTCCGATCGTCATGGTCTGGCCGATCGATCCGGGTCGCACCAAGGTGGAGGTTTCCTTCGTCAAGACTGGCAGCGGCAAGGACGATCCCCAGCTCGACGAAAGTACGCTTACATTCTTCCGCAGTTTCATCGGCGAAGATCTCGAAGCGCTCGCCGGTATGCATCAGGCGCTGGCCAATGGCGGTATCGACGGGATCCCGGTGTGTTGGGCCGAACATTTCATCTATCATCACGAGCAGACGATTGACGAAGTGATCGGATCGGAAAACGTTCCGGCGGAATTGCGCGTTGTTCCGATCGAAATCCCCATGGGATAGCTGGACCCATAGACTGATCTGCATATCCTGAAGAGTGTCGAGTACAGAACGTGGAACTCGAAAACATACCGGCTGTTGTCACCGGGGGAGCCTCTGGCTTAGGTTTGGCTACTGCTCAGTTGCTATCATCGAAAGGGGCAAGGGTCTCAATTTTCGATGTGAATGAGCCTGAAGGACGTTCCACAGCCCACGCAATCGGAGCTGTCTTTCAAAAGGTTGATGTCACCGATCCGGCGAGTGTCACAGCGGGTTTGGACGGTAGCGAAGCCGCCCACGGACCTGCAAGAATATTGGTGAATTGTGCGGGCATAGCTCCGGGCATGAAAACGGTTGGGCGAGAGAATATCGCTCATTCCCTCGATACCTACCGCGCTACGGTCGAGGTAAACCTCATAGGAACTTTCAACGTTCTTTCGCAGTTTGCAGCTCGGCTTGCTGCTCAGCCGTCACTGGGAGAAGAGAGGGGCGTCATCATCAATACGGCGAGCGTAGCAGCGTTTGACGGACAGATCGGGCAAGCTGCTTACGCCTCATCCAAGGCCGGCGTAGTTGGATTGACGTTGCCGGTTGCGCGCGACCTTTCTCAGCATCTCATCAGAGTGGCCGCTATCGCACCAGGGGTCTTTCTGACACCAATGGTCGAAAGTTTTCCAAAACAGGTTCAGGACGCACTCGGCCAACAAGTTCCTCATCCGAGCCGACTTGGCCGCCCCGCAGAGTTTGCCCAAATGGTTGAGGCGATAATTTTCAATCCGATGCTAAATGGAGAGGTCATCAGGCTCGATGGCGCAATTCGGATGCCGCCCAGATAGGCGAAGACCGAACCGGCCTTGGGCCGATCCCACTGAAGGTCGGACATAGTCACATCGACGCAGAACTGGCTGATCCCCACCGACCACGAAGCCTCGAAAGTCGCTTCGCGATTGAGATTCGATGACAATTGATTGGCGGTCGAATTTCGCTTCGCCGCATCTTTGAGACTATTCGTCGAAACGGAAGCACGGCGGGGGTACTGGTGGGGGTATTTCTGCCCGACGCTTCTAAAAATGGCCTTTTTTTACAAAACCTTGGATAGAATTTTCCGGTCCCTCCTCCGCTACCATCCGCACGCTTCCACAAAAGTCCGCATACCACCGATTTCAAGAGACATGGTATTATGGCCTTTATGGATAGTGCCCGCTACCGTCGGTCGGCCTCTCCCATGTTAAAGAACTTCGTTCAAAAATTTTTCAGATGCATCCACTTCTTTTGGGGGCAGTGCTGGGGGCACAAACGCGGCGTATCCGATGTCCAAAGCGCTAAATGCAAGGTTTGAAGCCTTGAATTCGAATCCCACCCTCTCCGCCAATACCCATCCAGACAACCGTGAATGAGACCTCCCGATGGGGAGGCAGGGTTTTGGCGTTCAGCCTGCCGATGGCGTTGATGGTTGTGTGGGGTGCAATGCGCAGTCCTTTTCGCCCGCCACCGCGACGGCCTCGAGACTGCGGTTGAGGCAGGCACCGACAAACAGGACCATCGCTGAGAAATAGAGCCAAGTCAGCAAGGCGATGATTGCACCGAGCGATCCGTAGACGGTGCCAAAGCGACCGAAGTTGTCGGCATACCAGGAAAAGCCCGAGGACAGCAGGAACCAGGCAACCGCGGTCGTCACGCTGCCTGGTGTGATCCATTTCCACTTCGCTTCGGAATGGTCTGGAACCCACCTGAACATGCTGGCGACGACTGCGGCGCTGATCGCTGTCAGAGTAACGACGGAAAGCGTGGTGATCAGGGCTTCCGTCACCCGCGAGGCGGGAAGCAGGCTGGTGCCAAGGGACGAGATGAGCGAGGCGATGGCAAACGTCGTCGCCAACGTGGCGATGATCGCGGCCGTCAGCGCGATTGCGGTCAATTGCAGCCGGACGAACGAGCGAGTTTCCT
Source organism: Novosphingobium sp. B1 (assembly GCF_900176395.1). GTDB lineage: Bacteria > Pseudomonadota > Alphaproteobacteria > Sphingomonadales > Sphingomonadaceae > Novosphingobium. The sequence continues at coordinate 607,569 of NZ_FWXL01000001.1, read as the reverse complement.
CGCGGTTGTAGGCGTTGTTGAGAGCGGTGATGATCGACGATGCTGCGCCCCTTGCCGCAAACAGCGTTACCCCTAGGCCGACCAGCAGCGCCAATCCCTGCCGAGATCGCGCACTGTCGAGAGCGAGGCGGATCGGCTCCTGCAGCAGCACTGCGGTCTCTCTCGGAAAAAGACGCTTGATCTCGTCGAGGCGTCGTTCGAGCACGACAGGCTCGCTGAACAGTCCGTAAGCCAATGCGAGGCTACCGATAAGCGGCACGATGGAAAGAAAGGTGAAGAAGGCGATCCCGGCGGCCTGCAAGCTGAAATCGAGATCGTTCAGACGTTGCCGCAGATCTGCGAAGACCGGGTTCTGCCAGGCCGCCCTCAGCCGTTGCCTTACTGTCTGCCCTGATGACGAACGATCGGTATGCTCTGCGTGGTGTCCGGCCATGGCGCTGCAACGGGCCAGTCGGCTTATCGTTTCACTGCAGAACCCGTCTTGGGATACAAATCAGGCGCGGCGAAGAAGGTGCGAGGCCCGATACTGCGAACCGTCCGGCGGTGTGCCGCGCAACGCAGTTATCCCAGGCGTCGCGCGGCATCTGGCCCTTAGGCCAGAACGTTCTCGATAGGCGTGAACTCATATCCCAGTTCACGTGCCACGGCTTCATAGGTCACCTTGCCGTCATGCACATTGAGGCCAGCAGCAAGATGCGGGTCTGCCTTCAGGGCCTCGACCCAGCCTTCGTTGGCGATGCGCAAGGCGTGGGGCAGGGTGACGTTGTTCAAGGCATAAGTACTGGTGCGGGCGACAGCGCCGGGCATGTTGGCAACGCAGTAATGAACGACGCCATCGACGACATAGGTCGGATCGGCATGGGTGGTTGCCTTGGACGTTTCGAAGCAGCCTCCCTGGTCGATCGCCACGTCGACCAGCACGGCCCCGGGCTTTATCGTCGCCAGCATGTCTCGCGTCACCAGCTTGGGGGCTGCGGCACCTGGGATGAGCACGGCGCCGATCACCAGGTCGGCCTCGGCAACAAGTGCGGCGAGTGCCGCCTTGCCCGAGAACAGGGTGCGAGCGCGGCCCTCGAAATGGTTGTCGAGCCGTTCAAGCACTTCGGGATCGCGGTCGAGTATCGTGACATCGGCGCCAAGACCTACGGCCATCTGGGCCGCATTGAAGCCGACGACGCCGCCGCCGATCACGACGACCTTACCCGGAAGAACGCCCGGTACGCCACCGAGCAGAACACCGCGTCCACTGTGCGCCTTTTCCAGCGCAGTTGCGCCAGCCTGGATGGCCATGCGACCGGCAACCTGGCTCATCGGCTTGAGCAGGGGCAGCGCGTTGCCGGGTCCGGTCACGGTCTCATAGGCGATTGCCGTGACGCCCGACTTGACGAGGTCAGCAGTCTGGTTGGGATCGGGCGCAAGGTGCAGATAGGTGTAAAGGATCTGGCCACGCCGCAACATCGCGCGCTCGACCGCTTGTGGCTCCTTGACCTTGACGATCATTTCACAGCCATCGAACACGGTGCGCGCGTCGGGCTTGATGGAGGCGCCGGCGGCTTCATAATCGCTGTCACCTGCGCCGATGCCGCTGCCTGCACCGGTTTCGACCCAGACTTCATGACCATGTGCGATCAGTTCGCCGACGCTTTCGGGCGTGAGACCGACGCGATATTCGTGGTTCTTGATTTCCTTGACCGTGCCGACGCGCATTTCGAGCTTCCCTTGGTGACTCTACCCAACGCGCGAAGATTATAGGCTCCTCAGCGGCAGTTCTTGCCTATTTCGCCCTTTGCGATGAGCGGTTATGGTGAATCCTGCCGAAAAATGCGGTGTATGTGGGAGAATTCTTCATGGATCGTGCGGATCTCGCCCTGCTGGAAGTGCTGCAGGATGACTCGTCGCTTTCGATTGCCGAGCTTGCGGAGCGGGTGGCCCTGTCGTCGTCGGCCTGCCACCGCAGGATCAAGGCGCTCGAGCAGGCTGGTGTGATCGCCGGGTATGGAGCGCGGCTGGAGCCTGCAGGTCTGGGCCTGACCGTGGAGGTCTTCGTCGAGATCACGCTGACAAGCCAGAGCCGCGAAGCGATGGATCGGTTCGAGCGGACGGTCGGGGATTTCGAAGAAATCCTTGAATGCCATCTGATGTCAGGCGCCGCCGATTACCTCTTGCGCATAGCAGCGCATGATCTTGGCGAATACGACCAGATCCACCGCGACTGCCTTGCCCGGCTGCCGGGAGTGTCATCGATGCGGTCGAGCTTTTCCTTGAGGCGCATAAAGACGATGCGCGGCTATCCTACCCGCCGCATGCACCGGCCGTAATTGGGGCGATGCGCCCCGATGGTTAGACGGCGAATAGGGTCCGCGACAGTCAGCGACTCGGGGAAAGAAGCGTGGCGATTCGTGGTCGCTTCGCCGCTTCCGGCTGGCAGCGTCGCGTCTTCATGACAGTTTCGGGCGTTAACTATGCTTGATAACAAACGGCAATTGCGCGGCAAGATCCGATGTCTGAAACGAATGTAATCCGCTTTATGAACGGTTTTCGAAATGCCGGAGTCATGCGGCTCACGATGGTTAATTGTAGTTAATTTCCCATAAGATCAACTACTAAGTTTCGACAGTTTAACCAAAACTGTTAATAATCCAATATCGATGCAATTGGCCCCATTTCACCCCGAATTGCACCCATCCCGAGTGCACGTTCCCCGGCTGCCAAGCGTAAGGTTAAGTCCAAGTTAACCAATTACGACTGCCAGTTGCCGAAGTTTGAAGATTGTCCCGAGAGGGCGAGAGCGATTGCGCTCTTTTGCAGGTGATTTATGATCTGACCTTCCGTTAACTTGTGCAGATCATGCCCCCACCCCTACCAAGGCGAAGTTGCGTCTTCTGGTTAACGCTTTTCAGCCAGCCATTAGGAAGCGGCCATTTTGGCGTTTTTATCTACGGGTTCGCACTAAGCACGAACACCATGAGAAGCGAAAACGGCTAAATCCATCACGGCGCAGCTTTCGGGAACCGACTGCACACCTCCGGCTTGAAGTCTTGTTCGCACGCGAACTGCGCGGCGGCTGGCGAAAAGGACTTGCAGATGGCAGCCCGCGCATACTGGCAGGGACAATTGCGACTGGCGCTCGTATCGATCCCGGTCGAGGTCTATCCGGCTACTCGCAGCGGCGCGGCGATAAGCTTTCACCAGATTCACGAGCCGAGCGGCAAGCGCATCCGCTACGAAAAGATCGTGCCCGGAGTGGGGCCGGTCGATCATGAAGAAATCGTCAAGGGCTACGAGGTGTCCAAAGGCAACTATGTGCTGCTGGACGACGAGGAGATCGAGTCCGTCCGCATTGAAAGTCGCAAGACCCTCGAACTGGTGCAGTTCGTGTCGGCTGACGAAATTGACGTCCTCTACTACGAAAAGCCCTACTTCGTCGTGCCGGCAGACGATCTGGCGGAAGACGCCTACATCGTGCTGCGCGAGGCTCTGCGCAAGACGCGCACGGTCGGCCTTGGGCAGCTTTCGGTGCGCGGGCGCGAGCAACTTGTCTCGCTCAAGCCCTGCGGCAAGGGGCTCATCATGGAAGTGCTGCGTTATGCGGATGAAGTGCAGCGGGCGCAGACCTGGTTTCGCGACATCCCCGCGCGCGACGCCGATCCTGAACTGCTCGATCTTGCCGCGAGCCTGATCGAGAAGAAGACGGACAAGTTTGCCGCCGACAAGTTCCACGACCGTTATGTGGACGCGCTGCATTCGCTCATCGAGAAGAAGGTCAAGGCCAAGGGTGAGCGGATCATCGAGGACGCCGAGGCCGGCGATGCGAAAAAGGGCGGCAACGTCATCGATCTTATGGCAGCGCTCAAGCAATCGCTGGGCAAGGATGCGGACGGAGATGAAGACGAGGAGCGTCCGAAAAAGCGGGCTGCCGCTCCTCGGCGGAAGCGGGCCTGAATCATGGCGGCGCGCGATCCGCTTCAGGCGTACAGCGCAAAGCGTGACTTTGGCCGCACACGCGAACCGGCGGGCAAGCGCGCTTCGAGCAAAGGCGGGAATCTGTTCGTCGTCCAGAAGCACGATGCAACGCGGCTTCATTGGGATTTCCGCATTGAGGTGGAAGGTGTGCTCAAGAGTTGGGCGGTGACCCGAGGTCCCAGCCCTGATCCCGATGACAAGCGACTTGCCGTACAAACCGAAGACCACCCGCTGAACTACGCCGATTTCGAAGGCACGATCCCGGCAGGCGAATATGGCGGCGGAACGGTGATGCTTTGGGATCGCGGAACCTGGGAGCCGGTCGAGGGCAAGAGTGCGAACGACCTCGCCGATGGCCATTTGCACTTCCGGCTCCTGGGCGAACGGATGAAGGGCGAATGGTTGCTGATAAAGCTGAAGCGCCGGGGCAACGAGAAGCGCGACAACTGGCTGCTGCGAAAGATCGGCGATGCCCATGCGGCGCAAGGCGATGTTCTGGTCGAACGCTCCCTTACCAGCGTCCTTACTGGCCGTACCATGGCTGAAATCGCTTCGGACAAAGAGGCCCGCTACTCGCTCAGCGGGAAGAAAGGCAGCCACTTTGCCGCCGAGATGAAGGCAGCGCGCAGCCACAATGTGAAAGTGGCAGGCAAGAAGGCCAAGCCTGCATCGAAGCGCAAGAAGTCCAGCGCCGCCCTGCCGGACTTTGAGCCGCTGCAGTTGGCGACCCTCGTGGATGCCGTCCCCGAGGGGCGGCAATGGATACACGAGATAAAGTTCGACGGCTATCGGGCCCTGATCGCCGCAAGGGGCGAAACGGTCCGGGTCTTTACGCGCAGCGGTCTTGATTGGACGGAAAAGTTCGGTCCGCTTGTGCGCAGCATTGCGGGCATGGATCTCCCGTCTTGTCTGATCGACGGCGAAATCATGGCCGCAGATGCCGAGGGAAATCCAAGTTTCTCCCTGCTGCAGAGCGTCCTGAAGCGGGGGCATGGCGCACAGGGCGAGGGCGACGCGCTTTCCTTCCACGCCTTTGATCTTCTGGCTCTGGATGGAGAGGATATGAAGCCGCTCCCGAATGTGGAGCGCAAGCAGCGCCTTTCCGGCCTGCTGGCCGAGGCCAAGCCGCCTATTCACGTGGCCGATCACATCATTGGCGGGGGTGAGAAGCTGTTCGCCGCAATGTGCAAGGCGGGCCAGGAAGGTATCATCGCCAAGCGCGCAGACGCTCCCTACCTCGCAAAGCGGACGCAGAACTGGCTGAAGATCAAATGTATCTTGCGCCAGGAGTTCGTGATCGTCGGAATGACCCGCTCGACAGCGCGAAAGCGTCCTTTCGCGTCACTGCTTCTGGCACAGCGCGAGGTGGGCGAACTTGTCTACAAGGGCAAGGTTGGCACAGGCTTCAACGAGGAACTGCTGGAAAGCCTCGCGCTGCAGTTTGATCCGCTCAAGATTGATGACCGTCCGCTGGAAGTGCCCAAGGTCGAGGCGCGCGGTGCGCAATGGCTCAAGCCCGAGCTTGTCGCAGAAGTCGCCTTTGCCGAGTTCACGGGGGAGGGCAGGGTGCGCCACGCAAGTTTCGTGGGTCTGCGCGAGGACAAGAAAGCGAAAGACGTGACCCCGGAAAAGCCGGTCCATCTCGCGCAACCGGTAGCAGACGTTGCCATCAGCAACCGCAGCCGGGTGATCTTTCCTGAAAGCGGGCAGACCAAGGGGGATCTTGCTGATTATTATACTCTGCTGGCACCGGCGATGCTTCCTTTCCTTGCCAATCGCCCCACCAGTCTGGTCCGCTGCCCGCAGGGCCGATCGAAGCACTGCTTTTTCCAGAAGCACGACAGCGGCTCGTTCGGCGATCACGTGCACCACGTGCCGATCCGCGAAAAGGACGGCAATGCCGAAGACTATCTGTACGTAAACGACGCGGCGGGTATCCTCGCTTGCGTCCAGATGGGGACGATAGAATTCCATGGTTGGTGCGCCAAGGCCGACGATGTCGAGGCGCCAGACCGGATGGTGATCGATCTGGACCCAGATGAAGGGCTGGATTTTGGCGACGTGAAACGCGCTGCCAAGGATATTCGCGCCCGGCTTTCCGATCTTGGCCTTGTCAGCTTTGCGATGTTGTCAGGCGGGAAGGGCGTCCACATCGTGGTGCCGTTGCGGCGCGATCACACGTGGGAGGCCCACGTCAGCTTTGCCGAACGCTTCGCCAAGGCGCTCGGCCTGGCCGACCCCGAGCGCTATGTTGCGAACATGAGCAAGGCCAAGCGCAAGGGGCGGATCTTTATCGACTGGCTGCGCAACCAGCGCGGCAGCACTGCAGTCATGCCCTATTCCGTTCGCGCTCGAGCAAATGCGCCGGTGGCGGCGCCGATCGACTGGGACGAGCTCGATACATTTGAAAACGCCCATCCCTTCAAGATTGCCGACGGCGAGGCGCTACTCAAGCGCAGCCAGGGCAAGTTGCTGAAAGGGTGGGGCGTGGCGGAACAATCGCTCCCCGACATCTGACCGTTGCCGTACGCGCCGATCAGACCATTCGCTCAGGGCGGATCAGACGATCGAAGGTGGCTTCGTCGACCAGACCCAGATCCAGCGCGGCCTCCCGCAGGCTGAGATCATACTCGTGGGCATGCTTGGCGATCTTCGCGGCATTGTCGTAGCCGATTTCGGGCGCGAGAGCCGTTACCAGCATCAGCGAGCGTTCGACGAGTTCTGCAATGCGCCTGTGGTTCGGTTCGATGCCTTCGACGCAGCGCTTGGCAAAGCTTTCCATGCCCACCGCGAGCAAGTGGATCGAGCGAAGGACCGCCGCGCCGATCATGGGCTTGAAGACATTGAGCTCCAGATGTCCCTGCATCCCGCCGATCGTCACGGCCTGATGGTTTCCGATGACCTGCGCGCAAACCATCGTCAGCATCTCGACCTGTGTGGGGTTTACCTTGCCCGGCATGATTGAACTGCCGGGTTCGTTCGCCGGCAGATCCAGTTCGCCAAGGCCCGAACGCGGTCCTGATCCGAGCAGGCGGATGTCATTGGCAATCTTGGTGAGCGCCACGGCAAGCGTTCCAAGCGTGCCGGAGAATTGCACGAGCGCGTCGTTCGATGCCAACGCTTCGAACTTGTTTGGCGCGGTGACGAATGGCAAGCCGGTCAAGGTTGCGATCTGGCCCGCCATGTCCTCGGCAAAGCCGGGCGGCGCATTGATCCCCGTGCCAACCGCCGTTCCGCCTTGTGCAAGGCGCAGGAGGTGTTGCTCGGCTTGGCGCAGATGATCGTAGGCGTTGCGAAGTTGCAGCGCATAGCCCGAGAATTCCTGGCCAAGGGTCAGCGGGGTGGCATCCTGCAAGTGCGTGCGGCCAATCTTGACCACACTTTTCCACGCGATCGCGCAACCGGACAGTGCACCAGAAAGCTTGTCGAGCGCCGGGATCAGGGCATCGTTGAGCGCGGTGACGGCGGCAATGTGCAGCGCCGTAGGGAAGGTGTCGTTCGAGGACTGGCCCATGTTGACATGGTCATTGGGATGGACCGGCGTCTTGCCGCCGCGTTGTCCAGTCAACATTTCGTTGGCCCGTCCGGCAATCACCTCGTTGGCATTCATGTTCGATTGGGTGCCGCTGCCGGTCTGCCAGATGACCAGCGGGAATTGCGTGTCGAGTGCACCTGCCGCGACCTCACCGGCGGCAGCCTCGATTGCGTCTGCCAGGTGATGGTCCAGTCCGTGCGCGCGGTTAACCCGCGCGGCTGCCTGCTTGATCAGCCCCAAGGCATGGATGATGCCGGCGGGCATCCTTTCGTCACCGCCGAAGGGGAAGTTCTCGATACTGCGTTGCGTCTGCGCGCCCCAATAGGCGTCATCGGGCACGAAGACCGTCCCAATGCTGTCGGTCTCTGCCCTATGCTTCGATTCTGGCATTGGTCCTCCGGTCAGGTGCGATCGAGCAGCCGCTCCACCGTTTCGTCAGCGCGGGTGAACTCATTATCTGGCGCACCCACTTCGCGCTCAAGCGCGGCGCGCAGACGGCAGATTTCGTCGTCCGTCAGATGTTCGATCCCGACAAAGCCCTCGCGCGCATTCTCGACCGCGCGGATCAGCTCGTCGAGCTTGGCCTGCATGGCCGCTGCATCGCGGTTCTGACTGTTCTGGATGAGGAATACCATCAGAAAGGTGACGATCGTCGTGCCGGTGTTGATGACCAACTGCCACGTATCGCTCCAGGCGAAGACGGGACCGCTGACCGCCCATGCGATGATCACTGCCAGAGCGAGGACGAAGCTAATCGACTTGCCCGCCCAGGCCGAGATGCTGTTGGCAACGGTGGTGAAGTATTTTTCCATGGTCAGTCGTTCTTGACGTGTTCGGGCTTGCCCTTGCGTTTTGTGGAGGCGAACTCCTCAAGCTCCTTTTCGGTCATCGAAGCCTCCATCTCCTTCGACGCGCCTTTCAGCTTGCTTTTCGGCGTATCGCCGCGCTTTGCCGACAATGCGGCACCGGCGGCTTTTTGCTGGGCTGCAGACTTGGCAGGCATCTCGCTACTCCCTTCGCCCGTCCTCAGTGCAGAACATCTAGGTCACCATCATGGTTCCACTCCAGCTATCCCTTGAGGTCCCTGCGCCATTGTGCGTACGGGGGAATGGGCCTTCCGGTATAGACTTGCTGTCGGCAGCAGGGGGCTGTCGCGCAAGTCGTGGGCGCAGGCTTTGCAAACACAGGATAACATTGCCACCGGTGATCGGCGGCGGGACAGCATAAGCGCTCCCTACTCAGAAGGGGCTGTGGAAGGCTGCGGCAGCGCCGATACCCCAGTTTCCCGTTGCGAAAGCTCGTTCAAGATCGGCGCCGGACATCTTATGCCCTCGATCCCGCGCTCCGATCTTGACGAGGAGATCTTTGCGACGATCCGAAGTGCTTTCACCGCACGATTGCCACTGAAAGGCCAAGGCAAGACCGGCTGCAGTCCGATCTTTGTCATCGGTTTGCCGGAGACCGGAACGCGCGTCGTAGCTTCCATCCTCTCGCGCCATCCCGCGGTAGCATTGCCTGCTGAAAACGGCACTTTCGCCGATGTGCTATGCAAGGTGACCGGCAAGGCGATGATCGATGCAGATGCCATCCGCAGGATCGTCGGGGTGTCGGCTGACAGGATCGGGCGAGCCTATGTCCAAGCGGCCTATCGTGGTGGCAAAGGCGATGGCTTGCACGTCGTCGAAGAGCACGCCCTCAACTTTCTCTATGTCGGCTTCATCCTTCAGGCCTTGCCGCACGCCCGCGTGCTTTGCGTCAGGCGCGGGGCCATGGATAGCGCCTGGAATCTCTACGGACAAAGGCTTGTCGCGCCGTTCGATTGCTGGGGCACATCCACGCAGGAGGCCGCTCGACTGGTCCTGCTGTTCCAGAGGCTGATGGGCTTCTGGCGCCAGCGTTTTCCCGGCCGCATCCACGAAGTCACTTATGAATGGCTCACTGCTGACCCCGAGACCGAAACCCGGCGGATGCTCGCGCACTGCGGACTGGATTGGCACCCTGGCTGTACCTTGCCAACGATCGAGAACGATATTGGCAGATGGCGCGATTGCGCAGGCCAACTGACGCCCGTTATCGAGTTCTTTGCCGCACACGGTATCACCGCGGATTAGCGCCGATGGCGGGCTTGCCACACCGGCCATAGCAAAGGTGCGGATACCGATGAAAAAAGGTCGCCGGGCGTTAACCTCGGCGACCTGAGTCTTCGCAGGAAGTACAAATCCGGGCAGGATCAGCCCCACCAGAATGCCCAGCCAGCCTAGGCGCTCGCGTACGTCGCGCCATGGGCCATTTTACGTAGTGCATTGGTCGCGCCGGGGGGATTTCGCGCGATTAAGCATTGCCAGTCGCGAAAGGAACGGTTCCACTGATCTCCATGAGGAAGGAATCAATCGCTCTCGCCTTGCTGTCTATCCTGGCGTTATCGGGACCAGCCACTAGCGTTGGTGCCAAGGTGCCAATGAACGCATCCGGTTCATCCGTGCGGCAGGTGACCATCTCTCGTGATGACTGGGGCATTGCTCATGTAAAGGGCGCCACGGATGCAGACGCCGTATTCGGCGCGATGTATGCGCAAGCGGAAGACGATTTTCCGCGCATCGAGCAGAACCTGCTCACGGCTCTGGGTCGGCTGGCCGAGGCGGAAGGCGAAGATGCGGTCTGGCAGGATCTGCGACAGCGCCTCTGGATCGATGATGCCGCGCTCAAGCGGGATTACGCAAGATCGCCCGCCTGGCTGCGCACTTTGATGCAAGCATGGGCTGCCGGGCTCAATCACTATCTCGCCACCCACCCCGAGGAGCGTCCGCGCGTCCTGACGCATTTCGAACCGTGGATGGCGTTGTCCTTCACGGAAGGATCTATTGGCGGAGATATCGAGAAGGCATCGTTGAAGCGCCTTGCTGCCTTTTATGGCAACGGCGCTGCTGTCGCGCCTCTTGCCATGGACCGCTTGCGCGATGGCGAGCCGCGCGGGTCGAATGGTATCGCCATCGGCGGCCAGAAGTCGATCAGCGGCCATCCCATGCTGCTGATCAACCCCCACACATCGCTCTTCTTCCGGTCAGAACTGGCGATGGAAAGCGGGCAGGGACTACACGCCTATGGCGCTTCCACATGGGGCCAGTTCTTCATCTACCAGGGGTTCAACGAACATCTCGGGTGGATGCACACGACCAGCGGCGCCGACAATGTCGACGAATTTGCCGAACGGATCGAACTGCGCGGTGGGCGCCGGTTCTACCTTGCTGGCAAGCGATGGCATCCGCTGATCGACCGAAAGATCACCGTTCGCTATCGCGACGCCGATGGCGGCATGACTGCGCGGACCTTCACCACTTTTGCGACGCACCACGGCCCGATCGTAGGCGTGGCTGGCGATCGCTGGATCGCCCTTTCGCTGATGAACCGTCCAATTGCTGCGCTCAGCCAGTCATGGCTGCGCACGAAGGCGCGCTCGCAGGGTGAATATCTCAAGGCGCTGGCCTTCGATGCGAATTCTTCCAACAACACGCTCTATGCCGATCGCGACGGCAACATCGCCTTGCTGATGCCGCAGTTCGCTCCGCGTCGCAGCGCGCAATTCGATTATCGCGATCCGGTCGATGGCAGCAATCCACTGGCAGACTGGCACGGGCTTTATGGATTTGCCGAAGCGCCCAAGGTTTTGACCCCTGCTGCCGGCTGGATCTACAATTCCAATGATGCGCCGTGGCAGGCGGCGGGCGACGGTACGCTCGATCCGGGCCGCTTTGCTGCCACATATGATCAGGTTGGAGCCAATCCGCGCGGCGATCATGCGATTTCGCTGCTCGGCCAGACCGGCAAGCTCACGCTGGAATCGCTTCATGCCCTGGCTTACGATCCGCATCTGCCCCTGTTCGACGATCTGATCGACCGGCTGGGTTCTGGCCGCGTGCCCGCGCGCCTGGCCGGTCCGGTCGCGCTGCTGCGCCGCTGGGATCGCAGCTGGGCGGGCGATTCAACCGCGATGACGCTCGCCAATTACTGGGGTGATGAACTGGAGAGCGCCGTCAGGGCGCGGATGCCTTCCCACGCCAACATCTTTGCCGAGATGCGGGGCAGCAGCGAGGCGGATCTTCACGCAGCCCTTGGCAGAGCGGTCGAGCGGATCACCCGCGAGTGGGGTTCCTGGCAAGTGCCTTGGGGCGAAGTGAACCGCTATCAGCGCACCAGCCCTAGCATCGTCCAGCAGTTCGATGATACGAAGCCGAGCCTTCCGGTGGTGTTTGCATCGGCTCGCTGGGGCTCGCTCGCGTCCTTTGGTGCCAAGCAGTACCCCGGCACGCGAAGGTGGTACGGGACGAGTGGCAACAGCTTTGTCGCAGTAGTGGAATTCGGGCCGAAAGTCCGCGCCATGGCCGTCTCGTCCGGTGGGGCCAGCGGACGCTCGGGTTCGCCCCACTTCAACGACCAGGCCGAGCTCTACGCTTCGGGCAAGCTTCGCGAGGTCTATTTCTACCAGTCCGATCTCGCGGGGCATGTCGAGCGGACCTACAAGCCCTGAAGCGTGTGCTGCGCCCGATCAAGATCGTCAGGCGTATCGATATCCAGGGCGAGAGCCGGTGCCAGCGTCACCGCTTGCGCGCACTTGAGCAGGGCTCCGGCGCCCTGATCGCCCTCCAGAGACTGCAGCAGGCCAAAATCGCTTGCGGGGAATATCGCCGGAGCCATCCTGCGGCCATCGACCGAACTCGCCACCCGCTGCCCTTCGAACGCCGCCAGAAGCGCGGCGAAATGATCTGTGGTGACAAGTGGCATGTCGGCCAGTGCAATGAGCGCGCCATCGACCGGGCCGAGCGCTGCAATCCCGGTAGCGATGGAGCGCGAAAGCGGTGCTCCTTCGGGCGAAAGCAAGACCCGCCGGAAGCCAGGCACGTCAGGCGTTTGGCTTGAGCAGACGATGATCCGTTCTGCCGCTGCCAGGCCCGCAAGCCGCGCCGCACAATGCAGGGCAACGGGCTGGCCACCAAGGTCAGCTGCAAGCTTCGGGCCGCCAAAGCGAGAGGCCTGACCCGCGCCCAGCAGCACGATGGCAAGCTTGTGCGCGGGAATGGCCATCATGCCCCGGCAGGGGCGGCAAGCTGCTGACCCGTCCAGTAGGTCCAGTGCCTGAGCGCGTTGTAGTCGGCAACGATCTCGCCAAGGATGGAAAGGGCGAGCGTTGCCGGATCACGCGTTGCCGGGATCAGGCCGATGTGCCCGCGCAGCCGCTTGATCTGGGCTTCGCTGGTGCCAGCCTCTTGCAACATGGCGATCCGGGCTTCGTGGGTCCGACGGCTGCCAATGGCGCCATGGTAGAAGCCCGGCAACTGCAGCACCTGCGGCAGAAGATGCTCTTCCCAGTCGCGACCGTGGAACAGGAAAAGATTTGCTGTCCAAGGGTCTGACGCCACCGGTGCAAGCGCCCTGCGCGAGGTTAGTTGCGTGGAGACTATCGACGCTGCGCCAAGATCGCCTTGCGTTGCCACATCCGGCGTGAATGCGTGTACCACCGCTCCGAATTGCGATGCCAGCAGGGCAAATGCGGCAAGGTCATCTCCCTGTCCGAACGCATTGACCTTGAGTTGCGGTTGGATTGCGACAGTTATCGCGTGGCCGTCCCAGTCTGCCGGCTCTGCGGCCCCGCAGAACGCAACGCGATCGCTGTCGATGCGCAGGGCAATCGCATTGCGATCCCTGAGCGCACTGGCTGCGGCACTGATCGCGTCTGCGTCAGGCGCAGGCGTGAACAGCAGATCGATCCCTCCCCCGCACGGAAGCCGGATGTCGATATAAGGAGAGCCGACACCGTAGCGCACGACGCGACCCCAGCCTTCATGCAAGGCCTCGATCGCCTCGGCCACGATGGCGTCCTCGATGCAGCCCCCGGAAAAGGAGCCAATCCGCCTGCCGTCGGCAGCGACCGCCATCTGGGTGCCGATCGACCGCGAAGAATTGCCTTCGATCCCGACGAGGGTGACAAGCACGCAAGCGGTTCCCTCGCGTCCGCGGGCAACGACAAAGTCCAGAATGTCGCGCGGACAGGCAGCAATCATCAAAACAGGCTTTCTCAGGTCAGTGTCAACGGCAGGCTACGCTGTCGCTTGCCGGTCAGCGAATACAGCGCGTTTGCCAGCGCAGGCAAGACCGGCGGCAAGGCAGGTTCGCCAAGGCCGGTCGGCGGGAACGGTGTTTCGAGGAATTCGACGGCAATCCCGCGCGGTACCGCGTCGATGCGCATCAGCGGAAAATCGCCGAAGTTCTCGGCAGTCATCGCACCTGCATCCTGCACCATCTTCTGCCCGATCATCGCCTGGCCAAGTCCCTCGATGACGCAGCCGTGCGCCTGGTTGAGGGCATTGAGCGGGTTGATCACGTGCGCGCCGATGTCACCAGCAACCCAGACCTTGTCCACCGTCACTGCGCCGTTCTTTTGCGAAAGGTCAACGATCTCGGCAAAATAGCCAAGATGGCTGAAGTAGAAGCCGAAACCGCGGCCCTTCTGGCGCCCCTTCCAACCTGCGGTCGCGCAGACGGCGTCAATCACGCCGCGCGCCCTGCCCGTGTGAAACTTGGCCCGCTCGCCCGGGATTTCGCGCGCATCGCCAAGCGTTCGCCGCATGAGTTCGGGCAAGTCCAGCCCGGCCGCAAGCGCCACTTCGTCGAGAAACGATTGGAACACGAATGCCATGGCGTTTGATGACGGTGCGCGCAGCCAGCCGGTAGCAAGGTTGGTTGCCATGTAGGATACGCCGAGATCGACGTTCGGCACGACCGGTGCGGGGAATTCTGCCGGATTCATCTGCGCGGCGCGCGCCGGCTTGCCATCGCTCCCGAATGTCGCGAAGTGGTTCTTGAGCGCCAGCAATGAACCATCGGGCCCGATGCCGGCTGCCAGCTTGTGCCAGCCTGCAGGGCGGTAGAAGTCGTGGCGAAGATCGTCGGTCCTGTCGAACAGCACCTTGACGGGTTTGCCCGGCACGGCCTTCGCCACTTGCCCCGCGATCACCATGTAATCGTTCAGCAGCCTTCGGCCGAACCCGCCCCCGATGCGGGTCAGGTGGATCGTGAGGTCATCGGGCGTGAGGCCGCAAAATCTGGCTGTTTCGGCCCGGCCATTGGCAGGAGCCTGGCTTGGTGCCCACAGTTCGAGCTTTCCGGCCTCGAACCGGGCCGTGCAGTTCTGTGGCTCGAGCGAGGCGTGGGCGAGAAACGGATAGGCATACTCGGCCGAAACCACTTTGGCCGCCTTCATCATCGCGGCGTCTGCATCGCCGGCCGTGAATGCGCTGGTCTGGGGTGCGCCTGCCAGGATCTTCGCTGCCTGCGCCTCGTATCCCTCGGTCGAAAAGCCCGAGACCGCGCTGTCGTCCCATTTGACCGAAACCTTTTCGCGTGCCTTGCTCGCTTTCCACCAGCTGTCGGCAACGATCACGATGGTATCGTTCTTGCCTTCGGGCACAAACCCGCTGTTGACCGCGACCACAGCGGCAACACCGGCAATTGCCTTCGCAGCGCTGTCGTCAAAGGAAATGACCGTGCCGCCGTGCGCCGGACATTTGATGATCGCTCCATGCAGCAGCCCCGGCAACCGCGTGTCGATGCCGAAGAGCGGCTCTCCCTTGACGATCTTTGCTACGTCGACGCCCGGCTTGCTGGTGCCGACGATCGAAAACGTTTTCTCGTCCTTCAGCTTCACGCTGGCGAGGTCCGGCGCGGGCAGGGCAGCCGCAGCCTTGGCCAGAGCAGCATAAGTCGCGCTCCTGCCAGAAGGCTTGTGAACAACGGCGCCCCTTGCGGTCGAAAGGCTCTCAGCCGCAACGCCCCATGTGCTTGCCGCAGCGGCGATCAGCATCTGGCGCGCAGCTGCGCCGACCTGGCGCATCGGCAGCCAGTTGCGCGGCGTGGCTGTGCTGCCGCCCGCCGTCTGCACGCCGAACCGCTTTTCGTCGGCGTCTGTCTGCTCGATCCTTACCTGCTCCCAGGCAAGGTCCATCTCCTCGGCGATGAGCATCGGCAGCATGACCTTGACGCCCTGTCCGATTTCCGGATTTTTCGCGCCAATGGTCACCGTGTTCTCGGCATTGATCCGCACGAAGGCGTTGAGGACCTGGGCAGGAGCATCAGCCGTAGCAGCAGCAAGCACCAACGATGCATCGAAGGCGAGCGCCGTGCCGCCGGCAACAGATGCTGCAAGGAACGACCGTCGATTGATAGCTATGGACGCGCTCATGCCGATTTCTCCACGATCGCGGGCTTGGTCACCTCGGTCTCCGGCGCAAGGCCGGCGGCGGTACGAATGGCCGCCCGGATCCGCAGGTATGTTGCACAGCGACAGATGTTGCCGCTCATCCAGCCATCGATATCATCTGCAGTCGGCTTGGGATTCTGGCGGAGCAGCGCCGTTGCCGACATGATCTGACCTGCCTGGCAATATCCGCATTGGGGGACGTCAAGCGCTTTCCAGGCTTCGGCCACGCGGCGGCCGATATCGTTGGCAGCGACGCCCTCGATCGTCGTCACCGACTTGCCCGCAGCATCTGCAATCGGGGTCTGGCACGAGCGGACTGCCTCGCCATCAAGGTGCACGGTGCACGCGCCGCAAAGTCCGGCGCCGCAACCGAACTTGGTCCCCGGCATGTCGAGGTCTTCGCGCAATACCCAAAGCAACGGCTTGTCGCCTTCGGCATCGACCACGCGCTTGCGGCCATTAACGGTGAGGTTGACGCTCATCGCATGGGGTTCCCTGGTTGGCTGGTTGATTCTGCCGGCGGCATCACGAGTTTGCCGCAGCGCCGCAAAGCCTGAAGCCTTGGGTGCGGGCGGTCAAGCGCCTTGTTCGGCCGCTGGGCGGTGCGCGCACAGCCTGCGATAGGCATTGGCGCGAGCAAGTTTAAGATGTTATGCGCCGCCGACCATGGCAGCGCGTCCCGACATTCTTGAATCCGACCTGCCATCGGCAAAGCGGCCCGGCACCTACGCGCGCGGAACCGAGACTGTCGACACGATCATCAAGGCGGCTTTGCGCGTCCTGATCGACGAAGGGGCGGGGGCCTTCACGATCCGGCGGATCGCGTCCGAATGCGGGATGAAGGTCGGCAATGTCAGCTACCATTTCCCGCGCAAGGAACTGCTGATCCAGACCTTGCTGGACGATATCATCAACAATTACGACAAGTTGCTCGAACGGACCGTGCGGCAACCCGGCCTCGATGCCGAGGAGCGCCTGCGGTTGATCGTGGTCATGTGTCTGGACGATATCGCCGGCAAGCGCACGACCCGCCTGTTCACCGAATTGTGGGCGCTGGCAAACCATAACGATTTTGTCGCCGATCGCGTCCGCCTTTTCTATCTGAGAGTGCACGACTTCATCTCGACCTATGTGCAGGAGCTCAATCCGGGGTTGAGCGCGCAGGATGTTCGCGATGTGGCGCTGTTCATCAGCGCGTCGATGGAGGGAGCCACGCCTTTCCTGGGCTATGAAAAGCCATGGGCGAAGCGCATGTCGGCGTTCACCGCCATAGCTGCACATTCGCTGGTGCACATGGCAAAGACCATCTCGCCAGCACAGATCGCGGGCATTGCCGATCTTAGCTGAAGGCGCGCGTCGTCCGGCCTTTTCGCAGATGCAAAAAGGCGCTTGACCGAATCTGGACACTCGTCAAGTCTCTGTGTGTCTGATGGCAACAGGGGGCCTCGATGAAGCTTGCAGGTATGCTGGCGCAGCTCTTGACCGGGATAACGCTCGTTGTCGCGCCGGTTGTCACGGTGAATGCCGAGACGGTCGTTCCCGAAGCCGAAGAGGCCTCGGTCAACACGATGCCTCAGCCGCAACCGGGCTGGTTCTATGTCAGGGGGGGCTGGGGAACAGCCGGTACCAGCATCTTCGATTCCCAGTCGGGCAAGATGGTCGGGATGGTGGCAACGAGCCGCGACAGCGACCTGGCGATCGATCCGGCCGGCAAGGCCTATTACGTGGCCGAAACGATCTGGAGCAAGGGCAACCGCGGTACGCGTCAGGACATGATCACGGTCTATGATCCGGTCACGCTGAAGCTCCAGACAGAAATCGTCACGCCCGGCCGGCTGATCATCGGCGGCTTCAAGACGAACTTCATCCTTACCGACGATGGCAAGACCGCTTACGATTATAATTTCGACCCGGCCTCATCGGTAAACATCATCGACCTTTCGAAGCGCAAGTTTGTGCGCGCGATCGAACTGCCCGGTTGCGCCAGCCTGATTCCCAATTCCGGCGTCGGCTTTTCCGCTCTATGCGCCGATGGGACGCTCGCGACCGTCGCGATCAAGGGTGCGACGCAGGACATCACGCGAAGCGAACCGTTCTTCGATGCCGCGGCTGATCCGATCTTTTCCAATGTTGTCTATGACCGCCAGAAGAAGCTTGCGGTCATGCTCAGCTACACTGGCCAGGTGCGCGTCGCGACCATGGGCAGAACGCCCGGCGTATCCGCCCCGTTTTCCCTACAGGAAGCAGGCGGAATGCGTGCGGCCGACGACAAGCCGCTCGATATTGCCTGGTACCCCGGCGGTATGCAGCCGATGGCATTGCACCGGCCCACGGGCACGCTTTGGGTGCTGATGCACAAGGGTGAATACTGGACCCACAAGGCGGGCGCCGAAGAGATCTGGGGCGTCGATCTCAAGACCCGCAATGTCGTCAAGCGCATCCCGGTCGAGCACGAGCCGGGCAACATCGAAATCACGCAGGACGATGCGGCGATGATCATGGTCAACGGCATGAACAACGATGCAATGATCATAGACTCGAGGACCGGCGAGGTGAAACACACCATCAAGAATGCTGGTGGGGGACTGATCACCGTGGTCGAACCCAGGTGAGCGGGCTGGCGCTGTCCTTCGCCGGCGTGATCGGAGTTGCTGCCACTGTCGCCAATGCGCTGCTGTTCCTCGTCGCTGGCCTTTCGAAGCTGCGCAACCGGCGGCAACTACCTGGTGTGATCGCAAATTACCGGCTGCTCCCCGCCGCGCTCGTCGGTCCGGTCGCTGCTGGCTTGCCAATAGCCGAACTGGCTGTCGCCGGCGGGCTGATTGCAGGCTTTCGCGTGGCGATCGTTGCCGCCATTGGACTGCTTTGCCTGTTTGCCCTTGCCATGGCCATCAACCTTCATCGCGGCCGGGGCCACATCGACTGTGGCTGCGGTCGGCCCGAATTGCGCCAGCCGCTCAGCGTCGCACTGGTCCTGCGCAACCTCGCGCTCGCGCTCGCGCTTCTGGCAGGACTTGGAGCGCTGCCGAATGCAGGCTCGGCGCAATGGGTGATCGGCGTGGCTGCCGGCACTGCGACGTACATGCTTGTTCTTGTCTGCAATGCTCTGGCCGGCCTCGCCGCGCAGGCACGGGTTCTTGAAAGGAAAACGTGATGATGACCGCACTGATCGTCGGGCAGGTGCTTGCCTGGATCGTCATTCTGGCCCTCGTTGTCGCGCTGCTGGCTCTGGCCCGGCAAGTGGGCGTGCTCCACATGCGCGTGGCTCCTGCGGGCGCTCTTCAAACCTCTGGCGGGCCTGCTGTCGGGGGCAAGGCTCCGGCTGTCTCTGCCACCACGCTCGATGGTCAGGATATTGTCGTCGGAGGACCGGCAAGCGGCGTTCCCTTGCGCCTCCTCCTGTTCGTCTCGGCCACTTGCCCCTTGTGCAAGGCCATCATTCCAGCAGCCAGGTCGTTCGTCAGAGACGAGCGGGTGGAACTGACATTCGTTGGAGACGATGACGCCTCGGTCCAGCGCGGACTGGTCGAAGCACAAGGGCTGGCAAGCTATCGCTTCGTCAACGGGCCACAAGTCGGACAGGCGTTCGAGGTGGCGAAGCTGCCTTATGCAGTCCTGCTCGATGCCGATGGCGCCATCCTGTCGAAGGGCCTCGTCAACAGCCGCGAACATCTCGAAAGCCTGATCGTCGCGCATGAAATGGGCGTTGCCACCGTGCAGGACTACATTTCCAGGCTGAGGGTCGAAGCCGCGTGATTTCGCAGTGATTCAGGTCAAGGGGGCACGTTTATGAAGATCGTCAGGGACATGCTCGGCAACCCCGATGCGCAGGGCGAAAAGCTGTTGCGGCGCTTTGCCGGAGCAACCTCGCGCCGCGGCATTCTGTCGCGCCTTGGCGCCGCACTGGTCGCCGCGCCGGTCTTTCCGCTTTTGCCCGTGAGCCGTGCCGAAGCGGCCAAGCCGGATCGGTCGCCCGAAGCCAAGACGGCTTTCGCACGCTCGGCCCAGACGAAGGACGATACCAAGTGCGATTACTGGCGGTATTGCGCGATTGATGGCGCGCTATGCACCTGCTGCGGCGGCGGCATCCACACCTGTCCGGCCGGGGCAGAACCATCGCCGGTGTCGTGGGTGGGTTCGTGCATCAACCCCGACGACGGCAAGGCCTACATGATCGCCTACCGAGATTGCTGCGGCAAACCCGCCTGCGGCCAATGCGGTTGCGACAACATCGATCGCGAGACGCAGCTTTACCTGCCGCAGCTAAACAACAACGTGATCTGGTGCTTCGGCACGAGCAGCATGGAATATCACTGCTCTACCGCCATGATGATCGGCGCGGCCTGAGGCAACGATGAGGATCTGGGGTCCGGCATCGGCCGTCCTAGGGCTGCTCCTGGCCGCACCGCACCTGCAGGCCAGCTCCGATCCGCGCGCTGCCACGGTTGCGCAAGGCCTCGGTGCGATCACCGATCCTGAGCTTGCGAGAGGCGATTACGTCGAACACTGTGCAGGTTGCCACGGTGTGCAGGGACTGTCCGCTCCGGCCCGCCTGCCGGAATTGCGCGGCCGGGTTGGCTACATGATGTGCACAGCCGAAACGCGAAGCTACCTGCTGCGCCTGCCGAACATTGCCAAGAGCCGCATCGCCGATAACCAGCAATTGGCCGATATGCTGAACTTCATGGTCTTCGGCCTCGGCGGCGACAGTGTGCTGCCCGGGACAAGACCCTTTACCGCTGACGAAGTGGCTAGCGAGCGGCGGTTCGCGCTCACTTCGGCCTCGCTTGTCAGGGAGCGGCAGCGACATGTCGATACGGCCATCAGCAAGTGCGGTGCACCGAGCAGCTTGCGGAACTTCTACCAGTCAAAGTGAAATGCGCGCCGCAATTTGCCGAGTGTTATGTTCCGCTTCGGAAGATTAATCCGCTTAAAAGGATCAGCCTGTCGCGGTCACGGCGGATTTCAGCCGTTAGAGACAGGCCGAGTGGGGATCGCCACCAATGCGGCGAAATTCGTCGTAATGTGATCTATTTCACACTGTTCCTCGACTTTCGCTAACTGTCAGACAGGTAAGTAATATCCCGGGTTCCTTGGCCAGATAGCACGCCCGGTTCCCCCACATTTGCTCACAAGCGGTGCAATCTGCCACTTTCACTGGCGGAAATTGGCGTTAGGACCCGTGTTGGGCATAGGACGGATCCGTGCCCGCCGCCGGATACGAGGTCCACCGGCGTGCAGAGCGGGAAAAGAATTTGCCATGCAAGCAGCCCGACCACTTGATGAACTCTACACCGCCTTGTCTGGCGTGCTGGATGATCTTGATTACCACGGCGAAGCAATGGCAGCGCTTCATCTTGCCATGGCAGTCGACTGCCTGAAGGCGTGCATCGAGGGTGAGGATAACACCTCGCACGGGCAAGGCATAAAGGCGCACCGCAAATGGCCCCCCCATCTGCGCCTGGTAGCGTCGTCCTGACGATGTCTTTTGCTGGCTAGGCGCGGTTGCTGGGGACGCGCGCCAGCAGGCACGAACGCTGCCGAAGTGGGCAGCCCGCATCATCGAAACCAGTCTGATCTCACGCAGCAGCTAATTGTGCGGGAATTCGCGCGTCGGTGGGCCGGCGAAGCTGAGCTTTGCACTCACGCAGACAACGTTCCATCTCTACCGAATTGGTTGAATATATAAGCGTCACGCGGGCGAGTCTTCAGCCGCGCACAACGCAAGGTCGCGCAACCACCAATCGTGCGCGGCAAATGGAGCGATTCGGTGACGAAAGACAGTTTGCCTGAAGGCGCGGCCGGCGATCCAGCGTCGGCCCTGATCGATGAGAGCCTTGCAGCGGTCCGGGACGCCTTGACGGGGCTGCGGTATGGCGCGGTGCAACTGACAGTTCACGAAGGGCGCGTAGTGCAGATTGACGTTACCGAGAAGCGGCGGCTCAAGCCGGGCTGAACATGGCCGATGCGAAAGCCGGTGGTGCACGCCACCGGCTTTCCTCCGGCGTCAGTTATTGCCGTCGATGAAGTCGCCAAGTGCGCCAAGGACCGAACCTTCGCCACGGTTTTGGCCACTACGAGACCCGGCCGCTGCCAGCATCCGTCCGGCAAGTCGCGAGAATGGCAGGGATTGAATCCAGACCTTGCCGGGGCCGCGCAACCGCGCAAAGAACAGGCCTTCGCCTCCGAACAGAACCGATTTCACGCCGCCTGCTGTAACGAGGTCGAAATCCACGCCCGGGGTGTAGGCGGCCAGACAGCCGGTATCGACGTGCAGTTCCTCGCCCGCGCGCAGTTCCTTCTCCACCAGGGTGCCGCCCATCTGGACGAAGACCCAGCCATCGCCATCGAGTTTCTGCATGATGAAGCCTTCGCCGCCGAACAGGCCGGTCATCACCCGGCGCTGAAAGGCAATGCCGATGGAGACACCCCGCGCGGCGGCCAGAAAGCTGTCTTTCTGGCAGATCAGGGTGCCGCCAACGTCAGATAGCTTGATGGGCAGGATCGCGCCGGGGGTCGGGGAGGCGAAAGCCACACGAGCCTTGCCGTAGCCGTTGTGGGTGAACACGGTTGTAAACAGGCTTTCGCCCGTCACCAGCCGCTTGCCAGCCCCCAGCAGCTTGCCCATGAAGCCACCCTGCTGATCGGCGCTGCCATCACCAAAGACCGTCGTCATGCCAACAGAGCCGTCTTTCCACACCAGCGCACCGGCTTCGGCCACGGCACTTTCGCCAGGGTCGAGCTCGATCTCGAGAAATTGCAGTTCCTGCCCCTTGATCTCGAAGTCGATGTCGTCGGCAATGCTTGCGCTGCGGTGGTGGGCCCATGGGCTGTTTGACATGAAGGTCTCCCGTGAATGCAATGGCGCAGATGTAGCAATCGCCAGCGCCGATGGGAGAGGGCATATCATGTCTTCGTCGGCGCTGTTATAACGCTCGTCGGATCGAGGGGGATATTGACGCATGACGACGCTGCGACCGGAACGCTACTCTGCCATTGCCATCGCGCTGCACTGGGCCATTGCGCTCCTGCTGCTGTTTCAGATTGGACTGGGCTGGGCCCTGGAAGACTTGCCGAAGGGCGCAGCGCAGTTTGCTGGCTACCAGTTCCACAAGTCCGTCGGCATCACGATCCTGCTGCTGAGCGTGGCGCGGATTGTGGTGCGTCTGTTCAAGGCGCGGCCAGCTCCGGTGCCGGGCGGCAAGACGCAGATGCTGGTGGCCTCGGCTGTGCATGTGCTGCTCTACGCGGTGATGATCGTCGGTCCCCTGACCGGATGGATCATCGTTTCGACGGCGAAGGTCCGGTTGCAGACCATGCTGTTCGGCACGATCCCATGGCCCGATCTTCCAGTCGGCCAGGCCTTCCACGAACCCGCCGAAGTTTTGCACGGCGCACTTGGGACAGTGGGGCTGGCTCTGATCGTGCTGCACGTGGCAGGCGCACTGTATCACCACTTCAGGCGTGAGGACGTGATCGGGCGGATGTTGCCCGCTGCCGTGCGCTCGCATGGAGCGATCGGCATGACCGGGTTCGCTGCCATTGCACTGGGGGCAGGGGCCTTGCTGTGCGGTCTGTTCCTGTCGTTTCCGACCGGCAAGGCTGTTCCATCAGATGTCACCTCAAAGCCGAGCGATAGTGCATCTGAAGAGGCTGTCGTCGAACCTTCGGCAAATCCGCTGGGCACTCCCTCGCAGGCTGTGGCCGCTTCGGAAGCTGCGGAGAGCCCTGACACCAAGGCGGCACCCTGGAAGCTTGAGAAAGGCGGCCGCCTTGGGTTTACGGCCGAATACAGCGGAGAGGCGATCAAGGGCAGCTTCTCGCGCTGGGATGCGACAATCGTGTTCGATCCCGAAGACCTGCCCGGATCATCGATCCGCGCTACGATCGATCTTGCGTCGGTCGAAAGTGGCGACAGCCAAAGGGATGACATGCTGCGCAGCGAAAGCTTTTTCGGTGTAGGTGCGCACCCGACGGCGCAGTTCGTGTCCAACAGCATTCGGGCAGCGGGAGAAGGCCGCTATGTCGCCAGCGGCACGCTGTCGCTGCATGGCCAGCGCAAGCCGGTCAGCCTGCGTTTCACGCTGAAGATCGATGGTGATCGTGCCGCCGCCACGGGTAGCGCCATGCTGCAGCGCTTGTCCTTTGGCGTAGGCGAATCCGAATATTCGGCAACCGATCAGCTGAAAGATGCAGTCGGCGTCGACTTTACGCTGAAGGCGTTACGGAAGACGCCGTGATCGAACCGGCCTGGCGCAGACCGGCGAAGAAGAATTCGGAATAGGCCCGCGCCCACCGTTTGTTGGCTGCCTTGTCGATCGTCGTTGCCGACCCTTCAAGGCGCGCATGGCCTAGCAATCCCTCGAGCCAGAAACGGGCGGCGAGTTCCGCATCGGCAAGTGCAATGCTTTCCGCCTTCGCGGCTTCTCGAAGTTCGTCGGTAATGTTGCTCAGCGCATCGGCGTACATGGCCTGCCGGTAATTGACCTCGTCGCTGCCGAATTCCTGGTCGCACCAGTCGACCAGTCGCTCCATCATGCGCCCCTCGGCAGAATTGATGACATGGATCACCGCGGCAGCGCGGATGCAGAACGACTCGATGAGGGGAAGCCCCGCACCAAGTTTCTGGATTTGAAGACGGCGCTCTACTGTCTTGTGTGCAAGCAGCGCATCGAGGAATTCGCGCTTGCCGGCAAAGCGCGAGTAGATTGTCGCTTTGCCGATGTGGGCATGGCGGGCGACGCGATCGAAGGTAAAGGCTTCGAAGCCGTAGTCTCGCAGGACTTCCCAGCCCGCTTCGAGAATTCGCGCGGGCAGGCGCTGGGCTTCCTCCAGCGACGGGCGACCGGGCTTTGCTGCGGTCTTGCCCGAAAGATCAGTGGACGGTGAGCTGCTGCTCGGCCATTGCGGCGAGGGCGGCGGTGTCATGCGGGGTATCCCGCTCGCAAAGCCGTTCGGCCATGGCTTCGGCAATCCGGTTGTGAACCGGGCAGGACATCTCCAGTCCTTCGCGATAGGCCTGCCAGAAGCGGAGGCCCGCATCGGTAATCCAGCGCATCTTTCCCACTTTCTCGCCTTTTCGGCGCTTGTTGTGGGTAGAATGCCTCAGCCATTGCTGGAGTCAATGTCCTATAAAATGGGCAATTTCGTTTCATTTAGTCCCGCCTGACCCGGTCCCTTCGACCGTCCAGCCAAGGCCAAGTGCCTTCTCCACCGCGATAAAATTGCTGGTGAGTTCGGCCCGAGCGGCCGCGGAAGCCATCGCCAGTTGCAGGGCCTGCCGTTCCGAATCGAGCCGATCCGGCTTGCCGATCGTGCCTGCCTGCAGGCGCTGTTGCTGCAGGTCGACATTGCGGCGGGCCCGACCTTCGGCATCAAGCGCCTTGCCGAAGGCTACGCGTTGCGCGCCGAATCGGGCTAGCGATCCTTCGGCGTCCTGCAACGCAGAAAGGACCGTGCGTCGATAATTTGCCTCGGCCTCGGCAAAGGCCCCCTTGGCCGCGTCTACCTGACGGTCGGCGCGCCCTCCATCGAACAGGTTCCACTTGATCTGCGGCAGCGCGATCCCGACGATATTCGCGGGATTGAAGACATCGCCGATGTTCTGCCCGCCAAGTCCCAGCAGCCCCAGGAACGAGATCTTGGGGAACTTGTCGGCAATCTTCACGCCGACATCGGCGTTGGCGGCGGCGAGTTGCCGTTCGGCCATGCGGATGTCGGGACGACTGCGCAGCAGCATTGCAGGATCTCCAATTGCCACCTCGGCAGGCGGCAGGGGCACCGGCGCAGGCGACCCCAGCAGCGCATCAAGCGCGCCCGGCTCCTTGCCCGTCAGCACGGCGATCTGGTCCATCAGCACGGCGATCTCGGCACGGGACTTGGCAACGTCGGATTCACTGGCAAAGGCTTGTGCCTCGGCTGCGTTGACCGGCTGCTGCGGGATCGTCCCGGCGGCAAAGCGCTGCTTGGCAAGGGACACCAGTTCCCGGTCGATGCCGACCTGCCGTTCCTGCAGGCCCATCATCGCCTGGCGCGCCCGCAGGCCCACATAGGCCCGTGCGATTTCGGCCGACAACGTCACTCGTGCATCGGCAGCGCCTGCCTCGGCAGCTTCCGCCCGGGCGGATGCGGCCTCGACCTTGCGGCGCGTGCCGCCAAACAGGTCAATCTCCCACGAAGCGTCGAAGCCGAGATTGTAGGCGTTGATCTCGTCACGGCCACTGCCGTTGCCGGCGATGTTGCCCGGCACATTGATGTAAGGCGCTGCAAACGAGGTGTTCAGCGTCGGCAGCGTAGCCGTGCGATTGGCCGCCAGCGCGGCACGGGACTGTGCAATCCGTGCATTCGCCGCCGCGATGCCGGGGCTGTCCGACATGGCGCTGTCGACAAGCTGGTTGAGCACCGGATCGCCCAGGCTCTCCCACCAGCGTGCTGCGGGGGCTGTGGCAACCACGCCATCGGCTCCGCGCACGAAAGCACCGCGCGATGCTGCCTGTGGAGCAGCCTCAGGGGCGCCCGTGTAGTCTGGACCGACAGTCGCACACCCGGCAAGCAACGCGGCCAGCATTCCTGTGCTTCCCAGGCGGCGAAAGGGAGTTTGCGCAAACATCAGTGTGCAGCCTTTGCATGGTAGCCCTTGGGAAGCGGGCGAAGGAGCAGGACAAGCGGAGCGACGATAAGGATGCCGATCGTCAGGGCCATGAAATCGTCGTTGAAGGCCATGACCAGCGCATCGCGCAGGATCATCCCGTCGAGCGCGCGCAGCGCGGCCGACACGCCGTCGGTGCCGCCGCCATAGGTCATCGCCTGCTGGCTGACCCAGTCCTGCACGCGCAGGTCATTGGCGCCGAGCGAGCTATGCAGGGTCCAGCGATGGAATTCCCAGCGCGTGTCCTGCAGCGATGCCAGCATGGCCAGGCCGATCGACCCGCCCAGGTTTCGGCCGGCATTGAACAGGCCTGCGGCATCGCCGGCATCCTCGCGCGAGACCGAACTGATCGCAGCCTGATTGAGAAACATCATGCAGAACACGGTGCCAAGGCCGCGCAGCAATTGCGTTTCGACAAAATCACCGCCGCGCGATTGCGCCGTGAGATTGACATCGAGATAGCATGACAAGGCCAGCAGCATGATGCCGGTGCCAACGATCACGCGAAGGTCGAACTTTGCGATAAGGATCGGAAACAGGGGCATCATCATCATTGCCGGAATGCCGGAGATGAACACGATCTTGCCTGCCTGCATCGCGTTGTAATCGGCGATTGCGGCGAGGAATTGCGGGATGACATAAGCAGTCCCGAACATCACGCCACCCAGAACCAGGGCCAGCACGAATACCGCAGCAAAGGACCGCTGACGCAGCAGCGCCAGCTTGATCACCGGCCGCTTTGCCGTGAACTGGCCTACAGCGATCAGGATGAAGCCGAGCAGTGTGACAGCGCTCAGCTTCCAGATCAGCGCGGATTCGAACCACTGCTCGCGGTGCCCTTCCTCGAGCACGACAGTGATGCCGCCAAGCCCCAGAACCAGTCCGACCACGCCCAGCCAGTCGGCATTGACGAGCTCACCCAGTTGCATCTTGCCCTTGGGCAGACCCACCAGAAGAAGCGTGATCAGGATCAGGCTGATCGGCACGTTGACGAAGAAGGCATAGTGCCAGCTGAACGTCTCGGTCAGCCAGCCGCCGACCAGCGGGCCCAGCACCGGTCCCATGATGACGGTGAGGCCGAACAGCGCGGTGCCCACAGGCTGCTGGCTGGGTGGCAATCGCGTGGCGATGATGGTCAGCGCGGTGGGGATCATCGCGCCTGCAGTGAAGCCTTGTCCGACGCGGCCGAAGATCATCATCGTCAAGGACGACGACAATCCGCACATCACCGAAAAGCCGGTGAACAGGATCGCTGCGATGAGGAGGAAGCGGCGCAGGCCGAATACGCGCTCGAGCCAGCCGGTCAGCGGGATGATGATGATTTCCGAGACGAGATAGGCCGTGGCAATCCACGTACCCTCGCTGGAAGAAGCGCCTATCTCGCCCTGGATCGTCGGCAGCGAGGCATTGACGATGGAGATGTCGAGCGTCGCCATGAGCGACCCGATTGCGCCTGCGGCCACTGCCAGCCAGGCGGTGATGTCAGCCTTGTCGCCGGTCGCGGCCGGTGGCGGCATCGTGCCTTCATCCAGTGTCGCTGCAGCGCTCACTTGGCCGAGACCCGTTCCTGCTCGTTGCGGATAGCGTCGATGGTCGATTTGGCTGCGCGCGTGTCGACTTCGACCGACAGCGACAGGCCGGGTACCAGCACCTTGCGCGATTCAGGCCCGGCATTGATGCGGATCCGCACCGGGACGCGCTGCACGATCTTGGTGAAGTTGCCGGTCGCGTTCTGCGGCGGAATCAGCGAGAAGTTGGCGCCTGTGCCCGGCGTGATGCTTTCGACCGTGCCGTGGAAGTCGACGTCGGGAAGGGCGTCAACGTGCACTGTCACCGGCTGGCCGGGACGCATCAGCCCGATCTGCGTTTCCTTGAAATTCGCCTCGACGTAGATTGCCTCGGTCGGCACGATGGTCATGAGCCGCTGCCCGGGCTGAACGAACTGGCCGATCCGAACGGTCGAATTGCCGACCTTTCCGCCGATCGGCGCCATGATGCGCGTTGTCGCAAGATCGGTGCTGGCCGCCTCGCGCTGCGCTTGCGCTGCTTTGATCTGCGCGGTGCTCTGTCCGGCTTGCGCCCGCGCACTGGCGACACGATCGTTGGCTGCCGAAAGCGCCGCCTGTTTGGCCGAAACGTCGGCCGCGGCCTTGTCCCGGTTTGCCACCAGCTGGTCGAAGGCCTGGCGCGGCTCCGCGCCGCTCGCCACCAGCGGACGCATCCGGGCAACTTCGCCGTTCAGGTAGGCGAGGTCGCGCTGCGAAGCTTGCAGAGCGGCGCGGGCTTGCCCGGTGGCCGACTGCGCTTCCTGGATCGCGGCGACTGCAGCGTTCTCGGTCGCACGGGCAACATCGACCTGCGCAGTGCTCTGGGCGAGCCGCGTGTTGTAATCGGTCGGGTCGATCTGAACGAGCAGCATACCCTGTTCGACAGCCTGATTTTCCGAAACCGCAACGCGGCGAACATAGCCGCCGAGCTTTGAACTGATCGTGACACCATCGGCCTTCACATAGGCGTCTTCGGTATCCTGCAGGTAGCGGCCGACTGTCTGATATTCGTAAAGCGCGTAGGCTCCATAGAGCGCGCCTGCCGCTAGTCCCCCGAGCGCGATCTTGCCGATCAGCTTCTTGCGGCCATCGTTTTCTGCTGTCGTTACTGCAGGCGAAGTGTCGGTCGAGGCGGCCATCTGTGATCCATCCGGAGAAATTGAACGAAATCGTTCCGTTGCGTTTTGCCACTTGGTTCAAGCGGTGCAGGATTTCAAGTGCGGAAAATGCGACGGGCAGTGCAAAATCTGCATCCGTGCGCCGCAACGCGATCGATTGCCGGGCCTTCCTCGGGATTCGTAAACACCTGAACTTTGGGTCAGGGATTTCAAACACATCGTCAAAGTGTGATCTAGGCGTACCTATTGATCGAGCCAATCAATCAAACAGGGCGATTTTGCTCATTGGAAAAACCGGCCCCGTTCCCCTACCTGATCATTCGTATCCCGGTTCACCAACCCACAACGAGAAGGATTTTAGTCTATGTCGATCGTCGGAACCAAGCTGAAGCCGTTCCAGGCAACCGCTTTCCATCAGGGCAAGTTCGTCGACGTGAGCGATGCGGACGTGCTCGGCAAGTGGGGCGTGTTCTTCTTCTACCCCGCCGACTTCACCTTCGTCTGCCCGACCGAGCTCGAAGACCTTGCCGATATCTACGGCGAACTCCAGGGTCTCGGCGTCGAAGTCTACTCGGTCTCGACCGATACCCACTTCAGCCACAAGGCATGGCACGAAACCTCGCCGGCCGTCGGCAAGATCAACTACTTCATGCTGGGTGACCAGAACCACGTCATCTCGAACAACTTCGGCATCCTGCGCGAAGGCGTTGGCCTGGCTGACCGTGGCACCTTCGTGACCGATCCCGATGGCACGATCCAGCTGGTCGAAATCACCCCGGAAGGCGTGGGCCGCAATGCTGCGGAACTGCTGCGCAAGATCAAGGCTGCCAAGTACTGGCGCGAGAATCCCGGTCAGGTCTGCCCGGCGAAGTGGGAAGAAGGCGCTGAAACGCTGGCTCCCTCGATCGACCTCGTCGGCAAAATCTGATTGTTCTGGCGGGGCGTTGACCGCGTGGGGTTGAACGTCCTGCCATAGCCACCGGACGGGCCGTGCCGCTTCAGGGCGGCCCGCCGGACCCACGATTTCGTTCATTCGAACTGCCATCCGCGCGCCGACCATACGGTGACGTGCGGCC
Organism: Novosphingobium sp. B1; assembly: GCF_900176395.1. GTDB lineage: Bacteria > Pseudomonadota > Alphaproteobacteria > Sphingomonadales > Sphingomonadaceae > Novosphingobium. Next base: position 577,431 of record NZ_FWXL01000001.1, on the reverse strand, counting down.
AATTACGTCCAAAGGAAGTGACCATGCCTGTTCTCGACGCCGCCACCACAGCCCAGCTCAAGGCCTACCTCGGCAACCTGCGCCGTCCGATCGAGCTGGTCGCCACCCTGAATGACAGCCCCAAGTCGGCTGAACTGCGCAGCCTCGTCGAGGAAATCGCTGCACAGTCCGACAAGGTTTCTGCCCGTTTCGACGGCACGGACGAACGTGCGCCGAGCTTTGCCATTCGTGCCGATGAAGGCCGCGCCGAGGCCATCTTCGCTGGCCTGCCGATGGGCCATGAATTCACCTCGCTCGTGCTCGCGCTGCTGCATGTCGGCGGCCACCCACCCAAGGAAGACGCAGACCTGCTCGATCAGGTGCGCGCCCTTGACGGACCGCTGCACTTCGAGACGTTCTTCTCGCTGACCTGCCAGAACTGCCCGGACGTGGTCCAGGCGCTCAACATGATCGCCGCGCTCAATCCCGTGGCCACGCACGTCGCCATCGATGGCGCGCTGTTCAAGGACGAGGTCGAACGCCGCGAAATCATGGCGGTGCCGACTGTCTTCCTCAACGGCAAGCCGTTCGGCTCGGGCCGGATGGATCTGGCACAGATCGTTGCCAAGCTCGATACCAACGCTTCGGCCAAGGCTGCTGAAAAGCTTGCCGCCAAGGAGCCTTTCGACGTCCTTGTGGTCGGCGGCGGACCAGCCGGCGCAGCAGCGGCCATCTATGCCGCGCGTAAGGGCATCCGCACCGGCGTGGTTGCCGAACGCTTCGGCGGGCAGGTGCTCGACACGCTGGGGATCGAGAATTTCATCTCGGTCTCGCACACCGAGGGCCCCAAGCTCGTCGCCCAGCTCGAACAGCACGTGCGCGATTACGACGTCGACGTCATGAACCTGCAGAAGGCGACGGCGCTCGTTCCTGCCGGTGACAGTGGCTTCCACGAAATCCGGCTGGAGAATGGCGCCAGCCTCAAGGCGAAGACACTTATCCTCTCCACCGGCGCGCGCTGGCGGCAGATGGGCGTCCCCGGCGAGGACGAGTATCGCAACAAGGGTGTGGCCTATTGCCCGCACTGCGATGGCCCGCTGTTCAAGGGCAAGCGTACGGCGGTGATCGGCGGCGGCAACTCGGGCGTCGAAGCGGCGATCGACCTTGCCGGCATCGTAGCCCACGTCACCCTGATCGAGTTCGACAGCCAGTTGCGTGCCGATGCCGTCCTGCAGAAGAAGCTGCTTTCGCTGCCCAATGTCACCGTCATCACTTCGGCTCTCACCACCGAAGTGCTTGGTGACGGGAAGAAGGTCACGGGGCTGGTCTACAAGGACCGCCAGACCGAGCAGCTGCACACCGTCGAACTCGAGGGCATCTTCGTCCAGATCGGGCTTGTCCCCAATACCGAATGGATGAAGGGCGCGATCGACCTCAGCCCGCGGGGCGAGATCGAGGTTGATGCGCGCGGCGCGACAAGCGTTCCCGGAATCTTCGGGGCGGGCGATGCGACCACTGTTCCCTACAAGCAGATCGTCATCGCGATGGGCGAAGGTTCCAAAGCGGCGCTGTCTGCATTCGACCACCTGATCCGTCAGGGGTAGATATAAGCACGAAGGGCGTGCCTCCCACAGGCCCTTCGGGTCGCTGCAGCGGCGGCGTGGCGAAAGCTGCGTCGCCGCTCGTGTTTTGTGCGATTGCCCCTTGGGCGACCTGCGACTAACGTTGCCATTGGCTTGCGCTGTCATGCGCAAAACCTCGGGAGAGCAGAATGAGCAGATCGATCGCCCTGTCAGTGTTGTGCGCCAGCCTTGCGGCGAGCAGCGGTTCCGCCGCTTCCGGGCAGAATGGCTATCGCGATCTCAATCACAATGGCGTTCGCGATCCCTACGAAAACAGCGCCTTGGCGGTTAATGCGCGAATCGATGACCTGCTCGGGCGGATGACGCTCGAGGAGAAGGTCGCGCTCATGCTGCATGGCACGCTAGCCGCCGAGCAAGGCGCGCGGATCGGGGTCGGCACGGCTTACGACAAGCCCGCAGCGCGGGATCTGCTCGCGCGCGGCGTCAACAGCTTCATCACCCGCCTGTCCCCCGATGCTCGCAGTTTTGCTCGTGAAAACAATGCGATCCAGACCTTGGCCGAGGCCACGCGCCTCGGCATACCGGCGACGATCAGCACCGACCCGCGTAACCACTTCCAGGTCACGGTCGGGGTCAGTTCGGCCAGCGGCGGCTTTTCGCAATGGCCCGAAACACTGGGCCTTGCCGCAATCGGCGATGAAAAGCTTGTCGAACGCTTCGGCAAGCTCGTCGCGAGCGAATATCGCGCCGTCGGTATCCACATGGCGCTGAGCCCGCAGGCGGACCTTTATACAGAACCGCGGTGGGCCCGCGGCGTCGCCACCTTCGGATCGGACCCGGCCACGGTTTCGCGGCTGGCTGGCGCCTATGTGCGCGGATTTCAGGGAAGCGCGAAAGGCCTGACCAGGACTGGCGTTGCGACTGTGGCCAAGCACTGGGTAGGCTACGGGGCCGAGCCAGAGGGCTTCGACGGGCACAATTACTATGGGCGCGCAGCCAGGCTCGATAACGCGAGCTTCGCCCGGCATGTGGCCGCATTCGATGGCGCGCTGGCCGCGAACACTGCGGGAATCATGCCGACCTACGTGATTGCGCAAGGTGTGACGATCAACGGCAAACCGCTGCCGCAGGTTGGCGCAGGGTTCAGCAAGCCGCTGATCGAAGGCCTGCTGCGCGAGACGAAGAAGTTTGGCGGCATTGTCATCTCCGACTGGGGAATCACCAACACCTGCCCCGAGCAGTGCAGCGCACCGACGGCGGAAAAGCCGCAAGGCTTCGCCATCGCCATGCCGTGGGGCGTCGAGAATCTGTCGGAGGAAGATCGCTACGCCCTCGGCGCCAACGCGGACATTGACCAGTTTGGCGGGGTGGACAATCCGGCACCGCTCCTGGCCGCGATCAGGTCGGGCAAGCTCTCGGTCGAGCGGGTCGACGAGGCGGCGCGGCGGGTCTTGAAGCTCAAGTTTGACCTTGGCCTGTTCGACAACCCCTATGTCAGCGAAGAGCAGGCCGCACAGGTGATCGGCGATCCGGCCATCCAGGCCGAGGCCGACAAGGCCCAACGCGCCGCGCAAGTGCTGCTCGAGAACAAGGGCAGCCTCCTGCCGCTGGCCGCGTCGCGCAAGGTCTGGCTGTCCGGCGTATCGGCCGAGGCGGCGCGGGCAGGAGGCCTGACGGTGGTCGAATCGCTCGATCAGGCAGACGTTGCGCTGGTCCGTGTCGCCACCCCGTTCGAGGTACTGCACCCGAACCACTTCTTCGGTTCGCGCCAGCACGAAGGCCGGCTCGATTTCCGCGCTGACGACGCAGCAACGAAGACCGTGTCCATGGCCGCGGCCAAGGTGCCCACGATCGTCGCGGTAGACCTTGATCGCCCTGCCGTGCTGACCGTGCTCAGGAATGCCGTGCTCCGCGACGCGCAAGGCGCGCTTTACGGTCTGTTCGGGGCGAGCGATGCCGTGCTTGTCGACCTCGTCGCCGGGAAGGCGAAGTCCCGCGGGCGGCTCCCGTTCGAACTGCCATCGTCAGCGCAGGCCGTGGAACAACAGCATCCCGGCCGCCCCGACGATAGCGCCGCGCCGCTCTACAAGCGCGGGGATGGCATCGTTCTGCCGTAAAGCCACGCGCATGGCCGGGGAAATCCCTGCTCTCCGGCCTTGCCGACTCCGTCCGGGCAGGCCAGAGCACCGGGCGTGAGCGCATCAATCGTCATCGGAACCGATCGGTCCGGCGCCCCTGTCAGGATCGATGTAGAGGAGCTTCTTGCCACCCGCCTGCTAGTGCAGGGCAACAGCGGGTCAGGCAAGTCGCACCTGCTGCGCCGGTTGCTCGAGGAAAGCGCCAGTATCGTCCAGCAGGTGGTGATCGATCCCGAGGGCGATTTCGTGACCCTGGCCGAGCCGTTCGGACATGTCGTGGTCGATGGCGCGGCCTACGATGGTGCCGAGATTGCCAAGCTCGCCGCGCGGATACGCAAGCATCGCGCTTCGGTCATCCTTGCGCTCGACGGGCTGGAGCTTGAAGCACAGATGCGCTGCGCCGCCGTGTTTCTCAACACGCTGTTCGATGCGCCGCGCGACGAATGGTATCCCGCGCTGGTTGTGGTCGACGAGGCGCAGATGTTTGCCCCGGCCGCTGCCGGCGACGTGACCGATGAAGTGCGACGGCTGAGCCTTTCGGCCATGACCAACCTGATGTGTCGCGGCCGCAAGCGCGGCCTGGCAGGCGTGATCGCGACGCAGCGTCTGGCAAAGCTCGCCAAGAACGTCGCTGCCGAAGCCTCCAACTTCCTGATGGGGCGGACCTTCCTCGATATCGACATGGCCCGCGCAGCCGATCTGCTTGGCATGGAACGGCGTGAGGCGGAAAAGATCCGCGATCTCGAGCGCGGGCACTTCCTTGGCCTTGGCCCCGCGATTGCCCGTCGCCCGGTCGGCGTGCGTATTGCCGATGTCCAGACCCGCGCCCGCAACGTGGTGCAGGGGCTGATGCCGATGCCCAATGCAGCCGGGGCCGAGATGGAATCGATTCTCCTGGCAGAGCCCCTTGCGATGGAGCCGCCCCCTCGCATGCCGGAGCAGGAAGAACCTGCCCCCGAAAGCGGCGAGCTGCTCGAGCAGATTGCCGGATTTGTCCCGGCAAGCGAGCAGGTCGAGCCGCCCGAGGCACCAAGCCTGTTCGAGGCCGAAGAGACGGCCGCCAGCATTGCGTCGATCCTTGCGGAAATGGCCGCCGAACCGGACTGCACGTTCCAGCCGGCCGCCCAGCTGTACCAGGACTTCACCGTGCGCTGCCGGATGCTGCGGATTTTGCCCGGCATGGATCTCGGCGCGTTCCGGCGCCGGTTCGCCATGGCGGTGGCCGGAATTTACGATGACAAGGCCGCGCAATGGCAGGACTTGCTGCGCATTGGCCGGGATGTGCCCGACGATCTGCTTGCGCCGTTCCTGACACTGGCGCGTGCCGCAGTCGAAGGTGCGCCGTGCCCCGATGACGAACGGCTTGCCGAAATCTACGGCACCCGTTCATCAGGACGCATCCGCCGCCTGCTCGAGCATCTCGAGAAAGGAAACCTGATCGTGGTGCGGACCGACTATGGCGGGCGGCGTTCTGTCGGCATCCCGGCGCTCGGCATGACGACGGCGCCGGTCGAAGCCTGATCGGCGCTTATTCGACGGTGTAGAAATCGATCACGACGCCCTCGGGCTTGCGAATGCCGCGCGCGACGAACACCTTGCGCCGAAGCCACTCGTAAGGGCCGGGCTTGACCGAAAATCGCGGTGTCGTTCGGAAATAGTAGGCGCCAGGATCAACGGGTTCGCCCTTTGCCAGTTTCTCGATGATCGCCGGCTCGGCCGTTCGGACACCGGGGTTGGTCACCTCGATCACGGTGCCGTCGGTTGCCTTGAGGAAATAGCGCGCCTCGATCGCGGTCAGTCCGCCCGGCAGGATGACCTGCCAATCACCACCGCCAGCCAGAACCACGCCGGCAAGGGCAGGGCCGCTTACCGTACCGCCGGTGACCGGAATGAAGCGCTTGCGCCCGCTATCTACTTCGCCCTGTTCTACCGGCGGGGCAAGCGATGCCGATACTGTGAACGCGTAAGCCAGAGTTGGCGGCGGCGCGCTTGGCCCATCGGAAGCAAGCGCAGATGCCACGCCGGAAAGTGCGGCAAAGCCAGCGATAATCGACCTGATCGGCATCTTCATCTGCATTGCTCCATCCTGGGTTCCGGGCTGGGACTGACACTTGCCAATGCGTCCGGTGACCAGACATCGCCGTGACGGCCTGACTGTGCAATGCACAAAAGGCTTTGCACATTTTGTAAGTATTACTAATGGATCAAAGTTGGCGCAGCGCGATCCTGGCCAGCAATTCCGCCGTTCCGTGGTTTTCGCGCACCCTGCGTTGGAAGGGACTGTACTTGGCTACGGCAGTTGTAAATAGGCAATCCGTCGTTTCGGATCTCGATCTTGACGATCTCGATTCGGTGCTCGGGCTGCATATCGGGACAGTCAACACGCTGTTCGTGACCCGTCTCGAAAAGCGGCTGGATCCGATGAGCGTCACGCCAAAGCAGGTAGCGATCCTGTGGCTCGTCAACGCCAATCCGGGCGTCAAGCAGACCGATCTTTCGCGCTTCTTCCAGATCGAGCGGCCGACCGTGCACCAGTTTGTGCGGCAGTTGACCAGGAATGGCTTCATGGTCAACGAACCTTCCAAGCTGGACCGGCGAGCTGGAGGCCTGTGGCTGACCGACAAGGGACGCGAAGTGCTGGCCAGTGCCCGCGAAGCCATTGCCCAGCATGAGACGGAATTGACGACGTCGCTCACCGCGCGCGAAAAGTCCGAACTTTTCCGAATTCTCATGAAGCTTTATCTGTCGGTACCCGCCAAGGGCTGACCGTTCAGGACCGGGACAGCCCCGGCATGGCATGAAAGCCGGATGATCAAAGGATTTCGCTTGATGAAGCCAGTTGCCCTTGTTGCCGCAGTGTCCCTGGCCATTGCCGGAACCGCGATGGCCCAGCAGTCCGGCGGCGATCCGGTAAGAGGCAAGGCCGTCTACGCGCGCTGCGCTGCATGCCACGATCTCAACACCGGGGCTACCCGGCTTGGACCGTCGCTCAAGGGCGTGGTCGGGCGCACATCGGGCACCATGCCGAATTTCAACTATTCGCAGGCGCTCAAGGACAAGGCCGTCGTGTGGGACGCTCAGTCGCTTGACGCTTTTCTGGCCGGACCGGCCAAGTACGTGCCCGGAAATCGTATGGCCTTTCCGCCTCTTGCCAACCCGCAGGACCGCGCGGACCTGATTGCATTTCTCGAACAATCCGCGCGCTGAATACCAGCCCTGAAGGTGAAGGGGCCTCGCATCGGCGGATGCGGGGCTTTTTTTGCGGCTTGCATTCATTCAATCATAAACGATCATTCTTGATCGTTTCTGCTCGCGATGTTAGATGGTGAGCGAAAGCGCAATCGCGCATGCTTCGCAGGACCGCCATGAACGCCCATACCCCCATCACTTCCGCTCTTCCGTTTGCCGTGCCGTCGAGTCGCTGGGACGACGAAGTTGCAGGCAGGCTCAGCCCGGCAGAACTGCTGCTTTACCGCTCGAACCTGCTCGGTAGCGATCTGACGGTGACGAACTTTGGCGGCGGCAATACCTCTGCCAAGCTTGAGGAGGTCGATCCGCTTAACGGCGAGAAGGTCGAGGTGCTGTGGGTCAAGGGGTCGGGTGGCGACATCGGGTCGATGAAGCTTGATGGCTTTGCCACGCTTTATCAGGCCAAGCTGCTGGGACTGGAGGCGCACTATTCAGGTCCTGACGATGACGACAAGATGGTCGGCTTCCTGCCGCACTGCACTTTCAACCTGAACGGCCGCGCGGCGAGCATCGACACGCCGCTCCATTCGCTGCTGCCGTTCGCGCACGTCGATCATGTCCACCCGGACGCGATCATCGCGCTGGCAGCGTCGTCTGGCGGTGAAGCGGCGACGCAGGAGATCTGGGGCGGCAGGATCGGTTGGCTGCCGTGGAAGCGTCCGGGCTACACGCTGGGCGTGATGCTGCGCGATTACGTGAAGGCGAACCCGCATGTCGAAGGCGTGATGCTGGCGGGCCACGGGATCATCTGCTGGGCCGACAGCGCCAAGGCCTGCTACGAGCACACCGTGCAGTTGATTGCCGACGCTGCGAACTATCTGAACGCCAGGCTTGGCAGCGCACCTGCTTTCGGCGGCCAGAAGGTTGCGCCGAACCCGGATCGCGCGGCCATTGCCGCCGACCTCATGCCCCGCCTGCGCGGCTTCATGACCGGCGCCCGCCAGAAGCTCGGCCACTTCTCGGACGATGCCGAGGCGCTCGAGTTCACAGGCTCGGCAGACTTCGAGCGCCTTGCTGCGCTGGGGACGTCCTGCCCCGATCACTTCCTGCGCACCAAGATCGCGCCGCTCACGCTCGATCCGGCGCGTCTGCAGGACGATGCCTACCTGGCGCAGAAGGTTGCCGATTATCGCGAGATGTATGCGGCCTATTATGAGCGCTGCAAGCGGGGCAACAGCCCGGCCATGCGCGATTCCAACCCGGTCGTCGTGCTGGTGCCGGGCGTCGGTCGCATCACCTTCGCCACCGACAAGACCACCGCCCGCCTCGCTGGCGAATTCTATGGCAATGCGATCAACGTGATGCGCGGTGCCGAGGCAATCGGTGACTACATCGCACTGGACGAGCAGGAAGCCTTCGACATCGAGTACTGGTTGCTCGAGGAAGCCAAGCTGCAGCGCATGCCTGCGCCCAAGCCGCTGGTCGGCAAGATCGCGCTCGTCACCGGCGGGGCAGGGGGCATCGGTGCCGCGTCTGCCGCGCGCCTGCTGCGCGAGGGAGCCTGCGTGGTTCTGGCGGATCGCGCGGCCGATGCGGTCGAGGAAGTGCGCGCCGGGTTTGCCAGGCAGTTCGGCAAGGATGTCGTGCGCGCGGCGGTCTGCGACGTCACCGACGAAGCGCAAGTGCAAGCCGCTATCGATGTGGCTGCACGCGAGTTCGGCGGGCTGGACATTCTTGTCGCCAATGCCGGCATTGCCTCGTCCGCGCCGATCGAGGAGACCACGATCGAGCTGTGGAACCGCAACTACGACGTGCTGGCACAAGGCTACTTCCTCACCGCCCGCGCTGCCTGGCCGCTGATGAAGCGGATGAAGGACCAAGGCGGTTCGTCGGTGGTGTTCATCGGTTCGAAGAACGGCGTTGCTGCGGCGACCAATGCCAGCGCCTATGCCTCGGCCAAGGCTGCCGCAAACCATCTCGCGCGCTGCCTGGCGCTGGAAGGCGCGCCCCACGGCATCCGCGTCAACACCGTCAACCCGGACGCCGTGATCAAGGGCAGCAAGATCTGGGACGGCGACTGGCGCAAGGAGCGCGCAGGGGCCCACGGCATCGACAGCGGCAAGGAACTGGAAGAACACTACCGCCAGCGCTCGATGCTCAAGCGCGACGTTCTGCCCGAAGACATTGCTGAAGCGGTCTATTTCCTCGGTTCGGACATGAGCGCAAAGTCCACCGGCAACATGATCAATGTCGACGCGGGCAACGCGCAGGCATTCACGCGCTGAAGCACCGGGAGAGGATAACGACATGACCGAACTGCCGATCTCGGCCGACCTGATCGCGACGCGCAACACCGCCCATGCCGAAGCGCTGGAGGAAGACTACGCCGCGCTGGGCCGCAAGCTCTCACGCACCGGTATCGATATCGATGCGATCAAGGACCGCGTCGCTGGTTTTTCCGTTGCCGTGCCTTCATGGGGCGCAGGGCGCGGCGGCACCCGCTTTGCCAAGTTCCCGATTGCGGGCGAGCCGACCAACATCCATGAAAAGCTGGAAGATTGCGCCGTCATCCAGCAGCTCAGCCGCGTCACTCCGCGCGTGTCCCCGCACTTCCCGTGGGACAAGGTCAGCGATTACAACGCGCTGCGTGAAGAGGCTGCTGCGCTCGGCCTTGGCTGGGACGCGGTGAACTCGAACACTTTCCAGGATCAGGTCGGCCAGGCGCACACTTACGCCAACGGATCGCTTGCCGCGCAGGACGCAGCCACGCGCCAGCAGGCCGTCGATCACAACATCGAGTGCATCGAGATCGGGCGTCAGCTCGGATCGACCGACCTGACGGTGTGGGTGGGCGATGGCACCAACTTCCCGGGCCAGCAGGACCTTGGTCGCAGTCTTGATCGCTATCTCGAAGCGGCCTCGAAGATCTACGCCGCGCTGCCCGACGACTGGCGGATGCTGCTGGAACACAAGATGTTCGAGCCGGCGTTCTATTCGACCGTGATCAGCGACTGGGGTTCCTCGATCCTTGCCGCGCAAGAGCTTGGCCCGAAGGCCAAGTGCCTCGTCGACCTCGGCCACCACGCGCCCAATGTGAACATCGAACAGATCGTTGCCCGCCTGCACCGCTTCGGCAAGCTTGGCGGCTTCCACTTCAACGACAGCAAGTATGGCGATGACGATCTCGACAGCGGTTCGATCAACCCGCACCAGTTGTTCCTGGTGTTCAACGAACTGGTCGAGGCGGAACGCAATCCGCGTGATGGCTTCAATCCCAGCTACATGATCGACCAGTCGCACAACGTGACCGATCCGATTGAATCGATGCTCTCCAGCGCCGAGACGATCACCCAGTGCTTCGCCAAGGCGCAGCTGGTCGACCGCGAGACGCTGCATGCGGCGCAGGAAGCCAACGACACGATGATGGCCTTCCAGGCCCTGCGCCGCGCCTACAACGTCGACGTTGCCCCGATCCTCGCCAAGGCGCGGATGGAAGCAGGCGGCGCCATCGACGTCCTCGAAGCCTACCGCATGAGCCAGTACCGCAGCCGCAAGGCGCAGGAGCGCAAGGCGGTGGGGCTGGGCGCAGGTATCGTCTGATCCGATCTGACCTGCTGGAAAAAAGAAGATATTTGGGAGTGAGCTTGATGACTATCCGCAATGGCCTGTCCATCGCCGCAATTCTTGCTGCGACGACGATGCTCGCTTCTGCCGGTATGGCCAAGGAAACCCCTGCTGCCGCCGCCGCGAAGGCGACGGAAGCAGACGAGCTTGCCCAGCAATTCCGGGACCCGCCGATGGAGGCCCGCCCGCGCGTGTGGTGGCACTGGATGAACGGCAACATCACCAAGGACGGCATCGCCAAGGACATGGCGTGGATGAAGCGCGTCGGGATTGGTGGTTTGCAGAACTTCGATGCCGATCTTGATACTCGTCAGGTGGTCGACAAACGCCTTGTCTACATGACGCCCGAATGGAAGGACGCTTTCCGTTTTGCCGCAAGCGAGGCTGACCGCCTCGGGCTTGAGCTAGCCATCGCTGCATCGCCGGGCTGGTCCGAAACCGGCGGGCCGTGGGTCAAGCCGGAAGATGGCCTGAAGAAGGTCGTATGGTCGGAACTGCGTGTGAAAGGTGGCAGGACGTTTTTCGGCAAGCTGCCGATGCCGCCGGTCACCACCGGGCCATTCCTCGACATGCCCACGGACGATCCGCTGGCGAAGATTACCGGCGAGAAGGGCTTCAAGGCACCTGAGCACTATAGAGACATCGCCGTCTTCGCCGTGCCTGATACAGCTTTGGCCGAGATAATCCCGGCCTACAGTTCTGGTGGGAAGACAATTGATGGCGCAGCCCTTTCCGACGGCAATCTGACGACCGGCGTGACGCTGCCGCGCGGCCCTGCCGAGGATCCCGCGACTTTGGTGGCAAGCTACGAAAAGCCGCAAACGATCCGTTCGGTGACTGTCGCCATGCCTGGCGCCAAGAGCATGTTCGCAGGGCCGACGGTTGACGTCCGACTTGAAGCGAGCGACGACGCCAGCAGCTGGCGCAAGGTGTCGGACCTGCCGATCACCGGTGCGCCGTCGACCGTAAGCTTCCCGCCGGTAAACGCGCGGCATTTCCGGCTCGTCCTCGCCCCTCTGCAGTTCAGCGGATCGAACATGGGCGATCCTGCGCCGGGGGTGATCGTCAGCGGTTTCCTCGAGATGATGGCAAGCAGCGCAAAGGCGCCGATTGCCGTCAATCAATTCCGCCTCAACCCGGATGTGATGATCGACCAGTTCGAGGCGAAAGCAGGTTTTGCCATCGCTCGGGACTACGATGCGCTTGGCGCGCCTGATGCGTCTGCAGTTGGCGTCGATCCGGCCAAGATCATCGATCTGACGAACAGGATGCGGCCGGACGGCTCACTCGACTGGACGCCGCCGCAGGGACAATGGCGCGTGATCCGGATGGGTTCGAGCCTTCTAGGCACGACCAATCATCCGGCTCCACCCGAAGCGACGGGGCTTGAGGTCGACAAGTTCGATGGTGCGGCGGTCCGCCGGTATCTCGAGCATTACCTCGGCACCTACAAGGATGCCGCTGGCGCCGAGCTTGTTGGCCAGCGCGGCGTGCGAGCGCTGCTGACCGATTCGATCGAGGTTGGTGCGGCCAACTGGACGCCGCGCATGATCGAGCAGTTCCGCCGGCTGCGTGGCTACGACCCGACGCCGTACTTGCCTGCACTTGCCGGGGTACTCGTCGGCACGCGCGCGCAATCGGACAAGTTCCTGCGCGACTATCGGCAGACGCTGGCCGACCTGATGGCGTCCGAACATTACGGCACGGTGGCCCAAGTGGCGCACGAGAACGGCCTCAAGGTCTACGGCGAGGCGCTGGAGGACAACCGGCCTTCGCTGGGCGATGACATGGCGATGCGCCGCCATGCCGACGTGCCGATGGCGGCGCTGTGGACGTTTGGCCGAAAGGCAGGACCGAACCCCAGCTATCTCGCTGACATGAAGGGGGCAGCGTCTGTTGCCCATATCTATGGCCAGAATATCGTCGCTGCAGAATCGATGACTTCGGCAGTGGCGCCCTGGGCCTATGCGCCCAACGAGTTGCGTCGCATCATCGATCTGGAATTCGGAACCGGAGTAAACCGGCCGGTGGTTCACACTTCGGTCCACCAGCCTGTCGACGACAAGGTGCCGGGCCTCTCGCTCGCGATTTTCGGTCAGTTCTTCAACCGCCACGAAGCCTGGGCCGAACTGGCTCGCCCGTGGGTAGACTACATGGCGCGCTCTTCGCTTTTGCTGCAGGCCGGGCGCAATGTCGCCGATGTCGCCTATTTCTATGGTGAAGAGGGCCCACTTACTGCGCTTTACGGGCGCAATCGCATTGCCGATGCGCCCAAGGCGCATGCCTATGACTTCATCAATCGCGATGCGCTGTTCGATGCGGTGGACGTGCGCGATGGCGATGTGGTCGCTCGCGGTGGTGCGCGCTATCGCGCCATCCAACTCGGCGGCTCCTCGCGCAAGATGACGCTTGCCACCTTGCAGCGCCTTGCGGCTCTGGTGGAGGCGGGCGCAACCGTGATCGGCAAGGCGCCGTCAGGCTCGCCGGCCTTGACGGACAAGCAGGAAGACTTTGCTGCTGTCGTTGCACGCCTTTGGAGCGGTCAGCCCGTTACCAAGGTCGGTGCGGGTAAGGTCATCGCCTCGGACGATGTGGACGCCGCTCTGGCGCTGGATGGCATAGCACCCGATTTTCACCTGGAGGGTGCATCCGGTGATGTCGAGGTCCTGTTCGTTCATCGCAAGCTCTCTGATGGTGACGTCTGGTTCGTCAACAATCGTCGGCCAGGCACGGAGCAGGTCGAGGCGCACTTCCGCGTCACCGGCAAGCAGCCTGAATTGTGGCACGCCGATACTGGCGCCACGGAGCCCGTGTCCTACCGGATCGAAAACGGCGAGACGGTGGTGCCGATGACGTTCGATGCGGAAAGCTCGGTCTTCGTGGTGTTCCGCAAGACTGCCGCATCCAGTGCGATGATGCTGAAGAAGGTGGTGCCGACGGCAGTCGCCACACTCGACAAGCCCTGGCAAGTGGCCTTCCAGACTGCGCGCGGCGCTCCTGCCGCGATCATGCTGCCCAAGTTGCGTTCATTGACCGAGCAAGCCGATCCGGGTGTCAGGTACTTCTCGGGCGTCGCCAGCTACACCACGAGCTTCACCCTGCCCAAGGGTGTCAAGCCCGGAGCGCCGCTCTGGCTTGATCTTGGCGAGGTCGGAGAAATCGCCGAGGTTACCGTGAACGGCAAGAGCGCAGGCTATGCCTGGCACAAGCCCTATCGGGTCGACCTTTCGGGCCTGGTCAGGCAGGGCCGCAATGCGCTGGAGGTGAAGGTCGCCAATCTGTGGGTCAACCGCCTGATCGGCGATGCGCAGCCTGACGCCAAGAGGGTCACATGGACTGCCATCCCGACCTATCGCGCCGATGCGCCGCTGCGACCATCGGGGCTCATCGGCCCGGTCACGCTCGAAGCGGCGCGGCCGTCGAATCCCTGACGACGAGCGAATAGTCCAGCAGGTGAGGGGTGTTTTGCGGCTCTCCCTTGCGCAGCAGCAGCGAGGCTGCGGCATAACCCATTTCCTCGATGGGCTGGTTGACCGTGGTGAGATAGGGCCAGACCGACCGCGCGATCCAGCTGTCGTCGAACCCGGCAACCGATATGTCAGCCGGTACCCTGAGCCCGGCCTGCGCACAGGCGGCCATCACCCCGGCGGCGGAATCGTCGTTGGTTGCGAAGATGGCGGTCGGCCTCGGTCCATCCTGCAGGAGTTCGGTGCCCGCCCTGATGCCGCCTTCGAAACTGAAATTGCCCGGCACTTCGCGCACCGGTTCCGGCAGTCCCAACTCGGCTAACGCCGCGATGAAGCCGTCGCGTCTGCGCGCGGCGGCGAGATGGCGCTCCGGGCCAAGGACAACGGCGAGCTTGCGATGGCCAAGTTCCCACAGGTGCCGTGCAAGTGACGCTGCAGCCTGCGCATCGTCGATGCAGACGCTGGGAGAGCGCTGTGCCTGCAGCGCCGGGGAAATCCGCACGTAGCGAATGCCGGAACGATCAAGGAAATCGAGCAGAACGACATCGTCGGTCAAGGGCGGCGTGAGGATGAAGCCATCGCACCGGCTGTTGCTGACAAGCCCCAGCAGGCGCGCTTCGTATTCCGCACGGGGCGCGCTGGAATCGACGTTGTCGATGCGCAGGTGATACTGGTTGGCGCGACAGGCCTCGTACACGCCTTTCTGGATATTCATGGTGTAGTTCGGGCTGGGATTGTCGAAGAGCAGCCCGACGATGAACGTGCGCGAACCGGCAAGCGAGCGGGCGGCGGTGTCGGGCACGTAGTTCAGCGCGGAGATGGCGGCCTCGACCTTTTCGCGCAGCCGGGCAGAGACGTGAGGCTCGGCATTGATCACGCGCGAAACGCTCTTGAGCGACACGCCGGCGAGGCGCGCCACGTCGTCCATGGTGGCGTGTTCACCGGCGCGGCCGTTCTCGGACATCGACATGGAGATTGGAAAGGCCCTTCGTTGATTGAACACTGTCGTTGCCCTGCTTAGCAAACCCGTCACGCAAACGGGAGGGGGCCGCAGCGCTTTCTTGACAGCGTTGACATGGGGCGGCATCCCGGTCGCCGAAGATACGAAAAAGATGGAGATCCGGAGATGCGCAGGAAGGCCTTGATCACCCTGGCAGCGGCATGCGTTGCAAGCACCGCACTCTCGGCAAAGGCTCCGCCGGTCCAGCCTGTCGTCGTCACGAGCGATGGTGCGGTCGGAGGCCAAGTTCTGGCCGACGGCGTCGAGGCCTTCCTCGGCATTCCCTATGCTGCGCCACCGATAGGCGCAAATCGCTGGCGCGCTCCCCAACCGGTAGCCCGGTGGAGCGGGACAAGACCAGCGACGTCATACGGCGCGGATTGCGCGCAAGCTCCGTTTCCGCCCGACGCGGCGCCGATCCGGACCACGCCCAGGGAAGACTGCCTTTACCTTAACGTCTGGCGCCCGGCAAAGGCATCGGCGGCCGCGAAGCTGCCGGTAATGGTGTGGGTGCATGGCGGTGGTTTCGTGAACGGCGGAACCTCTCCCGCGACTTATTCGGGACACAACTTCGCGCGGGACGGCGTTGTTCTGATCAGCCTGAACTACCGCCTTGGACGGTTTGGCTTCTTTGCGCACCCGGGCCTTGCGGCGGAAGGTGCCGGCGGTAACTTCGGGTTTCTTGACCAGATCGCAGCCCTGAGGTGGGTGAAGGCAAATGCAGCCGCCTTTGGTGGAGATCCGGGCAACGTCACCGTGTTTGGCGAAAGCGCCGGGGGCATGTCGATGCACATGCTGCTTCAGGCTCCCGAGGCCCGCGGCCTGTTCCACAAGGTGATCATCGAAAGCGGCGGCGGGCGCGATCGAACCCTGCCCATGCCGACGATTGCAACGGCGGCAAAGGCAGGTGAGGCGTTTGCTCCGGGGCTTGATGCCGCTGCCCTCCGCGCCTTGCCTGAAGCGCAGGTGACCGGCGACCTGTCGATGATGACGATGGCCAAGCCGGGGTACTCGGGCCCGATGATCGACGGGCGGACCATCCTTGGCGCAAGCATCGACGGCGTCGAGGCCGGTCTTTATGCCGATGTTCCCGTCATTGTCGGCGCCAATTCCGCCGATGGCTTCCCGATGACGACGGACAAGGCGAGCATTTTTGCGGCCTTCAAGGCGCCCGAAGCGCGTCGCCTTTACGATGCCGATGGCCGCACAACTGGCCTTGTCGTCGGCACGATGACGAGCGCTGACCGGATGTTCATAGAGCCGGCCCGCGCTATCGCCCGGGGCCTCGCCCGGCGCGGACGGACGGCGTACCTCTACCGCTTCGCCTACGCGCATCCCGATGCTGCGGCGGCAATGGGCGGAGCGCCTCACGCCAGCGAACTGCCCTACGTCTTTGACACCGTCTCCGCGCGCACGATGTACAAGGCCGTGCCGGCGGAACAACCGGTCGCAACCATCACCCACAAGTTGTGGATCGATTTCGCACGCAGCGGCAAACCAAGTTCCGATTGGCCGGCAGTTTCTCCTGATGACACGAAAGTCATGCTGATCGGGGCTGATGGCGCGCGTCACCAGGCTGACCCTTACCAGGCGCGGCTCGATTTCGCGGAAGGCCTTGCTGTACAAAAATAGCCGGACCGAAAAGCCTCTTTCTGACCAGCGGGTTCTTCACGCGATGCCATGGAGGCCAGAATGACCGGTCGCGAAGTTGTCGAGGGAGTATTTCTACCGCCCCCGTTGACAATTACGCGGCAGAGTTCATCTGTTTCTCATGCTTTCGCAGAAGACCCGCTACACAATCCGTGCTCTGCAGCACTTGGCTGATACGTTCGGGCAGGGCCCGGTGCGGCTCGACGCGATTGCTGAAGCGCAGAATATTCCCCGCAAGTTCCTGACCGTCATCCTGTCGGAAATGGCACGGGAAGGCATTGTCATCTCGCACCGGGGGCGCGAAGGCGGTTACGAACTTGCCCTGCCTCCCGTCGACATCCGTTATGGCGACATCATCCGCCTGACTCGTGGCAGTCTTGCCCTGGTTCCCTGTGCGGCGCGCAATGCGCACGAGAAGTGCAACAATTGCCTTCCTGAAGCCGAATGTCGGCTGCGCGGCCTGATGCTGCAACTTCGCGACGATACCGCCGCCATCCTCGACCGAATCACACTCGCCGACCCTATCAAGGTCGAGCCACCTTTCGCCGAAGCGTAAAACCCTGCAACTTCACTTGGCGTTCAGGAACCGGCTGGCTATAGGGTCGGCATGACCGTCCTCGACATGCGCCGTCCGTTGCGCTTCGCCGTCCTTGCTGCCGCCACTGTCGCCATGGGCGTGACCGCCGGTTGTGCTGGCGGGAGCAACAAGAAGAAGGACGTGGCCTACGTCGCACGCGACGTGGATACGCTGTACACGGCGGCCAAGGATCGGCTCGATCGCGGAGACGCCAAGCAGGCTGCTGCCCTGTTCGACGAGGTCGAACGCCAGCATCCCTATTCGCCGTGGGCGCGCCGCGCGCAGTTGATGAGCGCGTTCAGCTACTACGCCGCTCGCGATTATTCCAAGTCGGTCCAGTCGGCGCAGCGGTTCCTGTCGATCCACCCCGGCAACAAGGACGCGCCTTACGCCTACTACCTCGTCGCGCTGTGCTATTACGAGCAGATCTCTGACGTCACGCGCGACCAGAAGATCACTCAGCAGGCGCTGACGGCGATGAACGAGTTGGTCCGTCGCTACCCCAACACCGACTACGCCGCCGACGCGCGCCTGAAGATCGACCTGATCAACGATCACCTTGCCGGCAAGGAAATGGAGATCGGCCGCATGTACCAGCGCAGCGGCAAGTGGCTCGCCGGAACGCTGCGCTTCCGCGCTGTTGCCGAGAAATACCAGACCACCAGCCATGCGCCGGAAGCACTTTATCGTCTGGTCGAAAGCTACCTCTCGCTCGGCCTGCCGGTCGAAGCGCAGAAGGCTGCGGCCGTGCTCGGCACCAACTATCCAGGCAGCAAGTGGTACGAGCGTTCGTACGAGCTGATGAACAAGTACGCGCCGGGCACCAAAGCCGTCTGACGCTGCATTGGCCGGCGCGGCAACCGCGTCGGCAATTTCTCAGAAGCCGTAGACGAGTGTGAGTCGACTGGTCGTGTCGGTTCCGATGCGCCCGATTTCGGGGGCGGTTTCATACTGCACCATGTACGACAACCGCGCCTTCAGCTTGCCGATCAGCCGCGAATCGAGCGCGGCGAGCGTGTAGAACGTGCTTCCTTCGGCATCGACGTAGGCGCTTGCGTCCTGGCTGTAGGTTAGCGTGGGTGTCAGCTTGAACTTGGCTTCCAGGGACGCGAGGCCGGCAACGACCGACTCTCTTTCGCCGTCGACCGGATTGGTCACGCGCCACGCAGGACCACCCTTGACGCTGAGCTTGGCGTCGTTGCTCTTGAGCAGGTTGTAGCCCAGACCGCCCGACACGCTGTAGCGGGAGTCGAACCCCTGGAAGCGATCCTTTTCGTACTGCCCCAAGCCGAACAGATAGCCGCGTTCGTCGAACTTGTAGTTCGGCTCGGCCGAAACGCGGTATTGCTCGCGGATCACGACGTCGGCGGTTTCCTGGTAATCGGCCCGAGCATTGGTGCCGATGCGCCAGTTCGCACCCTCGACGAGCATCTTGAACCCGCCCACAAGGCCGATCCCCGGGGCATTGCCGGTGTTGGCAAACGCTCCGGCTTCGCCTTCGCCGGACGATTTGATCAGGGTCGGCAGCGTGGGCAGCGTTGCAGATACGGGGGCGACCGGAGCTTTTGCCGCCAGTGCTGGCGCTGTATTCACGGCAAGGACCGGCGGCAGCGCAATTGTCTCGCGCGTTGCACGCCAGAGCGCCAGTCTGCGGTCGATCTCCTCTGAGAACGCCGGATAGGTTCGCTTGGCCACTCGCGACACCGCTTCGATCTCGACCGGATCGCCTGATGCAAGGGCGTTTTCAAGCACGGCGTTTATGCCCACGGGCATTGCCGCGTCCGCGGATTCCTGTGACGCGGATGCAAGTGCCGCGGAGAACGCAAGTGCGGCGGACAAGCCGACTGTAGCAAGGATCATGCTGACCGTTCCATGGCGGCTGTCTAGCATGTGCTTTCCGCCAGTGACTACCGCTTTTGCGGCAACCGGCTGAAAACGCATGCGACAGACGAAGGTCAGGCGGGCAGCAAATCGCCCTGCGGCGCGGGCGCAAGCGCTGCACCAACAGCCTGAAGGAACTGCTCGGTCGCGCGGTCCCAATTGTATCGCGCACCTTGCACCGCCGCACCGAGACGGTGACAGCGCAATGCCTTCGCGATCGCCAGGGCAAGATCATCTTCCAGAGCGCCGATCTGCATCGGCAGGTCGTCGGCGGGGCCTCGGCCGCGCGGGCCGACGATATCGAGCGGGCCCGGCACCGGATAAGCCGCCACCGGCAATCCACTGGCAAGCGCCTCGATCATGACAAGACCGAACGTGTCGGTCCGGCTCGGAAAGACGAAGACATCAGCCGAGCAATAGGCGCGCGCCAGATCCTCGCCATGAAGCGGGCCGAGGAACACGGCATCGGGATAGCGGTGCCGCAGGCGAACTAGGTCGGGTCCCGATCCTGCCACGACCTTTGTGCCGGGCACATCGGCATCGAGGAAGGCTGTAAGGTTCTTCTCGATCGCGACGCGGCCGACGTTAAGCAGGATCGGTCGTGGGAGGTTTGCGAGGGATTCTAATGGTTCGTGCCCGGGATGGAAAAGGTCCCGATCAATGCCGCGGGTCCACAGCCTGGTATGGCCGATGCCCTGTCCGGCAAGTTCGCGGGCAAGCGTGGGTGTCGATACCAGCACGGCACGGCTGGCGGCATGGAAGCGACGCATGAGCGGCCAGAAATGATCCGCGCTCAGACCAGTGCGAACCGCCGCATATTCCGGAAAGCGCGTATGGAAGGCGGTGGTGAACGGGACGTCGTTGGCCTTGCACCAGCTTCGTGCGCTCCAGCCAATCGGCCCTTCGGTGGCGATGTGCACTAAGTCGGGCGCGAAATCGGCCAGGGTCCGCCGCGTCCCGAACCGGGGCGCCATGGCCAGGCGGATTTCACTGTAGCCGGGCAGTGGCAGGGTGAGGAACTGGCCAGGCGTGATCAGTTCGATCTCGTGGCCAAGCATGGTCAGTCGGTCGACCGTTGCCGCCAGGGTGCGGACAACGCCGTTGACCTGCGGGTGCCAGGCGTCGGTGCAGATCGCAATCCTCATGCCGGTTCCTCCTCAAGCTGCGGAATGGGTTTAAGCACGGCCTTCAGAGCAGCATTGCGCCGGGTCTCTTCAGCCCAGTCGACGATCGCGATCGCACCGAAGGCGTCTTCGACCAGCGCGGTGCAGCTTTCGACCCAATCGCCGTCGTTGTAATAAGTGACATCGCCGATCTGACGGATCTCGGCGCAGTGGATGTGCCCGCACACGACGCCGTCGACGCCCATGTCGCGCGCGGCGTGGGCTACCGCTTCCTCGAAATCGCAGACGAACTGGACAGCGTTCTTCACCTTCTTCTTGAGATAGGCGGAAAGCGACCAGTAGGGCAGCTTGAATTGGCGCCGCGCCAGATTGAACAAGACGTTGGCGCGCAGGAGCAGCGAATAGGCCTTGTCGCCGAGGAAGGCGAGCCAGCGGGCATAGAGCACCACGCCATCGAAGCCATCGCCGTGTGTCACGAGCAGCCGGCGGCCGTCTGCAGTCACGTGAATGGTTTCGAGCGCGAGTTCGACGCCGCCGAAGCTCATGCCTGCGTAGGGGCGGAGCATTTCGTCATGGTTGCCGGCAATCAGCACAACGCGGGTCCCGCGATGCGCCATCTTGAGAATTCGGCGCACCACTTCGTTGTGTGCGTCAGGCCAGAACCATCCCTTGCGCAACCGCCAACCATCGACGATGTCACCGACGAGGTAGAGTGTCTCGCATTCGATGGCCGAAAGGAAATCGAGTAGCAGGCCGGCATTGCAACCGCGCGTGCCAAGATGAACGTCGGAGATCCAAACCGTGCGATACTTGCGCTTCGGGCGAAACCCTCGCGGTTCGGGCAAGTCGAGCCATGCCGGAGCCGAAGCAACAAGTTCAGCGGCGGTCTTGAACGGCTGTTTGCCATCGAGCTTTGCAACGCGCGCCATCGACGAACCTTTCTCCATGTCGGTCGAGGCAATGGCAGATTCGCGTTGCGGCCATGTGGCAGCCTGTCACCGCACTGAAACAAGTGTAGAACGAACTTGCTGCCGTGCGTGGACGAGCGCGTGACAACCGGCTAGAGAATCGCGCGATGCTCACCAGCCTGTCGATCCGCAACGTCGTGCTCATCGAAGCGCTCGACCTCAATTTCGCCGGCGGACTCGGCGTGCTGACGGGCGAGACCGGGGCCGGCAAATCGATCTTGCTTGATGCGCTGGGCCTGATCCTGGGAGATCGTGCCGACAGTGGCCTTGTTCGCGCGGGCGAAGATCAGGCAAGCGTGACCGCCACGTTCGAATTCGACAAGCTTCCGGCAGCGATCAGAGCCGCGCTGGGCGAAGCGGAGGTCGACGTCGAGCCGGGAGAGCCGCTCATCGTCAAGCGGCGGGTCCGGCGCGATGGCGGCTCGAAAGCCTTCGTGAACGACCAGCCCGTTGGCGTCGCACTGCTGCGCGAACTGGCGCGCAGCCTTGTCGAGTTGCACGGCCAGCACGATGATCGCGGTCTCGTCAACGCGCGCGGGCACCGCGCCTTGCTTGACAGGTACGCAGGGGCAGATGCCGCTGGAGTGGAAGCTGCCTGGGCGAAATGGCGCAAGGCCGAAGATGCGCTGCAATCTGCCCGCGCAGCCGTCTCCCGCGCAGCGGAGGAGCAGGATCTGCTCCTGGCCCATCTTGCCGAACTCAACGCCTTGGCTCCGGTCATTGGCGAGGAAGACGAACTTGCCGGTCAGCGCGCCGACATGCAGAAGGGGGAGCGACTTTCGGGCGATCTCGTCGAGTTGCAGCGCTTGTGGGAGGGCTCGGATTCGGCGCTGGCCACCTTGCGCAGCGCGGCGCGCCGGCTTGACCGGATCGCCACCGAGCACCCCCTGCTGGCAGAAGCGCTTGAAGCGCTTGACCGTGCCGTGATCGAAGCGGGCGAGGCCGAGGACAAACTTGCCCGCGCAGCCGAAGCACTCGCTCATGACCCCGCGCTGCTCGATCGGATCGAGACCCGGCTATTCGACCTGCGCGCCGCGGCCAGAAAGCATAGCTGCACGGTTGACGAACTGCCGCACAAGATGGCCGAGATGCGCACCGCGCTCGATGCCATCGAAGGCGGCGAGGCGCAGATCGCCGGACTTGAACGAACTGCGCGCGAGGCTGCACTGGATTATCAGGCAAAAGCCGAAACGCTTTCGGTCCAGCGCGCCGAGGCTGCGCGCCGGCTCGACAAGGCCGTTGCTGCCGAGTTGGCGCCATTGAAGCTCGATGCGGCAAAGTTCCACACGGCCGTGCTGCGCCTGCCCGAGGATCGCTGGGGCGCTGGCGGGATCGATGCGGTTGAATTCCTGATTTCCACAAACCCCGGTGCGGACTTTGCTCCGCTGGGCAAGATCGCCTCGGGCGGCGAACTTTCCCGCTTCATCCTCGCGCTCAAGGTTGCGCTGGCCGAAGAAGGCGGAGCCGCTACGATCATCTTCGACGAGATCGACCGCGGTGTCGGCGGTGCGGTGGCCAGCGCGATCGGTGACCGGCTTTCGCGCCTTGCCGGCGGGGGACAGCTTCTGGCGGTAACCCACAGCCCGCAAGTCGCGGCGCGGGGAGACCGGCACTACATGATCGCCAAGTCCTCGCAGGGCACCGTCACCCGCACGTCCGTTGCCCTTCTGGATGCGGCAGCGCGCAAGGAAGAGATCGCGCGGATGCTTTCGGGCGCCGAAGTTACCGCAGAAGCTCGCGCCCAGGCTGACCGGCTGCTGGAAAAGGCGTGAGCATCGTTGTGCCAATGTCAGACGCGGACGTACTCGATCGCCCGGTGTGGCACTCGCTCGGCGGACCGCAGAGCGCGCTTGACGTGGGCGGGGGCAATGTCCGCCGGCTCGATCCAGCCTATGGGCCGTTTGCGGCAGCCGCTCCGGACGCCGAGCAGGGCTTGTGCAATCATCTTCATGGCGGCGAGATCTGGCTTGTAGAGCCCAGCGCCGTCAGCGCGCCAAAAGGCTTGCGCGTGCTCAAGGAAGCGCCGCTCCTGCAGATGATTGCCGACGGTGAAATCGGGTCTTGCATTGATCCGGACATCGTTGCGTTGGGCGCAGGCGATGCTGCGGAGATGGCGCAATTGGCAATGGCCACCGAGCCCGGGCCTTGGGCTTCACAGACCTGGCGCTATGGCCAGTTCTACGGCATCCGCGTAAATGGAAGGCTGGCCGCGATGGCCGGAGAGCGCATGCGTCCGGCCAGCCACCTCGCCGAACTCAGCGGCGTCTGCACCTGGCCCGAATTCCGGGGCAGGGGCCTTGCCGCGCGGCTGATCTGCAAGGTCATGGCCGGCATGACGGCTCGCGGCGAAGTTCCATACCTCCATAGCTACGCCTCCAACGCCTCGGCCATCCGGCTTTATGAAAGCCTCGGCTTTCGGTCGCGCCGCGAAATGGTCGCCACGCTCCTTGGACCTGACGAATGATCGAGATGACAGAAGCCGATGCCGCCAACGAACTGATGCGGCTGGCGAGGCAAATTGCGCGCGCCAACCGGCTTTACCATGCCGAGGATGCGCCGGAGATTTCCGACGCTGAATACGATGCGCTCGTGCGTCGCAATGCCGAGCTTGAGGCTGCCTATCCGCATTTGATCCGGCCCGACAGCCCGAGCGCGCAGGTCGGCCATGAAGTTGCGTCCTCCCCTTTACGCAAGGTGGCCCACGAGGTTCGCATGATGAGCCTCGATAACGCCTTCACCGACGAGGAGGTTGAGGAATTTGTCGGGCGCGTCCGCCGCTTTCTCGCCCTTTCCGAAAGCGCGGAAGTGGTGATGACCGCCGAGGACAAGATCGATGGCCTGTCCTGCTCGCTGCGCTACGAGAATGGCAAGCTGGTTCGCGCTGCCACGCGTGGTGACGGCCAGGTGGGCGAGGATGTCACGGCCAATGTCGCGCATATTGCAGACATCCCGCAGGAGCTGAAGGGCACCGGCCTGTTTGACGTTCCCGCGGTGTTCGAGATCCGTGGCGAAGTCTACATGGCCAAGGCTGATTTCCTCGCGCTCAATGCCCGGCAGGCAGAAGCCGGGGACAAGATCTTTGCCAACCCGCGCAATGCAGCCGCCGGATCGCTGCGCCAGAAGGACGCCAGCGTTACCGCGAGCCGTCCCTTGCGTTTCCTCGCCCATGGCTGGGGCGCTGCCAGCGAAGTTCCGGCCGCCACCCAGTTCGAGATGATGCGCAAGATTGCTGACTGGGGCCTGCCCGTATCGCCGCTGCTGGTACGCTGCGCATCAGCAGCGGAGATGGTCGCGCATTATAGCACAATCGGCGAGCAGCGCGCCGATCTGCCGTATGATATCGATGGTGTGGTTTACAAGGTCGACCGGCTCGATTGGCAGGAGCGCCTCGGCTTCGTCGCCAAGGCGCCGCGCTGGGGGATCGCCCACAAGTTTCCGGCAGAGCGCGCCGAGACGACGCTTGAGGCCATCGACATCCAGGTTGGCCGGACCGGCAAGCTGACGCCGGTCGGTCGCCTGAAGCCGGTTCTGGTCGGCGGCGTCACCGTGACCAACGTCACGCTGCATAATCGCGATGAGATCGGGCGTCTGGGCCTGCGCGTCGGCGATCGCATCGTGCTGCAACGCGCGGGCGACGTTATCCCGCAGGTGGTCGAGAACTTGACCCGCGACGAGACGCGCGAAGCCTATGCTTTCCCTGACCATTGCCCCGAATGCCAGTCCGAAGCGGTTGCCGAGGAAGGCGAGGTGGATGTGCGGTGCACCGGCGGGCTGATCTGCCCCGCCCAGCGCGTCGAGCGGCTCAAGCATTTCGTCAGCCGGGCCGCGCTCGATATCGAGGGCTTGGGCGAGAAGACCATCATCGAGTTCTTCCACCTCGGCTGGCTCGAAAGCCCGGCCGACATCTTCCGCCTGAGGAAGCGCCGCAGCGACATCGTCGGGCGCGAAGGCTGGAAGGACAAGTCTGTGGACAACCTGTTGGCAGCTATCGAGGCGAAACGCGAACCGGACGCGGCGCGCCTGCTGTTCGGCCTCGGCATCCGCCATGTCGGCGCAGTCACCGCGCGGGATTTGATGAAGCGTTTCGTCACGCTTCCGGTCCTGCGCGATGCAGCCGTTGCGGCGCGGGAAGGTGGCGAAGCGACTGCAGACCTCCTCTCCATCGAAGGCGTCGGCCCGGTTGTTGTTGAAGCGCTGGGCGATTTCTTCCACGAACCACACAACATCGCCGTGTGGGAAGACCTGCTTTCGGAGGTTTCCCCGCCAGCTTACGTGGTCGAGACGAAGGACAGTGCCGTGGCTGGCAAGACCATCGTCTTCACCGGCAAGCTCGAAACCATGAGCCGCGACGAGGCAAAGGCCCAGGCCGAAGCTCTTGGCGCGCGCGCGGCAGGCTCGGTTTCAGCCAAGACGGACCTCGTCGTTGCAGGCCCCGGCGCTGGCTCGAAGCTCAAGCAGGCGGCGGCGCTGGGCATTGACGTGATCGATGAGGCCGCTTGGGCCGAGATCGTGAAGGCGGCAGGGTAGGGCAGGGCAGCCATGGCGTTTCACACCTGGTGGCTCTTTGCCGCCACCGTCTTCTTCATTTCCGGCTCTCCCGGTCCGAACATGCTGCACGTGATGAGCCGGAGCGTCCAGTTTGGCCTGCGTCGCACGGTCTTTGCGATGGCGGGATGTTTTCTTGCCGTGGTCAGTCTGCTCAGTGCCTCGGCGCTCGGCTTGACCGCGCTGCTCACCGCCCTGCCAGGTGCCTTCACGGTCTTGCGCATCCTCGGTGCGGGCTATCTGCTGTGGTTGGGATACAAGGCCTGGACCAGCCCGGTCTCCGACGTGGATGCGGGCACAGGCCGTGGTGACGCCGAGATCACAAGCGCCCGAATTTTCCGCACGGCATTCGGTGTCGGCATTTCCAATCCCAAGG
Source organism: Novosphingobium sp. B1 (assembly GCF_900176395.1). Lineage (GTDB taxonomy): Bacteria > Pseudomonadota > Alphaproteobacteria > Sphingomonadales > Sphingomonadaceae > Novosphingobium. The sequence continues at coordinate 551,330 of NZ_FWXL01000001.1, read as the reverse complement.
CCCTTCTTTTCGCCGCTGCCTTCCTGCCCCAGTTCATCGACGCCAACCGGCCCGAATTGCCGCAATTCGCCATCATGGTGCTGACCTTCGGCGTCATCGAGATATCGTGGTTTTTCGTATACGCGCTCGGCGGGCGCACGATCGCCAGGGCGTTGACGCGGCCGAACATGCAGGTGCTGTTCAATCGGGTGACCGGAGGCATCTTTGCCGCGTTCGGCATAGGAATGCTGCTTTCGCGATCATGACGGCAGGAGTTGAGCATGCTTGAAGATCTCGCTGCAATCGCTGCCGATGCGGGCGCACTGCTCAAGCAGCGCGGGGAGACCATCGCTGTCGTCGACGGTTCGACCGGAGGTCTGATTTCCGCCAGCCTGCTCGCGATGCCGGGCGCATCGGCGTTCTATCTGGGTGGCGGTATCGTCTATACCCTGAAAGGGCGGCGCATCGTGCTCGATCATCCGCCGGGATCACTGCGCGGCTTCACTTCCGCCCGCGAAGACTACGCGCTGGCGCAGGCGCGGCTGATCCGACAGCGCTACGGTGCCGATTGGGGCATTGCAGAAACCGGCGCATCGGGCGGGAGCGCCCATCCGCTCGGCGTTTCATCGGGCACCAGCGCCATCGGCGTGGTCGGTCCCGGCGGGGTCGAAGCCTCGGTGCAGGTTGTCACGCAAAGCGATGAACGCCTCGGCAACATGCAGGCCTTCACCGCTGCTGCCTTGAGCCTCCTCCGTGACACCTTGGCCGGTCATTCGGGCAGGTAGTTCGGTTTCCGCTTCTCGAGGAAAGCCTGCATGCCCTCTCGGAAGTTGGGGCTGGCCGAGGTCATCAACTGGTTTCGGTTCTCGATTGCCATCCCCGCTTCAAGGCTTGGCGCATCGATCGCAAGGTTGAGCCCCTCCTTGGTCAACCGCAGTCCCATCGGCGATGCGGCAAGCAAGTCCTCCACATAGCCTTGCCCGACCGCTTCAAGCTGGTCGTCGGGTACGACTTCCGACACCAGGCCCGTTGCCAGCGCACGCGGGGCATGAATGAATCGTCCTGTCAGCATCAGCTCGCTGGCCACCGACGTTCCAATGAGCCGAGGCAGGAAATAGCTGCAGCCCATGTCGCAGGCCGACAGCCCCAGCTTGATGTAGGCAGCATTCATCTTCGCGCTCGTCCCCGCGATGCGGATGTCCGATGCCAGTACGAAGGAGAAGCCACCACCGCAGGCCGTGCCATGAACGAGGCTGACGATCGGCTGCGGACAGCGGCGCATCTTTATATAGACGTCGGCGAGATACCCCTGAAAACCGAAGCCGCCCGCGAACGGGATTTGCTCCCGGTTCTCTGCCCGTTCCTTTATGTCGAGCCCGGCGCAGAACGCCTTGCCCGCGCCGCGCATCACGACGACGCGCGTATCGCGGTCGTTGAACAGGGCGCCGAAGTAGTCGGAAAGCTCGCGCACCATCTGCAGGGAGATGGCGTTGAGAACATCCGGTCGGTTGAGCGTCAGCCAATCGGCCGCCCCGCGCTTTTCGACAGTGAAGGTCTCGTAGTCCATCGCACATCTCCCGTCTTAATCGAATGATTAAACGGGAAGGCGCAATGCACAAGCCCCTACCAGCGTTTCGACCATTCTGCCAAAGCGCCGACCCGGCTCGATCGCACGGTGCCTGCCGCCCGCCGGCGCAGCCACAGGATCGACCAATCGCCGCGCACCATCCGCGCTGCCAGCCGCAAGCCCGCCTTGCGATAGGCCGCGCGCACCGCAGCTTCCTGCGTCTCGAGCAAGCCTGCGAGCAGGACGCTGCCACCGGGCACCACCGCGCGGGCGAAATCCGGTGCCAGTTCGACCAGCGGTCCGGCCAGAATGTTGGCGATCAGCAGATCGTAAGGGCCGGCAGCTTCCAGCAGCGGATGATCCATGCCCGCGGCAATGACCATCGCCATGCGGCCGGCGCCATGCCCGAGCGGGATGCCATTGTTGTCGGCGTTTTCCGCCACCACCGGCCCGCACACGGCGTCGATGTCGCTCGCGATGGCATGCGCATTGGGCCACAGGTGCAGTCCCGCAAAGCCGAGCAACCCGGTGCCGGTGCCGATATCGGCAAGATTGCGAACGGTGGTGCCCTGCTGCTTCATGTGGCTGAGCATGGCGAGGCAACCCGCCGTCGTCGCATGTTGGCCGGTGCCGAAGGCCTGGCTTGCCGGGATCACGAAATCGCGGACTCCGCGCAGGTGGAGCGGCGGATATTCCGGCGTATGAACGTGGAACACGCCCTCGCGGATCGGTTCGACGCCTTGCTGGCTCAGCGTCACCCAGTCGGTCTCGGGCAGCTTCTCGATCTGCAGCTTGGGCGGCGTGCCCTCGAACAGGTCGGCGATGGCGTTCTGGTCGGCCTTGGTCGGCTTGCGGTCGAGCCAGGCTTCAAGCTGCCAGTCCTCGGGCTTGTCCTCGGCAATCTCGCTCCCGGCGATGACGATGTCGTGGTCCCAGTCCCACGCATCCTCATGCGCGATCAGCGCAGCCTGAACGACGTCGCGCGGTGCGAAAACGGTGACTTTCCAGCTCACTTCACCAGCGCCTTTTCCAGCCGGTCCCGCGCGCTCGCGACAAGCGCCTTGCAGGCTTCGGAGTCTTCCATTGGCTGCGCACCGCTCATCCGCTCGAACATGGCGCTCGCTGAAGGGTGCGGCGTCAACAGGATGCCACATTGCAGCGCCTCGACCTCGGCGAAGGTCTTGCGGAACATTGCAACGCGATCGGGGTGATCAGCAAAGCGATACGTGCCGAGCGGCAGCGCGGTCAGGCTGTCGACGTACGTCATCGTGCGACAGTCCGTCCCCTGGCACGATGTCCAGGTCCAGCTCGTCGAACCCTCGGTATGCCCCGGTGTCCGGAACGCCGTGATCCTGAGAGGCCCGACGTTGAACACGTCGCCAGTCTTGAGAATGCCGTTCACCCGCGCCGGGCGTGAACCGTGGATCTCCTGCGCTTGCGGATCGGCCGGGCTGACCTTGCCGCTGCGAATGACCTTTGCCGCTTCAGCCGTAGCAACGAACCGCGCGCCCGTTGCCTTTTCCAGCGCTGCCAAGCCGCCCACATGGTCGAAATGCTCGTGGCTCGACACGATGAGGCCCACGTCCTTCGGGTTGAAGCCCAGCTTGTGGATGTTCGCAAGGACTTGCGGAACTGCCTCTTCCACACCCGCATCAACCAGGATGTGCCCTTGCGGTCCGGTCACGAGCAGAACCGTCACGCCGCAAGTGCCGACGTACCAGACGTTGCCGAAGACCTTTGCGGGCGGAGCGGGATCGGCGAACCCGTCCTTGCCCTCGCAGACACGGGCCAGCGCGACGGAATCGGACGAGGGCGGCGATGCAACGGCGGTCGTCGCAGTTGCTGCCAGCAGGGCAAGAGTTAAACTCATGAGGTGCGTCTAGGCACCCCACTGGGCAAGCGCAACCGGCTGTCCTTTTTTACATCCCGCATACGCTTGCGCAGGCAGTCTTTTCGACTAATAGGACTCGCAATCCGTCGCGGGGGCCTGCCCCTCGCGATCCTTGTACCTAGTCGAGGGGGTATATTCATGGCGCAGTCGCGCAAGGCACAGCCGATTTCTCCGCATCTCCAGATCTGGCGCTGGGGCCCGGCCATGCTGGTTTCGATCCTGCACCGCATTACCGGCAACGGCCTTGCCTTTGCAGGACTTGGTCTCCTGTTGTGGTGGATCGGTGCGCTGGCAAGTGGGGCAGGGGCCTATCAGACGTTCCTGGACTACGTGTGGCTCGGCACCGGCGGTGGCCTGCAAGCCGTTACCGCGATCCTCGGCAAGATCGTGCTCGTCGGCCTGACCTGGGCCTTCTTCCAGCACGCCGCATCGGGCATCCGCCACCTGATCCTCGATATCGGCGCGGGATACGAACTGGAAACCAACGCCCGCTGGTCGAGCCTGACGATCGTCATCTCGGTCATCCTCACCATCGCATTCTGGGCCTTCGTGCTGCTGCGCTGAGCGCCGGCACGAACCTTAGCTAGAGAGGCATCTCATGGGTAACGGCACCTCAATCGGCCGCGTACGCGGGCTGGGCTCCAGTCACGAAGGTACGCACCACTGGCTCACGCAGCGCCTGACGGCGGTAGGCAACCTTGTCCTGATCACGTTCCTGATCGCCAGCCTCGCGTTGCTGCCGGATCACAGCTACGCCACGGTGCGGGGCTGGGTCGCACGGCCGCTGCCGTCGATCGCGCTGATCCTGATCATGATCAATACCTTCACCCATGCCCGTATGGGCGTGCAGGTCATGCTCGAAGATTATGTCCATGAAGAAGGCGGCAAGGTCATTGCCTGGCTTCTGGTCAATGCAGTGCCGTTCGCGGCTGCTGCCTTTGGCATCCTTTCGGTTCTGCGCATTGCGCTCGGGGGCGCATAAGACATGACTTCACAGCCTGCCTACAAGATCATCGACCACACCTACGACACCGTCGTCGTCGGTGCCGGCGGTTCGGGCCTGCGCGCCACCATGGGTTCGGCCCAGGCCGGCCTGCGCACCGCCTGCATCACCAAGGTCTTCCCGACGCGCTCGCACACCGTGGCGGCGCAGGGTGGCATCGCCGCCTCGCTCGGCAACAACTCGCCCGATCACTGGACCTGGCACATGTACGACACCGTGAAGGGGTCGGACTGGCTGGGTGACCAGGATGCGATCGAGTACATGGTGCGCGAAGCCCCGGCTGCAGTCTACGAACTCGAGCACGCTGGCGTGCCGTTCAGCCGCAACCCCGAGGGCACGATCTACCAGCGCCCGTTCGGCGGCCACATGCAGAACATGGGCGAAGGCCCGCCGGTGCAGCGCACCTGCGCCGCGGCCGACCGTACCGGCCACGCCATGCTCCATGCGCTCTACCAGCAGTCGCTGAAGTACGATGCGGACTTCTTCATCGAATACTTCGCGATCGACCTGATCATGGAGAACGGCGAATGCCGCGGCGTGATCGCGCTGTGCATGGACGATGGTTCTATCCACCGTTTCCGCAGCCACGCGGTCGTGCTCGCCACCGGCGGCTATGGCCGTTCGTACTTCACTGCCACGTCTGCCCACACCTGCACCGGTGACGGCGGCGGCATGGTCCTGCGCGCAGGTCTCCCGCTGCAGGACATGGAGTTCGTCCAGTTCCACCCGACCGGCATCTATGGCGCAGGTGTGCTGATCACCGAAGGCGCGCGCGGCGAGGGCGGTTACCTCACCAACTCCGAGGGCGAGCGCTTCATGGAGCGCTATGCTCCCTCGGCCAAGGACCTCGCCTCGCGTGACGTTGTCTCGCGTTCGATGGCCATGGAAATCCGTGAAGGCCGCGGTGTCGGCCCGCACAAGGACCACATCTACCTGCACCTCGATCACATCGATGCGGGCGTATTGGCCGAGCGTCTTCCGGGCATCACCGAAAGCGGCAAGATCTTCGCAGGCGTCGACCTGACCCGCCAGCCGCTGCCGGTCGTTCCGACCGTCCACTACAACATGGGCGGCATCCCTTGTAACTACCACGGCGAAGTCGTCACCATCGGTGCCGACGGCAACCCCGAGACGGTCGTCCCCGGCCTGTTCGCGGTGGGCGAGGCTGCCTGCGTTTCGGTCCACGGTGCCAACCGTCTCGGCTCGAACTCGCTGATCGACCTCGTCGTGTTCGGTCGTGCCACTGGCCTGCGTCTCAAGGAACTGATCAAGCCGGGCACGTCGCACAACTCGTTGCCCAAGGACAGCGCGGACCTCGCGCTGACCCGCCTCGATCATTTCCGCCATGCCAAGGGTGGTTCACCCACGGCAGAAGTGCGCATCGAGATGCAGCGCACGATGTCGGCCCATGCCGCTGTGTTCCGCACCGACGAGCTTATGGCCGAGGGCAAGGAAAAGCTCGCCAACACCTACAAGCGCATGGAGGACATTCACGTGTCCGACCGTTCGCTGATCTGGAACTCGGACCTGGTCGAGACACTCGAACTCGACAACCTGATCAGCCAGGCATCGGTCACCATGCATTCGGCCTACAACCGCAAGGAAAGCCGCGGCGCCCACGCGCACGAGGACTTCCCCGATCGCAACGATGCCGAATGGATGAAGCATACCGCAGCCTGGTTCAACGGCTGGGGCGGCAAGGGCGGCGAAGTCCGTCTCGACTACCGCCCAGTCCACGAATACACGCTGACCGACGACGTCGAGTACATCAAGCCCAAGAAGCGCGTGTACTGACCTGACGCCGATTGGTTGACACTGGTCCAGCCGGACCAGCGGTTGGTCGAACAGGAAATGATGTGGTGCCGGGGTATGATACTCCGGCACCAGTCATTTTGGCCCGATGAAAAGGGCAGCCCGGGGAGGCAGTTCGATGAAGACCGGTTCGACGAATGCGAAGTTGTCGCTGATTGCAGGTGCGGCGCTCGCCGTTACGGCGGTGGGTGCCTTGGCGCAGGGAACATCTGTTGTCCCGACCCCGCCTGCGCCGTCGGCTCTGCCGGCACCTCCGGTTCCGCCAACGCCACCTGCACCACCCGCAGCGCATATGGGTCAGCAGATCGTGATCGTCGAACGGCGCGGCAGCGAGGACGGCCAGCAGCATGTGCGCACCATCACTCGCGATGGCAAGACGTTCGTCTTCAAGACCGACAAGCCACTCTCGGATGCCGAGGTAGAGGCCAGGATCGCCCAGGCTGAGGCCGGCATTCCGCCGGTTCCGCGCGTGCCACCAATTCCGCCGATGGCCGGGAAGGGTGAACACCGCATCCAGCAGCGCGTGATTGTGATCGACGGCGAAAACGAGGGCGTGACCGACATCGTTTCGGAAGAAGGCGGGCGGTGTTCGGGCAAGAATGCGCTGAGCAACGTCGATACTTCGGAGGAAGGCGACGGCAAGATCACGCGGGTGCGCATTCGAACTTGCGCTGGGAGCGAGGCGGAGATCGAGCGTCATGCCATGAGCCAGGCGATCGAAGGTATCCGCCAGGCTCGTGCCGAGATAGCGCGCGACAAGTCGCTTTCGGAGTCCATCCGCAAGCAGGTAATGGACGAACTCGACGCCGAACTGGCCAAGCTGAAGGCTAAGGGCTGACGCCCAGACTGCGCGGGCAATTTCAACAAAAAGGGGGCGGTTTCATGCCGCCCCTTTTTTAGCTGTCAGATTGGGCTCCCGACCTATTGCGTCCGCTGGCCGACCGGCTTGCTCACGAACTTCTCTGGCTCGGCTTTCGCGGACTTGGTCTTGCTGTCCTGCTTGTCCTTGTCGTCGCCCTTCTTGCCAGCATCGCCCTTGGCCTCCGCAGCATCGCGGGCCGCCCACAGCGTCGCCGCATCCTTGGCTGATGCGGCGCGGGCAGGGTATTTGCAACCGCGCTGTTCACCCATGCCCTTGAGATAGGCACGGCGAACCGAGCCTGCGTAGATCGCCTCCTGCCACTTGCGCTGCTGCGCGTTGGCGCCGCTGATCTCGCGAATTACGCCGCCGAACGGGATCAACGATCCCACGAGCGACTTGGCGATGTTGCCCATCTTGATGGTCGAATTGCCATCGTCGCGAGCTACGTCGATGTCGTCGCCCAGAACGGCGTCCAGCTTTCCTACCTCGGTGGCGATGGCCGGGCACTTTTTCAGGCCCGACATCGAATAGGGGTTCTGTCGCGCCGAGACGAGAATGTCGGGAATCTCATCCTTCTTGATGTTGAAGTCGGACAGCGGCTTTGTAACGACATCGCCCGCCGTCACCTTTTCTTCCGACACGGCAGTCTGTGCCAGAAGAGGTGAAGCGACGGCGAGCGTGCAAGGCAGTATCGTTGCGAACCGAAGGGCCTTGGTAGAAATCATTTTCATCCCCTTTTGCCCTGAATACGCCACGGCCTGCCGATTGGTTCCATTAACCCGGGATAAATCCGCAGGTGCCCGTCACAGCGTTGCGAAGGTGTCGCACTGATCCTCGTCTGCAGTCTCGAGGCCCTTGCGTAGCCAACGCATGCGCTGGGCGGCGCTACCATGCGTGAACGCGTCCTCTACCGGACGGCGACCTGCGGCCTTCATTAGCGTATCGTCACCGATCTGGTGCGCAGCGCGCATGCCTTCCTCAATGTCCCCAGCCTCGATGCGGTCACGATTGCGGCCCGCCCACACACCGGCGTAGCAGTCGGCCTGTAGTTCGAGCGCAACAGAGTAGCGGTTGGCCTGGCTCGGGTTCTGCTGCTGTGCCCGCCTGACTTGGTCCGATGTGCCAAGCAGGCTCTGGATATGATGGCCGTATTCGTGCGCCATAACGTAAACGCGCGCGAAATCTCCGCCTGCGCCCATCTGACGATCCATCTCCGTGTAGAAGTCTGTGTCGATATAGATGCCGCTATCGCTCGGGCAATAGAACGGGCCCATCGCACTTTGCGCTGCGCCGCAGCCGGAACGGCCGTTCTGCGAATAGAACACCAGCGTCGGCGCCTTGAACGGAATGTTTGCCTGGCTGAACAGCGGCCCCCAGGTCTTGTTGAGCGAGGACAGCGCATTGCAGCTTTCCTTGCTGAATTCGTTGACAGTGCAGCCTTCTGCAAGCGACGCGCCACCCTGCTGCTCGACAGGCGCCGAGACCTGGCCTTGCTGCATTGACCCAAGCATCTGCATCGGGTCTACCCCGAAGACCACTGCCGCGATCAGCGCGATCACGATCGACCCGCAGCCGACCTTTCCGCCACCGCCAAAGGGGAAGCCACCGCCACCACCGCCGCGCTGGTCCTGAACGTTGATCGAACTGTCAAAATCGTCGAGCCGCATTGCACACCCCTTTTTGCTTTTGCGACTGGACAAGCGGCGCACCGCCCGCAATGCCAGCGCGATAAGTCCATGCAGAAACCCCGGAGTAATTGAATGTTCCTGAAGGGCAAGTGCGCGCTCATCACCGGCTCCACCTCGGGCATCGGCCTCGCCTATGCACGGGCGCTTGCCGCAGAAGGTGCAGACATTGTTCTCAACGGCTTTGGTGATGCCGAACAGATCGCAGCGCTATGTGAGGAGTTGTCCGGGATCAGTGGCGGGCGGGCGATCTTTGCAGCTGGCGATCTGACGAAGCGCGAAGGCACCGAGGCGATGGTGGCCACGGCGCTCGCCGAATTCGGCGCGGTCGATATCCTGATCAACAACGCCGGGATGCAGCATGTCGCCCCGGTCGAGGCGTTCCCGGTCGAGAAATGGGATGCGATTATCGCGCTGAACCTGACATCCGCTTTCGATGCGTGCCGCTTGTGCATTCCCGGCATGAAAGCCAGGGGCTGGGGGCGTATCCTCTTCACGGCATCCGCGCACTCGCTCACCGCCTCGCCGTACAAGGCCGCCTACGTTGCGGCCAAGCACGCCATTGCCGGATTGACCAAGACCCTGGCGCTCGAACTCGCGACCGATGGCGTCACGGCCAACTGCATCAGCCCCGGCTATGTGTGGACACCGCTGGTCGAGAACCAGATTCCCGATACGATGAAGGCGCGCGGGCTGACGCGCGAAGAGGTCATCAACGATGTCCTGCTTGAACGGCAGCCCACCAAGCAGTTCGTCCAGCCCGAAGATTGCGCGGCGCTGGCACTGTTCCTTTGCCGCCACGAGGCGCGCAACATCACCGGCGCCAATTACAACGTCGACGGAGGCTGGGTCGCGCAATAGCGATTATCGCGCGGCGCCTGCAAAACTGCGGTTCGTGTAAACCTCTGTTCATGTTCTGCACTCCAATTGGGAACTTGCGCAGCATTGCTGGTTTTGAGAGCAAGGGGCAGCGACGAGGCGTTTGGGGTCGGCGATGAAACGTGCAGGGGGCTGGCGCAGGGCGATGACGGGGGCGATGGCCCTTGGCGCACTGTTGCTTGTCTCGGCCAAGCCATCGCCCCGCAAGCCGACGCCGCTCGAACTCTCGCTCAAGGCCCATGTCGAAACGCTCGCCAGTGACGACTTCGACGGACGCGAACCCGGTACCGAGGGTGAAACCAAGACGCTGCGCTATCTCGCGCGGCAATGGTTCGATATCGGCATGGAAGCTGGCACCAACATTCCCGGCAGCGGATGGTTCGCACCTGTCGAACTGGTAGAGCGTGAGCCGGTTCTGTCACGCGCCTCGTTCATGCGCGGGCGCAAGCGGATCAATCTCCCGCCGGACAGCGTCTTTGTCGTAACCTCGGGCTTGCGCAGCCTCGTGCAGGATGCCCCGCTTATCTTCGTCGGCCATGCCGCTTCGGCGGGGGCTGCGCGAGCAGAGCTGGCAGGGCGCGTGGCGGTCATGCTCGACAGCGTTCCCGATGGAATGACGCGCGAACAGGTGGGCGACCGCGCTGGCCGACTGCTCGATGCCGGTGCCCTTGCCGTGGTGACGGTGCTGGATGACGAGCGTGGCATCGAAGACATCGTCTCCCGCCGCAAGCGGGCGGGTTATGCCGTCGCCGGGGATCGCCTCGGCAGCGAGATCGAGGCTTTCGTCTCTCCCGCAACGGCGGATGCACTGCTTGCCGGATCGGCACATTCCAGCCTTGCCAGGTTGCGCAGCGACGCCGCAACGCCGCAGTTTTCGCCCTATCTGCTTGGGCTTACCGCCTCGTTCGAGGCGAGCAGCCGCGAGACCCGGATCAAGACGCACAATCTGATAGGCAAGCTGGAAGGGCGCAATCCTGCTGCAGGCGCGGTTCTGATGATGGCGCACTGGGACCATTTCGGCGAATGCGGCTCTCCGCCCGCCGAGGACGTGATCTGCAACGGTGCAATCGACAACGCATCAGGGCTGGCGGTCATCACCGAAGCCGCGCGCATCCTCTCACGCGGAAAGCCTATGGATCGCGACGTCTATTTCGTCGCGACGACGGGCGAGGAGCTCGGGTTGCTTGGCGCCATCGCCTTTGCCGAAAATCCGCCGATCCCGCTCGACCGCTTCGTTGCGGCCTTCAATGTCGACAGCACCGGGCTCGTCCCGCCGGGCGGGCCGATCGGGATTGTCGGGAAAGGGCAGACACCGCTGGAGCCATTGATCGCCGATGTGGTCAGGCGGATGAAGCGCAAGCTTGCTGCCAGTGACGCTGCCAATGCCTACATGAAGCGGCAGGACAGCTTCATCCTGCAGAAGCATGATGTGCCAGCGGTAATGGTCAGCAACTCCTATGGCGACATGGACCGCATCGAGCGGTTCATGGAAGACACCTACCACCGGCCCAGCGATCAGGCGAACGCGACGATTGACTACGCCGGAATGGCCGATGACGTGGCGCTGCAAGTCGAACTCGTCCGCGCTTTTGCCGATACCAGGCGTTATCCCGGGCGCCCGGCGGCAGCGCAGCCAGGCCGCCCCTGATTTCGGGAACCAAACCCCCTAGCGCATCCGCACCTTCCTGTTTACATGGGCCGCCACGAATCTCCCCGGAGCATCAGAAAGTGGCGCGCATCATGGACATCCCCCTCGGCCTTACCTTCGACGACGTGCTGTTGCGTCCTGCCGAGTCGGATATCGTGCCTTCGATGGCCGATACGCGCACGCGGTTGACCAAGGGCATCAGCCTCAACATCCCGGTCCTGTCCTCGGCGATGGACACCGTGACCGAGGCGGACATGGCCATCGTCATGGCGCAGTTGGGCGGCATCGGCGTGCTTCACCGCAATCTCTCGATCGAAGAGCAGTGCGCTGCGGTCCGGGCGGTCAAGCGCTTCGAAAGCGGCATGGTCGTCAACCCGATCACCATTTCGCCTGATGCGCCGCTCGGTGAGGCCCAGGCACTGATGCGCCAGCACAAGATCAGCGGCATTCCCGTGGTGGAAGCCTCTGGCAAGCTTGTCGGCATCCTCACCAACCGTGACGTCCGCTTTGCCGACAACCCGCAGCAGCCCGTGCGCGAACTGATGACGCACGAAAACCTCGCCACGGTAAAGCTCGGCGCCAGCGGCGACGATGCACGCCGATTGCTCCACCAGCGCCGGATCGAGAAGCTGCTGGTGGTCGACGATGCGTTCAAGTGCATCGGCCTGATCACGGTCAAGGACATCGAGAAGGCCGTGACCTTCCCGAATGCCACGAAGGACGCCGCCGGGCGCCTGCGCGTTGCGGCTGCGACCACCGTCGGCGAGAAGGGCCTTTTGCGCACGCAGGCGCTGGTCGAGGCCGAATGCGACGTTGTCATCATCGACACCGCACACGGCCATAACCGTGACGTCGCCCGCGCCGTCGAAGCGGCCAAGAAGCTGTCGAACTCGGTGCAGGTGATCGCCGGCAATGTTGCCACCGCGGAAGCCACCCGCTCGCTGATCGATGCAGGTGCAGATGGCGTGAAGGTCGGCATCGGGCCCGGTTCGATCTGCACCACGCGCATCGTTGCGGGCGTGGGCGTTCCCCAGCTCACAGCCGTCATGGAGTGTGCCGAGGAAGCAGAGAAGTCGGGCGTACCGGTGATTGCCGATGGCGGCCTGCGCACTTCGGGTGATGCTGCCAAGGCGCTTGCCGCCGGGGCCAGCTCGGTGATGATCGGCTCCATGCTCGCCGGCACCGAGGAAGCGCCGGGCGAGACATTCCTCTATCAGGGCCGCGCCTACAAGTCGTATCGCGGAATGGGCTCGGTCGGCGCGATGGCGCGCGGCTCGGCCGACCGCTACTTCCAGCAGGACATCAAGGACCAGATGAAGCTGGTCCCTGAAGGCATCGAAGGCCAGGTGCCCTACAAGGGACCGGCCAAGGATGTGGTCCACCAGCTCGTCGGCGGCGTGAAGGCCGCGATGGGCTATACCGGCAGCCGCACGATCGAGGATCTGCGCAAGCGCGCGCAGTTCGTACGCATTACCAATGCAGGCCTTCGCGAGAGCCACGTCCATGATGTGACGATCACGCGCGAAGCGCCCAACTACAAGGTCGGCTGAGGGCGGCTGAATGACGCCCCCGGCGCGGGTTCAGGCCGCAATCGACCTGCTTGACGCGGTGATTGCGGCAGCGAGGGGGCAGGGCGCCTCGGCAGACCGGATTGCGGCGGACTGGTTCCGGGCGCGGCGCTATGTCGGCTCGAAGGACCGTCGCGCCATCCGCGAACTGGTGTGGAATGCAATCAGGGCATGCGGCGAAGTGCCGGTGTCCGGGCGCGCCGCGATGCTTCGACTGGCGCAAGACGACGCTCCGCTCGCGGCGCAGTTCGATGGTTCGAATTATGGGCCAGCGCCGGTCGAACCGGGTGAGCCTGTGGCGCCGGGCGGAGTGGCACCGGCGAGGCTGGCCGCGCGACTGGCAGCGTCCGGTCTGGATGATCAGGAACAGGCGGCGCTGCTGGGCAGGGCGCCTCTCGATATCCGGGCCAATACGCTGAAGATCACGCGCGACGAATTGCTGCCGCGACTGCCGGTGGAGGCGAGGCCCGCCATCGCCCCACAAAGCTTGCGGCTTCCCTCGGGCACGGCGGTGGAATCATGGCCGGAATTCGCAGAAGGTCTGTTCGAAGTTCAGGACGCCGGAAGCCAGATCGCCTGCATGGCGCTTGGCGTGCAGCCCGGCGAGGCGGTGCTTGATCTGTGCGCCGGGGCGGGGGGCAAGACGCTCTCGCTCGGCGCGGCCATGCAGAACCGGGGCAAGCTGCTGGCCTGCGATATCGACCGTCCGCGCCTGTCCCGCCTGCCTGAGAGGGCCGCGCGTGCCGGCGTCCTTGTGGAGACGCGGCTCCTCGATCCGGGGAAGGAGCGCGCGATGCTGACGGACTGGCTCGGCCAGGCCGATGCCGTGATGATCGACGCACCGTGCTCTGGCACCGGGACGTGGCGACGCAATCCCGAGGCGCGCTGGCGGCTGGATGCCAAGGCGATCGACCGTTACTGCGCGATGCAGGCCAATGTGCTCGACATCGGTGCGGCACTGGTAAAGCCCGGTGGCCGGCTGACGTACGTCGTGTGCTCGCTGCTCGATGCCGAGGGTGCAGACCGGGTGGCGTCTTTCCTCAAGGACAATCCTGGCTGGGACGTCTCCCGTCCCGATCTCCCCGCCGGTACTCCACGTGGTAGCGGTACGCGGCTTACGCCCCTTGGGGATGGTACTGACGGGTTTTTCTTCGCAACGCTCGTACGGCGTGTTAACTGAAGCGTCATGGACGCCGGTTCATTCAGTGAAGGTCGCCCGGACAAGCGCCGGACCAAGGAGTTGCTGATGCGTTACGCCCCGATTGCCCTTGCCCTCTCGCTGGTTGTAGGCGTGACCGGAAGCATGGGTGTGGCGAAGAGTTCATCACCTGCCGATCCGCGCGTCGAAGCCCTTCTGAAAGACGGCCGCGCCGCGCTTGCCAAGGGCGATGTTGGCGCGGCGACGGACAACTTCGAGGCCGCGCTGGTGATCGAACCTGCAAACAATGCGGCGTTGCTAGCCTTGGCCGATGCCGCCCGCCGCGATGGTTTGCAGGGCAAGGCGATCCATTACTACCGCGAAGTGCTGTCGCGCGATCCCAACAATGTCGTCGCGATCTCGGGCGAGGGCGGAGCCATGGTCGAAAAGGGCGCGCTCGAAAAGGCGCGTCGCAACCTGACCCGGCTCGAAGGCCTGTGTGGCAAGGGCTGCGCCGAAACGGCTGAACTCTCCGCCGCGATTGCCCGGGGCCCGGCGCCGAAGGTGGTTTCGGCCGAAGCCAAGATGCCGACCGAAAAGGTTGAGACCAACTGACGTTCCGGCCTGTCAGATAAGGTCGCGAAACTCGTCGACGACCTGGCGGTAAACACGCTTCTTGAACGGCACAATCAGTTCCGGGACCTGTTCCGGTTCGACCCAGCGCCAAGCCTCGAACTCGGCGTGTTCGTGCGCATTCAGGTCAACGTCGGCATCTTCGCCTGAAAAGCGCATCAAAAGCCATTTCTGACGCTGGCCGCGGAACCTGCCGCCCCACATCTTGCCCATAAGAAAGTCGGGCAGATCGTAGAGCAGCTCGTCGCGCGTCTCGGCGATTATCGTGACGAGGTCGGAGGAAACGCCGGTTTCCTCCTGAAGCTCGCGCAGGGCGGCGGCATGAAGGTCCTCGCCATCGTCGATCCCGCCCTGTGGCATCTGCCAGGCGTCCATTTCCTTGTTATCGATGCGCTTGCCCACAAACACGCGCCCGGCGCTGTTCACAAGCATCACCCCGACACATGGACGGTAAGGAAGCCCGGCAAATTCGTCTTTCATTTCAACCTTTCCAATAGCAGCCGAACGGCCTTGAAGATCGACTGCATGTCAGCCTGCGCGCTCGGGATCGCCTTGCGCACCTGCGTAAACCCGTGGATCGTGCCTTTCATTTCAAGAAAGACGACCTCTGCTCCAGACCGGATGAGTTCCGCGCCATAGGCCCGTCCGCTGTCGCGAATCGGGTCGAGCCCAGCGGTCACTAGCACTGTTGGCGGCGTCGTCGAATGATCGCCATAGATCGGGTAGGCTCGCTTGTGGCCGGTAACCGCCTGATAGGCATTGGCGAACCAGTTCATCGAATCCGAAGTCAGCAGGAACCCTTCGGCAAAGTCGAGGAAGGACTGGTGATCGGGCTTGTCGTCGGAAAGCGGGTAGATCGGCACCTGCATAACCACCGGAACCGCTGCCGGGCTTTCGACCAGTGCCTGCGTGACGACGATCGTCAGGTTGCCGCCCGCGCTGTCACCCATCGGGATCAGCCCAGTGATCTCTCGCCCCAGCGTTGCCGAATTCACCGCGATCCAGCGTGCTGCCGCTTCGCAATCGTCGGGCGCCGCAGGGAAGGGGTGTTCGGGGGCGAGGCGGTAATCCACTGCAATGACGGGCAGATCGAGTTCTGCTGCGATTTCGGTGCACAGGCTGTGATGACTGTCGAGATCGCCGATGACGAAGCCGCCGCCATGGAAGAACACTACCGCTGGCCCGGCTTCGCGGGTTTCGCGCAGGTCATAGAGCCGTAGCGGTATGTCGCCCGCAGGACCGGGGCATGTAAGGTTGCGGATCACGGCAAGTTCGCGCGGGTCGGCTTCTGCCAGTTGACCCATCGCAATGTAACTCGCGCGCGCAGCCTCCAGGCCCATCTGGCTCATCGGCGGAGCTTCGGTGCTGTTGAGAAAGGCCAGGAAGGCCTGCACGTCGGGGCGTACGTAATGGGTCTTCTGATCGGTCATCGCAGTTCCTCGTCCCGCCTGATTGGATTCGTTATGAACACTTGGGTAAGTTGGCTTTTGCAACTTGACTGGCAAGCGGGTTGGGAATCAAGAGCGCAGGAGGATTTTTCGCAGCGCGCAGATTTTCTTCTTTGCGAACGGAACATGAGGGGCATAGGCGCGTGTCAGCTTCGGGTGAGACTCCCGGCGCGCAGCAGAGGACGATATGGCTACATTAGTTGAAGGACCGGACGCACTGACGGGCGGCAAGGATTCGCCTACCCCGGAAGCGGTGGTCGTGCGTTTTGCCGGTGACTCGGGCGACGGCATGCAGCTGACCGGCGGTCAGTTCACCCTTTCCACGGCGCTGGCTGGCAACGACCTTGCCACCTTCCCGGACTTCCCGGCAGAAATTCGCGCCCCGCAAGGCACACTGTTCGGCGTCTCTGCCTTCCAGATCAACTTCGGCTCGACCGAGATCGACACCGCGGGCGACCAGCCCGACGTGCTCGTGGCGATGAACCCGGCGGCGCTGAAGACCAACGTCGGCGCATTGAAGGCCGGCGGCCTGATCATCGCCGACACCGGCGAGTTCAACAAGCGCAACCTCGAAAAGGCCAAGTACGAGGTCAATCCGCTCGAGGACGGCAGCCTAGAAAAGTGGCAACTGCTGGCATTCGACATCTCGGCGCTGACGCTCGAGGCGGTCAAGCCCTTCGGCCTTGGCAACAAGGAAGCGCTGCGCTGCAAGAACATGTGGACGCTGGGCCTGGCGCTGTGGATGTTCGACCGTGATCGACAGCCGCTGGTCGACTGGCTGAACGCCAAGTTCGCCAAGAACCCGGTGCTGGCGCAGGCCAACATCGCCGCGCTGAACGCCGGCCATGCCTATGGCGAAACCGCCGAGCTTTCGGGCCCGCTCAAGCAGTATCACATCGCTCCGGTGGAGAGCGAACCCGGCCTCTACCGCACCGTCACTGGCGCGGAAGCGATCAGCCTTGGCCTGGTTGCAGGGGCACAGCTTGCCGACCTGCACATGTTCTTTGGCGGTTATCCGATCACCCCGGCTTCGGCGATCCTGCACAACCTTGCTCGGCTCAAGGAGTACGGCGTCACCACCTTCCAGGCGGAAGACGAGATTGCCGCAATCGCCTCGGCCATCGGCGCAAGCTATGCGGGCCAGCTTGGCGTGACCTCGTCGTCGGGCCCCGGCATCGCGCTCAAGGGCGAGGCGATGGGCCTTGCGATCATGACCGAGCTGCCGCTGGTCATCGTCAACTCGCAGCGCGGCGGTCCGTCCACTGGCCTTCCGACCAAGACCGAGCAGTCGGACCTCTACCAGGCAGTCTATGGCCGCAACGGCGATGCACCGATGCCGGTGATCGCCGCACGAAGCGCTTCGGACTGTTTTGAAGTCGCCATCGAGGCCTGCCGCATCGCGGTTGAATACATGACCCCGGTCATGCTGCTGACAGATGGCTACATCGCCAACGCGGCCGAGCCGTGGAAGGTGCCGGATCCCGAAAGCTTCAAGCCGTTCCCGGTTACGTTCCTCGAACAGAAGAACGGTCCCGACGGCGAACTGCTGCCTTTCGCGCGCGATGAAAAGGGCGCGCGTCCGTGGATCAAGCCCGGCACGCCCGGCCTGATGCACCGCATCGGCGGCATCGAGAAGAACCCGGGTACCGGCAACATCGATTATTCGCCCGCCAGCCACCAGATCATGACCGACGCCCGCAAGGCGAAGGTCGGGGGCGTGGCGAACTCGATTCCGCTGCAGGAAGTCAACCACGGCGAGACTTCGGGCAAGCTTGTGGTCGTTGGCTGGGGGAGCACCTATGGCCCGATCTATCAGGCCGTGCGCCGCGCCCGCCGCAAGGGTCTGGACGTTTCCCACGTTCATGTCCGCCACATCTGGCCGATGCCGTCAAACCTTGGCGACCTGCTGCGCGGCTATGACAAGGTGCTGGTGCCTGAAATGAACACCGGCCAGTTCAAGACCGTGTTGCGCGACCAGTTCCTGATCGACGCCCAGCCGCTCAACAAGACCAGCGGCCAGCCCTTCACCATTGCGGAAATCGAAGCCGCGATCGTCGACGCGCTTGGCGGCCATGCCGGCGGCGAGGTCGACGCCGACAAGACGCAGCTGCCCAGCATCAAGAGTGACAATCCATGAACGAGATGACCAAGATCGCGGTCCAGACCACGCTCAAGGACTGGGAAACCGACCAGGAAGTGCGCTGGTGCCCGGGTTGCGGCGACTATGCGATCCTCAAGGCAGTGCAGCGGACCTTGCCGGAACTGGGCGCCGATCCCGCCAACACCGTGTTCGTATCGGGCATCGGCTGCTCTAGCCGCTTCCCGTATTATGTGGAAAGTTATGGTTTCCACACGATCCACGGTCGTGCTCCGGCCTTTGCCACCGGCATCAAGCTCGCCAATCCGGAACTCGACGTCTGGCTGGTGACTGGCGATGGCGATGGCATGTCGATCGGTGGCAATCACACGATGCATGTCCTTCGTCGCAACGTGAACCTGCAGATCCTGCTGTTCAACAACGAGATCTACGGGCTGACAAAGGGCCAGTTCTCGCCGACCAGCCGCGAAGGTACCAATTCGCCAACCTCGCCTCTGGGTTCGGTTGACCGTCCCGCGCTGCCCTGCGCCTTCGCGCTGGGTTCGGGCGCGCGCTTCATCGCGCGGGCCTATGACGTGTCGAAGAACCTGCCCGGCGTACTCAAGGCGGCCCACGCCCACAAGGGCGCCGCGTTCGTGGAAATCTTCCAGAACTGCATCGTCTACAACAAGGACCGCTTCGACGATTTCGTCGCCAAGGGCGTGGCCGACCAGAACCAGCTGTGGCTTACCGATGGCGAGCCGATGCTGTTCGGCTCGGAAAAGTCGGGTGGCGTGAAGGGCATTGCGCTCGACATGGAGACGCTGACGCTCAAGGTCGTCGATGTGGTGGACGGCGATTGGCAGAGTGCGGGCGTGATCGTGCACAACGTCAAGAACCGCGCGCTGGCACACATGCTGGTGGAAATGCCGTTCGGCCCGTTCCCGATGGCGCTCGGCGTGATCTACGACGATGCGCGTCCTTCGTACGAGGAAGTGCTGCTCGGCCAGGACGAACAAGCCCGCAAGGGCAAGGACGCCAACCTCGCCAAGCTCCTCGGCAAGGGCCAGACCTGGACCGTCAGCGGAACGGCTGCAGATCCGGTCTGACAAGGCGGATTGCCTAAGGCTTCAAAGGCCGCAAGAGTGCGACAGGCGCGCGCTCTTGCGGCCTTTCTTTTTGAGGTCGACCATTGGACAATCTGACGCATAGCCTCGCCGGATGGGCCTTGGCCGAAACCGGCCTGAAGCGCAGCACGCGCAAAGGGCTGGCGGCGCTGGTGCTGGCGGCGAACATGCCCGACATCGACGTGTTCTTCGGCTGGGCGCCGTGGGCACCGCTCGCGATGCATCGCGGTTTCACGCACGGGCTGGTCGGCGGTGTGCTGCGAATGCCGCCCTTGCTGGCTGGCCTCCTGTGGCTGCTGGACCGCTGGCAGGCCTCGCGCGGGAAACTTGCTGCCGACGCCGAGCCGATTCGTGTCGGCTGGCTGATTGCGCTCTGTTATTTGGGAGCAATCAGCCATCCGTTGCTCGATCTGCAGAATGTCTACGCGGTGCAACTTCTGTCACCAGTCAGTGAACGGTGGTTCCATACCGACGGGCTCTTCATCGTATCGCCTTGGCTTTTGGCATTTTTCGGGAGCGGCATCTGGCTGGCGCGCAGGCGCACGGCCGGATGGCCGACCGTCGCGGCGGTGGCGGCTGGAGTGGCATTCATCGCCGGAAACATCGGCATCTCCGCACTGGCCCGCAGTGCTCTGGTCATGGGCGCGCCCTATCCCCAGCCCGACCGCATTTTCGCGTCGCCCGCGCCCGTTCGCTTCTGGAAGCGTGACATGGTCTGGCGCGAACGCGGCGTCATCGGCTTCGGTCAATTCGATCCGTCACGGTCGCTCTTGCGGGTCGAGCCGATAGGTGAAGCGCTTGCCGACGACATGGGATTGCCGCTGGTAAAACGGGCCGCAACCGCAACGCCCGAGGCGGTCAAGTTCCTTGCCTGGTCCCAGATGCCGGTGGCGCGGGTCGAAGCGCCCTCCGCCTGCGAGGCGACGGTGACGTTCGCTGATGCGCGTTTTGCCGGACCGGCGATGGCGCGCAACTTCAACACCGTGGTACGGCTGAAGACCTGCTAGCGGGCGGGAGTCACGCTATCGAGCATGTCGTCTGCCTGTTCGGCCACGACCTGGGCCGGGCGGTGGAGCAGGGCCGAGGCCAGAAACGCCCAGCCTGCGCCGCCAAGCCATCCGGCCGTGACGTCGGTAGGGAAATGGACTCCCAACCATATGCGGCTCACGGCGATGGTAATGCTCAGGACGATTGCCGTGCCGACCAGCGTCCAGCGCACCGATCGGCGAGGGCTGATTGCGGCGAAAGCCAGCGCAATGGCGATGTAGACGACAGCAGAATTGAAGCTGTGGCCACTTGGGAAACTTTGCCCGCCGGCTTCAGTCAGATGCGGCACGATCATCGGGCGCGGGCGGCCGACTGCCAGCTTGACCAGCGAGTTTACCAGCCAGCCGCCCATGACCGTGCCCGTCAGCAGCACGGCCTCGCGCTTGAGCCGCAGGAACAGCAGTGCGGCAAGCACGCCAAGCAGGATAAGGTTGCGCAGCAGCACTCCCCCAAGGGCCGTGATGTCGCGCACCGCTTCCAGCAGCCATTGCGGGCCCGCCGGTACGAGGTCGGAACCGCGTCGCCAGAACAACAGGCCTGCGCTGTCGATATCGCTGCCATGCCCGGTCAGGACAAGCCAGACCACGAACAGGAAACCAGTCCAGCACAGCGCCGATGCCATCAGGGCATGACTCGGCGAAATCCGGAAGCTTCGCGTCCTTTGGGGCAGGTTTCGTTCGGGAGCAGGTTGGATCATCGAAGCGTTGGAACGAGAATGCCGCAGACGTTGTTCCCGAACAACGCCTCGTCAGGCCCACAATGCAGGAGAATGGGAACTGGTGTCTTCCTCGACGCAGGCCGAGCCGACAATTGTCTGGTTCCGGCGCGACCTTCGTCTGGCCGATCAGGCTGCGCTGCTGGCGGCTGCCCAAGCGGGGCCGGTGATTCCCGTCTACGTCCTTGATGACGAGACCTCGAAGCATTGCCGGATGGGCGCAGCCTCGCGCTGGTGGCTGCATCACAGTCTTTCCAGCCTTGACGCATCATTGAACAAGCTTGGCTCGCGCCTGATCCTGCGTCGGGGCAAATGCCACGAGGAACTGGCAACGATCCGGCGCGAAACCGGTGCGCGTACGGTCCATGCGCTCCACCACTACGAGCCATGGTGGCGCAATGCCGAAAAGGCGGTGGCCAGCGCGATGCAACTGGTCCTGCACGACGGCAACTACCTTGCCCCTGCCGGTGCCGTGAAAACAGGCAGCGGTGCGCCCTACAAGATCTTCACGCCGTTCTGGCACGCACTTAAGGAGCGGATGCCGCCGGCTCACCCTGCGCATGCGCCGACCGGACTGGTCGCGCCGGCATTCTGGCCATCGAGCGATAGGCTGGATGACTGGAAACTTCTGCCGACCGGCCCCGATTGGGCTGGGGGCTTCCGCGCCGAATGGACACCGGGAGAGCAGGGCGCGCACGAACGCCTTGAAGACTTCGCGGCGCGGGCCGCGCGATATGGCGAGTGCCGCAACCTGCCTTCGGTCGAGGGCACATCGAGACTATCGCCCCACCTTCACTTCGGTGAGATCTCCCCGGCAACGGTCTGGCAGCGTGTGGCCGACGCCGGCGGATCGGTCGATGTATTCCTGAGCGAGCTTGGCTGGCGCGATTACGCGCAGAACGTGATCGTGCAATTCCCCGAATATGGGTCGAAGAACGCGCGCCCGGCCTATGACAGCTTGCAGTGGCGCAACGATCCCGACGGATTGCGCGCGTGGCAGGAAGGCCGGACGGGATACCCCATCGTCGATGCGGGCATGCGTGAGTTGTGGCACACCGGCTGGATGCACAACCGTGTGCGCATGATCGCGGCGAGCTTTCTGGTGAAGCATCTGCTGATCGACTGGCGCGAGGGAGAGCGTTGGTTCTGGGACACCCTGGTCGACGCAGACTATGGCTCGAACGCGGTGAACTGGCAGTGGACGGCAGGTACGGGCATCGATTCCAACATGTTCGTGCGGATCATGGCGCCACTCACGCAATCGCCCAAGTTCGACGCCGGCGACTACATCCGCAGATGGGTGCCTGAGCTGGCAAACCTGCCCGACGCTGAAATCCATGATCCCAAGGTGCCGCCCAAGGGCTATGTCCACAAGATCGTGCCCCACGCACAGGCCCGTGCGCGGGCGTTGGCGGCGCATGATGCGATGAAGGCACATGGCTGACCTTGCGCGTTACGCTTCGCCACCGCATATCCCGCCCATGACTGCACAGACGCCATCGAGGGGACGGCATCTGGTAGCCGGAGGCTGGAACATGTCCGCCGCCGGCCGCTGGCTCGCTCACCTGTTTACCGGACCGTTCGAGCGCGTTGTCGAGCGGATCGACCGTGGGCTCGTGCACGGGACGATCCACGCAACGCTTCCTGATGGCAGCCAGCGGACCGTGGGGGGAAGGGGCGAGGGACCGGTAGCGCGCATCCACTTGCGCAGCTGGAACGCGATCGTGCGCCTCGCAACCGCCGGGTCGATCGGATGGTATGAAGCCTGGGTTGCTGGCGAATGGGATAGCCCCGATCCTGTGCCGATATTCGACCTGTTCATGCGCAATGCGGCAACGCTCGGGGATGTCGGGCGCGCAAAGGGGCCTTGGCGGCTCGCAGGCAAGGCCCTCAACTTCCTGCGCAAGAATTCGAAGGAACAGGCCCGGCGCAACATCGCCGCGCACTATGATCTTGGCAACGATTTCTATCGCCAGTGGCTCGATGAGACGATGAGCTATTCGAGCGCGCTGTGGGACGGCATCGCCCCCGACGCTTCACTGGCCGAAGCGCAGGCTAACAAGGTTGACCGGCTGGCGGCGCGCCTGACACTGAAGCCCGGTAGCCAGGTGCTCGAAATTGGCTGTGGCTGGGGGTTTCTGGCAAGGCGGTTGGCCGAGACCAGCGGCGCGCGAGTGACCGGGATCAGCCTCTCGGACGAGCAACTGGATTGGGCGCGCGATGCTTTGGCATCATCGGGCGTGTCGGGCATCGACTACCTGCATCAGGATTATCGCGATGTCGCGGGCCAGTTTGACGCGATTGCGAGCGTCGAGATGGTCGAGGCGGTGGGGCGCGAATACTGGCCGTCCTATTTCGACTGCCTTGCACGCTGCCTCAAGCCGGGTGGGCGCGCTGCCTTGCAGTATATCACCATTCGCGACGACCTGTTCGATGCTTATGCCGCCAGCGCGGATTTCATCCAGGCCTATGTCTTCCCGGGAGGCCTGCTGATCAGCGAGCGCGAGTTTGCCCGCCTGGCGCAGGAGCGCGGGCTGACATGGCAGGATCGGCTGGACTTCGGACCTGACTATGCGCGAACCCTCAAGCTGTGGCGGGAAGCGCTGGATCGGGCAGTCGACGAGCAACGCTTGCCCGAAGGCTTTGACAGGCGCTTCGTCGATCTGTGGCGATACTACCTGATGTATTGCGAAGGCGGGTTCAGCGGTGGCGGGATCAATGTCAGCCAGGTCACCCTGATCAAGATCTAGAACCTGCGCAGCACGCCATCGCCGCGATAGCGGGCCAGGATGTTGTCATGGACGATCGGGCTCAGGAGGTTGGCGAAGGCGCAGCCGACCCTGCCGGCATCCCACCAGACGACCTCGGCCTGCAGCGATTCCGTTCCGGGCAGGGTCAGCCAGCAGCGATTGCCGGGGTGCATCCGTTGCAAGGCGTTCGCGCAGAAGCCGCCCAGCGAAAGGTCCAGCACGATCGTCTGGAACCCCTTTCCGCCGGAGGGGCGCAGCATCGCCGGGATGTTCACGCGTTGCCTTGGGGCGCTGCGATCCTCCAGCGCTGCCTGGCTGTAGATATTGGTGTTCCAGTCCGTCGTCGTCATGCGGGACGCCCTCGACCCATTGCTGTTCTGGCTTCCCGAACGGTACGGCAAACCTTTGCAAAGAATCGCGGACGTTCGTTAATTCCGAACTGCTATTCCTGGTTAACGCGGATGCGGTGTGGACTGGCGAATTGTTCACCAAGAAGCGCAACGATGCGTTCAGCAACGACTTCCGGCGCCTTCACGGTCGACGGGTCCTCGCCGGGATAGGCGCGGGCGCGCATCTTGGTGCGCGTAGCGCCGGGATCGACCACGGCGACGCGGATCGAAGCGGTGTTGCGCACTTCCTGGCCATAGCAATTGAGCAGGGTATCGAAGGCTGCCTTCGAAGCGCCATAGGCTCCCCAGTAGGCACGCGGCGTGGCACCAACGCTGCTGGTCACGCCGACGACGCGGGCGTCCTTGCTCTTGCGCAACATGCCATCGAAGCCAGCCAGCAGGGCCTGCGTCGCCAGCACGTTCAGCGTCAGCGCCTGGTTGAACTCGCGCGCATCGATCTGCCACACGGGGGTCAACGTCGGAAGGACGGCGGCATTGATGACGAGCACGTCAAGCGCGCTCCAGCGACCCGAGATGGCAGTTGCCAGACGGGCAATGCCATCGGCTTCGGCAAGATCGACCGGCGCGATCGTTGCCGATCCACCAGCTTCGAAGATCTCTTCCTCGACCTTTTCGAGGTCCTTGGCATTGCGCGCAACAAGGATCACATGCGCGCCGGCGGCGGCAAGGGCCTTTGCAGTGGCCGCGCCAATGCCGCGGCTCGCGCCGGTAACCAGCGCGACCTGTCCGTCCATCTGCATTCAGGCGACCTTTTCGACCGGCAGCGAAAGCTGTGACGGGCTCTCGCGCTCGCCAAGATCGGTCAACCGGGTAGGATAGTCGCCCGTGAAGCACGCGTCGCAGTATTGCGGGCACTTCTTGTTGCGCTGCTCCTCACCAACCGCACGATAGAGACCGTCGATGGACACGAAGGCAAGGCTGTCGGCCTGGATGAAGTCGGCCATGGCCTGCACGTCCATGCGCGCGGCCAGCAGCTTCGAGCGTTCGGGGGTGTCGACCCCGTAGAAGCAGGAGTGCTCGGTCGGAGGGCTGGCGATGCGCATGTGCACTTCGGCGGCGCCCGCCTCGCGCATCATCTGCACGATCTTGAGGCTGGTGGTGCCGCGCACGATCGAATCGTCGATCAGCACGATGCGCTTGCCCGCGACGAGCGCGCGATTGGCGTTGTGCTTGCGCTTGACGTCGGCATTGCGCGCGCCATCCGAAGGCTGGATGAAGGTTCGCCCGACATAGTGCGAGCGGATGATGCCGAGTTCGAACGGGATGCCCGACTGCTGGGCATAGCCAAGGGCGGCAGGAACGCCGCTATCGGGCACGGGGATGACCAGATCGGCATCGGCGGGGCTTTCGATCGCGAGTTGCGCGCCAATGGCCTTGCGCACCTGATAGACCGAGTTGCCGCCCATTAGCGAATCCGGGCGGCTGAAATAGACGTGCTCGAAAATGCAGGGCCGTGCGTCGGGCGTGCCGAACGGACGATGGGTGCTGAGGTTGCCGTCCAGATCGACCTGGATCAGTTCACCCGGCTCGACCTCGCGCACGAATTCCGCGCCTACGACATCGAGTGCCACCGTCTCGCTTGCAAAGACAACGGCATCGCCCAGCTTGCCCATGACGAGCGGACGGATGCCGAGCGGGTCACGGCACGCGATCATCCCCTCGGGCGTCATGCAGATAAGCGAATAGGCGCCTTCCACCAGTCGCAGCGCATCGACAAAGCGGTCGAGCAGCGTGGGGTAGCGGCTTGTCGCAACGAGATGGATGATGACTTCGGTGTCGGACGTCGACTGGAAGATCGCGCCCTTGCGCACGAGATCGCGCTTGAGGAACATCGCGTTGGAGATGTTGCCATTGTGCGCAATGGAAAACCCGCCAGAGGCGAGATCGGCGAAAAGCGGCTGGACGTTGCGCAGACCGGCGCCGCCGGTCGTCGAATAGCGCACATGGCCTGATGCCATCATGCCCGGCAGTTCGGCAATCGCCGCGCTTGCCGAGAAGTTCGCGGCAACGTGGCCGATGCCCTTGCGCGAATAGAATTCCTTGCCGTCGAAGCTGGTGATGCCCGCAGCCTCCTGGCCGCGATGCTGCAAGGCGTGGAGGCCAAGCGCTACTGTCGCCGCAGCGTCACGCACGCCAAGTACGCCGAAGATGCCGCACTCCTCGCGCAGCTTGTCGTCGTCGCCGCCGATATCCCACGGGGTTGCGTCAGAAAGTTCGTGATGTGTGGTCATGGGTCCCATGGACTCGCGTGGGCGCGTGCGCCGGCCGATTGCTGGCGCCCAAATGGCGACGTTTGTCCGCATTGGCAAGTGCAAGCTGTGGAACCTCGCGTGCCCTGCGGCGTATTGGGCCGTGAAACGCACCCGTGGAGACGAAGATTGAAGTTCCTGCAGATCCTCGTCGTTGCCGCAGCCGCGCTAGGCGTCACCGCTGGAACCGTGTCGTATCTAATCGGCGTAATCCTGCGCTGACCTGTTTTTAGACAATGTTAAGTAGAAACGTTCACATGCTCGGGCATGAAGCTCGCACGTGTGCTTTCTGGTCCGGCAGCGACAGCCATCGTCTACTTCGTCCTTGCGGCGGGGTCGGTGGCATTCGCCCGGTTCAGCGGCGGCGTGGCGATGGCCTGGACAGCAAGTGCGTTTCTGGCCGGAAGGCTGATTCATCTGCCCGAACAGCGCTGGTCTGCGTGGATGGTGCCATGCGGTGTCGCAAGCGCGCTGGCTACGGGTCTGCTCGGGCTGGGGTGGTTTTCAGCGGGTCCCTTTGCGGTCATCAACATTGCCGAGGCCGCTGGCGCGGCATGGCTGTGGCGGCGGATAACCAAGGCATTCTGGCCTTACGACACGCTCGAATGGATCGCATCCTACTATATCGGCATTGCCCTGATGCTGCCCCTGCTGACAGGTGCACTGGCCGCCTGCGCGGGCTGGCTCACGCTCGACCTTCCGCTGGTAGAGAACTTCACGCACTGGATCATCGGCCATTCGCTCGGCCTGCTCGCCTGCCTGCCGATCTTCCACTACGTATTCGCAAGGCTGAGCCGAGGACGGAGCTTTCTGCCCTCTACGGCGCAATTGCCGCTCGCGGCGGTTGTCGTCGGGTCCTATGCCCTGCTGACGTTTCTGGTCTTCACGCTCGACATGCGGGCGCTGCTGGTCTTTCCGCTCATCTATCTGGTTGTCAGCGCGGCGGTCCTGCCAGGGTCGATCACGGCAATCCTTCCGGTCATCATGATCGGCGTGGGCGGGGGCATGACCATCTTGGGACAAGGCCCGATCGCGGGCATGGAGATGGATTTCGGCGACCGGATCCAGTTCTTCCAGCTTTATCTCGGTGTCTCGGTCTTCGCGGCCTTCCCGATAACGTGCGAGCGCCTGCGGCGGATGGCCGAGATGCGCACCATGCAGCGCCGGATTGCGGCACTGGAAGCCGGTCAGACTCTCCCCTGACCAGCGCGCCCCGCAGTGCGGCATTGCCGTTTTCTGCGCTTCGCCCTACATCCGCTCGCGTTCCCGCCGACGCCGTGCCGTCGGCGGCTCTATTCCAAAGGGCTCCTGCTTGATCCTGTCTCCGTTCGAATGGACCATCGCCAAGCGCTACATGCTGCCGGGCCGGGGTGAGGCGTTCATCGCGCTCGTCGCCGGTATCAGCCTGGTTGCGGTGATGCTCGGCGTCGCCGCGCTTGTCATCGTCATGAGCGTGATGAACGGCTTCCGCGCCGAACTGCTCGACAAGATCGTCGGCCTCAATGGCCATGCGATCATCCAGGCCTATGGCGGCCGTCTTGATGACTGGCAGGACATCCTCAAGAAGGTCGAGGCCACGCCTGGCGTAACCCATGCTTCGCCGCTGATCGAACAGCCGCTGCTGGCAAGCTTCAACGGCCGAGTCGAGGCGATCCTTGTGCGCGGCAATACGGCGGGCGACATCAAGCGGCTCGAAAGCAAGCGCGTCGATGGCGTGATCGCCTCGCTTCGCCCCGGTTCGGGCAACATTGCGATCGGTTCGCGCCTTGCGCAGAACCTTGGCGCGCGGGTGGGCGACAGCATCACGATCATCAACCCGCAGGGGCGCTCGACACCGTTCGGCACCGTCCCGCGCGAGATCGCCTACACCGTTTCTGCCATCTTCGAGATCGGCGTCTACGATTACGACAACGCCTATGTCGTGATGCCGATCAACGATGCCCAGACCTTGCTGCTGACCGGCGATACCATCGGCATGATCGAGGTGACCACGACCAACGCCGACACGGTGATGGACACGCTGGGGCCGATCAAGCAGCAGCTTGATGGCACGGCGGTCGTGACCGACTGGAAGACGATCAATGCCAGCCTGTTCGAAGCACTGGCGGTAGAGCGCGTGGCCATGTTCATCGTGCTCTCGATCATCGTGCTGGTTGCCGTGTTCAACATCCTGTCGTCGCTGATCATGCTGGTACGCGCCAAGACGCGGGACATCGCGATCCTGCGCACGATGGGAGCGACGCGGAAAAGCCTGCTCAAGATCTTCGTGACGATAGGCTTCGTGATCGGCGCGCTGGGCACGCTGTCGGGCCTCGGGCTGGGCTTCGTGTTCCTGTTCTTCCGCCAGCCGATCGTCAACGCGATCCAGTGGATGACCGGCCAGAACCTGTGGGATCCCTCGATCCGCTTCCTCACCGAACTGCCGAGCCGCTCCGATCCGGTTGAGATCACCACGATCTGCCTGATGGCGCTTCTGTTCTCTTTCCTTGCCACGCTATATCCCGCGCTGAAGGCTGCCAGCACGGATCCGGTTCAGGTGCTGCGTTATGAGTAATCCGGTAGTCAGCCCGCCCGTAGTCCGTTTGGCCGATCTGCGTCGTTCGTTCAGCCAGGGCGGCGTGACGATTGACGTCCTGCGCGGGGTGAATCTTGAAATCCGCCCCGGCGAGATCGTGGCTTTGCTCGGGCCTTCCGGTTCGGGCAAGTCGACGATGCTGCAGGCGATAGGTCTTCTCGAGGGCGGGTTCTCCGGCCTGATCGAGATTGCCGGCACCAATGCCTCGCAGCTTTCGGGCGACGATCGCACCGCCCTGCGCCGCGATCATCTGGGCTTCGTCTACCAGTTTCACCACCTTCTGCCCGATTTCAACGCGACCGAGAACGTCGTGCTGCCGCAGATGGTCGCAGGCAAGTCGCGCGCCGAGGCCGAAGCACGGGCAACGGAACTGCTGACTGCACTTGGCCTTGCCAAGCGTCTCGATCATCGGCCCAGCCAGCTTTCGGGCGGCGAGCAGCAACGCGTTGCCGTGGCTCGCGCGCTCGCCAATCGGCCGGAAATGGTGCTGGCCGACGAGCCGACCGGCAATCTTGACGAGGCGACCGCCGACCGCGTGCTCGAGGAGTTTCTCAAGCTGGTGCGCGGTGAAGGCAGCGCGGCCCTGATCGCCACGCATAACGAGCGGCTGGCGCTGCGCATGGACCGGGTGGTGCGCCTGCACGAAGGCACACTGACATGAGGGATACATCGCACTTCTGACGCGTTTTACGGCGAAGAAGGAGATCGTATCTTATGAATACCACGATCCGGGCAGAAGCCGCCGACGCCGCATCTTTCTGGAATGATCACGCCGTCATCCTGCGCCGCGAGGCTGCAGATGGCGTATTCCATGGTTTTGCCTCGCTCCATTCGGGCAGCTTTGCCGACATGGTCCGCATGGTATCCCGCATGCCGGAGGACGAGCGCAAGGAATTGGTCATCGAGAAATCGGGAGATCGCCAGTATTCGGCGGCCGAGATCATTGGCCTTGCCGCACGTATCGATTTCCCGGGCTGATTCCGATTGATCCACCCCCTTGTCGGGCATACCATTTGCGCGGCAAGGGGAGAAAACATGACTGGTCTTGATTGGAACGCGCAAGCCACGCTCCACGAACGTGATGATGCTGGCTCGGAGATGCAGTACAATTTCAGCGTCCTCAAGAAGGCTCCCTTGCGCGATCTGGTATCGCAAGTGGCGGGCATGGACGCCGCCCAGCGCGCCCGCCTCGTGATTGATGTGGCCGGTGGCAAATCTCTCAATGTCGCTGAAATTCTCGATCTTGCCGCAAAGGAAGGTCTGGCATGAGCGCTCCGACCACGATCGCCGACTTCAAGGTCCGCAAGCCGAATGGCGAGATGATTGATCTGGCCGACAAGCAGGGCAAGGTCCTGCTCGTCGTCAACACCGCATCGAAGTGCGGATTCACGCCGCAATACGATGGGCTTGAGACGCTGTGGAAGGACTATGGCGACAAGGGCTTCGAGGTACTGGCTTTCCCTTGCAACCAGTTCGGCGCGCAGGAGCCGGGTTCGGCCGACGAGATCGAGAGCTTCTGCAAGGTCAACTTCGGCCTCAGCTTCCCGCTGATGGCCAAGATCGAGGTCAATGGCGACAGCGCAGACCCGCTTTACGACTGGCTCAAGAAGGAAGCCCCCGGCGTTCTCGGCACCAAGGCGATCAAGTGGAATTTCACGAAGTTCCTGATCGGCCGCGACGGCAGGGTGGTCCGTCGCTATGCGCCGACTGACAAGCCGGCGAGCATTGCGAAGGATATCGAGAAGCTGCTCTGAAAGCAGCACCGGTTCGGGGGAAAAACAGGCCGCGCCTCTCGCAAGAGCGCGGCCTTTTTCCTACCTTGGACCCATGCCCCATGCCCCTTTCGTCCCGCTCCGCATCTATTCGTCCTACACGATGCTCGACGGAGCGATCGATCCCAAGGCCATTGCCAAGACGGCGGCGGAACGAGGATTTCCGGCGGCGGCAATTACTGATCGCAACGGGCTTTATGGCAGCGTCGCCTATGCGAAGGCCTGCAAGGATATGGGCGTGCAGCCGGTCATCGGCACGATGCTCGCTGTGGCCCGGCCCGAGCGAGAAGGCGCGGCAACCGGATTCGGGCCTGCCGCGCCAACGGTCGACTGGCTGGCGCTCTACGCGCAGGATGCACGCGGTTATGACAACCTGTGCCACCTCGTCAGCCGCGCGCATCTCGATCGGCCGCTGGAGTTCGAGGCACATGTCGTGCTGGCGGATCTGGTCGGCTACACCGATGGGCTGATTTGCCTGACCGCGGCGGGCGAGGGGGCACTGGCGCGGTTGCTCGCAGGCCAGCAGCAATCCGCCGCTGAAGCATACCTGGACTGGTTGCAGGAACTGTTCGCCGAGCGGCTCTATATCGAGATCGCGCGGCGGAACGAGCCGGTGGAAGAAGCTTCGGAAGAGGCACTGATCGACCTGGCCTATGCTCGGAATATGCCGCTGGTGGCGACCAACCCGGCCTGCTTTGCCGAGCGCGGCTTCTACGATGCGCATGATGCGATGTTGTGCATCGCCAGCTCAACCCATGTCGACAGCACCGACCGTCCGCGATCAAGCAAGGAATGGTGGATCAAGCCGGCGCCGGTGATGGAGGAACTGTTCAAGGACCTTCCCGAAGCGCTGGCCAATACGCTGGTCGTGGCGCAGCGTTGCGCGGTCATGCCGCCCAAGCGCAAGCCGATCCTGCCCAGCCTTGCGGGTGACCAGGAAGGCGAGGCGCGGATGTGCGCGGAAGACAGCCGCAAAGGACTCGTCCTGCGGTTGAAACCGTATTACCCGGAGGCCGCACACGGCGAACTGGAGCGCGTGTTGTGCCTTGGCCCCGATGCCGAGCCGGAAGCCGCCGAATATCCGCAGCTCAATGTTGCGGGCGTGTGGGAGGAAGTGCTCGACTACCGCAAGCGGCTTGAATTCGAGATCGCGATCATCAACCGCATGGGCTTTGGCGGTTACTTCCTGATCGTGGCCGACTTCATCAAGTGGGCCAAGGAAAACGACATTCCGGTGGGGCCGGGGCGTGGGTCTGGTGCAGGTTCGCTGGTGGCCTGGGCTTTGACCATCACTGACCTCGATCCGATCAAGCTGGGCCTGCTGTTCGAACGCTTCCTCAATCCGGAACGCGTCTCGATGCCGGACTTCGATATCGACTTCTGCGAAACCCGGCGTGGCGAGGTGATCCGCTATGTCCAGCGCAAGTATGGGCTGGACCACGTGGCGCAGATCATCACCTTCGGCAAGCTCAAGGCCCGCGCCGTGCTGCGCGATACCGGCCGCATCCTGCAGATGAGCTACGGGCAGACCGACCGCCTGTGCAAGATGGTGCCCAACCACCCGACCGACCCATGGCCGCTGCCGCGTGCCTTGAACGGCGTGCTGGAACTCAAGCGGGAGTATGATCGCGATCCAGAGGTCAAGCGGCTGATCGACCTTGCGATGCAGCTTGAAGGCCTGCCACGCAACAGCTCGACCCACGCGGCGGGCGTGGTGATCGGTGATCGTCCGCTGGCGCAACTGGTGCCGCTCTACCGCGATCCGCGTTCGGACATGCCGGTTACGCAGTTCGACATGAAGCATGTCGAGGATGCGGGGCTGGTGAAGTTCGACTTCCTTGGCCTCAAGACCCTGTCGGTGTTGCGCAAGGCGGTGGACCTGATGGGCAAGCGCGGCATCAGCATCGATCTGTCGGCGCTCGCCTGGGATGACGAGCAGACCTACAAGCTGCTGCAGTCGGGCGATACGGTCGGCGTGTTCCAGCTGGAATCCGAAGGCATGCGGCGCACCCTTGCGGCAGTGAAGCCAACCAACTTCGGCGACATCATCGCGCTCGTCTCGCTCTACCGCCCCGGCCCGATGGACAACATCCCGCTGTTCGGGCGCCGCAAGAACGGGTTGGAAAGCATCGAATATCCGCACGAGAAGCTGGCAGGCATCCTTGCCGAGACTTACGGGATCTTCGTCTATCAGGAGCAGGTCATGCAGGCCGCGCAGATCCTGGCGGGCTATTCGCTGGGCGATGCAGACCTGCTGCGCCGCGCCATGGGCAAGAAGGTGCAAGCGGAAATGGATGCGCAGCGCCAGCGCTTCGTCGATGGCTGCAAGACCGTGTCCGACATCCCGGCGGCCAAGGCCAACGAACTGTTCGACTTGATCGACAAGTTCGCAGGCTACGGCTTCAACAAGTCTCACGCTGCCGCCTATGCGCTGCTGGCCTACCAGACGGCCTGGCTCAAGACGCACTATCCGCACGAGTTCTATGCAGCCTCGATGTGTTTCGACATGCACCAGTCGGAAAAGCTCTCCGTCTTTGTCGACGACATGCGCAGGAACGGCGTGGCGCTGGCAGGGCCGGACATCAACCATTCCGAGGCCGAATTCACCGTCGAGCGGACGCAGGACGGCTTTGCCGTGCGCTATGCGCTGGCGGGTTTGAGGAACGTCGGCGAAAAGGCGATGGAGCAGATCGTCGAGGAGCGCGAGGCGAACGGGGCTTATGCCTCGCTTGACGACCTGTTCCGGCGCATTCCTGCAGGATCGATGAACCGGCGTCAGCTGGAAGCTCTCGCTGCGGGTGGGGCGCTCGACTGCCTCGAACCCAATCGCGCGCAGGTCATCGGCAATGCCGAACTGCTGATGGCGGTGGCGGATGAGGCGGCACGCTCTCGCACGTCCGGGCAGGGCGGCCTGTTCGGCGGGGACGATCATGCCACGCCGGCAACGCGCCTTGCTGAAACGAAGCCGTGGAGCCGGGCCGACCAGATGGCGGCCGAGCGCGAGAATTTCGGATTCTATTTCGCCGCGCACCCGGTGGAGGAATATCGCGCGGTCGCCTCAGCCAATGGCGCGCGCTCCTATGGCAGCCTGATGACGAGCAGCGGTGAGCCGGGCGGACGTTCGGGCGCGGTGATGGCGGCGCTGGTCGAGAATGTGCAGAAGCGCAAGACGAAGAAGGGCAAGGACTTCGTCATGGCCGATTTCTCCGACAGCTCGGGGTTGTTTTCGGCATCCTGCTTCGAAGAGAGCCTGGTCGAGCCGTTCCAGCAGTGGGCGAAGGACGGGACATGCGTGCTGCTCAACGTCGAACTGGACAGGCCGAACCCCGACGAGCCGCCGCGCGTGACGGTGCGGGGGGCACGGCCGCTGGCATCGGTGACAAGCTCGTCACGGATGCTGCTCAAGTTAGAGGTGAACAAGCCAGAGGCGATTTCGGAGCTGGCGCTGCTGCTGCCGCGCGGGGCCGGTGGGACCGGTGAAGTTCTGGCGCGGCTGCGGACCGGCGGGCCAAAGGAACCGCTCGTCCGTCTTGGCAATGATTTTAAACTGGACAGCGACTTAATCGAGCGATTGATTCCGATAGAAGGACTCGCCAATGTCGCCCTGTCCGCAAGACCGGAAAGGCATCTGCGGCTGGTCGAATAAGAAAACGAACGGAGAGAGAGATGACTCAGCAGCTTCGACAGACCTTGGGCGCAATGCAGGACTGGAAGCTGCGGGTCACGCATCTGATCGATCATGCGGCGCGTGAGCATGGCGGGCGCGAGATCGTCAGCCGCTGGGCCGATGGCAGCGAG
The DNA here is from genome assembly GCF_900176395.1 of Novosphingobium sp. B1. GTDB lineage: Bacteria > Pseudomonadota > Alphaproteobacteria > Sphingomonadales > Sphingomonadaceae > Novosphingobium. Next base: position 516,697 of record NZ_FWXL01000001.1, on the reverse strand, counting down.
ACGCGGACCAACTGGGCCGGCATCCGTCATGATGCCCTGCGGATGACGCAGGCCCTGCGCAAGCTTGGTGTGCAGCCGGGAGACCGGATTGCCACTCTGGCGATGAACCATCACCGCCACCTCGTCTCATGGTACGGCGCGGTCGGCGTTGGCGGCATTCTCCACACGCTCAATCCCCGGCTGTTCGATGACCAGCTCGAATACATCGTCAATCACGCCGAAGATCGGGTCATGCTGTTCGACAAGCAATGGGCGCCGATTGTCGAGCGGATGAAGTCGCGCTGGCAAACGGTCGAGCATTACATCTGCTTCGACAGCAGCGAACCTGCGCTGCATTTCGAGGAATGGATCGGGCCAGAGGATGGCTTGGCCGAGTGGCACGACGGCGATGAGCGCGATCCGTGCATGCTGTGCTACACCAGCGGCACCACCGGCAATCCCAAGGGGGTGCTCTACGAGCACCGTTCGACCATGCTCCATGCCATGGCGGCGATCAGCCCGCCGGTGTTCGGGATGGACTGCCGCTCGGTGATGTTGCCGATCGTGCCGATGTTCCATGCCGCAAGCTGGGGTCTGCCGTGGGCGGGCGCGGCAGCCGGGGCAAAGTTCGTCTATTCGGCGGTCAACGACGGTGCGGTTCTGTGCGAGTTGATGAACCGCGAGAAGGTTACCTGTTCTGCCGGCGTGCCGACCGTGTGGCTGGCCCTGTTGCAGCATGTCGATGCGCACAACGGCGGTGAAATTCCGCCGAGCCTGCAGACCATCGTCACCGGCGGCTCTGCCATGCCGCGCGCCATGATCGAGCGCTTCATGCGTGCCGGGCGGCGGGTCGCGCATGCCTGGGGCATGACCGAAACTTCGCCGATCGGCACGACAGGCGCCGAGACGTGCAACTGGGATTCGCTGTCGTTCGACGAGCAGGTGACGGTCAAGGCCATGCAGGGCCGGCCCCCGTTCGGCGTCGAGATCCGCTGCGTCGATCTCGATGATCCCGAGAAGGTGTTGCCGCGCGATGGCACGACGGCAGGGGCGCTGCAGGTACGGGGCCCGTGGATCGTCAAGCGTTACTTCAAGGCTGAGGCCGATGCGGTGGTGGCCGGTCAGTGGTTCGATACCGGCGATGTCGGGGTCATCCACGCCGACGGCACGCTGCAGCTGACCGACCGGACCAAGGACGTGATCAAGTCCGGCGGCGAATGGATCAGCTCGGTCGAACTGGAGAATGCGGCGATCGGCTTTCCGGCTGTGGGCGAGGCCGCGGCGATCGGGGTCTATCATCCCAAGTGGGATGAGCGGCCGCTGCTGGTCGTGGTCAAGAAGCCGGGGATGGAGTGCAATCAGGAGGAGATCCGCAGCTTCCTGAGTGGCGTCGTGGCGAAATGGTGGGTGCCCGATGCCGTGGTGTTCGTCGACGAGATCCCGCACACCGGCACCGGCAAGATCAGCAAGAAGGACCTGCGCGAGCAGTTCCGGGACTTCGCCTGGGACAAGGTGGCTTGAGGATGGCCGAGACCTATATCGATCCGAGCCGCGAGAATTTCGAGGTCTTCAAGTCCCTGCCGCGCGACTGCCCGATCCACATGCTCAACCTGATCAAGTTTCGCGATCTGGCCGAGTATCCTGAAGGCCATGAGAACCATGGCAAGGGCCTGACCGGGCGTGAGGCCTACGCAATCTACAAGGACGCCTTCCAGGCGGTGGTCAAGGACTCCGGTGCGGCAATGGTATGGCACGCGCCGATGGAGTGCGTGGTTACCGGGCCGCAGGGCGAATGGGACGAGGCCTTCGTGATGGGCTATCCCGACGCCGGAGCATTTTTCGCGATGGTGAAGGACGAGACCTATGCGCGCAATGCGCTGCCGCATCGCACGGCGGCGGTGGCGGATAGCCGATTAATCCGGTTCAACGGGGCTTAGCCGGACTTCAGCGTTTCAGCGCGCGCAGGTCAGCTCATCCGCTGGCGAGTGCGGACGGTAAAGCCGGTGGGCAGATCACAGATCGCGCGACCGGTGCGGCGCCGTTGTGGCTCGCGCGGGAAGGGCGCGGGACCGTTTGCGAGTGGCCGGGGGCGGTTCCGAACCCCCTGTCGGCTCAGCCTGTTCGTGGACCTTTCGAAAGGACGGCGCTTCGGCAGCGGCTCGCGTGCTGCCTTGCAACCTGGCAAGCGGCTGCGCGAAAAGAACGCGCCGGTTGCGTGAGACTTTGCCACGCAAGTCAGGCGGTTCCGCATCCGCAGCTTCACTCAGGGGCTCTGCGCCGTGCCAATGGCCCCCGGATGTCCTTTCTGTCCTTGGGTTACGGCAAGTTTTGCCCGACGGGTCTTGGGCTTGACGCCCCGCATTGAACCCACGCGCTCCTGCCACACCGATCGCGCCGGAAGCGTTTGCGTACAGATCGCTCTGCGCATCGACTTCCGAAAGGAGAGGAGCGGGTTGGCCATGTGCCCTATCCTGACCTGCGGGCAAAGCAATTAACCTATATGGTTCATTTTGTCAAGGCCAAGCCAATAGGCTCATGCTCCCGGCGAGGAAGTGACGAAGGCTAGCATCAGAACAGGTCCAGCTGGCCGCCGGGACTTGGCTTGCGGAACTGCGAACAATCGAGATCGAGCTGGGCCTTGCCGATGCCGTGCTTGCGACAGGCGATGCGAAAGCGGGTGCGCAGGAGGTCGGCCCAGACACCGTGCGGTTTCATGCGGGTAAAGAATTGCGCGTCGTTGTCCTTGCCCCCGCGCACGGACTGGACGATGGCGATGACCTTGGCGGCACGGTCAGGGAAGTGGGTGTCGAGCCATTCGCGGAACAGCGGGGCGACCTCATGCGGCAGGCGCAGCATGATCCAGCTTGCCGACCGGACGCCGCGCTCAGCCGCGGCCTCGAGGATGCCTTCCATGAATTCATCAGTGATCGACGGGATGACCGGTGCGACCGAGACGTGGGTGGGTACCCCTGCTGCGACGAGCTTCTCCAGTGCCGCCAAGCGCTTTGCCGGACTGCTTGCGCGCGGTTCAAGCAGGCCAGACAGGCGCGGATCGAGGCTGGTAACCGAAATGCCGACTGCCGTCAGATTGTGGCGGGCAAGTTCGGCCAGCAGGTCAAGATCGTCCAGCACGCGGGCGGACTTGGTGGTGATGGTGACCGGGTGGCGCAGTTCGAGGCAGAGTTCGAGCACGTCGCGCGTGATGCGGTAGTGGCCCTCGATCGGCTGATAAGGGTCAGTATTGGTGCCCATGGCGATAGGAGCGGGCATGTAGCCGGGCTTGGCCAGAGTATCGCGCAGGAGCCTGGCTGCTTCGGGTTTGGCAAAGAGTTTCGTCTCGAAGTCCAGACCGGGCGAGAGATCGTGATAAGCGTGGGTGGGCCGCGCATAACAATAGATGCAACCATGCTCGCAGCCTTGATAGCTGTTCACGGAGCGGTCGAAGGGGATGTCCGGCGATGCGTTGAATGACAGGATTGTCTTCGGCTTGAGTCGCGTCACCGTGGTGCGCAGCTTGGGTGGCTCGCCATCCACCATCGACTGCGCGTCCAACCAGTCACCGTCGACCTCTCGCTCGGGCAGGTTAAAGCGCGTGCTCGTTGCGTTCTGAGTGGCGCCTCGACCACGGACCTTCACCATGCAAATACCATTGCACCGGTTGACGGCACCGATAAGCTGTCAACATGTGGTCGATCTTCGCGCTCTCTATGGCAACAGCCGTTCCGCAGGCCGGAGCCGGTATCACGCATAAGAGTGTGACTTACGGTCAGAGGCAGCTCCTGGTTTGCGATTGGTTCTCGAATTTCGAAAGCAGTCGGTTCGATCGTTGCCGAGCGGAAGATGGAAAGCTCGTTGACATCGAGGATGGAGCTTCCATCGAATGCCTCGGGCAGAGCTGCGAGCAGCTTGACGCGCAAGCCAGGCGAGTGGCCAACTGGCACAAAGCTGAACCAGTGTCGGGGGAATTTAGCGTCCGGCTTTATGGTCGCGTAAGTGCTCAGCAGCGTGCGAAGCGATACCTTGGCGATGGCACTCGCACGGTTCTGATCGAAAAACTCGTCAACGTTCAGAAGCGATAGAGCCGCCGCAAACTCGCACGGAATGCCGGGTGAGCGGTTGAAGCTGAAGATCGAGCGGGCGCGTTCTTCGATGGCGGTAGTGTGCGATCTAGGGCCGCGATCGTCGATGTCCTCGGGCGCGTCAAGACAGTATCCATCAGCCTCGCGCGTGGCGAGGCCGAAGCGAATCGGGACATTTGAAGATTGCGCGCCTCTGCCACGGAATGCCATGACAGCATTAGAACATAAGTGGAACGAAGCGGCAAGTAACCGTGCGTGGGCCTACTTTTCTAGCAGCCTCGGCATCAATTCCACGAAGTTGCATGGGCGATTGCGGCTGTCGAGCTGTTCGCTGAGGATGCCGTCCCAACCATCTTTCACCGCGCCGTTGGAGCCGGGCAGGGCGAAGATGTAGGTGCCCCGCGCGACCACGGCGCAGGCGCGAGACTGGATCGTGCTCGTGCCGATGGTCTTGTAGGAAAGCCAGCGGAACAACTCGCCAAAGCCGGGAATATCGCGCGTCTTGACGCGGTCCAGCGCTTCGGGGGTCACGTCGCGCCCGGTGAGGCCGGTGCCGCCGGTGATGACGACGGCGTCGACGCTGCGATCATCGATCCAATTGTTGAGACGGCTGGCGATGCGGTCGGCATCGTCCTTTTCCATGGCGCGAGCGGCGAGCTTGTGCCCCTTGGTCTTGATGCGTTCGGCAAGAATGTCGCCCGATGTATCCTCAGCCGGGCCGCGCGTGTCGGAGACGGTGAGCAGGGCAATGTTGATCGGCTTGAATTCGCGCGAAGTATCAATTGCCACGCGATGCGATCCTGACATTCTCTGCGCCGGACAGGCCGGGGAACTTGGGCCACATGCCCTGGACGAGGCCCATGCGGCTTTCGGACGGGCCGCCGGCCTGCTTCTCGTACATCCAGTAATTGCGCATGACGATCGAAACGTAGCCGCGGGTCTCCCAGTACGGGATCGATTCCATCCAGAGCAAAGGATCGTTGCCGCCACGGATTTCACTGTTCCAGCGACTGATTGGCAGGGGGCCGGCGTTGTAGGCGGCCATGACCTTGGGCAGGAGGCCCTGCGTCGCGTCGGAATCGCGCAATTGCTGCAGATATTGCTGGCCGAAGGCGAGGTTGACGTCGGGCAGGTCAAGCTGGCGGTCGCGTCCGGCCATCTGCGGTTCGACGCGGGCCATGTCCCTGGCAGTACCCGGGCGGACCTGCATCAGGCCCTTGGCGCCTGCCGGGCTGGTAACAGCGGTGCGGAAATTCGATTCCTGCAGTGAATGGGCAAAGAGCAGCGCAGGGTCGACCTTCCAACCGGTGGCCGGGGTCCATTTCGGCGCCGGGAAACGCGCGGCTTCATCGGGCCGAGCGCCTGCGGGAGCATTGTAGGCCATCCACAGTTGCGTGGATGGAAGGCCAAGGTCGCGGGCGAGGCGCGAGAGCGGGGCATATTGGCCCGGAGCGCCAATGCGAGCCTGATGGCGCAGGATTTCGTCGGCAAGACCATCCTCGCCGATTTCGGCAAGCTGGACGGCCGTGCGGATGTTGGGAACGTCGCGCAACTGTTGCCAGTCGTTCTGCGAGAAATCCGGCGCAATCGGCGGAGCGCTCTCGCGCATGCCCAGCGCTTCGGATGCCATCATGCCGTAGAGCGTCTCGCGGAAACGGGCGGCATTTCGCAGGGAAGCAGAGACCTTTTCGGGCTTGCGGCAACGCAGCCAGGCGCGGCTTGCCCAATAGTGCGCGGCAGAGGCGAGTTCGTCGTTCTGGGCCGAGCCGGCGGTCTTTTCGAACGAGTCGGCTGCAGCGAGGCAATCGCCAAGGCGCCAGCTGGCAAGACCAGCGGTCCAATAGGCTTCGGAGACCCATGGGCCGGAGCCATCGGCTGCGGTCAGCGAGAGAGCGCGTGCGGTGGCGTCGTCATTCTCGATGTAGAAGGCCCAGCCCACCTTCTGCCGCCATTCGGCGCGCGCATCGGGCGAGAGCGTTGCATCGACACCATCGAGCAGGACGCGTGCACCGACCGGGTCGTCAAACTTGATCCGGTCCTGGATCGCGGCGGCGACCGAAGCGGGCATCGTGCCATCGTCAATCGAGCGGGGGCGGATGCGCTTCGAGACGTTGGGAAGGCTGACCAGACGCTGTGCCTGTGGCAGGGCGGGAATTTCGGTGGCGCCACGCTTCACCGCGAGGCGGCCCAGTTGCTCGGCCCACGGCAGGTCCGGCGCCTTGGTCAGAACTTCGGTAAGGGGCGCGAGTTCGGCCTTGGGCGAGTTTGCCGCCAGCATGTACTGCGCGCGGGCCACAGTATGGAGCGGACCATCGGTGCGTTGGGCGAGCAAAGACTGGACCTGTAGCCAGTCTTCACGCTCGATCGCGGAAAACAGGCTCTTGTAATAGGAGCGGTCGTCAGCGCTGAGCAGCGAGGGGACGGCAGTCCGATCCGCACGGCCGCGAAAATAATCGACCGCTGCGCTGTTGGCATGGGCCGGAACAGCGGAGATGGCGGCACACGAAGTCGCAAGCGCGAGCAGCGTGAACGTCTTGGCGCGAGCCAGCTTCAAATCGTTTCGGTCCCCGTCCAGTCGAGCCAGCGGCTCCAGAAGCCTGCCTTGAGGGCAGGGCGCTGCAGCATGGCTTCGAGATCCCACGCCGGCAGCGCGGGGATTGGTGGCCCTTCTTGATTAATTGCCCGTAAACTTTGAGCCAAATTCGGCGGGTCGTTGCCGAGAAGCGCCGAAATGCCCGACGCGCCCAGGATCAGCAGCCGTTTGGGTGCGGCCAGCGCAATGTGGTGAAGCAGAACATCGCCCAGACCCGACTCCTTCAGGAGTTGCCAATCGGCCATCGGCACGTGCGCCGGCACTGCCGAGGCGAGATAGGTTGAGGAGCGGTCCAGGCCAAACGCCGCCAGCATCGCATCGAGCAATCTGCCGGCACGTCCGGATAGAAGGGCGTCGCCATCGTCGGCCGACGGCATCGGAGCAAGGATCATCAGGTCCGCGCCTTGCGCGCCGACCGGAGGCAGACGCATGAGGCCTGCGGGGGCCAGCGCAGGTTCGGCAAGCCACCACGGCACGAAGGCTTCAAGCGTCTGCGGCCAATCCGTTTTCGCACCAACCTTGGCGACCTTGGGCGAATCATCGCGCTCTGCCACGAGTTCACGCAATGGCTTCATGGGCGCAGGCTGCGCTGCATCCTTGGGCTTGCGGGCTTCTGCCAGCCAGTCTTGCGGGGCATCGACAAAGGCATGGTCCACGCCCGCATCGCGCCACCAATCGAGCGCAGCCGTAACGGCATCGCGCCAGTGTTGGTTTTCCGCGTTAGCGATATCGGGCAAGCTGTCTTCCCTTCCAGTCCAATTTGCGGTCTTGACCTTGCCAGTGGCCTCTTTCAAGGCACATTCGAAATTCAATCGTGCGTTTAGCAGCAGTCGGGAGATATCGGGGCATGAGCGAACGGGAATCGATGCCGTATGACGTCGTCATCGTTGGCGGAGGACCTGCGGGCCTGGCTGCCTCGATCCGGCTGAAGCAGGTGAACCCGGAAATCTCGGTCTGCATTCTGGAAAAGGGTTCGGAAATCGGCGCGCACATCCTTTCGGGCGCGGTGGTTGATCCCAAGGCGCTGGACGAGCTCCTGCCCGAATGGCGTGAACAGGGTTGCCCGATGGCCGAAGTGCCGGTGACCGACAACTGGCACTGGGTGCTGTCGAAGGGCGGCAAGACTTCGATCCCGCACTGGCCGATGCCTCCGTTCATGTCGAACGATGGCAACTACACCGGCAGCCTTGGCAACCTGTGCCGCTGGCTTTCCGAACAGGCGATGGAACTGGGCGTCGAGATCTTCCCCGGCTTCCCGGCGGCGGAAATCCTGTTCGACGAGAACGGCGCGGTGATGGGTGTCGCCACCGGCGACATGGGCATTGCCAAGGACGGCTCGAAGAAGCCTGATTACCAGCCCGGGATGGAACTCCACGCCAAGTACACGCTGTTCGCCGAAGGCGCGCGCGGGCACCTCACCAAGCGGCTCAAGGCGCACTTCGATCTCGAGCGCGATTGCGAGCCGCAGGTCTATGGCATCGGCATCAAGGAACTGTGGGACATCGATCCCGAAAAGCACGTTCCGGGCCGCGTGATCCACACGCAGGGCTGGCCGCTGTCGGAATCGAATTCGTGGGGCGGCGGGTTCCTGTACCATCAGGCCAACAATCAGGTGGCGCTGGGCTTCGTCACTGCGCTCGATTACGCGAACCCTTACGTCTATCCGTTCGAGGAATTCCAGCGCTGGAAGCAGCACCCGGAAATCCGCGCGATCCTCGAAGGCGGGCGGCGCGTGTCCTACGGCGCGCGCGCGATCAACGAAGGTGGCTGGCAGTCGGTGCCGCGCCTGTCCTTCCCCGGTGGTGCGCTGATCGGCTGCTCGGCGGGCTTCGTCAACGTGCCGCGCATCAAGGGCAGCCATACCGCGATGAAGAGCGGGATGCTGGCCGCCGAGTCCATCGCCTCGGCAATGGCGGCAGGCCGCACGAAGGACGACATGGTCGAGTACGATACGGCCGTGCGCGAAAGCTGGATCGCCAAGGAACTCAAGAAGGTCCAGAATGCGCAGCCGCTGGTTGCCAAGTTCGGCGGCGAGCTGGGCACGGTACTGGCCGGTGCGGACATGTGGCTGCGCACCATCGGCGGCTTCGGCATCTGGAAGCCGATGAAGCACCACCGCGACAGCGAGGCTACGCAGCGCGCTGACCTTTACAAGCCGATTGCGTACCCGAAGCCCGATGGCGTGATCACGTTTGACCGCCTGACCAGCGTCTCGTTCTCGTACACCAACCACGAGGAAGACCAGCCGAGCCACCTCGTGCTGAAGGACCCAACGGTGCCGACGCGGATCAACCTGCCGCTCTATGCAGGCCCCGAGCAGCGCTACTGTCCGGCAGGCGTCTATGAGTACGTCGGCGTGGAAGAAGGCAACCCGCGCCTGCAGATCAACGCCCAGAACTGCGTCCACTGCAAGACCTGCGACATCAAGGACATGACCCAGAACATCGAATGGGTCACGCCGGAAGGCGGGGGCGGGCCGAATTATCCGAATATGTAATTCGGTCGGACACGGATTTCAGGAAGCGCTGGGCTTGCTCCGGCGCTTCTTCCGTTTCAGGGAAGGACATGACCTTGCGAGAGACGGCATACGCCAAGATCAATCTGGCGCTGCACGTGCGGCGGCGGCGCGATGATGGGTATCATGAACTTGAGACGCTGTTTGCCTTCGTGGATGCGGGGGATGAGCTAAGCGCGTCGACCGCGCAGGCGGATTCGCTACGGGTCGTTGGGGAGTTTGGCGGGGCGCTGGACGATCCGTTCGGAAATATCGTGGCCAAGGCCCTGCATTCGTTGCCGCATGGCGCGGGTTGGGCGGTAACGCTGGAGAAGAACCTGCCGGTGGCGGCGGGGCTGGGTGGTGGTTCGGCCGATGCCGGGGCGATCTTCCGGATGGTTCACGACAGCCATGGCTTGCCGGAGGACTGGCATGCGCGGGCGGCGAAGCTGGGGGCCGACGTGCCGGCTTGCGTCGAAAGCGTGGCCTGCATCGGGCGCGGGACCGGGACTGAGCTCGAGCCGATTGCCAACGAGCTGGCAGGCACGCCGGTGCTGCTGGTCAACCCGCGCATTCCGCTCGCCACAGGGCCGGTGTTCAAGGCTTGGGATGGTGTTGATCGCGGGGCGCTGGAAGGTGAGAACCTGCGGCAGATGACTTTGGGCGGGCGCAATGATCTCGAAGCGCCGGCGCTGACGCTGGTGCCGGAAATCGGCGATGTGCTGGCGGCTCTGGCTCGAACTGGCGCGTGGTTGACGCGGATGTCAGGCTCTGGCGCGACGTGTTTTGCGCTTTACGACACGGCAGACCGGAGGGATGCGGCGCAGGCAGCGATGCGTGCTGGATGGTGGTCTCTGGCGGGGGCGTTGCGGTGAGCGAAGCTTACACCATTCTTGGCGAGCCTCGGTTTGGCGGCATCCTTGTTGTGTCGGACCATGCTTCCAATCGCGTGCCTGACGATATCGATCTCGGCATAGCTCCCGAACTGTTGAACGAGCATATCGCGGTTGACATCGGCGTGGCGGAAGTCGGCGCGCTGATGGCGCGAAGGACCGGAATTGCCGCCTTTCAGGGCGGGGTCAGCCGTCTGGTGTGCGATTTCAACCGCGAGGAACATCTGCCGACTGTGGTGCCGATCGCCAGCGATGGCCATGCAATCCCCGGCAATGCGCTCGATCAAGCGGGACATGAGGCGCGGCTGGCGAGGTTTTTCCGGCCTTATCATGACGCGTTGGCTGAGCTTCTGGCCGATGTGCCGCAGGCCCTGATCCTGTCCTTGCACAGCTTCACGCCGCAACTGGCATCGAGCGACGAGCCCCGGCCATGGCACGTTGGCGTGCTCTACAACGAGGACGGGCGCGCCGCGCGGATTGCCATTCCGCTGCTGGAAGCCGAGGGGCTGTGCGTCGGGGATCAGCTGCCCTATTCGGGCAGGCTGCTGAACGCGACGATGAACCGCCATGCCGAGGCCGATGGGCGGCCTTATGTCGGCATCGAGGTGCGTCAGGACCTGATCGGCCATGCTGAAGGCCAGGCCGAATGGGCAGAGCGCCTGGCGCGGATTGCCAATCAGGTTGCGGTTGCAATCAGCTAGGAAATCTGCGGCTTATTGGCTGACATAGTTGTAATTAATACTTTCGACAGCGGCTGATTCCGTGGGCTAGGGAACGATCCCAAGTCGCTCATAAAAACTGATTCCCTGTCCGGAGTTCGCACAATGCCGCCGTATCGTTCACGCACCACCACCCATGGCCGCAACATGGCAGGCGCGCGCGGACTTTGGCGCGCAACGGGAATGAAGGACGAGGATTTCGGCAAGCCGATCATCGCGGTGGTCAATTCGTTCACGCAGTTCGTGCCGGGTCACGTCCACCTCAAGGACCTGGGCCAGATGGTTGCGCGTGAGATCGAGGCTGCAGGCGGCGTTGCCAAGGAATTCAATACCATCGCGGTGGATGACGGCATCGCCATGGGCCACGATGGCATGCTCTATTCGCTGCCGAGCCGCGACCTGATTGCCGATAGCGTCGAGTACATGGTGAACGCCCACTGCGCCGACGCAATGGTCTGCATCTCGAACTGTGACAAGATCACGCCGGGCATGCTGATGGCAGCGATGCGCATCAACATTCCCGTGGTGTTCGTCTCGGGCGGGCCGATGGAAGCGGGCAAGGTCGTGCTCAAGGGCAAGGAACATGCGCTCGATCTGGTCGACGCGATGGTCGCAGCCGCCGACGACACGATGACCGACGAGGAAGTGGCCGCGGTTGAAAGGTCAGCCTGCCCGACCTGCGGTTCGTGCTCGGGCATGTTTACCGCCAATTCGATGAACTGCCTGACCGAGGCTCTGGGCTTGTCGCTGCCGGGCAATGGGTCGACCCTGGCGACCCATGCCGATCGCAAGCGCCTGTTCCTTGAAGCAGGGCGGCTCGCGGTGGACCTGTGCAAGCGCTACTACGAAGAGGACGATGCCAGCGTGCTGCCGCGCTCGATCGCCAGTTTCGATGCGTTCGAGAACGCGGTGTGCCTCGATATCGCGATGGGCGGTTCGACCAATACCGTGCTGCACCTGCTGGCTGCCGCGCACGAGGCTGGTGTCAACTTCACCATGTCAGACATCGACCGGTTGAGCCGCCGTGTGCCGTGCCTGTCGAAGGTCGCTCCGGCCAAGAACGACGTTCACATGGAAGATGTGCACCGCGCTGGCGGCATCTATGCCATCCTGGGCGAACTCGACCGCGCAGGCCTGATCCACACGCATCTCCCCACCGTGCACAGTCGTACACTGGCAGAGGCCCTGGATCGCTGGGACATCAAGCGCACCAATTCGCCGAGCGTCCAGGAATTCTTCAAGGCTGCACCGGGCGGCGTGCCGACGCAGGTTGCGTTCTCGCAGGACCGCCGCTGGGCCGAACTCGACCTTGATCGCGAAAGCGGCGTTATCCGTTCGGCAGACCATGCCTTCAGCAAGGACGGCGGCCTTGCCGTACTCTATGGAAACATCGCGCGCGATGGCTGCATCGTGAAGACGGCGGGCGTGGACGAGAAGATCCACAAGTTCTCGGGCCCGGCGAAGGTCTATGAGAGCCAGGATGCAGCGGTGACGGCGATCCTGACCGGGCAGGTCGTGGCGGGCGACGTTGTGGTGATCCGCTACGAAGGTCCAAAGGGTGGCCCGGGCATGCAGGAAATGCTCTATCCAACGAGCTACCTCAAGTCGAAGGGCCTTGGCGCTGCTTGCGCCTTGTTGACCGACGGGCGTTTCTCGGGCGGCACTTCGGGCCTGTCGATCGGCCATGCCTCGCCGGAAGCGGCCGAGGGCGGCGAGATCGGTCTGGTCGAGGATGGGGACATCATCGAGATCGACATCCCCAACCGCACGATCCATCTGGCGGTAAGTGACGAGGAGCTTTCGCATCGGCGCGCGGCGCAGGATGCCAAGGGGTGGAAGCCTGCGCAGGCACGGCCGCGCCAGATCTCGACCGCGCTCAAGGCTTATGCGGCGATGACGACAAGCGCGGCACGCGGCGCGGTGCGCGATCTCAAGCAACTGGGCATCGACTGATGCGAACGGGGGTCCTCCTTGTGCTGGCATGTGCAGCGCTTGCTGCATGCTCGAAGCCTGAGGAAAAGCCCCAGGGGCGCGTGATCGACTGTGCTCTGGCAGGGGCAGACAAGTTTCTGCCCGATTGTTTCGTGCAGGATTCGCGCGTGGGCAATCAGCGCTTCCTGACAGTGCGCCACAAGGACGGGGCATTTCGCCGCTTCGAAATGGTGGACGATGGCCGCGGTGTCGTAGCCGCCGATGGCGCTGATGCCGCGACCGCACGCTGGTCGGCCGAGGGCGTTCTGGAAGTCACCGTGGCGCAAGACCGCTATCGCTTTCCGGCAAGGATGAAGGACGATGCCCCGCAGCCGTGACGCCGTGCTCTCGCAGGTCCTGACCGTGGCGCAGATGCGCGCTGCCGAAGAGGAACTGATCGCTGCGGGCACGAGCGTCGATGCGCTGATGCAGGTGGCGGGACGCGGTGCTGCCGAGTGGGTGCGGCGGATTGCGGCCGGGGGCTCAGTCACGGTCCTGTGCGGGCCGGGCAACAACGGTGGCGATGGCTGGGTGATCGCCGAAGCTTTGCGCGAACACGGCAATGCGGTTCAGGTGATCGAGGCGCGGCCGCCGGCGACCGGTGCGGCGCGCAAGGCCAAGGCTCTCTATCGTGGGGCGGTGGTTGCCGCTGGAGAAATTGCAGCGGCTGACGTCCTTGTCGACTGCCTCTTCGGTAGCGGGCTGACGCGCGCCTTGCCGGACGATCTTCATGCGATGGTATGTACGCTGGCGGCGCGGCACCGGCATCGCATTGCCATCGATGTGCCGAGCGGGATCGACAGCGACAGTGGCGCGGCTTTGAACGACGCACTGCCGGACTGGTCGCTGACCATTGCGCTGGGGGCGTGGAAGCACGCGCACTTTGCCATGCCCTCGTGCGCCCAAATGGGTGCGTTGAGGCTGGTGGACATCGGTATGGGCAGCGTTGCTGGCGCAGCCCGGTTGCTGCACAAGCCCGTGATCGCGGCACCCGCGGCAGATTCGCACAAGTATCGGCGGGGGATGCTGGGGATTGTGGCGGGCGAGATGCCGGGGGCAGGCTTGCTCGCGGCGACGGCAGCGCTGCGGGCCGGTGCGGGATACGTCAAGATGGCGGCCAGGCTTGCTCCACCTGCCGTCCCGCCCGAACTCGTGGTGACTTCCGACCTCGACGCGATGCTGGCCGATGGACGCACTTCGACCTTGCTGATCGGGCCGGGGCTCGGCCGGTCGGATGAGGCTTCAAGGATGCTGGCAAGAACCCTGCATGCGGGGCGGGCGACAGTGGTGGATGCCGACGCGCTGACGCTGTTGCGTCCTGACATGCTGGCGCAATCACCTTGCGTGCTGACACCGCACGAGGGCGAGATGGCGGCGCTGGAGCGGGCGTTCGGACTTTCCGGCAAGGGCTTGCGACGCGAGCGGGCGCGGGCCCTGGCAGGGTCTTGCGGCGCGGTGGTCGTGCTGAAGGGGCCGGATACGGTGATCGCGGCGCCTTCTGGCGAGGTGGTCGTTGAGCCGCGCGCTCCGACATGGCTTTCGGTGGCGGGGACGGGCGATGTGCTTGCCGGGACCATCGCCAGCCGGCTTGCTACGAATTGCCGGGGCTTGGAGCAAGCCTTGCGCGCAGCGGAGGAAGGCCTATGGCTCCACGGCGAGGCGGCGCGGCTGTGCGGGCCTGCGTTTACGGCCGGCGAACTGGCGCGAGCCGTGCAGACGGCGTTGAAGGAATGTCTTGAATGAGTGAAGCTGGTCTGATCGTGCGTGTTGCCGCAAAGGGGGAAGGCGCAACGGCAGACGGCAGGTATGCGGCGCTGGCAGCACCGGGCGACGTACTGCAGGCTGACGGCACCCTTGTTCACGGCCCAAATCACGCCAGCCCGCCGTGCCGGCACTTTCCTGCCTGCGGCGGATGCCACTTGCAGCATCTGACAGAAAGCGCGCTGGCGGACTACGTACACGATCGTGTCGTCGGTGCGGCGAAAGGGCAGGGCATCGAGGATGCGGAGGCCAGAGCGGCGCACATCTCGCCGCCGCGCACGCGCCGCAGAGCGACCCTGCATGCCCAGGCGATCGGCAAGCGCGTGGTGGTCGGCTTTCGCGAGCAGGGCTCGCACAAGATCGTCGACATGCGCGAGTGCCATGTGCTGGCGCCGGAACTCTTCGCGCTGGTGGGGCCGCTGCGTGCGCTGCTTGAAACGTGGGGCGATCGCAAGCTCGCGGTCGATATCGAACTGACACTCGCCGATCAGGGCGTATCGGTCGGTCTCAAGGGATTGAGTGCCGAGGGCCTTGCCAAGACCGAAGCCCTGCTCGACTTCGCGCGCGACAATGCGCTGGCGCGGTTGACGATGGATTCGGGATATGGCGCGGAAGGCGTTTGGGAGCCGGAGCCGGTGACCGTGACGCTGGGCGGTACGCCCGTCTCATTGCCGCCCGGTGCCTTCCTTCAAGCAACCACCGACGGTGAAGCCGCGCTGGTGGACGCGGCGCGCGAATGGCTGGCTGGCGCGGCGACGGTTGCCGACCTCTTTTCAGGGCTTGGCACCTTCGCTTTTGCGCTCGCCGGGCCAAGGACCAAGGTGCTGGCCGCCGAAGCGGCGCGCGATGCGCACCTTGCGTGTCAGGCCGCCGCGCGAATGAACGGCAGGCCCGTGCATCCGCTGCACCGTGACCTGTTCCGCAATCCCTTGCGCGTGGAAGAGCTGGATCGCTTTGCGGCGGTAGTGCTCGATCCGCCGCGCGCCGGCGCGCAGGACCAGGTAGAGCAGATCGCGCTGAGCAAGGTGGCGCGCGTGGTCTATATAAGCTGCAACCCCGCGAGCTGGGCGCGCGATGCGGTCAAGCTGATTGCGAGCGGATACAGGCTGGCGGAGCTTCGGCCCGTGGGCCAGTTCCGCTGGTCGACCCACGTCGAGCTCGCCAGCCTGTTCGTCCGAGATTAGGTCACGCGCCGAAGACGATTTTTGCCGCGTGGCAGATCAGCGCCATCAGCGCGATGCTTGACAGCGTGAATAGCAGGAAGCGCACGGTGACCTTGTTTACCAATGCCTGAACCAGTGAATGCGCGACGCGCAAACCGACATAGGCCCACGCCACTGTTGCGCTGGTGCCATTGCCGGCGCCGACAACAGCGATGACCAGACAGACCGCGTAGAACAGCGTCGGCGCTTCGTGCAGGTGGTTGTAATTGTGGGCCTTCCACTGGACGCTGGCGGGCAGCAGATCGTCTAGCGTCTTGGTGGGATCTCTCGCGAGGCTGTCGGGATCGAGCTTTGCCGCGTTCATCGCCGGTATGCGGGTGACATACATCCACAGCCACATGACCATGGTCCAGGCCATCAGGGCGACCGCAGGTTGCAGGATATGGGCAATCTTCATCGGCGTTTCCCCCTCTTCTTCAAGTCGTCAGCCGTGGCCCATGGTCGCTCCCAGGGCGCGCAGGGCCAGCCCCGTCAGGCACAGTGTTGACAGCAGGAACAGGCTGAAGCGCACGGGCACGCGGTTGACCGTCGACTGCCAGATCGAGTGGATGATGCGCAGGACGACGTAGCCCCAAGCCAGCATCACATCGAGCGAGGCCGCGCCCATGATCGCGAGGATCATGACTGTCGCATAGAACAGCGTCGGCTGTTCCATCAGGTGGCTGTAATTGTGCGCCTTCCAGTTGATCTCGTCAGGCAGCACGCCTTCGAGATCCTGTCCGCGCCCGCCGGGCTTGGCCTTGCCAAGTCCACCCATTTTCGTCAGCGCCGGTAGCCGTGTGCCTGCCATCCAGAACAGCATGACGATCGACCACAGCACAAGCACGGCCGCGGGCGTAAGGATTTGTACCTGCATCTTCAGATCTCCCCCGAGAATTGCCGGGAGAGTGCGGGGTGTGAGTTAGATTGTCAAATGCAACTTATCCCTCGTGCGCAATCACTTGGGCAAAGGCAGCGGGATCGACGTTACCGCCTGACAGGATCACGGCGGTGCAGCCATCGGCCTCGATCCTTTCTGCCAGCAATGCGGCAAGGCCCACTGCTCCGCCAGGTTCGACCACCAGCCTCAGCTTGCTGAAGGCATAGCGCTGCGCGGCGCGCACTTCGGCTTCGGTCACGCTCAAGCCCTTCAGGCCGCGCGAAGACAGGACAGCGAAGTTGATCGGGAAAGTGACAGGGGTCTGCAGCGCGTCGCATGCGGTGCGAGGGGCATCGCGGGGCACTCGCTGGATCACGCCACTGGCAAGGCTGCGGGCGACGTCGTCCCAGCCTTCCGGTTCAACGGGCACGATTTCGGCGTGGGGCAGGGCGAGAGCGAGACCAGCGGCAAGGCCGCCACCGCCGCACGGCGTGACCACGCGGGTTGGTCCGCCGTCGGCGAAGCACTCCATCTGCCTTTCGAGTTCGATCCCGGCGCTGCCCTGTCCCTCGATGACCCACGGATCGCCGTAGGCATGGACCAGTGTAGCCCCGCTCCTCGCCACGAGATCGGCGGCAACGGCATCGCGGTCCTCGCCGCCCGGACGGTCATAGAGCACGACATCTGCGCCGAGTTCGCGCGTGGCGGCAAGTTTCACCTGTGGCGCATCGTTGGGCATCACGATCCGGGCCGCGATGCCGAGCCTGCGCGCCGCCCAGGCCACGCCTTGCGCGTGGTTGCCGCTGGATACGGCGATGACGCCGCGGCCGCGCTCTTCCTCGGTCAGGTCAGACAGCCGGTGCCAGGCGCCGCGAATCTTGAACGCGCCGACGGGCTGGAGGCTTTCGGCCTTGCACCAAACGGTGGCGCCGTTCGGCAGTTCGAGAGGAAGCAGCGGCGTCTGCGGCAGAAGCTGCGTCATCTTCTCCGCAGCGCGCAGGACGCCTTCGCGAGTGGGGGCGCGGGTTTGCACGGAAGGACGTGGGCCAACATCGGGACTTGGGTTTGTCATGGCTCTACTCTAAAGGCGCTTGCCATGAATGTCCCGCGCGTTCGGCCCAAAGGGCCTGGAACGTGCCGGGGCAACAGGCATTTGGAGTTACCATGGCAAAAGTTCTCGTCATCGGCGCTGGCGGCGTCGGCTCGGTCGCGGTCCACAAGATGGCGATGAATTCGGATATCTTTACCGGCATCGCGCTGGCCAGCCGCACGAAAGCCAAGTGCGATGCCATTGCCGCTTCGGTCAAGGAGCGCACTGGCGTTTCCATCGACACCTTCCAGATCGACGCGGATGACGTTGCCGCGACGACGGCGCTGATCAACGAGGTCAAGCCCGTGCTGGTGGTCAACCTTGCACTGCCGTACCAGGACCTCAACATCATGGACGCCTGCCTTGCTGCCGGCGTCAACTACATGGACACCGCAAACTACGAGCCGATCGACGAGGCCAAGTTCGAGTATTCATGGCAGTGGGCCTATCAGGACAAGTTCAAGCAGGCTGGCCTGATGGCGCTGCTGGGTTCGGGCTTCGATCCGGGCGTGACCAGCGTCTTCGCCACATGGCTCAAGAAGCACAAGCTCGACACGATCCGCACTCTCGACATTCTCGATTGCAACGGCGGCGATCACGGCCAGCACTTTGCCACCAACTTCAACCCGGAAATCAACATCCGCGAAGTGACGGCGCCTGCGCGTCATTACCTGAACGGCGAGTGGGTCGAGACGCCGGCGCTGACCATCCGCCAGCAGTTCGACTTCGAGGAAGTCGGCCCGAAGAACATGTATCTGATGTACCACGAGGAGCTCGAAAGCCTCGCGCATCATCTGCCCGAGATCGAGCGCATCCGCTTCTGGATGACCTTCGGCGATGCCTATATCACGCACCTCACCGTGCTGCAGAACGTGGGCATGACGCGGATCGACCCCGTAATTTACGAGGGCAAGGAGATCATCCCGCTGCAGTTCCTCAAGGCCGTGCTGCCCGAACCCGCATCGCTTGGACCCACGACCAAGGGCAAGACCAACATCGGCGACATCGCCACGGGCACGAAGGACGGTGAGGAAAAGACCTTCTACATCTACAATATCTGCGACCACGAGGATGCCTATCGCGAGACCGGCAACCAGGCGGTGAGCTACACCACCGGCGTTCCGGCGATGATCGGCGCGGCGATGATGGTTCAGGGCATCTGGTCCGGAGAGGGCGTGTTCAACATGGAACAGTTCGATCCCGATCCCTACATGGACATGCTGAACAAGCATGGACTGCCGTGGCAGGTGAAGGAACTGGCGGGTCCGCTGGCGTTCTGAGCCAACGGCATTGGGTCCCCGCGAAGGCGGGGACCTTACAACGCTTCGATTTGTGCTTTGCGGCACGTTTGTTGACGAGGTGCCTGTCGGCACATCTGTCGATAAGGTGCCTGTCGGCACATCCGTAGATGAAGTGCCTGACGGCACTGGGCCCCCGCCTGCGCGGGGGTGTTTGTTTCAAGGTGAGGGCTGAGCATGGAAACCAGAGCGGGCGATCCGGGCGCGTTTGCGCAGTTTGACCTGAACCGTGTCGACAGCCCTGCCTTCGTGGTCGACGCTGCGAAGTTGCGGGCCAATCTGTCTGCGCTGGCCAATGTGCGTGACCGTGCCGGGATCAAGGTCCTGGCGGCACTCAAGGCATTCTCGATGTGGAAGGTGGCGCCGATCGTCGGGGAATATCTCGACGGGGTATGCACCTCCGGCCTGTGGGAAGCGAAGCTGGCGGCCGAGCATTACTCGGGCGAGATCGCGACCTATTGTGCGGCCTACAAGGCCGAGGACATGGGCGAGATCCTGCGGCTTTCGGACCATGTGATCTTCAATTCGCCGGGGCAGCATGCGCGCTTTGGCGGGGAGATTGCGGCGGCGAAGGCTGCGGGCGAGGCGTTCGATATTGGCCTGCGGATCAATCCGCTTCATGCCGAGGGCGAGGTGCCGCGCTATGATCCTTGCGCGCCGCATTCGCGGCTGGGCTTTCCGGTGGACCAGTTGCTGCCCGAGCACCTCGAAGGGGTTTCGGGCCTGCACTTCCACACGCTGTGCGAGCAGGATTTCGAACCGCTCAAGCGCACGTGGCAGGCGCTTGAAGCGCGGATCGCGCCGTATTTCGGACAGCTCAAGTGGCTCAACTTCGGCGGCGGGCATCACATCACCCGGGCCGACTACCAGCGCGAGGACCTGATCGCCTTCCTGCGCGATGTGAAGGCGCGGACGGGTTGCGAGATCTACCTGGAGCCGGGTGAGGCGGTGGCGCTCGACGCGGGCATACTGGTCGGCACTGTGCTGGACACGCACTGGAACGGGATGCAGCTTGGCATCACCGACATTTCGGCCACATGTCACATGCCCGATGTGATCGAGGCGCCTTACCGTCCTGCCATGCTGGGCGAGCTGCCGATCGACGAGTATGAAGATGGCGGCGAGGGTGGGGCTCCGGTGCGTCTGGGCGGGCCTTCGTGCCTCGCCGGCGATGTGATCGGCGATTATCGGCTGCCGAACGGTGCAGGACCGGGCACCCGTTTCGCTTTCCTCGATCAGGCCCATTACTCGATGGTCAAGACCACGACCTTCAACGGCGTGCCGCTGCCCTCGATCTGGCTGTGGGACAGCGCGACCGATGCTCTGGAGAAGGTCAAGGGTTTCACTTACGAGGACTTCCGCGACCGCCTTTCCTGAGGCATGCTGCCTGCTGACAAGAATGTTGGCAGGAGAGTGCGATGGCGGGCGAGCTGCTCGATGGTGTGACTAGCGATCCGGTGCGCATGGGCTGGATGGAAGGTTCGCCTCCACCTGCCGACAGGATCCTGCTGGCATCGCGCGCCGATCACATGCGCTTTCCGATGATCCGCTGGTCCTACTCGAACATGCGCCAGTTCGTGCCTTCGCGCAGGGTTGCCGCAGCGGGCGGGGGCGTCGCATTCGAGCGTGCGCTGGATGACGGTCTTGGACAGGTCAGCTTCGTGCCGATCAATGGCGACGAGCCGATCACGCTGGAGCAATCGCTGACGCAAGCCTTCACGGACGGGCTGCTGGTTCTGCATCGCGGCAAGGTGGTGTTAGAGCGCTGGTTTGGCGTGACCGTTCCAGAGACGCGGCACATCGCATTTTCGGTGACGAAGAGCTTCGTGGGCGCCGTGGCCGAGATGCTGGTGCACGAGGGCCGCCTCGATCCGGCTGCCCCCACGTCTCGATACCTGCCCGAGCTTGCCGTCAGCGGATTTGGTGATGCCACGGTTCGCCAGGTACTCGACATGACGACCGCGCTCGACTTCTCCGAGGACTATGCCGATCCCGACTCCGGCATCGGGGCCTATAGCGCGGCTCTTGGGCTTACCCCGCGCCCGGTGGACTATGCCGGGCCGATTGACCTTGCGTCCTACCTGCCGACGATCGGCAAGGCGGGGGAACATGGCGTGGGTTTCACTTACCGAACGCCCAACACCGAAGTGCTGGCATGGATCGTTTCGCGAATCGAGGGCAAGCACTTTGCCGATGTGCTTTCGGAGCGACTCTGGCAGCCGCTTGGCATGCTGGGCGACGCCGACCTCATAGTCGACCAGGCGGGCACGGCATTTGCGGGCGGCGGGCTGAACCTGCGGCTCGAAGACCTCGCGCGGTTTGGCGAGGCGATGCGCATGGGTGGACTTGGCGTCATTCCCGAAGCTGTGGTCGAGCGTGCGACGCACGGCGGCGATCCTTCGCACTTTGACCGCAATCGCTATCCGCAACTGCCGGGCTGGAGCTATGGCAGCCAGTGGTGGATCAGCAACAACAACCGCGGCTGCTTCTCCGCGCGGGGCATCCATGGGCAGACCCTGTGGATCGATCCGGCTGCGGAAATGACTGTCGCACGATTCGCATCGCACCCTACCGCCGCAAACGGTGCGAACGATCCCCTTTCCCTGCCGGCATGGGCTGCGCTGGCCGATGTGCTAAGTCGCTGATCTGGCACGATCCATCTGGAATTGTTTCGTTTTTCTGACGGGACTTTGGGGCAGCGTTATTTTCACTTGAGATTCAGGCGCAGGGCCTTATTTACCCCCCTCTCGCTGCCCCATGGGGACTTCCAAACCGCAAGGCAGCTTCGTTCAACGTTCCGTTTGGGGGTCCCTTGAGTTGCACATCCATCCTGACGCACTGGCTGTAGTTCGCGCCTCCGCGCCTGAACAACCCGCCATTTTGAACCGTCCGCACGCCGCCGCGCGCGCTGCCCGCTTCTTCGTCGAGAAGTTTCCGGGGAAGTCGCTCTATGCGGTAAAGGCAAATCCGTCGGCCGATCTGATCCGCATCCTGTGGGATTCGGGCGTAACGCACTACGACGTCGCCTCGATCGTCGAGGTTCGTCTTGTGCGCGAGACGCTGCCGCAGGCAACCTTGTGCTTCATGCACCCGGTGAAGGCACCTGCGGCGATCCGTGAAGCCTATCACGATCACGGCGTGCGTGTATTCAGCCTCGATTCGTTCGAGGAGCTGGAAAAGATCAAGGCTGCCACGGCCGATGCCGAAGGCAATCCCGCAACTGATCTCACGCTCTGCGTGCGCCTGCGCGTGTCGTCCGAGTATTCGGAACTGAGCCTGGCGTCGAAGTTCGGCTGCGACCTGACGCAGGCGGGTGACCTCCTGCAGGCAACCCGCCAGGTCGCGGATTCGCTTGGCGTGTGCTTCCATGTCGGCAGTCAGTCGATGAGCCCGCATGCCTATGTGCAGGCGCTTGAGCGCGTTCGCGCCGCGATCGTCGATGCCTCGGTCCTCGTCGACATCATCGACGTGGGCGGCGGTTTCCCGTCGATCTATCCCGGCATGGAGCCGCCCCCGCTCGAAGACTACTTCGGCGTGATCGATCGCACCTATGAATCGCTGCCGGTCTCGTACTCGGCTGAGCTTTGGTGCGAGCCGGGCCGTGCGCTCTGCGCCGAGTACAACTCGATGATCGTGCGCGTCGAACGTCGCCGCGGGACCGAGCTGTACATCAACGATGGCGCCTATGGCGCACTGTTCGATGCAGCGCATGTTGGCTGGCGCTTCCCGGTGCGCGTGCTGCGCGACGAAGTGGCCAACGACGTCGAGACCGAGCTCGAGCTCGAGCCGTTCAGCTTCTACGGACCGACGTGCGACGACATGGATCACATGGAAGGTCCGTTCGAACTGCCGCTGGACATGAAGGCCGGTGACTACATCGAGATCGGCATGCTCGGCGCTTATGGGGCAGCGATGAAGACCGCGTTCAACGGCTTTGGCGCAACCGAAGTCTTCGAGGTTTCGGACGAGCCGATGTCGAGCCAGTACCGTGGCGACCGTCGCGATCCGCGGGTTTCGGACAACGTGGTTTCGCTTCGCTGAGCCAAGGCGCAATCGCAGGAAAAACAGAAGGCCCCGCCGGAAGGTGGGGCCTTTCTTTTTACGGCCAGCGCATGATCAGGTGATAGACTGCTGCTGCGCCCAGCAGCCAGATCAGAACGACGGCAAGCAGCCCTGCCGTTGAGCGAGGCTTGTCGGTTGCAGCTGCGCGGCTGCGCAAGTCTTCCATGAGTTGGGGCGGGATCAGCCGCACGGCCAAGGCGATGCCGAGCGGCACAAGAATCACGTCATCGAGATAGCCCAGGATCGGGATGAAATCCGGAATGAGGTCGACCGGCGACAGCGCGTAGGCCGCGACAAGACCCGCGACGATCTTCGCCGCAAGAGGCACGCGTGGGTCACGCGCTGCAAGCCACAGCGCCACGACATCACGCTTGATGCGCCTTGCCCATGCCTTGAGTTCGTGAAACGCCTTACCCGCCATTGGGCACGAGGTAGGAACGCGGCGTGGCGATGCAAGCGTCAGTCGAAGCCGACGAACCTTGCGGCCTCGTCAACGCTCTTGCGGTTGCTGACGACGGCGTTGGCCGGAAAGTCCGGATCGGGCCAGCCGAGCGCCACGGCCTTCATGATAACCTGGTCGTCGGGGATGCCGGCATGTTCGCGCACGACCGGGGATTGCATGATGCCCTGTGAATTGATGACGCAGCCCAGACCTCGCGACCACGCAGCATTGACGAGGGCGGTGGTCACCGCGCCGCAATCGAAAGCGGTGTCGTCACTTCCCGACAACTCGCGGTCATAGGCGACAATCACGCAGACTGGCGCGTCAAACTGGCGGAAGCCGCGCAATACCCAATCCTGGCGAGCGGGCGCATCGTCGCGCGCGATGCCCATGGCGCCGAAAAGCTGCTTCGCCACTTCGACCTGCCGATCACGGTGAACGCCAGCGAAGGGTTCACCCCTTCGAAACTCGCGGCTGTCCGGCTCGCCGGCAAGGATGCGCTCGGTATTGCCCTTGCGGATGCGGTCAAGCGGCTTGCCGGTAATCACATGGAAATGCCAGGGCTGGGTATTCATCGACGTGGGCGAACGCATCGCCAAAGACAGGATCTCCTCTATCAGCGCGCGCGGGACAGGCTTGTCGAGATATCCCCGTATCGACCGGCGACCGAGGACAACTTCGTCGAAGGACGGAACCGACATGCACTCTCCCGATTTTTAATTGATCGGTTAAGGCTAGCGCGGTCAGCGCGAAAGGCAAGCCCCACGAAAAAGCCCTCCCGGATCAGGGGAGGGCCTTGGATCGTTACGAGACGCCGCTTCAGGCGGCCTTCTGGATTTCCATTTCCATCCGCTGCCAGATCTCGACCAGCGCTCCAGCCAGTTCGTCCATCATGGCCTGCGTGTGCGAGGGGCCCGGCGTGAAGCGCAGCCGCTCGGTACCGCGCGGGACGGTGGGGAAATTGATCGGCTGAACATAGACGCCGTATTCAGCCAGCAGGATGTCGCTGATCTTCTTGGCGCGCACCGGATCGCCGACCATCAGCGGCACGATGTGCGTGGTTGACGGCATGACCGGGAGGCCAGCGTCAGCAAAGGCCTTCTTGAGGTAGGCGGCAGCAGCCTGCTGGCCTTCGCGCTCCTCGCTCGACGCCTTGAGATGGCGGACCGAGGCGAGCACGCCTGCGACCAGCACAGGGGAGAGCGAGGTGGTGAAGATGAAGCCCGGCGCATAGGAGCGAATTACGTCGATAATCTTGCGATCGGCAGCGATGTAGCCGCCCATGACGCCAAAGGCCTTGCCCAGTGTGCCCTCGATGATGTCGATGCGATGGGCCGCTTCATCACGATCGGTAATACCGCCGCCGCGCGGGCCATACATACCGACAGCGTGGACCTCGTCGATATAGGTCAGCG
The DNA here is from genome assembly GCF_900176395.1 of Novosphingobium sp. B1. Lineage (GTDB taxonomy): Bacteria > Pseudomonadota > Alphaproteobacteria > Sphingomonadales > Sphingomonadaceae > Novosphingobium. The sequence continues at coordinate 491,819 of NZ_FWXL01000001.1, read as the reverse complement.
CGTTGTACTTCTCGGCGAGGTCACAGATGGTGTGGATCGGCGCAACGTCACCGTCCATCGAATAGACCGACTCGAACGCGATCAGCTTGGGGACGCTGGGGTCCGTCTCGGCCAGCAGCTCTTCCAGATGCGCAACGTCGTTATGACGGAACACCTTCTTTTCCGCGCCCGAGTTGCGGATTCCCGCGATCATCGAAGCGTGGTTCAACTCGTCGGAAAAGATCACGCAACCGGGCAGGATCTTTGCCAGCGTGGACAGCGTGGCATCGTTCGAGACGTAGCCCGAAGTGAACAGCAGCGCGCCTTCCTTGCCGTGAAGGTCGGCCAGCTCTTCCTCAAGCTGGATGTGGTAGTGGGTGTTGCCGCCAATGTTGCGCGTGCCGCCAGAGCCGGCGCCAACGTTATGCAGCGCCTCTTCCATGGCAGCGATGACCTTGGGGTGCTGGCCCATCGCGAGATAGTCGTTCGAGCACCACACCGTGATCGGCTTGGGCCCGTTGTGGCCGGCAAAGCAGCGCGCGTTGGGGTAGGCCCCCTTGTTGCGCAGGATGTCGATGAAAACGCGGTAGCGGCCTTCGGAGTGCAGACGCTCGATGGCAGAATCGAAAACCTGATCGTAATTCACCCCGCCGCTCCTTCCTGCAACAAGGACGTTTCCGTCCCTGGGAGCCCGATCCCGTTGGGCCCTCCGGCGAATGGGCGGCTTCTACGCCTCTTGGATCGGCATTGCCAGCATCATTTGGACCCACTGACCGAAAGACGTAGCTATTTGTCCTTGGCAAAAAGCTTTTGGTTACCGAATGTCCACGCAAGGTCGTGCGAAGGGACGATCACGACCTTGGGGTTGCGCTTCTTGAGCGCTTTCAGACCCTTGAGCCAGCCGATCACGGCGGGGCGATCTTCCGGGGCAAGCCATTCCGCCATCAGTCGCGAACGCGGCGTCGGTCGATCTGCGTTGACGCCCAGCGAGGCCGTGTCGCCGGCAAAGAGGAACTCGCGCCCATCGGCAAGTTTCACGAAGACCATCTCCGATCCCGGCGTGTGCCCCGGGGTCTGGACCAGAACCACGCCAGGGGCGACAGCTTCGATCGGGCGCAGCGATCTGGTCTGGGTAATGCGCCCGCCATTCTCGCGCCACAGGGCGCTTATGCCGTTGAGCAGCGTGGGCGAGATGATAGCCTTTGCCACGATTGAATCGAACGCCGGATGATCCAGAAACAGCCCTACATGATCAACGTGTGCGTGCGTGAACAGGATCAGCCGGCTTTGCTCCAGCCAATTGTCCACCGTCGCCCTGGCGGCACGATCATAGTGCTTGAACCCGATTGCGGCCGCATCTGCCTGCGACAGGCCCGGATCGATCACGATGCCGCCGTCTGGCCTGTTGAGGCGCCACGAAATGATGCCGACATCGACCTGACGCAGCCCCGTTCCTGCCGCAAGCGCTGCTCCGGGAACGTGCCGGCGCGCAAGCACCTTGAACGAGATGCTCTCGGGCCGGCTGCCAGGCAGGGCCAGTGCAGCCTGGCGCATCGCTGCAAGATCGAGCGGTCTTGCGGGAATCCGCGCTGGCCCCGCATTTACCAGCAACCAGTAGTAAGCCAGACCCGCCACCAGCAGCAGCACGATCATGACGCGCGAAAATCTGCTCAAAGTCTTGTCCCCCGCGCCACTTTCACCGATTCAAACCACGCCGATGTCGGTCAGGCCATGCGCTTCGAGTACGGCACCTAGCTGATCGACTTCGATTCCGCCACGGGTGAAGAGAGCGCGGTCCGGCCTCGTCTTGCGCCAATCCTGATGCTGCGTCAGTGCGTCGATCCTGCGTGCGATCCCGTCGGAGCCGTCGATGAATGACACGCCCGGTCCGAAGGCCTGCGCCAATTCGTCCTGTACCAGGGGAAAGTGCGTGCAGGCCAGGACGACCGTGTCGATGCTTTCACCATGGGGCTGTTCGCGCAGCGACCGTGCCGCACGCTCGAAAACGGCAGGATCGACCGGTTGCCCGCGCAGCTTGGCTTCTGCTGCTGCAACGAGTTCGGGCGCGCCATGGCGCAGCAGGTGCTTGTCAGCCGCAAATTCGGCTTCCAGCCGGTCGACATATCCCTGCCGGATCGTGGCCGCAGTGCCGAGCAGTCCGATCGCACCGGTACGCGTCATCGCAGAAGCCGGCTTGATCGCCGGCACGGTGCCGACGATCGGCACTTCTAGCACTTCGCGCACGGACGCCAGCGCGATCGTCGATGCGGTGTTGCAGGCAATGCACACGAGCCGGGGCTTGAGGCGCTCGGTAAGCCGTCCAAGCAGTCCCGAGACGCGCGCGGCAATCTGTGCCTCGCTCTTGGCGCCATAGGGCAGGCCGGCATTGTCCGCGACATAGATGACCGGCGCCTGGGGTAGGCGTTCGCGCACCTTGCGCAGGACCGAAAGCCCGCCAACGCCTGAATCGAACAGGAGCAGCGGGGCGGCAGGGTCGGGCTGGGCCTGATCGGAGAAGGGATGTGAGCTCATTTCCCGGGGGCTTGTATCGGGAATGGCGACAAAATGGGAAGTGGCCTCTTTCGCTTTTGTATCCGGGGAGGATATGAGCAGTGCCGTGGAAACGCTGCTCTCTCTCTTCGTGGGCTACCTGCTCGGCTCAGTCCCCTTCGGTCTCATCCTGACGCGCCTCACCGGCGGTGGCGATCTGAGGGCGATCGGCTCGGGAAATATCGGAGCGACCAATGTTCTGCGCACCGGCAAGAAGGGGGTGGCGGCGGCAACCTTGCTGCTCGATCTTGGCAAGGGTCTCGCTGCGGTCCTGATCGCGCGCCACCTTTGGCCGGATAATGAGGCTTTCGCCGCGCTGGGCGCTGTGTTGGGTCACTGCTTCCCTGTCTGGCTGCGCTTCAAGGGCGGCAAGGGCGTGGCGACTATGATGGGCATTTCGCTGGGCCTAGCGTGGCCGATCGGGCTGGCCTATGCGGTCGTCTGGCTCGGCGTGCTGTTTGCCAGCCGCATCTCCTCGCTCGGAGGAATGAGCGCGGCAGTGGCGGCGCCGGTGGCGGCGCTCGTTCTCGGGTACACCACGTACGTGCCAGTGCTCGGGCTGCTGGCGCTGCTCGTGTTGTTTCTTCATCGCGAGAACATCGGCCGGCTGCGGGCGGGGACTGAGCCGAAGGTCGGCAGCAAGAAGTGAACGCTGCGGGCGAAGCCACGCTTTCGCGGGACGAGGCCTTTGCCCGGATACGGCTGCTGCGTTCGCCCAACGTCGGGCCGGTCAGCTACAACCAGTTGTTGCGCCGCTTCGGCACAGCCGTGGCGGCACTCGATGCCCTGCCTGACCTCGCGGCGCGGGGTGGGGCGCCCTACCGGCCAGCCGCGGCCGAGCGGATCGAGGCGGAGATTGCCGCCGTTCGCAGGGCCGGCGCGCGCTACCTCTTTCACGACAGTCCCGATTATCCGTCTCTGCTGGGCGAACTGGACAGTCCGCCCCCGATCCTGACCGTACGAGGCGATGCGGCACTGCTGCGCAGGCCTTCGGTTGCCGTGGTCGGCGCGCGCAATGCCTCGGCGGCGGCAGTGAAGCTCTCGCGCGATTTTTCGACGGCGCTGGCTGGGCAGGGCTATGCAGTTGTTTCGGGCCTCGCCCGCGGGATCGACGCCGCGGCTCATCGCGGTGCGCTGGCCGGCATGGACGATGGCGGCGGCACCGTGGGCGTGATCGCCAGCGGCATCGATATCACCTATCCACCCGAAAACGCGGAATTGCAGGAGCAGGTCGCACAGCAGGGATTGCTGATCGCGGAGATGCCACCGGGCACCGAACCGCTGGCGCGCCATTTTCCCCACCGCAATCGCATCATCGCCGGGCTTGCCACCGGCACGCTGGTGGTGGAAGCGGCGCCCAAATCAGGCTCGCTCATCACCGCGCGTCTGGCTGCCGAAGCCGGGCGCGAGGTCATGGCGATTCCGGGCTCTCCACTCGACAGCCGCTCGCACGGCTGCAACCAGCTCATCAGGGAAGGCGCGATCCTCGTGCAGCGGCCCGAAGACGTCGTCGAACTTCTGGTCGGCTTCACCGGACTGCCACGCTCAACCTTTCGCGAGACTGGCGTGGACTTCGCGCCGACATCGAACGATGCGCCAGCTGACATCGCCAGCCTGCTCACCAGCGCTCCTGTTGGCGTCGATGAACTGATACGTCAGAGCGGTGCCAGCGCCGGGGTGGTCCAGATGGCCTTGCTCGAACTTGAGCTGGCGGGCCGCCTGCAGCGCCACGCGGCGGGCCGTGTCAGTCTGGTGTCCTGACGCTGTCCTCAACCGACCCCGCCCAACCAGACGCTTGACGAACCGCGCTGCCCACCGCCACCCTCGCGCGTACGTACACGTAAGGACTGCTTTTTAACGCCATGCAGCTTGTCATTGTTGAATCTCCGGCCAAGGCCAAGACCATCGAGAAGTACTTGGGCCCCGGCTACAAGGTGCTCGCCTCCTACGGCCACATCCGCGATCTTCCGGTCAAGGATGGCTCTGTCCGCCCGGATGAAGACTTCGCCATGGATTGGGAGCTTTACGGCGACAAGCAATCGCGCGTGAAGGCGATCACCGACGCAGCCAAGGATTCGGACCGCCTGATCCTGGCGACTGACCCTGATCGTGAGGGTGAGGCAATTTCGTGGCACGTCAAGGAGTTGCTCAAGAAACGTAAGGCGCTTCCGAAGGAAGTTGAGCGGGTCACCTTCAACGCGATCACCAAGCAGACGGTGACCGAGGCGATGAAGCGCCCGCGCGAACTCGATCAGGATCTGATCGACGCCTATCTGGCGCGCCGCGCGCTTGATTACCTGTTCGGCTTCACGCTCTCGCCAGTCCTGTGGCGCAAGCTTCCCGGTGCCAAGTCGGCCGGCCGCGTGCAGTCGGTCGCGCTGCGCCTGATCGTGGAGCGCGAGCGCGAGATCGAGGCCTTTCGGGCGCAGGAATACTGGTCGGTCGTTGCGCAGCTCGAGCAGGGCGGCACCGAGTTTGCCGCTCGCCTGGTCAAGTTCGATGGACAGAAGCTCGACAAGCTGGCGCTGGGTGACGAAGGCGCCGCAATGAAGGCCAAGGCCGTCGTCGAAGCAGGTACCTTCCGGGTCGAGGAAGTCGAGACCAAGCCGACGCGGCGCAATCCCTATCCGCCGTTCACCACATCGACGTTGCAACAGGAAGCGGCGCGCAAGCTCGGCTTTTCAGCCAGCCATACGATGCGCGTGGCGCAGACTCTGTATGAAGCGGGCGCCATCACCTACATGCGTACCGACGGTGTGCAGATGGACCCGAGCGCGATTTCCGAAGCGCGCAAGGCGATCTCGGACCGCTATGACGGCCACTATCTGCCGGAAAAACCGCGTCATTACGAGACGAAAGCCAAGAATGCTCAGGAAGCGCATGAAGCCATTCGTCCCACTGACTTCAGCAAGGACAGGTACGGGTCAGGCGACGAGGCACGTCTCTATGATCTGATCTACAAGCGGGCCATGGCCAGCCAGATGGCTTCTGCCAATATCGAACGGACGAGCGTGACCCTGCGCGATGGCACCGGAAAGCACGAGTTGCGCGCGACGGGCCAGGTCGTGAAGTTCCCAGGCTTCCTCGCCGTCTACGAGGAAGGCCGCGATCAGAAGCAGGATGGTGACGACGAGGATGGCAATCTGCTGCCTGCCCTTGGCAAGGGCGACACGCCGGCCAAGCGTGGCGTCGATGCGACCCAGCACTTCACCCAGCCGCCACCGCGCTATTCGGAAGCCAGCCTGGTCAAGCGGCTTGAGGAACTGGGCATCGGACGCCCTTCGACTTATGCCGCAACCTTGCAGGTGCTGAAGGATCGCAATTACGTTCGGACTGAGAAGAACCGTTTCTTTGCAGAGGAATCCGGACGACTTCTTACTTCATTTCTCGAACGCTTCTTCAATCGCTACGTGGCGTATGAATTCACGGCCGGCATGGAGGAGGAACTCGACGACGTGTCGGGCGGGCGTGCCGAATGGAAGAAGGTGCTGGCCGAGTTCTGGCGTGACTTCAAGCCGAAGTCCGACGAGGTGATGGAGAAGAAGCCGAGCGAGGTTACCGCTGAGCTTGATGAGTTCCTTTCGGACTACCTCTTCCCGCCGCGGGCAGATGGCAAGGATTCGCGCCTGTGCCCGAAGTGCGAAGCCGGTCGCCTGTCGCTCCGTGGTGGGCGCTACGGCGCTTTCGTCGCCTGTTCCAACTATCCGGAGTGCAAGTACACCCGCAAGTTTGCACAGCCTGGCGGCGCCGACGGTGATGGCGGTGAGGATGGCGTTCTGGGCAAGGACCCGGTGACCGACCTCGAGGTGGTGCGCAAGGCAGGGCGCTTTGGCCCGTACATCCAGCTCGGCGAAGGCAAGGAAGCCAAGCGCGCGTCCATCCCCAAGGACATCGGCGAACTCGATCTCGAATGGGCCCTGAAGCTGTTGTCGCTGCCGCGCGAGGTGGGTACGCACCCCGAAAGTGGCAAGCCAATCACGGCGAGCATCGGGCGTTATGGTCCCTATCTGGCGCATGATGGCAAATACGCCCGGCTCAAGACCACGGCCGACGTGTTCGAGACCGGCATGAATGCAGCCGTCATGCATCTTGCTGCCGCTGCCGCCGGAGCAGGCGCGCGCGGTGGCCGCGTGGCAGCAGAACCGCTCAAGGTTTTCGGCGCGCATCCAACCTCGGGCGGCGAAATCAAGCTGATGGCGGGGCGTTATGGTCCTTACGTTACCGATGGCACCACCAACGCCACGCTGCCCAAGGACCAGCAGCCCGAGAGCCTGACGCTCGAAGAGGCCATCGCGCTGATTGACGAGCGCGCCGCCAAGGGCCCAGCCAAAGGCAAGAAGGCGGCGAAGAAACCCGCAGCCAAGAAAGCAGCTCCGAAGAAGGATGCGGCCAAGGAGCCCGCTGCGAAGAAGGCTCCAGCAAAGAAGGCACCGGCAAAGAAGGCGCCGGCCAAGAAAGCAGCCGCTACAAAGGCCAAGACAGCAAAACCGGACTGACGATTGCTGCCGATCCCGCCCCCAGGGCTGGGATCGGCGCGTTCGCTCACCCCTTTTGTCGGGGGCGGAACAACCAGTAGGTCTTGTTGCCGAGCCGATAGGAGGCGTAGCGTTCGTAGTCGGCGCTCAGGCGGCGTTCCATGAGCTTGCGGGTCTGCATGTTGGGCAGATAGGGCCTGTGCTCGCTGCTGCGCATCACGATCACATCGGGGTGGCTGTCCAGCACCCGTCGGGTTTCGGCAAGCGGGTCCACTCCGATCGCCTTTGCCTCGACATAGGTGTTGAGGTGATTGGGGAAGATGCGACTCGTCGGCAGGCACGAGCGGGTCGTGCGGTAAAACGCCAGTTCGCCCTCGTATATGAACAGACAGCCGCCGTGCATCTCCTGCGCGATGAGCGCGTTCATCTGCGCGAACTGGGTGGTAGTCCCGTGCTGTCCCACTTGATACAACGGCACAGCAAGCCCCCCGACTAGTCCCAGGCCAAGAAGTCCGCGCCCGAACCAGCGTTCGGAAGGAGCTGCGCGGGCAAGGGCTGGGGCGGCGAGGATTGCAAGGGGCACCAGCACCGGGGCGACATAATGATCGTACCACGTGCCGAAAAGCAGGAAGCCGGCGCAGGCGGCAATGCCCCATAGCTTCAGCACCGCGTGCGAGCGGGGATGGGCACCGCCCGTAGTGTCGAAAAGCTTCGGCGCCTTGAAGATTGCCAGCCAGAAGGGAAGGAGCACGGCCACTTCCTTGACCAGCCGCCACGGTGCCTGCCACCCGTCCGAGCCTCTCTCGAAGATCGAGACAAAGTTGGCATAGACGAATTCATCGATGTGGCCGAGCTCGGCGTACCAGACGATCGCGGCCAAGGTCGGCAGAAGGGCGACGCCCATCCACAGCAAGGCGACCGCTGCCAGCCTACGGTACGACCAGACGTCGGCAAATCCGCGCGAAAGCAACATCAGGCCAAAGGCGGCGCCTTCGAAGATGACCGAGTACTTGATCTGGATGGCAAGCCCCAGCAGGAGCATGATGAGGCATCCACGCCATACGAGCGCATCATGCTCATGGCGCTTGACCGTTTCGATCACGCCCCAGCCTGCCATTGCCACCAGCAGATTGTAGAAGACCGGCGCCTGGCCCATGCCGCTGTTGAAGATCGGCAGGAACAGAAGATAGGCGGCGCCTGCCTGCCATGCAGCAAGGGGCCTCGCGATTTCGCGTGCGAGGCGCGAGATCAGCGCAGCCGTCCCCACCATCGCGAAAGTCGCGCCCACTTGATAGGCAATGACAGGGTCTCCGGGCAGCGCCGCCAGAAACTCGTATACAAGGAACAGGCCCACCGGCTTGCGGTCCCATATATCGACATAGGGCAGGGCGCCTTCGCGCATCCGCTCGGCGACGAACAGATAGAACTGCTCGTCGATATGGATCAGGGGATTGCCGTAGAGGAAGCTGCGCGTGGCGACGACGAGCGCCAGATAGGCCAGTGTTCCCACAAGCCACGCCGGCACTCCGAAAGGGATCCTGAATGGCCCGGAGAGCGGTCCCGCCCGGACTGCCGCCGCCGCGCCATTCGTCGCGGCAGCCTTCATCTCTTTCATTCGATCGCTCCGTCCACTCGGTATTACGGGACGTCAACGAGCGAGAAGCTCGGACCCTTCGTCCGGGCGGTAGGCGCGTCAGATTAATGCACGATGTCTCAGGCGCTGCAGCACCCAACAGGGATTTGCCAATGCGGCTGGGGGAACCTCAGCGACGACGAGCCGAGGCAGGCGGTTTGCCGAGAAACGCAGCCAGACCTTCTGCAGCCGCTTCATGCCCGATCCGATTCGGATGCACCGGAATTCCGTCCTCGACAGGGGCAGTCATCCCGTTGCTCCATGGCTTGTCAGAGCACGGCGCGTGGGTGCGCGATTTCTCGGAGAAGCGGAACACTTCGGCAAACTCGGCTCGCGCCACGTGTGCTGTCAGCCGGGAGAGCCGCCGGGCCACGGCCTTGCTCTGTTCCAGCCGCTCCGGAGTGATCGGCAGGGCCGGGCAGGCATCCTTGGCAGGAAGGACCGTGATGTAATCGACAAAGACGATGCGGGCCTTGGGGGCGCGCTTGCGAACGCCCTGCACGATGGCACGCAGGTTCCGCTCGTCCGCTGCCCAGTCGGCCTCGGTAATCTCACGCCAGGGCTGGCAGCGCGGATCGGGCTTGGCACTGCTTTCGCACAGGGCGGCCATGATGTTGCCGACAAAGGCGATGTCATTGCCGCCGATCGTGATCGTGACAAGCCGCGCCGAGGCATCGACGGCTTCGATCTGTGGCGGGATCTCCTTCCACGGACCCAGCACGTGTTCGGTAGTTGCGCCACTGCAGGTCGCATCGACGAGATCGAGCTTGAGCCGTGCGGCGAGCAGCGCCGGATAGTTGAATTGCCCGCGGCCACAACGCGAAGGGGTGTCGGGCTTGTTGGGGCCGACACCGGGGCCTGCTGCAAAGGAACTGCCCATCGCAACGTATCGTTCGCCCGGCACAGGTGCAGCAGGCCTGGCATCGGCATGAGAGATGGCAGGAATGGAGAGCGCCAGCGCTCCCACGGCAAGGGACAACCGCATTACTTGACCCATTCCAGCCCGATTTCCTCGTAGATTTCGCGAGCGTCCGCCCAGCGCTCGTCAACCTTCACGTGCAGGAAGAGGTGGACCTTGGCGTCGAGCAATTGCGCAAGCTCCTTGCGCGCAGCCTCGCCGATCGCCTTGATCCGCGCACCGCCCTTGCCAAGCACGATCGGGCGTTGCGTCTCGCGCGCGATCACGATCTGCTGGTGGATCTCGATCGAGCCATCCTTGCGGGTGAGATACTTCTCCGGCCGGACCGTGCTGTCATAGGGGAGTTCGTCGTGCAGCTGGCGATAGAGCTGCTCGCGCGTGATCTCGGCGGCCATCAGGCGTTCCGAGGCGTCGGAAACCTGATCTTCCGGGTAATGCCATGCGCCTTCGGGCATGAGCGCGGCGAGCCGCTGCTTGAGCTCGGGAACGCCATCGCCCGTCAGCGCGGACACGAAGAAGACCTCGTCGAACTCCGCTTCCTGCGTCAGCGCCTCGGCCATGACGAGCAGCGGCTCCTTGGGTGTGGAGTCGACCTTGTTGAGGACGAGCAGCTTGCGCTCCGGACGCGCCTTCAGCGTTTCGAGAATCGATTCCAGGTAATCGCGCTTCTTCTTGCGGGCATCGACCACGAGCAGGATCGCATCGGCTTCCTGCGCGCCGTCCCACGCTGCGCTGACCATGGCGCGGTCGAGCCGGCGCTTGGGTTCGAACAGGCCGGGAGTATCGGCCAGGATGATTTGCGCCTTGTCATCGCCCACATTCTCGAGCGCGATGCCCATCAGCCGCGCGCGCGTTGTCTGCGCCTTGGGCGAGACGATCGCGACCTTCTGGCCGACGAGCGCGTTGACGAGGGTGGACTTGCCGGCGTTCGGAGCGCCAAGGACGGCCACGAGGCCACATTTATCGGTCATGATTCCAATTCTCTGAAGATGTGCGGCCAGCTTAGGCCATTTGCGTGGCCGCCGCCAGTTTGGCGTCAGCCATGCGCCTGCATGAAGGCGCGGGCTGCCGAAGTCTCGGCATCCTGCTTGCTCGTTCCCGTGGCGCTGGCCGTGCCGACGCCCTTGATCTCGACCGAGACGGTGAATTTCGCTGCGTGGTCCGGTCCTTCGCGCGCAACGAGCGTATAGACCGGTGGCTTGCGCCGGTTGCCCGCCGCCCATTCCTGAAGCGCGGCCTTGGGATGCTTGCGTTGGCCGGTGCCCGAGGCCATCGGCTGTTCCCAGATCTTGCGCACGAATGCCCGCGCCGCTTCGAAGCCGCGTTCGACAAACAGCGCGCCGATCACCGCTTCCATCACATCGCCCAGAATGTTGTCGCTTTGCGCGCCGCCATCGTCACGGGCCTGCTTGCCCAGGCGGATGTGCGCTGAAAGGCCGATGGCACGCGCCATGTCGGCGCAGGTTTCGCGGCTGACGAGCGCGTTGAGGCGCTGCGAGAGCTTGCCTTCGGCGGCGTCGCTCTTCTCATGCAGCCATTCGGCAATGACCAGCCCGAGCACCCTGTCGCCAAGGAACTCCAGGCGCTGGTAATCTCGCGCCACGCCCATCGAGCCGTGCGTAAGCGCCTCGATCCACAGATCGCTCCGCTCGGGCGACTTTCCCGTAAGATTGGCGAGGTAGTCGAGCGTTTCGGGCGGGAGCGTGCTCAGAACGTGCCCCCGATCCGATCCCAGCGAGCCGCCGAGAACCACGTCCATGGCAGGAACCAGTTGGCGCTGCCATCGGTGGACCACATCATCACGGTCGCGCGCCCGACGAGGTTATCCTGGGGAACAAGGCCGATCCCGCCGCCTTCCATGGCCGGGAAACGGCTGTCCATCGAATTGTCGCGGTTGTCACCCATCAGGAACAGCTGACCTTCCGGCACGAGCACGGGCACCGTGTCATCGACCGAGCGCTGGCCAAGATCGAGCACGTTGTAGCTCTTGCCGCTGGGCAGGGTCTCCCGGAACTGCGGATAATGGCAGGTCTGCCTGCCGTCGGCTTCGGTCACGGCGAACTCGGCCGAGAGACAATCGGTGTTCGGGCTGACAGGGATCACGAAATCGGGCTGCTTCACCTTCGGCACGGCCTTGCCGTTAAGATGCAGGACACCGCCGATCATCTGCACGGTGTCGCCAGGCACACCGATCACGCGCTTGATGTAGTCGATATCGTTGCCGGGGGGCGCCTTGAAGATCACCACGTCACCGCGTTCGGGCTGGCTGGCGAAGTAGCGCTTGGGCAGGATCGGTGCGCTGAAAGGAAGCGAATAGCTGCTGTAGCCATAGGGCCACTTTGCAGCGAGCAGGTAGTCCCCGTTCTCGAGCCGCGGCAACATCGATTCCGACGGGATATTGAACGGGGAGAAGATGAAACTGCGGAAGATCGCCACGACCAGCACGAGCTTGATGAGGAAAACCGGGAAGCTGTCTTCCTTCTTCTCCTTCTTCACCGCAGGCTCGGCAGCCGGGGATGGCGAGGATTGCGGGGTGGCGTCGGGCGTGTCGTTCATCGTCGCGGTCATGTTGCCAGCGTGCGCCTTCGTCAAGTGTGTTATTGGTATAATACGGCGCCGAAATACGTCTGCAAGGCTTGCTGCGCGCTGAACACCGGCCTTGGCGATTGCTGTCACAGCAGGCATTAGGGACATTACGCAGTTGCGAAAAGGAAGAGGTTCGAGATGTCGGCAAGCCAAGCGCAAACCCTCTGGGCGGAACTGGAGGCGCAGCCGCGTCCATCCCTGGAGACGCTGTTCGAGGACGCCGGACGCCTCGAACGCTATTCGACCACGCTCGAACTGCCCGGAGGCCCGGTGATCTTCGACTGGTCGAAGACCCACTTGTCATCGCAGGTCGAGCAGGCGCTTGTGGCGATCAGCAAGGCGATGGATCTGGCTGGACGCCGCGATGCGCTGATCGGCGGCGAAAAGATCAACAACACCGAAGGCCGGGCTGCCGAACACACCGCCCAGCGGGGCATCGGCAAGGAAACCAGCGTCGAGGAAGCCGAGGCGCTTCATGCCCGCATGCGGATGCTGGTCGAGGCCATCCACGAAGGCGCTTTCGGCGAGATCAAGAGCCTGATCCACATCGGCATCGGCGGATCGGCCCTCGGGCCGGCGCTGGCGATCGATGCGTTGACTCGCGATGGCGCCAAGGTCGCAGTGCATGTCGTCTCCAATATCGATGGCTGCGCGCTGGAAGCGGCAATGAAGGCCTGCGATCCTGAAACGACGATGATCGCGGTCGCCTCAAAGACGTTCACCACCACCGAGACGATGACCAATGCGCAGTCGGCGCTGAGCTGGATGCGCGAGAATGGCGTATCAGATCCCTATGGCCGTGTTGTCGCGCTGACGGCATCGCCCGAAAAGGCGGTCGAATGGGGTGTCGATGAAACCCGCGTCCTGCCGTTTTCAGAATCCGTTGGCGGTCGTTACTCGCTGTGGTCGTCGATCGGCTTTCCTGTCGCCATGGCGCTGGGCTGGGAAGGTTTCGCCGAGTTCCTTGATGGCGCGGCGGCGATCGACCGCCACTTCATCGATGCCGATCTTGCCGAGAACGTGGTCGTGCGTGCGGCCTTTGCCGATCTCTACTATACGCAAGTGCGTGGGTGCGAGACGCGGGCGGTGTTCGCCTACGACGAACGACTGAAGCTGCTGCCCGACTATCTCCAGCAGCTCGAGATGGAATCGAACGGCAAGCGCGTGCTGGCCGATGGCACGCCGTTGACCCGCGCCAGCGCGCCGATCACCTGGGGCGGCGTCGGCACCGATGCCCAGCATGCAGTATTCCAGCTCCTGCACCAGGGTACGCACCTGATTCCGGTGGATTTCCTTGCCGTCATAACGCCAGGACACGATCTCGATGGTGCCCATCACGAGATCCTCCTGTCCAACTGCTTCGCGCAAGGGGCAGCCTTGATGGCAGGCAAGGCCTCGGACGACGGCGCGCGCGCCTATCCGGGTGACCGACCTTCGGCGACGATCCTGTGCGAAGATCTCAACCCCGCAACACTCGGCGCGCTGATCGCCTTCCACGAGCACCGCACGTTCGTTTCGTCAGCGATGCTCGGCATCAATCCGTTCGACCAGTTCGGCGTCGAGCTGGGCAAGGCCATTGCCAAGCAGATCGAATCCGGCGGCGGGAAGGGCTTCGATCCTTCGACCGAAGCGCTGCTCAAGGCGGCAGGGATCGGCTGATCCGTTTCGCATTGCTGCATTGCCGGGAAAGCCTCTGGTCTTGGCCGGGACCAGGGGCCATATGCAGCCCGTGACAAGGAGTGCATATGGCTGATCAAGCATCTGGGCAGGACTTCGACTACGACCTCTTTGTGATTGGCGCAGGTTCGGGCGGCGTGCGCGCCAGCCGGATCGCGGCTAGCCATGGTGCGCGCGTGGCCGTGGCCGAGGAGTATCGCGTGGGCGGGACCTGCGTGATCCGGGGCTGCGTGCCCAAAAAGCTGCTCGTCTACGGTTCGCATTTTGCCGAAGAACTGCAGGACGCGGCCAACTATGGCTGGACGGTCGAGAAGATGACATTCGACTGGCCGACGTTACGTGACGCCGTTCTCAAGGACGTCGACCGGCTGAATTCGGCCTATACCAGCACGCTGGAGACCAACAAGGTCGAGCGGTCTCTGGAGCGTGCCGAAGTGGCTGGGCCAAATACGGTCCGCCTCGCCTCTGGCCGGGAAATCAGCGCGAGGTACATCCTGATCGCGACGGGTGCCTGGCCGATCATGCCCGAATTTCCGGGCTCGGAGCATTGCATCACCTCGAACGAGGTGTTCCATCTCGAACGCCTGCCAAAGCGCGTGGTCATTTCCGGCGCGGGCTATATTGCAATGGAATTCGCTGGAATTTTCAATGCGTTGGGCTGTCACGTAACGGTCGTGAACCGTAGCGAGACGATCTTGCGTGGCTACGATGAATCGCTGCGCGATCGGCTGCTCCAGATCACCATGGCGCGCGGCATCGAATACAAGTTCAATTGTCCGTTCGACCGCGTCGAGAAGAACGACGACGGATCGTTTGCGGTGTACCTTGGCAAGCAGCCCGATCCGATCCACGCCGATGTCGTGCTCGTCGCCACCGGTCGCCGGCCCAAGACCGACGGCCTCGGCCTGGAGAATGCCGGCATTTCGCTTGGAGCCCATGGCGAAATCCCGGTCGATGACCATGGCAAGACGGCCTGCGACAGCATCTACGCCGTTGGTGACGTAACGAACCGGGTGCAGCTTACCCCCATCGCCATCCGCGAGGGCCATGCCTTTGCCGACCGGGTGTTCGGTGGCAAGGATACCTCGGTAAGCTACGACGCAATCCCGAGCGCGGTGTTCTCGCAGCCCCCTCTGGCCGGTGTCGGCATGACCGAAAGCCAGGCGCGGCAGGCGTATGGCAGCAACATCAAGGTCTATTCTTCGGACTTCCGGCCGATGAAGAACATCTTCGGCCACCGGCCCGAGCGCGGGCTTTACAAGATGATTGTCGAGGCGACGACCGAGAAGGTGCTGGGCATCCACATGATCGGTCCGGACAGTCCCGAGATACTTCAGGCTGCGGCGATCGCGGTGAAGGCGGGATTGACCAAGGCAGACTTCGATGCGACCGTAGCGTTACATCCTTCGATGGCTGAAGAGCTTGTATTGATGCGATAATTCGTCCCGTTACGTTGCAAAAACGGCGACATTTTCTGACGCCGGTCGTGGTGAGGGTTGGCCATAGGTCTGGCATAGGTGGAGCATAGGTGGAGCGCAGGCCGAAGGCAGGCGCTTCACGCTCCTTGGCTGGTCTTGAGCAGGTTCAGATGCCGGCGAACCACTGGTAGCCGGAATGATCCTCCCAGTAACCGCCACCCCCGCCATGGATCCCAGCCAGCGTATCGACCGCCTCGATCTTCATCACGTACTTGGCCTGCTTGTAGCCGAGCGCGCGTTCTACCCGCAGCCGGACTGGCGCGCCGTGGCCAACGGGCAGGGGCTGCCGGTTCATCGTGTGTGCGAGTATCGTCTGGGGATGCATGGCATCAATCATGTCGATGCTCTCGTAATAGGGCGTTCCCGAGAAATCGTCTGCGCAATGGAAAATAACGTATTGTGCAGAAGGTAAAATCTGCGCTTGGCGAAGGATCAGGCCTAGCGGCACGCCAGTCCATTCACCAATTGCGCTCCAACCTTCCACGCAGTCATGCCGAGTGATCTGCGTCCGCTGCGGCGCGGACTTGAGCTGGGCGAGGGTCATGCTGAATGGTCGGGCTACCCTTCCACCGATCTCGAGCTTCCAATCGGCAAAGCCATTTGCCATGTGTGCCTGATAGTCCGCGGATCCTGGCAGGCGGTTGCCGTTCATCCTGAAGCGGGGCGACAGGTCGGCGCGGGTGAATTCTGGTGCCAGCGCGTTGCGATCCGTCACCAGCCGCTGGCCCGACAGCATAGCTTTCTCCCCTGCAGTCAGCACCTTGCGGACCGCTGGGGCGGTGGTGATCTTTTCACATCCTGACAGCAGCAATCCGGTTGCGCCGACAAGGGCGCTACGTCGCGAGATAAGCGTCATTGTCCGTCCTTTCGCACAGGCAGGCGATACCAGCCGGTGATGATCGAGCGCAGTTCGTTGAGGGGCCCGGCGAGGATGACCATCAGGAGGTGCACGGCGATGAACCCGACGAAGCCCGCAGCGCACAGGAAATGGATGGACCGCGCCGATTGTCGCCCGCCGAACAGATCCAGCAGCCACGGGAATGCGGCGTTCAGGTTTGGTGACATCGTCATCCCGGTAAGGATGACCAGCGGGATCAGAACGAAAATGACGCCGAGATAGGCTATTTTCTGCAAGGGGTTGTAGGCTTTGGCCGCTTCGCCGGTGGGGAAGCGCAGCCGCGCATGCTCTTTGATGTCATGCCACAGGTGAGCTGGCCTGCGCTCTTCACGCGTTAACGCAAGATCACGTGATAAATGCTTGAAAAAAATCGCATAAATCACAAACAGGCTGATCGAGATAACCAGCACCCATGCGAAGAAGAAGTGCCACTGTCGCCCTTCGGCCAAGCTGTAGTAGTTGGGTATCGTCAGGAGTGGGGGAAACGCCTTGGTTGAACTCTCTGTCCAGCCGAGGAATCCGGTGGTCGGAATCTCGAGACCCGAAAAATAGAGATACCCCTCCTGTCCGCGATGGCCGATCGCGAACCACGCCCGTTCATAGTTCGCGCCGAACTTGCCCCAGTAGAGACGCGGATGTGCGTTGAAGATCGTCGCTCCGCTCATCAGCATGATGAAGATCGTCAGCGCATTGACCCAGTGCCAGATGCGGACGGGCAACCTGGTGCGGTAAACGAGCGGCTGATCTGTTGATGTGCCGCGGGGCGGAACGTCTTCTTGTGACGTAACGAGTGCTGGCGCGGCGTCCATTGTGCTTTCCCCGTCCTTGAGTTTGCGCAGAGTGCCACAAATCCGCGTCCGGGCAAGGGCCAGAGACAGGATATCAGTTACGCCTGGGCAGAATGGATTGCCGGTTGCTGTGCTGCAAGGGCGATGAGATCGGCGCGAGAGTAACGGCGCTGGCTGGCCGTAGCGAGGCATGATCGTGGCACCGGGCGCAACGCGCTCCATGCCGCCTTGCCGATGAAGCCCAGCTTGCGGGCGTTAGTAACGACGGTACGATGGTCCCAGGCGTGGGCGCCCCGCCGTGCGACCTCGCGTGCGATCTCCCCGTAGATGCCGGCCGCCGCAAGGATTGCCCAGCGCTGGCGACCAGTCAGCCGCGACGCCCCGATGCGCGCCGAGCATTCGTGGATCTGGGCCGTTTCGCACATTCGCGCGACAAGCGAAGTCAGCGCCGGGCGGAAATGCGGCTTCATCTGCTCACCGGGCGGGATATCGGCCTCGACCAGCCAGTCGAGCGGGATGTAGCAGCGGTCAGCGGCGTCATCCTCCTCGATATCGCGGGCGATGTTGGCGAGCTGGAACGCGAGGCCAAGGTCGCAGGCGCGATCGAGCGTGTCTTCATCGTTCGGGCTGACACCCATGACCACGGCCATCATCACGCCCACGGCGCCGGCCACGTGCCAGCAATAGCGCATGAGATCGGCTTCGCTGCGCGGTTGCCAATCGGCTGCATCGAGGGCGAAGCCGTCCGTTACGGCACGGGCCATTTCCAGCGTGAGCCCAGTTTCGCGGGCCACAACCCCGAGTGCGTCAAAGGCCGGATCCCCGGTGCTTTTCCCGGCAAAGGCCAGCGTGGTCAGTTCGCGGACCTGCGCCAGCCGCTGGGCAGCACCATCCTGATCGCCCAAGGCTCCGCCATGATCCTGCGCATCGACGATATCATCGCAACGGCGGCACCAGGCATAGAGAAGCCAGACGCGCTCGCGCGTTTCCCTGTCGAAGAGATGGCTGGCCGCAGCGAAGCTTTTCGAGCCCTTCAGGATTGACTTGCGAGCGTTACTAACGAGGGCTTTGCGATCCAGCATCACTCAGAGATCTTCGGCCTTCATGGCGAAGATCGGCTTGTGCGGCACGTAGCCTGCCATACGATCGAGCAGGGCATCGAGATCGGGTTCTGCGATGATGATGCTGGCGTGGGCTTCGCGGATGAAGCCGACGTCGATCATGTGCTGGTTGAAGGCCAGGAGGTGATCGTAGAAGCCGTAGGCGTTCAGCAGGCCAACCGGCTTGGCGTGATAGCCAAGCTGCGCCCAACTTACGGCTTCCCACAGCTCGTCCATCGTGCCGACGCCACCGGGAATGGTCAGGAAGCCGTCCGACAGATCGGTGAAGGCCTTCTTGCGTTCGTGCATGCCGGGGACGATGTGCAACTCGGTGCAATCGTGGTTCGACACTTCGCTGTTGACGAGGGCTTCGGGAATGACACCGATCACTTCGCCGCCGGCATCGAGCGCACCATAGGCCACGGCGCCCATCAGCCCGAGCTTGCCACCGCCATAGACGACACCGATGCCGCGGCGCGCCAGTTCGGCGCCGATCTCCCGGGCGAGGGTTACGTAACGCGTGTCGGCAGGCGAGGCAGAGCCGCAGTAGACGGCAAGACGTTTCAAAGAAGATCCTCCAGCATCAGTTTGGCGGTGGCTTTTGCCGACCCGACCACTCCGGGAATCCCGGCGCCCGGATGGGTTCCCGCACCGACCAGATACATGTTGGAAATCGCGTCGTCGCGGTTGTGGGCGCGGAACCAAGCGCTTTGCGTGAGCAGCGGTTCGAGGCTGAAAGCGCTTCCGAGATGGGCCGAGAGATCGGTCTTGAAGTCGGACGGTGCGTAGTGGAACTTCGTTACGATACGCGAATGGATGTCCGGGATCAGGCGACGACCGACCTCGTCGAGGATGCGCTTTTCAAGAATGGGACCGATCTCGTCCCAGTCCACCGGAAGCTTGCCCATGTTGGCAACCGGAACGAGTGCATAGAACGTGCTCATGCCTTCCGGCGCCACCGAGGGGTCGGTTACCGTCGGGTGGTGAAGGTAGATTGAGAAGTCTTCAGGCAGGACGCCGTGCTTGTAGATGTCGTCCAGCAGGCCCTTGTAGCGCGGCCCGAACAGGATCATGTGGTGCGGGATGCCCGGCCACGTGCCCTCGACACCGAAGTGAACCACGAAGAGACTTGGAGAAAATTTCTTTTTCGTCAAAGACTTTGCGCGGCGTTGTGCATGTGGATTGTCAGGCATCAGATCGCGATAGGAATGGACGATATCGCCGTTTGAGGCGACGGCGTCAAACTTGGCCGACCAGCCGCTTTTGGTGGTGACGCCGGTCACGCGGGTGCCGAGCGTTTCGATGTGGGTCACCGGATCGCCCATGCGCACTTCGCCGCCGAGGCGCTCGAAATGCGTGAGCATGCCCTGGATCAGCTTGTTGGTGCCGCCCTTGGCCCACCACACGCCCCCGTCCTTTTCCAGTTTGTGGATCAGGGCGTAGATCGAGCTGGTGTTCATCGGGTTGCCGCCGACGAGCAGGGTGTGGAAACTGAACGCTTCGCGAAGGCGCTCATCCTTCACGTAGGACGAGACCATCGAATAGACCGACCGCCATGCCTGGTAGCGGGCAAGCGCCGGGGCGGCCTTGAGCATCGAGGCGAAATCGAGGAACGGGACCGAGCCCAGTTTGACGTAGCCTTCCTCGAACACACCGGCAGAGTATTCGAGGAACTCTTCGTAGCCTGCGACATCGGCCGGATTGAGCTTGGCGATCTCGGCACGAAGCTGGGTTTCATCGTTCGAATAATCGAAGTTGGTGCCATCGGGCCAGTTGAGGCGATAGAATGGCATGACCGGCATGAGCTCGACATCATCGGCCATCCGGTGGCCCTTGAGGCCCCAGAGTTCCTGCAGGCAGGCTGGATCGGTGACGACCGTGGGGCCGGCATCGAACGTGAAGCCGTCCTTCTCCCAGTGATAGGCGCGGCCGCCCGGCTTGTCGCGCGCTTCGATGACGGTGGTCTGAATGCCGCCGGATTGCAGGCGGATGGCGAGGGCAAGACCGCCGAAGCCGGAGCCGATTACGCAAGCGCGCTTCATCGTGGAGTTCCTGCAAGGGATAAAGGTTTGGGACGTGCGCCGAGGCCGGTGAGCACACCGATGGCGTTGGTGATCGGCAATGGCGGCTTGCCGGCAAGGATGCGGGCCTTGTCGAAGACCGTGGTCTTTCCAGCGTAGAAGCGTTCGATCAGCCCGTGCCGCAGGCTGTAGAACCGTTCGAGCACACGATAGCGCTTGTCGGGCGCGGCGCCGGCAAAAAGCAGCGCGGACAGCTGGCGCAGATAGGCCGACTGCGCCCAGTGCTTGCGCGCCCACTGTTCGCTGAAGCGGGCAAGTGCTTCACCGGAAAGATCCTGCTGACGGGCAAGTGCGAGGGCGTACTTGACCGCATCGGGCAGTGAATAGCTGGTGACGGCCTGGAACAGCCCGGCGCGCACCCCGGCCCGGGCGACCGGACCGCCGCTGGCGCGCCAGAAAGCATCGAAGTTGCCCCCGGCGACGACGGGCAAGACGCCCTGTTCCTCTTCGAGCATTTCGGCGATCTGCCATCCCTTGGCGGCGGCGTATTCGTCGATCCGGGCACGGATGGCGTCAGCGTCGAGCGCGGGCCCATCGGAATAGTAGGTGTCTTCGATGAAGATCTCGTCGGCGGCGAAGGGCAGCGAATAGACGAAGCGGTAACCGTCGATCTGCTCGACCGTGGCGTCCTTGACGATCGGAGCATCGAGGCCGTGCGGGGCCGAAAGGCGGAAGCGGCGGCCGACGAACTTCTGCCAGCCACCGGTCAGGTCCGTAACGTTGCGAAGGCCGCGGGCATCGATCACGCCCTTGGCCTCGAGGCGCATGCCGTCGGACAAGGTGGCGTTCGTCGGGCTGCAGGCGAGCGCGCGTACCCCCGTGATGATAGCGCCGGGTGCAAGGCGCTGACGCAAGATCTTGTCGAAACGGTGCGAGTTGATCGAGTAGTAGCTTGTCTTCAACCGGCGTTCGTAACGCGGGAAGCGTACGGTGTATTCGGGCCAGGCGGCGACGACCATGCCTTCAAGCAGCGCGCGCCCTGCCTTGTTCACATCGGTGCCGAAAAACGACCAGACGTGGTTTCCGCCGATCGTATCGCCCTGTTCGACGAGGATTATGTCGAGTTCCGGACGGGCCTGACGCAGCGCCAGGGCAACCAGGCCGCCAGCCAGCCCTCCGCCAAGGATCGCGATGTCGCAGTTCCGCACACTCATGGTCATAGCGCTTAGGGGTATGCGGTTGCCGGTGCAACCATGGGCTTGCCGCTGTCGGCATCCCCCGTCAGAAAGGGCATGGATCGTGGAGGGGCGTGGATGACACGAGGGATTTCGCTGCAGCCGGGCAGGGCAGGCTGGATTGCGGCGCTTGGCGTGGCGCTTGGGATCGTGATCATCCTGCTTGGCATGGCGCGACCGCCGATATACCCGTGCGGCACGATCAGGCTGTGGCAGGGGGTGGTTGAATCGGCGGAGAACAGCCAGCAGATCCTGGATTGGTACAGCTTCAGCCACGTGATTCACGGCTTCCTGTTCTACGGCGCGGCCCATCTGCTCTGGCAAAGGTTCGGGCTTAAAGCTGTCTCTCCAGCCTGGGCGCTGGCGCTGGCTGTGCTGGTCGAAGGGTCGTGGGAGATTCTCGAGAATTCACCGATCATCATCGACCGATATCGTGCCGTAACGATCTCCTGGGGCTATTCGGGCGACAGCGTGCTCAATTCGTTCAGCGACATGGCCTGCATGGTGCTGGGCTTCATGTTCGCAAGCCGCGCTCCGGTACGGGTGACGGTGATCGTCGCGCTGGCCTTCGAGCTGTTCACGCTGGCAATGATCCGTGACAACCTCACGCTCAACGTGCTGATGCTGGCCTGGCCGCTTGAAACGGTACGGCAGTGGCAGGCGGCGGGCTGAGCATCCGATTTTCGTGACCGAATGCCTCAATCGGTGGCCCGTCCAGTTGCCAATTGACGGGCATCAATGTCACCTTCTGCAATGAGCCGAAAACGGCCGGAGTGGCGTCAGACCATGGAGAGGCATGATGAGCGAGCGCGCAGCAACGGGCGGCGACTTTGACGTACTGATCGTGGGAGCCGGAATCTCCGGCATCGGGTCCGCATGGCACCTGCAGGACCAGTGCCCCGGCAAGACCTATGCGATCATCGAAAGCAAGGACACCTTCGGCGGGACGTGGGATACGCACAAGTATCCCGGCGTACGCTCGGACTCGGACCTCTACACTTTCGGATACCGCTTCAAGCCGTGGGTCGGCGCGCCGATCGCAAGCGCGCAGGCGATCCTCGATTACATGGGTGAGGTGATCGAGGAAGGCGGCATCGGCCAGCACATTCGCTATGGCCACACGATCACGAGCGCGAAATGGGACAGCGCCAGCAATCGCTGGACTCTGGAAGCCCGGACCAAGGACGGTGGCACGGCGACGTTCACCGCGAACTTCCTGTGGATGTGCCAGGGCTATTACGACCATCAGGTGCCTTACATTCCCACGGAATGGCAGGGCGTGTCGGACTTCAAGGGGCTGTTCGTGCACGCGCAGCTGTGGGACCCGGCGACCGACTGGGAAGGCAAGCGCGTGCTGGTGATCGGATCGGGCGCGACAGCAGCGACCGTGGTGCCGGCCTTTGCCGAGAAGGCGCAGGTGACGATGCTGCAGCGTTCGCCGACGTATTTCTTCTGTCATCCCAACCAGAACGAACTGGCCGATCGCCTTCGCCAGATCGGCATCGACGAGCCCACCATCCACCGCGTGGTGCGCGCGCAGATCATGCACGACCAGTCGGTCATCGACCGGCGCTGCGTGGAAGAGCCCGATGTCGTGGTCGAGGAACTGCAGGCGGCGGCGCGGGCCTATGCCGGGGAGGACTTCTCGTTCGAGCCGCATTTCGCGCCGCGATACCGGCCCTGGCAGCAGCGCTTGGCCTTCTGCCCCGATGGCGACCTGTTCCGGGCGGCGTCCGAAGGCAAGGTGCGCGTGGTAACCGACACGATCGACCGCTTTACGGAAACCGGCGTGCTGACCAGCAGCGGCGAATTGCTGGAAGCCGACATCATCGTTGCCTGTACCGGGTTCCACCTCAAGGTTCTGGGCGACATTCCGTTCGAAGTTGACGGCAAGGCTGTCGATTGGGGCGATACCGTCACCTATCGCGGGATGATGTTCACCGGTGTTCCCAACATGGTCTGGGTTTTCGGCTATTTCCGCGCAAGCTGGACCTTGCGGGTCGACATGCTGGGCGATTTCGTCTGCCGTCTGCTGAAGCACATGGACGAAAGAGACGCGCACAAGGTTGAGGTGGCTTTCCGCGACGTTGACGAAGGACTGGAAATACAGCCGTGGATCGATGCGGACAATTTCAATCCCGGCTACCTGATGCGCGATCTGGAAAAGCTGCCGCGTGCCGGCGGCAATGACGTCTGGCGGCATAACCAGAACTATTGGGCAGAGCGCGACGTGATCCCCTTCATCGATCTTGAAGGGCAGGAGTTCGTCTATGACGGGGTGCGGCGGCAGGCGACGCTTGCGGAGGCGGCTGAATAGATCAGGCTGACCGGCGCATCGTCCGGCCAGCCCGTGCGGAACGCTTCTTCAGCCAAATGACCACACCGGTGACCGAAAGCATGGTCACCGCGATCCCGAGCGCGCTCACGAAGATGCGATAAGGCAGGCCGAAGACCTGCGCCATGTGCAGTGCCGCCAGCCAGTTGCTGAAAGTATTGGTCGTATTGACGCCGCTTGGCCATTCGACCGCCTGCAGTTCGCCGGTGTTGCTATCGAAAGCCACCCGGGTGCCACCGCCGTGGTGACCGATGTCGGACTTGGTGGTGAAGCCGTAGACATAGAGGCCGCTGGTGGGAATGTGCCAGATCCAGCGCTCTCCATCCTCGAGCGGGGCTAGGCCCCTTTTCATCGCTTCGCTTCTGGCAAGGTCCTCACCACGCTGCGTGGCCATGCGGAAATCGAGCGCGGGCGCGTTGCGAGGGGCAGGCAGGGCCTTTTCGATCAGGATCGCGCGCCCGTCCCTGGCTCCAAGGGATTCCATCACCGGCACATAGACCTGTGGCAGATTGAACGACACGCTCGACCAGGCGAATACAAGCAGCAGCGGCCAGAGCCACAGGCCTCCGGCACGGTGGAGATCGAAGTTGAGCTTGTAGGGTGTGGATTTCCTCCGAATGCGCCAGCTTGGCCGCCAGCGATCGAGGAAGGGTGTGCGGGCGGGCTTGGGCGCCTTGGGTGGCAGGGTGAGGTAGAAGCCTACGAAGCAATCGACTGTCCAGATCAGCGCGGCGATGCCGAAGGCCAGCGTACCGATGGTGCCGAGTGCGAGGGAATAATGCAGGCGATAGAGAAACGGCATCAGGTTCTTCGTGCCCTGGCCGATGTTGCCCCATTCGCGGCGGCCCTGTTCCTCGCCCGTAACGGGGTTGAGAAACAGGTCGTCCCATTCGGGCACGCCGGGGCCGTTTTCGCGCTCAAGCCCGGTCCTGGGGTCGAGCCAGTGAAGGTGAAGGCGAAGGGCCTTGCCGGGTTCGACCGAGAGCGGCAGGAAATCCAGCCCAGCGCCGGGATAGCGCGCCAGAACTTCCTCGCGCACGCGCAGGGGATCGGGCGTGCCAATCCAGCGGGAATTGTGCAGTTCGGGCGCGGTGGCGGCCTCGAGCTCCTCGATCCACGGCAATAGCGAGCCGGTGAGGCCCGCCACGGCGAGGAACAGCGCGAGAGTCAGGCCCGCCCAGCGGTGGACCACAACCCATGTCGCACGCCCCGGCAGCGCAAGGCGCCGGGGAGGAGCGAGCGATCCCTGCGCGCGCGTGGCCATCAGAACGTCATCCTGACCGAGCCGGTCACGCTGCGCGGCGGGGCGAGGAAGGACTGGTCCCAGTAGAGGCTGGCGAGATGCTTGTGATTGGTGGCGTTGGCGACATTGAGGTTGAAGCTGACGTTGTCATTGAGCCGGTAGCCGGCCTGCAACTGCAGCGTGGCATAATCGCCTTGCCTGATCGTGCCGAGAGCGTTGGTCGAGTAGACCGCATCCTGCCAGCGCATGGCCGCGCCGAGTTGCACCTTCTCGACCGGCTCCCAGCGGACGAGCAGGTTGGCCGTGGTACGGGGCACATAGGTGCGCACGGGGTTGCCATCGCGCCCTTCGAGGGACAGATGCGTCAGGCCACCCTGCACGGTGAGGCCGGGGGCGATGCGACCGCCGACTTCAGCCTCGACGCCCTGGCTGCGCACGAAGATGCCGGTGTAGAGTGTCTGGCCGAGATTGGCGTCGTAGCCCGAGGATTCGGCGAGGTTGGCCTGTTCGGAACGGAACAGGGCGAGCGAGCCGAACAGCGCCTTGTCGGATGTCTCCCCCTTGAGGCCTGCCTCCCAGCTTTTGCCCTTGGCCGAGCCGACCGGTTTGAGATCGGTGCCGAGTTCCTTCTGCGGATTGAAGATATCGGAATAGCTGGCGTAGAGATTGACGCCGGGGACAATCTTGAATGTTGCGCCGAGGAATGGGCTGACGGCGCTTTCGCTGCGCGCTGCGCTCACGCCGAAGGTGAAGCCGGTGGTCTTCACATCGACATAGTTTGCGCCGAGGATCAGGCTCAGGCGATCGCCCAGCTCAAGATCTGTAGCGGCGCGAATCCGCCACTGCTTGTCGTTGATGCTGGCACTTTCGACGGGATCGCCAAAGGCGGGATATGGAACTTCGCTGCCATTCCAGCCCGATTGCAGCGGCGGCAAAGGTGCCCACGCGGGATCGGTGAGGGGCACGGGGTAGGAAAGATAGCCAAACCTTGCGGCGGTGCGTTGGATGCCGAAGGTCAGCTTCTGGTCCCGACCGAACAGCTTGAACGTGCCATCGAGGCGGTTGTCCCAGATCCAGCCGCGTGCCGTGGACAGGTAGCCGCCGGGATTGCCCATCAGGCCGAGGCCGGTTTGCGCGTCAGGCGTTCCGTAAACGTAGAACAGGCGCGAGGGTTCATCGTTGATGCGCCGGGTGAGGTGGGTCTTTACGCTCCAGCCCGGAGCAAAGGTCCATGTGGCCTCGCCGAACGCGGTCTGGTCCTTGGACTTCCAGTACGTCCAGTCCTGTGTGGTCGAAGTGGAGAAATCCCAGTCGAGCTGGTTGCCTGCGCTGTCGAGCAGCGGCAATGCGCCCCACAGGACGCCACGCGAGGTGCCCTGCTGGCGGGCGTAGCCGAAGGACACGGCAAGGCTATCGGCGATGCGGCCGTCGATCACACCTTGCAAGGCGGTTCGGTTCGAGCGGTAGTCGCGCAGGTAGGAGTCCGCATTCTGCGCCGCGCCGACAAGACGGACGCCCCAGTTGCCATCGGAAGTGAGCGGCATTTCAATATCGACTTCGCCGCGGACCCGGTTCCACGACGCAGCGGTCAGTTCGGCAGTGACCCGCTTCTGTCCGGTATAATGGCGCCGGCGGTAGTTGATCGTGCCAGACGGATTGCCGACGCCTGAAAGGAGGCCATTGGCGCCACGCACCACTTCGATCGAATCCCAGAGCACCGTGTCCAGCGAGCCGATAGACGGTCCCCAGATATTGGGGAGCTGGATGCCGTCGACCATCGCCTCGGTGATGTCGAAACCGCGGGCGTTATAGTAGGTGCGGTCAGTCTCGGCCTCCTCGACATTCACGCCGGTGACATAGCGCAGCAGATCGTTGACTTCGTCGAAGGCGAAATCGTCGATCAGGGTCCGGTCAATCACGGTGACCGACTGGGGCGTGTCGACAATGGCAAGCGGAAGTCCGGTTGCGCCTGAAGGGACCGCTTCGACCCGATCACCGATCACGGTGATGCGGTTTTCCGTGTCTTCGACCTCATCAGCAAGGGCGGGCTGGGAGGTAAGAGCCAAGGCGGCCAGCGAAGAAGCAGAGAGAAATTGCAGGCGATACGGCACGTTAGGCTCCCGTCAGTGATGGGCAACGCTTAGTGCGATTCATTCTCAAGAGTCAATGCAAGTAAGAATCATTCGCATTAAAGATGAATGAAGCCGCTTGGAATGTCAGGTTGCCAGCACCGGGGGACGGCAGTAGAAGTGGCGGCATACCCCGGGGAGCCAGTGTGGCTGAGAGGGGCTGGTCACGCAGCCCGACCCGTTGAACCTGAACCCGTTAGCACGGGCGGAGGGAAGGGCAGTGCCAGCGGCCGAGCAGCCATGGCATCCGCGCTCCCGATGCCTGACGAGAGGAGCGCTTGAATGGCCGACATCAACTCCAAGCTGGAAATCGGCGTGACCACCGGGCCGATCCGCGGCAGCCGCAAGATCCACGTAGAGAGCGCGCGTTTCCCGGGACTGACCGTGGCGATGCGCGAGATTTCCCTCGAGCCTTCGAGCGGCGAGCCGCCGGTGCGGGTCTACGATACCTCGGGTCCCTACACCGACACCAATGTGATGATCGACATTGCCGCAGGCCTGCCCAAGTTGCGCCGTGACTGGATCATGGGGCGCGGCGACGTCGAGGAGTACGATGCGCGCGAAGTGAAGCCAGAGGACAACGGCTTGAAGGGGCCTGACCGCTCGGCCGGCGTACCGGCGTTCCCGAATGTGGTGAAGCGCCCGCTACGCGCGAAGGCCGGCGGCAATGTCAGCCAGATGCACTATGCGCGGCAGGGCATCATCACGCCCGAGATGGAATACGTCGCGATCCGCGAGAACCTTGGCCGCAAGCAGGCCAAGGAAGCGCTGATCCGCGACGGGCAGGACTGGGACGCTTCGATCCCCGACTATGTCACGCCGGAGTTCGTGCGCGACGAAGTGGCGCGGGGCCGTGCGATCATCCCGTCGAACATCAACCACCCCGAGAGCGAACCGATGGCGATCGGGCGCAATTTCCTGGTCAAGATCAACGCCAACATCGGCAATTCGGCCGTGGCCTCGGACGTGGCCAGCGAAGTCGACAAGATGGTCTGGTCGATCCGCTGGGGTGCGGACACCGTGATGGACCTTTCGACGGGGCGCAACATCCATGACACCCGCGAGTGGATCCTGCGCAACTCGCCGGTGCCGATCGGCACGGTGCCGATCTACCAGGCACTGGAAAAGGTTGGTGGCGTGGCCGAGGACCTGACCTGGGAGATCTTCCGAGACACGCTGATCGAGCAGGCCGAGCAGGGCGTGGACTACTTCACCATCCATGCCGGCGTGCGCCTGCCGTACATTCCGCTGGCGGCCAAGCGCATGACCGGGATCGTCAGCCGTGGCGGTTCGATCATGGCCAAGTGGTGCCTGGCGCATCACAAGGAGTCGTTCCTCTACGACAACTTCGACGAGATCACCGAGATCATGAAGGCCTATGACGTGGCCTATTCGCTGGGCGATGGCCTGCGCCCCGGCTCGATCTACGATGCCAACGACGAAGCCCAGTTCGCCGAGCTCTACACACTGGGCGAACTGACCAAGCGCGCCTGGGCACAAGACGTGCAGGTCATGATCGAAGGCCCCGGCCACGTGCCGATGCACAAGATCAAGGAGAACATGACCAAGCAGCTCGAAGCGTGCGGCGAAGCGCCGTTTTATACGCTCGGGCCGCTCGTCACCGATATCGCCCCGGGCTACGACCACATCACCAGCGGCATCGGTGCTGCCCAGATCGGCTGGTACGGCACGGCGATGCTCTGCTACGTGACGCCCAAGGAGCACCTTGGCCTGCCCGACCGCGACGACGTCAAGGTTGGCGTGGTGACCTACAAGCTGGCGGCCCATGCAGCCGACCTCGCCAAGGGCCACCCGGCGGCGCAGGTCCGCGACGATGCGTTGAGCAAGGCGCGCTTCGAGTTCCGCTGGCGCGACCAGTTCAACCTGTCGCTCGATCCCGACACCGCCGAGCAGTATCACGACCAGACGCTGCCGGCAGAGGGCGCGAAGTCTGCGCACTTCTGCTCGATGTGCGGGCCGAAGTTCTGCTCAATGAGGATCAGCCAGGAAGTGCGCGAATTTGCTGCCAAGCAGAACCAGCCGATCGAGACGTTCGTTGCAGCTGATGAAGCAGAAGCGGAAGCGGGCATGAAGGCGATGAGCGCCAAGTACGACGAGATGGGCCGCGAGCTCTACATCGGCGCGGGCGGGCGCGAACACGACTGATCTGCCAGACGTCGGGCATGTGCCGGGCGGCATCTGGCGGGTGGCACGAGGAAGGACGGCATGTGGAGGGCGGCGGGGAACCCTGCTGCCCTCCATCCATTGCCTAGACAATCGGGCGCCACTTCCGTGCGCCCTGTCAGACGCAGTGGAGATGGCCATGAAGAAGGCCCTTATGATTTCCGCCCTGGCGGCGGCTACGCTGACCGGTGCGTGCACCAGCAACGGCTATTACGATCGACCCGGGTACGCTGACGGCTATGGCGACTGGGGGTATTACGACCGCGGGTATTACAACCAGAACGGCCGTTACGACTACAACAACCCCGATCCCCGCTATGGCGGGTATTACGCTGACCGTTATTACCGCAACAATTCGCGGTATCGCGAGCGCCAGCTTTCCTATGACGACCGCGTCTACCGCGGACGCGACGGACGCTACTACTGCCGCCGTTCGGATGGTTCGACGGGCCTGATCGTAGGCGGCCTTGGTGGCGCGGCTGCAGGCGCGATCATCGCCGAGGGCGACAGCAAGCCGCTGGGCGCAATCATCGGCGCGATCGGTGGCGCAGCCATCGGTGCGGCTATCGACAGCGGCAACCGTAATCGCAATGACCGTACGAATGTACGCTGCCGGTAAACAGTAATCTGGCTACATCGGTGGGCTCCCAAGTGGAGCCCACCTGTCGATCAGGTGTTCTTGATATTTTCGAGTCCGGTGACCACGCCGGGCTTTTGCGACGGGTTGGAAGCGTTCAGCTTCTTCGGCTTTTCAGCTTTGGGTTTGCGAACCTCGCGGTTCGATTTCTTCTGGCCCTTGGCCATTATCGTTCTCCATGCGGGCGGTTGCCCAGTACCTGGCTAGGCGCATCTGGGGCCAATAGCGAACCTTAACGCGCCAACCGGGCCAAAGCTTCGTCGAGCGCGGAGAGGAAGCGCGAACGGTCTGCCTTTGAGAACGGGGCTGGCCCACCGACGATGTCGCCCCCAGCCCGCAGGTCCGCCATGATGGCCCGGTTTGCGATCTGGCTCCCTATCGAGCTGGTGGTGAAGGGCCTACCTGCCGGGGAAATCACCGTGGCGCCGGCTTTGATACCGCGTTCGGCAAGCAGTATATCTGCCGTAACGATGACAGAACGGGCGTGCGCAGCTTCGGCGATCCAGTTGTCTGCTGCATCGAAACCGTCACTTACCACGACCCGACGGACGAGCGGGTGAACCGGTACACGGAACGGCGAATTGCTGACGACGACGACCGACACGTTCCGACGGTAGGCGACCTTGTAAATCTCTTCCTTGACCGGACAGGCATCGCCATCGACGAGGATTTGCAGCGTTTCTGACATCGCCGGGTCATAGCCGGGCGGCTGTGCGATTGCCACTGCGCGCGATACCATTCGCCAAAGAGGTTCAATGGTGCTACAAGAGCGCCGCTGACGTCGAATTTTGCGACGGACTTCGGCCTAGACTACCGCCCGTTCGCCCTTGTGCGCATATGCGGCCTTCGACGACGATTTCCTTTCAATTGACGAAACACGCACGGCCCGGCGGCACTTTCGCTTCCGGGCAACCTTCGTTCTTGAAAGGACATCCCATGCCCGTAGGCACCGTAAAATTCTTCAACACCGAAAAGGGCTATGGCTTCATTCAGCCGGACAACGGCGGCGCTGACAGCTTCGTCCACATCTCGGCCGTCCAGGCTGCCGGCATGGCCAGCCTCGATAAGGACCAGCGCCTGAGCTACGAGGTCGAGACCGGCCGCAATGGCAAGGCCTCGGCCGTCAATCTCGCTTCGGCCTGATCGATCTTCGGCTTCGATAGGGACTTTGCAACGGGTTCGATGCCTGCCATCGCGGCCTGATGCGTAACCAGACAGAAGCCGAACTGCAGGTCCGCCTGCGCCGCGCTGCGTTCAACCGTGCGCTGGCGGAGGCGGACCTAGCCGCCATCGGGGAAATCATCGCTCCCGATGTCATGATGATCACTGGCAGCGACAGCGCCGTGATCGCCGGGCGCAAGGCGCAACTTGCCGCCTGGAAGCGCGAGTTCGCGCATGTCCCGAGAACGCTCTATGCACGCACGACCGATCGCGTGATCGCATCCGCAGTCGAGCCGATCGCGATGGAGCAAGGCCATTGGCAGGGCGCGAACGACGGTATTGTGGCGGCGTCCGGCATCTATTCTGCCAAGTGGCGCTTGTCGCGCACCGGTGCCTGGATGCTGATGGCCGAGATATTCGTCACGCTAGGCTGATGAATAAGCGTGATTTACGTAGCTGAGCGCAAGTTTGATATTAACCACACATGGCGATCCTTGCGGCATGCTTATCAGGCCTGCCACATCGCATACGCTTACGCAGTGCTGGTACACCCGCATTCATCAGCCGGGGCCGAAGCGCTGGCGTGACGAGAACGGCACGCTGCACGCTGTTTGCCGCCATTGCGAACGCGAAGTTCACTCGCAAGGGGGCAAGTCGTGGGTGCTTTCGGACGGGATCGATCTTGATGCCCTTGCCACAAGCTCGAGCATCCGGTTCATCTGCGTGACCAATATCGCAGATGGGTTGGTGGTGGCACGCTACCCGATCGAGCGGGATGCCAGCCCCCGACAAGTCGAGGACTTCTTGAGCGAGATCACCGCGCGCCATGAAGCTGGCACCGATGGAAAGAGCCTCGACGTGCGACTTATGGGAGGTCCGAAAGGGTGATGCGCACGGCCTTGGCCGGCTGAGCGTCGACCACCGGCTCGCGTTCGGGCTCGAAGCTTGCCCGCTGCAAGGTGCCGCGGTCTGCTGCAGGCGGCTCGGCGTCGTGGTCATCCTCGACGACTTGCGGGTCGGGCTGGAAATCGGGATCGATCTGCTCGGGCAGCTGCACGGCGCTATCGCTCGAATTTTCTGACCAAGGCGCATCCCAGGCAGCAAGCTTGAGCGGGGCGCGGCGCATGAGTGGAGCCTGCGCTATCGGGTACCTTTCGTAAGTGACCGCAGCAATTTCGGGATAGTCGGCAGCGCTTGCGGAGCGATAGGACTTGTCATGCGACGCCTGGCTCGTGGGCACGACGCTGGCCGCGGCAAACCCAACACCTGCTCCGATCACGATCATCGCGGTGGCAAAGCGGTCGAACGACACTGTTCCATCTCCTCATGCCCCTCCTTCGTCTGGAGCAATGCGGAACGGTGGTGAGTGGTTCCGGCCACAACGAGCACGCGGCAGGCAGGGAGTGGAAATGCCAAGGGCGCCTCCGTTTCCGGAAGCGCCCTACGCTTTTTACCGGTTCAGCGCGTAGCTGGCGCGGTTCACGGATCTTGCACTGCTAGCCAGTTGGCGAGGCAGCCCCGTGTTGCTTGGCAGTCAATCGTTGCTGGCAGCAGCCTTGCTTGCGATCGGCTTGACGTCCTTGACGTCAAACGAGACCGGGCGGCCATTGAAACGGCCGGTGACCGAGCGCTTGGTGACCTTCAGTTCGAACGGGACCTTGCCAGCATAGGCCGAACCCTTGAGAACCTTGACTTCGCCCTGCTGCTCGGCGGTGTAGTCGTACTTGACGCCCTGATAGGTGAAGGAGCCGGTTTCCGGCTCGGCAGCGAAGACCGGCGTGGCGATCAGAACGGCGGCGGCTGCGGCGAGAACAGTCTTGATCATGGCAATATCTCCTGGAAGATAAGGAAAGATTGCCTTCAGCACCCTTATCTTGTTGCGTTGCAGCATACAAATCGTGTGCAGTGCGGCAATTGTATTTCGGGATGCTGCAGTTGCATGTTCTGCAAGTGGTGGAAAAGTTGCGGAATCGCAGATGGTTAGCGCCTCGTCCAAGACCGCGACATGCCCAAACATACGTAAGCATGCCTAACATGGATCAGCGCAATCATCGTCCTGTCGGAGGTTGGGGCCGTCTGGCAGAGCGGCGGAACATGACATGCCTCAGGCTATTCCGGTCCTGCCCACAAGCTTTGGACGCGGATCCCGTGGGCTGGATCAGGAGATCACCAAGCTCAGGCATTCCTCGCTCATTATCCTTCCATTGCTGTTTGTGAGCGCTTGCGGAAGCCGGGGCCGAAGATCCCCAGGTGCCGTCCACGACGGCGGCGGATGAGCAGGCAGCGGCTACATCGACGGTTGTCGAGGAGGCGTCTGGCGCAGCGCGCGGAGATGCGGTGCCGCTGACCGGACAGGCTTTTGCCGATGCAATGTCAGCCAGTGACAGGTTTGAGCTTGAAAGCGCAAGGACCGTGCAGTCGGCGGGTGTGGCTGGAACCACGCGAAGCTTCGCCCAGATGATGATCCGCGATCACCAGAAGTCGAGCGACGAATTGCGCAGGACCACCAGTGAGGTGGACAAGGTGCGGTTGGACGAGACTCCGGCAATGACGGCCGATCAGCAGGCACAGCTTGCCGCGCTGAAGGCCGCCAACACGCAGCAGATGCCCGCAATCTATGCGCGGCAGCAGGTGGCGGCGCACGAAAAGGCACTGGCCATGCTCCAGACCTATGCCCAGAGCGGCGACGCCAAGCCTCTCATGGACTTCGCCGGCAAGACTGCGCAGGTCGTGAGCCACCACCTTGAAGAGGCCCGGCGGCTTCCCTGACGCAAATCAGCGCTTGCGGACAAATTCGGCGCGCAGCACCAGGCCCTTGATGCCGGGATACTTGCAATCGATCTCCTGCGGATCGCCGGTGAGGCGGATCGACTTGATCAGCGTACCCTGCTTGAGAGTCTGGCCAGCACCCTTGACCTCCAGATCCTTGACCAGCGTCACCTGATCTCCGTCTGCCAGCAGATTGCCGACGGCATCGCGCACTTCCACGGCGTTGGCCGCCGCCTGCTTTGCCGCAAGCTCGGACGCCGGCAGCCATTCGCCGCTATCCTCATCATAGACATAGTCTTCGTCTTCGCTCATCGTTCCCTCCGTTTGGCGCTCCCTTGCACGCAGTGGGGAGACTTGCCAGCGAAAGTGGTACCGATGGGAGGATTGCGTGGAGCGCACAATCGTGAGGCTTGGCGCTGGCGATGCCGACGCGGCAACACAGACGCTCGCGGCGGCATTCCGCGACGACCCGGCGATGTGCTGGATGTTTCCCGATGCTGCGACAAGGGCGCGGCGAATGCCCCGGCTGATCCACTGGATGTTCCACGACCATCTGCGGCACGGCATGGTGCTTGGCACGCCCGGATGCGAGGTGGTGACGCTGTGGCGCCCGCCGGGGACCGTTCACGAACATGCGCCCCTGACGCCACCGGCACTGGTGCGCTTCGTCAGGATGCTGGGCACCGCTGTCCTGCGGGCCGAGCGGGCGGATCGCATGATCGGCAAGCATCTGCCCAAGGGAGAAGGGCAGTTCTATCTGCGCATGGCAGGCGTTCGGCCTGACCGGCAGGGACAGGGACTGGGCGGACTTGCCATCCGCGCCGGGCTGGCCGAAGCTGACGCGAAGGGGCTCCCCGCTGTGCTGGAGACTGCGACGGAGAGCAACGTCGGGCTTTACCGCGCAATGAGATTCGAGCTGGTCGACACCTGGCCGGTGGCCAAAAATGGTCCGACATTCTGGACGATGACGCGGCCGGTCCCGGTCAGGTGACGGCATCGATCATCAGCTTTCCGCCGAGCAGGACCATCAGCAGGTAGATGATCGTATAGAAGCGCTCCGGCTGCAGCACGCGCACCACACGGACCGAAACCAGCGTGGTGATAATCGCCAGCGGCACGAGCATGGCGGCGGCGACGATGACGTCATGGGTAAAGGCTCCGAGCATCACATAGCTCGGCACCTTCAGCCAGTTGATCGTAGCAAACAGGATGCTGTTGGTACCAGCGTAGGTAAGGTGCGGCAGCTTGCGCGGGGTGACCCACATCTGGAATGGCGGCCCTCCGGCGTGGGCTACCTGGCTGGTGAAACCGGTGGCGACGCCGAAAAGCGCGCCGACCCAGCCGGGCGAGGCTGACGCTGCCACCTCGCGATTGCCGCGTTCGATCCAGAGCCGGTAGATGCCAAACAGAAGTGTTATGGCGCCGAGCACGCCCATCAACGCCTTCTCGTCGACGCTGGCGGCGATGGCCCAGCCTATGCCGATACCGACCGCGGCCCCGGGCAGCATCCAGCCGACGATCCACTTGTCCCACGCATGACGGAACGACCAGACGCTGACCACGTCCTGCACGATCAATATGGGCAGCAGAATGGCCGCGGCTGTCGATGGTGGCAGGACCAGCGCGGCGACCGGCGTTCCAAGAGCGCCCAGGCCCGAAAAGCCACCCTTGGCCATGCCAACGAGGACGACCGCTACCGCACAGGCAGCGACGACGGCAGGATCGGAAAGAAGCATTGTCTAGCGGTGCCTTGCCTTCCACGGCCAATCGGTGACGCCGCCGGTCCACAGCGCCAGCCAGACGAGCAGCGGTTGAGCGAACATGCGGGGCACGTGATAGACAAGGCCTGCGCCGTGGCCGGGCTTGGCCATGTCTAGCACAAAGTGATTTATGTTGGCCGGGAATACGCAGACGGCATAGAGCGCCAGCCCGATCGCTGCCGCTCGGCGCAGGGGAAGCGAAATGCCTTGGGCGAGGCCGACAGCGCCGAGCAGTTCAGCGATGCCTGTGAGAAACACGACCTCTTCCGGCATGGGGACCCAGCGGGGCATGATCGTCATGAACGGAGCTGGCGCGGCGATGTGGATGACACCGGCGGCAAAGTAGAACAGCGCCAGGATCCAGCGCAGGACGTTTCGTGTCATGCGCCTGGCTTCCAGTCGGCGGGAGCGAGCGTGAAACCGCTGAAATCGAAGCCCGGGGCGACGATACACGAGACGAGCGCGTAGCCGTGCGCGCCAGCCAGTGGCTCGGCCGATTGCCAATGGCCGGTCGGGACTACGCCCTGAAGCTCGTGGGATGAAATGTTTCCGCCCAAGATTTTGGTTGTCGGCGGCGTCTTGTCATTCTCGTAGACATGGAGGGCCAGCGGATCGCCCGACTGCCAGATCCAGATCTCGTCGGCATCGACCGCATGCCAGTGCGAACGTTCGCCGGCAGGCAGAAGGAAGAGGATCGCAGTGCTTGCCGGGCGCTGGCCGTGCTCGGTCGGTGCGCGCCAAGTCTCGCGGTACCAGCCACCTTCGGGGTGCCGGGCGAGGTTCAATTCGGCGATGATGTCTTGCGCGGTGAGCATCGAGGAACGGTTGCCGCTGGCAAGGGGCGTGTCAATCACCACTGCGCTGGTATCAGGTGAACGGGGATGCACGAGATGGCTGTCCATCCCAGATCGGCGATGACGGCATTGCTTTCCTTCGCCGCCCGACCTTCTGCCAGTGACCAGGTAATGTGCCATGTTCCCCCGTCGGGTCGTGCGGTCGAGCCATCGATCTCGACAACATAGGCTTCGACGCCCTGACCATCGTCAGCGTGGCCGACAATGGCACTGCTTGTTACGGGATTGGGCAAAACATTGCCGCTGACGGAGAGCGTTACGTGATCCGCGACCGGCCGGCCGTAACGCAGAGGAAGGGCGGCAAGCAGGGCGTCGCGCTGAATTCTGTCCAGCTTCCAACCCAATGTCATGCCGCCCCCTTTCGTGCAGGTCTTATTGGGGCGTGGTCAA
Source organism: Novosphingobium sp. B1 (assembly GCF_900176395.1). Lineage (GTDB taxonomy): Bacteria > Pseudomonadota > Alphaproteobacteria > Sphingomonadales > Sphingomonadaceae > Novosphingobium. The sequence continues at coordinate 455,018 of NZ_FWXL01000001.1, read as the reverse complement.
GGCCCCGGTTACCCAGATAACCGTCAATGCGCCGATCGCGAGGATCAGGCTGATCAGCAGGACCCAGCGGACCACGTTGAGACCTTCGCCCCCGCGAACTTCCTCGGTGGTAATGTGTGTTTCTTCGCCCTGTCGTTCCATGGCGCTTCTCCTTCGGTAGGACCGTGTTTGACGACTCTACGCGCGGGAAAGCGCCCTGTTCCGGCCCATGTCCCGAGGGGCAGGGGCCGAACCGGAATTAAACCAGATGAATCAATCGCGAAGCAATTCGTTGATGCCGGTCTTGCTGCGGGTCTGCGCATCGACCGTCTTGACGATCACGGCGCAGTAGAGCGAGGGGCCGGGGGTGCCATCGGGCAGGGGCTTGCCAGGCATCGCACCAGGGACGACGACAGCATAGGGTGGTACACGACCAATGTGGACTTCGCCGGTCGCACGGTCGACGATCTTGGTGGAAGCGCCGAGATAGACGCCCATCGACAGCACCGCGCCTTCGCCGACGATCACGCCTTCGGCCACTTCCGAACGCGCACCGATGAACGCGCCGTCCTCGATGATCACCGGGCCAGCCTGAAGCGGTTCGAGCACGCCGCCAATGCCGGCGCCCCCGGAAATGTGCACGTTCTTGCCGATCTGCGCGCAAGAGCCGACCGTTGCCCAGGTATCGACCATCGTGCCTTCATCGACGAATGCGCCGATGTTGACGAAGCTTGGCATCAGCACCACGCCCTTGGCGATGTGGGCGCCCTTGCGGGCAACCGCCCCGGGGACGACGCGAAAACCGGCATCGCGGAAGCGGTTCTCGCCCCAACCGGCGAACTTCGATGGCACCTTGTCGAACGCAGGCGCACCGCCCGAGCCGGCTTCGATCACGGCATTGTCATTGAGGCGGAACGAGAGCAGCACGGCCTTCTTGAGCCACTGGTTCACGCGCCATTCGCCGCCGATCTTTTCGGCGGCGCGTGCCTGGCCGCTGTCAAGCAGTTCGAGCGCTGCTTCGACCACTTCGCGCACAGCAGCGCTGGCCGGGGTGACGTTGGCGCGATCTTCCCAGGCGGCTTCGATGGCAGCTTGCAGCTGTTCGGTCATGCTGTGTCTCCGTGCGCGATCATCGTGGAACAAAATTGCGTGGCGACTAGCCCAGCGATGCCGCCTCGGCAAGGCTCGCAATCGTATGATCTAGCCAAGCGACGATGTCGTCGGCGATGACATCGATCGCGCCGTCGTCCTTGGCGCGATCACCCCAGTCGGTGCCGAGATCAAGCCACACGGTCTGCATGCCCAGCGCCTTTGCCGGGGAGAGGTTTCGGGCCATGTCTTCGACGAAAACGGCGGTGTCTGGATGGATCGCGAAGGCCTCGATCATTCCGGTATAGGCGGAAGGCTCGGGCTTGGGCCGATAAGCCATGGCGTGGATGTCCCACACGGCCTCGAAGCTCCCCGCAAGGTCAAGCGCGGCAAGCACTTTGGCCGCATAGGCATCGTCCCCATTCGTGAAAAGAATCTTGCGCCCTGGCAGGCGTGCCAGCCGGTCTGCAAGACGCGGCGCGGCGGCCAGCGGGGCCATGTCGATATCGTGCACGAAGCCCAGGAACTCGTGCGGATCAGTGGCATGATAATGCATCAGGCCCGAAAGGGTCGTACCGTGATCGTGGAAGTAGAGCTTCTGCACACGGCGAGCCTCCTGGCCATCGCAGCCGAGCAATTCCTGAATGAATTGCCCCATGCGCTGATCGATCTGATCGAACAGCCGCGTAGAGGGGGGATAGAGTGTATTGTCGAGATCGAAGATCCAGCAATCCACGATGGTGGGATCGAACGGCATCGGGATTTCCTCGCACGGTTGTGTCATTCGACATTTACCGACTGGCAGTTATCAGCAAGGTTTGGGGAATGCCACAGGAGGCGAGAAGCATAATGGCCAGCGTGCGGCTTTCTGCCGGTTTTACAACTGCTACCGCTCTGGCCGGTTGCCTGGCACTTGCCGGATGCGGCGGCGGAGGCATTTCCAGCACGCCTGCGCCAACTCCCGCTCCGGCGCCAGCTCCGACGCCAACCCCGACGCCTTCCCCGGCACCGACACCTTCTCCCACACCTACGCCGACGCCGACGCCAACGGCGACACCGGCCGGGATCAATTTCGACACTGCCGAATATCGCCGCTCCGACGGACCGACCTTGCATCGTGCAATCAGCGCATGGCAGGCCGGCGCCGACGGCAAGGGCGTGACCATCAGCATTGTCGATTCCGGCATTGATACTGCAAATACAGAGTTCGCCGGCCGGATCGCAGCCTCTTCGCGCGACGTCGTCTCCGGACGGCAGGTGGCGAACGCAGACGATGACCACGGCACCCAGGTTGCCCTGGTGGCTGCCGCAGCGCGCAACAATTCCGGCATTCTCGGGATTGCCTGGAACGCGACTGTCCAAATGTTGCGGGCCGACACCGACGGATCCTGCTCGAGCGGCGACGGCTGCACGTTTTCCGACAGCAACATTGCTGCCGGCATTGATGCCGCCGTGAATGCGGGGGCCCGCGTCATCAACCTGTCTCTGGGCGGGGACGCGGCCAACGCAGTCCTGCGCAATGCCGTGGCCCGGGCAGCGAATGCCGGCGTTGTCGTGGTCATCTCGGCAGGGAACGAGGGCAAGAGCACTGCAGCCGGTGTCGATCCCAACAATCCAGATCCGCTTGCCGCTTCAGTCCTGCAGGCCGCACCGGGCAACGTGATCATCGTTGGCTCGGTTGACGAGAACGGTACGCTTTCGGACTTCAGCAATCGGCCCGGTACGCTGGCCTCGTCGGTCATCATGGCGCAAGGGCAGGGTATCTGCTGCGTTTATGACGGCAGCCAGATCAGGACGACCACCAACGCGCAAGGCACGTTCGTCACGGTCGTCAACGGGACCAGCTTTGCAGCGCCTCAGGTCTCGGGCGCGGTGGCGCTGCTGGCACAAGCGTTCCCAAACCTGACGGGTGCACAGATCGTGAGCCTGTTGCTGCGCACCGCGCGCGACGCCGGTGCCGCTGGCACGGATTCGCTCTACGGACGCGGCATCCTCGACATCGCCAACGCTTTTTCGCCGCAGGGGGCAACCTCGCTTGCCGGGACGGCGACGCAGGTCTCGCTGAGCACTCTGGCCGGGGCCACGAGCACCGCCATGGGCGACGCCATCACCGGCAGTTCGGTCGGAACCGTAATGCTCGATGGCTATCAGCGCGCCTATCGCCTCGATCTGGCTGCAGGCTTGCGTAGTGCGGCCTTGAGGCCAGTCCTGCACGACAGCCTCAGCACCGGCTTGCGCCCCTTGGCGATCGATGCCGGCCCCGTGGCACTGGCCTTCACGGTGGATCGCCGTTTCGGCGCCGTGCCGATGCGGCTGGAGCCCGGACAGCAGGCGCAGGCGCGAGTCCTCGCATCTTCGGTGGTGACGCGGCTCGACAAGTCCCTCGATCTGGCGCTGGGCTGGAAGGTCAGCGCGGACAGCCTCACCGCGCGGTTGCAGCAGCGGCACGAACCGCAGTTTCTTGTGGCGGGCATGGCGAGCGGGCTCTTCACCCGGCCCGAGACGGGGATGGCGGCGCGCTATCGGTTGGGCAAGCTTGGCCTGACGGTTTCGGCGGAGCGCAGCGTGCTGGTGCGGCCCGATCCCTTGCGCGAACGGCGCGAGGACTGGATGACGCAGATCGGCTTTGCGCTCGATGGCGGGCAGGGCGGGGCGTTCGATTGGCGGCTTGGCCTCGGCCTGATGCGCGAGGAGCGCACGGTACTGGGCGCGCGGTTTGCCGATGCGCTGGGCGGCGGTGGGGCGACGACGGCGACTGTTTCGCCGGGGCTTGGCTGGCGGTTTGGGAAGGGCTGGGCGCTGGGCGCGACTGGCAGCCTCGGCTTCACGCGGATCGACAGTGGGGCGGTGGCGACCGGTGGTTCGCGACTGGTGTCGTCATCGTGGAGCGTAGATCTATCGCGCGAAGGCGTGCTGGCGGGTGGCGACCGACTGGCCTTGCGCGTCTCGCAACCGCTGCGGGTTGAGCGCGGCGGGTTGGAACTGAACCTGCCGGTAGCGTGGGACTATGCGACGCAAAGCGCCACTTTCGCCCGCGTGCCGCTGTCGCTGGCGCCTAAGGGGCGGGAGCTTGATGCCGAACTGGCCTGGGCGACGGCGCTGTGGGGCGGCGATGCCTCGGCCAGCGTGTTCTTCCGCCGGGAGCCGGGGCATTTTGTGGGTGCGCCGGACGATGGTGGGGTTGCGGTAAGGTGGTCGCGGGGGTTTTGAGAAGTGACACCATCCTTGTTTGGCGAAGCGACTGACGGTGGGTGAAACCGGACGTTGTTTGGATTATCCTGATCATCGGCACTGTAAGGGAGGCATAGATTGAGGCGAGACAGAAGGCTCCTACTAGCACTGATCCTCTTTAGCGCCGCTCTTGTTGCCGGTATTATTCAAGCATGGATCATCCGGCTTTATATCACCGCAGCGGTCATGGGGGGAGGAGACTACTGGGACCACTTCGTTGGCATTTTCGGAGGTCGGTCTGTAGGTAATGGACCGAATAGGTTTTGCTTCGATTACTGCGCTCCTACCTTGCCGTTCATTGCAGGCTGGATCGCGATTTCTGCATTCGTGGGAGGTGTCTTTGCGGTGCTGTTAGCGTGGTTGAAGCCAGCGCGGTTAAGTGTCTAGCGTTCGCAAATGGGCGAAAGAGGACATGCTAGTTGTGCCATCCGCTCTCACACAAAACTGATCAGCGCTAGTTTGGCTCACCCCTTCGGCACCACATGCCTTAACTTCGCGCCTTCACCATCCTCCAGCACATAGATCGTGCCATCCGGGGCCTGCTCGATTTCGCGGATGCGGTTGCCGAAGTCTATGCGCTCCAGTTCCGTCGCCTTTTCGCCGTCGATCTTCACGCGGACGATGCCGCCTGCGCCCAAGGCGGCGATCAGGGCCTGGCCTTGCCATTGGGGGAAGGCTTGGCCGGTGTAGAAGATCATGTCGCCCGGCGCGATGACGGGGTTCCAGCTGATCGCGGGCTGGGCGAGGTCAGGGCGGGTCTTGTTGCGGGGAATCGGCTTGCCGTCGTAGTGGTCGCCGTCTGACACCAAGGGCCAGCCGTAGTTCTTGCCGGGTTCGACGTGGTTGATTTCGTCACCGCCGGCAGGGCCGTGTTCGAGGTCCCACAGGCGGCCGTCGGGCGAGAAGGCGAGGCCGAGCAGGTTGCGGTGACCGTAGGACCAGATTTGCGCCGAAACGCCGCCCTTGTCGGCAAAGGGATTGCCGGGAGCGGGGGTGCCATCGGGCAGGAGGCGGATGACCTTGCCGAGGTTGACCGCAAGGTCCTGTGCCGGGGTGAACTTCTGCCGCTCGCCCGAGGAGATGAACAGGTACTTTCCGTCTGGCGAGAAGGCGATGCGGTGCGAGAAGTGGCCCTTGCCGGTGACCTTGGGGAACTGCCGCCAGATCACATTTAAGCCTTCGAGGCGCGGCGCGTCGCCCATCACCAGTTTGGCCCGCGCGACGACTGCGCCGCGCGTGTCGCTTTCGCCCGCTTCGACCCAGCTGAGATAGACCATGCCGCTCTGAGCGAAATCGGGTGCGGCTACGACGTCGCCGAAGCCGCCCTGTCCGCCGTAATCGACGGTCGGCGTGCCGGAGACGTCAACGGCGTTGCTCGTGCCTTCGGTCCAGAGCTTGAGCTTGCCCTTCTTCTCGGTGATCAGTGCCATCCTGGTGCCGGGCAGGAAGGTCATCGCCCATGGCTCGTCAAAGGTGGCGACGTCGGTGATCGCGATGCCAGCGGCGGCCGGATCGGCACCTTGGGCGGAAATCGATGAGCCGCAGCTTGCGAGAAGCAAGGCGAGCGGCGATAGCGAGCGCAGGATCGGATTCGTCATGCAAGCCACAATGCCCTCAGACGCCAGTTGTGCCACCTCCTTTTCGTCCATGGTCACCATTGGCGTGGACGAGGCGGGGCGTGGGCCTTTGGCCGGGCCGGTCGTGGCGGCAGCCGTGGTGCTGTGCAAGCCGCGGCCATCAGGGCTGGACGATTCCAAGAAGCTGAGCGCGGCACGGCGGGCGGAGCTGGAAGAGAAGATCAAGCGCCGGTGCAGATGGGCGGTTGGCGTGGTCGAGCCCGAGGAGATCGACCGGCTCAACATCTTCGGCGCGACGATGCTGGCGATGACGCTGGCAGTGCAGGCGTTGTGCGATCAGATTGCGCATGACGAGGGCGTGGGCGAGGTGCTCGTCGACGGCAACTTGACGCCTCATGGTCGTCGGCCAGAATGGTGCTGGCCGGCGCGGCCGATCGTCGGCGGGGATGCGCTGGAGCCGTGCATATCCGCCGCCTCGATCATCGCCAAGGAACACCGCGACCGGATCATGCGCGAGGCGGCGCTGGAGCATCCGCACTACGGGTGGGAGCGCAATGCAGGATATGGCACGCCCGAACACCTTGCGGCGCTGCGTGAACATGGGCCGACCCCGCTGCATCGGCGCAGCTTTGCTCCGGTCGCGCAGTTGCAGTTGCTCTGACGAAAAATTTTGGTGGTGAGTCCGCGCGGACACACCACCAGATGTTGAGTCTCGTAGGCTGTCCAAGACTCAACATATCGAAATAGACTCTGTTCGTTCTCATCCTGAACCCCGCGCGACTCGCCGAATTCTGGCGAGTCGACGCTTGACGGCGAGTCCGCGATGACTCAAACGGTGACCTTATCCACAAGGGGTCAGGGACAAGATATGGCAGTTGCAGTCAAGGAACGCGCGAAAGCATTGCGTGCGGCGCCGGCAAAGGTGCTGAAGGCGGATGTTGCGCTTCCGGTAAACCAGATCCTGCGCGGTGACTGCATTGCCGAGATGCGCAAACTCCCCGATGCCTCGATCGACATGATCTTTGCCGATCCGCCTTACAACCTGCAGTTGGGTGGCGATCTGGCGCGGCCTGATGGCAGCCATGTCGATGCGGTGACCAACGACTGGGACAAGTTTTCCAGCTTTGCGACTTACGACAAGTTCACCCGCGAATGGCTGGCCGAAGCGCGACGCCTGCTGAAGCCCGACGGGTCGATCTGGGTGATCGGCAGCTATCACAACATCTTCCGCGTCGGCACGATCCTGCAGGACCTGGGCTTCTGGATCCTGAACGACATCATCTGGCGCAAGGCGAACCCGATGCCAAACTTCAAGGGCACGCGGTTCACCAATGCGCACGAGACGCTGATCTGGGCATCGAAGAGCGAGAAGTCGAAGTACACCTTCAACTATCGCGCGATGAAGACGCTCAACGACGAGTTGCAGATGCGCTCGGACTGGGTGCTGCCGATCTGTTCGGGACCGGAACGCCTGCGCCGCAACGGCACCAAGGCGCACCCGACGCAAAAGCCCGAGGCCCTGCTCTATCGCGTGATGCTGGCAACGACCAACAAGGGCGACGTGGTGCTCGACCCGTTCTTCGGCACTGGCACCACGGGCGCAGTAGCCAAGCGTTTGGGCCGAGACTGGATCGGCTGCGAGCGTGAGGACGACTACATCGAAGTGGCGCAGGAGCGCATCGAACTGGCGCTGCCGCTTGATGAGAGTGCGCTAACGACAATGCAATCCAAGCGCAGCGCGCCCAAGGTGGCGTTCGGTGCGCTGGTCGAAAGCGGGATGCTTGCCCCCGGCACGCGGCTGACGGCCAAGAAGGCGAAGTTCGAAGCGGTGGTGCGCGCCGACGGTTCGCTTCAGGCCGGCGCGGAGATCGGTTCGATCCACGGACTTGGTGCCAAGCTGCAAGGCGCGCCTTCGTGCAATGGCTGGACGTTCTGGCATGTCGAGCATGAGGGCGAGGTGAAGCCCATCGATGCGCTGCGGCAACTCTACCTCCTCGCCGTCGAGGACTGATGCCAAGCGTCTATATCCGGCCAATCGCGCTGGCCGACAGTCCGCAGGCGGAGGACGGCGAAGCGATCAGGCTGGGCGGAGGACTGGTCTATGCCAGCCGCTTCGGCCTGCTCGTGTGCGATGGCACCAAAGTGGTGTCGCGACGCCGCTTTGGTGGAGCCGAGGCACGTGAGGCTATTGCCGGCCTTCCCGATGCACTTGCCGCCGATGCGACAGAGCAGTGGGACAACTTGCGCCGCTCACACGCGCCAATCGCTTGCGGTCAGCGCATGCTGCGGCTCGACCAGCCGCAGCTCATGGGCATCCTGAATGTGACGCCTGACAGCTTCTCTGACGGCGGCAAGTTCCTCGACAAGCCCGATGCAGCGTTGGAACATGCGCACGCGATGCTTTCAGCCGGGGCCGCGCTGATAGATGTGGGCGGAGAATCGACGCGGCCCGGCGCAGGCGCGGTGTGGGAAGGGGACGAGGTGAAGCGCGTCGTCCCGGTGATCGAGAATCTGGCGGCTGCGGGCGCCGCCATCTCGATCGACAGCAGGCGATCGACGGTGATCGAGGCCGCGTTGGCCGCAGGAGCGCATATCGTCAACGACGTATCGGCAATGCGCCACGATGCCCGCACGGCCGAGATCGTTGCGCGATCCGGTGCGCCAGTGATCCTGATGCATGCGCCAGGCAGTGACGGGGATCTTCATGCCGATGGCGACTATGCCGATGTCGTGCTGGATGTCTTCGACGCGCTGCGCGAACGGCGCGATGCCGCAATGGCGGCGGGAATCGCACGGGACAGGATCCTGCTCGATCCGGGCATCGGCTTTGGCAAGTCGCTCGCCGAGAACCTTGCCCTGATCAATGCGCTGCCAATGTTTCACGCGTTGGGCCAACCGATCCTGTTCGGCGCAAGCCGCAAGCGGATGATCGGTGCGCTTTCGAACGAGGCGCCTGCGCACCAGCGCATGGCTGGCTCGGTCATGCTGGCGCTCAAGGCGATGGACGCGGGATGCCAGATGGTGCGCGTGCATGACGTTGCCGAGACGGTGCAAGCACTGCATGTCTGGCGGGGCCTACGCGATGCGGCGCTGACGGACTTCAGCCAACTGGCCTAGAGCGATACGCCACCGTCGCTGACGAGGCACGTGCCGGTTACGGTTGCCGCAGCGTCTGAAAGCAGGAAACCGATCTGCGCGGCGACCTCCTCTGCGCTGGCGAAACGTCCGAGCGGTGTTGCATCGCGCGCCATTGCCGCGAGAGCTTCGGCCCGGCCACCATGCTGTTCGACGAGGGCTCCGAACCATTCTGCACGGTCCCAGATGCCGGTATCCACGCCACCCGGGGCAATGGCATTGACCCTGACGCCATATCGCGCGGCTTCGGCTGCAGCGACCTTGGCAAGCTGGATGGTTGCGGCCTTCGATGCCGAATAGGCAGCAGTGCCGGCCGCCGCCTTGATGCCCGAGACTGACGCGGTGAGCACGACGGCTCCCTTGCCGGCCTTCTTCATCACCCGAAGCGAAGTGCGCAAGGAGAGGAACATGCCATCAAGATTGACGGCGAGCGTTTTGCGCCAACTGGCGATGTCGAGATCGGTGATTTCGCCGTTGGAGGCTATGCCCGCGTTGAGCACGGCATAGTCGATGGCCCGTCCTTCGCGCTCCAGGAGTTTCCAGAGCGCAGGATCGGATACGTCACCGCCGACCGGGGAAACGCGGCACGACAGCTTCAGTTCGTCGAGGGCCGGACGATCCAGATCGATAACAATGAGTTCGCCGATGCCTTGCGCATCAAGCCATCTCGCACTGGCGGCGCCGATGCCTGAAGCGGCTCCGGTCACGAGCGCGGTCCGCCCTGCAAATTCCGTCATTCCCATCATGACGAAAGGCTAGCGCGGGTCAGGCGGCGTTGTCGATGCCCAGTTCCGAAAGCTTGCGATAAAGGGTGGAGCGCCCGATACCGAGGCGCCGGGCAACCTCGGTCATGCGGCCGCGGTAATGGCCGATGGCAAGGCGGATGACGTCGGCCTCGATTTCCTCGAGGGGGCGCAGGTTGCCGTCAGGAGCGAACAGCGTGATGCCGGCACCGTCGGTGACGCTGGGCGCGCGGCGGCTGCTTTCGCCGATCATGCTGGAAAGGCTCGGGAAATCCTGCGCCGTCAGCGCTTCGCCATCACAGAACACGGCGGCGCGGAACAGGGTGGCCTGCAATTGGCGGACATTGCCGGGCCAGTCATAGGCGGCAAGCAGTGCCAGTGCGCCGTCGGTGATCCCGAGCGGGCGAAGACCGGGCTGTTCTCCGATGCGGGCAAGGAAATGGCGGGCCAGTGCCGGGATGTCGGCAGGACGTTCGCGCAATGCGGGCAGGTGCACCTGGGTCTGCGCGAGCAGTGCATGCAGATCCGACCGGAAATCCCCAGTCTCGACAAGATCTCGCAAACCGGCGTTGGCGCAGGCTATCACCCGCACGTCGACCCGGAACGAGTGGCGGGCGCCGATCGGTTGGACATCGCCACGATCGAGGAAGCGAGCGAGGCGTTCCTGAACGTTGTCTGGCAGGCGATCGACCTCGTCGATCACGAGCGTGCCGCCATCAGCATGCTGGAGCAGGCCTACGTGCCGTTCGAACGCACCGGCGAAGGCACCCTTCTCGTGGCCGAACAAGGCCGATTCTATCTGGTTGGCGGGAATGCCGCCGGCATTGATCGTCCGCAACGCGCTGCGGCTTCGCGGGCTTGCGGCGTGCATGGCGCGCACAAGCATTTCCTTGCCCGTGCCGCTTTCGCCTTCGATCAGGATATTCCCGTGGGTGCGGGCGGCCTTGGCTGCAACAGCAAGCGCCGCCCGGAAGGCTGGGGCTGCGCCGATCATCGAATCGAAGTCGAGTGGAGCGCCCAGCTTTTCGGTCAGGGGCTGCAATTCGCTGGCGTCGGTCTCGCGTGACGTCGCACTGCGCAGAGCCTGCAGCAAACGCTCGGGAGCAACCGGCTTGATGAGGTAATCCGTGGCCCCGGCGCGCATGGCCTCTACGGCAAGGAGGGGCGAACTGCTGGTTGTCAGCATGAGGATTGGCAGAGCGGGGCGGCGGGCCTTGAGTTCGGCAATCAGGGCGCAGGCATCGTCGCCCGGCACCCACTGGTCGAGGATGATCGCGCCAAGCTGCATGCCCTGGCGCGTACCGAGCGTGGCAATCGCACTCTCCGAATCGCGCGCGATGATCGTGCGCCATCCCTCCCGCGATGCCAGCGCTGAAATCAGGCGGCACTGGGCGGGTTCGTCATCGATCAGCATGAGAAGGCGCTGTTCGGACTCCTGCATGTCTACCTTTATGACCCCCGCAAATACGTCAGGAGCCTTGCTCTAAGGCGATAGGGTAAAGAGCCGATTAAGCGCTATGCGACTGCTCCACACTTGAGAGTGCAGACAGCGAGCGCTAGAGCATGAATGTCGCGCCCCGGTGGCGCATGGTTTTTGGGGAAGAAAATGGCTCCGGCAAACGACATCAAGGCTGCTAAGTCGACCTACGAAGGTTTCGTGAACATGGTGAAGTGGGCCACGCCGGCAATTTGTGTGCTGGTTTTCGTGGTCATCCTGGTGATCCAGTAAGAGCGCCGTGGCGGGGGCAATGAAGATCGCCGTCCTTCGGGAACGCGCGACAGGGGAGAGCAGGGTTTCGGCATCGCCGGAGACTGTGAAGAAGTTCATTGCCCTCGGGGCCACGGTAGCTGTCGAAAGCGGGGCGGGCATCACCGCCTCGATCTCCGACGATGATTATCGCGCAGCAGGGGCCGAGGTTGCGGACAATGCGGTGCAGGGTGCGGATATCGTGCTCGGCGTGCAGGGGCCGGAACCTGAGCTGCTGGCTGGCACCAATCCCGGCGCGTGGATTGTTGCCGGGCTCGATCCGTTCGGCAAGCGGGCGCGGGTCGATGCCTATGCCGCTGCCGGGTTCGAAGCGCTGGCGATGGAATTCATGCCGCGCATCACCCGCGCACAGAGCATGGACATCCTGTCTTCGCAGTCGAACCTCGCCGGTTACAAGGCGGTGCTGGTCGCCGCCAACCTCTATGGCCGCGCGTTTCCGATGATGATGACCGCGGCGGGCACGGTCTCTGCTGCCAAGTGCTTTGTCATGGGCGTAGGCGTTGCCGGGCTTCAGGCGATCGCAACGGCGCGCCGACTTGGCGCGCAGGTTTCGGCAACTGACGTGCGCTCGGCCACCAAGGAACAGATCCAGTCGCTCGGCGCCAAGCCGATCTTCGTGGAGAGCGTTGCTGGCATCGAAGGTGAGGGCGCCGGTGGCTATGCCACGGAAATGAGCGAGGAATACCAGAAGGCGCAGGCCGAATTGGTCAGCTCGCACATTGCCAAGCAGGACATCGTGATCACCACCGCGCTGATCCCGGGCCGCGCTGCACCACGCCTGATCTCTGACGCGCAGATCGCGACAATGAAGCCCGGCTCGGTGATCTACGACCTTGCCGTGGCGCAAGGCGGAAACGTCGAGGGTTCGGTGCCCGATCAGGTCGTCGAAAAGCATGGCGTCAAGATCGTCGGCTATTCGAACACGCCTGCGCACCTTCCGGCCGACGCTTCGGCGCTGTTTGCACGCAATCTCTACAACTTCCTCTCGGCCTTCTGGGACAAGGAGCAGGGCAAACCTGTTCTGGACGAGGAAATCGGCAACTCCATTCGCCTGACGCAGGGCGGCAAGGTTGTAAACGAACGACTGCTCGGCTGAGGGGGCCTGACATGGATTTCATTTCGATCCTGAGCATTTTCGTGCTCGCCTGCTTTGTCGGGTATTACGTCGTCTGGTCGGTCACGCCGGCTTTGCATACGCCGCTGATGGCGGTGACCAATGCGATCTCCTCTGTGATCGTGGTTGGCGCGCTGGTCGCTTCGGCCGCTGCCGGTAGTCCTTCGGCCAAGTGGCTGGGGCTGGGCGCGGTGGTGCTGGCTTCGGTCAACATCTTCGGCGGCTTCGCCGTGACGGCGCGGATGCTCGCGATGTACAAGAAGAAGGAGAAGAAGTGATGGAACACGTCGCTGTCTCTCCCTGGGTCGCGCTGGCCTATCTGGTCTCGGGCGTCCTCTTCATTCTCGCGCTGCGTGGGCTTTCCAGTCCCGCGACGAGCCGTGCAGGCAACCGCTATGGCATGATCGGCATGACCATCGCGGTCGCCACCACACTGCTGACGCACGAAATTGCGAGCCTACCTGAAATCATCGTGGCGCTGGCCATCGGCGGCGGCATCGGCTTCGTCATCGCCCGCAAGATCGCGATGACCGACATGCCGCAGCTGGTCGCCGCGTTCCACTCGCTGGTCGGCCTTGCCGCCGTGCTGGTGGGCCTTGCGGCCTATCTCAATCCCGATGCCTTCGGGATCATGCTGCCCGATGGCCAGATCAACCCGGTCAGCCGCATCGAACTGGGCCTTGGCATTGCCATCGGCGCGATCACCTTCTCCGGCTCGGTCATCGCCTTCCTCAAGCTGGCGGGCAAGATGAGCGGTTCGCCGATCCTGCTGCCGGGACGCCATGTGCTGAACCTCGGCACGCTGATCGCGATCATCGGGCTGGTGGCCTACTTCACGCAGGACCAGTCAGCCTGGGTGATCGCCACCATCACCGTGCTGTCGTTCATCATCGGCTTCCTGCTGATCATCCCGATCGGCGGCGCGGACATGCCGGTGGTCGTCTCGATGCTCAACTCCTACTCGGGCTGGGCGGCTGCAGCGATGGGCTTCACGCTGCACAACACCGCGATGATCGTGACCGGCGCGCTGGTCGGCTCCTCGGGTGCGATCCTTTCGTACATCATGTGCAAGGCGATGAACCGCGGGTTCCTGGCGGTTATCGCAGGCGGCTTCGGTGCTGAGGCTGCTGCCGGTGGCGGCGCTGCCAAGGAGCAACGCCCCTGGAAGCGCGGCTCTGCCGAAGATGCCGCTTACATGATGAAGGAAGCCGAGAACGTCATCATCATTCCGGGTTACGGCATGGCCGTGTCCCAGGCGCAGCACGCGCTGCGCGAGATGGGCGACGTACTCAAGAAGGAAGGCGTCAACGTCAAATACGCCATTCACCCGGTCGCGGGCCGCATGCCCGGCCACATGAACGTGCTGCTGGCCGAGGCCAACGTGCCGTATGATGAAGTGTTCGAACTTGAGGACATCAACAGCGAGTTCGCGCAAGCTGACGTTGCCTTCATCATTGGCGCCAACGACGTGGTCAATCCGGCTGCCAAGACCGACAAGTCCTCGCCGATCTACGGCATGCCGGTGTTCGATGTGGACAAGGCCAAGACGATCTTCTTCGTCAAGCGCTCGATGGGCGGCGTGGGCTATGCCGGCGTCGACAACGACGTGTTCTACATGGACCAGACGATGATGCTGCTGGCCGATGCCAAGAAGATGGTCGAGGACATCGTCAAGGCGCTGGCCCACTGATGGCCAGGTGCGTCACCGTCGTTGCAATCGCATTGATGGTGGCGTCATGCGCGCCATCGAAATTGGCTTACGGAAAGGTCCGCTCGGCTCTGGTCGATGCGGGCCTGTCCGATAGCAATGCCGCCTGCATGGCAGAACGGATGACCGACCGTCTGAGCATCGGCCAGTTGAAGCGCCTGCAGGCGCTGCAGGGCGTCAAGCGCGGGTTGGCCGACTATGTCGCTACCGTAAAGCGTCTGGGAGACGCCGAGCTGCTCGGCGTGACGACAAGCGCCGCAGCGCTCTGTGCGAGCGGTCTGGCGCCCGAGAAGAGGCGCTAGCACTCTGGACCTCCCGCGCGGCCTTTCGTAAGGCCGGTGCAAACAGGGGCCTGTCATCCAAGCCCGGGGAGTTATCGTTTTGCGCAAGATCGGCCTTATCGGCGGCATGAGCTGGGTTTCGACCCGCACCTATTATGAAGACATCAACCAGCTGGTGCAGGCTCGCACCTCGAAGATGGCCAGCGCGCCGCTGCTGATCGAAAGCCTCGACTTCACCGACCTGATCCGGCTGTCCACGCCGGAGCAGTGGGACCATGCCGCCGAGGTGCTGACTGACAGCGCCCGCAGGTTGGAGCAGGCCGGAGCCACCGCGCTGTTGATTGGCGCGAATTCGATGCACAAGGTCTATGACAAGGTGGCGGAGGCCGTATCGGTACCCGTGATCCATATTGCCGACGCGGTTGGCGCGAAGATGAAGGAGGCCGGCGTTACCAACGCAACGCTCCTTGGCACGCGCAATGTCGTGATGGAGAGCTTCTACCGCAAGCGCCTGGTTGCCCACGGGGTGAGCCTGCTGCCGCCGGTGGTCGAGGAAGTCGAGGCAATGGACCAGATCATCTATGACGAGCTGATGCTGGGCAAGGCCTCGCGCTCGGCAGAGCGGACGTTCAAGACGATGCTGACCAACATGGGCCAGCGCGGCGCGAGAGGTGCAGTTCTGGCGTGCACCGAACTCGACATGGTGATCGATGTCGATGCCAACGTGCTGCCGATCTTTGACGGTACGCGGATCCATGCACAGGCGGCAGTCGACTGGATTCTCGGTTGATCTCAGCATGATCGAGGGCCGCGCACCTTTCGCCAGCGACCCTGCGCGCACGCGCGGGCGGGAGTTCGGTCTTGACGACAAGGCATCGCGCGGGCCTCGCAGCGCGTTCCAGCGTGATCGCGACCGCATTATCCATTCCATCGCGTTCCGGCGGCTTCGCCACAAGACGCAGGTGTTCATCGCGCCCGACGGCGACCACTATCGCGTACGACTGACGCACAGTCTGGAAGTGGCCCAGATCGGGCGCGTGATTGCGCGCGCGCTCGGCCTGGACGAAGACCTGACCGAGGCTTTGTGCCTGGCGCACGACATCGGCCATCCGCCTTTCGGCCACGCCGGGGAAGATGCCCTGGAAGAGGCGATGGCCGGGGCTGGCGGCTTTGATCACAACGCGAATACCCTTCGCGTGCTGATGCGGCTCGAGAGCCCCTATTGCGGGCATGAAGGGCTGAACCTTTCGTGGGAGACACTTGAGGGCCTTGCAAAGCACAACGGGCCGATCCTGAAGCCGACCTGGGCGCTGGAGGAACTGGACGCAGGTTTTCCGCTTGATCTTCGGACATTTGCGTCGCTCGAAGCGCAAGTGGCCGCGATTTCCGACGATATTGCGTACGACAACCACGACATCGACGACGGGTTGCGAGCGGGGTTCCTCTGCCTCGACCAGTTGCTCGAACTGCCATCCGTGGCGGATCAGTGGCGCGGAATAGAGCGTCGTTTTCCGGGGGCGCAGCAAGACCGGATGTTGCGCGAACTGGTTCGCGGGCAGATCGGCCACATGGTCAACGACGTCATCGCGACAGCGCAGGCCAACATCAGGGATGCCGGTGTGGCGAGCGTCGAGGATGTTCGCAGTGCAGGTCGGCCACTGGCCGGCTTCTCTGCCGCGATGGCCGAGGAGGAACGGGCGCTAAAGCAGTTCATGTATCAGCGCCTCTATCTGCACGAAGAACAGTGCCAGACGGCAGATCGCGCGCGAAACGTGATCGCATCGCTGTTCAGGGCTTATGCAAATGACCCAGCGCTCTTGCCGGAAAGCTGGCGTTCGTCGCTGCCTGCCGAAGAACCTGCCAGAACCCGGCACATCGCCGACTTCATCTCCGGCATGACCGACCGCTACGCGATCGACAGTTACGCCAAGCTGTTCGGGCAGGCGCCGGAGGGGCTGCGCAATGTCTGACCAGACGCGCGTGGTTCTGGTCGGCGCAACCGGGCTGATTGGCCGGGCCGTCATGGCAGAGGCTGTCGGACGTCCTGACGTTCACCTCGTGGCCGTAGCCCGCCGCGAAGTGCCCTTGCCGAAGGGCGCGCGGATGGAAATGCTCCTGTCCGACACCGGGCACTGGCCCGATGCCATCGCCGCGGGACGGCCCGATACCGTGGTGATTGCACTGGGCACCACGATCAAGGCCGTGGGTGGCGACAAGCAGGCCTTCCGGGCCGTGGATCACGATCTTGTGTTGGAAAGTGCTGCGGCGGCCAAGGCAGCTGGGGCGAGGCAATTGATCGTCGTTTCCTCGGTCGGTGCGCAGTTCTCGTCGAAGAACTTCTATCTATCGGTCAAGGGAGAGGTTGAGGACAAGCTGGCCAAGCTGCATTTCGACCGGCTCGACATCATCCGTCCGGGCTTGTTGCGCGGCAAGCGCGAAGGGCCCGTGCGCCTTGCCGAGAAGGTCGGGATGATCCTGAGCCCACTGGCCGACTTGCTGATGATGGGAAGCTTGCGCAAATATCGGTCGGCCAAGGCGGGCGATGTCGCGCGGGTCATACTGACGCTGGCCGGTACGAGGCAGCGCGGGCGCGTCGTGCATCAGCATGACGATATGCAGCGCATCCTGCGTCGGGGATAAGCTTGTCGCAGCGCAGTTGACTTGGCGCTGCAGTGCAACGATGAGGAGCCGTCGCTGATCGCGCGGGAGAGCTCTCTCGATTCGTTCAGGGTCGAGAGACGCCGAAGGAGCAACCGCCCCGGAATCTCTCAGGCAAATGGACCGCGTTGGTCGATAGCGACACTCTGGAAAGTGCCACTTCCCGAAAAGGGAAGGGCCGCCGAAGGGGTAACCCCAACCAAACCCGTCTGGAGAGGCGGGCGGGGGAAAGCTCTCAGGTTTCCGTGACAGAGGGGGCGCCGCATGGCGTCTGAACTGCACGGGAATGATATTTGTGAGCGACACATACAATAATCCTGCCGACATTGACGATATCGATCCGGACGTACCGACCGGCCCGCTGGTGCTTCCGCTTGACCAGTGGCATCGCGCCCGTGGTGGGCGTATGGTGGACTTTGCCGGGTACTGGATGCCGGTGCAGTTCGAAGGAATAATCGCCGAGCACCTGTGGACCCGCGAGAGCGCTGGGTTCTTCGACGTCTCGCACATGGGCCAGCTTTACGTATCGGGCGAGGGTGCCGAGGCCGCGCTCGAGCAAGTTCTGCCGATCGATCTTTCAACCCTGCCCGTGGGCGGCGTGCGCTATTCGCTGCTGTTGAACGAAGAAGGCGGCATCCTCGATGACCTGATGGTCACGCGCTGGGGCACGGGCTTCTATCTCGTGGTCAACGGAGCAACCAAGTGGGACGACATCGGCCATTTGCGCGAACATCTGCCCGATGCGGTGACGCTGAACCATCTTGAGGACAATGCCCTCTTTGCCTTGCAGGGACCGAAGGCGTTTGAAGCTCTCGAGCCGCTGGTTTCGGGCGATCATCCGCTGTCGGCGCTGACATTCATGCGCGGCGGTCAGTTCAAGCTTGGCGGCATCGATGCCTGGATCAGCCGCTCCGGCTACACGGGCGAGGATGGGTTCGAGATTGCGGTTCCAGCTGAAAACGCTGCGGAACTTGCCGACCTGATCTGCGCCCAGCCGCAGGTGAAGCCGATTGGTCTTGGCGCGCGTGACAGCCTCCGCCTCGAAGCAGGGCTGCCCCTGTATGGGCACGACATGACCGAGACCATCGATCCGGTCAGCGCCGACCTGCTGTTCGGCATCAACAAGCGCCGTCGTACCGATGGCGGGTTCATCGGTGCAGACAAGGTCTTGCCGGTCATTGCCGCGGGCGCTGCCACCCGCCGTGTCGGGCTCGCCATCGAAGGACGCATGGCCGCTCGTGAGGGGGCCAAGGTTCTTTCTGGCGAAAACGAAGTCGGTATCGTCACCTCGGGTGGCTTCTCCCCCAGCCTCGAGCGCCCGATCGCCATGGCCTATGTACCGGCCGAACTCGCCGTCTCTGGCACCCAGCTTTCCATCGATGTGCGCGGCCGCAAGCTCGCTGCCAGCGTCGTGCCCATGCCTTTCGTTCCCCATCGCTACCACCGCAAAGGAGCCGCTTGATGACCCGCTATTTCACCAAGGACCACGAATGGATTGCGGTCGAGGGCGATGAAGCTACGGTCGGCATCACCGACTACGCACAGAGCCAGCTTGGCGACATTACGTTTGTCGAACTGCCC
Source organism: Novosphingobium sp. B1 (assembly GCF_900176395.1). Lineage (GTDB taxonomy): Bacteria > Pseudomonadota > Alphaproteobacteria > Sphingomonadales > Sphingomonadaceae > Novosphingobium. The sequence continues at coordinate 436,154 of NZ_FWXL01000001.1, read as the reverse complement.
GCCGAGGGCAGCGAAGTCGGCAAGGGCGATAGCGCCTCGGTCGTCGACAGCGTGAAGGCCGCCTCCGATGTCTATGCCCCGGTCTCGGGCAAGGTGACGGTTGCCAACGCCGCGCTCGAGGACCAACCCGAACTGGTCAACACGGACCCCGAAGGCGAGGGCTGGCTGTGGAAAATGGCGCTTGCCGACACTGCCGAACTCGAAGGCCTGATGGATGAGGCCGCTTACCAGGCCTACGTCGCGGAGCTGTGATCCCATGCGCTATCTTCCCCTGACCGACGCCGACCGGAGCGCGATGCTCTCGGTCATCGGCGCAGGCTCGATCGACGAACTGTTCGCCGATGTGCCCGCCGAAGCGCGTCTGACTGCCCCGATTTCGGGCCTGCCCAAACATGCGACCGAAATGGCGGTCGAGCGCCACATGGCGCGGCTTTCCGCCAACAACACGACCGCAGGCTCGGTGCCGTTCTTCCTTGGTGCGGGCGCCTACCGCCACCACGTGCCAGCCACGGTGGATCACATGATCCAGCGCGGCGAGTTCCTGACGGCTTACACGCCCTATCAGCCCGAAATCGCGCAAGGCACGCTGCAGGTGCTGTTCGAATTCCAGACGCAGGTCGCGCGCCTGTTCGGCACTGATGTGGCGAACGCCTCGCTCTACGATGGTTCGACCGCATGCTGGGAAGCCATCGCAATGGCTGGCCGTATCACCAAGCGCGGCCGCGCCGTGCTTTCAGGTGGCGTGCATCCGCACTATGTCGAGACTGCGCGGACCATGGCAAAGTTCACCGGCGACGTTCTGGATACTTGCGCCCCTGTTCTCGAAGCCAGCGCTGACGAGGATGCGCTGATCGCGAAGATCGACGCTCAGACCTCGTGTGTGGTTGTGCAGTATCCAGACATTCTGGGCCGAATTCCCGATCTGGCAAGGATTGCACAAGCAGCGCAGGCTGCAGGTGCGCTCTTGATCGCAGTGGTGACCGAACCCGTGGCCCTGGGCGTGCTGCAAAGCCCCGGCAGCCTTGGCGCCGATATCGTGGTGGGCGAAGGCCAGTCGCTTGGAGTGGGCCTGCAGTTCGGCGGACCATACCTCGGCCTGTTCGGTTGCCGCGAGAAGTACCTTCGCCAGATCCCTGGCCGCCTGTGTGGCGAAACCGTGGATGCCGATGGCAAGCGCGGCTTTGTGCTGACACTCTCCACGCGTGAGCAGCACATCCGCCGCGAGAAGGCGACGAGCAACATCTGCACCAATTCGGGCCTCTGCGCGCTGGCGTTCTCGATCCACATGACCTTGCTGGGAGGTTCGGGCCTGTCGAACATGGCCAGGCTAAGCCACCATGCGGCGCGCAAGACGGCGGCGGCTCTGGCAGAAGTGCCGGGCGTTACGGTGGTGAACAACCATTATTTCAACGAGTTCGCCGTGACCCTGCCAAGGGATGCACGTCAGATCGTGCGTGAGATGGCCGACCGCCAGGTGCTGGGTGGAATTTCGCTCGGGCGGCTTTATCCGCAGGAAGACGCCCTGGCTAACGGCATGGTGGTTGCAGCTACCGAATGCACGACGGACGAGGACATCGCTGCGCTGGTCGCGGCGCTGAAGGAGGTTTTGGCATGAACGCGATCAATCCTAACGGATGGCGTCCATCGATGGGGGAAGGCGCCCCTGACAACGCAATCCAGACCTTTACCGGCAACCGTGCGTTGCAGCTTGAGGAAGCGTTGATCTTCGAGCTTGGCGATGCTGACCGCTCAGGCGTGGATTTCCCCGAAACCGGTGGCATCGACATGTCCGCACTGGGGCCGATGGCGCGCGCCGAGCGTCCTGAACTTCCGGGTCTTTCCGAGCCGGAGACCGTTCGCCACTATACCCGCCTCTCGCGCCAGAACTATGCGATTGACCTCGGTCTATTCCCGCTGGGTTCGTGCACGATGAAGCACAACCCGCGGCTCGACGAAAAGGTCGCGCGTATGCCCGGCTTTGCCGATGTTCATCCGCTGCAGCCGGTCCACACCGTGCAGGGCGCGCTTGGCGTCATCAACGAACTGGCGCACTGGCTGATCGAGCTTACCGGCATGCACGGCGTTGCGATGACGCCCAAGGCTGGTGCCCATGGCGAGCTGTGCGGCCTGCTGTGCATTCGCGCTGCGCTTGAAGCAAAGGGCGACCCGCGCGATGTCATCCTCGTTCCGGAGAGCGCCCACGGCACAAACCCGGCTACAGCGGCATTCGCCGGCTTCAAGGTCGAGAACATCCCGGCCACGCCGGACGGCCGCGTTGACACCGCCGCCCTGATCGCGCGGCTAGGTCCGGACGTTGCGGGCGTGATGATCACCAATCCGAACACCTGCGGTCTGTTCGAACGGGACCTGAAGACCATTGCCGATGCGGTTCACGCAGCAGGTGGCTATGTCTACTGTGATGGCGCGAACTTCAACGCCATCGTGGGCCGCGTGCGTCCGGGCGATCTTGGCGTCGATGCAATGCATATCAACCTGCACAAGACCTTCTCTACCCCGCACGGAGGCGGTGGTCCGGGTTCGGGACCTGTCGTCCTGTCCGAGGCACTTTCGCCGTTCGGCCCGCTGCCCTTCACGGCGCGGCAGGCCGATGGCTCGATCAAGCTGATCGAGGAAGAGCAGGCGCATGACGAGCACCCGCAGGCTTTCGGACGCATGTGCGCATTCCACGGCCAGATGGGTATGTACACCCGCGCGCTCGCCTACATCCTGAGCCACGGCGCCGATGGTCTTCGCCAGGTATCGGGCGATGCCGTGCTCAACGCCAACTATGTCCTGCGCAGTCTCGAAGACGTGCTCGATGCGCCATTCGGTGCATCCGGGCCTTGCATGCACGAAGCGTTGTTCTCTGACGATGGTTTTGCCGAGGGCTTCTCGACCAACGACCTCGCCAAGGGCCTGATCGATGAGGGGTATCACCCGATGACGGTGTACTTCCCGCTCGTCGTTCACGGCGCGATGCTGGTCGAACCCACCGAAACCGAGAGCAGGGCCGGGCTTGACCAGTTCATCGGAGCTATGCGCTCCCTGGCCGAGCGGGCACGGGCAGGTGATGAACTGCTCAAATCAGCGCCGCATCTTGCGCCGCGCCGCCGGCTTGACGAGACCTTGGCTGCGCGCAAGCCGAAGCTGGTTTACAAGGACTGAGAATGCGAAAAGGGCCGCCCCGGATAACCGGAGCGGCCCTTTGTACGCACCTGAGGAAGGATCAGTTGATCGCTTCTTCGGTGGTGTTGGCTGCCGACTTGAGGTCATCGCCTGCGCCGCGGACGGTGTTGCAGGCAGTTGCGCCGAGAAGAAGACCACCCATCATGGTGGCGAAAACAAACTTGCGGACCATGGCTTTGACCTTTCGAACCTTGGTGCGAGGCAAGGGATATTCCCCGACCTCACGAACTGGACGAAAGGCAGAACGCTGATCGCCCTGCGTGGTTCCATCATGCCGCGAGTGGCGCGCGCTCCCTTGCGCGGGAGAGCACATGTTCGCGCCAGGCAATCAGCAAACTCGCCCCGATGATGACTGGAGCGCCAAGCCATGTGGTTGGCGGTGGCAAATGATCGAAGATCAGCCATCCCCACATGGTAGCCCATGCGAGCTGGATGTAATCGACGACCATGACGCTCGACACTGACCCGAAGCGTAATGAAGCGGTCATGGCGATCTGCGCAAACAGGCCTGTCAGGCCAATGCCGCCAAGCATGGCCCAGCCTATGGCGTCATGGTTCATGTCCTGACCGATGAGGCCAATCGCCAGCACTGGGGCGCTGAATGCCGAAAAGTAGAATACGACCGTCAGCGGTTCCTCTGTCCGCCCCAGGTCGCGCACCTGTATGGTGACGAGCGCTACCATCAGCGCTGCTCCAATGCCCACGGCGACGCCAAACGGAGGAAGACTGGAGGTTTCCGGCCCGGCGATGACAAGCACGCCGACGAGGCCGAGGATCACGGCGGTCCAGCGCCAGATACCCACCTTCTCCTTCAGGAATATGGCTGACAGGATCACTGCGAACATGGGCGTTGTAAAACCGAGGACGGTCGCCTCCGCCAAGGGCAACAGCCGCACCACGCCAAGCGTGAGGAACATGCCGGTCCCGCCGATCAGCGCACGACGGGCATGGATCCATGGGCGCTTGGTTCGCAAACGGTGCAGCTCGCCTCGCGCCGTCAGCCATCCCAGAATGCCGAGGGCGGGAAGCGCCTGCCGGAAGAACAGCGTCTCGGGCAGCGCGATGTTGCGCTCGCCCGTCAACTTGACCAGCAACAACATGACCGAGAAAAGCACTGTAGCCATGAGGCGCAGTCCAAGCGCCAGCATCGGGCGATCGAGCGAGGTTGGCTTGGCTGCGGACATGCCGGGGGCATAGGCGAATGCCCCTTGCGATCAACCCCTTCGTTGCCCATCTGCGACGCGATGGAAGACTGGTTCCCGCATCTCTGGCAGTTTCACGTCGTCGCGGGGAGCCTTGCGCTGGCCGTTGCGATCGTTTCGGTCTGGGCCGAGCGTCGTCGCTTCCGGCGGGTGAATCTCGATGCTGTCGGCTTCATGCCTTGGACCGTGATCTACCTGATCGCCTTCCTGGCGGCCTGCGTGTTTCTCGGCCTTGCGGCACGAGAGTGGTTCGCAGGATGAGTTCCAGTTACAGGCAGGCTTCGAGGTACGCCTGGTCAAAACCGAACTGACGTGCCTTCTCAAGCGTGTACGGGCGCAGGCCTGAAGGCCTGAATTCGCCGATGATCTTGCCCTCCTCGGTTTCGTCGAGATACTCGAACTTGAACAGTTCCTGCGTCACGATGACGTCGCCTTCCATCCCGATCACCTCGGTGATGTTGGTGGTACGGCGAGAACCGTCGCGCAGGCGCTTGACCTGAACGATAAGATCGACCGACTCCGCGATCTGGCGGCTGATGGCTTCCTTGGGGATCTTGATGTCGCCCATCAGGATCATGTTTTCCATACGGCCGAGGCATTCGCGCGGGCTGTTGGCGTGCAGGGTGCACATCGAACCGTCGTGACCAGTGTTCATCGCCGCGAGGAGGTCGAAACACTCCGCGCCACGAATTTCGCCCAGGATGATCCGGTCAGGTCGCATACGCAGGGCGTTCTTGACGAGGTCGCCGATGGTAATCGCGCCTTGGCCTTCGAGGTTCGGCGGGCGCGTTTCCAGAGGCAGCCAGTGCGGCTGCTGCAGGCGGAGTTCTGCGGCGTCTTCGATCGTCAGCACACGTTCGCCCGGGTCGATCATCTTCGACAGGGCATTGAGCATGGTCGTCTTGCCCGAGCCGGTACCGCCCGAGATGACGATGTTCATGCGGCATGCACCGGCAATTTTCAGCGCCGTCGCCATCTTGTCTGACATCGACCCGAAATCACGCAGCATGTCGATCGTGATCGGCTTCTCCGAAAATTTACGGATCGAGATGGCAGTGCCGCGAAGCGAGAGCGGCGGGACGATGACGTTGACGCGGCTACCGTCCTTGAGCCGGGCGTCGGCCAGCGGCGTGGTCTGGTCGACGCGGCGGCCGACCTGGTTGACGATGCGCTGCGCGATCTGAAACAAGTGGCTTTCGTCGCGGAAGCGGATCGGGGCAAGCTGGAGCTTGCCCTTCTTTTCGATGTAGGTCTGCTCGGGCCCGTTGACCATGATATCGGACACATCTGGATCGTTGAGCAGCTCTTCCAGCGGACCGAAGCCGAGCAGTTCGTCGATCAGCACCTTTTCCAGCGCGAACTGTTCGCGCCGATTGAGCGTGACCTTAAGTTCGGCCAGCACTTCCATGATGATCGGCCGGAATTCCTCCGACAGCTCTTCCTTGGTGAGCGTAGCGGCAGCTTCGGGATCGACGCGTTCGAGCAGGCGCGGCAGCACCTGTTCCTTGATCTTGTGAACCGATGCTTCGAAACCCTCGGCCTGATAGTTCCCCTCGTTCACGCCATTCGCGCGATCGGCGAGTCGGGTCAGGGCATCGGCCTTCAGGGATGCAGCATTAACTGGCGTGTCGATCGCATCCATCGGGGGCAGTGGCGGAAACTGCTCTCCTCCCATCGGCATCGGTACGGCGGCAGGCGAAGGAGCGGGGGCGGCTGTCTCGCCATTGCGCATTGGGCGCGCAACACCAAACGATGGCCGCGCCCCGCCTGTTGTTCCTGCAACGCCGTTCTTTCGCCCGAAAGCGCTCATATGCAATGTCCCGTCAAGCTGCCGGACCTGGCGTGACGGATAGCCCCGCCGGTCACGATCTGAAGGGGTAATAGCCCGTGAACCTTTTAGGATTTCCTAATGATAATGCACTGGCTCCGTGGGCCGTGAGGGACCGCGCTGGACACGGCAGCCAGTGCGACTGAACCATACCGCAGTCGATCGGGAGAAGGGGCAGATTCCCGTCTTGCCCGCCCCGCAACTGACCTTTGTCAACTCAACACAATGTTCTATGCGGCTAATGGTCCCGAACAGTGCAACAACCCGCCTTGGATGGCCAAGTCGGTGGTGAGAGTTTCAGCCTTGTCAGATCAGTCACGTTCGGCGCTATTGCTGGCCCTTGGAGGCTTCGCACTTCTCTCGGTAGGCGATGTCCTTGTCAAAAGCATGGCCGGTGCATGGCCAGGGACCGCCATCGCTGCGCTGCGTTATGTGTTCGGAACCATTGGCCTCGGCGTGCTGCTGCTGGTGAAGGAAGGTCCAGCCAGTTTCACTTTCCCCAAGTTGGGCTGGCAGATCGCGCGCGGAGGCAGCGTAGCGGTGGCGGCAATGACATCGTTCACGGCTTTTCACCTGATGCCGATAGGCGAGGCCACGGCCATTTCGTTTACCAGCCCGATGATCACTGCCTTCCTTGCAGCAGCGCTGCTCAAGGAGCCGATGCGCCGGCAAACTTGGATCGCGACAATAATCGCATTTTGCGGTGTTCTGGTAATCCTGCGCCCGAACCTCGCCGTACTGGGGCCGGCGGCATTATTGCCGGTCCTGGCCGCCTCGGGCATGGCGCTGCTTATGGTGGCGAACCGCAACGTGACGGGCACCGGATCGGCGTTGTCGATGCAGTTCAACGTGGCGCTGATCGGTGCGGTATTCCTCTGCGTCGGTGCGGTTGCGGGCGATGCCAGCGGCATTCCGTTATTTGCGGTGCCAGCTTTGCCGGTTTCGGTGCTGATCAAGGCCGCGATCATTTCCGTTACCGCTAGTTGTGCGCATGCGTTGTTGTACCTTGCCACAACAAAGGCCGGCGCAGCCTCGATCGCACCGATGACCTATGTGCAATTGCTGCTTGCCGGTACATTCGGCTGGGCCCTGTTCGGCGAGCGTCCCGATCTGGTGTCCGTCGCCGGGGCGCTGGTGATCGTGGCAGCCGGGCTTTATCTGTGGCGGACGGGCAGGGCCGTGGCGACCCCGGCAATCGGCGAATGACCGAAGCGCCGCGACCGGTCTGCTGGCTTTGTAGCAGGCCGATCGGTCGCCGCTCCGAACAGCATCACCCGGTGCCCAAAAGCCGGGGCGGCCGCACGACTGAAGAGGTTCATCCCATCTGCCATCGCACTCTTCATTCGACCTTTTCGAACAGCGAACTCGCGCGCATTGGCGCAGACCGTGGAGTTATCATTGCCAACCCCGCAATGGCACGATTTCTCGTCTGGATTGCCGACAAACATCCCGACTTCCACGCTCCTACCGCACGGAAAAAGCGCTAGAGCGCGTCGAGAAGCGGCGCCAGATCGTTCAGCAGCACTGTGGGGCGATCCTTCTCGGGAAGTTCGACATCGCGGGCCATCACACCGGTTGCCAGTCCAATAGACACGGCACCCGCAGCATTGGCCATCCGCATCTCAAGCGCGGGATCATCGCCGACGACAACCACTCCGGAGGCGGCGGACCTCGGCAGACCCATGATCGACATCGCAGTATCGAAGGCGACCTTCGATGGCTTGCCCAAGATGCGCGGGCGCTTGCGCGTCATTGCCGTCAACATCGCATTGATGGGAAAGCTCGCGCCGATTGCGCGACCATTCTCGGTTGCGAAGAACGGGACATTGCTCGCCGTGACCAATCGCGCGCCGTTCCATAGCGAGTGGCAGGCCGCTTCGAGCGCGTTGAAATCAAACTCGCGAAACCAGCCAGTATAGACAGCCTGAACCCCTTCGGCTTCCTCTGAAGGACCGACCACTTCCAGACCGGCGTCCACTAGCGGAGCGGCGCAGCCGGCATTTCCCAGCACCCGAACCTTGCTCAATCCAGCCTTGCCTAGCCATATCGCAGCCGAACTGGAAGGCGTCAGCATCTGCCGATCGTCTACAGGAAAACCGGCATTGCGCAGCGAGTTGGCATAGGCGGCAGGTGGCTTTGCCGTGCCGTTGGTGAAGACCACGTAAGGTTTGCCGGTTGCCCTCAACGCCTCGAGAACGGCAATGGCGTGAGGCAGGGCACGGTGGCCGCCGCTCTTGGAGTCACCCAAAGCGATGGTGCCGTCCATGTCGAAGATATAGCCGGCAGCATCGCGCGCACGCGCCTTGAATTCGGAACCAAGTATCAAAGCGATGCTCCGGCATGCAGGGCGAGGCGGAAGCCTTCGCGTTCGATCACGATGTCGCGCGCCTGCGGATTAGCGGCGAGCCTGCGCAGCAGCGAGATAATCGGCGCTGCTGCTGGCGAATAGGTCGCGCGCGAGCGCCCGGCCGCAAGCATTGCGTCAACCTGTTCAGCTGGCATGACCGCGCGGAGCAGGAATTCCTCGTCCTGCAGGTTGGTACCGAATTGGCGGCGCAGGTCGCCAAGGGCCGGGAACGTGGGTTCCTTTTCCAGTTCGCGCGCGCGCGGGCGGTCCATGATCGTTGCCAGCACCTGTGGGTCAACAGGCGAGGTCGGTTTGCCAAACTTGCCCATGCAATAGCGGATCACCTGATCCGACACTTGCGCATAGCGCCGGTCACCGATCACGTTGAACAGCGCTTGCGTCATGACCATCTGGGGGAAAGGCGTGACCATGATCGGGAAGCCGAGGTCAGCGCGAACATGGCCAGTTTCCTCGATGACCGCGTCCATACGGTCAGACAGCCCCAGTTCTTCAAGTTGGCGGGCAATCGTGGTCATGACTCCGCCCGCGATCTGGTGGCGCAGGAAGCTGGCATCGAAATTCTGCGGACGACCTGGTGGCAGGCCCTCGGCAAGCGCGACGCGTTGCCAATAGGTTGTCAGTCGCTTCAGTGCTGCCTTGTCGATGCCGACATCAAATCCAGCCTCCTCGAGGTTCGCGACCATGCGGTTGGCTTCCGGAAGGGAAGAGCCGTCCCCCCCGGGGCCAACGCCGACGTGAATTGCCGAGATACCCAGCCTTGCGGCTTCGAGGCTGGCCATCATGCCAAGACCGACCGTGGTGTGGGCGTGAATTTCCAGCGGGCGGTTGCCGATGACAGCCTTGACCGCCGGCACCAGTGTCCGCGCGCGGTCGACCGAGAGCAGACCTGCGGGATCCTTGATGTAAAACAGGTCGATATGCGGGCTTTGGCCGACTGCCTTTGCAAAATCGGCATAGAACTCGTCGGTGTGAATTTCGGATAGCGTGAAGGTCAGCGCCGCCATGACTTCGGCGCTTCCCTCTTCCTTGACGAGCTTTGCCGCCTCTATCACCGCAGGCACTTCGTGCATCGGGTCGAGCAGGACGAAGCGTCCGACCCCGTTCGCCTGCAATGCGCGATATACGAGCTGCATGAATTCAGGGTCTGCCTGCTGCCAGGCAATGAAGCGCAGGCCCGTCGTGATGAACTGTAGCGGCGTCGTCGGCATAGCCGCGGCCATCCGGCGCAGGCGTTCCCACGGATTGTTCTGGAAGTATCGCACCGCCACGGCCATGTGGCTCGAGGACGTGAAGTCGATGGCCCTGAACCCGCAGGCTTCGGTGAGAGAGGCAGCCTGCAGCATGTGCGCGGTGTTGAGGCCGGTCGCGCCCCACAGGCTCTGATTGCCGTCGCGCATGGTAACGTCGACGAGACGGATCTCGGTCATAGGGCAAGTCCCACGAGGAAGCCGGTGTCGACGCCGCCGGCGACGAAGCGCGGATCGGCGACGATGCGGCGATGGAGAGGAGCCGTTGTCGGCAGGCCAGCGATGTGCAACGCGCCCAATGCCTTTTCGAGGCGATCGACTGCCTGCTGACGTGTGGCACCGTGCACGATCAGCTTGCCCATCAGGGAATCGTAGAAGGGTGGCACTTCCCCGCCGACGCCGATGTGCGTGTCGACGCGGACACCCTCACCGGAAGGCCAAGCTGCGCGTGTTGCGCGTCCTGGCGAGGGGCGGAAATCGGCATCGGGGTCTTCAGCGTTGATCCGAACCTCGATCGCGTGGCCCGTGGGACGGATCATGGCTTGCGTCAACGACAGCGGCTTGCCCATCGCCACCAGCAATTGCTGTTCGACCAGATCAACCCCGGTGATCGCCTCGGTCACCGGATGCTCGACCTGGATGCGGGCATTCAGCTCCAGGAAATAGAACGAGAAGTCGGTTGCATCGACGAGAAACTCGGCTGTGCCGGCTCCGCGATAATTCAGGTGTCGGGCAAGCCTTACTGCTGCCTGCTCGATCCCGTCGCGTGCCGCAAGCGGCATGGCCGGAGCGGGTGCCTCCTCCACCAGTTTCTGGAAGCGCCGCTGGATCGAACAGTCGCGCGTGCCAAGATGGAGGGCATCTGCGCCATCGCCAAGCAGTTGCACCTCGACATGCCGGCCCCGCGCCACAAAGCGCTCCACATAAACGGCGGCATTGCCAAAGGCTGCCTGCGCTTCCGCTTGCGCCATATCGAGCGCGTTATCGAGGTCTTCGGGCCGATCGACCCTGCGCATTCCCTTGCCGCCACCGCCTGCCACGGCCTTTAGCAGGAGCGGGTAACCGGTCTGGGCGGCGCGGGCGTGAACGTCGGCGCGCGTGGCCGCTTCGCCGCCGGGCAATACCGGCAATCCTGCCTCCACCGCCAGGGCACGCGCCGCCAATTTGTCTCCCATGCCTTCAAGCGTCGCTATGTCCGGGCCGACAAAGCGCAGGCCTGCAGCCAGCACGGCGCGCGCAAACTGTGCATTCTCCGAAAGGAAGCCGTAACCGGGATGCACCGCATCGCACCCCGAGCGGACGGCCGCAGCGATCACTCGCTCGATCGCCAGGTAGCCTTGCGCCGACGGACCGGGGCCAACGATCTCGACCCGGTCGGCGAAAGTTGCCGGAAGCGACGACGCATCCGCTTCGGACGCGCCGAGTACGGTTTCGATACCCATGGCTCTTGCGGTTCGAATCACGCGGAGTGCAATCTCCCCGCGGTTGGCGATGAACAGTCTGCGGATCATGTCAGGTCAGCCGCACCAATGGCTCGCCCTTGGCCACGAGCGTTCCGTCTGCCACCAGCACTTGCGCAATGGTGCCGCTGCGGCCTGCATGGACCGGGTTCATCAGCTTCATCGTCTCGACAATGCCGATGACCGTTTCTGGACCCACTGCATCGCCGGGCTGGACATAGGGCGGCGCTCCAGGCTGTGGAGCGTGGTAGAATGTTCCGGGCAAGGGTGAGCAGATTGCCTCGGGGTCGACCACAGCGGACTCGGCATCGCCAGCGACTTCCGGTGCGGTACCTGCCCATTGCCATTCCTGCGTGGAACCGCCCTGAACATCGCCTTTTGCAACGCGTAACCGGAAGCGGCGCGTCGCAAGGTCGAGTTCGCGATATCCCGAATTTTCGAGGATCGTAGTGATCTCTGCAATGTCTTCGTGAGTTAGTGGCAGGTCGTCTGTCATCTCGAGTTCAATTCTTTGCGGCCAGCATCTCGCGTGCGGCAGAGATCACCGCGCTCGAAAAGGCTTCGTCATTGAAGTGGGAATCGATGGCGGTCACCGGCACGCTTTCAGGCATGACCTGCGTCAGATATGCCGCGAAGGGGCCCGGAACCGTGAGGTCCTGCAAATGACCTGTCGCACTGTCGTGGCTGGAAAAACCCTTGAGCGGTGTGAATACCCTGACCGGCCCCTTGGCCTCGCCCGCATTCGCGGCGAGGTGATCGGCGAGTTTCCTGAGATCTTCGATGCCCGTGCGCACCGCGGTGAGTTGCGGGTTATGCTCGTGATAGCGGCGGCCGGGAAACTGCTCACGCGAAATGTCGATCGGGCCGCCAATGATGAAGTCGGCGTTGCCCGGCGCAATGATTGTCGGAATTCCCTTGCGCAATGCCGCCCTGCCTCGGTCGGGTCCGGAATCCGCAAGGCCACCAAAGATGTGATCGAGGATTTCTGTCTGCGAGAGATCGAGCACCAGCGCCACGTCCTTGTCGGTCGCCAGACCATCCAGTGTCGGCCCGCCGGCGCCCGATGAGTGGAACACCATCACCTCGCAGCCATCGGCTTCCAGCGCCTGCCGGATCCTTTTCACGCTCGTTTCGGTGGTGCCGAGGGTTGTGATCAGCACAAGTGGCTTTTCCGGGCCCTTATCGCGGTCATAACCCTTGGCCATGCCGGCCACGGCATTGGCAGCGTTGCGGAAGACATCGCGGCTGATCGTGTTGATGCCCGAGATATCGGTGACCGCGTTCATCATCGCGATGTCCTTCACGCCCATGTAGGGTTTGGTAAAACCCGAGGCCATGGTGGAGACGATCAGCTTGGGCAGGCCATAGGGGAAGCTCTGCATCAGCGCGCCCGCCAATGCCGACCCCATCGATCCGCCCACCGCGAGGATGCCGGATACCGGCGATTTGCTGTCCCAGGCGTGCGCTGCGACGATGGCACCGCGGATCATCGCGTCCTGACACTTGCCTTCGTGGCCAAGCTTGCGGACGTCCTCGATGGCCATGCCAGCGCCCTGCGCGACCATCTCCGGTGAAATCTCGGCGCCCCCGATGGTGCGGCGCACGCTGGGATCGAGGTGGACCACTTCGACGCCCGCAGCCTCGAGCGCTGCTCGCGTGAAGCGGGCTTCCTCCTCCTTGGTATCCTGCGTGCAGATGAACAGAACGCTCGGCTTGGTCATCGTCTTGTTTTCCTCTCCGTCGCCTATTGCTGCGACAGTGCGGTTGACTTTGCACGGGGGTTTGATGATTTTGCGTTGCATAAGGTGAAACGCAGAATCTGCCGGAGCAGGACGGGATGCTGGAACGCAGGGTCAAGACCGTGCGCGCGCTGGAGCGTGGGCTGGATGTGCTGATAGAGGTTCAGACGCGCAAGGCGGCAAGCCTGCACGAACTGCATCTGGCCACCGGCTTGCCGAAGGCCACGCTGTTGAGAATGCTTGTCACGCTGGGACAAAAGGGGCTGGTCTGGCAACGGCTGGCGGACGGAGCCTATCTCCCGCACGTTGACCGGATAGAGAGAGCATCGTTCACATCGGCGGCGCACATTGCCGAAGTTGCCTCGCCGCATATGAAGGCGCTTTCCACCAAGGTCGCATGGCCCTCGGTCCTTGCCGCGCCGCGACTCGACCACATGGAAATAATCGAGACAAACAGCCCGCTGTTCCGGCTGGACTCGGCCACACTCGGCCCGGTTGGGGTCAAGCTGTCCTATATTCATACGGCGACGGGGCGCGCCTATCTGGCGGCCTGCGGCGATACTGAACGGGATTCCATCATCGATCGCTTGCGTCCTGCCAACCCCGGCGAAGGTAGCGAGGCGGAATTGCGGCAGATGCTCCAGCTCGTTCGGCAACGCGGATATGCAACGCGCGATCCGATGCTGCCATGGCCCGATCGCTCGAAGCAGTTGGTTTTGCGCGATGGACGCAGGTCCATGGCCGTGCCGATCATCGTGGCAGGCACGCCGATCGCGACGATAAACGTTACCTGGCCGGGGCGCAGAGGTGCGGACGAGACGGTAGTGCAGAGGCATCTGGACGCGCTCAAGGCCACCGCCCGCGCCATCGCTGCCGCACTTCAGGCTTCCCCCTGTTGAATTTCAACAGGTGAAATCCGTTTGTCCAACTGATTAATTTGTGCGGCATTATCGGTGATGCTCCCCGGACAGGGAGAAGAACCGATGCGCCAGTGGGTAATAACCGCAGGCTCGACGTCGCTGGATGATTTGCGACTGGACGAGACTGCTACGCCGAAACCCGGGCCGGGCGAAGTGCTCGTGCGTGTTCACGCCTGTTCGCTGAACTACCGTGATCAGATCATCCCGCTCGGCCTCTACATGGGCGGCGTGGTGCAGCACGATACTGTGCCCTTGTCAGATGGCGCGGGCGAGGTTGCCGCCGTCGGCGAGGGTGTCGAAACATTGAAAGTCGGCGATCGTGTTGCCGGCATCTTCTTTCAGGGCTGGATGGATGGTCCGCCGAACCCCGGGATGGGCGCCGCGCTCGGGGCGCCGCCCGCTCCTGGAATGTTGCAGGACTATGTGGTGCTGCCTGAACATGGTGTCGTCCGCCTGGCAGACAGCCTCGACTTCGTTCAGGCCTCTTGCCTGCCCTGCGCAGGCGTTACGGCCTGGAACGCGCTCATGGAAGGGCCGCGCCCGGTAAGGCCGGGCGACACCGTGCTGGTGCTTGGCACAGGTGGCGTGTCGCTGCTGGCGTTGCAGATCGCTAAGGCAGCCGGAGCCACGGTTATTGCCACGTCATCATCGGATGAGAAGCTTGAACGAGCAAGGGCGCTCGGCGCCGACCATCTGATCAACTACCGCACCACGCCCGAGTGGGGTGCGCAAGCTGCAAGCCTTGCTGGCGGCGGCGTCGACAAGGTGGTCGAAGTCGGTGGCGCGGGAACCTTGAAGCAGTCCATCGCCGCCGTCGGCTTTGCCGGCGAAATTGCGCTGATCGGCGTGCTCACGCGGGAAGGGGATACAAACCCGCACGGCCTGATGTTCAAGGGAGCCTCGATCCGTGGTATATTCGTGGGATCGAAAGGCATGGCCGCGCGACTGAACGCGTTCATCGACACCCATGGCATCAGGCCGGTGGTCGACCGGACATTCGAGATGGAAAACGCTCGGGATGCCTATGCTTACCAGTCATCAGCGGGTCTGTTCGGAAAAGTCGCGATAACGCTCTGAGCTTGTTTGGCGTGTCGCTGTCCACAAGAGGCGGCGGGCGGGGAGAGGACACAAATGGCGAGAATGCTAGGCTTTGGCCAGCCCTTTGGTGGCGTCATGCAGACCGCGTTCGTGGTCGAGGATGTGCGCGCTTCGATCGCGCACTTCCAGCAGGATTGCGGTGCTGGCCCGTTCTTTCTGCTCGATCATTTTCTTGGAGACCAGCAAACCTATCGCGGTGCGCAATCGACAGCCGATGTTGCTATCGCAATGGGCTTTATCGGCCACATGCAGGTCGAATTGATCCAGCCTCTGGACGACAATCCTTCGGTATACCGGGAAACCGTTCAGCAGCGTGGCTTCGGCTTCCACCATTTCGGCATTGCTTGCGAGGACGTGGAGGCTGAACTGCCTGCTTACCTAGCCCGGGGTCATGAACTGGCGTTCAAGGCTGCGGTGCCGACAGGAGGCAGTGTCGCCTATCTTGATAGCGGATCGCGGACCGCACCTGGCTTCATTGAACTGATCCCGGCAACGCCCGGCATGGACACCCATTTCACGGCGATGTGGCGAGCCTCTCTAGACTGGGACGGAAGTGATCCCATCCGTCCATTTATGTGAACCCGTGCGTGCTGGTCCCGGTCGGACTGCGCGCAAATGCAAGAGGGAAAGGCAATAGCGACCTAGAAGACAGGAAACGTCGGCGCAGGATCGACGCGGGGTATGGGAGATGGCGATGTTGGCACGGGCAGGCAACGGTACCGGACGGGAAAGGGGAAGCGGCTACCAGATCTGGGTGACCGCATTGCTCAGCCTGAACTTTGGCATCCTGTTCTTTGATCGCAACGCGCTGAATTTTCTCATGCCGTTCGTGCAGCCGGACCTCCAGCTCACCAACACGCAGGTGGGCATGTTCAGTTCCGCCCTGTCACTGACGTGGGCGCTTTCCGGGCTCCTGGTCGGGCGAATTTCCGACAAGCTCGGTTCACGCAAGCCGGTTGTGGTGGTCGCGACTGTCGCCTTCTGCCTCTGCTCCTTCATTTCCGGCGCGGCATCGTCGTTTCTCATGCTGCTTGGCGCCCGCCTTTTGATGGGAGCGGCCGAGGGGGGAGTGATGCCGGTCAGCCATTCGATGATCGTGTCGGAGGTTTCCCCAGAGCGTCGCGGCCTTGCCATGGGCGTTGCGCAGAATCTTGGCTCGAACCTGCTGGGATCAGGCCTTGCACCGATCCTCCTCGTGCCGGTCGCGGTTGCCGCAGGCTGGCGCACCGGCTTTTACCTCGCTGCCGTCCCGGGTCTCGTCACCGCTGCGCTCATCTGGTTCACCTTGCGTGAACCACCGGCAGAGACACACGATGACGCCACGCCACGCGTGACCCTGCGCGAAGCCTTTGCGCACCGCAACGTCATCCTTTGCGCCCTGATCTCGATCCTGCTGGTTTCCTATCTTGTCGTCTGCTGGGCCTTCATGCCGCTCTATCTCACCAAGGCCCGAGGCTTGGCCCCTGAGACGATGGGGTGGCTGATGGCAACCTTGGGCATTTCGGCGGGTCTCGGCAGCTTCGTCGTCCCGGCGATATCCGATGCAATCGGACGCCGCCCCGTGATGATCTTCTTCTCGTTCCTGGGCGTGATCCTTCCTCTCGGCGGGCTTTACTATGAGGGATCGACGTGGGGCCTGGCTGCGATCTTCTTCTTCGGGTGGGGTCTCAATGGACTGTTCCCGATGTTCATGGCGACAATCCCTTCGGAATCGGTCGACCCCAGGCTCACTGCCACACTGACAGGCGTTGTCATGGGAACAGGGGAAGTGCTGGGCGGTGTCCTTTCCCCTTTCCTCGCCGGAACGCTGGCCGACATTTACGGACTTTCTGCGCCTCTATGGCTGATGCTGGTCTGCACGGTTCTGGCCGGCTTCCTCACACTGGGCCTCATCGAATCCGCGCCGCGTGTCGTGGCGCGGCGCTCTGAGAATGCGATCCCGTCGATCGCCTGAGACATTGGAGAAGAACCATGAGTGCACTTCTCAAGTTTCACACCGGCGATGTCGCCCCGGCCGACCGGGCGCGATATTGGAACGAGATAGCCGATCGCGCCTTCACCGGCACGTTCGTCAACGTACCCGGCGAGGATTTCACCGGCCGGATGCTTGCATGGCGGGTTGGCGAACTAGACATGATCCGCACGGATTCCAGCAATTCCGCGGTAGGCAGGACACCGATCCCGCAGAACGAGGAACGGCTCATTCTGCACCTGCAGTGCCGTGGCTCGAGCACCCATTCGCAAAAGCAGGCAGAATGTGCGCTGGACCCGGGCGACTTCGTACTGGCCAGTCCGCATTCGCCCTATTCCATCAAGCTCACCGGCCATGAGCTGCTGGTGGTGGAGTTTCCGCGTGCCCCCTTGGCAGAGCGCTTCCCCGGCATTGACGATGCCCTGATGCAGCGGATGTGCGGCGCAACACCGGGCGGCCGCGTCTTCCACGACTTCCTACTCTCATTATGGCAGCAAGGAGAGCAAGCGGCCGAAGACCCCGAGTGGGAATCCGGCGTCAACGCCGTGTTCTACGATCTCGCCGCGATGGCAATGCGCGGGGCGCAGCGTCCTTCGTGCATGGTTGCGGAAGCCGATATGCGGCGCCGTATCGTCAAGATGGTTTCTTCAAACCTTGAGGACCCTGCGCTTCGCACTGCATCGATTGCCGAGGCCTGCAGCATTTCGGTGCGTACCGTGCAGAACGTCTTCGCCGCAATCGGGACGACGCCGACCGCCTACATCCTGGAACAACGCTTGCGCCGGGCTGCCGACAGGCTGGTGGCACGACCCAGCGCAAGCATCACCGAGATCGCGTTCGAGCTTGGTTTCAACGACAGTGCCTATTTCACCCGGTGCTTCCGCCAGCAGTTTGGCGTCGCGCCCCGGGACTGGCGCCTTGGTCGGAACGGACAAGGATGACGTAGCGGAATGCTGAGCAGCATGACTTTTGCGCAGTTGTCCTGATCCACTTGCGCGTGAGTGCAAGCAGCAAGTTCCGCCAGTGGCTTATCAAGCTGGCGGGTTCCCGGAGGAAAGGCTCCGGTCTGGGTATCGAACGGATAAAACAGGGAGAGGAAAACCATGAGAATTGCATCGGTTTCCATAGCTGCAATGGCGACGGTCCTGGCCGCGCCGGCGTTGGCACAGGATCAGGCGCAAGCCGAAGGCAGCGCAGGCAGCGGCAGCAGCGGCGGCATTGCCGAGATCGTCGTAACCGCACAAAAGCGCGCGGAGAACGTCCAGGACGTTCCGATTGCGATCTCGGCGTTCAGTGCAGACGCGTTGCAGGAGCGCGCAGTTGGAAGCGTCGCCTCGCTGTCGAACATTTCCCCTAACGTAACGCTTGATGCCGGCACGCCGTTCTCCGGCTCCTCGGCAGTTCTGTCGGCTTTCATCCGCGGGATCGGTGCCAACGACTTCGCCTTCAACATCGATCCAGGTGTCGGCGTCTATCTTGATGGCGTCTATCTCGCTCGCTCGGTCGGTGCGAACCAGGATCTGCCTGACGTCGAGCGCATCGAAGTTCTCAAGGGGCCGCAAGGCACACTGTTCGGCCGCAACACCATCGGCGGTGCAATCTCGATCGTGACGCATGATCCGGGCGACGAATTCCGCTTCAAGGGTGACGTCACCACGGGCCGTTTTGGTCTGTTGCAGACACGCGGCACGGTCGATGTTCCGCTCGCCGACGGATTGGGCGCCTCGGTCAGCTTCTCGACCAAAAACCGCGATGGCTACGTGAAGCGCGTAGCGTTCCCCGGTGCCGAGAACTTCGCGTCAACGCCAATCACGCGCTACAAGGCAGCCGGCTATTACAACATCGGCTATGGTAGCGAAGGCGGTGACAACGTCTGGAACCTGCGCGGCAAGCTCCGCTACGACAACAAGTCCAACATGCGCATCACCTTGTCGGGTGATTACGGCAACATCGACCAGTCGCAGCTCCCCAACACGCTTATTTCGACCACGCCTGCCGTATTTGCCGGAACCTACAACTGCGCGATCCGTGGTGTGGTTTCCGCCGACTGCGGCGGTGGCCCGCCTGCTTTTGCGTACATAGGCGGAATTGGCGGCCTCAATTCGATCTTCGACAACCCGACCGTTTTCGGGGTGAATGCTGACGCAAACCCGGCGAACAATCGCCTGCCTTACGACAATCGCTTCGTGTCGAAGGATATCGATGTATCGTACGCCAACGGCAACAATTACTCGAAGCTCAAGACCTACGGCGGCGCCGGCACGGTAGAGTTCGATCTGTCGGACACGGTGATGGTCAAGTCGATCACTGCCTATCGCGAGCTTCACTGGAATGCCGGGATGGACCTTGACGGTTCGCCGCTCAACTTCCTCCATACCAGCTTCACGATGAACCAGTGGCAGTTCAGCCAGGAACTGCAGCTCAACGGCTCAGCCATGGACAAGACACTGAACTATGTCCTTGGCGCATACTTCTTCAAGGAAGCAGGCGATCTGCACGATTACGTGACCTTTGCCGAAGGTCTGCTGCAGGTGGACGGTCCCAACGACCTATCGACCAAGAACTACGCATTCTTCGGTCAGATCGATTATCGCCCGACCGAGCAGTTCGGCATCACTGTTGGTGGACGCTATACCAAGGAGAACAAGACCTTCGAAGGCTTCCAGTCGGATGCCAATGGTCTGACCTACAAGATCCTCACCCAGATCGGCGTACCGCCTTGCGCTTCGATCAACCCGATCAGCGATGCTTGTCGCGTAGCCGCTGGCTTTCCCAACCCGGGCCAGCCGCTGCGCTATTACATCGCGGGAACGCAGCGCAAATCCTTCAGCGACTTCTCACCCAAGATCGGCCTGCAATATCACCCGAACGACGATGCCATGCTCTACGCAAGCTGGTCCAAGGGCTACAAGACGGGCGGCTGGACCACGCGCCTGTCAAATCCTCTGCCCACCGCGCCGGACTTCAACGAGGAAAAGGCCACCACTTGGGAAGTGGGCCTCAAGTCCACGCTGCTTGACCGCCGGCTTCAGGTCAACGCAGCAGCATTCCTTACTGACTACAAGGGCATTCAGCTGAACTTCCAGCAGGGCGTCTCGCCGACGATCCAGAACGCAGGCGACGCGCGCATCAAGGGCTTCGAAGTCGAGGTTGTCGCGGCTCCGACGGACGGGTTCCTGATCAATGCCTCGGTAGGATACACCGACGCCTACTACACCGCCGTGCTGGCTGGTGCGCAGGTTGCCGCCAATCCTTTCCAGGCAGGCGTTTTCCCGGGTGCCGATCTGCCCAAGACGCCGAAGTGGAAGTTCAACGTCAGCCCGCGCTACGAGCTGTCGATGGGCGGAGATGCCAGGCTGGTCGTGCTGGCTGACTGGACCCATACCACCTCGCTGTGGAACGATACCGAGCGGGCCTTCCTGCTGCAGCGCGGCCCGACCGACATCGTCAACGGCAATATCACCTACAAGTCCGGCAATCATTGGGAGCTGACCGTAGGCATGACCAACATAACCGATGAACGCTATCTCGTGACGGGCCAGGCCCAGATCGCCGGTGGTCAGTTCTACGGCACCTACAGCCGCCCGCGTGAATGGTTCGCGCGCCTTGGCGTGGAGTTCTGATAAAACTCGATAAGGCAGGCGGGGCCAGCAATCGGCCTCGCCTGCACTTGGATACTGCGGAGAGAGAACATGCCTGAAGCGGCGCACACCGAATTCTGGAAAGACATCAAGCCGGTCGACAAGGTGTTTCGTGAGGGCGGCCTCCCCGAAGTGTACCTGCCCAAGATCGCCGAGGGCGACGAGCGCTACTGGGTCCCGATTTCCGAGACGGTTTTTTCCAAGCCCGTCTGGATCAGCCCGTCCAAGAACATGTGGGCCGATGTCCTGATGAGCAAGCAGGCGGGCCTGGTAAACCGCCATTACCACCCGCATCCGATCTGGGCCTACACCATCAGCGGCAAGTGGGCCTACCTTGAGCACAGCTGGACCGCGACGGCTGGCGATTTCGTTTACGAGACCCCGGGCGAGAGCCACACTCTGGTCTGCTACGAACACGAGGACCCGATGAAGGTGTTCTTTGTGGTTTCGGGTCCGCTGATGTGGCTGGACGATGAAGGCAACACGGTCGGGCACTACGATGTGTTCGACTACATGAAGGCCGCGCGCGAGCATTACGACGCGGTCGGTATTGGCGCCGATTATGTCGATACCCTGATCCGCTGAGAGGATTTGCAGAAATGACAACCGCCGCCGTGATGACCGCCCCGCCTTCCGACAAGGCCGAGATCGTCGACGTACCGTTTGCGCACAAGGATCTGGTCAAGAGACTGAGTCCGGGGGGCCGCTATATCGACGCACAGACCGACATCGACAGCCCTTGGGTTCCCTTTGGCGACAATGCCGCAATCAAGCACCTGGCTTTCGATGTGCGCCAGAACCTGTTTTCCAACATCCTGTGGGTGAAGGGGCCGGGCGGGATCGGCACCCATTTCCACCGTGGCACCATAACCATGGTCTGCCTTGAAGGGAGCGTCCGCTATCTTGAATATGACTGGGTAGCGACACCCGGCGGCCTGATCCTTGAAACCCCGGGTGAGAGCCACACGCTCGTCACCGATCACCCGCAGGGGTGCAAGCTGTTCGGCTGGATGCAGGGCCCGATCGAGTTCTACGACGAAAACGCCGTGCTCGTGGACACCACGGACGTCTGGTGGTTCATCAACCACTACGAAAACTACTGCCGCGAGAACGGTATCGCCATCAACCCCAAGCTCTATCTCTGAGGCTGCCATGGGTACCATGACTGCGCCACCTTCGGGCGCTTACAAGATCGTCAACGTTCCCGAACTCTACGGTGACCTGATCCGTGCGAAGGGCGTCGAAGGGACTTATGTCGGGTCCTCTCAAGCCGAAAGCCCGTGGGTCCCGTTCGGAGATAACGCCGCCATCCGTCACCTTGCCTTCGATGTGCGCGAGAACGTCTACGTCAACGTGCTTTGGATCAAGGGTCCCGGTGTCATCGGCACGCACAAGCACCGCGGCAAGGTCTGGGCAATCGGCCTGGAAGGCTCGTTCCGCTATCTGGAATATGACTGGGTCTGCCGTCCCGGCGATTTCATCACGGAAACCCCAGGCACGGCGCACACGCTCGTCACCGATGATCCGAACGGCATGAAGGCCCTGTTCCACATGCAGGGTGCCAACGAGTTCTTTGACGAGCACGGCAATCACGTCGAGACGCTCGACGTGTGGTGGTTCATGAATCACTACGAGAGCTACTGCCGCGAACACAACATCGCGATCAACCCCGCGCTCTACCTCTGAGGGTACGGCGGTGAGCAATGGTCCCGTTCCGAAACTGTCCGCCAAGCCTCAGGCCACGTATCTGCGCAACACCTGGTACGTGGCAGGCTGGGCCGGCGATCTCGGTGCGGAACCGCAGCAACGCACCTTTCTCGAGGAGCCGGTCGCGCTATTCCGCAATGCGGAAGGTGTGGCGCAGGCCATCACCGGTCGCTGCCCGCACCGCTTCGCTCCGCTCGGCCATGGCACCGTGGTCGATGGTGCCTTGGCATGCCCTTACCACGGCCTGCGCTTCAGCGGGGAAGGGCGCTGTGTCAACAATCCGCACCCCGGCGGCCAGCTTCCCGAGGCCCGGCTGCAAGTCTACCCCCTGATCGAGCGCCACGCCCTGCTGTGGATCTGGATGGGCGATCCCGAGAAAGCCGATCCGGCCCTCATCCCGGACTTCGGCTGGCTTTCGGACCCGAAATGGGAAGCAGTGCGCGGCGCAACAATCGCTGAGGGCCATTACGAACTCTATAGCGACAACATCCTCGACCTCAGCCATGCCAACTTTGTCCATCCCGCGCTTGTCGCTAGCGCCTTCACCGAGGGCGAGCGCAAGTTCTGGCAGGACGGGGAGAGCGTCTTCGCCCAGTACATACGGCTGAACGACGAATTGTCCGTGGGTATTTCCGCTGTCATGGGCACAGAAGGACGCAAACAGGACTTCTATGGCTTGGTCCAGTGGCACGCCCCCGCCGTCCTCTACTTCGATTTTCGCGCCGGCGATCCCGGCACCCCGCGCGAGGCATGCACCCTATTGCCCTCGCTCCACGCTTTTACCCCCGAGACTCCAGACACCACCCACTACTTCTGGGCTACAGCCCGTAACTACAAGCTTGGCGACGCCGAATTTACCGCGGCCATGCGGGCCGCGCTCGAGTTCGCGTTCGAGCAGGAAGACATGCCGATCATCCGCGACAGCCACCGTCTGATGCGCGGTGCAGAATTCTGGGATCTGCGCCCGCTGATCCTGAATGGCGACGGCGGCGGCGTGCGCGCGCGCCGCATGCTGCAACGCCTGATCGACCGCGAGCGTGAATTCAGCGCCGCCTGAATGAAAGCAAGAACGAGAGGATGCCAATGGGAACGCTCGACAGGTTTGATATCAAGGGCCGCTCTGCGCTTGTTACGGGTGCCGCATCGGGGATTGGCCTGGCGTATGCGGAGGCCATGGCAGAGGCAGGCGCTGCGGTTACTCTGACCGATATCGACGCTGAAGGTGCAGAGCGCGAAGCGGCCCGCCTGCGAGCCGATGGCCATGAGGTCCGCGCGGATCAACTCGATGTGTCGAACTGGGAGGCTGTCGCGGCTGCCTTCGATGCGCACGATGCCGCTTACGGCGGCCTCGACATTTGCTTCGCCAACGCAGGGATCGACACTGGCGCAGGCTTCTGGAACCCTGCTGGCCATCGCAACGCGGAGGGCCAGGTCGATACATACGACCACAACCGCTGGGACCGGTCGATCCAGGTCAACCTCAACGGGGTGTTCTACACAGTCAGCAACGCCGTGCGCGTCATGAAGAAGACAGGCCGTGCAAACGGCCGCAGCGGAGGTTCGATCATCACCACGGCGTCCAACGCCGGGCTGGTCACGGAGCCGATCGTCGGCTTGCCCTACATGCCCGCCAAGGCAGGCGTGCTGCACATGGTGCGGGCGCTCGGTCTTGAACTCGCCGAATTCAAGATCCGCATCAACGCCATTGCGCCAGGGCCGTTCGTCACAAACATCGGCGGAGGCTGGCTGAAGAAGGATCCAGTCGCTCGCGCCGCCTGGGATGCGATCGTGCCGCTCGGCTCGGTGGCCGAAACCGAGCAAC
The DNA here is from genome assembly GCF_900176395.1 of Novosphingobium sp. B1. Lineage (GTDB taxonomy): Bacteria > Pseudomonadota > Alphaproteobacteria > Sphingomonadales > Sphingomonadaceae > Novosphingobium. The sequence continues at coordinate 411,964 of NZ_FWXL01000001.1, read as the reverse complement.
TTAAGCCTCTAGCCCTCCTGCTCGCGTCCGATGCCTCGGACTACATGACCGGCAGCCATGTCGTGATCGACGGCGGAATGATGCTCGGCAAGTACAAGTAGGATACTCCCCATGCGCGCCGCCGTGATGCAGGGTCTGCACAAGCCATTGGCCGTCGAGACGATAGCCGACCCGACGCCGGGGGAGGGCGACGTCGTCGTGAAGGTCGGACGCTGTGGTATCTGCGGCTCTGACCTCCACATGACCGAGGACCCGGCCTACGGGCCGGGAGCCGGCTCCGTTCTCGGCCACGAGTTTGCCGGCGAGGTCGTTGCGCTTGGCAAGGGCGTAGAGGGACTGAGGGCTGGGGACCTTGTTTCGGTCATCCCCCTGCAAAGCTGCGGCAAGTGTCATTCTTGCCGGACTGGAAAAGTTCAATGGTGCGACAGGTTCGGACTGCAGGGCGGGGGTTATGCCGAATACGCGCTCACGCGGCCAAACCAGTGCGTTCTCCTTCCGTCGAGCGCCAGCCTCCCAGACGGGGCCATCATCGAACCGCTCGCCGTGGCACTGCACGGCGTCGCACTCAGCTGCATGCGCATCGGTGACAAGGTACTGATTCTTGGCGCTGGTCCCATTGGCCTGGCTGTTGCCTTCTGGGCGCGCCGGTTCGGGGCAGGGAGGGTGGTGGTGCAAGACCTCGCGCCATGGCAGCGTGACCGCGCGCTGCAAATGGGTGCGCATGACTTTGTCGTGGAACCGGCAGACCCCGTGGGCAGCGCGGAGCGCGCGGTTGGCGGCAAGGCGGATGTTGTCTTCGAATGCGTCGGCGTGCCCGGCCTGATTGCGCAGGCGGTGGATCAGGTGCGCAACGATGGCACTGTAACCCTGCTCGGCCTTTGCACTCGTCCGGACACGTTCAACAGCTTTGCAATGCTGTCGAAGCAGGTGAAACTTGTAACCTCGGCATTCTTTACCCGGCAGGAATACGAGGCCGCACTCGACGCGCTCGTTTGCGGTGCGATCGAACCGCGCTTGCTCGTCACGGACACGATCGACCTGTGCTCCACGCCTGACGTTTTCGAGAGCCTGCGCAAGCGCACGGAGCAGTGCAAGGTCCTGATCGACCCACACGCCTGAGGTCGGCTGCCAAATTCGAAGGTTATGTTCGCACGTTAATGCAATCGATTGTTGTGTTAGTCGTCTGCTTGTGACATGGTTCTCGCAACGGGTCCTCGCGAACCCGACGGGAGAGTCTGAGCATGGATGTAGCCTGCCAAAATCGTAGACCACGTCTGCCGTTGGCCCGCATTCTCGAAATGAATCTCGGGTTTCTTGGCCTGCAATTCAGCTTCGGCCTGCAGCAGGGAAACATGGGGCCGATCTACAGCTACCTCGGCGCGGACGAATCGCAGCTTCCCATGTTGCAGCTCGCCGGGCCGATCACGGGGCTTCTTGTCCAGCCCATCATCGGAGCGATGAGCGACCGCACGATCAGCCGATGGGGCCGTCGCACCCCCTATTTCCTGATCGGAGCTGTCCTTTGCTGCCTTGGCCTGGTGTTCATGCCGCTTTCGAGTTCGATCCTCATGGCCATGTCGCTGCTGTGGATTCTTGATGCCGGTAACAACATCACGATGGAGCCCTATCGCGCTTATGTGTCTGATCGGTTGAACCCGGATCAGCGCCAGACCGGCTTTCTTTCGCAAAGCGCCTTCACCGGCCTTGCCCAGATGCTCGCCTTTCTGACTCCCTCTATCCTCGTTGGCCTTGGCATGAACCAGGACTGGGTCGACGATCATGGAATTCCCTACACGGTCCGGGTTGTTTTCATGGTCGGCGCGGCTCTTTCGCTCGGCACCATACTCTGGTCGGTATTGAGGGTGCCCGAGCTGCCATTGAGCCAGCAGGAAATAACTCATATCAGAACGCTGCCAAAGGGGCCTGCGGCGACCCTGCGCGAGATTGCCGGTGCAATCGCCGATATGCCCTTGGCCATGCGCAAGCTCGGCCTGATGAGCCTTTTCCAATGGGTCGGCATGTCGGGTTATTGGACATATGCGGTCTACTCGATCAGTCGCACCGTGTATGGCACGACCGACGCACACAGCAGTTCCTTTCACACCGCTGTCCTGACCAATGGTGAGATTGCTGCGTTCTACAACGCGATCGCCTTTGTCACGGCATTTGCGATGGTACCGCTGGTCAAGCGGATCGGCCCCGGCCCCCTCCACGCTATCTGCCTGTTTGCCGGAGGCATCGGCATGGTGCTGTTGCCCAACGTGACGGACAAGGCACTACTGTTTGTCCCCGCCATAGGCATCGGCCTCGCGTGGGGAAGCATCATGGGAAATCCCTATGCCATCCTGAGCAACTCGATCCCACCCCATCGCACTGGGGTCTACATGGGCATCTTCAACATGATGATCGTGATCCCAATGCTGCTCTTCGCAATCGTGATGAGCAGCCTGGATCTCGGGTTCATCACTCTGGGATTTGATGCCTACAAGCAGGTGCTCGGGGGCGATCCGCGCAACATGCTGATGTTCTGCGGCGTTTGCCTCCTGTTGGCAGGACTGTCAGTGCTCTGGGTGCGCGAAGGCCGAGTGGTTGCAACGCCTGCCTCGGTCCAACCAGCATGACATCATCGACCATCCTGCTTGAAGCTGGTTGTGGCTCCATGGTCTGGGAGGAGCGCCCGGACCAGTTGCCGGCGTGGCGCCATTTCGGACTCGCTGTCGCAGTGAGCGATATGCCTTCGCTTGATGCCACGCGGACGCCCGCGTCCTATTCGCTAGACGATGACGTTCCACTCTGCACTGCACCCACGGCAGGCTTGGGGTGGTTTGGCCCCGAGCTGGTCCGGATCAGCCGTGCCGGTCGGCGCGTCCTGCTGCGCTTTGCAACGACTGAAGTCCTACAGGCTGAAGAAGGGGTTATTTTCCGAGCGATCGATACTCTGGCGGGCGTCGAGCTAGAACAAACCTTCCGCAAGGTCGGCTCGGCATACGTATGCCACAACCAATTGCACAATGTCGGTTCAGAGCCATTCACCGTTGATTGGTTGGCGAGTGTGCTTGTGCCTTTGTCGGCAAGCGCGCGAGAGATCGTGTCCTGGCGGGGCCGCCACAATGCCGAGCTGGTTGAATGTCGTGAGGCCATGCCGCAGCAGAGCTGGGTGCGCGAAGTACGCCGAGGCTTGTCCGGGCACGGCGGGCCAGGCGGCGTATACGTGCTCGACGATGGTGCAACGTGGCACAGCGGCATCGTTCGCGCCGTGCAACTCGCATGGTCGGGCGACAACAACATAACCATCGAGCGCGACGACGAAGGTTATTGGACGCTCAATGCCGGAGCGGTGCTTCAGCCGGGCGAAATCGTCCTGGCGCCGAGCGAGAGCTGGCGTTCGCCGGATGCTTTGGTTGCCGTGTCCGACAATGGCCGAAATGGCGTGGTTGGGGCATTCCACGAAGCGGTCAGGCTGCGCTTGCAATGGCCTGGCGGGACCATGCGTCCGCGTCCGGTTCATCTCAATTCGTGGGAGGCGTGCTACTTCGATCACGATGAGGGGCGGATCATCGCGCTTGCCGAGGCAGCAGGTGCAATCGGCGTAGAGCGCTTCATCCTTGACGACGGCTGGTTCCGGAATCGCAATGACGATACCGCCGGGCTGGGAGACTGGACCGCAGACCCTCGCAAATATCCCAATGGCCTGCGCCCGCTGGCAGAGCGGATCAATGCGCTGGGTATGGAGTTCGGCCTTTGGGTCGAGCCTGAAATGATCAATCCGGACAGCGATCTCCATCGCGCGCATCCGGAGTGGGTGCTGGCAGAAAGCGGTTTGCCAAGAACGACCGCGCGCAATCAGCTGGTGCTTGATCTGCGCCGTACCGATGTGCGCGAGCACTTGTTCATTTGCCTGGACAAGTTGCTGACCGAGCTTCCGATTGGTTATCTCAAGTGGGATCACAACCGCGATCTCGCCCCGGCCGGCGGAGCGCAACAGGTGCAGGGGCTGTACGATCTCTTGCGTCGCCTGCGCGCTGCACATCCGCACGTCGAGATCGAGGCATGTGCAGGTGGCGGCGGTCGCAACGATGCCGGCATGGCCGATTATTGCCATCGCTACTGGACGAGCGACAACATCGACGCCGTAAGCCGCATCAGCATTCAGCGTGGTTTCCTTGCCTTCCTGCCCCCCGAGGTAATGGGCTCCCACGTGGCAGCAAGCCCAGCTCACGCGACTGGGCGGCGGCACTCGCTGGGCTTTCGCGCGGCGATGGCGATGACCGGGCACCTCGGTGTCGAGATGGACCCGAGGACGCTTGCTGAGAGCGAGCGTGCAGAACTTGCTGACTGGATTGTCTTTCACAAGCAGTGGAGGTCACTCCTGCACCGGGGCAAAGTCCAGTTTGGGCAGGGAGCGGATGACATCGTCTGGCAGGCCCTGGGGGATGCCGACGAACTTCTCCTTTTCGTCATTCGCGCGTCTCCGCCGGCTGATCGTCGACCACAGCCCTTGATACTGCCGTTCTGCGGCAGCGCGGGCCATTGGGATGTGCAGCTCCTTAGAATTGCTGGCGGTGAAGGCGGCCATGCGGCGCACAGCGCACCCCTTTTCGACGCGATGCGCACAGGCCCCCGGCAATTCGCAGCGAGCTGGCTATCGCGTGCAGGTTTGCCGTTGCCGCCGGGCAAGGCCGAAACCGTTACCATTTTTCATATGCGCAAGCGCGCCTGATACCGTTGCAGAAAGCTCAGAATGCCCGAAATTTCCTCGTCCATTCAATCTGTTGCCACTTCGCGCTGGGAGCCGGCTGAGTATGGTCACGGTCCATTGATACCACGTATTGCCCGCGAAGATGTTGAACGGTTGTTCGACCATCTCGACTTGTGGGATTGTTGGCCGCTCGCGCACGAGGATGGCCGCACCGTCGAGCACGTCGGGCGACACTGGTGGTTCTTCCTTTCTGCGCCGGTCTTTGCAGATCCCGTGGAACGTCATGGCCATGCCCGCATAAGGCTTCTGTCGCATGGGACCGATGGCTGGCGCGATCACGGCAACGCCTTCCCCGAAGGCTTCACGCCAGGCAGCCGGGAGTGGGCAGGCTCGGCCGTACTCATGGACGATGGTGTCACCATACGGCAGTTTTTCACTGCCGCAGGTCGAAGGGGTGAAAGCGCACTGACTTTCGAGCAGCGGCTGTTTTGCAGCATGGGCCAACTTGCGGAAGAAGGTCCGACCGCCTGGCAAGTGCCGGAGGAGGTCGTCAGAGCTGATGGCGAACGCTACGTTCTGGACAGACAGGACAAGGGCGCACCGGGCCTGATCAAAGGGTTCCGGGACCCGGCCTGGTTGCGCGACCCGGCAACCGGGAAGGCGCACCTGCTATTCACGGCCAGTGCAGCATGGTCGGACGACCCATTCAACGGCATCATCGGTCAAGCCGTGCTTGATGAAGGTCGCTGGACGCTGGGAGACGTGATCATCGAAGCTGTCGGCGTGAACAACGAGCTTGAACGCCCGCACGTAATTGTTCGAGACGGTCGATACTACCTGTTCTGGTCAACGCAGACCCACACTTTCGCGCCTGGCGCAGCGGCGGGGCCAAACGGATTGTACGGCATGGTTGCCGATGCGATGACTGGTCCATGGCGCCCACTGAACGAAGGTGGCCTCGTTGCGGCCAATCCCGCGGATGAACCGAAGCAGTCCTACAGCTGGTGGGTGACGGGCAAGGGCGAGGTGTGGAGCTTCGTGGACTATTGGGGCCTGCAGGGCCGCGACGTATCGCGACACCCTGAACTCTTGCGCAGCAATTTCGGTGGAACCCCCGCTCCGCGCTTCTCCCTGGTATTCTCGGGCGATCGGGTAACCGTTGCGTGAAGTCAGGCGCTTTCGCGTTCGACCAGCAGTGGTTGCATTACGGTTGACGGCGCGTCCTCGCCTGCAATCCGGCGGTGCAACGCTGCCACCATGGCTCGGGCGCCGGCGGCGATATCCTGCCGGATCGTCGTCAATTGGGGCACCATGCGGGTTGCGAGGGGCAAGTCATCGAATCCGGTGACGGCGACCCGTTCGGGCACGATGATGCCTCGTTCGTGCAGCAGGCGTATTGTCGTCATTGCGATGATGTCCGAGGCGCAGACTATACCGTCGACCTCGTCACCCAGTGCATCGAGATGACTGCCGATCTGTGCCGACATCTCGTCGCTTGCAAGATGGGTGGGAAACACGGCCAAGGCAGCATGGCCGGCGGCTTTGATCGCCTCTTCCACGCCGCGCAGGCGTTCCGCGATTTCGGGACCACGAGTATCACCGAAGAAGGCGAGCTTGCGGCGGCCCCGTGACAGAAGCCTGTCGGCAGCGAGCCTGCCGCCAGCGGCATTGTCGACCCCAACCGTGCACTGGGCCTGTCCTGCCCTGCAGCTCCCCCAAACCACCAGGGGGCGATAGTCGCGCGCAACACGTTCGATTGCTTCGAACTGGTCTGACTGGCCGATGACCAGCGCACCATCCAGCATTCCGGAATCGACGATGCGATCGAGCCATTCATCGTCTCCCGGAATGACCCGGGAGAGCATCAGGTCATGACCGCTTTCGGTCAATTCGTCCGCCAGATATCCGAACAGCGTCATGAAAAAGGGATCGGAGATATGCTGGCGACGCTCATGACCCAGCGGTATCACCACGCCGATCACACCAGTTTGCTGCGTTCTTAGCCGACGCGCCATCTGGTTCGGCCTGAACCCATGCTGTCGGGCAAGCGCCTGTATGCGTTCTCTGGTCTCCTTATTGACCAGGGACTTGTCCGCGAGCGCGCGCGAAACCGTGCCGGCCGAAACGCCAGCAAGGCGCGCAAGCTCCGCAATGTTCTTGATTTTGGACGGCTTTTTCACGTCAGTCATTGTGTTTCGTAATCCTGCGCGATGCCGTGCACGCGAATGCGGACGTATCGCTCCCGGCGCGTTTGATGCGACGCGTTTGCAACCGATGTCAACCGTATAGACAGCGCCAGTCCAAGGCAGCATCTCCGAAACTGGGAATGCGTCAGCTTGCGCATGGGTTTTTGAAATCGATTGCAAGATTTCGGTTGCAAACGATTGCAGGCATGCGTATCCCACACTCAGATGATTCTTGCGGTTACCGCAGGAGCAAGCAGGGAGGGTATTGAAGATGCATTTCAATTATCGTGCGTGTGCCTCTGTCGTTGCGCTCGCCGCCGCAGCCTTGGCGGCGCCTGTGTCCGCCCAGGACGCGCCGCAAGCCAATTCCGCCGAAGAAGCTCCCGAAGCCGTCGGTCTCGACGCGATCGTCGTAACCGCATCGGGTCGCGACAAGACGCAGCTCAACAGCGCTGTTTCGGTCAGTTCGATCTCTTCGGAAACGATCCAGGCCATTCGGCCGACGTCTGAAGCAGAAGTGTTCCGTGCGATCCCGGGCATTCAGGTCGCGGGCACTGCCGGTCCGGGCGGCAACTCGAACATCGCGGTTCGCGGTCTTCCGGTTGCCACGGGCGGTTCGCCCTTCGTGCAAATCCAGGAAGACGGCCTGCCGACCGTGCTGTTCGGCGACATCCAGTTCGGCAACAACGACTACTGGACCCGTTTTGATGGCTCGGTGCAGAATATCGAAGGCGTGCGCGGCGGTTCGGCCGGCACCTTCGCCTCGCAGGCACCTGGCGCCGTCATCAACTACATCAGCCACACCGGCAAGCAGGAAGGCGGCTTCGTCTCGATCAATCGCGGCCTCGGCTACGACGAGACCCGCGCTGACTTCCGCTATGGCGGTCCGATCAACGACACGATGTACTTCCACATCGGTGGTTATGTGAAGAACGGCCGTGGTCCGCTCAAGGCTGACTATACCGTCTCGGACTCGTTCCAGATCAAGGGCAACCTGACGAAGGAATTCAACGAAGGCCGCGGCTATTTCCGTCTGAACTTCAAGGTGGCCGATACGCAGGAGCCGAACTACACCGGCGCTCCTGCACTTGCCACGATCACCGGCAAGAAGGTCACGAACATCCGCCCCTATCCGGGCTTCGACGGTCGGGACTCCTCGAACTACTCGATCTACAATCAGGACTTCCTGATCTACAATCGCGAGGGCAACCTCGAGCGCGTGAAGATGGACGGGATCACCACCAAGGCGCAGTCCTTCGGCGGCCAGTTCCACTACGACTTCGACGGCGGCATCACCGTCGACAACAACATGCGCTACACCAACATGAGCGGCGCGTTTGCTTCTCCTTTCCTCAACACTGCCCTGACGTCGACGGTGCTCGGCTCGACAGTCAACGGCAAGACCGTCGCGGCCATCCGCTATGCCAGCGGACCCAAGGCCGGGCAGCTGTTCACCGACCGCTATCTCGACAACAACGTCAACGTCCGCACCAACATCCGCGACATCGGCAGCTTTGCCAACGACCTGACCCTGGCTGGCAAGTTCGATGTCGCCTCGGGCAAGCTGACCACCCGCGCCGGTCTGTTCTACATGAACCAGAAGATCGCGATGGACTGGCACGTCAACAAGTCGCTGCGCGAGTTGAACGGCGACAATCCCTCGCAGCTCGACCTGTTCGACAGCGCGGGCAACAAGCTGACTCAGGCCGGCACTTCGGGTTACAACAACAATTGGGGCGAATGCTGCGCTCGCGATTATGACCTGTCGTATGCGAACACCGCGCCGTATCTCTCGCTCGACTTCGACCACGACCAGTTCGGGCTTGATGGCTCGGTCCGTTTTGAGCGCATCAAGTCGACCGGCTATGCCATCGGTGGCGGGTCGGAGTTCCCGATCAACAGCAATGGCGTGACCATCCCCGCGATCACCGCCAATGGCGTTCGCGAGAACCTGAACTACACGCGTAGCTACACTTCGTGGACCGTGGGCGGCCTGTTCAAGGTCACGCCGAACGTGACGCTCTTCGCCCGCACGTCGCGCGGTGGCCGCTTCAACAGCGACCGTCAGACGCTGGGCGGCAAGATCCGCAACGACGGCGCGCTGTGCCGGGCAAGCGATATCGGCAAGAATGGCTGCTCGGCAGACGGCGTGACGCCTTCGGTGGACTTCGTTACCCAGCACGAACTCGGCATCAAGAGCCGGGGCGATCTGCTTGGTGGCCAATTCACCATGGAAATGACGCTGCTCAAGGGCAACTTCAAGCAGTCGACCTATGAGTTGTCTGCCACTCGCTGCCCCGGCGGTTCGGGCGGCTGCGTGATCGACGCCAAGTTCAAGTCGACCGGCGCGGAATTCTTCGCAACCTATCGCAACGGTGGCTTCAGCTTCGTCGGCAACGCGACGTACTCGAAGGCGAAGCGCCAGTCGGCAGGGACAACGGCGTACACCCGCTCGCCCAACCTGCCTGACCTGATCTATACGGCGTCTGCCAACTATGATCTCGGCGACATTGCCACTCTCGGTATCGCCATGACCGGCCAGACAAGCGCGATCGATGATGGTGGCTTCGAATATCCGGGCAAGGCGATCTTCAACCCGTCGCTGCGCGTCTACCCGATGAAGAATCTCGAACTCGGCCTGCAGGTCTACAACGTGTTCGACACCTTCGACCTGCGCGGCAACGGCGGCATTGCCGACCCGACTGCCAACCCGGTCGTGATCGGCGGGGCACCGGCGCTGGGTCGCACGGTCTCGGCCTCGGTCCGCTACAACTTCTGATGCTGGCGGGAGGAGGGCCAGATGCTTCCTCCCGACATATCGGGTCGCATTGAGGGAGGGGCGGGGCGCATTTGGCGTCTCGCCCTTCCGTTCCAATATCGCCGCAAGAGCGATTGGTGATAAGGGGCGAGGGGACGCCAAGGAGAGGCACTACCGCATGGGCAATGAGGCATGAACGATTCGGGCCTGATGATCCGCTCGGTCGCCGTGATCGGCGGGGGCACCGCAGGCTGGATGACCGCTGCCGCACTGGCACAGGCGCTGCGGCACAATTGTCGCATCACGCTGGTCGAATCCGATGAGATCGGCACAGTGGGAGTGGGCGAAGCGACGATTCCGCCGATCCGCACCTTCAACGAGACCCTGCAGATCGACGAGCGCGACTTCGTCCGCAAGACAAAGGGTTCGTTCAAGCTCGGTATCGAGTTCGTCGACTGGGGCAGCCTCGGAAACAGCTACTTCCATCCGTTCGGTCCGCACGGACGGGCGTTCGATATCGTCAACCTGCACCACTATTGGCTCCGCGCCCGCGAAGGGGGCGAGACAGCCCCTCTCGATGAGCATTCGATGGCCTGGGCGCTGGCGAAGGAGAACCGCTTTGCGCCACCGATGCCCGACCAGCGCAATGTCCTTTCCACTTACGATTACGCCTATCATTTCGACGCGGGGCTCTACGCAAGGTTTCTGCGCGAATACTCCGAAGCCAAGGGCGTTACGCGCATGGAGGGCAAGGTCGCCAGTGTTGAGCAGGACGCCCAGACCGGCTTCGTGACTGGCGTGACGCTGGAAGATGGTCGCGCTGTCGAGGCCGAGCTTTTCATCGATTGCTCGGGCTTCCGCGGTCTCCTGATCGAAGGTGCGCTGAAAGCGGGCTACGAAGACTGGACTCACTGGCTCCCGTGTGATCGCGCCATGGCCGTGCCCTGCGAGAACGCCGGGCCGTTGACACCGTATACCCGGTCCACTGCACGTGAGGCGGGCTGGCAGTGGCGTATCCCGCTGCAGCATCGCACCGGCAACGGTTATGTCTTCTGCAGCCAGTTCCTGTCCGAGGATGAGGCAGCGGAAAAACTGCTGTCGCGCCTCGATGGCAAGGCCTTGGCTGACCCTCGTCCACTGCGTTTCGTGACTGGGCGGCGAAAAACGTTTTGGGAGAAGAACGTGATCGCGATCGGCCTCTCCAGCGGATTCATGGAGCCGCTGGAGTCGACATCGATCCACCTGATCCAGGCCGGAATCTCGAAGCTGCTCGCGCTGTTTCCCGACCGCACCTTCGATCCGATCGTGATTGACGAATACAACCGCATCGCCATCAACGAGTACGAGCGGATCCGCGATTTCCTTATCCTGCACTACAAGCTCACCACCCGCGACGATGCAGAACTGTGGCGCTACTGCGCGGCGATGGACATTCCCGATACGCTATTGATGAAGATCGAGCATTTCCGCCGCTACGGCCGCCTTGTGCAGCGTGATGCCGACCTGTTCGGCGCGCCTTCGTGGCTGGCGGTGCATGTCGGACAGGGCAACATCCCTGAGCGTACCGATCCGCTCGCCGACTATCGCGGGATCGACGGCCGCGAGTGGCTGAGCAAGCTGCGCGCGGCGATGCACCATGCAGCTTTGCAGCAACCAGCGCACGAGCAGTTCATCAGAGCCAACTGCGCCGCATGAACGAAGCGCAAGCCCTGCTTCAACGCGCCATCTCCTTGCGCGAGGTGCAGGATCTTGGTGGCGCACTCGATGCGATACTGCTCGCAGCCAAGGCAGCGCCCGCAGATCCGAATGTCGCGCTCGGGCTTGCACAAATCTCGTTCGAGGCGGGTCTCGATGCTGCAGAACTTTATGCCGATGCTGCGCGCCTGCAACCGCTGCGGGTCGATCTGCAGCGCAGTCGTGCAAGCGCGCTTGCAGCAGAAGGCAGGCAGGGAGAGGCTGAAGCGCTTCTCGAGGCGGTCCTCGCCCAAAACCCGGCTTGGATCGATGGGCATCGCACACTTTGCGGGCTGCGCGCAACGGCGGGAGACGCTGACTTCGCGCGCAGCTTTTCTTCCGCGATCGAGCGCGAACCTGCAAACTTCGGCCTGCGCATGGCATGGTTTCATATCCTTGCCACGGCACGTAAATGGGACGTGGCTCGCAAGGTCCTAGCGGATGCGGAGGCCGCCCTTGGTGAAAGACAGGCCTCGCTGCTCGGCAAGCTCTTCATTGCCAGCGAAAGCGGCCACTCAGCCGACGATCCGGCGCTGTTCGATACGGTCGAACAAGTGCAGGATGTCGGCCTTGACCTCGCCCGTGTCCGCCACTTCCTGCGCACGAACCAGGTGGAGCGAGCGCGTGATGTTTGCCTTCGGCATGTCGGCACACCGGCTATGCGCGCGTTCTGGTCCTACCTGTCGCTTTCCTTGCGCCTGCTGCATGATCCCCGCGCCGACTGGCTCGACGCCGGTATGCGTGACGTACGCTCCTTCGATCTCACGTTCTCGCAGACAGAACTTGCAGCGCTTGCCGACACCCTGCGCCGCCTTCACACGATGCGCGAGCCGTGGCACGAGCAATCCGTCCGGGGCGGCACGCAGACCGAACGCCCCCTGCTTCTCCGCCTTGATCCCGTGATTGCATCGGTGCGCACGAAGATCGAAGCGGCGGTCACGCATTACATCGCAGAACTGCCGCCTGCCGATCCGCAACATCCTTTGCTTGCTGCACCGCGGGGCCGGTTCCTTTTTGCGGGCAGCTGGTCGGTGCGGCTTCGTCCCGGCGGCTTTCACGCCATGCACACCCATCCCATGGGCTGGATCAGCTCGGCCCTCTACGTGACCGTGCCCGAAGGGCAAGCTCTGGGGCCACCGCCTGCCGGACATCTGCAGTTCGGGAGTCCGCCACCCGAACTCGGCCTGCCCCTCGCCCCTTATGGCGCAATTGCTCCCATGCCCGGAAGGCTTGCGCTGTTCCCGTCAACCATGTGGCACGGCACCGTTCCGTTCAGTGATGGTGAAAGGATGACCATCGCGTTCGACGTCATTCCTGCCATGCCCCCGAAAGCCTGACATGCGCCCTCGTTACCACTATGCCCCCACTGCCAACTGGCTGAGCGATCCCAATGGCCTCGTCTGGCAGGACGGCGAATGGCACATGTTCTACCAGTACAATCCCTTCGGTGAAGACTGGTGCCACATGTCATGGGGCCATGCAGTCTCTCCCGATCTTGCGCACTGGCAGGAAATGCCAGTCGCGCTGGCGGAAGAAGATCAGACGATGATCTTTTCCGGGTCGGCCGTCATCGATCACGTTGGCAGCGCAGGTTTCGGCAACGATGCGATGGTGGCGATCTATACCGGTGCCCGGACCGACCGCGCCCACCAGTTCCAATGCATCGCGGCCAGCAATGATCGCGGCCGCACCTTCGTCAAACACCCTGGCAATCCGGTGCTCGACCGCACCATGGCAGACTTTCGCGATCCCAACGTGTTCTGGCACGAACCTTCACGCCGCTGGATCATGGTCGTTGTCCTGTCAGACGAAAATCGGGCACTGCTCTATGCGTCAACTGACCTCAAGGCATGGGCCGAGTTGTCCGAAATCCCGACAGACGACGCCCCCGGTCATCTGTGGGAATGCCCGTACCTGGTTGAACTTCCCGTGGAGGGCAGTGGCGAAACGCGCTGGCTGTTCAAGGTCGATGTCCTGTCAGGCGCTCCCGGATCAGGCGCGCTTTATCGCGTCGGAACCTTCGATGGTGAACGCTTCGAACCGCAGACGGCTTGGCAATTGGCCGATCATGGCGATGAGTTCTATGCCGCGATCGGATGGAACGACCCGCGTGACCGGTCAGGGCGCCCGGCGTGGCTCGGTTGGATGGGCAATCATGCGGTGCAAAAGCATCTGCCGCGGCAGGGATGGCGCGGCGCGATGAGCCTGCCGCGTCGGCTTTCGCTGCGCATGGCGGGCGACGGGTTTCTGCTGGTTCAGGAAATCGAGCCCACCTGCCGTGCCCTTTTTGGCAATCCTGAGGCCATGTCGCTGGGGCAGGGCCCGCGTCCGCTTGCTGCAAGCGCCTTGCTTTCCGTCCGCGCGGGCGACACCTGTCACTTCGCGATCTGCGACGACGCTGGTCGCAACCTTTCCTGCTCGCTGAGGGCGGGGCAGTTCCAGGTTGACAGGCGCGATCCGGTAACGCCGCAATTGGACCGCACCTCGACGATGGCGGTAGGCGTCGATGCACCGGTAAGCATCTGGCTCGACAGCGGCAGCATCGAAGTCATCGCCGGGGGCGGCACTGCCTGCCTTACCCTGCAGCATCGGCTGCAGGGAGAAGCGTGGGCGATACGCGGCGAAGGCCGCCTCGATGCGCTTTATCTCGCCAGCAAAGCCTGACGACCAAGTTCGATTGCACCCGTGATCCCGGCATCATCGCCAAGGCCGGGCGTCACGATGTAACGCTCAAGCCCTGCGTCAAGGCGTGGGTGCTGCACATAGCCGTTGAGCTTCGCTGCGGTCGCTTCACGGACCGCTTCGACCAGCCCCGGAGCCTTCATCACTCCCCCGCCAAAGATCAGGCGATCAGGCATATGCAGCAGCACCAGTGTGCTGGCGAGATGCGCGATATAGCCTGCAATGATGGCGACGTGTTCCGACCCCAGCTGGTCAAGGCTGGTGCCCCAGCGCCGTTCAATCGCAGGTCCGCAGGATAGCCCCTCGAGACAGTCGCCATGATAGGGGCAGATTCCCGTGAAAGGATCGACAGAAGGGTCACGCGGCGTGGCGATATGGCCGCTCTCGAAATGCGATATGCCCATCAGCGACTGCCCATCCCGGACCACGCCGGTGCCGACCCCGGTGCCGATAGTGGTGTAGGCCAAAGTGCGGCAACCTTGCCCGGCACCTGCCATCCACTCACCGATCGCTGCGCCGTTTACATCGGTGTCGACCTTTATCGGCGCGCCGAACCCGGCCAGCACGTCCTGAAACCGCGCGCCGGACCAGCCCGGCTTGGGCGTGGTCGTAAATGTGCCATAGGCTGGCGAAGCCGGATCGATATCGATCGGCCCGAAGCTCGCCACTCCGAATGCAGCGATTGGCCCATGCTGCGCACTTGCCTCCGCGAAGAAGGCACGCATGGCTGGCCACGTTTCTGCAGGCGTATTGGTCGGCATGCGCGTGCGGGCCATGATCTCGCCCTGTTGCGTGGAAACGGCAAGGACGAACTTCGTTCCACCTGCTTCGACCGCGCCGATCAGACCCTGCCCGCTCATGCGACCGTCCCTTCCGTGTTTTCCTTGACCAGCATCATCGCGCCAGCCGCTGCCGCCATCATCAGCGCCGCAACCAGCATGGTCCACCGTGGCTCGCCAGGGAAGAAGCTGCGCATCACCCCGCCCATCAGCGTGGCGACGACCAATTGCGGTATCACGATGAAGAAGTTGAAGATTCCGATGTAGATGCCGAATTTGCGTGGCGGCAGGACGCGGGTCAGGATGACGTAGGGCATCGAGAGAACCGACGCCCAGGCCACACCCATGCCGACCATCGGCAGAAGCAGCAGCATCGGGTCCCGGATCAGCAGGATGCCGACAAAGCCGGCAGCACCGCACAGCAAGGCTACGGCATGCGTGGCCGCATTGCCCACGCGCCTCGAGAGAGCGGGCAGCAGAAATGCGGCCACGGCGGCGACCCCATTGTAGAATGCGAACATCACGCCGACCCAGTCTGCCCCGGCGTTGAATGCCTGGCTTGTGGTGTCGCGCGCACCGAACGCCTGCGCCGTCACGACAGGCGTCGTGTAGATCCAGACGATGAAGAAGCCGATCCACGTGAAGAACTGCGCCACGGCAAGCTGCCGCATCTGAGGCGGCATCTGGGCAAGGTCGCTGACGATATGGGCGAGGGCACCGCGTGCCGTGGTCGCCCTCACGCCGATCTGCATCAGTCCAAATACGGAAATCCCGCCGCCCAGCACATACAGTTGCTTGTCGAGACCAAGCATCGCCACAAGCCCCAGCAGGATCACGCCGACGACCACCCAGATCGGGCCGCTGCGCGGATAGACAAGCGGCTCGTGCGCCTCTGCCCCGGAGTCCTCGGCAACTCCTTCGAACGCCGCCATTTCAGCCGGTGAATATTCCTTCACACTAAAAACCGTCCACCCCACGCTCAACAGCATGGCGACCGCTCCCAGGTAGAAGCTGTAGCGCACCGATGCCGGAATGACGCCTTCGGGCGCGGTGTTGGCTATGCCCAGCCAGTTGAACAGGGCGGGTGCCAGACTGCCGACGACCGCGCCTGCGCCGATGAAGCACGTTTGGAAGGCAAAAGCCTGCGCCCGCTGGCGTTCTGACGTCATGTCGCCGGCAAACGCCCGGAACGGCTCCATCGCGACGTTGAGCGAGGCGTCCAGCAACCACAGAAACGCAGCAGCGATCAGGAGCAGGCCGGTGTTGGGCAAGCCGACGAGGGCGAGAGCTGCCAGCACTGCGCCGGCGAGAAAGTAGGGACGCCTGCGGCCGAAGCGGCTCCAGGTCCGGTCCGAATGATAACCGATCAACGGCTGCACGATGAGCCCGGTCACCGGTCCGGCGATCCACAGGAAGGCCAGATCGTCGACGGCGCTTCCCAGCGATTGGAATATGCGGCTGACATTGGCATTCTGCAGGGCAAACGCGATCTGGATGCCGAAGTAGCCGAAACTGATGTTCCACAGACCGCCAAAGGACTGCGGTGGCTTCTCGCGTGCCGTGAATGGTGTCGAGGTATTCATCCTGGCTCCCGCCTGCCGACGCTTATGCGCTGGTTGATGGCAGGCGCTTGCCTTGCCGAGCGTCGTTACGGCGTTCGAACTCGCAGAAACAGGCCTCTGCTGCAATCGATGCGCATACGAATACCAAACACATGCATCGGCTGCCAGCTCGTCATCCACCAGTACTTGCGCGCACGACGAGCCGGGCAGGGAGCACGCGGGTGGTTGCAGGGCGGCCCTCGATCTGCGCAATCACGCTCTCTACCAGCGCCTCTCCGGCGAGCCTGATATCCTGCATCAGCGTCGTCAGGGGGGGATTGGTCAACGATGCGGCGGGAATGTCGTCAAATCCGACGATCGCGACATCTCCCGGCGAGGAAATGCCGGCTTCGGACAGCGCACGCATCGCTCCGATCGCGATCAGATCACTCGCCGCAAATATCGCATCGAACGGCTTGCCGCGGGCCAGCAGGGTTCGCCCCGCATTGTATCCGATCTCCTCCGATGACGTCGCGTCGACCACGAGATCGCGATCGGCGACCAGGCCGGCGGTCGCGATCGCTTTCATCAGTCCGGCATGACGCTGCTGGAATTCCGGGTAATGCGGATCCGCTTGGCCCAGGAATGCGATATTCCGCCGCCCGCGCGCCAGCAGATGCTCTCCGGCCAGACGGCCTGCGCCAAAGTTGTCCGAGCCGACCGTTGTCCCGATGGTGCCATCATCGACCGACCCCCAGCGCACGAAATGGGTACCGGATCGGATCAACTGGCGTAGACGAGGCTCGTAGGCAGTGTAGTCACCATAGCCCAACAGGATCAGCCCGTCGGCGCGGTGGCTGTCCTGATAGCGCTTGTGCCAGTCATCATCCAGTTTCTGAAACGAGATCAGCAGATCGAGCCCTCGATTGGCGCAGTGGCGGGTAATCGAGCCAAGCATGGCCAGAAAGAAGGGATTTATGTTGGATTCATCAGGCGTCGGATCTTCGAAGAAGAGCAGCGCCAGCGTATTCGATCGTTGCGAACGCAGCGAAGACGCATTCTTGTCGACCGTGTAGTTCAACTGCCGCGCGATCGCTTCGATCTTCTGCCGCGTCGCAAGGCTGACCGACTTGCTTCCACGCAATGCCCGGCTCACGGTCGGCTGCGATACCCCGGCGAGATAGGCAATGTCGAAACTGGTTGGCTTGTTGGATGGCTTGCGCCCCATGATCCTGTCTCTCCCGCCGCCAGGTGTGCTCCCTTGGTCGGCCCAATGAGAGTTTATGCGCGATTTCCGCTCCACGCAACGCGCTGCGCCAGGCCTCGCCCATCAGCATTCCAAACACCGGCAAAGTCGGGATTTCCACACCTTCTGGCGGCTTCCGTGCGGGCTGGCAGGATCGTAACGCGTGCAACGAGTTATGCATAGTATACGTATGCCATATTCGCCAATCTTCATTGCTCCCTTAAAACCATTTTGAACGGAAGGCCGGGTCAGCGGCCCCGTCGTATTCGCAATCAAGGTTCAGGGCCGGAACATCTCCGGTCTGGGGGAGTGATACTCAACATGGCAATTCGCACATTCACCGCTGCTGCGGGCGTTTCGCTCGTCGCAATGACTGCCGCGCTGGGCGCAACGCCGGCGTTGGCCCAGGACGCTGCAGCACAGCCGCAGGCTACCGAAGAAGCCCCTGCGGGCGAAGAACAGGCGATTGTCGTCACCGGCTTCCGCGCTGCGCTCGCAACCGCCGTGAACGTCAAGAAGACGTCGCCGGTGATCGTGGAATCGGTTTCGGCCGAAGATATCGGACGCCTGCCTGACGCATCGATCGGTGAATCCATTGCCCGCCTTCCGGGCCTCACCACGCAGCGCCTGTTCGGCCGTGCCAACTCGATCGCCATTCGCGGTTCGAGCGCCGATCTTTCATCGACCACGCTGAACGGCCGTCCGCAGACCTCGACGGGCGAACAGCGCAACGTCGAATTCGACCAGTTCCCCTCGGAAATCGTCAGCCGCGTGGATGTGTACAAGGCGCCGCAGGCAAACCTCGTGCACCAAGGCCTCGTCGGCACCGTCGACATCAAGACCATCCGTCCGCTCGAATTCGGCAAGAGCCTGCTCTCGTTCGGCGGTCGCGGTACCTACACCGATCTGGGCAAGGTCAACAAGGACAGCAACGAGTTCGGCTACCGCGCCACGGCAACCTACGTCGGCCAGTTCATGGAAGACCGTCTCGGCGTCGCGCTTTCGGCTGCCTACACCGACGAGCCCTACCAGGCGCAGGAGTTCGAAGCCTGGGGTTATGCCGATGGCCCGAATAACACCAAGATCATCGGCGGCATGAAGCCGTTCGGCGTCTCGACCCAGCTTAAGCGGCTTGGCGTTCAGGGCACTGTCCAGTTCAAGCCCGTCGACGAACTGACCCTGACCGTCGATGCCTTCTACGGCAACTTCAAGGATCGTCAGGTCAAGCGCGGCGTCGAATTCCCGCTGGCCTGGAGCGGCGCGACGCTTTCGCCCACCGGGATCGAATCCTCGGGCAACCTGATCACCAAGGGTACGTTCTCGGGCGTCGAAGCTGTGGTCAACAATCATGGCTACCAGCGCAACTCCGACATCTTCTCGGGCGGCTTCAATGCGGCTTGGGCAGGTGATGATGGCTGGTCGGCCTCGTTCGACTTCGGCTATTCGAAGACCGATCGCAGCGAACTGAGCCTTGAAACCAACGCAGGCACCGGCCCTGGCGCGGGCGTCGGCGCGACCGACACCCTGACCTTCGTCAGCGGGCCCACCGGCACGAAGTTCGTCAGCAACACGCTCGACTATGGCAACTACAACTCGATCGTTCTGACCGACCCGCTGGGTTGGGGTGGTGGCGCGCCCAAGGGCTCGCAGGAAGGCTACTACAACGACCGCATCATCGATGACGAGATCAAGAGCTTCCAGGTCGAAGTCGGCAAGGAGCTGGAAGACAGCTTCCTGTCGAAGCTGACCATCGGCACCGCATACGTCGACCGTACGAAGGGCAAGACGCCGGAAGAATACTTCCTCAATCTCGCCGGCGGCGCCAAGTCGCTTGTCGTTCCGGAAAAGTACCGCACGGGTGCGACCGATCTTTCGTTCATCGGTGCCGGTCCGATCATCGGCTACGATCCCTTCAAGCTGCTTGAAGATGGCGTCTACGTGAAGACGCTCAATGCCTCGAAGGACGTTCCGGCCAAGGCCTATTCGGTCACCGAGCGCGTGATGTCGATCTACCTCAAGGGTGATCTCAAGGCGACCTTCGGCGCGGTCGAGATGGACGGCAACATCGGCGTTCTTGCCCAGAACACCGAGCAGAAGTCGCGCGGCTTCCAGAATCTCGCAGCCGCCAGCCTCGTGCCGGTGGTGCGCGGGGATCGCTACTGGGACATCCTGCCCAGCATGAACCTCAACTTCCGCATCCCCGGTGACTGGGTGGTGCGCGTTGCCGCAGCCCGCGAAATCCAGCGTCCGCGCTTCGAGGACATGAAGGTCAGCATCGATTATGGCTACAACGTCGCCAGCGGCGTGATCTCGGGCAGCGGCGGCAACCCGCAGCTCAAGCCCTATCGTGCCTGGGCGGCAGACCTGAACATCGAAAAGTACTTCGGTGGCAAGGGCTACCTCGGCGTGCAGATGTTCTACAAGAAGCTCGACAACTACATCTACAAGGATGTCGTGCCCTACGACTACTCGGGTCTGCCGATCGTGGCGCCGGTGCCGATCACCAACTACGTCGGCACGATCAACACGGCGGTCAATGGTTCGGGCGGCAAGCTCTACGGTATCGAACTGGCAGGCACGCTTCCGTTCGATGTGGTGACCCCGGCGCTTTCGGGCTTCGGCTTCACCGGCGGCGTGGGCTACACCAAGACCTCGATCAAGCCGGGCCCGAACGCGGACTCGATGGACCTTCCGGACTACTCGCGCTGGGTCGCCTCGGGTACGCTGTTCTTCGAAAAGTCCGGCTTCAACGCCCGCGCATCGGCGCGTTACCGCTCGTCGTTCCAGGGTATCTTCGTCGGCTTCGGCGGCGAGCGTGAACTGCGCCGCGCACTGAAGGAAACCATCGTTGATGCCCAGATCGGCTATGACTTCCAGCCGGGCAGCTCGCTCAACGGCCTGTCGCTGTTCCTGCAGGGCCAGAACCTGACTGACGAACCGTTTGTCTCGGTCGACAATGGCGCGCCGATGCAGATCCGCAACTACCAGACCTACGGCCGCCGCTTCATGGCCGGCTTCAACTACAAGTTCTGATCCCTCCGGAGGGGGCGGCCTCATCACCGCCCCCTCCATTCTGTTGCAATAATGTGCCCGCAGAAGGCACTCTGATGAGAATTCGCTGCGGGAGAGATACGTTGCCGGCCTTACATCAGCGCAGGATCGTCATAGCAGGCGGCGGAACCGCCGGTTGGATGACCGCGGCCGCGCTTGGTCGCCTGGCCGCGCCGCACTGGCAGGTCACGCTCGTCGAGTCCGAAGAGATCGGTACGGTCGGTGTGGGCGAGGCGACCATTCCGATGGTGCGCCTGTTCAACCAGATGCTGGGCATAGACGAGGCGCAGTTCCTGCGCGAGACGCACGGCACCTGGAAGCTCGGCATCGCCTTCGAAGGCTGGGGCGGCTTTGACGAGCGCTACATCCACGGGTTCGGCCTGACCGGGCGCAGCCTTGGCGTTCTTCCGTTTCACCATTACTGGCTGCGCGGACGGGCGGAAGGCATGGCCGGTCCGCTTGGCGATTACGTTCTCAACGCGGTTGCCTGCGAGGCCGACAAGTTCGCGCATATCGAAAGGCCACAGGGTAGCGCCTTGCCGCCCATGCCTTATGCCTATCACTTCGACGCCTCTCTCTACGCCGCTTTCCTGCGCCGCTACGCCGAGGGCTGCGGGGTGAGGCGGGTCGAAGGCCGCATCGTCGGATTTGACCGCGATCCGCAGAATGGCGATCTTGCGGCGCTGCGCCTCGACCGTGGCGACGTTGTCGAAGGCGATCTTTTCGTCGACTGCTCGGGCTTCCGCAGTCTCTTGCTCGGGCAGGAAATGGGCGTCGATTATGTCGACTGGAGCCAGTGGCTGCAATGTGACCGCGCCGTAGCGGTGCCCTGCACCCGGGCCGAGCCGCTCGTGCCCTATACCCGCTCCATCGCACAGCCGGCGGGCTGGTGCTGGCGAATTCCGCTTCAGCACCGCACCGGCAACGGTCACGTCTTTTGCTCCGACCTGATGAGCGAGGATGAAGCCACTGCGCGGCTGATCGCCCGGCTTGACGGCGAACAACTGGCCGAGCCGCGCACCATCCGCTTCAAGGCCGGTCGGCGCGAACGGTTCTGGGAGCGCAACGTCGTTGCCGTCGGACTGTCGTCCGGATTCATCGAGCCGCTGGAATCGACCTCGATCCACCTGATCCAGACCGCGATCAGCCGCCTGATCGATTTCCTGCCCAACGGGCCGGTGCAGGATGCCGATCGCGATGGCTACAACCGCCTGGCAACCTTCGAGATCGAGCGCATCCGTGACTTCGTGATCCTCCATTATGTGGCCAACGGCAGGCATGGCGAGCCGTTCTGGGACGGCTTGAGGTCGATGGTAGGTGCAGGGGAGGTCCCGGCAGGGTTGGCGCAGCGTCTGGCCATGTTCAGGGCGTCCGGGCGCATCGTTCGCGAGCATGACGAACTGTTCGACGTACCGGGCTGGGTTCAGGTAATGATCGGCCAAGGCATCATGCCCGAACGCTGGCACCCCATGGCCGATCAGGTGTCGCCAGAAAGTCTCTCCGCGTTTCTCGAAACAGTGCGCAGTGCCTATGCAAAGGATGTTGCCCGAATGCCCTCCCATGCCGAATATGTGGCGCACGTTTGTGGGAAGGTAACGGCCAATGCCTAAGCTTTTCGCCCTTGCCCTGCCTGCTCTTTTGCTAGCGCAGACAGCGCTGGCAGATGTCCCACTGGCCGAGGTCCGCGCGCGACCGGCAGCCGGGGAAACGATCTACTTCCTGCTGCCCGACCGCTTCGAGAACGGCGACAAGTCAAACGACCGGGGCGGGTTGAAGGGTGACCGCTACAAGACCGGGTTTGATCCTGCTTCCAAGGGTTTCTACCACGGCGGCGACCTGAAAGGGCTGACGGCCCGGCTCGACTATCTGCAGGGCCTCGGCGCGACTGCAATCTGGGTTGCGCCGGTGTTCAGGAACAAGCCGGTGCAGGGCGGGCCGGGGCTGGAGAGCGCGGGGTACCACGGCTACTGGGTCACAGACTTCACCCGCGTCGATCCGCATTTCGGAACCAATGCCGAGTTCAAGGCGCTTGTCGATGCGGCGCATGCGCGGGGGATGAAGGTCTACATGGACATCATCGCCAACCACACGGCAGACGTCATCCAGTACAAGGGTGGCCAACACACCTACCGCGACAAGGCGAACTGGCCCTATTCGCGCAAGGGCGGCCTGAACGGAAAGCCGATCAATCACGGCTTTTCGGGCGACGAGGATTCCAGCGAGGCGAACTTCGCGAAGCTCACCGATCCCGGCGCGGCGTACGAACCGTTCGTCCCGCCAGCCGAAGCGCACGTGAAGGTCCCCGACTGGCTCAACGATCCGATCTTCTACCACAATCGCGGCGACAGCACGTTTCGCGGCGAGAACAGCCGCTTCGGCGACTTCGCGGGCCTCGACGACCTGTTCACAGAACATCCGCGCGTGCGTGCCGGAATGATCGAGATCTATGCCAACTGGATCAAGCAGTTCGGCATCGATGGATATCGCATCGATACGGCCAAGCATGTCGACCCCGGCTTCTGGCAGGCGTTCATACCGGCCATGCTGGATACGGCCAAGCAGGCCGAAATCCCGAACTTCACCATCTTTGGCGAAGTGGCGCACGAAGGGTCGGATCCCGGCACCATCGCCCGCTACACGCGCCGCGACGGTTACCCTGCCGTCCTCGATTTCGCCTTCCAGGGTGGAGTCCGCGCAGTGCTGGGGCAGGGCAAGGGAACCGAGGTGCTGGCCGACACCTTCGATGGCGACGTGCTCTATCAGGGTGGTGAAGAGGCAGCGCTGGCAATGCCGACCTTCCTTGGCAACCACGACATGGGCCGGTTCTCCACCTTGCTCGCCAAGGACATGCCGGGAATTTCGCAAGCGGAACTGACCCAGCGCGTCGAACTTGCCCACGTGATGCTTCTTACCCTTCGGGGATCGCCGGTTATCTATTCCGGTGACGAGCAGGGCTTTGTTGGCGATGGCAACGATCAGGACGCGCGCGAGGACATGTTCGCCAGCGAGGTTGCCAGCTACAACGACAACCGCCTGCTCGGTACTGCGGCATCGACCGCGGTGGCGAACTTCGATCCTGCCCACCCATTCTACAAGCTGATCGCCAACCTGGCCCAGCTTCGCAAGGATCACCCGGCGCTTGCGCGGGGGCGGCAAGTTACGCGAACGTATTCGGAGGCGCCCGGATTGTTTTCCGTCTCCCGCTTCGATCCGGTTAGCGGTAGCGAATACTTCATCGCCTTCAACACATCGGACAAGCCGATCGCCACGCGAAGCGTGATCGGTGCATCCGCCACAAGCCTCGAGACGCTTTATGGCCAATGCCCGGCGCAG
The DNA here is from genome assembly GCF_900176395.1 of Novosphingobium sp. B1. GTDB lineage: Bacteria > Pseudomonadota > Alphaproteobacteria > Sphingomonadales > Sphingomonadaceae > Novosphingobium. Next base: position 387,955 of record NZ_FWXL01000001.1, on the reverse strand, counting down.
GTTTCCGCACCTGGCAGCGTAACCGTCAATCTACCCGCCTTCGGCAGCATGGTCTGCCGCGTTGCTCCCTCCCCGGAAATCACTGTTCGATGAAGACTTCAGAAGCCGTTCTTGCCAGCCCCGAGCCCCAGGCCGACGCGCCGTGGTGGCGTGGCGCTGCGATCTATCAGATTTATCCGCGCAGCTTCTGCGATTCAAACGGCGATGGCATCGGCGATCTGCCCGGCATAACGCAGCGCCTCGAACATGTGGCGCGTCTTGGCGTTGATGCGATCTGGGTATCGCCGTTCTTCAAGTCACCCATGCGCGATTTCGGCTACGATGTTGCCGACTACTGCGACGTCGATCCAATCTTCGGGACGCTCGACGATTTCGACGCGATGGTGAAGCGGGCCCACGAACTCGGCCTTAAGGTGACGATCGACCAGGTCTATGCCCACACCTCTGATCTTCATCCGTGGTTTGCCGCAAGCCGGCAGGACCAGCTGAACGACAAGGCCGATTGGTACGTCTGGGCCGACCCGAAGCCCGATGGTTCGCCACCTTCGAACTGGCAGTCGGTCTTCGGCGGACCGGCATGGACGTGGGATGCGCGGCGGCGGCAGTACTATCTGCACAACTTCCTTTCGAGCCAGCCACAGGTGAATGCGCACAATCCGGATGTGCAGGAAGCGCTGCTCGGCGTAATGCGTTTCTGGCTGGATCGCGGCGTGGACGGTTTTCGCCTCGATGCTCTGAACTTCCTGATGCACGATCCGACGCTGCGCGACAATCCGCCGGCGCCCGATGACGGTCGTCGCAAGACGCGACCGTTCGACTATCAGTTGAAGATCTACAACCAGTCACACCCCGACATCCTGAAGTTCATTCAGCGCGCCCGGAAGCTGTGCGATGAATACGGTGCGGTCTTCACCGTGGCCGAAGTCGGCGGGGACCTGGCCGAGACCGAGATGAAGGCCTTCACCGCCGGCGAGGATCACCTCAACAGCGCCTATGGCTTCGATTTCCTCTATGCCGACAAGCTGACGCCAAGGTTCGTCGAGCAGGCCGTGGCCAAGTGGCCCGATACGCCGGGCATCGGCTGGCCAAGCTGGGCCTTCGAGAACCACGACGCGCCGCGTGCCTTGTCCCGCTGGTGCCAGCAGGATGAGCGCGAGGCCTTTGCCCGCCTCAAGGCCATGCTTTTCGCGTCCCTTCGCGGCAACATCATCGTCTATCAGGGCGAGGAACTGGGTCTGACCCAGGTGGAGATTCCGTTCGAGCTGCTTCAGGACCCAGAGGCGATTGCCAACTGGCCATTGACCCTGTCGCGCGATGGCGCGCGCACCCCGATGCCGTGGATGGTGCAGTCAGGCGAGGGGGGCTTCACCTCGGGAGCACCGTGGCTTCCTGTCGGCGAGGACAATCTTTCGCGCGCTGTCGACCGGCAGGAGGCCGACCCAGCATCGCTTCTCAACCTGACGACCATGTTGCTTCGCCTGCGCCGAGAGCACGCTGCCCTGCGACTTGGTTCGTTCGAAGTTCTCCATGCAGACGAATGCCTGCTTGTCATCCGCCGCAATTCGGGTGACCAATCGATTGCAGGCATGTTCAACCTGTCCTCCGTTGCGGTGGTCTGGCCGCAAGGTCTGGTGCGGGATGGCAATGAACTCGCGTCGGTAAACGGCGCCACTGTGGGGCAGTTGCCGCCGTTCGGCGCGCTGCTGATCGAAGAGAGGATCTGATGCGTAACCTTCTGAACGTCGCAGCGCCGCTGGCGCTGACCCTTTCGTGCGCCTTCGTTTCCCCTGCGCTGGCAGAGACGGTGACGGCCTCCTCGCCCGATGGATCGCTGGTTCTTTCAGTCACCACCGACAACGACGGCCACCCGCTCTACAGCCTGACCCGCAAGGGCAAGCTGTTGCTTGGCTCTTCGATGCTGGGCTTCATCACCAGCGACGGGCCGACGATGCAGCGTGGCCAGAAGATCATCGGCAGCGAGACCGCCTCGGGCAAGGAAACCTGGGAACAGCCGTGGGGCGAGCGTCGCTACGTCAGCGACAATCACAACGAATTGCTGGTCAAGTTCGAGCAGGTCCCTGACTGGGGAGGCCGTCGGATGAACGTGCGCTTCCGTCTGTTCAATGACGGGCTTGGCTTCCGTTACGAGATCCCTGAACAATCGGCGATGAAGGTGATGAAGATCGCCGACGAGCTGACCGAGTTCAACGTCGCGCAGAATGGCACTGCGTGGTGGATTCCCGGCGGCGAATGGAACCGTTACGAGCAGGTCTATCAGAAGACCCCGATCGATGCGGTGTCCACTGCGCATACGCCCATCACGATGAAACTGGACGATGGCACCCACCTGTCGTTCCACGAAGCCGCGCTGGTCGATTACTCGGGCATGTGGCTGAAGCGCCAGACTAGCACATCCTTCCGTGCGACACTCGCGCCATCGTCGAGCGGGCCGAAAGTGACGCGCGCGGTGCCGTTCAACACGCCGTGGCGCACGATGCGCGTGGCCGACACCGCCAAGGGCATTGTCGAGAACGACCTGGAGCTCAACCTTAACGAGCCGAACAAGATCGGCGATGTCTCGTACTTCAAGCCGATGAAGTACATCGGCATCTGGTGGGGCATGATCCGTGGCGACTGGTCGTGGGCGGAAGGTCCCAAGCACGGTGCCACGACTGCGCGGACAAAGCAGTACATGGATTTTGCCGCAAAGCATGGTTTCGGCGGCGTGCTGGTCGAAGGCTGGGACAAGGGCTGGAACGGCACCTGGTTCGGCAACGGCAAGGAGTTCAGCTATACCCAGGCCACGCCCGATTTCGATATCGACGCGGTGACGAAGTATGGCGCGAAGAAGGGCGTCATGCTGATCGGGCATCATGAGACCGGCGGCAATATCGCCAACTACGAAGCCCAGCTCGAAGACGCGATGAAGCTTTATGACAAGCTTGGCGTCCGCGCCGTGAAGACCGGCTATGTCGCCGATGCCGGTGGCATCCTCGCCCCCGGTGACACGCCCGACACGTACAAGATGGAATATCACGACGGGCAGAGGCAGGTGGAGCACCACCTCAAGGTCGTCGAGACGGCAGCGAAGTATCGCATCGTCGTCAACGCGCATGAGCCGGTGAAGGACACGGGGCTGCGCCGCACATATCCCAACTGGATCGACCGTGAAGGCGCACGCGGCATGGAATACAATGCCTGGGGCCAGTTCGCCAACGGACCGGATCACGAACCGACGCTGGTCTATACCCGGATGCTGTCCGGACCGATGGACTACACCCCCGGCATCCTGAGCCTCGAAGGTGCGAACAAGGTTCCGCTCGCCTCTACGCTTGCCAAGCAGCTTGGGCTCTATCTTGCGCTGTACTCGCCGATCCAGATGGCGGCGGACTTCATCGAGAGCCTTGAAGCGCACCCGAAGGAACTGGCGTTTATCAAGCAAGTCCCGGCCGACTGGTCGGAAAGTCACCTGATTGCCGGCGAAGTGGGCGATTATGCCATCTTCGCTCGCAAGGACCGCAACAGCCAGGACTGGTATGTCGGTGGCGTCAACGATGCCACCGCCCGCGATGTCTCGCTGAGCCTGGACTTCCTCGAGCCGGGCAAGACCTATACCGCCACGGTGTGGAAGGATGGCGAAGGCGCAACCTACGAAACCGAGGCCCGGCACCGCATCGCCTACGCCACGCTCAAGGTGAAGAAGGGCGATGTCCTGCCAGCCTGGCTGGCGCCCGGCGGTGGCCTTGCCGTCCGGTTGCATCCGGGGAAGTAGCGGTCCGGGCGGGATTGCGCTCAGGTCTGTTGCGTTGCACAATCCCGATTGCCGCTTCCGTGCATAGCTATCCGGCATACATATGCGTGATGCCCGGCGGCGCATAAGGGTCTAGGGCGTTCGCCATCAGGCAGGCGCCGTCTGGATTGCACTGCCCAAGGGAGAATTGCGTCGATGATCGAAACCAGTTGCTCGGCCTTGCTGCTGTTCGGCGCAACCGGGGACCTTTCGCGGCGCATGCTGCTGCCTTCGCTCTATGCCTTGCACGAGGACGGGTTGATCCGGCCAGACCTGCGTATCGTCGGCACCGCGCGATCCGAGCATGACGATGCCGAGTTCCGCGAATTTGCCCGCGCTGCCCTTGCCGAATTCCTGCCCGAAGACAGGCGCGACGAGGAGAAGCTGGCAAGCTTCCTGGAGCGACTGGAGTACCAGACGCTCGATGCGTCGAACGTCGATGGCTTTGGCGCACTGGCGGAGAAGCTTGGCGATACATCGTGCGGCCTGTCGATCTTCCTGTCGACGGCGCCGTTCCTGTTCGAGCCCACCATCGAAGGCCTGAAGCGCGCAGGTCTCGCCCATGCCAACGTGCGGATCGGGCTTGAAAAGCCGCTGGGCAACGACCTCGCATCGTCGACGCGGATAAACGACGCAGTCGCCGGCGCCTTTGCCGAGGAACAGATCTTCCGGATCGACCATTACCTCGGCAAGGAAACGGTCCAGAACCTCATGGCACTGCGCTTTGCCAACATGATGTTCGAACCGTTGTGGAATGCAGGCGGCATCGATCATGTGCAGATCACGGTCAGCGAGACGGTCGGCCTCGAAGGGCGCAAGGGCTTCTACGACGATACCGGCGCGCTGCGCGACATGGTGCAGAACCACATGCTGCAATTGCTGGCGCTGACCGCGATGGAGCCGCCCGCCAGCCTTGATGCCACTTCGATCCGCGACGAGAAGGTCAAGGTGCTGCGCGCGCTTCGCCCGGTGAAGGCCGAGGAGATGGTGCGCGGGCAATATCGCACCGGCGCGGTAAAGGGGGCTTCGGTCGCCGGGTATCAGGAAGACCTGGGCGAGCCTTCGGATACCGAGACGTTCGTGGCGATCAAGGCGCACGTCGACAACTGGCGCTGGACCGGTGTGCCGTTCTATTTGCGTACCGGCAAGCGCCTGGCCGAGCGGCGCAGCGAGATCGTCGTCGAGTTCAAGCAGGTGCCGCACAACGTCTTTGCCGAGCGCGGCGGACGAATTCGCGCGAACCGCCTGGTGATCCGTCTGCAGCCCGAGGAATATGTGCGGCTGCAGGTGATGGCCAAGGAGCCGGGGCTGGACCGCGGCGGCATCGTGCTGCGCGAGGTCAATCTGGATCTGTCGCTGACCACAGCCTTCGCCAAGGCGCGCCGCCGCATTGCCTATGAGCGGTTGCTGCTCGACCTGATCGAAGGCGAGCAGACGCTGTTCGTCCGCCGCGACGAGGTGGAAGCGCAGTGGAAATGGGTCGACGCCATCCGCAAGGTTTGGGCTGACTCCGAAATGGAAGCCCGGCCCTATGCCGCCGGGTCATGGGGCCCCAATGCGGGCATCGCCCTGACCGAGCGGGACGGGAGAAGCTGGAATGACTGATCGCGTACCGGCGAGCATACAATGGGCACAGCCCGGTGACGCTGCCGCAGTGGCTGAACATATTGCGCGCGTGGTTTCAGGATCGGGAACGAAGCGTATTGCCTTTACCGGCGGGTCCACGCCGATCAAGGTGCTGGCATTGCTCAAGGATCGCCCGCTCGATTGGGCGAGCGTGACCATTGCGCTTACTGACGATCGCAGGGTTGCGGACGACCACCCCGCCAGCAACTTCGGCAAGATCCATGCGGCGCTTGGGCAATCCGGTGCGAAGTTCGAGCGTCTCGAGGAAGGCGCAGCAGTGGCTCCTTTCGATCTCGTATGGCTCGGCATGGGCGAGGATGGCCACGTCGCTTCGCTGTTTCCCGAGATGACAGCGCATGTCCGCCCTGGTCCTGCAGTGATCGCAACCACCCCGATCCCGCTACCACCCGAAGCGCCTTTCGACCGGTTTACCCTCAATGAAAAGGCGCTGAAGTCGACAAGGGAGATCATCCTTGTCGTGACGGGTGCCTCGAAGAAGGCGCTGCTCGATGCAGCGCTTGGCGGTGATGCGCGTTATCCCGTCACCGATTTCCTGCGCGGCTACGGCCCGCCCGTGACCATATACTGGAGCGAATGATGCCCTTGAATCCGATTGTCGAGCGCGTCACCCAACGCATCATCGAGCGTTCGCGGCCGACGCGTGCCGCCTATCTTGATCTGATCGAACGCTCGCGCGAGAAAGGTCTCAACCGCCCGCAGCTCTCGTGCGGAAACCTCGCCCATGGCTTTGCCGCATCGGGTGAGGACAAGACCCTTATCAAGAGCGGCAAGGCGATGAACATCGGCATCGTCACCGCTTACAACGACATGCTCTCGGCGCATCAGCCCTATGGCCGCTACCCCGAGCAGATCAAGATCTTCGCCCGCGAGGTCGGCGCGACTGCGCAGGTCGCAGGCGGCGTGCCGGCGATGTGCGACGGCGTGACGCAGGGGCAGGATTCGATGGAACTGTCGCTGTTCAGCCGCGACAACATCGCGATGGCAGCGGTCGTCGGCCTCAGCCATGCCATGTTCGAAGGTGCGCTGCTGCTCGGCATCTGTGACAAGATCGTGCCCGGCCTGCTGATCGGCTCGTTGCGCTTCGGCCACCTGCCCACCATCCTCGTCCCCGCCGGCCCGATGCCAAGCGGTCTTCCCAACAAGGAAAAGGTTCGCATCCGCCAGCTCTATGCCGAGGGCAAGGTCGGGCGCGACGAGCTGCTCGAGAGCGAAAGCGCCAGCTATCATTCGCCGGGCACTTGCACGTTCTATGGCACCGCCAACTCCAACCAGATGATGATGGAGATGATGGGCCTGCACATGCCGGGGTCCAGCTTCGTGCAGCCTGGCCTGAAGCTGCGCCAGGAACTGACCCGCGCCGCCGTCCATCGCATTGCTCAGATCGGTTGGAACGGCGACGATTATCGCCCGCTCGGCTTGTGTGTGGATGAAAAGGCGATCGTCAATGCCATTGCCGGGCTTCTGGCAACGGGCGGATCGACCAATCATGTCATTCACCTTCCTGCCATCGCCCGTGCCGCCGGAATCCAGATCGATTGGGACGACATGGACGAATTGAGCCGCGCCGTACCGCTGATTGCCAGCGTCTATCCCAATGGCGCAGGCGACGTGAACGCCTTCGCCGCAGCCGGCGGCATGCCCTATGTCATCCGCGAACTGATCGGTGCCGGCCTTGCCCACGCCGACATCATGACCGTCTATGGCAAGTCTCTCGAAGAAGGCGCGCAGGAGCCGGTGATGGACGGGGATGCGCTGAAGTGGTTGCCTGCTCCGCAGGAATCGGCAGACGACAAACTGCTGCGCCCGGTGAATGCGCCGTTCCAGGCAGAAGGCGGTTTCCGCTTGCTCAAGGGCAATCTTGGCCGTGGCACGATCAAGGTCAGCGCAGTCGATCCTTCGCGGTGGACGATCGAGGCGCCGTGCCGTGTATTCAGCAACCAGAACGATGTGCTGGCGGCATTCAAGGCCGGCGAGCTGGAGAGGGACGTCGTTGTTGTCGTGCGTTTCCAGGGGCCGGCCTCCAATGGCATGCCGGAACTGCACAAGCTGACCCCGCCGTTGGGCGTGCTTCAGGATCGGGGATTCAAGGTGGCACTCGTTACCGACGGCCGCATGTCGGGTGCCTCGGGCAAGGTCCCTGCTGCAATTCACGTCTCGCCGGAGGCAAAGCTTGGCGGACCGCTTGCCCGCTTGCGCGATGGCGATGTGGTGCGGGTCAGCGCGGACACGGGCGAGCTGGTCGCGCTGGTTGCGGATGCGGAATGGGCCGCGCGCGACGAAGCGGCTGCTCCCGAAAGCGGCCTTGGCGTCGGGCGCGAACTCTTTGCGCTGATGCGCCATTACTCGGACCCAGCGGAGCGTGGCGGATCAGCCATGCTGGCAGCGGCCGGGCTCTAAGGTTTTCAGGGGGACAGGATGCAAGTTGTAGCCGTCGATATTGGCGGGACGCACGCGCGCTTCGCCATCGCTGAAGTTGCCAATGGCAGAGTGCTTTCGCTGGGCGAAGCGGTCACCCTCAAGACTGCCGAGCATGGCTCATTTCAATTGGCCTGGGAAGACTTCGGCCGCATCGTCGACGCCCCGCTGCCCAAGGCGGCAGCAATCGCCGTGGCGGGGCCGGTGGGCGGCGAAGTGATCCGCTTCACCAACAACCCATGGATCATCCGGCCAGCGATGATCCCCGAGAAGCTTGGTGCCGACCAGTATGTCGTGGTGAATGACTTTGCCGCCGTCGCCCATGCGGTGGCGCAGGCAGATGATGAACATTTCATCCACCTGTCGGGACCCGACAGCGAGCTTCCGGCCAAGGGCGTGATCAGCGTCGTGGGGCCGGGCACGGGGCTTGGCGTGGCGCAACTGTGGCGCGACGAGGGTTGCTACAGGGTGCAGCCTACCGAAGGTGGCCACATCGACTACGCGCCGCTCGACGCGATCGAGGACGCGATCCTGGCGGGTCTGCGCAAGCGCCATCGCCGTGTCTCGGTGGAGCGCGTGGTGGCTGGCCCCGGCATTGTCGATATCTACGAAGCGCTGGCGCTTATCGAAGGCCGCCCTTACACGCCGCGGACGGACCGCGAACTGTGGGAACTGGGCACTTCGGGGCAGGATAGCCTGGCGGCCGCCGCCGTGGACCGCTTCTGCCTCTCGCTCGGCAGCGTGGCGGGAGATCTTGCCCTTGCTCACGGCGCTACCGGAGTAGTCATGGCGGGCGGACTTGGCTTGCGGATCAAGGACACGCTCACCCGATCCGGTTTTGCCGACCGGTTCCGGGCAAAGGGCCGGTTCGAGGGCTTGATGGCAGCCATCCCCGTCAAGTTGATCACGCATCCGCAGCCCGGACTGTTCGGAGCGGCAGCCGCATTTGCGCAGGCCTATCCCGCGTAGGGCCAGGCAATCCGGGCACGCTCCTACCTGGCAACTTAATCGGGCAATTAATTTTTGGTGGATTCATCCGCGCAAGCCGGTATCCCTCTGTCTGACGCATGAACAGCAGATGCGACAGGAGAAGGTGCCCAGATGGATTACGAGACCATTCGCGTCGAGCGCATTGGCGACGTGCTCAAGATCGTGCTCAACCGGCCGGAGCGACTGAACGCCTGTCCGCCTAACATGGCACTCGAAATTGCTGATGCCGTGGGCGACGTTGGTGGTGCGCGTGCGGTGCTGATCACGGGCGAAGGCCGTGCCTTCTGTTCCGGAGCCGATCTTGCCGCACGCGGCGAACGTTCGGTAAGCGGCGGGAGGGGCGCCTACAACTCGCTGACGCAGGCCTACAACCCGCTGATGATGACGTTGGCGCACCTGCCGGTGCCTCTGGTCACGGCGGTAAACGGCCCGGCAGCAGGCGTCGGCTGCTCCATCGCGCTGGCTGCCGATTTTGTGCTGGCCGGTCGCAGCGCCTATTTCCTCCAGGCTTTCGTGAACATAGGCCTCGTGCCCGACGGTGGCGCATCGTGGATGCTCACTCGGCTGGTCGGCAAGGCGCGCGCGACGGAGATGATGATGCTCGGCGAAAAGATCGGGGCAGACAAGGCGCAGGACTGGGGTCTGATCTACCGGGCCGTGGACGATGCCGACCTGCAGGACGAGGCGCTGGCCTTGGCAACCCGGCTTGCGGCAGGGCCGTCGGTCGCGCTTGGCGTGATGCGCCAGAACATCGCAAGGGCTCTCGAGACAGACTACGCCAACGCGCTGCTGAGCGAAGCCCAAGGCCAGTGGAAAGCCGGTGACAGCGCAGATGCGTCGGAAGGTGGCAGGGCGTTCCTCGAAAAACGCAAGCCGGCGTTCAAAGGCGCTTAACCGCTTGATCTGACTGTCAAAGGCCCCACCTTGGCGGTATGAGCAAGCGGAAGATCTGGACGATCGGTTATGAGCAGGCAACTGTACCTGCAGTGATGTCGGCCCTGCGTGAAGCCGGAGTGGAAGTGCTCGCCGATGTGCGCGCACTGCCACTCTCGCGCCGGCCGGGCTTTTCGAAGACAGCACTGGCTGCCAATGCGCGCGAGGCCGGGATCGACTATGTCCACTTTCGTGCCTTGGGCACGCCGGCCGAGGGCAGGGCTGCAGCCCGCCGCAACGATCATGCTGCGCTGGAAAGGATCTACGAGGGGCAACTGGAATTGCCCGAAGCGATCGCTGCCGGAGCGCAGCTTGCCGACCTGGCGCAACAACGCAACGTCGCCTTGCTATGCTACGAGCGCGAAGCGCACGGTTGCCACCGGACCTTGTTGCGCCGGGCCGTCCTGCCTGATTTCGAAGTGGTCGACCTGACGCCTGAAAATTAGGCCCGCAATTGCTCGTCGAGGAAAGCGGCAACCTCGGCAAGATCGACATCCTTTGCCAGGAACGTCTGGCCGATGCCCCGCATGAGCAGGAAGGGCAGGGTACCCGCATCCATCTTCTTGTCGTGCAGCATGTGGTCGGCCAAACGCTTGCCATCACACGAGATGCCCAGCGCCGAAAGCGAGGCTGGCAGCCCCACTGTGCCGATATGCGCGGCAATGCGCTCGGCGTCCTGGCCGCGCATCAACCCCTGCCGGGCCGAAAATCGCGCGGCCAGTACCATCCCTAGCGCGACACCTTCGCCGTGGAGCAGACGTTCGGAAAAGCCCGTTTCCGCTTCCAGCGCGTGGCCAAAGGTGTGGCCAAGGTTGAGCAGTGCCCGCGTCCCAGTGGTTTCCTTCTCGTCCGCAGCGACGATGCGGGCCTTGGCCGCAACGCTGCGGGCAATGGCGGTTTCGCGTGCAACGCTGCCACCCGCCAGGATGCCGGCAGCATTGGCCTCGCACCATTCAAAGAAGGCCGCGTCGTCGATCAGGCCGTATTTCGCGACTTCGGCATAACCGGCGCGCGTATCGCGCAGGGGCAGCGTATCGAGCGCCGACGGATCTGCAAGAACCAGCGAGGGCTGGTGAAACGCACCGACAAGGTTCTTGCCCGCCGGCGTATTGATGGCAGTCTTCCCGCCAACGCTGGAATCCACCTGCGCCAGCAAGGTTGTTGGTATCTGGATGAAGCCGCAACCGCGCTTGACCATCGAGGCTGCAAATCCGGTGAGATCGCCGATCACGCCACCGCCAAGCGCGACGACATTGTCCTTGCGCTCGGTCTCGAGGTCCAGAAGGAAATCAACGACCCGGGCAAGCTGCTCGCAGCTCTTGGTGCTCTCACCGGCTGGCAGAACCAGCCATTCGGGCCTGATGCCGACAGCCTCGAAGGAGGCCCCGACGATGCCTTGCCAGCTGGCTGCCACGTTTGCATCCGTGACGATGGCAACCCGGTCCTTGCGAATGAAAGGGCGGCAGTGCTGGCCCGCGCGCGCAAGAAGTCCGGCTTCGATGCGCACCTCATAGGGAGCGCCGGCAATGTCCACGGGAATTACAGCCATTCGTCGATTGCCTTGAGTATGGCGCAGGCGGTGACCTGGTGTGGTTGAGCCGCGCTGACGACGCGGATGTGTGCCTGCGAATAGAACTGTTCGCGTTCGGCCTTGAGCCGGGTGATGATTTCGCGCGGATCACCAGTGCGCAGGAGAGGGCGGTTGTCCTTGCGGCCTACCCTGGCCACCAGCGTATCGACATCGCTGTCGAGCCAGACCGCGATGCCGTTCTGCAGGATCTCCGCCCGCGTCGCCGGATCGCAGAAAGCACCGCCCCCTGTCGACAGGACCTTGCGATCGACATGGCGGCCGGCGCCGAGCAGGCGGGCAATCACCCTTCGCTCACCACTGCGGAAATAAGGTTCGCCATACGTCGAGAAAATTTCCGGGATCGGCATCTGCGCCGCTTGCTCGATCTCTTCGTCGGCATCGAGGAAGGGCAGGTGCAGCAACGAGGCCAGCTTTCGTCCGACCGTGGTCTTGCCAACGCCCATCATGCCCACAAGCACCACAGGCCGGTCGATCCGCCGCGCAATACGGCCGATTTCCGCTGGACTGAGGATGGCCACGTCATGTTCCATTGCCGCGCCGCCTATACTTGCGCTAGTGCCGGTTGCAAGTATCGCCTGCGGATCGGGATATCCCGGCTGCAAAACCGGATGCGTTCAGATGAAGAAGCTTGCCGTGGCCGGCGCGGTCGTGCTGGTCGCCTTGATTGCAGCAGCGTGGGTAAAGGGTGGAAGCCAGCAGATGCATTGGATCGAACAACCCGTGACGCAAAGCGCAGCGCAGGGCGGGTCCAAGTGATGCGGCGGACTGGTCTTCTGCTGGGCGGGGCAGCATTGCTTGTCACGGCAGCCAGTGCGCTGACCGCGCAGGAATCGCTGCTTCCACCAGGTTTTGACAATCCAGCCCCGGCACGGCCGGCACCGCAACGCACGGCTGCGCCGGCACCTGCAAGATCTTCCGCCGCAACCCCCGCGCGCACCGCACAGGCGTCGCCAGAAGCGGCGTCTGCGCCGGTTTCTGCCAGCACACCGGTTGTCCAACCAGTTCCGGGACAGCCCGGAGGCGGAGACCTTGCTCCAGTATCGGCTGCGGGCGGCATCAGCGATCAGGCGCTGCTTGATTCGATCGACCCCGCCCTGCTTGCCAAGCTCATCGATTCCGCACGCCCGAAGTATGACATTCCCCCGGCAGGGCAGCGCAGCCTCGATGCCGTAGGCATTATTGCAGAAGGCGATGGCGGGCTGCCGGTCACTTCCACCCATTTCGTCAACGGCAGCTTCGTCGAGGGCGTGCTCGCCAAGACGAATGGCCGCTTCGTCTCGCGCTGGGGCCATATCCTCGCACGACGTGTTCTGGCCAGTCGGCTGGCCACACCTGTCGGCATGAACGGTGCGGACTGGGCAGCGGCCCGCGCGCAACTCCTCCTGCGCATGGGCGAGGCCGATCTCGCCCGCTCGATGGTACAGTCGGTTGACAGCGGCAACTTCACTCGAAGCCTCGAAGATGCCGCGATGGGCAGCTTCCTTGCCACTGCCGATCCCGTGGGCCTGTGTCCGATCACCGCCCTCACGGCGGCACGCCGGCCGGGATGGGATTGGGATCTTGCCCGTTCGATCTGCTCGGCGTTCAGCGACGAGGGTTCGACGGCCATGTCGCAGCTTGATCGCGCCCTGCGCCGAGGCGCCGGGGCCAAGATCGACATCCTTCTGGCGCAGAAGTTTGCAGGAGCGGCAACAAATGCCCGCCGCGCTGTAAAGATCGAATGGGATGGGGTTGAATCCCTCACCCCGTGGTCCATCGGCCTGTCGTTCGCAACCGGCCTCGAACCGCCGCAGCAACTGCGCGACAAGGCTGGAGCTCCCTACAGCCTTCTCGCAGTTCGCGCACCGATGCTTCCGCTTGCATCGCGTGCCCAAGCCGCTGACGTGGCGGCCGCTCGCGGGCAGCTTTCGGCTCGGGCCATGGTCGATCTATACAGCGAACTGTATGCGCTGCGGGAAGGGGAAGGGGCCGACGAACAGGCCAACGATTGGTCTTCGCGCGCTGAAAAGCTGCGCTCTGCCTATACCGCAGCCAGTGCGACGGATCGCGTCGACGCCATTCGTTCGGTTTGGGGTGACGCCCAAGATGCCGACCGTGCCTATGCCGGCCTGGTCATGACGGCCTATGCGGCGGCGAGGGTCGTCCCGGCCGAAGCGCTCGCCGATCAGGCCGCGCCGCTTATCTCGTCCATGCTGGCGGCAGGGCTCGATCGCAATGCACTGAAGTGGGCGCCGTGGTGTCCGGTGGGTAGCGAGGCGTGGGGGCTGCTGGTTCTGGCAAATCCCGGACGCGCAAACAATGTCAGTGCCGAAGCGCTTCGATCCTTCCGCGATGGCGATGATTCTTCCGATACGCTCCGCTCGCGCTTTCTGCTTGCTGGCGTGATGGGTCTCGGGCGGGTTGATGCCGGGGCAGCGCGCGATTTCGCCGGAACGCTGGGCGTCGATTTCAATCGCCAGACCCGATGGACCAGGGCGATCTCCGACGCTGCCGGATCGGGCAACCCGGCGCTTGTGGGCATGCTGGCAGCGTTCGGCATGCAAAGCGACCGCTGGGACAAGATGACGCCGCTGCATCTGTACCACATCGTTTCTGCCCTTAACCGCGTCGGACTCGATGCCGAGGCGCGGATGATTGCAGCAGAAGCCGTTTCGCGCGTGTGACCAAGTGAAGGCAACGGCAGAACCGGCTGTCGAAGGTTTCCTGGCCATGCTCGCCGCGCAGCGAGGTGCGGCAGCCAACACACTCGCGGCGTATCGCCGTGATCTTGCTGGCGCTGCTGAAGCCATCGGCCCGCTCGAACGCGCCACTACTGACCAGATCGCCAAACTGGGCACGGTCTGGGCTGACCTTGCTCCATCATCCCTGTCGCGCAAGTCTTCGGCGCTGCGGCAGTTTTTCGGGTTCATGGTGGACGAGGGGATGCGTGCGGATGATCCGTCATCGGCGCTTCCACGGCCCCGCGCGCGAAGGCCACTTCCCCGCCTGCTCTCGCACGAACAGGTAGCGGCTCTTTTTCTTACCGCCGAGAGCGAAGCAGCGGGTGGGGAGCCGGAAAAGCGGCGTATGCTGGCCTTGCTCGAATTGCTTTACGGATCAGGCCTGCGTGCAACCGAACTCGTCTCGCTGCCCCTGGCGGCCATTCCGAGAGATGCGCCCTTCCTGACGATCGCGGGCAAGGGCGGCGTGCAGCGCATGGTGCCGATCTCGACTCGCGCCATCAAGGCCCTCTCCGACTGGCTGTTGGCGCGGGGCAAAGGCGGACGCTTCGTGTTTCCCAGCCCGCGCGGCGGTCATCTGTCGCGGGTGCGGCTTTTTCAACTGCTGCGCGATCTGGCGCTCAGGGCCGGGATCGATCCGGTAAAGGTCAGTCCGCACGTGCTGCGTCACGCCTTTGCCACGCACCTTCTTGAAGGCGGGGCCGATCTGCGCGTTCTCCAGACCCTGCTCGGCCACGCCGATATCGCGACCACGCAGATCTACACCCACGTCGACGCATCGCGGCTTGTGGCGCTTGTCAACCAGCGCCACCCCCTTGCGCGCAGTTGACCAAATCATCCCTCCGGCCTAGCGGAAGCGCCATGATTTCCTATCTCGAGTTCGAAAAGCCGGTCGCAGCGCTCGAAGCCCGCATCGCCGAGTTGCGCGAAACTGCGCAGTCGGGCGACATCGACATTGCGTCTGAAATCCGCCGCCTTGAAAGCAAGTCGGGCGAACTGCTCGCCAGCACCTATCGCGCGCTGACGCCTTGGCAAAAAACGCAAGTCGCGCGTCACCCGGCGCGTCCGCATTTCCGCAATTATGTCGAGAACATCTTCACCGATTTCATGCCGTTGGGCGGGGATCGCCTGTTCGGCGAAGATCAGGCGATAATCGGCGGATTTGCGAAGCTCTCGGGCCGGCGCGTCATGCTCATCGGTCACGAGAAGGGCAATGACACGCAAAGCCGCCTTCGCCACAACTTCGGCATGGGCAAACCTGAAGGCTACCGCAAGGCAGTGCGCCTGATGGAAATGGCCAGTCGATTCGGCCTGCCGGTGGTAACACTGGTGGACACGTCCGGCGCGTTTCCCGGCGTCGAAGCGGAAGAGCGTGGGCAGGCCGAAGCGATCGCCCGCTCCACCGAAGCCTGCCTTGCCCTTGGCGTACCGATGGTCGCCACCATCGTGGGTGAGGGCGGCTCTGGCGGCGCCGTCGCCTTGGCAAGCGCCGAGCGGGTGCTGATGTTCGAACACGCCGTCTACTCGGTGATCTCGCCTGAAGGCTGCGCATCGATTCTCTGGCGCACTTCTGAAAAGGCAGCAGACGCTGCCGAAGCGATGAAGGTAACCGCGCAGGACCTGCTGGCGCTTGGCGTGATCGACCGCATCGTGCCAGAACCGATGGGTGGTGCGCACCGCGATCCCGTGGCAGCCAGTGCGACCTTGGGCAAGGCCATCGCCGAGGAACTTGACGCGCTTTCGGGCAAATCGGCCGACGAGTTGCGCCGCCTTCGGGCAGAGCGATTCCTCCAGATCGGCGGCTGACCTTCTCCCGCCATCTGGCGTGCGGGAACCCAATTTGCGACAGAACGATTGTTCGACCGTGTTCAAGGTGACGCGGCGCGATCGTTCGCGTGCGTTTGCCTCATACCTTGTTTGGGGAGATTGGAATGCCAGCTTATCGTCCGTCGCGCGCCTTGGTGCTTTCGACAGCAGTCATTGCGGCTGTCACACTGCAGGCCTGTGCCAGCCAGGCGGGGAGCCCTGCCACCGCACAGAGCGGAACGACAGCGATCAGCGCTTCCGACAAGCGCCAAGGGGCAGAAGCGCATCCGCAGTTGCTTCAGGAATTCGGCGGGGCGATGACCGGGCCTCAGGCCGCTTATGTCGAAAAGATCGGCAAGGATATCGCGGTGCAGTCGGGCCTCAGCAACGCCCGCGGCGATTTTACGGTGAGCCTGCTGAACTCACCTGTGAACAACGCTTTCGCCATTCCTGGCGGCTATGTTTATGTCACGCGCCAATTGGCCACCCTGATGAACAACGAGGCAGAACTTGCCGGCGTCCTGGGGCATGAAGTCGGCCACGTTGCTGCGCGTCATGCGCAAAAGCGGCAGAGCGCGGCGCAGCGCAACAGCATTCTTGGCGCGCTTGGCACGCTCCTCTCCGGCGCTATTCTTGGCAATGGCTCGCTCGGCCAGCTCGGCCAGCAGATCTTCTCGTCCGGCAGCCAGTTGCTGACGTTGAAGTATTCGCGCGGGCAGGAAACCGAAGCAGACAATCTCGGGATAACCTACCTCCAGCGCGCAGGGTACGATCCGCGCGCCATGTCCACCGTGCTGCAAAGCCTTGCTGCGCAGAACACCCTTGATGCCAGCCTGAAGGGGACGGCCAATCAGGTTCCGGAATGGGCCAGCACGCATCCCGATCCTGCCTCGCGCGTGCGGGCCGCGCTTGCCAAGGCCGGCTCGCGGACGGGGATTACGAATCGCGACGTCTTCCTGGCGGGTGTCAACGGGCTGACCTATGGCGATGACCCGGCGCAGGGAATCGTCGATGGCTCGCGCTTCACCCACCCGACGCTTCGGCTTGGCTTCACGGCCCCGAATGGCTTCTACATGGTCAATGGGACCCGCGCGGTCTCGATTTCGGGCCAGAGCGGGAAGGGCGAGTTCTCGACCGCGACCTACAACGGCAGCCTTGAAAACTACGTTCGCACCGTATTCGCCGGGCTTTCCAGCCAACAGCAGCTTGCGCCTTCCACGATCGAACGGACGACGGTGAACGGCATTCCGGCAGCTTACGGCGCCGCACGCGTCAACAGCGGCAACGGCCAGGTTGATGTGGTGGTGTTCGCCTATGAATTCGGGCCCAATCAGGCGTATCATTTTGCCACGATCAGCCAGGCGGGGCAGGCCAGCCAGTTCGATTCGATGTTCCGCTCGATCCGCCGGCTCAGCGCGACAGAGGCCTCTGCTGTCAAACCGCGCCGCCTTTCGGTCGTCACTGTAAAATCCGGCGACACCTTGCAGTCGCTTTCGGCGCGCATGGCCTACACCGACCGGCCTTTGGAGCGCTTTCTGGTGCTTAACGGCTTGTCTTCGACCAGCCGTCTGACTCCGGGTCAGAAAATCAAGCTGGTAGTCTATTGACGCAAAAAAGGGGCGGATACCGAGTATCCGCCCCCTTCAAGCGCGTAATCAGGAATTACGGAGTGGTCGTGATCGGACCAGCCGTCTTGGCGTCCTGCATCTCGGTGCTGACCTGACCGAAGGTTTCGGTCAGCGAGGTGCCGAGCTGGCTCATGGCGCCGATGGCGGCCACGGCGACGAGGGCAGCGATCAGGCCGTATTCGATGGCGGTTGCACCTTCGTTGTCGGCGAGCAGATTGCGGAAAAGCTTCATGTTCGGTCTCCTAGAGTATCGGTCTTCTTTTTCCCGTCTCGCCCCAACTTTGTCCCCGGAGCGAGCATTCGCATTGTTACTTAGCAAAACCTAAGAAGGGGTTAAGCCAAGTCACTTCTTCAGCACTTTCTCGGCAGTGTTTTCGTTTACCGATCTCCACATGTCGTACATGGCAGCCGAGAACGATTTCATGCCGAAGGTCATCACCATGCCGATGCATGCGATGAGCAGGCCATATTCGATGGCCGTAGCGCCGCTTTCATTACGGAAGATTTTCCGAAACAGGGTCTTCATGATCTTTCCCAAGGATTGCGGCTGAGTGGTTTCTACTGATGGGTGCCTAAGAAAAGGTTGATAGAGGTGGCGGCATTGGAAGAATTGTCGACAGTCCAGGTCGTGGTTGCTCTCGCTTTGTGCGGGCCGGACAGAAAAGTGCTTTTGCAGCAGAGGCCTGCGGGAAAGGCCCATGGCGGCCTGTGGGAGTTTCCAGGCGGCAAGGTCGAAGCGGGCGAATCGTGCGAATCGGCGCTTGTAAGGGAAATCGACGAAGAGCTGGGCATAGGGCTGGCCGAGCCGGATCTCGCGCCGGCAGCATTTGTCACCGGCAGCGGACCGCGCGGACGTCCGCTCGTGCTGCTGCTTTACACATGCGCAAGATGGACAGGCGAGCCGACCGCGCGTGAGGACGGAGCCGCCGTTGCCTGGGCAGACCTTCACGCACTTGCCAGCTTTACGATGCCCCCTCTCGACATACCCCTGGCAAAAGCGTTGATTCGTTTTCAGGAAGGGGTTGCCAAAGCTGAATCGCCCCCGTAAAGGCGCGTCTCCCAAGCACCCGTAGCTCAGCTGGATAGAGCATCAGACTACGAATCTGAGGGTCGGACGTTCGAATCGTTCCGGGTGCGCCACTTCCCTCTCGAGGGTGGTGAGGGATGACATGGCAGGCACCCGTAGCTCAGCTGGATAGAGCATCAGACTACGAATCTGAGGGTCGGACGTTCGAATCGTTCCGGGTGCGCCACTTCCCAACTTCCGCAAACACAGCTTTCCCCTGGCGCCGCACATTCATGCGGCTGCAGGCGTGTGCGTGCGCGAACAACGAACCATAGCGGTTTGCGCAAATTGCATAGGTATCCACAAAAGGTTCGTTTCAACCGAACGTCGTTGCGAATGGCTCCTTGTCGGGTATAGGCAGAAGCGAAAGCGTTCCGGACGTTACGGAACACGAGGCTGCCAGAAAAGGATACCCAGACTTGGCCAAACCCGCCAGGCCCCGCGCCGCCAGATCGCCAGCTAAGCCCGCCCCTTCCGCAAATGCGGCTGCCGCGCCAGTGCAGGAGCCGATCATTGCATCGGACGTGGCCGAGGAAGCAGCCTTTGCCCTGCGCAGCCTTCAGCAAGCGCACGCAAACAACAAACGCTATGACGCCAGCGACGAGGAGCTGCTCAAGTTCTACGAGCAGATGGTCCTGATTCGGCGTTTCGAGGAAAAGGCCGGCCAGTTGTACGGGCTGGGTCTGATCGGCGGTTTCTGCCACCTCTACATCGGACAGGAAGCGGTTGCCGTTGGCTTGCAGTCGGCACTGAACGAAGGCCACGACAGCGTGATCACCGGCTATCGCGATCATGGTCACATGCTCGCCTACGGTATCGATCCCAAGGTCATCATGGCCGAGCTCACCGGACGCGGCGCGGGGATTTCGCGCGGCAAGGGCGGCTCGATGCACATGTTCAGCACCGAGCACAAGTTCTACGGCGGCCACGGCATCGTCGGCGCCCAGGTGCCGCTGGGGGCAGGGCTGGCCTTTGCGCACAAGTATCGCGGCGATGGCGGTGTTTGCATGGCCTACTTCGGCGATGGTGCTGCCAACCAGGGCCAGGTCTACGAAACCTTCAACATGGCTGCACTGTGGAAGCTGCCGATCATCTTCGTGGTCGAGAACAACGGCTATGCCATGGGCACCGCGGTCAAGCGTGGCTCGGCCGAAACGCACTTCTATCGTCGCGGCACCGCGTTCCGCATTCCCGGTATGGACGTCAACGGAATGGACGTGCTCGAAGTGCGCCAGGCAGCCGAAGTCGCGCTGGAATATGTGCGCGCAGGCAATGGCCCGGTGCTGATGGAGCTCAAGACCTATCGCTATCGCGGTCACTCCATGTCCGATCCTGCAAAGTATCGCAGCCGTGAGGAAGTGCAGGACATGCGCGACAATCACGATCCGATCGAAGGCGCCAAGGCCGAACTGTTGAAGCGCGGCGTGACCGAGGAAAAGATCAAGGAAATCGACAAGCGCATCCGCCAGGTCGTCGCCGAATCGGCGGACTTCGCCGAGACATCGCCCGAGCCGGACATGGCCGAGCTTTATACCGACGTGCTGGTGGAGACGTACTGAGATGGCAATCGAACTCAAGATGCCGGCACTCTCTCCCACGATGGAGGAAGGCACGCTGGCGAAGTGGCTGGTCAAGGCCGGCGATGAAGTGAAGTCCGGCGACATTCTTGCCGAAATCGAGACCGACAAGGCGACGATGGAATTCGAGGCCGTCGACGAGGGCACGATCGGCGAGATTCTCGTCGCCGAGGGTACGGAAGGCGTGAAAGTCGGCACCGTTATCGCCACGATCCAGGGCGAAGATGACGCTGCATCGCCTGCGCCTGCTGCGGCCCCGGCTGTCGAGCAGAAGGCTGCCGAGAGCGATGCGCCTGCCGGGCAGGACGCCAAGGCCAAGGCGGCGGCTGCCATTGCACCCAAGACCGATGCAAAGCCCGCCGCCGATCCGGAATTGCCCGCTGGCACCACGATGGTGCCGACCACGGTGCGCGAGGCGCTGCGTGATGCCATGGCCGAGGAAATGCGCAGCGACGACCGCGTCTTCGTCATGGGTGAGGAAGTCGCCGAGTATCAGGGTGCCTACAAGGTCACGCAAGGCCTGCTTGAAGAGTTCGGCCCGCAGCGCGTGATCGATACCCCGATCACCGAATACGGCTTTGCCGGCATCGGCACCGGCGCGGCCATGGGCGGCCTGCGTCCGGTAATCGAGTTCATGACGTTCAACTTCGCCATGCAGGCGATTGACCACATCATCAACTCTGCTGCCAAGACCAACTACATGTCGGGCGGCCAGATGCGCTGCCCGATCGTGTTCCGTGGCCCGAACGGTGCGGCCAGCCGTGTGGGTGCCCAGCACTCGCAGAACTATGGCCCGTGGTACGCCAGCGTGCCCGGCCTTGTCGTCATCGCGCCTTATGACAGCGCCGATGCCAAGGGCTTGCTGCGCGCAGCGATCCGCAGCGAAGACCCGGTCGTCTTCCTCGAGAACGAACTCGTCTACGGCCGCACGTTCGATGTGCCGCAGATGGACGATTTCGTCCTGTCGATCGGCAAGGCGAGGATCGTGCGTCCGGGCAAGGACGTGACCATCGTGTCCTACTCGATCGGTGTCGGTTTCGCGCTCGAGGCGGCCGAACAGCTGGCTGGCGAAGGCATCGATGCCGAGGTGATCGACCTGCGCACGTTGCGTCCGCTCGACAAGGAAACGGTGCTGGCCTCGCTTGCCAAGACCAACCGTCTGGTCGTGGCCGAAGAAGGCTTCCCGGTCTGCTCGATTGCCTCGGAAATCATCGCGATCTGCATGGAAGAGGGCTTCGATCATCTTGACGCCCCGGTCCTGCGCGTCTGCGACGAGGATGTACCGCTGCCTTATGCTGCGAACCTCGAAAAGGCCGCGCTGATCGACGCCGGCAAGATCGCTGCCGCCGTTCGCAAGGTCTGCTATCGCTGAGCTTCAGCCTTGTGGCGAAAACAGAAAAGGGGCGTCCCGCCGGGCGCCCCTTTTTTTCATGATGTAACGCCGGATCAGATCGCGTTGAAGACGTTGCAGCGTGCGACTGTGTCGGGTGATGCGGTGTTGCGCTGGTAGATCTGCGTCAGGTCACGATCGTCGCGGACATTGAAGGTGGCCGTGGTGCTGATGACTCTGTTTGGCACGAACCGGCTGCTCACCAGCGGCTGGTACTCATAACTGATCTCGACGAAGATGACCGCGTCTCCCTTTGATGCCGTCACCTCCTCGCCGGTCGGTCCCATGCCCTTCAACGACCCGTCCAGCCCGGTGCCTTCGCTTCCGTAGGCCGACTGCACGGTTCGCTTGCCCATGCATCGCTGCCAGTGGATGTACTGCGTGCTTTCCGACGATGGCACGACTTCGAGACTGCTGATGATCACGCGGCCATGTTCGAACAGATCCAGCTTGCCGCTCTGGATCTTGGCCCCCACCAGCATGTCGTTGATGTCGCTTTCATAGATGCGCAGCGATTCGAGCATGGACACGTCACCTATGCGCGATCCGTTGTCAGCGAGTTGCATGGCAAGCTGGCTGACCCGCATGTGCGTTACCGCCAGATTGCCCAGTTCCGCTCCCCACAAGCCGAGCGAAAGCATCACCGGCAGGCCAAGCGCGAACTCCACTGCAGCAACGCCGGAAACGCTGCGCGACAATCTGCGGCAAATCCCCGAAATCATGCGCAATTCCCCAGCTTGGCGTTGCTTCGTTGCAGGTCGTAAGGCTGGTTGCGCAGCACCGTGCTGGCCGTGCTGGTGACCACTTGCGGTAGTCCGATGAGCGACGCCATCGGGAACATCCGCGGGTACTTCATCGTCACCGTATAAAGAACCGCGTCGCGCGCGCCGCCAGCACCTTCCGTCCCCCGGTCCTGATCCCAGGCGCCATTGCCGTTGGCATCCTCGAATGCCTCGCCATCGTCGCAGACGTTGTTGCCGTTGGCATCGGTATAGTCTTCTCCCACGCCGACATCGCTGAAGTTGGCGTAGGATTTGCGCGTGAAGGTGAAGTCGGCCTTGGGAACAACCGGGCGCACCTCGTCGATTACAGCCTGGTTGATCTCAGCTACCCGGCTTGCCGCCCCTTCGACCGTCGAATTGCGCGCCGCTCTTTGCAGCGCGCCCTGCAGCATGGTGTTGGCATAAACCCCATAGCCCATGTCAAACAGACCGATCAGGGCCATGACCAGGACAGGAGCGATCATGGCGAACTCCACCGCTGCAACACCGGCGCGATCGCCCACCATGCTGCAAAGGCCACGGCGCATCACGTCGCCAACCTCAAATCGCCGATAGACTTCGCGATCTGCTCGAACGCGTCCTGCAGTTCGGCGGAGTTGCCGGCACTGAAGTAATGGCCAGGCCCGGCGCAATTGGTCATGATCGGATTGAGGTCGGTTCCGAACGCAACGAACCACACGGTAATGTTCTTCTTCTTGGTTGCCTCGCATATCCACGAAAAGCGGCTTTCGATGGTCTGCGTCAGCGTGCGCGACGAACTCGGGCTCCACCTTCGCTGGGAAAGCGGCTCGACCCCGTAGGAGCTGTAGCTGATGTCGAGCGACGAGGTCTGGCCATCGGTCAGGAAGATCAGGTGCCGGCTTGTCTTTTGCTTTGCCGAGGTATCCGCGTTTTCGGAGGCGAAGATACCGGTGGGCGAGAGCAGGCGGGCGGCCCACAACATGCCGATGTCGTGATAGGTGCTGCCGGCAGCGACAAGACTGTCGATGTAGGCATCGTAGCTGGCCTGCGTCCAGACCTGCAGCTTCTTGGCCACGGTCGGGCACGCTGCAAACCCGGCGACGCCCGGAGACAGAAACTCGTTGTTGGTTGAAACCGTCGCTGTCGTGAACGTTCCGGTCCCGTTCCAAAGGCGCGATCGCTCATAGATGACGTTGGGATACATCGGTCGCCACTGCGTGTCGGCATTCGAAGCGGAAGGCACGCGATCGATATCCAGGTCGATGGCGCGGCTGAGATCGACGTTGTCGTAGTCTGATATCTCGTAGGTCGACCGTTCCTCGATGCAGCCGTTGGAGGCCGTGCGCCAGTTCGACATGCCCAGCGTAACATCCTTGTACAGCCAGGAACTACCGGTCCCCAGACTTGGCTCTGTGATGTACTTGAACGTGTCGACGTAGTTGCTGAACGTCGTCGTCGACAGCGTGCAGGTGGAGCCCGAAACGCTGACGCTATATGCCTTGCCATTGCGCGTGCGATTGTAGGTATAGGTGGTGCGCGTCCCGCTGGGCTCTGTCACGGCCTGGCTTGTCGTGGACAGCAGCGTCGTCGAAGTCGTGACCGTATCCGCAGGCTTGGTGCAGGTGTAGGAACCGGCGCTCAGCGTGGCCGCAAAAGTCGATTGCGCGGTCGCGTTGGAACCTGACACCGGGGAGACGGCGCTGTAGTAGCCGTGGGTTCCGGAAGTGTTGTTCGTTCCAATCAGGGTGCGCGACGGATAGTTCCACGAGGAGACGACCCATTCGTCCTTCAGCAGCGGCCCCACCCGCACATTTGTCGAGTAGGGCACGAAGCCGTAGCGGATGCGGCTGCTCGGCTGCTTGGAATTTTCCATCGTGGTGAAGAAGCTCTTCACCACAGACTTGAGCACCGAGATCTTCGAGGAACTGTCGCCCGGGTTGGTTTCAGCCATCGATCCTGTCACGTCGAGGGCCATCATGATATCCGTGTTCGGGATCGTCAGTTCGGCGCGGCATTTGACTGCAATCGAAATCTCGTCTCGTCCGAAAAATTGCATGACGCTGGTCGGCAGGATGACAGAGGCATTCCCGCTGATGGAATTGTCGTCCTCGATCGCCATGTCGAAGGTGCGATCGATGGAACTGTAGATGCCGTCTGCGAAGTTCGCGTTGAAGAAACGATTGCCCTTTGTCGCGATCTGGCCGCCATCGGTGGCGGGGTCGAAACTGGTGATCGTGCCCAGTTCCTTGCGCGCACCGAGAACGCCTGCGTCACACGCCTGTTGCAGTCGGGATTCGACGAGATAGGCTCGGCCCATGTCGATGCTCGATCCGACAAGCGCCAGCATCGGAACGATGGCTATCGCAAAAATGGAAAGCGCATTGCCGCTTGTGTCAGTCGACACATCCTTCAGCAGTTTTGCAGAGCCGCCGAGGCAGCGCGCCAGCCGAAGCCGTTCTTCCGCAAGTTCTATTCGAGCCCCCATCATGAGGCAAGACTAAGGGCAAATACCTAAGATATGAGAAAAGAACCTTGGGTAACAAAGAATGAATCTTGCCCTTTGGATGCCCGCAGCTTGGGGAAAGATGGTTAATCGTTGCGCCGTGTTTGCGCAGAGATCACTCCGAGACCAGAAACAGCGATTGCGAGTATTTTATGGGAAATTCCGAATAGCCGATGACACTTAGCACCGTCGGAATGGCATAGACGATGTTGAGGGTCTTCTCTTTTGTGCCAGTCACGCGCGGTGTTGTGACATCTGCTATCTTGATGTCGAGCCGCGTGCCATCAAGCCCGTAGGCCTGGCCGGTCGCGATAGAGCGTGCATAGCTGACAAGCTGGTCGTTGGTCAGGTTATTGTCGGTCTGGTAGCTGACAACCGCATAACGCATAACCTCGAACGACACCGCGCGCATCGCGTTGTAGTTCTGCATCCCGATGCCGATCTGGAACACGCCGAGCATCAGCGTGAGCACCGTCGGCCCCAGCAGCGCGAACTCGGTCACGACCGACCCCGTCTTGTCGCGCACGAGCTTTGCGATGAACCTGGCCACGCTCACTTCTTTGTCCCCTGCGAGTACAGGATGTAGCGCTCGGCGCTGAGCGCGATAGTGGAACCCACCCCGAACTCGGTCCATAGCGGTACGTAGCTGTCAGTGATCTTCACGCGAATGTATCGGGAAACATTGGCCCCGGTCAGGCAGGTACTCTCCAGGGTCACGAAAGTGGTCGAGGCGTTGCAGCGATATGCCGCCTCTACGACGATCTGGCTTTGCGGCAGCCCTGTAGACGCCGCCACGATGCCCTTGAGGGTATCGCGCTTTGCACTCGTATCAGGCTCGGTGGCCAGTGCGACCGATTCTGCCACCGTCATCGCGCTCTGGATTTCACCCTGCCGCGCCACCAGCGAGCTGACCTGGTATGCACCCAGGCTGAAAAGGACCATGACCGGAGCAATGACGGCCGTCTCGATCGCCATGACGCCGGTGATGTCAGCCCGCAGGCCGCAACGAAAGCGCCGCCCGATCGTCATACGACCAGTTTCACCCGGCTGATTTCCTTGGCAACGACCGTGTCCTCCGTCACCCCAGTCGGGCAGAACGTCGACATGTTGGCAGTGCCGGAAATCGCGATGTTGTTTGCCGCGATCATCAGGCACTGGCTGGTCACCTTTGCCGTGCCAGTGAAATCGATGCTGCTGTTGGGCAGATATATCGTGCCATTCAGGACGGTAGATGAATTGCCATTGATCCTGCTGCGGTCAGTACCGGTGGAACTGCGATCTTCGAACACGAGCATTCCCGCCAGCGCGTTGGCGGTCGTCGCGGGAATGCCGCGGCTCGCAAGTTCCGAAGCCTGGATAGCGGTAAGATTGATGTTCGAACCACCGTTTATCTTGATGTAAGCACCGTTCTTCAGCACGAACATCACGCCGCTGCCGACCACCGCATACTGGCCGCTGATTTCCACACCACCACCGTCGATGATGTAGACGCCAGGAGCGAAGGTGGTGGCGCACGAAACCTTGATGCCGCCGGTGTAGATGCCCGGCTGTGCCGAGGCGAGGTCTGCTGTCGTCGTCTTGCTGAGGTTGGAAATCGTCGTTGCGACGACCGTTTCCATCTTTTCCCAGACGATGTTGTTGCCTGCCCCCTGGTTGGTCTGGGTCCACGTGGTCGTCGTGGTGTAAGTCGTTCCTGCAACGACAGTATTTTCGACGATCACATATGTATCGGTCGCGCTTGTCGTGTGATCCTTGTTGGCGTTCTTGTTGCCAGTAACCTGCGTTGTCGCCGTCTGCCAGGTCGCACCTTTCCAATAGGTATAGGTGACGGTGGTTTTCTTGTTGCGATCGGCGCGCGTGGTCGTCGTGCCCTTGACGCAGTAATAGTTCCTCGCAACCTGGCTCTCGACCGGATTGGGCGGTGTCAGAGAGGCGAAGGGATCGAACAGGCCCTCAAGATAATCGTGCACTTCGGCATCGGTATAGACGTTGAACCAGTCGTCGATCCCGCCGCGTGACAGCACCCAGCCTGCATCGATGCTGGGACTGCCGTTGACGATGATCGAAGTGCTCGACGAAGACAGTGCCGCAATGCCGCAGCGCGCCGTCAGGATCGACGTGCCGCCGATCGTGACCGCGCCGCTGTCGTCGGCATCGAGCGCCAGCAAGCATGATGTGAAATCGGTGCCCGCGGTGTACGCAGCCTGCGCCGATGCACTGACGGTCGTGCCCTTGCCGGTGAGGAAGCTCGAGAAGGGCAATCTGTCCGAGACCGAAGCGCTCACCGAGACGCTATTGTTGGTGCCGCCGGCGTAGTTGTTTAGCTTGATCGTCGGTGCAGCGTCCACGATATCCTTCGTCACGCCGATGTTGGCATCGAACTCCTGCTTCGCGCGGATCGCGTAGTTGGCGCGCGATGCGCTCTGGGTGCGGGCCCAGGCACCGGCCAGCGCCGCCTGATCGACCGCAAACTGCAGTTCGCGCTTCCACATGTACCATTGCGCGGTATCCACGGCGAAGCCGGCACCGCCAATGAAGGCGGGCATTCCCATGGCGAGCAGCAGGGTCGCGTTGCCACTGGTCTGCCGCCCCAGGCGCCGCAGCAGCGACGGCAACTGTGCAAGAGATCGAATTGCTGAGAACATCCTGCTAGCGTCTCTTCGGTTTGTCGTCGGCGATGCGAACTGTATTCCGCGAGTCGTTCATTAAAACGTCGTGATTTTTTCATCTTGAAGCCATGTGGTTTACGCTGCGTTAAAAGGTAGGTGTTGTGCGAAGGGTATCGATTAATGTCGGCTAAACCATTGGAAGTCGCACAAAACCTGGATGAAGTATCTCGCCTGGCACTCATGTACGCCCCGAATTCTGCCCGGGATGCCTGGGCGGCGCTCCTGCTTCTGGACCGCCGATTGGCGGAATCAGCACCTTCCGGACGCGAGCCATTAATGATTCAGATCCGGCTCGCATGGTGGCGGGACCGCTTGCTGGAGGACAGTGCGGCCTGGCCCAGCAGCAAGCCGGTGCTTCAATGCCTGCGGGCGTGGAACGGCCAGCACAAGTCCCTGGTCGGCCTGGTTGACGGCTGGGAAGCGGCCGTCATCGGCGAGGACGGCGGCGCCGATCTGCGTGCAGCGCGCGTCGAGGCTTTCGTCGCACTGGCCCGCTTGCTTGGCGTCAGCCGGCTTGATGCGGTGCGTGAGGTCGCGTTGCAGACAGTCGATCCTGAAAGGCGGGCGCTTGCGCGCCATCGCATGCCCCGCTCGATGCGTCCGCTCGCCGTATTGCGCACCTTCGCGCAACGCGACGCGGCGCAGGACAAGAAGAACAGGGCCCTGCTCGACATGATGCGCATCGTGCGGGCCGGGATGCTGGGCTGGTAGTCGCCCGGCCAGTCTGATTGCGCCAAACTTGCAGCATCTGCCCATGCCATTGCGGCGCTTGCCCCTTACCCTGCCTGCTGTTTTTGGCGGGACATCTCTGCATGGTTCGAGGTTTGCTTGGCGGTCTTGGCGCGCTGCTTCTGGCGGCTGCCGGCGTATTCTGGTGGCAGGGGAGGGCGGAGACCACTTTCGGTGAAGTTGCACCATTGGCGGTCAGTAGTGCCGAAGTTGCCGAACCGGAGGACCTGCCAAGCGCAGATGTCGATGGCCTGGTCGGTGTGGCCCCGCCCGAGGCGACCGTGGTCGGCAAGGAGACACGCCGCTTCAACCTTGTCGACAAGGACCGCGATGGCCGGATCAGCCGCGTCGAGATGCTCAGCCAGCGCGCCAAGGCTTTCCGCAAGCTCGACAAGGATGGCAACAACCTGCTGACGTTCGAGGAGTGGGCCTATGCCACGGTCGACAAGTTCAAGGGTGCCGATGCCAACGCCGATCTGTTCCTGACGCGCGAGGAGTTCGCGACCACCCGGCCCAAGGACAAGCCCAGGGTCACGCAGAAGTGCTCCTGCAAATAAGCCCGAGGTGAAGGGTAGGTCAGGGGCAGGTGAAGGGCATGTGGGCAACAGGTTCGGGCTGCCAACGTGCCTGTCGCGGCAGCTCAGGCCAGGGTTTTGACCCAGTCTGCCATGTCCACCTTCGCGCGCTCGGTATAGGCTTCCTTGCGCTGCTTCTTCTTGACGTCATGCAGCGGTGGAAACAGCCCGAAGTTGACGTTCATGGGCTGGAAGCTGTCGGCCTCGGCATCGCCGGTGATGTGCGAAAGCAGCGCGCCTAGCGCGGTGGTCGCGGGAGGGGGTGTCCAGTCCCGCCCTGCGATCTGTGCTGCCGCCATCAGCCCTGCCAGCATTCCAACCGAGCCGCTCTCGACATAGCCTTCGCAGCCGGTGATCTGTCCGGCGAAGCGGATGTGCGGGGCCGACTTCAGGCGGAGTTGCCGGTCGAGCAGGGTTGGCGAATTGAGGAACGTGTTGCGGTGCAGACCGCCGAGCCGCGCGAACTCGGCATTCTCCAACCCGGGGATCGTGCGGAAGACGCGGACCTGTTCGGCGTGTTTGAGCTTGGTCTGGAAGCCGACCATGTTCCACAACGTGCCAAGCTTGTTATCCTGCCTCAACTGCACCACCGCATAGGGCCAGCGTCCGTTGGGATGTTCCGCCGTCGCCCAGTGCGGATTGTCGAGGCCGACCGGCTTCATCGGGCCGAATCGCAGGGTTTCCACGCCGCGCTCGGCCATGACTTCCACCGGCATGCAGCCGTCGAAGTAGGGGGTGTTCGCCTCCCACTCCTTGAACTCGGTCTTCTCGCCTGCCAGCAGCTCCTCGCGGAAGGCGAAGTACTGGTCCTTCGTCATCGGGCAGTTGATATAGTCGCGCCCGTCGCCGCCCATGGCAAGCGAGGCTTCCGCGCCCTTGTCCCACCGCGAGGCCATCCAGGCGACGTCCATGTTGATGGAATCGCGATAGACAATGGGGGCGATGGCATCGAAGAAAGCGAGGCTGTCGGCGCCCGTCGCACCGCCGATGCTCTGGGCAAGCGCGGGGGCGGTGAGAGGCCCGGTGGCGATGATCGTCAGTCCGTCGGTGGGCAGCGTGTCGACCCGTTCGCGCACCAGTTCGAGGCTTGGTTGCGCTCGCAGGGCGGCTTCGACTTCAGCCGAGAACACGTCGCGGTCGACCGCCAGCGCCGAACCGGCCGGTACGCGCGCCTTGGCGGCTGCTGCCATGAGCAGGCTGTCGCACGCGCGCATTTCGTGGTGAAGCAGGCCAACGGCGTTCTTCTCGTCATCGTCGGAGCGGAACGAGTTGGAGCAGACCAGTTCGGCCAGGCCGTCGCTGTTGTGGGCCGGAGTGGTATCCCCGCCACCGCGCATTTCCGAAAGGCGCACGCGAATGCCGCGCCGCGCAAGTTGCCATGCGGCTTCGCTTCCGGCCATGCCGCCGCCGATGATGTGAACCTGATGCGTCATGCCTGCGCCCTTGGCATTGCCACAGCGCTGCGGCAAGAGCAGCGGCAGTTCCAGCACATCTGGGCAGGAGGAAGTGGTGCCAGTGCCGAAACGCGCCTTGATCGAGAAACGCCCCTGGCTGCTGGCCAGCCTTGTTGCCGGAACGAGTTACTGGCTGGCCTCCAAAGGTCATGTCCCCGGCCTATGGCTGATCCTGTGGAAGGGCGCAGGCGTCGCGCTGCTTGCGGCCTATGCCTGGGCACATCACCCCTCGCGCCATGCCCGCATGATCGCCGGAGTGATGGCCCTTGGCGCCGTCGGCGACATGGTGCTTGAAGTGAACTTTACCGGTGGCGCCGTGGCGTTCCTGCTTGGCCACCTGCTGGCCATTGCGCTTTACGTGGCGTTCCGCAGGGATGCGCCCTCAACGAGCCAGAAGGCGACGGCAGTGGTCACGCTCGTTGCCGTGCCGCTGATAGCCTATCAGCTTTCCGGCCGCGCCGATGTCGCGCTCTACGCGCTCAGCCTGTCAGGCATGGCCGCTGCGGCGTGGATGAGCAGCTTTCCGCGCTACCGTGTGGGCGTGGGCGCGATGATGTTCGCGGCATCGGATCTGCTGATCTTCGCGCGCATGGGACCGCTTGCCGGAAGTGCCCTGCCGGGTCTGCTGATCTGGCCGCTTTATTATTTCGGACAGTTCCTGATCTGCACCGGCGTGATCGCGACGCTGCGCAGGCGCGGCGCGTTCAACTCGCTATCGGAAGCCTGACGCGGCCCTCGTCGTCACGTTCCAACGGGGAGTAGGCGATGACGGCGCTGAGCGGCAGATCCCCATAGATATGCGGGAAAAGCTGTCCGCCGCGCGAAGGCTCCCACCTTATCGCATTGCCGAGAACGGCGAGGTCCACTGCGGCAACGTGCAGATCGTCCTGTCCGGCAAAGTGCTTGTCGACAGTCTCGGTCAACTGCGCCTCGGTCGAGAGGTGGATGTAGCCATCCGCCAGATCAACAGGGGCGCCCTTGAACACGCCGTCGGCTTCCAGCTGCGTCATCTGCGGGCCGGTCAGAACCTTGTAGGCGAGCAGCGGGAGGTCGCTCATTCGCCCGCACCGTCCTCGGGGATGTCAGCAGCAGCGCCTTCCGCTGCGGTTTCGACGTCCTCGACACTTTCAGCGTCCTCGCCTGTGCCCTCGGCAAGACGGACCGCACTGACGACGTGTTCGTCACCCGAGACGTTGAACAGTCGCACGCCCGCCGAGCCACGGCCGATCACGCGGAGCGAATCGAGCGGCAGGCGGATCAGCTTGGCCTGATCGGTGACGAGCATGAGCTGATCAGCCTGCGTCGCCGGGAAGCTGGCGACGACCGGGCCATTGCGGCCGATGTTGTCGATATTGGTGATGCCCTGTCCGCCACGACCGGTGCGGCGGTATTCATAGGCGGAGGACATCTTGCCGTATCCGTTGGCGCAGACGGTGAGAATGAACTCCTCGCGCGAGGCAAGTTCAGCCATGCGCTCTGCCGATGTCGACGGTTCGCCGTCCTTCTCGCCCTTCCAAGGAGCAAAGCGCAGGTAATCCTCGCGCTCCTCGGGCGAGGCGCCGACGCGGTGCAGGATCGAGAGCGAGATGACCTCGTCGTCACCCTTCAGCGTCATGCCGCGCACACCGGTCGAGGTGCGGCTGGTGAACTCGCGTACTTCGTCACCCGCAAAGCGGATGGCCTTGCCGGCGCGGGTGGCCAGCAGCACGTCGTCGGTCGCTTCGAGCAGCGCCACGCCGATCAGGCGATCTTCGCTGTCCTCTTCGAACTTCATCGCGAACTTGCCGTTCGAGGGGATGTTCGCGAAAGCGTCCATCGAGTTGCGGCGGACGTTGCCCCTTGCCGTGGCGAAGACGACCGAGAGCTTGCCCCATTCGGCTTCGTCTTCAGGCAGCGGCAGCACGGTGGCGATGGTCTCGTCCTTGTCGAGCGCCGGGAGCATGTTGATCACCGGACGGCCGCGCGTGGTCGGCCCGCCTTCGGGCAGGCGCCAGACCTTCAGACGATAGACCTTGCCCGCGGTCGAGAAGAACAGGACGGGCGTGTGGGTGCTGGTGACGAACATCGTCGCCACGGCATCCTCGTCCTTCGTGGCCATGCCGGACCGGCCCTTGCCGCCACGGTTCTGGGCGCGGAAGGTGGATAGCGGGGTACGCTTGATATAGCCATCGAGCGTGATGGTGACGACCATGTCCTCGCGCTCGATCAGGTCCTCGTCCTCGATGCCATCGGCGGGCGCCGTCAATTCAGACTTGCGCGGCGTGGCGAAGGCCTGGCGGACTTCGAGCAGTTCCTGGCGCATGACGCCATAAAGCTTCACGCGATCGGCCAGGATCGAGAGATATTCGGCGATTGCCGTGGCAAGGCCTTCGAGTTCCTCGCCGATTTCGTCACGGCCCAGCGCGGTCAGGCGATGGAGGCGCAGGTCCAGGATCGCGCGAACCTGGATTTCGGACAGGCGATAGGTGGCGGCATCGGCAACACCAATGTCCTCGATCGCCTCGACCAGCTTGATGTACTGGGCGATCTCACCCATCGGCCATTCGCGGGCCAGCAGCGTTTCGCGCGCGGTAGCCGGGTTGGGCGAACTGCGGATGATCCGCACGACTTCATCAAGGTTGGTCACCGCGATGACGAGGCCGAGCAGGATATGCGCCCGGTCACGCGCCTTGTTCAGTTCGAACTTGGTGCGGCGGGTGATGACTTCTTCGCGGAAGCGGACGAAGGCCTCGATGATGTCCTTGAGGTTGAGCACCTCGGGACGGCCGCCACGGATGGCGAGCATGTTGGCCGGGAAGCTCGATTGCGCGGGGGTGTTGCGCCAGATCTGGTTGAGGACGACTTCAGGCGTGGCATCGCGCTTGAGGTCGATGACCACGCGCACGCCTTCGCGGTTGGATTCGTCGCGAATGTCGGAGATGCCCTCGATCCGCTTGTCCTTGGCGGCTTCGGCGATCTTTTCGACAAGGCCCGACTTGCCGACCTGATAGGGAATCGAGGTCAGCACGATCGAGCGACGATCGCCGCGACCTTCCTCGATCTGGTGGCGGGCGCGCATGATGATCGAGCCGCGACCTTCGTGGTAGGCCTTGCGGGCACCAGCGGTGCCGAGGATCAGCGGGGCAGTGGGGAAGTCCGGCCCGGGAATGATCTGGATCAGTTCATCGATCGTGATCAGCGGGTTATCCATGTAAGCGAGGCAACCGTCGATCACTTCGCCGAGGTTGTGCGGCGGAATGTTCGTGGCCATGCCGACGGCGATGCCGCCAGCCCCGTTTACCAGCAGGTTGGGAAAGCGCGCGGGCAGGACCTGCGGCTCATGCTCCGACCCGTCGTAGTTCGGGGTGAAGTCGACAGTGTCCTTCTCGATATCGCCAAGCAGCGAATCCGCGACCTTGGCGAGGCGCGCCTCGGTGTAGCGCATGGAGGCCGGCGGATCGGGGTCCATCGAGCCGAAGTTGCCTTGGCCGTCGATCAGCGGGAGCCGCATCGACCAGTCCTGCGTCATGCGCGCGAGGGCATCGTAGATCGCGGCGTCGCCGTGGGGGTGATACTTACCCATGCAATCGCCGACGATACGGGCAGACTTGCGATAAGCCTTGGTCGAGACGAAGCCGTTTTCATGGCTGGTCCACAGGATACGCCGGTGGACCGGCTTCAGACCATCGCGCACATCGGGCAGCGCGCGGCTTACGATCACGCTCATCGCGTAATCGAGGTAGCTGGTCTTCATCTCGTCGACGATGTCGATCCGCTGGAATTCGCCCTCGGGCGAAGGGGCAGGGGGGTCGATGATCGTGGTGTCGCTCACGGCTGCGGCTTTTCTTTATGGTTTGAAGATGGAACCAAGGCCCTAGGCCAATTGTCACAGGATAGCCAGCAATCGGGCTTTCGTGGCCCGAAAACCCGGCCGGTTTTCCACACCTGCGACCAGATGCATGAATATTCGGACGAGACGCCATTCAATCGCGGTTCACCGCATCAAGGATAGTGCGCAGACCGTTGCCAAGGACCCAAATCCGCGCCACTAGCGGAAGCGACCAGAGGTGAGAGGACACCGGGATGTGCAAGGTGTCGGGGCAGGTTGCCTCGCCTCATGCATCCGGTCGAACAGGAGACGATTTCTATGCGTGCTACTTTCGGACTGATTGGCAAGACGGCGATGGCCCTCGCGCTTTCGGCCGGCGCACTGTCGGTCACGTCGACCGCGGCATTCGCCAAGGAAAAGGAAGCGAAGGCCGAGAAGGCCAGCTATTCCAAGGAATTCGTGGCGGCAGCGGCACCGATCCAGAAGACGGTAACTGCCCTTGATGCAGCCAAGAAGAGCGGCGCTGACGCTGCTGCACAGAAGGCGCTGCTCGGCAACGCTCCGGCAGAACTCGCAGCCGCCGAAGCTGCCATCAAGACCCCGCTCGACCGCATGGCCGCTGGTGGCTGGGCTGTCAGCATCGGTGGCGCGCTCAATGACGTGGCGATGCGCCAGCGCGGCATCCAGAACATGCTCGACAGCGGCCAGGTGCCGGCTGCGAACGTGACCGAATACCAGTTCTACCTTGGCAACTTCGCCTATTCGAACAAGGACTACACCACCGCCGTGAAGGCGCTGACGCCCGTGGTTCAGGCGAACTACAAGGACGACACCGCGGCAGAGCTGCTGGCTGACTCCTACGCCCAGCAGGGCCAGAATGCCGAAGCGCTGACCGCGCTGCGCACCGCTGTGGATGCGCGCAAGGCCGCTGGCGCTGCCGTGCCGGAAGGCTGGTTCAAGCGCGCCAACCTGATCGCCTACAAGAACCGCCTTGGGCCGCAAGCGATCGAATGGTCGACCATGATGGTCGAGAGCAATCCGACTGCGCTCAACTGGCTGGGCGCCGGTCAGCTCGTTCGCGAGTTCGGCCAGTTCACCAACCAGGAATCGCTGGACCTCGGCCGCCTGATGCTGCGTTCGGGCGGGTTCCAGAACGATCCCAAGTATGTCGAGCGCGAATACGTCGAGTACATCGAAGCAGCTGACCCGCGTCGTCTGCCCGGCGAAGTGCTCAAGATTGCGGACATGGGCGTGAAGGCTGGCGTTCTCAAGGCGAACGACCCGTTCATCGCCGACGCTACCAGCCAGGCCAAGGGCCGCATCGCGGCTGACAAGGCTTCGCTCCCGGGTCTCGATCGCGACGCACGTGCTGGCAAGGACGGCAAGTCCGCGCTCGCCATGGCTGACGCCTATCTGTCGTACGACGAAGCGGCGAAGGCCGAAGAGTTCTACACGATGGCACTTGCAAAGGGTGGCGTCGACACCGATCGTGCGAACACCCGCCTCGGCATCGCCCAGGTGGATCAGGGCAAGTACGACGAAGCCAAGGCATCGTTCGCCAAGGTGACCGGAGCGCGCGCACCGCTGGCGCGCCTGTGGTCGGCCTATGCAACGACCAAGGCTCGTCCGTAAGGACAGCTCTGGCTCGTGCCAAAGAGAAGGGCGGTCCCGATGGGGCCGCCCTTTCTTTTTGCAGGCTGTGGCAGAACTGCGGGGATCAGGAGACTGGTGCGAAAGTGCCCGTCGGTTCGTCGAGAACGTGCAGAACCCCGTCGGAGATCGCAAAGAATGCGCCGCGCAGCGTAAGTTCGCCCGAGGCCTCCTTGGCGGCGACGAACGGGAAGGTGCGCAGGTTCTGGATACTGGCACGGACGCCGGCAAGTTCCATCGCCTGCTCCGCAGTTCGCCCCTCGGTGCCGAACTTCTTGACAACGTCCTCGCGGGCATCGTCGAGCAAGGCGATCCAGTCAGTCACGAAGCCGCCTTCACCCGGGCCGGTGCCCTTTAGGCTCTGCGTCAGGGCGGCCTTGCAGCCACCGCACATGCCGTGGCCCATGACCACGACTTCCTTGACCTTGAGGACCTGAACGGCGAATTCGAGCGCCGCCGACACGCCATGGTGCCCCGGCGTCGTCTCGTAGGGCGGAACCATCGCGGCGACATTGCGGACGACGAATATCTCGCCCGGGTCGACATCGAAGATCTGGGCAGGGTCGACGCGGCTGTCGGAGCAGGCGATGATCATCACCTGCGGCTCCTGACTTTCGCGCAATTCGCGCCAGCGTTCGAGCTTGGGGGTCCATCCGTGTTCGCGGAAGCGGCGGTAGCCGGCAATCAGCCGGTCAAGTTCTGGAGAAGGCTGGGTCATCGTTAGGGCTAATGGACACGACGAATGGGTCTTTCAAGTCCTGCCAGTCATGGCTATCTGGGCGGCATGAGCACACCCGCACCGGAACTTCGCCCAGAACGTCAGCGCAAGCCTGACTGGATTCGCGTCAAGGCGCCGACCAGCAAGGGCTATGGCGAGACGCGCGCGCTGATGCGCGACCTTGGCCTCAACACCGTGTGCGAGGAAGCGGCTTGCCCGAACATCGGGGAGTGCTGGACCAAGAAGCACGCCACCGTCATGATCCTGGGCGACGTTTGCACGCGCGCCTGCGCATTCTGCAACGTCAAGACGGGCATGCCGCGCGCGGTGGATCCGATGGAGCCTACCAATGTCGCCACCGCTGCGGCAAAGATGGGGCTGGAGCACATCGTCATCACCTCGGTCGACCGCGACGATCTGCCCGATGGCGGTGCCAGCCATTTCGTGAAGGTCATCAAGGCGCTGCGCGAATTGACTCCGAACACCACGATCGAGATCCTGACCCCGGATTTCCGCAACAAGATGGAGGCGGCGGTCGAATCGATCGTGGCGGCAGGGCCCGACGTCTACAACCACAATCTCGAGACAGTTCCGCGCCTTTATCCGACGATCCGTCCCGGTGCGCGTTACTACGCCTCGCTGCGCCTGCTCGAGCAGGTCAAGCGCCACGATCCGCGCATCTTCACCAAGTCGGGCATCATGCTGGGCCTGGGCGAGGAGCGGCTCGAGGTCCATCAGGTCATGGACGACATGCGGTCCGCCCAGATCGACTTCCTGACCATGGGCCAGTACCTGCAGCCGACACCGAAGCACGCCAAGGTGATCGACTTCGTGACGCCCAAGGCGTTCGATGCCTATGGCTCCATTGCACGCGCCAAGGGCTTCCTGCAGGTCGCGGCGAGCCCGCTGACCCGGTCGAGCTATCATGCCGGAGACGACTTCCGGCAGATGCGCGCCGCGCGTGATGCGCAGTTGGCGCGGGCCGCGCAGAAGTCCTGATCGCTTGCCCCGCATAACAGAAAATCGCAGGATGCGCTGGTCGGCCGAGCAGATGTACGACCTGGTTGCGGATGTCGGTCGCTATGCCGAGTTCCTGCCGTGGGTAGTAGCGACACGCGTAAAGTCGGATTCCGAGCACGAGATGATCGCCGACATGCTCGTCGGGTTCAGCGCATTGCGGGAGAAGTTCACCTCGCGCGTGCTGAAGGAGCGGCCGAGCGCGATCAAGGTGGAGTATATCGAAGGGCCGCTCAAGCGACTGGAGAACACCTGGAGCTTCAAGCCAGAGCCCGACGGTGGTTGCACCATCGAGTTCTGCGTCGACTTCACCTTCCGCAGCGCGATCTTCGAGAAGCTGGCCGGCCAGTATCTCGACGCCGCTTTTCGAAAGATGGTGGCAGCCTTCGAAAAGCGCGCCGAACAGCTTTACGGCAACAGCAGCCCGAGCGCGGTCAGCGTAGCCTGAAGGCGGACTTCGGCGCGTGAAGCCGCCGTATCGAAGACCTTGAGTTCGGCATTGGTCTGTTCGGGATCCTCGCCCCGCCTGGCGCAGGCAAAGACCACCGTTCCCACCGGCTTCTGTTCGCTCCCGCCATCAGGGCCGGCGATGCCGGTAATGGCAACGGCAACGTCGGCACGCGAGTGCTTGAGCGCACCTTGTGCCATCGACCACGCAACGGCAATCGAAACTGCGCCAAACGTATCGATAACGTCCTCGGATACGCCCAGAAGTTCGTGCTTGGCCTCGTTGGAATAAGTCACGAAACCGCGATCGAGAACGGCCGAGCTGCCAGGCACTTCGGTCAGGGCTGCCGCGACAAGTCCGCCAGTGCAACTTTCGGCAACGGCAACAGTCCGGCCAAGGGCCGCGTTTTCCGTGACGACGTGGCGCGCGAGTTCATCGACTTCGGCCGGGAGCAGGCGATCGAGTGGCATCGCTCAGGCAGCCGGCTTGCAGATCGGGAAGGACGAGGTCTTGCCGGCCTTGGGCTTGTCGGCAAGAACCAGCACGAACGCGACCAGTTCGGCCGTGTTTTCCGGGGGAAGCGGCGCCAGCAGGCGGACCCCGCGCTCAATCGCGGTGCACTGGTCCGGCTTGATTTCGCTGCCGACCAGTTCGCCCACCATCGCTTCCACGAAGGGCTTTACCGACTCATCGGGCAGATT
Source organism: Novosphingobium sp. B1 (assembly GCF_900176395.1). Taxonomy (GTDB): domain Bacteria; phylum Pseudomonadota; class Alphaproteobacteria; order Sphingomonadales; family Sphingomonadaceae; genus Novosphingobium. The sequence goes on along the minus strand of NZ_FWXL01000001.1, from coordinate 349,387 downwards.
GCCGAGCATGCTGGCCATCTTCTCGTCCTTGCCGCCGCCGAGCTTGAGGAAGGCCATCTTGGCCTTGGGCCAGTTGCTTTCCTTGCGCGCAGCATAGCGGCTGGAGAATTCGCTCCCGCGGGTTGCGAAGAACCCGTTGCTGGAAAGGTGGGGCCGGCAAGTCTTCATCGTGCCGTCGATCACTGCCGGCAGCGCATATCCGACAAGGGCGGTCACTTCGTCTTCGGCAAGACATTGCGAAGCGCTTGCCGCAAGGGCTGCCTGGCTGTTGCACAGGCCGACAACGCTCAAGACCAGGGCGAAAGTCGATCTTTTCATATCGTGTGTGCTCCTGCCACGCCGGTTGGCAATCCGATGATCCGGCACGATTATCCGGCCCGATTATTGGGCAATGACTGTTGCAACTGCCTGGGCCGCGATGCCTTCACCCCGGCCGGTGGTGCCAAGACGCTCTGTCGTTGTCGCCTTGACGGAGACCGCCGCCAAGTCAATCCCGAGAATCCCGGCAAGCCGTTGACGCATCGCCAGTTTGTGCGGTCCGATCTTTGGTGCTTCGCAGATGATCGTGACATCGACATTGCCGATCGCGTATCCGGCGCTCGCGACAAGCCCGACGGCATGCGCGAGAAAGCGGTCGGAAGAAGCGCCGCGCCATTGCGGGTCGCTGGGCGGGAAGTGGTCGCCGATATCCCCTGCGGCAACCGCCCCCAGCAGCGCATCCACCAGCGCATGTATCGCAACATCGGCATCGGAGTGTCCCGACAGCCCCATGGGATGATCAAGCCGTACGCCGCAAAGCCAGAGTTCCTCGCCTTCGACCAGGCGGTGGACATCGAATCCCATTCCGGTTCGCACTGAAGCGGGCACAATTTGCTCCTCGAGGTCTGTGGCAAAGGTCACCTTGCGCAATGCTTCGTCGCCTTCGCTCAACCTGACCGACAGGCCGGCGGCCCTGGCCACTCGCGCGTCGTCGCCAGCATCCGCAGGCCCTGTCCACGCACGATGCGCCGACAGGATGGCTGCAAGATCGAACGCTTGCGGTGTCTGCACCCTGAACAGACCCTCTCGCGCCACGGGCTGGGCCATAGCGGCGTCCTCGCCGCGCACCATGCTGTCGACCACGGGCAGGACGGGAATTGCCGCGGCTGCATGGTCGAGCGCTTCGAGCAATCCGTCGATGACCTTGCGCGGCAGGTCGGGGCGTGCGGCATCGTGGATCAGCACGCGTTGGGCATTCGCGCCCTCGAGCTGCTCGAGGGCTGCACGGACGGACGCCTGACGTGTTGCCCCGCCGGTGACGAAATGGACCGGCAGACCCGCGAGCGCCGAAGCTGCGACCTGTTCCCACCCATCGGGAATGGCGACGACGATCGGCGCAATGCCTGCCTCGGCAAGCCGCTCGACGCTATGGCGGACAAGCGGTTTGCCGCGCCAAACGATGAACTGCTTGGGGAGGTCCCCGCCGACGCGCAGGCCTTTGCCCGCGGCGACCACGATAGCGGCAACGCTTGCACGAATGGGAGGTCCGGAAAACGACATGCGTCGCGCCTGTAACAGCGCAGCGCCCTGTCGGGCAACAGCCTTGCCGTCAGGAGCGAAATCGATTAGGGGCTGCCTGTTTTTTAGGCAGATATCCGACCATGTCCGCAGTACCGGTACCCCCCAAATTCGCTCCCATCCAGATTGGTGACGTCACCGTTGCCGATCCGGTCGTGCTTGCACCGATGACGGGTGTTTCGGACCTGCCGTTCCGCACGATCGTGCGCCGGTTCGGATCAGGGCTGAACGTGACCGAGATGATCGCGAGCCCGGCAGCGATCCGCGAGACGCGCCAGTCCATCCAGAAGGCTGCGTGGCATCCGATCGAGGAGCCTGTTTCGATGCAGCTCGTTGGCTGCGATCCGGCACAGATGGCGGAAGCCGCCAAGCTGGTCGAGCAGCAGGGCGCTGCGATCATCGACATCAACATGGGGTGTCCGGTGCGCAAGGTCGTCAATGGCGATGCGGGCTCTGCGCTGATGCGCGACATTCCGCTTGCCACCCGGCTGATCGAGGCGACGGTGAAGGCCGTGAAGGTGCCGGTGACGGTAAAGATGCGCATGGGCTGGTGCCATGACAGCCTGAACGCACCCGAGCTTGCCCGGATCGCCGAAGATCTGGGTGCCAAGATGATCACGGTGCACGGACGCACGCGCAACCAGATGTACAAGGGCAATGCCGATTGGAGCTTCGTCCGGCGCGTCAAGGATGCCGTGTCCGTGCCGGTCATCGTCAACGGCGACATCTGTTCGATCGAGGACGTTGCCACAGCCGCCGAACAGAGCGGCGCGGACGGTGTGATGATTGGTCGCGGATCCTATGGCCGGCCCTGGCTGCTGGGGCAGGTAGTGCACTGGCTGAGGACCGGCGAACGCCTTGCAGACCCGACGCTGCCCGAACAGTATGCTCTGATCATAGAACACTATCAGGCGATGCAGGAGCACTACGGCACGGTGACCGGCGTCAACATGGCCCGCAAGCATCTCGGCTGGTACACCAAGGGGCTGCACGGTTCGGCCGATTTCCGCAACAAGGTGAATTTCATCGACGATCCCAAGGCGGTTCTGGCAAGCCTTGCCGATTTCTACGGCCGGGCGATCGAGCACCATCTGGCAGCTGGCGCTGCGGATCACCGCGCCGCCGCATGATCGCGCTGACCGACTGGCGCCGGAGCGAACCCGGGCAGAAGCCCGATCCCAAGCGCGTTGTGTCCAGCCTGCCGATCGCCCTGGTCCAGATCGACCCGGACCTTGTCGTCTCGGCAGTCAATCCGGCGGCCGAGCAGCTGATCGGCCAAAGCTTCCGCCGCCTTGTCGGCAAGTCGATCGCCGATATCTTCGAGTTTCAGGAGCCGCTGATCCTCGGCCGTCTGGCCGATGGCGAGGCCCAGCTTTTTGCCCGCGACGTGGGCGTGCGGATCATGGGGCAGCCGCCCCGCTTCTTCGACATCATGACCAGCCCGGTAACGCACTGCCCCGGATGGCAGTTGCTGATGCTGCACGAGGGCGTCGGCGTCGAGGCTCTATCGGGTGACGGCCGCGGAGCCGGTGGCGGGGAAGGGATCGCCCTGCGGGCGCCGGAAGTCCTCGCGCACGAGATCAAGAATCCGCTGGCAGGGATTCGCGGTGCCGCACAACTGCTTGACCGCAAGCTTTCGGAGCGGGACCGCGCAATGACCGGCCTGATTACCGCCGAGGTCGACCGGATCGCCAAGCTGATCGACCAGATGCAGTCGCTCTCGCGTCGCAGTTCGGAGCCTTTCCAGCAGTGCAACCTGCACGAGGCCGTGCGGCGCGCCGAGGCCGTCCTGGTGGCGGGTTGCCACGGCCAGGTGGTGATCGATGAGGAGTTCGATCCCTCGCTGCCGCCGATCATGGCAAATCCGGACTCGCTGGTGCAGGTGCTGCTCAACCTCTTGAGCAATGCCCGCGAGGCATGCCAGCACCAGTTGCCGCCGCGAATCCTCGTGCGCACCCGCTTTGCCAGCGGCATCCAGCTTCATGCCGGGCCTGGCGGCAAGCCATTGCGCTTGCCGATCGAACTGCGCGTCTCCGACAACGGACCCGGCATCGACCCGGCCCTGCGCGATCACATCTTCGAGCCATTTGTTACCGGGAAGAAGAGCGGGCAGGGCCTGGGCCTTGCGCTCGTCCAGAAGCTCGTGCGTGAGATGAATGGGCGCATCACGCACGATCGCGACGAGGCCAAGGGCCTGACCCACTTCCGTCTTCACCTACCTGTCGCAGGGGCCGTGAGCTGATGCCCAAACGCGTTCTGCTGGTCGAGGACGATGCCTCGATCGCCCTGGTCATCACCGCAGCACTCGAGGCCGAAGGCTTCGAGGTGGACCAGTGCGACAGCGTGGCCGGTCGCGACCGCTTTCTGGCTGGAACGCAGTACCGCCTGCTGCTGACCGACGTCATGCTTGCCGATGGCGACGGCATCGACACGCTTGGCCCGGTCTGTGCAGCCCACCCGGGAATGCCGATCATCATCCTGTCGGCGCAGAACACGCTGGATACCGCGGTGCGTGCCAGCGACACCGGCGCGTTTGAATATTTCCCCAAGCCCTTCGACCTGGAGGAGCTGGTCAGGACCGTGACACAAGCCATCGGCAAGGCCGAGGCGTCGGAGCCGGACTTGCCGCAGGACGTCCCGCAGGGCTTGCCGCTGGTCGGGCGCAGCGCGGCGATGCAGGCGGTCTATCGCATGATCACGCGCGTGCTGCGCAACGACCTGACAGTGCTGATCCTGGGCGAATCGGGAACGGGCAAGGAGCTGGTTGCCGAAGCCATCCACCAGCTCGGCAATCGCCGGGCAGGTCCGTTCATCGCCGTCAACACAGCCGCCATTCCTGCCGAACTTATCGAAAGCGAGCTGTTCGGCCATGAAAAGGGGGCGTTCACCGGTGCGGTGGCCCGCTCGATCGGAAAGTTCGAGCAAGCCTCGGGCGGCACTCTGTTCCTTGACGAGATCGGCGACATGCCGATGCAGGCGCAAACGCGTCTGTTGCGCGCCCTGCAATCGGGCCGCATCCGCCGGGTTGGCGGGCGCGACGAAATCTCGCTGGACTGCCGCATCGTTGCGGCAACCAATCGCGACCTGATGCCGATGATCGCGGCCGGAACGTTCCGCGAGGATCTCTACTATCGGCTGGCCGTGGTCCCGATCGAACTGCCGCCGCTGCGCGACAGGGTGGACGATATCGATGCGCTTTCGCGGCATTTCCTGGCCAAGGCGGCTGCTGAAGGATTGCCACGACGCAACCTTACTGCCGCCGCCAGCGCGTTGCTATCGCAGCAGCCGTGGCGTGGTAATGTCCGTGAACTTCGCAATTTCATCTACCGGTTGGCGCTGCTGGCCCGGGAAGAGGTCATCGACACGAGTGCGATTGAGCCACTGCTGAATGCTGGGGATGCGGCAAGCGTCGTCCGGCCTTCGGACGATACCGGCCACGATGCGCACGATCTTGCCAGTGCAATCGGCATGTGGCTTGACGAGCATACCCCACCATCGGGCGAGGTCTACGATGCGGTCCTGGCTGCTGTCGAACGTCCGCTGTTCCTTCGCGTGCTGTCCCAGACCGCAGGAAACCAGTTGAGAGCTGCGCAAGTTCTGGGGATTAATCGCAACACCTTGCGAAAGCGACTTCAGGATCTTCGCATCACCCCGGATGAAATAACATCTGTGTAACGGCAAGCAGTTCATCAGGCTGCGAGCGACACTCATCGGTTTCCTCTTGCATTTTTGCAACAGGACTGTTGTGACTGCGCAACGATGAATGGTACGGGAAGATCATCAGTCCGCCGCGCGCCACGCTGGTTCCGCCGTGCGCTGGTCGGGCTGCGCCGCGCGAACTTCCTGCTTCTTCTTGAACTGACTTGCGCTGCGATCTTCGTGCTGATGCTGTCGGTAAGCTGGCTGACGCTTTCAGGGCCCAGTGCGCAAGGCGGGATCCTGCCGTCGCGCCTTACCTCGAGCCTGCTCATTGGTACGCTCGTGCCCGCCATGGCGCTGCTGGTGCTGGCGGGGCGCCGGCTTGCCATCCGTCGCGCTGCCAAGAGCGTACTTGGTTCGAGCGGGCGCCTGCACGTCCGGCTTGTCTGGCTCTTCTCGCTGATCGCCGCCATTCCGACGCTGCTCGTGGTGGTGTTCGCCTCGCTCCTGTTTCAATCAGGCGTCGAGTTCTGGTTTTCCGACAGCTCGCGCGGCATGCTCGAGAACGCGAACAAGCTCGCCCGCGGTTATTACGAGGACAAGCTGCGCGATGTCGGCAACGAAGCCGTGGCCATGGCCGGAGACATCCGCGATTACCTCGACCAGGCTCCGATAACTTCGACCGAGTTTGCCGAAGGCTATTCCTATCAGGTCCTGGGTCGAAAGCTTAACGAGTCGGCGATCCTCGAACGCACCCCCGACGGCTCCCTGCGCACTGCGGCAATTGTTGATCCCGAGAAGACCGAGCGTGAGCAGCGCGTATCGCAAGCCGATCTTAAACGGCTCGACGCGGGCGAAATGGTGGTGGTGAACGCATCGGCCGAACGCATCGAGGCGATCACGCCTGTCGACAAGCAACGCGGCATCTACCTCTATGCCGCGCGCACGTCCAACGCGCTCGCGCTCGAACAGTGGGAGAGGGCGCAAACCGTTCTCAAATCCTACGACATGCTGACCAAGCGCGCGCGCGCGCTGCAATTGCGCTTCAATCTGCTGCTGTTCGGCGTGAGCCTCATGCTGGTCGCAGTGGCAGTCTGGGCGGCACTGCGCTTTGCCGACCGGCAAGTTGCGCCTCTCGTCGAGCTCGTATCGGCGGCGCGAACGATTGGCAGCGGCAATTTCGCCATGCGTGTTGCCCAAAGCAGCGGCACCGACGAGGTGGGCTTGCTCGCCCGCGCCTTCAACCGGATGACCAAGCAGCTTGAAGGCCAGACGCAGGCGCTCGTGTCAGCCAATGCCCAGCTTGAAGTGCGCCGCGCCTTCATCGAGGCCGTGCTGGAGTCGATTTCAGCGGGCATCATCTCGGTTGGGCAGGATGGAACAGTCCAGCTCATCAATTCCTCGGCGCAGAAAGCGCTGCTGCCGCAAGGCGCAGCAAGCCCGATCGGACAGCCGCTCGAAGACGTGTCACTGACCTTTGCTCAACTGGTCGCTTCCGGGCAGCCCAACAACGTCATCCAGCATCCGGTCGATGGTGATCTGCGAACGCTTGCCGTCCGCGTTGCGGCCGATGCCAAGGGCAAGGTGATCACGTTCGAGGACATCACGCGCCAGTTGCTCGACCAGCGCCGCGCGGCGTGGTCGGACGTGGCGCGACGCATTGCGCACGAAATCAAGAACCCGCTGACCCCGATCCAGCTCGCCACCGAACGGCTCAAGCGGCGCTATGGCCGGCAGATCGAGAACGATCCTGAACTGTTCGAGGAACTGACAAGCACCATCATTCGACAGGTCGGCGATCTGCGAACGATGGTCGACGAATTCTCTTCCTTCGCTCGCCTTCCCAAACCGGTATTCCGGGCAGAGGATGCAAGCGATCTGGTCAGGCAATCGCTGTTCCTGCAGGAAGTTGCACATACCGCCGTCGACTTCAGCTTTGCCAGCGATGGCGCGATGATGCCGCTCCAGTGCGACCGGCACCAGTTCGGGCAGGTGATGACCAACATTCTCAAGAATGCCGTCGAGGCGATCGAAGCCAAGGCGAAGGTCGAGGATCTGGCCTATCGCGGCCACGTGGCCGTGACACTCACCGGTGACCAGAATTCGGTGACGGTGAGCGTCGTCGACAACGGCATCGGCCTGCCGGCCGAACGCGATCGCATCCTTGAACCGTACATCACCACCCGGGAGAAGGGCACCGGCCTTGGCCTGGCGATCGTCCACAAGATCGTCGAGGAACACGGCGGCGAAATGGCCTTCGCGCCAGAGCCTGGCGGCGGAACACGCGTGACAATGCGATTTGCTCGCGACCCGCTCGCAAGCTTGCCCGACTCCCCGCTTGCGGCGCACGCCGAACAGGACTGACAGGAACCACGCAATGGCACTCGACATCCTCATCGTAGACGACGAACGCGATATCCGCGAACTCGTCGCCGGCGTCTTGTCGGACGAAGGCTATGGCTGTCGCCTCGCCGGGGACAGCACATCAGCCCTGTCTGCAATTGACGAGCGCAGACCAAGCCTCGTTCTCCTCGACGTGTGGCTGCATGGCAGTCCGATGGACGGGCTCGAAGTGCTCGACGAAATCAAGAAGCGCGAACCCGAGCTTCCGGTCATAATCTTTTCGGGCCACGGAAACATCGACACGGCTGTTTCAGCGATCAGCCGGGGCGCGATGGACTTTCTCGAAAAACCATTCGAGGCCGAGCGGCTGCTGCTTTTGGTGGAGCGTGCCACCGAGACGGAGCGCCTTAGGCGCGAGAATCAGCAATTGCGCCAAGGCTTTGCAATTGCAGAGGAATTTACGGGAAACAGCTCAGCGATCAACCAGGTTCGCGCAACGCTCAAGCGCGTGGCAAACACTGGCAGCCGACTGCTGATTACCGGTCCCGCAGGATCGGGCAAGGAAGTTGCAGCGCGATTGCTGCACTCCTGGAGTCCGCGGACCAACAGCCCGTTCATCACCGTCAATTCGGCGCGGATCACGCCTGAGCGGTTTGAACAGGAGCTGTTCGGCGAGGAAATCGACGGCAAGCTCGTGCGTGCCGGCATGCTGGAAATGGCCGATGGTGGCACGCTGTTTCTGGACGAGGTTTCGGACATGCCCGCCTCGAGCCAGGCGCGCATCCTGCGCGTGCTGACCGAGCAATCGTTCGTTCGCGTAGGAGGGCACCGCCAGATCCGCGTCGACGTCCGCGTGGTATCTTCCTCCTCGCGCCCGCTCGAGAAGGAAATCGCCGAACGCCGCTTCCGCGAGGACCTCTATTACCGGCTCAACGTCGTACCCGTGGCAATTCCATCGCTCATCGAGCGCCGTGACGACATACCGGCGTTGATCGATCATTTCTTTGCCAGGTGCGCCCGTGAGCAAGGCGTGGTGCCGCCGGCGATCTCGCCTGAAGCAATGGCGGCGTTGCAAAGTTACGACTGGCCCGGGAATGTCCGGCAGTTGCGCAATGTGGTCGAGCGCACCGTTATTCTTGCGCCGCGGGACCGGCTGGCGCGGATCGATGCCGACATGCTGCCCTCCGAAATCGTCCATTCGCCCATGAGTGCCGAATCAGGTGGATCAGCCCTGATGGGCGTGCCGCTGCGGGAGGCACGCGAAAACTTCGAGCGCGAATATCTCAAGGTGCAGATCCGCCGCTTTTCGGGCAACATTTCCAAGACAGCCAGCTTCATCGGGATGGAGCGCTCGGCACTTCATCGCAAGCTCAAGCTTCTGGGGATGGCGGAACGGCGCGAGGACGAAGACGAAGACTGACCTTCGGATAAGTTCGACGAATACGCATTAATTCGGAACCCTGCGCAATTTCCCATGTTTACGGACGAGGCGCGGGGACCTAAACTTGTGGACGAACCCGGCGCTGTGACTGTTCGCAGCCGCCAGATCGCGAAGGCTCCAAAAAGGGCCGAGCCAATATAAAACGGAGTCACGTGAAATGACCGGAAAGACATTGTCCGCCCGCCCTCGACCCAAGGCTGAAGCCGCAGCTGTTGCGGATGCACCTACTGCAACCCCGGGGCCCAGCGGTGGCAAGGGCCAGAACCTTCAGGACCTTTTCCTCAACCACCTGCGCAAGAACAAGATTCCCGTCACGATGTTTCTCGTGAAGGGGGTGAAGCTGCAGGGCATCGTCACGTGGTTCGATAATTTCTCGATCCTGCTGCGGCGCGACGGCCAGTCGCAACTGGTCTACAAGCACGCTATTTCGACGATCATGCCCGGGCAGCAGCTTTCGGTTGCGCACTTCCAGACCGGTGGAGAGGAAAACGGCAAGAAGGCCCGTTTGCTGCAGGAAGTCTTCCTGTCCAGCGTGCGCGATTCCGGCGTCCAGGTGACGATGTTCCTCGTGAACGGCGTCATGCTGCAGGGCAAGGTCGCGTCCTATGATCTCTTCTGCATGCTGCTCGAGCGCGAGGGCTACGTCCAGCTCGCCTACAAGCATGCCGTTTCGACAATTCAGCCTGCCGGTCACGTTGATCTTACCGGCGACTGGGATGGTGAGGATTCCTGAGTACTTTTGAATTTGGCAACAACACCGGCGAGATTTCCGGTGAAGTCACCCGAGGCGCGCGCGCCGTGGTCGTCCTGCCCGACATCAAGCAACGGGGAGGGGGCCTCGGCAGCGATGCCGAATCCCGACTCGACGAGGGGCAGGGGCTGGCGCGCGCCATCGGCATCGAAGTCGTCGATGCCTTCATCCTGCCGATCCGTGCGGTTCGTCCGGCCACCCTTTTCGGTGAGGGCCAGGTCGATCGCATCGCTGTTGCCTGCAACATGGCGGACGCCGAGCTGGTCATCGTCGATGGATCGCTGTCGGCTATCCAGCAGCGCAATCTTGAGGAAAAGCTCAAGCGGAAGGTAATTGACCGGACCGGGCTGATTCTCGAGATTTTTGGCGAGCGCGCGGCTACGGCGGAAGGGCGTTTGCAGGTCGAGCTGGCACACCTCGATTACCAGGCCGGGCGTCTCGTACGATCCTGGACCCACCTTGAACGTCAGCGCGGTGGCTTTGGCTTTCTTGGCGGACCGGGCGAGACACAGATCGAGGCGGACCGCCGCCAGATCCGCGGGCGCATGGCACGGTTGCGCAAGGAACTGGAGCAGGTTCGGCGCACGCGCGGGCTGCACCGCGAACGACGGCAGCGGGCGCCGTGGCCGGTAATCGCGCTGGTCGGCTATACCAACGCCGGCAAGTCCACGCTGTTCAACCGCCTGACCGGCGCGGACGTGATGGCCGAAGACCTGCTGTTCGCTACCCTCGATCCGACAATGCGCGCAATCCGTCTGCCGGGCGTGGAGAAGGCGATCCTATCGGACACTGTCGGCTTCATTTCCGATCTGCCGACCCAGCTCATCGCCGCCTTCCGCGCTACGCTCGAGGAAGTAACAGCGGCGGACGTGATCGTGCATGTTCGCGACGTGTCCAACCCGGCCACGGCAGATCAGAAGGCCGAGGTTGAGCAGATCCTGGCCGACCTCGAGGTGTTCGGGGAAGGGGGCTCGAAGATTCCGATAATTGAGGCCTGGAACAAATGGGACCTGCTTTCGGAAGACGAGCAGGCCATGCGCGGGGATCTGATTTCGGCGCAGATTGCAGAAGTGCCCGTGGTGCCGATCTCGGCGCTGACAGGTGCAGGCGTCAACGCTTTGCTTGAACGGCTCGGCCAAATGCTGACCGGCGGAGCACACACGCTCGAATTCACCGTCCCGTTATCTGACGGGCAGCGCCATGCATGGCTTCATGCCCACGGAGATATACTGGACGAAACGCAGGTTGAAGCTGAAAACGGCGAGCCGGCGATGCGGATCACCGTGAGGCTGACGCAGCGCGAGCTAGGACGCTTCACTGCGCTCTGAAGCTTTCACTGCCTGCCACAGCGCCTCCTGTTCCTCGAGGGAGAGACTGGCAAAACTGCCTTCAGCCAGTCTTTCCATGCCTTTGAAACGACGTTCGAACTTGTCGTTCGCCTTGCGCAGCGCTTCCTCCGGAGCAACGCCATGCTTGCGCACGACGTTGACGGTAGCGAACAACAGATCGCCCGCTTCCTCGGCGCGCTCCTTCTCCGAAGAAGCCTCAGCAAGTTCCTGAATTTCTTCGACAACCTTTTCAGCAGCATCAGCCGGATCGGGCCAGTCGAAACCTTGGCGAGCGGCGCGCTTCTGAAGTTTTTCAGCACGCATCAGTGCTGGGAGTGCCAGGGCCACACCGTCCATGGCGCTGGTGGCACCCTTGGACTTGCGCTCGGCCGCCTTGGCGTTTTCCCAACGCTCTTCGCGCGACTGGCCTTCGTCGGACTCGCTCCCGAAGACATGCGGATGGCGGGCTTCCATCTTGTCGGAAATGGTCTTTGCGACATCGTCGAATGAGAACAAACCTTGTTCTTCGGCCATGCGCGCATGAAACACGACCTGGAACAGCAAGTCGCCGAGCTCCTCCTTGAGCGCGGACATATCATCGCGAGCAATTGCGTCGTCGACCTCGTAGGCTTCCTCAATGGTATAGGGTGCGATCGTCGCGAAAGTCTGCGCACGGTCCCATTCGCAGCCGCACTCAGGATCGCGAAGTCGTGCCATGATGCCAATCAGGCGCGAAAGATTTGTGAGGGAGTTGGTGTTCATGGCCTCGGTCCGTAGCGTTGGGGCTCGCCAGCATGTGTCGTGCCGAACGGCTCAAGTGTTCGGGCAAGTTAGAGAAGTCTTATTTTCTTCAAAGTAGAGATGTCCCGCTCGCGTTCAGCAGGGGCTATGCGTAGCGTTTCAACCTTGCGCAGCATAGGCCCTGCTGGTGCGCTGCGGTTGCTGGGATGCGCCTTGGACCCGCTGCGATAGCAGTGGGCTCCCTCAACAGTTCTCCAGTACGCGCAGAGCTGCATCAGTAGGCTTGATCCGCCGAAGGGGAGGGCGTCCGCGCTTGGGCTTGATTGGCAGGCCGTCGGGGCCGAGCGGGGGAGGGAAGAGGTGCGTCGGTTGCGAGCGACGCTTCGGCTCGTTGTCGTTCCGCTTCCTGGGAGGCAACTGCTCCTGCATCAGCTTCGCCATGGCCAGCGCTGCGTCGAGATGCTTGTTGTCGACGATGGCAGCCTGGTTCACCTGCCGGATCTTGTCGTGCATCCGGTAGGGGAGGGCATGCTCGCCATGGCGGATCTCGAGGCCACCATCGGGGTACTCGCAGACCTCCACGCGTTTGCCAGCCAGTGCCCGGCTGATCTCGTTCGGATCCAGGATGAACAGCGCCTTGTTGTAGTGCAGCGCCAGCGCTTGCGTCACCGTGCGCCACTCGCGCCAGACCAGCTGCGTGCGCAGATCGTCATGCGGTGCCAACGGCCGGTGCAGATCGCGCGGATCGAACGCCGGCTTCGCGAACCGCTCGTTGTGCCGCTCCATGTAGTCCGGCAGGAACGCGTTCGCCTCGGCGATCGTCGATATCCCTTCCAACCGCATCGCCTTGACCAACCGGTCCTGAAGCGTCGCGTTGGCACGCTCGACCCGGCCTTTGGCCTGCGGCGAGTTGGCGCAGATGATCTCGATGTTCAGCGATTCCATCGCCCGCCCGTAGTGGGTCATGCCATCGCCGTTCGCACTTGCGGTGTTGTTCCGGAAGACGCCGTGCTTGTCGGAGTAGAACGCTACGGGCTTGCCATGCTTTTCGATGTACTCGCGGGTCGCGTCCATGTAGGCGAACGTGCTCTCGCTCTCGACCATCTTCAGCTGCATCAGCTCGCTAGTCGCGTCGTCGATGTAGACCAGCAAGGTGCGTTGCGGCCCGCGGTCTTCCATCCACCAATGCTTCGAACCATCGACCTGGATCAACTCGCCGCGACAATCCCGGCGGTAGCGAGGCTGGTAAGGCCGAGGACGCCGCGCGTCGCGATCCTTCCAGAGCCCGGCCATGATCATCAACTTGCGCAGCGTCTCGTGCGAAATGACAATGCCGTGCCGCTCCGCCAGATACTCGGCCGCCAGAGTTGGACCAAAATCCGCGTAATGCTCGCGCACCAGTGACAGGACCTGTTCCCGAAAGGCATCGCTGTGCCTGCGGTTGCTCGGGCGACCACGCTTTCGTGAAACAACGCCTTCAGCGCCGTCAGTTCGCACACGGATCAACAGCCGGCCAACCTGGCAACGCGTCAAGCCCAACAGGTTTGCCGCATCCTGAACCCGCAGCTCCCGACGCATCACCCGAAGCAGCGTATCGTACCGCGAAAGCTCGCCATGGCTCATCGCCACCACCGTCATAAGCGCCGTCCTCCAGTGCAGAGGATGACTATGCCACCGCTGCCCGCGAGCACCCATCACAATGGGACATCTCTAATTTGCGGGATGGGACATCTCTACTTTGCGCTTACATCAAGCAATGTTGATAATATGTATTATGTAAATTGAGTATCGGTCTGGAGGAGCGGGTCACCATCCCAGCGTGATAAAAACGAGCGTCGCGACTATGATAAGGAAACCCCATAATGCCGCCATACGCAGGCCGTCTGACAGTCCGATCTGACGTCCCTTGAGATTGGCGACGACCAGGACGAGCGCAAGCCCGATGCCAATGATCCGAGCGAAGTCCGAACTGATCAAAGCCTTTCTCCGTCAAATCACGATTTCAAGACCGTCAAAGGCCGGTTCGACGTTTGCTGGAGTCTCGTCGCATAGCGTTTGGTAATCCATGGATTTGTCGAGGTGCGTCAGCACGCCACGTCCTGAGCGTGTTGCCTCGATCAGTTCAAGCGCCATGGCAAGATGACAATGTGTCGGATGGGGTTGCCGGCGCAGGCAATCGACAACCAGAACATCGACCTTGTAGAACAGATCGATCATCTCGTCTGTTACTTCGCTGAAGTCTGTCGCGTAACCAATTGTTTTTCCAGCCTGATCGAAACGATAGGCGGTGGATTGCGCCGGACCGTGCGGCATCTGGCAGTGGCCGATACCGATACCGCTCAGCATCCGTACACGGTCGAGGTTATCCAGTTCCACGATCGTGTGGTAACCATGCTGCCCGGCAAAGACGTAACCGAAACGCTGTCGCAGACGGCGCACGGTTTCGCTGGCAGCAAAACCTGGGATCGGCCCCGCGCGGCCGTAGCGAAGCGGCCTCAGATCATCGATGCCATGGCAGTGATCGGCGTGATCGTGCGTCCAGAGCACACCGTCCACGCGATCAATGCCGCAGCTCAGAAATTGCTGGCGAAGGTCGGTCGGCGTATCGACCAGAAGCCTGCTGCCATCATCGCCTTCGACCATGATGGCGACACGAGTACGCCGGTTTCTTGGCTCAACAGGGTCGCACTCGCCCCAATCGTTCCCGATACGAGGCACGCCTGTGGAAGTGCCCGACCCCAGGATCGTCAACTTCACAGGCTGGCCTTGCTGAAAAGCTTGAAGAAATTGGTGCCGGTACGATCCGCCAAGGCTTCCTTCGACGTCCCGCGCAAGTCTGCGACGAATGCGCAAGTATCGGCCACGAAGGCCGGCTCGCAGGTCTTTCCGCGATGCGGAACTGGCGCGAGGAACGGCGCGTCAGTTTCAACAAGCAGCCGATCCTCAGGCAGATTCGCCACAATCGCCTGCAAGTCCTTGGCATTCTTGAACGTAACGATTCCCGAGATCGAGATGGTGAGGCCCAGCTCCAGCATTCTTGCAGCAAACGGTGCCGACGCAGTAAAGCAGTGAATGAGCGCTGGAAACGCCCCCTTCCCCATCTCTTCCTCGATGATCCGGATGGTGTCGTCTTCGGCGTCGCGGGTATGGACGATCAGCGGCAGGCCGGTTTCGCGCGCCACGCCGATATGTACGCGGAACAGATCCTGCTGCACCTGCCGGTCGGAATGGTCGTAGTAGTAATCGAGCCCGGTTTCGCCGATGCCAATCACGCGGGGGTTGGCGGCCGCTTCAAGCAGGGCAGCCTCGCCGAGATCAGAATGCTGATCGGCTTCGTGCGGGTGAATTCCGATGCTTGCCCACACATCGCTTTCACGCTCTGCCGTGGCGACGATCTCGTTCCATTCGCATTGACGCGTGGAGATGTTGAGGAAGCCTTTCACTCCCGTTTTGCGGGCGCGCGCCAGGATTTCAGCCTGATCTTCGACCAGGCCTTTGTAATTCAGATGGCAATGTGAATCGATCAGCATCATGCCGAGGCAGGCTCCTCGGGCAATTCCAGGCGCGGGAATGCAGGCACAGGCTGGCCAAGGGGTTCGCCGGTTTCAACGCGCGCCAGATACCAGTCTGCATCCGACAGCGCCGCGAACCCGCGCGCGTCGTCGGGTATGCCGAGCTGGTCCAGAACCCTGGATGCCGCAGCGGGAACCACGGGTGCAATCGCGATTGTCAGATCCCTGATCGCCATGAACAGGGTAAGCAGCACGGCCTTCATTCGTTCCGGATCGGTCTTGCGCAGAGCCCAGGGCGCCTGTTCATCCACATATGCATTGCAGGCGAAGACGGCGCGCATCCATGCATCGATCCCGCCGGAGAAATTCAGCGCAGCGAACTCACGAGGCAGCTCGTCTCGGCACGCGCCAAAAACCGCGGCCAGAAGGGCATCGTCCGCCTCGGTGCTTGAAAACTTTTCCAGCGAGCCACCCATGTTCTTGAAAATCATGGACAATGTACGCTGAACAAGATTGCCGTAGCTGTTGGCAAGTTCGGCGTTGCAACGGGTCACGATGGCTTCCTGTGAATAGGAACCGTCCTGCCCGAAAGCGACTTCGCGCATCAGGAAATAGCGCAAGGGATCGACGCCAAACCGTTCTGCCAGATCGAGCGGATCGGTCACGTTGCCGAGCGACTTTGACTCCTTTTGCCCGCGATTAAGCAGGAATCCGTGGCCAAAAACCTGCTTGGGCAAGGCGATATTCGCGCTCATCAGGAAGGCAGGCCAATAGACCGTGTGAAAACGGACGATGTCCTTGCCGATGAGGTGGAGGTTCGCCGGCCAATACCTTGAGAAATCGCCGGACTCTTGCGGAAATCCCAATCCGGTGAGGTAGTTGGTCAGCGCGTCGACCCACACGTACATGACGTGCCCGTCGCTGCCCGGCACCTTCACGCCCCAGTCAAAACTGGTACGCGAAACGGACAGGTCGCGCAGACCACCCTCCACGAAGCGAATGACTTCGTTGCGGCGGCTGTCGGGCTGGATGAACTCCGGTTGCTCATTGTAGAGCTTCAAAAGCGGTTCAGCGTACTTCGACAGGCGGAAGAACCAGCTTTCTTCGACCGTCCATTCGACCGGCGTGCCTTGCGGCGAGAGCTTCTCGCCCCCTTCCCCCGCCACCAGTTCGCTTTCATCGTAGAACGCTTCGTCGCGCACCGAATACCAGCCCTCGTAGCGATCCAGATAGAGATCCCCACTGGCTTCCATGCGCTGCCACAATTCCTGCGTCGCTGCGTGATGCCGCTCCTCGGTGGTACGAATGAACACATCGTAGGACACGTTGAGTTCGTCGCACATCTTGATGAAATGCGACGACATTTCGTCTGAAAGCTCACGAGGGGTAATGCCCAGCTCGCGTGCCTTCTGCGCCATCTTCAAGCCGTGTTCGTCGGTCCCGGTCTGAAAACGTACATCCCGGCCCATGGCTCGCTGAAACCGCGCAATGACGTCGGCAGCAATCGCTTCATAGGCGTGGCCGATGTGCGGCTTGCCGTTTGGATAGGAGATGGCGGTGGTGATGTAAAAGGGTTCGCCCATCGGGCCGGTCGCTTTCTGAAAGGGAATCTCGTGGCTTATCGCGGCCCTTCCCTAGTCGGCGCAGCCGATGCCAGCAAGGAGCCGATTTCCAAAGTCAGGATGCCGGGATCGAAGTTGTAGATCGGAGCTTCGCCGGCAAGCTTGACGAGACGGGCGTGTACATCGACCAGCCTCTGGCGCGCGACGTCGGTTGCGTGGGGCACCGCGCCAATGACGGTCATCCGCGCTGCCTCGATCGCCGCCGCCACGCGATCGCGATCGGGCCTCGTACCGAGCGCGCCTGCAAGCGCACCGCGCAATGCGAAATCGCCGTCACCCTGTTCGAGTATGCGGGCAAAGATCGTCTGAGCCTTACCCAGGTCGTGCTGCGCGAAAGCGAGTGCCGCGCCGGGAGAACCACCTGCCACCGTAAGGGCAGCACTTCGCGCGGTGGCGTCGAGCTCCGGTGCGAGCGTATCGACTACCCGCGCGACATCACCTTCGGACAGAGGATGAAAGCGGACCACGGTGCACCGCGAACGGACCGTCGGGAGCAGCCGGCCCAGCGCATGGACAACGAGCAGGAAGAACGTTCCGATCGGCGGTTCTTCAAGGCTTTTGAGCAGGGCGTTGACAGCGCTCTTCTCAAGCTGGTCGGCAGAGTCGATGATGACCGCGCGGCGAGAACCGAGAGTTGGACGCGTCGTCAGGCGACGCTGAATCTCGCGGATCTGGTCGACCGTGATGTTCCGCTTGAGCTGGTAGGGCTTCCCGTCGTCGCGCTTCCTTGCCTCATCGTCGTTGGCGGGAAGAGGAGAAAGCGTAAGGATGTCGGGGTGTGATTCTATCGCAGGTTGCAGGACGCCCGGCTCTGCCACCAGAGCAGCTGCGGCTTGACGCGCAAAAGTTGCCTTGCCCAACCCTTCACGCCCGGCAAGGATCCAGCCATGGTGCATGCGGTCCCCGGCCAATGCCGCATCCCATATGCGCCAAGCCTCATCATGACCGGCAAGCTTCGGCCCGTTCATCAGGCAAGTCCGCCGACTGCGGCCATGACACGTTCGTGAACCTCGTCAGGCGTCCCTTGCGCATCAATGATGGCAAAGCGTTCGGGAGACGACCTGGCAAAGGCAACGAAGGCTGCGGCTACGCGGGCGTGATAGTCTGCATCGCGCCCGCCGATCCTGTCTGCCAAGCCGCCATCACGACGGGCGAGCCGTTCTGCGGCGACCTCGGGCGGCACGGTGAGCAGCAAGGTCACATCTGGCATCAGAGCGCCGCTGCCAATCCGGTGCAGGTCGAGAACATCGGCGTCGGACAGTCCACCGCCCCCACCCTGATAGGCGCGGCTGCTATCGACGAAGCGATCACATACCACCCAGGCACCACGGGCGATGGCGGGCAGGATCAGCCTTTCGACATGATCGGCCCGCGCGGCCGCAAAAAGCAACGCCTCGGCGCGAGCGCCCCAGCCATCGCCCTCGGTGCCCAGCACCATGGCGCGGATTGCCTCGGCTCCTGCCGTCCCACCGGGTTCACGCGTGGTAACGACTTCGTGGCCCTGCCGGTGCAGTGCTTCGGCCAGCAGGCGTCCTTGCGTCGACTTGCCGACCCCTTCGCCGCCTTCGAGCGCGATGAACCTGCCCTTGGCTCTCACAGGCCTACCAGTCCCATGGTGCCGTCTCGCAGACGCGCCATCACGCCACCTCTGGCCACCTCGACGCCTGCCGCCAACGGGAGAACATGCACCGGTTCGCCTGGAACCCGCACGAGCAGGCTCGCCACGGTTTCCCCTTTGCGGATCGGCGCCTTGAGCGGACCCTTGTAGCGGATCGAGACAGTGTAGTTCGGCCTGGCGCCGCGTGGCACCGTCACGCCAAGGTCATGCGGCGCGACGAGCGGCACTTCCCTCGCCTCGCCGCCCTGCACAATTGCTGTGCCGACCTGAGTGCCTTTTGCAAAGATTCGGCTGGAGTCCCAGGCAGCAAAGCCCCATTCGATGAAGGCGCGTGACTGGTTGGTGCGATCGATCGGGCGATCATAACCCCCCAATACCATTACAAGACGCCGGCCATTGCGCTGGGCTGAGCCGACGAACCCGTAGCCCGCCTCGTTGGTGAACCCGGTCTTCACGCCGTCTGCCCCGGCCACAAAGCCATAGAGCGGGTTATGGTTGGGCTGGGTTATGCCGCCCCAAGTCATTTCGGCATGCCCATAGAAGCGGCGATAAAGCTCGGGAAACCGGGTCATCAGCGCGCTGCTCAGCGTGGCGAGATCGGCCGCAGATACATATGTCTGGCCCTCGTCCATCCATCCGTTGGGCGTGTTGAAGTGACTATCGAGCATGCCAAGCTTGGCAGCGGCCTCGTTCATGAGAGTGGTAAAGCCCTCGACCGAGCCTGTGGCGCCTTCGGCAAGGACCACGCAGGCATCGTTGGCTGAGACCGTAACGATGCCCTCTATCAGTTCTGCAACGGTCGGCTGCGCTTCAGCCGGCAGGAACATGGTGCTACCGACATTGCGCCACTTGCGGAACGTCTCTTTGCGAATGGGGATCTTCTGGTCGAGGCGGAGCTTGCCCTTGCTGACCAGGTCGAACGCGACATAGCTCGTCATGATCTTCGTGATCGAGGCGGGAACGAAGCGGCGGTGCGGATCTCGGGCATAGAGCACCCGGCCGGATCCCACATCGACCATCAGCGCAATCGGTGCGTCAATCCGCGGCATCGTCATGAGCGGATCAGTCGACGTCTCGGGCGCGGCAGCTTCGACCGGCAAGGCTGCCAGCGAACACGCTGCTGCGATGGTCATGATCTTCAAATGCAAGCGCAGTTCCCGAAACCCAAATGCGTGCCTGCGCCGCCCGGGAGATCAGGGAGCTGGCACAACCTTCGCATCGGCATAGCCGCCTGCGCGCGCCTTCGCCAGCGCTGCGTCGGCTTGTCCACGATCCTTGTGAGGGCCAGTGCGAACACGCCAGTATTTTCCTGCAGCAGAGACCGCCCCGCCAATACGCTTGGCCACGGCCTCGGCCCTTTCGCGGGTGGAATACGCTCCGACCTGCACGTAAAGCGCTTTGCCGACAGATGCCGAAGCAGCAGGCGGCGTCGCGGCAGACGCGGGCGGCGCGGCCTTGGCAGGGGCCGGGCTTGGCTTGGCCGGAGCCATCTTTTGCTCCGGCGTCGCCGGCTCTTTCGCCTTGGCCTCGACCGGAAGAGGCTTAGCCGGCAACGGCCTGGCAACAGGGACCGGTGCCGGATCCGGGACGGGAGCCGCAACCGCGGGAAGGCCCAGCTTGCGCTTGAGCGCAGCAAGCAGTCCCGGCGGCGTATCCATGCGTGCAGGAGCCTGTCCGCCTTCCCGAAGCAATGCGCGCTCGGCTTCCGGTGGATTTACCCGGCGCACGCGCACTGGCAGTCGACCGCCTGGCGTGGCGCCAAGCTGCGACCAGGCCGCCGGTGATAGCGACAGCAGGTCAGCACCGGTCATTGGTCCGCGCTGCGTCAGCCGGACAAGGATGGTGCGCCCCGTTTCAAGCGATGTCACTTCGACATAGCTTGGCAACGGAAGCGTACGGTGTGCACCCGACACGCCCTGCCCCGCTGCGGACTGAGCATAACCGACCGAATCGTAATTGAGCGTATCGGCGGGGGTGTAAGTCACGCCGTCGACAAGGAAGGGGGCGCCCAGCACCATCGGGTAATCGCCTGCCGGCCCTTTGGCGGGATCGGATGACGGGGCGGCCACGCGGGCACTTGCGCCGCCACATGCCGAAAGCACCAACGCGGCAGCAAGGGCGAGGAGACTGCCCGAGCGATTAACGACTGATCTCATCTGCAAGAAGCCCCACGGACAAAGCGTAAAAGTTCGAGCAGTTGTAATCGAGGATAACCCTATAATTTCCGGTTAGCAGATAGGCAGTCCGGCCGCGCCCATCCGGTTCGAGCAGGCTGGCCATGACGTTGTCGGCCGGCCAGGAACCGGAACGCGGAACAATGCCGAGCGCACGCCACTCCGCCATCGTCTTCCAGCCCGTATGCCGATCGAACACGCGCGGGCAGCGCGGACTCTTGAGTGTAGTGCCCAGGCTAGCGCGATCCAGCTCATCGGGGACGCTTACCGCAACCCCCCAAGGCTGTCCGGTCCGCCAGCCAGCATCGCGAAAGTAGTTGGCAATGGAGGCCAAGGTGTCCGTACGGTTGCTCCAGATATCGGCCAGACCATCGCCGTCGCCATCCTGCGCTACCCGGAGATAAACCGACGGCAGGAACTGGGGGTTGCCAAAGGCACCAGCCCAACTGCCGACGAGCTTCGAGCGTGGGACACCACGGTCCACCATCTTCATCGCCGCCACGAACTCGTCCGCAAAAAGCTCGCGCCGCCGTCCTTCGAAGGCCAGCGTTGCCAACGCGCGTGGCAGATCGAAGTTGCCGGTATATCCGCCGTAGTCGGTTTCATGACCCCAGATCGCGAGCATGATCGGCGCGGGTACGCCATAGCGCCGCTCGATCGCACTGACCTGTCCGGCCACCGCTTCATACTGGCGGCGGCCCCGGGCAATCCGGGCGGCATCGACGTGCGAACGGCGATAGGGCTCGAACGCCGGAATTGCGCCTGATGACGAACCCGGCTGTGCCCGATCCAGTTCAATGACACGGCGGTTGAGCGTTAGCCCCTGCGTCATCGCCGCAATGGTGGTTTCACGCACGCCTTCCGCCCGCCCACGCGCCGCAAGCAACTGCAGATAGCCCTGAAACCCGGCTTCTTCAGAATCAACCTGGCCTGCAGCCGGCCCCGCCATAACCAGAGCCAGCAGACCCACTGCTGCAGTTCGAACGACCTTCGCACTTTGACTAAATTTCATGGGCGGGATGTCGCACGGATAGATTGCCATGGGAATCCCCTTTGCGACCGACGACAAACCCGCTAACGGCGACCCGAGCGGGATGGCACGTCCCGCCGCGCGGACAGGTGGCCGAGTGGTTTAAGGCAGCGGTCTTGAAAACCGCCGTGGGTGGAAGCTCACCGTGGGTTCGAATCCCACCCTGTCCGCCAGCTTTCGATTTCAGAATTCTTCCGACTCCGGAATTTCGAGTGCCCTTCTCGTCATGTCCTGGTGATCAATCTGGCGCGAGCGTTCCTTTTCGCGACGATCCCACTCCCAGAAGCCCCTATCGAGCGGCTCTTCGATTTCGTATTCCATGGCGTCTCTCCTGCGCGGTCAACCCGCCGGATGGCTGCCAGTTCCTGTCGAAACATTCCGCTATCGCATTGGCCACAAACAAAAAGTGCGGGCATCGCTGCCCGCACCTGATGATTTGCGGTTCAACGCTTCGAAATCAGATGTGGATCGCCCGCCCGTATGCAGCGAGCACGCTCTCATGCATCGATTCGCTGATCGTTGGGTGCGGGAAGATCGTGTGCATCAGTTCAGCCTCGGTCGTCTCAAGCGTCTTGCCGACCACGTAGCCCTGAATCATCTCGGTCACTTCCGCACCGATCATGTGGGCGCCCAGCAGTTCGCCGGTCTTGGCATCGAACACGGTCTTCACGAAACCTTCGGGCTCACCCAGCGCGATGGCCTTGCCGTTGCCGATGAACGGGAAGGTCCCGACCTTGAGCGTGTAGCCAGCTTCCTTGGCCTTAGCCTCGGTCAGTCCGACGCTGGCGATCTGCGGGTGGCAGTAGGTGCAACCCGGAATATTCGCGCGATCCATCGGGTGCGGGTGGACGTCCTTGTTGCCGAGTTCGGCCGCGATGGCCTCGGCAGCGATAACACCTTCATGGCTCGCCTTATGCGCCAGCCAAGGTCCTGGCGTCACGTCGCCGATCGCCCAGAGTCCCTTCACGTTGGTGCGGCCATAGCCGTCGATCGCGATAATGCCGCGTTCAGCCTTCACGCCGGCAGTTTCAAGTCCGATGTTCTCGGTGTTCGGCACGATGCCAACGGCGACGATGACATGGCTGTAGTCAGCCTCGGCAACCTTGCCATCCTTGCCCTTGATCTTCGCCTTCACGCCCGAAGCCGAAACCGCAAGGCTTTCGACGCCTGCGCCAGTCATGATCTTCATGCCCTGCTTGGTCAGCGCCTTTTCGAGGAATGCGGAAACGTCGGCGTCTTCCACCGGGACGACGCGGTCCATCATCTCGACAACGGTAACTTCGGCGCCCATGTCGTTGTAGAAGCTGGCGAATTCGATGCCGATCGCGCCCGAGCCTATGACCAGTAGCTTCGTCGGCATCTGCTTCGGCGTCATCGCGTGGCGATAGGTCCAAACGCGCTCGCCATCGGCCTTGGCGAACGGCAGGTCGCGCGCCCGCGCGCCGGTGGCGACGATGACGTGCTTGGCCGAGATCGTCTCGGTTCCCTTGTCGCCGGTCACTTCAACCGAAGTTGCCGTCTTGAGCACGCCGTTACCCATGTGCACCGTGATCTTGTTCTTCTTCATCAGGTGCGTGACGCCCTGATTGAGCTGCTTGGCCACCCCACGCGAACGCTTGACCACAGCATCGAGATCGGCGCGGATATTGTCGGCAGCAAGGCCGTAGGCTGCGGCGTGCTTCATGTGATTGAGCACTTCGGCCGAGCGAAGCAGTGCCTTGGTCGGGATGCAGCCCCAGTTGAGGCAGATGCCGCCCAGGTTCTCGCGCTCAACAATGGCGGTCTTCAGGCCAAGCTGCGCGCAGCGGATCGCCGCGACATATCCGCCGGGGCCCGATCCGAGGACGATGACGTCGTATTGGTCAGCCACGCAAATGCTCCTGTCAGTCTGTCTGCGGCAATGGCCGCGGTTTGCGTTCGTCGTCGATGGCGACGAAAAAGAATCGTGCTTGCGTTACCTTCTGGCGGTCCTCGCCTGTGCGGGCGCGGCGCCATGTCTCGACATCGATGGTCATCGAGGTCCGCCCGGCCTTGGCAAGCGTGGCATAGACCGAAACCTCGTCGCCCACATGGACCGGATGATGGAAGGTCATGCCTTCAACGGCGATTGTTGCGGCGCGGCCCTTGGCCCTCCTTGCCGCGACGATACCTGCCGCCATGTCCATTTGCGCCATCAGCCACCCGCCAAAGATATCGCCGGCGGGGTTCGCATCAGCAGGCATCGCCGTGATGCGGATGGCCGGTTCGCCTTGTGGTAGCGGATCGGCCATCATTGCACCCCTGCGACGTGTTTCAGGCGATCAGGCTCAGGCCACCAGACCCAGCGGATTCTCGATGAGATTCTTGAACGCCTGCATCAGCTCTGCGCCATCGGCGCCATCGATAGCGCGGTGGTCGAAGCTGCCGGTGGCCGACATGACCGTTGCGATGCCAAGCGCACCATCGATGACATAGGGGCGCTGCTCGCCCGCTCCCACTGCCATGATCATCGCCTGCGGCGGGTTGATCACGGCATCGAAGCTCTTGATGCCGAACATGCCGAGGTTGGAAAGCGAGGCCGTGCCGCCCTGATATTCATGGGGCTGCAGTTTGCCCTCGCGCGCCTTGCCGGCCAGCGTCTTCATTTCCGTGGCGATGGCCGAGATAGACTTGTTGCCCGCATCGACGATGATCGGGGTGATCAGGCCCGAAGGGGCGGCGACGGCGACCGAGATATCGGCGCGGCTGTAGGTCCGCAGTTCGTCACCTGCGAAGCTGACGTTGCACTTCGGCACCCGCACCAGCGCCTTGGCCAGCGCCTTGATAATCAGGTCATTCACCGAGAGCTTCACGCCCTGAGCTTCGAGAGCCTTGTTGAGCTGTCCGCGCAGCTTGAGCAACGCATCGAGCTGGATATCGACGGTGAGGTAGATGTGCGGGATCGTCTGCTTCGCCTCGGTCAGGCGGCGCGCGATCGTCTTGCGCACGTTGTTAAGCTTGGTCGCTTCGTAAGGGATTCCGAAGTCCGGGATCGCTGCCGGTGCAGGGGGCGGGACCGGTGCTGCTGCTGGTGTGGCAGCGGCGGGTGCAGCAGTAGCAGGCGCGGCCGCAGTCGGCTTGGCGCCTTCAACGTCGGCGCGGACAATGCGGCCATTCGGGCCCGAACCGGCCACACCGGCAAGATCGATCCCCTTGTCGGCAGCAATGCGCTTGGCCAGCGGGCTGGCGATGACGCGATCGCCCTTGGGCGCGGGTGCTGCGGCGCCTGCCGGGGCCGGAGCTGCAACTGCGGGAGCGGCGGGAGCCGGAGCGGTTTCTGCCTTCGGCGCGGGCGCAGCTTCAGCAGACTTCGCGACGGGCGCGGGCGCGCTGGCGTCTTCGTCCTCGCCGGCGACCATAGCGATCACGGTGCCAACCTTGACGCCTTCCGACCCTTCGGCAACGTCGATCGATACTATCGTGCCTTCGTCGACGGCTTCGAACTCCATCGTGGCCTTGTCGGTCTCGATCTCGGCCATGATATCGCCCGAGGAAACCTTGTCACCCACCTTCACCAGCCACTTTGAAAGCGTCCCCTCTTCCATGGTGGGCGAGAGGGCGGGCATCTTGATGGCGATGGGCATGGGCGTTTTTTCCGTGTCCTTATGGAAAGAAGCAGAGGTGCCGTAGCGGAAACCACCCCTGTATCTTTTGTCAGGCCCATTTCACCAGCATGGCGTGTCGGGTCAAGTGGCTTGGCGCTTGCGCCGCATACGAATTTGCCGATACGTGTTGGTCGAGAGGACGAACCGCCATGTCGCAGCGTATCTATCTGGTCATCATGGACGAGACCGACGAGGCCAAGGGCGCGCTGCGCTTCGCGGCAAGGCGCGCAGTGCGCACCGCTGGCGCAGTTCATATCCTGGCGCTGGTGCCGCAGCAGGAATTCGTCGCGTTCGGAGGCGTACAAGCCACGATCGAGGAAGAGGCGCGCGATCGCGCCGAAGTACTGGCCATGACCGCAGCCGGAAGCCTTGCCAGCGAATCCGGGCTTGCACCGCAGATCTCGGTGCGCATGGGCGATGGGCCGAAGGTGGTGCGCGAATATCTTGGCGAACACCCTGAAGTGTCGGCACTGGTTCTTGGCGCGGCGGGCGGAAACAATCCCGGCCCGCTGGTCACGCACTTTGCGGGGATCGCGGGGCAGCTCCCCTGCCCGCTGATGATCGTGCCCGGCGCGATCTCCGACGAGGAAATCGACCGCTTCAGCTGATCACTTGCGCTTCCCCTGGTGCCTGATGTTTGACGGGCGACCGCGCTTGCCGGCGATGTAGTTGCCCTGCCGTTTGGGCTTGTGGTCCAGCTTGCCACCGCGCCGTTCGATCCGCTGCACGCCCTCGGCAACGTCCACCGGCTCGAACTTCAGCGCCCCGGTGAGCGGATTGGCCTCGGCAAGGCGCAGCTTGAGAATCTGCCCCATCGCAAATTCCTCGCCGCTCAGCTCGCCAATCAGGCGTTGGGACTTCTCGTCGTAGTTGAAACGTTCCGCACCAAGCGTGGAGACCGGCACCAGTCCATCGCCACCAAGCCCGATGATTGTGGCGAACAGGCCGAACTTCTGCACGCCGGTTATGCGCGTGTCGAACACCTCGCCCACCTTGGCCGAGAGCCACGCCGCGACATAGCGGTCGATGGTGTCGCGCTCGGCTTCCATGGCGCGGCGTTCAGCATTGCTGATGGCTTCGGACACCCTCGCGAGGTCGCCGCGGTCACGATCCGACAAGCCCGAAGTAGGCGGGAGGTCCGACTTCGGTCGAGGCTGCTCCAGGCCATAGGCATCGACCAGCGCACGATGCACCAGAAGGTCCGAATAGCGGCGGATCGGCGAGGTAAAGTGGGCGTAGGACCCCAATGACAGACCGAAGTGCCCTGCGTTGCGGGGACCATAATAGGCCTGCGTCTGGCTGCGCAGGACTGCTTCCATGATCAATGCCTTCTCCGCCTCGTCAGAGATGTCCTTGAGCATGCGGTTGAACAGCGAAGGAGTGATGACCTGCCCCAAGGACAGTTTGCGATCAAAGGTCGCAAGATAGTCCTTGAGCGCTACCAGCTTCTCGCGGCTCGGCGCTTCATGTATGCGATAGACAACCGGTGCGACCTTTGCCTCCAGCGCCTTGGCCGCAGCGACATTGGCCGCAATCATGAAATCCTCGACGACGCGGTGCGCATCGAGCCGCTCGCGAATCGCGATCTCGGCGATCTTGCCCTTCTCGTCGAGCACCACGCGCCGCTCGGGCAGTTCCAGGTTTAGAGGATCGCGCGCATTTCGAGCCTTCTCCAGCAGCCGCCACGCGTCCCACAAGTTCGCAAGATGCGCCTCGGCTTCACCCGCATCGATGCGCCGCTGCGCTTCTTCATAGGCGATCACTTCGGCAATCCGCACGATCGCGCGGGTAAAGCGCCAATCCTTGATCCGCCCCTCGCTATCGATCGAGAGATGGCAGGCCATTGCGGCGCGGTCTGCGCCCGACTTCAAGGAACAGACATCGGCCGAAAGCACTTCGGGCAGCATCGGCACTACGCGGTCGGGGAAATAGACGGAGTTGCCGCGCTTGCGAGCCTCGCGGTCGGTCTGCCCGCCGGGACGCACATAAAAGCTGACGTCGGCGATAGCGACGAGCGCCTTGAAACCGCCCTGCCCGTCAGGCTCGGCCCAGATGGCGTCGTCATGGTCGCGCGCATCGGCCGGGTCGATAGCCACGATTGGCAGGTGCCGCAGGTCTTCCCGCTTTTCCTCGCTGAGCGGGAGCTTCGCTGCATCCTCAGCCTCGCGGATCGCCGCTTCGGGGAACACGAATGGAATGCCATGCTTGTGAATCGCGATCAGGCTGAACGCACGGGGCGCCAGCGGATCGCCCAGTACTGCGACGACCTTCATGCCGGAGCGCGGCGAGCGGCCGGCCGGTTCAGCCAGCACGAGTTGTCCAGCCCCGGCACCACCAAGGTCCGAGATCGGGACGGCATTGCGAACACGCTTGTCGACCGGGGCAAGCCAGCCCTTGCCGGTGCCATCGAGTTCGACGACGCCCATCAGCTGCTCTTCGCCGCCCTGGATCTTCTTCATCGGGTGGGCGAGCCAGCCCTTCCCCGCTTCTTCGGTCCGGGCGAGAATGCGATCGCCGACGCGCAGCGCCGGCCCGCGCTCCTTCGCCTTGCCACGCGCTTCAACCACGCGCAGGCGTGGTGGCGAGCTCGCGTCCTCCGGGTTCCAACTGTCCGGAATGGCTACCGGCTCGCCCTCGTCGATCTCGACAATGCGCAAGACCGTCACGCGAGGTACGCCGCCCATCGCATGGAAGGCGCTGCGGTTGCCGTCAATCAGGCCTTCCTCGGCCATGTCCTTCAGCAACGCCTTGAGCGCGATCTTCTCGGTGCCCTTAAGGCCGAAAGCCTTGGCGATCTCGCGCTTGCCCGCAGGCTCGTCCGATTGTGCGATGAAGTCCAGCACCTGCTGGCGCGTCGGGAACCCTTGCGGAAACTTGAATTTTGCCATGCCGGGCATGTGGTCCCTAAGGGACCGGAAGGCAAGTTCTTACGGCTTTGGCAGCGGACTGAACTGACCGCCCGGGACAGCTGATGCGATCGGACTTTCACTTCCGTCTGCGGCAACTGCACTGACGCCGAACAACCAGTCATCGGCACGCACGCCCGGGAGGTTGGCCTTGGTCTCGTTTGTCTCGAGCAAACGCGTCTCCCACATCGCCGCATCGGTCCGGCGCTGCCAAAGGGCATAACGGGCCGCCCCCGGAACCGGCTGCCACTCGATATCCGTGCTTGGCTGAACTGCGCCCTTGACCACGGGCGCGGGCGGCAACGGGGTCCGTGCAAGGCTTGCCAAGGCGCGCACGTTCAGCCGCGTTACCTTGGCGAGGTAGGGGAAGTCCATTTCATCGACAGTGTCGCCAAACTTCACGCCTGCTTCGGTACGCAGATCCTGATGCTGGTGTTCGTAATCCTCGACCGCCACGGTGAAGCGGATCGCCGGGTAGCCCTTGTCCGAAAACGGCAACTGGTCCCCGCCTCGGCCAAGCCGGTCCGCCCGCCAGATCTGCCGCACAGCCAGCCCTGCGCCATCCTTGTCCGCCAGCTTGGCGACCCAGCGCGAAATGTTGCGCGATGGACTGTCGTTCTCCCCGCCATAGCGGCGCATCTGCGCGCGCAGGGCATCGGTCGCATCGGCGCGGGGCCCTTCGGACAGCACGCGAACATGCGCATCATCCTTGTAGCCGTCCGAGCCGGTGGACCCACCGACGATATCATTGTTGAGCACCGCCTTTACGGTCCAGCCCTGCTGGGCCGCATAGTCGGCCAGCAGCTTGCCGCCAAGCAGCCCCTGCTCCTCGCCAGAAAGCGCGGCATAGACGATCGTGGTGGGGAATTTCTCCCTGGAAAGCACCCGCGCCGCCTCGATCACCAATGCAGTGCCTGAACCGTCGTCATTCGCTCCCGGCGCATCCTTCGTCGCATCTAGGACGTCCGACACCCGACTATCGATATGGCCCTGCACGATGACCACCTCGTTGGGACGTTCCGTGCCGCGCTGGATCGCCACAACGTCGACAAGACGGGTCGGCACCGGGACCCGGTCGCCGTTTACCACCGTTTCCGGCAGGACGATTTCCAGGCAGCCGCCGCAAGCGGCCGAAGTCTTTCGGAATTCTGCTTCGGCCCATTTCCGCGCCGCACCGATGCCGCGCTTGGGATCACTCTGCGAAGAAAAGGTGTGCCGCGTGCCAAAGCTGACGAGTTTCTCGACGTCGGCGCGCAGGCGGGCTTCGGAAATGGCGTCTTCTGGCGCAGCGAGGGCTGCGGTCGAACCAAGCAGCGGGAGCAGGATCAGCACGGGTCTCATGACCGCAACTCTAACGCCGCGGCTGGCAAGGCCAAGAGCCCCTGTCAAAAAGGGTGACAGTTTCCTGCCACCCCTTTCGATCAATAAGCTCGTGCAATCAGGATCTTCTCGACTGCCGGGTTTCCGGTGAAGGGGCAAGTTCCGTCAGGCTTTTGCGCGTCCAGCGGCGTGTTGCGAATCGTGAGCTTGAGTGCCTTGAGTTGCTCGACCACCTTGTCGAGCGCTTCGCCTGTTGGCTTGCTCCAGCCCATCTCGACCCAGCCCGGATACTTGTTGCCCTCGGCGAAGTAGGCTTTCAATCCCTCGAGATCGAACACATCGCGCACGATCTGCGCATCGCGCCGCTCGCGCGCTTCCTCGTAAAGCGACTGCTGAATCGCCTCGAGTTCCGCCGCAGCCGAGGCGATGAAATCGTCCTTGGCCTGGCCGATGAAGTTGGGCTTTGCGTCTTCTCGCCAAAGCTTGTCGCGGCGCAGCGCTGAAACCATGCCACCTTCGGCGTCTCGGCCGCCGATTTCGAGGATCAGCGGCACGCCGCGCTTGACCCAGGCCCAGCGCTTTTGCGTGGCCTTGCCGGGCCGCTTGTCGAGCAGAACGCGCACGCGCTCTCCGAATGCCGATTGCTTGGCAAGCGCCTTTCGGATGTCCTCGCAATAGGCAAGCAGCGCCTCATCGCCGTCGTTATCGCGCAACATCGGCAGGATCACGATCTGCTGCGGCGCCACTTGCGGCGGAACACGCAGGCCATCGTCATCGCCATGGGTCATGATCACGCCACCGATCAGCCGCGTCGATACGCCCCAGGAGGTGGTATGCGCCAGTGCCTGCTGGCCTTCCTTGTCCTGATAGCGGATACCGGCTGCCTGCGCGAAAGTGGTGCCAAGGTAATGCGAAGTGCCGGCCTGCAGCGCCTTGCCGTCCTGCATCATCGCCTCGATCGAGAACGTCTCAACCGCGCCGGGAAAGCGTTCGTTCTCCGGCTTGGGCCCTGCGATCACCGGCATAGCCAACGGACCTTCGGCAAAGGCGCGATACATCTCGAGCGCGCGCAGCGTCTCGCTCATCGCGTCAGCCTCGTCAGCGTGGGCAGTGTGGCCTTCCTGCCAGAGGAATTCGCTGGTGCGCAGGAACATGCGTGTGCGCATCTCCCAGCGCACGACGTTGGCCCACTGGTTGACCATCAACGGGAGGTCGCGCCACGACTGGACCCAGCGCGCCATCGCCGCACCAATCACCGTTTCGGACGTAGGGCGAACAACAAGCGGCTCTTCGAGCTTCGCTTCGGGATCGGGCGTCAGCCCCCCCTTGCCATCAGAGATCAGACGGTGGTGCGTGACAACCGCCATTTCCTTGGCAAAGCCTTCGACGTGCTCGGCTTCCTTGGCAAAATAGGACAGCGGGATGAACAACGGGAAATAGCAGTTCTCGACGCCCGCTTCCTTGATCTCGGCATCCATCAGCTTCTGGATGCGTTCCCAGATGCCGTAGCCCCACGGCTTGATCACCATGCAACCGCGCACGCCGGATTCCTCGGCAAGCTCGGCCTCGGAAATCACGGCCTGGTACCACTGGGCGAAGTCGTCAGCGCGCTTGACGTTGAGCGCGTGCTTGATTGCGGGCTTGTTCATGGGGTCGCGCGTTAATGCGCAAAATCGCTTCCCGCAATGCCATGGGCGGCATCGCGGGAAGGAAAAGCCTATTTGGAGAGCTGTTCCAGCTTCTGCTGCATTTCCGCCATCTGCTTGCGCAGCGCATCGAGATCGTCGCTCTCACCGGCTGGCTTTGCTTCCGCACTGGCGACCGCTCCGGGCACGAATGCCGCCGCTGCGGCCTTGAACATTTCCATGTTGCGCTGAGCAATCTGGGCAATCGGGTTCGAACCAATGCTCTCCTCGATCGCCTTGCGCATCTTCGCCTGATTCTCGCGGAAGTGTTCCATCGAGGCTTCAAGATACCCCGGGAGAAACGCCTGCATGGAATTGCCATACATCGAGATCAACTGGCGAAGGAAGTTGGTCGGCAGCATCTGCTCGCCCGCCGACTCTTCTTCCATGATGATCTGAGTCAGAATCGCATGGGTCAGATCCGCGCCAGTCTTGGCATCGATGACCTGAAATTCGACATTGTCCTTAACCATCTGCGCGAGATGATCGAGCGTTATGTAGCTGGAAGTGCTGGTGTTGTAGAGGCGACGGTTTGCATACTTCTTGATTATTACCGTGCCGCTCGACTTGGAATCATTGGCCATGATATGGGCCCCCATAGCGACGATTTCGATTTATTAGCACGTGCAGCATGTGCGGCGCAACAAGACATGACAGATATCGTTATCACGCACCCCCGCGCGAAAATCGACGTCCAAGCAAGGTCAGCAGCTCATATTGGGACAGTCCGGTCGACCGAGCGGACGAAGGCAGGTCGTACGCGGCGCTCAGCCAGTCGCCCTCACGGCAATCGGGCAGATCCGACAAGTCGACTATGGTGAGGTCCATGGAGATCCTGCCCAAAGTCGGCGCACGGCGGCCGTTCCAGTGAAAGCAACCTCGACCGGTCCAGCAGCGCAGGAAACCATCGGCATAACCGATGGCAAGAGTGCCTACGCGCATCTCCCGGTCTGCCTGGAAAAGCGCGTTGTAGCCAACCTTGTCCCCCGCCTGCAGCGTTCGGATCTGAAGAACCGCAGCTTCAGGCCGTGCGACCTGCCTGATGTGTCCGGCCAGTTCGGCCCGCGCAATCCCGCCGTAAAGTGCGATACCCGGACGCGTCACATCTGCGTGAAACGCACCCCCCAATGCTATCCCTGCGCTGTTTGCCAAACTGTAGCGTCGTGCTGCAATGACGCTTCGCAATTGCGCAAAGGCAGCGAGCTGCTCGTCATTCTGGCTGGTATCTTCATCCGCGCTGGCCAGATGGCTCATGCAGATGTCTATCTGCAAGCCTGAGAGCAGTTCGGACGAGAGGTCAGCCTTTTCCAGCCCGAGCCGGTTCATGCCGGTGTCGACCATGACATGGCATGGCCCCCCGCCGCCATTCCGCCACAGACCAATCTGGTGCAGGCTGTTCAGGACGGGGCGGACGCCTGTTTCCCGTGCGAAACGCACTTCCTGCGCGTTGTTGGGGCCGTGCAGCACCGCGATGGCTTCGGCAGGCACGTGCCGCAGGAGTGCCGGCACTTCGGACCAGTGTGCAACGAAGAAGTCCCTGCAGCCTGCGGCCAGCAACGTGGCTGAAACCCGCTCCGATCCCAGCCCATAGGCATCGGCCTTGACGGCAGCACCGGCAACCGCCTGTCCCGAAAGCTTGTCCAGCGCGCGCCAGTTCCCCGCCAGAGCGTCAGAATCGATTTGCAGCCGCAATGAGGCAGGAGGAAGAACAGAAATGTCAGTCGTCCGTGAAATCAGCGGGCAAGCCACCCTTCAGGCCCCACGCCGAAACGAGGAATGCGATCAGGACGATGACCCAGGTGTACCACAAGCCGGCGTAAGGATCACCGGTCCGGGCGACGATGTAGCTGGAAATCAGGGGCAGGAAACCCCCGAAATAGCCCGTCCCGAGGTGATAGGGTATCGACATCGAGCTATACCGTATCCGCGGCGGGAACATCTCGGAGAGGAGAGCTGCCACGGGGCCATAAGTGGCTCCCGACATCGCCATGAGCATGGCGAGGCCAACGAGGATGAGGATGATTCTTCCCGCGGACGGCTTCACCTTCGCAAAATCGTAGCCGTAAAACGCAAGGTTTGCCTGCAGCGCCTTGATCCGAACCGCAGCCTTCTCGGTCCACGGGTAATCTGCAAGATCCAGCGCCTGTCCACCAACGCCGACCGCGAACGTGCCCGTGCGTTCGAGGCGGTAGGCAATGCCCGATGCGGAAAGATCGGCGAGCAGCTTGCCGCAGTCGCTGGATTGTTCGGCGGCGAAAGGGCTGTAATCGCATTCTGCACCGGCAACGACCACCGGATTGCGCGCAGCCGCCTCGGCAAGTTCAGGATTGGCAGCCGAGCCGAGGAGCCAGAAGGTAGGAAAGAGGAGCAGCAATGTCAGCGCATAGCCGACCACGATCGGTTTCTTGCGACCGATGCGGTCGGACAGTGCACCGGCCAGCAGATAGAAGATCATGCCGATCGCCCCGCCGACGCCTACGATCACTTCCGCCCAGGTATCATCGAGGCGCATGGCAGATTTGAGGAAGCCAAGGCTCGAGAACATTGCCGTGTACCAGATCACCGTAAGACCGGCGGCAATGCCGAACAGGGCGACGAAGATGCGGCGCTTGTTGCCAGGATAGGTGAAGCTTTCGACGAACGGATTGCCAGCCAGTTCGCCCTGCTCCTTCATAGCCTGGAACACGGGACTTTCCGAAAGCTTGAGCCGCATCCACAGTGAAATCGCGAGCAGGGCGAGACTGACGAGGAACGGCACGCGCCAGCCCCACGAGGTCCACACCGCTTCGCTCATCAAGCTCTTGCTCGTCAGCACGACGACAAGGCTGAGCACGAAACCTCCGACGACGCTGGCTTGAATATAGCTGGTATAATAGCCGCGGCGACCGTCGGGCGCGTGTTCGGCAACATAAACCGCTGCCCCGCCATATTCGCCGCCCAGCGCCAGTCCTTGCAGAACGCGCAGGAAGATCACGATTGCCGGCGCGAGCAAGCCGATGCTTTCAGCAGAAGGTATGAGCCCCACGCCCGCCGTGGCAATGCCCATCAAGGTTACGGTCACCAGAAAGGTGTACTTGCGGCCGAGCCTGTCACCAAGAAAGCCGAAAAGCACCGCGCCAAGCGGACGAAAGCCGAACCCGACCGCAAATCCGGCCCAGACCAGAAGAAGCTGCAGAGTGGCGTTGTCGGACGGAAAGAACGTCTTTCCGATTATGGCCGCAAGCGTGCCGTAGATGAAGAAGTCATACCATTCGAAAACGGTACCGGCCGAACTTGCGGCGATGACCAGGCGGATGTCGGAAGCGCTTGGCGCGACCTTGTACTCTTTGCTCTCCGTGGCTGACACCCCTCGTCCCTCACCGTATCGTTGTAGGCTGGACGTCTAGCCAAGTACCGGCGCGCGCTGCAAGCCTGCCGTTGGTTATCCAAGTGCCTCAAGGGCCGCGTCCCATGCCAGCAGGATCGCTCCATGCCGGGCGGGATAAGACCTTGCCTGCTCCAGCAGCTGCATTTCTGGCCACTGCGGAATATCGCCTTCGCCAGACAACCATGCCGCGATGGCAACGCGCGCTTGAGAGATTGCCTGACCGCCCATCCCGGGAGCCGCATTGGCGAAGATGGCAGCGGCAGCCTGTCCAATGGCACAGGCATGAGGCCTTATGCCTATCGCAGTGATCGCTCCATGCTCGTCGCTTGCCAGCGAAAGCTCGATCACGCTTCCGCAACTGCGCGACCGCGCCGAACCCTTGAGAGGGGCACCATCGTCGAACGGCAAGGCACTCAGTTCCATTGCTTTGGCAAGGATTTGCGGCGTGTAAAGCCCGCGACTGCTCATTCAGCAGTGTCCAGAAGCTGGCTTCGAGCCTTGCGCCGGGCAACCTCACGCGCCTGATCAGCCGCTGCCTCGCGTCGCTCGGAAATCATCACGAGCAATTCCTCGCTCGCCGCATTTAGCAACGGATACGCACGTGCTTCGGTAATCCACGAAGGGCGGCCATTCTCTCCCCACGCCAGATCATAGCCAAATACGATCAGCGAATAGCCCAGAACGACGATCACGAATCCCTTGACGGCTCCGAAGCCAAAACCCAGCACGCGATCAATCGGACCGATGGCAGAATCGCGGCTGGCACTGCCGATACGCCGCGCGATCAGCTTTGTCGCCAGATAGGGTCCAAGCAACAGCAGGAAAAATGCCAGCACTCCTGCTCCCGTCTCTGTCGGCAGATGACCGGCGAGCCACGCGGTGAGCGGGACATGAAAATAGTGCACGGCGAGCAAGGCAAGACACCAGGCAGCAAGCGAGAGGACTTCTTCGACGAAGCCGCGCATGAAACCACTGACGGCACCGATGCCGACGAGAATGAGTACGACGTAGTCCAGACCGGTCATCTCGCGGGAACCTATGAGCCACCCATGATGCGGTCAATGAGATTTGGCAGAAGCTTCAGGGGAGAATAGCGCAGCCCTTCTACCTTCTCCGCCCCTGCTTCAGGTCCGCAACCTTGCCGGAAGCCAAGCTTTGCCGCCTCGCGCAGGCGCACCGGTGTGTGGGCAACCGGTCGCACCTCGCCAGCCAGCGACACTTCGCCGAACCATATCGAAGCCTGTGGCAAGGGCCGGTCCGACAGGGCTGATACCAGCGCGGCGGCGACGGCCAGATCGGCCGCCGGATCGGTAAGCCGATACCCGCCGGCAACGTTGAGATAGACCTCAGCCGTCGAGAAGTTGAGGCCGCACCGCGCTTCGAGCACGGCAAGCAGCATGGCCAGGCGCCCGCTGTCCCAGCCCACCACGGCCCGCCGCGGCGTCGCGCCACTGGCCAGTCGAACAGTCAGCGCCTGAATTTCGACAAGCACCGGTCGCGTGCCTTCAAGCGCCGGGAACACGGCGCTGCCCGCTACCTGGTCTTCCCGTCCAGACAGGAACAACATCGACGGGTTGCCGACCTCCTCGAGACCGGCTCCGGCCATCGCGAAGACACCGATCTCGTCAACCGCGCCGAAGCGGTTCTTGATTGCGCGCAGAATGCGATACTGATGGCTGCGTTCACCCTCGAAGCTCATGACCACGTCGACCATGTGCTCGAGCACGCGTGGGCCCGCAATTGAACCATCCTTGGTCACGTGGCCGACAAGAACCAGCGCAACCTGGTTTTCCTTGGCATACCGGATCAGTTCGAAGGCACAGCCTCTGACCTGGCTGACTGTCCCGGGCGCACCTTCGATCTGGTCGGAATGCATCGTCTGGATCGAATCGATGATCAACAGGGAGGGGGGCTCCATGCTGCCCAGGGTCGTCAGGATGTCGCGTACCGAGGTGGTTGCAGCAAGCTGGATGGGTGCTTTGCCCAAGCCGAGCCGATCTGCGCGCAGGCGAATCTGATCCGACGCCTCCTCGCCGCTGATATAGACTGCCGAAGCACCGCTCATCGCGACTTTTGCCGAAGCCTGCAGCAACAGCGTCGACTTGCCGATCCCCGGATCACCACCCATCAGGATGGCACATCCAGGCACAAGCCCGCCACCAAGGGCCCTGTCGAATTCGGCGATACCCGTCTTGCGACGCTGGGGCAGCGCGACGGGCGCATCGAGCGACACGAAATTGACTCGCCGCCCACCGCTTGAAAGATCGTGCTTGGCCGAAAAGATTGTCTCAGGCGCCTCTTCGACCAGCGTGTTCCATTCGCTGCAATCAGCGCATTGCCCCTGCCAGCGATTGGAGACACTGCCACAGGCCTGGCAGACAAATCGGCGCTTCGGTTTTGCCATCCCCCTCAACTACCAGAACATACATGGAACGCAAGCGATGCAGCAACGGCGTGGTAGCAATCCGCTAACCATTGCGATGCCGGGATTCTTAAGGGAGCA
This sequence comes from Novosphingobium sp. B1, assembly GCF_900176395.1. Lineage (GTDB taxonomy): Bacteria > Pseudomonadota > Alphaproteobacteria > Sphingomonadales > Sphingomonadaceae > Novosphingobium. Next base: position 312,227 of record NZ_FWXL01000001.1, on the reverse strand, counting down.
TCGGTATTTTCCCTGATGTATGGCTGCTGCGACCAAAAATTTTCTCGGTATCGACCTGAAGATGTACCGCCACTTCGCGGGCATCACACTTGCCGTTTCAGTTGTCGTTGGGGTTTTCGCCGACGGCGAAACCCAGGAAGCCATGGCGCAAACCGAATCCCGGACCAAGCTCAAGGCAGCCGAAACGAAGAAATTCGGACAGGCGAAGATCGGCGACAATCGCAAGCAACAAAAAGGAAGTTTCGGTAGCGAAACGTCGCGCTATGGCGAGGCGACCGATGGCGGCAGCGGCGGCGGCGGGATCGATCCGGGCCTGACTCCCGCAAATGCAAGCCTAACTGCCGGACCTATGCCGGTCTGGCTGGAGATCGACAAAGCCAAACTCGCGCGAATGAGCCCCGCACAAAGAGCGGCGTACCTCAAGAAACTGGAGGAAGAGCGGCAGAAGCGGGAGAGAGAGGGCCCAGTCATGCCCACTCAGGCGCAGATCAGCGCGCTCGCGGCTGCATCTGCCGCACGATCCGGCTCGGACAGCATCGACTGATACGATCAGCCAGCTTCATCCGGAAATGGTGCCCCTGGCCCGATACGAGACGGGAGCACCGGAAACGGCGAAAATCTGCGGTTTCTGGCGCATCATTCGAGCGCGGTTTGTATCACATTTTGGACCACCTGCAAGCCGCCTCCAGACGGGAGCCTACCAGATGACTACCACTGTCAACCCTTCGATCGCCCTCCAGGACGGCCAAGCCCAGCTCATGGGTGACGGTGTAGCGGTCCTCCTGCAGCGGGACGAGCGGGGGCGGGCTCACAGCGCTGTCGTCACAGCAGACGACCTGAAGCGGCTCCTGGCGGCACTGGAGGCCTGCAGGACGAACGCTTCGGTGACCTTTTGGACGAGTTGAACCGTAAGCAGGCTGAAGCGTCCTCCGCATGGCTTCTGGGATCGCTTGGAGTAGGCGCTGGCCTATTGATTTGGGCTGCTGGCGGGGGCTTCTGGTGGGCGGCGGGTTTTCTGCTGGTGGGCATAGCCATCGGCCTGTGGCGAGACACCTATTCTCGGTCTGCTGTGCTCTTTTACGAGCTCGAAGACGACGCTCAGCAAGCCTATGTCGCCCTCACGGAGGCGTTCGACCGGGCGGCCTCGTGCAACGGCAAGTGGCACATCGATGCTGGGGGCAATGTCGAAACGCTGGCTGCCTGGAAACGGAATGCAGGCGCTGGGCGGATAGTCGCGAGGCAGCCGACCACTCTGACTTACGCACTCCCGTCGTTCCTGAAATGCAACATCACGCCACCCGCTTTGAGGGTGGGCAAAGAGACCCTTATGTTTCTCCCTGACGTCGTGCTCGTGGTCGAAAAGGAGAAGGTCGGGGCAGTCTCATACGACGCGCTCAATATCCGCTACCAGGACAGCCAGTTTATCGAGAGCGAGGCCGTCCCCGCCGACGCGGAAGTCATCTCCCAGACCTGGCAACACCCAAACAAGAGCGGCGGGCCCGACAGGCGGTTCAAGGACAATCGGCTCATCCCCATCTGCCTTTACGAGACCGCCCACCTGACGAGCTCGAACGGGCTCAACGAGTTGGTCCAGTTCTCCCGCACGGGCGTCACTCAGCCACTTGTGGACGCTGTCCGCTTTCTGGCGCGATCGACACGGACTAAAAGCGCAGCTTCTGCAATGCCCTCGTTGCAGTAGCCGAAAGCCAAATCACCAGAATACCTCAGATAACCCGAGGTGCCGCCAGTCGATTGAGGCGCTCCATGCCTTCCGCGCGACGGCGAAGCTCCTCATCTTTGCGCGTAACTCCGGCTGCAACGAACGACACGACCGGGCTGAACTCCGACTTGCACCTCGGGCATTTCGCGTCCTCGGCTTTGCCGTTCTGGACGAGAATGGTCACCCGCTTTTCGTTTGCCAAGCAGGCAGGACAAGCTGGCCAGCCAATAGCCGTCCCGTCCCTCGGCTCGTATTTGTAGCCGCCAACGTCTACCATTGCGCCAATTTCATCCCCAGCGGCGGCCAACCTTGCAACCTCGGCCTTCAATTGCGCATTTTCCTCAAGGAGCGCCGCTTGCGCCAACTTAGCGTCCGATAGTTCACTGAGGATTTCAGCCATCTGCGCCTTGATCGTAGCGACGTCCAGGCTCACCTCAGCGTCCTTTACCGCCTTGGCGAGCGTAATCGCGGTGGACGTGCCGCTTAGCATTGCCATGATGTCCATACGTGCTCCCTTGTTGCCGCAAGCCTATCAGCGCCACGAAGCTATGGAAGGGGTCAAGAGACCTAATCCACCGCTATCGGATGCCAAGGCCTGACGAGCTTCAGGATGTCCACCGGCAACCTGAAGTCCTCAATCCGGTCCCCAAGCGCCTTCAGGTCCCCGTAGCCATCGCTGGCACTGCGATCGTCTTCGTCCTTGTGGCCCTGGATATACTTCATGGCCTCCTTGGGGATGCGTGAGGCGCGTGCGGCGGTGCTCCAGGTATGGCGGAACTCTCGCACCGGCTGGCGGCCCGTCCCTGGCTCCAGGACGCCTTGCTCGTAGACGTAGGGGCCCATCCACTCGCCAAAGCTGGCAAAGATGCCCGAGCGCTTCCCCTTGCGGCGCAGGAGAGGAAACAGAGCGAGCTCGCCAGCATCCTGCAGCGCCTGGCGGTAGCGGAGGAGGCCAAGGTCCAAGAGAGGCTGGGGTATCGGGAAGGCCCGCACGCCGCTTTCGTGGCCCTCGGTCTTGAGGCTCTGCCGTCCCTTCACGGGGTGTTCGCCCTCGTTCGTGAACCGGATCATCCACCGGCCATCGCCTTCTCGCTGGAAGAGGTCCGCGACCAGGAGCTGTGCGACCTCCTCAGGCCGCGCTCCAGTGAACAAGAGCAGCAAAGGTATCCAGTAGACCGCCTCGCCTTTCCCTCGCACTGGACGGGCTCCTGAGGCAAACGGGGGCATGGCGAAATAAGCACGGAGCTCGTCCGCACTGAAGCCGGTGGCGGTCTTCTTGCGTCCTGCCCCACGGGCGAACTTGCGCTCACTGAAGGGGTTGGGGAGGTCCACAGCGATAGCACCGTCCTGGACAGCGTCCTTCCACCGGGCGCTCAAGGCCATGTTGTAGGCCTCAAGGGTCTTTTGGGTCAGCCTGGGCACCTCGGGACGATCGGCGTAGCGTCCGACCAGCTCAGGGAGCGGCATCTCACCCTCACCTTTCGCCAGCTTCGCAGGGCGCAGGGCAAGCTGGTCCAAGAACACCGTCACTCGCTCCCTGGTGAGCTCCTGGGGGCGTAAGTCGCCCAGAGCCTCCACGAGGAAACGCAGGCCACCACGGACGCGCTCCTTCGTCGGCTCCTTGAAGCCGTGCCTGGGCTTTTCGATCAGTTCGCGGACAATGGCGTCGAAGGTCTGCCCCTTGGCCGCCTGAGGCGCGGTCGGCTGACTTGCGGGACCTTTTGGTCTCTTGGGGACGGGTGGCGTCGGGACCACCTGCCCATCCACGCGCTGTAGCTGGGCCTCATGCGTGGCAATGGCGGTCTCATTGAGACGGATGCAGAGCGTGCGGAAGGCTGCGGTGCGATCGTCCAGGTTGAAGCCCAGGCGCGTTGCCAGTGCAGACGCTTGCTCGCCCCAGGCGTCCAAGATGCCGTCGAGGTCCCCATCGGCGCTCAGAGCCCTGTAGCATTCCAGAGCCCAGCCGTGAGCAACACGGAAGCTCTGCGACCAGCGTGCCGTGGGGCGGTGGGGCGGGATGTCGATGCCCCCTTCCTCCATGATCCTGGTTAGCATCTCGCCGTTCGCCTTCACCGTTGGGTCAAATCGGGCAACCTCATCCTGAGCGAGCTCAAGAACCCGGTAGGCCTCGGTGATGAAGTTGATGCGCTCGTCCGTCAGCTCGTCAAAGCGACCCTCAGCCGCCTTGCGGGCTCGTTCAATTAGTCGATCGTAGAGTGCGGCGGTGTCTTGGTAGAGAGCCAGGGCTCCAGGCTCGTTGATGCTACGAGCCTTGAGGGTGACCTTGAGCTCCGTGAGCCCCCGATACTTATCCACAAGAAACGGTCGGAGCTCGGCAGGGAACACTCGCCGATATCGCAACATGCCCGTCTTCGGATCATGTCGGAGATAGGGGACCTTCACCCTCATCTCGGGCTCCTTTTGGACCACCGGTTGGACTACCGATGCGCCCGAAAGGCGTGGATTTCTGCCCTTTTCCACGTTTTCAGCACTTTTTGCTTGAAATGGTGCCCCTGGCCCGACTCGAACGGGCACGTATTGCTACAAACGATTTTGAGTCGTTCGCGTCTACCATTCCGCCACAGGGGCACGACAGGGGCGGCCTTAGCCAGCGCCCTGTGTAAAGGTCAAGCGTTCCTGATCGCGCCAACAAGAAGCTTGTGGAGCTTCGAGTGCAGCGCGTCGTTGCCCGCAAGGATAGTCTCGTCGCAGATCGGCAGCGAGCGGCCCTTGTAGTCCGACACGAAACCGCCAGCTTCACGAACCAGCAGGCAGCCCGCCGCGCTGTCCCACGGAGAAAGGCTGCTCTCCCAGTAACCATCGTAGCGGCCTGCGGCCACCCACGCGAGATCGAGCGAGGCTGCACCGTTGCGGCGAACCCCGGCGATGCGCGGACCAAGTTCGCTGTAGATGCGAATCCATTCGCCCATGTCGCCTCGGCCAGCAAAGGGAATGCCGGTGGCGATCAGCGCTTCGTCGAGATGACGGCGCGCAGAAACGCGCAAGCGGCGATCCTGCAGCCAAGCGCCCTGGCTCTTTTCGGCCCAGAAGCTCTCGTCAGTGATCGGCTGATAGACCAGCGCAGCGGTGACTTCGCCCCAGCCCTTCCCATCCAGAGTCGGTTCCTGCACCGCGATCGAGATCGCGAAGTGCGGAATACCGTGGAGGAAGTTGGTTGTGCCATCGAGCGGATCGATGATGAAGCGCGGCTTGCCCGGCTCACCGGCGATCTCGCCGCCCTCTTCCATCAGGAAGCCCCAGCCCGGACGTGCGGTGCGAAGCTCATCCCAAAGCGTACGCTCGGCGTGCTGGTCGGCCTTCGAAACGAAGTCCGCAGGGCCCTTCTTGCTGACCTGCAGATGCTCGATCTCACCGAAGTCGCGGCGCAGGCGGCCACCCGCCTTGCGTGCCGCGCGCTCCATCACGCGCATCAGGCCGGAAATCGCTGCCATCGATCAGTTCGCCTTGCCGACGTAGCTGCGCTCGTACACGTCGACGACGATGCGGGTGCCGCTTTCGATATGCGGAGGCACCATCACGCGCACGCCATTGTCGAGAATGGCAGGCTTGTACGACGAAGACGCAGTCTGGCCCTTTACCACCGCGTCGGCTTCGACGATCGTGGCTTCGACCTGTTCAGGCAGCTGCACCGAGATCGGGCGCTCGTCATACATTTCGAGAAGTACCGTCATGCCGTCCTGCAGGAACGCGGCGGCGTCGCCGAGCAGGTCCTTGGGGAGGTTGATCTGGTCGTAGGTTTCGACGTCCATGAACACCAGGTCCTCACCCTCGGCATAGAGGAACTGGAAGTCCTTGGTGTCGAGGCGAACGCGCTCGACAGTGTCGGCGCTGCGGAAACGGACGTTGGTCTTGCGGCCATCGATGAGGTTCTTCATCTCGACCTGCATGAACGCGCCACCCTTGCCGGGCTGGGTATGCTGGGTCTTGGCGACCTTCCAGATGCCCTTTTCGTATTCCAGGATATTGCCCGGACGGATGTCCACGCCGCTGATCTTCATGATGGAAAGAGCCTTACCGAGAGTAGGGAAGCGCGGCCCTTAGCGGTTCGGGCGCGAACCTTCAAGCGCGATTGCCTTGCGCCGGTCCAGCATGCTAGCGCCGGTGCCATGAAGCAAATGATCGGACTTGTGGTGGGAATCGCCGGCCTCGCCAGCGCGGCGCAGGCTGTACCGGGTGGGCAGCTTATGGTCCTCACCAAGGGGGGGTGGACCTGCGAGGTGCCAGGTGATGCAGCCATTCTCCCTATCGAGAAGCCCGAACTGGGGTTCGAGACAATCGCAGACTCCAGCTATGTCGCCCCCGATGGCTCCACCGGCACATATCTGCGCCTGGCTGACCGGGTCACGATCACCAGCGGCGTGTTCGCCGGTCGTCGCTTCCAGATGGATGGCGAGGAAATCCTGCGCGAACTGGCGCCTGATGACTCGCAGCTCAACCTGCGCTGCGTCCATGCCGGCCCGGTAAATCTGTCGACGTCAGGCTAATCCCACCGAACTGTCGCGACGCATGCGCCAATAGGCGTAGGCGATGATCGCGCCAAAGGCGATGACGCCCAAAGGCAGGGCCGCCGGGAAGTCTTGGACTACGGCCAGAGCGTCAGGATTGTCCGTGGCGGCGACTATCGCGGCGTAGGCGATGTTGAACAGACTGTCGCCGACGATCAGGCCCGTCGCGGTCAGCACGCCCATGCGCTCGGCAAACTCGGGTGCCGACTGACGCGCTGCCCATCCGTTGTAGAGGTGGCCAAGCACAGCCCCGACGATGACCATCGCGGTGACCGAGGTCGGCAGGTACATGCCCATGCCCACGGCCAGCGGTGGCAACGAGCGATTGCCCGAACGCTTGAGCAATTCGTCGGCGACGATCACCCCTGCCCCGATTGCAGCACCCAGCCCCACCAGGTTCCAGTCAAGGTTTCCGCCAAGCACGCCTTGCGCAATCGCCGATATGAGCGATGCCTGAGGAGCCGACAGGGCGTTTTCCCCTGCGCCAGGCGCACCCTGGAAGCCGAAGGTGGAGTTGAGCAGGTCAAGGATCGGCGGAATGACCAGCGCGCCGAACAGCACGCCCAACACCAGCGCCACCTGCTGGCGCCACGGCGTCGCGCCGACAAGCTGGCCGGTCTTGAGATCCTGCAAATTGTCGTTCGAGATGGTAGCGACGCCAAAGACGATGGCGGTGACGAAAAGCGCAAAGGCGACCAGCGCCTTTGTATCGTCTTCACCAAGGCCGCGACCGAACAGCCCGAGCAGCAGCAACGAGATGCCAAGTGCGGCCAGAATGCCGACGCCAGAAATGGGGCTGTTCGATGCGCCGATCAGACCCGCCATGTAACCGCAGACCGAGGCAATGATGATACCTGCAACCAGCACGTAGACCACTGAAGCGATCAGCGACAATCCGAGAGCATTGGCAACAGGGCCGCCCGCGGCAAAATCGGCCAGCAGCAGCGCGATCGGGACCATGGCCAGCAGGATGGTGCCTCCGACGATACCGATCGGAATGTCCCGCTCGGTCAACTCGAGGCTGTCCATGCCTGCGCCTCCGCGAGCACGATTGGCAGCAATTGCAGCGGTCACGCCCTTGATGATCGGGCCGATCACCCGCAGCAGCGTCCAGATCGCGGCAATGCCGATGGTGCCTGCGCCTATGAAGCGGATCTTCTGGCGGAAAACCGTGCCGACAAATTCGGCAAGATCCGCGCCTGCCGGAATCCCCCCCGCCGTAAGCTGCGGTAGCAGGACGCCAAAGCTGATGACGATGCCGATCAGCATGGCGATGCCCACCGCAAGACCGACCAGATGGCCGACGCCAACCAGCGCCAGTGATAGCCCCCCGGTCAGCATCGATCCGCCCGCCCCTACCTTGAACGCGCCGCCCACTTCCTCCACCGCAAGCTTCATCTTGGCAAGCAGCGGATAGAGCGCAGCCAGCAGGCCACCTGCGGTGACTGCAGCCAGTCCCTTGCGATTTTCCTCCGCGCCGCCAACGCCTGCGCCCACCTTCAGCACTTCGGCCGCAGCGACCCCTTCTGGATAGGGCAAGTCGGAACCTGTCACGAGCGCGCGCCTCAGCGGCACCGAATACATCACGCCAAGGATGCCGCCGACCGCGATGACCGCCACCGATTCCCAATAGGGAAAATCGGCCCACCACCCCACCATGACAAGCCCCGGCAGCACGAACACGATCGCCGACAGAGTGCCCGCCGAACTGGCGATCGTCTGGACAATGTTGTTTTCCTGGATCGTCGTGCCCGAGAAGGCCCGCAGCACGGCCATCGAAATGACCGCTGCGGGGATCGACGTTGCGAAGGTCAGGCCGATGCGCAGGCCAAGATAGACGTTGGCGGCAGTAAACACGATCGTGAGGATCGCGCCGAGTATCACGCCGCGTAGTGTCAGTTCCCTGGGGGCCGTTCCGGTCATCTGCGCTCCATCACCACAAGCAGGGATCTTGTCTTGCACGGCGGAGCGCACATGGAAAGTGGCATCACTTTACAAACGAAACCTTCGTTGCACCGGTGACCATCTGCGCAAGCCGTGCCGCATCCCAGTTGGTCAGGCGCACGCAGCCATGGCTTTCAGCGCGACCGATGGTCTGCGGTTCGGGCGTGCCGTGGATGCCGTAATGCTCCTTCGACAGGTCGATCCAGACCACGCCGACCGGGCCATTCGGCCCTGGCGGCAGCAGGTGTTCGCCCTTGCTGTCTGGCACGTCCCAGAACAGGCTCGCGTCATACGAGAACTCGGGGTTGTAGGACTTGCCGTTGATCTTCCATTCGCCAAGTGGGAGCGGATCATGTCTGGAGCCCGTGGTCACGGTGAACACCGCAACAAGCTTGTCCGCCTTGTCGTAGGCTTCCAGCGTCCCCTTCGACTTGCTGACGACAATCCGGGATGCTTCGGGTTGCGCATCGCTGACTCCAACCGTGGCGAGCGTCGCAAGCCAGCCCTTGTTGTCGACCTTTGCCGGATCAATCCTGTCGGCGCCGACGTTCGGGACGCGCAATTGCAGACCGGCACGATAAGGTTCGGGCGGCAGCGGATTTGCAGTCGGAGGGTTCACGGCCTTGCGTTGCTGCTCGGCCTGGGCCCTTGCCGCCGCTTGTTCTGCCAGTGCCGGGTTGAGCCCGCGAAGCACTTCGGGCGTCGTGTGGAAGCGCTCGGCCAGCTTCTCTTCAAGCGAGGTATAACCGATCTCCGGCAGCTTGGCCTGCTCCGCCGGGTCCTTGGGAAGGGGAGTGAAATTGCCTTGCGCGAAGTCTTCAGGGATCGTGACCACGCGGGTCGCGGCGATATTGGACCAGCGGGCCAACGCCTTCATCGTGGCATCGTCGAACTTGCCCGTCACGGGAAGATCATTCGCCTTCTGGAACCCGCTTACGGCATTTGTTGTCGAAAGGCCGGCCTTCCCATCAATGATTCCGGACGAAAAGCCCAGTCGATCGAGCACCACCTGCGCCTGCATCACGGGGCGGGCGGCATCTTCCTGGGGCGCGGGCTGGCCCGGTGCAGGGTCGCTCGAGGCCATGGGTACGGAGAAGGCAGGAGCAGCCTGGACGACTTCGCTTGGCGCCGGATCAGGCTTGCTGGAATCACAGGCACTCAGCGCGAGGGCGGCTAGGAGCAGGGTGGAAGGTGCGGCAGCGGAAAGGCGAGGCATCGGAACTCCGGGATGATTTCATCTCCAGAACCCGCAGGCTGCGCTTGCGGTTCCGCCGCGCAAGAGGATCAATCGTCCTTGGCCACCCGCGGATTTGCCCGGATTGCCTCGAAGAACGCCGCAACGTTTGCGGACTCATCGCCCGACCACACCGCACTGCTTACCGCAAGGAAGTCCGCCCCCGCCTGGATCAGGGGCGCGCAGTTTGATGGCGTGATCCCGCCAATGGCAACGCAGGGCAGTTCGAAAATCCCCTGCCACCACTCGAGCAGGTCCAGTCCGGCAACGTGCTTCGTCTCCTTCGTGCTCGAAGGGTAGAATGCGCCAAAAGCGACATAATCCGCCCCTTCTTCGCCTGCATCCATGGCCATGTGGCGGCTGTCATGGCAGGTGACACCGATCTGCGCGTTGCGACCAAGCCGATCGCGGGCATCGTTCACGTCGCCGTCGTCCTGCCCAAGATGCACGCCATCGGCACCAAGCCGCTTGGCCAGACTGATCGAGTCATTGACGATGAACGCCACCTCCCGGTCGGCACAGATCCGCTGCAGTGGTTCGGCAAGGCGCGCAGCCTCGTGCTCGTCAATGTCCTTCACGCGGAACTGGAACGCGGCAACCGGTCCGGCGTCAAGCGCGCGAGCAAGGCGGTCAGAAAAATTGCCAGCCACGTCGAGCGGCGAGATAAGGTAGAGTTCTGAGGAAAGCTTGGCCATGGCGGGCGCCTTACCGGCTCTGCAGCAAAGCTGCAACGGCGGTTCCGGAACGGTTCATCGGGGCAAGGCATTGTGGCGGGATGAAACGTGCACTCTTTCCTGCCGCCCCTGGCATCCTCCTTGCTCTGGCACCAGCCCTCGCGCTTGCGGCCTGCGCCACCCCTTCCAAGGTCGAGCGCTCTGACGGCTTTGCGATGATCGGGCAGACGACGCGCGTCGGCGCCGACAAGGTTCGCGTCGATTCCCTGATCGAGGACAGCCGCTGTCCGATGAACGCTCGCTGCGTCTGGGCCGGCCGCGTGATCGTCGAAGCCACGGTCGAACGCGGCGGCGCTTTTGACACGAAGCGGTTCACGCTTGGCGAGCCGTCCGATGGCCTCGTTCTGGATACGGTGGAGCCCGGTCGCATGGCCGGCAAGAAGATGAAGCCTGCCGACTACCAGTTCCACTTCAGTATCGCGCAGTAAGAGAAGCCGCATTGCCTGACCGGTCGGGCAAGGTGGGTCTGTGCGCAATGAAACAAAACGCCCGCCCCGGCTTTGCCGGTGGCGGGCGGCCTTTCCGTCCTCTCAAACGGTGATCAGGCGGCGACGAGCGTCTTCTGCGTCGAGCCGGTGTAGATTTCGTCGATTGCCGCGGCCAGCGCAGCATCGAATTCCGCGTCGGTCATCTGATGGCGCAGGTCTTCCAGCAGTGCGCGGCTGAAGCTGGCGATAATGCCTGCATTCTTTGCAAGCTCCACGCAGGCCTCGGGGCGCTTGTAGCCACCCGACAGTGCCACGACACGCAGCACCTTGGGGTGCGAGATCAGCGGGTCGAACGTGCACGGCACGATCGGCAGCGAGAGCTTCAGCATGACTTGCGTGCCCTCGGGCAGCGCATCGAGGTTCTTGAGAATCTCATCGAGCAGGATCGCGTCGCACTCGGCACGGGTCTCGCTCTTGATGTTCACTTCGGGCTCGATGATCGGCATCATGCCGTGGCTGAGGACCTGGCGGCCGATCTCGAACTGCTGCGCTACCACGGCAGCGATGCCTTCGCGATTGGCCGAGTTGATGACCGAGCGTTCCTTGGTGCCATAGACCCCAAGGGCCTTGGAGCGAGTCAGCAACTCGTCAAGCGTCGGCATCGGCTTCATGAGCTGGACGCCATTTGCTTCGTCTTCGAGTCCCTTGTCGATCTTGATGAAGGGGACCACGCCCTTCTCGATAAGCGCCTGCGGTACGGGCTTGCCGTCAACCGTGCCGTCCATCGTGCGCTCGAACAGGATGGCGCCGATGACCTTTTCGCCCGAGAACGCGTCCGAGCGGATGATGCGTGCGCGCATGTCATGGATCAGGCCGAACATTTCCTCTTCGGAATTCCAAGCACCTTCTTCGATGCCATAGCCCTTGAGCGCCTTCGGCGTCGAACCACCCGACTGGTCGAGAGCGGCAATGAAGCCGTTGCCGGAGGCCATCTTCGCGGTCATGTCGGTGGTGTTCATCAGAGGGTCCTGTTCTTCGCGAAAAACGGCAGATTTCCGTCTCCGCATACCTATGCGTGAAAGCGCTTTTAAAAGACGCTCCCGAAGATCGAGGAGCGTCCAAAACGGCGCATACCTATGCGGCTATGCGCCATAAAGGAGCGCGTGCCGCAGTGCAACACGCGCTTCCTATTTTTTTACCTCTCGAGTGCTGCGACGCCTGGCAGTTCCTTGCCTTCCATCCACTCAAGGAAGGCCCCACCTGCTGTCGAGATGTAGGTAAAGTCGGCGGCGACGCCCGCATGGTTCAGCGCGGCAACGGTGTCGCCACCACCCGCCACCGAAACCAGTGATCCTTCCTTGGTCAGCGCAGCGGCGGTCTTTGCCAGCGCCACGGTGGCAGCATCGAACGGCTCGGTCTCGAACGCGCCCATCGGCCCGTTCCAGACCAGGGTGCGGCAGGTCTTGAGCGCATCGCCCAGCGCCTCGACAGCGGCAGGCCCGACGTCAAGGATCATCTCGTCTGCGGCAACCTCATGGACGTTGCAAGTGCGCAGGCTGGCCGGGTTTGCGGCGAATTCCTTGGAAACGACGACATCATACGGCAGGTGGACGGTGCACCCGGCCTTGTCGGCGTTGTCGAGAATTTCCTCGGCTGTCGCGGTCAGGTCATGCTCGCAAAGCGACTTGCCGACGTTGACGCCGCGCGCGGCAAGGAAAGTGTTGGCCATGCCGCCGCCAATGATCAGGTGATCGACCTTGGTCACAAGATGCTTGAGCACGTCAAGCTTGGTCGAGACCTTGGCTCCGCCAACAACAGCCGCGACCGGCCGTTCCGGTTCGCCCAGTGCCTTCTGCAGTGCCTTGAGTTCGGCCTCCATGGCGCGGCCGGCGTAGGCAGGCAGGGCATGGGCCAAGCCCTCGGTCGAGGCATGGGCGCGGTGCGCAGCCGAGAACGCGTCGTTGACGTAGATGTCACCAAGGCTGGCGAAGCGTTCGATCACGGCTGGATCGTTCTTTTCCTCACCACCGAAAAAGCGCGTGTTCTCAAGCACTGCGATGTCACCCGGCGCCATCGCCGCAACAGCAGCCTTGTCGCCTTCCCAGTCGATGTAGCTGACCGGGCGGCCCAGTACGTGCGAGAGCGGTGCGGCTAGCTTGTTCAGCGAAAACTCTTCCGAAGGCTGGCCCTTGGGCCGGCCGAAATGCGCCAGCACCAGCACCTTGGCGCCCTTGTCCGAAAGCTCATTGAGCGTGGCAACGGTGGCGCGAAGGCGCGTGTCGTCGCTTACCGCCCCGTCCTGCATCGGCACGTTGAGGTCCTCGCGGACCAGCACGGTCTTGCCGGTCAGGTCGCCGATATCGTCCAGAGTCTTGAAGCTCATTCCTCGATCCTCACTTCGTCGCCGACGGCAATTTCGCCATCGCTGATTACCCGCCCGAGCACACCGCCGCGCCAGTCAGGCATCAGGGCAAGTTTCAGGCCGGGCAGGATTTGGTCCATTCGGCTGCACGGATCGCATTCACAGGTGGTTTCGATGCGCAGTGTCTTGCCGATGGCGATGACTTTCCCTGCCTCGCGGGGCAAGCGGATGCCGTGCACCAGCAGGTTCGCGCGGCGCACATGCCAGGGTAGCAGTTGATCTGCAGGCAACTTGAGATCCGCCAGCGCCGCTTCCCAGCTTTCCGCCTCGATCAGCGAAATCTGCCTGCGCCCGGACTTGCCGGGGCGAATTGCCCCGCGCAGGTCACCGCGAACGCCGAGTTCGCGTGTGACCGAAACGTGATCGAGCGTCTCGATGGCCCCACGCGGCCGGTCATGCCGTGCAATGCCTCCAAGACGCCCGTTCACCAGTTCAGGTCCTTATAGGAACTTCGCCATCGCGCCCGCAGTGTCGAGCATGCGGTTGGAGAAGCCCCACTCGTTGTCGTACCACGACAGTACGCGCACCAGCTTGCCTTCGAGCACGGCGGTTTCGAGGCTGTCGATCGTCGACGAGTGCGGATCGTGGTTGAAGTCGATCGAGACCAGCGGCTCTTCGGTATAGCCCAGAACGCCCTTCAGCGCGCCTTCGGCAGCAGCCTTGAGCAGGCCGTTGACTTCCTCGACCGAGGTATCGCGCTTCGGCGTGAAGGTCAGGTCGACGACCGAGACGTTGGGGGTCGGCACGCGGATCGACGAACCATCGAGCTTGCCCTTGAGGTCGGGGAGGACTTCACCCACGGCAACGGCGGCGCCGGTGCTGGTCGGGATCATGTTCATCGCAGCGGCGCGAGCGCGGCGCGGATCCTTGTGGATCTGGTCGAGGATCTTCTGGTCATTGGTGTACGAGTGGATCGTGGTCATCAGGCCACGCTCGATACCGATCGATTCATGCAGCACCTTGGCCATCGGGGCGAGGCAGTTGGTGGTGCACGACGCGTTCGAAACGATCAGGTGATCGCCGGTAAGCTTGTCGTGGTTGACGCCGAAGACGACCGTCAGGTCGACGCCCTTGGCCGGAGCCGAGATGAGCACGCGCTTGGCGCCCGCATCGAGGTGCTTCTGGCCACCCGCGCGGTCGGTGAAGAAACCGGTGCATTCCAGCGCGATGTCGATGCCGTTGGCGGCGTGCGGCAGGTTGGCCGGGTCCTTCTCGGCAGTCACCTGGATGCGCTTGCCGTCAACGATCAGATCATTGCCGTCAACCGAGACTTCGCCCGCGAACGCGCCATGGACGCTGTCGCGCTTGAACAGCAGGGCATTGGCCTTGGCGTCGGCCAGGTCGTTGATCGAAACCAGCTCAAGGCCGCAATCGGGCCGTTCGAGAATGGCGCGAGCGACGTTGCGCCCGATGCGTCCGAAACCGTTGATTGCAACCTTGATCGCCATGTCAGGTATCTCCTGTTTGAATTACGAAACCCGCGAAAGGATCTGCGGGACGATCTTGTCGGCGGTGAGGCCGAAGTGATCATAAAGGACGTCGATCGGCGCCGATGCGCCGAAGGTGTCGATGCCGATCGACAGGCCGTCGCCGACATACTTCTGCCAACCCAGCGTGACGCCAGCCTCGATCGAGACCTTGAGCGCGTCTGCGGGTAGCAGGTCTGCCTTGTAGGCCGCGTCCTGCTCGTCGAACAATTCCCAGCACGGCACCGAAACGACGTCGGCACCAAGGCCCTTTTCTTCGAGTGCAGCAGCGACCTTCATCGCGACTTCAACTTCGGAGCCGGTTGCCAGAAGAACGACCTTCCGGGCTGCCGCGGCAGAGACCAGACGATAGGCGCCCCTGGCGCTCTTCATCTCGGCGTCGAAGCGGACCGGAGGCAGGTTCTGGCGGGTCAGCGCAAGGACCGAGGGACGATCCTTATTGGCCAAGGCCAAGGCCCAGGCTTCCGCCGTCTCGATGGCGTCGGCCGGACGGAACACCAGCAGGTTCGGGATCATGCGCAGGCTCATGACATGCTCGACCGGCTGATGGGTCGGGCCGTCTTCACCAAGACCGATCGAATCGTGCGTGAACACGTAGACTGCGCGAACGTGCTGAAGCGCCGACATGCGCACCGCATTGCGGCAATAGTCGGAGAACACGAGGAAGGTCCCGCCGTAAGGGATGATCCCGCCGTGCAGCGCCATGCCGTTCATCGCTGCGGCCATGCCGAACTCGCGGATGCCGTAATAGACGTAGCGCCCGTCGTAGCTTTCCGGCGTGAACGGTGCGGTCGACTTGGTCTTGGTGTTGTTCGAACCGGTAAGGTCCGCCGAACCGCCGACCATCTCCGGCACTTTGGCGGTGAACGCCTCGAGCGCCATTTCGCTAGACTTGCGGGTGGCGACCTTGGGCGGGTTCGCGATCAGCGACTGGACGTAGGCATCGAGACCGGTTTCTGCCGGGAGATCGCCTGCCATGCGGCGAGCGAGTTCGGCGGCCTGCGGGTTTGCGGAAGCGCGCTGCTCCCATGCGGCACGAGCGTCCTTGCCTGCCTGTGCCGAAGAACGCCAGTTGGCAAGAATGTCCGACGGCACTTCGAACGGCGCCGAAGTCCAGCCAAGGAATTCGCGCGCAGCGGTGATTTCGTCAGCGCCCAGCGGCGAACCGTGAACGTTATGGCCGCCCTGCTTGTTGGGCGCACCCTTGCCGATCACCGTGCGGCAGGCGACCAGCGACGGGCGCGGATCGGCCTTGGCTTCGGCCAGCGCGCGGGCAATGTCGGCAAAATCGTGGCCGTCGCACGACGTCACATGCCAGCCGGAAGCCGTATAACGCCCGAGAATGTCCTCGGTGGTCGAAAGCGAGGTATCGCCGTCGATCGTGATCTTGTTATCGTCCCACAGCACGTTGAGACGGCCGAGCTTAAGTGTTCCGGCAAGGCCCACGGCTTCGTGGTTGATGCCTTCCATCAGGCATCCATCGCCCGCGACGACCCAGGTGTGGTGATCGACAAGATCATCGCCGAACTGCGCGTTGAGATGACGCTCGGCCATCGCGAAGCCGACAGCCATGGCAAGGCCCTGCCCGAGCGGACCGGTGGTGCATTCGACACCGGGGATCAGGAAATTCTCGGGGTGCCCGGCGCAGACGCTGTCGATCTGGCGGAACTTGCGGATGTCTTCCATCGTCGGGCTTTCGTAGCCCGTCAGGTGAAGCAGCGCATAGATCAGCATCGAACCGTGGCCGGCCGAAAGGATGAAACGGTCACGGTCGGACCACTTCGGCTCTGCGGGATCGTGCTTCAGGAACTGGGTCCACAGCACCGTCGCCACGTCGGCCATGCCCATCGGCATGCCGGGGTGGCCGGAATTGGCTGCCTGAACCGCGTCCATGGCAAGCGCACGGATCGCGTTGGCCATGGGAGCCAGCGCGGTGGAATCGCGTGTCATGCTGAGTAAGCCCTTCCCTGCGAGCGGCCGAACGGCTGTGGCCGCATGAATCCGGTGATTCGGAGCGGGGCCTCTTTGGTCACCATGGGCCGAAGGGTCAAGGTTACGGGGACGGAACTTGCTGCATTTGCACAACGGTCGCGCGCTGTCTCACGCTGTCTTGGGGGTAACGCCTTGAGCGCAGTTGCGAAGACCCGCCAATCTGGTAGCTTGTCGGGCCATGGCGACAGAAGCACTGGACTCAGCGCTGGACAGGCTCGAGCAAGCGCTCGCGCGGGTCGAGGAAGCGGTTTCGAAACAGCAGGATGAAAGCGGCTCGGGCGAGGAACTGGCCCTTCTCAAGGTGCGCCATCGGCGGCTGAAGGATACTGTCGCCAATGAGCTTCGTCAGCTTGACCTGCTTCTCGCCGGGCTACCCAAATGAGCAACGTGACCCTGCCGATCGGCGGCCGCCCCTTCGCCGTTTCCTGCGCCGACGGGGAAGAATCGCACATCGAAATGCTCGGCCGCATGATCGATGAGCGCGCGCGCAAGATCGGCGGACAACAGAATGAAACGCGCATGCTCCTGTTCGCAGCCCTGATGCTGGCTGATGAATTGCACGACGCCCACAATGTCGCGCCGCCGCCAATGCAAACCGCCGCACCGGCTGGAGATCAGGCGGCCGAGGCTGACCATCGGATCACCCAACGCGTCAACGCCTTGGCCGAACGTATCGAAAAACTCGCGACCGCCCTTGAGCAAGGGCCAGTCAGCGCCTAACTAGGCAGCGACGGGATCTGCCCGGCACGCGCCGCATGAACATCCCTGAGGCTATAAGCAATCCAAGGGGGCTGCCCCTGCCTGGGACCCTGGTCCCGGGTAAGCGGTCCCCACCTGACGTCGAGGCGTCAGAGGATTTTCCGAGCAACCGACCCATGGTGGGCCCGTCACCCCCTTCCCTTTCCTGATTTCGGAGCACCTCGTGGAAGCCAAGAATGCGCTGCGCACCGAATTGAGAGCGCGGCGCAATGCCCACGTGGCGTCGCTCGATCCGCGCGTAAAAGCCCTGATGTTCCGCCGTCCGCCCTCGCCCGTCATGGCGATGGTTCCGGAAGCGGCGACCATCGGCATCTACCTCGCGGGGCCCGCAGAAGCACCAGCCACAGCTTATGCCCAAGTCCTGCACGAAGCCGGTCACAAGATCGCGCTGCCCTGGTTCGCTGATCGCGCATCGCCAATGATCTTTCGCGAGTGGAGTTCGCCGTGGGTGGACGAACTGCTTGAACCCGGCCCGTGGAAGGGCATCGTGCAGCCGGCGCCAGATGCCGGCGAAGTCGTGCCTGACGTGCTGTTCGTTCCGCTTGTCGGCTTCAGCGCAGATGGCGGTCGTTTGGGACAAGGAGGCGGGCATTACGACCGCTGGCTGGAAGCCCACCCCGCCACGCTTCCCATCGGACTTGCCTGGGACTGCCAGCAGGTCGAGGACCTGCCCCGTGAGGCGCATGACGTCCCGCTGCATGCCGTGGTAACGCCGACGCGAATCTACGGTCCGAGGGAGCGCTGAGGGTGAAGGACGATTACAAGCCGACCTGGCGCAAGCCCATTGGCATACTCGGTCTGGTTCTGGCCCTGATGATCTATGCGCTGGGCGTCGCCGCGTTGTCCGGCGTCATCGGGCAGTGGCATGTCCTGCTGCAGACCCTTGCCTACATCGTGCTCGGAACGATCTGGCTCCTGCCGTTGCGACGTTTCCTGATCTGGATGGAAACCGGCCACTGGGGCTGAGCGCAAACGGTGTTGGACAGTGCCATGTGATCGCCTACCCTTTTGCCCAAAGCAAAGGGGAGAATGTCATGCGTGGTCCAGTCGAAATCGTCGAAGCCTTCTGCGCGATGTGGGAGCAGCCCGGCGGCTTTGCCGCCTCGATGCGGGAATACTTCACAGACCAGACAGATTACGAGAACGTGGGCATGACCCGCACCGTGGGCATCGAGCAGGGCCTCGCACTGGTGGCGGGCTTTGAGAACGACATGGGGATTGCACGCATCAAGGTCGACATGCTCGCCATTGCTGCCAATGGCGACACGGTCCTGACGGAGCGGGTCGATCACATGATCAACGCCGCTGGCGAGACTTTCGTGTCATTGCGGCTGATGGGCATCTTCGAACTGAAGGATGGCAAGATCGCGAAGTGGCGGGATTACTTCGACACCGCACCGTTCAAGGGGTGATGTTGCCCTGAACGCGAAAGGGCGCCCTGAGGCGCCCTTTGCATCGCGTCTGACGTGGCGCGAGTGACGGGGCTCGAACCCGCGACCTCCGGCGTGACAGGCCGGCACTCTAACCAACTGAGCTACACCCGCGTAACGTCAGCAAGGTGCCGATCAGGCACCGCCCCAAGTGGTGGCGCGAGTGACGGGGCTCGAACCCGCGACCTCCGGCGTGACAGGCCGGCACTCTAACCAACTGAGCTACACCCGCGTACCTCTTGGAAGCCGCGCCTCTATGGCAGGCGGTCTGGGCTGTCAACGGGCTTGAAAGCGGGAATTTTTCCACAACAGAGCGCTGCATCGCGAGCAAAGAAAAAGGCGCCCGAAGGCGCCTTCTTCATCATCCCAATGGCGCGAGTGACGGGGCTCGAACCCGCGACCTCCGGCGTGACAGGCCGGCACTCTAACCAACTGAGCTACACCCGCTCGCCGTTGGGAGCGCCGCCTCTATGGCAGCTTTTGCAGGCTGTCAACGCTCAACCACGTGCATTTGCGCCCGACCGGCATTTTCTTCGCGATCTCTTGGGCCTCAGCAATTCTGGTACTTCCAGTTGCGGCTCTTGCCCTCGCCAATCCATATGACCGCCTGCGCAACTCGCCTGTCTCGCGTGGGGTCGGTCTTTGCCTCGGCTATCCATTCGATGTACTCGCGGCGCTGCCCGGGAGGCATTGCGGAGAAGCGTTCGAGGTGGCCGGCGGCCTCGAGCGAGCTGCGCAAGGTCTCCGGTAGGTCGGGCACAGGTTTGGGGGAGGTTCGCGGCACCTTCGACCTTGGCGAGCTCAGCCGTGCGATGGCCGAGCGCACCCTTTCGATGACGATGGCCTCTTCGGGAAACTCATCGATCGAGGCAATCTTGCGGAAGGGTCCGGTCCCTCCCGCCCGCCCATCATTGTGGAAGAATATCGAGACATGCGCCTTGAACGCGGCCATGCCGGCGACGTTCTTCTTGCCGACCGTGAAGTGCGGCATGCCCCACTTGATCGCCTCAACGCAGTCTGGCGCCTCGCGATGGACAAGCGCGCGAAATCTCTCGAGGATCGGGCGCGCAAATGCCGGGGCGTTCGCGATATGCTGATCGATGCGCGGATCGGTTGTCGGCATGGGCACCTCCGATCCGCACATCTATCACATCAGTCGGCCAGCAGCAGCACCGGCGTTTCGATCAGCTTCTTGATTGCCTGAACGAAGCTGGCCGCGTCGTGGCCGTCGACCACGCGGTGGTCGCAGCTGATCGAGATGTTCATGAGCTTGCGCTTCTCGATCCGCTCGCCGCCCATCCCGTCCTGCACGAACATGGGACGCTCGATGATGCGGTTGGGGCCGATGATGGCGACTTCGGGGCGGTTGATCACCGGGGTTGTCGCGACGCCGCCAAGGGGGCCGAGGGAGGTAACGGTGAGCGTCGAACCCGACAGTTCCTCGGACTTGGCGCTACCGCTGCGGGCGGCCTCGGCAAGCCGGCCGATCTCGCGCGCCAACTGCCAGAGGTTGAGGCCCTGCGCATTGCGGATGACCGGAACCATGAGCCCGACCGGTGTCTGCGCAGCCATGCCGAGATGGACCGCGCCGTACCGCGTGACCACGCCTGCTTCGTCATCGTAGCGGGCATTGATCATCGGGAATCGCGGCAAGGTGCGGCAGATCGCGGTGATGAGGAGCGGCAGCATCGTCAGCTTTGGCTTGTCGCCACGGCTGGCGTTGAGCTGTTCGCGCATAACTTCCAGCGCCGTGACATCGCATTCCTCGACATAGGAGAAGTGCGGGATGTGGCGCTTGGACGCTGCCATGTTCTCGGCAATGCGCCGGCGCATGCCGATGACCTTGATCACCTCGTCGCCGCGCTCCGCGCCAGCCGAGCGATAGCCGCCGGTGGCGTTGTAGGCGAGGAACTGGTCAAGGTCGGCATGACGCACGCGGCCTTCCTCGGAAGGGCGCACTTCGGACAGGTCGATGCCGAGATCCCGCGCACGCTGGCGCACGGCGGGGCTGGCGAGGACCTTGGCGTCATACCCACGCCGGACTGGCTCCGCCGCCTGTGCCGGAGCAGCCTTGGAGGCTGCCGGTGGCGGTGGTGGAGGCGGCGGCGGCGGCGGTGCCGCAGCCTCGACCCGCGCCACGTCCGCAGCGTCGGGCGTCTCGGCTTCGATGCGCTCTTCAACAACCTCTGCCTTCGGGGCAGGCGCCGAAGCTGTCGCGGGAGCAGGTGCTTGCGCCTCTCCTTCCCCTTCGGTCTCGATCACGACCAGGGCCGAGCCGATCGCCACGACGTCACCGACTTCGCCGGCAATCGAGACGACCTTGCCCGCAACCGGGCTTTCCATCTCGACCGTGGCCTTGTCGGTCATCATGTCGGCAAGGCGGCCGTCTTCCTCGACCATGTCGCCCACAGCGACGTGCCAGGCAACGATCTCGGCCTCGGCGATGCCTTCACCAATATCGGGCAGGCGGAATGTGTAGGTTCCCATGGTGCTCAGGCTTTCGTCAGGCGGTCGATGGCCTCGCCGATGCGGACCGGGCCGGGGAAATAGGCCCACTCGAGGCTGTGGGGATAGGGGGTGTCAAAGCCGGTCACGCGTTCGATCGGGGCTTCAAGGTGGTAGAAGCAACGCTCCTGCACCAGCGCCGAGAGTTCGGCACCGAAGCCGGAGGTGCGCGTGGCCTCATGGACGATCAGGCATTTGCCGGTCTTTTCCACCGACTTTTCCACCGTCTCGATGTCGAGCGGAACCAACGTGCGCAGGTCGATGATCTCCGCGTCGACGCCCTTCTCGGCGCAGACAGCAGCAGCCACGTGGACCATCGTGCCATAGGCCAGCACGGTGAAGGCATTGCCGGGACGGACTATGCGCGCCTTGCCCAGCGGAATCGAGTAATAGCCTTCAGGCACTGCGCTGTCGGCGTGCTTCGACCACGGCTCGACCGGCTTGTCGTAGTAGCCGTTGAACGGACCATTATAGATGCGCTTGGGCTCGAAGAAGATCACTGGATCGTTGTCTTCGATTGCCGCAATCAGCAGGCCCTTGGCGTCATGCGGGTTGCTCGGCACGACCGTCTTCAGCCCAGCGACGTGGGTGAACATCGCCTCGGGGCTTTGGCTGTGGGTCTGGCCGCCGAAGATGCCGCCGCCAAAGGGCGAGCGAACCGTCATCGGTGCGATGAATTCCCCGGCCGAGCGGTAGCGCAGGCGTGCCGCTTCGGACACGAGCTGGTCCAGCCCCGGATAGATGTAGTCGGCAAACTGGATTTCGGGCACCGGGCGCAGGCCATAGGCACCCATGCCGACGGCAACGCCGATGATCCCGCATTCGCTGATCGGCGTGTCAAACACGCGGGTCTTGCCGTGCTTTTTCTGCAGGCCGGCAGTGGCGCGGAACACGCCGCCGAAGTAACCGACGTCCTCGCCCATCACGACGACGCTGGGATCGCGCTCCATCATGATGTCTAGCGCGTCGTTGATCGCCTCGATCATGTTGAGGCGACGGGTCGGGGCCTCGGCCAGGCTGACCGGCGATTCTTCGTAGGTCATGGCTGCTTCCCTTCCTCGGACCACTCTGGCCATTTCACCCGGCGCTCATGGATCGCCTGCTCGCTCTGCTCCTGAAGATGCCAGGGCAGATCCTCGAAGACGTCCTCGAACATGGTGTGGAAAGGGTGGTGCAAGCCGTGCCCGAGGATGCCGTTCTTTTCGGCCTCCTTGGTCGCGGCCTTGACCATGTCCATCAGCTCGCGGTCCATCGCTACGTGCTGCTCTTCGGACCACTCGCCAAGTGCAATGAGGTGCTGCTTGAGGCGATTGATCGGATCGCCCAGCGGCCATTCCTCACGCTCGTGCGCGGAGCGGTACTGGCCGGGATCGTCGGATGTCGAATGGCCTTCGGCGCGGTAGGTAAAATGCTCGATCAACGTAGGCCCGGCGTTGGATCGCGCACGGTCGGCAGCCCACTTGGTCGCCGCATAGACGGCCAGCGGATCGTTCCCGTCAACCCGCAGGCCGGCCATGCCATAGCCGATGGCGCGGGCAGCAAACGTCGTGCGCTCGGCCCCGGCAAAGCCCGAAAAGCTCGAAATCGCCCACTGGTTGTTCACGACATTGAAGATGACAGGGGCATTATAGACGGTTGCGAAGGTCATCGCCGAGTGGAAGTCGCCCTCGGCGGTCGAACCTTCGCCGATCCAGGTTGCGGCAATGCGCGTGTCGCCCTTGATCGCGCTGGCCATCGCCCAGCCCACCGCCTGCGGATACTGCGTGGCAAGATTGCCGCTGATCGTGAAGAAGGAAGCCTCTCGCGCCGAATACATGATCGGCAACTGCCGGCCCTTCAGCTTGTCTGCCCGGTTCGAGTAGATCTGGTTGATCATCTCGACGATCGGGTAGCCGCGCGAAATCAGGATGCCCTGCTGGCGATAGCTCGGGAAGACCATGTCATCGCTGGCAAGCGCCATTGCGGGGGCCACTGACGTCGCCTCCTCTCCGGTGCACTTCATGTAGAAGCTGGTCTTGCCCTGGCGCTGGCCGCGATACATGCGATCGTCAAACGCCCGGGTAAGCGCCATCGAGCGCAGCATTCGCCGCAACGTCTCGGCATCGAGCTTGGGATCCCAAGGGCCGACTGCGCGATGGTCGTCGCCGAGCACGCGCACCATGTCGAAGCAAAGCGCTTGCGTCTCAGCCGCTGCACACTGCTCGTCGGGGCGTGGCTGGGCACCGGCCTCGGGGATGGAAAGGTGGGAATAATCGACCTGGTCTCCGGGTCGGAACTTCGGTTCCGGCACATGGAGCGCAAGCGGTGGCATGTTGCCACGCGTGCTGCTGCCGCTCATCCTGCGAACGCCTGCATTTTAACTCTCCCGCATCGAATCACGCTTTGCAGATGCAAAAGCGAGACTAATGCAAAATTATAGACATGTGTTATTTTATTTCACACGCCTTTTCGAGTCAATCGCAGGTGTCAGACGGCAACGGGGGCGGAAAGATGGCCCTGCGGTGCATATCCGCTCACCTCGAAATCCTCGATCCGATATCCGAAGATCGTATCCGGTCGGCGCAGGATGGCAAGGCGCGGATCGCTTTGCGGTTCCCGGGAAAGCTGCGCTTCGACGAGATCAGCGTGATTGAGATAGAGGTGTGTATCGCCACCCATCCAGACCAGCTCGCCGGGCTGGAGATCGCACTGCTGGGCCAGAAGGCGGATGAACAGGGCTGCACCCCACAGGTTGAAGGGCAAGCCGAGCGCCACGTCGCAACTGCGCTGGTAGAGCAAGCCGTTCAGTCTGTTGCCGCTGACATGGAACTGATAGGTCTTGTGGCAAGGCGGCAACGCCATCTGGTCCAGTTCGGCCACGTTCCAGCCTTCGACAATGTGGCGGCGGCTGCCGGGGTTGGTGCGTAATGAGTGGACCACATCGGCAACCTGGTTGATGCCGTGGGGGCGCAGCCGGAACAGGCCTTGCCCTGCAGGCTCATGAACCGGCCAGTCAACCCACTGCTTTCCGTAGACGGGCCCGAGATCGCCCCATTGCGCCGCGAACTCTTCATCCTCAACGATACGCGCAGAGAAATCCTCGCGCGAAATGTCGTCGCCAGTTTCGCGGCGATAACGATCAAGCGGCCAATCAGTCCAGATCTGTACACCCTGTTCGCACAGGGAACGGATGTTGGTATCGCCTGTCAGAAACCAGAGGAACTCGCGCGTCGCGGTCTTCCAATAGACTCGCTTGGTGGTGAGCAACGGCATACGCCCATCTGCAAGGTCGAAGCGCATTTGCGCGCCGAACACCGAGCGGGTGCCGACGCCCGTCCTGTCCACACGCTCGTCCCCGCGCTCCCAGATCTCCCGCATGAGATCGAGGTATTGCCATTCGTAATGACGGTCGGACTCGGCGCTTTTTGACATGACCATGGTCTTAGCGAGCCATATCGCCGGGATCAAAAATGCAGCGAAGTTTCCTGCGAGAAAAAACTTGAGCCAACCCGCTTGCCAGCCTCGGAACTGCCTCGTATAGGGCGCCCCTGCCTCGCAGCCGGGTTACCGGTTTGCGGATCGGTCGGGGAATAGCTCAGCCTGGTAGAGCACTGTCTTCGGGAGGCAGGGGCCGGAGGTTCGAATCCTCTTTCCCCGACCATTTCATCCTTCGAGATGATCGAAAGGGCGGCCTTCGGGTCGCCCTTTTCGTTTACAGGCCTTGCTCGGCTCGTCGTCCGTGAGGCACAAGTCCTTCATTTCATCAGAAAAAGCTGCTCCGAAGGTCGCAACAAGCCTTCCGCAATGGAACGCGAATGGCGACCTTGCTGCTGTTATTCCGAAAACAGCACAGGAACATGCTTGTGAAAATGCGTCATCTTACCGCAGCCCTTCTCGTCGCAACTACCCCGTTCTCGATCGCAGCAAACGCACAAGAAGCGGCTGCGGACACCACCGCCACCGCATCGGCAACTGCTGCTACGCCAACCGTTGGTGCAACCGTCTACGACACGGCCGGCGCAGAGGTCGGCACCATCAAGAGCATCACCGCGCCGAACTTCGTGATCGACACGGGCAAGAATACGGCAACCCTGGCGCTGACGGCGCTGGGCACCGGTCCGAAGGGACCAGTCCTGGGCATGACCAAGGCAGAGCTTGACGCAGCTGCAGAAAAGGCCGGTGCCGCGGCCAAGGCCGACACGGCAGCAGCAATCGTTGCTGATGCGCCGGTCTATGCTTCGGACGGCACCACGCAGCTGGGCAAGGTGGCCGAGGTGACCGACACCGAATTCGTGCTGGATGCGGGCGCGGTGCGCGTCAAGCTGCCCAAGACTTCGGTGGCCAAGGGCGCTTCGGGCCTGATGATCGGCATGACGGCGGAAGCTTTCGCCGACGCGACCAAGAGCGCTGATCGCAGCGCCAGCGCGGCGGCCGCAAAGCCCGCCGGCAAGTAAGCTATCAGGGAGCGGGCGGCGCGTTTCCCCCCCTTTTTCGCGCCGCCCCATCCTTGCGTGGACTATCCGCCGCGCAACAGTTGAACGCCCCAATCGCGTTCGAACAGATAGAGCAGAACGCGGGCGGCTTCCCCCCTTGGCGATGACAAGCCGCCATCGCGCTCCATGAGCAGGCGCGCATCATCATAAGCCAGGGGCAAGAGCCGGGCGATCTGTTCGAAGTCGGCAACCTTGAACGGCGTGTCGCCTGACTGCCTCGTGCCGAGCAGTTCGCCGCCACCGCGCAGGCGCAAGTCTTCCTCGGCCAGCCTGAACCCGTCCTGCGTTTCACGCATCAGCGCCATGCGCTCGCGTCCGGTTTCGGACAGCGCCTCGCCGCGCAGCAACAGGCATGTCGATTGCTGGCTCCCCCGCCCCACGCGTCCACGCAACTGGTGCAACTGGGCAAGCCCAAAGCGCTCTGCCTGCTCGATGACCATCAGCGTCGCGTTGGGCACATCTACGCCAACCTCGATCACGGTCGTTGCCACCAGCAATTGCGCCTCGCCGCGAGCGAAGCGTTCCATGCCGGCGTCCTTCACCTCCGGGCGCAACTGCCCGTGGACCATGACGACGGTGTCGCCAAACCGCTCCTTCAAGGCTGCATAGCGCGCTTCGGCGGCGGCAATGTCCTCGGTCTCGAGCTCGCGAACCATCGGGCAGACCCAATAGGCCTGTGCCCCCTTGGCAATATGCCGCGCGACACCTTCCACGACGTCGGCAAGACGCTCGGTCGAAATGACCCGCGTGTCGATCGCCTGACGGCCGGGCGGCATTTCATCCAGCCGCGAGACGTCCATTTCGCCATACTGCGCGAGGGTCAGCGTGCGGGGAATCGGCGTTGCCGTCATGGCGAGGCAGTGCGGCGTGCGCCGCGCCTTCTGTGTGAGCATCAGGCGCTGGCCGACGCCGAAGCGGTGCTGCTCGTCGATCACCACCAGCGCAAGATTGCGATAGGCGACCGCCTCCTGGAAGATTGCATGGGTACCGACGCAGATGTCGATCGAACCGTCGACGAGCCCCATCAGGATCGACTCGCGGGCCTTGCCCTTGTCCCGTCCGGTCAGGAGGGCGATGTTCACGCCGGTGCCCGATGCCATCCGCGTGAGCGTTTCGAAGTGCTGGCGCGCCAGAATCTCGGTTGGTGCGAGCAGTGCGGCCTGACCGCCCGCCTCGACCGCGATCAGCATGGCGTTGAGCGCGACCGCAGTCTTTCCTGAACCGACGTCGCCCTGCAGCAGCCGCAGCATCGGCGCACCCTGCGCCATATCGCTCTCGATTTCGTTGATCGAGCGCTTCTGCGCGCCGGTCAGTTCGAACGGCAGCTTGAGCTTTGCCCGCAAGCGCCCGTCACCATGAAGCGGCGTGCCTTTCTTGGCGCGATTGCTCTCGCGCACCAGCATCAGCGCGAGGCTGTTGGCCAACAGCTCGTCATAGGCCAGCCGATCCTTTGCCAGCTTGTCCTGCGCCTTGTGCGCTGCAGGCAGGGCCGCGTCCCATGCCGGCCAATCCATCTGCGCGAGGAGGCCAGGTTCGATCCATTCAGGCAGCTGGGGCAGATGCGCAAGCGACTGCGAGACAAGCGCCTGCACCCGGCCCTGAGTCAGCCCTTCGGACAACGGATAGACCGGCTCGTTCAACTGGCCGAGCATGCCGGCACTGTCTTCGCTGATGTGATCCGGGTGAACGATCTGCCAGCTCTGCCCGAACTGGTCGAGACGACCCGCAACCCATCTCCTTTCCCCCAAGGGCAACTGCTTCTTGGCGGTGTAGGACGCGCGGCCGAAATAGGTCAGCGCGACGTAGTTCCCGGCGGCATCCTCGGCCATGACCCGAAAAGGCCCCCGTCCCGCAGGCTGGCGGTAGTCGCGCACCGTAAGGGGCAGTACGATCTGTTCGCCCACCCCCGCCTCGTCGAGGTTTGCGACCGCGCGCCGCAGGACCCAGCGGTCCGGCAGGTGATAGGCTATGTCCTTCACGCGCGTGAGACCCAATTTCTCAAGGGGCCGCGCAAGACCGGGGCCGACGCCCTTGAGGCTCGAACTTTCGGCAAAGAGCGGATTGAGAAGGTCGGGACGCATGGTCCGCAGGACATAGGGCGCAACGCCCGCATTCGCCAATGCCGTCGCCTGCGAAATTCACGACCAATTTTGACCCAGCGCATGGTTGCCCGGGATCCGCAGTGCTTCAGCATGTCGGCAGACAATAGGAACAGGAGCGCAATTGATGCTGATTCCCCATGGAACCGTCGTTGCCATCGTCGATGGCAAGGGTTGGGAACTGTACCGCAACGCCGGCACCGAAGCGGCGCCCGAGCTTGCCACGGTAAGCTTGCCCGCCCTGGTCGAACACAACCACTCCAGCGGCGGCAGCCACGCATCGCCCCACCAGCAAGACGAAACCGCGCATTGCGCAGCAATCGCTGACTGGATCAACCGGCAAGTACAGGCCCACAAGATCGCGCAGTTGATCGTGATTGCGCCACCGCGAACTCTTGGGGAATTGCGCCATCAGTTTGCAAGAGCGACCGAACAGGTCCTGATCAAGGAACTGGCAAAGGACATGGTTGGCCGCCAACCGAAAGAAATCGTCGCCGCGCTGCGGGACAAGTAACGCGCGCGGACAAGCGATGGGGCACTCCGGCGCAGGGGAAGGACGAGCGTCGGGGTGCCCTTTTGCATGGGCGCTCTCCCCTTGTTTCACCAGGCCGATCGGCCTAACGGCAAGGCATGACCCAGCAGTCTTCGCAAACCGGCGCAATTGCCCCGGAAAGCCTTCGCCGTCTCCACTTCCGTGCCTGGCATCGCGGCACGCGCGAAGCGGACTACATGATTGGCTGCTACTTCGATCGCTACCACGCCGCGTGGGACGCAGCGCAGGTTGCCTGGTTCGAAGACCTGATCGAGGAAGATGACGTCGAGATCATGGCATGGGCACTGGGCACGCAGCCTGTGCCAGAGAAGTATGCTGGCGCGATGATGGACGCCATGCGCAAGCTCGATTACGTCGAAATCCCGCGCTGATTTTGCTCGTCGCGCGTTAAGCCTGCCATGTCCAACCTGACCCGCATCCTCTCGGCAAATACGCCACTTACGCTCTCGTCCGTTGCGCGTGGCGCGCAGCCGCTTGTTCTGGCCGACCTTGCCCGTGCGGCCAAGGGCCGTGCCGTGTTCATCGCGCCCGACGAGGCGGCGATGCGCGCCATCGTCGAGAGTGCTGCGTTCTTTGCGCCGGACCTTGAGGTCATCGACTTTCCGGCTTGGGATTGCCTGCCGTTCGACCGTGCATCGCCGGCACTGTCGGTCAGCGCCCGACGGCTTGCCGCGCTCCAGCGACTCCAGCGCAAGCGCAGCGGCCCACAACTTCTGGTCACGACGATCAATGCCGCGCTGCAACGCGTCCTGACGCCGTTCCGTATCCGCGAATCCACGCGCCTGCTGGCGCCGGGCACCGAGATCGGCCGGGAAAGCCTGATCGCCCTGCTCCAGCGCCAGGGCTATTCGCGCACCGACACCGTCGTCGACGCAGGCGAATATGCAGTGCGAGGATCTGTCTTCGACATCTACCCGTCGGGCCTAGACCACGGCCTGCGGCTGGATTTCTTCGGCGACGAGCTTGAAACCCTGCGCCTGTTCGATCCGAACACGCAGCGATCGGTGCAGGCGGTCGAAAGCCACTTGCTGCTGCCGGCCAGCGAAGCGCTGCTCGACGACGACAGCATCAAGCGCTTCCGCAGCCGCTACCGTGAGATGTTCGGTGCCAACGCCACCGGCGATCCGCTTTATCAGGCGATCACCGATGGCCGCCGCCTGGCCGGCATGGAGCACTGGCTCCCGCTGTTCGAGGACCGTTTGGTAACGCTGTTCGATCACCTGGGCGATGGCGACCTGGTCCTGATCGACACGACCGCGATCAAGGCTGCCGAACAGCGCATCGACGACATTGCCGACTACCATCAGTCGCGCCTCGATTCCTCTTCCAAGGCTCCCGGCAGCTATCGTCCGCTTGCGGAAAACGCCCTTTATCTTTCGCGCGACGAGCTTGACCGGGCGCTGGCTGGCTGGCCGGTGCATCGCACCACGATCTTTGCCGAACCGGAATCGAAGCAGGTCGTCGATTTCGGATTCACTTCAAGTCACGATTTCACGCCGGAGCGCGCCGCTGCGACTTCGGGCGGTACCAACATCTACGAAGCGGCAGCGAAGTACATTTCGGCGTTGGGAACGCGTGGCAAGAAGCCGATCATCGCGGCCTATACCACCGGTTCGCGCTCGCGCCTTGCCTCGTTGCTGGCCGAAGCCGGCAAGTTCACGCCCCAGATGGCCGAGACCTGGCAGGAAGCGCTGGGCCTTGCAGCTTCGGGCAAGCCTGCAGCGATCGTTCTCCCGCTCGAACAGGGCTTTGCCAACGACGATCTGGAACTGTTGACCGAGCAGGACATCCTTGGCGACCGCCTTGTCCGCCGCAAAAAGAAGCGCAAGGACGCCGACGCGTTCCTTGCCGAGCTGTCCGCGCTTACCCCCGGCGATCTTGTGGTCCACATGGACCACGGCATCGGGCGTTACCTCGGCCTCGAGGCCATCGGCGTCGGCGATTCGCCGCACGACTGCGTCCAGCTTGAATATTCGGGCGGCGACAAGCTCTACATCCCGGTCGAGAACCTCGATGTCCTCTCGCGCTATGGCTCGGACGCCGATGGCGTTGCGCTCGACAAGCTGGGCGGCGAGGCCTGGCAGCGGCGCAAGGCGCGCATGCGCGAGCGCATTCTCGAGATGGCTGGGCACCTGATGGCTACCGCCGCCCAGCGAGCGCTGCGCCAGGGGACTGTCCTGCCCGTCGATCCTGCAAGTTACGGTCCCTTCGTCGACCGTTTCCCCTGGGACGAGACCGAGGATCAGGAACGCGCGATCGGCGACGTGCTGGGCGACATGGCCGAGGGCAAGCCGATGGATCGCCTTGTCTGCGGCGACGTCGGCTTCGGCAAGACCGAGGTTGCCTTGCGCGCCGCCTTCGTCGCGGCGATGCAGGGGGTGCAGGTGGCAGTCATCGCACCGACCACATTGCTGGCGCGACAGCACTATTCAAACTTCGTCGAACGCTTCAACGGCTTCCCGCTGGAGATCGGTCGCCTCTCACGCCTTGTGCCGACCAAGGAAGCTGCCGAAACCAAGGCGGGGCTGGCCAGCGGCAAGGTCGATATCGTCATCGGCACGCACGCACTCCTGTCCAAGTCGGTCGAGTTCAAGCGACTTGGCCTCGTCATCGTCGACGAGGAGCAGCGCTTTGGCGTGACGCACAAGGAGAAGCTCAAGGAACTGAAGGCGGACGTTCACGTCCTCACGCTCACGGCCACGCCGATCCCGCGCACGCTCCAGATGGCAATGTCGGGCCTGCGCGAACTGTCCACCATCCAGACCCCGCCGGTCGATCGCCTTGCCGTGCGCACTTACGTGATGCCGTGGGACGACATGGTCATGCGCGAGGCCCTGCTGCGCGAACACCAGCGCGGCGGACAAAGCTTCATCGTCGTGCCGCGCATTGCCGACATGCCCGGGTTGGAAGACTGGCTGCGCCTCAACGTGCCCGAGGTACGCTTCGTGACAGCGCATGGCCAGATGAGCCCCACAGAGGTCGAGGACCGCATGGGCGCGTTCTACGAGAAGAAATACGAGGTCCTGCTATCGACGACAATTGTCGAAAGCGGCATCGACATTCCTTCGGCCAATACCATCGTGATCCACCGCGCCGACCGCTTCGGCCTTGCCCAGCTTTACCAGCTGCGCGGTCGGGTTGGACGCGGCAAGATCCGCGCATACGCCTATCTGACGGTGGCAGAGGACATGGCCCTGTCGGAAGTTGCAGAAAAGCGCCTCAAGGTCCTTGGCGATCTCGACAGCCTGGGCGCAGGTTTCCAGCTTGCCAGCCATGACCTCGACATTCGCGGGGCAGGAAACCTCCTGGGCGACGAACAGTCGGGCCACATCAAGGAAGTCGGCTTCGAACTCTATCAGTCGATGCTCGAGGACGCGATCCTTGCTGCCAAGGCCGGCGACATCGGCCTCGCACGCGAACGCGAGGCGCTGAGCCCCCAGATCACGCTCGACGCGCCGATCATGATCCCCGAGGACTACGTTCCAGACCTCGCCGTGCGCATGGCGCTTTACCGCCGCATGAACGATGCCGAGGGGCCCGACGCCGTCGAAGCGCTCGCCGCCGAGATGATCGACCGTTTCGGCCCCCTGCCCGGCCCGACGCAGAACCTGCTGCGCCTGATCGAGGTCAAGCGGCAGGCAATCGCTGCCAACATCGCCAAGATCGACGTCGGCCCCAAGGGAGCGCTGGTCAGTTTCCACAAGGATACCTTCCCGGACCCGGTCGGCCTTATCGGATACGTCGAACGGTTGAATGGTGTTGCCAAGCTGCGCCCAGACAACAAGCTGGTGATCACGCGCGCGTGGGGCACGGCGGAAGGACGGCTCAACGGCCTCGTGCAACTGACCAAGGGTCTGGCGGCAATCGTGAAGCGAGCGAAAAAGGCGGCCTAGAGAAGAGCGGTCACCTGTGCGGCGCCGATCGGACCCGACCGGAGGAAGCCTTGGAAGGTGTCGCATCCTTCCTCTTGCAGCACGGCAAGCTGGCTTTCGCGCTCGACCCCCTCGCACACGACCTTGAGGCTCAGGGCCCGCGCCATCGCGACAATGGCGGTAAGGATGGCCCGATCGCGCATGTCGCTGTCTGCCTCGTGCAGGAGCGAGGCATCGAGCTTGATCGTATCGAGCGGCAGGGCCTTGAGCGTCCGGAAGTTCGCATAACCTGTGCCGAAATCGTCGAGGGCTATGCGCACTCCGTCGGCCGCAAGTTCGGCCAGCGCCTCAGCCGAGCGGGCGAAATCGGAGACAAGCGCGTGTTCGGTGACTTCCAGCGTCAATCGGTGCGGGCGGAAGCCGGAACTGGCCAGCAGCGCTCGAAAGTCCGCCGCGAACGCGTCGTTCGCAAGATCCTCGGCGGTCACGTTCAGCGAGACCGCAAGATCAGGCCAGTCCCTCGCCAGGGACAGCGCCTTGGCGGCAATGTGCCGCGAGAGCTGCGCCACGTGATCGCCGCGTTCGGCGATCGCGAACAGCGTCTCGGCGCCCATCCTTCCGAGTTGGGGATGATCCCACCGGGCGAGCGCCTCGACGCCGGTAAGTCTACCGTCGTCCACCCGATATTGCGGCTGGAAGACGATTCCGATCTCGTCGCGCGCCATCGCGCCAATAAGATCTGCCTCGAGACGCGCGGCGCTTCGCCCGCGTGCACGATGCGTCCCGTCCGCCCAGATGATCCGGCGTCCAGCCTGCTGCTGCAGCGACTCCAGCGCCTGGTCGAGCCTGTCGATCAGCGCGGTGCCGGTCTCCCCGGGCATTCCGCGCAGCAAGGCGGCGCGAGGGGCAAGATGCAGGACATCGCCGCGCATCGGCAGGCTGCGCGAAATACGCCGGACCAGCGCTTCGGCAAGCCACTGCCAACGCTCACGGCTGATCGTGCTATCGCAAGCCACAAGAAATTCGCCGCCCCCGACGCGTGCCACCAGCGATTCGCCGCCCAGTTCATCGTCCGCGAAGCCAGCAATGCGCCGCGCTATCTCTGCCAGCGCCAGATCGCCACCGGACTGACCGTAGGCGAGATTGACAGATCGGAGGCGATGAAAGCCCAGCAGCATGGCATGGACAAAACCGTGCTCGTGCCGTGCCAGCCAGTTACGCGCGGTGGCCATTCCGGGCAGTCCGGTCAGGGCATCCCTCTCGGATTCAGCGACTGTCGATGGCGTAGGGTTGCGCATCCGATCTCGGTAGCATTGCATTATTGCCAAAGCGTTCCCGCGATGGGGCGGCAGACAAGGCCCCTCGCTTTTGTGCATTGCGCACAAGTGCACAGGTCCATATCTCCCCAATCACATCTAGTGCAGCACGTGATCGGGGCCTGAACAGAACAATGCCGGAATTTGCCCGTCTCGCCCTGCTCGCCTCTCCCAGCGAACGCGCGCAGGAGGCATGCGAAGCTCTCAGCAGCACCCGCGATTGGGTCAGGCTTGAAGAGGCTGACGCCGCCGTCGTGATCGGCGGCGACGGATTCATGCTGCAAACGCTGCATACCATGCTCGATATCGATCACGTCGTGCCAGCCTTCGGCCTGAACCTCGGCACCGTCGGCTTCCTGATGAACAAGTATCGGTCGAGCCGGAGCATCGAGGACCGTCTGGCAAAGGCGACCGAGATCACCGTTTCGCCGCTGCGCATGACGGCTGTAACGAATTCCGGCGAAGAGCACTCCGTTTGCGCCATCAATGAAGTATCGATCCTGCGCGAGACGCGGCAGACCGCCAAGCTGGAGGTCAGCGTCAACGGCAAGGTGCGCATGCCCGAGCTCGCCTGCGACGGCGTGCTGGTGGCAACGCCAGCCGGTTCGACGGCCTACAACCTGTCTGCCAACGGGCCGATACTGCCGCTGTCCTCGAACATGCTCGCGCTCACCCCGATCAGCCCGTTCCGCCCCCGCCGCTGGCGCGGAGCGATACTGCCCGACACTTATGAAATCGTGTTCAAGGCCCTCGAATCAGTGAAGCGGCCGGTTCTGGTGGTGGCAGACCAGAAGGAGGTGCGCGATGTGCGCGAAGTGCGCGTGAAGGTCTGGCCCGAACATCGCCTGACGCTGATGTTCGACCGCGGACAGAGCCTTGAGGACCGCATCTTTGCCGAGCAATTCATGGTGTGAATAAAAATCTCGAAACAGGTGCTTGCCAAACCGGAAACGCCTGTTATTAGCGCGCTCCTGCCCCGGGGAACTGGGGCTGCTCCCTGATAGCTCAGCGGTAGAGCTCTCGACTGTTAATCGAGCGGCCGTAGGTTCGAATCCTACTCAGGGAGCCACTTTCTTCTTAAAGAACAAAGACCTGATTTCCTGCGCGGCATGTCGCGACAGGCCCGATCGGCGTCGTCGCTGCAGCACCGCGACCATTGCAACATCGATAATTTCCGTCGGGCGTCAGGACGCGTGAGCGTCGCGTCGCTCTGTGTCCGGGATCGGTCTTTCAGTATCGCGCGCCGCACATGTCGGACCAGCCTGGCTGGATTCGCATAAGTTGTCCATCCAGCCAGAACCGCAATCGGCGCAGAAGCAGGCCTGACGCTGCTACCAACTATCTATCGTGCGATCGGATTCGCAGGGGCCGCCACCTGATTGCCCGCAACCAGCGGCTTTGCTCCGTCGCCGACAATGACGAAAGCGGCCCAGTAGAATGGGTGGGAGGTGTTGGGATCGTCCATCAGCTTCTCCTGCGCACCTTCAAGCGCGGCTGCGAGTTCCTGCCCAGCCGTTGAGTCGATGACTCCGCCGATCAGGCGCTTGGTCGCATCGAAGTCGTCAGGCACCGGCCAATGGCTGGCAATCACTGAACGCGCGCCCGCACCAACGAAGGCACGGACCAGCCCGTCCAGTGCGTAGTTGCCGCCCGTGGTGACCCCCGCCTCGCGACTCGCTGCGACCGTAGCCACGCCAGCGGTGTCGCACGCGGACAGGATCACCAGGTCAGCATTCAGACGCAGATCGAAAATCTCGCGAAAGGTTAACAGGCCGTCCGAGCCGAAGTCACCGAAACTCGTCACCAGAGCAGGCCTCGCCGGGCAATCGGGCCGCGGTGCCGTTACCAGCCCGTGCGTTGCGAAATGGACGACCCGGTACTTGTCGAGATCATTGTCGGCGAGCAATGCGCTGTCACTGAACTGCGCGTCGGTTCGGACCGCACTGCCGCCCTGGCCAAGCTTTTGCTGGGCGAAGAACAGCTCATCGGCCGAGATCGGATTTTGCCAGGTTGCCAGTGGCCAATCGCACTGATCGGCCACGGCGGCAACGGGCCTCACGCCTGGCTTGGCGTTGTGTCCCAAGCCAAGATAGTTTCGCGGCGCTGTCGAAGCTGCAAGCTTGCGAATGTCGAGAAAACCTCGCGGGCTTACCGCGATCGACACTTCCCTTCCCCGCCCAAGCCAGGCAACGCCGGTGAAATCGAAGTCATCGGCATCGGGGCTTTCGAGCCTCTTGCGATATGCCGCGATCCCCTCGTCTGCCGTCACCAGTACGGTCGGTGGGAGCTGCAGCATCGCACCATCGGGTTCGAAGACGAGGTGGCGGGTTGCAGGCAAGAGGTCTTCGACCTGGCCGAACAGCTGCTTGTAGAGCGCGCGCGATTTCTCGAGATCGAACGGATAGTTGACCTGTCTTCCGTTCTCTACCTTGACGATGCTGTCACGAATCTCCTGAACCTGCCTGGACATATCGTCTGGATCAAGGCCGAGGTCGAGCACCCGCGCCGTTCCGGAGGTGGCGAACAGGCCATAGACCCGATTGCCGATGATCATCAGCTTGTAATAGGATTCGCCGGCTTTCAGCGCCTGCTGCAATTCTGCAAGCTCGACACTTCGCGGCGCAAGCACGTTGTAGCGAGGATAGGCTGCCAGCTTGCTTACCAAAGCAGTCTGGTCGCGCCGGAGCGAGGCGAGGTTGTCCTGCGCCGCCTTGAGCGCTTCGACCTGTCGCTCATCTGGTGCCTGTACCGCTGCCAGTTGCTCAACCGTAAGCTCGGTTCGTGCGATGTCGCGGGTTCTGGTCAGGGACAGGCGGAAAAGAGCGGCGGCCTCGTCATTGCCTTCGGACATTTGCCGGGCAAGCACGGCCTGCGTCTGCGCGACGCCAGGGCGTTGTAGTACCTGCGATGCGGCAAAGATCGCTGCGGCGGCGTTGTCCCCGCCCGCTCTTGCCAGCAACCCGAAATAAGGGCCAAGCAGGTCGCGCAGCGTCGTGCCTGCATCAGGCACGCTCGCACTGTCCTTCACCACCAGCTGGTACAGCGCGAGCGCGCCTGCATCATCTCCGGACCGCGCCAGCCATGCGGCCTTGCGCGCCTTCGCTGCCAGCAGGGCGGGCGATTGGGGAAACGCGCTCTCGATTAGCGAAATCGCGCGATCGAAAGCAGCGTCGCTGTCTCCCTTGCGTCCTTGCGCCTCGGCAAGGAGAGCTAGCTCGATCTGGATTTCCGAACGCAACCACCCGGCTGATGCCACGCGCCCGCCTCGCACGGCCTCAAGCCGCCGGCCGGCCGCTTCGAACCCCGCCACTGCGACATCGTACCGCCCTTGCAGACGTGCTGCAGTAGCCTTCAGCGCGTCTGCTTGCGCATCAAGGATTTCTGCGCGTTCAATGTCCGAAAGCCCGAGATCGACTGCGCCCAGGCGCTTCAATCCGCTGCTCTCGCGGTTGATCTGCTCGGCAAGGGGCATGTTGATGACACCAGCCTGCAGGCTGCCGCGATCGAACGAATCGCCGATGGCGACAACCGGCGTCGCCAGATCCTTGAGAGCTGTAACCGGCTTGCGCTGGTTGAGCCGATTGATCGCGCGGTAATTTCGGATTAGCCGCTGCGTCACGCCATCGCCGCGAGAGAGCGCTGAAGTGGCTTCACTCAGAAGGCGGTCTGCTGCGGTGAAGTTGCCGAGGTTGGATTGTTGCAATCCCTGATTGGCGAGAGCTTCGGCCAGACCTGACGCCCCGGTGTTCCGATCGCGCGTCGCAATGGCCTCGAAGAATTCTGACGATTCTGCAAATCGGCCGCCATTGTTGCGCAGATAACCCTCGTCGCGCGCGCCAAGCCGGTCGAGCTGGCCGGCCTGAACGCGGGCAAAAGCGGCAGGATCGGAAACCTCGGTTGTGGCAACCCGAATTTCTCCGGTGAGCGGTGTATCTGCAACCACACTTGCCAGCGCGAGGCGCAAAGCCGGATCGTAACCTGCAAGACCCTCGACGAAATATGTCGTTCTGCCACGGCGCAGCGCATAGCGCTTGTATTCGACATTTGCCGATTGATCGCGACAGTTGACAGCCCGTACCCGGCCAATCGCCTCGATGTTCACTGCCCCCTCATCACCGCAGGAGAGCGTAACCCCCGGAAGCCCGGTCGGTTCGGCCCCCGTTGCCACATCACGCCGCACTGCGATAAGGCTTCCCACGGCGCCCGCCGCGTCGCGACAGCTCAGGCGGTAGGAGCGATCGAAAAGCCCGTCCAACCGCTTGTCGGCCGGAGCGTTTTGCGCCGTGCAGGTCACGCCTGATGAGCCGACGCGGAACGAGTTGCGGACCGAAAGCGGCTGGCTCTTGTCAGCTGCCATTGCCGGAATAACGGTCGATGCCAGCAGTGGCGCGATCAGAGCAAAAGCGAGAGATGTTTTGCTGTGCGCGTTCACTGGACGTCTCCTTCCACGCTGGTTTCGTTGACGACCGATCCGATCAGCGCGGGGTTGCCGCTGCCCGAGACCGGCTGTTCGATCTGGTTGGAGGTGTCCAGGGGACTGCTATCGATCAGTTGGGGCGGCGGCGCGATCGGGGAGGAGGCAGTCGCCTCGCTTTCAGAGGCCTGCTCTTGCTGTTGCTCCTGCGCCGGATCGTTGGTGTCTGGATCAGCACCTGGTCCCGCCGGTTCTTCGACAAAGGCAGGCGTGCTGCCGAGCGTGGACGTTGCGATGATCGCGATCTGGCTGGCGATCGATGCGACCGGGTCGGCCCCCTCCCTGACCATGGTGCACGCTTTCAGGTTGAACGCGCAGCCGTTAAGCTGGCTGTCAGCGCTGAACGCCGTGAGGTCCGTCGCTGGATCGTTGACGACCAGATCGTGTGCCGCAGTTCCAGTCACATTGCCGCTGGGCGTCTGGAAAGCTCCGTTGACGATAACCGAAAGGGAACCCGGTGCGGCCCCTGCGGGCGCGTTCACATCGGTAAAGGCAAGATCGGAGAAGAACCCGGCAGGGTTCAGGGCGGTACCCGTGTTCTGTATGTAGAGTGTGCCGGTCGGGGAAAGGTCGAGACCAAGGGCGCGCAATACGCCCTCAGGTCGCTGCGTCACTGCCGGTGCATTCAGGTCGGCGATTCGTCCGACGTAGAAGGGATCTGCCGCGAGCCTGTCGAGAATGGCAGCACTGGCCACGTGGATATTGGACGCGTTGATTTCGACAATGCCGCCAAGCGCACTGGCTGTGCCAGGCTGCGCAGCAGAGGTGAGGTTGATTGCCCCGGTTCCTGCATCAAGTTCGAACCGGCCGGTCGTGAACTCGAGCACGTTGCCCTGGCCAAAGCCCGTCCCGTTGATCGTTCCCACCACGCGGATCGCACCGCCCTGGGTCTGCGATTGCAGATTGCCCGATGCGAAGATCACCCGCCCGGTTGTCCCCGCAGCAACGGATGCGCCTATGGCGCCTCCAGCACTCAGGGTAAGGTTTCCGACCAGCATGTCCGTAGGATTGGCAGCCTGATCCACCGCGGCGATGAGCAACCTGCCGGTCGAGACGAGCCCGATCTCCGCAGCGCTCAGGGCGTAACCGCTGCCCGTCAGGCCATCACCGATCAGCGCAGTGCGTGCGGAGTTCGAAATGAGGTCTACCGTTCCGGTCTCGCTCGTGCGTATCCCCGAAAGTATCTGCTGCCCGGTCGCGCCTGTTGCAGTCCCGTTGTCGATGATGGCGAGGTCTGCTGACACGATCTGCACTTCCGTCGCACCCCAGCGCTGCGCAACAGTGACGAGACCGCCGGATTCGACCTCGATCCCGCCAAACGCACGGATGCCGCCGCCTGTGAAATCCCCGCTCGCTGCGGCCCGCAATCTGCCAACGATCGCTCCGCCTGAGATCGTGACATTGCCTCCGGACCGGATTGGCGTGGCCGTCAGGAGAGTGGCAAAGTCGATTGATCCGGGCATGGCCGTCGCTGGCAGCATCGTCGTGTTGCCGATCAGTAGTCGCCCGACTGCGTCGGTGATCTGGCTGGTTTGCGGGTCGAAAACCGCTCCTGCCAGCACGGACTGCACCGTGACGTTCCCGCCCGACAGCAGCGCGACATCGCGACCCCGGATCGATCCCAGGGCAAGCCCGGCCCCTGCAGACACGAGAATGTCGCTGCCAGTAAACAGATTTGTCGCGGTGACACTGCCGGATTGTGAGACGAGCTCAATCCTACCGAAACCGGCATTCACGCTCCCCAAGGTCTGGTTGCCACTGCTGCTCAAACCGACGGGGCCGGTTGCAGTGATACTGCCCGTGCCAATGGCCGTGCCCGCAGCGATCCGCAACGAGGCGGCGGTTGCCGTATTGGCAATCGTCACCGACCCACCCGTGGCCTGTGCTGGCGCTGCGAAGACAAGCTCCTTGTCGAAGCCGGTCGCGGTCTCGCCGAGGCTTGCCATCGTGGCATTGGCGACGAGTACGCGGTTGACCATCGCCGTGCTGTCGATGGTGACGTTGCCGCCTGCCAGCAACAGCGCGTCGTAGCCGCGCAGGCTACCCGTCGTCAGAGCGCCGGGAGTGGCAATGCCGATGTCCGAGGCAGCGAAGATCGTGCCTGTCCGGACATCTCCTGCCGCACGGATGCCCACCGAATAGAGATCACCGTTGCCGCCTGAAGGCGTTCCTGTGCCCGCAGCGATGTTGCCCAGCGTCACGCTGCCGCCCGACCCAACCGAAACGGACGTCGCCGCGACAAGGTTGCCCGCAACCACCGCCCCTTGCGCATCGAGATCGATCGCGTCGCCGCTCTGGACATTGCCCAGAGTCAGTGTGCCGCCTGCCGCCACGTCGATTGCGCCGAGGGCGAAAAGAGAACCGAAATCGATCCGACCCAACGCTTGCAAGCTGAGCGATCCCTGGCTCGACAGGTTCGCATAACCGACGAGGTCGTTCCCCGAGGCGAGACTTAGCTGGTTCGTGCCGGAAAGCGTGCCGATCGCCACTGGCGCAGAGCTTGGCAGTACCCAATCACTGGCAGAAATCGACACGCTGGATGCCGTCAGGTTCGCCTGATCGAGACTCAGCGAGATCCGACCGGGCGTCACGAGAGTAAATGCATCAGCGATCGTGGCCGTCGAATTGACCAGGGAGATGATGCCCGGCGCTGATACTAGGTCAGCGGCAGCGGCATCTGCAGTGAACGACAAGCTGCCGGCACTCACGCTGCTGTTCACGACCTGCATGTCCACGCCCGCACCGCGCATGAGCGAAGTGCCTATCGTGGAACCATCGCCCCCGACGGCTTGCGCGGTGAACGTGAGCGATCCGGGCGCAGTCAGCGCGCCGCGTTGCAGTGGTTGCTGGAACCGGTTTGTCACGACCAGTTCGGCGCCAACGATTTGCGTGGCGGTTTCCTTGGCCAGAATTTCGGCATTCCCGCCAAGACCGGATGCACTTCCGGTCCCCGCAGAGCCACCAAACGCTGAACCTTCGAACGAGGCTGCGCCCGCGACGCTAACCGGGCTGCCACGAACCAGCAGCAGCGCGCCGCCACCGGTTGCGTCGCCGCCATTTCCGCCTGTGCCGGTCAGGGCATCTCCAGCGCCACCGGTGCCGCCGCGTCCCGATGCAGTGATCTGGATCGAGCCGTACGTGGCCGATCCCGCATTGATTGTTCCAGTGTCGATCCCGCTGGCCGTGCCAGCCTGGATCGAGCCGCCAAGGCCCCGACCGCCGTTGCCGCCCACGCTGCCGGCCCCGCCGCCGCCGCCAAGACCGTCGGCGCTGGCAGTGATGGATCCGACCTGCATCGTGCCGTTGCCAGCCGTGCCGAAAATCGCGATCGAGCCACCCGTTGCCATTCCACCCGAACCGCCGGCACTGGTACCGCTGGCAGTCCGTCCGGCATCTCCGCCGAAGCCACCAGATGCCGAAGCGTCAGCGACAAGCGTATTGATGGTGACTTGGCTTGCGCCTTCCACGGCACTGTTCGCAAAGACCTCGATGCGGCCGCCCTGCGCCTCGCCCCCTGCTCCGCCAAATTGCCCATAACCGCCGGACGCCGAGGCTGAAGCAAGCAACAGATCGAGCGAGAGATTACCCTGCCGCGCAGAGATTCCTGCAAAGCCGCCCAGTCCCAGACCGCCGGTCCCGGAATCCCCGCCCGTGCCTTCCGCCACGACCTGCGTCAGCGCGCCCAAGTCGATGCGGCCAAGGTTGCCGATCACATCCGGGGTTCCGACCGTGACAAGGGCCGTTCCGCCGGTGCCCGTTCCGCCCGTCCCGGCCGCAGAGTTCTGATCGCCTTGACCGCCAAAGCCGCTGGCAGCGATCACTGCTCCGCCGCCGATCGCAATGCGGCCGCCGTCACTATAGAGCCGGCTCGTGCCGCCTGTGCCGGCACCGCCTATTCCGCCAATGTCACGGCCGTTCCCGCCCTGCCCCGTGGACATGAGCGTGAGCGTGCCGTCGATCGTTGCAGTCCCCGTGCCGGAAGCAATGAACGATGAATTGCCGCCTGTCGCAGATCCGCCCGTACCGCCGGCGAACTGATCGCTACCAAACGCGTCGGTCGTGATCGAAACGACGCCAGCAGCAAAGGTGGTGCCGGAACCAATGCGGAAGAACGCGCCGCCGCCAGTTGCATTTCCACCCGTGGGCGAGAAGCTCCCGCCTCCAGTAGCGATGGCGGAAAGCGACAGTTCACCAAGAGTAATGGTATTGCCGGTGCTCAGCCCTCCGGACCCGAAGCTTATCGTCCCGCCTGTGGCGGTGGCGCCTGCACCAAAGCACCCCGCACCGCAGATCCCGCTGCTGCCGCCGACCGCATCGACGCGCAACGCCAGGGTTTCGGTGACACTGATCGCACTGCCACCCTGATCGAATTGCATCTGGATCGAACCGCCCATCGCGGTGCCACCGTCGCCAGCCTGCCCCGGCACGAAGCCATCGTCGCCGTCTCCGCCGAACCCGCCGCGCGCGCCGGCATCAAACTCCGCGGCGCCAAGCGCGTACCCTCCAGAGCCCGAACCACCAGTCGCCGCCAACGAACCGAGAATGATTACGCCGCCCTTCGCCGCTCCGCCCTGGCCGCCCTTGCCCGCGCCGGTGTCCGGGTTGCGGAAACCCGCTCCGCCGCTCTCGGCAAAGCCCCGTGCACTGACGAACAGGCTCCCGGCAGAGATGGTGCCGCCATCGACCGCAGCGGCAAGCGAAATGCTTCCGCCCTCTGCTGCGCCACCTGCCCCGCTGTCGATGCCAACTACCAGCGAACGCGAGCCGACTCCCCCGATTCCGTCGGAATTGAGCGAAAGGATATCGGCGTTGATGGCGCTCGCCCCTTGGGAATCGCCCAGGGCAGAAAGCGAGATCGACCCGCCCTTGCCAACGCCACCTGCCGTTCCGTTCTTGCCCGCGCTCCCGCCGCCAATGGCTGAGATTCTCAGCAAACCCGTCGTACCGACTGTGGAAGCGGCCGCAGTGATCGAGACGCTACCGCCAATGCCCTGTGCGGGTCCGCCTTGGTCGGCATAGCCGCTGGCATCGATTACGACGCCTTCGCCTGATCCAAGGCTCGCCGTACTGCGCGAGAAGCTCAGGGCAACCGTGCCGCCCGTGCCAGCTCCAGCCGCGCCGCTGCCGCTGTTGCTGGTGTTGGAGCCGCCGAAGCCCCCCGCGAATATCTGCGACGAAGTGCCAATCGTCAGACTGGTTGCGGCGATGTTGCCGCTCACCGATCCGCCCGAGCCTGCGCCCCCGCCGAGGTTTCCTTGTCCGCCAATGCCGCTCACGTCGACAAGCAGGCTGCCAGCATTGACTTGCCCGCCGCTGAGATTGAGCCGAGCGGTTGCTCCGCTGCCGCTTCCAGCCAGACCGCCGCTGCTATTTCCGCCAACACCGGCGCCGCTGATATTCAGACCAAAAGCTGAAGAGATATTTCCGTTGCCCGATGTCGTGACCGTGACAACGTTTGCCGTCGCCGCGCCGCCGCTGCCAGTGCCAGAGAGCACGGCACCGCCGGCAGTCCCGGCGAAGATGCTGATCGCCTGCGCACTCGTCAGCTCGCCACTATTGGCAGCCAGGGTGACGTTGGCGCCACTAGCCGCGCCGCCGGAACCTGTGCCAAGGCTCGATCCGCCGCGGCTGCCAAAGTCGAGCGAAATGCCCCCTTGCGCACCGATCGATCCGGCGTTGCGAGCTTCCACGCTACCATTGACGCCAAACGCCGCACCGCCATTGGCAAATCCGTTGCCACCCGTTGCGACCGAGTTCAGCGAGAGGCTTTCGCTGATCAGGACGAGCGCGCCGTCAGCAAGCATCGTGACCGTACCGCCAATACCATTGCCGCCGGTCCCTGCGCTGCCGGAACTTTCGCCTCCCGTTCCGCTGGCGGTCAGGCTCAGCGCAGAGCCGAAGCTCAAGCCGCCAGAACCAGCGTTGCCGAATGCCCGGATCGAAATGTCACCCGCACGGCCAAGGCCGCCGGTCAGCACGCCCTGCCCTCCGCCGCCAAGGCCGTTGGCGACAAGGTTCACATTGCCGCTGATGCTCCCGACCGATCCGACGCTCGAGGAAATCTGGATTGCCCCGCCGATTCCGGCGCCACCTTGTCCTGCGCCATCCGTGGTTCCTCCAATACCGCTGACGACAGCCGAAACGCTGCCATTGATGAGGAGTTGCCCGAGGTTATTGGACGTGAACAGGTTGGTGCCGCCTTGGCCGGAACCTGCCGATCCACCACCAGACTGCAGTCCGCCCAAGGCTTCCGCGCCGGTCTGGACTGCCCCGGTGAGTTGCACCGAACCGCCGTTGGTGGTGACATTGATGGTGCCGCCCGTGGCATTGCCGCCAGCTGCAGCGCCGAGCCCCACGCCTCCGAACGCATCGGCATCTGCCGTGAAGCCGCCCGAGAGAGCAACCGTTCCGCCCGAACTGCCGCGTACCGTCACGATCCCGCCAAGCGCAGTGTTGGTGTTGCTATAGCCGCTCAAGCCAAATGCGCTGGCATCGATGCTGACCTGCCCTGCTGCGTCCACCCGGTTGCCCGTGGACGCATCTATAACGACTGATCCGCCCTGGATGGCCGCGTCGGTTCCGCCTGCAGCCGTTGCAGCACCACCCAGCGCTCTGGCACTGACGAGCAGATCGCCGTTAATGCCAACCCGCGCAGTGCCCGGTCCTCCCGCAACCGTGCTCGACGTGAGGTTGGCCCGAACCAGACCAAGGCCGCCAAAGGCTGCGCCAGCGGTTACCGGACCCGATCCCGCCGACCCGTCAACAACGGCTTCCACATTATGCAGGGTGATCGCCGCGTCGTTCGAGGCGACAATGCCCATCGAACCGCCACTCCCGTCACCGCCGGACACGGTTCCAGTGCTGCCAAACCCCGTGGCCGAGAACGTAGACGCGCCGGCAATACTTATCTGCGACGTGCCGGTGCTCATGACCGAGGTCGCCCCGCCACGCCCGGCTC
This sequence comes from Novosphingobium sp. B1, assembly GCF_900176395.1. Taxonomy (GTDB): domain Bacteria; phylum Pseudomonadota; class Alphaproteobacteria; order Sphingomonadales; family Sphingomonadaceae; genus Novosphingobium. Next base: position 267,302 of record NZ_FWXL01000001.1, on the reverse strand, counting down.
CGCCGACAGTGCCGATTTGGCCGATACCAGACGAGACCAGATCGAGGTTGCCATCGATCGTTATCGAGGCATCGGCGTTGAACGCCGTAACCTGCGCAGTACCGCCCTGCCCGCTGCCACCGGCAACCCCGTCGCCAGCCCCGCCGATGCCGCGGGCTTGGAGCAAGGTTGATCCGCCGATTGTAATGTTACCGCCGTCGGTAGCGGAAACTTCCGCCAACCCGCCAAGGCCAGCCCCTGCGGCGCCACCGTTGCTGGTAGATTGCGCCCCCACGCCTTCGGCGATCAGTGTCACGTTGCCCAGAACCGAAATGCTGCCCGAAGACGCTGACAGGATACTTTGCCCGCCCTGCGCGCTCACTGCAGGATCTTCTCCGGCAACTGACGTATCGACGGTGAGGTCGCCGCCAATCGTGATCACCCCGTTCGCTTGTGAAAGCAGCAGGGACGGACCGCCGGTTCCCCCCCTTATTGCGACGTCCGAAGCGAAATCGAGACCAGCGCTGGATGAAGAGAAGAACTGTGTGACCCCGGTCGAAGCCGATCGGAAACTGGATGTGACATCGGCATCGCTGCCCTGGATATTGACGAGGCCTGTGCCTGCGCCATTCGAGGCTTTGGGTGCAGCCTCACCGGCGATAATGTCCTTGCCACCGGACAGCACAATGGCGTTTCCGACAACGTCGGCGGCACCCGCCACGTCGAACCCGAGCGAACTTCCAGCACCGATCAGCATCGTCAGCGCATCGTTCTTTGGCACTGCAACCATATAGATGCGATGGAACTGGGTGACGTTCGATGCTGCCGGGCCGCCGATCGAGCCGGAATTCAATACGGCAATGCCCGAGGCGCTGCTGCCGGAATCGATCTGGATGTTGAACAGGCCATTGGGCGAGAACTGGATCGAGGCGGCATCGGCTGCAACCAGGGCAGCCGAGCCATTGACGCTGATGGTTCCGGCGTTGCTGACATAGGGCGCAACCATCGCAACGTACGAGCCATCCGTCGTCGCGGTGATCTGCGCCCCTGGCGCCAATGATACCTGCGCGCCGGCAACGGTTGCCTGCTGGAAGACGTACTGTCCGTTGCTGCCAAAGTTGCCGGACGCGTCATAGGCCAGATCCGACGTTGTCAGGACCAGATTTCCGACGTCGAAAGCACCACTGCTTCCGATAAGGATGCCGCCGGGACTGTAGAAGAAGACCGTGCCACCAGCGACTTGCCCCGCCTGCGTTTGCAGACGCGAAACGACATTGCCGTTGAACTGGATCGCGCGCGTCGATCCCGAAGGCACGATACGGTTGAGAACCGTAAAATCGCTCGTCAGGTCAGGATTGTTGCGGAAGGTCGCGGTCGTCCCGGTCGGCTGAAAGTTGATCGGCCCGCCGGTAGTGTTCGTGTCGTTCGGCACCCAGTTGATCACGGCGCTGGGACTCGAAACGGTAACGTCGGTGGCAGAAAGCGTTGCAAAGATGCTCACATTGCCGAACGTCGATACGGGCGTGCCCTGGAACGACTGCGCGCGCAGAGCAGGACCCGCGGCCACAAGTGCGGTCGCCAGGGCAAGCCCGGAAGCTGACAGCATTTGCTTGCGCGTGATCGGAAGCTGGTAGCGCATCAGAAGGCCCTCCACGGAAGCAGTCGCGTGGTCAAAGTCATGAGGAATCGCGGCTTGGAGCGGCTGGCTTGCAGGCCGACCTTTTCAAGCGGCACGGCCAGGGTTCCCTCGAGCCGGAAGCGTGAACCGATCTCGGAGCGCACACCCCCGCCCAGCGACGTCAGCCGGTCGTTGCCGGGAACATCCTTGTTCCAGACCCACGCCATGTCACCGAAGACGAAAGGCTGAACCCTGATGCTGCGACTGCTCCCGACTGGCAGGCGCGGTCCGCGCACTTCGCCAGCAATACCGACTGCATCATCGCCGATCAGTTCACCCGGATCGTATCCGCGCCCGACGGTGAAGTTGCCAGCCGAAAACTCCTCGAAGCTGAACAACGGCTTGAAAGCATACTGCGCGCGGGGCGAAAGCACGAATGACGCTCGTCCCACGCTCCGCTCGTACTCGCTCTGCCAGCGAATGACGGTGGCAGTGCGAGAGCCATCGGCGCGGCTGGTGGGCACGGTCGACGCACAAGCCAGCCCGGTGCATCCCCGAGTGGCGTCTAGAAAGGCAAGACCCTGCCGCAATTCCAGCGAGGATGCGTAGCGCCAGCGCGGTTGGGCGTGCTTCGAATCGATCGCATCATGATCGAGCTTGGCCCAGCCCACTCGGATCCGGTCGCGTGTGAGAGGGGCGATCAACTGGACGTCCTGGTTCACAAGATCGAAGCCACCGCTCAGCCACACGTTGCCGGCAAGCGAGCGGCGCACCGGGTATCTGGCGTAAAGACTGGCGTAGAGCGTGCGCGCCGACAACGAAACGTTTGCGGGCAACCCGGCAATATCGGGTTTGGTCCAGGCATGGGTAACCTGTCCGCCCACGATCAACCCGCTGCCGCTCGGCCGGAACTCATGACTGCCTTGCAGGATGTGCTGCTCGGAAAAATCGGATGTGGTGTAATAGGACAGCGACGTGGCATCGCCGAGGCCGGTAAGCCCGAAGAACTGTGCCCGTATCTGCCCTCCAAAGCGGCCTGTCTCTTTCGAGGCAAGATTCTGAACCGTCAGGTCAACCGCATATGGCGCGCGCAAGACGCTGACCTCTGCCACGAGATCGCCTGGCCCCGTGCCGGCAGGTTTGAGAGTCAATTGCACGTTGTAGCCCGGAAGGTCCCGCGCCAGCAGAAGGTAACGCTCAGCTCGCCGCTGGTTGAACACCTCGTCTCGCGTCAGTGCATTGAGGTACTGTTCCAGCTTGGCCTCGGCACCGCGGGTTTCCCCCCTTGCACGGACAGTCGAGACGCGGGCGTAAATGACCTCCATGCGAACCTGGCCGTTCTCGATCCGCTGGGTCGGTACTTGCACAGCGGCGAGATACCCCTTGTTGCGCAGGATCGTGCCGGCTGCGTCGCGGATCTCGCACAGGGCCGAAATTGGTTGCGGCGCATTGGCGAGCGGGCGCCAGGTTGCGTCCAGTTCGCCGGGCGCTATTTCCTTGAGCCCGTTGAACGACACCTCGTTAATGGTGACCTTTATGTCGGCATAAGCAGGATCGTCCAACGCGCACGGCGACCGTTCGACACCGCCGGCTATCGAAAGACGAGGCGCCGCAGTCGGTGCCTGGTTCGTAATTCCCCGCAGCTCGTCGCGGGACAATGGGACACCGGCTTGGGTCTGCGCAAGGACACCTTGCGAAAGGAAGGTTGAAGACCAGACTGCAATGCTTGCCGCACCCTGCAGGAACCTGCGCTTCTCCCTGAAACTCGAACTCATTTGCTAAGCCCCCGCCGGATTAAGTCACGACGCGGCCCGATCTGTTCTTTTTATCTTCTTTTCATCTCTGCGCCAATTTGGCTGGCGACGCAATCGCAATGCACGGCGATTTGCACAATAACAAAAGGCATATCGCGTTCAAATGGTTAAGGTTTTACCCCACCCTCTCGGCGTTCGATCGGGTGGGGCCGCATCCTCAGGCGGCTACCCCGTGGCAGTGCTTGTACTTCTGGCCCGACCCGCAAGGGCACGGAGCGTTGCGACTGATGCCCTGCCCAGCGTAGGGATCGACACCCGCATCGGCCAGGCTCAGTCCGGCACCGGACTGGGGTGAGAATGCACCGAAAGTCGCCGGAGCCGGTGCGAGCGGTGCTGCATCGTTTTCACCGGTGAACGGATCGATATGGCTGGTGAGGAAGTCCGGCAGTTCGGGAAGCTGGAAATCCTCGACCGGCCGCAGGCGAATCTCGCTGGTCATCAGAATGCGGGTCACGTCCTCGCGGATCGCGTCGAGCATCTTCTCGAACAGGCCGAAGGCTTCCTGCTTGTATTCGTTGATCGGCGTCTTCTGGGCGTAGGCGCGCAGGAATACGACCTGGCGCAGCGCGTCGAGCGTGGCGAGGTGCTCCTTCCAGTGGTGATCGAGCCGCTCGAGCAGGATCGACTTCTCGAGGCTGCGCCATGCGCTGGCGTCGACCTCGGTGACCTTCGTATCCATGTGCGCATCGGCAAGGCCCTGAATGCGCTCCTCGATGGTCTCGGGCTCGATCGCCTCTTCCTGCATCCAGTCCTCGAGCGGGATCTCGATACCGAGGATGTCGCGGACGCGCGCCTTCAGCCCCTCGACGTCCCACTGTTCAGGGTACGAACCCGGAGGGCAGGCATCGCCGACGACGGCATTCACAGTGTCGTGGCGCATGTCGGTCACGACATCGCCGACGGCCTCGGCATCCATGATGTCGGCGCGCTGCTCGTAGATGACCTTGCGCTGGTCGTTCATCACGTCGTCGTATTCGACGACCTGCTTGCGAATGTCGTAGTTGCGCGCCTCGACCTTCTTCTGCGCGGTCTCGATCGCCTTCGAAAGCCACTTGGAACCGATCGCCTCGCCATCGGCAAGGTTGTTGTTCATCATCTTGGCAAAGAGCGTGTCCGGCCCGAAGATGCGCAGCAGGTCATCCTCGAGGCAGAGATAGAACTTGCTCATGCCCGGATCGCCCTGACGGCCGGAACGGCCGCGCAGCTGGTTGTCGATGCGGCGGCTTTCGTGGCGCTCCGTACCGATCACGCACAGGCCGCCGGCAGCGAGCACCTTGGCCTTTTCCTCGGCCACTTCGGCCTTGATCCGGGCGATCCCGGCATCGCGTTCCGGCCCCTCGGGCAGATCGCGCAATTCATCCTCGATGCGGAATTCGACATTGCCGCCAAGCTGGATGTCGGTGCCGCGGCCAGCCATGTTGGTGGCGATGGTCACCGCCCCGAGCCGCCCGGCCTGCGCCACGATGTGCGCCTCCATCTCGTGGAAGCGGGCGTTGAGCACATTGTGCTTCACGCCTTCCTTCTGGAGGAACTCCGAAAGCAGCTCGGACTTCTCGATCGACACCGTGCCGACCAGAACGGGCTGGCCGTTCTCGTAGCGCTCGCGGATCAGCTTCGCGATCGCCGCGAACTTGTCCATCGTGTTCTTGTAGAACTCGTCCTCGTCGTCGATGCGCTGCACCGGCACGTTGGTGGGGATCGAGACGACGTTCATCTTGTAGATGTCGAAGAACTCGGGTGCCTCGGTCGCTGCCGTGCCGGTCATGCCCGAAATCTTCGGATACATGCGGAAGTAGTTCTGGAACGTGATCGAGGCCATCGTCTGGTTCTCGGGCTCGATCCGCACGCCTTCCTTGGCCTCGACCGCCTGGTGCAGGCCGTTCGACCACCGCCGACCGTCCATCATGCGTCCGGTGAACTCGTCGATGATGACGATCTTGTCGTCCTTGACGATGTAGTCGATGTCACGCTTGAACATGACATTGGCCTTGAGCGCCTGGTCGAGATGATGGACGACCATCGTGTTCTCGACGTCGTAGAGGTTCGAGCCGACCAGCAGGCCTGCTTCCTCGAACGCGCGCTCGACCCATTCCACGCCGTCTTCCGTAAGCGTGATGTTCTTCGTCTTTTCGTCGGCCTCGTACAGGTCGGGGCTGATCTGCTTCACCACCGCGTCGACCGAAATGTAGAGGTCGCTCTTGTCGTCGGTCGGACCGGAAATGATCAGCGGAGTGCGCGCCTCGTCGATCAGGATCGAGTCCACCTCGTCGACGATGGCGAAGTTGAACGGGCGGTGCACCATCTGGCTCCGCTCGTGCTTCATGTTGTCGCGCAGGTAATCGAAGCCAAGCTCGTTGTTCGTCGCGTAGGTGATGTCCGATTCATAGGCTTCGCGCCGCTGCTCCTCGTTGAGGTTCGGCACGATCACGCCAACCGTCAGGCCAAGGAACTTGTAGAGCACACCCATCGTCTCGGCGTCGCGGCGGGCGAGGTAGTCGTTCACGGTGACGACGTGGACGCCCTTGCCCTCCAGCGCATTGAGATAGACCGCGAGCGTCGCAACCAGCGTCTTGCCCTCGCCCGTGCGCATTTCGGCGATCTCACCGCGATGGAGCACGATGCCGCCGATCATCTGCACGTCGAAGTGGCGCATGCCCAGCGCGCGCGTCGATGCCTCGCGCACGGTGGCGAAGGCTTCGGGCAGGATGTCGTCCAGCGTGCTGCCGTTGGCCAGCATGTCGCGAAACTTGGGCGTCTGCGCCGCTAGTTCCTCGTCTGACAGAGCCTGGAGGTGGGGTTCGAAAGCGGCGATCTGGCGCACCACCTTGTCGAGTGACTTGACGTAGCGGTCGTTGGACGAGCCGAAGAGGGCCTTGGCGATGGAGCCGAGCATAGGGCGAATTTATCCTGTAGAAACGGTAACACGGACCGTGCCGCGCAAGCTTGCGCGGCACACGTGGCGAATGGAAAGCCGGAAAGGGTATGCGCGGACGCGCGCTATTCGAGCGGGCGGTCGCTCAGAAAGATCGCAGAGGCCGTTGCCAGCGCCGGTGCTGGCAGCCACACCGTCTTGCGGCGCGATGGCGTCCGCTTCTGCGGAACGCTGCCGCCGCGGCAGACGCAACGCTGCTGGCGCTGTTCGGCAGATGCCGTGGGCGCTGCCGCAATGCCACTGTCCGCCACTTCCGCCCGCGAGACGGCAAGCGCCATCTCGGGCAAGGAAAGGCCCGTAATCATGGCCAGAAGGACGAGCAGCATGCGCATCGCGCAACGAGATAGGGATTGATCGCGCATTCGTCCATCACGAAAACACAACTGCCCGTCGCGTTCCCATGGGCAGAAATTCCGGCGGTTGAAGAGAATGCCCGCGCGCGCTAGGCGCTTGAGGCATGTCCGAAGCCGTCTCCCCGCTCGCCTCGCCCTTCCCCGCGCTGCCCGCCATCGCCGGCGTCTCGCCTCGCATCGCCCGCGCAGGCTACAAAGACTGGGGCCGTTGTGACCTTACCTATGTGGAACTGGCGGAAGGCACGGCCGTGGCCGGCGTATTCACCCGCAACGTCTGCTGTTCGTCCGAGGTCGAAATCGGACGCGAAAATGCTTCAGTCGGCAAGGCGCGCGCGCTTGTCGTCAATGCCGGCAATTCCAACGCTTTCACCGGATATCGCGGGCGCGAGGCGGTTGAACAGATCATGGAACAGGTCGCCGCACATCTCGGCTGCGCCCGCGAGGAAGTGTTCGTATCCTCCACCGGCGTGATCGGCGTGCCCCTGCCCAAGGACAAGGCCCGCGCCGGGATCGAGGCCGCACTGCAGGCGCAGGAATGCTCGTGGGAAGACGCTGCCCGCACCATCGGCACGACCGACACCTTTGCCAAGGGGGCCACGGCCTCGGCCATGATCGGCGACGTCCGGGTCACCTTCAGCGCCATCATCAAGGGCAGCGGCATGATCGCGCCTGACATGGCAACGATGCTCGGCTATGTCTTCACCGATGCCGCCGTCAGCCCGGCGTTCCTGCAGGAATGCCTGTCTGCCGCAAACCGGCGCACCTTCTCGTGCATCACCGTCGACAGCGACACGTCGACCAGCGACACCGTGCTGGCCTTCGCCACCGGCAAGGCCGGAAACGCAGCGCTGAGCAGCTTCGACAGCCCTGGTGCCCATGCCTTTGCTGCGGCAATCGAGGACATTTGCCGCCAGCTTGCCCATCTGGTCGTAAAAGACGGCGAAGGTGCGCAGAAGTTCATCGCAGTGTCGGTCACCGGCGCGGTGTCCGATGAAAGCGCGCGCAAGGTCGGTCTCGCCATCGCCAACTCGCCGCTGGTCAAGACTGCCATCGCCGGTGAGGACGCGAATTGGGGCCGTGTCGTCATGGCGGTCGGCAAGGCGGGGGAACCGGCAGATCGCGATCGGCTGTCGATCGGCTTTGGCGGCACTTGGGCGGCGCGCGATGGCCAGCCGCTCGCGGAATACAATGAAGGCCCTGTTGCGACCCACCTGAAGGGACGCGAGATCTCCATCGAAGTTGACCTCGGCCTTGGCGGGGGATCGGCCACGGTATGGACCTGCGATCTCACCCACGGCTACATCTCGATCAACGCGGACTACCGCTCTTGAGCCGCGCCCTCGACAGCGCCGTCGCCGCGTTGATGCGCGATACGGCCGAGAAGACGCTGCTCAAGCACTATCAGCGTCTGGGCAGCGACGAAGTCAGCAACAAGGCGGCAGACGATGTCGTGACCATCGCCGACACCGAGAGCGAGGTCATGCTGGCCGAAGGGCTGGCGAAGATCCTGCCGGAAGCGGCCATCGTCGGTGAAGAGGCGGCGCACGCCGATCCAGCCATTTTCGAGCGCCTGTCCAACAAGCTGTGCTGGATCATCGACCCCCTCGATGGCACCAACAATTATGCGGTGGGCAAACCGCCGTTCGGCATCCTGATCGCGCTGGCAGAAAAGGGCGACACCGTCGCCGGCTGGATCTACGATCCGCTCAACGACCGCCTGTGCACCGCCCATCGCGGCCAGGGCGCCTGGGTGGGAGGCGAACGCCTGACGGCGCAAGGTAGCGGCAGGGACAAGCCCATCGCCGCCATTTCGCTGGTCTTCGTCGACAAGGCAAAGCGCGCCGCGCTGCTTGAGCATATCGCTCCGCACTACACGCTGGTGGATATCCCGCGTTGCGCAGCTGAGCAGTATCCGCGCATCGCGCTTGGCCAGAATGATGTCTCGCTGTTCGAGAAGACGCTGGCGTGGGACCACGCGGCAGGCGTGCTGTTCCTCAACGAGTCGGGCGGCAAGGCTGCGCGCCCGGACGGTTCAGCCTATCGCGTCGACCGGCATCTTGAGCCGGGCCTGATTGGCGCCGCCAGCCCAAAGCTGTTCGACGAACTGGCCGAGCGCTTGGCCCGCATGCCCTCCTGATACAAGAACCCCCGCTTTCGCGGGGGCAATTGCTGGATCAGAGAACGCTTTCAAGCCAGCCCTTTAGCTGGCTCTTGGGGGCCGCGCCCAACTTCTGGGCGACGGGCTTGCCATCCTTGAACAGGATCAGCAGCGGGATCGACTGCACGCCGAACTGGCTGGCAATGTCGGTATTCTCCATGATGTCGACCTTGGCGATCTCCACCTTGTCGGCGAGCTCTTCCGAGATTTCCTCGAGCGCCGGGGCGATCATCTTGCACGGGCCGCACCAGTCAGCCCAGAAATCGACGAGCACGGGCTTGCTGCTGCCCAGCACTTCGGTGGCAAATGTGGCGTCGGAAACGGCCTTGGTCGACATCGCTTGAAACTCCTGTTTGGTTGAATGCAATCTAGATGCTTGGCGCCAGTGCGCAACCGATCAGCCGGACAAGGAATCCTGAACCGCGGCAAGGCGCAGCTTTTGCGGCTCGATCAGATCCGGAGGCAGCACGAATAGTTCGGGCGTATGCGTATAAAGCAGCGCCGCCTCGACCGGCAGTCCCGGATGGATGGCCTCGAGCGCGGCGACATAGGCCGCCATCTGGCGGATATAGGCAGGCGGAATTTCTGCAAGCGATGCAGGCGGGCGCCGGGCTGTCTTGAAATCGACAATGCGGATGCGGTCACCCGCGATCACCAGTCGATCCACAGTGCCGCTGACCACGCGTCCGCCGACAACCGCAGCCAGCGGCACTTCGGCAAGGGAATCAGGACCGAAAACATCGCTCCATCCCGGCTGCTCGAGAACCTTCAGCGCTGACTGCGCCATGCTCTGCCGTTCAGCCAGTTCGAACTCGTCACCGGCGCGCGCCAGCCACGCCAGAGCTGCCTCACCGCGCTGCTCAGGCGGCAGTTCGGGCAGCCGCTCGATCAGGCGGTGGAGCAACACCCCACGCCGCGCGGCGAGCATCGCAAAGGGACCGGGGGGTGCCGGAGGATCAGGCGCATCGTCCTCGCCCAGCGAAGATGGCGCCAGCGGTCGGGGTGGCCGGGGTTCGGGCCCGATGCTGGTCAGCAACAGGTCTGGCAGCTCCATGGCAGTGGCCGCCGCAGGGCGAGCCTGCACCGCCTTGAGCACCGGCGGACCGCCGATCAGCTTCATGGCGCCCCACAACGCATCATCGCGCCAGTCGGCATCGAACAGCGGCTCAAGCTGTGCATACCAGCTGTCTTCGGGCAACTCGCCGCCAATCTTGCGGCGGCGCTTGCCCTTTGCTCCGGCAATGAACAGCGCCTCCTCGGCACGCGTCATCGCCACGTAGAGCAACCGCCAATGCTCCTCGCGCTCGGCACGCTTCGCTTCGGCCTCGGCTTGCAGCACAGCCGGTGCCTTCTCCTCCTTGCGTAGCGAGGGAAGCGGCACCTTGCGCAGCGTGCCAAGGATGTTCTCCGCCAGTTCCAGCCCGCGCGGCGGTGACAGATCGGGATCGTCGGCTGCGTCCGCCAGGATCACGATGGGCGCCTGCAAGCCCTTCGATCCGTGCACCGTCATGACGCGCACCAGCCCGTCGGCCTTGCCGGCCTCACGCTTCAATTCGCCCTCGCCTGCGTCAAACCACTGCAGGAAGCCAATCAGGCTGGGCACATTGGCGCTTGAAAAGGCCATCGCCGCATTGAGCAATTCGTCGATCGGATCGTTGGCCTCGCGCCCCAACCTTGCCACCAGCTTGCGCCGGGCGTCCCACGGCCCGACCAGCAGCCAATGCAGCAGCACTTGTGGCGGATCGAAATCGGCGCGCGTCAACAGGCTGCGCAGCTGCTCCATCGTCGCGAACGTTGCGGGTCCCTCGTTCTGGCGCAGCCAGTCCCAGAGCCGCACACCCTGCTTGCGATAGCCGTGCTCGAGCAGGTCCTCCTGCGACCATCCGATCAGCGGAGAGACCAGCAGGCCGGCCAAATTGAGGTCGTCGAGCGGTTGAACCGCAAAGCGCAGCGCGGCGACGAGATCCTTGACCGCCAGCGGCGCGCCAAGCCGCAACCTGTCGACGCCCGCCACCGGCACACCGCGCGCATGAAGCCGCGCCACGATAAGGCCGGCCAGCTCCTTGCGCTTGCGCACAAGAATCATCACGTCGCCCGCATCGGCGTTGCGTCCCGCCTTGCCCAGCGGAAAGCCGCTGTCGATCCATCCCTTTACCTGCAGGGCGATCTGGTCGGCCAGTTTGCGATCGGGGCGCGAAAGCCAGCTCTCGCCGCCTTCTTCGCCCTCACCCTCTTCACCCTCGTCGGCCACATCGTCGCCCACGACCTGCCACAGGCCGACCGTGCCGGGTATGTCGAGGCCGACATGTCGCTCGGGCTTGCGATCAAGTCCGAGACGGTCCCACCCGACGTGATCGATAGCGGCATCGACGAAATCGAGGATCGGCCGCGCGGTGCGGAACGACTGCCCAAGTCCAAGTTCAAGCAATTTGCGGTCAGGATCGCCCAGAATCTCGGAAACCTGCTGAAGCTGCTCCCTGACGCGATGGCTCGCCTGCGCGAAGTTCTCGGGGCTGGTGCCCTGAAAACCGAAAATCGCCTGCTTGTAATCGCCCACCACGAACAGCGTACGCACGGCGGGCCCGCGCTGTCCCTCGCCGGTGAAGAAGTCCGACACCAGACCTTCCAGCACGATCTCCCATTGCGAGGCATTGGTATCCTGCGCTTCGTCGACAAGGATGTGATCGAAGCGCCGGTCCAGCTTGAAGCGGATCCATTCCGCGCTGGTGCGCTTGGTAAGCAGCTCGGCTGCGGTGCGGATCTGGTCATCGAAATCGATGAAGCCCTCGCGCGCCTTGGCGGCGTCCCACGCCAGAGCGAAGCGCCGCCCCACGGAAAGCGCGGTATCAAGCAGGTCCGCCAGATCGATCTGCGCCTTGTGCGCCTTCACCGCCTCGATGCACCCGATGACGCGCGCAGCATATTCCGGATAGTCGGGCTGCTTCTTCTCGATATTGCTGGTCGAACGCGGCTCGTCCTTGGCGGTCAGGAAAGCGCCTTTCAGCGCGGCGAAGCTTGCCAGCCGTTGCTCCGGCGATGCGGCCAGCCAATCGCCCAGCGCGTTGGCTGTCTCGATGCCGCCCTTGGTGCCCCACGCCGCATTCATCTCCATGCAGCGCCGCACCGACTGACAATCGAACAGATCGTCTCCGCACATCGCCGCCAGACTGTCGGGACCGTCGTCCTCACCCAGACCGATAATGCGGTTGATCCGCGGGCGCAGTGGTGGCTGCCATGCACCCGCCCCCTGCCAGAGGTCCAGCGCACCGGCGCAACGCAGCAGGAAGCTTTCGACCTGGTCCTCGCTCATCCGGCGCGAAAGGACGGCGAGGTTGTCGACCAGCGCCTCGTCGCCGTGCTCCTGCGCCTCGACCAGCAGTTCGGCCAGGACCTGCCGCACCAGAAGCGCGCGATCGCGATCCTCCATCGCCCGTGTGCCGGGCCGCAACCCCGCTTCCACCGGGAACGAGGCCAGCAGCCACTGACAGAAGGCGTGGATCGTCTCAATCATCAGGCCCCCGCCCGCACAATCCAGCACCGCGGCAAAGCGGCTGCGCGCGCGGGCGATTGTCTCGGGCCCGAACGGCGCGCCGATTGCCTTCAACTGACCGGCAAGGTCGATGTCCGGCATGCGCACCCAGCTTGCCAGCACTTCATTGACGCGCGTCGCCATTTCGGCAGCGCCGGCCTTGGTGAAGGTCAGGCACAGAATCTGCTCCGGCTCGACGCCGTCCTGCAGCAGAAGCCGCAGCACGCGGGCGGAAAGCACCTGGGTCTTGCCCGTGCCTGCCGAAGCCGAAAGCCAGACCGTGCGCTGGGGATGGACGGCGTGCGCCTGGTTGTCCTTGAGAGGGTAAACCTTGCTCATACCTCCCCCTCACCTGCGCCTTCGCTTACCGAACCTTCGCCTTCCCGGCCCTGCCATTCGTCAAGCCGCATCAACTGGTCGAAATCACTGTATCCGGGCAGATCGGGATTGAGCCGCGCCGTGAATGGCTCGCTGCCCAGCAGCCAGCGCGCGATTGCCTCGCGCAGATATCGCTCGGTTTCCGGCATGAAATCCTCGAGCGGCAAGCCGGATTGGCGCGCGCTCTCCTTGACAGGCGATTTCATGTAGCCGAACCCGCGCTCGACATTGCGGCCCAAGGACCAGTACTCGAACTTCGCCGGATCGCCGGAAACACCTTCCATGCCGCCCTGCGCGGCGATCATGCCGATCAGCCCAAGTTGCAGCGCATAGCCTTGCGCCACCATCTTGCCGGACGGCGGCATTCCGGTCTTGTAGTCGACCACGGCCAGCGTCCCGTCCGCCAGCATATCGATGCGGTCGGCACGGCCATGGATGCGGATGCCGTCGACCACGATCTCGCCCTTGCGCTCGACCGCCAGCACTTCGCGCCCTTCGCCCGCAAGACGATCGGTCTCTTCCTCGATCCAAAGCAGCGCATCGATCAGCCGAGGCTTCCACATCGCGCGCATGAACGGGTGCGCGCTCATTTCATCGAACATGCGCTCCGCCAGCGGTGCCAGTTCCCCGGGCTTGCCGCCCGCCTCGTGCCAGGCCTTGAGGACGTCGTGGACCGCCGTGCCCTTCCATGCCGGCGTCGGGTCTGCGTCGACCGGGTCAAGGCTGCGCAGACTGAGAATTGCCGACGCATAGAACTGGTACGGATCGCCGCGCAGGCGGTCGAGCGCGGTCACGGCAATCGGCACGCGCCGCTGCTCTGCGCTCGGCATCGGATGCGGCCGGGGATGCGGCGGCGCCGGAGCAGCGTCGGCAAGCGCCTTGGCCAGTGCGACTGCCCGCCCCTCGCGACGGACATTCTCCCCCAGCATGGCATGAATGCGCAGCACGAAGCGCGACGGGATGACCGGCCCGGTGGCATCGCGATGGGCATGGCTCAAGATCACTTCAGGTGCGCCAAGCGCCGCAGCAAGATCGTGTGCCGAAAGGCCGATGCGGAAATCCGCGCCAGGAATGCCGAGTGCGCGAAGGATTGCCGGAGCGAGCAAGGGATCCGGTGCGGGAGTACCCGGCCAGCTACCCTCGGTCAGCCCGCCGCAGATCACCAGATCTGCGCGGCTCATGCGCGCTTCAAGCAGGCCGTAGATCGCCAGCCGCGGATGGCCACCGTAAGGCGGCCGCACCGAGACTTCCTCCATGGCATCGCGCAGCAGCGCAGGCAAGTCTTCGCAATCGACAAGGACCGGCACTTCGGTCGCCGCTTCGCGCCAGCGTTCCACGAACTGTGCAAGGCAGCGGCCATCTGCCTGCCCCCAAAGACCTTGTCCGCACAGTGCCTCACCCGCCTCGGCCAACGCGACCAGCACGGCATCGAGCGGGACCGCGCCTTCAAGCGCGAGAATGGGGAACAGCAGATCTTCGACGCGGGACCACCAATCGGCCAAGCCGGGGTAGCGCCGGTCAAATTCCTCGGCCTTGCCACGCATCGCCGCGAGGCCGGGACCGGGACGTGGTCCGCGCAGGGCCAGGTCCAACTGGCGAACCCGCTCCAGCCAGATCGCCCGGCCTTCTCCCGGCCTGACGAGCGGATGGCCGAGCAACGCCAGCACCGCGACGGGCGCCGCGCGTTCGGCCACCACTTCGGCAAGCTGGAGCAGGACACGACCCGCCGCTGTCTGCGGCAGCGGGCGTCCTGCGGTGTCGTCGGCACCGATGTTCCAGCGCCCGAGATGCGCCACCACCCGCGAGGCAAGGCTGCGATCAGGCGTGATCACGGCAACGCGGCGTTCGGGCTCGGCCAGCGCCTCGCGCACCAGCACGGCGATAGCCTGTGCCTCTTCTTCCGGCGTCGCGCTTTCCATCACGCGAACGCCCGACAACCGGCGCTGACGCGCCTCCAGCGAAACCCAGGCCGCGCTTGCCTCGGGCGGCAGGAACAGGTTGGAGATCGCGCGGCTGCGCTCCGGCGGCGCGGGTGACATGCCCGAGCGGTGCCAAGGCTCGACCTCGCCTCGGGCAATGCCCATCCGGTTGAGCAACAGCTTGAGATGATACTGCGGGTGCGTGACGACATCGCCCCGCTCGAACACCGCGCCATCGGGCCCGCCTGCTGATCCCAGAGCATCCCAGACCTCTGGCTCAAGCCCCATGTCGAGATCGGGGAGGATCACACCGCCATCCGGCAGTTCTGCAACCACCCGCAGCAGCCGCGCGACTGCCGGTGAGGCCGAAGTGACGCCCGCCGCAACGATCGGCCTTGCCGGGGGCCGCTCACTCCAGACCTGTGCCGCATGGGCAAGCAACCGGTTCCGCCGCTCCGGCGCGTCGATCCTGCCGATCCCGGCCAGATGATCCTGCCACTTGAAGAACACCGACGCGAACAGGCGCGTGCTCTCGCGCCAATGCTCGGAAAGTTCTGACGACAAGCCCAGCACGTCTTCGGAAAGCATGTCCTGCGGCTGTACGCCTTCAACCAGCAGGCGGTCGATGCCTTGGGCAATGCCGCGCGCCTGGCGCAGCAACGCCGCTTCGCCCGGTGCCTCGTCAGCCAGTTCGGCGCGAAGAAGCGTACCAAGTTGCAGCAGGCGATAGACCGGGTCCACGGCCTCGGGAATGTCCGTGCCCGCACCGATCGGGTCGAGCAGGGGGCCAAGCGTTTCGTCAAGGTCGAGATCGCCCACGACGGCCATGCGCGGCAGCAGGAGGCCATGGCCGCTCGCGCGAACGAACGCTTCGGTAACGGTGCGTATCGCGCGCTGGCTGGGCAGGAGCAGCGTGAGCCGCGCAAGGCCAAAACGGTCTTCGCGATAGCGCGGGATCAGGCCGGCGACGAGGGCATCGGCAAAGCCCCGATGCGCCGCGATCGACCAGACCCGCGGACGATGGGAGCCTGCGGTCATCTCAATCGCGCTGCAGCGCGGCCTCGGTCGGGGCGATCATCTGCGGTTCGCCCACTTCGTACCATAAACCCAGGTGCGACAGCCCATAGAGCCGCCCTTCCTCCATCGCGCGCTGCCACAGCACCATCGTGCCGAAGCGTCCTTCCGGGCAATCGCGCAAGAGGCGATGCGAGACGATCTGGATGCCGCTGTAGATGAAGGGCGCGACCCGTCCGGTGCGGCGGCGGGATATGCGCCCCAGCGCATCCATGTGAAAATCGCCCTTGCCGCGGTAATTGAATGCGCGGGCATGCGGCACCAGCAGCAGCAGCGCGTCCATCTTCCCGGCGTCCCAATGGTCCGAAAGATGCGCGAAGACATTGCGCGGCCCGTCAAGCCATATGTTGTCGGAATTGAGGCAGAAGAACGGGTCCGTCCCGATCAGCGGCAGCGCCCTGGCCATGCCGCCCCCCGTTTCCAGCAACTCGTCGCGCTCGTCGGAGATCGTGATTTCAGGCGCAGTGCGTCGCGAAAGATAGGCCTCCATCGCGTCGGCAAGGTAGTGCACGTTGACGACCACGCGCGAGACGCCAGCCTCTTGCAGCTTGTCAAGCGCGTGGTCGATCAGCGGCTTCCCGGCAACCTGCACCAGCGGCTTTGGGCGCGATGCGGTAAGTGGACGCATCCGCTTGCCGAGGCCTGCGGAAAGAACCATCGCAACATCGCTGGCAAGCGGTCTGCTCATGCCTCGAACCGGCCTCCCAGTGCCGCGCGCAAATCTGCCGGGATGTTGGCTTCAAACCATTCGGCGACGGGGGCTAGCGCAGGATGGGCCAGATCCCGTTCCATCAGGGCCCAGACGCGCGGAATGTAATCAAGATATCGCGGCTTTCCGTCACGCTTCCACAGGCGGACGAAGATGCCGACGATCTTGGCGTTGCGCTGCGCGCCGAGCACGGCGTAGTCGGCCAGAAATTCGTCGCCCTCGCCGCTGCGCTCGCAATAGTAGGCCAGCATGCGCTGTTCGAGGTCGGGCGATACTTCCCGCCGGGCGTCCTGCAGCAACGAGACAAGATCATAGGCTGGATGGCCAACCAGCGCGTCCTGGAAATCGAGCAGGCCCTGCTTGTCGAGTCCACCAAGCAACATGATGTTCTCGGCGTGGTAATCGCGCAGCACGGTGACGCCGGGGCGCTGGCGCGGCAACAGACGCATGAGGACCTGCTCCCAGGCGTTGGCCCAGGTGCGGCTGTCCACGTAAAGCTGCCGCGCCGGCACAAACCAGTCGATAAAGAGCTTGGCTTCGCGCTGGTATTCGGCGAGCGTGTAGCCGGTAAACGGGCCCGGCGGCAGCTTGCGCAATTGCAGCAGGGCATCGATCGCGCGCCGATAGACTTCGTCCTCGTCCTGCGGCCAGGCGTCGAGGTACTCGCGCATGCGGATTTCACCGAAGTCCTCGAGCAGGACAAAACCCTGTTCCGCATCTTCGGCCAGCACATGCGGCGCGCGCATGCCATTGGCATCTAGCCATTTGGCAGAACGCAGAAACGGCTCCGGGTCCTCGGTCGGCGGCGGCGCATGCATCAGCATGGCGTTGCCGTTCGAACGGCGGATGCGGAAGTAGCGGCGGAACGATGCGTCCCCCGGAAGAGGTTCGATCGTGGCGCCGCCCCAGCCTGCCTGCGTGAGGAAAGCGTCCGCGCCCGGGGGAATGGTCAGGTCCATGAACCTCGCTCTAGCCAATCGCGCCCCGGCGTTACAATGGCCCGCCTGCCATTTTCCGTGGATTCCAGCACGATCGAGAGGCAGCCCGGCTCATGCGTAAATCCGCCGGCGTGATCAGGCCATTCCGCCAGCATGGCTGCGCCAAAGCGGTAATCGTCAAGCCCGATCTCGTCTGCTTCCGCCGGGTCTTCCAGACGATAGAAATCGGCATGGACAAGCGGCAGGCGGACCGCAGGCGGATCGTAGGTTTCGATGATCGCGAAGCTTGGGCTTGGCACCTCGCCCTGATAGCCCAGCGCTGCCACGATGCTGCGCGCCAGGGTGGTCTTGCCAGCGCCAAGTCCGCCCGAGAGCGCGACGACATCCCCGGCGCGCAAGTCGGCGGCAATACGCGCCGCCAGCGCGGCCGATGCGGCATGGTCCGGCAAATCGACGATCATGGCAGCACCGCGATGGCACTGGTGCCAAGGCCAGGTTCCGACATCAGTTCCAGCGTTCCGCCATGGGCCTCCACCAGTTGCCGCACCAGGGGCAGGCCCAGACCCTGGCGTCGCTCCACGGTCTTGCCATCGGCGCTGACCTTGAGGCCCTCCATCGCGCGCGCCAGCACGGCAGGTTCCATGCCCCGGCCATTGTCCGACACCACGACCTGCACTCCGCCAGTCTTGCGCCGCCCGGTCTCGACCAGGATGCGTCCGCCTTCGGGCGTTGCGGCAATGGCATTGTCGACCAACTGGCCGAATGCGCGGCGCAGACGACGGGCGTCGCCCTTGACCGTGCCTGCCGACTTGTCACCACGCAAATCCAGCGAAAGCCCCGCAGCGGCCAGCCTGTCGGCACGATCGGTCACCACTTCGGTCAGGAGCGGGAAGATTTCCACGGGGTCCTGCGCGAGAGGCAGCGTGCCCGCTTCGCTCTGCGACAGGTCCAGCACGTTCTCGATCTGCTCGCCAAGCCGTTCGACCGACGACAGGATGGCGGCGACATACTCGTTCTGTTGCTCGGTCAACTCGCCCGCGATCCCGCTTTGCAGAAGTTCGGCGAAGCCTCCGATCGAGGTCAGCGGGGTGCGGAACTCATAGCTCATGTTGGCGATGAAGCGCGTCTTGACCGCGTCGGCCTCGACCAGCGCGGCGTTGCGTTCGCGCAGCGCGGCTTCCGCCTTCTGACTGTCGGTGATGTCGAGCACGGTCAGCATGCCGTTTCCATCGGGCAGCGGCACGCCCGCCAGGGCAAGATGCCGTCCATCGGCCAGCGCCAGCCTGCCGCCGCGTTGCTTGCGCTCCAGCGTTGCCCCCTGAATCACCTGCGCGATCGTGCCGATTTGGGCCGGCCGCTTGAGCTGCCCCGCCAGCTTGTTCAACAGGACATCGACGCGCGGATGCGTCGTCAGGAATTCGTCCTCAAGGCCCCAGTCTTCGGCGAAGCGGCGGTTCCAGAGCTGCAGCTTGCCATCGGGTGCGAACACCGCGAGCGATTCGAACAGGTTGTCGAAGGTCGCGGTGCGGGTGCGTAACAAGGTGTCGCGCGTGGCCGAAAGTTGCAGTTGCTCGGTACGATCCTCGAAGATCATCAGCAGACCGCCATCGGGCATGGGCTGGCCCACCACGCGCAGATGCGTGCCGTCCGAAAGGTGCCAGGATTCCTCCATCGGCACGCGCGAAAGGAACCACGCCTGCCGCTCGCGCCGCCATTCGGGGAAATCGCGCACCTCGGGCAGGCGCCCGGCATCGCGCATCCGGTCAATCACGCGGTCGAACGGCGGGGTATCCACCACCCACGCCTGCGGTACGCCGAAGATGCGCAGGAACGGCTGGTTGGCGAAAACCAGGTTCCGCTTCTCGTCAAACTGCGCGATCCCTGCCGAGAGCGTATCAAGCATCTCGCGCTGCGCCTCGCGGAAGCGGCGGAACTGGCGGATCAGTTCCTCCATTTCCTCGATGTCCACTACGTACCCCGCAATGCCTTCCTCGCCCAGCGGCAGGTCGGTCACGCGAACGGCGCGGCGCTGTCCCTTGATCGTGGCCAGCAGCGAGCGCTCGACCGGGACCTTGCGAGATTGCGCCTGCCTTGCGACTTGCGCAGCGCTCTTGCCATCGACCGGCTCGATCAGCTCTATGCCCTGGGCGATCACCGCGTCGGCGTTGGGGGCGCCAACCGCGCGAACATAGGCGCTGTTGACCAGCCGCAGCTTCAGATCCGGCCCGCGAAACCACATCGGCAAGGGCGCCGCTTCGATCAGGCCGGAAAGCCCGGCGAAGTCCGCCTTGACCTGCCCCGTCTCCTCGCGGAGCCGCACCAGCTCGTCCTCGCTTTCCGAGAAGTCGAAAAACCAGACCAGTGCCGCCCCGCCCGGGGATACCTGCGGATCGGCAAGGTGGCCTTGCGCCGCCAGGTTTCGGCTGCCTCCACGGGGCTTCAACCCCATGCGGAAGGGTGCCCCGGTCTTCTGCGCCCGTCGCACGGCATCCGAGAGGCGTGCGAGCTGGATTTCGTCAAGCCCGCGACCATCGCTGTCGAGTTCCGAAAGATAGCCGGGCATCGCATCCAGCCCTAGCCAGCCGGCAAGGCGCGCCGGCCCTTCGATGCGGCCATCGGCACGCACCAGAAGCGGCAGCGCCGGCGATTCGTCGACCATGCGCGCCAGTCTGCGCGCTTGGCGCTGAACCGCCTCGCCCTTGCGCGCGCGACGCCGCGCATCAATAACCAGCCAAGCCGCCCCCACCGTCCAGACGGCAAGCAGCAGGCCGATAGCGATCATGGCGGTCTGGTTCAGCAACGGCATCGCGTCATCGCTACGGCGTGGACCCGGGAATTACAATGCGGTGAATTGCAAACGGGACATCGGCTCGCCCAAGAAAAAGGCGGCGCAGTTTCCCGCGCCGCCCAATTCTTCTGCCGTGCGTTACCCGATCAGTAGCGGTAGTGATCCGGCTTGAACGGACCGGCTTCGGGCACGCCGATGTAGTCGGCCTGCTTCTTGCTCAGCTTGGTCAGTTGCACGCCCAGCTTCTCAAGGTGAAGCGCAGCCACCTTTTCGTCGAGGTGCTTGGGCAGCACGTAAACGTCGTTCTTGTAGTTCTCGGCCTTGGTGAAAAGCTCGATCTGCGCCAGCGTCTGGTTGGTGAAGCTGGCAGACATCACGAAGCTCGGGTGGCCGGTGGCGCAGCCCAGGTTCACGAGGCGACCCTTGGCAAGGATGATGATCTGCTTGCCGTCGGGGAACTCGACAAGGTCGGTGCCCGGCTTCACTTCGGTCCAGTTGTAGTTGTCGAGCGCGGCGATCTGGATTTCGCTGTCGAAGTGGCCGATGTTGCAGACGATCGACATCGGCTTCATCGCCTTCATGTGCTCGGCGGTGATCACGTCCTCGTTGCCGGTCGCGGTCACGAAGATGTCGCAGCGCTTGACCGCTTCTTCCATCGTGACGACTTCATAGCCTTCCATCGCCGCCTGCAGCGCGCAGATCGGATCGACTTCGGTGACCATCACGCGCGCGCCGCCCTGGCGCAGCGAGGCAGCCGAACCCTTGCCGACATCGCCGAAGCCGGCAACGCAGGCAACCTTGCCGGCGAGCATCACGTCGGTTGCGCGACGGATCGCGTCGACCAGCGATTCCTTGCAGCCATAGAGGTTGTCGAACTTCGACTTGGTGACGCTGTCGTTCACGTTGATCGCAGGGAACGGCAGCTTGCCGTCCTTGGCGATTTGGTACAGGCGGTGGACACCGGTGGTCGTCTCTTCCGAGACGCCCTTGATGTTCTTGACCGACTGCGTGAGATAGCCCGGCTTCTTCTTGAGAAAGGCGTTGAGCGCGCGGACGAACTCGATTTCCTCGGCGTTCGAAGGCTCGAAAAGCTTCTCGCCGGCTTCGACGCGCGCGCCCCACAGCGCGAACATCGTGGCGTCGCCGCCGTCGTCAAGGATCATGTTGGCGGTGATATCGTCACCCCAGTCGAAGATCGAGCCGACGTAGTCCCAGTATTCTGCGAGTGTTTCGCCCTTGATCGCGAAGACCGGGATGCCGGCAGCGGCGATGGCGGCAGCGGCGTGGTCCTGGGTCGAGAAGATGTTGCAAGTGGCCCAGCGCACTTCGGCGCCGAGGGCAACGAGCGTCTCGATCAGCACTGCGGTCTGGATCGTCATGTGCAACGAGCCGGTGATGCGGGCGCCCTTGAGCGGCTGCGACGCGCCGAATTCCTCGCGCAGGGCCATGAGACCCGGCATTTCGGTTTCGGCAATCTTGATTTCGGCGCGACCGAAATCGGCAAGGCCGATGTCGGCGATCACATAGTCGTTCTTGGCGTCAAGCACGCTGGCCACGAGCGTTTCTCCTGAAAAATCATCTGCGCGGCAGACCACTGTACCGGCGCGCTTCTGCCGGCCCCATAGCGTGCCCTGCCCCTGTCTGCAAACTTAATATAAAGATGTCTTTATATCGCCATTGGGGATTACCGCATCGGCACGCTGTTGCAGACCACCGCGCCGCCCCTATATCCATCCCGCCATACTCGTCCGGGCGCCCTCGCCCGGCCAATCGAAAGGAAGATGGGGATGACAATCGCTGTTGGTGACAAGCTGCCTGACGTCAAGATCGTCAAGGCGACCGCTGAAGGTCCCGAAGCCGTGCAGTCTTCGGACTACTTCAAGGGCAAGCGCGTTGCGCTGTTCTCGGTCCCCGGTGCATTCACCCCCACCTGCTCGGCCAAGCACCTGCCAGGCTACGTTGAAAAGGCCTCCGATCTGAAGGCCAAGGGCATCGACGAGATCGCCTGCACCGCAGTCAACGATCCCTTCGTGATGAAGGCATGGGGCGCAGCTTCGGGTTCGAGCGACGTGACCATGCTGGCTGACGGCAACGGCGACCTCGCCGAAGCTCTTGGCCTCACCATGGACGGCACCGGATTCGGCCTGGGCAAGCGCGGTCAGCGCTTCTCGATGGTCGTCAACGATGGCGTCGTCGAGCAGCTGTTCGTCGAAGCTCCGGGCGACTTCAAGGTCAGCTCGGCCGAACACATGATCGAGAACATCTGATCCATTCCGCCCCATCGCCGCTGGCGGCGGGGACCAAAGGTTCAGAAGTCCGGAAAGCCCCTGCAACCGCGGGGGCTTTCTTTATCCGGGCGGATCAGAACGAGACGCGCACCCTTGCCAGCACACGATCTCCAGCATGCTTCAGGTCGGCAAATGGCGAAAGCGAGACAGCGTCGGTGTTGATGTCCGTGCCGACGTAATCGACGCCGATCGTGAGCGGAAACATCGAATATTCCGCACCGATCTTCCAATCGGTGTAATCGCCCGCCGGGCGCAATCGCGCCGAACGGAAATCACGCGTGTCGCCGGTGGTATAGCCCAGTGCAGCGAATACCGAGACCGGGAATCCGGGAAGGCCGGCATCGGCGGTCGCGCGCAGGTGCAGGTTGTCACCGCCGATGTTTTCCTGCTTGGGCGCATACCAGGCCATCGTGCCCAGTTGCAGCGGCCCGATCGAATAGCGCGCGCCCAGGCCCAGTTCGCCATAGTTCATGTTGCTGTCGGCGTTGGTGAAGACGTGGCCGATGGCTTCGGTCCGCACCGTGAAGGCCCCTGCCTCCCAATCCTTCCCCAGCGTAAGGTCGGCAACCGCATCGGCATCGGCATGGCGATCGGACTGGCGCAACATCGCCACGCGCACGCCGGCATCGAAACCGCCGAATCCAACGCGGGCATCGGCCGAGCCGGAAATCTCACCGTCGCTCCAGCTCAGGCCCCGGCGCACCTCGTCGGTCGTTCCCTCAACCCCGGCATCCACCGACTGTGCCTGAGCCTGTGACGCGAAAGCAGCAGCGCTCGCGCCGACGAGTGCCAGCCAGAGGCGGCGGTGGATACCGGTCATGTCTTCTTGTCTCCTCAGCCCTTGCGCTGACTTGCGCGGGCACCTTCTGCTTCAACGAGGATCACATCGCGATCCTGCGCAACCATCGCCATCATGGCACTGCGCAGCGTGTCCCGCCGCGCTTCAACGATCTTGTCGATGCCGTTGCCTCGCTCCGAACACCATCCCGGCGATGATCCGGTCAGCACCTCATCGCGCACCATGGACCGTCTTGCCTGCAGGCTTGCGCCCACTTGTGCGCTGCGTTCGACCGACAGCGAGATCGACCACTGGCACTTGAGCGATGAAGTCCGCCCAGCCCCGCCGGCAGTGCCAACCTGCTTCATCTCAACCCGGGTCGCGCCGGTGTAATCGGCGGTGATCGGCCCAGCGGGATGCTCGATGATGGTCGAATGCTCGATCGCCGCTGCGGGGACGCTGAACGCCAGCCCCACAGCCAGACCCGCAAATGCGAATATCTTCATGTTCCTGTCTCCTGCGATCGTCCCGGCTTATCTCCGGTGACGAACGACAAGGTAGAACCGCAAAGATGTGCAACCAACCTGCTGTACTGTAATGTTTGTTTGCTGACCGTCAGATCAATAGCCCATCAGGCTCAGCACTTCCTTGCGGCTTCGCGTGTCGTCGAGGAAAGTCCCCATCATCCGGCTGGTCACCATGCCCACGCCAGGCGTACGTACTCCGCGCGCAGTCATGCAGGCATGACTGGCTTCGATAACCACGGCAACGCCATGCGGCTTCAGATTGTCCCAGATGCACTGCGCCACCTCTGCGGTCAGGCGCTCCTGGATCTGCAGGCGCCGGGCAAAGCCGTGCAGCACGCGCGCCAGCTTGGAAATGCCGACAACCTTGTGCCGTGGCAGATAGGCAATCGCCGCCTTGCCGATGATCGGCGCCATGTGGTGCTCGCAGTGGCTCTGGAACGGAATGTCCTTAAGCAGCACGATCTCGTCGTAGCCGCCAACTTCCTCGAACTGGCGAGCAAGGTGGCTGGCCGGATCTTCGCCATAGCCGAGGCAGTATTCCTTCCATGCACGGGCGACGCGCTTGGGGGTATCGAGCAGACCTTCGCGCGCAGGGTCATCCCCCGACCAGCGAATCAGCGTGCGGATGGCGTCCTGAACGTCATCGGGCACGAAAATCTTCCCCCGGGCCAGATCATCGTCTTCATCGGGCCCCACCAGACTGCTCATTGCCGTTCCTTTTCAACGCACGCCGCCAGATCATGCGGCTGCGGAACAGACCCTTGCGATAGAAGGAAAGCATCTCCTCCGGCCGCTCGGGATCCAGTACCTCGTTGTCGGCCAAGGCCTTCTCCGCATCGCTCAACTCGTGCGGTACGAAAGGCTTCAGCCGTTTCCCCGTCGCGGGAGCTGCCGCAATCATCGCGGCCATGCTCCCGTGCCGATCGAGTTGCTGCGCTACCGCGTCAACCGGCATATCGCAATGCTCACCAAGCAACGAGAGCCGCAGCCGCCTGATCGCGTCTCCGCAATGACCATTGGCGGGGCGCGCGCAGTCGATGAACACATCGCACTCGCTGTCGAGTCCCATCGAGCGATTGTTGAGATTGGCCGACCCTATCCGTAGGATTTCGTCATCGACGATGGTCAGCTTGGAATGGACGTAAATGGGCGTCCCCCCAGCGGTAAAAGGATGCCAGACCGAGAAGCGCTTGCGGTGGTCGGCGGCCTCGATTGCCCGGACCAGCCGGATCCGCGCACCATCCATTGCCGCCTGCTCAAGCCAGCCGTCGGAACTTTCGGGATTGATCAGCACGATCTCCGGCGGGTCAGGCTCGGAAACGCGCTTGACTATCGCCTCGGCGATCTTCCGCGAGGCGAAATACTGGTTCTCGAAATAGATGAATTTCCTCGCACGCGCGATCTGTTCCAGGAACAGAGCCTCGATCTCGCGCACCTCGCAGGCCTTGGCGTAATGCGAGCGCGTGCGCGCAATCCCCACTTCGACGTCGCGAAATTCCGCCTCGACCGTGCTAGGCCAGGGCGACGCATCCTGGGGTTGGCACGGTTCGAACGGGGTGCCCCCCGCCTGCTCCCAGCGCTGGCGACCGAACTCGCCCAGCCTTGCCGCCGCCTCGCCCTCGAGCAGCATCGTGCAATCGTGCCACGGCCCATAGAGCTTGCCGCCGGGCCGCCGGCGGCGCGGATCGTCGTCGAGGTGCTCCCGGGTATCCCAGCGATCCCCGGCCATGTCGATCCCGCCGCATACGGCAAAACGATCGTCGATCACGGCGATCTTCTGATGATGACTGCAACCGATCGGGTGCGCACTGTCGAGCTTGAAAATGATGCGCGAATGCCGCCACCATCGCAACAGGTCGAGCATCATCGAGCCGCGGAAGACGGCCTTCAGGGCGCCAAAGTTCCACTTCAGGATGCGCACGTCTATGCGCTTGCGGCGATTGGCCAGCCAGAGGACGAACGGTCCTAGTCGGGCTGGCGCGACTTCGCGACGTGGCAGGTTCCACCAGCGCCGCCCACTGCCGATGACGATCCGCGTGTCGAAGTCCCATCCGATCAGCATGATGCGCTGCTCGGCCTGCAACATCGCATCGCGCATCAGGGAAAAGTAGTCTGCCGCATCGACCACGGCATGCGCGCGCGTCGCCATGGCATAGCGCCACACGGTCTCGGATTCACCTGTGAATGACGCAGGCTCGCCTTCGCACGTGCCTGCCGGATCGTCTTGCGCTTCGCTCAAAGCATTGCCCCCCATGACCGGGCTACGCTTTTCAGCCCCGGAAGTTCCGGACGCGCACAAGCTTGCTCACTTGGTAACCGGCATGACCACTTCATCGGGATGCGCGACATTCAGGTTGCTGCGCAACAGTTCGCCCACCAAATCAGGATCGGCGTGGCGCGGATCGAGCAGATCGACGCGGTTGCGCACGCGATCCCGCTCGGCTGATAGCTGGGCGATTTCGGCTTCGCGCTGCTCGAGCAGGCGGGCGTTCTCGCCCCAGGCAAGCAGTCCGCTTGGTCCGGCAATGCCGACAGCCCCCATTAACAGCAGCGCAATCAGCGCCAGCGACTGGGTCAAACTGTCTTTGGGAAGGAGCGGCGCGCGACGTGTCTGCATGGCCAGACTGAATCATAATTCAGGAGGCAGTTCAAGCAGCAATGAACCGGTCTTGCGGCGAGCGGTTTATCTGCAATGCGGTGCAAGTGGTGCGCCCGTTCGAACAAAGTTCGAACTCACTTTTAGGCCCAGGGCGACCAATTGCTTTGGAATTGGTGCGCCCGACGGGATTCGAACCCATGGCCCCCAGATTAGGAATCTGGTGCTCTATCCTGCTGAGCTACGGGCGCCCGCGCTTCCTTTAGGCAGGCACGGTCGCTCTGGCAACGGACTTTCAGTTCGCCTCTTCAGGCGGGACGACCGGAATCAGCAGAGGCGCCACCGCGATGCCCTCTTCAACGAGGCCGCGCGCCTCATCAACTGTCGCGCGACCGTGAATGGCTCCCGGTTCCTTCTCGCCATAGTGCATCGCGCGGGCATCGTCGGCAAACTTTTCGCCCACCCAGGTTGAGCTCTTGATCGCCTCTGCCTGCATGGCCGCTACTGCCTTGAGCAATGCTGCGGCTTCCGGCGGCAGGGGCGCATTCGCCATGGCCTGCGCCGGCGCATCGACGGGCTTGGCCATCACCGGCATCTGGTTGCCCTTGCGTCCGACATTCGGCGCCATGACTGCCTTGGCGATCTCGGCCGATCCGCACGCCGGGCACGACACCAGTCCGCGCGAGGACTGCCCGTCGAAATCCTCGGACGATCGGAACCAGCCCTCGAAGCGATGGCCGCCAGACTGACATTGCAGATCGAAGACAATCATGACGCCGATCTAGGGATTTCGCGCTTGTTGGCAAGACTGGGAAGCTGCCGCCTGACATCGCCCGTTCGGGCATGATCGATCATGGCAAAGCCAAGCGACGCCCCCTCGCCACCGTCGTAGGCGACTTCGCCCCACGGATCGACAACGAGCGAGTGACCATACGTCTCGCGTCCATCTGCATGGTTGCCGCCCTGCGCAGCGGAGATGACCCACGCACTTGCCTCGACCGCGCGCGCGCGTTGCATGAGATGCCAATGGGCCTTTCCTGTGGGTACGGTGAAGGCCGCCGGAATGCGGATCGCATCGCAGCGCAGGCGCCCCAGTTCCTCGAAAAGCGCGGGAAACCGTATGTCGTAGCAGATCGCCATGCCAAGCCTCCCGACCGGCGTGTCGACCGCCACGACCTGATCGCCGGGGGTATAGGCCGAGGATTCGCGCCAGGTCTCGCCCGTTGCGAGGTCAACGTCGAACATGTGGATCTTGTCATAGCGGGCGGCGATCGCTCCATCGGCATCTATCACGAAGCCGCGATTGGCCCACTTGCCATCCTCGCGCAGGATCGCCAGCGATCCCAGATCGATCCAGATCTTCAGATCGCGCGCAGTTTGGCGCGCCTGTGCGAGCACAGGATTGTCCGGCTCGGCCAGGACATGGCGCGACGCCCGCGCGCGGTCCCTGTCCAGCAACCCGCACATCTCCGGCGTGAAGAGCATGGCAGCCCCGGCATCGACGGCCATGTGGGCTGACGCTGCGATTGCAGCGGCATTGGCCAGCGGGTCGATCCCGCTGGTCATCTGGAACAGCGCGACCTTGACCGGTGCGGATTCCTGCCTCGAACTCACTTGCCGAGCAGCATGTCCAGCTTGCCCTGCGCATTGAGCGAGGCAAGATCATCCGAACCGCCGATGTGCATGCCATCAATGAAGATTGAGGGAACGGTAGTGTGGCCCGGTGCCCGATCGAGCATTTCGGCCTTCTTTGGCCCGCCCATCGTCACATCGAATTCTTCGTAAGCCACGCCCTTGGTGTCGAGCAGCTGCTTGGCGCGCGAGCAATAAGGGCAGCCCCACTTGGTGTAGATTTCTACCTTGGGAGTGTTCGACATCAGCTTCCTCGATCAGGTCTTGAAATGCGGTTTCGGCTACCACACATGGATTTTCGTGTCATGCGCCGCAAGTCGGGCATGATCACGATTGAGAATGAAAACCGCTGATGCGGGCGCCGGGTTCCGGGCTCGCGAAGGCAAGTGCAGATTGCTCTTATCGAGGATATTGCCATGAACCGTTTTGACTTCACTCCCTATCGCCGCACCACCGTGGGCTTTGACCGCCTGTTCGACCTGCTCGAACGCCAGGCCCGCGCCAATGGAGGTGACAACTACCCTCCCTTCAACATCGAGCGTAGCGGCGAAGATGCCTATCGCATCACGCTTGCAGTCGCCGGCTTCAAGGCCGAGGATATCGACATTACCGCCCAGCAGAACCTGCTCGTGGTCAAGGGCCAGCGCCCTGATCCGCAAGAGCGCGAGTATCTCCATGTCGGCATCGCCAATCGCGGGTTCGAACGCCGCTTCGAGCTGGCTGATTTCGTCCGCGTCGAGGCAGCTGACCTTGCCGACGGCTTGCTCACGATCGACCTCGTGCGCGAAGTGCCCGAGGCGATGAAGCCCAAGAAAGTGCTGATCGGCGGACAGACCGCGCTCAAGGTGATCGACGGCGATACGACCGCCGCTGCCTGACGCATTCCACCGAACGGCTGAACGGGGGCGGACCGCACGGTCCGCCCCTTTTCGTTTCAGCGCCTCATTTCACCAGGCCTCGGCCACATCGACCAGAGCTTCTCTATCGAGGATGGTCACCCGCCCACTCTTGAGCGCCACGATCCCGTTATCGGCCCAGGCCGAAAGCTGGCGATTGATCTGCTCGCGCGACATGCCGGCGAAGTTGCCCAGTTCCCCCTGGCTTAGCGCCAGCTTCAACTGGTTTGTTGCATCGGCAGCATCGCTCATCATCAAGCGCAGCAGGAAACGCGCAAGCCGGGGGCCAGACGTATAGGCGCGGTCTGCCTCGATCACGGCATTGTTCTGGCGCAGGCGCCGCGCCATCGCCTTGAGCAGGCGCAGCGACAAGCCCTTGTGCTTCTCGATGATGTCGGCAAACGCGCCTCGCGTCAGCACCAGAGCCTCGACAGGTTCGATCGCCTCGACCGTCGCCGTGCGATCGCCGCCATCGAGAAACGCGATCTCGCCCAGCACATGTCCGGGCTCGGCATAATCGAGTATGATCTCGCGCCCATTGGCAGCAACCATGCTGACCCGGGCGAGTCCCTTGAGGACGATATAGAGGGTCTTGCCCTCCTCGCCCTGGGCCATGAGCTCCTGACCCGGCTTGAATTGGCGCACCTGCCCGCGGGCGATGATATCGGACAACTCTCCCTGCTCGCAATCGGCGAACAGACTATGCGCCGTCAACGCTTCGGCCAGCTTGGCAGCATCCATTGTCGTCCCCCCGATTATCCGCGAAGCAGATCCAGCCCGCAGATAATCAAGGAAACCGGGTGCTGACCAGCCCCTTTAACGTGTCTTAAACCAGACGGGCCTGCTTGACTGCAGCGGCAATGAAGCCGGCAAACAGGGGATGAGGCTCGAACGGACGGCTCTTGAGTTCCGGATGGAACTGCACGCCGATGAACCACGGATGGTCCGGACGCTCGACAATCTCTGGCAGGAGCCCGTCGGGCGACATGCCCGAGAAGACCAGTCCGCCCTTCTCGAGACGGTCCTTGTAGGCAACGTTCACCTCGTAGCGATGGCGGTGACGTTCGCTGATCTCGCTCGCACCATAGAGGTTGGCGACATGGCTGTTGCCGGCGAGCTTGGCATCATAGGCTCCAAGGCGCATTGTCCCGCCAAGGTCACCACCTTCGGACCGCTTTTCCAGCCCTTCGGACGTCATCCATTCGGTGATGATGCCAACCACCGGCTCGTCGGTCGGGCCGAACTCGGTCGACGATGCGTTGGCGATGCCAGCGGTATTGCGCGCGCCTTCGATGCACGCCATCTGCATTCCGAGGCAAATGCCAAAGAACGGGACACCACGCTCGCGGGCGAAACGGACCGAGGCAATCTTGCCTTCCGTCCCGCGCTCGCCGAAGCCACCGGGCACGAGAATGCCGTGCATCGGCTCAAGGTGCGCCGCGATTTCCGCGTCGTCCTGCTCGAACAGTTCCGCGTCGAGCCACTTGATCCGAACCTTGACCCGGTTGGCCATGCCGCCGTGGACAAGCGCTTCGTTGAGCGACTTGTAGGCATCCTGCAGGCCGACGTACTTGCCGACCACGCCAATCGTCACCTCGCCTTCGGGATTTTGGTGACGATCAACGATGTCATCCCAGCGCGAAAGGTCGGGCGCAGGCGCCGTCAGACCGAAGTGGCGCAGGACTTCGCTGTCCAGACCTTCGGCGTGATACTGCAGTGGCACTGCATAGATGCTCTTGGCATCGAGGGCGGGAATGACGGCAGATTTGCGGACGTTGCAGAACTGGGCGATCTTTGCGCGCTCGCTTTCGGGAAGCGGCTTTTCGCAGCGGCAGAGCAGGATGTCGGGCTGGATGCCCAGCCCGGTCAGCTCGCGTACCGAATGCTGGGTCGGCTTGGTCTTCAGTTCGCCTGCCGCCGCAATGTAGGGCACCAGAGTCACGTGCACGAAGCAGGTCTGGTCGCGATCGAGCTCGTTGTGCATCTGGCGCAGCGCCTCGATGAACGGCAGGCCCTCGATGTCACCAACCGTACCGCCGATCTCGCACAACACGAAATCCAGGTCCTCGGTCTCGGCCTGCGCGAAGTCCTTGATCGCGTCGGTCACGTGCGGGATCACCTGCACGGTGGCGCCAAGATAGTCGCCGCGGCGCTCCTTGGCGATGATGTCGCGATAGATGCGACCCGAAGTGATGTTGTCGGCCTGTCGGGCCGATACGCCGGTGAAGCGTTCGTAGTGCCCCAGATCGAGATCGGTCTCGGCCCCGTCATCGGTGACATAGACCTCGCCGTGCTGATACGGGCTCATCGTGCCCGGATCGACATTGAGGTAGGGGTCGAACTTGCGGATGCGCACGCGATAGCCGCGCGCCTGAAGCAGCGCCGCGAGGCTTGCTGCCATGAGTCCTTTGCCGAGCGAGGAGACCACGCCGCCGGTGATAAAAATGTACCGCGCCATGGGATTCGGGCCTTAGCGTCAGAGGTTGCACATAGGCAAGCGGTTACGGCTGCAATCTTCGCCGCAATCCACAGCCTGCGATTTTCCGGCAAAGCGAAAGCCACCCCACGACCATGCGGCCGCGGGTGGCACGACGCCTCGTCGTTAGTGGAATTACTGTCCGGCCGCTCCCTTGAGCGGATCGTTTGCCGGAGCAGCGGCAGGTGCCGCCGGAGCCTGCTGCCCGGCCGGAGCCTGCGCAGGCGCCAGCGGATCGGCCGCAGGCGCGTTCTGCACCGGAGTGTTGCGCTGCAGCGACGTATCGATCTCGCGACCCGACGTCGTTCCGACGGCAAGCGCCGCAAGGGCGATGCTGAGCAGAACGAACAGGCTTGCAAGGACGGTTGTCGCCCGCGTCATGAAATCGGCTGCACCGCGTGCAGACATGAAGCCCGCCGGACTTCCGCCCACGCCAAGGCCGCCACCTTCGGACTTCTGCATGAGAATCACGACGACAAGCAGCGCCGCGACGATCGCCTGGACTACGGTGAGGAAGATGAACAGCGACATGAAATCTCTACCTTCGACGCAAGAGCGTCTGGAACTTTCCGGCCATGTAGGCGCGCGACGACGCAGAAGCAACCCGCCGTTTCACCCGCTGAGCCTTGCGCCGGACAGCCAGGACCTTGTTCCCACCTGGGGCTGACCTGGGTCCGACCTATGGCTGACCTTCAGCCTGACGCACGTCAGGCCTCGCCGTTGCCCGCCGCCGCGATGATCGGCAGGAACGCATCAGCCGTCAGACTTGCCCCCCCGACCAGCGCGCCATCCACACCGGCGGCTGAAAGCAGGTCGGCGGCATTGCCGGCATTCACCGAGCCACCATAAAGGATGCGCACCTTCTGGCCGTTCTCACCGTAAAGAGCGATGATACGGGCCCGGATCGCGGCGTGCATGGCCACCACATCCGGAACGTCGGCAACGCGGCCCGTGCCAATCGCCCAGACCGGCTCGTACGCCACTGAGACCCTGCCTCCAGCAACAGCATCACCGATGTTCTCGCCTTGCGGAAGCGAGCCGTCGACCTGACCCGATACCACGCTTTCGGCTCCGCCAGCGTCACGCTCTTCCAGCGTCTCGCCGACACACACGATCACGCCAAGACCCGCAGCGACCGCTGCTTCAGCCTTTGCCCGGACCAGTTGATCGCTCTCGCCATGATCCTTGCGGCGTTCGCTGTGCCCCAGAATCACGAAGTCGGCTCCGCTATCGACCAGCATCGACGCCGAGACATCGCCGGTGTGCGCACCCTTGGCCTGGAAGTGGCAATCCTGCCCGCCCACACCCATGGCCGAAACGGCCTCGCGGATGGCGCCGATCATGGTGAAGGGCGGCGCCAGCGCCACCTGCACGTCGGGATAACGCCCCGCTGCCCGGTCAATGGCGCGAGCTTCGGCCAACATGGCGCGGCTTCCGTTCATCTTCCAGTTTCCGACTACGTACGGACGGTTTGGCATCTTGGCCATTTCCCCTGCAATTACCCTGAATCATCACATGTTGTGGGCCGCACCCGGGCAGCCTTGTCGCGGCGGCTATCAAAGCCGACGCAGTTTTGCAAAACGCCTGATCGCATTTCCTGAAAAATGCCGCAGTTCCCGTGACGCGAACCTCCCAGTCTCTGTCGCGTCGGTTCAGGCAGGCATTGCGATAAACGTGTTTGGCTCCTAAGGCTGCGCGCGATTGACAAACAGGCCTCCGCTCCCATGGTTCCGGACGCCCCGAAAAGAGACGCACACCCGCAAATGCTCGGTTTCTTTCGCTCCTTCCTCAAGTCGCGCATCGGCATTGCCATTGCGCTGGTATTCCTTGGACTGATCGCTCTGGCCTTTGCCAGCGCCGATGTCACCGGCAGCGGATTTGGCGGAGTTGCCGGAGGCGATCGCGCCGCGAAGGTCGGCTCCGAGCGGCTTGGCACGGCCGAACTGGGCAAGGCGGTGACCAATGCATTCGAGCAGGAGCGCCAGAAGCAGCCCGGCTTGACGATGAAGCAGTTCCTCGACGCCGGTGGTCTCGACACGGTGCTCGGCGGACTTACCGATCGCCTCGCCATGGGCGAATGGGCGCAGGACCATGGCATGTCCTCGAGCAATCGCCTGATCGACAGCGAAATTGTGAAGATCCCGGCCTTCCAGGGGCCTGATGGCAAGTTCAGCCAGAGCGCGTACGAACAGCTCCTCGCCCAGCGCGGGCTCGATGACCGGCAGGTTCGCAAGGACCTGGGCCAGGGCCTGATCGCCCGCCAGCTCCTTCTTCCCGCTGCGTTCGGTGCGCAGATGGCGGGCGAAGCCGTGCAGCGCTACTCTGCCCTGCTGACCGAGCGGCGCGTCGGCTCGATCATCTCGGTGCCGTCGCTGGCATTCGCACCGGCCTCGCCGCCCGATGCCGCCACGCTTGGCGCCTTCTACAACGCCAACAAGGCTCGCTACATGCAGCCCGAGCGGCGGACGATCCGTTACGTCATCGTCGAGGAAGCCTCGCTGAAGACGGTGGCAGCGCCGACGGAAGCCGAGATCGCCAATCGCTACAAGCTCAATTCTGCAGTCTATGCGCCTTCGGAGCAGCGCTCGATCACGCAGATCATCGTGCCCACGGAAGCCGCCGCCAAGGCGCTGGCAGCTGAAGCCGGCACCAGTGGATCGCTCGATGCGGTCGCCCGCACCAAGGGTCTGGTCGCAAGCAAGCTGACCGATCAGACCCGCGACAACCTCGCCAACCAGACGTCGAAGTCCGTGTCCGACGCTGCCTTTGCAGCCGCGTCCGGCGCACTGGCCACGCCGGCAAAATCCGGCCTGGGCTGGCACGTCGTCAAGGTTGACGCGATCAAGCGCAACCCCGGCAAGACGCTCGATCAGGCACGTGGTGAAATCACGGCAGCGCTTACGCTGGAAAAGCGCCGGGCGGCCTTGTCCGACGTGGCAGCGCAAGTCGAACAGCAGATCGACAATGGAACAGGCCTTGCCGATATCGCCAAATCGCTCGGGCTGACCGTCGCCTCGACCCAATCGCTGGTTGCCGACGGCAGCGTGTTCGGAAAGGCCGGCGAAAAGATCGCGCCTGAGCTGGCTCCGCTCGTCCCTGCCGCCTTTGCCATGGAGCGCGAAGGCGAAGCACAGCTTGCCGAGATCAAGCCCGGCGAAAAGTTCGCGATCTATGACGTTGGCCAGTTGACGGCAGCCACCGCGGCGCCGCTCGACCAGATCCGCGCAACTGTCGCGCGGGACTGGGCCGTGCGCCAGGGTTCGGAAAAGGCACGCGCCGCTGCTGACAAGATCCTTGCCGCGCTTGGCAAGGGCGCCTCGGTAGCCGATGCCATGAAAGCCGCTGGTGCGGCGTTGCCCCCGGTGCAGCCCGTCGATCTCCCCCGCCAGGCGCTGAACCAGATGCAGGACAAGGTCCCGCCGCCGCTGGCGCTGCTCTTTGCCATGGCAAAGAATTCCACGAAGCGCTTGGAAGGACCCGACAAGGCCGGCTGGTATGTGGTCAACCTTAAGGAGATCAATCTCGGCGAAGTGAAGCGCGGTGATCCGATCTTCACGCAAGTGGCGCGTGAGATGTCCGAAACGGTTGGCGGCGAATATGCCGAGCAACTCCGCCTCGCGATCCGCAAGGACGTCGGTGTCGAACGCAATGAAGCCGGTATCCGTGCGGTCCGCAACCAGTTGACCGGTTCGAACGCCCAGTAGGTCAAAAGCCCGAAAGCCAAGACAGCAACAGCATGACGTCCCTGCTCGCCCAGACCGAATCCGCGCTTCCCGATAATCACGAGGCAGCGCTAAGCCAGCTTTCCGCCGGGAAGTCCGCGCTGGTGTGGCGCAAGCTGATCGTCGATACCGAAACGCCGGTCGGTGCCGCGCTCAAGCTGATGGAGCCGGGCCGCGGAGATTTTCTGCTGGAGTCGGTTCAGGGCGGTGAAGTTCGTGGGCGCTACAGCCTGCTCGGGATAGATCCGGACCTCGTCTTCCGGGCAACCGGCGACGCTGCGCAGATCAATCGGGCCTGGCAGTTCAACCGCACGTCCTTTGCCGGGCTACCGGGCAATGCGCTCGATGAATTGCGGGCACTGGTTGCCTCATGCCGCATCGACGTGCCTGCCGCCCTGCCCTCGGCGCTGGCCTGCCTTGTCGGCTATTTCGGATACGAAACGATCGGTCTTGTCGAAAAGCTGCCGCGCGCGCAGCAAAGCGAGCTTGTCTTGCCAGACATGCTGTTCACCCGTCCCACCGTCGTCCTGGTTTTCGATCGCCTTTCCGACGAACTCTTTGCGATTGCTCCGGTCTGGGCCGAAGGCGGGACGCCTGAAAGGCTGCTGGAAGCGGCAGCCGAGCGGATCGACAATGCCCTGCGCAAGCTGTCCGACCCGGTGCCCAGCGACGTGCGTTTGCCCGAAACAGTTAACGTTGCCCCGCAGCCGGTCATGCCGGCGGCAGATTATGCGAAGATGGTCACCCGAGCGAAGGATTACATCGAAGCGGGCGATATCTTTCAGGTCGTGCTGGCACAGCGCTTCACCGCGCCCTTCCCGCTGCCGCCGATCGCGCTCTACCGCGCACTGCGTCGCATCAACCCCTCGCCGTTCCTCTACTTCCTCGACATGCCGGGCTTTGCATTGACAGGATCAAGCCCGGAAATCCTGGTCCGCATCCGCGATGGCGAGGTAACTATCCGTCCCATCGCCGGTACGCGCCCGCGCGGCAAGACGGCAGAAGAAGACCGCGCCAACGAGGAATCGCTGCTTGCCGATCCAAAGGAACGCGCAGAACACCTGATGCTGCTTGACCTTGGCCGCAATGACGTCGGTCGCGTAGCGAAAGCCGGCACGGTAAGGGTGACGGAAAGCTACACTGTCGAACGTTACAGCCACGTCATGCACATCGTCTCGAACGTGGTTGGCCAGCTCGACACGGCGCGAGCCGACAGCGTGGACGCGCTTTTCGCCGGTTTCCCTGCCGGGACCGTCAGCGGTGCACCCAAGGTGCGTGCCTGCGAGATCATCGCCGAACTCGAGCCCGAAACACGCGGCGCCTATGCGGGCGGCGTCGGCTATTTCGCGCCCGACGGCTCGGTCGACAGTTGCATCGTTCTGCGCACCGGCGTGATCAAGGACGGCGTTCTCCATGCGCAGGCAGGCGCCGGCATCGTCGCCGACAGCAACCCCGAATACGAGCAGCGCGAGTGCGAACTTAAGTCCGGCGCATTGTTTGCAGCGGCGCGAGAGGCCGTGCGGGTTGCGAGTGAGCCAGGGTATGGTCAGTGAGCCGAAAAGTCACCATCACCATGAGCTATGAGGACTACCTCGAAGCTAACCGATTGCGAATTCGTAGCAGATGGACTGTTGCTGCTTCTGCTCGCTTCATCGCTTTGACCGCCATCCTTTACGCGGTGATCATCTCGTTCGGAGAAGTTGCGGATAACGGCCTCACCATGCAGACGTTGTTTGTTTGCCTGATCATGGGGTTGACGGTCGGACTTTGCGCGTACGTTGGAATACGCCTTTGGTTGCTGTGGTGCATCCCACGCAGTGCACGGAAGCTCTATGCCGAACAACCATCGGCAAGCGCGCCGTATGCGTTCAGCTTCGATGCGCAAGGAATGAGCGCTGAGGGAGAGTTCGAGACCTCCAACCTCCCTTGGTCCCATTTGAAAAGCTGGATGGAAAGTGAGCGTCTACTCGTGCTGGAAAAGACAAGCATTACCTTCTTTTGCCTTCCCAAGGCACAGCTAGGCGAAGAAATTTTGACTGATCTCAAGCAATGCCTCGCTACCGCCGGGCTGAAACGGGGGCTATCGAAGGTCTGATATGATCCTAGTCATCGACAACTACGACAGCTTCACCTGGAACCTCGTCCATTACCTGATGGAGATGGGCGCGGAAGTTGAGGTCGTGCGCAACGATGCGCTTACCGCCGATCAGGCGATCAAGACGGGCGCGCAGGGGTTCCTGCTTTCGCCCGGTCCGTGCACGCCCAACGAGGCGGGTGTCAGCCTCGATCTCGTTGGCGCGGCGGCGGATGCGAACGTGCCGCTGCTTGGCGTGTGCCTCGGGCACCAGTCGATCGGGCAGTACTTCGGCGGCAAGGTCGTGCGCGGCGGGTTGATGCATGGGAAGACCTCGCCGGTCACCCATGACGGCACCGGCGTTTTCGAGGGCCTGCCCTCGCCCTTCATCGCCACGCGCTATCACTCGCTGATCGTGACCGATATTCCCGACTGCCTCACCGTCAACGCCCATTCCGACGATACGCACGTCATGGGCTTTCGCCACACCTCGCTGCCGATCCACGGCGTGCAGTTCCACCCCGAAAGCATCGCCACCGAGCATGGCCACGCAATGGTCGCGAACTTCCTCAAGCTGTGTGGTATCAAGACCAACCCGCTGCCCGCATGATCCTGCCTGACGTCACGCATCCGCTCGATGAAGCAGAAGCCGAAGCCGCATTTGCCGCGATCCTCGATGGCTCCGTTTCCGACGCGGCCATCGCGCAGTTCCTGAC
Organism: Novosphingobium sp. B1; assembly: GCF_900176395.1. GTDB lineage: Bacteria > Pseudomonadota > Alphaproteobacteria > Sphingomonadales > Sphingomonadaceae > Novosphingobium. The sequence continues at coordinate 229,408 of NZ_FWXL01000001.1, read as the reverse complement.
CGATCTTTCGGACCGCGGCGAAACGGCCAGCGAGATCGCGGGCGCGGCCCGGGCCATGCGCGCCCGGATGATACCGATCAGTGCGCCAGCCAATGCCATCGATGTGTGCGGTACCGGTGGCGACGGACACCATACGCTGAATGTTTCCACGGCGGTCAGCCTCGTCGTTGCCGCTTGCGGCGTACCTGTGGCAAAGCACGGCAATCGCGCCGCCAGTTCGAAGGCCGGTGCCGCCGATACGCTCGAAGCACTCGGCCTCGACCTCGATCGCGCGGCAGAGACCGCCGAATACACGCTTGGCGACCTTGGCATCTGCTTCCTCTTTGCCGCGCGCCACCATCCCTCGATGGGCCGGATCATGCCGATCCGCAAGGCGCTGGGCCGGCGGACGATCTTCAACCTGATGGGCCCGCTTGCCAATCCGGCCGGCGTGCGGCGACAACTCGTCGGCATCGCACGGCCGGCCTACGTCCCGATCTATGCCGAAGCCATCCGCCGGCTTGGCACCGACCACAGCATGGTCATCTCGGGCGACGAGGGCCTCGACGAGCTCAGCCTGGCCGGCGGCAACGAATTGGCCGATGTACGCGACGGCGAAGTGCAGATGCGCCGGATCAATCCGACCCAGGCAGGCCTGCCCAATGCCCCCGTTGAAGCGCTGCGCGGCGGAGATGCGTCCTACAATGCAAAGGCCTTGCGTGCCCTGCTGCAGGGCGAGGAAGGCCCCTATCGCGATGCCGTCCTGTTCAATGCCGCCGCCGCGCTGATCATTGCGGGCGAAGTCGAGGATTGGCGCGATGGCATCGAGGAGGCCGCCGAAGCGATCGACAAGGGCCTGGCCAACGCGCTGCTCAATTGCTGGATCGCGGCGCTGAAGTGATTTCGCCCGATCGCCTGCGGCACGACAATGTTGCAACACGCCTCTCGACTTCCCGCGAAGCGGGCGGCAAAGGGTGAGGACCATGACCGACAAGCTCACCGAAATCTGCAATACCAAGCGTGATGAAGTCGCGGCGCGCAAGGCCCAATTTCCCGTGCAGGAACTCGCCTCGCGCACAGGCCGGCAAACCGCGCCGCGCGGCTTCGAGGCCGCCTTGCGCAGGAAGTCTGCCGACGGGTTTGCCCTGATTGCCGAGATCAAGAAGGCCAGTCCCTCGAAGGGTCTGATCCGCCCTGACTTCCGTCCGGCGGACCACGCCCGCGCCTATGCGGCCGGGGGCGCGACCTGCCTTTCCGTCCTCACCGACGCACCCTATTTTCAGGGCCATGAGGACTACCTCGTCGAGGCACGGGCCGCTTGTGAATTGCCGGTCATCCGCAAGGACTTCATGGTCGATCCGTGGCAATGCGCCGAAGCGCGCGCAATCGGCGCAGACGCGATCCTGATCATCGTAGCGGCGCTCTCCGACCAGCAGATGGCCGAAATCGAAGCCGCTGCGCTGGAACTGGGCATGGACGCTCTCGTCGAGGTGCATGACGAGGCCGAAATGGAGCGCGCATCGCGGTTGCGTTCGCGCCTGATCGGCATCAACAACCGCGACCTCAAGCGTTTCGTGACGGATCTCGGCAACACCGAGCGCCTTGCGCCTCTCGCGCCTGAAGGCACGCTCCTTGTTGCCGAAAGCGGCATCAATGCGCACGCCGACCTGTTGCGGCTTTCAAGCTGCGGCGCGCGCACTTTTCTTGTCGGCGAAAGCCTGATGCGCCAGCCCGATGTCGAAGCGGCGACGCGGGCGTTGCTGCAGGGATAGCCAGGTCGTGTCGGCCATCGCGGCGCAAACCCACTGGCCCCGCAATGGTGGCCAGCAAGGGAGCGTAGCGCTCTTCTGCATGTATGCTGCCCACACTTGCGACGAGGCCTCGGGATGAATGACCTGACCCATCTCGATAGCGCCGGAACCGCCCGCATGGTGGATGTCGGGGGCAAGCCCGAAACGCAGCGCGTTGCCATCGCCGAAGGGGCGATATCGATGCGTGCCGAAACGCTCGAGGCAATCCGGGCGGGCAACGCTCCCAAGGGTGACGTGCTCGGCCCTGCGCGAATTGCCGGCATACTGGCCGCAAAGAAGACAGGCGATCTCATCCCGCTGTGCCATCCGCTGGCTCTCGATGCGGTCAATATCGACTTCGCATTTGGCGATCAGCGCATTGTCTGCACCGCAACGGCGAGCCTGACTGGCCGGACGGGCGTGGAGATGGAAGCGCTGACGGCGGTGACCGTCGCGCTGTTGACCGTGTATGACATGGCCAAGGCTCTCGACAAGGGCATGGTGATCCAGTCGGTCAGGCTGATCGAGAAGCGAGGCGGAAAGTCCGGCCTCTGGCGTGCGGCGGAAGGCGAGTGAAAACGCCCCCACTGCAACTGGCAGAAGCCCAGGTGCGATTGCTGGCGCTTGCCCCGCGCCTCCCGGTCGAGCATCGTTCGGTTGGCGAATGCCTGGGCCAGTTCCTTGCCGAGCCGCTCCTGGCACGAAGGACACAGCCAGCGGCACCGCTTTCCGCCATGGATGGCTACGCCCTGCGCAGCAGCGACGCCCCCGGCCCCTGGAAAGTCATCGGAGAAAGTGCCGCGGGCCGGCCCTTCTCCGGCGTCATCGGGATTGGTGAGGCTGCGCGGATCAGCACAGGCGCGATAGTGCCCCAAGGGGCCGATACCGTCGTCCTGCAGGAAGACGCACAGCGCGATGGCGACAAAGTGTCGGTCAATGCAGACGCGATACTTCACGCACCACGTCACATCCGCCCTCTCGGCATGGATTTTGCCGAGCACGATGAGTTGATTGCCGCAGGCACGCGGATTGGGCCAGCGCAGATCGCCCTCGCCATTGCTGCCGGTCACGCGCATCTGCCTGTGCATCGCCGCGTGAAGCTCACGGTCATCGACAGCGGCGATGAACTTGTGCCGCCCGGCCAGACCACCGCTCATCACCAGTTGCCGGCGAGCAATGGACCGATGCTTTGCGCAATGGCCGCAAGTTTGCCGGTGGACATTCGTCATGTGGGGCCCGTTGCAGACCAGCTTGGCGCGCTGACCGCTGCACTGGAGAATGCCGAGGACGCTGACGTGATTGTGACCAGTGGCGGCGCCTCGGTGGGAGATCATGACCTTGTCCGGCCGTCGCTCATGGCGATCGGTGCATCGCTCGACTTCTGGCGGGTGGCGATCAAGCCCGGAAAACCCCTGCTGGTGGCAACCCGCGGGCAGCAGCTAGTGTTGGGCTTGCCGGGGAACCCCGCGTCTGCCTTCGTCACGGCCCATCTGTTCATGCTGCCACTGCTGAGGGCGGCATCGGGTGCGGCAGTCCCCTTGCCCCAGCCGCTGCAATCCGTCCTGGCTACGCCGATGCCCAAGGGCGGTGGGCGCACCGAGTTCCTTCGGGGTTACTGGAACGGTAATCAGGTAACGCTTGATTCCCTTCAGGATTCTGGCGCACTTTCGCCTTTGGCGCGCGCCAATGTGCTTGTCCTGCGCGAAGCTGGCGCACCGGCAAGGACAGTCGGCGACCGAGTTTCAATCTACCTGCTCGAAAACGGCGGATTCGCTTGACGAGTCGCAATTGGTTGCTTATCCGTTCCGCATTCGTTCACCTGCGGAGAACCGCCAATGTTGACGCGCAAGCAGCACGAACTGCTCACTTTCATTCAGGTCCGCCTGGAAGAGTCCGGCATTTCTCCTTCTTTCGAGGAGATGAAGGAAGCGCTCGACCTGAAGTCGAAGTCTGGCGTCCACCGGCTGATTTCGGCGCTGGAGGAACGGGGCTTTATCCGGCGGCTTCCTAACCGCGCCCGCGCATTGGAAGTGCTGCGTCAGCCTGACAGCGCCCTTGCGAAGAAGAGCGCGGCCGCCCCTGCTGAAGTTGCGCAGCCCTCGGGCATCGCCGCCTTGAAGCCAGGCACGCGCCCCCTGGTCGCACCAACTCCCGCCAACGATGTCATTGAGCTTCCATTGCACGGCAAGATTGCCGCCGGCATGCCGATCGAGGCCATGGAAACGGCTGCAACCCTTCCTGTACCTGCGGCGCTTCTTGGGGCGGGTGAACATTACGCGCTTGAAGTTTCGGGTGACTCGATGGTCGAAGCCGGCATTTTCGATGGCGATTATGCTCTCGTCCGCAAGACGGACACGGCCCGTGACGGCGAGATCGTCGTCGCTCTGGTCCGCGGCGAGGAAGCGACGCTCAAGTATCTTCACCGGGAAAAGGGCATGATCCGCCTTGATCCGGCCAACGCCGCTTACGACCCGCAGTTCTATCGTCCTGACGAGGTCGCCGTCCAGGGCAAGCTTGCAGGGCTGCTGCGGCGCTATCACTGACGCCCCATGGCGTCAGGCAGTTATGGCCCAATCCATTCGGGCGCAGCGGGGGTCAGGCGGTCCTTGGTGCGCCCGATTTCTTTGTTTTGGGCCAGTTTGCCGTTTTTGGCATGTCCGGCGCGATCCCCTGCGATTGCCGGCTGCTTCCATGCTCGGTCGAAGGCCAGCGATACCAGCCGTGGTGGCCTTGCCCCCCGGCAACCGATCGCACTTGACCGGTTTTAAGATAGATGGCGAGCCCGCCCGTTCTTTCCAGCAGGGAACGGTCTGCCTTGAGGATGCGGGGGCGGCAGGAAAAAGGCAACCGCCGGTCCGAGATGACGATGTCGACGCGTTCACATGCCGAAGCGAGGGCCAATTCGTCGATATAGGCGCGGCTGCGCGATAGCAGGACGGCAAACCTTCTGCCTTTCCTGTACACCCGTGCCACGCAGAAATCGGGTGAACACCGGGCTCCCGGCCAGGTGTCGATCGCTCGTGCATTGTCCTTGATCCCCGCAATCTCGAGCAGGTTATCGCGAATGTAATCGCCGCGCCCCATCCGCAGAAGGATAAGGTCCTGATCCTGTCCGGTGATCCCGACGTGTTGTCCATCCCCGGTTACCAGTATGTCCGGCGCTGGTGTTGCAATCATCGCCGCGACGCCAGCGAGAGCCGGCAGGGCGCCCCACGCACGCACCCTGCCCGACCATAGTGCGAGCCAGAGCATCCCCATTACAAAGGTGACGAAAGACACCGGCGAAAATGCAGGAAGGGCAGTCACCGCGCCCGGCTTGGTTGCAACGAAGAGCGCGATCCACAGGAGAACTTCGAGGCTTTTGCCGACCAGCCACCATGCGGGCGCTCCGACGCCTGCGAGGTCCAGGATCAAGGCGACGCCAATCAGAGGCATCGTCACGAAAGTCGTCAACGGGATGGCAAAGACGTTGGCCAACGATCCGTAGACGCCCGCGCGGTGGAAGTGAAACAGTCCGATCGGCATCAGCGCCGTCTCGATGACGACGCCAGTCGCCAGAAGCAGCAGCAGTGAGCGAGCGAGACCGATCATCGCACCATGTTTGTCGCCAGCCAGAAAGCCGCGTGCCGGCGCAGAGGAATGGAAGGCCACGATCGCGACAACGGCAGCGAAGCTCATCTGGAAGCTCGGCCCGAATACCGCTTCAGGCCAGAAGACCAGAACGATCAGCGCGCCGACCGCGACCATGCGCAACGACAGGGGGTCGCGCCCAAGCGCCAGCGCAACCAGGACCAGCAGTGCGCCTATGCAGGAGCGGACCGTCGGCACCTCGGCGCCGGTCAGGATTGTGTAGCCGATGCCACCCAACGCCCCTGCCAGCGCAGCAGCTAGCGGAACGCGAATCCGCAGGGCGATCCAGGGAAATGCCGCCAGCAGGCGCGAGACGATGAAATAGACAGCGCCTACCAACGCGCTGACGTGCAGGCCGCTGATCGAGAGCAGGTGGGTCAATCCCGCGTCGCGCATGGCATCTTCATCTGCCGTGGCGATGGCGCCGCGATCTCCACTGGCAAACGCCGCCGCAATGGCGCCGGGTGCTCCGGAAAGCTGTGATCGCACGTGGACGGCAAGCAGCCGCTGCACTTTCCTGACGGTGGTTTCCCCCCCTGCCTTGCGGACCACCACGACATTGCCCAACACTGAACCTGAAGCGGCAAGCCCGTCGAACCAGGCGGCGCGTGCGAAATCGTAGGCGCCAGGGAGGACCGGCGGTGCCGGAGGCATCAGTCGTGCACGCAAGCGGACGATTGAACCTTCGACGAGAGAGGCGTCATCGCGCGTGGATGGCAGGTTCACTCTGACGCGCACTGGCTGCGGCGAGGCTGTGAGCCGGGCGAGCAGCACGAGCCTGACCCTGTCCTTTGCAGGTTCTTCCCGCCGTTCGAGCAATTTGCCCTCGATCGTCAGCACGACCGGGCGGTCAATCCCCGGCTGCCCAACCAATGCCGAGCGAGCCCAGATCGTGCCGGAGCCGGCGGCAGCCATGGCACCAAGGCCGAACAGGGCCAGGCGCAGGTGTGGCCAGCGGCGTTCGGGCACCAGCGCGATCGCGATAATCGCAAGTCCGCCACTGAGCGCGATGAAGGCGATCCAGTCCGTCGCCGTCGGCAAGGCAAGCCACGCCACGATCCCTGCGGCGAAGGCAACGACGAGCCACAATCCCCTTTCGAAGGGATGGGCATCGAGGAATGTCTCGACCGCCGTAACCATACTGGACAATCGGGCGCGGATGCCCCAATGCCGCGCGCGTCCGACCGGGACAGAGCCGGCATCGGCGGCGGGATAATCTGCCGCAGGTCCATCTGCTGCCGGGGACGCCATGGCAATCAAAGCAAAGGAAAGCGCGGCCAATGGCAAGCGCCACTGACACCGTTTCTGCAGGATCACCGGCAAATGCTCCGGTCGTAACCCGCTTCGCCCCCTCACCCACCGGTTTCCTGCATATTGGCGGCGCGCGCACCGCGCTGTTCAACTGGCTCTACGCCCGACACAACGGCGGCAAGTACCTGCTGCGCATCGAGGATACCGACCGCGCGCGATCGACCGATGCCGCTATCGAAGCGATCTTCGACGGGCTGAACTGGCTGGGCCTCGGCGGTGACGAGGCGCCCGTGTTCCAGTTCGCACGGTCGGATCGTCATGCGCAAGTCGCTCACCAGATGCTCGACGCCGGCCATGCCTATCGCTGCTACCTGACCCAGGAGGAGCTCGCGGCAAGGCGCGAGAAGGCGCAGGCCGAACGGCGCCCGTTCCGCATCGACAGCGAGTGGCGCGATGCCACGCCCGACCAGTGGCCTGCCGATCAGTCCTACGTCGTGCGCATGAAATCCCCGCGCGAAGGCGAAACCACCATCCCCGACCGCGTGCAGGGCTCTATCACGGTCCAGAACAGCGAGCTTGATGATTTCATCGTGCTGCGTTCGGACGGAACGCCGACCTACATGCTTGCCGTGGTCGTCGATGACCATGACATGGGCGTCACGCACGTTGTCCGCGGCGATGACCACATCAACAACGCGTTCCGCCAACTGGTGATCGTGCGCGCCATGGATGCGATCGAGGGTGGCTGGCCCGACCCGATCTATGCGCACATTCCGCTGATTCACGGCGCCGACGGTGCAAAGCTGTCCAAGCGCCACGGCGCGCTGGGCGTGGATGCCTATCGTGACGAGATGGGCCTGTTGCCCGAAGCCGTCTTCAACTACCTGCTGCGGCTGGGCTGGGGACACGGCGACGAGGAGATCATCAGCCGCGAGCAGGCGGTCGAATGGTTCGACATCGCAGACGTCAACAAGGGTGCGTCGCGCTTCGATCTCAAGAAGCTGCTCAATCTCAACGGTCACTACCTTCGCGAAGCCGACGATGCGCGGCTCGCGACGCTGGTCGCTCCGCGCGTGGCCAAGTCCGAGCCGGCTTTCGACGCGGACAGCGATCTCGACCTGCTGACCCGCGCGATGCCGGTCCTGAAGGTACGGGCTGCAGATCTCAACGAGCTTTCGGCAGGGGCGTTGTTCCTGATTGCGCAGCGTCCCTTGGCGATGGCAGAGAAGGCTGCAGCACTGCTGACGGAAGATGCGCGCGCGATCCTGGCCAAAGTGGCCGAGCGTCTGGATGGCGAAAACGTCTGGACAACCGAGGGCCTCGAGGCCACGGTAAAGCAAATGGCCGAGGAGCTTGGGATAGGCTTGGGCAAGATTGCCCAACCGTTGCGCGCGAGCCTGACGGGACAGACTACCTCGCCGGGAATTTTCGACGTATTGGCCTTGCTCGGCAAGGACGAGTCGCTTGCGCGCATTCGCGATCAGGCGGCTTGACCACGAGCAGGTATCTGGAAAGACACAAGAAACAGGAGGGCTTAGGCGTGAGCGATAATCAGGCTTCTTTGACCGCGGATGGCAAGACCATCGAAATGCCGGTCAAGAGCGGCACGATCGGGCCGGACGTCATCGACATCCGCAAGCTCTATGGCCAGACCGGCATGTTCACCTACGATCCGGGCTTCACCTCGACGGCGAGCTGCGATTCCGCGATCACCTATATCGATGGCGACGAAGGCGTTCTTCTTCACCGTGGCTATCCGATCGGCCAGTTGGCCGAGCATTCGTCGTTCATGGAAGTGAGCTACCTGCTCCTGAACGGCGAATTGCCGAGCAGCCAGGAACTGGCAGATTTCAGCCGCACGATCACGCGGCACACAATGCTGCACGAACAGCTTGCCACGTTCTATCGCGGCTTCCGCCGTGACGCACACCCCATGGCCATCATGTGCGGCGTGGTCGGCGCGCTTTCGGCGTTCTATCACGACAGCACCGACATCGCCGATCCCAACCATCGCAAGATTAGCTCGCACCGCCTGATCGCCAAGATGCCGACGATCGCTGCGATGGCCTACAAGTATTCGGTCGGCCAGCCTTTCGTCTACCCGGACAACAAGCTGTCCTATACCGGCAACTTCCTGAAGATGACCTTCGGGGTTCCGGCCGAGGAATATGAAGTGATCCCTGCCGTTGAAAAGGCGATGGACCGCATCTTCATCCTCCATGCCGATCACGAGCAGAACGCTTCGACCTCGACCGTGCGCCTTGCCGGCTCTTCGGGCGCCAACCCGTTCGCCTGCATCGCCGCGGGCATCGCCTGCCTGTGGGGCCCTGCCCATGGCGGCGCGAACGAGGCCGCGCTCAACATGCTCAAGGAGATCGGGACTCCCGACAAGATCCCGCACTATATTGAGCGTGCGAAGGACAAGAACGATCCGTTCCGCCTCATGGGCTTCGGCCATCGCGTCTACAAGAACTACGATCCGCGCGCGACTGTCATGCAGTCGACCGTGCGCGAGGTGTTCGACGCGCTCAAGGTCAATGATCCGCTGTTCGAAACCGCACTTCGCCTTGAAGAGATCGCGCTCAACGATCCCTACTTCATCGAGAAGAAGCTGTTCCCGAACGTCGACTTCTATTCGGGCATCATCCTGAATGCGATCGGCTTCCCGACCACGATGTTCACCGTGCTCTTCGCCCTTGCCCGCACTGTCGGCTGGGTGGCGCAGTGGAATGAAATGATCAGCGATCCTGGCCAGAAGATCGGTCGTCCGCGCCAGCTTTACACCGGCCCGACCCAGCGCGACTATGTGCCGTTGAGCAACCGTTAAGCGGCCAACAGGCAAACGAGAGGGCGACGATGACGACTGTTTTGAGAATTTTCGGCATCGTCGCCCTGCTCATGGGCGGGTTGTGGACCGGTCAGGGCCTTGGCCTGATCATGTGGCCCGCCTCGAGCTTCATGCTCGCGCAGACACAGTGGGCATACATCGGGATTGGCCTGATGCTGCTCGGCGTATTCGCGCTTTGGCGTGCGGGCAAACGCCCTTAGTTCCTTAGAGCGCGATCAGCCGATCGCAGAGCGCTTGTCCTCGCCCCGCAGGGGAAGCGTCAGCGTGAAGCGGGCGCCACCGTTATCCGCTGCAGTTACCGAAAGCTCGCCACCCATCGCGCGGGCAAGCTTTCGGGAGATATAGAGGCCCAGGCCACTGCCGCCGTCGCCGCTGCGTCCAAGACGCTCGAACTTTTCGAACACTTGCTCGACCTGGTTTGGCGGAATACCCTCACCCTCGTCGATGACTGAGATCCAGGCGTGATCGGACGCCGATCCTGCCTCGACCCGCACGGTGGTATCCTGCGGCGAGTACCGCAGGGCGTTGCCGATCAGATTGAGCAATATCTGCAAGACCCGGCGAAATTCGGCACAGGCCGGCGCTGTTATCGCCGCATCGGGAAGCACGAGCGCAATGTGCTTCTCCTGAGCGCGCATACCCAGGATACCTGCAGCCCGGCGTGCGCAATCGACCAGATCGATGTCGTCCACTGCCGGCTGGAAGCTTTCCTCTTCCACGGTATCGAGATCTGCCAGATCCTCGACCAGTGAGAGAAGGTGCCTCCCCGCTTGCGCGATGTCGGCGGCATAGCCGACATATTGCGGATCGAGCGGGCCAGCCAGGCGCGTACGGATCGATTCACTGTTAGCGACGATGCGGTTGAGCGGCAATCGCAAGGCAGGAGCGAGGCGCTGGCCAAGGAGGCCCTTGAAATCACCGGCTGAAGAGACAGGCGCCGGCGGTCCGGACTGCACTTCGTCCGCTGAAGCTGCGAGCACGGTTTCGGCAATCAGCAGCAATTCGAAGCCCCCGCCCTTCAGTGGCAGGATACATGCGCGCCACGTCCTGTGCGAACCCGGTACGCGCAGTCCCACTCCGTCGAGCAGCCGCCAGTGCAGCGGCTGGCGATGGCTGCTGCCCTCAAGCGACACGACGTCGGTCCAGTAACGACCGAACCCGCCACGCAAATCCTGCTCGAACTGCGCGAGATCACCGCCGAAGGTCGAGCCGGCGATTATGCGCTGTTCGCGATCAAGCACGACATGCGCTTCGGCCAGCTGTCGCAGCAAAGCTTCGTCGGCGCTGTCCTTTTCCGCACCGTCCCAGGCTTGCGATGCCAGTTGCCAGCCCGAAATGGTAATTTCCGTACCGTCCGCGTCAGGACAGACGGATGCGTCGAACACGAAGGGCTGCCCCGCGTCTTCGACCGTCAGATGCGCATCGAGCCGGGCTCCGCTGACGCGCGCGCGACGCACGACAGCCAGCAGGGAAGGAATAGCGACAAGGCCGGGATAACTGCCGCCAAGGCGCACCTGCAGGGCGGCAAGCATCTCATCCGCCTCAACGAGACGGTCCGCGCCATCGCTCCGGGCGCGTATCGGCCCCGCGGCCACCATCTCAGTTACCGCTTCGCTCGGACAACTCGAGGATGCCGGCAGCACGATCCGCGCCCAGCATTTCGAGACCGTCAGGCAGGGCGATGTCGGGGTGCAAGGCAGCAAAGGTGATGGCGATGCCTTCACGCCCCAGTCCGGATGCAGCAAGCGAAAGCGCCAGCCGCGGCATCTGGCTATCCGTCGTGCACATGACTGCCATCTCTCTGGTCAACATGGCGTTGATCGCCAGACCGGTCAGAAACAGCGCAACGCCGGCATGTTGGAGATCGAGCGTCCTGATCCTGTCGCTCCCCAAGGCGCCGACTGAATGCGTCAGCAGTTCAAGCCGAGATTCGTGACGGGCGCGGCTTTGGCGAAGCAAGCGCTCAGCATTCTGCGCCGCCTCTTCGCCCACTGGATCTTCTGAGACATAGGCCTGCATCGTGACCAGGGCGATGTGGTGAAGGTCGCCCGGCAGTTCGAGCAGGGGAAGCTGCATGCGGCGGATCGACTGGCCGAAGCGTGCCTGCGCGGCGAGGAGGTTCATGCCTCTTGCGGCAAGATCGGGGTCGGCTGCAGCGATGATATCCTGCAGCAACGGAGTCAGGACAGGATCGATGCCCAGCCGTCCCTGCATGCGTTCGCAAAGCTGCCATTCGATTGCGAGCATGTGGAGATGCGCCAGCAATGCCTGGTTGGCACCGAGCATGTCGGAAAGGCCAGGCCCTGCTTGACGCGCCCATGCTGCCGCGTCCTGATGTCCGGCGGATTCCCCGAGCGCCTGAACAAGCTGGCGCGCGAGGTCTGCCAGCATCCCGCGCACCCGCGCAACAATCTCGTCGTTGAAGATCGAACTGTCGTCGTTCTGCAGCAAGTGGCGCAGGATCGGACCCATGTGCACCATCGCCTGATCCGCATGCCGCAGATCATCACGCAGAAGCGTCTCGATCGTTTCCAAGCCCAAGGTGCCGCGTGCCGTCAATACCATGCCAAGCTCTTACCGCCCACTGGTTAACCGGGAGTTAGGCGAACCCTCTCCCGAGTGCGACGAGGACAGCCTTTCAGCGGCTTGATCCCGCTTGCCCGCCCCGCCCGCCGCAAACTGCAGCGTGAACAGGCAGGTGCCGAACAAGGCAAGGACAGCAAGGCCCAAGGCAACGTCGAACGGCAACAGGACGCTTGCAATCGCGAGGCCGAGGCCAAGCAACAGACGGTCGTCGAGCAGGCCGGCCCAACGGCGTCCGGACAAGGCAAGTCGCACAAGGCGCGTGCCCCCGACGAAAAGCAATGGCGCGAAGGCTGTTGCCCCCGGCGGCACCCCGGGCACTGCAGGCAAGTCGCTGCGCCACGCCGCGATCGACACGAACCCCAAGTCTATCAGCAGGGTGAAGATCTCCGAGCCTTGCCGCGCAATGCCGGAAGAAAGGAGCGAATCCCGCTCCACTTTCGCCAGCACGCTCGCAAACCGCTCGATCAGCCAGGCAGCACCCAGCAGCAGGAAGCCGGCCACGTCATGGCCAAGCCAGCCGGAACCGACGCCAAGCAGCCCGACGACGACCGCAGCGATCAGCACGATCGCCGGGCGAGTGCCGGCATGGAGGATTGCAGGGCCATATCGGCGGACCAGGAACAAGCCCAGTCTCGACCCGGGAGCGAGGCTTTCATCAGCGGTGGGGCGGGTATGAAGCCCAAGCCAGCGCCGCTCCGCCGGGAGCGCCTCGGCTTCGGTCCGCACGATTGACCACCGCCCGTCATCAAGCATGTTCGCCGGTACGGAACGCATTGGCACCTGCGCCTGAACCGCCAGACGCAGCAGCGCGGAATGGACATGCCATTCCGCCGGGAGTTCGGCCAGCCCCGCCGCAATCCGCCCGGGCAAGCGCATGGCCCCTGCACTGGCATGGTTGATATCGATCCGTTCGTAGCCAAGCGCCAGTGCCGTCTCGACTGGCAAGGTCAGCACCGCAGGCCCGCTCTCGATCAGTCTGGTGAAGTCTGTCGGCAACACCAGCAGACCATCACCCAGAACAATCACATCGTCCTCGGGTGCAACCAGCGGCACGAGCGCGCGTGCAGTCGCTATGACGTGAAACTGGGCGCCACCCGATTCCGCAACGTGCTGAAGGGACACGAGGGCGCCGCTGATGCCTTCGGCGACGACAACGATCCGCTTTGCTCCGAGCGACAGCGCCAGACCGATCTGATGCCGCAACAGCGATCGCCCGCCGATGGGCAGGTAACCGCGCAGGCCTCCTGCCTCGCCAGCAGGTTCGATCAACGATAGTATTGCGACCCGCAAGGCCAAATCTCCTGTCGCGGGCATGGTAGGGACTGTAGGCAGCACTGCCAAGACAGCGAGACAACTTGTCGCCGGTTGCAATGGCAGGCAACGCCCTATCGGTCGGTTCGTCCGTCAGCTTATCGCGAGATCGCCAAGCATGGTGTGCAGACGCCGGATGATCGCTGGATCTCCCGGTACGCCCTCAAGGGCCTCCTCTGCCAGGAGAAGCAGACCGTCGGCATGGAAGCTTGCGGCAAGACCCTTGAGCCTCATTGCGGCAACCTGCCAGTTTCCATCGCATCTGGACCTGCCCAACAGGTCTACCTGCAAGGTCGCACTTTCGAGAAAGGCGGCGCGCAATTCCCGCACAAGCTCGGGATCGTGTCCTGCAGCAGCGGCGAGGTTGGCATCGAGAGAGGCACCTTCGTAGGCCATGCGACAAGGCTATGCGCCGAAACGTTAAGGCAGGGTTTATGGCTTTTCGCAAATCGTGATATATCACCCACATGAACGGGGGACGACGGATCATTCCAATCGGAAGCGCCGAACACGGTGCAGCGGAAACCACTGCGCAGGGCGAGCCCCTGACGCGCGAACAGGCGGACGACCATGGCGCCAGCGGGGAAAGCGGCGCAAGGCCCGAACCGCAATGGCGCGCCCAGGAATGGAGCGAGCCCGCTCCGTACAAGCGCAACTGGATCGCGCCAGCCGGTGCCGGCCTGGTCATTGCCACTTGGACGGGTCTCTTCGTCTGGCTGGTCATTCTGCGACAAAGCCAGCCGATCAGCGCAGACCAATGGGCGTGGTGGATCACGCAGTGGTCGATGCCGGTGGTGCTGGTCCTGGCGGTACTCTCGTTGGGCCTGCGCACGAGCAGGCGTGAGGGGCGGCGCTTTGCGGAAATGGCAAATGCGCTTTCTGTCGAGTCGCAACGGCTCGAACTTCGCCTGCAATCAGTAAACACCGAGCTTTCGCTCGCCCGGGATTTCATTGCCGCGCAAAGCCGCGATCTCGATTCGCTCGGTCGCGTGGCGGTCGAGCGACTGGGCGACAGCAGCGCGCGCCTTGCCGAGCTCGTGGGCCAGAATGGTGCCCAGATCGACAGGATACAGACCGTTTCGGCCGCCGCTCTCGACAATATGGAGAAGTTGCGCGGCCAGCTGCCGGTGATCGCCAATTCCGCCAAGGACGTGACGAACAACATCGGCAACGCTGGGCGCACAGCGCACCTGCAGCTTGAAGAGCTTGTTTCCGGCTTCCAGCGTCTGAACGAGTTCGGACTCGCAAGCGAGCGCCAGGTGGGTTCGTTCCGCGATCGCGTGAATGCCGCGATCGACAGTCTTGCAATTGCCTCAGAGACGCTTGCCACCATTGCGGAGGGCCGCTTCGAGGCGCTTGCCACCCAGAGCGCAAGACAAGCCGACGATCATGCAGCGGCCGAGCGGGCGGCACTTTCCCAATGGGAGGAACGTTCTTCCGCGCATGGCGAGGTCATGCGTGCCGTCATGTCACGGCTGGGCGAGGACCACGAAGCGCTGCTTGCCGACGCCGCCAGCCGTCTGGCACGGTTCGAGGATGCAGCCCGTTCATTGACAGCCTTGCTTGAGGCACAGGGGCGCGAAGTGGACGATCAGCTGTCGCGCCGGCGCGCCGCGACCGAGGCTAGTGTTTCCGAGCAGCGAAATGCACTCGAGCACAGGCTTGCCGAGATCGACGGCGCCATTGCCGATCGCCGCGCTGCCATGGAAAGTGCTGCTGCAGACGCAGCAGAAGCACTGGCAGTCAAGCTTGCAGAGTTGGATCAGGCGATCGATGCGCAGCGCCGAACGCAACTTGCCGAAGCACAGCGGCTGGCCGAGCGGTGCGAGGAGATCGGGCAGAAAGTCAGCGCGTTCTCGCAAGTGCTGGCAAGTTCGGGGCAGCAAGGGGCGGAGACGGCCTCGATCGTCGACCGCGCCATGGCCGATCTGAACGGACGACTCGGTGAAATGCGCCATGCCCTGTCAGGCACCGACCTGCAGATTGGCGAACTGACCGTGTCGGCCGTGCGCTTGCTTGAATTGATTCAGGCTGGCGGAGATCATACGCGCACCCAGATTCCCGAAGCCCTGCGCAGCACAGAAGCCGGCCTGAAGGGTCTGGAAGATCGCATCTTCACCCTGCGCGACACCTTGCGCGAAGCGGGCGATGGCGGCCGTACGCTGGCCGAAAATGTCGGCACCGCACGCAGCGAAGTGGCAGATACGCTGAAGGAGCTTGCCAAGGCGCAGAAGAGCCTCGCCGCCAATGCCGCAGAGCACGAAGCGCGGCTGTCTGCCTTGCGTGAAACGCTGGCCCAGACCCGCAACGAAAGCGCTGCTCTTTCGGCAGCCATCGAAGAGAGCCTGTCCGGTGCGATCGGCAAGCTGTCGCAGTCTGCGGCGGAAACAGGGAATGCCTTGCGTGAAAGCACCGCTGGCGAGGTTGAAGCGCTTGCCGCTCGCCTTGCCGAGCAGAGCAACGCGGCAATTGCAAAAGTGCTTCAGGGCCGCGCCGCCGAACTTGTCGGCAGGCTTGAAGAAGCAATCGACGCTGCTGCGGCAGCAAGTCGCGATACTGCGATCCAGATGCGTGACCAGTTGACCAAGGTCGATGAACTGGCCGGCAATCTTGAAGCGCGCGTCGGTCGCGTGCGTGAAAAGGCCGAAGAGCAGGTAGACAACGATTTTGCCCGTCGTGCTGCGCTGATCACGGAATCGCTGAATTCCTCGGCAATCGACATTGCAAAGGCGATGTCGACGGACGTGTCGGAAACCGCGTGGGCATCGTATCTGCGTGGCGACCGCGGGATCTTCACCCGTCGTGCCGTAACGTTGCTCGAAAACGCCGAAGCCAAAGCTGTGCAGGCACATTACGAAGCCGAGAGCGAATTCCGCGAACACGTAAACCGCTACATCCATGACTTCGAGTCGATGTTGCGCCAGTTGCTTTCGACACGGGATGGTAACGCTCTGGGCGTTACGTTGCTGTCCTCCGACATGGGCAAGCTCTACGTCGCGCTGGCCCAGGGAATCGAGCGGCTTCGGACCTAGTGAAAGTCACGTGACCTGGGGATGATCCGCACGTCACGCGGGTGCGTGCGGGCACCGGGTCCGGCTCTTTCGGGGATTGGCCGGTTGCACTCGTCAGCCCGCGCAATCGGCGGCACCAGCCTGTCGGCATCGGAAAGTCCATCAAGGCTGACACTGGCGTCGGTCAGGTGCATGGCGATGACGTGGATGACCTCGTCATCGTACTCCACACGCCCGCGCACTTCCATGAGCCGGGAGCCCATGATGACCTTGCGCTGCTTCTCCATGAGATCAGGCCAGATCACCAGGTTGACCACGCCGGTCTCGTCCTCGAGCGTGATGAAGCAGACGCCCTTTGCGCTGCCGGGGCGCTGGCGCACCAGCACCACTCCGGCCACCTGCACCATGGCGCGAAACTTGTGGTTTCTGAGATCTGCCGCGCGCACAAAGCCACGCTCCCCCAGCATCGGTCGCAGGAATGCCATGGGGTGGGCTTTCAACGACAGGCGATGCGTCTGGTAATCGGCAACGACCTCCTCGGACAAGGGCATCATCGGCAAGATGGCGCGGCTGCGCTCTTCCCCCTCCGAGCGTGACGTCATGGCGGCAAACAGCGGCAGTTCCTTCGGCGCGACGAGGCTGCGCGCGTCCCATAGCGCCTGCCTGCGCGAGAGACCGAGCGATCCCAGAGCATCGGCGGCTGCAAGCCGCTCTACCAGCGCAGGTGACAGCCCTGCCCGCTCCTTGAGACTTGCCGCATCCCCGAACGCCCCACCCTCGCTCCTTGCCGCGACCAGCATGGCGGCTGCGTGCTCAGGGAAGCCGTCAATCTGCCGCAGACCGAGCCGGAGGGCACGCCCGCCCTGCTCCAGCGTACAGTCCCAATCCGAATGGTTCACATCGACAGGCAGTACGGGCACGCCATGCTGGGCTGCATCGCGCACGATCTGGGCAGGTGCATAAAAGCCCATCGGCTGCGAGTTCAGCAAGGCGCAGGCGAATGCTGCGGGATAGTGGCACTTCAGCCAGGACGAAACGTAGACGAGATGAGCGAAGCTGGCGGCGTGGCTCTCGGGAAAGCCGTATTCGCCAAAGCCCTTGATCTGGTTGAAACAGCGCGCGGCGAAGTCGGGATCGTAGCCGCGCTGAACCATGCGGCCGACCATCAGATCCTCGAGTTCGTGCACCATCCCGCGCGAACGAAAGGTCGCCATGGCCTTGCGCAGGCGGTTGGCATCCTTGCTGGAGAATTTTGCCGCATCGAGCGCGATCTTCATCGCCTGCTCCTGGAAGATCGGCACTCCCAGCGTGCGGTTGAGGATCGAACTCAGTTCATCTGCCGGGCCATGTTCGGGGCCAGGTGCGGGGATCTCGACCTTCTCCTCCCCTCGTCGCCGCTTCAGATAGGGATGGACCATGTCGCCCTGGATCGGGCCGGGACGAACGATGGCCACCTGAATCACGAGATCGTAGAACTGCCGCGGCCGCAAGCGCGGCAGCATGTTCATCTGCGCCCGGCTTTCCACCTGGAACACGCCAAGAGAATCACCCTTGCACAGCATATCGTAGACCGCCGGGTCTTCACGCGGGACCGTGGCCAGCGTCAGGTCCCGTCCATGATGCGCGCCAAGCAGATCGAGGCACTTGCGAATGCAGGTGAGCATGCCGAGCGCCAGCACATCGACCTTGAGAATGCCGAGCGCCTCGATGTCATCCTTGTCCCATTCGATGAAGCTGCGATCGGCCATCGCGCCGTTGCCTATCGGCACTGTCTCCGTCAGAGGCCCCTGAGTAAGGATGAACCCCCCAACATGCTGCGAGAGATGGCGAGGCATTCCAATCATTTGCTGAGCAATGGTGATAACCCGCCGGAGATAGGGATCGGTGCCATCCAAGCCACTTTCATTGACGTTCCGCTCCCCAACTTCGGTACCCCAGCTACCCCAGACGGTGCGCGCCAGTGCGCCGGTTACGTCCTCGGAAAGGCCCATCGCCTTGCCCACTTCGCGGATCGCCATGCGCGGGCGATAATGGATGACCGTGGCGCAAAGCCCCGCTCGCGCTCGGCCGAAGCGGCGATAGATATACTGAATGACCTCTTCGCGCCGCTCATGCTCGAAATCGACGTCGATATCCGGGGGCTCCTTGCGCTCCTCGGAAATGAAACGGTCAAAGAGCAGGGCGTGCTTTGCGGGATCGACGGCGGTGATGCCCAGGCAGTAGCATACTGCAGAGTTGGCTGCTGACCCACGTCCCTGGCAAAGGATCGGCGGATCACAATTGCGCGCGAAATCAACAATATCCTTGATAGTCAGGAAGTAGGTTGCGAGATCCAGCTTCCCGATGAGTTCAAGTTCGCGTCGCAAGGTTTCGGCAACGCCATCCGGCACGTCTCCGCAATAGCGACCACGTGCCCCTTCCCAGGTCTGCATCTCAAGCCAGGATTGCGGATCGTGGCCTTCGGGGCAAATCTCCTCGGGATACTCATAGCGCAGTTCCCTGAGATTGAACCGGCAGGAGTCCGCCACTTGGCGCGTCGCCGCAATCGCATCGGGCCAACGTTCGAACAGCCGGACCATCTCTTCCGGTGACTTGAGATGCCGTTCAGCGTTGGGTTCAAGCAAATGCCCCGCCTTTGCGACAGTCGTCTTGTGGCGGATGGCCGTCATCACATCCTGAAGCGGGCGGCGTGCAGGCGTGGCGTAAAGCACTTCATTGGTCGCAAGCAGGCCAAGGCCGCTGCTCCGCGCCAGCGCGTTCAGGCGCTCGATGCGGGCAATGTCATCGCCAACGTAGAGGTAGCTTGCAGCGACATGACGCATGCTCGGCAAACTGTGGACAAGACGGGGGAGAAGATCTGGAAAAGACAGGGATATGCTGTTGGAAACCGGTGGAGCAACCGCTGCCTCCCCCCGTAGAAAAGCATAGACATTGCTTTCGGTTTCCAACGCAAATGTCTGATCCAGATCGGCAGGTGGAACAAGGACAAGGCGCAAGCCTTCAGCATGCTCCGCCAGCATTGCCAGATCGATCTGGCAGACACCCTTGGCTTGCCACTCCCCTGTGAGGGTCTGCATCCGCCCCGTCGAGATCAGGCGACACAAGCGGCCATAGGCTCCGCGATCTTGCGGATAGGCAAGGAATGCCAGTCCTTCCACCGTTTCGATCCGGCATCCGATGATCGGGCGGATGTTCACCGCCTCTGCATCGGTGTGAAGGCGCACCACCCCAGCCAAGGTGTTGGCATCGGCAATGCCCAGCGCATCATAGCCCAGAGCCTGCGCCGCAAGGATCAGGTCCCGCGCGTCGGATGCGCCTCGCAGGAATGAAAAGCAGGTGGCCAATCCAAGTTCGACAAAAGCCGCTGGCGGCGGTGGCCTGCCTTCAGAAGGTGTGACGTGGCGCCGCGGTGGCGTCAGCGCAGGCTCGGGCATCAGTCAGCGCCGGAAAGTTCCGCAAGCCTGGCAGCTACCTTGCGCAAGTCGTTGGCGAACTTGATTTCTTCTTCTGCGCGCCCATTGTCCTGCAGGCGCAAAAGGTAGCTCGGATGCGTGGTGATCCAAAGCTCGCTGCCATCATCGAGCATTTGCGGCTCCCCCCGCACCTTCTGCACGCTTACCGTCTTGCCCAGAAGGCTGCGCGCCGCGCTTGCGCCCAAGGCAAGCACAAGATGGGGTTTGACCATGACCCGCTCGCCATCGAGCCACCACCGGCACACATCGATTTCCTTGGCCGTCGGGTTCTGGTGCAGGCGACGCTTGCCACGGGGCACGAACTTGAAGTGCTTTACGGCGTTGGTGACATAGGTGCGCTCGTCCGAAATGCCTGCTTCCTCGAGATGGGAGTGCAGCAGGCGACCTGCCGGGCCGACGAACGGGCGACCCTGCTCCTCCTCGCTGTCACCAGGCTGTTCTCCCACGATCATCAGCGGCGCGGAAGACGGCCCCTCGCCCATGACTGCGCGCGTGCCATTGCAGCCGATCTCGCACCGGCGGCAGGCCAGAATCGCCTCGCCAATTGCACCGAGACTCTGCGGCCGATCGCCGAAGTCGTGTTCGCCCGCCTTCACCATCTGTGCCTCGCGTGCCTGCGCTCCTGCGATCAGCTCGGGAATGAGTGCCGCTTCTGGCATGTTCTTCCAGTACTTTCGGGGCATTTCCTTGAGCATCGCCCCGACCTTCAAACGCGCCGGGTTGAAGATCGATGCATAATACTTGCGCCATAGTACCTCGACCGGATCACCCGAGGGCGCATCGGCACGGGTCGCTGGCGGACCTTCCTGCAGCGCTGTGCCATCCCAATGCAGAGTGCCGCGCGGGGTAAGGATCGACCACTGCATCGTGGTGAAGCGGCGTACAAAAAACCCGGCATTGGCGCGCAAGATATGGTGCTCAGGCTCAAACCACGCCACGTAGCGCTCCATCCCTTCGTCCTCCATGCTGCGGAAACGGACGAAGGCGCGCATCTTGTGAATGTCGCGCCGCACCTGCCGCGCCAGATCCTCCATCGAACGGACGTCGGCATCAGCCTTGTCCTCCATCAGTCGGGGGCATGACTGCAGGCGCCACAACACGCGATAGAGAAGAGAAAATCGTTTGGAATCAGAATGCAGGATCACGCTTTGCGCAAGCTGCAGAAAGTCTCTGGAAACGCGCGGTTGCGGAGCATCGGCAGGCGGCGATGGCAGGCGGCGACCGCCATGCGCAAACAGGTCCGCCCCTTGGTCCGCCGGGGATTCCCAAGTGATGCGGTCCGGCGGCACATCGGCACGGACCATGCGGCGGGCAGCATCGCGCCAACCTTCGAAATCGTCCGGAGCGGCTAGCTCGATGCGGAAAGCGCCGGACAGCCGCATGTCGCGGAACGGCTTCATGCAAAGAGTTCCATCTGCGCAGGTTTGGCCGCAGGGACCAGCAGGGTTTGCAGATCCACCCGGTCGGTCAGCATGATCGGACGCCAGTCCTCGGTGACGATGAATGGGCGCACTTTGGCAATGGAGACGGTAAGCTTGCCAACATCGGCAAGGCGCAGACGGCGCTGGCGGCGTGCGGCAACGAGCGCGTTGACAGCCTTCACCCCCAGCCCCGGCACACGCAGCAGTTTCTCGCGCGGGGCCCGATTGACATCGACCGGGAAGTCGCCACGAAAGCGCAGCGCCCAAGCCAGCTTTGGATCGACATCAAGAGGGAGCATGCCGTCGCTACCCGCAGCTTGCTGCACCTCATGCGGCGCAAAACCGTAGAAGCGCATCAACCAGTCGGACTGGTAGAGCCGGTGTTCACGCATCAAGGGTGGTCGCTTCAGCGGCAGGACCGCACTGGCATCAGGGATCGGGCTGAAGGCTGAGTAATAGACGCGGCGCAGGCGGAAGCGATCATAAAGCGTGCTGGCCCGGCCGACGATATCGGCATCGGTAGCGGCATCGGCGCCGACGATCATCTGCGTGGACTGGCCGGCGGGAGCGAACTTCGGCGCATGGCGGAAGCGCTTGCGGGCGTCCTTGGCCTCGACGATCGCTTCTTTCAGCGATCCCATCGCACCTTCGATCTGCGGTGCTGACTTGTCAGGCGCGAGACGGGTAAGGCCGGCGACCGTTGGCAGTTCGACGTTGATCGAGACGCGGTCAGCGTAAAGCCCGGCCTGCGCAACCAGTTCGGGATCGGCCTCGGGGATAGTCTTGAGGTGGATATAGCCGCGAAAATCATGTTCTTCCCGCAAGATACGAGCAACTTCTATCAACTGCTCCATGGTATGGCTGGAGCTTTTTACGATGCCGGAAGAAAGGAACAGACCTTCGATATAGTTGCGGCGATAGAACGACAGCGTCAGGTCCACCACCTCTTGCGGCGTGAAGCGCGCGCGGCGGGTGTTCGAGCTCTTGCGGTTCACGCAGTAATGGCAATCGAACACGCAATGGTTGGTCAGCAGGATCTTCAGCAGCGAGATGCAGCGACCATCAGGCGCATAGGCGTGGCAGATGCCCATGCCCTCGGTCGATCCGATACCTTTGCCACCCTTGCTGTTGCGCTTGGTGGTGCCCGACGAGGCGCAGGAGGCATCGTACTTGGCAGCATCAGCCAGAATTTCGAGGCGTTCAAGAACAGTAAGCTGCGACATGTGTTCTTTATATGTTCTTTGCATGCCATGCGCCAGCCCGTACCTGTGGACAGGCGGGGAGAAGGAACGCGAAACGGGACGAGCCGTTGGCAAGTCACACGGGTGGGGCCTGAGGAGACAGTTTGATGACGATGATCGAGACCCGCGACGGGACCCGTCTATTTGCGAAGTCGTGGGGCGATGGCCCGCTGGTGGTGCTGATCCACGGCTGGCCGCTGTCGGGCGACAGCTGGGACCCGGTGAGCAATGCGCTGGCCGATGCAGGCTTTCGTGCCATTGCCTATGACCGGCGCGGGTTCGGGCGTTCCGATCAGCCTTCAGAGGGCTATGACTACGATACCTTTGCCGATGATCTGGCTGACGTCATGACGGCAATGAATGCAAGCGACAACGCAGCCCTTGTCGGCTTCTCGATGGGCGGCGGCGAGATCGCGCGCTACATGTCGCGGCATGGGGGACGCGGTGTTTCACGAGTGGCGCTGGTGTCCTCGGTCGTGCCCTACATGCTCAAGACCGACGACAACCCGGAAGGCGTGCCGCAATCGACCTTCGATGAAATGACCGATGGCATGCTGGAGGATCGCGCAAAGTTCTTCACCGGCTTCTTCCGCGATTTTTACGGCGTGGGCATGCTGAGCAAGCCAGTAAGCGACGAGACGCTGAAGCTTTCGTGGGCCACTGCCATGCAAGCGGGCCTGCGGCCGACGTTGCTCGCCGCCAAGGCCTTTGCCACCACCGACTTCCGCGGTGATCTTGCCTCGTTCCGGGTACCTACACTTGTCATCCATGGTACTTCGGACGCCACAGTGCCAATCGAGGCGACGGGGCGCGCGGTGGCCAAGGCAGTGCCGCATTCCACGCTCATCGAATATGATGGCGAACCGCACGGCGTGTTTGCCACGCAGACCGAGCGGCTGACCAATGACCTGCTCGATTTCCTGTCTGGCCGCCCTGCCGAAACGATGCCGCAGGAAGTCATTGATACGCTGACTGCGCAGACCATCGTCGCACCGGCAGTCTGATCTCTCATGCAAAGAGCCCCTGGATGAACCATTCAGGGGCTCCACCGCGCCCGTCGCCGATCATGCCATGGCGGTAGATCCAGTAGCGCCGCCCGGCTTCGTCCTCGATCCTGTAGTAATCGCGCAAACGCACGGTGGAGCGTTCGCGCCACCATTCGGGCGCAACGCGCTCAGGCCCTTCGGCACGCGCAACCTTATGCAGCTGGCCGCGCCATTGAAACTGCCGCGGGAGACCGTCAGGCGTCTCGTATATCACCGCAACCGATTCAGGTTTATCCAGCAGTTTCATAGGCCTGTGATGGAAATGCAATTCTTCTTGTGAAGATGGCAAGTCATCCAATGGCGGCTGCCAGCGCTGGGCGCGCTCAGGCAGGTGGCTGCCATGCGCGACGGGGCGCCGTACCGCTTCCGGACCAAGGCGGACAGTCAAGCGGTCGATGCAGGCGGCAAGGCTGGTACCATGGCGCTCGGCTGCCGCATCGAGATCGGCCTGGGACAGCTGCAAGGGCTCGGCCCAGGACGCACGAAGACGCACGAGTTCTATGCCGAACCCGGCATCGAGATCATCGAGCCGCGCGGCGAACAGGCGGCAGATATGCGCAGGATCGCGTGAGGCGACGGCCATTTCGAGCCGACGCACCACGACTTCGCCATCGACCTTCCACATCCCCAGCTCGAGACGGCGCGCGCCCTGCCCCAGTCCTTCGAGCAGGCGGGCCATGTCGGTGGCAAGATCTTCAACTACCTGATCGAGCAAGGTGCGATGGCGGATCGGTTCCATCAACCGGCGTTGGACCATAGGAGCCGGCACGCCGACGACTGGCAGCAGCGGCTCGGGCCGCAGGCCGAGGATCTGGTCGAGCCGCAACAGGGGATTTGCCGCTGCCGAGCGATGATTGCGGAAGCGGCGGGCAAGGTTCTCGCGCGTGAGTCCCTCGATCTGGCCCAGGCGCTTCAGGCCCAGGCGGCGCAAAAGCAGGATCACATCGGCATCGAGGCGCAATGCAGCAACGGGCAGATCGGCGAGAAAGGTGCGTGGATCGGCTTCAGCAGGCTGGATCGCGGCCACAGGCCCGTAACGCGCCAGCGCCCAGGCCGCGCCCGCCGTGGGGGCAAGTGCGGCGCGGGCGACAAGGCCGCGCTTGTCCAGCAAGCCCAGCACATCGCCGATCAGCGCGCGCTCGCCGCCGAACAGGTGAGCCACACCGCTGGTATCCACGAGCAGACCGTCTGGCGGATCAAGCGCGCTCCACGGCCCCCAGCGTTGTGCCCACAGGGCAAGGTTCTCCAGAAAGGCGAGATCACCTGCGGCATCGGCGGGGCGGACCGCAAGCGCTGGACAGAGCGTGCGCGCATCGGTGAGCCGCATCGACGGGGCGGTGCCGGCGGCAAGGGCAGCCGCATTGGCTGCGGCAATGCGCGGACCATGTGCAGTGTCTTCGATCAGCGCGAGCGGGGCAGCATCGATCCCCTCGCCCCGTGCGAGACCTTCAGCCAGTCGCCAGCGATCGATCGCCAGATCCGTGCACCAGATCGCCATGATCCGGCGTCCGGGATTCTGGGAGAGCAGGTTCGGCGACGAGGAGAGCGTCGTCATCGCGCAAGGTCCATTGTCCGGGGTGAAAGGTGTGTGCTCGAAAAAGATCGGCGCGCCATGACGGTTTGCCGGGGGCATGACCGTTCCAGCGCGGACGTGGCGAAGGTGCGGGTGCGACTTCCCACCGCATTCGCGCTGCACCGAGATCACGCCGGGCGTCGAGCCGGACCAGCCAGAGCGGAAGCCCATGCTTCTCCGCCGCAAGGCTGAGGCGGCGCGAAGCGGTGAAATCAAGCGCGCGGGGATTGCCTGCCAGTTCACCGATGACGAAAGCGAGATCGCGGCAGCGCAGGCCTTCTTCCAGGGCGAACAGGGCATCCTCGGGCGTCGCAGCGGCTACGTGGATGAGGCGATGGCGCAAGTCTGCGGGCAAACCCGGCAGGTAAGGCCGCCCCGACAGTCGCAATGCAGCCTTGTCCTGCACCCAGAGGAAGGGACGCTGGTCGGGCGCCGCAGCTGCCTGTTGCTGGCGAAGGGCATCGCGTGCAAGCGCCAGCGCCATACCCGCCCCGCTGGCATCGCGGGCCGGTGCAAACAGTTCGGCATGAGGGCAATCAAGCGCCAGTCCCGGTGTCCAGCGGGGCGTCCTGTCGGATGCGCCGATACCGCGCACAAGGCCTGGAGCCAGCGCGACAGGATCGCGGATAGGGGTGTGTTCGATCATGCGATTCGTTCCTTTGTTCCTATTATGTTCTATTTTTTGGAACGCGCAATCCGTGCTTCCTTTCCCTTATGTGCACAGCCTTGGGGAAAAAGCTGGGGGGAACCTCACCCGCTCGGTTCCGTTCATCAGGCAACTGCCGACAAGCAAAGGACATTGCTGCTATGAAGTACGATCAGGGCAACCCCGAAGAACTCCGCGAAAAATTCTGGAAGGCGATGTCCTCGTCGCCTTACGTCATGCTTCAGCTTGACGACGATCCGGATTCGGCCGCGCCGATGACCGCGCGGCTCGACAAGGACGCCAACAGCGCGATCTGGTTCTTCACCAGCCGCGACAACCGCTTCGCCACAATGGGCGGTGCCACCGCAACGTTCTCTTCCAAGGGCCA
Organism: Novosphingobium sp. B1; assembly: GCF_900176395.1. Classification (GTDB taxonomy): domain Bacteria; phylum Pseudomonadota; class Alphaproteobacteria; order Sphingomonadales; family Sphingomonadaceae; genus Novosphingobium. The sequence continues at coordinate 203,214 of NZ_FWXL01000001.1, read as the reverse complement.
TGACGTCTTCGCGCGTTTCCATGGCGTGCTGGTCGAGGAAACCGACCGTGCCGTGCTGGAAAAGCACTGGAACAACTTCGTCGAGGCCTGGTTTCCGGGCGGCAAGGACGCTCCCAACCTGTTGTTCATGCGCATGAACCTTGGTGACGCTTCGATCTGGGCGGGTGACCTCGGCATCATCGGCACGGCCAAGATGGCGCTTGGCATGGATGTCACCAACGACGTCAAGGGCGGATACACCGACACCAAGCTGTAAGGCTTTGGCATATAGCCGAACGAAAAGGGCCGCCCCGAAAGGAGCGGCCCTTGTTCTTTGCCAACTTGCCTCGATCAGTTGATCGGCGGCACCGGCTGCGGCGGCACGTCGGCGTCTTCCTCGTGCACTTCGACCAGACCACGACCAACATGGCTGCGGCTGCGGCTGTAGCCGAAATAGATCACCAGGCCGAGCGCCCCCCACACCGGGAGCACCATCTTCGCATCGAACGGCAGCAGCAGATAAAGCGCGAAGGTCCCGACAATGGCGAGAGGCGCCGTCACCCAGATCAGCGGCGTGCGGAACGGGCGATGACGGTTCGGCTCGGTCCGGCGCAGCACGAGCACCGCGATGGCGACCATGAAGAACGCGAACAGCGTGCCCGAGTTCGAGATGTCGGCCAGCTTGCCCACCGGCAGGAAGGCAGCGGCAGCAGCGACGAAAACACCGGTAATGCCGGTGACGATGTGCGGCGTCTTCCACTTGGGGTGAATGGTGGCAAGCTTTTCAGGCAGCAGGCCATCGCGCGCCATCACGAAGAAGATGCGGGTCTGGCCGAACAGCATCATCAGAATGACCGAAGGCAGAGCAAGACCGGCAGCAAGGCCGATAACGCCACCCAGCTTGGTCCAGCCGATTTCCTTGAGGACGTGCGCCAGCGCTTCCTTCGAACAGGCAAGCGGTTCCTTGCCCAAGGCAAGCAGTGAGGAGCACTGCTCTGCCAGCGCCGTGGAACCCGGAGCGAGAACCTCGCCGGCTGGGCCGACCACAGGCTGCGCGCCGATCGCGCCGATCGCGCCGCCAGCAACCAGGATGTAGAACACCGTGCAGATCGCAAGGCTGCCGATCAGGCCGATCGGCACGTTGCGCTGCGGGTTCTTGGTTTCCTCGGCCGCAGTCGAGACCGCGTCAAAGCCGACATAGGCAAAGAAGATCGAGGCCGCTGCGCCGCCAACGCCGATGATGCCCCAGCCGTTCGGGGTGAACGGGGTGAAGTTCGGCCCGTTGTTCAGGTACTTGACCGTGGCAAAGACAAACAGTGTCAGCGCGCCGACCTTGATCGCGACGAGCACGGCGTTGACCTTGGCGCTTTCCGAGGTGCCGATCATCAGCAGCCAAGTCACGAGCAGGCCGATCACCAGCGCCGGCAGGTTGACCACGCCACCCGCAAACGGCCCGTTGGCCAGCGCTTGCGGTATCTCAAGCCCCACGTAATCTCGCAAAAGCCCGACGAAGTAGCCTGACCAGCCCACGCAGACGGCAGAGGCTGCCACCGCGTATTCGAGAATCAGCGCCCAACCGACCATCCATGCCAGCAGTTCGCCCATCACCGCGTAGGTGTAGGTATAGGCCGAACCCGAAACCGGCACCATCGAGGCCAATTCCGAATAGCACAGTGCCGCCACCGCGCAGACGAAGCCGGCGATGACAAAGCTCCAGATCATGCCGGGGCCAGCCTTCTGCGCGGCTTCGGCCGTCAGCACGAAGATGCCGGTGCCGATGATGGCGCCGACGCCGAGAAGGGTAAGCTGGACCGGGCCCAGCGAGCGATGCAACGATTTCTTTTCAGCAGTTGCTAGAATGGCGTCGAGCGGTTTGACGCGACCGAACATGAAATTCTCCCGCCTTGGTCCGGTGCCTGAAACCAAAACGGTTGCGCCGGAAACCAGGTTATGCGCCGCAACGCTAGCGGGAACGGCCTATCGCGCAAGCCATTTTTCCCCAGCCTTGCATCAAAGATTGCCTGCGCGCCGGGCCACCTTGCGGGTTTTCGACAAGCAAGTAGAAGCATCTGCCCGCTTGAGAGGATGCGCAACGATGTCCACGACCTTCCAGCTCGACACCGCTACCAGTCGCGCGAACCCTACCCCTGCACCGATGAAGCGGTTGACGATTCCGGCAATCCGCCAGCGCAAGAAGGATGGTGTGACGGCCGAGCCGGTGGTCATGCTGACCGCCTACACAGCGCGGCAGGCGCAGTTGCTCGACGCCCATTGCGACCTGCTGCTCGTGGGGGATTCGCTGGGCCAGGTGATCTATGGCCTGCCCTCTTCGGTGCCGGTCACGCTCGACATGATGGCCGCGCACGGCGCAGCCGTGGTGCGCGGCTCCTACCACGCAGCCGTCGTGGTCGACATGCCGTTCGGCTCCTACGAAGCATCGCCGCAGCAAGCATTCGAGAGCGCCTCGCGACTGCTCAAGGAAACTGGCTGCGCGGCGGTGAAGCTCGAAGGTGGGGCAGCCATGGCCGAGACGGTCGCGTTCCTCACCAAGCGCGGCATTCCAGTGATGGGCCATGTCGGCCTGACGCCGCAAGCTGTGAACGTCCTCGGGGGCTACAACGCGCGCGGACGCAGCGAGGCCGAAGCTGCCAAGATCGTTGGCGATGCGCAGTCCCTGGCTGAAGCGGGTGCTTTTGCCATCGTGATCGAGGGCGTGGTCGAACCGATTGCCGTGGCGATCACGAAAGCCGTGCCCTGCCCGACCATCGGCATCGGCGCTTCGGCACAATGCGACGGTCAGGTGCTGGTGACGGAAGACATGCTCGGCATGTTCGAACGCGTGCCGCGCTTCGTGAAGAAATACGAGAACATTGCCGACACGATTTCCACTGCGGCTGCAGCCTATGCAGCCGAAGTGCGCTCTCGTGCGTTCCCCGGCATTGAACAGACTTACCAGCCCAAGTAAGCGCTGCAGGGCTCAATAGGGGAAATCAGCTTGCTTCGTTTCTACAAGGGTTCGATCCTATTCACGCTCGTGTGCCTCGCACTGGCCGTTGCATACGGCTGGATGCAGACAGGCACGGCCAGCGGCACGATGTCGCTGGTGTGGATCGTGGTGGTCCTGTCGATCCTCGAAGTGTCGCTGTCGTTCGACAACGCGGTGGTCAACGCTGCCGTGCTCGAAGACATGGACGACATCTGGCAGAAGCGGTTCCTCACCTGGGGCATGGTCATTGCCGTGTTCGGCATGCGCATCGTCTTCCCTTTGGCAATCGTCGCGATCGCGGCGGGGCTCGGGCCGGTAGAGGCGCTTAAGCTTTCGCTGAATGACCCCAAGCGGTACGAGGAGATCGTCAGCAGCGCCCATGTCGGCATTGCCGGTTTCGGCGGCGCGTTCCTTGCCATGGTCGGACTTTCGTTCTTCTTCGATGGTGAAAAGGAGGTCCACTGGATCAAGTGGGTCGAGGAAAAGCTTGCCGTCGTCTCCAATATCAAGGCCGCTGAAATCGCGCTGCTGCTGCTGGCGCTCTACGGCATGACGTTCCTGCTGCCCGAGGACGAAGGGATGACCTTCCTCGTCGCGGGCGTGCTGGGACTCGTCACCTTCATCGGCGTCGAGGCGCTTGGCACCGTTCTCGAAATGCGCGATGAGGCGCAGAAGGCAGCAGGGGTTGTCGTGCGCTCCGGCCTTGGCGGCTTTCTCTACCTCAACGTGCTCGATGCCTCATTCAGCTTCGACGGCGTGATCGGGGCCTTTGCCCTGTCGAACAACATGGTGATTATCGCGCTCGGCCTGTCGATCGGTGCGATGTTCGTCCGTTCGATGACCATCATGCTGGTGCAGAAGGGCACGCTTTCGGAATATCGCTATCTCGAACACGGCGCTTTCTGGGCGATCATCGCGCTCGCCGCTATCATGATCCTGTCGGCGCGGTTCCACATTCCCGAGACCGTCACCGGCCTGATCGGTGCGGCGCTTATCGGCTTGTCGCTGTGGTGGTCGATCCGCCACAAGCGCAAATACCCCGACGCGGAACTGGACGCAGCCGTCCGCGCCGATTGACCGCGCTCAGCCCCGCCCGGCCAGCGATGGCCGTGGCGCGGGTGTGCCGAGGAACCGCGGCGCGGGCGCAGGCATGATCATTCCCTCGTCTTCGACAAAGGTCTCGCGCGCCACATTGTGCGGGTGTGTCGGAGCCTCGCGCAGACTGAGCACCGGAGCAAAGCAGATGTCGGTGCCATCCATGATTGCGCACCATTCGTCGCGAGTCTTGGTTAGGAACAGCGTCGTCAGCCGCTCCTTCAGGTCCGGCCAGACGCGTGGATCCATCTGCGGGGCGAAAGCGGTATCGTTTGTCAGGCCGGTCTTTTCCAGGAGCAGCGCATAGAACTGCGGCTCGATCGACCCGATGGACACGTACTTGCCGTCACTGGTTTCATAGGTGTCATAGAAATGTGCCCCGCCATCCAGCAGGTTGACGCCGCGCTCGTCCTTCCAGCGGCCAAGCCCGAGGAAGGTATAGGTCATCGCCGAAAGAATGGCGGCGCCGTCAACCATCGCGCAGTCAACCACCTGTCCTTTGCCAGTGCGCTGGGCAGAGAAGACGGCTGTCATGACGCCGAACGCCATGAGCATGCCACCGCCGCCAAAGTCGCCGACAAGGTTGACCGGAAATTGCGGCTTTCCGCCGGCCTTCCCAAAGCTGTGCAACGCACCTGACAGAGCGATATAGTTGATGTCGTGCCCGGCAAGCGGAGCCATCGGCCCATCTTGCCCCCATCCGGTCATCCGGCCGAAAACCAGCTTGGGATTGTCGGCGAGCAGCACATCCGGCCCGAGACCAAGCTTTTCCATGACTCCGGGCCGATATCCTTCGACGATGACATCTGCCTGCTTGACCATTTCCCGGACCCGGGCAATTGCGGCAGGATCCTTGAGGTCGAGTTCGATCCGTTCGCGGTTGCGATTGAGGATGTCGCGATTGCCGCTGTCTCCGACACGGTCACCCTTGGCGGGACGATCGATCCGGATGACGCGCGCACCATGGTCGGCAAGCATCATGCAGGCGAAGGGTCCGGGGCCGATCCCTGCGAATTCCAGTACCGTCAACCCGTCGAGCGCACCCGCCATGCTCCGCCTCCATTTTTAATCGTTCGATTGAAAATGATTAGGCTGGCAATGCGCGACTGTCGAGCGCGCAGTTCATGACGGATTGCGCAGACCACGCTCGACGAGAACTGTCTCGATCGCTGTCGCGCCCTTCTCGTTACCTGCTTCGACACGCCCTGCAGCAAGCAGCTTGAGCGCCTGCGGGTTGCCGGGGTTCTGCATCAGATAGCGCGCGACCAAGGCATTGGCTTCGGCCGGCCGGCCAGCAAGCCTCATTGCCTGATCGAGCCGGCGCAACGTCGGCCAATTGAAGCGGATCAGCGCGGCACGGCCGTAAGCATCCAGAGCTCCCAGGTGATCGCCATCGAGGAGCCTTGCATCGCCAAACAGAAGCCATGCTTCGGCCGTTCCCGGGTTGGCGCGCTGCAATTGCTGCGCCACAGCGACGGCGCGCCCGGCATCGCCGGTATCGAGCAGGCCACGCAGGTAGGGCACGGTTGTCGCGGCAATATTCGGACGTTCAGCATAGCTCAGCGCGAGCACGCCGACCGCCTGGCCGGCCGGCAAGACGCCTGTTATCTCCGTAGGATCTGATCTCACGCGCTCGAAATAGCGAGTTGCGTCCTGCTTGCGACCAAGCTGCGCAAGGGCCATGCCCATTGTCTGCACCATGTAGCGCGGCGCGAAATCGCGCGGCGCCCAGTCCTGCAACACCTCGACCGCTTCGGCAGAGAGCCGCTGGCGAACCAGCGCCCTGGCCAGCAGCATGCGCGCCTGCATATTGTCGGGCTGCATGCGCACGAGACGGTCAAGAAAGCCGACGGCAAGGTTGGCGTTGCCTGCGCGATATTCAAGAACACCGTTCAGCAGCAGCGCCGCAGGCATGTCGCGCAGGGCGCCCTTGGTAGAGAGCAGGATCTTGCGGGCAAGCGTTGTCTGGCCCGCACGGGCGGCAAGTACCGCCTGCAGGTACAGCGCTCGCACGTTTGCTGGATCGATCTTCGCCAACTTGCGGCACACGACCAGCATGGCCCGGTAGTGCCCCAGCTCGCCGAGCGTCGCCGCATATTCACCGAGCAGGCTCACATCCTCGGGAGCAGATCGCAGGCCAGCTTCGAACCAGGGAAGCGCCGCGACAAGTCCGAACTGCTCGCGCACCAGCAGGCCGCGCATTTCCAGCGCCCGAGGATCGCGCGGGCCAAGTTTCACGGCACGCTCGGCAGCTTCGATCGCCTGCGCCTGCTCGCCACCGGTGAAGCGCAAGCGGGCAATGTCAGTCCACAGGCCGGCATCATCAGGTGCAAGTCGATAAGACCTGTCGAAGGCGAGCCCGGCTTCCGGAAGCCGTCCTTCTGCAAGCTCCAGGCGGCCACGCTGGTGCCACCCCTCCGCGGCGCTGGTTGGAGCGAAGTCGCCCGCGTAGAGGATCTCGCGCGCCGCTCCCAGATTGCCTTGCTCAAGCAACGCCTGCCCCAGACTTGCCCGGACAGCATCGGCTGGCACACCGCTCTTCAGGGCGGAGCGCAACCTTACTTCGGCCGAAACGGCATCGCCACGATCCAGCGCGGTCCGGGCTTCCGCCAGCAGGTCCCGCGGCGCATCGCCGCGCACCGTTCCGGCCGAGAACAGTGTCAGCAGGACCGCAGCGGCAAGAGCCCTAGCCGTGGAGATCGTATTGCTTGAGCAGATCATAGAGCGTTGGCCGGCTGATCCCGAGCAGCCGTGCAGTGCTGGAGATATTACCCTCGCTACGAGCAAGCGCGTGCCGGATCACCTTGCGATCCGTCGCCTCGCGCGCTGTCTTGAGGTTGAGGGGTGAATCCTCTTGTTCCGTTCCCTGTGGCAGATCGAGGTCAGCTGCGGTGATCAGCTTGCCATCGGCCATGATCACCGCGCGCTTCACACGATTCTCCAGTTCTCGCACGTTGCCGGGCCAGTTCCATCCATCAATCGCGGCAAGGGCATCGGGTGCCAGCCCCTTGACCTGCGGATTCATTTCCTTTGCAAACCGCATGGCAAAGGTCTTCGCCAGCAGCGTGGCATCACCCGGTCGTTCGGCGAGGCCGGGAATGCGTATGACGATTTCCGCAAGCCGATAGTAAAGGTCCTCGCGGAAGCGCCCTTCCCCGATCATCGCCTCAAGGTTCTGGTGCGTTGCGCAAACAATGCGGGTGTCGACCTCGATCGAGCGCCGGCCGCCGATCCGCTCGATTGTCCTTTCCTGCAGGAATCGCAACAGCTTTACCTGAAGCTGCAGCGGGATGTCGCCGACCTCGTCCAGGAAAAGCGTGCCCCCACTGGCCTGCTCGATCTTTCCTTCGGTCGTCTTCACCGCACCGGTGAAAGCACCCTTCTCATGGCCGAACAGTTCGCTTTCGAGCAGGTTTTCCGGAATGGCTGCACAATTGATTGCCACGAATTCTCCGCGCGCCCGTCCGGATGCGTCGTGCAAGCCGCGCGCCAGAAGCTCCTTGCCGGTACCGCTCGCGCCCAGCAGCATGACCGAAACATTGGTATTGGCCACCCGCTCGATCGTGCGGGCGACCTTGATCATTTCGGGGGCAGCCGTGATCATCCGCCCGAGCACCTTGTTATCCTCGCTGGATCGTGTCGCCAGGCTGCGGTTCTCGGCTTCGATCCGGGAAAGGTGCAGTGCGCGCCGCACGATCAGCCCCAGCGCATCGATGTCCACCGGCTTCTGGTAGAAATCATAGGCGCCCTTGGCGATGGCCTTGAGAGCGGATTCGCGGGCCCCATGGCCGCTGGCGACAATGACCTTGGTCTGCGGCCGCAAGGCCATGATCTCGTCGAGCACGGCAAAGCCCTCGGTCGTACCGTCGGGATCAGGTGGCAGACCCAGATCGAGCGTGACGACCGCCGGTTCTTCCGAGCGAAGCAGGGTGAGCGCGGCTGATCGATCCCCTGCGATGACTACGTCGAAGTCTTCGTAAGCCCATTTGAGCTGCGCCTGGAGGCCGGGGTCGTCTTCGACGATCAGCAGGACGGGCCGCTGTTCGGATCTCCCATTTCCGGCCTTGAACTGTCCGGGCCTGGACTGTTCGGGCTTCAGCTCGGTCATCATGCTACCTTTTTCCCTTGCGGGTCCGCGCCCGCATCAATCGAATTCATGAGCGATTGCGCCGAGGCCAGTGGCAGGCGGACAGTAAACCGGCTGCCGAGACCCTCCCGGCTTTCGACGTCCAGCTTGCCGCGCATGGCCCTGACAGTTTCGCGCGCCTCATATGCGCCGATGCCGAAACCACCCTGCTTGGTTGAAACAAACGGCTTGAACAAGCGCATGCGAATGAAGTCTGCGCTCATCCCGCTGCCGGTGTCGATCACTTCGATGCAGCCGTAGAGGCCGTCGACGCTTGTCTGGAGAAACACCGACATTCCTTCACTGCTGGCATCGATCGCGTTCTGCACGAGATGGAGCAACACCTGCTCGAGCGCTTCGCGGTTTGCCATCACGCGGCAAGGCGCATCGTGCGTTACATGGACCTGCAGCGCATCGAGCGCGTTGTAGCGGGCCGCAATCCCACGAATGATTTCGCTGGCATCGACATCCTCCACCTTGTCTGCCCCCGCGCCGCCATACCGCGAAAGCCGGGTCAGCAAGGCATGCAACTTGTCCGCCGAATTGCGCAGGGTGATGAGCATGTCGGCGCGAAACTCGGGGTTCTCGGCATGACGCTCGGCGTTGCGCGACAGCAGGCTGAGCTGGCTCGCCAGATTCTTGATATCGTGCATCACAAACGCCATGCGGCGGTTGAATTCGTCGAACCGGCTTGTTTCCAGCAACGCCGATTGACCGGCCTGCTCCGCCAGATAGCTGGCCAACTGCATCCCGACGACACGCAAGAGGTCGAAATCCTCCCAGTCCAGTTTTCGCGCCAACTGCGGGCGTCCAAGCACAACAAGGCCGACCATCCGGTCGAAATGAAGGAGTGGAACGATTGCCCAGGCGTTGTGCTCTTCGATCAGCCATTTCGGCACGGCCCGGCTTTCGCCCTGGTGGTCGACGCCTGCCCTCAGTTCGTCGAGATCCACAATGAAACCGCGCTTTTCGAAGAAGGCCACTTGCGCCAACGTCAGTGCCTGGGCCGGAACGTCTACAGTCGGCCATTGCCAGCGTGCTGCAAGGACCATCTCCCCACCCTCCCCCGGCTCGAGCAGGAGGCCCGATACACTGTCGGTAATGTCGGCCACGGATTGGACGACTCGCTCATGCAGCGAAGAAGCGTGCAGCCCTGCGCGGCCAATCGTCCGGGTGAAACGCAACCACTCGGCGCGATAATCATAGCGGTGCTGGAAGAAGTGCTTGGCGAGCATAACCTTCAGCCAGCCGCGAACGCGCCCCGAAGGCATCACTGCGACGATGGCCACACTCGATACGAAGATGAAGCCCAATTGCACAAGCTGGCTGGCATTGCCGCCGAGCCAGGCGAGCGATTGCGCGGCTCCGACCATGACGATGAGGTAGGCACCGATCACCAGCAACGAGAGCGACTGGAACGCTACAGCGCGCGACGGTGAGAAGCGCAGGGCCGACCGGCCCCGCATTGCCCCGATGGCAAGCAGCCCAGCGGCGATCAACTGCGCAATACCGCGCATGGCCGCCAATTCGGTCGGCAGGCTGCGGGAAAGGTAGGCGATCGTGTAGAGATTGAGATCGTATCCCCAGATCACGGCGAGCGCACCGCAGGTCCAGCGCAGCGCGGTTCGCTGGTGCGCAGTCGCACCGACATAGAGATTGTGCACAAGCACCAGCGATCCCGTCGCCACAAGCAGACGGAACATGACAGCGCACTGGAATATCATCGCTTTGGCTGCGGAGAATTGTCCGTACTGCAGGTTGAGCAGCAACAGCACCGGCTGCAGCAGTTCGACGAATACCAGTGCCACGATCACCGGCCTTATCGGTGCGACCGTGGTGTGCCGCCCATCGCGGGTGAACAGCACATAAGTCAGCGTCATCCAGCCAAGGCTGCGCAAGGTCTCGAAAAACTGCCCTATCAGTGTGGAGTGCCCGGTTCCTGCAACGACCAGCGCCCAGGCCGATGTCAGCCCGAAGGCAAGGATCTCGGCGCGCCCGCCAGCTTGCTTCTCGCGCCGCATGCGATCCCAACGCCACCCGACCAAGAGCAGGAACGCGAATGCAGATGCGACGAAGGCAAGTTGGCCGAAGCCTTCCCAGGTCAGCGGGCTTTTCACCTTGCACCCTCGTGCCACAAGACCACGCGCAAGGTCTGGAGCAGGATAAGCAGATCAAGAAACGGCGTGTAGTTCTTGGCGTAATACAGGTCGTATTCGAGCTTGTGCCGGGAATCCTCGATCGAGGCGCCATAGGGGTAATTGATCTGTGCCCAGCCGGTGATGCCCGGCTTTACCATGTGTCGCTCGGCATAATAAGGCAGCTTGTCTTCAAGATCGGCTACGAACTCCGGCCGCTCCGGACGCGGACCGACGAAGCTCATCTCGCCCTTGAGCACGCTCCATGTCTGCGGCAACTCATCGATCCGCACCTTGCGGATGAAGCGACCGATGCGGGTAACGCGAGGGTCGTTCTGCTGGGCGAATTGCGCCCCGTTGACCTCGGCATCCAGACGCATCGAACGCAGCTTGATCACGTCGAAGGTCTGTCCATAGAGCCCGACGCGCGTTTGCCGAAAGAAGGCCGGACCACGGCTGTCCAGCTTTACCAGCAGCGCGAAGATGACGATGACGGGCAAGGTCATCACCAGCAGCAAGAGGCTGGCAGAGACATCGAATATCCGCTTTGCCGCGCTCGAAAGTGCCCGACCCGAGGAAAATCCGTCGGAAAAGATGAGCCAGCTCGGGTTTACCGTATCGAGATCGACCCTGCCGGTCTCGCGCTCGACGAAGGTCGAGAAATCATTGACGTGAACACCTGTCGTCTTGATCCGCAGCAGATCCTTCAGGGGCAAGGCGTTGCGCCTTTCCTCAAGCGCAAGAACGACTTCGCTGACGCCGAGATTCTCAACGTACCGAGTCAGGTTGTTGATCGCATCGCGGTGGATCGCCTCGACGACGACCGGGGCCGCATCGCTCATGCCGATGTAGCCGACTATGGCAAAGCCTGCTTCCGGCCGCTCGCCCAATTTGCGCAGGCGGTCGGCGCGGGCGCCTGCGCCCAGCACAAGAACGCGCCGGCGAAATGCCGACGTTCCGAGCAAACCGCCCAGCAGCAGGCGGATCGCGACGAGAAACCCCATCGAGAGGAACATGGCGTACAGCAGGTTGGAGCGCCACAGCGTCCGGCCGGGAAGCAGGAAGTAGACTACCGACAAGGCAATGATGCCAAGGCTCACGGCAACGAGAAGACGCGCCGTGGCGTAACGCATCGACCGCAGCGCGTCCGAGCCATAGACCCCGACGGCGATCATGGCCATCTGCACAAGGATCGCGAAAAGCAGCAGCGGTGTGACGCGCAGAGGCACGACGCCCGGATCGATGTCGATCTGGTGTGCCCGCAACTGCCAGCCGAGTTCGCCCGCAGCAATCAGCAGGACAAAATCCAGAAGGCCCAGAAGCAGGACCGAATGAGGAATATAATGCTTGAACAGGCGGATCATCGATTCGGCGCTCGTCACCCCTGCGGGGCGCGGAATAGCCCCCTCGCCAGGGGCTTACGGGCCAAACCGTAAATTGTCGGTTACCCTGACACCATGTCAGTTGCCGCCACGACAATCCATGTACTTGATTTCAAATAAGAAAAAGCCACCGACAAATTTGCGTTGTCGGCGGCCTTTACAAGAATGCCTTATGCTCAATTCCCGTTGGCGACGTCCTTTGCGGCATCGCCAACGTTCTTGGCGGCGGTTCCCACGTTATCAGCTGCGCGTTCGATCGCGCTGTCACGGCTCGCCCGGCTGTTTGACATCTGCAGCACGAAGTATCCGCCGACAAGCAGTGCGACGAGCAGGATCACGGCAATCACCCAGCCGCTACCGCTGCTGCGCGGACGGTCTTCGTAAACCGTTGTGTGAGTATGCGTGGAGCCAGTGGGCTCCCTGACCTCGACGACACGTTCTTCGACCATTGAGCTTCCCCATAAATATGAATTGTGCCTGCAACGTTCGATCAAACATGACGTTCCTTTCATGTTTCCGGACTGTAGCTATTACCCCCGTCCCTCTGGCCGACACTCGCGTTGCATGTCACAGTAGAGCGCATGAGGCAGAAGGAACTGCGACTGGCGCTGGTGTGCTACGGTGGCATCAGTCTTGCCGTCTACATGCACGGGGTGACCAAGGAACTATGGCGCGCCACACGCGCCAGCCGGGCTTTTCACTGCCCTGATGAACCGCAGCCTGCTGGGGTTGAGGCGGTCTACCTGCAACTTCTTGAAGAGATCGCACTGACCCGCGACTTGCGCCTGCGCATTCTGCCCGACATCGTTTCCGGTGCCAGCGCAGGCGGCATAAACGGGGTTTTCCTGGCGCAGGCTGTCGCCACAGGGCAGAGCCTGGAACCCCTCACCGCCATGTGGCTCGAACGCGCCGATATCGACGTGTTGCTCGATCCCGATGCCAAGCCATGGAGCCGTTTTGCCAAATTCTGGGCGCAGCCGCTGGTCTGGTTCGTCCTGAAACGGCCGGGCAACGTCGTCAGCAGTACGGTTGCACCCGAAACGCGATCGGAAGTACGACGCAAGGTTTCACGCCTTATCCGCGCGCGCTGGTTCGCCCCGCCGTTCAGTGGCATCGGCTTTTCGCGGATGATTGCCGATGCACTTGAGGCCATGGCGCGGACTCCGATGGGCGATCCGCTCTTGCCCGAGGGGCACCCAATCGATCTTCTCGTCACGGCAACTGATTTCAACGGCCACCTTGAGGAACTGCGCCTTCACAGCCCCGAAACGGTCGTCGAGAGCGAACATCGCCTGTCTATCGGCTTTCGCCGCACGGTCAGCCGCCATGGCGAGCGAGAACTGGCGGCCATGCCCGAACTCGTTCTTGCCGCGCGCTCGACAGCCAGCTTTCCCGGTGCCTTCCCGCCGCTCCTCGTCGAAGAGATTGACGAACTCGTCGATGAGCGTGGAGCGTCATGGCCGCGCCGCGAGAGCTTCTTTGCCCGCATCATGCCGAGCCACTGGAAGCGGGGCGACCTTGGCAGCGTCGCTCTGGTAGACGGCGCGGTATTGGTCAACCGTCCCTTCGCCCAGGCGATCGGCGTGTTGCGCGACCGCCCTGCCCGTCGCGAGGTCGACCGGCGCTTCGTCTATGTCGACCCCAGCCCCGATCACATGCGGATCGCACCGAAGGGGGGGCGCACCATCGGTTTCTTTTCGGCCATATTCGGCTCGCTTTCGTCGATCCCGCGTGAGCAGCCCATTCGAGACAACCTGGAGGCACTTGAAACCCAGTCTCGCCAGCGCCTCCGCTTGCGCACGATTGTCGAAGCCTTGCGACCGGAGATCGAGGAAACGGTGGAATCACTGTTCGGCTGGACCCTGTTCTTCGATCATCCCAATCAGAAGCGACTGACGACCTGGCGCAACAAGGCGCAGCAGGCATCGGCCGAGCAGGCGGGATTTGCCTTCCATGGCTATGCGCAGACGAAGCTGGCCGGGATCGTCAGCGAGCTTGCCAACCTGGTCCACGAAGCCGCACCGCACGTCGCCGCAGCCGGGCAGATCGAGACGGCCCTGTGGACCCATCTTGCCGAAAGTGGGCTGGACCGCCTGTCCGCCTTGCGCGGCGGTGCAACCGACAAGGCCATCACCTTCTTCCGCACCCATGACATCGCATTCCGGATCCGCAGGCTCAAGCTTCTCGCACGGCGGCTCACCCATGAATGGGAAAACAGCGAAGGTATCGATCCCGCCGCGCGTGATGCCGCACGCGATGTAGTCTATCGCGCCCAGGCGCTCTATCAGGGGCGCGAGACAGCAGAGGGGCTGGGTCCAGGCTTCGCCGAAAGTGCCGCCCTGGCGCTTGCCGACCCCGGCGCGGTGCTTGCAGCCATCGCGGCAAGACGCGATCTCGTGAGCCTGGACCTGCAGGTGGACGCCATGCTCGTGGCCGCTCTCGAAAGCATGGACAAGCCGCTGCGCCGGCGATTCCTGCACGCCTATCTTGGCTTTCCGTTCTACGACATTGCCACCCTGCCGCTGCTGCAAGGCGAAGGTATGGGCGAATTTGACCCGGTGAAGGTCGATCGCATCTCGCCTGACGATGCTCTCTCGATCCGCAAGGGCGGGACATTCGCGTGCCTGCGGGGCGTCGAGTTCTTCAACTTCGGCGCGTTCTTCAGCCGCGCTTATCGCGAGAACGACTATCTCTGGGGCCGTCTCCACGGGGCAGAACGCATGATCGACCTGATCTGCTCGACCGTCGAGCCCGCCTTGGAACCCGAGAAGATTGCCGCCTTCAAGCGGGATGCGTTTCTCGCCGTACTCGATGAGGAACAGGGCCGACTCGTAGCGGAACCCGGTCTGGTCGACCGGGTTCGCGCCGAGGTCGTCACGGCCTTCGCATGACGCTGAGGCCTAGCTGACTGACTGCGCCTGGCGAACAAACCTATTCCGTTAGGTCAGTCCAGGCGTCCTTGATGCGCTCGAAGAATCCCTTCGATTGCGGGCATTCCTCGCCCGTCTCGGTTGCCTGAAACTCGCGCAGGATTTCCTTCTGCCGCGCAGAAAGCTTGGTCGGAGTCTCGACGTGGATCTCCACCACAAGATCGCCTACCCCGCGCCCCTGCAGCACCGGCATGCCGGCGCCACGCTTGCGCAGTTGCTTGCCCGACTGGATTCCCGCCGGAATCTCGATTGCGTGAACCCTGCCATCGAGGCCGGGTATCTCGATCTCGCCGCCAAGAGCAGCGGTCGTGAAGCTGATCGGGCAGCGCGTCAGCAGCGTCGTGCCCTCGCGCTCGAACACCTTGTGGCGCTGGATATGCAGGAACAGGTAAAGGTCACCCGGGGGCGCGCCGAACGGTCCGGCCTCACCCTTGCCCGCCAGCCTGATGCGCGTGCCAGTATCGACACCGGCCGGAATATTGACCTGCAGACGCTGTTCGGCGTCGACCCGGCCTTCACCGCGACAGCTCTTGCAGGGGCTCTCGATAACCTCACCACGGCCGTGGCAGTTCGGACAGGCCCGCTCCACCATGAAGAAGCCCTGCTGCGCCCGCACCTTGCCATGCCCGCCGCACAGGTTGCAGCGCCGCGCCGAAGTGCCGGGCGTCGCGCCCGAACCGCCGCAGGGATCGCACTTCTGGGAGACCTCTACCGCGATCTCGGTGTCCTTGCCGTGGAAGGCATCTTCCAGGCTGATCTCGAGATCGTAGCGCAAGTCTGCCCCGCGCCGTGCCTGTTGCCGGCCACCACCGCCGAATGCCCCGCCGAAGATGGTCTCGAAGATATCACCGATATCGCCGAAATCCCCGCCACCAAAGCCGCCCTGGCCACCGCCTGCACCTTGCTGGAATGCAGCATGGCCATAGCGATCATAGGCCGCACGCTTCTGCGGATCGGACAGGCAGGCGTATGCCTCGTTGATCTGCTTGAACTTGGCCTCGCTCTCCGCACAACCCGGATTCTTATCCGGATGGAACTTCATGGCCAGTTTTCGGTATGCAGACTTGAGGACCTTCTCGTCCGCAGTCCGCTCCACTTCGAGCAACTCGTAGAAATCGATCTCGACCGACATTGCGCTTCCCTAACGCGAAGACCCGCCGCCAGCGCATTCACGCAAGCGGCGGGCCGGTTTCATCGCAACATCACTTGTTGTCGTCGACTTCCGAGAACTCGGCATCGACCACATCGTCATCGGCCTTCGGCGCTTCTGCGCCCGGCGACGAAGCAGCAGCCTGCTCCTTCTCGTAGATCGCCTGGCCCATCTTCATGGCCTTTTCGGTCAGGGCCTGGGTCTTGGCAGTCATGTCGTCCGGGTTGCCGCCTTCGACAGCCGTCTTGGCTTCGGCAATGGCGGCTTCGATCTCGGCCTTCAACGATGCGTCGATCTTGTCGCCATTTTCCTCAAGCTGGCGCTCGGTCGCGTGGATGAGGCTTTCGGCGTTGTTCTTGGCTTCCGCCTCGGCACGACGCTTCTTGTCCTCTTCGGCAAACTTCTCGGCATCGCGAACCATCTGGTCGATGTCCGCGTCCGAAAGACCACCAGATGCCTGAATACGGATCTGCTGTTCCTTGCCGGTGCCCTTGTCCTTCGCGCTCACGTTCACGATGCCGTTGGCGTCGATGTCGAACGTCACCTCGATCTGCGGCACACCGCGCCGTGCGGGCGGAATGCCGACGAGGTCGAACTGGCCGAGGAGCTTGTTGTCCTGCGCCATTTCGCGCTCGCCCTGGAAGACCCGGATCGTCACCGCCTGCTGATTGTCCTCGGCAGTCGAATAGACCTGGCTCTTCTTGGTCGGGATCGTGGTGTTGCGGTCGATCATCTTGGTCATGATGCCGCCCAGCGTCTCGATACCCAGCGAAAGCGGGGTCACGTCGAGAAGCAGCACGTCCTTGACGTCGCCCTGCAGAACGCCGGCCTGGATCGCCGCACCCATGGCAACGACTTCGTCCGGATTCACGCCGGTGTGCGGGTCCTTGCCGAAGAAGTCCTTCACGACTTCGCGGACCTTGGGCATGCGGGTCATGCCGCCAACGAGCACGACGTCGTCGATATCCTTGGCCGAAAGTCCGGCGTCAGCCAGTGCCTTCTTGCAAGGATCGAGCGTGCGCTGGATCAAGCCTGCAACCAGCTTTTCGAGATCGGCGCGCGTAATCGTCTCCACCAGATGGAGCGGGGTGGTCGAACCACCTTCCATGCGGGCGGTGATGAACGGCAGGTTGATCTCGGTCGTCTGGGCAGACGACAGCTCGATCTTGGCCTTCTCTGCAGCTTCCTTGAGGCGCTGCAGGGCAAGCTTGTCGCCGCGCAGGTCCATGTTTTCCTTGGCCTTGAACTTGTCGGCCAGGTACTCGACCACGACAGTGTCGAAGTCTTCGCCACCAAGGAAGGTGTCACCGTTGGTCGACTTCACCTCGAACACGCCGTCGCCGATTTCCAGCACGGAGATGTCGAAGGTGCCGCCGCCAAGGTCATAGACCGCGATCGTCTTGCCGTCCTGCTTGTCGAGGCCATAGGCCAGCGCTGCTGCGGTCGGCTCATTGATGATGCGCAGCACTTCAAGACCCGCGATCTGACCGGCGTCCTTGGTCGCCTGGCGCTGCGCGTCGTTGAAGTAGGCCGGCACGGTGATCACGGCCTGCGTCACAGTCTCGCCGAGATAGGCCTCGGCGGTTTCCTTCATCTTCTGCAGGGTGAAGGCGGAAATCTGCGACGGGCTGTAGTCCTGGCCACCGGCCTTGACCCAGGCATCGCCATTCTTGCCCTTGGTGATCGTGTAAGGGACGAGTTCCGTGTCCTTCTGGGTCAGCGGATCGTCAAAGCGGCGGCCGATCAGGCGCTTGACCGCAAAAATCGTGTTGTCCGGGTTGGTGACAGCCTGGCGCTTGGCCGGCTGGCCGATCAGGCGTTCACCATCCTTGGTGAATGCGACGATCGACGGCGTGGTGCGCGCACCCTCCGAGTTTTCAATGACCTTGGGCGTGCCCCCGTCCATCACAGCAACGCAGCTGTTGGTCGTGCCAAGGTCGATGCCGATAACTTTAGCCATGAGTTCCCCAGTTCCTTCCAATCAAGACACCGCGTGGGAAAGCGATCCCCCTGCCGGGCAGACCGCCATGTGCGGCTCGATTGAGGGCGATATAGGTGCGCTTCTTCTTGGCACAAGGCCTCCTCGCGCTTAGGTCCTGACCCATACTGGCATCAGGAGTCGCCTTTCATGCGCACGCTTGCAATCATTGGACTTTCCGCTCTCGCGTTCACCGTCTCTGCCTGCGGGCAAAAGGCGGCAGAACCTACGGGCCAGGCAAGCGAGGCTGCAGTCAGCGGTCCCGAAAGTGCGCCCGGCGTCGTCGTCACCGATGCCATGATACGCCTGCCTGCAGTGCCGGGAAGCCCGGGCGCCGCCTACTTCACGGTCTCTCAGGGCAGCGGCGCTCCGCGCAAGCTCGTCTCTGTCTATGTCGAAGGGACGGGCCGGGCAGAAATGCACGAAACCGTCACCACTGGCGGCGTGTCGAAGATGCAGCAGGTCAAGGACGTGCCGCTCGAGGCTGGCAAGAGCGTACAATTCAAGCCGGGCGGCATGCATGTCATGCTGTTCGACGTTGAAGACACTCTGAAAGCGGGCACGAACAGCGAACTCACCGTAACGCTCGACAACGGCGACAAGGTCAGCGTTCCCGCACGCGTCGAAACGCTCGCGGGAAGCGGGATGGCCGACCATGACATGAGCGGCCACGACATGAGCAAGATGTGAAGATGATGACGGAGCGCTGCGCCCCCGGTGGCGAGCGCTCCCTCACCGCTGCGGAGCGTGCACTTGCGCTCGATGTTTTCGGAACTGCCATCGACCTGTCGTTGGTGCGCATCCGCAGGCGCAAGTGGTTTCCGTTTCAGCCAGCCGCGACCGTGATGGCCCCCATGGGCCACATCCATTTCACGCCGCACGGTCCCGATTACTGCGAAGACTTCGGCAGGGCGTCACTCGGCGCCCAAGGGTTGTTCGTGCACGAAATGGTTCACGTCTGGCAGAGCCAGCAACGGGGCCGCTGGTGGCTACCTTTGATGCGTCACCCCTTCTGCCGCTATTCCTACACCTATCGCGAAGGTCAGCCGTTCGACCGCTACGGCATCGAACAACAGGCAGAAATCGTCCGCCACTGGTTCATGGCAAAACGGGGCGCACCGTCTCCGGCCGCCCCGCCCCTACCAAAGCTCGAGGCGCTTGTTCCGTTTACGAATAGTTGAGAACTAAACGGCACGATCACAGCATGAACGCCTTATCCTTCGACCTTAAACTTCACCTCGAGCGGAGCAAATGCATCAACGCCTTTGTCGAACTTGAACAGGCGCTAGGTCAAATAGCTGATGTGCTTGCGAAAGGTTACGAGAACGAGCTTATATCACAACGGATAAATCGCTTACGCGATGTGCCTGCAAGTTCTGTTTTCTCGAAGGAACAACGAAAACTCCTGCACGCAGCCCTCGATGATGCGGAACGATTGATCGTCATTCGTAACGATATCGTTCATGGAGCTTTGACTGTTCTGATGGATGGCACAAAGCCAATTGCGGCATTTATCAATGTCCGCCAATCCGACTGGCTCGCGCCAGTTGCCCGTCTTTTGACTTGTGAGCAACTGGGCCAAGTCGCGGAAAAATCTCGCCAGCTTTGTCAAAGCCTGAAGAAGGCCATGACAAAGCCAGCAAAGCAAGTAGTTCCGTCCTGATCAGCAGCGTACTTCGTATTCGCGACCATAATTGTCGACGCGGTAGCAGCGGTTGTCGCGCTTGCGGATCTGCGAACCGCCAGCCGCGCCGACAGCACCGCCGATTGCTGCGCCCGTGGCAACGTCGCCGCCGGTCGCTACGCCGATGCCTGCGCCTACTGCCGCGCCGACCGCCGCGCCTTCACCCGCGTAATTGCTGGCGCAACCGCCGAGCGCTGCCGCCGAACCAAAGATAAGCGATGCCATGATGATCTTGCGCATATGTCGAGTCTCCGTGTTTGCGGGACTGACGAATTAATCGGCATCAAGTTCCTGATTCTGCGACGAACTGTTTGTCGTGGCAACAATCTGAAATGCCGCGCCCCCAAATCGGCAGGGGCGCGCGGCGTTTTGGCGATCAGTCCGGCTTCTTGGCGACTGCGACCATGGCTGGACGCAGCAGGCGGTCCTTGATCATGTAGCCTGCCTGCAGTTCCGAGATCACCGTGCCCGGCTCGGCATCGGCGGAAGGCATTTCGATCATCGCCTGGTGCTGGTGCGGGTCGAGCGGCAGCCCCATTGCAGCGATCCGGGTGATCCCGTGATTGCCGAACACCTTCTCGATTTCACGCCCCGTGGCTTCAAGCCCTGCTACAAGGTTCTTGAACTTGTCGTCCTCGCGCAAGTCGGCCGGGATCGTTCCCAGCGCACGGGCAAGATTGTCTGCCACCGACAGGATATCGCGGGCAAATCCGGTCGCGGCATAGGCGCGCGCGTCGGCGATGTCCTTCTCCATGCGGCGGCGCACGTTCTGAGTCTCGGCCTTGGCGTAGAGTACGTCCTGCTTGGCCGCCTCCAGTTCCTCGCGGAGCTTGGCTGCTTCATCGTTTGCAGATGGCTGGTCGACCATGTCCTCGGGCACACCCTTCAGTTCCGCCTCGACTTCTGCGTCAGTGGGGCGCGTCTCGTTGTCGCTCATTTTCTCGAAAATCCGTCTTGTCCGATGAATCTGCCCAGGGTCTGGGCGGTGAAATCAACCATGGGGACGACGCGCGCATAATTCAACCGCGTTGGCCCGATCACGCCAACCACGCCGACCACCCGGCCCTCGCTATCGCGCCAGGGCGAGGCGATAACCGACGAGCCCGAAAGCGAGAACAGCCGGTTCTCGCTACCGATGAAGATCCGCGTTGCCTGCGCCTCTCGTGCCGCATCCAGCACCCTCGCAATAGCCTCCGCGCTTTCCAGTTCGTCGAGAAGCTGGCGCACGCGTTCGATATCACTGAGCGCTGCTTCATCGAGCAGGTTGGCCTGCCCGCGCACGACCATCACCGGACGCGCTGCGGCATCCTGCGTCCACACCACCAGCCCGCGCTGAACCAGGTCAGCGCTTGCGGTATCAAGCGCAGAGCGACCGCCCGCAATCTCGGCGCGCACCAGCCCCGATGCCTCGCCAAGTGTCCTGCCATGCAAGCGGCTCGTCAGGTAATTGCCCGCCTGCTCAAGCACCGACGCGCCTACCGGTTCGGGCAGGTCGATCACCCGGTTCTCGATCCCGCCATCCTCGCTGACCAGGACGGCCAGCGCCCGCACCGGTGACAAGGGCACAAAGGATATCTGCACCAGCCGTGGCTCGCGCTTGGGGACCATGACCACCGCCGCGCCTGCCGAAAGTTCGGACAAGGCCGAACTCGCAGCCGCCAGCGCATTCTCGATAGTCCCACCATGCGCCAGGCCGCGTTCGATCTGCGCGCGCTCCGCCACAGTCGGCTCGGCCACCTGCATGATCCCGTCAACGAACAGGCGCAGCCCAACCTCGGTCGGCATTCGCCCGGCACTTGTATGCGGCGCTGCAAGAAGCCCAGCGTCCTGCAGTTCCTGCAACACCGAGCGGATCGACGCGGGCGAAAGATTGACGCCGCCTGGCCCTGCAAGCGACTTCGACCCCATAGGCTGGCCGCTGGCGATGTAACCCTCCACCACGAGACGGAAAATCTCGCGTGCGCGGTCGGTCAGATCGGAAAGGTTGGGGCCGTGCATGGTGACAATCTAATCCACGCTCTTGCAGGCTCAAGCCCGATGCGCCAGAGGCTGGCCAAACTTTTGAGGGAAAATCCATGCGACCTTCCGGCCGTGCGCCCGATGAAATGCGCCCCATCGTCATTGAAACCGCCTTTACCAAGCATGCCGAAGGTTCGGTGCTGATCTGCTTTGGCGACACCAAGGTGCTCGTCACCGCCTCGGTCGAAGAGCGCGTGCCGCCGTTCCTGCGCGGCAAGGGCGAAGGCTGGGTAACGGCGGAATACTCGATGCTCCCGCGCGCCACCCACACTCGCGGCAGCCGCGAAGCCGCCAAGGGCAAGCAGTCGGGCCGCACGCAGGAAATCCAGCGCCTGATCGGCCGCTCCTTGCGCGCCGTCACCGATCTCAAGAAGCTGGGCGAACGCCAGATCACTCTGGACTGCGACGTGATCCAGGCCGATGGCGGCACCCGCACCGCCTCGATCTCGGGCGCATGGGTCGCACTGCGCCTCGCCGTACAGAAGCTGATGGACAGCGGAGCGATCAAGGAAGATCCGCTGACCGAAAAGGTCGCCGCGATCTCCTGCGGCATCGTCAATGGCCAGCCGGTGCTCGATCTTGACTATATCGAAGATTCCTCGGCCGACGCCGATGCCAACTTCGTCCTGATCGAAGGCGGCAAGATCGCCGAGGCACAGGCCACCGCTGAAGGCGCAACTTATGACGAGGAGGGCCTTTTGCGTCTCCTCCGCCTGGCGCGCATCGGCTGCAACGAGATCTTCGCTGCGCAGGAAAAGGCGGTTCGCGGCTGATGGCTTCGCCCCGTCTCGGCACCGGCAAGCTGGTTATCGCCACGCACAACGCCGGCAAGCTCAAGGAAATCCAGGCCCTGCTCGCACCCTACGGGATCGAGTGCCTGTCGGCTGGCGCACTTGGCCTGCCCGAGCCGGCCGAGACGGGCACGACGTTCATTGAAAACGCGCTGATCAAGGCGCAGGCTGCGGCGCAAGCATCGCAGATCCCTGCCCTTGCCGATGATTCGGGTCTTTGCGTCGATGCGCTTGGCGGTGCCCCCGGCGTCTATACCGCCAACTGGGCAGAGGCAGATGTCTTCGAAGGTGGACCCTGCCGCGACTGGTACATGGCCATGGGCAAGGTGGAAGGCAAGCTGGCCGAACTGGGTCCAGACACGCCGCGCGACTGTCATTTCGCCTGCGTCCTTGCCATTGCGTGGCCGGACGGCGAACATGTAGTCTATGAAGGCCGCGCGCCCGGAACGCTCACCTGGCCGCCACGTGGCAAGCTGGGCTTCGGCTACGACCCGGTCTTCGTGCCTGTGGGCGATACCCGCACCTTCGCCGAGCTGAACCCGGCAGAAAAGCACGAGATCAGCCACCGCGCCGATGCCTTTGCCAAGCTGGTAGCAGACCAGTTTTCCTGAAAAGCGTCCCTTCCGCCCCTGCGTAGGCGCAGGCGCGATTCAGTGCTAGGGGCGAGGCAATGACCGCGCCCCTCGCCCTCTACATCCACTGGCCATTCTGCCTCGCCAAGTGCCCATACTGTGATTTCAACAGCCACGTGCGCGAGCGGACGGACATGGCCGCGTGGCAATCCGCGCTGCTCGCTGACATGCGTCATGAAGCGCAGTTGACCCCCGGCCGCAAACTCTCGTCGATCTTCTTTGGCGGCGGCACGCCTTCGCTGATGCCGCCAGCGCTGGTTGAGGCATTGCTGCGTGAAGCCGAAGCGTTGTGGGGCTTCGCGCCCGATATCGAGATCACGCTCGAGGCCAACCCAAGCTCGGTCGAGGCTGCGAATTTTGCCGCACTTGCCGCAGCCGGTATCAACCGCGTCTCGCTCGGCCTGCAGGCGCTTGACGACAACACACTGAAATTCCTTGGCCGACGTCATGACGTCAACGAAAGCCTTGCAGCGCTCGATCTTGCACAGCGCCATTTCGGCCGGGTCAGCTTCGACCTGATCTACGCCCGCCCGGACCAGAGCGCCGCGAAATGGGAAGCCGAGCTGAAGCGCGCTTTAGCTTTCGGCACTGGCCACCTCAGCCTCTATCAGTTGACCATTGAGCCCGGCACGCGCTTCGCCACGCTGGTCCGCGAAGGCAAGCTGACCCCGCTTGACGACGACCAGTCGGCAGACCTGTTTACCCTGACGCGCGAGCTTACGAGCGACGCCGGTCTGCCTGCTTACGAGACAAGCAACCACGCCCGCCCCGGCGAGGAAAGCCGCCATAACCTCACCTACTGGCGCTATCACGATTATGTCGGCGTCGGGCCGGGCGCTCATGGCCGCAGGCTCGGCACCGCCACCGTACGCCACAAGAAGCCCGAGAATTTCCTGCGCGCCATTTCCGAACAGGCGCATGGCATTGCCGAGGAACGCCCGCTTCCCCGCGCCGATCAGGCCATGGAAGCCGTGCTGATGGGCCTGCGCCTGACTGAAGGGATCGAGCCTGAAGCGCTTGCCGCCCGCTTCGGCTACACGAGCGACAAACTGATCTCGCCAGCCAAGCGTGACTTGTACCTCACCCTGGGCCATCTCGCCCAGGACGGCCCTCTCCTGCGCGTTACCGAACAAGGCGCCCCCCTGCTTGAGGCCCTGCTCGCCGAACTCGTACCGGATTCGCTGGTCAGCGCATGACGATCGCGGAGATCCTCGAAGCTTGGAACGAGTATCTCGCGCTGGGCAGGCGCAGATCGCCCCATACCGTCCGCGCCTATGCCGCAACCGCAGCAAGGCTGCTGCGCGCGCTCAAAGGCGAACAGGACTGGGCTTCGCTGGCATGCATCGATGCCGCCACCTTGCGCAATCATCTCGCCGCTCGCCGCGCTGACGGTCTGGGCAACGTCTCGGCCGCACGCGAACTGTCCGCGCTCAAGACATTCATTGCCTTTGCGCGCGAGAAGTCGGGTCATGCCGATCCCAGCCGCCCCCGCCTGCGCGGCCCCCGCGTCAAGAAAGGGCTGCCTCGGCCGGTCACTCCGGACGAGGCGGTCAACCTTGCCGAAACCGTCGCAGAAGACGCCGATGCTGAATGGATCGCAGCGCGGGACCGCGCGGTCCTGCTGCTGCTTTATGGCGCGGGCATGCGCATTGCCGAGGCGCTGTCACTGCCGGCCTCGGTCCTGCCACTGGGCGAGAGCATGGTCATCACCGGCAAGGGTGGGCGCCAGCGAGTCGTCCCGCTATTGCCGATCGTGCGCGAAGGCGTCGCCAGCTATGCCGCGCAATGTCCCTGGCCGCTGGCAAAGAACGAGCCCCTGTTCCGCGGTGCCAAGGGCGGGCCGCTGGCGCAAGGCATGGTCCAGCGTGCCGTCGCGCGGGCGCGGGTCTCGCTCGGACTGCCCGCTACGGCCACGCCGCACGCCTTGCGGCATTCCTTCGCCACGCATCTGCTGGGCGCCGGAGCAGACTTGCGCTCGCTTCAGGAACTGCTGGGCCATGCCAGCCTGTCATCGACACAGATCTACACGCAAGTCGATGCGGCAACTCTACTGGACGTCTACCGCAACGCACATCCCAGAGCCTAAATCTATCGCGAGTGCACCGCAGACCGCGGCAAGCGCAGCACCGACAACAGCCCGCCCAAGTCCTCGCTCTCGCGCAGATCCACGCTGCCGCCGTAGATTTCGGCAACATCGCGCACGATGGCAAGGCCCAGCCCGGTGCCCGGCTTTCCGGTGTCCAGCCGCGCGCCACGGTCGAAGATTCGGGTGCGGGCTTCTTCTGGAATGCCCATGCCATCGTCCTCGACCCAGATTTCGCAGAATTTCGGGTCGGTGGGCGCGGCATCGATGGTGATGAACACCGACCCGCCACCGTACTTGGCGGCGTTCTCGATCAGGTTGCCGAGGATCTCGTCTAGGTCCTGCCGTTCGATGGACACTTCGACCGTGCGGTTTCCATCCATGTCGAAGCGCACATTCGGATAGAGCCTGACCACCGCGCGCTCCACCGCCTGAGCGCTTTCCCACACTTGCGCGCGTGACATGCCGACAGCGCGACGGCCAACCGCCCGCGCCCTTGCCAGATGATGGTCGACCTGACGGCGCATCACCGCCGCCTCGCGGATCACCGTGTCGGAAAGGTCATCCGCCTTCGCGGTGGCCGCGTTCATCACCACCGTCAGCGGCGTCTTCAGCGCATGGGCAAGGTTGCCGGCGTGGGTGCGCGCTTCCTCGGCCTGCCGCTCCGAGTGTTCAAGAAGGCCGTTCAATTCGATGACCAGTGGCTGCACTTCCAGCGGCAAAGGCTCGGTCACGCGGCTGGCCTCGCCCTCGCGCATGCGGGCAATCGCCTTGCGAACGCGGCGCAAGGGCCCGAGCCCGTAGTAGGTCTGAAGACCGGCCATGCCGACAAGGCCAAGGCCGAGCGCCAGGAACGACCAGATCAGGATCGAACGGATGCGCCGGATCTGTGAATCGATCTCGCCTCGGCTCGCGGCAACTTGGAATTCCCATAGGGTATTGCTGCCCGGCAGGATGACCGAACGCTTGATGATGCGCAGGCGCTCACCTTCGAACTGGTCGCTGTCATCAATCTTCGGCTCGACGTAGTTGTCATCGAGATCGGTGCGCAGCGAACGGTCCCACAGCGAACGCGACGGGAAATCCTCGTGCCCCTGCCCGGAAATCTGCCAGTAGAGCCCGCTGTTGGGTTCGAGGAAACGCTGGTCGCCCAAGGAGCGATTGAAGAATATCTCGCCGTCCGGCCCGATCTCGGCCGAAGCGACCATCGCCGTCAGCATGTAGCCAAGCTGTTCGTCGAAATTGCGGGTGACGAGCCCGGTCAGCGTCTGGTCGAGCGCAAGCCCGCCACCGACCAGCAGCACCGAAATCCATGCCGCCGCAATCATCAGCATGCGCCGCGCCAGCGAGCCGGTGTGCGGCGCGGGCTGCGGCGTGGTCTTGCTGTTGTTCTGCGTCACCCGTCAGCCGCGTGTGTTACCCGCGACCGGGTCCGGCAGGATCGTCGAGGCTATAGCCAAGCCCGCGGATCGTCGTGATGACGTCCGGACCCAGCTTCTTGCGGATGCGCGTCACGAAAACCTCGATCGTGTTCGAATCGCGATCGAAATCTTGGTCGTAGATATGCTCGATCAGTTCAGTACGGCTGACGACCTTGCCCTTATGGTGCAGCAGATAGGACAGGAGCTTGTATTCCTGCGCGGTCAGCTTCACCGGCTCGCCGTTCAGCGTCACGCGGCCCGAGCGCGTATCCAGGCGCACGTCGCCTGCGATCAGTTCCGACGAGGAATTGCCCGAGGCACGACGGATCAGCGCGCGCAGGCGCGCGATCAGTTCCTCGGTCTGGAACGGCTTGGCAAGGTAATCGTCGGCCCCGGCATCGAGGCCAGCCACCTTGTCCGACCAGCTGTCGCGCGCCGTCAGCACCAGCACGGGGAACTTGCGCCCCTCCTTGCGCCACATGCCCAGCACGGTCAGACCGTCGATCTCGGGCAGGCCAAGGTCAAGGATTACCGCGTCGTATTCCTCGGTCGAGCCCATGAAGTGGCCGTCCTCGCCATCGACCGAAAGGTCGACCGCATAACCGTGCTGTTCCAGCGTGTTCTTGAGCTGCTTGCCGAGTGTGGGTTCGTCCTCGACGATCAGAATGCGCATCACTTGCCCCTTGCCTGCGCGCCACGGGCGCGATCACTTGAGGGCTAGATGGGATGCGAAACCTGAACGGTCAAGGAACTGGCGAGAAAGCGCCGGTTAACCGTACCGTCCGCTTAACGGCTCTCGCCCATGACCTGCCCGGTTCGCGCATCGACATCGACAAAGACCACACGGCCATCGCGAATGAACTTCAGGCGATACACCATCGCTGCGGGATCGTACTCGGGGCCAAGGTACTGCATGCCTTGCTTGGTGGGCAGCACGCGCCGTTCGATATCGCGCAGCGATCGCACATTGCCCGCGCGAAGGTCCTTGCGGGCCTCGTTCTGTTCGTCGGGCCGCTGCTGCGCATGAGAGGTCGCAGGAAGCACGGCCAGCGAAGCGGCAAGGAAGGCAATAGCGCGTTTCATGATGAGCGCATGCCTAAGCCCGACCCATTGAACAAGTCGTGAATGCGAGGCTGTGTTCCTGTTAAGGCTAGGCCGTTGCGCGGGCGCAACGGTGCGGCTAAGCGGGCGGCCATGGCGGCACCGATACTTAGCTGGGAAGGCCTCGGCCTCGTCCAGGGCAATGGCTGGCTCTTTCAGGACCTCGACATCCATATCCAGCAGCGCGATCGGCTCGCGCTGATCGGGCGCAATGGCGCTGGGAAGACCACGCTGCTCAAGCTGCTTGGCGGGCAGGTCGATGCCGACAAGGGCATCCGCTCGATCCAGCCGGGCACGCGGATCGTCACGCTGGAACAGGACCCGTTCTTCACCGGCTTCGATACGCTGATGGATTTCGCGCTGTCGGGCAAGGACGCTCCGCCCCGGCACGAGGTGGAATCGATCGCCGGGCAACTGGGCATCGACCTGACGCGCAAGGCTGAAAGCGCCAGTGGCGGTGAGCGCCGACGTGCCGCGCTGTCCCGCGCCCTGGCAAGCGATCCCGATCTGCTCCTGCTCGACGAACCGACCAACCACCTTGATCTTGCCGCGATCGATTGGCTGGAAGACTGGCTGCAGCGCTATCGCGGCGCTTTCGTCGTGATCAGCCATGACCGTACCTTCCTTGAACGCCTGACCAAGGCGACGCTCTGGCTCGACCGCGGCAGTCTGCGCCGCAAGGACATCGGCTTCGGCGGCTACGAAGCGTGGATGGAACAGGTCTATGCCGAAGAAGCCCGGGCGGCAGACAAGCTTGATGCCAAGCTGAAGATCGAGGCGCACTGGCTCGAACGCGGCGTCACCGCACGGCGCAAGCGCAACATGGGCCGCCTCGAAAAGCTCTACGAAATGCGCGCCCAGCGTGCTGCCATGCTGTCTCCGAAAGGCACGGCGAAGCTCGCCATTTCCAGCGACGATGCCAAGAGCAAGGCCGTCATCGTCGCCGACCACGTGAACAAGTCGTTCGGGGACCGCCCGATCGTCAAGGACTTCACCTTGCGCATCACCCGCAAGGACCGCATCGGCGTGGTCGGTTCGAACGGCGCGGGCAAGACCACGCTGCTCAAGCTGCTCACCGGCGAACTCGAACCCGACAGCGGCACGATCACGCTCGCCAAGACGCTGCAAGGCATCATGATCGATCAGCAGCGCAGCCTCATGGCGCCGGACAAGCGCGTGCGCGACGTTCTTGCCGATGGCAGCGACTGGATCGACGTGCGCGGGGTGCGCAAGCACATTCAGGGCTATCTCAAGGACTTCCTGTTCGATCCCGGCCTTGTCGAGGCACGCGTCGGCACGCTTTCGGGCGGCGAACGCTCGCGCCTCCTGCTGGCACGCGAATTCGCCCGCTTCTCGAACCTTCTGGTGCTCGACGAGCCGACCAACGACCTCGATCTCGAGACGCTCGACCTCCTGCAGGAAGTCATCTCCGATTATGACGGCACCGTGCTGATCGTCAGCCACGACCGTGACTTTCTTGATCGCACCGTCACGATCACGCTTGGCATGGACGGTTCGGGCAAGGTCGACATCGTCGCCGGCGGCTATGCCGATTGGGAGAAGATCAGAAAGCAGCGGCTGGCAGGCAAGCCGGTTGCCAAGGCCAGCACTGACAAGGCCGATGCTGCTGCCGCCGCTCCTCCGCCACCGGCAAAAAAGGGCAAGCTGTCCTACAAGGACCAGCGCGATTACGAGTTGCTGCCCAAGCGGATAGAGGAGCTCGACGCCGCCATTGCCCGGGGCGAGGCACAACTGGCTGACCCCGATCTCTATGCGCGCGATCCGAAGAAGTTCGATGCGCTGATGGCTGCCCTCGAGAAAGTCCGCGCCGAAAAGGACGCGGCGGAAGAACGCTGGCTCGAACTGGCAGAGCTTGCCGAGGGATAACGGCTGAATGCCCCCGCCGAGGCGGGGGCATTTCCGCTGTCTCAGGCTTTCATCGCCGCCGCCGTCCGCTCCTCGATCCGCTTTTCGAGGATTGAAAGCGGCATCGCCCCATCAAGCAGCACTTCGTGGAACTGCTTGATGTCGAACTTGTCGCCCATGGTCTTCTGCGCCTTTTCCCGCGCGCGCAACCAGGCGATGTGCCCCATCTTGTAGCTGCATGCCTGGCCGATGTTGGTGCAGTACCGCTCGACTTCGCGCTGGGTGCGCGGCCGGGTGAAACCGGTAGTGGCAACCATGTAGTCGGTCGCCTTCTCGCGGCTCCAGCGCTTGGCGTGAAGTCCGGTGTCGACCACCAGACGCGACGCGCGGAACAGGAACGACTGGAGATAGCCGGCCTTCTCGATCCCGTCATAGGCACCCAGCTCATCGGCAACCTGTTCGGAATAGAGCGCCCAGCCCTCGGAATAGGCCGAGAAGCCTCCGGTCTTGCGGATCAGCGGAATGTTGTCCGACTTCTGGGCCAGGCTGATCTGCAGATGATGGCCCGGAGTCCCTTCGTGATACGTCAGCGATGGTAGCGAATACTTCGGCCAGTCAGACACTTCCTTCAGGTTGATCCAGTAGATCGCCGGACGCGATCCATCCAGAGTTGCCGAATAGTAATAGCCGTTTGCCGCGCCGTCCTGAATCTCTACCGGCACTGCACGAATGTCGAGGGGCTGGTCGGGCAGCGTTGCGAACGCCCGGGGCAGCAGCGCGTTCATCTTGGCAACACCGGCGTTGAGGCTGGCGATCAGGTCAGCCCGTCCCTGCGCGCTGTCTGGATAGAGTTGCTCCGGTCGCGTGTTCAGCGCTGCCAGCCGCTCCCCGACAGTCCCGGTCGTCAGGCCCGCCGCCTTGAGCACAAGGTCAAGTTGCGCCGAGATTTCGGCAACCTGTTCGAGCCCGATGCGGTGGACTTCCTCGGGGCTGAACTCGGTCGTGGTGGCCTGGCGCAAGGCCGCGGCATAGATCTCGTCGCCACGCGGGATGCGCCACGCTCCGTCACCCGCCGAACTGCGTGGCCGCAACTGCTCGATCAGAGCGATCTGGCGGTCGATCGCCGGGTAAATGGCATTGCGCACGATCGCCTCGGCTCGCAGCTGCCACGATCCGGAAATGCCCTTCTTTGCCGTGCGGCGGACAAGGGACGCCACCATCGAGGAATCTTCCGGAGCCGGTGTGCGCAGCTTGCGCAACTGCACCAAAGCAAGGTCCAGCGACCATTGCGGCGCCACGATCCCGCGCCCAGCCTGTTCGCGTTGCACCGCGATGTCATCATCGATCGCCTTGCTCAGCGCCGAGAGGCGGAGCAGGTAGGCCTCGGCGTCCGCAGCGCTCTCGATCGGGTGCGTCGAATCGAGGAAGTCGGGCACATTGAACGCGGCACAGAAGCGCTGCGTCATGCGATAGGGCGATTGCGGGCTATCGACGCCCAGCGTCGGACCATCCAGCCGCCGCTCGAGCTGATAGCGCACAACGTCAAGATTGAGCTTCATCGACGGCGAAAGCGCCGACTCATCGATGCGCGCAAGATCGGCCAGCGCGCTGCGGGTATTGGCAACCGAGCGCGCCAGCCCCGCCTGGCTCGAATCCGTCAATTGCGAACGCAAGCCGGCAAGCGCGCCCTTGTCGAGACCGAGCGAGGTCGCGCTTTGCGGCGATAGCCGCAGCTGGCTGTCGAAGATGCGTGTGAACAGGGCATCGAGCCTTGCGTCCTCACCACTCGCTGCAAAGGCCATGGCAGGACGCATGGCAACCGCGACCGTGGCCGCGCCGACCGAGCCGGCAAAGGTCCGGCGGCTGAGCAGGATGGGCATCTGGCAACAACTCCCTTGTGATGTGGATGGCGGGAGGTGCCAGATCGACTGGCCCCGGGCAAAGCCTTTTGTTGCAACCGTTACCATCGGACATGCTTCGTCACGAACGCCTACAGCCGATAGAAGTCGGCAACCCGATCAAGCGCGATGCGAAGAACGAGCTTGCCGCTACGTACGGGCCAGTCCAGCGCCTTCTCCGCCGCCGGCACTCCCTCGCCAGCGCACACCACGCGCCAGAGTATGTCGGACAGGCCCTTGCCCGCGTACTCGATCGCTGCATCGAAGCGCGCGCGCGCCGCGATCTGGGCCTCGCCTGCGGTAAGAGCGCGGTCGGCGGTGCTGGGCGTCCGAACGGCATCCCAACGCATCGTGATCGACGGCGCGATCTGCGCGCGCTCGAAATCGCTGCGCAGTCGCTCCCCGGCATCGAACTGCCGGTCGCTGAGGTGACCGCGCGCGTGCAACCACGTCAGCGGGCTTTCCGCCAGATTGACCGTTACCGTCCTGCCTCCCTGTCGGACGCCGCCACCACGCCGCGGACCCTCGGGAGTTATCTCGCGCGTCACAAGCTGCCGATTTGCCATGAAAACTTCCCCCTTTACCGGAACATTTCAGGAACCATCAATGCTCTTGCCTTGCCGGTCACTTTGTAGGAAAGCAAAAAAACACCGTTGCGGTTAAAGGATCGGGGCCATGATCAACAGAATCCGCGATATCCGGCGGCAAAAGGGCATGACGCTGGCCGATGTTGCCGCACGCTGTGCGCCTCCCACCACCGCGCAGACCATCGGCCGCCTGGAAACAGGCACGCGCAGCCTTTCGCTCACCTGGATGAACCGGATCGGGCTTGCGCTGGGGGTGGATCCGCAGTTGCTGGTCAAGGCCGAGGAAGACGCCCCTGCCCGGATGGTGGCGCGTCTTGCTGCCGCAGGCGCTGAAGCTCTTGCCAAGCCTATGGATGCCATCCTGCCGGTGACGCTCGATGGTTCGGCCCGTCTCATGGCCATGGCGGTCGAGGCCAGCGCCGGTGAATATCGCGCTGGCGACCAGGTGTGGTTGCGGCAGATTGACCCTGAAGATTTCGCACGTGCCTTCAACCGCGACGTGCTTGCTCCCCGCCCGGGAGGCCGCTTCGCGTTCGGTCGCCTGATCGACCGGCGCGAGGGGCGCGTTGCCCTCCTGCCGCCGGGCGTGGGACAACGCCAGGTCATCATCGATCGTCCGGCGTGGCTGGGCGTGGCCGAAATGCTCGTGCGCAAGCTTTGACGTGAAGCGCCTGCTATCGATCTCGACCCTGTATCCCGCGCCGGGAAAGGCCGGGTTCGGTCGCTTCGTTTCACGCCAGATGGAAGCGCTGGCGGCACGCGGGGACTGGCAGGTGACTGTCGTCAATCCGATCGGCCAGCCGCCGCTGCCGCTCAAGCGCTATGCCGCGCTCAAGGCGATACCGCGCGTGGAACTGCAGGGCGAGATCACGGTCCATCACCCTCGCTTCCATCTCGTGCCCGGCCTGTCAGGCCCGATCAACCCGTCCCTGATTGCGCACGCCATTCTGCCGCTCGCCCGCCAGCTTCACGCCGAACAACCGTTCGACATGGTCGATGCGCAGTTCTTCTATCCCGATGGACCTGCCGCGGCAAAAGTGGCGCAAGCCCTGGGACTGCCGCTCGCGATCAAGGCGCGTGGCTCGGACATTCATCTGTGGGGCGAGAAATCCCTCGCCCGACGCCAGATGCTCGCGGCCGCGCATCAAGCCTCGGTGCTGCTCGCTGTCTCCTGCGCTCTCGCGCGTGACATGGCCGCGATGGGCATGCCCGAAGAGCGAATCCGCGTCCACTACACCGGACTTGATCGCACGCGATTCCGGCCACTCGATCGCGCTGCCGCTCGGCAGTTGGTCTCAGCCCTGCCAGGCGTGCAGGTCTGGTCCGAGGGTCGCCTGCTGCTGTGCGTCGGCGCGCTGCTGGCGATCAAGGGGCAGGCCCTGGCGATCCGCGCCCTGCCGCTGCTTCCTGAAGACATCAGGCTGGTGATTGCCGGCACCGGAGCCGACGAGCCTGCGCTGCGGCGTCTGGTCGATCAGCTCGGCCTTGCAAACCGCGTGCAGTTTCTTGGCGCAGTCGATCACGATGTCCTGCCCCATCTGCTCTGCGCGGCCGACGCCATGGTCTTGCCGTCCGAGCGCGAAGGACTGGCAAACGCCTGGATAGAGGCGCTGGCGTGCGGCACGCCGGTGGTAATTCCCGATGTCGGCGGCGCCCGCGAAGTGGTCCAGTCACCCAGCGCAGGCCGCATTGTCGCGCGCACGAGCGAGGACATTGCCCGCGCCATCGTCGATCTTCTTGGCGACCCGCCGAGCCAGGATGCCGTCGCCGCCACTGCCGAACGCTTCAGCTGGCAGGCAAATGCAGTGGAACTGGCCGGGATATACGCAGAAGCGGCGGCGAAGCACTAAGCTCCGCCGCCGCAATCTTCTTCCGGACGAGAAGCCTCAGGCGCCTTCGCGCGCCATCCGCTCCTGCTTCTCGAGCGCTGTTTCTGTCGGAACGAAGCTGTTCGGGTTGACCTTCAGCCAGATCAGGATCGGTGCCGCCATGTAGATCGAGCTGTAGGTGCCGACGAAGATGCCAAGCGTGATCGCGGCGGTAAAGCCGAAGATCACATCGGGACCAAGCAGCAGCAGCGCTACAAGGGTAATCAGCATCGACAGCGACGTGACGATCGTGCGGTGCAGCGTCTCGTTCACAGAGAGGTCGAGCAGCTCCGGCATCGGCATCCGGCGATACTTCTTCATGTTCTCGCGGATGCGGTCATAGACCACGATCGTATCGTTCAGCGAATAGCCGATCAGCGTCAGGAGGGCCGCCACGATGTTCAGGTCGAACTCCATGCCGGTTATCGCGAACAAGCCCAGCGTCAACGTCACGTCGTGGACCAGCGCGAACAGTGCGCCCACCCCGAACTGCCATTCGAACCGCAACCAGATGTAGGCCGCAACCGCCAGCGAAGCGAGGCCGAGCGCCTTGAACGCGTCCCAGCCCAGTTCCTTCGACACCTTGCCCGAGACCGAATCGACGCCATCGATGCGGGCATCAGCATGGTTCTGCTTGATGTCGGCCGTGATGGTGCGGGCCATCTTGTCAGCCAGCGCCGCTTCCTGCCCGGCGCCTTCCGGCAGCTTCATGCGGATCGAGATCTCGTTCGGCTTGCCATAGCGCTGGATGATCGGCTCACCATAGCCAAGCTTGCCGACTTCCTCGCGCAACGTGGCGACAGGCGCTTCGGCGCTGCGCTCGAAGGTCACGCGGATCATCTGGCCACCGATGAAGTCAACGCCGAGGTTCAGCCCCTTGGTCAGGACCAGGCCCCATGACGCCGCCATCAGGATGATACTGATCACGTAGAACGGCACGCGCCACTTGAGGAAGTGGATGTTGGTATGGTCGGGGACGAGCTTGAGGAGTTTCATGGTATTCGTCCTCCTCTCAAAGAGCAATTTCGGTCGGGCGGGCACGGCGCAGCCATTGCGCCACCCAGAGGCGGGTCAGCGTCACGGCGGTGAACACCGATGTGGCGATGCCGATCATCAGCACGACGGCGAAGCCCTTTACCGGGCCGGACCCGAACGCGAACATCAGCACTGCCGCGATGACGTTGGTGATGTTGGCATCGAAGATAGCGCGGCTTGCTTCCTTGTAGCCAAGTTCCACGGCCTGCACGACCTTGCGCCCACGATGCCGCTCTTCGCGGATGCGCTCGTTGATCAGCACGTTGGCATCGACCGCAGCACCGATTGTCAGCACGAAGCCGGCAATGCCCGGCAGAGTCAGCGTGGTGCCGATGATGCCCATGATGCCGAGGATCATCAGGACGTTGATGATCACGGCGAGGTTCGCATAGACGCCGAAGCGGCCGTAGGTCGCCAGGATGAAGATCGCCAGCGCCAGCGTTCCGACGCCCATCGCGATCATCCCCTTGCGGATCGAATCCGCGCCGAGATCGGGACCCACGGTGCGCTCTTCCACGACCTTGAGGTCAACCGGCAGCGCGCCCGAACGCAGCGAGATCGCCAGGGCATTGGCGCTTTCGGTGGTGAAGCGGCCAGAGATGATGGCGCTGCCGCCCAGGATCGGCTCGTTGATCGTCGGGGCCGAAAGGACCTTGCCATCGAGAATGATAGCGAACTGCTTGCCCACGTTCTGCGTCGTCAGCTTCGCGAACTTGGCGCCACCATCGGTGTTGAAAGTGATGTTGACGACCGGTTCGTTGGTCTGCTGATTGTTGGTCTGTTGCGCGTTGGTCAACTGATCGCCGCGGATGCCGCCAAGGCGCTTCACCGCGATCGAGGGCACGCCGCCACCTTCTGCGGGGCTGACAAACGGCACGATCTCGCTGCCCGGAGGCGCGATCCCCTGCGCCACGTCCGAAGGCAGCGCCGAGGTGTCGACCAGCTTGAATTCGAGCTTGGCGGTCTGGCCCAGCAGGTTCTTGAGCGCCTGCGGATCCTGCAGACCCGGCACCTGCACGACGATGCGCGTCGGGCCCGAACGGATGATCGTCGGCTCCTTGGTGCCGAGAGCGTCGATGCGCTTGCGCACCACCTCGACCGCCGTATCCATTGCCTGGGTCACCGCCTGGTTGACCCCGGCCTCGGTCGGCTTGAGCACGAAGCGATTGCCGTCGACGACGTTGATGTCCCAGTCGCGCTGTCCGGTAAGACCAGCACCGTTTGTCAGCGGCAGGACCGCTTCGCGAACAGCATCGACTTGCGACGGATCGGCGACGACGAAGGTCAGTGCGCCATCGCGATTCGAGATGTCGCTGATGCGGATATTGCCGCCATCCTGCTTCAGCTTGTTGCGGACCGATTCCTCCATGCCTTCGATGCGCTGCTGGCGCACCTGCGAAGGGTCGGCTTCGAGCAGGATGTGGCTGCCGCCGGCAAGGTCGAGGCCAAGGTTGATCTTGGGCTCGGGCAAGGACGAAGGCCACGTCAGGCCCATGGTCGAGGTAAGCGAGGGAATGGCCGCGGCAACGCAGACAATCGTCACCAACCAGAGCCAGATTACTTTCCAGCGCGGAAAATCAAGCATGTGCGCAGTGCTTTCTGCTGGAGAGGATCAGTCGTTGGCGGGCGCAGAGCCGGCGGGCGGCACGATGTCGCCGATCGTCGCGCGCACGGCCTTGACCTTCACATTGGGGCCAAGCTCCAGTTCGGCGTAATGGTCGTCGAGCTTGATCACCTTCCCGATCAGGCCACCGGCCGTCACAACCATGTCGCCCTTCTTCATCGCCGCGATCTTGGCCTTGTGCTCCTTCTGCTGGCGCATCTGCGGCCGCAGGATCAGGAACCAGAAAATGAAGCCCATTGCCACCAGCGGCAGGAAGCTCATCCAGGCAGGCGGTTGGCCGGCATTGGCGGCGGCGGCAGAAAGAGTGCTAAGCATCATGGGTCCGTTTCTGGGATCGCGACTTGGGTAATACAACCGGACACATCGCATTTCCGCAAAGAAACCGGGCCCGGTTGGCTTGATCGGCGCGGTTAGCAGGTTGCCCGGGGCAAGGCAATGAAGCCGCTGCAGCCGAGCACGCCGCGAACTTTGCACATCCCGCCAATCAGGCGCTTGCCATCACGAAAAGTGGTGCCTATAGGCGCGCTTCCGGTCGGGACGTAGCGCAGCCTGGTAGCGCATCACACTGGGGGTGTGGGGGTCGGAGGTTCGAATCCTCTCGTCCCGACCAATTTTTCAAATACTTAGCAGCTGTTTTCGCCCCATATGGCGCGGTGAAATTTCACTGGTGGTGCACTGGTGGTGCAACCATGCGGAACAAAGCGCAGCCAATTGCAACCATTTGCATCGGTGGAACCGGCAGCCCGGCCTCCTGCGGCGGACCTAACGGCCCTCCAATTGCACCTTCTGGATGCAAAGTCGGCCGCTGAACCAGCGGCCCGTGCAGCAGCCATCTTGTGAGTTGCGAGGCTGAATGCGCAGCGCTGATTGCGGCGCGCGTTCACAGGACGGACTTGAGATGCGGCGGTTTCAGTATCGCCGTTTTGGCAATGAATTGACCCAGTCAGAGATGTCTATGGACTTCCACCGCAAGCGACCGGATCCAAAGTCCAAAGGAGCCGGGAACGCGCCTCTCTGGATGCGCCGCCAAATGGTCGTTCGGCTCCGAATCCCGGTTAGCTGCATCACTTCCTGGCAGGTGAGGAGTTCCTGGATAGTCATGGTGTTTCTACCGAACCAATCTGGAGAGCAACATCGTGCAGGTCCTTGTCCGCAATAGGGTGAGGATCACGGTGAGCCGTGGGCGATCCGATCTCCAATCGCATCGCCCCTGCGGTTCAGATCCGTAATATGTTGCTCAAGTGTCCGGGCTAGAAGCTTGGCCGTTCCGTTGGCCCAACGTGGCCGGAGCTCGCTCGCAAGCTCACCAAGTTGCTCGATGATCTCGGCTGGGGCGCGTTTGAACAGCTCGCCCAGGAATCTAGCCGGTGCCGAGCCCCGATATGAAAGCGCGAAATCCTCTCCGACAAGAAGCAGAAGCAGCAGCGTTTCCTCGCCGGCATGCTCGCAGGCTTCGAGTATGCGCAACACTTCGCTCAAAGTTGGGACGCGCTCTCCGGCAACAGAGCGGCGCAGGCTGTCGCGCTTCATCTCGGCAAGGCGCGCGATTTCAGAAACTGGCTTGCCACTGTCTTTGACTGCACGGTCGAGCAGCCGGACGACCCGCGCAGTGAGATCGAGATTAGCGTGGCTCATAAGGGGGCTCGACTCGCTAGAGAAGCATCGAGCTAGCCCCGTGCGCAGTCTGTAGGAAAGTAAAAAGAACAAACACAGAACTCATAGGAATTCCATAACGGGACAACCGACTCGGGCTGCGCACCAGTGCGCGTGATTCGCGCGCTGGTGCACAGGTGACGCGCTTCGTCGCGCATTGGCTGCGCGCTTCCGGCCTCGAAACGCGCAAAGCGCCAACGGCCGACCACCGGGAACCACAATTGATTTGCCAATTTGGTCGAGGAACACGCTTCCCATTTCCTACAGCCGCGTACCTCCGCATTAAGAACATACAGCGAACGAACGCTGTAACCCCCAAGCGGAGAATACCTCTCATGACTGCCACCGCCCTCCCCTCCATTCGCCGCGGCACCCGCCTCGGCAAGATTGCCAGCCTGGCCCTGCCGGTCGCGATCGGCGCGCTTGCCGCCAGTGCGGCCTATGCCGGCGCCGACACGACCTTCGCGCCCGCCCTCGCGAAGTTCACCGACTTCCTCGAAGGTTCGGGCGGCAAGATCATCACCGTCCTCAGCCTTGCGGGCGGCCTGATCGGGCTTGCCTCGGGCCGCTTCACCCTCGCGCAGATCGCGGTCCCGGTCGGGGTCGGCATCGGCGTCGGGACCGGCGTGCCGATCGTCACCTCGGTGGTCACCGCGGTCATCTGACGGTCAGCCAAGGGAGGGCGGAACAATCATGAGCGACCGGTACATCATTCCTCGGCGGCTCGACGACCCGGAGCTGATCGGCTTCTGGACCCTCGACGAGTTCGCCGGGATGATCCTCCCCTTCACCTGGGGGATCCTCGCGCAGCATGTCTTTATCGGCATAATTCTCAGCTCCGCCGCCTGGTTTGCGCTCCGCAAGGCCAAAGCAGGCCGCAGTTGGGCCTGGATAATCCATGCCGCCTATTGGCACCTGCCTGCAGGTCTCACCGGCCTCAAGATGACGCCGCCCTCCCACTGCCGACTGCTCGCCGGCTGAGGGGAAACACACCATGCTTGTCCAGATTTCTCACGAGCGCAGCCAGGCGCTGCTCAGGCAGCGCAACCTGTTCGCGCTGACTAGTGCGGGCTTGGCCGTCGCCCTCGTTGTTGCCGGCGGTTTCGCCGCGACCCGCGACCGTGAGGTCGTGCTGGTCCCGACCGTCCGCGCACCGCTCACCGTGTCGAGCGCGGGGGTGTCCGCGCAGTACATGGAGTTCGTCACCCGCGATGCCGCGCTGATGCTGCTCAACCGCAGCCCCGAAGGGCTCGACTACTGGATGAGCCAGATCCTCGAGCTCGCCGATCCCGCTGCAAACGGCACGCTCAAGGGCGAGCTGATGAAGATCGTCGAGGAGCAGCGCGGCTCGGACGTCACGCAGGCCTTCGTGATCAAGGAGATCAAGGTCGATCCCGCCGCCCTCACCTCCGAGGTCAAGGGCACCCTCAAGACCTTCGTCGGCGCGACAGTAATCGGCAGCGACGAGCGGCGGTTCCGCTTCAGCTGGACCTACCAGGGCCTGCGCCTCGGCCTTTCCGGATTCGTCCAGATTTCCACCGAAGACACAAACAAGGAGTCCAAGTGATGCCTTCTCGCTGCAAACGGCGCGGCCCAGCAATTGCGCTCGCCGCCTCGCTGCTGGCGCTCGCCAGCCCGGCGCTAGCCGACCAGTTCAAGGAGAGCGCCGACGGCGGCACGGTTGCCTGCTCGGTCTCGGCGCGCGAGCTCACCCGCTTCGCGCTGATCGGCGACCAGTTCGCCTCGGTCTCGAAGATCTCGAGCGGCTATCCCTACAACGATTTCGCGGTGACCCACGAGCCGGTGCGCGGAGACATCTATGTCTCGGTGCCCGAGACTTTCGCCGCCAATCGGATCAGCTTCTTCGCCACCACCAAGGCGGGCTACGTCTACAAGTTCTCGTGCTCGATCGACAAGATCGAAGCCGCCCAGGTGTTCATCACCAACCCCGCACTCGCCAAGGGCGACGCGGGCCGCTGGGAGGGCCAGACCGGACAGGATGAAGCCGCTGTCCGCCTCGTTCAGGCCATGGCGGGCCAGCAGACGATTGAAGGCTTCGAGATCAGCCAGCCTGCCGCGCTGCCAAGCCGGATCGGCGCGCTCGAAGTCCAGCTGATCGCCGAATATCGCGGCGCGGCGCTCGCAGGGAAAGTCATCCGTCTCGCCAACCGCGGAACCAAGCCGCTGACGGTGGCCGAAAAGGATCTTGCAGGCGCAGGTGCGCTCGCGGTGTCAATCGCCCGGCCCACGCTCGAACCCGGCGCTGCCACCACGGCCTACCTCGTCGGCCCGAACGCGGAGCAGGGTCATGACTGATCAGGCATCACAGCAGGCAGAGGGCGGCGGCAAGAGCGCGACCGGCGCAGAGCGCGAGGGCCACGAGCCAAGCAGCGTCGGGCAGCTCAACGAGCGCACCGCCAAGCGCCAGCGGATGCTGCTTGCGGGAATCGCGACCGTGATCCTTGTCGGCACCAGCTGGATCATCTTCGGGAGCGATCACGCGAAGAAAGTGCATCAGGAAGGCGACGCAGAGACAATCGAGACCGCCAGCCTGGTCAATCGCAACCTGTCGCAGCGCGAGTTCACGACCGTCTACGGCAACCAGTTGGGCGCGGTTATTCCGGGCTCGCGCTCGCCAATCCGGCTCCTTGCGACACCCGCGGACTCGATGCCAACGAGGCCTTTGCCAAGGCCCACGGCTTCAATGGCACTCCGGTGATCGTCCGCCCGTCCGACGGCGCGGTGCTCGAGGGTTACCGCGACGCCGCCGCGCTGCGCGCCTTCCTCTCCCCCACTCAACCCCAAGGATAATGCTTATGTACCGCTCAATCCCGCTCGTCTTCGCCAGCCTCAGTCTCGCGCTCGGCCTCGCCGGCTGCACCCATCTCGGCACCAACATCGCGGGCGATTTCTCGTGCCGCGCGCAAGCCAGTCGAACACATGGAGCTGGCTGCCAGCCCCTCAGCGAAGTTGATGCCAAGGCGATCCGCGAACTGATCAAGGCCGAAGGCAGCGACCTCGCGGCAGTTCGCCAGCGCGTGGCTGTAACTGCGGCCGATACCGCCCGGACCGGAGAACGCACCCTGAAGGTCGTGTTCCCGGCGCACGTCGACACCTCGGGCACGCTGCACGACGAAGCTGCGGTCTGGACCGTGGTCGAGGCGGCGCGCTGGGCGGGCGAGCTCAGCGGCGGCAAAGTGACCGAGCCCAAGGGCACGATGCGCGCACTGCGCGACGCGCTCAAGGACCAGGCCCGCCGCGCCGCTGATGCTTCGCGCAAGACCGACGTCGACGCTAATGCGAACCCCGCCCCGCTGTCTCCCGAAGACAGTGATCCCGCAGCCACCAATCCCTTCATCCCTTCCTCGCCGCTTGTCCTCCCCTCCCCGGGCGGCGAGATCCAGGCCGACGCGCCCCCGTCGGCCGCCGGGGGGTCCGACATGTCCCCCACCCCGCATGGACGGGCTCCCCGGCCTTTGGAGGAAATGAAGCGTGCCTGGCCGAGTGCGGCAGCGATCGAAGCGGCAAAGGCACTCAAGCGGGCCGCAGACGCTGCACCCAAGAAGGAGCCCAAGTGATGGCGCTTTCGTTCGGGGCGCTGCGCGAACGCCTGCTGGCAGGCCTGCTTGGCGATGCCGAGCAGGTCGAGGCAGGCCGCCCCATGCTCATGCTCGACATGCTCTCGGATTGGCTCCCATACCGGGTCTACGATCCCACGAGCCGGCTCTACGTCAACGCCCGCTCGAAAGGCTTCGTGCTCGGGGTCACCCCGCTGATCGGCGCTGACGAGCGGACTGGCGAAATCCTCGGCGCGTTCTTCTCCGAAGGCCTGCCGGCGGGCTCCTGCCTGCAGATCCTCCATCTCGCCAGCCCGCGGATCAGCCGGATCGTCGGCCCGTGGTTCGCACCGCGCTACGAACAGGGCGGGGTCTACGAAGCGATCGCACGCCACCGCGCGAAGAAGCTCTATTCGATGGTCTGGACATCGGGCGCCAATGACGCCCCCTTCCACGCCCGCGCGCACCAGGTGGTGATTTCGCTCGGCGTGCCTGCAGCGAAGGCGGTGAGCAACGAAGAGCTCACTCACGCCCGCGAGGGACTCATCGCGATGCTGAAGTCCTTGAACCTCGGCGTGATCGA
The DNA here is from genome assembly GCF_900176395.1 of Novosphingobium sp. B1. GTDB lineage: Bacteria > Pseudomonadota > Alphaproteobacteria > Sphingomonadales > Sphingomonadaceae > Novosphingobium. The sequence continues at coordinate 161,051 of NZ_FWXL01000001.1, read as the reverse complement.
ATACGAACCGCACGATCTCATCGCGCTGCTCGACGACCTGACCTCGCCAACCACCGCGCCGCAGGACGATGCGGTGCCCTACAATCCCAATGATCCGATCGCCAATCAGGCGATCCGCCGCGACATCGAGCTGCTGGTGCGCGAAGACCGGATCGAGCTTGGAACCGAACGGTTCCGGGCGACCGGCGTCCACAAACAGGGCGTGCCCGAGATCGGCGCGGTCTACCCCGACCGCTTCGACGTGCGCCATTTTGCGGTGCGCAACATGCCGCCGCGCTGGGCGCCGCACGAATGCGCGCGGCTGATCGGCGATCTCTTCACCGACAAGCTGCGGTTCTCCGAGCGCTACGGGCTGTTCTACTTCTTCGCACAGAGCTGCGGGGCTTGCGAGGTGATGTCGCCGATCGTCCAGAGCGTCGCGCAGACCTGGCACATCACCGTTCGCGCAGTGTCGACCGACGGCGGGCCTTCGCGCCATTTCCCGCGCTACACGGTCGAGACCAACCAGCGGGCACGCATGGGGCTCGATCCGGGCATCACCCCCGCCGTCGTCCTGTGGGACGCGGCCACGGCGCGCGCGATCCCGATCGGATATGGCGTGATGAGCGCCGACGAACTCCAGGACCGCATCTACCTCCTGACCTCGAAGGAAGCCGGACGTGACTACTAGGTTCAAACGCATCGTCGCGATGCTACTCGCCGCCGCCCTCCCCCTGACCTCGCTCCATGCCGATGTCGGTAGTTCGATGGACTCGTTCCTCAATGACGTTGGGGGCGCAGCGCAGGTCAACGGTCCAACCGCGTTCCAGGGTCAGTCGGCGGGTTACTACAGCCTCGGCAATGTCTGGACGCGCTTCCCTCAGAAAACGACCAACATCGCCAACCTCCAGCTGCCGCGCGCCCGCGCTGGCTGCGGCGGGATCGACATCTTCGCCGGCTCCTTCAGCTTCATCAATGCCAGCGAGATCGTCGCGATGCTCAAAGCCGTCGCCAACAACGCGGTCGGGTTCGCGTTCTCCCTCGCGATCGACACGGTCTGCCCCGAGTGTTCGAAGATCATGCAGGAGTTCAGCCAGAAGGCCCAGCTCATGAACAACCTCAACATCAACTCGTGCGAATTGGCCCAGGGCCTGGTCGGCGGAATCTGGCCCAAGGGCGATCTTGCCGACAAGGCGATCTGCGAGGCGATCGGCAACTCCGAAGGGATTTTCACCGACTACGCCGCCGCCAAGCACGGCTGCGGCACCCGCGGCCAGCGCACCAGCACCACTGCGGCGGGTGCGGGCAAATACGACGACGTCAATCCCGGCGTGGCGCGCAACTACACCTGGACGATCCTCAAGAAGTCGGCGTTCTTCTCGCCGAACGGCGCCCTCGACCAGGAGCTTGCCGAATACGCGATGACCTTGCTGGGCACGATCATCTACGTGCCGCCCAAGGACGACGAACCGGGCAAGTTCGTGCCCATCGTCGGCGAAAGCTCCTCGACCCTCGTCACCTCGCTGCTCGATGGAACATCGAACGGCAATGTCCTGACCTTCCACTGCGACGAAACCGACAAATGTCTCGATCCGGGGTTCCGCTCCCTCAACCTCCCCGTCTCGAAATCGCTGCGTCACCGGGTTTCCACGCTGATCGACGGGATGGTGCAAGCGATCCGCGATGACACTCCGATCACCGCAGCGCAGAAAGAGCTGCTCCAGGTCTCCTCGGTCCCGCTCTACAAGATCCTCACCGTCCAGGCCGCCTACGGGCGCGGCATGCCGACCGATGATCGCGAAACGCTTGCCGAGCTCGCCTCGGTCGACTTGCTGTTCGCGGTGCTCGACCGGATCGTCAGCGAAGCCGGGCGCTCGATGTCGAGCTTTATCGGCGCCGACGAAGCCAAGATCGCGATGTGGCAGGGGCAAGTGAACACCGTCCGCCAGGCGCTCGCCGACCGGCAGGCCAACACCCACCTCAAGGTCAATGCGGTGTTGCAGATAATAGAGAAGACCGCGTTCATTGAGAACGTGCTTGCGACGCAAATGTCGCCCGGCATGGCCGCCGCGCTCGACTGGTCGCGCGGCCTTCAGACCCGCGCGCTCACCCACTGACATTCCTTCAAGCCGAAGAAGGCACCCAATCCCATGCTCGAGATCTTCACGATTGGCGGCGGCGACTATCTGGTCAACGTGTTCCAGGCGGTTGCCGCCTGGACCGGTAGCGGCGGTTACAAGAGCCTGCTCCAGGTCGTGATGGTCATGGGGCTGGCGCTCTCGGCGATCACGCTGGCGTTTGGCCAGGACTGGCGCGCCTGGATCAACTGGTTCCTCGGCGCTACGCTGATGTACACCTGCCTGATGGTGCCGCGCACCGACGTGCACATCACCGACCGGCTCAACCCGAGCCTAGCGCCCGCCAATGTCAGCAACGTGCCGCTTGGGTTGGCGCTGATGGCGAGCTTCACCAGCCAGGTCGGCGACTACCTGACCGGCTCGGCCGAGGTCGTGTTCGGCCTGCCCGGCGATCTCAACTACTCGAAGAACGGGATGATCTACGGCGCACGGCTCTATGACGCGACCCGCTCCCTTCGCGTCTCCGATCCGGAGTTCGCTGCGAACCTCGACGAACATTTCCGCCAATGCGTGTTCTACGATGTGCTGCTCGGTCGCTATTCGATGAAGCAGCTCGCCGAGAGCAGCGATATCTGGACCACGATCGCGCCCGGCAGCCAGGCCCGCGCCCAGCGCTTCCTCACCCGCGACGCCGGCGGCCAGGTCACCTCCACGATTCTAACCTGCCGCGAGGCCTATGACGCAATGAACGCGCAGTGGACATCGCTGATCGACGCCATGGGCACAGCGTTTGGTCGCCAGCTCTACCCCAATCAGACCGCAGCAATTGCCAACGCCAAGCTGTTTGCCGATTTGCCGGTCGCCTACCAGTACCTCACCGGGGTTTCGGCGAGCGCCACCGACCTGTTCAAGCAGACGCTGACGATTAACGCTATGGGCCAGGCGATGCATGGGTTCAGCGGGGCGAGCGGTGCAGGCAATGTCGATGTCTATGCCCAGACCCGCGCCGACATCCAGACCGAGCGGACCTATTCCTCGATCGCGAACTCCGCGATGAAATGGGTGCCGCTGCTCAATGTCGTGCTGACCGTGCTGTTCTACGCGCTGTTTCCGGTGCTGTTTCCGCTGTTTCTGCTGCCGAAGACCGGTCCGCTGGCGCTCAAGGGCTATGTCACCGGGTTCTTCTACCTTGCCGCCTGGGGACCGCTGTTTGTGATCCTCCACATGATACTGATGGTCAAAGGCGCCGCCGACATGACCGCTGTCGCGGGAGCGGGTGGCCTCAGCCTCGCGACGTTCACCGGCATGGCCGACGTCAATTCCGACATCGGGCTGCTTGCAGGCTATCTGATCGCGTCGGTGCCGTTTCTCGCGGGCGGCGTCGCCAAAGGAGCGATGGCGATCTCGCACCAGGCCACGAGCTATCTCAATCCGAGCCAGAACGCAGCTGAGGAAGCCGCGCGCGAGGCGAGCACCGGCAATGTCGCGCTCGGCAACACCAGCCTCGAGAACTCGACCGTGATGACCCGCCAGTTCGCGCAAGGGACGATCACGCCAAGCTTCACCTATGGCGCGGCGCAGACCCGCACGATCAGCGACAGCGGCAGCCAGACCACCAGCTATCCCGAGGCCGCCTACGATCAGCTCCCGAATTCGAGCTACCCGTTCACCCCTACGTTCGGCCGCGACTTCTCCTCGCGCCTCTCGACCATGGCAAGCGGTTACCATGCCAACAGCCAGGCAAAGAGTGCGCTTGCTCAGCAATCGACGATCAGCTCGATCGCGCAGTTCCGCGAGCTGCGCGACCAGACCAATAGCGGCCAGAGCATCGAGAACGCCGGCGGTACGTCGAGCTCCGACAGCGTGCAGAGCGCCTACAGCGAAGTCGATCAGGCCTCAAACGTCCTCCAGCAAAAATACGGGCTTTCGCGCCGCGCTGCGGACGACATCACGACATCCTGGTTCCTGAATGGGGAGGCATCCGGCGGCGCTGGAGTCAACTCTGGTATTTTCAGCGCTGGTGCAAGTTTGAAAGGTGGTCGTAATCAATCGTGGACGGACAGCGACATTGGGATCGCGTCAGAGGACCGGGACAAAATTGCTGGGACGCTTAGCCAGATCTCGGACAGCCACAACTGGACCACGACGCGCGACGGGTTCTTGCGCACGGTAAGCACGTCGACCAACTCCCGAGTGCATTCGACCGCAAGCGGACTCAATGCTTCCCTTACCGAGACCAGGACCAGTTCGCTCGAGGCTCGCCGGTCCGAAGAGACCGGCAATCGCCTCGAACAACAGGCATCGTTCTACTCGGGCAGCAATGCTGCCGGAAATCTCAACCTCAGCCAGACTTACCGCGAATGGGGAATGGCTGAGATCGAGAACAACCGCGATTACTACGGTGACGTTCGGTTTGATGACACGACTTTCCAGCTTAGCCCCAAGGGCCAGGCACTTCAGCGCAAGTTCGTCGAATCTTATGCTGGCAGAATTAAATCCGAGGTCGAAAGCGATCTCGTACTTCCGCCTGTTGCGCCGATTGGCAGCCCGTCGATCAGCACCCCCGCCAGCGTGCGCGCCTCGGCCCCGCTAGGCGCCATCCCTGCGCCAGGTGGCCTACCGCAAAGTCCCCCGCCTTCGACACTCCATGACGAAGTCGTAGGGCAGCAGGGCGCGGGTCGCCAGCGGATCAGTGTTGATCGATCACGCCTTGACGGTCTCACTGGCGGGGCCAAAGGCGCGAGCGCGGAAGCGGCAGACGAAGTGAAAGAGTGGAAACCTAGTGGCCCATGATCAGGTCATTGATGACCACGAAAACGCCGAACGCGACGAAGAGGGTGATAACGCCAATGCCAAGAGCCCGTGCCCAAGGATCAGCCCAAGCCTTCTTGATCCGGTATTCGGTTAGACGGTTCTCGGCCAGCGCGCGATCAAGCTCGGCAAATCCCTCCCATTTCTCGGGGACTGGTTCGCTACCGCGCTTGAAGTCGAAATCGGTCATGATGGCGTTCATTGATCTGCTCCTTTGGAACATAGCAGAAACTTCCGAGCCGAGAAGCTGAAAATACTCGAGTTCGGTCGCATTCGTCGGCGCCAATCCAAAGCGCCCTCCCCTCCCTTACTAATGCGGGGTAGGCTGCCCTCTGATGGTGGACACACTGCGGTGCGTCAGGCTCGCTCCGCGAGCCGGCAAAGGACGGCACCCTTGCAAGGCTCGACGCAGCAGAACGCCAGGCGCGCGGGACTGGGCGTCAGCCGGCGTTCGGCAAGGAGAGCCGCAAGAGTGCCTGCGGGTCAGCGACGAGAACGCCGCACCCTGGTCCGAGCTTGCGAGGCCAGAGTGCGACCTTCGAGAATTCCCGCTCAGCTCAAATATCGTGTGACTTTGAATGCCCCCCAAAGAGGCCTTAAATCTTTGGTCGAATTATTTCTTGTTCGAGCCAAAGCCCCCGCCGTTGCCGCTTCCTCCGGATCCTCCACCTCCGCCGTTTCCTGTCGGAGGTGTGCCAAGACCTCCGCGCGGGCCTTGGTACCCCCCTAAGACCTTTTTAGGGCCGCCAACTGCGATTCCTCTGACGGTTCCGGATCCGCTTCCGCCTTTGATCTTGCTCATCTACGTTGCTCCAACGGCCAACTAGTCTTTCTTGCTCACAGGCGGCTTGGACACGACGCTTCCTGATGTTGGAGGAGCGCCAAGTTGACCACTTGCAGGCCTATGCCCATCGTTGGCCATCGTCGGCGATTTGGGGGCGGTGTATCCCTTCTTCAGGATTACTTGACCGGCCGCCTTGTTATTTTCCGGATTTTCCACACTTAGCCTCCTTCGATGAATTCGACCATTCGGATTGATCCGCCACAAATAAGCATTGCACGCGGCGGCTTCACACAATGCCAAGAGCCACTAGGATCAACGGTCCAGAGCTGTGAGACAAGCAAGTCTCGATCGCCTGGCGTCGAAGATGCAAACGAACCCTCAACCCAAACACCAGCAACCGTCGAACCATCATTCAGATGCACCAATAAATAGGAAGGGCCCCGGCTCCGGTAAGCAAAATCCCATGCGGTCGGCTCGTGATGAGTTGGCCTCAGACCAAGCTTTTGAGTAAGTTTATAAAACTGCTCTGATCGATCAAAAAATACAAGTACAGCAGCCACCACAAGTGGCACTAGAAAGTTTAACGAAAACTGCCATAGCCACTCAGGCAGAATTAAACCTGCCTGAACATGAAAGAGGGGATAGGTAGCCGCTCGATAAGCAACGGAAATCAGGGCAAAGCTAATGACTTGATCGGCTAGTTTAGATTGATTTGCGTCCCTAAATCTACTGCGGACCCACAGAATGATAACCCCAGGCGAAAGCAGACTGGCCAAACTTGTCAATTCTGCAGACGAAGGGATGTCGGACAAAAGAATCCTCCTGTTAACGAATCTTACGCATCTTGAGTCAGGTCAAAGATTGCCACGCTGACAAACTCGTTATCGCGCACTATGCCCAGTTCCCATCGGCAGAATGTTGGAATTCCTCGCGATCGGTAGAAATGTTGTCTGACGCCGTTCAATAAGGTCAGGTATCCACCTGAAGAACCAATTCGTCCGGCTGCCTCAAATACACCGGGGCCTTCGGCTGTGATCAAGAGCGCGCCGCTTCGCGGAAAGGCGTCATTGGAAGCCGCACTACCAGGATCAAATTTCGCAACTGCGGCGCCCAAATCCAGCAAGTCGGAACCAAAATTGTCCTGGAATACATGGCAATTCTGCCCAACACGTAAGAGGCACTTTTCGTTCTCAAATTCGCAAACCAGGGCCGCGACACTGGATTGGTCATATCCAGATGCCAAAACGAGACTTCCAACGGATACGTTAGCGAGCGTAACCAGCTGCGTTTGATGGGCAAAAATCATGTGCGGAGACTGCATCAGAATTAGCTCTCATTCCAGAACTAAACCGGAACGCGATTCAAAAATCTGTGGATCTCAAAGCCACCTCAATTCCGGTCGCCGTCCGGTCACCCACCGTCCTTCAGCTCGTTCACATACGCCTCAGCGCCTCGGTTCATCTGAATCTCCAAGCTTGACCGAAGGCGGTCATAGATTTTGGGAAAAATCAGAGGATTGTTGGCACGTCGAGCAAAGATTGTGTTTTGAAACTCTCGGGAACGACGAGCACATTCCGACGGTTCGCATCCTCCATTCAGCGCAGCAGCCCAAAGCGCTTCGGCCTCGGCCCTTGCAAACTTGAGAGCCTCAACGGCATCCCGCTGTCGAAAAAATTCGCGAAGCGTCCAGCCAAATACCGGTGTAACGGGCGCTATTACTACGGCCACAAAATCAATCAGGCTCAATTGAGCCGCAAAACCTACTGAAAACAAAAGAATCGCAATAACGATCGCGGACCAGAGCAGGATCGAACTATATTTCTCACGAAGCGTGCCATCATACCACAGATTGGTGCGCTGGCAGATAATCCGAGCAAGGTGGATGGGCACTTGTTCGACCGCAGAAGGGTACCACCCTTTCAGTTTCGCCTCGCCATTGGGCCAACGCAGGGCCGCGCCCTCGATAACCTCAGGCTCTACCTTCTTGCCGGCCGCATAGGGATTCCAAGCCATTTCCAATAGTTCACAGTCGAATTGTTCGGCGATGCGGGCGGCCGTTTTCAGTTTCTGCTTCTGAATGCGGTCGATCAACGAGCTATCCAGCATGGCGATCACCAAGGCGGCTGCAGCAACATAGGGCCTCGCATCCGGTGTCATAATTGCAACGACTGCTCCCACCAACGGTGTGATGACGGTGAGAACAAATTGCGCAATCTGCCAGTGACTGGCCTCGCGGTAAGTCTCCGATCTCGCCCGAAGAAATTTCAAGAACCGCGGCTCATTTTGGTGGGTGGTGATTTGATTCTGCATAAGTCAGCACCCGCTATTCGATGATCACCGGGAACGGGTCGCTCTGCCCCACCAGCTTGTCATCGCCCCTCCTGATAATGAATGCTTCCGCCAAGTGGACTCCACGATAGCTCAATTCTTCCCACCTTCGGTTTCCGCTCTGCGGAGCATAGAAGTCGCCGCGTCCTGCATTGAGTGCAATTGCCATAATGCCTGTATTGGTAATCCGCCACTGGACGCGGTAACCGGCCGGCAGTTCTTGTCCGCCATTGACGGTCACGTCAAACCAGATCCCGCCATGCCGATGAAGCACCTCTTCCCTTTGGAGCGGGCGCCCATTCGCGGCGCTTTTCGAGCCATACCATTTCGCCACCACCTGCACGTTTCGCGTGAAGGTCTCGGCTCTAGGCCAACGCGGTGCGTGCATGTGCGGTGGTGCAAAAAAATCGCTCGGCAGGATGCGCACGCCGTAGTTCGCCACCGCATCGACGAGTTCGTCAAGGTGCGCTGCAGTGCTCGCCAACAAACGGCCGACCAATGACGTACCCTCCGACACGCTCGCTTTCGCCAGAACCTCCTCCCCCTTGGCAAAATCATCGCCGAAGATGCGACGCCAGGCCGTGATGCTGGCAGACCGGTCCGGCTCGTCGTAAGCCTCGTCGATCCATTTTCGGTACTTGTTGATGAAGTTCCGAAAATTGGAATATTGCACTTCCGACCAACACGAGGCGAGATCCTCAGAGGTAAGATGCGGATTGGCAATTACCGGTTTGGCGGGTCTCGCCTGCAACCAATCGTCGAGCCTTCCCATAACGGTCTTAAGCGTCGTTGGCACGTTGGCGAACGAATCCGAGTCCTTATCGGTCCAGTGGATATGGCTCGCCAGAAGCGTCGTGAGCAGCACCGACGGGCAGGTGAAAGTAGTCTTGATATCGCGCAGATATTTGAGGAGCCGAGTAATCTTGCGGAACGAGTTCCCGCCCGAATAGCCATTCTGCTTCTTCAGCCACTCGGTATAGCCGACCGGCTCAGAGCGCTCAAACGTGTCCAGCGGCTTGTTGCAGACCTCGAGGCGCCCCGGAATCTGTCGCCCAAGCACGCAAGGCGCGATATCGACCTTGCGATCGCCCGCATAAGTGATCGTCACACAATAGTCCCAGGTCTTGCACTTGTCTCCATAGGTCGAACTGTCAGCAAAGGCCTTGCCCAGCGACTTGACGTAGTCGGCCGCCGTCCAGTCTTTGACAGGCTCGACCATCACCAGCAGATCGGCATCGAACTCGCCGCCATCTACCGGCTTGATGATTGTGTCGTGCGCCCAGGAACCCTGCGGGTAAAACGACTTGATCTTCGGATCCCAGTCGCATTGGCGCACGAAATTCTTGATGGCTTCGACATTGGACTCGAGTGCGTCGAGCCGGGTCTGATTGAGATTCACCGTATCGGTCAGGAACGATTTGAATTGGGATACGAGTTTCACAGAGTGACCGCCCTTTCAGCATTCGTGGGGGCCGGTTTCGATGTCGCTGATCGCGTCCGACTTTGAGCCGGGCGACCGGAACTGCCCGTTGTGCACACTCCGGTGATGTCGCCTTGGCTGTGCTTGCAGGTGCAGTTAACATAGCGTTTCGCCATATTGACCTCCTTTCATGGAAATGGCGGGTCGGGGGCTAGCCCCGACCCGCCGGTGGCTACTTCTTCTTATTGGGACGCTGCGTCAGCGCCGAAGCTGCCGCAGACTTAGCCGCTTTGCTCGACTTCGGATCGCGCAGCACTTTGGACGCTGCAGAGGCAACCTTGGCACTGGTTACCTCGGAGTTTTTCTTGCCTGCCATCACTTTCACCTCCTTCCCCGTTGACCAGTCGCTCGATTCGTCGTAACAGAACCTACGAATTCGTAGGGATTTCGGGCAAAAATGAGCGTCACCAAAGTGACGCAACTTTCCCTACGATATCGTAGATATAGTTATGTTTACATCGTAGGTCAAGGATGCCATCAGAGGAAAACCAGTTTGGAGAGCGGCTGATTGCAGCCCGCGAAGTACGGAAACTCAGCCAAGCTGAGTTGGCGCAAAAATCCGGTCTGCAGGCCGCAGCAATCGGACACTTCGAGCGCAATCGGCGCAAACCGTCGTTCGCGAATGTACGCGCGCTCTCCCAAGCCCTCAATGTGAGTTCGGACTACCTGCTGGGTAGAGTGAAGAGCATGGAAGGTGCGACAACGGCATTCCGTGGTGAGGAGAATTTAACAGACGCCGATCGCGAACACATCCAGATGATGATCGAAGTCATGGCCAAGCGCCGATCAGACGCAAAGTAATGAGCAGGTTTCGCCTCGAATGGGCTCGCAAATGTGGCGAGCGCAAGGCGAAGGAACACGGCTTTACTTCATTCCCGATTGATCCCTTCAGGATCGCAGCCAATGAAGACATCCTTGTCGAGGCGAAGAAGCCCGACCAAGCCGGTGTGAGTGGCGGCATCATCTTCGGAGACCACGGCGTAGGTATTTTCTACGCCACAAACATCACCAGCACTGGTTTCCAGCGCTTTACGATCGGGCATGAGCTCGGTCACTTCTTTCTCGAGGGTCATCCCGAGGAGATCATGAAGCACGCCGCCGTACATATTTCACGCGCGGGGTTCACCCAAGGCAGCAACTCAATCGAGATCGAAGCTGATCATTTCTCGTCCGGTCTTCTCATGCCGACCGGCCTGGTGCGTCGGGCGCTTGACCACAACCAAGTCGGCTTGGTCGGTGTCGAACGCTTAGCGCTTGAGTCTGAGTGTTCGCTGACTGCGTCGGCAATTCGAGCCGCCGAATGCTGTCCCTATCCGATGGCTGTCGTGGTGAGCCGAGGTGAGCGCGTTTGCTACAGCTTCCTATCCGATGGCTTTAAGCAGCTGAAGCCGCGCGCTTATCCCCGAAGAGACGACCTACTTCCCGACACCGGTACGCGCGCGTTCAATTCGGATCCCTTGAATGTTGCGCAAGCACGACGGTCCAATACTGAAACGACACTCAGTGAGTGGTTCGACGGGCCAGACGGAATTCGACTGGATGAGGAAATCATCGGGCTCGGAAGTTACGGCTTCACACTCACAGTTTTCTCAAGCGAGGAGCTTCCGGCAGTGCCGGACGAAGACGAAGATGAGGAGGCTGCACTCGTCGAGAGCTATAGGCCTCGTTTTGCTTATGGGCGGTAGCTGAGACCCTATGCGAGACCAGCAATGTCCCTTGTGTGGCAAAGTGCGGACGAACAGTATCGCGCCGAGATCGCCGAAGAGAGCGGACATAAATTGCGCAAGGTCTAACATTTCCTCGATCAATGCGGGCTCGCATGGCTCGGAAACCTTGGCGACTGAGTCCCCTGCGAAAGCAACTGTTGAGCACTCGCGGCGGACCTCTCAACTAGATAGGATCGCACCCGGTCACAGGTCTTGGCTCGTGGGAGCCGCCCTCCCCTGAGATCCTCAACGAACCTCGGATCGCCAACCGCAAGCCTCCCGAACTTGCTGGGTGGCATCCGGTGCTGCGCTAGGTAGGTCTCGATCTGATCCAGAAGCTCCATAGGCGTCGACTCACTTAGGACTTGTGTTCTTGTTTTGTTCCGTATAGGACGCCATTCCTAGAGTCTAGGATATTTTCCTATGCAATCAGTTTTGGAAGCCCCAGAGATGGACGAAGCGCGGGTAGCGCTGGACCGGTTGATCCTTGAGCGCAAATGCACGTACTCAGGGATTTCGCGGCTGCTCGGCCGCAATGTCTCTTACATCCAGCAGTTCATGCGCAAGGGCAGCCCGCGCCATCTCGACGAGCGGGATCGCGCAATCCTCTCGCGATTCTTCGGCGTGGATGAGGCGGTGCTCGGCGGCCCGGCGCGGCGCTCGGGCCCGGTGATCGATCTGGTCCAGGTGCCGATCCTCGATGTCGAAGCTTCGGCCGGTTATGGCGCCCTTGCCGAAATGGAAGCCAAGAGTGCGCAGTTCGGGTTTGATCCCAATTGGCTGCGCAAACTTACCGCCAGTAAGAGCCCGAGCCTTTCGATCATCGGGGTGCGCGGGGACTCGATGGAGCCAACGCTGAGCGATGGCGACGACGTGCTGGTCGATCTTGGCGACAACCAGACCCGGCTGCGCGACGGGATCTATGTCCTGCGCATGGACGATACCCTTGCGGTCAAACGCGTTGCGATCGAACCGCAGGGCCGCAAGGTTTCGGTGATAAGCGACAACCCCGCCTACCCGACCTGGAACGGGCTCGATCGCCGGACAGTGAACATCGTCGGCCGTGTGCTTTGGTTCGGGCGCAAGTTGCAGTAACTACGAGCCTATGAGCTTGCTTGCCCTTGCCGCCGCTGTCGTCAGCGCCGGCCAAACTTTCACCTGCACCCCCACCCATGTCTATGACGGCGATGGACCGATCTGGTGCGCCGAAGGCCCGCACGTCCGCATTGCCGGGATCGCAGCGCGCGAGATGGACGGAACCTGTCGCGACAATCAGCCCTGCCCTGCTGCCGCTGCAATCCAGGCCCGCGATGCGCTCGTTGATTTGTTCGGCGGCGCACGCGGGACGCTTCGCACCGGCCACGTTGTTGTGCGCGGCCCAACCATGACCTGTATTTCCGAAGGCTCTGCGGGTGGAACTCGCACTGCCGGCTGGTGTACGCTGCCTTCGGGCCAGGATCTCTCCTGCGCGATGGTCGCAACGGGGACCGTGCTCAGATGGGATCGCTACTGGCGGGGTCACCGGTGCCGCTAAGCGCTTGGGAACTGTGGGCCTGCGCCAGCACAGTGCTCAAGACCCACGGTGACAAGGCCGCTCTACATATAGCCGAACAGATCGGCGCGCTTGCGCTCAAGGGCGATGATGAAGGCATCCGCACCTGGCAAGAGATCGCCAAGCGGATCGAACAGCTCCAGACTGGAGCGGAAGCACCGGGAACCCGGCACTGAGCACTGCTGTGATCAGATCCCGATCTCGAACGGCCTGACAATCGACCGATCCTTTTCGGGCGGCTGCTTCTCGGGAGCCGCAACGGGAACCTGGCCCTTGGCTTGCCCCGCTGCGGCAGCATCGCTCAGCAACCCGGCCACTTCGAGTGCCGAACGCTTCATGCCGGTATTCCGCTCGACCGCTGCCTCAAGCCGCGAGGCATTGTTAACGTAGAGCGTCAGGCCATCGCGCAACCGGGTGATCGTGACGAGGAACATCTGCTGGTTTGAGAGATTGCGTTCGCGGCTGTCCATCACCGCGATCCCGCGATCCGAGGTCAGGCCCTGGGCCATATGGGCGTTGAGCGCATAGGCCAGATCGAGCCGCCCTAGCATCGGATCGTCCTTGGCCAATTGATGCTCGATTCCGGTTGAAGTCGTCAGCCGCACCGTGCCCTTATCGATCGCTGTGATCCGCGCCTGATCGGCATTGAGCAACCAGCGCTTGTGGTCGGTATGGGTCCAACGGATGCGGTCGCCACCGTGGAGCGACAGTTCCTTGCGCTCGTAAAGCCGCAAGGCATCGTGCTCGCCCTGAGGTCGCAGCTTGTCGGGGCGGAACTCGAACCGCTTGCCGCGTTCGTTCTCAAGCTCGACCCGCTCGCGCCGGGCATCGACCCCGACGACCGTGTACATGCCCCTGGAGAGGCCTTGAGCGCGTTTGTCGCGTTCGACCTCGACTACCATGCCAGGCTGGTACGTTGCAGCATGGCGCAGCTCTTCCTGCGTGGTGTTGATCCGGGACAGCACCTGGAGGCGCAGCGAGGGTTCGCCGATTTCGCCATTCGCCTTGAGACCGGTCTGGACTGCTTCGTTGACCTTGCCGCGCAGTTCGCGGCCCGATGCATAGATCGCGGTGCGCTCGCGGTCAGCGTAGAGCTTCATCCAGACGAGGTAGCTTTCGTGATCGGTGAGCCCGGTGGACAGCATCCACCACGACATCCACGACACGATGATCGCCGCGATGATCAGCGGGCCTTTGAGGCCGGCTGCGAACATGAAACTGAAGTGGCCTAGGAGCTGGCTGCCACGGGTGAAGTCAACGAGGTTCTTCTTCATTTTGCGGCTCCCTTGGTCGGGGCGACGGCCATGCCGGCTTCCTTGCAGCGGGCTTTCCAGGCGGTGTGGGCACGCTCGCGCAGGGTATGATCGGGGTGCCCCGAGAGCAGCGCATCGAGCCCGACAAAGGCGAACAGCGACTGGCGATAGAGCTTGTCGAGCAGGCCTCGATCGCTTGCCCCAGAAGGGCTGTTTGCCAGCGCCTTCTTGAGCTGCGAGCGCAGCCATTCGCTGACCGCGAGGCCGTCGGCCTCAGCAGCGGCCCGAACCTGCTCGGCAAGCTCGGGGGAGACATAAACTTGAAGGGATATTGGTCTTGGCATTGTCAGGATCCTTCGATCTTGGATCCTGGTTTGCGCCCGCAAGGCTGGTTTGTGGGCTACATCACACAAAAGAACATGTCAAGAACATAAACGCCGCACAATTCCGTCACCTCCACGCTCTTACAAGTTGAGGTGATTTACATTTATCCCGTTAAATCAATCTGATTTCGAAGTGACGAGAGGTCGATTCTAGCTTGGAATTGGCGGATTTGCACGCTGCTCCAACCTGCCAGGCCTGGCGTACGGTGTGCCCCCTGTTCCCTACTTCGAAGTGCGGTACCGGTAATCAGGTTCAAACGCTGAGAAACAATTTTGAACAAGATGCCGGTCGGACCGCCGCACCATGCGGAAACTCGGTTTGCAGGGCCAGGAAACAGATTGGGCGATGCCTCAGGTTAGCATATGATGTAGAACTGAATTCGACATGAGCGGAGCGAATCCATGGCGAGCGTAACCTTGTCGGCGACTCCAAAGGGCAATGGTTTCCAGGCTACTGTCAGCTTCTCGGACGGTGTCGCCATCAGTTCGTTGGAGTCCTATCCGACCCAGGCCGAAGCGATCACTGCCGCCGCGCTGAAATTGCTCGAACTCCCGGACAGGCTCGAGGAGTTCGACGCGATGGAGACCGGCGCGTAGGAGCCTGGCAAACGCAAACGACGGCAGGTGATCCCGGATGCAACACGGGCTGCGAGCATAAAGAAAGGAGGAAGCCCTGAGCGGACTCCCTCCTCGCTTTCGTTTTCAGTCTTCGTCGCTGAGTTTGCTCGGCACGGTCTCGACGATCCGGTCGTAAAGGCGCGGTGCCAGTGCCCCGTAATCGCCCTCGTCGACCGTGATGAACCCCGCTTCGTCGTCGGTCAGGACGTACTGGTTGAAGTAGCTGTGGTAGGACCGCGCATGGGCCCGATCCAGCGCTGCTAGGTAAGCAGCCTGGTCAAAGTGCAGCGGCGTGGCGGCAAGGACTTGAGATACGATCATGGCAGGTCTCCTGATGGTCGATGCTTCGCATCAGGGGCGCAGAAGATGGGGGCGACGGGACGGGTCAGGGACCGCGTGGAACACGCGGCCGCGAAGCGGCGATGGGGGTCACGATTTTGTGGAAGGGCCTTGGTCCTGGAGCAAAATGGTGGGGCCCCGTCGTCCTTGACGCGGCCCCAAAGCCTCCATCACCCTCGGACTTCTCGCGAGAGAGCCCTTCCCCCTCTCGTAGATAGTGCGGCCTCTCGACAAAGCGTTTTCCTACAAGCGCGCGACCTGTCACATCGGCCTGCAGGAGGGGACCAACGGCCAGCGAAAGGATGATCCATGGCCAGGTCCAAAGTGAGCGCACGCGATGCGCTTTTGAAAGTGCAACGCCAACGCGAGGAGCTCGCCGCCGAGGAAGCAAAGCTGCGCGAAGACGCCGCGACCGAACTCGGCAAGGTGCTGCTCGAATGCGGCGCTGAAGTGCTCGAACCGGCGCAGATGCGGCAGCTGATGCGCCAGTCGATGGCGCTCGGGATCGAGGAAAGCCTCAAGCGCCTCGCCTCCACGCCAAAGTCTACCTGATGCCTGTTTGATCCGGCTGCGCGCGGGTTCGATGCCCGCGCGCAGCCGCTCCGAAAACAGAGCAAAAAGAAGGCCCCGGCGGCTTGCGCCGCCGGGGCCTTGTGGCGAATGGTACCGGTCAGTCCTCGTCGATGTCGGGTGCGGCTTCGTTGCCGCCAGCCTTGCCCTTCGAGAGGAAATCGACCTTGTCGGCGATGATCTCGCAGCCGTAGCGCTTGGCACCGCTCTGGTCTTCCCACTGGGTGTAGTGGATGCGCCCTTCGATGGTCACCAGCTGGCCCTTGGTGCAGAACTTGGCGACGTTCTCGCCGAGGCCGTTGAAGCAGGTCACGCGGTGGAATTCGCTGTCCTTCACCGTGTAGCCGTTTTCGTCCTTGAAGGTCTTGCCTTCCTTGCGGGCCGGGCGGTCGGTCGCGACGGTCACCTGGGTGATCTTGGTGCCGCCTCCCGTGGTGCGGGTTTCGGGATCGCGAGCGATGCGGCCGACGAGGATAACGAGATTGGTCATGGGTCTTCTCCTGAACGAGCATCCGGGACCATCCCGGCTGCGAACCCAAGTGAAGAAGCGGCCAGCGGCGAGACGCACCGTAGGGGAACCCCGGGCCAGTTCGGGTGGTGCGGGCAGCCGCCCATAGGGCGGCAACACGGCCGGACAGGTCCCGCGGGTTGCGTCTGGGCGAAGGCCGATTCAAGGGACGGTTCGCGAAGAAGCCGGGTGGTCCAGGGTGTCTGCTCTGGAGATTTTGACCTCGATCGTTCGTGCCCATGTCGGGTCGTTCCTGCACCCATCCGCCATCCCGCAGGCGCATCACCAAGCACCTGTCCGTACGCTGCGGCGATCACGCAATGAGCAAGGTCTGGAGCGAAGATGAGATCGCGGACAGCGCCAAACGAACCGTGGAATCTGCCTTGACCGAGGCTGTCGCCTTGTGTTGCGCAGGCTTCGACAGGCTGGTGCGAAGGGCCTTCCCTTGCACCGGTTGCGACCTATGCTGCGGCCCATGAGCGACATGAGATCAGGTCTGCCGATACTGCTGTTCGAGACCGCGCAAGGGTTCGGCGACTGGCTCGATGCGCAACCCGGCGATGCGGCTGGGGCCTGGCTCCGGTTCGCCCGTAAGGGCGCCGGCATCGCAAGCCTGAGCAAGGCCGAAGCGATCGATCTCGCACTGTGTCACGGCTGGATCGACGGGCAGCTCGACAAGTACGACGCGCAAAGCTGGCTCATCCGGTTCACTCCGCGCAAGGCGCGCAGCAAATGGTCCGAGGTCAACCGTACGCGGGCGCTGGAATTGATCGCTGATGGGCGCATGACGCCGCGCGGACAGGCCGAGATCGACAGGGCCAAGGCGGACGGGCGCTGGGGGG
Source organism: Novosphingobium sp. B1 (assembly GCF_900176395.1). Lineage (GTDB taxonomy): Bacteria > Pseudomonadota > Alphaproteobacteria > Sphingomonadales > Sphingomonadaceae > Novosphingobium. The sequence goes on along the minus strand of NZ_FWXL01000001.1, from coordinate 143,820 downwards.
CTGCCTATGCGCCGGCAAGCAAGATAGAAGTCCCCGCTGACCTCAGGGAAGCTCTTGATCAGAGCCCCAAGGCGGCAGCGTTTTTCGCGACGCTGACCGGTGCCAATCGCTATGCAGTACTCTACCGGATCGGCGCCGTGAAGCGTCCTGAGACCCGTGCGCGCAAGATCGCCGAGTTCGTCGCGATGCTGGAACGGAGCGAGACGGTCCACGGCTGAGCGCTAGGGTAAGGAACGCCTGCGCGACTGTGCCATTTCGGAATCGTTCGCAATATGGCGAAATCATACAAGGATAGAATCGGCCACCGGGCCTATCGATGTCCTGCGACCCGAAGGACTCGAAAGAGATCCTGACTTTCAAAGCGGCGGCATCTGTTGATGCCGCCGTTCTTTTGCCTGCCTTCATACAGGTTGTGCCTTTGGGCTGGTCCCGAGCGGACCGCGGCGATCGACGACCGTGATCCGCCGCGATTTGGCTTCGATCACGAGGCGTTCAAGGACGCCATTGCCCGGAAACGCGACCACGTAGCGCGGGTCGAGGGACAGCATGCGCTCGTTGCGCTTGAACCCGGCACGGGCGCCAAGCCGCATGTCGAGCGAAAAGGTCACCTGAGCAATGCCGCGGCGTTCGGCCCAGGATGAGGCGAGACGGTCGACGCCCTTTGTATCGCCGCCATGGATCAGGACCATGTCAGGGACGCGGTCGCGGACTTTGTCGAGCGTGGCCCAAACGTTGTTGGCGAAAGTCATCGCATCGGCTTCGTCGGCATGGCGCGTGCGTCCGCCGGCAAACACGACCGGCGAGCCTGCGGGCATCGCCGCGCGGCGCTTGGCTTCAGCCCGGGCGCGCATGAAGTCGCGCCCTTCGACCAGCGCCGAGGTGAGCATGGCGCCGTGGTTGAAGCGCGAGCTCGAGACCGGCTTCCAGGACGAACCGAACTCGTTGAGGTAGAGGCCAGCAGCGATCTCGCGCATCTCTTCGAGCGCCAGCATCGCGGCTTCGGCGCATTGCGCTCGCTCGACCTGGGTTTCGAGCTCGGAGGTGTGGATCTCGGAGCCATCGGCCGTCGCGACCAGTGCGCGGACTTCGTCGGTGGCGCGGTCGAGCGCGGTCGACTTGCGGTGGGCAGAACGGTGGAAGAGATTGACGAAGGCCCAACCCAGATCCTCGGCGTCGGCTTCGAGCGCGGTCCCGGAGACCAGCGCAAAGAGATCGGACCAGACTGCTTCGAGCGTCTGGACCACGGCTTCGCGGACCGGAAAATCGCTGGTGTTCAGCGGTGCAGGACCAATCGAAAATCCGGCAAGATCGAGACCGGCGAGCTGGTCGGTGAAGCTGGTATGCATGTACGTATCCTCCTGACTGGTGTGCAGCCGACGCTTGCCTCTTGGCTTCGCCAGCGAGAGCCCGTCAGGGCCAGTCTTGGGCGGCAACGCGCACCGCAGGGAAACCCGCTTGGTCAGGCTGGCGCGGGCAGGCCGAGGCCCGTCAGGGACCGGCCAACACGGGCCTGATCAAGCCGGGTTGCGCGGGGGCCGCCGGCTGGCCCAGGGCCTCTCTCGCGTGGCAGGAGCCAGAAGCTGCGCTGATCCGCTGAGATCAGGAGGGTGCCATGCAGACACTCTTGGCACCGGCCCGGCCTCAGGCCGCGCGTTTGCGATAGACGCCTTCCCCGTTCGACATGTGGCCGACGCAATCGTAGTCGCCGAACAGCGCATCGAAGCGTGCTGCGATCTGGCGAAGCCAGCGCTGTGCGCGGGGAGAGCGGGCGGTGCGCCATTCAAGGTCCCAGTAGGCGCCATCGTCACGTTCGGCGATCCAGACCGCGACCAGGCTGCCATAAACCGAAACCCCGAAGTCCGCGAACGCGTTGCGCATCAGGATCCGGTCTTCGCGCCCGCGCCAGCCCTCGTGCGGGGCAAGCGAGGGAAAGGCGGCGGCAGCGCGCTCGGCTAGATCGCCGCGCAGCCATTCGTATTCGAACTCCCAGTCGTCCTTGTCTTCGACCTCAAGCACGGTGAAAGCGACAAGGGCACCGCTGGGATAGCTGACCGATCGGCCCATGATCTCCTCCTTCAGGCTGCGAGTGCGATGTCGTCGGGCTCGGCCGCGTCGTCCGCCAGAGCGCGCCCGCCGAGCTTCAGCAGCAGGCTTGAGGCTTCCTCTGCCTTGGCGGCGGCGGTAAGGATCGCGCGGTCGTCATCGCGCAGCAGCTTCAGCCAATGTTCGATATAGCTCGCGTGGCTATCGAGGTGCGTGACCGGCAGCCCGAGCTCGGCCCCAAGCATCGCGCTCGAAAGCTCAGCGACGAGTTCTTCGGCTGCATAGGCCGCCGTGCCGAAGCGGTTCTTGAGGTCGCGGTTCAGGCGGCTGGAATGGCCGGTCCAGTGCGACAGTTCATGGGCAAGCGTCGCATAGTAGTGGTCGAAGCCGGCGAACAGGTGCTCAGGCGGCATCGTGACCCGGTCAGGGGTTGGTTCGTAATAGGCTTCACCGCCCTGGTGGCGAAGGTTAACCGGGATTCTCGCAAAGAACGCGTCGAGTTCCGCCTCGCGGCCTTCAGGCTCGACCAAATCGAGCGCGGCAGCTGGATGGAACCGCTCGGGCAGTCCCTCGACCTGGTCGGCATTGAACACCGGATAGGCCTTCAGCACCCGGCGCGCTTCGTCCGACTTCTCGCCGGTGTCAGGGGCCTCCACCTCCTTGGTGTAGCTCTTGTAAAAGATCGCGATGGTCGACTTCTCGTGCCTGCGGACCTGCGCCCCAAGGCTCTTGGCCTGGTTGTAGGTCATCCAGTAGGGCGAGGCGTAGCCGCACATGTCCGCGACCATCCAAAGCCAGAACACGTTCATGCCGCGATAGGGAATCCCGCAAGCGCGCAAGGGTCGTGACACCGGAACCCCGCGCCAGGGCTGGATCCACGGCTTGGTCCCGGCTTCGAGGCGGGTTATGATTTCCTGGGTAATGCGGGTCGCGGGCGAAAGTCCGCCCTGCGAAGACTTGCGATAGGCCATGAGGGGTCTCCTGATCCGGACGACTGACCAATCGGGCGACACAACCGCCGGTCAGGTCCGCCCAGGCTCAGGCTCCCTCCCCTCTCTGAGATCGGCGCTTGGATTGAAATGTCAGCGCCGGACGGGCCTGCGGCACCGGAAAACCGGCGACGCAGGGCCGAGACAGATCAGCCGTTAAGGCGATCCTTCACCGCCTTGGCGGGCGCAAACGCCAGCTTCTTCGAAGCAGCAATCTTGATGGTCGCGCCGGTCGAGGGGTTGCGGCCTTCACGCTCGGCGCTGGCCTTGACCTTGAACTTGCCAAAACCATTGATCGCGATCTCGTCGCCGCTCGCGGCGGCATCGGCAATCGCGGCAAAAACGCCGTCGACGACCTTGCGGGCGTCGGCCTTGGTCAGGCCATTTGCTTCGGCAATCTTCTCGGCGAGGTCAGCATTGTTCATGTGAAGTGGTTCCTTCGTTTAACGGAGCGCGCTCGGTAGGAGCGTTTGGCAGCGCAAACCAAGGCAAATCCGCGCTTTTCCACATGAATAGGGAAAACAAAGGAAGCGGCCCCCCAGCGCAAAGCCAAGGGACCGCTTCTGGTGTACGAGTGGTCTGCCTGTCAGGAGGAGGTCAGGCAGCCAGCTCGCGGGGGGTCTGATCGTCGTCGTTGGCGCCTCCGGCGGCCACGGCGTCCTCGGTCGGCTCGGTGAGCTGCGGCTCGAGCCTTTCGGCCTCGACCGGCGCAGCACCGGCAAAGCGCATGACCTCCGGCACCCAGGCCAGCGCGCGGTCGCGCACCTCGACCTCGGTGATGTAGGTCCCGGCAAAGACGCGCTCGGCGCTCATAGCCAGGTCACCCTTCTTGACCGAGGCGAACCGGCTTGCGAGGCCCGGACCGCCGACGGCGGACAGAGCGTCAAGGATCACCGCCTTCGAGACGCGGTCGAAGTAGTTCGCCGCGGTCGGGCGCCACCACGCCGCCATATCAATCCCGATCTGACTGCCGAGATGGTCGTGGAACTCGATCCGGCGTTCGCCTGCCATGTTGAGACTGGCTTCGAGCGAGCGCCCGACGACATGGCCGAGCCAGGCCGCACGGGCTTCGTCGGAAAGCGCACGGAACTGCTCGAACCGCTCTGAAACGCTGGCCCCAGCGCGCCAGTGCTCGTCGAGACCCGACCGGAACTCGGCAAGCGAAGCACTCGCCGCCGCGTCCCTGGCCTCGAACCCAGTGATCGGTCCGGAAGGCACCCCGCCTCGCAAGGTCGTTGCGGCCCGCGCGCGGTAGTCGAGCGTGTCGGCGTCGGCGAGCGTGAAAACCATCAGGTCGAGTGCGAGGGCCGGATCGGATGCAACATGGAGCGCGAGAACGTCGCGGCGCTGCATCGCGAGCTCGTCCACGAGGCGCTTCGACAATGCCGAGCGGCGCGGGCTTTCACTGCCTTCGTCGGTGACCACCTCGATCCCATCGTCATCACCTGCCGGATCGACCTGGCGTTCGCCATAGAACACCGGCTGGAGAACCGGAGTGCCGTCGCGCGAGAGCACCAGGATCATCCCCGCCTCAGCCTTGAGTTGGGGTAAGATTACTGGCGGGCGGGCGCGAATGTCCTGGCATTCGCGTTCGATCGCTGCGATCGCGGCTTCGGCTGCAGCGATCGCTTCCTCGGCGCTGTTCTCGTCCTCCAGAACCGCTGCGTGCTCGTCGTAAGAGGTGTCGAGCTCGTCGAGCCGGGCGAGTTCCGCTTCGGTGAGCGGGGCGGGCTCGGCAGGGAGCCGAACCAGGCCTTCGACGAGGTCGTGGCTTGCGTAGGGATCGAGGGTCGGCTTGACCCAGGCAAGCCCCTGCTCGGCAGCGAGCGCCTCTGCCTGTTCTGCCATCTTCGCGGCAGCGAGCTCTTCGAGAAGCGCGACATCGGCCCAGGCTTCACTGTCCTCGTCATCGAAAAGTTCGCGCTCGATCCGGCCGCCAGCAGCGAGATAGGCATCGCGCCCGACGAGCCGTGCGCGCGGGTCAATGCCTCGCACGGTGCCCGTGAGAACCATGCGGCGGATCGAGTCGGGATTGGGAGCATAGTAGGCCGAAGAAATCTGCTCGAAGACCCGCGCCTGGATCTCCTGGTCCGAGGTTGCGCCATAGGCCTTGGCCATGTCGAGCGTGATCTCACCCGAGGCCAGCGCCGCGAAGACAACCGGTGCCAGTCTGGCAAGGCGCAAACGGCCCTCGACGAAGCGGACGGTAAGACCGAAGCGGCGGGCGACATCCTCGACCGAGGCCCCCCCATCGATCAGCGCAACAAAGGCCTGGGCCTCGTCGGCGGGATTCATCGCCAAGCGGTGGAAGTTCTCGGCAAGGCTTGTCTCGATCGCACCCTCGGCGGTGTCCTCGAGAACCAGGCAAGTCACCTCGTGGTCTTTGGACAGTACCTTGTCCTCTGCCAGCGCCAGCATGGCCTTGCGGCGGCGTTCGCCGGCCTCGACCTCGAATTTGCCCTTGGTGCCGGGGCTAACGATGAGGTTCTGCAACAGGCCGCGCGCGGCGATGCTCGCCTTGAGCTCGGCGTCGGCTGCGGGATCGGCATGGCGACGGACATTTCGGGGGGACTGAACGAGCTTGTTCAGCGGGATCGTCTTGATCATGGGAAATACTCCTGAATGCGAGCCCGGCGCATCGACCATCGACGCCCAATGGCTCAATCAGGTCAAAGCTCCCTCCCCTCTTATTTGCGATGATGTGTCCGCAAGCCCACCAGGCGTCCAGGTTCTCGACGCGCTACAAAGTGGCAACTGGCAGCAATGCGCCCCGCACGCCGCCGAAACGCGGGTTCGATCCACTTAGGTTTCACCAAGAAAAACAAGCTCTCAATTTGTTGTTCTGTTCCTTTTGTCAGATATCCGTCGCTTATGTCCAAGCGGATGCGGACGGATGCCTCGCTAAGCTTCCGTTCATAAAAGCTGCTGCCTACGAACTGCCCATGCGCGTACCGCCCAAAACCGTGCCTCGATAGAAACATTGACTTACGGCGGTCATCTTTGCCAAAGTTGTGTCGGGGCAGAAGATGTCCGTGCGGTATACCTCACCGGGTCAATGCCCCATCGACATGCTTCCGCTTCGCTTAGGACGCGGTGCCAGCCAGATCAGGGCCGCAGCGATGAGCAAGATCGCGGATGTCGTCCAGAAGATATGAATTACAGACAGTGTCGTAGCCTCCGCCTCAACCATATTGCTGAACATTTGAAGCACCGCGTCGGGCGAGAAGCCCAGCCCGGAAATTGATCCGCCCGCCGCGCCTGGTTCCAAAACGGCGACGATATCGCTGCGCGCAGCGCGTTGGGTGTCACCCCAGTAAGTCAATGAAACCGAAGTGGCAAAAGCCGTTGCTATCGTGCGCATGAAGCTTTGAAGACCGGCAGCAGATGCTACCTCATCTTCGTTCACGGTACTCAGCGTCAGGTTGATGATCGGCAGCATGAAGAACGTCATGCCCAGCCCCAGGAAAAATTGCGGTAGGGTCAGCGTCCAGAAACCGCTGTCGCTTGTCCAAAACGTCCGAGTCAGCCCAATAACAGCCAGCCAAACGATTCCAGCGGAAACCAGGGCGCGGGGATCGGAGCGCGCCATCAGCATTACGACAATCGGCGCGGTCAATAGCCCGCCGATAGCTGTGAATGACGACGCAAAGCCGGCCTGTGTTGCGGTGTAGCCAAGCCAGGCCTGTTGCCATTGGGGGATGATCACGAAGCCGGCAAAATAGGCTCCGAAGCCAATCGCGAGGACAGCAAGGCTGATGCTCAGCCCTCGGTGTCGCAAGACGCGCAGGTCGACCACCGGATGATCCTCGGTGAGTTCCCAGACGACAAAGATGAAAAACGCGATGGCCGACGTGATCGCCAGGGCGACGATCAGTGGATCGCTGAACCAGTCATGGTTGCGGCCAATGTCGAGAATTATCTGCAGACAGCCGACCCAGACCACCAGCAGGACGAGCCCGATAATATCGATCGGAAGCACCTGACGGTCGGTTTCGACCCGGCGAAGCAGAACAGCGCCAGCGAAAGCCGCGAGGACAGCGATGGGCACGTTGATGAGGAATATCCAGTGCCAGGACCAGTTGTCGGTCAGCCAGCCTCCGATGATCGGTCCAAGCGCAGGGCCCAGGAGCAGGGTCATCGCCCACATTCCCATCGCAATGTTCTGCTGTTCAGGTGGAAAGACCCGCAACAACAAGGTTTGCGACATCGGCATCAGAAAGGCACCGAAGATGCCTTGACCGATGCGGCAAATAACCAGCATTTCGATTGAAACCGACAGCCCACAGAGCAGCGAGAACAATCCGAACCCAGCCATGCTGAACAGAAAGGTTTGAACCGACCCGAACCGTCCCGCGATCCATCCGGTCAAGGGTACGCAGATCGCTTCCGCAACCGCGTAAGAGGTAATGACCCAGGCGCCCTGTTCCAAAGTGACGCCGAGCCCGCCCGCGATGCTCGGAATCGACACGTTGGCAATCGTCAGGTCGAGGATCACCATGAAGTTCGCAAAGGCCAGCGTCAGCCCGGCGATGAGCCGAAGCGAAGGCGGAAAACCTGCCGAAGCCTGTGCAGCACCGTTCATCTGCGCTCAGTCTCCCGACACGTCGATTTCGACGTCCATCGACAAGCCGACCCGCAGAGGATGTTGCTTCAACTCGTCAGGTCTCAGCTCGATCCTAACGGGCAGTCGCTGGACCACCTTAATCCAGTTGCCGGTCGCATTCTGCGCCGGGATCACCGCCATCGACGAGCCGGTGCCACCGGAAAAGCCGGCAACCCTGCCGTGGTAGGTCACGCTCGATCCATAGATGGCAGCGGTCAACGTCACGGGCATGCCAAGGCGCACCCGGTGTAACTGCCCTTCCTTGAAATTGGCGTCGACATAGACATTGGCCAGCGGGACAATTGTCATGATCGTCTGGCCCGGGTTGAGGCGCTGCCCGACCTGGACCTGCAAGCGACTGACTACGCCGTCGATTGGCGCACGGATTTCGGTCCGGTCGAGATCGAGCTGCGCAGCATCGCGCTTGGCCATTGCGGCCAGGACGGCAGGATCGGTATCTTCGCTCAGGCCGCGCACCAGCGCATCGTTGGCGGCAAACTGGCCTTGGGTCGCACGCCTCGACGATCCGGCTTGCGCAATCACGCCGCGTGCGGCGTCAAGTGCGGCGAGCGTGGTTGCGTAAGCCTTGCGAGCCTGGGTCACTTCCTCGCCCGAGACGGCTCCGCTGGCTGCAACGGTTTCTCTGCGGCGTAGATCGATCTTTGCCTTTTCATGTTCGGCCAATGCCATTCGGTATTGCGCTAACGCCTGCACCAGGCCCGCACTCGATGTATCGACTTGCGCAGCCAGCGCTGTGTTGTTGGCAAGAGTCTGGCGAAAGCGGCGGCGAGCTGCCGCCAAATCCGCGTCTGCCTGCGCCAGAACAATTCGAGCGTTAGCCTGGTCGAGCCTGACGAGCACGTCACCAGCTTTGACCAGCTGGGTTTCCTTGACCAGAACCTCGACTGCGGGAGCGGCAATCAGCGGTGTCACCTGCGCCATTTGCGCATTCACATAGGCGTTGTCGGTGCTGACATAGTTGCGTGCGACCAGCACATACCAGATGCCCCAGCCCAGCGCGATCAGTGCCAGCACCACGGCAAGTCGCCGTAGCCACAGCTTGCGTGCGGCCTTTCTCGCGTCCGACAGGGCAGGATCGACGGGAGGGGTTTCGCTCGTAGCTTCGTTCATGATCCTGCCGGTTCCTTGGATGTCTTGGCCTCTGTTCCGAAGCCGCCGCCAAGCGCCCGGATCAACGCCAGGGTCGCTCCGCGCTCGTATATTTCGAGGTCTACCACCGCGAGTTGCAGCTCATGCAAACCGGCTTGGCTGTTAAGCACGTCAAGATAGCTCGCCAGCCCCGCCTCGTAGCGCGTTCGCAACAACGCCTGTGCATCTTCGTTTGCTGACAGCGCAGAGCGGGCTGCGGCAAGCCGTTTGTCGGCGGCGTCGCGCTGGGTGACCGCATCAGCGACTTGCTGGTAGGCGCTGATCACCGTCTGGTTATAGACGGCGACAGCCTCGTCATATCCGGCCTGGGCGCTGCCATATTGCGCTTGCAAGGCACCGCCCTGGAAGATCGGCAGGCTGATCGCCGGTCCAACGGACCCGAATTGTGAAGACGTATCGATCAGATTGCCAAGGCCGATCGCCTGCAGACCAATCAATGCGCGCAGGTTTATCGACGGGAAGAACCCGGCGCGCGCTACCTTGACCCGGCTCGAAGCCGCTTCGACCCGTTCGCGGGCTGCAACAATGTCCGGACGCCTGCCAAGCAGTTCGGTGGTTACGCCTTTGGGAAGACCCGCAGGAGTCGAAGGAATCGGTAGTGGACGCGTGATCGCCAGGCCGCGATCCGGTCCCGCGCCAACAAGCGCGGCCAGCTGATTGCGCCGCAGCCGGATGCTCTCATCGGCCGCGGCCAGATTGCCTTCAGCGCGCGCGACTTCGGCATCGGCCCGGCGCAGGCTGACGCGGTTGTCGAGCCCGTTGCCCTCGCGCTGTCCAATTAGATCGCGGGTGGCGCGGCGATTGGCCAGGAGCGCCTCGTCCATATCTCGCTCGCTGTAGTAACGCCCAAGCTCGGCATAGGCGGCGGTGATCGCAACCGAAAGGACAAGCCGTGCCTGGGCCGCGTCGACCACGGCCGCGCGTGCTTCTGAAGTTGCAGCGGCATGGGCGGCGCGATTGCGCCCCCACAAATCGGGATCGAAGCCGAAAGTCAGCGAGACTTGACCGTAATCCTTCCAGCCATCGGGGAGGAACTCGGCGGGAATACCCGTGTTACCGCTCTGCCGCCGGACACCGGCCTCGCCGTCCACACCGATGGCGGGCAGCTGGCCCGCGCCGACACGCTGTGCTTCGGCCTCGGCGCGTCTGATCCGGGCCATGGCCACGGCGACCTGCGGGGAGTTCGCCAGCCCTTCCTCGATCAGCGCCGTAAGTTGCGGATCGCCGGCAAGCCGCCACCACTGATCTGGCGGCCAGACACTGTCACCCCGCGCGGCAAGGGTCTGCGCCGATCCGATGCTATCGGCGGTCTGCATCACCGGCCTTATGCCGGTTTTTGGCACCGGAACGCAGGCAGCGAGCGCCAGGATCGCCGAGGCCGCCAGCAGCAGTCGGCGGTTAGGCGACATAGGCCCCCCTGCCGCTGGCGAGCAACCGCCCATCCGGGTCCTCGATCCGGGTCTCGGCGACGCTTAACTGCTTGCCGAGCTTGACCACTCTGCCGATCGCACGGAGCGGACCCGCGGTCGCCGGGCGGTGAAAATCGACGCGCATGTCGGCGGTGGCGCGTGCCGAGCCGCCCAGTGCATTGATCGCATAGAGTCCGGTAAGATCGATCAGGGCGGAGAGGATACCGCCGTGCGCCGATCCGATCATCGGGTTGGAGACGATTTCATCCCGCCACGGCATCTCGAGGATCAACTCGTCAGCGGTCACTGCGACAATATCCAGCCCGAGCCAGCGATGGAACGGGGCGACGAGCAGCAATTCACGCAAGGCCTCCAGTTGTGGAAACGATGGCTTGTCGGTCATTCTCCCCCCTTTCGAGCATGGGTGCGGATCAGGAAATCCACGACTGTTTCGCCAAAGAGGTCGTTTTGATCGCCAACGACCATATGCGTTGCATCTGCAATATTGCTGTATTCTGCATGGGGAACCAGTTCGCGGAAATGGGCCACGGCCTCCGGCGAGACGAGATCGCTTGATCCACCGCGGACAAGATGAACAGGAAGGGTCAGCCTTCGCGCAGCTTCGCTGAGTTCTACCTTGCCATAGCCACGATCCTCGCTTTGATCTTCGTCCTGGCGCATGACTCCAGTCACAAACGCAGGGTCCCAGTGCCAGTAATAGCGACCATCCGCCTTTTGCCGCAGGTAACGCGCCAGGCCGGGTGAAGCACGGCGGCTTGGACGATTGGGAATATATTCGGAAATCACGCGCGCCGCTTCGTCAGGTGAGGCGAACCCCTCGCCAGCATGGGCTGCCATAAAGCCTATCACGCGCGCGACACCGCCAGCATCCAATTGCGGGGTAACATCGACCAAAGTTAGCGATGCAAATAGGTTCGGGCCGTGTTCGCCTTCGGCCAAGATCCCCGCAAGGCCGCCCAGCGAAGCACCAACCAGTGCAGGCTTGCGATCCATTGCGCTGGCAATGGCAGCCAAATCGCCAGCAAAGTCGGCCATCGCATATGCCCCGTCTGTGGCCCATGCACTATCGCCATGGCCGCGCAGGTCGAGGGCAATCACCCGAAACCCGTGTTCCGCCAGGAGATTCGCAATACTCTTCCATGACCATCGCGTCTGGCCACCACCGTGCGCCAGCAAGACCGGCATTCCCCCGTCAGGACCTTCGGCGCTGGCTGCGATTCTGTGCCCACAGTGGCCAAAAAGTGTCAGATCAGCAACCATGATTATCTCTTACTGTAATATTTTTTACAGTAAAGACTTTTCATGCATTGCCAGATGCGTTAGCTGTCGTTTCCATGGGAAATTCAGCGCCAGGCAAGGGTTATCTCACCGAGGCAGACGAGCTCGTTTTCTTGCTCGAGGAGGTGCCGCGCAAGCTGCGCAAGCTCTTCGACGCAAGTACAGTCAAATTCGGCCTGTCCCGCACCCAGTGGCGCGCGCTTGGATATATTTACCGGACCCCCGGCCTCACCCAGACCGAACTGGCCAAGCACCTCGAAATGGAACGAGCCAGTGTCGGGCACGTGATCGACCAGCTGGAAAAAGCCGCCTTCGTCGAGCGGCGCTCCGCCGAAGGCAACCGAAGAATCTGGGCGCTTCACCTGCTTCCCAAGGCGATCGAAATTCTTCCTTCGCTGCGCACGGCAGCCGACAGGATCTACGAACGGGTCCTGACCGGGATTTCCGAAGAACAGGCGGACACAGTCAAGGACATGCTCGCGATCATGTCTTCGAACCTAGAAGATTGAAACCGGGCCTCGACGGAACGCGAAGGTCAACACCGCAGGTCTACTCTGAGTCAGGCACCGAGCGTCCTCAGCGGCTGCGAAACGGGACCATAGCCTGCGTCGGGCGGTATCACCAGGACACGCTCGCCATTCTCGATCGAGACCTCGGGTAGCACCGTGACCAGCCTGCGTTTCCGCGCACGCGAAAGGCAATCCTGCGCGCTTTCTGCCTCGGCGAGCAGCTTCAGGTTCATCAAGGTTGGAAAAATGATGGTCCTCTCGCCCACCGCTGCCAATCGGATCGCCTCTGACGGCGAGATCCATTCCGCATCGACAGTCTCGCGCCCATCACACGCCGCCACTTGTCCCGCGGGAGCGCTCATCGCGTAGAACCAGGTGTCAAACCGCTTGGGCATCATGGTCGGGGTAATCCACCGGGCGAAGATAGCCAGTTCGTCCAGCCTGAGGTGGACACCCAACTCGCGAACGACATCGATGAAAGCGACATGACCAGCATCGACCGCGCTTCGGACCGATGCGTCACACGGGTCCTCAAAAGGCGTGCCTTGGGCGGTCTGTGCCAGCAGAATTCCGGTTTCCTCGAACGCCTCGCGGATCGCTCCGATCCGCAAGGTTCGCTGCACCAGATCCAGTTCATCCCATCCAATTGCATGCTCGGCCCAGCGCTCGTCGGTGTCGCCGCCATGCGTCTTTCCCCCGGGGAAAACCAGGGCGCCCGACGCAAAATCTATCTGGTGGTGGCGCTTGACCATCAGCACCTGGAATTCGGGCTTATCGCGGACCAGAAGCACCGTCGCTGCGGGTTTCGGGTCGGGGATCTGAGGTGCGTCGGTCATGTCTGTCTCCCTGGCTCTAGCTTCATCAACACTCTTGGTCGCGATCGCAATTCAGTTGATCCCGGACCGGCCCATCCTTCTCGAAGGTATTCTTGCCATCGCCGTAGCTTCGATCAGTCACTTTTGGACCACCCTTCGATTACCGCACGCAAGGCAGCGGTGAAGGCCAAGGGCTGATCGAGCATCAAATGATGTCGGGCTTCGGGAACCGCGATGATGGGGATGTCCACCCCGCCCAGTTCACGCACGTACTGGCATGAATCCCGCGTAAATAGCTGGCTCTTTTCGCCATGGATAATCGCCTTCCGACCGGGTGCAGCGACCAGGCGAGGGCCAATCTCAAGCCACAAGCGTTGTGAATTGTCGCGCTTGAACACTGCCGGTGAGAACTTCCAGGTCCAGTTGGTCCCTTCGCGGCGCAGCGCATGATAGGCCATGTAATCCATCAGAAACGGTTCCGCCACCGGCTGAGGCGGGGACAGCACATACCGCGCGCGGGCGTTCAGGTAATCGGGATAGCGGCGATGAGGCCGGTTGGGATCGCCGGAGCCAGGGCTGGTACGGCCATCGCTTCTGTACTTTTCCAGTTCCGACGGGCGCAGAACCATCATGTCGCAGATCACCGCCCCGCCAAAAGTGGCCGGGGCGAGTTCGAGAGCCTCCAGCGCCACTGCCGAGCCGAAACTGTGGGTCACCACGATGGGTTTGCGGGCATGGCCGAGAAGGCCCAACGCTTCTGCAAACCCGACCATCTCGCGTCCGCGCGCCGCCATGTCGCAGTCGGGGCGCACGTCACTGTCGCCCATGCCCGAGAGGTCATAGGCGACCACGTGGTAATCGTGGGCGAAAAACGGGGCGACAAAGGCGAAGCAGCGGGCGTGCGAAAGGAAGCCATGAGTCATCAGCACCGGCGGCGCGGCCGGATTGCCCCATCGGAAGTAGTGCATACGCACGCCATCGACGGTTATGAAACCTTCCTCGCGCGGAACAGCCATGGCGTCGATAAACCAGGCTGGCAGGACCGACGGGTCGGGCGCCCATTCCGGCGCAATGTCGGATGTGGCCAAGTTCATCGGTCTTGGTTCCTCGTTCATGCTAGCGTGATGCCGCGGTATCCGTCCGCCGCCACTTCATCGCAGATCATGGCGAAGCCAACGACACTGGGATAATTGAGCAACTGGCGCGGCTTGCCCGGAATGTTGTCGCCCATGTACCAGGACTTTGCCCGGGGAAAGAGCGTCATGGCCCCGATCGCTGCAACGCTCTCGGTCCATTCGCGCTCCGCGGCTATGTCCGCCTCGAAACGCGTGAAGTTGTCTTCGCGCAGCTTCACCAGAAGGTCGCGGACCCAATCGCCCTGGATTTCTGCCGCGGTCGGGCCGTTGGAAAAGCCCGAAGGACTGAGCGGTCCGTAAAGATAGGCCATGTTGGGAAATCCATGTACGGCATAGCCGAGATAGGCGGTCACCTCGTCATGCCAGGCAGTGGTCAGGCTGCGACCGTCCCGCCCCCTGATCTCGATTTGCGTCAGCCCGCCGCGTCCGGCGTCGAAGCCGGTGGCGAACACGATCAGGTCGCATTCGATCAACCTATCGGCGGTTTCGATCCCCTGGGGCACGATCCGCTGAATCGGCGCCTGCGCGAGATCGACCAGCGTGACATTGTCCTGGCCAAAGATCTCGTAATAGTTCCGCTCGAGCGAAGGGCGCTTGGTTCCAAAGGGGTGCGGCGGCTCACTCGGCGCCAGTATCTCGTGCAAGGCTGGATTGGCGATCCGCGCCCTGGTCTTGTCGCGCCAAAAATCGTAGGCGTGACGGTTGGCACGCTCGTCGGTCAGCAGATCGGCGAAATTGGCGTACCAGAAACGCAGACCTCCGGCCTGCCACTGCTGCTCGAACAGACGGTGCCGTTCTTCCTCGTCGACTTCGAGCGCCGAAGCGTCGATTCTGCCTGTATCGAAGCCACCGCCAGTCTGGAGACGGGCGGCAAAGATCGCCGGGTAATCTGCTTTCTCCCGCTCCTGCTGTTCAACAGTCAACGATTCCTGCCGCATCGGCAGCGCGAGAATCGGCGTACGCTGTAGCAAGGTGACCTGAGCCGCTTCTGCTGCGGCTTCCTGCGCCACCTGGACACCGCTGGCTCCGGTGCCGACGATTGCCACCTTACGTCCGGCCATGGACAGCCCTTGCTGCGGCCAGTGGGCCGTGTGGTGCCATTCGCCCGCAAAGGTCTCCAGTCCGGCGATTTCGGGCACATAGGCCTTTGCGGCAAACCCGAGACAGGGCAGCAGAAAGCGCGCAGTGATCGTTTCGCCGCTTCCGGTCGTGACCCGCCACTTGCGCTGTCCTTCATCCCACTCGGCGCCCGCCATGCGGGTCCCCATGGTCATGTGGGGCCAAAGCCCAAACCGGTCACAGACATGGCGGAAATAGCCGCGCAGCTCGCGCCATCCGGGATAGCGTTCGCTCCATGTCCAGTCGCGCCAAAGTTCGGGCAGCGAAAGTTCGTACAGCGGAACCTGCGAATCGACGCGCGCGCCGGGGTAGCAATTCCAGTACCAGATGCCACCCGGCTCTTCGGCCGCGTCGATCAACCTGGCGTCGAAGCCGGCCTCGCGCAGGCGGTGAAGCAGATAGACCCCGCTGAAGCCGGCACCGACGATCAGAGCCTCACAGTCACCGACTGACCCGCCGCTCACACCGCTGCGCCCTGGCTTATCGCGAAGTCTCTCACTGCGGCGTAGTCAGCCTTGCCGTTCGACGCGCGCAGAGCGATACCAGCTTGATAGACTGTCTTAGGGGTCTTGTACCCGGCCAGCTGCCGGCGGACATGGGCCTTGAGTGCTTCCAGGTCGAACGTGGCGCCATCCTCCATGCAGACCACTGCGGTCACGGCCTGGCCCCATTTCTCGTCAGGCACGCCAACCACGAGAGCATCAGCCACGGATGGGTGGGTCTTGAGCACTTCCTCGACTTCTTCGGGATAGACCTTTTCCCCGGCGGTGTTGATGCAGACGCTGCCCCGGCCCAGCAGTATCAGACTGCCGTCAGCCTCCACCCGGCACCAGTCGCCGGGGATCGAGTAGCGCACGCCGCCGATCGTCCGGAACGTTTTCGCAGACTTTTCCGGATCCTTGTAATAGCCCATTGGAATGGCACCCTTGCGGGCAATGAAGCCAGGGATCCCGCTGCCGGCTTCCACCTTTGCATCGCTTTCGTCGAACACGTCGCAATGCTCGCCGATCACGAACTTGGCGGTCTGGACGGACCCTTGTGCAGTGGTGACCGACAGGCCATAGCCAAGCCCCTCTGATGCGCCGAAGGCGTCCATCAACGCGACCTGCGGAATGTGCCGGATCAGCCCGTCCTTGACCTCGCGGCTCCACATGACCCCTGACGAGAGGATCGAAATAAGGCTCGAGGTGTCGTAACGCCCCGGCGCGTTGTCGAGCGAAGCAAGCAGCGGTTTGGCGAAAGCATCGCCGACGATTGCGACCGACTGCACCCGGTGCTTCTCGACAGCCCGCCATAACTCGTCGGCGTCGAACGACGGGTTCTCAAGCGTTACGATGCAGCCTCCCCCCATCAGCGTGCCAAGGGCAGAGAGGAGACCTGTTCCATGCATCATCGGACAAGCGGGGAGGAACACCCGGCCAGGTCCGTCAGTACGGATCATCGCGACGGTTTCGTTCATGTCGTGTGGCGCTGGACCAAGCAGGCCGGCGGAATCGAGCTGCGCCCGCCGCAGGTCATCGTGGCGCCACATCACCCCCTTGGGCATGCCGGTGGTCCCACCTGTGTAGATGAACAGCATGTCGTCGGGCGAACGGGCTATGCCCAGCGGCGAACCGTCGCCTTGCGCCGCCAACGCCTCGTAGGGTTCGGCAAACGGCGCGATCGCCGCCGGATCGCCGATTTCGACAAAGATCCGGGCCTTCCCCAGCCGGTCCTTCAATTCGACAATGCAATCGCGGAATTCGCTGCTGTAGACAATCGCCTCGGCATCGGAATCATCGAAGATGTAAAGCACCTCGTCCGGTTTGTAGCGGTAGTTGATATTGACGTGGGTCAGCCGGGCCTTGAAACAGGCGGCCATCGATTCGCCGTATTCCGGCCGGTTGCGCATGTAGAAGGCAATCTTGGCCCCGGGTTCAAGCCCCCTGGCACGCAGCGCGCGGGCAAGATTGTTGGACCGCGCGGCCATTTCAGGCCAGTTGATCCGCCGATCTCCGTGGATCAGCGCCGGGGCATCGCGAGGAAGCGCCGCTTCGATCGCATCCAGTATGTCGCCGAAATTCCAATCGGTCATCTTCTTCTCTCCCGACCCGTCGTTCTATGTCGTTGCGGTCAATCCCTGTAGCTGCGCTGCGTCGGACCTTACTCGCTCCGGCCCGCCAAGAACTTGGCGGTCGAAGCCGATCCGCTTGAACCAGAAGTGCAGTCCAAGCAGGTCGGTAAAGCCCATCCCGCCGTGCACCTCCGTCGCGGTTCGCGCCACGAAGCGGTGAACCTCGCCAGTGAGCGATTTTGCGTGGCAGGCCACCAGCGCCGCCTCCTCGGGATTGGTGTCGAAGGCGTGCGCGGCATACCACACCAGCGCCCGGCAAGGTTCGTGCCGAGCGGCCATTTCTGCGCACATATGCTTGACCGCCTGGAAGCTGCCGATGACCCGCCCGAACTGCTCGCGCTCTCCGGCATAGGCGACCGCCTTCTCGATCATCGCTTCGCCCGCCCCGAGACTGTCTGCCGCGAGCAAGACCCGCCCGGCATCGCGCAGCCGCCGCGCCGCAAGGCCGCCATCGTCGGCAAGGGGTTCGGCGATTGCGCCGGTCAGCCGCAACTCGCCGATGCTTCGGGTCGTATCGATGGTCTGCAAGGCGATCCGCTCGACTCCGGTCGATGCGGCGGCCAGCAGATGGAGCCTCCCCGAAACATCGCCGACAATGAAATAATCCGCCCCCGCAAAATCTAACGCGAACAGCGCGGTGCCGGTCAGTCTGCCGCCGTCGGCCCGGACTCTCACTCCGTCGCGCTCCTCGACGATGCCCGCGATCGCGACGCCGAAGCGTACCGCGCCGGAAGCAATCCGGGGCAGCCATTCAGCCTGCTGCGCGGCCGAGCCCGCCAGCATCAGCGCCAGCGGGGCGAGCACGCTGAGCGCCAGGAACGGCGCAGGGGCAACAGCCCGGCCAAGCTGCTCGGCCACCACCGCTGCATCGAGCAGCGTCATCCCTAGCCCGCCATGCACTTCGGGCACCAACAGACCGGTCAGCCCGATATCATGTAGCGCAGCCATGACCTGATCGCTGACCGCGCTGCCTGTTTCCGAGCAGGAGCGCACATGATCGAGCGGGCAGGTTTCCGCAAGGCAGCGCCCGACCGTGTCCCTAAGCATTTCCTGTTCCGGGGAAAGACCGAAATCCATCAGGCGACTTCCTTCCGGCTCTGGGCGGCGTCCAGCGCAAGACGCGGCTCGCGCGGCATGTTGAGGCCGCGTTCGGCGATGATGTTCTTCTGGATCTGCGCGGTACCGCCGCCGATGATCAGCCCCAACTGGAACATATAGTTCCATTGCCAGACGCCACCCTCGCGCTCACGCGGGCTTTCGGCATAGAGGATGCCCATTTCGCCCATCGCGTCGATCGCCAGGGCCGAAATCTGGTGTGCCAGTTCGCAGCTCTGCAGCTTGACAATCAGCTTTGCCATACCCCCTGATTCACCTTTAAGCTGGTTCGAAAGCACGCGCATCCCGTTGTATTTCATCGCCGCGACTTCCGCCTGCAGAGCGACAAGACGGTCGCGCAGCACGGGATTGTCAATAGCGCGAGCGGACCCGATCTGCTCCTCCTGCATCAGCCTGATCAGCGCCAACAGGCGGTTTTCCAGCGCATCAGGATCGCCAAGCATCCCGCGCTCGTGGCCGAGCGTCGCATTGGCGACGAACCAGCCCTGGCCGCGCTGGCCGACGATCTGATCGACCGGCACCCGCACGTCGGTGAAGAACGTCTCGTTGAATTCAGCGTGCCCGGTCATTGTCTTGAGCGGGCGAACCTCGATCCCCGGCAAGTCCATCGAGAAGATCAGATAAGAAATGCCCGCGTGCTTGGGTGCCTCGGTCTCGGTCCGCACCAGGCAGAAGATCATGTCGGCCTGCCGCGCGGTGCTGGTCCAGATCTTCTGTCCATTGATCACGAAGTGGCCGTTTTCCTCGCGCGCGCTAGTGCGCAGACTGGCCAGATCCGAGCCCGCGCCGGGTTCCGAATAGCCCTGGCACCAGACGATCTCACCGCGCAGGGTGGGTTCGATCCAGCGGCGCTTCTGCTCCTCGGTGCCGAGTTCAAGCAGGGTCGGAACCAGCATCGAGACGCCTTGGTTGGACAGCCCCCCAGGCACGCAAGCACGGGCAAATTCCTCGGCGATGATCCGCGCTTCAAGGATGTCTGGCTCAGCGCCGTAGCCGCCATATTCGCGCGGAATGGTCCGCGCGGTGTAGCCATGTTCCAGCAGCAGGTTCTGCCAGGCGACCGCGTCGGTCGTCGGACGCGCCGCACGCTGTGCCGATTCCGGCGCACGCTTGCCATTGCGGGCGAGAAAATCGCGCACTTCGTCGCGGAAGCGCTCGTATTCGGGGCCATATTCGAGGTTCATGGCGCGTGCTCTCCACTCGCGGTCGGCCGGAACACCGGCAGCCGAAAATCGTCCCCCAGCGGCTCGAAGGTCAGTTCGACCGGCATGTCGAGTTTGACTCGGTCCTGAGCGCATTCGA
Organism: Novosphingobium sp. B1; assembly: GCF_900176395.1. Classification (GTDB taxonomy): domain Bacteria; phylum Pseudomonadota; class Alphaproteobacteria; order Sphingomonadales; family Sphingomonadaceae; genus Novosphingobium. Next base: position 124,197 of record NZ_FWXL01000001.1, on the reverse strand, counting down.
TCAGCCGGGTCGCCATGCGCACCCCTTCCTCCAGCTCTACTACAGCCGCAATGAACGGGATTTCGTGGGCAAATGCCGGGTGTAGGGCCTGGTGCGTGACGGTCCACGTGAACAACGTGCCCCTGCCGGTGCTGGGCTCCCAGGCGAACTCGGGAGAACCGCAGCGGGCGCACATGTAGCGCGGCAGATGGCGCCAGGTGCCGCAGGCGGAGCAACGCTGGAAATGCAGCTGGCCATCCTGGCACAGCCGCCAGAATTCCTGCTCTACGGGGTCCTGCGGACGCGGACGCGGCTTGGCAGGGGGGGGTTGAGCCTCATGCCGCTGCTTGGGAGGAAGTTCTGCATCGTGGCTCATGTGAACCTCCGCAAGATGGCGATGCTGCCGTCGCCCAGATCGCCCCAGCCCGTGACCAAGCCGGTCTGGGCGTTCTCGACCTGCCGATCGCCGCAGTCGTGACGCAGCTGTCGGACCGCCTCGACCACATGATTGAGGCCCCAGACATGCGCCTCACTGAGCAACCCGCCGTGAGTGTTTAGCGGATAGCGCCCACCAAGTTCAATTTGTCCGTCCCGGACGAAATCGAGTTGCCCTCCTGGCTCGCAGTAACCCAGAGCTTCCAGCTGCAGCAGCACCACGTAGGTGAAACAGTCGTAGATCTGCAGGAAGTCCATGTTCTCACGGCTAACTCCGGCCATCTCGAAGGCTTTCGGAGCGGCGTAGGAAAGCCCGATCTTGAACGGATCGGGACGCGAGGGAATGTCGTCGGCCGGATATGGGTGCCCTTCCGCAGCCCCGGCAATCGTCACCGGCACGTGGGGCATGTCACGCGCCTTGTCGATGCGCGAGACCACCACCGCGCAGGCTCCGTCGGTTTCAAGGCAACAGTCGTAAAGCCGGAATGGCTCAGAAATCCAGCGTGATGTGGCGTAGGTATCCCAGTCGAGTGGACGACCGCAGGTGAAGGCCTTGGGGTTTAGCTGGGCATGCTTGCGACAGGCCAGCGCCACCGCGCCCATCGCCTCTGGTCCGACCCCGAACAGTTGGGAGTGACGTGTCGCCAGCCAGGCATACATCTGCACCGGCAGAAAAACCCCATAGGGGATATAATAGCCTTGGATCGTGTTGGTCAGCGTGGTCATGTTCATCGACCGCGTCGCCGGCGCGCCGGGCTTGGAGCGCAGCGCGGAGAACCCGTTCCAGCCAAGGGTGACAAGGACATGGTCGCACAGGCCCGCGGCGATAGCCATGGCCGCGTTTTGCAACGCAGTCGTCGGACTTGCACCGCCCATGTGGACCGTCGCGGCATAACGCAGCACATCGATCCCAAGGTTGGCGGCCAACTCCTCGGACGTCGTATAAATCGGCGGCGGGATCATGCCGTCGATATCGCCCGGCTTCAATCCCGCGTCGGCGATCGCGCGGCGCGAGGCTTCCAGCATCATGTCGACCGCGCTGCGTTCGGTGCCCTTGACGAAATCTGTCTCGCCAATTCCGGTTATTGCGGCTTTGTCGGAAAATCCGGTCATGCGCGTCGCCCCTGGATCACCGGAAACGGCTGGCAAGCGCGAGTGCACGTTCGGCTTCGGAAACCAGATCGGCCATTACTGCGGCGGCGGGGCGCACCGCGTGGATCAGACCGATCCCCTGTCCGGCGAAGCCGGGCAGGATATCCTTGCGCCTGGCCTCGATTCCGGCAGCCATGACCGGGCCCGAAATCATCGACTGATAAGGCATTGGCAACGGTTCCTTGCCCGCGTCAACCCAGGCGTCGGCCCATTTGTTGCGGATCATCCGCGCCGGCTTGCCGGTAATCGAGCGGCTGACCACGGTATCGGCATCTCCGCCCTCGACGATCGCTTCTTTTTGGAAGTCCTCGATGCCCGCTTCTTCGGTGGCAAGGAACGCGGTGCCGACCCAGGCCCCTTGCGCGCCCAGCATGAAGGCCGCGGCCACCCCGCGTCCGTCGGAAATGCCGCCCGCGCCCAGCACCGGCACCCGGTCGCCCACAGCATCGACCACCTGCGGGATCAGCGAGATTGTCCCGATCGGTGAATTGTGTCCGCCACCGTCATGGCCTTGGGCGACGATCACGTCGATTCCGCTTTCGACCACCTGCTGCGCGTGCTTGACCTTGCCGACCACGGCCATGACGATCGTACCGTTGGCATGGAGACGGTCCATCCACGGGCCGGGATTGCCAAGGCCGGCGGCATAGACCGGCACCTTCTCCTCGATCACCACTTCCATCTGCGCTTCGAAGAACTCCTTCGAGAACAGCGGCGGGCCGCCCTCGGCATCGCGTCCGCCAATCGCACGCCTTGCCGCCTCGCCGTCAGCCCTCACCAGCCCTTCGCGGGCCATGAAATCCTCCGCGAACTGGCGATATTCGGCCGCCAGCCCCATCGGATCGGCGGGCGCGGCACCGCTTTGCGGGGACTTGCCCAGGCGCACAGAGGCCGGCAGCAGGGTATCGACCCCAAACGGCTTATCGGTCAGTTCGCGGGTTTGGCGGATCCATTCCCGCAGTCGCTCTGGCGCGCAGGCTGCGGCGCCCAGAACGCCTAGCCCACCGGCATTGGAAACCGCAGCCGCCAGCGCTGGAACGCTTGCACCACCCATTCCGGCCAGGACGATCGGGTATTCGATATTCAGCAGATCACAAATGCGGCTGGTCAAGGCCATTGTCTCTCTCCCCTTCAGGCTTCCCGGTTTGCGTTCCCCCAGCGGACCTTTTGCGCGAGCAATGCAGGACTACGCTCTGCCAGATATTGGGTCGATCCATCGGTCAGCCGTTCCATCTGGCGCCGGGCACCCACAGCATCGCGCATCCGCACGGCTTGCAGCACGCGACCGAGGCACCGCAACTGGGTTTCGCGCTCCTGCGCCGAATAGCCCAGACCTTCCGACATGCTGCGGGTCAACAGGTGCAAAGCGGAGACCAACAGACCGAAGGTCGAGTTTCCGCTGGCCCAGCCCAGCAGATCGTGAAACCGACGATTGGTTTCCTCGAATTCCGGACCGTCCCGCTCGCGCTCGAGCCGCGCGAGGCAAGCCTCGAGCGCAGCAAGATCGGCGACGGTGGCCATTTCCGCGGCCCGCGCCGCAACCGTCGGGGCAATCGCTTCGCGCAGTTCGAGCAGGGCTCGAAGGTCGGTATCCATGAATTGCAGAATCAGCGCCATCGAACTGGCGAAATCGGCTGTCTGCGGACGGGTTATAACCGGCCCACCGCCCCGACCCTGAGTGAGATGAATCACACCCTGCAATTCGAGAAAACGCAGAGCCTCGCGCAGCGTGGCGCGTGCCACATCATAGCGCGCCAGCATGGCGTCCTCGTGGGGAAGCCGGTCACCCGGTCCCTGCGCATTGCTCTCGATATCCTCGACAATCTCGCGGGCTAGCACCAGGGCGCGCTTGGCCTTGGTCTGGCCAAAGTTTGCGGCAGGCTCCGCTGGGAGGACAGGGCTTGGGCTGGATTTCATCAAACTCTGATAAGAATTAATCGAAATGCTGTCAATGCTCCCGCACAAACTGCCATACACTGGAGGTTTCTGGATAAACTCTTATACTACTTATTGACGAATCGGCGATCTGCCCTTAATCCAGCCCAAGAGCAGACCGAGATGAGGGAGGTGACCATGACCACTCAAACAATTCCGCAGGAACTGGACGGTGCCGAGCTTGCCCGGGCTGTTGCCGACATCCCTCTTGCGGAAATCGACGTTGCTCGCCCCAGCCTGTTCCAGAGCGACAAGGTCGGGACCTTCTTCGAGCGGCTGCGACGTGAGGATCCGGTCCACTACTGCGCCGAAAGCGCCTATGGCCCCTACTGGTCGATCACCAGATACAACGACATCATGGCGGTCGACACCAATCACAAGGTCTATTCATCCGAAGCCAAGCTGGGCGGGATTGCGATCCAAGACATGCACAGCGACCAGAGCAATCTCGAACTTGAGATGTTCATCGCCATGGACCAGCCCAAGCATGACGCGCAGCGCAAGGCGGTCACTCCGGCAGTGGCGCCTTCGAACCTGCTGCTGCTCGAGCCCGTGATCCGCGAACGTGCCGGAGAAATTCTTGATTCGTTGCCGGTCGGTGAGGAGATCGACTGGGTCAAAAGCGTTTCGGTCGAGCTGACCACGATGACGCTGGCGACCCTGTTCGATTTCCCTTGGGAAGAGCGAGCCCGCCTGACCCGCTGGTCCGACGTCACGACCGCCATACCTGGAGCGGGAATAGTCGATTCCTTCGAACAGCGCCGCGACGAGCTGATCGAGTGTGCGATGTATTTCAAAGGGCTCTGGGAGCAACGAATCGACCAGCCGGGGGGCACCGACCTGATTTCGATGATGGCGAATTCGTCCGCCACGCGCGAAATGCCGTTCCTCGAATTCCTGGGTAACCTGCTGCTTCTGATCGTGGGCGGAAACGACACTACCCGCAATTCGATCAGCGGAGGAGTCCTGGCGCTGAACCGGCATCCTGATCAGTATGACAAATTGCGGCGCGACCCTGCCCTGATCGGCAATATGGTTCCCGAAATCATCCGCTGGCAGACCCCGCTCACCCACATGCGCCGAACCGCGCTGGAAGACAGCGAGATCGGCGGGAAGCGCATCGCCAAGGGTGACAAAGTCGTCATGTGGTATCTTTCGGGCAACCGCGACGAAACGGTGATCGACCGGCCCGAAGAATTCATCATCGACCGGAAGAACCCGCGCCAACACCTTTCGTTCGGCTATGGCATCCATCGCTGCATGGGCAACCGCCTGGCCGAATTGCAGCTTCGGATCATCTGGGAGGAAATCCAGAAGCGCTTCCACTTCGTGGAGGTCGTTGGCGAGCCCGAGCGCCTGCTTTCCAATCTCGTTCGCGGCATCACCCGCCTGCCAGTCAAACTTCACGCGCATTGATTTACGCGCCAAGGGAAAGTTGCAGTTCTATGGTCAAGGTCACCTTTGTTGCCCATGATGGTCGCCGGTTTCCCGTTGAAATCGCATCCGGTATGTCGGCGCGCGAAGCGGCACTGTTCAACGATGTTCCGGGAATCGACGGCGATTGTGGTGGCCAATGCGCTTGTGCTACATGTCACGTCCATGTCGATCCCTCATGGATCGACCGGGTCGGATGCCTTTCCGATGGGAGCATGGAGGCCGATTTGCTTCAGTTTGCCGAAGGGACCACGGAAGAAAGTCGGCTCGCTTGCCAGATCACGCTTGATGATCGGCTTGACGGGCTTGTTCTCCATGTCCCGGAGCAGCAGTACTGACGGCGCGGTTATGATGAGAGCTAGGTGTGCCGAATACACCGCATCGAGCGGTGATATCGCCAGCTCCAAAACAGCCAACGAGTCTTGGATTGGCGAGGCAGAAAGCCCATAATTTCGGGTCTCGTCCGTCGATCTGATGTAATTTTGGCGCTCGCCAAGGGTCATCGTCAGGCCGCTTTTGCAGTGATTTGTAGGTGCTGATCTTCCTCCTCGGTCATGAGTTAATTGAGCTCCGTCATCCCCTCGATCTGCATGTAGCGGTGCTGGAGCTGCCACTCATCATTCTGTTCCGGCAGGACTGCACCGACGAGGCGGATGATGCTTTCACTGTTGGGGAAGATGCCGATGACATCGGCCGCCTCTCGACCTCCTTATTGAGGCGCTCAAAAAGACTCTTGGGGGGCAACTTCGTGCGATGCTGAGTGGGGAACCTGGTGCAGGGCCAAGTCGGAGGGAAGCGACTGGTTCGGCGAATTTCGGGCCGGAGACTCGGCGTGAAACTGGCGCGATCGCCAAGACCCGGGAACTAGCTCGGGCTTTCGCTGATTAGAGCCAGAACCCTGCTTGCTCCGCCCAAGGGAACGAACAATCGCGTTTGGTAACGAATGATCTCGGTGAAGCAGCCTTGGGCCTTGTACCAGTCGAGCCGCGCCGCCGACCATTCCGCAAGCTCAAGTCGCTGCGCTCCGTTCACCAGGCTGCGTTTCAGCGTGAGCGGCTCGCGCGCCTTGATCGGCATCGGCCGTCCGGAGGCCAGCACAGAGCTGGCGATCTGCTCGGCTGAAAAGGCCGGATCACCCTTTGCCCCGAGCGCCTGGCAGAGCTCGGGCATGCAGTGAGGCGGCACTTCGCGCCCAAGCAGCGAGCGTCCGTCGCGTGCTGAAATCCGACTGACGCGGACGAAATCAGAGGGTAGTTTGTCCCAAACTGGCAGCAGCAGCCCGGTGGCCAGATGCAGCCGTTCGCGCTTGGGGCTCGAAGCCGCCTCATCGACCTCCTGGCTCCACAACCAACGAAACTCGTCTGCGCCAATCGGCTCCCAGCTGCTTTCTTCGAGTTGATCGGCGGTCAGATGACCGCGCTTCAAGGGTCGGACCAGTTCGAAGCGCGAGACCCGGGTGCCGTCGTCGGCCATCAGGCTGCGCGCCGGGACCAGCAGCCCGACCCGGCCCGAACGGCTGTTGCGCAGGAATTGCTGGCGGTTCTCAGTCAACCCGTAGAGTTCTTCCAGGCGGGCCAAGGAAAGCGGCTTCAAGGCGCGAGCTATCTCGAGTTCGAGCAGGTGCGTCGTTGCGCCCGACATCGCGTCGGTGCGCAGCAAGGTGTCGGAGATCATCTCGAAATGCTCGACCGCGATGGTCTCGACCCCGAGATCAAGCGTGCCGGCTTGCCGGGCGGCATCGATCCGCGCTTCGACCAGCCCGAGGAATTCGTCAAAAATGCCGTTCTGGAGCGCGATCGGCAGCGCGAGGATGCGGTTGAGCCAGCGCTGGATCGTCGGGAGATCCTCGGCCATCGATCCGTCCGGACCTTCGATGCTGAGACCGGTCAGGTCCTCGAACCGCGCTAGCGTCACCGCTTCGAGCTTTCCGGTAAACAGCAGTCCGAACCAGCGGTGAAGCGCCTCCTTGGCGTAGCTGCTTTCGAGATTGTCGGCGGGATCGAACAGGTTCTGTCCGCCCGTCTGGCGCTGGCCGCGGGTCAGTGCGCCGAGGCTGTCGAGACGCCGGGCGATCGTCGAGATGAACCGGCGTTCGCCCCGTACGTCGGTCGTGACCGGGCGGAACAGCGGCGCCGAGGCCTGGTTGGTGCGGTTGGTCCGCCCGAGCCCCTGGATCGCCGCATCGGCGCGCCAGCCCGGTTCGAGCAGGAAATGGACACGCCGCGCTTGGTTCTTCGCGGCCAGATCGGCATGATAGCTGCGTCCGGTACCCCCAGCATCGGAGAACACCAGGATGCTCTTGGATCCGTCCATGAAGTCTTGCGTTTCGGCCAGATTGGCGCGCGGGCTGCGCGACTGAAGCTTTTGACATCCGTCACGGCCGACGATCAGGCGGCGTGTTCGCCCGGTCACTTCAGCGACCTGTTCAACTCCGAACCGCTCGATGATCGCATCGAGCGCGATGGCAATCGGCGGGAGCGCACAGAGCTGTTCGATCATCCGGTCGCGCGCGGCAAGCGCTGAACGGCACAGGACCGGCGCCCCGCTATCGACGCTCATGGGCTCGGAGCGTGCCTTGCCATTCTCGTCGGTGAATACCGCCATCAGCCGCACCGGAAAACTCTTGGTGAGGTAGTCGATCACGTATTCGCGGGGAGACAGGTCGATCTCGAGTGCCTCGCGTTCGGCGTCCGACAGTTCGGCAAGGCGGCGTCCCAACATCGCCTCAGCCGTCGAGACCAGCTGCACCACCACGGCATTGCCTTCGGCAAGCGCGGCCTCGATCGCCGGGAGCAAGCTCGGCAATTTCATCGAGAGCAGCAATTGCGCAAAGAAGCGCTGCTTGGTGCCTTCGAAAATCGACAGCGCTGCCGCCTTGGCTCCGGAATTGAGGGTGTCGCCGCTGTCCTGATCGACGATCCGGGTTGCTTCGAGCGCATCGCGCAAGTTGGCGTGGATGATCGCCCAGGCCTCGGCATAGGCATCGTAGACCGCGATCTGGTCGGCAGTCAGGCAATGCTCCAGGATCTCGTATTCGACCCGGGCGAAGGACAGCGCCCGTGCAGTGTAGAGTCCAAGCGACTTGAGGTCCCGGGCCACGAGTTCCATCGCGGCAATCCCGCCGTCACGGATGTCGGCGACGAAGGCCTCGCGGTTGGCGAATGCAGTCTCCGGCCCCCACAGACCTAGCCGGGTCGCATAGGCGAGATTGTTGACGTCAGAGGCGCCGGTGGCCGACGCGTAGAGAACGCGGGCACGCGGCAACAGGTTCTGCAGGCGCACCCCGGCGACGCCCTGCTCCGATCCCTTGACCTTGCCGCGCGAGCCTTCGCCACCCGCTGCATTGGCCATGGCGTGGGCTTCATCGAACACGATCACCCCGTCGAAATTGTCTCCCGCCCAATCGAGGATCTGCTCAAGCCGGGTCGCATCGCTGCGGCCCGAACGCAGCGTCGGATAGGTGACGAACAGGATGCCCTCGCGCATCCCGACCGGCACGCCCAGCTTCCATTGGCCGAGCGGCTGGACGTCGATCGGCAGGCCGCCAAGCGCCGACCAATCGCGTCGGGCATCTTCAAGCAGCGCTTCGTTCTTGGAAATCCAGATGTGACGGCGCTCGCCTCGCACCCAGCGGTCGAGGATCACTGCCGCGACCTGCCGTCCCTTTCCGGCCCCGGTTCCGTCACCGAGGAAGTAGCCCATGCGGTAGGCAGTGCCTTCGGCGCTCGCCTTCAAGGCGCAGCCCTTATCCTCGGGCTCGTAGCGACCGGAAAGATCGCGGGCGTGCGCACTCGCCGCATAGATCAGGGTCTCGGCTTGCGCCGCCGAGAGAATGCCCTTGGCGATCAGGTCCGCAGGCAGTTGCGGTACGGCATGCGGCACCGGTGCGGTGATCGAGCCCATCGCAACGGATTCGACCAGCGGGGTTGGATGGTCGGCCGCACCTTCAATCGCGATGCGGCTCGGCCGGTATGGGAGATAGTGCCCGACCTGCTCGGCAATCGGCGCAGGCGTTGTGAGCGCCTGGTAGACAAGCGGCTGAATTGCGGGCGGTGCGGCAACCTGGCAAGGTGCGAGCGGGACTGGCTTGCGGCCGGGCGCGACGAGGCGAAGCGGCGTGAACGCCTTTGTCGCCACCGCTGGCTCGTCGACCTGCAATCCGCGCTCCGGCAAGTCATCGACCAGGAAGCAGAGTTCGGCGAAGCTGGTCGGCTTGGCGATGACGGGACTGTCGCCGCCTTCGGCCTTGTCGAGCACCAACAGCCGCGTTGTGATCGAAGTGCCTTGCGTGACGAAAGCACGCTCGATCGCGGCGTTGAGACGAAGCGCCACCGGGCCGGCCAGGCCATGGAGGAAGCGCGGCAGATCGAACCATTCGGGCATCACCGCGACAAGCCGTCCACCGGGGATCAGCCGCTTCCAGGCCGAGCGGAGGTGCCGCGCGCCGGTGCGCCCATCGTGGCCGCGCCCGATCCCATGCGAATAGGGCGGGTTCATCAGCACCACGCTCGGCGCGACATCGGCTGCGAGCAGCTCGTCGATCAGCTCGCCGTCATGGCCAGTCACCGGTTCCGCCGAAAACAAGGCTTGCAGGCATTCTCGGCGAAGCGGCGAGATCTCATTGAGCGCCAGGCGCGCGCCAGCTTTCGAGGCCCAGACCGCGAGCATTCCGGTGCCGGCCGAGGGCTCGAGCATCTGGTCACCTGCTGACAGCGCGCAGGCCCGCGCCGCAATCCAGGCAAGCCGCGGCGGCGTTGCAAACTGCTGCCATTCGATCTGCTCGTCGCTGCGCGTAGTCTGGCTGGGTACCTGCGCTTCGAGGCGATCAAAGACGCGCTCGGCGACGTTGGTCGGCATGTCGCCGGTCAGCGATGCCGCTCCATGCAGCAACAGCACCTGGGCCAGTTCGAGCGCGGCGTGTGCGTCGCGCACCGACCAGCGGCCTGCAGCGTCGCTGCCGCCGAAGTGTTCGGCCATAACTGTATTGAGCACGGTGCGCGAAACGATCTGACGGGCAGCCAGCCTGGCGGCGAGATCGCGCCCTGCGGTGAGCACCAGCGGTTCGGTGGGAACGGGAAAGGCGAATGCGGGTGAAGCGTTGGACATCGGGATCCTCCTGACGAGGCCCAAGTCCTTCCGGGGCCTCACCAGGCCCCAAGACCTCTTTCCTCTCCTGCGATGCTCAAGCGGCCGCGCGAATTCGGCGCAGTAACTCGTCGTTCCAGTCGTCACCGTGTCCCGGCGGCGGCCGGGCGACAATCCGGCGGCCTTCGCGGGCGTGGACTTCGCGCGCGCGCTCCTCGGCGAGCCGCCCTCCGGCATCGTTGTCGACGAACAAGTGGAGCTCGCGCACCGATTCCGGGATCGTGACCAAACCGAACCGCTCGTTGCCAAGCGTCGCCCAGCAGGGAATGCCAAAAAGCTGCATAGCCGAAAGCGCCGTTTCTACACCTTCGGCAAGACCAAGGCGCCCGCCGCGCGGAAAGGCAAGGCGCACCGAGCCTGAGCCCGGGCTGCCAAGCGAGCGCTTGGGCTGCTCGAACGACGCGAGGCGGTCGCTTTCTGGATCAAGGAAGGTCCGGTTCAGCGCCAGGACGCCGGCATCGTTGCGCACCGCAGCGACCATCGCGGGCAGGAAACGCACCGAGCCCTTGGGTCCAAGCGGCATGCGTGGATGGAAGCGCAAGTCGGGCGATGAAACGGCGATTCCCCGTCCCGCGAGATAGCGCTCAGCCGGTGTGCCAGCCAAGGCCGAGGCTTCGAGCCATAGCCGAAACGCATTGCGATCGGTGACGTCAACGCGCGGCTGGATCGCGATCGGGCCACCAGGTCCATTGAACAGGTCCGAGATCCGCACCCCGAGCCTAGCCATGGCCTGCATGACCGCTTCGTTGGTGCAGCCAGCAAAGCAGTGGACGAGGATCGCCCGCTTGCCGAGCGTGATGCTGAGCGAGGGCGTGCGATCGGCATGGGCCGGGCAGCAACACATACCCTTTGAGCGCGACCAAGTCCCGCCCAGTTGCTCAACGATTTTCCTGGCACGCGTTTCGAGCGCATCGCGGCCGTGACCTTTGGACATGAGGCATCTCCATCATGACATGCCTCCACCCGCGCAGCCTCCGCTCTGCGCCGCTGACAATCGGTTTTCCTACAAACTGTGTTCTATATATGTTCCGTTCCGATTCGGCCAGAGAAGGAATTGCACATGGCGCAAAAAACGATCGGGAAACTGCTCACGGCAGCGGCACTTTTGGCGGGAAGGCCTGCCCTCGCCCAAAATGAAAAGTTGGCTGCCATGCGGCCGGAAAGCGCAGCGGCCGGCTACCGGGTTGATGGATCGGCGGAAGACTTCCAGCTCGTGACACACGGCGTCTGGCAAGCGCCTGTGCAGATTGCAGGGTCTACCCTGAGACCAAACCAGCCGACCGGCCTGGGTGCATCCACGCCGCACAAAATCAAGAAAGCTTCAGAAACTCAGCCAAGTTTTCGGCGTGCTGTCTACCTGCCCCACGTTTATGCCGCCGAAGCGCAATATGGATTGCCCACCGGGCTCCTCGATGCGCTGATCTGGACAGAATCGCGCTACAATCCATTCGCGGTGAGCGGTGCCGGCGCTGCGGGACTTGGTCAGCTGATGCCGAAGACGGCGCGCGAGCTTGGGGTGTCCAATCGGTTCGATCCGCGTGCGAACTTGTGGGCCGCAGCCAAATACCTGCGCCAGATGCTGGACAAGTTTGGAGTCGTCCATCTCGCGGTCGCGGCCTATAATGCAGGGCCTGGTGCCGTCGAGCGCGCCGGCGGCATTCCGCTCAACGGTGAGACCCCGTCCTACGTGCGGAACGTCCTTTCGTTCTGGGGAGCCAAGTGAGTTCGATGTTCGGGAATGGCAACAATCGACGCATGCGCGTGAGCGGCGTACTCAGCGACGATGGGCACGGGCCGAGCATTTTGACTGATTCAGGCGACCTTTGGATCTTGGACCGCCTCGATTTGGACTTGGATCTTCTTGGATCTCGAGTGACGGTCGAAGGCGCGCAGCATGGGTATGATCGACTTGTGGTCGACTGGACAGGCGCGGCGGTACAGATGAACTAGGCCGAAGGGTTGCGTGATCATCATTTGTCTCGATCATTGGGATGATCAAGCAGCAACATGAAGGTCCTGTCGGTCCAAAACTTCGACCGCCTTCATTTTATGCTCAGGCGCCAAGTGCGCGTAACGAAGCGTCATGTCGTAATCGCTGTGGCCAAGCAACTCACGCACGGTGTTGAGATCTACGCCGCCCATTACGAGCCTGGATGCAAAGTGATGGCGCATGTCGTGCCAACGAAAGTTCACGATCTCCGCTTGCTTCAGCAGCCCTCTCCACGAGGTGTTCGCTCGATCAAAACGCTGCCCATCGTCATTGACGAAGACAAGCCCGCTCGACTTCTCGGTCTGCTCTTGCCAGCCCTTCAACACCCAAGTCGCCTCTCGATTGAGTGGAATATGTCGAGTCCGTTTCGACTTAGCGGTCATACCACTGACGGTCATCAAGCGTCGGTCCAAATCAACGTTTTCCCAAGTCAAATCGAAAAGTTCGCCTCGTCTTGCCCCGGTGTTGATCGACAAAAGGACCAAGGGCTTCAAATGGTCAGTGAACAGCAATTCATGCATGTTTCGCAACGGCTCATAGCCTCGCGCGATCCTCCAGGCATTGGCTGAAGCCCTCTCCTGACGCCGGCGTATTTCTCGTTGGTCAAGCGAATTCCGTAGCCGCTCCTCCTCCTCGCCGGACAGGAATCGCACTTTCACACGATCGTCGGTCCTCGCCTTCTTCACTTTCGTGATAGGATTTCTGTCCAGGATTTCCCAATCGACCGCCCTGTTGAAGCAGGCCTTGATCGAAGAGATATCTCGGTTGAGCGTTTGATGGCTGAGGCCACGTTCGACCTGCTTTCCCCGCCAGCGTTCAATATCCAAGGCCGAGATCGCATCCATTTTTTTGGCAAGGAGCGATTTGAAGGTCGCCTTTAGCCTCCCAAGATTTTGCTCGTGCGCCCGCTGATTGGCCCGTGCCCAGATTGCATAGTCACCGTCCAAGAAGTCACACAATGTGGGGACATCAGGTGCTGGCTTGCGAGCCTCGATCGGATCGATGCCCCGATAGAACTCCGACAGAATCTTCTGCGCCGCCTCGAACGCCTCCGAATACCCGACCGCATCGACCCGTCCCAGCCAGACCCGCTTGGCGCGTGCATACTCACAATACCAAGACTTGACGCCCGTTGGCATGACACGCAAGATGAGGCCCTTGAGACGTGTATCGCGGTAGTCAACCGGCCGATCCGGGATCGGGACCTTTTTGACAAAGTCCCGCGTCAAGCTGATGCGCATTTCAGTTCTGCCTTCTAATTCTCGTCCCATTTCTGGTGGTGCACTGGTGGTGCAAAATGTCGAAACGGTACGGAACATAAATAGAACAAATGCACCACCAGCGCAAGATCGATGATGCCAAAAAAGTAAGGGGACTCAAGATATTTTGTGATTTTTTAATGCTTTATCGGTCGCGTTCGCGGGTGCAAAAGGCGAGCTGGGGGTGTGGGGGTCGGAGGTTCGAATCCTCTCGTCCCGACCAATCAAGAAGCCCGCAAGCGCCACGGCGCAGGCGGGCTTTTTTGCGTCCGAAACCGTTTTCCTACACGAACCGATATGGTTATGTCAGCGTGCGTTCCGCATCTGCAAGGACGAACGCGATGGGTATTCTCGAAACGCTGATATCTCCGATTTCCTCGATCATCGACAAGGTGATCCCGGATAAGGACGCGCGCGATCGCGCCAAGCTCGAACTCCTCAAGCTCGAAGGTACGCAGGAACTCGACCAGTTGCGCACCCGCATGTCGGCCATCGTCGCCGAAGCGCAGTCCACCGATCCCTGGACCAGCCGCGCACGGCCCGGATTCCTTTATGTGATGTACGCCATGCTGCTGTGGTCGCTGCCGATGGGCCTGATCGCGGCCTTCCGCCCCGATGCCGCGCACAACATCGCGTCGGGCATCAATGGCTACCTCAACGGCCTGCCCGAACCGCTCTACGCCCTGTTCGGCACTGGTTACCTCGGCTACACCGCTGCGCGCCAATGGGGCAAAGCCCGCGGCAGTGACCGCTGATCCCTAGGAAGTGCGGCGCGATCTTGGTTATTTTCTGGTAACTTCCGCATGCTAGACCGCTGCGCATGACAACGACGTCGGACATAGCCCCGATTGGACGATCGGGCTTTGCGGGCCACAAGCGCCGCGGCGCCAGGCTCGCCATTCTGGCAATCTGCGCAGCGCTCGGCGCCTGCGGCAAGAGCGCCGATCCGCAGACCGAGGCGCGTCTGGCCGCGCTCGAGGCCAAGGTCGACGCGGCCGAAAAGCGATCGCAGCAGGCGCTCAGCATGGCGGCCACCGGCGGCTCCGCCCCGCCTCCTGCCGAGGCGGGCGGACCGGATAACTACGGCGAACCTGTCGATGGCGGCGTCACCGACGGTTCGGCCGACAGTGCCATCTATGAGAACACCATCGAGGCTCCGCCTCCCCCGATGATCGCGGGCAACTGAGCGCTGGCAACCGCCGCATCGTGCGCGCGCTCTTGCACCACCGGCCCCAACGGTTATCAGGGTCCCCACATATCGGGGAACCAACATGTCAAATTCCACGGCCGACAGCGCGACAATCTACGTGCTCAACGGTCCGAACCTCAACCTGCTCGGCCTGCGCGAGCCGGAGATCTACGGATCGCAGACTCTCGACGATATCGCCGGAATGCTGGAGGATCGGGGCAGAGAGCTCGGCCTGGAGATCGACATGCGCCAGTCGAACCACGAAGGCCACCTCGTTGACTGGCTGCACGAGGCGCAAGCCGAAGGCGTAAAGGCTGTCCTGCTCAACGCTGGCGCCTATACCCACACCTCGGTCGCCATCCATGACGCGATCAAGTCGATCAAGGTCCCGGTGATTGAGGTCCACCTGTCCAATCCGCACAAGCGCGAGGGCTTCCGCCACCATTCCTATGTCGGCATGGCCGCGCAAGGGACGGTATGCGGCTTCGGTGCAAACAGCTATATCGTCGCGCTCGAGGCCGCCGCGCGCCTTTGAAACAGGCGTTTTTCCACTTCCGCTGACCGCTGCCACTTGCCAGTCCGCCGACTTGGGGGCATGGCGCGCGGTCTGAATTCATACCCCGCGAGGAAATTCCAATGGGTCACGAACGCGGCGACAAGGCCGATAACATGGCGATCGACGGCAAGCTGGTACGCGAACTGGCAGAGCTGCTGGCCGAAACCGGCCTGTCCGAAATCGAAGTCGAAGATGGCGAACGCAAGATCCGCGTCGCCCGCCAGCTGACGGCAGCGCCGATGGCCTCGGTGGCCGTTGCCGCGCCTGCCCCCGTTGCCGCGGCACCTGCAGCAGCGCCCGCCGCCGCAGCTGTGGCCGCTCCGGCAGCCGATGCCGACGCGATCAAGTCGCCGATGGTCGGCACGTGCTACCTGGCAGCCGAGCCTGGCGCAGCCAACTTCGTCAGCGTCGGGCAGAGCGTGAAGGCAGGCGAAACCCTGCTGATCATCGAGGCGATGAAGGTGATGAATCCGATCACCGCACCCGCTGCCGGCGTGGTAAAGGCGATCCTGGTCGAAAACGCGCAGCCGGTCGAATTCGACCAGCCGCTGGTCGTGATCGCGTAAGAGCGCAGGGTATGGCCATCAAGCGCCTGCTTATCGCCAACCGCGGCGAAATCGCGCTGCGCATCCACCGTGCCGCGCATGAAATGGGTATCGAGACGGTCGCGGTGCACTCCACCGCCGACGCCGACGCGATGCACGTGCGCCTTGCCGACCATGCGGTGTGCATTGGCCCGCCGGCGGCCAAGGACAGCTATCTCAACGTCGCGGCGATCATCTCGGCAGCGGAAATCACCCACGCCGACGCGATCCACCCCGGCTACGGCTTTCTTTCCGAGAACGCCAAGTTTGCAGAGATCGTCGAAGCGCACGACATCACCTGGATCGGCCCCAAGCCCGAGCACATCCGTACGATGGGCGACAAGATCGAGGCCAAGCGTACGGCCGGTGCCCTCGGCCTGCCGCTGGTGCCGGGTTCTGACGGTGCGGTGTCGGATCTCGAAGAAGCCAAGGCCATTGCCGAGAAGGCCGGCTATCCGGTGATCATCAAGGCCGCATCGGGCGGCGGTGGTCGCGGCATGAAGGTCTGCAACAGCCCTGAACAGCTCGAAACGCTGATCCAGCAGGCGGGCAGCGAAGCCAAGGCCGCCTTCGGTGACGCCACCGTCTATATCGAGAAGTATCTCGGCAACCCCCGCCACATCGAATTCCAGATCTTCGGCGACGGCAACGGCAACGCGATCCATCTGGGTGAGCGCGACTGCTCGCTGCAGCGCCGCCACCAGAAGGTACTGGAAGAGGCGCCCTCGCCGGTCATCTCCACCGAAGAGCGCAACCGCATGGGCGGCATCGTCGCCAAGGCCATGGCCGACATGGGCTATCGCGGCGCCGGCACGATCGAATTCCTCTGGGAAAACGGCGAGTTCTACTTCATCGAGATGAACACCCGCCTGCAGGTGGAACATCCCGTTACCGAAGCGATCACCGGCGTCGACCTTGTCCGCGAACAGATCCGTATCGCCGATGGCAAGCCGCTTTCGGTCAGCCAGGACGAGATCGAGTTCAAGGGCCACGCCATCGAGTGCCGGATCAACGCGGAAGACCCCTTCACCTTCGCGCCCTCGCCCGGCCTGGTGAAGAGCTATCACGCAGCCGGCGGCATGCACGTCCGCGTCGATTCCGGGCTTTATGCCGGGTACAAGATCCCGCCGTACTATGACTCGATGATCGCCAAGCTGATCGTCTACGGCCGCACCCGCGAAGGCTGCATCATGCGCCTGAAGCGCGCGCTTGAAGAGATGGTCATCGAAGGTCCCAAGACCTCGATCCCGCTCCACCAGCGCCTGCTGTCAGAGCCCGATTTCCTTTCCGGCGACTACACGATCAAGTGGCTGGAAGACTGGCTCGCCAAGGACGCCTGAGCAAAAGCAAAAAGCCCTCGCACTGCGGGGGCTTTTTTCATGCGCGGGACGTCAGTCCTCCACTGGCAATCGAGCGCGTATCGCCCGCCACGCGGGTTCCGGCCGGTCGTTCTTCACCAGGATGGCCTCGACCTCGTCAAACTCTTCCAGTTCCAGCGCATCGGTCACGCTCAGGGGAAAATAGACGTTCTCGTCATTGTCCATGCGCACGGCATAGGCCCCCCGGCCTTCCTCGCTCCGCGTCACGATGCACATCGCTTTGACAGCCATTGATAATGCCTTTGGTTAGATAAATTTACATATGCCCAGCCCGGGGCTGGTGACCCAGACAAGAGCCGGGTGCCCCCGCGTAGTCAACCCGTCTATTGGCCGCGCGGCTTCCACGTGAGAATGCGCCAGACATAGCCGATCGCCACGATCGCGAGGGTAGCCGTGGCAATGGGCCCGGTATATTTCTCGATCTCGCCGAAGTTGCGTCCGAGATAGAACCCCGCACCGCTGAGGATCGCATTCCAGATCGCCGCACCGGCGAAAGTGAACAGCAGGAAGCGGACATGCCCCATCCGCGTCAGTCCCGCAGGAAGCGAGATCATGGTGCGCATGAACGGCGCGAACCGCACCACGAACACCACCCATTGCCCATGCCGGCGAAAGAAATGCACGATCTTTTCGACATCGCGCCACTCGACCGTCAGCCAGCGACCGAACCTGTCCACGAATGGCTGCAGCCGCTCATAGCCAAGGCTGCGCCCCAGCAGATACCAGCAGTAGTTGCCAAGCGTTGATCCCACCGTGCCCGCCAGCATCAGCGGCCAGAACTCCATGCGCCCGCGCGCCACCGCGATGCCGCCCAGTCCCATGATGACTTCCGATGGGATCGGGGGAAACACGTTCTCGATGACCATCAGGAACGCGATGCCCCAATAGCCGCCGCCTTCGATCAGGTGGACGATCCAGTCATTCATGGAAGGGGTAACGCATCCGGGCCGCCAAAGGCTCCGCCGCCTGCCAAAACGCCTGTGGCCGCTTGCGCTTTTACAGGCGGCCCTCGATCGCGTCCCAGATCATGCCCGGCGTATCGGTGCCGTTGAACTTGTCGATGGCCACGATCCCGGTCGGAGATGTCACGTTGATCTCGGTCAGGTACTTGCCCCCGATCACATCGATCCCGACGAAGATCAGGCCGAGACGCTTCAGCTCCGGCCCCAGAGCGGCACAGATTTCCTGCTCCTGCGCGGTCAGTTCTGTCTTTTCGGCATAGCCCCCAACGGCAAGGTTGGAGCGGAACTCGCCCTCGCCCGGCTTGCGGTTGATGGCACCGGCAATCTCGCCATCGACCAGCACGATGCGCTTGTCGCCCTTGGCCACTTCGGGAAGAAACGCCTGGACCATGTGCGGTTCGGGCCAGGTCTGGTTGAACACTTCGAACAGCGCACCGAGGTTCTCGCCTTCAGGGCCGACCCGGAAGATCGCCTTGCCGCCGTTGCCGTGGATCGGCTTGACCACCACGGCGCCGTGCTTCTTCTGGAACAGCCGCACCTCCTCGACCGATCGCGTCACGATCGTTGGCGGCATGAAACGCCGGTAGTCCAGCACCATCACCTTTTCAGGCGCGTTCCGCACGCTGACCGGATTGTTGACGACCAGCGCCTCGCCCTCGATCCGCTCGAGCAGGTGCGTTGCCGTGATGTAGCCCATGTCGAACGGCGGGTCCTGGCGCATCAGCACCACGTCGATGTCGCGCCCAATGTCCAGCCGGCGCACTTCACCCGCCTTGTAGTGATCGCCGACCACGCGCTGCACCGTTACGGGACGGGCGTGCGCGATGAGGCGGTCATCCTCGTCAAGCGTCAGCGATCCCACGTCGTAATGGTAAATCTCATGGCCGCGCTCCTGCGCCGAAAGCATCAGCGCAAAGCTGGAATCTCCAGCAATATTAATCGAGTGGAGCGGGTCCATCTGGACCGCGACGCGAAGAGTCATGCTTGCACTGATCCTCAGGTGTTTATCTAAGCTGCGCCTTAAAGCCGAATTGTGGCTTGTGCGACCATTTTCGCCTCGCGCCATTGAGGCGCCGTCCCCATCGCAAGGAGCCAAAGATGCGCAAGCTGTTCACCGTCGCCGTCGCTGGAATTGCCGTTCTCGGCTGGTCGTCGCAGGGCATCGCCAATCCCGATCCGCATCCGACCAGCGCCCCGCATGACGAGCACAAGGGCGAAAAGAAGGACGAGCATCACGACGGGCAGCACGACGAGCACAAGGATGGCGAGCATAAGGAAGAGCACAAGCCCGCCCACTAATTTCTCGCGTCAGGCGCCGGGTTGCCGACCCTTGGCAATCCGACCCAAGAAACATTTTTAAGCGCCGGGCTGCCAGGCATTGGCGATCCGGCGCGGCCATTTGCCGGGCGCCATCAGGATCACGTCGATCTGCAGGTCATCCCCCGGTCGGGCGTACTTGGCGCCAATCGCCTCGGCCGCCCTGGCTACCCTGCGCAAGCGGTGTGCGTCTATCGCGGCCCCCAGTTGCGACGCGTCCTTTCGCCACTTCACCTCGATGAATGCCACTGTCCGCGCCTTGCGCGCGACAAGGTCGACTTCGCCCGTCTTGAGCTTCACGCGCTGCGCAAGGATGCGCCATCCCTGCAGCCGCAGCCACCAGGCCGCCAGCCACTCGGCCTTGCGCCCCTGCTGTTCGGCCTGCGCCCTGTTCATTCCTTCAGCGCCATTGCGCGCGCATAGAGCGCCTTTCGGTCCAGCCCATGGGCCTTGGCCACCTTGCCCGCAGCTTGCGATGTCGACATCTCGGCCAGCGCGGCGCGCAGGTCTGCATCGATCACATCCTCGGTCGGTGCCTCGGCTTCACCGGGAGGACCGATCAGCAACACGATCTCACCCTTTGCGGGGTTGGCCGCGTAATGCGCTGCCAGCTCTTGCGCAGGTCCCGCGCGACATTCCTCGTGCAACTTGGTCAACTCGCGCGCCACGGCCACTTCTCGTCCGGGCAAACGTTCCGCGATAGCCTCCAGCGACGCCACGAGCCTTGGCCCTGTATCGTAGAACACCAGCGTCGCGCGCACGGCCGAAAGCTCGTCGAGCACGTCGGCTCGCGCCTTGTCCTTTCCCGGCAGAAACCCGGCGAACAGGAAGCGATCAGTTGGCAGTCCCGCCATCGAAAGGGCGGTCACCACCGCGCTCGCTCCGGGGATCGAGGTCACCGTGATACCGCGCGCCCGCGCCTCGCGCACCAGACGGTAACCCGGGTCAGAGATCAGCGGCGTGCCTGCATCGGATACCAGCGCAACCGGAGAATGGCCCATTTCGGCAAGCAGCGCCTCGCGCGCGGCCTCGCTTGCATGATCGTCATAGCGCCGCAGCGGCCGGTGCAGGCCTAAAAGATTCAACAGCTTGCCGGTCACACGGGTATCCTCGCAAGCGACCACAGCGCAGCGCTCAAGCGTGTCTATCGCGCGACGGGTTACGTCACCAAGATTGCCAATCGGGGTCGCGACAATATACAGACCGGGCGTGAGGGGTTGCGTGTCCATGGCATCGTCATTGGACCGGCCGGCATTGTCCGACAAGGGCGAACAGCGACAAGAGGGTGCGCGGGGAATGAACGACAGAGTCCAGGGCGAAGAACGTCTTACCGGTTTTCGCCATTCCCGCCGGCTGGTCGTTGCGGCCACGCTGACGCTGCTCGCCGGTTGCGCGGTCATCCCGAAGGGTTCGACGCCGGTCACCGAACCGGTCGAAAAGGGCCCGGATGCGAATGTCCTGCCGACCGACGCAGGGCGTCACCGGGTCGCGCTGCTGGTGCCGATGACCGGTGCCAATGCCGCCGTCGGGCAGTCCATCGCCAATGCCGCGACGATGGCGCTGCTCGATACCAACGCCGCCAACATGCGCATCACGACCTACGATACCGCCACTGGCGCCGGCGCTGCAGCAACCCGCGCCATCGCCGATGGCAACAAGCTGATTCTCGGGCCGCTTCTGTCCAGCGACGTGACGCAGGTGGCAGCGGCGGCGCGTCCCGCCAAGGTGCCGATGATCACCTATTCGAACGACAGCGCCGTCGCCTCGCGCGATGTCTTCGTGATGGGCCAGGCACCGGGACAGTCGATCGCCCGCGTGCTCGGCTTTGCCAAGGCGCGCGGCATCAAGTCGGTCGCGGCGATCATCCCCACCGGCGATTATGGCCAGCGCGCCACGGCTGGTCTGACACAGGCAGCGCAGGCCAACGGCATCGCCCTTTCCGCCATCGAAACTTACGATCGCGGCAACACATCGGTTGCCAGCGCCGTGCGCCGCGCCAAGGACAAGGGCCGGTTTGACGCCCTGCTCATTGCCGATGGCAGCCGCATCGCGCTGCAGGCGGGGCCACTGGCCGGCAAGGGCGTGAAGCTGCTTGGCACCGAACTGTGGAGCGGCGATGGGGCGATTGCCCGCTCGGCCGCGATGCGCGGCGCCTGGTTCGCCACCGTCTCGGACCAGCGCTTCGGTCAGTTCGAGAAGTCCTACACTGGCCGCTTCGGCGCCACCCCCTCGCGGTTGGCGACGCTCGGCTATGACAGCGTCCTGCTGACGCTTAACGTCGCGCGCAACTGGAAGCCCGGCACCACTTTCCCCACCGCCAAGCTCTACGATCCGCAAGGGTTCATCGGCCTCGATGGCGTGTTCCGCTTCACGGCAAGCGGGATGGCGGAACGGGCGATGGAAGTGCGCGAGGTTGGCGCAGGCACATTTGCCACGGTGTCTCCGGCACCTGCCAGGTTCTGAGCCAATCCTGCGTCACAGGTCGGGCCGCCTGCGCCTGACCTGTGCCTCACCTACCGCTCACCTGCCCTTCACCTTCGCGCGCCTAAAACGCCGGATAAGGCGGCTTGGGCGCTTGCGTGTCGGGCTTCGTGTTCTATACCCGTTCACATGTCCGACGACCTTTTCGACAAGCTCCCCGCCACCAGCGCTGCCGAAACGTACGATGGCTCGGCCATCGAAGTCCTCGAAGGCCTTGAACCCGTCCGCCGCCGCCCCGGCATGTACATCGGCGGCACGGATGAGCGCGCGCTGCACCACCTTGCTGCCGAAGTGCTCGACAACGCGATGGATGAGGCTGTTGCCGGTCACGCCAACCGCATCGAGGTCATGCTCGAAGAGGGCAATCGGCTGACGATCTCGGACAACGGGCGTGGCATCCCGGTCGATGAGCATCCGAAATATCCCGGAAAATCAGCGCTTGAGGTCATCCTGACGACGCTGCACTCGGGCGGCAAGTTCTCTGGCAAGGCCTATGCCACGAGCGGCGGCCTGCATGGCGTCGGCGTCTCGGTGGTCAATGCCCTGTCCAGCCTCACCCGCATCGAAGTGGCCCGCAACAAGGAGCTTTACGCGCAGGAGTTCTCGCGCGGAAACCCGACGACCAAGTTGCTGAAAGTCGGCAACGCACCCAACCGGCGTGGTACGCAGGTCACGTTCGTGCCCGATCTCGAAATCTTCGGTGAGGATGCGAAGTTCAAGCCCGCCCGCCTGTTCCGGCTGGTCCGCTCCAAGGCCTACCTTTTCGCGGGCGTGGAGATTCGCTGGAAATGCGCCGCCTCGCTCGTCAGTGAAGACGTGCCCGCCGAAGCCGTGTTCCAGTTCCCCGGCGGCCTTGCCGATCACCTCGCCGAACAGGTCTCGGGCCGCGAATGCGTAACCTCGGTGCCTTTCGCCGGACGGCAGGACTTCCCGCTCGGGCCGAACGGCGAGGAAAACGGCCGCGTTGAATGGGCCATCGCCTGGCCGCTGTGGTCCGACGGTTCCTACAGCTGGTACTGCAACACCATCCCCACGCCTGACGGCGGCACCCACGAACAGGGCCTGCGCGCGGCGCTGACGAAGGGCATCCGCGCCTTTGCCGAACTGATCGGCCAGAAGAAGGCGAAGGACATTGCGCCCGAGGACATGATCACCGGCAGCGAGATCATGCTCTCGGTCTTCATACGCGATCCCCAGTTCCAGAGCCAGACCAAGGACCGCCTGACCAGCCCCGAAGCCGCCCGCATGGTCGAAGCGGCCGTGCGCGACCATTTTGACCACTTCCTCACCGACAACATGGAGCGCGGCAAGGCGCTGCTTGGCGCGGTGATGGAGCGCATGGACGAGCGTCTGCGCCGCAAGGCGGAGCGCGAGGTCAAGCGCAAGACCGCCACCAACGCCCGCAAGCTGCGCCTCCCCGGCAAGCTGACCGACTGCTCGGGCGAGGGTGAAGGCGAGACCGAACTCTTCATCGTAGAGGGTGACTCGGCAGGCGGCAGCGCCAAGCAGGCGCGTGATCGCAAGACGCAGGCGATTCTGCCGATCCGCGGCAAGATCCTCAATGTCGCCAGCGCAACGGCTGACAAGATCCGCGCCAATCAGGAAATCGCCGATCTCGCGCTCGCGTTGGGTTGCGGCATGCGCAAGGACTGCAACCCCGATGCGCTGCGCTATGACCGCGTGATCATCATGACCGACGCAGACGTGGACGGCGCGCACATCGCCACCCTGCTCATGACGTTCTTCTTCCAGGAGATGCCCGAACTCGTCCGGCGCGGGCACCTTTACCTTGCCCAGCCCCCGCTCTACCGCCTGACCAGCGGCAGCACCTCGGCCTACGCCAAGGACGACGCGCACCGCGCCGAACTGGAAGCGACCAAGTTCAAGGGCAAGAAGGTCGAAGTCGGCCGGTTCAAGGGCCTCGGCGAAATGAACCCGCAGCAGTTGCGGGAAACCACCATGGCACCTGCCACCCGCAGCCTGATCCGCATCACCCTCCCCCCGGAATACGAGGGCCGCGCGGCGGTGAAGGAACTCGTTGACCGCCTGATGGGCCGCGATCCCGCCCAGCGCTTCATGTTCATCCAGAACCGTGCAAGCGAGATCGATCCCGAATTGATCGACGCGTGAACATGTCCTCCTGGCCGGCGGCTGTCATACTGGCGTTGACCGCGATTGGCCCCTCCGCGACGGCGGCTGCCCAAACCAACGATGCCGTACAGGTCCGACCGGCGGATGGCTTTGATCGGCTGGCAGCGGCGCTCGTTGCGCAGGATCGAATGATTGCTCAGGCTAGGCCGTTCGCCGCGGCCACTGTTGCGACCGTCATGGAGAAGGATAAGGAGCTGGCCTCCCTGAATGAGGAATTCCCAGGCCTCGACCAGGCAATTGTCGAAGCTTTGGAGCCGCTGATGAAAGATGCCATGACCATGGCGATCCCGCTTTATCGGGAGGATCTGGCGAACCTTTACCGAAAGAATCTATCTGTCGAGGATGCAAATACCACGGCCGAGTTCTGGAGCTCGCCAATCGGCAGCAATGCTCTCGACGAAATCACGATCGTGCGCTCTAACCAGAGCGTCATCAACTCCCTCGTGGCAGAGCAGAACCCCACCACGCAGGATCTCGCTGCTGACGACAAGACTACGGTAGGTCGATTTCAGGCGGAAGTCTCGGAGCGCAGCAAGCTGGCCCTGATAGGGTTTTATCTGACAGACCCGGGCAAGAACCTTTTCGCCCTCAATCCCGAAAAGCAGAAGATTGATGCGAAATGGGTAGCCTACTCTCCCCCCGGCATGGACAAGCAGATCGAACAGGTAATCATGGTCGCGATGACCCAGCACATCGCAAAGACAGATCCTGAACTCGCAGCACTCATGGCAAAGAACTTAGGTCTGCCGTCCAGCCAATAGCCTAATCTTCGAGTGCTGTATCTGCTTTCCTTGCTCGGAAATCAAAGCGAATCCGCACCCATTCCCCGATCTGCGGTTTGCCGTTGACGCGCGGCGGACGCACCAGGAACTGCCAGCTTGCTTGCCGGATGGCGCGGGCAAGGCCTGATCCCGGCGGGCTTTCACCCAATTCCTGGCAATCCTCGACGTGGTACTTCTCAACCGTCTTGCAGGCGATCATCGCCCAATCGCCGTTCGTGCGGCGCGGCGGCATGTAAGGCCCGATCTCGGCATCGGTCGGTTCGCGATACCACTGTGCGGCATAGAGACGCACACCGCCCGGGCCTTGGCCAACGCTGGCAGAATCGCCGGGGCTGCCGCCAGCGCTTGGGACTCCCCCGCCCGATTCCCGGCGCTTCATCTTCGCTATGTCCGTCGCGAGATAGTCATTGCGGGAAAGCTCGATGAAGCCTTCAGGCCACTCGACCTTCCCCGGTACGGGCACGGGTGGCGGTGCGGTAACCGGAGTCGCAGGGACAGCCGCTTCCTGTGACTTCGCCTTGTCTTTCTGGGTCTTTTCCGGCTGCGCTGCCTTCTTCTCTTCCTGTCCTTCAGACGACAGGTCGATCGCGGTCAGCCTCGAACTCTCGCCACCGCCAAAGCCGGTGACCGCGCCCATCTTCCACATGATCAGGAACACCAGCGCACTGGCAACAGCGGCGAAGACCAGCGATCCCGCCCGCTCGCGCGGCGATACCTGATAGCCGTTTCCTGCCGGATCCATGCGCCACGAGAACATCTGCCGCGCGCCTACACGCAGGCCGGCGCAGTAGCAATCAGGGACCAGCTACCAAATCCTGGCAGCGACATTTTGATACCGGAATTAAGTGACGCCCGTGTCAGCTACCCCGGCCATTTCTGACGCAGGTGTCATCAGAGCGAAAGGATGATGACGCGTGCGTCAGTAAAGCAGCCTCTTGCACAGGTCCGTGGAGCGCCCTATCGCTTAACCAGACGATTAAGAACAGGAACCGCCGATGCGTTTTGAAGGCACCAGCAACTACGTCGCCACCGAGGATCTCAAGGTTGCAGTGAACGCTGCCGTTCTGCTGCGCCGCCCGCTTCTGGTCAAGGGCGAACCCGGCACTGGCAAGACCGTGCTGGCACATGAAATCGCCAAGGCGGTCGGCGCGCCGCTGATCGAATGGAACGTGAAGTCCACGACCAAGGCGCAGCAGGGCCTCTACGAATACGATGCGGTTGCTCGCCTGCGCGATGGCCAGTTGGGCGATGAGCGCGTTCACGATATCAGCAACTACATCAAGAAGGGCAAGCTGTGGGAAGCCTTTACCGCGCCCAAGCTGCCGGTGCTGCTTATCGACGAGATCGACAAGGCCGACATCGAGTTCCCGAATGACCTGCTCCAGGAACTCGATCGCATGAGCTTCGACGTCTACGAGACGCAGGAGCGCATCGAGGCGAAGGAACGCCCGATCGTCGTCATCACCTCGAACAACGAGAAGGAACTGCCCGACGCATTCCTCCGCCGTTGCTTCTTCCATTACATCAAGTTCCCCGATCGCGACACGATGCAGGCGATCATCGACGTCCACTTCCCCGGCATCCAGAAGACGCTGGTCACCAAGGCCATGGAAGTGTTCTACGAGATCCGCGAAGTGCCGGGCCTGAAGAAGAAGCCCAGCACCTCCGAATTGCTCGACTGGCTCAAGCTGCTGCTGAACGAGGACATGCCTCTGGATGTCCTGCAGAACCGCGATCCGACCAAGGCCATTCCACCGCTGCACGGCGCCCTGCTCAAGAACGAGCAGGACATCATGCTGTTCGAAAAGCTGGCCTTCATGGCGCGACGTCCGGGCAACTGATCGTCATAACCCCCTCCTGCGCGGGAGGGGGCTTCATTCCATCAGTCGCGCCGGCCCAGCTGCTCGAGTTCGACCTGCGCGAACATCTGCTGCACGGCCGGGCGCGCCTTGATCTGCTCGATCCAGCGGACAAGGTGCGGCGTGTCGTCCTTGTTGACCAGCTCAGCAAAGCCGAACTGCATGCCGTTGGCGATGGCGAAGTTGCAGATGTCGGCCAGCGTGTACTGACCCGGTACCAGCCATTCGTGATCGGCCAGATGGTCGTCCAGCTTGCGCACCGAATAGGCGATCTTGCGCATTTCCTCGTCGAGCATGTCCTGCGGGAAGCCCTCGCGGGCGCGACGCCACTTCACCTGTTGCTCGACCACGGGGATCGCGGCGACCTTCGCTTCGAACTCGGCATCGGTCAGGCCCTTGACCATGTTGCCGACATAGCGGTGCCAACCGATCGTCGAGACGCACCAGCAGAAGTATTCGTCCACCCACTTGGTCCAGATCCGCATCTGCGCGCGGCCAAAGCTGTCGGCTGGACGGAGCGAGACCTCGGTCGGGTACTCGTCTTCGAGGTATTCGCAGATCACGGTGGATTCGGTCACGACCTTCTCGCCGTCGACAAGTGCTGGCACCTGCCCGCGCGGATTGATCGCCTTGAACCAGTCTGTGTGATGCTCGAACTTTGCCGGATCGAGACGATGCTTCTCGACATCGAGGCCCTTTTCGAAGACTGTCAGCAGCGGTTTCATCGAATTGGCGGCTGGTCCGAAACTGTAAAGCTTGAGCGTCATGGTCTTATCCTCTCCGAGTGGATGCACCATAGACAATTGTATGTAACACTAACAATACCCAATCGCGCTGGCGCGGAAAGGAAGGTCGGTCGATGGCTTATAGCGGACGGTGTGCCTGTGGTTCGGTCAGGCTGGAGATTTCGGGCGAACCGGTCGCCGCGCGGCAGTGCTGGTGCCGTCAGTGCCAGCAGATCGCGGCGGGAGGCCCGACCAACAACGCCATCTTCAACGCCGAGGATGTCGCCATCGCCGGCACGCTGTCACACGGGACGTGGCAATCCGCCAGCGGCAACACGCTGACCTTTCACTTCTGCCCTTCGTGCGGCACACAGATCTTCGGACAAAGTTCGGGGCGAATGCACCTGAAGACGGTGCGGTTCGGGGCTCTTGACCCCAACCACGGCTTGCGACCCGAGGCGGTGATCTGGACGGATGACGCACCGGGCTGGGCGCAGATAGATCCAACGGTCGAGAGCTGGCCCCGCCAACCCCCTGCCCCGCCGCCGACCGGCTGAGGGATCAGATCACGTTGAAGCAATCCTGCCCGCGGCGGCGCAGCGCGCTGCAATAGGCGTGGGCGCCCGGAGCGCTGGCGCGCAGGCGGTAGACCTGCCGCGCATTAACCACCGCCGGAACCACGACCTTCCGGAAGCCGCCGAGTTCGGGATAGGTCGCGACGAGTTGCTGCCAGTGCGCTTCAGCTTCGTAGGCCGTGGGGGCAGCGGCAAGCTGAATGGTCTGTCCGGTCGTCAGGGCACCAGGGCCAGCCTGAGCAGCCAGTCGCACCGGCGGGGGCGCCGCCGCAGGCAGCACAGGCCGGGCTGCCTGCGTGTTCAGGGCCAGGGTCACCGCCTCCTCGCCCGAGCGGACGGGATCATTGGTGACGACCACCGTCGTCCGATCGGCCCTCGTCAAGTCGAACAGCGCCTTGGCAAAGCTGCGCGGCACACGGATGCAGCCGTGCGACGCAGGATAGCCCGGCAGATGCCCCGCATGGATCGCGATGCCGCTCCAGGTCAGGCGCTGCATGTAGGGCATCGGCGCGTTGCTGTAGAGGTTGGAGCGATGATAGACCCGCTTCTGGAGGATCGGGAATACGCCCGCCGGCGTGGAGTGGCCGCGACGCCCGGTCGAAACCGGTGAGGCAGACCACATCTCGCCATCGCGGAAGACGTGCATTCGCTGCGTTGCCTTGCTGATCACGATCAGAGTGCCTGATTGCAGGACGTCCGTCACCGGCGGCGGCCCGGCTGGCTTGGCCGGCGCGGTTGGAAGGGGCTGGACGACAGGCTCGGTAATTTCGGCGACTTGC
Source organism: Novosphingobium sp. B1 (assembly GCF_900176395.1). GTDB lineage: Bacteria > Pseudomonadota > Alphaproteobacteria > Sphingomonadales > Sphingomonadaceae > Novosphingobium. Next base: position 95,529 of record NZ_FWXL01000001.1, on the reverse strand, counting down.
GCCTCTGCTCGCTCCGGCTGCGCAAGCAGCAACCAGCCCGCCAGGCCAAGCCCGATCAGGACGAACACTGCGGCGAGTGCACCAAACGGCCCGCGCAAGCGACTCATGGTAAACACCCCTTAACCATGTTCTACCCTGCTTAGCGGTGCCAGAACACGGCTCAACCGCTAATTGGCCCGATGCGGGCGAGGCATTGGCGTTCCGGGGGGCTTGCTCCATCGCCCGCGAGCGCTTAACCATCCGATTAAGAGTCAGGAGCGGCCGAACCGTGTTTTTCAACTTCGTCGACGAATTGCGTGCCGCCGGCATTCCGGCCAGCTTCAAGGAGCATCTCGTGCTGCTCGAAGCACTGGACAAGGACGTGATCGAACAGACGCCCGAAGCGTTCTATTACCTGTCCCGTGCAACCTTCGTGAAGGACGAAGGCCTGCTCGATCGCTTCGACCAGGTGTTCAACAAGGTCTTCAAGGGTCTGCTGACCGACTATGGCCAGCGCCCGGTCGACATCCCCGAAGACTGGCTCAAGGCTGTGGCCGAGAAGTTCCTGTCCGAAGAAGAGATGGAAAAGATCAAGTCCCTCGGCTCGTGGGAGGAGATCATGGAGACGCTGAAAAAGCGGCTCGAGGAACAGGAAAAGCGCCATCAGGGCGGTAACAAATGGATTGGCACCGGGGGCACCAGCCCGTTCGGCAATTCCGGCTACAATCCCGAAGGTGTCCGCATCGGCGGCGAGAGCAAGCACAAGCGCGCGCTGAAGGTCTGGGAAAAGCGGGAATTCGCCAATCTCGACAACACGCGCGAACTTGGCACCCGCAACATCAAGGTGGCGCTGCGACGCCTGCGCCGCTTTGCCCGCGAAGGTGCGGCGGACGAGCTCGATCTGGATGGCACGATCGAGGGCACCGCAAGGCAAGGTTGGCTCGATATCAAGATGCGCCCGGAAAAGCGCAACGCCGTCAAGCTGCTGCTGTTTCTGGATGTCGGCGGCTCGATGGACCCGTTCATCAAGCTGGTCGAGGAACTGTTCAGCGCCGCCACGGCGGAATTCAAGAACATGGAATTCTACTACTTCCACAACTGCCTGTATGAAGGCGTTTGGAAGGACAACAAGCGCCGCTGGTCAGACCGCACCAAGACCTGGGATATCCTCCACAAGTTCGGGCACGACTACAAGGTGGTCTTCGTCGGCGATGCGGCAATGAGCCCTTACGAGATCAGCCATCCTGGCGGCAGCGTCGAGCACTTCAACGAGGAAGCCGGCGCAGTGTGGATGCACCGCATGGCGCAGACTTATCCGGCAACCGTGTGGCTCAATCCGGTGCCGGAAAAGCAGTGGACCTATTCGCAATCGACCAAGATGATCAAGGACTTGATCGGCGGATCGATGTACCCTCTCACGCTTGAAGGGCTGGACGGTGCAATGCGCGAACTGACGCGCAAGAAGCATTGAACCGCACCAGCATCGGGCACGGTCAGTAGAGCAGGAAGCGGCGCCGTTCGTCGATCCACGCGGCCTCGTCTGCGCTGGCAATCGCTTCGAGGTCGGCGGCGCTGCTGCCCATGTCGTCCACCCAGTCGCGCAAGGCCGTGCCGCCGTTGATCACGTCGATGGCGAGCTTGTCGAACACGTACTCGTAAGGGAAGTCGCGCCAGATCGGGTAGTCAGGATAGAGCCGGCGGATCGCCTTGAAGGCCAGGGCCTGCAGCCGCCACGGACTGAAGGCGTGGTGGTCGTAGAAAGAACCCTCGGCATGGACCATCAGCGCGCTGCACAGGGTCTTTGCGTGCTTGTGGAAGGTCGGCTCGAACCAGCATTCGCGGATCGCGCAGCCCTGCAGCCATTGCGGCGCAAAGCTTTGCATTTCAGCAAGGACGGCCTTGGCATCGACGTCTGGCGCGCCGAATAGCACCTCAAGCGGCCGGGTCGTGCCACGCCCTTCCGACAATGTCGCCCCTTCGATCATGACGGTGCCCGCATAGGCGCGCGCCATGTTGAGACTGGCGGCGTTGGGCGAGGGATTTACCCAGATGCGATCTTCAGGCCAGCCGAAGCCGGGGCCGGCATCAGGCGACCAGCCTTCCATCGCGATAACGCGGTAATCGACATCGAGCTTGAAGTGATCGACGAACCACGCGCCCATCTCGCCAAGAGTCATGCCGTGGCGCATCGGCATGGGGCCTGCGCCGACAAAGCTTTCCCAGCCCGGAAGCAGAGTGGTGCCCTCAACCGGACGGCCCGCCGGATTGGGCCGGTCAAGTACCCACACCGCCTTGCCGGTGCCATGCGCCGCTTCGAGCAGGTAGAGCAGCGTGGTGACGAAGGTGTAGATGCGGCAGCCGAGATCCTGCAGGTCGAACAGGAACACGTCGGCCGTGCTCATCATCTGGCTGGTCGGGCGGCGCACTTCGCCATAAAGACTGAACACCGGAATGCCATAAAGCGGATCGAGTTCGTCCGCGGTCTCGACCATGTTGTCCTGCTTGTCGCCCTTCAGCCCGTGCTGCGGCCCGAACGCCGACGTTACGTTTACGCCCGCCGCAATCAGCGCATCGAGCGAATGAACCAGCCCTTCGGTCAAGGAAGCAGGGTGGGCGACAAGCGCTACGCGCTGGCCATCAAGCGGCTTCCTCAGGGCGGGGTCGGCAAGCAGCCGGTCGATACCGAATTTCATGAAACGCGCGGTGCCTCAAGCGCGCCGGCGAAGCAAGATGCGTGGTGAAAGTCTGGGCGATCCGGGCGGTGGGCGATGGCCCAATAGGACTTGTGACCGCCCTCCTCCTCGATCACGGCAGTCAGCCCGAATTCGAAGGGCAAAGCCGGAAGCGCGCCGGTCGGCAGCGCGGCATCGAAGATGAGGACGGACTGTCCCTGGCGCGGTGTGCAGACTGGCGAGCGTGGAACAGGTCGGTCCGTCATGCCCTCGCGATAGGCGCTGAAATCATAGGCGGCCCAGGCTTGGGACGGCGAGAAGTTGAATTCGGCGTATCCCTGCCCGCCACGGGGCTTCACGAACAGTTCGAAGCAGGTGGCCTGCCACAGGCCATCGCTGCGCACCTTCCCGGCAAAGGGTGGCAGCACCAACGAGCCTGCGCCCTCGACACGCCAGCGCAAGGTCGACCATTGCCCGTCCACCGTCAGGAAGCGGGCGGAAAGGCCGGTTACGGCAAGCGGCGGCGTTGCCGGGTGGGCATGAAGCTCGAACGTTTCCAAGCGCTGTTCTCCGTGCTAGGCGCGCCGCCACAGGAAAGAAGGCACCGATGACCCAGTACCAGTCCACCCTCCTCCGTATGCTCGACGAGCGCGGCTACATCCACCAGCTTACCGATGCCGAAGGGCTCGACAAGTTGGCGACCGGGAGCGTGGTGCCGGGCTATATCGGCTTCGATGCCACCGCGCCATCGCTTCACGTCGGCAGTCTTGTGCAGATCATGATGCTGCGCAGGTTGCAGCAGGCCGGGCACAAGCCGGTGGTGCTGATGGGCGGTGGTACGACGCGTATCGGCGATCCGACCGGCCGCGACGAAAGCCGCAAGATGCTTTCGGACCAGACGATCGAGGACAACATCGCCTCGATCTTCACGGTCTTCGCCAAGCTGCTCAAGTTCGGTGACGGCCCGACTGACGCGGTGATGGTCAACAACCACGACTGGCTCGGCAAGCTCGGCTATATCGAACTGCTTCAGGAAGTCGGCACGCACTTCACCGTAAACCGCATGCTTACCTTCGATTCGGTCAAGCTGCGGCTGGAACGCGAACAGCCGATGACCTTCCTCGAATTCAACTACATGATCCTGCAGGGCTACGACTTCCGCCATCTCAACAAGGAGATGGATGTGCGCCTGCAAATGGGCGGGTCAGACCAGTGGGGCAATATCGTCAACGGCATCGAACTCACCCGCCGCAAGGATGGGCGCGAGGTGTTCGGCCTGACGACGCCGCTGCTGACGACGGCTGATGGCAAGAAGATGGGCAAGACCGCCGCTGGCGCCGTATGGCTCAACGAGGACGCCCTGCCCGCGTGGGACTTCTGGCAGTTCTGGCGCAACACCGACGACCGCGACGTCGGCAAGTTTCTGCGCCTGTTCACCGACCTGCCGCTGGACGAGATCGTGCGGCTGGAAGCGCTCGAGGGCAGCGAGATCAATGCCGCCAAGGTCGTCCTGGCCAACGAGGTCACCCGCCTTGTTCGCGGCGACGAGGCTGCAAAGGCGGCCGAGGCAACTGCTGCTGCAACCTTTGCCGGTGGCGGGCTGGGGCAGGACCTACCCGTTCTGGAGGTTGCGGGCGACACGGTGAGTCTTGTCGACGCACTGGCCGGGCTGGGCTTTGCGGCAAGCCGTGGCGAGGCCAAGCGCCTCATCGCAGGCGGTGGGGCGCGCGTCGAAGGCGTTGCAATCACCGACGATTCGCACGTTATCTCTCTCAGCCAGAACGAAATTCGCGTGTCTTCGGGCAAGAAGAAGCACGGGATTCTGCGCCGCGCCTGATTTTGCCGGAACGGGGAAGTTTCCGCCTTGCTAACGGCAAGTCCGTGCCGCTTCCGGCAAGGACTTGCCGCCGGCTTTACGAATTGTTCGCCATTTTGGACATATACCCTTCGGCATAGTCACTCTAGCGCCGAGGAGGAACGATGCGCGGCGGAGCACAGCTTTCGGTCACCGACCTGCGTCGTTCGACCAGGCACCCCGTAAATCTGCCGGTCATCGGCGAACATCGCGCGCTTGGCGACGTGATGCTGCATTTCGCCAACGTCTCGACCACGGGCTTCATGGCCACTGACGTCGACAACCTTGGACGCGGAGAGCGGGTGACCGTGCGACTGCCGGTGGTGGGGCGAATCGAGGCCTTTCTCGTCTGGACCGACGGGGACCGCGCCGGGTTCCAGTTCGAGCGGATCATCCGCCTCGACGATTTCAACAAGATGATCCGCGCGCTTCAGCCGACGGTGAAACCGCGCAGCGACTGACCGGCCGCGCGGCCAATGCGCTGTGCTTTCCTGTATCGCATAAAACTTTGCTTTCTTGGCAAGGTCCCATCGCTCTGGTTATGAGCGCGGCGTGAACGACACGCCCCCTGCAGCGCAGCTCTCGCCCGATCGCTTGCCGACGACACCGCTCGCCATTCCGGACTATCGCCGGTTCTGGGTGTCGCGGTTCTTTTCGGTACTGGCGACGTCGGGGATGGTCGTTATCCTCGGCTATCAGCTTTATGACGTTGCGCGCGGCCAGTACGGCATGTCGATCGCGCAGGCAGCGTTCCAGCTCGGCCTGCTTGGCCTTGCGCAATTTCTGCCGCTGTTCCTGCTGACCCCCGTGGCCGGCGTCGTCGCCGACCGGTTCGACCGCCGCAACGTGGCCGGACTTTCGATCTGCCTCGACATGACCGTGGCGCTTACCCTGGCAATCGCCACCTACAGCGGGGCACTGTCCCTGCCGCTGCTGTTCGGCCTGGGTGCCCTGCACGGGACGGCGCGGGTCTTCATCGGCCCGGCCTTGTCGTCAGTCGCCCCCAATGTCGTTCCGGCAGAATTGATGCCCAAGGCCGTGGCGATCAATTCGATGGCATGGCAGACCGGCTCTGTCGGCGGACCTGCAATCGCCGGCCTGCTCTTCGCCGGGCACCCTTCCCTGCCCTATTGGACGGCGGTTGGGCTTCTGGCCCTATCGGCGATCTGCATATTCGGCATTCGCCGGTTGCCCCCGCCCGAGAGCAACCGCGCAGTGCACCCGGTGCGCCAGATCCTCGAAGGGCTGACCTTCGTCTGGAACGACCGGTTCCTGCTGGGCTGCGTGACCCTCGACCTGTTTGCGGTTTTGCTTGGCGGAGCGACGGCCCTGCTGCCGGTCTTCGCGCGGGACATCCTGTTCATCGATGGACAGCCGGTGGGTGCCGACGGCCTTGGGCTGATGCGCGCGATGCCTGGCCTTGGCGCGGCGCTTGTCGCGCTGGTACTCGCGCGCCGCCCCATCACGCACAATGTCGGCAACAAGATGCTGCTGGGCGTGGTGTTCTATGGCCTCTTCACGATCGGTTTCGGCCTGTCGACGAACTACTACCTTTCGCTGCTGATGCTCGTCGGCATTGGCGCGGGCGACATGGTCTCGGTGTTCATCCGCAGCACGCTGGTGCAGTTGCACACCCCGGACAACGTCCGCGGGCGCGTGTCCTCGATCTCCGGCCTTGCCATCTCGGCTTCCAACGAACTGGGCGAGATGCAGTCCGGCGTGGCGGCCGCGCTCATCGGCGCGGTCGGCGCGGTGATCTTCGGCGGGGTCAGCGCGATTGCCGTGACCGCGGCCTGGTTCTTCCTTTTCCCGGAACTGAAGAACGCGCGAACCTTTGCAGCACGATACAGATAGGCCTAGGCTACCCCCAAGACTCCAACCAATCCCTTCACCAAAGGAGCAAGCGACATGAAAGCGGATTCTATTCTAGCCACTATCGGCAACACCCCGCATGTTCGCCTGTCCCGCCTGTTTCCCGACCACGAGGTATGGGTGAAGAACGAGCGCGCAAATCCCGGCGGCTCGATCAAGGACAGGATCGGCCTCGCCATGATCGAGGCGGCAGAGGCTGACGGCAGCCTCAAGCCCGGCGGCACCATCGTCGAGCCCACTTCAGGCAACACCGGCATCGGCCTGGCCATGGCGGCGGCGGTAAAGGGCTACAAGCTGGTGCTGGTCATGCCCGAATCGATGTCGCTCGAACGGCGCCGCCTGATGCTCGCCTATGGCGCGACGTTCGACCTGACGCCGCGTGAAAAGGGCATGAAGGGCGCGATCGAGCGGGCAAAGGAACTGGTCGAATCGACCGAAGGCGCATGGATGCCCCAGCAGTTCGACAATCCGGCCAACGTCGCGGTTCATGTGCGCACGACAGCGCAGGAAATCCTCAAGGACTTCGCCAGCGATCCGATCGATGTGATGATCACCGGCGTGGGCACCGGCGGTCACCTGACGGGTTGTGCAGAAGAACTGAAGAAGCACTGGCCGGCGATGAAGGCCTATGCCGTCGAGCCGACGCTTTCGCCGGTCATCTCCGGCGGTCAGCCCGCCCCGCACCCGATCCAAGGCATCGGCGCCGGTTTCATTCCCGGCAATCTGCACACGCAGTCGATCGACGGCGCGATCACCGTCGATCCCGCCGACGCCAAGGAGATGGCGCGCCAGTGCGCGGCGAAGGAAGGCATCCTCGTCGGCATTTCCTCGGGCGCAACGCTTGCCGCGATTGCCCAGAAGCTAAAGAGCCTGCCTGCCGGCAGCCGCGTGCTCGGCTTCAACTATGATACCGGCGAGCGGTATCTCTCCGTGCCGGACTTCCTGCCGGAGTAACCGCAATGGCGGTCGAACAGGTCGATTACGCCGACGGTGACGTTGCCCTCACCGGCTTTCTGGTAAAGCCCGAGGGCGCGCCCCGCGCCGCCGTGCTGGTGCTGCCAACGATCGCCAACTGCAACACGCCGATGGTCCGCCGCGCCCATATGCTGGCGCAGGCGGGTTATCTGGTGCTGATCGCGGACTTCTACGGCGTGCAGGTCCGCGATTTCGATCACGCGCGAGAGCTTGCAGCGCCCTTGCGCGCGAGCGCCGAGGGTTACCGCCAGCGCCTGCACGCAGGGCTAGCAGCCTTGACCGCCCAGCCCGAAGCGCAAGGGCTGCCCGTTGCCGCAGTCGGCTATTGCATGGGCGGGCAAGCCGCGCTCGAACTGGCGCGAGACGGGGCCGATCTCGTCCTGGCGGCAAGCTTTCACGGCTTGCTCGACACGCAGGCCCCCGCCAAGTCCGGCTCTGTCAGGGCACGCATTCTTGTTTGCCATGGCGATGCCGATCCCATGGTGCCGCGTGCGCAAGTAATGGCGTTCTGGGAAGAAATGGACGCTGCGGGCGCCAATTGGCACTTCCACAGCTACAGCGGCGTGAAACACGGATTCACCGACCCGGGCAGCGACGCGCGCGGCATGGCCGCCATCGGTTATGAAGCCAGCGCCGACCGGCAAAGCTGGGCGGCATTGCTGGGCTTGCTTGACGAAGTGCTCGGCTGACCGGGGAAGCGTTGCCGCCTCCCCTGCCGCCTCACCCGCCATGCTTCAGGCGATGGCGAGCTGCTCCGGCGTCAGCGCCATGATCGTCTCGCCTCCCGCTTCCACTTGGCGGCGCAGCGCCCCGGCTTCTGTGGTGTAGCGCGTTGCCCAGTGACGAGCGCAGGTTTGCTTGGCCTCGTAGAACGCCTTGTCCTCAGTGCCATCTGCGATCGCTGCAGCCGCGACCTTCGCCATGCGCAGCCACATCAGGCCGAGCGACACGATGCCGGTCAGCGTCATGTAGGCATAGGCGCCTGCGCCGAGGTTGTTGGGATTGCCCATCGCGTTCTGCATGAACCACATCGTCGCGGCCTTGAGTTCGCCATTGGCCTTGGCAAGGCGCTCGGCCACCAGCTTGACCGTCTCGTCGGCGGTTTCCTCGGCGCATTCCGCATCGACAAGCGCGAAGAACGCCTGGATGGCGCGGCCGCCATTGAGCGCCAGCTTGCGGCCCACGAGGTCCATCGCCTGCACGCCGTTGGTGCCTTCATAGATCATGGCAATACGGGCATCGCGCACGAACTGGTCCATGCCGTTCTCGGCGATGTAGCCGTGGCCGCCCCAGACCTGCTGCATGTCGGTAGCGACCTTGTAGCCCATGTCAGTGCCGTAGCCCTTGATCACCGGGGTAAGCAGGCTGATCAGGTCGTCGGCGGTCTGGCGCTCTTCTTCGGTTGCCGCCTTGTGCGACAGATCAACCTGCAGGGCACCCCACAGGCAAAGCGCACGCATGCCTTCAATGAAGGTCTTGGCGTCCATAAGCATGCGGCGCACGTCGGGGTGAACGATGATCGGATCGGCCTTGGCCTGCGGATCGGCCGGCCCGGTCAGCGCGCGGCCCTGACGGCGGTCGAGAGCATAGGCAAGGCCGTTCTGGTATGCGACTTCGGCCTGCGCCAGCCCCTGCATGCCCACGCCAAGGCGCGCCGCGTTCATCATCACAAACATCGCGGCGAGGCCCCTGTTCTCCTCGCCGACCAGCCAGCCCTTGGCGCCATCGTAGTTCATGACGCAGGTGGCGTTGCCGTGGATCCCCATCTTCTCTTCGATGGAGCCGACGGTCACCCCGTTCTTCTCGCCGAGCGATCCATCGTCATTGACGATGAACTTCGGGACAATGAACAGCGAGATGCCCTTGCTCGATTCCGGCGCGCCGGGCGTCTTGGCAAGGACGAGGTGGATGATGTTGTCGGTCAGGTCATGGTCGCCGGCCGAGATGAAGATCTTGGTGCCGGTGATGGCATAGGACCCATCGGCCTGCGGCTCCGCGCGGGTGCGGATCATGCCGAGGTCGGTGCCGCAGTGCGGCTCGGTCAGGTTCATCGTGCCGAGCCATTCGCCGGTGACCATCTTCGGCAGGTACTTGGCCTGCTGTTCGGGCGAGCCCTTTGCGATTATCGCCGAGATCGCGCCATTGGCAAGGCCCGGATACATCGCAAACGCCTGGTTGGCGGTGGCGAGGAAGGTTTCCATGATGAAGCCCATCACGTGCGGCAGCCCCTGCCCGCCGAACTGCTCCGGCGCGGAAAGCGTGCCCCAGCCACCCTCGACGTACTGGCGATAGGCATCCTTGAACCCGGTCGGCGTCGTCACGCTGCCATCGGCATGACGGGTGCAGCCTTCCCGATCCCCGGAAAGATTGAGGGGCGCAATCACTTCGGAAACGAAGCGGCCGGCTTCCTCGATGATCGCATCGGTCATGTCCGGCGACGCGCTTTCGAAGCCCGGCAGGTTGCCGTAGCTTTCGAGGCGGATCAGTTCGTTGACGACAAAACGGGTGTCGCGGGTGGGCGCGTTGTAGATCGGCATGTTGTCCTGTCCCTTTAGACGTCAGGATTGCGGCCTTCGGACCGCTCCTTGGCAATGACGAGATCGACGAAGCTGGTCAGTTCATCGATGGTCGCAGCAATGTCAGCCTGCTGGCGGCGCAGATTCTCGATCCGTTCGCGACACTTGGCGATGGTAACGCGGCGCTGTTCGGCGCGGCCATCTCCCATGTCGTAGAGATCGATCATGTCGCGGATTTCGGCCAGGCTGAACCCGACGTTCTTTGCCCGCATGATCCACGCCAGGCGCGCACGATCCCGCTTGGAGTAGATACGGGAAAGCCCCACACGCTCGGGTGCGATCAGCCCTTCATCCTCGTAAAAACGGAGCGCACGCGCGGTTACGCCGAATTCGCCTGAAAGATCGGAAATCGTGAACTGGTCACGCTTCAGGGCATCGGGCTGATCGAGATGGCCAGTGTGCTCGGATGCGGGCGGAATCGCGACGGCTTGCTGTGACATGCCAACAAGCTAACTAACCTTTACGTAAGCGTCAATCAGCGATGCGCTCGAGATTGCGATCCTTGTTCAGTCGCCGATAGAAGCAGGTGCGCGCCATGGTGTGGCATGCAGGACCCGCGGGCTCGACTCTCAACTCAAGCGCGTCCTGGTCGCAATCCACGCGGATCTCGATGATCTTCAGCACGTGGCCCGACGTTTCACCTTTCATCCAAAGCTTTCCGCGCGAACGAGAGAAGAAGTGCGCGAACCCGGTTTCCTGTGTTTTCGCAATGGCTTGGCTGTTCATGTGGGCAAGCATCAGCAGCTCGCCGGTACGATGGTCGACGGCGACGGCGGTTAGCAGGCCGTTGGCATCGAAGCGCGGCAGGAATTCAGCGCCCTGCTCGCGCCGGGCGGCATCTTCGGACTGGGACAAGAGCGTATGACCTTTCCTTCGCCAAACATGGCGGTTTTGTTGCAGGATAACCACACAGCATGGATAAATCCACGCCTGCGCATACTATTTGCTTCCGTCGCGGTCATGAATGGGTGATGAAGTCTCAGCGGTTTGAGGGAACCGCGAACTGAACTGTCAGGCAAAGTGGCAATCACCACAAAGGCTTGGCACTGGACCGAGCGCCAACGTTCAGGGAAACTTGATGAGGGACCAGATGGCATCCCCAGCAGCAGGCTTCAATGGCCGCGCGGGATGTCAACTGGATGTTGAGGGACCAAGGCGAGACGACTGGGGGGTCGTCGTTATTGCGAGCCACGCAACGCCCGCGAAAATTCGTCACGAGGACGCCCGGGACTGTCGTTCCGGGCGTTTCCTTTTTGCGCTCAGGCTTCCATCAACGTGAAATCTGCAGGACCATTGGCGCCTGCAGTGTCAAGCGCTTCGTCAAGGACGCGCGCAAAGCAGGCGATGCGAACCTGCGCTACCTTGGCCTTTCGCAAAGCGGTCATGCAGGCGCCCGTCGTCGCCCCGCTGGTCATCACATCGTCGACGAGCAGCACGTTGGCCCCCGCCAGGCGAGATAGCCGCGATGGCGCCGCAGTGATCGCGCCCGAGAGCGTGCGCGCGCGCGCCTTGCGGTTCAATCCACCGAGCGAGGGAGTGGCTTTCGTACGCACGAGCGCGTCGACCAGCAGATGCTGTCCGGTGCTGCGTGCGATCGCTTGCGCAAGCATAGCCGACTGGTTGAAGCCGCGCTGCATCAATCGCCAGCGGTGGAGCGGGACCGGAACAACCTGCCACTCACCCTCCAGCGGCGGCAGTCGTGCTATCATCATCCGCGCCATCATCGGGACTAGGCCGATCCGGCGGCCATGCTTGAGCGAGAGCACGAGTCGGCGCGACGGTTCGTTGTAGAGCGTGGCAGCGGCGATGCCGGCGTGCTTTGGCGGATCGGCCATGCACGGCGCACAAACCAGTTCCGCTTCGGCGCCATGCGCCTCGCCCATCGGCCGCTGGCACAATGTACAGGAGGTACCCGACGGCACGACCAGCTTGCCCCAGCAGCCCAGGCACAGCCCGCCGTGGATCGCGACCGGGTCTCCACACAGCGGACAACGCGGCGGGAAGACGAAATCGACAATGGGAGCAAGGGCCGATGTCAGTCGCATGGCCATACCCTCGCACGATTGCGCCTCTTGGCAAGCGCGCCGCAGCAGGGCAGTGCCCTCAAATGGCGAGTACACCCCCAACAATTTTCGCTCCAAACCGGCGCAATGCTGTCCGACGCCGCATGGCGAAGCTTCAGGCCATGCCAGACGCGCCGCGATACATCCTCGACGACATGGTGGAGGACTCGCTGGAGCGGCTGTCCTTCCTGCGCCATGAGCCTGCTCGCGCGCTGATCATCGGCGACTGGAGCGGAGCGCTTGCCGCGCAACTGCGCAGCACCGGGTGCACAGTCATCAATGTTGACCCTGCCTTGGGCGCAGATCCGCTGAACGAAGAGGCGCCCTATGCCTTTGCCGAGCCGTTCGATTTCATCGCCAGCCTTGGCACGCTCGATACGGTGAATGACCTGCCCGGCGCGCTGGTCCACCTACGACGCGCACTCGCCAACGGCGGCTTGATGATCGCGAGCTTCATGGGTGCTGGGTCACTGCAGACCTTGCGCGCGATAATGCTGGAAGCCGATGCTGAGCGCCCTTCCCCCCGCATCCACCCGCAAGTCGACGTGCGCGCCGGAGGGCAGTTGCTGCAGCGCTGCGGATTTGCCGACCCGGTGATCGACAGCCACGCGCTGCAAGTGCGGTTCAGATCACTCTCAGGTCTTCTCGCCGACATTCGCGCGCAAGGGCTTGGCAACGCGCTGGCGAACCCGGGAGCGCCGTTGGCCAGGAAGGCACTTGCGCGGGCGATGGAAGCCTTCGACGCGCGGCGCGAGGCGGATGGCAAGGTGACCGAACGGTTCGAGATCCTGACTCTAAGCGGGTGGGCAAAACCCTTGCGGCCACCCAAGTTCTGAACGGCCCGCCAGAAATCCGGTGCGCCTCATTGGCGTGCTCCCATGGGGAGACACGCCAAGGCAGGTCATCAGCCCAATGCGGCCTGTGCCGCGGCCAGACGGGCAATGGGCACACGGTAGGGGCTGGCGGAAACGTAATCGAGGCCGGTCTTCTCGCAGAAAGCGATCGAGGCCGGATCGCCGCCATGCTCTCCGCAGATGCCGAGCTTGATGTCGGGCCGCGTCTTGCGGCCGCGTTCGGCAGCCAGTTCGACGAGTTGGCCGACGCCCTCGATATCGAGGCTGACGAACGGATCGCGCGGGTAGATGCCCTGATCGACATAGGGGTTGAGGAAGCGCGCGGCGTCGTCGCGGCTGACGCCAAGCGTCGTCTGCGTGAGATCGTTGGTGCCGAACGAGAAGAACTTGGCTTCTTGCGCAATCTCACCCGCCATCAGCGCGGCGCGCGGCAGTTCGATCATCGTGCCGACCATGTACTCCAGCGTCCGGCCCTTCTCGGCGAAGACGTCCGCAGCGACCCGATCGACGAGCGCGCGCAGGATCTCGAGTTCCTTGCGCGTGGCGACGAGCGGGATCATGACCTCGGGGATCGGCGCCTCGCCGCTCTTGTCGGCAACGTCGCAAGCCGCTTCGAAGATGGCGCGGGCCTGCATCTCGTAGATTTCGGGGAAGGTGATGCCGAGGCGGCAGCCGCGGTGGCCGAGCATCGGGTTGAACTCGTGGAGTTCCCCGGCACGACGCTTGAGGTGCTCGACGCCAAGGCCGGTGGCTTCGGCCAGCTCGGCAAACTCGGCATCGGCGTGGGGCAGGAATTCGTGCAGCGGCGGATCGAGCAGGCGGATCGTGACGGGCAGGCCCGCCATGACCTCGAAGATCGACTGGAAGTCGCTGCGCTGTTCCGGCAGCAGCTTGGCCAGCGCCGTGCGGCGGCCAGCTTCGTCATCGGCGAGGATCATCTGGCGCACGGCACTGATGCGCCCCGCTTCGAAGAACATGTGCTCGGTGCGGCACAGGCCGATGCCTTCGGCGCCAAACTGGCGTGCGACCTGGCAATCGAGCGGAGTTTCGGCGTTCGTACGCACCTTCATGCGGCGATGCTTGTCGGCCCAGACCATCAGCGTGCCGAAATCGCCGACCAGTTCCGGTTCGACGGTGGGCACGAGACCAGCCATGACGTCACCGTTCGAACCGTCGAGGGTGATGACATCGCCTTCCTTGATGTCGCGGTTGCCGATGCGGGCGGTACGCGAGGCCATGTCGATCGACACGCCCGATGCGCCCGACACGCAAGGACGGCCCATGCCGCGGGCGACCACGGCAGCGTGGCTGGTCATGCCGCCGCGCGCGGTGAGGATGCCCTTTGCCGCGTGCATGCCGTGGATGTCTTCCGGCGAGGTTTCGACGCGGACGAGGATGACGGCATCGCCACGCTCGGCGCGGGCCTGTGCGGTATCGGCGTCGAACACCACCGCGCCTGAAGCGGCGCCCGGCGATGCGGGAAGGCCCTTGGTCAGCACGTCGCGCACTGCCTTGGGATCGAGCGTCGGGTGCAGCAACTGGTCGAGCGCCATCGGATCGATGCGCTTGATGGCAGTCGCCTCGTCGATGAGGCCTTCAGCCACCATGTCCACCGCCATCTTGAGCGCAGCCTTGGCAGTGCGCTTGCCCGAGCGGGTCTGCAACATCCACAACTTGCCCTGCTCGACAGTGAACTCGATGTCCTGCATGTCGCGATAGTGCTTTTCCAGCAGCTCGAACACGGCAGCGAGTTCACCATAGGCGCCGGGCATCGCCTCTTCCATCGACAGCGGCTTGGCCCCTGCCCGCTCGCGCGCGGCAAGCGTCAGGTACTGCGGGGTACGGATGCCCGCGACGACGTCCTCGCCCTGGGCATTGACGAGCCACTCGCCGTAATAGGCCTTCTCGCCAGTCGCAGGATCGCGGGTGAAGGCGACGCCAGTGGCCGAGGTATCGCCCATGTTGCCAAAGACCATGGCCTGCACGTTGACGGCGGTGCCCCAGTCGTGCGGGATGTCGTTGAGCTTGCGGTAAACCTTGGCGCGGTCAGATTCCCAGGAATCGAACACGGCGCCGATCGCGCCCCAGAGCTGTTCGTGGACGTCCTGCGGGAACGGGCGGCCAAGCTGGTCTGCCACGATGGCCTTGTATTCGCCGACGAGCGCCTGCCAGTGCTCTGCGCCCAGTTCAACATCATTGAAGAAGCCGTTGTCTTCCTTGACGATTTCCAGCGCGTCCTCGAACCGGTGATGATCGAGGCCGAGCACCACGTCGGAGTACATCTGGATGAAGCGGCGGTAGCTGTCCCAGGCAAAGCGCGGATCGCCTGACCCTGCGGCAAGGCCCTCGACAGTCTGGTCATTGAGGCCGAGGTTGAGGACGGTGTCCATCATGCCGGGCATCGAGACGCGCGCGCCCGAGCGGACCGAGACGAGCAGCGGGTTGGTGGCATCGCCGAAGGTGCGACCGGTAGCCTTTTCGATGTGGGCAACGCCATTGGCCACGCCTGCACGCAAGGGCTCGTCAAAGGTCTTACCGCTGGCGTTGTAGGCCGTGCAGACTTCGGTGCTAATGGTGAAGCCCGGGGGCACCGGCAGACCGATGCCCGCCATTTCTGCAAGGTTCGCGCCCTTGCCGCCGACGATGGTCTTGTCCTTGGCCCGCGCGTCCGAAGACGATGCGCCGCCGCCGAAATGGAATACGTATGCGCTCATGCCGCCAACGAGGCTCCCTGCGTAAGTCTGTTCTTGCCGGAACGGGCCCGGAGTCGGCCCGCTCTTAGCCCTCTATGCGCGAAAAGTCCGCAACTTTGTGCACTGCAGCACGGAACCGGTCAAGCAGCGCCAAGCGACTGGAACGCTTGTTAGCGTCCGCATCATTGACGGTCACCTGATCAAAGAACGCGTCGATGGGAGCGCGCAGGCTCGCCAGCGCCGCCATGGCCGCAGTGAAGTCCTCTGCCGCAACGGCGCCTGCCGCCTGCGGTTCCGCAGAATTGAGCGCGTCGACCAGTGCCTGCTCGGCAGGTTCGCGGGCGTAGTTACATTCGGGATGCGCGAACTGCGCAGCGACGCCTTCGAGCGCGGGATCATCGACCAGCGCGAGCGGGTCTTCCTCGCCGGTGGGCGGGACGACGCCCTCGCCTTCCGACCCGGCGTTGGGGTTGGCGGCGAAGCCTTCCTTCTTGAGGATGTTGGCTGCGCGCTTGTATCCTGCGAGCAGGTTGGTGCCATCCTCTGTGCCGACGAAAGCCTGCAGGGCATGGACGCGGGCGAGCAGGCGGACGAGATCGTCCTCGCCGCCGAGCGCGAACACGGCGTCGATAAGGTCGTGGCGGACGCCGGCTTCGCGTTGCTGGACCTTGAGGCGGTCGGCGAAGAAAGCAAGGAGGTCCTCCGACGCATTTTCGACGGCAATGGACTGATTTCGATACAGTTGAGCGGCTGCGTTGAACAATTGGCCGAGTGACAAACGCAGGTTGTTCTCAGTGATGAGGCGGATCGATCCGAGGGCTGCGCGACGAAGCGCAAACGGGTCCTTCGAACCGGTGGGCTTGAGGTCGGCACCAAAGAAACCGACCAGCGCGTCCACTTTATCAATTAGCGCAGTGACAATCGACGGCCCTTCGGAAGGCACAGCATCAGCCTGCCCTGCGGGCTTGTAGTGATCGCGCACGGCTTCGGCGACGTTAAGCGGCAGGCCCTCTGCCTCCGCATAATATCCCCCCATGAGACCTTGGAGCTCAGGAAACTCGCCAACCATCTCAGTCACTAGGTCCGACTTTAGAATACTCGCGGCCTGCTTCGCGGCGGGGACCGAAGCACTCAACTGACCCTGCAAATCATCGACCAGCGACACGAAGCGTTCATGACGCTGCGCCACTGTTCCAAGCTTTTCGTGGAAGGTAATGCGGGAAAGCTTCTGGGCTTGCTCGGCGAGTGGCTTCTTCTTGTCCTGCTCCCAGAAGAAGCGGGCATCGGACAGGCGCGCGGCGAGGACCTTGCGGTTGCCGTCGACTATGGCGGCGCCGCCGTCCTTGGCTTCGATGTTGGCGGTGCAGACGAAGGCGTTGGCGAGCTTTCCGGCGCTATCGCGGCAGATGAAGTACTTCTGATTGACGCGCGCGGTGAGCTGGATGACCTCGGGCGGCACGTCGAGGAAGGCTTCGTCGAAGCGCCCTAGCAGCGGGACCGGCCACTCGGTGAGGCCGGCGTTCTCGATCACCAGACCTTCGTCCTCGACCAACACGAGCCCTGCGGCTTCAGCGGCGGCCTTGGCCTTCTCGCGCACCATGGCCTCGCGTTCGACATGGTCGACGATGACGTGGCAGGCGCGCAGCTTTTCGGCGTAGTCGCTGGCGCTGCCGATGGTGATTTCGCCGGGGCAGTGGAAGCGATGGCCGCGCGTGGCGTAGCCGGACTTCACGCCGCTGATTTCGCACTCTACCAGATCTTCGCCGAGGATGGCGACTATGCCCGAGAGCGGGCGCACCCAGCGCAGGGATTCCGTGGAGAGCGAGGCTGCGCCCCAGCGCTGGCTCTTGGGCCAGGGGAAGGCGCGGATGATGGCGGGGATGGCTTCGGCGAGCACGTCCTTCGTCGCGCGGCCGGGCTTTTCGGTAACGGCGAACCAGACGCCATCGCGCTGGGTCAGCTGGTCCTTGGTCAGGCCGGTCTTGCGCAGGAAGCCTTCGAGGGCCTGTTCGGGGGCGGAAGTCTTCGGGCCCTTGGTTTCCTCGGACACGGCCTCGGTCGCCAGTGGCAGGTCGCGGGCGATCAGCGCCAGGCGGCGCGGGGTGGACCAGACGGTGATGTCGCCCGCCTTGAGGCCAGCGGCGTCAAGCTGCTTGCGGAACAGCTTTTCGAGATCGGCGCGGGCGCCTGCCTGCATGCGGGCCGGGATTTCCTCGCTGCGCAGTTCGAGAAGGAAATCGGTCACTTGCTCCACTCCGGGTACTTGGCCGCCCATTGGTCGGCGTTCTTTTCCATGTAGGCCTCGCAAGAGCCGCGCGCGAGATCGCGGACGCGGCCCATGTAGCTGGCGCGCTCCTGCACCGAGATCACGCCGCGGGCCTGCAGCAGGTTGAACAGGTGGCTGGCCTCGATCGCCTGCTCATAGGCGGCGATGGGGACGCCAGCATCGAGGCTGCGCTTGCACTCTTCCTCGGCGCGGCGGAAGCCTTCGAACAGACTGTCGGTATCGGCGACCTCGAAGTTCCACTTCGACATCTGCTTCTCGTTCTCGAGAAACACATCGCCGTAGCTGACGCCGTGATTGTTGAATTTCAGGTCATAGACGTTGTCGACGCCCTGGATGTACATGGCGAGGCGCTCAAGGCCGTAGGTCAGCTCGCCCGCGACGGGCTTGCAATCGAAGCCGCCCATCTGCTGGAAATAGGTGAACTGGGTGACTTCCATGCCATCGCACCAGACTTCCCAGCCAAGACCCCATGCGCCCAGCGTGGGGGATTCCCAGTCATCCTCGACGAAGCGGATATCGTGCACCAGCGGGTCGATGCCGATCTCGACGAGGCTCTGCAGGTAGAGTTCCTGCAGGTTCTCGGGGCTCGGCTTCAGGATCACCTGATACTGGTAGTAGTGCTGCAGGCGATTGGGGTTTTCGCCGTAGCGGCCGTCGGTCGGGCGGCGGCAGGGCTGCACGAAAGCGGCGTTCCATGGCTCCGGCCCCAGGGCGCGCAACGTGGTCGCGGTGTGGAAGGTCCCTGCCCCCATGCGCATGTCATAGGGCTGGAGGATCAGGCAGCCCTGCTCACTCCAGAAAGCATGAAGGCGCAGGATCATGTCCTGCAGGCTGAGTGGTGCTTTATCAGTATCGGCCATGGTCGCGCGGCTTTGGCCGATGCGCCCGCCCAAATCAACCGGGAAGCACCGTTTTCACGCCTCTGTCAGGTCTTCTTGACACAGTCAGCGAATCACGACATATTGTCAGCATAACCTGACATATGGACAGGTCACCATGACATGAACAACCGGTTGAGAGTCTTGCGTGCGGAGCGGCAATGGAGCCAGGCCGACCTCGCCTTGCATCTCGACGTTTCGCGGCAGGCGGTGAACGCGATCGAGACGGGCAAGCACGATCCCTCGCTCCCCCTCGCCTTCCGTATCGCGCGCCTGTTCCAGCTTCGTATCGAGGAGATCTTCGATGATGGTTTCCAACATGACTGACGACCAGATCGACCCGCCTGCCATGAGCCTCGGCAAGCTCGCCATGCGCATGTTCGGCGCAACGGTGGCGGCCGTGTTCTTCTCCGGCGCTGCGGCCGGCCTGTTCGATGCGTTTGGCAAGGAAGAGCAGGTCAAGCCGGCGGGCTGGGTGATCATGGGCGTGTTCGCTGCCCTCACGCTGGCTGCATTCTGGTTCGCTTGGGTGAGCGCGCGACGGTATTATCGCGAGAATGGCCCGCTCACACCCCGCGCCCGTCGCGCGACGATCAGCGCGGTGGTGGCAACCGCGATCGGGCTGCTCATGGGGGTGTGGATGAGCTTCGCAA
Source organism: Novosphingobium sp. B1 (assembly GCF_900176395.1). Taxonomy (GTDB): domain Bacteria; phylum Pseudomonadota; class Alphaproteobacteria; order Sphingomonadales; family Sphingomonadaceae; genus Novosphingobium. The sequence goes on along the minus strand of NZ_FWXL01000001.1, from coordinate 76,172 downwards.
GCGACGCGCCCGAACAGCCGTTCGACATGGCCGCCGGGCCTCTGCCCTCTGGCGTTGCTGCGGCGCTTATCGCCGTTATCGTGGTCGTCATCGCGCCGATCACATGGTTCTGGCACCGCAACATCGACGAGCATGAGGAGCAATCCTACCGCACCGGGGCCTTGGCAGGGCTTTACTTCTACAGCGCCGTGACGCCGATCTGGTGGCTGGGCAATCGCGGGGGCTTTCTGCCTGCGGTTGATGGAATGACGATCTACCTGGCCACCATGGCCATATGGGGCGCGATCTGGTTTCGCCAGCGCCATCTCTGAAGCCTGACCTTCAAACCTTCATTTCCCTGCAACCTGTTCACGGGCAAAAGGAGCCTGATGATGAAACGCGCCTTTCGTACATTCGCCGCGACGATTGCCCTCGCCGCTCTGTCCTTCGCCGGATCTGGCAGCGCGCAGGCACCTGCTGCGACTGCGGCAGCCCCCGCGCCGAAGCAGGTCAAGCCGGCACTGTGGAAGGTGGCCGACGAGGACACCACGATCTACCTGTTCGGCACGATCCACGCCCTTCCCAAGGGTCTGACCTGGCTGGATGGTCCGCTTCAGCAGGCGCTGGACAGTTCGTCGGAACTCGTAACGGAAATTCCCGAGGCGGCGGGCGAACAGCAGAAGGCGGTGATGGCGATAGGTTTGCTCAAGGGGGAAACATTGCGCTCGCTCATGAGCGAGACGGATCGCACCGCCTACGAAGCATTGCTGGCCCGGTTGAAGATTCCCGCCGAAGCATTCGACCAGCTCGAACCGTGGCTTGCCGGCATCACTCTTGGGGTCATGCCATACGCGATGGCGGGATATGGAGCGGAATCCGGAGCCGAAGCAGTGTTGCGCAAGGCCGCTTTGGCCAAGGGCAAGAAGCTCGGCGCGCTTGAAACCATCGATTACCAGCTGGGACTGTTCGATCAGTTGCCGCGCGAGGCGCAGCTCAAGTTTCTGGGTGAGGCAGTGCGCGACTTCGACAAGAGCTTTGCCATCATCGGCGCGATGACCGACGAGTGGGGCACGGGCGATCCCGAGGGCCTTGGCAAGCTGATGAACGAGAACATGGACGATCCGGAAATGGCCGAAACACTGCTGTACCAGCGCAATCGCAACTGGGCCGGATGGATACGCAAGCGCCTGGACCAGCCCGGCACGGTTTTCATCGCCGTGGGCGCAGGGCATCTCGCCGGCCTGAACAGCGTGCAGGATGTGCTCAAGCAGCAAGGCGTGGCGTCCACCCGCGTGCAATGAATGCCGTGAAGCGCCTTGTCCCGCGCCTGTTATGGGCTGTCGTCCCGGCGCTGGTGCTGGGCATGGTCTTCGCCTGGCTCGAAAGGGGCAAGGCTCCGGCAGAACAGGCGACCCGCGTGGCACTCTGGCAGATCGAGGATGGCACCGGAGCAGTGCACGGCTATATGCTTGGCACCGTTCACGCCCTGCCCCCGCAGGTCGAGTGGCTTCGCCCCACCATCAGCAAGGCGCTCGAACGATCCGACCGGCTGGTGCTGGAAATTGCCGAACCGCTTGACCAGATGGTGGCGGGCGATGCGCTGGCCGATCTTGCCGGAACCGAAGGCCTGCCTCCACCCTCGCAACGCCTGGCGCCGCCCTACCGTGCAAAGCTGGCGCAGGTCTATCGCAAGCTAGGTCTCGACGATGGCGACTTTGCCGATACCGAAAGCTGGGCGGTGGCGCTGCAACTTGCGGCGATTGCCGGGCAGAAGGCGGGCGCCGATCCGGCAAGCGGTGCCGAACCCGCCTTGCGCAGGCTGGCAGGCAGCAAACCGGTTGCCGGGTTCGAGACGATCCACAGCCAGTTCGGCATATTCGATGCCCTCCCTGCACGGCAGCAGCAGGTTCTGCTTGAACAGGTGACCCTCGAGGCGGCCAGCGACAAGGACGAGGAAGCCGACATGGTGGCGCTATGGTTGCGCGGCGATGATCTTGGCATAGCGCGAGAAGCGAACGCTGGCTTCCTGGCCGATGCCGGCCTGCATCAAGCCCTGCTGACCGACCGCAACCGGGCCTGGGCGGATCAACTGGACGCTATGCTCAAGAGTGGCGCACACCCTTTCGTGGCCGTGGGCGCTGCGCATCTTGCGGGCTCCGACAGCCTGCAACGCCTGATGATGGCGCGGGGTTGGCAGATCCGGCGCGTGCCTTGAAAGCTTGCGTTTTGCGGCAAACCCGCTAAGGGCCGCCGCTTCCCTGTCATGGTCATCCCTGGAGGCGTGGCGGAGGAAACGTGTTTTAACATAGCTGAAGGTACTGACACATGAGCGAAACGCTTAACCTGTCGGCCGAGACGCGCGATCGGGCAGGCAAGGGAGCCTCCCGTGTTCTGCGTCGCGAAGGCCGCACCCCCGCCGTGATCTATGGTGGCAATGAAGAACCCGTCGCGATCCACCTCGAAGAAAAGGCGCTGAACAAGGCGCTGGGCACCGGCCACTTCTTCAACTCGATCGTCGAGATCACTGTGGGCGGCAAGACTGTCCGTACCCTCCCCAAGGACGTAGCCTTCCACCCGGTGACCGACCGCCCGCTGCACGCAGACTTCCTGCGCGTCTCGAAGAACGCCGAAGTGCACGTCAACGTGCCCGTCGTGTTCGCGAACGAAGACAAGTCGCCCGGCCTCAAGAAGGGCGGCGTGCTCAACATCGTTCGCCACGAGCTGGAAATGATCTGCGCCGCCGGTTCGATCCCCGATGACATCGTCGTCGACGTTTCGGGCTACGAAGTGGGCGATTCGATCCACATCAGCGCGGTGACCCTGCCCAACGGCGTGAAGCCGGCGATCACCGACCGCGACTTCACCATCGCGACGATCGTTGCTCCTTCCTCGCTGAAGAGCGAAGAAGGCGACACGACCAAGACCGAAGCCGAAGGCTGATAGTCTCGTCGCACCTGCCCCGGCAGGAGCGCAAAAAGCAGCCCTTCCAGCGAAAGCCGGAGGGGTTCTTTTTTTGCGCGCGGCAATCTGGCAAGGCGCCCCTTCGCCAACGACAGCGCGCAACAGAAGGAAAGCAGCAAGATGCAACTCTGGGTCGGCCTCGGAAATCCCGGTCCGCAATATGCGCTTCATCGGCATAACGTCGGCTTCATGGCCCTCGACACGATTGCCGAGGTGCACAATTTTGGCCCGGTGCAGAAGAAGTTCCAGGGCTGGCTGCAGGAAGGGCGGATCGGCAACCAGAAAGTCCTGCTCCTAAAGCCGGCGACGTTCATGAACGAAAGCGGCCGCGCAGTGGGCGAGGCAATGCGCTTCTACAAGCTGGGCCTTGAAGCGTTGACCGTGTATCATGACGAGCTCGATCTCGCGCCTTTCAAGGTCAAGGTGAAGAAGGGCGGCGGCACGGCGGGTCACAATGGCTTGCGTTCAATCGACCAGCATCTGGGAGCCGATTTTCGCCGTGTTCGCCTGGGCATCGGCCACCCGGGGCACAAGGACCGGGTGACAGGTTACGTACTCGGCCCCTTCGCCAAGGCCGAGCAGGATGATCTTGTCGACATGCTGGGCGCTGTTGCCTCCGAGGCCGACAGGTTGGCGGCTGGCGACGACGTGCGCTTCATGAGCGATGTGGCTCTGCGCCAGCAACGCTGACACTGCGGCAATAGTCCAGCAATGCAAATTGTAGCCCAGCCTTACAGGCGCTGCTTGTCCAAACTTACGTTAACTGCCTAAGTTATTGTTTTCATTGATCTGGCACCATCTTTGCTAAGCTTTGAGCAGATTTCACTTAACCAAAGGGGGTTAGTATGAAGATCCGTGCTCTTGCGATTGCAGCTACTGCTGCCACCGGTCTTGCAGCGGCCACGCCTGCGCACGCCACCTGGTCGCTGTTCCACAAGCACTACTGCAACTGCGGCCACAGCGGCGGCTCGAGCCTGTGCGGCGGCACCACCACCGGTGGCACGACCACGACGGGCGGCACAACGACCACCACGGGCGGGACCACCACGACAACGGGCGGCACAACGACGGGCGGCACGACTGGTGGCACGACGACCACAACGGGCGGCACCACATCTGGCGGGACCACATCAGGCGGTACGGCCGTGCCGGAACCGGGCATGCTTGGCATGATGGCACTTGGCCTGCTCGGCGTCGGCTACGCCCGCTCGCGCAAGACCAAGCCGCGCGCCTGAGCCCTCGGCGGCTCAGCCGCCTCCCTGCGCTCCATACGTTGCCAGGCTGCGCTGAAACACGACGTTTCCGGGCGCAGCCTCGGTGGCCTGCCGCAACAGGGCCAACCCGGTTGTACGATCAAGCCCGCCACGCACACGGACGAGTCCGGCGACATAGACAGTGTCGGGATCATCCGGACGCAAGGCGCGCGCCCGGTCAGCTGAGCGGATAGCCTCGGTGGGCTGACCCGAATGGCTTAGCGCCAGCGCGAGGCGCTTGTGAACATCGGCATCCTCGCCCAGTTGCAGCAGTTGCCTGTAAGCGGCCACGGCGGCCTGCCAATCTTCCCGCGCAAGAGCCGCCTGCCCCTCTCCGGCCAGCTTTGCAGCCGTGCCCTCGTTCGCCGCGACCAGCCGCGCTCGCCATGCTGCCGTATCCGGGCGGTTAAGCGCCTCTGCGGCCTTTGCGGCGATCTCAATTTCGCGCGGGCCAGCAAGAACGCTTTGGGCAAGCGGAAGCACGGTGGTGTAGGCAGACGCCGCATCACCTACGACCAGTTGTGCCTCGGCCAGCATCACGCGCGAGAAGGGATTGTTGGGCGAACGGGTCAGCGCGCGGTGGAACATGGCGCGGGCCTGCTCCGGATGGCCCGTCCGCAGCATCGCCTCGGCATAGCTCAAGCCGTTGGCAGATATCGGATCGAATGTCTTTTCCTGGCGAGAAAGCAGAGCGCGGACCTTCTCCCATTCGCCCTTCATGCTGGCGAACTGGACCTGCAGATCACGCACGCGTGTGTCATCAGGCGCCAGTTCGGCAGCTTTTGCCGTCATGGCGACCGCTGCGTCGAGCTTGCCTTGCAGATCATAGGTGGTCGCTCGCGCCAATAGCGGGTCGGGAATGCGTGGATAGCGACCGGCTGCCTTCGCCAACGTCATGTGCGCCGCATCGTAGCGTCCACGCCGCGCCGCGACGTCGGCTGACAGGAGATAGCCATCCAAATCGTCGGGGCGGGCCTTTTGGAGCGCTGCGATCTGCTGATCGGCTCCGGCAAGATCGCCGGCATCGATCAGGAAGCGGGCGTAGTCGGCAAGGAGCCGTGCGTCACCACCCTTCGCTGCTCCCTGCCGCAAGGCAGCGAGCGCGCCGACATTGTCGTCCAGGGCCAGGAGCGCGCTTGCACGAATGCGAAGCGCCGCTGGGGCTTGGTCACCACCCACGAGCGCAAGCGCCGTGGTCGGATCCCCCTTCAGCAAGGCGGCTTCGGCCTTGATCTGCCGGACCTCTGGCCGCGTTTTCGCAACACGCTCAAGACGCGCGGCAGTCGCGGCTGCACCATCGCCATCCCCAAGGCGCAGCTGCACTTCGGCAAGCATCAGCAACGGGGCAGGATCATCGCCCTTCTCGGCGAGGACGCTGGCAAGATCGACACGGGCTGCGGCTAGTTCCATGTCGGCCAGTTCCTGGCGCGCGCGGGCAAGCTTGTCTGCCGCACTGTCGCCGCACGCCGCAAGAGCTAGGACAAGCGCCAGGCTCAACGATGTCGATGCACAGTTCCACATGGCGTAATGCTATGCCTTAGATCGCTGAATCTTTCGTGAAATTCGGTTTCGGCTGCAAACGATATCGTTGTCGGGAAAGTTTACGAACGCCCTTTCATTAAGGATTACAAATGACTGAATTCGGCACTTGGCACGGATTTTGCCACGCTGCTGTTAACCAATTTCCGTCTTGCAGGAGCGTCACGATGACCATCAGCAAAGTTATTTCCGCGCTTGCTGCCGGAGCCGCCATGGCGCTTGCTGCACCAGCTTATGCAGATTCCATCACGCTTGGCTCGGGCGACATCGGCACAAGCTTCTCATTGAACTACGACGGATTTTCAGGCGGCACTGCCATCGACGGACTTTCCGGCTCGACGACGTTCAAGCTGACGGGGGTGTCAGGCAATAACTACACCGTCGACTACAGCGTCGCCAATACGAGCACATCGCCCGTCACCGGCTCTCGCCTTTCGAGCTTCGCTTTCAATACTGACCCCAACATCACTTCGGCTTCGAGCACCGGCGCCTTTGCCTACACTACGCTCTCGTCGACCTATCCCAACGGGATCGGCACCGTCGACGTCTGCTTCAAGGACGCCACGACCGGAAGCTGCGCTGGTGGCGGCAGTGGCGGATTGCTGATGGGCGAAAGCGGCACGGGATCCTTCACGCTGAGCTTCGCCGCACCCGTAAGCGCGCTGACGCTGAGCGACTTCTACGTCCGCTACCAGTCGATCTCGGGCGTCCACGGCATCACCTCGGCAAGTGGGTCAGGCACGATGACCAGCACAAGCGGGGGTTCTACCGGCGGTTCCACGGGCGGAACACCTGTGCCGGAGCCGGGCATGCTCGGCCTCTTCGGTGCGGGCCTGATCGGCCTTGCCCTTTCACGCCGCAATCGCGCGGCAAAGCGTCAGGCAATCGCCATCTGAAAAGGTGCCGCCGACAGTCCCGCAGGTTCGGTCAACGAGCCTGGGACCATCGGCGCGCCTTTGTCATCCCCGCTGCGCCGCTCGCAGGTGCCTGGCGATCGTGGCATTGGCGGGCGCCTTGCCCGCCGCTTCCTGCAGCAGACGCAGGCCTCGGGCGCGGTCCTTGCCGCTTTCCACGAGCAGCCATCCCAGCGTATCGAGCACCGATGGCTCGGCCGGGGCGACACGCCAGGCCCTCTCGGCAAAATCCAGTGCCTTGGCCGTATTGCCCAACTGCCCCTGCGCATAGGCCATGTTATTGAGCACCAATGGGTTCTTGCCATCCGTCACGGCGAGAATGCGCTCATAGGCGGCAATGGCATCACCCCAGTTCGATTGCCGCATTGCGGTGTCTGCCTGCGCCAGGGTCGCAGCGAGCGCCTGTGGCGATGGAAAGCGCGCCTTCTGCGCAAGGATGGCCGCCTCGGGATCGCCCGACTTCTCGGCGGCAGTGGCCAGAAGGCGAAGGTCCTCGGCATCGGCGGTGCGTACCTCGGCAAAAGGTCGCATCGTCTCGGTTGCGCCGCTTGCGTCGCCTGCCGCCAGTTGCGCCTTGGCCAGTTCGCGGCGAAGCGTCGCGCTTTGGGGATTGAGCGTGAGCAAGGGCTGCAGCCGGGCGCGGGCCTGTTCGGGTTGCTTCAGCCTGACCAGCGCCTGCGCATAGAGAACGCTGGCCTCTTCGCGATCTGCCAACTGGCTCTCGTTGGCCTGGAGGATGCTGCGGACAGCCGACCAATCTCCGCGCGCAGCCGCGGCTCGCGCCTGAAGATAGGCAACCTGTCCACCACCACGAACGTCGGCCAGCGCGGCAAGCACCTTGTCCATCTCCGCGTTCCGGCCAAGATCGCCCAGTACGGCAGCCTTGCCCGAAAGCGCGGCGAGATTGCCGGGATACCCCTTCGCGGCAGCGTCGTAAGCGGCCAGAGCCTGCGCCAGCCTCCCCTCCGCGGTCGCGACCTCGGCGTCGGCAAGATAGGCATCAAGCGAGCCGGCATCGGCTGCGCGGGCGCGGTCTGCGAGCGCGCGGGCTTGCCCCAAATCCCCGTTCATGAGCCTGAATCGGGCATGATCTGCCAACAGGCGTGCATCGGCTATCCCGGCAGTCCCCTGTTCAAACGCCTGCGCGGCTGCAGTGCGATCATCCTTGGCGAGGTAGGCCAGCGCGCGAATGCGCTGGGCGGCTGGCGATCTTTCCTGACCGAGCGCAGCAAGAGCCTCGTCCGGCAGGCCCCGCATGAGCGATGCCTCGCCCGCAAGCAGCGCGAAATCTGCCGGGCGCCGGTTCTGCGGGAGTTTCTCCAGCGACGCTGCGGCGGCAATGCCATCACCGAGCGCAAGGGCGTTTCGCGCGTGAAGTTCCAGCAGCGCCGGGTCTGCGGGCGCGACCTGCAAGGCTGCCGCAAGATCGACCTCGGCAGCGCGGTAATCGTGGGCAGCATAAGATTCGCGAGCGCGCGCTGCACGTTGCTCAGGGGTATCAGTGCATGCCGTGACGAGCAGCGGCAAAGTCAGCAGCAGGGCGCGCAATCTCATCAGGACACTCCGGGAAGAGTGCCCTTGCCTACGCGCAACCACCTAAGGAAATGATAAAATTGCCTTATCCGGCCCAGCCGGCGATCCGCCTGGCATCGATGCCGATGCCGAGTGTGAAGGTCGATCCAACCGCCTCGACCACCGCTGTATGCCGATCAAGGCCCAGCAGTTCGCGCAGGCGGACCGTGACTTCGACACCGGTGCAATGCCCCCCGAGGAGGTAGCGCAGTCCCTTGAGCCTCGCTGCGGTTTCGACCAGGACGCTGTCAGGCCTGTCAAACAGGTGAATGCCGCCGATTACTGCCAGGATTGACCGGCTGCCGGTCAGCGTGCGCGCCTGCTCGGCGATGTTCATGATCCCGGCATGTCCACAGCCGGTCACGATCACGGCTCCCTCCTCGGTGGGAATGATCAGCGAACTGTCTTCGGGCACGGTGTCCGCAAGCTCGGTGCCGTCGCGTCGCAGGAACAGTCCGGGACTTACGTTGCGTTCGTCATAGATGCGCCTGACCGGGCCACCGAACCAGGCACCTGGCGCAATTTCGACTGGCCCTGCGTGTTCGATGATGTCGGCACCGGTTTCGCGATAGGCCGCAGCGGTCGCTATGAAACTGTTGGCAGCGATCCCCTTGGCGAAACGCTGCTCAAAGATTCCGGCGCCGACGTGCAATCGTGCCAGTGCCCTTGGGTTGCGCGCCAGCATGGCTCGCCGCAAGGTCAGCAGCCCACCAGTATGGTCTCCATGGAAATGGCTGATGACGACATCTTCGACCTGCGACAGGTCGATCCCCAGTTCTTCGGCATTGCGCAGGACAACTTCGGGTCTCGCTCCGGTATCGAACAGGATCTTGTGCCCGTCGACCTCAACCAGCGCCGAATAGCCCCATTCGCCAAAGCCGTCATCGGCCAGCATGGTCGACAGCGTGGTAACCTTGACCTTGCCGGCATCGCCGACGCGCGCCTCGGCTGGCATCGCCGAAAAGAGCAGGCAAAACGCCAGCATGACTGCAAAGTACCTTTGCAAGACCCGGACTCTCCCCTTGACCTTGAAACGATAGCATACCATCGCGCCGTCGATGTAAAGCAGGCTGCACGTCCTTTTTCGGGCCGCGTGCCGTGTCCAAGGATTTGAAGATGGGTTTTCGTTGCGGGATCGTCGGGCTTCCCAATGTCGGCAAGTCGACGCTGTTCAACGCACTGACCGAGACGCAGGCGGCGCAGGCAGCAAACTATCCATTCTGCACGATCGAGCCCAATGTCGGTAACGTCGGTGTGCCCGATCCGCGGCTCGATACGCTGGCCAAGATCGCCGGAAGCCAGAAGATCATTCCTACCCAGCTTGGCTTCGTCGACATTGCGGGCCTTGTTCGGGGGGCATCGAAGGGTGAAGGCCTGGGCAACCAGTTTCTCGGCAATATCCGTGAAGTCGATGCCATCGTTCACGTACTGCGCTGCTTCGAGAACGACGACATCCAGCATGTCGACAACAAGGTCGATCCGATTTCCGACGCCGAGACAGTCGAAACCGAACTGATGCTGTCCGATCTCGAAAGCCTCGAGAAGCGGGTGCCGGCGGCCGAGAAGAAGGCCAAGGCTGGCGATAAGGAATCCAAGATCATCGCTTCGGTGCTTGGGCAGGCGCTGGAACTCTTGCGTGAGGGCAAACCGGCCCGTCTGACGCAGCCCAGGGATGACGAGGAAGCCCGCGTCTTCGCACAAGCCCAGTTGCTCACGGCAAAGCCGGTGCTCTACGTCTGCAACGTCGAGGAAGAGAGCGCAGCAGAGGGCAACGCCTTCTCGGCGCGGGTGTTTGAAAAGGCCAAGGCCGAAGGCGCCAACGCCGTGATCGTTTCAGCCGCGATCGAATCCGAGCTTGTCGGGATGGACCCGGAGGAGCGTTCGGTGTTCCTTGAGGAGATGGGTCTGCACGAAACGGGCCTCGCGCGCGTGATCCGCGCCGGGTACGAGCTTCTGCATCTCATCACCTTCTTCACCGTCGGGCCGAAGGAAGCGCGTGCCTGGACCGTGCATCTCGGCGCCAAGGCCCCGGAAGCGGCCGGGGAAATCCACTCCGACATGCAGCGTGGCTTCATCCGTGCCGAGACGATCGCCTTTGACGATTTCGTCAGCCTAGGCGGTGAAAGCGCGGCACGCGATGCCGGCAAGCTGCGTCAGGAAGGCAAGGAATACGTGGTGAAGGACGGCGACGTTCTGCACTTCAAGTTCAACGTCTGACCGTCAAACCTGGCCCTGCGCTTCGAAGGCAGCGATGATCGGGCATGGCCCGGCATCGCCCTTGGCGCATTCCATCGCAAGCTTGCGCAACGCCTGTCGCGCTGTTTCCAGGCGGTCGATTTCCTGATCGATTGCGGCAAGGCGGGTGCGAGCCATCTCCCTTGCGCGCAGACGGTCATGCCCTGCGTCAAGCGCGAGCAGTTCTGAAATCTCGGCAAGGGTGAAGCCTGCGCCTTGCGCGCTGCGCACAAAATGAAGCCGACGCACGTCCTGCTCGCCATAATGCTTTTGCCCCTGCCGCCCGCTCTGACTTGGGCGAGGATCATCCAGCAGACCCTTGCGTTGATAGAAGCGTACGGTCTCCACGCCGACGCCCGCGCTGCGGGCGAGCCCGGAAATCGTCATCGCCATTTCTCTTGACTCCGTACCATGGTACGCAGGGTAAAGGTCATAGCATGACAAGTCCATCCAGACCGGATCGCACCGCCACGCTGTACCGCATGGTCATGCCCAAGCACATTTGCCCCTACGGCGTGAAAGTGAAACACCTGCTCGAGAGCAAGGGCTATCGGGTGGAGGACAACTGGCTCCGCACTCGCGAGGAAACCGACGCCTTCAAGGCGGAGCATGGCGTCAAGACGACGCCGCAAGTGTTCATCGATGGCGAGCGCATCGGGGGGCACGACGACACACGGCGGCATCTTGGCCTGGAGGTCGCCGATCCCGATGCTGTCAGCTATGTGCCCGTGCTTGCGGTCTTTGCGATTGCTGCAGCTCTCGCCATGGCCGTGAGTCACGCCGTTTTCGGCTCGCCCTTCACCATCAGGGCGGCAGAATGGTTCGTGGCCTTTGCAATGGCCCTGCTCGCTATGCTGAAGCTGCAGGATGTCGACCGGTTCGCGACGATGTTTCTGGGCTATGATCTGCTTGCGCGGCGCTGGGTGCCGTACGCCTACCTCTATCCCTTCGGCGAGGCGCTGGCAGGGGTGCTGATGGCGGGACGCGCCCTGCCCTGGCTCTCCATCCCGATCGCACTCTTCATCGGTACGATTGGCGGCGTCTCGGTGTTCTACGCAGTCTATGTGCAGAAGCGCGAGCTCAAGTGCGCGTGCGTCGGTGGCTCGGGCCGCGTGCCGCTGGGTTTCGTCTCGCTGACGGAAAACTTCGTCATGGTCGGCATGACATTGTGGATGCTGACCATGCCGGCGATGACTTGATCGAACGGCGTGGCACCAGCGGCCAGCCTGTGCGTTACGCCTCCGCAATGAGAGAGGAATGACGTGGTAGACAAGTCGGAACATGTGGTCCTGCTGGCAAGGCTCGGCTTTGCAGCTCGGGGTTTTGTCTACGTGCTGCTGGGCTATCTTGCGCTGACGGCCGGGACGTCGAGCGTGGACGATGGCGCTGGCGATTCGTTTCGCGTGCTGAATGCCATCCCGGGCGGATATATCGTCCTCTACATCGCAGCGGCGGGTCTGGTCGGCTATGCGCTCTATCGCCTCTCGGCGGCCTTCTTCGACATTGAACGCAAGGGTTCGTCGTTGAAGGGCATCATGCAGCGCCTCGGCTACTTTGCCAGCGCCATCGTTCATATCGCCATGGCGTGGACAGCAACCCGCATCGCTGCCGGCGCGCGCCATGCGGGCGAGGACAGTTCAAGCGAGATGGCAGCCAACGTATTGACCTATCCTTTTGGCGAAACGGCGCTGGGCGCTGTCGGGGCAGGACTGTGTGTCGCCGCCGTTCTGCAGGCAAAGAATGCCGTGACGGCCGGTTTCATGCGGCACATTTCGTCCAATGCGCCTGCAGCAACGTGCTGGATCGGCCGCGCAGGACACGCGGCCCGGGCTGTCGTGATGACGTTGATCGGCTGGTCGCTGTTGCGAACGGCGTGGTTCGGGCGCAGCAGCGAAGTTGTCTCGCTCGGTGGCGCCATCAACGACCTTCGCGACATGGGGACAGCCTTCACGCTGGTTGCAGTCGGGCTACTGCTGTTTGGCGTGTTCAGCCTGATCACGGCGCGCTACCGGATCATTCCCGACCCCGCACCCAAACCCGGCACGCTCCGCGCACTGGGTATTTAATCGGACGATTGACTTGTCAGTGCATGCAGGCAACGATGCCTGCATGATGTATTTCGAGGATATCGAGCCGGGTACTGTCCAGCGTTTCGGCAGCTATGCCGTGGAGCGTGACGAAGTCATCGACTTTGCTTCCAAGTACGATCCGCAGCCGTTTCATCTGAGTGACGAAGCTGCAGCGCAGACGCATTTCGGCAGGCTTTCGGCAAGCGGCTGGCATACCTGCGCCATGACAATGGCAATGCTCGTTGAGAACCTGAAGGAGCGCAAGCAGGCCGGGCTTGGTTCGCCCGGGCTCGACGAAATCCGCTGGCTCAAGCCTGTCTATCCCGGCGACACGCTTAGCGTAGAGACCGAAATCGTCGACAAGAAGCGCAGTTCGTCGCGGCCGGAGATGGGCAGCTTTCGTTCGAACATCCGGGTCTTCAATCAGGAGGGCGCTTTGGTGATGACGATGAAGTCCATCGGCCTGATCCGGGTCCGCGACGTCTGACTGGTCAGATGGCCTTGCACTGGACGTCGCCGGTAGCTTCGTAGGCCGGACGCTCAAACGCATCGGTGACGATCATCTTGCCCTTGAATTGGTCGGTTGCTCCCACCGCCTTGACCTCGCCGATCACGGCCAGCGTCACGGCGTAGGCCTTGCCGGTGTAGCGGGACCAGCTCCCCTTCGGCAGTTTTGCAGAGCCCGCATCGGGAGCAAGGACCTCGACCTTTTCAGCGACCTTGATCACCCCGCGCTTGTCCTGCGCCAGCAGGACTGCACCCAGCCCGCCGCCATCGGCAACGAACGCACAGCCCACACCGTGAAGCTTGTTCTGCGTGATGTCCGGATAGAGAATTGGCTGCAGATCGAGCGGTTTGACAGGCGGCTTCATATCCTGCGCTGCGTTGACCGCGGCAATCGCCTCGGCGTCGGTAGGCTCCTTTTCGGAGCAAGCCGCCAGAAGCACGCTCAGCCCAGTCACGGGCAGCATCAGCCTGATCATCATTTTCTCCCGAACAGCTTTTCTATGTCGCCATGCGCCAGCTTGACCCAGGTCGGCCGGCCGTGATTGCATTGGCCCGAACGGGGAGTGACCTCCATCTCGCGCAGCAGGGCGTTCATTTCCGCCACCGATAGCTGGCGACCCGCGCGCACCGAGCCGTGGCAGGCCATGGTGGCAAGGACAAGGTCCAGCTTCTCTTCCAAGAGCAGCGCGTCGCCATGGTGTGCAAGATCGTCGGCCACATCGGCGACGAGCTTGGCGGGATCGCCCTTGGCCAGGGCTGCCGGAACGGCGCGGACGAGCATCGCGTTGGGTCCGAAGCGTTCGAGCATCAGGCCGAATTCGGCCAGCTTTGGCGCAGCCTCTTCAAGGCGGTCGCAGGCCACTTCCTCCAGTTCGACGACTTCGGGAATGAGCAGCGCCTGCGAAGGTGCGGTCCCCTGCCCTGCGCCGCCGGCACGCAGGCGCTCCAGAACGAGCCGTTCGTGCGCCGCGTGCTGGTCGACGATGACGAGGCCGTCCTGCGCTTCGGCGACAATATAGGTGTTTGCCACCTGCCCTCGGGCGACACCCAACGGATGGAGGTCTGCGTCGGCCACCGCATCCGCTGCCACTTCTGCACGTGCCTGCGGCGGCGCCATGATGGCCTGCTCGTATCCACGCCATGCCTGCCCTGCCTCCGACACGCGACCTTCGGGCCGCCATTGCTGCGCGAACATGCTCCCCTGCGGGGCGTTGACAGGAAAAGACGGGGCTGGCGTGATCGGTTCAGACTGCCATGCGGCCATGGCGCTGGCGGACGGCGCCTGGGCGCTGCGCTGATCGCCGGTGGAAAGCGCATGGCGCAGGCCAGAGACAACCATGCCACGTACCAGCGCCGGATCGCGGAAACGCACTTCGGATTTGGCGGGGTGGACGTTGACATCGACCTCGCTTGCCGGGACCTGCAGGAACAGCGCCAGCACGGCATGGCGATCGCGCGCCAGCATGTCGGCGTAGGCCCCTCGCACCGCACCGATCAGAAGGCGGTCCTTCACCGGACGTCCGTTGACGAAGAGATACTGGTGATCGGCAACGCCGCGATTGTAGGTCGGCAGGCCGGCAATACCGGTGAGATGATAGTCACCCCGGAATAGATCGACCTCGACCGAATTCCCGGCAAGTTCGCGCGCCACAAGCTGCGCTACACGTGCCTCGAGCGTTTCGCCGCCCTGAACGTGCAGCGCCCGCCGGCCGTCATGTTCCAGCGTGAATCCAAGGTCGGGGCGCGCCATGGCCAGCCGTCGCACCACGTCCGAGGCAGCGGCCCATTCGGAACGGGGGCTGCGCAGGAACTTGCGGCGCGCCGGGATCTTCTCGAACAGATGCTCGACGCGGACGCGTGTGCCGGGCGGCAATGCGGCGGGTCCTTCGGCAACCAGTGCGCCATTGTCCACGACGCGCTTCCAGCCCTCGGCAGAGCCTTGCAGTCGGGATTCGATGGTGACGCGGGCGACCGACGCGATCGAGGGAAGCGCTTCGCCACGGAACCCGAGGGTTTCGACCATCTCGATCGCCTCGTCCGGAAGCTTGGACGTGGCGTGGCGTTCCAGGGCCAGTTCGATCTCGTCCGGACGCATGCCGCAACCGTCATCCGAGACTTCGATCAGGGCAAGGCCGCCCTCTGACAGCCGCACGTGCACATGGCTGGCACCAGCGTCGATCGCGTTCTCGACCAGTTCCTTGAGGGCACTTGCGGGACGTTCGACCACCTCGCCTGCAGCGATGCGATTGATCAGTGTTTCGGGAAGACGGCGGATGACTCTCATGGGAAGACAACGCCTAGCGCCGAACCCGACTTATTTCGAGACAAAGCGGTGAAGTTATCCATCCAAACAGGGACAAACCCATGGGCTTTGGCAGGAACGCCTGCTAGGAAGCCGCCTTCTCGGGCGCTCATTCTGGAGGGGTCTGGCGTGTGCCCGTGCGCCAAACCGCAGATTATCACGGATTTCCTGATGGCTTCGATCTTTTCCCGATTCTTCAAATTCGGTTCGCAGAACATCGCGATCGACCTCGGCACAGCCAATACGCTGGTCTATGTCCAGGATCGCGGCATTGTGCTGAACGAACCTTCCGTCGTCGCCATCGAAACGATCAACGGCATCAAGCGGGTCAAGGCCGTGGGCGACGATGCCAAGATGATGATGGGCAAGACGCCCGACAATATCGAGGCCATCCGTCCGCTTCGTGACGGCGTCATCGCCGACATCGAAGTGGCCGAAGAAATGATCAAGCACTTCATCCGCAAGGTGCACGGGTCGAAGAGCCTGCTGCGCTATCCCGAGATCGTGATCTGCGTGCCCTCGGGCTCCACCAGCGTCGAGCGCCGCGCTATCCGCGATGCTGCCAGCAATGCAGGCGCCAGCCAGGTCTACCTGATCCTCGAACCGATGGCGGCAGCGATCGGCGCCGACATGCCGGTGACCGAACCGGTCGGATCTATGGTCGTCGACATCGGCGGCGGCACCACCGAAGTTGCCGTGCTGTCGCTGCGCGGTCTTGCCTACACGACCTCGGTTCGCGTCGGCGGCGACAAGATGGACGAAGCGATCGTCTCTTACGTGCGCCGTCATCACAACCTGCTGATCGGCGAAGCTACGGCAGAGCGAATCAAGAAGGATTACGGCATCGCCACGGCCCCGGCTGACGGAATCGGTGAAACGATCCACATCAAGGGGCGCGACCTCGTGAACGGCGTGCCCAAGGAAATCACGATCACGCAGGCGAACATCGCCGAAGCGCTGTCCGAACCGATCGGCGCGATCGTCGAGGGCGTGCGCATCGCGCTTGAAAATACCGCGCCGGAACTTGCCGCGGACATCGTTGACCAGGGCATCGTGCTTACCGGCGGCGGCGCGCTGATCAGCGGCCTTGACGAGCACCTGCGTGAGGAAACCGGCCTGCCCGTTAGCGTGGCCGAGGATCCGCTGTCGTGCGTGGCGCTCGGAACGGGCCGCGCGATGGAAGATCCCATCTATCGCGGCGTGTTGATGACGGCTTGAGCCATTGGGCGGGTCGAACAAGGCAAGCGTGTTGCATCGCGGCGCAGGCAACTGCGCCGGATTGAAGGGGTGAACGGATGGCGCGGTCGCAGGACCGGCGCCCGGGCTATTCGCGCAGGGCGCAGTACGGGATCTTCACCGGCTACGTGATCGCCATTGCCGGCATCGTGGTCGGCCTGATCGTGCTCGTCACATCGCTGATCAACCCCGGTGCGTTCTCGTTTGCCCGCAGTGCCGCAGCTGAAGTTGCGCGGCCGATGGGCAAGGCTGGCGCCCAGACCAGGGAATCGAGCCAAGGA
This sequence comes from Novosphingobium sp. B1, assembly GCF_900176395.1. Lineage (GTDB taxonomy): Bacteria > Pseudomonadota > Alphaproteobacteria > Sphingomonadales > Sphingomonadaceae > Novosphingobium. The sequence goes on along the minus strand of NZ_FWXL01000001.1, from coordinate 59,324 downwards.
GTCTTTGCCGCCGTGGGCGCTTACTTCAATGCCGGGCGCCAGAATGCCGAACTGCGTCGCGAAGTGGAAGCAGCGCGCGCCCAGGCCATCAGCATGCAATCGCTGCGCGAAGAGAATCGCCGGCTGAAGGCGCTCCTCGGCATCGTCGACACCGGCCGCCGTCCCGTGGCCACCGCACACCTCATTGGATCAACCGCGTCTAGCACGCGGCGTTTTGCAATCATCGATGCAGGCGCCGTGCGCGGCGTCCAGCCGGGTTTGCCGGTCCGCGCCGCTTCGGGCCTGATCGGCCGTGTCGTGGAAACGGGCCCAAGCACGGCGCGCGTCCTGCTTGTCACCGATCCGGACAATGTGGTTCCAGTAAGACGCGCCAGCGATGGGCTTGCCGCCTTCGTGCAAGGCGCTTCCAACGGGCGTATCGACATCCGCCTGATCAACATGGGCATCAATCCGGTGCGCAAGGGCGACGTTTTCGTGACATCGGGATCGGGCGGGCTCTATCCACCCGGCATTCCGGTTGCTGTGGCGACAGATCCGCACCGCGATGGCGCGACCGGACACCTCGCCGCCGATCCGGCTGACAACGAGTTCGTCATAGTCGAGCCCGCTTACAGCGCCCAGGCCCTCCAGCAATTGGAACAGGGTGAGAAGGCCGGTGCGCAATCCGCGCCCGAGGCACCTTGATGATCGCAGGACTGGACGCCGAAACAGGGCAGATTGCGCGCAAGCGGATCAACCGGGCTCCGCATCCTGCCGTGGCTCGCGGACTACCGTGGGCGACGGTGATGCTTGCATCGATGGCCAGCTTTTCGCCCATCATCGCCTCGGCGCCGGTCTTGCCGCCGCTGGCCTATCTTGTATTCCTCGCCTGGCGCATGGTGAGGCCCGGGATGTTTCCGGTTTGGGCAGGTCTTCCGCTCGGCGCCTTCGACGATCTTTACTCGGGCCAGCCGTTCGGATCGGGAATTGTGCTGTGGTCGGCAACGATGCTGGCCATGGAAGTGCTTGACGAACGATTTCTCTGGCGTGGCTTTGCACAGGATTGGCTTGCGGCATCGGCCCTGGTCTCCACTTATCTGCTGCTGTGCGCGACATTCGCCGGCATTGCCGCCGGCTATCCCTTGCCACTGGTCATCGTTCCGCAGGTTCTCGTCTCAATCGCGCTCTATCCGGTGGTCACCGGCGTTGTCGCCCTGCTGGATCGCGTACGCCTGATCCCGCTCAAGAGACTTTGACGATGCGGCAGAAGTTGCCGGTAACCACGGCGATCCTTACCAACCGGTTCGAGCGGCGCACATTCGTGCTTGGGTCGTTGCAGACCGGAGTCGGCCTGCTGCTTGCCACGCGGCTCGGTTATCTCGCGGTCGCGCAGAACGAGAAGTACCAGGCGGCATCGGAAAGCAACCGCGTCAACCTGACGTTGATCCCGCCACGGCGCGGCTGGGTGCTCGACCGCTTCGGCAAGGCGCTCGCCGCCAATCGCGCGGATTTCCGCGTCGATCTTATTCCCGACCGCGTCGCCGATCCCGACAAGACCATGAGCATGCTGGCGGGACTTCTGGCGCTTCCACCGGACAAGGTGCGCGATGTCCGCGACAAGCTGGACAAGGCTCGCGGCTTCCAGCCTGTCGAAGTGGCTTCGAGCCTCGATTGGGAGAAATTCGCCGCTGTCAGCGTGCGCTTGCCCGAATTGCCCGGCGTCATTCCGCAGCGCGGCTATTCGCGCTTCTATCCGGCAGGAGCCTCGGTCGGGCACCTCGTTGGCTACGTTGGCGCAGCATCAGCGGAAGATTACGAGAAAGAGCGCAATCCTCTGCTCATCACGCCGGGCTTCAAGATCGGCAAGGACGGGCTGGAAAAGCATTTTGAATTCCGGTTGCGCGGTGTACCGGGCGCACGACGTGTCGAGGCTACGGCCTCGGGGCGGATCGTGCGCGATCTGGGAACGCGCGAGGATGTGCCGGGCAAACCTATCGCCCTTACCATAAACGCCGGACTTCAGGATTACGCTGCTCGCCGCATTGGTCTGGAATCCGGCTCGGTGGTCGTGATGGATTGCGAGACCGGCGACATCCTCGCCATGGCATCGATGCCGTGCTTCGACCCCAACAGCTTCTCCGACGGGATCGGACGCATCGAATGGAAGATGCTGTCCGAAGACGACCACGTGCCGCTGCGCAACAAGGTTCTGCGCGGGCTTTATCCCCCCGGCTCGACGGTCAAGCCGATGGTCGCGCTGTCGTTTCTCGAGGCGGGACTGGATCCTAATGCCAGCGTCGGTTGCAGTGGCGGGCTTCGCGTGGGCAACCGCGTGTTCCATTGCTGGAACAGGCGCGGCCATGGCTCTGTCGACATGGCCAAGGGCATCTACCAGTCGTGTGACGTGTACTTCTACCACTTCGCGCAGCAGATCGGCATGGACAAGATCGCGGCGATGGCACGCCGCCTCGGGCTTGGGCAGGAATTTCCGATGCCGTACCCCGGCCAGTCCTATGGCACGGTGCCGGACCCGGCATGGAAGCTCAAGAAGTACAGCAAGGAGTGGGCGGTCTACGACACCGTCAACGCGACGATCGGCCAGGGATACATGCTGGTCAATCCGCTGCAGCAGGCGATCATGGCCTCTCGCATAGCTTCGGGACGGCAGGTCATGCCACGGCTGCTGCTGGACCGTAACGCACCGTTGCCCAAGCCGATGGGCTTCTCGCAGGAACACCTCGATTATATTCACTCGGCGATGAGCGAGGTGGTCAACGGCCGTGGGACTGCGGGCCGGGCGCGCCTGCCGGTCGACAATGTGTTGCTTGCGGGAAAGACCGGGACCGCGCAGGTCGTCGGCCTCAACATCGCCAACGGCAAGAGCGGTGCGTGGAAGTATCGGGACCACGGCCACTTCATCTGTTTTGCGCCATTCGACAAACCGAAATACGCTTGCGCAGTGGTTATTGAACACGGTGGCGGCTCTGGTGCCGCCTACCCGATCGCGCGAGACGTGATGACCTACATATTTGCACCCGACAAGGCCATGGCGGTGCTCGAGGACTTCGAGAAGCAGTGGGGCGGCAACGTTCAACAGCGCATGGCAGCGCGCTACGATGCCTTCGCAGCAAGATATGGCGAAACCACCGCCAAGCCCCTCCCCGACGATGAGGACCTGACGGAACGCGTCGAGCAGGGTCGCAAACCCGCAGGCGATCCGCAGACCGTACAGACTGAAGCCGCCGCACCGGCCCCTGAGCCAGAGCAACCTACAGGTGTGACTGCAAAGCCTGCCGCCGCTCCCGCTGTTGCAAATGCCGTTCCCGGCACGAACGCCGGCACAGTGGCAAGTACGGGAGGACAATGATGCCTCGCGCCTATGTTCCGGCAGCAATCGCCAGACAGCCGTGGAGCGTCCTGCTGCCGCTGATAGCGCTGGTCAGCTTCGGGGCCGCCGTGCTTGATTCGGCAGCCGGTGGACGGTTCGAGATCTGGTCGTTGTCCCACCTGTTTCGTTTCGGGGTTTTCCTCGTCGTGGCCATGATCATCGCGCGCCTTCCGCGCGAGTTGTTCAGCAAGCTAGCAATACCGGTCTATGCCGGCTTGTGCTTCCTGCTCGTGCTCGTCGAACTGATCGGCGGGATCGGGGGCGGAAGTCAGCGCTGGCTCAATCTCGGGTTCATGACGCTTCAGCCTTCCGAACTGATGAAGCCGGGTATCGTGCTCGTCTTGGCGTGGTTCTATTCGGTCCTGCCGATTGGGGAGACGCAGAGCTGGCGAGCCCTGCTGCCTGCCGCAGTTCTGCTCGGCATCCCGGCCGGCCTTGTCATGTTGCAGCCTGATCTTGGAACGGGCCTCGCAATCACTTTCGGCGCAGTGGTTGTCATGTTCCTCGCCGGCCTGCCGCTGCGCTGGTTTCTGGGAGCAGGCGCCGCAGGTCTCATAGCCGCGCCGCTCGCCTTCTTCTTTCTGCTGCACGACTACCAGCGCAACCGCGTGCTCGTGTTCCTCGATCCCGAAAGCGACCCGCTCGGAACAGGTTACCACATCACACAATCCAAGATTGCGATCGGTTCCGGCGGTATCATCGGCAAGGGCTTCGGCAACGGTTCGCAAAGCCACCTCAACTACTTGCCGGAAGCACACACGGACTTTGTGTTCGCGACGATGGCCGAGGAATGGGGCATGCTTGGCGGTGTCTTCGTGCTCGTTGTGTTCGGCCTGATCTTTCGCTGGGGATTGAAGGTGGCGACCAGCGCACCTGATCGCTTTTCGCGCCTGCTTGCCGCGGGCATGACGATGACGATCTTCTTTTACATGTGCATCAACTTGATGATGGTCATGGGCCTGGCGCCGGTAGTCGGGATCCCCCTGCCCTGGATGAGCCATGGCGGCTCGTCGATGATGACCAACATGATCTGCATCGGCACGATCATGGCGGTGGAGCGCTGGAACAGGGCCGCTCCGCGCACGCTTTCGTGAGGCTGCCGTCGAGCTGATCGACAGCTTTGTCAAAAACCGAAAATTGGGGCTTGGCAGCGCGCAGAAAATCGCTATTTGGGCGGCTCCCGAACGGGAATGCCGGTAGGCATGGACGCATAGCTCAGTTGGTAGAGCAGCTGACTCTTAATCAGCGGGTCCTAGGTTCGAGCCCTAGTGCGTCCACCACCGCCACTTCCCGCCGCCACCAATGCGGATCCTGTCGGGCATGGACGCATAGCTCAGTTGGTAGAGCAGCTGACTCTTAATCAGCGGGTCCTAGGTTCGAGCCCTAGTGCGTCCACCAAATTCTCACTTAAATTCAAGTTCTTACAGGTCATTGGACTGCGAAGTTTCGCAGGATGTGCCCAGCTAGGTAGCTCTCTAGGTAGCACGCAAGAGATTTGGTTTCGCCCAGAGCCATAGGGCATGGGCAAGCTGGACGCGCCTTGCAGGTCGTCGTCTCGCCCACAAATGATCCTTGATTCGGACTATTGGGCTCCCGCACAACGAGGGCGTTGTAAGCGGGATGCTTCAGCCCGTCAGAGACAGCGACTGCTGTGATCTCATTGCTCTAAGATTGTGTATCTGTTACCATAAGTCTGCTGACCTAGCGCGGTGGCCCTGACTCTGCTGCTTCGGAGCGAGTCAACAATGTCAATTTCGCATCGATCATGCTCACAGTGCTTGTGGGTGCCGCCGGGCCGCAGACATTTTTCTTGTTCAGAAAAAGCGACAGCGGATCGAGCAAAAATCCCATGGCGGAGGTAATGGCAAGTGAAGCGGTTTTGCGAATCAGAGGTGTCCGGCCATTCACTAGCTTGGGCAACGGCGGACGAAATGGCGCAACGTCTCGCTGCCATTATAGAAGCTTCCGACGATGCCATCCTTACGAAGGATCTGGAAGGGACTATCACCAGCTGGAACAGGGGAGCGGAAAGACTCTTTGGCTATCGAGCGCCTGATATCATCGGAAAACCCGTCACGATTCTGCTGCCGGATGATCGGCAGGACGAGGAGGCATCGATTCTGGCGCGGCTGCGGCGAGGTGAGCACGTCCGCCGTAATGAAACGGTAAGGCGCTGCAAGGACGGAAGTCTGGTCGATATCTCACTCAGCATCTCGCCCCTACGCGATGCCAACGGCGCGGTCATCGGCGCCTCCACGATCGCAAGGGACATTACTGAGCGCAAACGAGCCGAGGAGTGGCAGCGTCTCGTCCTGCATGAAATGAACCATCGGATGAGGAATCTGTTCGCGTTATCCGCCAGCCTCGTCAGCATGAGCGTGCGCGATGCTGCCAGCGCAGCGGAACTAGCAGCCATTGTCCAAGAGCGATTGGGCGCTTTGGCGCGGGCGCATGAGCTTACGATGCCCAAAGATCCTGTCGCGGATCCCAGCGATTCTGTCCGACTGCACGCGCTCCTTCACACCATCTTGGCTCCCTATCACTGTTCGGACCATGACCAGCGTCTGCGTATCGTCGGCGACGATCTAGACCTCACGGGTAGGGCAGTGACGGCATTCGCGCTGATTTTCTATGAGCTCGCCACCAATGCCGCCAAGTACGGAGCCTTGGCGTCGCCCTCCGGTACCGTCACGATCAGATCCGCCGTGGAAGATGAGATGGTGACGCTGGTCTGGGATGAGCGCGGAGAACCGCTCGGCGATGGACCGAAGGACGAGGGGTTCGGCAGCCAGCTTGAACGCGTGGCAAGCAGACAAATCGGCGGAAGTATCGAACGTGAGTGGCGGCCGGACGGCTTGCGAGTTGAGCTCAAGGTGGCGCGCGAACGCTTGTAGGCGTGCGCGATCATCGCTCCCCGCGTGGCAATTCGATGCCGGAAATCTGCTCGATAACCTGGCGTGCCACACGCGACGGCACCGCCAAACCGATACCGACATTGCCACCGCTGGGAGCGATGATCGCGCTGTTCACGCCAATCGCTTCACCACGCATGTTGATCAACGGACCGCCCGAGTTGCCGGGATTGATCGGCGCGTCGGTCTGGACGTAGCGCGGACCGCCTTCTGAAGGTGCGCGCAGGGCACTGACGATCCCCGCCGTGACCGTCTGGCCCACCTGGAAAGGATTGCCGATGGCGACGACATAGTCACCGACATGCGTCCGGTCGGAATCGCCGAGTGGGATCTGCTTCAAGCCACGTGCAGGAATGCGCAGGACGGCAATATCCGTGTTGGGATCGCTACCGAGAAACTCGGCCTCGACCTGCCGGTTGCCAAACCCGACGGCGATCGTGCGGGCATTCTCGACGACGTGGTGGTTCGTAACCACAAGTCCGCGCGTGGCATCAACGACAAACCCTGAACCCGCCGAGATCCGGGGTGCCAGCGCCTCGTCCGGCACACCGAGGAAGAAACGATAATAGGGATCGCGCAGCAGCGGGTTCTGCGCGTAGGGCGAAGCCTGCAGCACCGCGACATTGACCACGGCGGGTGCGAGGCGCTCGACCAGCGGCGCAACCGTCAGTCTGTTCAGCGGAACCGCATCGGTCGCAATCGGTGAACTGGCTGCCACAGTCGCTTTTTCACGCCCGGCCTCGAGCCAGGCCACGGCAGACCCGCCGGCCAGACCGGAGGCGAGTCCGGTCGCGGCCAGCATGGCCAGCCAGCTGCGCGGCAGGCGCGAACCCGGTCCACGCGGGTTCACGGGCGCTCCGCTCCCGGGCCCGATTTCTCCCCATGGCGGCGCAATCGCAGGCCCAGGCCGATCAGAACGACGCCCGCGATGATCGCATATCCCGCGATCACCCAGGCGACCGACAGGATTGTGGCCAAGGGTGTGACCACGAGGGCGACCGGAATGGCAAGGCCCAGCAGGATGGAAAGGACGCCCGACAGGGCGAGGAGCCACTCGCCTTCGATGTCCTTGCGCAGCCGGATCGCCGCGGCCAGTTCCAACGCGCCGGCGATAATGGCCCAGGCGCTGAGAATGCCGAGCGTCGCCAGCGCGTAACTGACCGTCGCCACAAACGGCATCAGTACGAACAGCACCGCGACCGCGATGCCGATGATGCCGCGCAAAACGAGCGTCCACCAGCGCTCTTCATTACGCATCGCCCCGCGGGCGCCCGCGATCGTCGAAAGCAGGCCGTCCGCGCCGGCGTAGGCGGCGAAGACCATGGTGAAAGCGAACAGCGCGCTCAGCGGAAAGAGGACGGCCAGCGCGACAACGATTAGGGCGAGGACGCCGCGGACGACGAACCAAGCCCAGTTGCGGCTCAGCAGCGAAGCGCCGGTGCGGGCTTCGTTGCTCGCACCGGGATAAGTGTAATTATGTACGATTGTCGACATCCGCTGCCTCCCGTCATTCTTCGCGCTGACCGAACAGGCTCAGCAGCAGCTGGAACAGGTTGATGTGGTTCAGATAGAGCGACAGCGCGCCCATCACCGCCAGCTTGTCGGCGCGGTCGCTGCCCGCATAGGCCAGATATTCGCTCATTAGCCGCTGTGTGTCCCAAGCGGTAAGCCCGGTGAACACTAGGACGCCGGCGATCGAGAAGACGAGCTGGAGCGTCGAGGAACCGATGAACAAGTTGACGAGGCTAGCGATCACGACACCGAGAAGGCCGACCATCAGGAAGGTCGTCCAGCGCGACAGATCGACGTTGGTCGTGTAGCCCCACAGACTCATGGCCGCGAAGACCGCCGCCGCGCTCGCAAAGGCCAGTGCGATGCTGGTGCCGGTGAAGACGAGGAAGATGCTCGCCATCGACACGCCCATCACCGCCGCGAAGGCATAGAAGGCCGCGCGGGCCTGCGCCGTTGTCATCCGCTCGACACGGAACGAGAAGAACAGCACAAACGCCAGCGGCGCGAAGATCGCCACCCATTTCAGCGGGGTGCCGAAGATCGGCTGATAGACCGCGGGCGTGCTCGCGATCAGCAGCGCGACGAGCGCTGAGGTGCCAAGGCCCAGCGCCATGTTGCGATAGACGCCAAGCATATGCCGGCGGAGGCCCTCGTCGTAGACGGCCGCACCTTGGGCGCGCGTAGACGAAGGGCGCGAATATGTAACAGGGTCAAATAGGCTATTCATGCCTCACTCCTTTGTTTCCAAATCAATGAGGCACTCGGCGGCTTGGCATGAAGCCTGCGATCCTGCACCGAGCGCACTCGATGCGGTCCGACATCACGGAGGCTGGAACAACCGCCGTCAGAGGGGCCCGGTCCGCAGGCCGAATCTTGTACGGCTCCGAGCAATTTCAAGACCTTCAACTGCGCTCGCGATTGAAAAATGGAATGCGCGAAAAACCTCTTGAAAGCGCTCTACGGCTTCCTAGATTTTTTCTGCCGGACGCCAACCGGGTCCGGTGGGACACATGAGAGCGCCGGCTCTCTCCGGCGCATCTCATGCCCAAATTGCTCAATTTGGAGGATTTGGAAATGAGAACGAACTTCGACTTTGCACCTTACCGGCGCTCGACCGTCGGCTTTGATCGCCTCTTCAACCTGCTCGAGGCAGGCGCTCGCGAGGAGGACGGCTATCCGCCCTTCGACATCCTCAGAGAAGGTGAGGACAGTTACCGGATTACGGTGGCGGTCGCCGGCTTCCGGCCAGAGGACATCGAGGTGGTAGCCCAGCAGAACCTGCTCACCGTCACCGGCAAGCGTGCCGAGGACGACGGTAAGGGCGAGTATCTGCACCGCGGCATCGCCGCCCGCGCCTTCGAACGCCGTTTCCAGCTTGCCGACTTCGTCGAAGCCGGGAACGCGCGGTTCGAAAACGGGCTACTTTCGATCGAGCTGAAGCGAGTTGTGCCCGAGGCGATGAAGCCGCGGCGCATCGAAATCGGCGGCGGTGAGCCTGCGACCAAGCAAATCGGTGAGGTGAAGGAGAAGGTCAGCGAACCTGCCTGATCCATGCCCACCGGCCTGCCGGCGCCGCTACCTCCCCGTACCCCCCGCAAGCGGCGGCCGGCAGGTTAAGCCCCAATCCAGCCAGAAGAGGAGATGACTATCATGGCATTTCGTGATCTCATTCCCTGGAGCCGGCAGGAAAACCGGCTTCCGGTCCCAGTGAGCGCTGAGCGTGAGCACGAACGGGAATCCCGTTCGCATCCGTTGCTCTCGCTTCATCGTGACGTGAACAGGTTGTTCGACGATGTCCTGCGAGGTTTCGGTATGCCGGCCTTTAGCGGTTTCGAGCGAAACCTGTCCTGGCCGCATGTTGAGCTCGGCGAGACCGACAAGGAAATCCGTGTGACAGCGGAGCTACCTGGCCTCGCCGAAAAGGATGTCGAGCTCACCGTCGAGGAAGGCGTGCTCACCTTGCGCGGCGAAAAGCGCGCCGAGGTCGAGGACAAAGACCGCGGCTACTCCGAGCGCAGTTACGGTCGCTTCGAGCGGCGGATCGGCCTGCCGCAGGGCGTCGACCGTGACAAGGTAACCGCGACTTTCAAGAACGGCGTGCTCACGGTGATCCTGCCCCGGACGGAGGCGGCGAACGAGAATGTTCGCCGAATTCCCGTCAATGGGAAGGCGGCATGACCGGTCGGCCCGGGACTCAGGTCCCGGGCCTTCCGCCAATGACAACGGGCCTACGCTGAGCTCGGCGCTCCCGAGGGACGCGCGAGCGATCGTCGAGCCCCTGCCTGTCGCCACGAATCAGGGCAGCCGCGTAGCGAGTGGCAAGTGGCGTGTTCGCTTCCAGCCTCGTTGGGGTCCGTCGGCCGATGCCCTTACGGGTTGGACTGGCGGCGGGGATCCACTCGAAACGATCGAGCTCAGGTTTCCCGACCGCCAATCGGCCGAAGGCTACTGCCGACGGCAGGGGGTGCCGTTCACCTGCCGTGAAGAACCGAAGGGTCGCAGGAGTTCGGCGCCGCTCCCGGTCGCAAATGCGCCGCCCGTAATTTGCTGCTTGCCGACGGGTCCGCATCCGCTGTGCTGCGGCCAATACAGGTTCGCGAGCTAGCCGAGGTCGCGAACGCGAAAACCGTAACCCCAAAATCACGGAGGATGACAGATGAAACTGCTTGTTCGTTCAGCCTTGTTTGCCGGCATCGCGGTCCTCGCGGTCGCGGGAACCGCGCTGGCCGGCAATCTCCACAACAAGGTAATGACTGTAAGCCTGCCGGACGGCCTAGGCTCAGGACCCATTGATTGGCTGACGGCGATGTGATTCAGGCTCCGCGAGGAGACTGAGCATGAGCGACCTGTATTGGCTGACGGACGAGCAGATGGCGCGTCCTTCGCCCTATTTTCCCAGGAGCCACGGCAAGCCCCGGGTCGATGATCGGCGCGTGCTGAGCGGGATCATCTTCGTCAACCGCAACGGGCTGCGCTGGCGTGATGCGCCCAGGGAATACGGTCCGCACAAGACGCTCTACAACCGCTGGAAACGGTGGGGCGAGATGGGCGTGTTTGGCCGGATGATGGAGGGGCTGTCTGCCCAGAGAGCCGATCCCCAGACCGTCATGATCGATGCTACCTATCTCAAGGCCCACCGCACGGCTTCCAGCCTTGGGGTAAAAAAGGGGGCCTCGGCCGCCTGATCGGGCGGACCAAGGGCGGCATGAATACCAAGCTTCACGCCGTCACCGATGCCAACGGCCGCCCTTTGAGCTTCTTCATCACGGCAGGACATATCAGCGATTACACCGGCGCGGCAGCCCTGCTCGATGATCTACCCAAGGCGCAGTGGATGCTGGCTGACCGGGGCTGTGACGCCGAATGGTTCAGGGATGCGCTCGAGCAAAAGGGCATCACGCCTTGCATTCCGGGCCGGAAATCCCGTTCTTTTCCCGTCAAATACGACAAGCGCCGATCCAAACGCCGAAACCGCATCGAGATCATGTTTGGTCGCCTGAAAGACTGGCGCCGTGTGGCAACCCGCTACGACCGCTGCTCAACCGTCTTCTTCTCCGCCCTCGCTCTCGCAGCCACCGTGTTCTTCTGGCTGTGATCAACGAGTCCTGAGCCTAGCTTGGCGCTGCTACTTGCCGAGCCGGCGTTGCAGCGCGCCTGTATTGCATCGAGCAGGATATCACCATTGCATAGGAACCGAATCCTTCGCTGGCTGCGCGCTGATCGCACAGCATCAGCGAAGTGGTTCGGGCCTTGCCACTGGCTCACAAAGTGATGGCTACCCTCAGGACGCCGCCACGCTGGTAAGAATAGAGATCGTAAGCTGCCTCAATGTGGTTCAGTTGAGACTGATGCATGGCCGGCGGGTTCAGATCGATTCGCCCGGGGCCACAGACCACCATTCGCCAGCGCATGCGCTCCCCCCCGCCCGGACAAAGGGTTGTAACGATGCAATTTTCACCCAAACCTGCGGAAAACGCTCTGTGCGGAATGATCAGATCGGTGGAATCCACTCCTCAGCTCGACAACTGCTTCACTGTATTGACGCACCGCGCCGGGATTGCCGCATGACCCATTCTGGCCGCTTATCGCACCGGTCACTGGACCAGAAATTAACTACATCGCTCACGCGAAAACGGGATTTTCCTGCGTGCCCTACAGCGTCAAATGTAGGGAAAACGGCATCGCAGTCGAAAGTAATGGACGGTCAACCGACCCAGTCTCGAACGAACCGTAACCAAGCTAGCCATCTCGGCCTTGCGGGGAATCCGATGGCGTTGCTGACGATTGCTGATCGCTGGCGCTGCGCGAGGGCGAATGGAAAACCTATGCGGAAAATAACAGCTGGCGCCACCGCCCTAACCCTGCGCCCAAAACACATTGAAAGGGCGGGCGCTGGCGAAGGCCGGCACCGCGCGAATCTCAGGTCTGCGGTGCGGACGAGCGATGCACTAAATCCTTGCTGCTATTGATCCGCTGCGGAGCGCCGGTGGCGTTGCTCACCCCACCGAACATCGCAGCGCCGTCTCCGCCGGACATGTAGCAGTTGAATTCTTCGCTATAGCGCTTTGCGATGACGGCATGATCGGCGTCGGGTGCGCTAGCGTACAGTTCGGTGAACCATTTGCCCTCTTCCTCATAGACGTGGTGCGTCACCGCGCCCTCGAGATGGCCGAACTTGTCTTCGAAGTCCTCGCTCATCGGGTTCATCCGCTCCAGCAAGCCCATCTGCATCTTTGCGGCTGCCTGCTCGGTATAAGCCATTGTCGCATGGCCGGTGTCGCCAACGTCCGACAGCGGAGGATAGATCACTCCTTCTAAATGCCCCGTCAGCAGCGCCCCAAGCTCTTTCAGGCGCGCGCGGCGCGTATCCGCGTCGGTGGCGACTTTGACCGCAGCAAACGCATCGTCGATCTGCCGGTGGTGATCGAGCACCATCGCCGACCAAGGGGCGCGCGGCGCATAGGCCTCTGCGCGCGCGCGGGCATTGGCACGGTCTTCATCTGATTCTGGCGGGGTCAGCGCGGCTACGACTTTATCGAGAATGGACATGGTAAATTTCCTGATTGCCGTGTTGGCCGGATGAAGGCGCGGAAATCGATGACCGCGGCTTTCTGTCGCGTATTCAGCCCGGCGATCCGTTGCTCCAACGGGGGCAAACCTGAATGTTCCGGGGAAGGCAGGAACCGTTCGCCCTAGCGCGCCGTTTTCGGATAATGGCTATCCATACCTTCATCTATGATGCCAAGGGAGGCGACGAGGAGGTTCAGGGAATTATACCCCTGCCTTCCGAGCTTCGCGATGACCAACTGCTGTGGATCGATATCGAAGGCAGTAGCGGCGAGGACCTGGCGGCGATCGGTTCGGCATTTGGCATTACACCAAAAATGTTCGAACGGGTCGTCGATCTAAAGCGCGATGCGTTGCTAGATAACTATACCGACTCCTTCGCATTCGCCATCGACGCGCCTGGCGATTTTCGTTCCAATACGCGCCGCGAGGGGTCCAACTTGGCATGATTGTTGGAACCCGGTGGCTGATAACGGTCCACCGCGAGCAGGTTCGATATCTCTCCGACTTTCGCGCGCAGGATAAGGGTGAGACCGATATCGGCAAGTTAAGTCCAGCCCTGCTGGCGGCCTCGCTGCTGGATTGGCACCTGACCCAGTACTTCGAAGAAGTATCCGATATCGAGGCCGACACTGACCAACTCGATGCCGCCATCCTGGCAGACGGCACCCAGCGCGAGATCCTGGCAAGATCGTCGATGTCAGGTTGCGTGTTTCGAAGCTGCGGGCGCAGTTGTCGAGCCAACGGGCGATCTTCTACGGCTTCCTGCGCCCTGATTTCGCTCAGAATTTCGATCGCGCGGCGTTGGGCCCGTTCGAGCGTCTGGTATCACGGTACGAACGCGCAATTGACGAAGTGGAGCGAACCCGCGATGTTGTGGTCGGCAGCTTCGATCTTTACACCTCGATCACAACGCAGCAGACCAACGACCTTGTCAAGGTACTAACCTTTCTGACCGCGGTTATCGGCTTCTGCGCAGCGGTCGCAGGCTTGTTAGGAATGAACTTCAAGCTACCGTTGTTCGAGAGCGGAATGTTCGGGTTCGAGATCGTCATAGCTGGGTTGACAGCCTTTGGCATCGCATCGTTTGTTGTCGCGAAATGGCGAAAATGGGTATGACCTGGACGGAGCCTAATCGATGTCGAGTTCAATCATGACCGGAGCATGATCGCTAGCGCTCTCCCAAGCTCTTGGTCGTAGATCGACCTTTGCCGCTTCGAGAAATTTCGCTGCTGCCGGGTTGAGCAAAACATGATCTATCGTGAGCCCGGCATTGCGCTCGAACGAACGTCGCCAATATTTCCAGAATGTATATATGGCTTTATCCGGATGCAGCTTTCGTATCGCGTCACTCCAGCCCTGTTCCTGCAATCGCGCGTAAACGGCGCGAACTTTTGGGGCAAACAAGGCATCGTCACGCCAGCGGTCAGGCGCGTAGACGTCAAGATCAGTCGGCATGACGTTGAAATCACCCGCGATGACCACTGGCACATCGAGACCAATAAGTGTCGCAAGATGCGCCTCGAGCCTTTCGAACCAGTGCAGTTTGTATTCGAATTTCGGCCCCGGGCGGGGATTGCCGTTTAGCAGATAAAAGCCAGCCACGAGCACCCCGTTGATTGCGGCCTCATTCTAACGGCTCTGCCTATCGTCCTCACCGCCGGGCAACCCGACTCCACCCCCGGCATAGGCGAACGCATCGCCGCCTGGCGCGGCGCTCAGACTGGTTGCACCTTTGAGCACGCACACCGCCCCAAATCGAGAACTGGCTTTCTTCACGGCGCTCAGTCGGTTTTGCTCGATCTCGTCAGCGTCACAGGCCAGCATTGCCGCCAGCGCTCCGATGTGCGGCGTCAATACTGAGGGATGTGCGAGCGAGCGAAGACGATCCGCATGGGAGACAAGATACATCAGCATCGCGGCATCGAGCACCAATTGGGCGTGGCACAATCTTAGCAGGTGACCGGTAACCTTGGATGCCGCTTTACCATCGGACATCGCCGGCCCGGCGACCACAGCATCGCACATTCCCAAGAAGTTCGAAAGCGGAGCCGAGTTTTTCATTGCAATCTCGCCAGCACGATTCCGCGGCACTGCAAACGGCAACTTCTGGCATGGCGATGCCCAGTGAGAGCGGCGCGCTTTCGACGCTCACCACCTGAATTTTGCTAGCTCCAGCGCGTAGTGCTGCCTCGACAGTGAGTTGGATGCCGCCCGGGACTGTCGCGGACCCGCCAATTGCGAGCACCCGTCCGCGACTGTTTTTGTCGGCCGCATTGTCGGGTACGGGAAGCGGATGCGCCCGAAGCCAATCGCTGTCGAGGGGGCGGACTTCTTCAGCCACGCGCCGCGACAATCTTGTCCGGGGCCGCAGTGACCGAAGTCGCCTGCTCGGTCATTGGTGCAGTAATGTTGTAGCGTGCCAGCACAACTTGCCATCACGGCCCTGCGCATCATCGAGACGATATTCGGTGATCGCGCAGTTGGCGACATCTCCCTCGCGGTCGATCGCCAGAATCTGGTCTTCAGACATGTTCTCGATGATGTACCGCAGGCACAGCACCACCACCTGGTGCGCCACAATCATCACCCGCCGCCCGCCGTTGTGTAACGACACGGTGTCCAACAGCGCGCGCAGGCGGAAGATGACATCTACCCAAGATTCGCCGCCCGGCGGACGGTGGTAGAACTTGCCGAGCAATTTGCGAAACGCCGCCTGCTCGGGTTGCAATTCGCCGACGGCTGCTGTGGTCAATCCGTCGAGGATGCCGAATTCCTTCTCGCGCAGCCGCTCGTCGATGCAGATGGGCTCGTGCGGATCGTAGCCGCCAGCGGCGCCGAACAGCTTGGCGGTCTGGACCGCGCGTATATAGGGCGACGCGAGCAGGATTTCCGGTTGAGCGTCTGGTTCAAACGACGCGAACCAGCGTCCGAGCGCTGCCGCCTGTTCGCGGCCCAGGTCGGAAAGCGGCACATCGACATGGCGGTGGGTGAGAGTGATCCGCGGGATACCCTCGCCATGGGCCGCGTCGCGCGCCACATTGCCTGCACTCTGGCCATGACGGACTACCCACTAGATCGATGGCCAACGAGGGGTCATTTGTCTTTCTCCGAGCTGGCAGTACCTCGCGTTACAGCGTCGAGCTGGGCGTTGAGTTCCGCTCCAAGGAGGAGAATAAACGCGCAAAGATAGAGCCAGGTCAGAAGGACGACGATGCCCGCCAGTGCTCCCCAGGTTGCGCTATAATTACCGAAGTTCGCGGCATACCAGGCAAAGCCAGAAGTCACGGCAAACCAGCCCAGCGCGGCAAACATGGCACCGGGACTGAGCCAGCAAAATTGCCGAATGGGAGGCGGCGGCGCAAAGCGGAACAAGGCCGCCGCGGCAAGTGTACCTGTTGCCAGCAGCAGCGCGCTGCCCGCAATGGCCAGAAGCCAAGCGGTGTCGAACGCGACTGGAAGCAGCGCTGCCGGAAGGTTGAGCGCGCTGACGGCCGCGAGCGAGACGACGACAAAAATGACAGCGCCAGAGGTCAATGCCAGTATGGTCGCGGTCCGGTGGAGCCAGTTTCTCGATTCCTGAAGGTCGTAGGCAATGGTCAAAGCGGTCACCAGACCATCTACACCCTTAGTCGCCCCATATATCGCAAGACCAAGTGCCATAGCGGCACCCCAGCTTTTGCCAGCAGACGGCGCGGCAACAAGCGAAGCGATCTGGTCGCCAACGACTTTGGCAGCCTCTGCTGGCAGGTGCTTGCTGAGTGACAGCAATGCGTCACCAAGCATCTCCGGAGACGCGAACAGCCCATAAAGCAACAGCGTCGCACTAAGCGCGGGCACCAGCGAGAGGAAGCCATAGAAGGCAACGCCGGCCGCAATCAAACCAAGGTTATCCTCGCCGCTGTCCCGCCATGCATCCTTGAGCATCCGCGACCAGACGGGCCAGCCCAGGCGCCACGGGGCGCCGGAACTCCCTGCACTAGCCATGCGCTGTGTTGCCCCCATCCAGATCCAGCACCGCTTCCACCGTGTCGCCATCGGAGGCCCGCAGCCAGTTGTGCGCCCTGGTGGCGGCCATCGCTCCGTGGCCCATCGCGACGCTGATCTGGTCGAGGCCATCGACCACATCGCCTGCACAGAACAGGCCCGGTATTTCGGTGCCCAAGGGGGCGGTGGCGGCGACCTTGCCGGACTCCTCGATCACCAGACCGAGCTGACGGGCAAGGACACTGCGGGGTCTGCACCCCAGTGCGGGATAAAGGACGTCAAAGGCGAGCGGCTCAGATTGATCTTCGAAATGAAGACGCATCTCGCATTTTGTGGGTTCGAAACGGGATACCGCCTCCGAAACGACTTTGATGCCGGCCTGTCCAAGATCGCGTTGCTCCTCCCGGGTCAGTTCAACTTCGCGCCGCGGAAGAAGTGTTACGTCGTCCGAATAAGTCGACAGGAATAGAGCCTCAGCAGCGCCTGATATGTCGCAGCCGAGCACCGCAATCCGGGCACCCTTATGCTCGAAGCCATCGCAGACCGGGCAGTAACGCAGGACGCCGTTGGCGATGGCAGTTTCGTGCATCTCGTCATCGAGCGGGATCTGGTTCAGCTCAAGTCCGGTGGCAAGGATCACAGCCCGAGCCGACCAGATCGCACCCTTTTCGTCCTCCAGTAGGAACTGGCTCTCGGGCGCTGTGAGCTTCACCACCCGCGCCTTGACCAGCTGTGCACCGAACTTTTGGGCGTGACGCGTCATTCGCTCGAGCAGATCGGTTCCGGCAATACCGGCATCAAATCCGGGCGCATTGTGTGTAAGAGGAATTCGTGAGGCGCGCGCGGTGCCGTCGTGCAGGACGAGCGTCCTACGGCAATAACGGGCGGCATAGAGCGCAGCGCTGAGCCCGGCAGGTCCGGCTCCGACAATCGCGATGTCATAAGTATCGATGGCAGGTTCCCCCGACTGTGCGCAGTGTCGTGTGCGTAAAACCACATTGGCAGGTCTTTGGTTCCGCCAAGTTGCGCCCGTGTTTTCTTCACGCATCGTCGGAACTCGCGCTATTGGGAGCCGTTAAAGGGGCCATGTTCCAAACCGAAAAATCTCATCCCCGCGACGACGCCGCCGTGGTCACGTCCAAGGACACCAAGGGTTCCCGCCAGCTTCTCGCGAGCAGCGTCACCATCAATCGCCCGGCCAGCGAGGTCTACGCTTTCTTCCGGGACTTCGCACAGCTGCCGCAATTTATGGAGAATATCGAACGTATCGATGTGCTCGACGACAAACGCTCGCACTGGGTTGTAAAGGGACCGGCCGACAGCCGCTACGAATGGGATTCCCGGATTATCGACGAGATCGAAGGACAATCCCTCACTTGGCAATCCGAAGACGGCGGCGATGTCACCAACAGTGGGCGGGTAGCTTTTGCGGAAGCCGGCGCGCGTGGCACCGTCGTAACTGCAACAATCGCGTATGAGCCGCCTGGCGGCATCCTGGGAAAGCTGGTCGCCAAACTGTTTCAGCGCGAACCGTCGATCCAGACCCGCCGCGACCTGCGGCGCCTTAAACAATTGCTCGAAACCGGCGAAATCGCGACGGCGGCGCGCAATCCGGCGATCTTTGCCGAGCAGGAAGGATAAGCCGATGCGCGCACTCACCTGGCACGGAAAGCATGATGTCCGCGTCGAAACGGTTGACGATCCCGGCATCGTCAACCCGCGCGACGCGATTATCAAGGTCACGTCTACAGCGATCTGCGGTTCGGACCTGCACCTCTACGATCACTATATCCCGACGATGCAGGCCGGGGACATTCTGGGCCACGAGTTTATGGGTGAGGTGGTGGAGATCGGCCCGAAAAGCACGCTGAAGATCGGCCAGCGCGCGGTGGTGCCGTTCACTATCGCTTGCGGCAGCTGCTACCACTGCGGCAAGGCACAGTTCTCGGCGTGTGACAATGGCCTGCCCGCCGACAACCAGGACATCGCGCGCGAAGCCTACGGACAGCCGATGTCCGGGCTGTTCGGCTACAGCCATATGACGGGCGGCTACTCGGGCGGCCAGGCCGAATATGTGCGTGTGCCATTCTCCGACGTTGGCCCCATCGTGATCCCCGAAGGGATCGAGGACGACAAGGTGCTGTTCCTGTCGGACATCCTGCCAACCGGGTGGATGGCGGCGGAAAACTGCGACATCGAGCCAGGCGATACCGTGGCGGTATGGGGTTGCGGCCCGGTCGGATTGTTTGCGGTCCAGTCGGCGTTCCTGCTCGGCGCCGAGCGGGTGATCGCGATAGACCACTTCCCCAAGCGGCTCGAACTGGCGCGCCGTTTCGGGGCAGAGACGATCAATTTCGAAGAGAGCGATACCTATGAGGCGCTGATGCTGATGACCGGCGGGATCGGCCCCGATGCGGTGATCGATGCGGTGGGCCTCGAAGCGCACGGGTTGTTCGTCGATAACGTGGTCGACCAGATCAAGGCCTCGACCTTCCTCGGCACCGAGCGCACCCATGCGATCCGCCAGGCCATCATCGCCTGTCGCAAGGGCGGCCGGGTGTCGATGCCTGCAGTCTATGGCGGGTTCGTCGACAAGTTTCCGCTCGGAGCTCTTATGGAAAAGGGCCTGACGCTTCGCACCGGGCAGACCCACGTTCAGAAGTATCTACCCGCGCTGCTTGCTGCGGTGCTTGAGGACAAGATCGACACCACCTTCCTGATAAGCCACCGCTTGCCGCTCGAAGATGCTGCTGAAGGGTACAAGCTGTTCCACGATCAGCAGAACGAGGCGACCAAGGTCGTGCTCAAGCCTGGCTTGTCGACAGCGACGTAAGTCCGCCCATTTGATCGTTCCCGTGCCCTACCTTGGGCGAGACTAGGGAGTTGTACCGCAATGCCTGATGTCGCCGCCTGGATTGCTTCAGCTGCGACCATGATTGCGGCGATGATGACAGCCGCCAATCTGGGGACAAAAATCACGGGGTGGGGATTTGTCGTCTTTACCGTCGGATCGGTTGCCTGGGCTGCAGTGGGCCTGACCACCGAGCAACCAAGCCTGGCGATCACCAACGGTTTTCTGTTGCTTGTTAACCTGTTCGGCGTGTGGCGCTGGCTCGGGCGGCAGGCCCGGCACGAAACGGGTAGCGAATTGGCGGAGCAGCGCAGCCGGGCGCGCGCGCACGTGCCCTCGCTTTATTCAGGTGCGTCCGCGATCGGCGCGAATGTCTTTGACGGAAGGGGTGAGAAGGTCGGGACGGTAGTCGATACCATGCACGACTGCGAAAGCCGGACACTGAGTTATGTCGTCATATCCCAAGGCGGGGTGGGCGGTGCCGGCGAAACCCTGCGGGCGATAGCGCCCGACCTTCTCGCGTTCGAAAGTGATGGCATCCACTGTGATCTGAGTGCCGAGCAAATCACTGCCATTGCGCCAATCGACGAGAAAGCCTGGCCTGCCGTTGCGCCTCCAGCGCTCGCCTCAAACTCCCATGATCTCTCGTTTGCCTCCAGTTCCAAAGGATTTTTCCATGCCCAAGCCTGATAAAGCCCAGCGTTCCGACAAATCGAAACAGAAGGGCGAGACGCCGAAGAAGGCACCCAAACTGCCGCCCCAGTCGGACCTGCCGACCAGTTATGCTGAGCCCCAGGGCAACGGCGGAGAAACCCACCAGACCACCAGCGATCCTGCCGCAACCATGACTTCGCAGCAGGGTATCCCGATCAGCGACGGGCAGAATAGCCTGCGCGCGGGGCCACGCGGCCCGACTTTGCTGGAGGACTTTCAGCTCCGCGAGAAAATCTTCCATTTCGACCACGAACGCATTCCCGAGCGAGTCGTCCACGCGCGCGGCACAGGTGCCCACGGCGTGTTTGAACTCACCGACAGCCTGGCTGACTATACCACAGCCGACGTGCTCTCAAGGGTCGGTCAGCAGACCGAGACCTTTGTGCGCTTCTCGACCGTCGCCGGCCGGGCCGGTTCGTTCGACCTCGCGCGCGATGTGCGCGGCTTCGCGGTCAAGCTCTACACGGCGGAGGGCAACTGGGATCTTGTGGGCAACAACATCCCGGTGTTCTTCATCCAGGATGCGATCAAATTTCCTGATCTGGTCCACGCAGTCAAGGAGGAGCCCGACCGCGGCTTCCCGCAGGCGCAGTCGGCGCATGACAACTTTTGGGATTTCGCCAGCTTGATGCCCGAAGCCTGGCACATGGTGATGTGGCAGATGTCCGACCGCACCATTCCGCGCTCTTACCGCACGATCGAAGGCTTCGGCGTCCACACATTCCGCCTGATCAATGCCGAGGGTAAGTCCACCTTCGTCAAATTCCACTGGAAGCCCCGACAGGGCCTGCAATCGGTGGTGTGGAACGAAGCCGTCAAGATCAATGGCGCCGATCCCGACTTCCATCGCCGCGACCTGTGGGAAGCAATCGACAGCGGCGACTTCCCGCAATGGGACCTCGGCGTCCAGCTCTTCGACCAGGCGACCGCCGATGGGCTACCGTTCGATCATCTCGACGCGACCAAACTGATCCCCGAGGAAGACGTGCCCGTCCGGCTGATCGGTACGCTGACCCTCAATCGCAACGTCGACAACTTCTTCGCCGAGACCGAACAGGTCGCGTTCTGCACAGCCAACGTGCCGCCTGGAATCGACTTCAGCGACGATCCGCTGCTGCACGGGCGCAATTTCTCGTACCTCGACACCCAGCTCAAGCGTCTTGGCGGGCCGAACTTCACCCACATACCGGTCAACGCTCCGCGCTGCCCGGTGATGCATTTCCAGCAGGACGGCCATATGGCCATGGTCAATCCCAAGGGACGGGCCAACTACGAGCCAAACTCGTGGGGCCCTGAAGGCGGTCCGCGTGAGAATCCGGAACTGGGATTCAAGAGTTTCGCCGCTGACGTCGAAGGCCCGAAAGCCCGTCTCCGGTCGGAGACCTTTGCCGATCACTACAGCCAGGCGCGAATGTTCTATCTCAGCCAGCAGCCGATCGAACAGAAGCACCTTGGCGATGCGCTGGTGTTCGAATTAAGCAAGGTCACACGCGTCGACATTCGTGCGCGCGCTGTCTCGCACCTGCGCAACATTGACGAGGATCTTGCGGCCTCGGTCGCCAATGGCCTCGGAATGGCGCTGCCCGATCCCGCAAAAGCTGCAAAGCCTACGCTCGACCTGCCCACTTCGGACAAGCTCAGCATCCTTGCCAATGGTCCGGACAGCTTCAAGGGCCGCAAGCTTGGCATCCTGCTGACCGATGGGTCGGACGGAGCTCTGTTCGCGGCGCTCACTGGCGCAGTCGAAGCCGCAGGCGCGGTATGGGAAGTGATCGCGCCCAAGATCGGCGGTGTCGTCCTCGACAACGGCGATGCTGTCGCGGCCAAGCAGAAGATCGATGGCGGTCCATCGGTGCTCTACGATGCGGTGGCGGTGCTGCCTTCGGCGGAGGGTGCGGTCCTGTTGGCCCAGGATGCTCCGGCCAAGGATTTCGTGTCCGACGCCTTTGCGCACTGCAAGTTCATTGGAGTCGGCGCGGATGCCGAGCCGCTGTTTGCCGCCGCACGCATTCCACCCGAGCTCGACGAAGGCTGTGTCGCGCTGGGATCGGGCAAGGATGCCAAGGCTTTTGTTGCAGCTTGCGCAGCCCTGCGGTTCTGGCCGCGAGAAGTGACCGTCGATCTGGATGCAATGGCCTGAGTGCCGTGAGCCAGGCAGCGGTTGCCACACGGATCGCCGAGCATTTGCAGCACGGCGATCTGGTCTACATTGCCGATAGCGAACAGACGGCGGTGGCTTTGGCCGCCGCCGTCAGCGCGGCTGCCCCCCAAGCTGCGGTCGTGCTGGTCCCCGCCAGTGACGCCTTGCCCGGTGAAGAGGCTCCGGCGTCTCCAGGGAATGCTGGCGCGCGCGTCGCGGCGCTGCGGCAAATCCGCGGCAAGGTTCAGGGTACG
This sequence comes from Novosphingobium sp. B1, assembly GCF_900176395.1. GTDB lineage: Bacteria > Pseudomonadota > Alphaproteobacteria > Sphingomonadales > Sphingomonadaceae > Novosphingobium. The sequence goes on along the minus strand of NZ_FWXL01000001.1, from coordinate 36,520 downwards.
TGCCAGAAGCCGTGCGTCGTACTGGCAAGTGCCGAAGCCATTGCGCGACGTTACGCTCCGCCCAACGCGTTCGACCCCGCTCCACCTGTCCTTGGTGTGGGCGATCTGCTCGATCTCGAAAGCTTTGAAAGCGATTGCGAAGCACTGGGGTATGTTATCGATGACCGGGTCGATGAGCCGGGTGAAGTTGCGGTGCGGGGTAATGTGGCCGATGTCTTCCCGGCCGATCGTACGCTGCCGGTTCGCATCGAAGCGGGCGATGGACGGATTGTCAGCCTGCGTAGCTTCGATCCGGTTGACCAGCGCAGCCTGGACGATCTGACTGCCGTCGAAATCGGCCGTGTGGCTGAGCCAAGCGCGGTGGGCGGGGTAACGCTCCTCGCTCATTGCCCTGCGGGCGCGGCCCTGGTCCTCGAAAACAAGGTTGCGTCGCGCCATCGCGGGCTGCTGGCCCTTGCCGCGGATGTGACACGGCATGGCCGAGTCCCCGCCGACATGATCGGCGAGGAAGAATGGCGTGCGGCAACGACCGGCCACGACCGGCTCGACTGGGCCACCGACGACATTGGGGCCATTTCGCGGTTCGTCGAGGAGCGGGCTCCCCTGGGTGCCCTGTCCCGGTTCGTAGTGCCCCTGCTGGAGAGGGATGCCCGCCTCATCTTGCTGGGCAGCGACCGCGATCTGCGGTTCCTGCGTCCGCGTATTGCCAAAAAATTGAAGCGCGACTGCATCATGCTCGCCAGTTGGGCAGACGTCGCAGCGCTCCCATCAGGTGCGTTCGCGGCACTTGAAATGACGTGCGACAGAGGCTTTGTACGTGACAAGATCATCGCCGTTACCGCAGCTGATTTGCTCGGTAGCCGTGCGGAAGCTGAAGCTGGGTCGGTAGATCAAGAAAACGGGTTCGATGGATTGGGCGACCTTCGCTGCGGCGACGTTGTCGTCCATGAGGATCACGGCATTGCGGTAATCAGCGGGATCGAACCTTTGCCCCTGCTCGAGGGCAGCGAGCAGGACGCCATCGCGCTTGAATTTGCTGGCGCAGCTCGCCGACTGGTACCGGTCAGCGATGCCGGTCGCATCTGGCGTTACGGCGCCGACCCCGAGGCGGTGGCTCTTGACAAGCTGGACGGGTCGAGTTGGATCAAACGCCGAGAGACGCTTGACGGCGAGCTTGCTGAGACAGCCAAAGCGCTAATTGCGCTGGCCCATCAGCGTGCGGCACGAACTGTACCGGCAATCGCGGCCGACCCGGATGTCTACGAACGGTTCGTGGCTGGCTTCCCCTATTCGGAAACGGCAGACCAAACCCGCGCCATCGACGCCATCCGTTCCGACCTCGCTTCCGGCACCGCGATGGACCGGCTCGTCATCGGCGATGTCGGTTACGGCAAGACCGAGGTTGCGCTGCGCGCTGCGGCGTTTGCCGCGCTGGCGGGCGGGCAGGTCGTGCTGGCCGCGCCGACGACTGTGCTTGTGCGCCAACACTACGAACTGTTCCGGGCCCGGTTCGAGGGGACCGGCGTGACTGTCGCAATGCTGTCAAGCTCATCGACGCCCGCCGAAAAGCGCGCAGCGCTGGCCGGTCTTGCCGACGGGTCGATCGGAATCGTCGTCGGCACAAGCGCCGTCGCTGGCAAGAGCGTCCGGTATCGCAGCCTGCAGCTGGTCATCCTTGATGAAGAGCAACGCTTCGGCGCGGCCCACAAGGCCAGACTGCGCGCGCTGCACAGCGGCCATTTCCTGGCGCTCAGCGCCACACCGATACCCCGGACGCTCCAGAACGCGCTGGTGGGCTTACAACAGCTATCGGTTATCGCAACTCCGCCTGCGCGGCGGCAGCCAATCCGCACGGTGGTGAGCGATTGGGACGATACAAGCGTCCGGGCCGCGCTGCTGCGGGAACGGGCCCGGCGGGGGCAAAGCTTTGTCGTGGTCCCAAGGATCGCGGACATGGCGGCGATCGAAGCCAAGCTTGGGCAGCTGACGCCTGAACTCACGGTGGTCTGCGCGCACGGCAAGCTGTCCGCAGCAGAACTCGATACCGTAATGACCGAGTTCGCAGACGGTCGAGGCGACGTGCTGCTTGCCACCAACATTATCGAGGCAGGGCTCGACGTCCCCCGCGCCAATACAATGATCGTTTGGCGTGCGGACCGGTTCGGTCTGTCGCAGCTCCATCAGCTTCGAGGCAGGGTCGGACGTGGCAGTCGGCGCGGGCAGATCATGCTGCTCACGGACGCCGGTCATCCGATCAGCGAGGCGACCGCGAAGCGCTTGCGGACACTCGAAGCGCTGGATCGCCTTGGTGCCGGGTTTGCAATCAGCGCGCGCGACCTCGATCTGCGCGGCGGCGGAGATCTGCTGGGCGACAGCCAGACCGGGCATATGAAACTGGTTGGCGTCGAGCTTTACCAGCACATGCTGGAAGCGGCGCTCCGCGAGGCTCGCGGCGAGACCAGCGCGCTCCCCGCGCCTGACTTGAGACTAGGAGTCCATGGCGCCTTGCCCGAAAGCTGGATCCCGGAAGTGGATCTGCGGCTGCAGCTTTATGTCAGATTGGCGCGGCTGACAGATCTCGCCGCTCTGGATCTCTTCGAGGAGGAGTTGGAAGACCGGTTCGGCGCTATCCCCAAGGAGACGCAAGTGTTGCTGTCTGTAGCAAGGGTGCGCCTTCTTGCGCAAATTCTGGGTATTGAAAGGATTGACGCCGGGCGCGCCGCCATCGCGTTAAACCCGCGCGGTGAACCGCCAAAGTCATCGCCCCACCCCAGCGCCCAATTGGTGGACGGCCGTTTCCTGGTCCGCGAGAAGATGAGCGATCCGCACGCGCGATTGACCAGGGTAGAGGAAATCCTGCTGGAGATGATGGAAGTAGATACGGTACCCCCCGTGGAAACGATCGGTAGATAGAGGGTGATGGCCTAAGCGAGCGTCCGCAGCGTTATCGACCATCGAAGCTGTTGGAGTGGGGCAATGCTGTGTTCCCACTGGGTTCTGGCCTCACCGCTCAACCTGTAAAGCGAGCCGGGCCGAAGAGGCAGGGAATAGCGTGAGAAGCCGGCCGGTTGCCGCCTCCGCAATCGGAGGAAGGCCTCGGTGCCAAGCGAGATGCCGAACACTTCACCGAAGATTGCACGATCACGGTGCCAACCTATCGCCGCGCCCACCGGATAACGGGTCAGCAAGGCATGAACAATGGACCGGCCCGGCAGTTCACATTTCGCCTCGACCATCCTTGCCAGCTTGTCGAGCCAAGGAGGGAAAGCTTCGGCTTCACTTAACGTAGACGCGGTGAAATCGTAGTGAAGCCCGTAAGAGGCCGTCTCGCGCCTTCCAGTCCATTGCTGGAACCTGAAAGGCGCAAGCGACGTTTCCTCGATCTCGGTGATAAGGCTCAGCTGAGCGGCCTCATCAACGAGATCTTCAATCAGGAACAGGCCAGGAATGGCCGGGCCGAAGAAATCATCATTCACCTTGGACTGACATCAGCCTTGGGCAGCCATCAACTCCGCCTTGCGCGCCGCGAGCTGCTCGCCCAGTGCTTTGAGATCCATGCCACTGGCGCGGCATTCGGGGAAGAGTTCCTTTTCTTCCTCCTGCACGTGATGATCGATGTATTCGCCGAGCACCGTAACCTTGGCGTCGAACAGCGGTTCACCGACTTGGCTGGCCTCGATTTCTGCAATCAGCGCCTTAGCGCTCGCGTGTTCGACTTCTGCTTCATCGAGCAGATCATCGTCATCAAGGGCTTCATAAGCCGCCGGGTAAAAAATCTCTTCCTCGATCGTCGCATGGACGGTCAGCGCCATGCAGATCTTGTCTGCCAGTTCCTGCTTGCGCGCATCATCGTCGGTCTTGTCGAATTCCTCGAACCAGCCTTTGACCTCCTTGTGGTCGTCCTTGAGCAGCTTGATCGCGTCGGCGGGTCGCTTCTGCTCCTTGCTCGCCTTTCGCGTGGCACGCGCGCCGGTTTTGGGTTTTGCTTTGGAAGAGGTGGCCATGGGAAGCTCCTTTCGGCGGATAAACTTATCAGATGCGCTGGAGTTCCCCGCAGTGTAGGGTCAGTAGAGATAATATGGCGAGTACTCATTGACCTGCAGAGGCCGGCGCTGTTCTTGAAGGAATTGGATGCGATGCAGCGTTGGTGCCATCATTGCTCTTGAGGCTCGCGCGTTCTATAGCACGGCGTTGTGCCAGGAGATCAGACCTTTTGCCGCAGCGGGACGAAATTGGCGCGGATCGCGCTAGGCCGTATCGTCGAGGATGCGGCCAGCGAGGTCTATTTGTTCTCGGCGGATAGCTTTCAATTTGTTCTGGTAGATCGGGGTGTGAGTAGCCCCTAGTTTTCTAGACGCCTTCCGCTTTCAAAATCTGCTGCCGTTCGAATTGGGCGGGCGACAGCATCCCGTTCCTGACCTGCTTGCGCACCGGGTTGTAGAACATCTCGACGTAATCGAACACGTCCTGTCGGGCTTCTTCGCGGGTTTTGTATGTCCGGCGCCGGATGCGCTCGCGCTTGAGCGAGGAGAAGAAGCTCTCGGCGACGGCGTTGTCATGGCAGTTGCCGCGTCGGCTCATCGAGTGCTCAAGGTTGTGAGACCGGATGAACGCAGCCCAGTCCATGCTGGTGAACTGCGAGCACTGGTCCGAGTGGATCAGCACCCGCTGCTTCGGCTTGCGCCGCCATACCGCCATGTGCAGCGCCTGCAGCACCACGTCGGTAGTCTGCCGGCTCTGCATCGACCAGCCCACCACCCGGCGGGAGTAGAGATCGATCACGACGGCCAGATAGGCAAAGCCCTCCATGGTGCGGATGTAGGTAATGTCCGTCACCCAAGCCCGGTCTGGCGCAGCCACGTCGAACTGGCGATCCAGAGTGTTGTCGACCGCCAGGGACGGCTTGCCGCCATAGCTGCCAGGCCGGCGTTTGTAGCCGACCTGCGCTCTGATACCTGCTAGCCTGGTCATCCGCGCAACACGGTTGGGGCAGCAGGTCTCGCCGTGATCCAGCAGGTCGTCGTGCAGCTTGCGGTAGCCATAGCCCTTGCCGCTATCGTTCCAGGCCCGCCGTAGCAGCTCCGTTTGCCGAGCATCTTCCCGAGCCCGCTGGCTCAGCGGGCTCTTCTGCCAAGCATAGAAACCACTGGGCTGCACGGCGAGGCAGCGGCACATTGCCCGCACGCCAAAGCGATCGCGATGCTCGGCAATGAACGCGTATCTCACTTTGCATCTCAAGCGAAATACGCGGTGGCTTTTTTTAAGATGTCGCGCTCCTCCGTCACCCGGGCCAGTTCGCGCTTCAACTGGCGGATCTCGGCGTCCTTGCTGGCATCGCCGGACACAACCTTCGCCAGCTGCCGCTTCCAGGCATACAGCGAATGCTGGCTGACGCCGAGCCGCTGCGACACCTCAGCTACCGGATAACCCCGTTCGGTGATCTGAGCCACCGCATCACGCTTGAACTCATCGCTGAAATTGGGCTTCCCCATCGTCGCCTCCTGTCCTCAAAATTAGGATCGAAGGCGTCCAGAAACCTGGGGGCTACTCAGTCTTCAGGTTTTCCAATGCGCTCATTTTCTTCCTCCTCTGCTGATTTTCGCTGACCTACATTTCAGCCGGCGGAGTTGCGACTTCAGCGTAAGCGCTGTGCTCAGCCCACGGTGGTCCACGGCATGAGGTCGCCGACGCTGTTGGCCGGGTGACCATTGGCGAGCCTGGTGAGCGTCTCAGTGAGCCAGTTGTGCGGGTTGATGCCAGAGAGCTTGCAGTTCTCGATGAGCGTGGCGATCACCGCCCAGTTGTCGCCGCCTTCGTCCGAGCCGGCGAACAGGGCATTCTTCCGGTTGAGTGCGAGCGGACGGATCGAGCGTTCCACGGCGTTGTTGTCGAGATCGACACGACCATCGTCGAGGAACCGTGAGAGGCCGTCCCAGCGGGTGAGCGCGTAGCGGATCGCTTCGCCGAGCTTGGCCTTGGGGCTGACCTGGCGGTTCCGGGCTTCGAGATAATGGTGCAGATCGTCGATGATGACGCGGCTGTGTTCGCCGCGGACCAACCGACGCTGCTGGGCAGGCTCGCCGCGCACTTCATCCTCGATGGCGTATAGCAGGGCGATGCGATGCAGCACCGCGGTTGCGACTGGCGACGTGTCGGCAAGCTCGTAAAACTTGCGTCTGACATGGGCCCAGCAGAAGGCGAGTTGGACCTGCTGCCGGCGTCTGGCCAGCGCGGCGTAGCCGCCATAACCATCGACCTGCAGGATGCCCGCGAAGTTGCCGAGGTGCGCCTCTGCCCGCTCGCTCTTGCGATCCGCGGCGTAGACATAGGCGACCATCGGCGGATCGCCGCCAGCCCATGGGCGATCATCGCGGGCGTAGGCCCAGAGCTGCCCGGTCTTGGTCCGCCCACGCCCCGGATCCAGCACCGGTGCCGTCGTCTCGTCGGCAAACAGCCGTTCTGATCGTCGCAATCGCTTGAGGACCTCATCGCGCAAGGGGCGCAAGTACCATGCTGCCCGTCCCACCCAGTCGGCCAGCGTGGACCGATCGAGCTGGATGCCCTGCCGGGCGTAGATCTGGGCTTGAGGGTAGAGTGGCAGGTGATCGGCGTACTTGGCGACCAGTACCTGGGCGATCAGCGCCTCGGTGGGAATGCCGCCCTCGACGATCCGCGCCGGTGCTGGCGCCTGCACGACCGCGGCTTCACAGGAACGGCAGCCGTAACGCGGCCGGCGCGTGACCAGCACGCGGAAGGTGGTCGGCACCACATCGAGGCGCTCGGCCACATCCTCGCCGATCTGGTGGAGCGCACCGCCACAACAGGGGCAGGCCTTGTCCTCGACATCGACGACCTGTTCGATCCGCTCGAGATGCGCCGGCAGCGAACCGCGGTTGGTCTTGCGCGAGCGCTGGGCCTGAGCCCGACTTGTCTTGTCCCGGGCGTGCTCGGCCTCGGCCAATGCCGTCTCGACTTCCTCCAGGGCAAGCTGGAGCTGATCGGGATCGAGTTGTTCGGATCGGCGGCCGAAACGGTGACGCTGCAAGGCGTCGATGATCGCCTTCAGGCGTTCGACCTCAGCCTGGAAAACCTTGAGAGCATCAAGCTCACGGGCCTGTTCGAGGACGAGCGTACGCAGCGCTTCGACGTCGTTGGGAAGGTCCGCTTCCATGAGCATGGAGGCAGTGAATCAGCGTTGACTGGCCTGGTCAACCGGCAATCTGCGGGGCAATCGGACGTCGCCCGCCATGCACCCGGCGCCAGTCCAGGCCTTCCAGCAAGGCGCCGAGTTGCGCCGCCGTCAGGCGCATTACGCCGTCCTGGATGCCCGGCCACTTGAACCCGCCGGACTCCAGCTTCTTGGCCATCAGGCACAGGCCGGTGCCGTCCCACCACACGAGCTTGATCCGGTCGGCGCGCTTCGCCCGGAACACGTAGATCACGCCCGAATAGGGATCACCGCCGTACTCGGCGCCGACTAGAGCAGCCAGGGCGTCAGGCCCTTTGCGGAAATCCACCGGACGCGTCGCCACCATCACGCGCGCGCCAGCGCCCGGTCCGATCATCGCGTCGCCCTGAGCGCTTCGATGACTGCGGCAATCATGCCAGCATCGGCGCCGCGACCGATCCTTACCGCCACACCGTCGATCTCCAGCTCGACCGCACTCGCCTTCGAACGGCGACGCTTGCGGGAACGACGCATCGGCGCGGGATCCGGCGGTGCACTTGGGTCGATGACGGCGGGGACGAACGCGGCCGCTTGCGGCCCTGCTGCTGGCAGAGCCACGCCCTCGGCGTCGAACCGATCACAGAAAGCCCGCCGCCAGGCATAGACCTGAGAAGGATCAAGCCCATGCCGGCGCGCCACGGCGCTGACGCCCTCGCGGCCAGAATAGCACTCCGCGACAATCGAAGCCTTCACTTCCGCCGGCCACTCCCGGCGCTTGCCCGCGCCCGAGAACACCTCGAACCGCTGCGCGCCCCTACTCACAGGATCATCACCCGAGATTATCATAGTAGCAGCGTGCTCCAGCCCAATCAGGGCGCGGAGACTCAACGCTGCGCTTTACGCACGCAAGATGGGGGCAGGACAGCACTTACACTTCAGCCCTGGAAATGCAGCAGAATGCCTCGCGCGATAGCTGGAGCTTCGAGAAAACCGAGGAACGCCTCGCCGCCATCATGCGCAACATTCATAATACCTGTGCCGAGACCGCCGAGGAATACGGCGCCCTTGGCGACTATGTTCTGGGCGCAAATATCGCAGGGTTTGAGCGTGTAGCAGCTGCCATGACAGCCTTTGGCGTCATCTAGGCTCTCAGGCCCCATTGATGATTTTGTTGTGGCTCAGTTCGCCCTAATTTGAAGCATTCAGGGGGCGATGGTCGCTAAGAATATGTGTTAGCAACCTACTGGAGCATTCCCCGCTCTGCCAACGAACTGAGCGGAAGCAGTTGCAGGGTCGTTTGCGTGGATGAGAGCGACTATCTAGGGTCGGACGCGGACGCCCGCTCGATATTCTCCTCAATGGACTCTGCGGTGAGAGCAGTTGGCGAAGCAGATCGGCGCGTATCGAAAAGTCAGATCGGGTTTTATCGGAAGTACCCATTTGCCGCTGTTTGGCGGCGGAACCAATATCTCAGCGGAAGCCATCCACCGCTGGTTTTGAGCATTTTCCTACAGCGAAGAGACCGATCTCTGCGCTGGAAGGAAATAGTCGAGCCCGAGCCAGGAAGCTTCACCCATCACCTGGAGATCAATGGCGCAACAGAGATCGACCACCAGGTTCGGGAGTGGCTGCGGGAGGCATGGACATCTGCTACGTGACTGATCATAGCCAGAAGATGACAGTTGCGGTGATGCATATGGCGGACTGAGCCGAAGCGGGGTCGGATCTGATCGTAACATTTTTGTAGGGTGACCTGCTAAGTCCGGTTTTGCCATGACCGGGGTCAAAACCCAACCTATTCCAGCAATCGGCTACCCCACAGCGGCTTCAACCGTTCGAGGAGGAACAGCATGGAAAGGCTGGCGAGCGCAATGTCCCGATTTCCCGGGGAGCAGCGCGGGCAAAATTGAACAGATCGACTCGCTTTGCGGATCAACCGCCCCTTCCCGTGCATGGAGGTCCGGATGCGCAACCTACTTCCGATCATCATTGCTGTGCTGCTGCTGGGCTCCTGTGATCGTCAGGAGCCTACTCGGCGCGGCAGCATCGCCCCGGCAGCGGATGCCCAGCAGTCGGACTCTCCAACGGCCGATCCGGCAAAGCGAACAGATGCCCATTGGGTCTTGCAGCCAAGCGCTGAGGCCAGTGTACTGGTCCTGCAGGCACAAACTGGCAACCCGATCCTGTCTCTCACTTGCCCTTCGGGAGGAAACCGGCTGCAAGTCAACCTGCCCGGTTTTACGTCGATCGGAAGCGAGGAGCGGCTGTCATTTGGCAGTGGCGGCGAAGTGGAAGCGCTTGTCGCAGATTTCCGCCGCGATCGCCGACTTGGCGGTGTCAGCGCGGCGGGAGCGGTTCCGGCCAACCTCGCGGCGCTGATAGGCGGCCCGGTGTCGGCAAGCTATGGCCCCCAGACCAGCGGTCCCCACCCTGCCGTACCCACCGCGATTGTCGCGTCGTTCGTCGCTGCTTGCCGCGGCCAGGCATCCGAAGTTGCGCCGCGCGCGGCATTGCCAGACCGTCCGGTCAGCCCCTGCCTCGTTCAGGACGGCCGGGAGTTTTCGGCCCAGCCCCTGCGCGCAATCGGAACAGAACCGTTCTGGGCCGTGCGGATCGAAGGGCGCTGCGTCACTTATTCCCACCCGGAGGACCAGAAAGGCACGCGCGTCTGGACCCGGTTCACGCCCACAACGGAGGGCGGTGTGTGGACAGGCGCGCTTGACGGGCGCCCGTTCGAACTGCGGACCCGTGCGGCGCCCGGCTGTTCCGATGGCATGTCGGACATGAGCTACCCTGTGGCGGTCGAGCTGCTGGCCCATGGCGAGCGCCGGAAAGGGTGCGCCGAACCGATGTAAGTCGGGGTCGCTGGTTCAAACTGAGTGCTGACCCAAAACATGCCCGCATCCATGCGGAAGCATGCGGACGAAAAGCCGCTCTTAATCAGCGGGTCCTAGGTTCGAGCCCTAGTGCGTCCACCAAATTCTTCATGAAATACAAAGTCTTAGGGCTATTTGCTGCTGCACTGGGCCCATCATTCAGTGCTCTAGGTAGCTCTCTAGGTAGCTCTCTAGGTAGCTCTCTAGGTAGCTGTAAGTCAGGCCCCATCCCTCGCGACTCTGAACCAGGATGGCCGGGTTAGGCATGCAGTTTGGTGCAGACTCTACATCAAATCGAGGGAGCCCGCAGGGGGCAGGTCAGTGGTAAGCGCGATGTCGGCTGAACACGCGCTGCCATCGGAGCAAGACCCGACATTAGATGCAATCGGCGTTCCTCGTTGACGTATGACATGCACAAGCCGTGATCGGGAAGAGGAATGACTGGCTGAACCCGTGGCAAGCGGATGACGCAAAGCTGGAGGGCCACCCGCGGCGTACGGACATGATCCTGCGCCGACAGCAGCCCTCATTTGGGTAAGACGTTCCGGGTGGCCGTCCACATCAGGATGAAGTTCCGCCCTTCCGACCACGTCTGCCCCTCGATGCGGTCGCCTATCAGACAACCGGAGCTGTGGTACGGGCCGGTTCCGTCCTGCGTGCGAAATGCAAAGCATGGACGGCCGTTGGTGGCGCCCACACGTCCACGTTCGATCTCGTGCTCGTAGAAGCGGCCGGTCAGCGTGCCATCGGCCGCGACCGCGAGCGTCATTGCCTTGGGGTAGGCGGGTGCCTGCGGTTCAGGTCGCAGGTCGGCGGTCCAGTTGCCGGCGAGCGTCGACTTGTCCTGCGCGAGCACGGGAACTGTAGCAGCACAAAGCGCGATGCCGAGCAGAGCGGCATGGGCGAGAGGATGCATTGGGTCTTCTCCTTACAGGGTTCAGGGATTGGCCGGGCACAGCGCGGCCGACAGCAGGTCGAAGGTCAGACCCTCGCCCTGCCACACTTCGCCGAATTCGACCGACTGGTCGTTGGTGAACAGGATGACCGCGCGACCAAGCTCAGGGGCGATGATGTTGCGCACCTGCGTGCCCGCGAAGTCGCCGCGCCGTTCCACGATCTGCACCGGCGCAGCGCAACCATCCAGGCGCGCAGGGAACGACCAGACGCCGAGCGCCATGAACCCGAGCTGCGTGTCGCCCTCCCAGGCGGTCGCGCGGGCCTGAGGAGACAATAGACGACCAGCCATCAGCGCGCGGTCGAACTCGGCCAGGTCACGAGCGCTGCCGGTCAGCGCGTGGGACGCGCCGCCCGTGGCGACGTTAACGGCGGCCACGCGCGCCGCCCCGTCATAGCCGACCGCAGCCGCACCGCCGCGCGTCGCGCCGTCGGGCGCAAGGCGCAAGGATCGGAGCCCGAGCGGCCGGGCGATACGTTGATCGACAAGCCGGCCGTAGGGGAGGCCGGTCACCGCCTCCAGCACGGCGCCGAGCACGAGATAGTCGCAGTTGTTGTACTCCCAGTCGCCGCCGCGCGGCCGTTTTTTTGCCCCGGCGCAGAAGCCGGCCGCACGGGCTGTATTTCCGATGCCGCTGCCAGTCTCGCGGTAAAAGGCAGGCACGCCGTCGACTGCTGGCGTGTCAGCCGGGTTCGGCAGGCCCGAGCGGTGCTGGAGCAGCTGGCGGATGGTTATGGCACGGTCGCCGCCGAAGCCGGGCAGGAAGGTGCCAATGGCTGCGTCGAGCGCAATCCGCCCGCGGTCAACCTCCTGCATGACCAGCGTCGCCGTCACCTGCTTCGTGATGCTGGCCCAGACCCAGCGCTGACCAACCCTATTGGCCTTGCGCGCCTCGCGGTCGGCAAGGCCGTAAGCGACGGCGCGCTCGGCTCCGTCTGCATCCGCCACAACAAGTTCGCCAGGAAGCCGCGCCCTGCTCAGCACGGCCGAGGCGCGCGTTAACGCTGCTTCAAGCGGGGGTGCTGTGCTGGGGATTGAGGTCTCGGCTCGGCCCGGTGTCGCGGCGCACAACGCTGTCAGCAGCAGCACCCGTCTCATCATTCTCAATCCCATCATCAGATCCTCGTTCATGATGATGAAGCCATGACGCGACGGAGGTGGGCTGTCGCCGGTCGCGCGACCGGCGTCGCCCTGTCACGACCGACGTCGTCACGATCCATGTTGCAGCGTGGCGGAAGCTGCTACGCAGGAGGACGATGAAAAGTCCGATCGTCATGTCTGGCGCTGCCCTCGTCCCGGCGCGGCTCGCGCTTGCGAGCATCGCCAGCTTCTGGGCGGTGTGGCTCGTGCTCGTGACCGGCCGCGCGCTGGTGATGGATTGGCCCGATCAGGGCGGCATGCTTGTTCGACGCCTCGGCATGGCGGCGGTCGGCGCTGCACTGGCCTGGGTCATTCACCTTTTGCTCATGCGGTGCGCGTGCCAGCGCCTGGCTCTGCGTGCAACTGCGGCGTTCACAGCGTGCATCCCGGCGGCGCTGCTGTTCGCCGTGCTCAACAGCTTCGTATTCTACCGCTGGTTTCCGGTGCCGTCAGTGCTGCCTGACCTCGCACGCTGGGACGAAGGCGCCGTGCTGCGCACTGCCGTAGCTGACGGCTTCGTCACCTGGTACTTCTTCTTTGCCGCGTGGGCCGCTTTCCTGCTCGCGCTCGGCGTGGTCGGCGAGGTGCGCATGGCCGAGCGCGCGCGCGGCGAAGCCGAGGCCGCCGCGCGCGACGCACGGCTCGCCATGCTACGCCTCCAGGTCGATCCGCACTTCCTCTTCAATGCGCTCAACGCGCTGTCGTCGATGGTCGCCTGTGGCGAAACCAAGGCGGCAGGCGCGATGATCCGCGACCTCGCTGCCTTCTTCCGCACCGGCCTCGTGGAGGATCCTGCAGCCGACGTTAGTCTTGCCGACGAGGTTGAATTCCAGCGCCTCTACCTTGCGATCGAGCAGGCGCGCTTCGGAGAACGGCTGCGCGTCTCCGTCGACGTTACAGCAAAGCTGAACGGCGTGAAGCTACCGGCGTTGCTGCTGCAGCCGCTCGTCGAGAACGCGGTGAAGCATGGTCTCGGCGGCACGACCGCGCCCGTCCTGATTAAGGTACGTGCGTGGCAGGATGGCGCAATGCTCCACTTGAACGTCACCGACTGCTCTCACGGTCAGCTCGCGATGCCTGACGCGCGGCAGCCTTCAACCGGAATCGGCCTCGCCAATGTCCGCGCCAGGCTGGCCGCGCGATTCGGGCCAACAGCGGCACTGACGGCAGGCCCGATAAAGGATGGCTGGAGCAGCACCATCACCGTGCCGCTCGAGCCGGAAGCGGGACGTGGCTGAGCGGCCGCTCTGCGCGCTGGTCGTCGATGACGAGGCGCCCGCTCGGCGCCTGCTGCGGATGCTATGCAGTGACGCCGGTATCGTCGTCTCAGGGGAAGCCGACGACGGCGACTCGGCACTGGCACTGCTTGAAGAGATACCTGCCGACATCGTCTTCCTCGACATCGCCATGCCTGGCATTGATGGCATGGAGACGGCGCGCCGCATCCCGCAGGGCGGCAATACGGCGTCCGTGCCTGCGGTCGTGTTCACCACCGCATTCGCTCAACACGCGCTTGCCGCCTTCGACGTCGGCGCGGTCGATTACCTGCTCAAGCCCATCGACACGGCGCGCTTCGGGCTCGCAATCGAGCGCGTTCGTGCCGCGCTGGGCGGGCGGCTTGGCGATGCCCCCTCCCCTGCTGATCACCTCTGGGTGCCCCACCGCTCCGACCTTGTGAGGGTCGAAGTCGCGGCGGTCGAACGCGTTGAGGCCGAGCGCGACTACGTGCGCGTGGTGGTCGGCGGTCGCTCCCACCTCCTTCGCGAGACGATGGAAGGGATGGCCAAACGCTTGCCGTCTGACCGCTTCATCCGCATCCACCGGTCGACGATCGTTCGGCGTGACCTGGTGCGCGGGCTGCGACATGAGGGCGGTGGCGTGTGGTCGATCGCACTGGCCGACGACACGATGCTCCGCATCGGCCGAAGCTACCTCGACGCGGTGCGAAGTCTCTGAACAGCCGTCTTGGAACGGAGCTTGTGTCGATTTTCTGTTGCCGTGCTATGCAAAACCCAACCGGTATGCGGTCCGGCAACCAGATCAGCGCCTGACCCTGGCCCTCGACTTACTTGACGCGTGAATCAGGAAGGTTCCCTCATCCCAACCCGTCATCGAGGCTGGACCCTGAGGGTGGGAACGCGGCATCAAACTGTTTCGTTCCAGCTTGCGTAAAGGTGATCGCCCGCGAGTTATCGTGTGCCAGAACCCAGTTTTGCGCGATCAGCAGATCGAGAAAGGCTTTGCCAAGGTTGCCGACAAGATGGGTCTTGCGTTCGCTACAGTCGAGGCATTCCCGGCAGAGCGGGGGCGGCGGGCCGAAAGCCTGGAAAGGTCGATACCCAGACTTTCAGAAAAGGCGCGGCCGTGTGGCGACAGCGACAGCCCGGTGTTCGTCACGATCAGGTAGTCGCGTTGGGTCAGGCTCTCGTCCAGCTGGACACCCGCCGCCCCGGCAAGGTGATTGTAGCACCGCCTTGCCACCCTGGGGGTTTCGTCGCGGGGGCCGATGCGCGTGCGAACGTGACCACGTTCCGCGACAAGGCCCATCAGCGCTTCAAGGACAGCCGCTACCCCCGGCGGAGCCAGTTGGAAGTAGCAGTGGCGCCCCTGCTCGCGCGCCATGACAAGGTTGCCGTTTTGCAACTTTACCAGATGGGCGCTGGTTGTTTGCAGAGTCAGGCCGGCTTCGCGCGCCAGTTCCGACACCGTCAAAGCCTTGCCGTGAGGCGTTATCGCTGTCCGCTTATGCCGGAGGTGACTGAGTTCAAAGCTCGATACTCACGCTAAAACCTGGGCGCGCAGCAATGGTCGCTTTGCCAGAATGGGCGGCGACGATTGCCGCAACCATGGCCAGCCCCAGACCGTGCCCCGGCGTTGATCGACTGCGATCGACTCGTGCGAAGCGATTGAAGAGTTTAGGCGCCTCACTCTCGCTCACTCCCGGACCATCATCAGTGACGGCGAGGCGAATGCCATTATGGGTGCCGTCGATGGCGATGCGGACCGTCGTTCCCTTCGGCGTATGTTGAGAGGCATTGTCCAGCAGGTTTGTGAGCATCTGTTGCAGCAGCCTGCGATCGCCGGGCAGGGTCAGGTTGGGTTCAATGCTAGTGACAAGCTGGTGGCCGCTATTCTCCATGGAGGGTCGGAACGCCTCCGCCACGTCGGCCACCACCAAGCTAAGGTTCACCGGCTGGAAGTGCGCACGGGCGGCCATGCCTTCGACCT
The DNA here is from genome assembly GCF_900176395.1 of Novosphingobium sp. B1. Lineage (GTDB taxonomy): Bacteria > Pseudomonadota > Alphaproteobacteria > Sphingomonadales > Sphingomonadaceae > Novosphingobium. The sequence goes on along the minus strand of NZ_FWXL01000001.1, from coordinate 21,153 downwards.
CCGCAATCCGCAGCAAAGCAGAAAAGACCTCAAGCAACTCACCTGCTTCCCCGGCGGCAGCCTCGATGGCCTCGCGTTGCAACTCCGGGTTGCGCTCGCGCAAGGCCTCGTCGAGCCGGTTTTGCAGCCGCGTGAGCGGCGTGCGCAGGTCGTGGGCAACATCGCTGGATACCTGGCGCAGGTTCTCCATCAGCCCGACGATGCGGTCGAGCATCCGGTTGAGCGTCGTGGCCACGCCATCAAACTCGTCGCCGCTTCCGGTCAGGGGCACGCGCCGAGACAGATCGCCGGCGATGATCGCAGCAGCCGTGTGATCGATGCGGGCAAGGCGGCGGCGTGTGACGATACCGACCAGCCAAGCGGCACCGACGCCGAGCAATAGCATCGCCCCGAAGGCACCCAGGAACAGCACGATAAAGCGGTTGTCCATTTCGTCGATGGCGGCGCGATCCGCTCCAACAAGCAGCCGGTAGCCACCCGGGAGGACCGTGGTCAGCGATTGCGCGATCCGCTCCTCGCCGTCCACCTTGTAAGGCAGCAGTTCGACATAGCCGGGCTTTGGTGGGACAGTCGTATCGAGCGACCCCGCTACGGGTCTGTTTTGGGAATCAACGAGCCGATAGCCCAAGCTCGCCGTGCTCCTTGCCGCCTCGCGCCGACGGATGGCGGCAGCCACGCCCTCATGCCCGTCCTGCCCTTCGTCAATCAGCGTCTGCGTTTCGATGGCGATGCGATGATCGAGTTGCAGTTCGAGCGCCTCATGGGTGGTTTCGAACACCACAGCCCCGATCACCAGCGTCGCCAGCGCAAAGCCGAGAGCGACCGCAGCCACCAGGCCGAACGTGCCGCGCCACCAGCGTTTCATCCGCCGTCCCTGACGAGATAGCCCGCGCCCCGCACGGTTTCGATCGGGTCGCTGTCGAACCCGGCGTTGAGCTTGGATCGCAATCGGCTGAGATGGGTTTCGACGATATTGGTCTTGGGGTCGAAGTCGAAATCCCACACCCGTTCGAGCAGCATGGTGCGGGTCATGATGCGGCCCGGGTTGCGCATCAGTTCGGCCAGAAGCGTGAACTCGCGGGGCTGGAGCGCAATCTTGCGGCCTGCACGCGTGACGGTGCGGCGGTGCAGATCGAGCACGATGTCGCCTGCCGTCAGCCGCGCGGGCTCCGCTGCGGCTGAAGGCCGACGCCCCAGCGCATGAAGGCGGGCCGCCAGCTCGGTAAAGGCGAAGGGTTTCACCAGATAATCGTCCGCCCCGGCTTCGAGCCCTTCGACCCGGTCGGCAATCCCGCTGACCGCCGTGAGCATCAGCACCGGGGTCATGTTTCCGGCAGCGCGCAGGGCCTTGACCAGCGCGAGGCCATCCAGCCCGGGCAGCATCCGATCGACCACCATGGCATCAAAGCCGCCATCGGTTGCATGGAACAGCCCGTCGCGGCCGTCGCCGCTGGTCACGACCTGATGGCCCAGTTCGGCAAGGCCGCGGGCGATGAACTGGTTGGTATCGGTATCGTCCTCGACGATCAGGATTCTCATGCGATCATTCTAGCGGCTCACCGCCGCTGCGCCAGCCACCGCCAAGCGCGCGGAACAGCGCCACTTGCGCCTGTGCTACCGCGAGTTCGGATTGCGCGAGCGATAGTTCGGCCTGCGCCAGCGTGCGATCGGCGTCAATCCGCAAGAGCGGTGCCGCATCGCCGAGTCGGACGCGAGCCTCGGCGCGTCGGGCATAGAGGCGTCCTTCATCGCGGGCCTCGGTCAGTGCCCGGTTGCGGCGCACTTCGGCATCGTAGGCCGCAAGCGCCGTCTCCACATCGCGCAGCGCGCGGAGGACCGCAACGTCCCATCCGGCCAGCGCTGCCCGCTCGGTCGCCTCCGCCTGTTCGATCCGCGCGCGGCCCGGGGCCTGATTGGGAAACGCCCAGCTCACCAGCGGCGAGCCCGTTGCAACTAGGCCCCCACTCAACAGGCCCAGCGCCCCGCCAAGGTTGATGCGGGGATAGAGATCGGCACGCGCCACGCCGATCCGCGCTGTGGCGGCAGCAAGGCGGCGTTCGGCTTCACGGATGTCAGGGCGGCGCAGCAGCAGCGCGGTTCCATCGCCGACCGGAGCCGCAGTGCGAAGTTTCGGCGGCGCGGTGCAAGTCACGGGGTTGCTGCGCGCCTCTCCCGCCGGACGACCTGCCAGCGTGGCGAGGCGGTAGCGCGCATTGGCCTGCGCTGCTTCCAGCGGTGCGATGGTCGCCTTAGTCGTGGCGACAAGGTTGGCTGCCTGCGAGACTTCCAACGGGGAGACCTCGCCTGCCGCCAGTTGGCTGCGGGTGATTGTCAGCGCACGGTTCTGAAGCATGACCTGTTCTTGCGCGACGGCAAGGCTGCGGGTTGCGCCGCACAGATCGACATAGGCCAGAACCGTATCGGCGACGACCGCGACCTTTACCCCATCGAGCGCAGCAGCCTGTGCTTCTGCATCGGCGCGGGCGGCCAGAGCTCCCGAACGGAGTCGTCCGAACAGGTCCGCATCCCAGCTTGCGGTTATTGCCAAATCGTAGTCGGTCGTCGGCACATTGCCCGATGCGCTGGGCTGATTGGCGGGATTGTCGATGCCGAGACTGCTCTCGATCGTTGTCTGGGGCAGCCGGGCGGCTTGCGCCTGACGCAGCGCCGCGCGCGCGCCGTCGAGATTGGCATAGGCCACCCTGAGATCGGCGTTAGCGGCAAGGCTGGCTTCGACCAAGCGGTCAAGCACAGGATCATCATAAAGCCGCCACCAACCATCGGGCACCGGCTCGATCGAGGCGACCGGGAGGCTCGCAAAAGGCCCAGCAGCCAGCGCGCGATCGACCCTTGTTGCCGCAGGCGGGGACGTGGTCGCGCAGGCGGTCATCATCAGCGCCGCGACGGGGACAAAGCGCTTCATGCTACCGCCTCCGCCAGTTCGGGCTCGCGCTCCGGGCGCTCCTTGCCGAAGCGGGCATAGAGCGCGGGCATCAGGAACAGGTTGAGTGCGGTCGACGAGATCAGACCGCCGAGGATGACGATCGCCATCGGATGCTCAATCTCGTGACCCGGCTTGTCGCCCGCGATCACCAGCGGCACCAGCGCAAGCCCGGCGCACAGCGCGGTCATCAAGATCGGCACCAGACGCTCCTGCGCGCCGCGAAGGATCAGGGCGGGGCCGAACGCCTCGCCCTCGAACCGCCGCAGATGATCGTAGTGCGAGAGCAGCATGATCCCGTTCCGCGCCGAAATCCCGATCACGGTTACAAAGCCAACCAGCGATCCCAGCGACAGAACCCCGCCAGTGAGCGCGACCCCGATGACGCCGCCGACCAGCGCGAAGGGCAGGCTGAGGCCGACCAGTGCGGTGATCCGGGCAGAGCGGAACTCGAGCCAGACGAGCAGCAGGATGCCCACGAGGCAGGCAAGGCCCACCGTCCAGAGCCGTTCGCGCGATTCCTTGAGCGCGGCATACTCGCCGAGGATTTCAGGGTGGTAGCCGGTGGAAAAGGGCACCTCGCTCACCGCCGCCTCGACCCCGCGAGCCACGGCACCGAGATCGGCGTCGCTGGCGATGTTGAGCGTGACATCGAGACGGCGCTGCCCGTCCTCGCGCTTGATCTCGTTGGGTGCGGGCACGATCACCACATCTGCAACGTCACGAAGGCGGACGGGCGCGCCGACCGGGGTCTGGATCATCAGATCGGCAAGCGCGTGCTGGTCGCCCCGAATGGCCGGCTCGCCCCAAAGGGCGACATCAAACGCTTTCTGATCGCGGTAGATCTCGCCCAGCTTCTCGCCAGCGACGAGGGTCTGTGCCTGTCGCCGCACTTCGCCCGGCGTCAGGCCCAGAGTGACCAGATCGGCCGCACGTGGGCGGATCTGGATTTGCGGCACGAGGACCTGCTGTTCGACTTTGAGGTCAGTGACGCCGGGAATGCTGGCGACTTTCCCGCGAACCCGCTCCGCTGCGGCGCGCAGCTCGTCCTGATCGGGGCCGTAGATCCGCACCACGACGGTTGCGCCTGCGCCCGAGAGCACCTCCTTAATGCGCTCGCGCAGATAGGTGAGCACGTCGCGGTAGAGACCGGGATAGCCTTCGACCACTTCCTTGATGCGCGCGACGCTGGCGTCGTAGTCGGCTTTGTCATCGAGGCTGATCCACAGCTCGGTGAAGTTCGGCCCGACCACTTCGTCGGCAGCCTCGGCACGGCCGATATGCGCGCCGAAGTTGCGCACGCCGGGGATTGCGCGCAGTTCCTTCGAGGCGCGGATTGTGATGCGGTCCATCGCATCGATGCCAACCCCCGGCTTCTCGACGAAGTGCATCAGGAAGTCGGTCTCGCGGAAGTCAGGCAGGAACTGATCCTTGAATCCCAGATAGCCCACGCCGGAAAGCAGCAAGCCACCCGCGACGATACCCATGGCAAGTCGGGGCCGATCGATTAGCTTGGGCAGGATGCCGAGATAGCGCTGCTTGAGCGAGGCGACAAAGCGCGTGTCGCGATGCTCCTTCATCGGCGCGTTGGGGAGCAGCATCAGGCACATCGCAGGCGTCACCACCAGCGCGACCAGCAGCGAGGCAGCAATCGCCAGCACATAGGCAATCGCCAGCGGCCGGAAGAACGTCCCCGCCAACCCGCCGAGGAAAAAGATCGGCAGGAACACCAGCATGACGATCAGCGAGGCGAACACCACCGCCGTGCGCACTTCGAGCGAGGCCGAAAGCACCACGGCAAAGGCCGAGCGCGGATTGCCCGCCTCGCGGTTCAGGCGCAGACGGCGGGCGATGTTCTCGACATCGATGATCGCGTCATCGACCACTTCGCCAAGGGCGATCACCAGTCCGGCGATCACCATCGTATTGATCGTCGCCCCGCTCCACAGCAGCACGAGGCCCGCCGCCAGCAGCGATAGCGGGATCGCCACCAGGCTGATCGTCGCCTGCCGCCAGTCGCGGGTAAAGGCGAATAGCACGATCGCCACCAGCAGGCAGCCGATCATCAGCGCGCGGGTCAGGTTGTCGATCGACTTCTCGATGAAGGTTGCCGGGCGAAAGATCGTGGTGTCGATCTTGACGTCCTTGAGGCCGGGCCGCAGCTCTTCGACCGCTGCCTCGACGTCACGGGTCAGCTGGAGCGTGTTGCCGGTCGGCTGCTTCTCGACGATCAGCATGATGCCCGGACCGTCGTCGATGATCGCATTGCCGATGGGCGCGGCAAAGCCATCGGTCACCCGCGCAACATCGCCCACCCGCACCGGCGCATCGCCTGCGATCTTGATGACCGTGCGGGAGAGGTCCTCAGCAGTCTGGATCGCGCCCGCCTGCTGAACGGGCAGCCGCTGGTTGGGCGTATCGACAAAGCCGCCGCCGCCAACCAGCACAGCATCGCCGGTCGCTGCGCGCAGTTCAGCCAGTGTGACCCCTGAGGCTTGCAAGCGGTCGGGATCGACCAGCACCTGCAACTGCCGGTCGCGGTAGCCCCAGACGGCGACATTCGCGACGCCCGGCACCGACATCAGCTTGGGCCGGATCGTCCAGCGCACCAGCTCGGACAGCTGCATCTGATCGAGCTTCTTGGAGGAGATGCCGATCTTCATCGCCCGGCTCGTGGACGACAGCGGCGGCAGCATCACCGGCGGACGGGCAGCGGCAGGCAGCCGCGCCTGCACCTGGGCCACGCGCTCCTGCACCAGCTGGCGGGCGCGGATCACGTCGGTGCCACGCTCGAACAGGATCGTGACGGACGATAGCCCTAGCACCGACTTCGAGCGCAGGGTTGCCAGATCCGGCACGCCGTTGACGGCGGTTTCAATCGGCACTGTGATCAGGCTTTCGACCTCCTCGGTCGACAGGCCTGGCGCTTCGGTCTGGATTTCGACGATAGGCGGGGCGAACTCGGGGAAGACATCGAGCGGCACATCGGCAGATGCGCGCAGGCCGAGGACTACCAAGAGTGCCGCCATCGCGAGCACCAGCACGCGCTGCCTGAGCGCGGAGCGAACCAGCCAGGCCAACATCAGTGTGCGACCCCGAACTCGGTGCCGAACAATTCGGCGGCGCCTGCCGTGACCACCAGCGTGCCGGGCCGCAGGCCCCGCGACAGGATGGCGCGGCCACCTTCGGTCGCCGCCACCTCGATCCGCTGGCGCACGTAGGTGTCGGCCTCGATCTTGGCATAGACCCATTCGCCGCCATAGATATCGCGCAGGATCGCGGAGGTCGGCACCGACAGCCCTTCATTCCGCCCACCAGCAAGCGGGAGCGCAACGCTGACCCGCTGGCCGACGCGGTAGGCTCGGTCACGATTGTCGAGCGCGAAATAGAGATCGACGGTGCCCGCCACCGCGTTGGCCGATGGCGGCGCATCGACGGGCTGCGCCGATCGTTTTGAACCCTCCTGCCCGAGCGGCGAGACCAGCGCCGACGGGCTCTGTCGCAGCCCGACAAGGTCGCTCCCGAACACCGGCACTCGCACCCAGACGTAGCGCTGGTTGCCAAGGCTCGCCACCGCTGGTCCGAGCAGGCGGCGCTGGGCCGCAGCCGCATCGGCAGCGGCCTTTGCCGCACCAAGCGCCGCCGTCGCCTCATCACGCGCGCGAATGCTGCCCGCTTCCTCGTCAACCAAAGCCGAGGCACGGTCATAGGCGACGCGCGCCAAGGCAAGCTGCGCCCGCGCCCGCGCCAGTTCCCCGTCGGCTGCGACCTGCTGCAAGCCAAGCTGTTGAAGATTGCTGGCAGAGTTGATCGGCGCGCCGCCGACGCCTGCCGGAATGACGATCTCGCCGCTGGTCATGCGCATGGCCGATGCGGTGCCCGTTCCGACCCGCTCGGTCACAATCCCAAGCCGCTTTTGCGCTTCCGGCGTGAGCTTCAATCGGACGAGTTCGGTCTCGTGGGCGATCGCCTCGCTGTGAACCGGGGCCTTGGGGGGAGTCGTCGGCTCGCTCCCGCAGGCGGTCAGGAGGACGGCAGGGACGAAAGCGGCAAGGGCGAAGCGGTTTGGCATTTTCGCCACATAGCGCGCTCGCATTGGGGCGATGTTGGCAAAGCTATACAATATCCCAATGCTGCAGCGCGATCCGCAGAAGTCTTGATGTTGCTATACTGATGGCGGCTATGGGGTCGCTTCCTGATTGGCAGCAAACTTCCAGAAGCATGACAAAGTCGCCATTGGCGGTTCCGTCTGAACAGCAATGATCCCCTATAGGCTGCGCGCGGCGCTCGACCCAAGCTTGGCAATGCGGCCGCTTATCCCCACAGCGCCTGGCAGGCAGATAGTGCCTTCTTCTTCGCAACCGACATCGATGCGCAGGGTGCCGCCGAATTCGCGGCCTATGAGGCGAAGCTCGCCTTCCTGCGGCAGGTCCTGCGCTGAGCATTTGCGCAAGAAGTGTGTGGTCGCCGCGTTTGACTGCCGCTCTGCGGACTGCGAGGCGTATGGCGGCAAACTCATGGGGCAAACGTGACCGAAGCTGGCGTCCACGGCGAGCGATACGAAGCGCGGATCGCGCGTGCCATCGCCCACGTCGAAGCGCACCCCGACGAACCGCTGACGCTCGAACGGGTCGCTGCGATCGCGTGCCTTTCGGCCTACCATTTCCACCGCGTGTTCCGCGCGCTCACGGGCGAAAGTCTGCGCAGCTTTGCCGAACGGCGCAGGCTTGAACGGGCGATCCTTCTCTCCCGGCGCGGACAATCGTGGAAGGTTGCTTCCGCGTCTTGCGGTTTCGCCTCGCCGGCGAGCTTTGCGCGGGCCTTCAGGCGGGTCTACGGTGTGCCGCCCTCCGCCTTCGATCGCGAGGCGTGGTGGGACGCGCGGCCGGACCGGACCGAAGTCGAAGCGGTGTCGGCGTTCTTCCTGCGCCCGGCGCCCCCGCTCGATCCCGACTTTGCGGTGACGCTCGAGCAACGCCCCGCGGCCCGGCTCGCCGCGGCGCGCGTATGGGGCGGCTATCTTGCGCCAGGCAAGCTTGTCGCAGCCTACCAGAGCCTGCGCGCCTGGGCCGATGAACAGGGGCTTGAAACGCGCGGCGGCAGGATTGTCGGCGCCTCGCGCGACGATCCCGATCTGACGCCGCTGTCGCGATGTCGCTATGATTTCATGATCGAGCTGCCCGATGGCCTTAACCCGCCGCCGCGTTTCTCAGTAGCTGAGCGGGACGCGGGCTTGTGGGCAGTCACCCGGGTGAAGGGCGATCTTGCCGCTGTCGATCGTGCGTGGTCGTCGCTGTTCAAAAGCTGGCTTCCCGCCTCCGGGCTCGATCTGCGCGACGCCCCGGCCGAAGAGGCCTATCTGCAATTGCCCGAGGACATCGGCTGGGACGCGTTCGATCTCGAATGCCGCGTGCCTGTCGCCGATCCCCCCGACGGAGGTCATCATGCCTGATCTGAGAACAACCTTGCTTGCAGGGCTGCTGTCGGGCGGCGGCGCCATGGCGTGGACGCTGTTCGAGTTTGCGATGGGCTGGCACAACGAGCATCTCGATGTCGGGGCGAAGACCGGCTTCGTCGCGGTCATTTTCCCGGTTGTCGCCGTCGGCTGGGCTCTGCGCCGGGCGCGGCAGGCGGGGGACGGGCAATTGAGGTGGCGCAGCGCGCTGGCAATCGGGCTGGGGGTTTCTGCGATCAGCGCCGCCATCGGCCTCGCCTTCTTCGCGGCTTACTATACCATCATCAATCCCGAGTTCGTGGCGGCGATGCAGGCGCGCGGGGCAGCGGTCGACGTGCCGTCGCAGCTGGCTGCGGTGGTCATGGGGTCGCTGGTGGTGGGCATGGCCATCACTGTCATCGCCACGCTGATTATGCGCAAGGGAGGGCAGTCGGAATGAGTGTGTTGTTTCAGAATATCTTCGCCGAGCTGCGGGCGATCATGCTCGAGGCCGCACCAGGGATGACGGTTGCCGAGGACTCGCCAAGCAACCTGACGCTCAAGACCCACTGGATCGAGGCGCGCACCGGGCAGCCGGCATGGTTCGGGTGGATCGCGATCAAGAAGTCCTATGTCGCCTATCACATCATGCCGCTCTACACGCTCCCCGCGCTGGAAGCTGCTGTGCCCGAGGGGCTCGCCACGCGGCGTCAGGGCAAGACATGCTTCAACGTGAAGAAAACCGACGACGCGGTGTTCGCACAGCTCAGGGAGCTGACAGCGCTTGCGGCGCGGATGGAGCCCGACCTGCGCGCCGCAATCGGCGCCTGACCCTAAAGAGCGATCAGCACTCGATAGCCCTGCCGGCGGCGCGGAACGCATCCAGCGCCCGGGTGGCCGCGGCGGGCGGTTCGGCGCCGACCTGCCCGCCCAGATGGCGCGCGAAGAACACTTCGGTCGCGCGGGTGATCGCGAGCGAGGTCTCCTCGTTGGCGAAGCTGTGGCCCTCGTTTGCAGCCAGCAGGTAGTCGACATCGATCCCCCGCGCCCGCAGCGAGCAGACGATGCGGTCCGACTGGTCCTGCCGCACGCGGGGATCATTGGCCCCCTGAAAGATCAGCAGCGGTGCGCGCATCGCCCCGACATGGGTGAGCGGCGAGCGTTCGCGCATCCGTGCGGCATCCTCCGGCCGGTCGGGGTTGCCGACGAAGCGATACCACGAGCGCGGCAGGAAGGGCTGCCAGCTCGGCGGGAAGGCGCGGACGAGGGTCTCCAGATCGGCCGGCCCGGCAAAGTCCACCGCGCAGCGATAGGCAAAGCCGCCCTCGCGCGAAATGCCGGTAAGCGCTGCGAAGCCGCCATAGGATCCGCCCATGATGCACACCCGCGCAGGATCGGCCCAGCCCTGACGGACGGCGTGCCTGACCGCATCGTCGACATCGTCGGACATCCGCGCCCCGAATTCGCCGACACCGCCATCGAATACCCGCTTGCCGAGGCCCGTCGATCCCCGGAAATTGACCTGTATGACGGTGTATCCGCGATTGGCGTAGAATTGCGTTTCCCGCTCGAAGGTGGCCGCATCGCGGGTCCAGGGGCCGCCGTGGACCGCGACGATGGTCGGCCCCGGCCCGCGGCTCCCAAGCGGGCGGGTGACATAGCCGAGCAGCGGGAGGCCATCGCGGGCGCGCAACCGGAACGGCTCGGTCGGTGCGAAGGCATAGCCGACAAGCTCGGGGCGCGTTTCGGCAAAGACCGAGGCCTTGTCGCCGCGCACCAGGATGAAGCGCCCGGGCCGGTGTCCGGCATCGGTGTAGAACAGCGAGATCTGCCCGTCAGCCGACCGGGATTCGAGGCTCAGGCTGTCACCGGGCGCTACCGCGCGGGCCAGTCGGACCGCCTTGGCAAAGTCGCCGTCCAGCGGCGCGAGATCGCTCGCGATGCGCGTGCAGGCGGCCGCGATCGGACCTGACGCGGCCTGCAGGACATCGTCGACATCGAAACTGCCGCAATCGGCGCCCTTCAGCCGCCGGGGCTTGCCGCCGCCAAAGCCGATCAGCAGCGCGCGCTCGATGTCATTGCCGCGATTGCTCCGCACGATCACGGATCGCCCGTCGGCATGGATGCCGATGATCTTGAAGCGCTCTGTCGCGGGCGCGGCATAGAGGCGCACGAAGTGCCCGTCCCCCTCGCCACGCCCCCACAGCTCGAGCGATCCGTCCGGCGTGATCCGCCCGGCCGCGCGCACGACGCCTGACGCATCGGCGAAGAACTCGGTATAGCCCGCATCATTGCGCAACACTTCGCGCACCGTCCCCGCGTCGGGGTCGACAGCGTAGACATCGGCGAATTCGGGGTCGCGCCGGTTGATCGCGAGGAGCAGCGGTCCGGCCTGTCCTGCGGGCGTGCGGAGAATTTCCGCATTCGCGCCGGCAAACGGCGTCAGGTCGCGCGCGCTTCCGGGGGTGGCGGGATCTATGCGGAACAGGTGGTAGCCTTCGTCTCCGCCGCTGTCCTGCATGACCAGCAGCCAGCGCCCGTCGGCCGACCAGCGCACATTGTCGATCGAACGATCGGGATTGCGCAGCACCAGCCGACGCGGGCCCGCCAATGGACCGACATGAACGGCACCACGCCCGTCCACGGTCTCTATGGTCGCCACCCGCGTGCCATCGGGCGATAGAACAGCGGCCGAGATCGCCGGTGCCTTTGCCAGAATTTCGAACGGGATCAGCGGGACAGCAGAAAGCGGTGTGGCAACGGCAAGCAGCATGCTCGAAAACATCGTGGCGGGCCTCTCCGGAAACATCTATGCCCTCCCCTTATGATGCGCGGGAAGCACTCGTCTTGAACAAAACGGAAGAGACGGCAACCAATTGGAGCAGCCCGCTGCCGCCAGCGCTGCGTCCGTGGATCCGCATGGCGATCCAGCGCCGCGCCGTCGCCCCACCGAAGCTGTATCGCATCTTCCCCAACATGAACTGCGAGATCTTCATCAATTGCGGTGAGCATTTTGCCAACGCGCGCTGCGGCGAACCGCTTTACCCTCTGCCCCTGGCCAGCGTGTTCGGGCCGAAGACCCGGTCCTATGACCACGCGACCGGCGCGCGCTCGGACTGGTTCCTGCTCCAGCTGACCCCGCTGGGCGTGCGCGACCTGCTCGGTTGCCCGCTCGCCGCACTGGTCGATGCCGATCACGATCTCACCGCAGTCGCGCCCGGGGCCGCCGTGCTCGCCGAACGGATCGCTGGAGCATCGCAATTCGCCACACGGCTGCGGATTGTCGAAGCCTGGGCGATGGCGCGGCTCGACGGTGCCGCGATAGGAAGCCGGCACAGTGCATTGTCGCGGGTTCACGCGGTCATGCTGAACCGCCCGAGAACCTCGGTCGGCGCAATCGCCGCTCAGCTTGGCATCGGCGCCCGGCAGCTTCGCACAATCATGCGCGACGAATTCGGGATTAGCCCCAAGGCGCTGCTAGGTCACGCACGGTTCGAACACGCCTGGGCCACGCTGTTCCACACCGGCTCGATCAGCCAGGCCAGTGCGCTTTTCGCCGATCAGGCGCATTTGACGCGCGCCTTCCGGCGCTATGCGCATCTCACACCGAACCAGTATCGCCGTCTCAAGACGAGCGGGGACGCCATCCGCAACGGCGTGGACCGGGGTCTTGCCGAAAGGATGGGGATCGCGCTCTACTGAATGCCAACGGCCGTCAGCGCGGGACGTGGCCCATGATCGCGAGCATGTTGCCGTCGGGATCGGTAAATTGCTGAAGCCTCAGAAAACCAGCCGGGTTGGACTGCACCGTCTCCACATCCCCCACCAGTGCAGCGTCGCTCGTTTCAAGACGAGCGCGGGCAGCGGTGAAGTCATCGACATGGAAATAGAGGATACCCGCAGGTCGCTCTGGCTGTTTGCGAGCACCATCATGCGCCAGCATCAGCCGCGTCCCAGCGACGTCGAAGAACAGCATATCGCCCGCCTCGAAGAGCAAGATCAGCCCAAGGCAGTCGCGGTAGAATGCGCGAGCCCTGCCGAGATCGGTCACGGTCAGGGCGACTTGCTCGAACTGCGCCCTGGCAAGTACTGGTGCGCGCCCGACTTCTGCACAGACCGTCACCGGGGTGGCTGCGAGAGCAAGCGTCAAAATCCACTTCATCATGCATCTTCTCCTGCTTTAGGATCGACCACGCTCAGCAGGCCAATGCTGCCGCCGTCGGGATCGGCAAAGAACGCCATCCATTCTTCGCGACCGTCGGGGTGGACGTGGATTCGGTGCGGTACGCTGAGGATGGTAACGCCCACAGCGCGCAGACGCTCGGTTTCGCCTGCAATGTCGCCCACGCGAAAATAAAGGATCGAATTCGTTCCCTCTTTGGCCGCGGACAGATACAGGCGCACGCCGCCACAATCGAAGAACGCGGCGTTGGGGAAGCGCATGATCTCCGGAAGGCCGACGATGTCGCGCAACCAATCGGCCATAGCATCGAGATCGCGCGCAGTTCGCGACACCTGCCCTAGCGACCAATCGCCGAGGTCGGAGCCAATTATTGCGGTCGCCATTGCGCTGTCCGCCCGCACACCCGGCCATTGTCGCAATTCGCTGCGGGACCGAAGGCCAAGCTTGCCCAGTATGTTACTGACATGAAATTTTACCGCATCGGGCGAGAGTGTGCACAGCTTGGCGATCGCCGGATTACTGAGACCGTGGCGAACGCCTTCAATGACCCGCCATTCCGCGGGGGTTAAGATATCGGGGTGAGGTGGTCTGCCACGACTGTTCATGTGGTGGGCATATCGCAGAGTCGATCTATTTACCCTACCCTGTCCAGCAATTGGGCATTCGCGTTGCTCATACTCGGGGTCGTATGTACCGCATCAAGGCGTCTTATTGGCGATTGTCTGCTCATGCTCTGGCTACGGCGCGGATCCATTCATCGATCTCGGCTTCAACCCAAACTGCGCATTTGGGCCCCAGCGATCGCGATTTCGGAAACCGCCCCTCGCTCATACGCTGGTAGATGGCGGAGCGGCGCAGTCCGACGCGGGCGATCACTTCCGGTAGGCGCAAAAGCCTCGCCGGCGGAACCGCTTCGGGCGGTTGAGGCGTGTGCATTTCATCTGGTGTTGCATGCGGCATTGTTGATCTCATTGGCTTGGGTTCGGTCCCCTTCGAACTTTAGGATTTACCGCGGCAGCGACATCGCGATGTCGCGCCCCACAAAATCATCGATGTGCTTGGCAAGCATTCGCGCCACCAGCTGTGAGGTACCGTTGGCCCACCGAGGCCGCAGATCCTCAATCCGCCGTCCCAGGGTCCGCTGAAGATGGACTGGGAGGCTAGTGAAGAACTCTTCGAGAAATTCGCCCATCTCGCCATGCATCCACTCGCAGGCGAGATCTTCCTGCCCGGCGAGTGCGAGGATCATGGATGCGCGGGGATGGGCTCCACAGGCGGAGAGCACACGTGCTGCTTCGTCGAGCCCGATAGGCCGCTCGCCGCGCGCAAGGCGAAGCAGGGTCTCGCGATGCATGCCGCATTCATTGGCAATCCGGTGGCGAGGTTTGCCAGCGGCTTCGATCGCATGGGCAAGGACGCGGGCCAAGCTTTCATTGGCCGGTCTGGCGGCGGCGGTTGGATGGTACATGGTTGTCTCCTAGGTTCTGCACTGGTGCGACTCGCAGGCATAACGCGAAGCATCCCATGTAGGAAAACGAAAAGAACATAAACGGAACATCTCGTTTAGAGGCGAATCAGTTCCTCTATCCGATTCGTCGCCAAATCCCGCCTAGCGGGACGGCGTTCACCGACACAAAATGACTGACGTTACGCCTTTATCGTCGATTTTGTGCGTTGAACGGGAAAAGATGCGTCCGCATCCTTCCACCTCCCGGCGGTATTGCCGCTGAACACTTTCCTACGACCATTTCCTAGATGCATGTGGAACACACAGCGAACGCAAGAACGCTGTGACCACCCCTCCAACCGGAGCTTCACATGCAGTCTCTCACCCTCCCCAGGCGCGCCAGCGTCAAGGGTCTCGGCAAGACCCTCAATATTGCCATCCCGGTCGCAATCGCGGCGCTTGCGGCGAGCGCCGCCTATGCCGGCGCTGACACGACCTTCACCCCTGCCCTCACGAAGTTCACGGACTTTCTGGAAGGCTCGGGCGGCAAGATCATCACGGTTCTCAGCCTCGCTGGCGGCCTAATCGGTCTGGCATCCGGGCGTTTTTCGCTCGGCCAGGTCGCCGTCCCGGTGGGTGTCGGCATCGGTGTCGGCACGGGTGTTCCGATCGTCACCTCGGTCGTGACCGCGGTCAGGCCCAGAGCCATCAGATAGGACGAGCCCAGAAACAGACTACCGCGCAGCACGATGTAGCAGCCATCGGCGATGCGCGAGCGCCAGGTCGGCACCGGCGGGAATAGGGGCTGTTCGTCTTCGGGCGCATCCGTCCGGTCGAACGGGGTGACGAGGTGGAGAGGCATGAGTTTCAGAATCCTTTGGTGAAGAGGTGTCAGCGGTTGGGATGAGCGATGCGCTCGATGGCATCGGCGAGCTGGTGGCCGCGGGCGATCTCGGCATCGATGGCGGCGAAGGTCTGGGGCGAACTCGAGAAGAGCGTTGCCGAATAGTCGTCGAGCACGAGCCGTCCGATCGCCTCGGTCTCCGGCCCCTTGATGAACACCTCGGAATAGTCGCTCCCGGAGCGCTTGAGGCTGCGGATCAGCGTCTCGGTGCGATCGTCCATATCGAGGCGTTTGCTCGCCTTGAAATCGGCGATCGTCTCCGGCTTCTGCTGAAGGATCAGCATCCAGTCGCTATTCTCCAGCGCTGCCGTCGCCCCGTCGGACTTGTAGTAGTCGTTGAGCGACTGTGTGGCGGTCGCGAGGGCGCCGCCATATTTCCGGCAGGTGCGGGCATAGGTTTCGACGAACTCACCCATCGAGCCGCCCTTCAGCATCGACCATGCTTCATCGATCAGCAGCAGCTTGCGCAGCGACCTTGGGCTGCGCGTCATCGCCTGGCTGGTCATGAACATGATCGCGGAGAGCACCACGCTGCGCAGATCCTCCCGGCTCGCGAGGTCGGACATCTCGAACACGGTGAAATCCGCATCGAGGTCGAGACTGGCCTGGCCCTCGAAGAAGGCGCCGTAGGTTCCGCCAGCCATGTAGGGGGCAAGCGCAGTCGCAATGTCTGCGGCCGTGTCATGGCCGAGACTGGCCAGCATCTCGCCGACGGACGTGACCGTGGCCGCCGCGCCGTGTTCAGCCCAGACCATGTTGACCGCCCGGTCGATCAATCCGCGCTCGGTATCGGTCAGCTTTGCGCTGTGGCGGGCCATTTGCCCGACGATCGCCTTGATCATCCCGAAGCAGTCGAGGCGATAATCCTCGTCCTCGGCGGCGCGGGCTGCGTCGATCATCGAGAAGGGGTTGAGGCAGAAGCCCGCTTTCATCGTGAACTCGACAAAGCGGCCGCCCTGCAGCTTGACCGAGTGCTCGAAGCTGCGGCCATCGTCGATCACGACCACCTGCGCGCCGGCGCCGCGCAGGGCTGCGCACATCTCCTGGAGCAGCACCGATTTGCCCGATCCCGACTTGCCGCAGATCGCGACGTTGTGATTGCCCGCTTCGTTCTCGAACGGCGACCAGAAGAAGGGCTGGCCGCGCCGACCGACGAACAGCAGGTGAGGGTGGGCGCTTCCGAGATATTCGCCCTGCATGGGCGCGATATTGGCTGCTGTGGTCGACAGGACGGTCTTGAACCGCTTCAGCCGCTCCATGTCGGCACCGAGCCCGTCGGCGAGCGTCAGCGGCATGGCCGCGAGAAGCCCCTGGAGCTGCAGATAGCGCTCGTCGGTGAGATCCCAGCCTGCTGCCTTGTAAATCGACTTGATCGCGCGTTCGTGGCGGTCGCCCTGGCCCAGCGGCGAATAGGTCGTCACGCCGTAGAACACCCGCACGAGGCGGCGGCCTGGCGCTCGCCGGGTTTGCCCAGCTCCCCTCCACGGCGCGCGAGGCCGTTGCCGGTGCCAAGGCACCGGCGGTCGAGGGGTTCGACACGTCGCCTCCCCCGCGTGATCGAGCCCCTCGGCCTGAGGCGGGGCAGAGCGCTCCGGTGTTCCCGAGCGCAGCGGCGATTGAAGCCGCGAAAGCTGCAATCCGCCCGGCAGTCAGAAACGGCGAACAGCCGATCGTCAGCACCTCGCAGCCCAAGGAGCCCAAGTGATGGCCGAACATCTCAAGACCGTCGTCGATCGGCTGCTCAGCGGATTGCTGGGTGATGCCGAACACGCCGACAAAGCCCGTCCGCAGCTCATGGTCGATATGCTCTCCGACTGGCTCCCCTACCGGGTCTATGATCCGGCAACCCGCCTGTACTTCAACGCACGCTCGAAGGGCTTTGTCCTTTCGGTCACGCCGCTGATCGGAGCCGACGAGCGCACCGGGGAAATCCTCGGTCAGTTCTTCTCGGAAGGCCTGCCAGCGGGCGCCTGCCTGCAGGTGCTCCACCTTGCAAGCCCGCGCATCAGCAGGATCATCGCCCCGTGGTTCGCCCCACGCTACATCCAGGGCGGCGTGTACGAGGCAATTGCCCGGCACCGGGCGCGGCGGCTCTATTCGCTGGTTTGGGAGTCTGGCTCGCCGGATGCGCCCTTCCATGCGCGGCATCACCAGGTGATCGTCTCGGTCGGGGTGCCGACCTCCAAGTCGGTCAGCAACGAGGATCTCAAGCAGACCCGCGAGGGCCTGATGGCGATGCTGAAGTCGCTCAATCTCGGCGTGGTCGAAGTCGGGCCGGAAGCGCTGATCGCTGTCATCGATGATCTGACTTCGCCCACCACCGCCCCGCAGGACGATGCGGTGCCCTACAACCCGAACGATCCGATCGCCTCCCAGGCAATCCGCCACGACATCGAACTGGTCGTGGCAGAAGACCGCATGCGCCTGGTGACCGAGCGGTTCCGTCCCACCGGCAAGGTCAATGACGGGGTGCCCGAGATCGGGACCGTCTATCCCGATGCTTTCGATGTCCGGCACTTTGCCGTCCGCAACATGCCGTCGCGCTGGGCCCCATGGGAATGCGCGCGGCTGATCGGCGACCTGTTCACCGACAAGCTGCGCTTCTGCCATGGCGACGCCGCCTTCCCTTGCCGCGCTCAGATGGCCACGTCGTCGATCATTGCCCGTAACGCCGCCGGCGGCATCGAGAGCGAAGCAAAGGCTATAAACCTTGGCGCATCGCCCATGCCTTCGCTGGTCATGGTGCCGGCATCGGCCACCATCCGGTCAAAGTCGAAGGTGCTGGCCGGATCGTGCTTGGCACTTGCGGCGGCCTCACGGGTGAAGCGGCGAGCGTGCGCCTCGGCCTCGCTGGTGCTTGTCATGGCATCCCGCGCCAGCGCCTCGGCCCTTGCGCGAGCATTGGCAGAGAGCGCGTCGGCATCACTGGCGCCAGCGCTGGCGCGTGCCCGGATGACCGGCTGCTCGGTGATGAGGAGCGCGCGGCCCTGCTGCTCGACGGTTGCCGGCACCGCGCGAATGCCGAAGCGCTTCACCAGCGTGCCGCCCTGGTCGAAGTAGAACCGCCGCTGGCGGGCTTTCATGAGTTCGAGCGGCGCGCCCCGCACGAGGATGAGCTTGGCCTTTGTACTGGCATAGCGACGGGTGGCCCAGGCGAGCTGGGCCGGGTCGTCGCCATCGAGGAAGACAAGCGGAGCCCGCAGCGGCACGGTATCGAGCGGATTGACCCGCGTGCCTGCGGCAATGATGACCCGGCCCTTGTCGTCGGCAATGTCGCGCTCGACGGTGATTGTCGGATCGAAACGCCAGCTGCGTATCGCCGAGGCGAGGGATACACCCGCGACAGGCTCAGGCCGGTTGACCCGGGCGATCGTGCGCCGCTTCAGCTCCTCATTGAGGCGAGCGGTCTCGCCGGTCTTCTCGAGCTGCGTAAGCCTGGCATGGATCTGCTGAAGCAGATCCGGTTCGATGACTGGCCAGACCGTGCCGTGCTGACCGTAATCGCGAGCCGATGCTTGGGATACAATGGCGAGGCCAAGCGCAGTGGCGCATATGGGAAAGGTGAGCAGCCTCACAGGATCGGCCTCCCGACCCCGAGAATGCGTGGCCCACAAATCCAACCGATTGCGGCGTAGCGGCTGTCGAAACCGTCCTTGTGTTCGCTGGTGACGAAATAGCAGCCTTGCGGAACGCGGCCCGTCGGGCCGAGTGCGAGGGGTTCGCCAAGGCGGCTTGTAAGCTTGGCCTTGGCGACAGCCTGCCCGTTGACGAAGTAGGTGCGGTTTTGCTCGGTGACGATGTCGCCCGGCACACCGCTCACCCGCTTGCCGAACGGCTTCGGCTCCGCCCCGAAATGCTTCACCAGCAACGAGGAAGCAGGCGGATCGAATAGGATGATATCCCCGCGGTGCACGGCCGCCCCGCGCGTCACCCAGAGGGCCCAGTAGGGCAGGCTGGGGCTCACGTTGATCATGAGCGCGTGGCCCTGAGCGAAGGCGGCGAGCGAGGAGAGTGCCAGCGCCCCGGCGCCAGCCGGGAACACGGCATTCAGGCAGTCCCGGCGAAGCGGCGAGATTTCGTTGAGGGCAAGGCGCGCGCGAGCCTTGGCGGCCCACACCGCGAGCATGCCCGTTCCGGCCGAGGGTTCGAGCACAAGCTCGTCAGTTGCCAGCGCGCAGGCTCGGGCGGCAAGCCAAGCAAGGCGCGGCGGCGTCGCGAACTGCTGCCATTCGATCTGCTCGTCGCTGCGATTGGTCTGGGTCGGCAGTCGGGCATCGAGGGAGCAGAAGAACTGTTCCGCATCGTCGATCGACGCCGAGAGCAGGATCTGATCTGCTGCTCGCAGGTATTGAACCTGTGCCAGCTCGGTAGCTGCATGGGCGTCACGAACTGACCAACGCCCGAGAGCATCGCTCCCCCCGAAGTGCTCTGTCATGATGCGCGTGACGTGTAGATTTCCGCTGAGAATTGACCCGGTAGGGGCATAAATTTCCACTGAGAATTGACCCATGTTTGAACCCGCCCCTGGCTGACCAGTCTGGGGTATCGGGAGTGATCGACATGGATTTACTGAGTGTAATTCGCCGGTGGCGCCTTCGTGATAAGATTTCGCTTCGTGAGATCGAGCGGCGCACCGGTTTGTCGCGCAACACGATCCGCAAGTATCTGCGCGCGGATACTGTGGTGCCGCAGTTCAAGGTACCTGACCGGTCGAGCAAGCTAGACCCGTTTGCTGAGAAGCTGACGGGTTGGTTGCAAATCGAGGCTGGCAAATCGCGCAAGCAGAAGCGCACTGCGAAGCAGATGCACGCCGATTTAGTCGCATTGGGCTATGAGGGATCCTACAATCGGGTCGCTGCCTATGTGCGTGATTGGAAGGCTGGCCGTCTCTTGGCACAGCAGGCCAGCGGGCGCGGAACATACGTGCCTTTGGTTTTTCAGCCCGGTGAAGCATTCCAATTCGACTGGAGCGAAGATTGGGCCATTCTTGGCGGTGAGCGCGTCAAGCTACAGGCTGCCCACACCAAGCTATCGCATAGCAAGGCGTTCATCGTGCGGGCCTATCCGCTTCAGACGCATGAGATGCTGTTTGATGCGCTGACGCAGGCATTCCGCGTGCTGGGCGGTGTGCCGCAGCGCGGGATCTTCGATAACATGCGGACTGCGGTCGACAAGATCGGCAAGGGAAAGGCCCGACAGGTCAACGCGCGCTTTACGGCTATGGCTAGCCACTATTTGTTCGAGCCTGCGTTCTGCAATCCGGCCTCGGGGTGGGAGAAAGGGCAGGTCGAGAAAAATGTCCAGGATGCGCGGCGGCGGCTGTGGCAGCAGTTGCCCGCCTTCCCGGATATCCATGCGCTCAATGCCTGGCTCGAAGAGCAATGCATCGCACAATGGGGCGAGATCCAGCACGGTAACTTGCCCGGCACCGTAGCCGATGTACATGCCGCTGAGGTTGGCGCTCTGATGCCACTGGGGCGGACCTTCGACGGCTTTGTCGAACACACCAAGCGGGTGTCACCGATCTGCCTGATCAGCTTTGAACGCAATCGGTATAGCGTCCCAGCATCCTTTGCCAACCGCCCGGTTAGCGTCAGGATCTATCCCGAGCGGATCGTGGTGGCGGCCGAAGGTCAGATCCTGTGCGAACATGCTCGGATTATCGACCGATCTCACCACACCAGAGGGCGGACAATCTATGACTGGCGGCACTATCTGGCAGTAGTCCAGCGCAAGCCGGGGGCACTGCGTAATGGCGCGCCTTTCTTGCAGCTCCCAGAGGCCTTCAAGCAGCTGCAAAGCCAGCTCCTGCGCCGTCCTGGTGGAGACAAGGAGATGGCGGAGATACTGGCATTGGTGCTGCAGCATGACGAGCAGGCAGTGCTTTGCGCTGTCGAACTGGCTCTGGAAGCAGGCGTCGCCACCAAGACCCACGTCCTCAACATCCTGCATCGCCTGATCGACGGTAAGGCTCCACCGGCAGCGCCGATTGACGCACCACAGGCGTTGCGCCTTGCGCAAGAGCCGTTGGCCAATGTCGGACGTTATGATGCCCTGCGTGAGGGAGGGCTGCGTCATGCGTCATGACCCCGCCAGTGCCGCCGTTGTTGTCATGCTCAAGGCGCTGAAGTTGTATGGCATGGCACAAGCAGTGGGGGACCTTATCGAGCAAGGCGCTCCAGCCTTCGGCGCTGCAGTGCCGATGCTCTCGCAGTTGCTCAAAGCAGAGATGGCTGAACGCGAG